>NZ_JSFP01000310.1 GCF_000805335.1 Streptomyces sp. CT34 | reverse complement strand
GAGCGGGTGTCGGCGGTGCTGCGCCCGAAGGTGGACGCAGTACTCAACCTGCACGACGTCGCCGACGAACTCGGCCTCGACCTGGCGAACTTCGTCGTCTTCTCCTCCGCCGCGTCCCTTCTCGGCTCGCCGGGCCAGGGGAGTTATGCGGCGGCGAACGCGTTCCTGAACGAGTTTGCGCGGGTCCGGTCGGCTGCGGACGTGCCGACGCTGGCGTTGAACTGGGGCCTGTGGGAGGCGTCCGGAGGCGACGCGGGTATGGCTTCCGGGCTGTCGGCGGAGGACCTCGCGCGGCTCCGCAGGTCGGGCTTTGTCCCACTCGCGGTGGAGGACGGGCTTGGTCTGTTCGACCGGGCGCTGGCGGGTGGGGCTCCCGTGGTGGTGCCGATCGGGCTGGACCGTCCGGCGTTGGGAAGATCAGCCGAAGTGCCTGCCGTGCTAAGGGAGTTGGTGCCGTCATCAGCACGCGCCGGACGCCGCAACGGTCACCGCGAGGACAGGGGGTTTGTGCAGCGGCTGCGGGGTCTGGATGCGGCGGAGCGGCGTGAGCGCGTG
>NZ_JSFP01000309.1 GCF_000805335.1 Streptomyces sp. CT34 | reverse complement strand
TGTAGTCCATGTCCTCGACGATGGTCCGCTCGGGGAAACCGCCGAAGGCGGTCAGCGTGTCGCGGCGGAACACCGAGCAGCAACCCGAGCACACCATGGGGCTGTTGGCGCGGGCCTGGATGGGCCGCTGCCAGTGGAAGCCGAACAGATACTCCGTGGAGCGTCCGCGTTCCCACACCGTGCGGGTGTAGCGGGTGCGGACGGTGCCCGCCGCGACCGTGACATCGGGGTCGTCGAAGACCGGGAGGATCCGGGCGAGGTAGTCCGGGGCGAGGACGGTGTCCGCGTCGACGGCCAGGACGAGGTCGGTGGTGCAGTGCGGCAGTGCGTGGTTCTGCGCCCTGGCCTTGCTGCCGAGGCGGTGCGGCGGGCGCAGCACGGTCACTCCGTGCGATGCGGCGACTTCTCCGGTGCGGTCCGTGGAGCCGTCGTCCACGACCAGGATCCGGTCGGGCGGGACGGTTTGCCGCGCGAGGGATTCCAGCGTGGCCGGAAGGCCCTCTTCTTCGTTGTGAGCGGGAACGATGACGGTGACGGTGTGCATGATGAGCTTCCCCCTGTCCTGCGGATCGCGCTGACCACGACGCAGACGATGCCGATCGCGCCGTAGATGATGGTGCTGATGCCGATGAACGGCAGTCCTCCGTGCATGT
>NZ_JSFP01000308.1 GCF_000805335.1 Streptomyces sp. CT34 | reverse complement strand
GCTGCCGCAGCCGCTCGGGGTAGGGGCCGTACTCGCCGATCGGCAGGTACGGCTCGATGAACTGCCACTCCTGGTCCGTCATTTGCGTGCACGTCACGCACGAAGGTCTACCGTTCCCCAGGCCCGCTATGGGGGCGGCTCCGAATATCGATCATGACTCGATACGTGGTCTGACTGGAACGCTCAGGTGTTCGGTCTCGCGCCATCGTCGCTTTGGTCCGGGATCAGGACTACGGCAGTCGTGAGCTCCTGAAGATTTGCAGAGCGCGCGATGTCACAGCCTCTTGGCAAGCGTGCGGAGTTCGGCGACCACCTCGGCGCCGGACGGCGCCTGCTCCGGGTCGACCAGCCACTGCAGCATCAGCCCGCCCAGTAGCGCCAGCGGCACCGACCCGCCCAGCCCCTCGCGGCCCTGCCGCTGACCCTCGGCGAGCCGGTCGCGCACCTCGGGAGAGTGCTGGGCCTGGACGGCGGCCTCCAGCTGGGCCACCCACAGTGCGCGATGTGTGGTGAAGCTGTCGATCAGCGCCTGCCAGCGCTCCTCCGGCCCGGCCCCGTCCGCTGTGGCGGACGGAAGCTGGTCCAGCTCGTCCACCGCTTCCACCAGAGCCTGGGTGAGGAGGGCGTCCCGGGAGCCGAAGTGGTAGCCGATCGCGGCATGGCTGACGCCGGCCGCCGCGGCGATGTCCCGCACCGTGGTGCGGCCCCAGCCTCGTTCGATCAGGCACTGCTTCGCGCCCGCCAGCAGATCCTCGCGGTTTCCCATGTGGCGGAGCCTAGCAGAACAGTTGCCCATTTGGTTCATCCA
>NZ_JSFP01000307.1 GCF_000805335.1 Streptomyces sp. CT34 | reverse complement strand
CGCCGGCAGCCGCTATCTGCTGCGCGGTCACCTCCGCAACCGTCAACTCCTCGACGGATACGATCAGTTCACCGTCCGGGGTGGTCAGGCGCAGCCGGTACGAACGCGGCGACAGCTGCCGGATCAGGACGCGCACCGCGCCATCGGCGGGACGGTGGAGTCGTACTCCCGTCCAAGAAAAGGGCAGTTGAACGTCGTCGGCGTCGGCGTCGCGCTCGGCGGTGGCGGCGATGGCGTGCAGGGCGGCGTCGAACAACGCGGGATGCAAGACGAACCCGGCGGCGTCCTTGTGTGCCTCGTCCATCTCCACCCGGCCGACCACCGTCCGGCCGTCCTGTTCCACCGATCGCAGCCCACGGAACAACGGACCGTAGTCCAGCCCGAAGTCGGCAAGTCGCTCGTACAGACCGTCCAGGGGCACCGGGACACCGGGGCCTGCCGTCCAGGAATCCGGCTCGGACGCGTCGGCGTCGACAGGGCTCAGCACCGCCGACATATGTTCGGACCACTCGGCGGGGTGGGCAGCCACAGCGGAGACCGGGCGGCTGTGCACGGTGATGCCACGAGCTCCGGACTCGTCCTCACGTTCCACCAGCACCTGGAGCACCAGTGCGTCATCGTCGTCCAGGACGACCGGAGCCTTGACCACCAGCTCGTCCACAACAGGCGCCCCGAGCTCGGCGCCCACCCAGGCTGCCAGCTCCACCAGCGCCGTCCCCGGCACCAGCACCCGGCCATGCACCCGATGCTCCGCCAGCCACGGATGCGACCCCGCACTCACCCGCCCCGTGAACAACACCGCCCCACTACCCGGCAACTCCGTCATGCCGTCCAGCAACGGAT
>NZ_JSFP01000306.1 GCF_000805335.1 Streptomyces sp. CT34 | reverse complement strand
ACTGCGGAGTCGGCCCCATGGCGTTCTCGCTGCTCGGCGAGGTTGCGATCCTCGGTCGCCCCGAGGGGCGACCGCCACACGACCCGCGGCCGCGTCGGCGACCTGGCCCGGATGGTTGCGATCCTCGGTCGCCCCGGGGGCGACCGCCACCGTCCGCTGGAGGCGCCGGGTTCGCTTTGTCCTACATGTTGCGATCCTCGGTCGCCCCGGGGGGCGACCGCCACCCTTGCCGGTGGCAGTCGGTTGACCGCCGGTGCCTGACGTTGCGATCCTCGGTCGCCCCGGGGGGCGACCGCCACGCGGCATGACGCCGAACGCAGGAAGTTGGACAAGAGCGTTGCGATCCTCGGTCGCCCCGGGGGGCGACCGCCACCTGCTCCCCGACTGGATCCGCCCCGGCAATGATCGCGTTGCGATCCTCGGTCGCCCCGGGGGGCGACCGCCACCCGGCGCACCCCCGATCGATCGAAGAAGCAGCTCGCGTTGCGATCCTCGGTCGCCCCGGGGGGCGACCGCCACTACGAGGTGGACGATCGGGCCCCCCTGGGCGGTGAGGTTGCGATCCTCGGTCGCCCCGGGGGGCGACCGCCACCTGCCGTTTTTTCAATGCTCGCGACACCCTCAATCGTTGCGATCCTCGGTCGCCCCGGGGGGCGACCGCCACCGGGCAGGTACTCGTGCTCGCCGTGCACGACGTACAGGTTGCGATCCTCGGTCGCCCCGGGGGGCGACCGCCACCCGTCGGTCAGGGCTTGGATCAGCTTCTCGGTCGTGGGTTGCGATCCTCGGTCGCCCCGGGGGGCGACCGCCACTCCCGGTCGCCGGTGGACCGCGGTGCGCGCCCCACGCTGTTGCGATCCTCGGTCGCCCCGGGGGGCGACCGCCACTACCGCGCCACCGCCGGCGTCAGCTGATCAGGAGGGTTGCGATCCTCGGTCGCCCCGGGGCGCGACCGCCACGAGCGTGCGCGCCGAGCCCTGGGCGTGGACGAGAGGGTTGCGATCCTCGGTCGCCCCGGGGGGCGACCGCCACTCTCGAATCGCTCGCCCGTGCCGACCTCGGTCAGCACGTTGCGATCCTCGGTCGCCCCGGGGGGCGACCGCCACCCGTCCGCCTGGGCCATGTTGGCCT
>NZ_JSFP01000305.1 GCF_000805335.1 Streptomyces sp. CT34 | reverse complement strand
CGCCGGCAGCCGCTATCTGCTGCGCGGTCACCTCCGCAACCGTCAACTCCTCGACGGATACGACCAGTTCGCCTTCGGTCGACAGCAGTTGCAGGCCGTACGACTGCGGTGACAGCTGCCGGACCAAGACGCGGACGGCGCGCTCCGCGGCGCCGTGGACACGGACGCCTTTCCAGGCAAAGGGGAGGCGGATGGCCTGGGGCTCGTCCCCCCTGTCGTGCTCGGCGGTGGCGGCGATGGTGTGCAGGGCGGCGTCGAACAGCGCGGGATGCAAGGCGAACCCGGCGGCGTTCTCGTATGCCTCGTCCATCTCCACCCGGCCGACCACCGTCCGGCCGTCCCGCGCCACCGACCGCAGCCCACGGAACAACGGACCGTAGTCCAGCCCGAAGTCGGCAAGCCGCTCGTACAGACCGTCCATCGAGGTGGTGGAGCCCGGGCGGGCCTCCCACTTCTTCGGTGCGGTCCCCGATTCCGGCGCCAGCACTCCGGTCAGGTGCTCGGTCCACTCGACGGGGTCGCTGCCGGAGGCGGGGTGGCTGTGAACAGTGAGGGTGCGCGTGCCGGACTCCTCTACGGCGCCCACGAGTACCTGGAGCACCAGCGCCTCGTCGTCGTCCAGGACGACCGGAGCCTTGACCACCAGCTCGTCCACGGCCGGCACTTCGAGCCCTGTACCCACCCAGGCTGCCAGCTCCACCAACGCCGTCCCCGGCACCAGCACCCGGCCATGCACCCGATGCTCCGCCAGCCACGGATGCGACCTGACACTCACCCGACCCGTGAACAACACCGCCCCACTACCCGGCAACTCCGTCATCCCGTCCAGCAACGGATGCTCAGCCGCCGACAGACTCGCGTGCGCCCTCTGGGCGGGCGTCAGCCAGTAGTGCGTGCGCTGGAAGGGGTAGGTCGGCAGGTCGGTGTACGGGGGCGTGGTGTTCGTCGACGTCGAACCGGCCGGGGACGGCTCGGGCGTCTGGCCGTGGGTGAGGGTGTGCAGGGCGAGGGTGAGGGTGTGGCCGGGGGCAGTGTTCGGGGCGGAGGCCAGCAGGGGTATCGCCGCCGCCTGTGGGCGGGCCGTGCGGGCCAGGGCGGTCAGGGTGGTGTCCGGGCCGACCTCCACGAACATGTCCGTCGGCTCGGCGATGGCGTTCAGTGCCTGGTGGTAGAGCACCGGG
>NZ_JSFP01000304.1 GCF_000805335.1 Streptomyces sp. CT34 | reverse complement strand
CTGGCCCGAGCCGTGCCGCAACTGCGGCGAGGTGGCGGTCGCCCTCCGGGGCGACCGAGGATCGCAATACCGTGACCCGCCCCACGGGCGAGCCCACCGCCTAGTGGCGGTCGCCTCCCGGGGGCGACCGAGGATCGCAACGTCAGGTACGACGCGACGGTGATCGGGTCGACCAGCTGTGGCGGTCGCCCTCCGGGGCGACCGAGGCTCGCAACCCCCTCTCCACCTGGGAAAAGAGGCCCCCAGTCCCGTGGCGGTCGCCCCCGGAGCAACCGAGGATCGCAACGCGATGGCGATGATGTTCTCGCCATCCGCGAAGCGCGTGGCGGCCGCCCCCTGGGGCGACCGAGGATCGCAACAAGGAGCGGCGGGCCGCGGTGATCGCCAACGGCGGTTGCCCTCCAGGGCGACCGAGGATCGCAACTCAACTCGATCGGGATGACCGGTGCCGGCCTGGTCGTGGCGGTCGCCCTCCGGGGCGATCGAGGATCGCAACCGCACGGGCCCCCGCTTATCGATCACCAGCGCCCAGTGGCGGTGGCCCTCCGAGGCGACCGAGGATCGCAACGACATCTACGCCGTTGACCGGCTGCGCGAGGCAACGGTGGCGGCCGCCCCTCGGGGCGACCGAGGATCGCAACGACCCCGAGCACCGCACTGGCTCCCCGGCCGAGGATCGCAACGAGGTTAAGGACAGCCACAACAAGACGGTCGCGAATGGGTGGCGGTAGTCTCTGGGGCGACCAAGGATCGCAACAACAAGGCCGAACTCTCCGGGGCTACAGCGGTATCGGTGGCGGTCGCCTCCCGGGGCGACCGAGGATCGCAACCCGCATTCAGGAACCCAGTAGTGCGGGGGAGTTGGCGTGGCGGCCCCTGCTGGGGGGCGACCGAGGGTCGCAACGTCAAGAACGGCGACACCTGGACCATCGACAAGATCGTGGCGGTCGCCCCCCAGGGCGTCCGAGGATCACAACGTCGCGTGTGCGTGTGAAGTACCGGGACCTCGCCGGTGGCGGTCGCCCCCGGGGCGTCCGAGGATCGCAACACGAAGTGCGCCGGCTCCGGCAGACTCACCGTCAGCGTGGCGGTCGCCCTGCGGGGCGATCGAGGATCGCAACTGGTTAACGCACACGTACGTGCGGTGTCCGCCGGTGGTGGCGCTCGCCCCCGGGGGCGACCGAGGATCGCAACCATGGACGCCATGATGACGCCCGCGTTGTGATCACCGCGTGGCGGTCGCCC
>NZ_JSFP01000302.1 GCF_000805335.1 Streptomyces sp. CT34 | reverse complement strand
TTGACCAAATGGTCAAATCGCGGCTAGTGTCCTCGCCATGAACGACACCAAGGTTCTGATCTCGGGTGCGAGCGTCGCCGGACCCGCCCTGGCCCACCTCCTCAACCGCGCCGGCTGCTGCGTCACCGTCGTCGAGCGCGCCCCCTCCGTCCGGGGCGGCGGCTACGCCGTCGACTTCCGCGGCGAGGCCATTGATGTCCTCGACGAGCTCGGCATCCTCGCCGAGGTGCGCGGGCATGACCCCCGTATGCGCGGCACGAGCCTGGTGGACGAGGCCGGCGAGAAGACGGGCGAGCTGCCCGCCGAGGCATTCGCCGGCGAACTGGAGGTCCCGAAGGCCGATCTGACGCGGATTCTGCACCGCATCACCGCCGACGACACCGAGTACCTCTTCGACGACACCATCACCGCCCTCACCGAGCACGAGAACGGCGTCACCGTCGAATTCGAGAAGGCCGCCACCCGTGACTTCGACCTCGTCCTCGGCGCCGACGGCGTCTACTCCCGGGTGCGGCGCCTTGCCCTTGTCCCCCATGAGCAGGCCCTGCACCACCTGGGCCTCTCCGGCGCCGGCTTCACCACCGACAACTTCCTCGGCCTCGACCACCAGGGCATGCTGCAGGTCGCCGGCAACGCCGCCGTCTACCTCTTCAGCGCCGGCGACCCAAAACGGCTCACCGTCAGCCTCTCCTTCGCCACCGACTCGCCCGCCCTCGACCGGCGCAGCCGCGACGAGCAGCAGCAGGCCGTGCGCGCAGCCTTCGCCGGCCGCGGCTGGGAGGTCCCCCGCCTCCTTGCGGCCATGGAGGACGCGGAGGACTTCTACTTCGCCTCCACCTGCCAGGTCCAGCTGGAGCGCTGGTCGACCGGACGCGTCGCCGTGCTCGGCGACGCCGGCTACTGCGCCGCCCCGACCGCGGGCATGGGCACCTCCCAGGCCCTGATCGGCGCCCGCTCCCTCGCCCGGCACCTGACCGCCGCCGACGGCGACCACCGCGCGGCCTTCGCCGCCTACGAAGCCGAGCTGCGCCCCTACGTCGCCGAGAACCAGGCCAAGGGCCGCGAGGCCGTCGCCATGTTCGGCGGCGGCGACCCGCAGCACTGACCCCGATCAAGACCCTCTGGAGGCAACTGCCAGGCCGCCAACCGGAGGAAGAAAGGGGGGCCTGGGTGGTCGGCCTGTCAGCCACGACGTCGCCCTCTACAAGGAGACGAACACCATCAAGCGCCTGATCAAAAAACTCAAGGCTTGACGGGGCATCGCCGCCCGCTATGACAAGACCCCGGGTAGCTACCTCACCGGCCCCCAGCTGCGCGCCGCGATGATCTGGCTCAAGGTTCCTCACGAGGACCACCGATTGATCACGACTCGATACGCGCCCTAGT
>NZ_JSFP01000301.1 GCF_000805335.1 Streptomyces sp. CT34 | reverse complement strand
AGAGGGCGGTTCGTGAGTCTTTGGGTGGCTCTGTCGTCGCCTGATGGTGTGGGCACGGGCGGAATCTGCCGGTCCGCAGCCGGTGATCTGCTGGTGTGGCGGAGTGAGTGAACGCAAGCCGTACCCAAGTGACTTATCGGACGAGCAGTGGTCGCTGATCGAGCCGGTGATCGCCGGGTGGAAGGACCGGCACCGTTCGGTCAGCGGCCACCAGGGCGCCTATGCGATGCGGGAGATCGTGAACGCCATCCTCTACCAGGGCCGGACCGGGTGTCAGTGGGCCTACCTGCCGCACGATCTGCCGCCGAAGAGCGCGACGTACTACTACTTCGCGGCTTGGCGGGACGACGGTACCGACCAGGTCATCCACGAGCTCCTGCGCTGCCAGGTCCGTGAGCGGGCCCGGCGATTAGAGGACCCGACCCTGGTGGTGCTGGACACCCAGAGTGTCCATGCGGCCGCCGGGGTCCCCGCCACGACGACCGGCCGGGATCCGGCGAAGAAGGTGCCGGGCCGCAAGCGGGGCCTGGCCGTCGACGTGCTCGGGCTGGTCATCGCCGTCATCGTGCTGGCCGCGAGCACCCACGACAACGCCGCGGGCATCGCACTGCTGGAGCAGGTCGCCGAGCACGCCGGCGGCACCGTCCGCAAGGCCCTGGTCTACCAAGGCTTCAAAAACCAGGTCGTCGCGCATGGAGCCGGCCTGGGCATCGACGTCGAGATCGTCGAACGCAACCCGCAGGATGCGGGGTTCGTTCCGCTGCCCAAGCGGTGGAGGGTCGAGCAGACCTACGGGATCCTGATACTGCACCGGCGTCTGGTCCGCGACTACGAGCACCGCCCCTCCTCCTCCGCCTCCCGCGTCTACTGGGCGATGAGCCATGTCATGGCCCGCCGCCTGACCGGTGCGAACACCCCCACCTGGCGCGAGGCGGTGACAGTGTGAACGTCGAGCCCCTGCTCGACGCGCTTGGCCTCCAGGAGGATGCCGCCCGGGCCCTGGCCGACGGTCTCCGCACCCAGATCACGGAATTGCAGGGGCGATTGCACGAGGCTGAGACCCACCTCGAGCACCTGGCGATCACCCGGAAGACCGTCACCGCCCTCGCCGACCGGCTTCCCGCCCAGGCCACCTCACCCGAACTGCCCGATCACCCGGACTATCCCCACATCCTCGCCGTCTTCAACCAGGCCAGTGGCCCGCTGCGGGCCCGCGATGTCTGCGAAGCCCTCGACCACGAACTGCTGCCAAAGAACATCGAAGGCACTCGCGCCAAGCTGAAACGCCTGGTCAAGCTCGGCATCCTGACCGAGATCGATACCGGCAACTTCGCCAGGAAGCTGTAACCGACGAAGGCCCGCGACCAGCAGCCATGCCCCAACCTCACCTCGAAACGGACCTCAACTCACGAACCGCCCTCT
>NZ_JSFP01000300.1 GCF_000805335.1 Streptomyces sp. CT34 | reverse complement strand
GGGGGGCGGGGAGCCGTAGGCAGCGGTTCCCGCACCCGATGGTCATGATCAGCGATCGGCCTGCCGAGGTCGCCGACCGCGCCGTTCCCGGCCACTGGGAAGGCGACCTCATCATCGGCAGCAACAACCGCTCCGCCATCGCGACGCTGGTCGAACGCAGCACGCGCTACCTGATGCTCGTCCATCTTCCCCGCGGGCACTCAGCCGCTGCCGTCCGCACGGCACTGGTGGAGACCGTCCAAACCCTTCCGCCTCATCTGATGCGGTCGCTGACCTGGGACCAGGGCACAGAGATAGCCTACCACCACCACTTCACCGTCACGTCCGACATCCCGGTCTACTTCTGCGACCCGGCCAGCCCCTGGCAGCGCTGCTCCAACGAAAACTCCAACGGCCTGCTGCGGCAGTAGTTCCCCAAGGGCACCGACCTGCCCCGGCACACCCGCGAGGAGCTGGACGCCGTCGCCGCCGAGCTGAACAGCCGCCCACGCAAGACGCTCGACTGGGAAACCCCAGCCGAGCGTCTGTCTAAACTGATCGCGGCTTGATCAACTCACCACGGTGTTGCAACGACCCCTGGAATTCGCCCGGACGGGGCCCGCGTGCGTATGGACCATGGCCTCCATGTCTGGCACGACGTCGTCGGCCAGGGACCCGGGTACGGGTCGGCCGGGCCGGGAGGCCAGGTCGCGGGACGTGGGGTTGGGCTCAGTGGCCGCCCTCGTTGACGACCGCCACCTCCTCGATGTTCTGCTCGATGGCCTCGGCCGGGACGGCAGTGGCCCGGGCCCAGTAGTAGATGCCGACGGAGAACAGCGCGACGATCGCCATGTCCCACCAGAGCGGGATGTGGCCCTTACCACCGAAGCCACCCTGCCAGGAAATGACCCCCATACCGATCAGGTAGACCGGGAGCCACTGCGCGGCCTTCCAGTCCAACCTCGGCGCGTTCGGCAGCTGCCTCTTCGTGGCATAGGCGGCGTAGCTGCCGAGCAGGACGTAGCCGATGATGATCGCCCAGCCGAGCCGCTGGAGGGTGTCCCAGCCGGCCCAGTAGATGATCAGGCTCGCGACGACGAACGACAGCGGGGAGAGCACATTGCCGCCGGGGAGGCGGTAGGGACGCTCGTGGTTGGCCAGCCGCCGGCGGAACACTCCGAAGGCCAGCGGGGCGCCGGCGTACATCAGGACGCTGGCGGAGGTGATGAAGGAGACGAGTTGCTGCCAGCTGGGGAAGGGCAGGAAGCAGATCACGCCGGTCACGAAGGAGATGATCAGGCCGAACCACGGTACGCCGCGGCCGTCGGTCCTCTCGAAGAGCCGGGGTGCGTAGCCGTTCTTGCTCAGGCCGTAGGAGATACGGGAGGTGGAGGTGGTGTAGATCAGGCCGGTGCCGCCGGGGGAGATGATGGCGTCGGCGTACAGGACCCAGCCCAGCCAGCCCAGGCCGACCACGGTGGCCAGTCCGGCCCAGGGGCCGCTGATGCCGGCGTAGTCGAGCTTGGCCCAGCCGTGGGCGAAGGAGGCCAGCGGCAGGGCGCCGATGTAGACGACCTGGAGCGCGGTGTAGATCACCGCACCGATCACCACCGAGCCGATGGTGGCGCGCGGCAG
>NZ_JSFP01000299.1 GCF_000805335.1 Streptomyces sp. CT34 | reverse complement strand
CAGGGCGTCGGCCAGACTTACGACACGTGGCGGTCGTTCCCTGGGGCGACCGAGGATTGCAACGAGTCCACCAACCTTCGACCGCTGATCGGTGGCGAAGGTGGCGGTCGTCCCCCGGGGCGACCGGGGATCGCAATATTGTGCCCTGTACGCCCGGGCGAGGAAGTCCGGTCTGGCGGTCGTCCTCCGTGCCGATCGAGGATGGCAACATGAAGGAATAGCTTGGCTTTTGGACTGCAACACTTTGCCGTGGCGGTCGCTCCCTGCGGCGACCGAGGATCGCAACCTCTCGGCCTTGACCGCGTCACGAAGCTGCATCGCGTGTGGCGGTCGCCCCCGGGGCGACTGAGGATCGCAACGCGGAAACCGAAGAGGCCGAGCCCGTGATGGAGGACGTGGCGGTCGCCCCCCGGGGCGACCGAGGATCGCAACGTGCAGTGTGACCTGGACATTGTCGGGTCGTCTTCGCCGTGGCGGTCGCCCCCGGGGCGACCGAGGATCGCAATGCCCAGGCCATGGGCTGGATCCCCGACCTCTACAACAGTGGCGGTCGCCCCTCGAGGCGACCGAGGATCGCAACCCGGCTGGCCAGCCGGGAAGAGGCCGCACTGCTCGACGTGGCGGTCGCCCCCCGGGACGACCGAGGATCGCAACAGGAACTGGTCGAGGCTGGCCTCGTCAAGCGCGGCGTGGCGGTCGCCCCCCGGGGCGACCGAGGTGAGGGATCGCGGCGGTCGCCCCCCGGGGTGACCGAGGATCGCAACCTTTGCCATTCCGTCACAACGGGTGCACTCGTGAGACGTGGCGGTCGTCCTCCCGGGGCGGCCGAGGATCGCGACCATGTGCACCGCGAGGTACTGGGTGGCCACCCAGCCCGGTGGCGGTCGCCCCCTGGGGCGACCGAGGATCGCAACAACAGGACCAACACCCTCCGCGCGACAAAGACGGGCGTGGCGGGCGCCCTCCGAGGCGACCGAGGATCGCAACACGTGCACCACGATCTTGTCGGCCAGGCCATGCGCGAGGTGGCGGTCGCCCTCTGGGGCGGCTGAGGATCGCAATGTTGTGCCTTGTACTTCCGGGCGAGGAAGTCCGGTCTGGCGGTTGTCTTCTGGGGCCGATCGATGATGGCAACATGAAGGTACAGCTTGGCTTTTGGACTGCAACACTTCGTCGTGGCGGTCGCTCTTGGGGGTGGCCGAGGATCGCAACATCTACTGCCCGTTCTCGATCTTTGGTGACGGACTGGTGGCGGTCGCCGCCGGGGGGGACCGAGGATCGGAACCTTGAGGAGTCGGGAATATGGAGTGCCGATGGCTCGGGTGGCGGTCGCCCCCTGGGCAACTGAGGATCGCAACAAGTCACCTCGGTCCGCGATGTGTTGGTATATGTCCGTGGCGGTCGCTTCCTGGGCGACCGAGGATCGCAACTTCAAACCCGGCCGTGGTGCCGAGGCGCTGTGCGAGGGTGGCGGTCGCCCTCCGGCGCGACCGAGGATCGCAACGCTGGCATCGCCCTCAAGACCGACGCCCCGGAAGCGTGGCGGTCGCCCCCCGGGGCGACCGAGGATTGCAACAGCCGCTCCTCGGGACCGCGCTGGTGCCACCGGGGCGTGGCGGTTGCCCCCCGGGGCGACCAAGGATCGCAACGTATCGGCTCGAAGCCGGCACGCGGCCTCGATGTCGGGTGGCGGTCGCCCTCTGGGGCGACCGAGGGTCGCAACAACGGAGTGGCTTGGGCCTACCAACAGCTCTTGATGTGGCGGTCGCCCTCTGGGGTGATTGAGGATCGCAACAACTACCCGCAGAAGGCGGGCGAGATGGTGGATACGGTGGCGGTCGTCCCCTGGGGCGACCGGGGATCGCAACAAGGGCTGCCTCAACGAGGGCGGAAACAAGTACCCGCGTGGCGGTCGCTCCCTGAGCAGCCGAGGATCGCGACCGCGGGGCTCGTACGAAGACGGTGCCCCGGCCCTCGAGTGGCGGACGCCTTCTGGGGCGACCGAGGATCGCACCCCCGACAGAGTCACGCACTGAGCACTCGTCACCGGGTGTGGCGGTCGCTCCCTGGGGCGGCCGAGGATCGCAACCGCAAGGCCGGCATGGACGTCAACGATCGTGCTGAGTGGGGGCGACCGAGGATTGCAACTTCTGTGCTGTCATGGAGCCCGGCCTGAGGGCGCCGGTGGCGGTCGCCCTGGGGCGACCGAGGATCGCAACTCCGTCCCGCGGCTGTACGCGGCGCTGCTGAACGCCTGTGGCGGTCGCCCCCCGGGGCGACCGAGGATCGCAACCTGGACAGTGGCTGTCACACTCTCAACCGCGAAGGCGTGGCGGTCGCCCCTTGGGGCGGCCGAGGATCGCAACGGCTACTGGCCCGAGCCGTGCCGCAACTGCGGCGAGGTGGCGGTCGCCCTCCGGGG
>NZ_KN708640.1:1703-3566 GCF_000805335.1 Streptomyces sp. CT34 | reverse complement strand
ACACAGTGGACGCGAGCAACTGAGGACAAGCCCTCGGCCTATTAGTACCAGTCAACTCCAACCGTTACCGGTCTTCCATATCTGGCCTATCAACCCAGTCGTCTACTGGGAGCCTTACCCCATCAAGTGGGAGGGAGCCCTCATCTCGAAGCAGGCTTCCCGCTTAGATGCTTTCAGCGGTTATCCTTTCCGAACGTAGCCAACCAGCCATGCCCTTGGCAGAACAACTGGCACACCAGAGGTTCGTCCGTCCCGGTCCTCTCGTACTAGGGACAGCCCTTCTCAAGACTCCTACGCGCACAGCGGATAGGGACCGAACTGTCTCACGACGTTCTAAACCCAGCTCGCGTACCGCTTTAATGGGCGAACAGCCCAACCCTTGGGACCGACTCCAGCCCCAGGATGCGACGAGCCGACATCGAGGTGCCAAACCATCCCGTCGATATGGACTCTTGGGGAAGATCAGCCTGTTATCCCCGGGGTACCTTTTATCCGTTGAGCGACGGCGCTTCCACAAGCCACCGCCGGATCACTAGTCCCTACTTTCGTACCTGCTCGACCCGTCAGTCTCACAGTCAAGCTCCCTTGTGCACTTACACTCAACACCTGATTGCCAACCAGGCTGAGGGAACCTTTGGGCGCCTCCGTTACCCTTTAGGAGGCAACCGCCCCAGTTAAACTACCCACCAGACACTGTCCCTGATCCGGATCACGGACCCAGGTTAGACATCCAGCACGACCAGAGTGGTATTTCAACAACGACTCCACACCAACTGGCGTTGGCGCTTCACAGTCTCCCACCTATCCTACACAAGCCGAACCGAACACCAATATCAAGCTATAGTAAAGGTCCCGGGGTCTTTCCGTCCTGCTGCGCGAAACGAGCATCTTTACTCGTAATGCAATTTCACCGGGCCTATGGTTGAGACAGTCGAGAAGTCGTTACGCCATTCGTGCAGGTCGGAACTTACCCGACAAGGAATTTCGCTACCTTAGGATGGTTATAGTTACCACCGCCGTTTACTGGCGCTTAAGTTCTCAGCTTCGCCAACCCGAAGGTCGACTAACCGGTCCCCTTAACGTTCCAGCACCGGGCAGGCGTCAGTCCGTATACATCGCCTTACGGCTTCGCACGGACCTGTGTTTTTAGTAAACAGTCGCTTCTCGCTGGTCTCTGCGGCCACCCCCAGCTCAGACAGTAAATGTCATCACCAGAAATGGCCCCCCTTCTCCCGAAGTTACGGGGGCATTTTGCCGAGTTCCTTAACCATAGTTCACCCGAACGCCTCGGTATTCTCTACCTGACCACCTGAGTCGGTTTAGGGTACGGGCCGCCATGAAACTCACTAGAGGCTTTTCTCGACAGCATAGGATCATCCACTTCACCACAATCGGCTCGGCATCAGGTCTCAGCCTCAACGTGTGACGGATTTACCTACCACACGGCCTACACCCTTACCCCGGGACAACCACCGCCCGGGCTGGACTACCTTCCTGCGTCACCCCATCGCTTACCTACTACAAGTCTGGTCCGTCGGCTCCACCACTCCCCTCAACTCCGAAGAGATCAGGGCGGCTTCACGGACTTAGCATCGCCTGATTCAGTACTGGGCGCTTCAAAGCGGGTACCGGAATATCAACCGGTTGTCCATCGACTACGCCTGTCGGCCTCGCCTTAGGTCCCGACTTACCCTGGGCAGATCAGCTTGACCCAGGAACCCTTAGTCAATCGGCGCAAGAGTTTCCCACTCTTGTATCGCTACTCATGCCTGCATTCTCACTCGTGAACCGTCCACAACTCGCTTCCACGGCTGCTTCACCCGGCACACGACGCTCCCCTACCCATCACAACACCCGTTAAGG
>NZ_KN708640.1:945-1693 GCF_000805335.1 Streptomyces sp. CT34 | reverse complement strand
CGTCCACAACTCGCTTCCACGGCTGCTTCACCCGGCACACGACGCTCCCCTACCCATCACAACAGGCGTTAGCCCTCATGCTGCAATGACACGACTTCGGCGGTGTGCTTGAGCCCCGCTACATTGTCGGCGCGGAATCACTTGACCAGTGAGCTATTACGCACTCTTTCAAGGATGGCTGCTTCTAAGCCAACCTCCTGGTTGTCTCTGCGACTCCACATCCTTTCCCACTTAGCACACGCTTAGGGGCCTTAGTCGATGCTCTGGGCTGTTTCCCTCTCGACCATGGAGCTTATCCCCCACAGTCTCACTGCCGCGCTCTCACTTACCGGCATTCGGAGTTTGGCTAAGGTCAGTAACCCGGTAGGGCCCATCGCCTATCCAGTGCTCTACCTCCGGCAAGAAACACACGACGCTGCACCTAAATGCATTTCGGGGAGAACCAGCTATCACGGAGTTTGATTGGCCTTTCACCCCTAACCACAGGTCATCCCCCAGGTTTTCAACCCTGGTGGGTTCGGTCCTCCACGAAGTCTTACCTCCGCTTCAACCTGCCCATGGCTAGATCACTCCGCTTCGGGTCTTGAGCATGCTACTCCACGCCCTCTTCGGACTCGCTTTCGCTACGGCTTCCCCACACGGGTTAACCTCGCAACATACCGCAAACTCGCAGGCTCATTCTTCAAAAGGCACGCAGTCACGAGACGTGCAAACACGTCCGACGCTCCCACGGCTTGTAGGCACACGG
>NZ_KN708640.1:0-545 GCF_000805335.1 Streptomyces sp. CT34 | reverse complement strand
ACATTTCAGCTACGGGGGTCTTACCCTCTACGCCGGGCCTTTCGCATGCCCTTCGCCTACATCAACGGTTTCTGACTCACCGACCGGCCGGCAGACCGATCAAGAGAACTCCCACAACCCCGCACTGGCAACCCCTGCCGGGTATCACACCAATACGGTTTGGCCTCATCCAGTTTCGCTCGCCACTACTCCCGGAATCACGGTTGTTTTCTCTTCCTGCGGGTACTGAGATGTTTCACTTCCCCGCGTTCCCTCCACACTGCCTATGTGTTCAGCAGCGGGTGACAGCCCATGACGACTGCCGGGTTTCCCCATTCGGACACCCCCGGATCAAAGCTCGGTTGACAGCTCCCCGGGGCCTATCGCGGCCTCCCACGTCCTTCATCGGTTCCTGGTGCCAAGGCATCCACCGTGCGCCCTTAAAAACTTGGCCACAGATGCTCGCGTCCACTGTGCAGTTCTCAAGCAACGACCAGCCACCCACCACCCCAACCCGAAGGCTGAGTTCACTGGGGCCGGCATCGCGAAGGGCGAGCAACGCTCGC
>NZ_JSFP01000295.1 GCF_000805335.1 Streptomyces sp. CT34 | reverse complement strand
CGTCGCCCTGACCACCCTCGCCGACCGCGGCGTGGACGCCTGGGTCGGCGGTGAGATCGTCGAGCGCGGCGGCCACACCGAGGCAGTGACCCTCACCGGTGACTACGCGGCCTGAGTCAGCCGAGCCCTGGGGCCGCCGCGCCGGCGGTCACCAGGGCAGCACAGAACCCGGTCCGGGCACTGCCCAGGACCGGGTCCGCGATGGTGTTATGAATGCCGCGAGCGCGCAGAGTGTCAAGCGCGACGACGCTGGTTGGTCGAGTTGCCCTCGTCCTCGTCGTCATCGGTGTTGTACCGGTCTGCGTACCGTGCGTACGGGTCGTCGTCCTCGTCATCCTCGAACGGCTCTCCGTTCGGAGGCTGCTGGTTCGACTGCGTTGCACCCAGCTCGTCGGCCAGTCGTGAGAGATCCGTCCCACCGCTGCTGTACTTCAGCTGGCGGGCGACCTTTGTCTGCTTGGCCTTGGCCCGGCCGCGCCCCATGGGTCGACCCCCTCAATGACGGGGCTCGATGGCCCCAGAGTCTTGACACGCGTTCATGATTCAGAGCGGGCTCTCGACAGAGAGACCGGCTCGTAGGGCTTTAACGGTACCTGCTTCCGCGGCCATACGGTACGTCGCCCGCATCACCCACCGCTCCGCACGACCGGCGAGGCGCCCTTTCCACGCTGGTCAACTGCGATTTTAACCTGTCCTGTACGGCGACCCGCCGACGGGTGGTGAGGGATGTCTCCCCCGCCGCCCGTGACGGGCCGCGCAAGGTGTGATTTCGGCCACCTGGACCGCCGTGGGCCGTCCCCTGGACGGCGGTGCGGCCATCAGGCGCGCGGGCCCCCCGCCGTCCGCGCCTCGGCCATCCGCTGCTCGGCGAGCCGGTCGGCCGCCTCGGCCGGCGGGATGCCCTCGGACTTCGCACGAGCGAATATTGACAGCGTGGTGTCGAAGATCTTCGCGGCCTTCGCCTTGCAGCGGTCGAAGTCGAAGCCGTGCAGCTCGTCGGCCACCTGGATGACGCCGCCGGCGTTCACGACGTAGTCCGGGGCGTAGAGGATCCCGCGGTCCGAGAGGTCCTTCTCCACGCCCGGGTGCGCCAGCTGGTTGTTGGCCGCGCCGCAGACCACCTTGGCGGTCAGCACCGGCACCGAGTCGTCGCTGAGCGCGCCGCCCAGCGCACAGGGCGCGTACACGTCCAGGCCCTCGGTGCGGATCAGCGCCTCGGTGTCCGCGACGGCGGTCACCCGGGGGTGCCGGGCGAGGATCCGGTCCACCGACTCGGCGCGGACGTCCGTGATCACGACCTCGGCGCCGTCCTGGAGGAGGTGCTCGACCAGATGGTGGCCCACCTTGCCGACGCCCGCGATGCCGACCTTGCGGTCCCGCAGCGTCGGATCGCCCCACAGGTGCTGGGCCGAGGCCCGCATGCCCTGGAACACGCCGTAGGCGGTCAGCACGGAGGAGTCGCCGGCGCCGCCGTTCTCCGGGGAGCGGCCGGTGGTCCACTTGTTGGTGCGGGCGACCACGTCCATATCGGCCACGTACGTGCCGACGTCGCAGGCGGTGACGTAGCGGCCCCCGAGGGAGGCCACGAACCGGCCGTAGGCGAGCAGCAGTTCCTCGGTCTTGATCAGATCGGGATCGCCGATGATCACCGCCTTGCCGCCGCCGTGGTCCAGCCCGGCCAGGGCGTTCTTGTAGGACATGCCGCGCGACAGGTTCAGAGCGTCCAGCACGGCCTCCTCCTCGGAGGCGTAGGCATGGAAGCGGGTGCCGCCGAGGGCGGGGCCCAGCGCGGTGCTGTGGATGGCGATCACGGCCTTGAGGCCGCTCGCCCGGTCCTGGCAGAGAACGACTTGCTCGTGGCCGCCCTGCTCCGTGCGGAACAGGGTCTGCAGCACGCCGCTCTCGGCGCCTGCGAAGGCAGGACGTACGTCAGTCACGGTCGTGACTCCCATATGTCGCGGAGGACGCCCTCCTGCGGGTGGGGAGGGCCGGTTGAAACGAGCGTAAGACCTGGAGGGCGCGTTGATCCGCCAGGTACCGGGGATCACCCTCTCCCGGGGGACGGGCATGGGACGATCTGCCGTATCCAGACCGGGCGGGGGTAGGCAACTCCGGGCGGTGGACTTTCCTTTGAAGGAGCGGGCGTGGCCTTGGCGTCGTCGGTACGGGTCCCGTATGTGGCGTATCTGCGGGTCTACGAACCGCTGGCCGCGTTCCCCGAGCCGGAGCGCTCCTACTGGGCGCGCTACGCCAAGCGCGACGACATGCCCACGGCCGTCGACGAGCAGCGCCGGGCGCTGGCCGATCTGCTGCCGACCCCACCGGTCCCGGTGCCGGTCCACGAGAGCGCCGACGCGTTCGTCGCCGTGGTGAACGAGGTGACCTATGTGTGCCCCTGGCGCACCCGGCTGCGCGGCTGGCAGGCCCTGGAGTCCCTGGAGGAGCTGCTGCCGGCCGCGGTGCTGGACGCGGCGCTGCCCCCGGTGGTGCGCCGCCAGGCGGCCACCGACTACGAGCGGTGGCGGGAGCGCAATCCGGACGCCCGGCCGTGGATCCGGGCGGCGACCTGGCACGTCCCGGTCCGCTGGTTCGTCCTCTTCGAGGACGGCGAGCGCGAGTACACGGAGGGTGAGCAGGCGCCCCTGCTGCGTTACCGGACGCCGATGGTGCAGGCGCGGCGCCGCGTCGCGCGCGGGTTGCGTACGCTTCGGGACGCCCTGGAAGAGGGGCCGCTCATCGACGGCCTGGTAGATGTGGGGCGCTGGCTCGAAGAATTCCATCCGCGTTCGCTCGTGGAGCTGGACTACGGAGGGCTGGTGCACGCGGTGCCCGAAGGGCAGCTCGCCGAGGACCGCTCCGCCGCCGAGGTGGCGGAGGGGCTGGCGGCGCTGCGCGAGGGGGACGGCGAGCGGGCCGGCGTCGCGTACGAGAAGCTCTCGCAGCGGTGGCGCGCGGTGCGCGAACGTCAGTTCTCCAGCTGAATGCCCGGTGCCCGACGCGGAGTTGCCGGGTGCGGCATCCCGGTGGTCAGGACGTACGGGACGTAGGTCCCGATCCGGGCTATTGCCTCAAGCGTGACCTAAAGCACTGACTTCGGGTCTTGCTCCTAAGGCGTACCCTCGTGCCAAAATAGGACAAGGAGCCTGACTCGGGCTCCTTCCGTCCAACTAAGGGCGGATAGTTCGGTATTGCGCTCCTTGAGGGGTCTCGTGGTGGCTGGTCACGTTGTGACTGTTCGTCACGGGGGTGTGACTGTCCGCTATGGCACGGTCCATCGGCATCCGCCAAGGTTGAACACCTGAGAGGGCAATTCCATCGGTTTGGCCGACGTGGCTGGACAGATGGTGTAGTTGTAGTGCCGAGGACAAGCCGTTCGTCCTATAACCGACTCGGCCCGCGTCTGCCATTTCGGGCAACGTGGGTCAAGGTGCAGAATTTAGAGGAAAGAACCGTGATGGTTCGGTTCTCCCGAGGAGGCCGCTCATGACCGCTCGCACCCCTGACGCCGAGCCGCTGCTTACCCCCGCCGAGGTCGCCACGATGTTCCGCGTGGACCCGAAGACGGTGACCCGCTGGGCCAAGGCAGGCAAGCTCACGTCCATCCGTACGCTCGGAGGGCACCGGCGTTACCGCGAGGCTGAGGTCCGCGCGCTGCTCGCGGGTATCCCGCAGCAGCGCAGCGAGTCCTGAACAACCGCATAACCAGGCCGTTTTCGGGCCCCCCAACCCGGAAACGCCCGCTTTGGCACCACATGCTTCACCTGCTTCACCCCGCTCCATAGAGCTCTTTACGACGCGGCGCCTGCCCCAACAGGCCCACACCCGTTCCATCTGGGTACGTCATCGATCGCGCTGGACTCCGCCGGGTCCAGCGCGATCTCTTTTGTGTGCGGCCGTTCCAGGGCCGCTCGCGGCGCTCGGGGCGCCCTGGCGCCGGTCGACTCCGGCGGGGGCGTCACGACCCGTTCAGGGGCCCTGAGGGGGGCCGTCAGTGTGGACCTGGCGGGTCTGTTTCGGAGTACTCGACGAGGAGTGCAATTGCACATATTAAATTGACCGGTTGTGGGCGGGCGGTAAGTTCCCTGTCGCGCGAAACTTGTTCGGTGACTCCCGTCACATCGCGCGGTCCTTGAAGGGCATACGTCCCCTGCGGTAAGGGGCGCTTCACCGTCACCACATCAACAGCCTTCCACCGCGCCGCCGGTGGGCGCAGGCGCCCTTGGTCACCGGTCGGCGGGACTTTCGTCCTCCGCCGGCGGCTCGCAGGCGGCCGGGGAGGGGGCGGAGGCGGGCGGGGGCGCGTCGGCCCCGGAGAGGGCCGCGTGCGGCTCCATGGCGAGCCGCAGCAGCTGATGGCAGACCGGGCAGTGCCGGGTCAGATGGCGGGAGCCGTAGGCGAGGGCCGCCGACAGATGGGCACGCAACAGCGCCCTGGTCTCGTGTCGTACCGCAGCAGTCATCGCACGCCACCTCCCCGGCCCCCACGCCTTCCTCTGTGAGTACCGGCGGCAGGTGCCGCCGTCAAGACGCCCGTCGCCGCCGGCCGGGATCGGACGGGACCTTCGGGCCACAGGGCGGACGGCCCGGGGGAGATGGACGCGGGGAGCGTGCGGCCGGGAGGATCGCGGTGCCCGCCGGGGCGGACCGCGGGTGGTGTGTGATGCGCACCGTACCGCGCCGCGGGCCGGTCCGGACAGCACAACGGCCCGCATCCGAGAGGGATGCGGGCCGTGAAAAAGCGGTCCTGACGGGATTTGAACCCGCGGCCTCCACCTTGACAGGGTGGCGAGCACTCCAAAC
>NZ_KN708639.1:16678-40782 GCF_000805335.1 Streptomyces sp. CT34 | reverse complement strand
CCCGCGGAGCGGGTAGTGGCGCGCGCCGCGCGCCGCACCGCTGGGTCGGCGCTCCGCGCCTCCCTCCCGCGTCTGATGCGTCATCAACTTGGGGTCCTAGGGGGCGTGTTGCTCGAAGTGGGTCCGTCGTCGCTTCGCGCCGCCGGGGCCGGGCTGTGTTGGGGAGGGGCGCACGGATCGGGTGCGCACCCCTTCCCCGCGTCGCTTCGCGCCGCGAGTTGATGAGGTTTGCAAACTAGGAATGGAATGATGAGCGCATGGACAAGCTGGGGAAGAAGTCGGTGACTGCGAAGGTGTCGCCCGTTACACGTGAGCGGCTGACAGAGGAGATCAAGGCGCAGAAGGAGTACCGCGGCGAGCTCGCGAGCGATGATCGGTGGAGCGTGGCGGGGCTGACTCGTCAGGAGGCGGCGCGGGTGCGGGCGGCGTGGCGTCGGGAGCTGGGGCGGTTGCGGCAGGCCGGCGAGCTGCTCGACACGATCGACGTGCTCGCCATACACGGTATCGAGCTGGAGTTGAGGGCCCGCGGCTGGTGGGACCGGCGCTGGCCGGCGGTGCCCGAGGAGGCGATGGACCCGGGCCGGTGGCCCGGATCGCGGGATGGCGGTTCCCCCAAGGGTGTGCCGCTGCGGCTGCCCCAGCCGCTGGCACGGCGGGTGTATGCGGCGTGCTGGCACTCGTCGGTGAAGAGCATCGAGGCGTTGCGGTCCTGGCGCGACCGGCACCCGGGGATGGTTCCGGCGCGGTACTTCGCGGACCTGGAGGACTTGGAGGGGCCGCTGAAGGAGTATGCCCGGCTGGCGAATGACGTCACGACGGTGGGTGATGTGTGGCGGGGTGGGCTGGAACGAGGGATCGAAGCTGGAGCCGCACTCCGCTCAAAGTTTGCAAACTAGAAAATGCCTGGTCAGAGCCCTGTCTGACTTGCGCGCCGGGGGTTGACGGGTCTACCGTCCCCATAGGCGACGGCGTTGTCGAAACGCCGCTCAACCCCCTTGGAGGCGACGCAACGTGACGGAGCAGCAGGTGGTCGAACAGCCCGAAGAGTTCGTAGCGGCGACAGCGCCGGAGCTCCAGCCGCCCTGGTTCAGCCGGTGGAGCGCGGTCCCGTGGACCCTGGCGTCGAAGTCTCAGATGGCGCGGGCGGACCTTCCCCGGGAGCCGGCCGGGCCGGTCCGCGGGTATGTGGCGGGCCGCGACTACCGCAACAAGGAGACGGAGATCCCGCTGTACGACGTGCGGGAGTCGCGGCCGACGAGGGCTTCCGGGGTGCAGTTGGCGTCCGCTGAGGCGCGCCGGACGGCGACGGTGCGGGTGTGCACGGACTGCGGGGCGCAGTGCCAGCTGCCGCTGTCGGAGCGCCAGGGCCGGTACCTGTGCGCGATGTGCTGGCGGATCGCGACGGTGGTGGACACGCAGATCGAGCTACGTGAGCGGCGCGCCGAGAATGCCGCGTGGGCCCGCGGCCTGTTCGCCTCTGGGCCGTTGGCGGTGACGTGGGTGGAGCTGGTGGCCGCCGAGCCGACGCCCTCGGGCCGGCGGCGCCCGCCGCTCGCCGGGCGGGTGCACGTCGTCGACGAGAACGGCAAACGGGTCCTGGACGTGCTCGTCCGGCTGGCCGGCCCCCGCACCAAGGGCGCACCCGAGGACGCGGTGACACCAGAGGTCGGCGCAGCGAAGCTGGCCCGTGCGTTCGCCGGGCGGCGGCGGGTGGTGTGGGGGCCGCTGGGCACGGTCCTGGAGCGCCTGGGCGACTTGAGGCACCCGGTGGAGCTGGAGCCGGCGGCGGCGAGGGAGCAGGGCGTGTGGCACCAGTACCGGCGCAATTGGCCGGACGGAGTGGCGGCGCGGTACGCGCAGTGGCGCGGCGAGTTGGACCCGGCCACCGGCGAGCTGCGGACACCGTGGCAGCCGGGGACGGCGGACCGGCTGTGGCTGTGCCTGAAGCGCATGGCAGAGACGCAGGACGCGGGACGCCCGGGTGAGAGCCAGGGAAGCCGCCGGGAGGCGCAGGAGCGGCCGTACGGCAGCCCTGTGGACGCGTACGAGGTGCGGGTGGCAGTGACGGGCCCGGATGGTGCCGGGGAGCGCCTGGCGGAGCTCCTGGCCGCCCAGGAAGCGGTACTGCCTGCCTCGCTGGTCGGTCCGGTGCCGTCGCGGGAAGTGCCGGGCGCGGTGGTGACGTACATGGCCGGCCGCGGCGACGTCCTGGTCCCCGCGCCCGCCAACGGCACGGCGCGGGAGGACTGAAGAATGCCGATGGAATCGCCACTGTGCGGCTACCTGCACGCTGTTGAGCAGGCCCTGGAGGCAGAGGGCGTGTGGACCGACCGCTGGCACTGCGTCGCCCGACACCGCCAGGGCCAGCGCGAGCACGTCGGGATCATTGAGTGGTGCGACAACAACCCCGCCAACACGCACGCCTGGCCCATCGGCCTGGCTCTGGCGCGGTTCCCGGACGCGTGGGTGTGGACGGGTGAGGTGTACGACGGATGGCCGGAGAGGTACGAGGAACTGCCGCTGGTCCGGTGGGCCGATCCCGGCGACGTCGCCCTGGTGGTGCGGCATCTGCTGGCACACGGCCCGAAGGCAATCCCCTCTCCCGCGTCGCCTCGCCGGTGGTCAGGCGCCGACGAGGCTCAAGCCGCGCTCGACGAGCTGGCGGAAAGCCCGCACGCATACGACACCTTCTACCCCTGATCCCGCTGCCGGTCGTACGCCGATGCCCCGACCCCGCTGACCCAGGGGCCGGGGCATCGCGTTGTTCTTACGCCGTCATCCGGCTCGCCGGGAAGAGACGTCGGTGGAGGGCATTTCCCGTGTGGCAAACCGCAGGAGCAGAAAGATGACCGCCCGGCGGGAAATCGGGCACTTGGGGATGTTCCGCGCTGGCCTTTGCCCCGTGGGTCCAATCAAGGTCGGCGGCATGACCGATCACGAACACGCGGACGAGACCGGCCCACTGGTGTGGGAGCGGAGACTGACGGCTTGGAAAAGTCTGGTCGAGCTGCGGCAGGCAGCGGCCGGCCTTACAAAGGAGGCGGGCGATCTGGAGCGCCTGGACGCGGCCAGGCTGCGAGAGCTCCAGGGGCTCGCAGAGCGGGCCGTCGCCGACTTGGAGGCCATCGGCTGGCTCACCGCCGCGACCCCTCCCCCGCGTCACAGTCTGTCGGCGGACGGGCAGGCCCGACCGCACAGCCCCGTACAGCCGGTGCGCAGCGAGCCGCGGCCGACGGAGGAGCAGGAGGAGGTGGCCGACGGCGGGGCGTCGGGGGCGAACATGGTGGTCGATGCCGGGGCGGGTACGGGCAAGACGACGACGCTGGTCATGACGGCCGCCCGGATGACGGGCCTGGGCCTGTACACGTCGTTCACCCGGTCCTCGGTGGAGTCGGCGAAGTCCGCCTTCCCCGACGGCGGGAGCGTCTCGTGCAAGACCGCGCACAGCCTGGCGTTCGCCGCGGTCGGCCATACCTTCCAGCACCGGCTGAAGTCGGCGCGGCTGACGGGCGCGCAGCAGGCGGAGGTCCTCGGCATCCGCGAGTCGCTGCGCGTCAACGGCCAGCTCGTGTACGGGCCGGCGCATCTGGCGCAGCTGGCGACGCAGAGCGTGGAGCGGTGGTGCCACAGTGCCGATCGGCAGATCGAGGCGCGGCACATCGTCGTCCCTCCGCTGCTCACTCCCACCGAGGCGGAGCAGCTGCGCGCGGCGGTGCTGCCGTACGCGTGGGCGGTCTGGGCGGACCTGTCGTCGAGGGAGGGGCGGCTGCGGTTCACCCCGGACGTGTACCTGAAGCTGTGGGCGCTGGGAGCACCGCTTCTGCCATACGCCTACATCCTGTTGGACGAGGCGCAGGACGCCAATCCAGTGGTCGCCCAGGTCATCCAGAACCAGAGCCACGCCCAGCTGATCGCGGTCGGCGACTCCTGCCAGCAGCTGTACGAGTGGCGCGGCGCAGTCGATGCGATGGCGACCTGGCCCGCCGAGCGGCGCCTGATGCTCAGCCAGTCGTGGCGGTTCGGCCCGGCCGTGGCGGAGCAGGCCAACCGATGGTTGCGGCGGCTGGAGACGCGGATGCGGCTGACCGGTAGCCCGCACCGCGCCTCCCGGGTCATCGAGGGTGGCCTGGACGACCCGGACGCGATCCTGTGCCGGACCAACGGCCGCGCGATCCTGCTTGCCATCGAGGCCCTCGCACATGGCCGGCGCCCGGCGCTGGTCGGCGGTACCTCGAAGGTGAAGGCGTTGGCGAAGGCGTGCCAGGAGCTGAAGGAGACAGGCGTGACCGGGCACCCGGAACTGCTGGCCTTCACCTCCTGGGACGACGTGCACGACTACGCGGCGACCGACGACGGCGCCGACCTCAAGGCCCTCGTGGAGGCGGTCGACACCCATGGTGCGCAGGCCATCATCAAGGCCGCGGACCGGATGGCGCCGGATGCGAAGTCGGCGGATCTGGTGATCTCCACCGCGCACCGGGCCAAGGGATTGGAGTGGGGCCGGGTCCGCATCGCGACCGACTTCCCGCCCCCGCCGCGCCGCGAGAACGGCTCCGTGGGCCAGGTCGGCGCGACGTACGCGATGCTCGCCTACGTCGCCGTCACCCGCGCTACAACCGTCCTGGACCGTGAGGGCCTGGCATGGATCGACCAGCACTGACGCCTTGGTGGACCCGGTCGCGGACAGCGGCCCTGACTCCCTCCCCGCGTCGCTGTACAACGAGTGGCGCCCCGCATGGAGCTTGCGGGGCGCCGGGTGGATGATGTCGGGGTGTCTGGGGCTGGTATCAGCAGTCCCGGACACGCCTACTTCTGCGGTTCGAGGTGGTGGTGCTCCACCTCGGTGGGGATGCCGCGGCCGTTGAGGACTTCGGCGACGGCGTCGCCCAGGACGACGGCGCGGGTGCGGCCGTCGCGGTCCCCGATCAGGACCCGGGCGGTGAAGTTCTTCTCAGCGCTCGATCGCGGGGTCGGTGACGGGGATTCCGCCGATGGTGCGCATGGCGCGGGCGCGGCCCTGGAGGGCGTGCAGCTTGTTGAGGATGTGGCGGGCGGCCTCGATGTCCGAGCGAGCGCCGTACTGGCCCAGGAGAGGGAGCAGCAGCTCCAGGGTCTGGATCTCGGATTCGTACAGCGGGATGGTCTCCGGCTGAGAGGTGTTCGCGGTGGCTGCGCCAACGCGAACGTAGAGCTGCTTGATCAGGCCGTCGTGGTGCATGGGCGCGTCACTGCGGCGGCGGTTCCACGAGTCGTCGCAGGCCGTGACCATGGCCTCGATCGCCTTGACGTCCTCGCCGGTGATCTCGATGGCGAGCGGTTCCGTCCAGGGCTCCTTCATCATCTGCCTGCTGCGGCGGTTGAACTCACGCATGCGGTGCCATGACTCAAGGCGGGTCTCGCTGTAGAGGGCGCCTCGCTCGCGGGGCCGTAAGAGTTCCCAGATAGCCAGCATTGGACTCTCCTTCTGCTTGGTGAAGCGGGTGGGTTGGTCAGCTCTCTTCGAACCTGGCGGTGGCGCAGTCGGCGCACAGCGGCATCAGCTCGTGGTCGTCACGGTCCGGGTCCAAATTCTCGGTGAACGGGTCCGGCATGACCTTCACGCCGTCCTTCTGCTGCCCGCACTCCTTGCAGACCAGGAGCGGCGCGAGCTTCTCCAGAGCGCGGTAGATGCGGTCTCCGGTGCTGTCCTGGGCGTAAGCCTGTGCCTCGTCCAGGAGCTCGACGGCGGACTCGCTGTCGGTGTGGCCGACTTCGGTGAGCGAGACGGTGATGGTGCCGATGACGTCGGCGATGGCCGCCAGGACGCCGGCCTCTGGGTCGCGGTGGTCGTACAGGGCGCGAAGGCTGGCGATGTGCGGGGCGACGTCCTCGGTGCGGGTCGCGGCGTCGCGGATCCGGTCCAGGCCGACGCGGACGATGGCGACCGCCGCGGCGAGCTCCTGCTCCTGCGTCATCTTCGGCGTGCTGTTCATGGTGTGCGTGTCCTTCCGTGGCTCGGTGTCAGACGGCGGCGATTGAGTGCACACCAGAGGTGACGGTGTCTCAGTCGCTGCTCGGGTCGTCGTCCTGGTCCTCGTGCACCTGGGCGTCGTCGAGGCCGAGCTGGCGGACACCGGCGTTGTAGACCGCGCGGGCGCTGGAGCGCTTCTCGGAGTCCTCGTAGAGCAGGAAGGCGATCTCGGACCAGGACAGGCCCTGGCGGTCCTTGAGCTCTACGACCATGGAGCGCATCCGGCGTTCGAGCTCCCGCTGGATTAGCGCGGTCGACTGGGCGATGTGCTTGAGACTCCCCGGCGACGTCATCAGGTGCTCGATCGTGCTGGCGCCGAGGACGGTGAGCGCGTCTTCCAGGCGGCCGGTTTCGATGGCCTTCGCGACGTATCCGCGCGGGTCGTCGTTCCTCGGGTGCCAGGTGATCTGGGCGGTGCCGCTGGTCTGCTTGGTGATGTCGACGGCCATGGTCGATCCCTTCTCCGACGGGGTGTGCGTTTTCCGCACACCTTCAATGTAGAGGTGTGCGCTTTGCGCACACAAGGGGGTTGTCCATGATTCTTTTCTCGAACTCACCTGACTTCACGAGCACTTGATGAAGACGGCGCCAACCGCACCCCCTCCCCGCGTCGACATCACAAGGACTCCCGGCCGCCGTCCACAGATCAGGTGTGCCACGGTCTGTCCATGACGCAGAGCACGACCAACGAGCCCAGGCGGACCCGTACGACCGCCAAGCCGCTCAAACCGAGCGACCTGCCGATCCGCGTCCCGCTCATCCACGCGGAGACAAACGGCTCGTTCCTCGCCCGCACAGCGAGCGCCAACGCCCTCGAACTCCCCCGACTTCTCAAGGCCCTCCACCACGGTCGACTGCCCACCCGAGTCCCCGCAGACTTCCGCCCGAACCTCCAAGAAGTCGACCTGAGCATCGAAGCAGTGACCCGCCTCGCCGCCCTGGTCGGCCGGGATGAGGACCAGCTGCGCCGAGCACTTCCCGGCTTCCACTCCGACCGGCTCCTGAAAGCCGCAGGCGCAGCCGTACGCATCACCACGTGGCCGGACGGGGCTGGAGCCAGGCCGCTCAAGGCGTGCCCGCTGTGCCTGGAGGACGGCGCCTGGCTGGTCGCGGCCGGCCACCGATGGCGGCCGTGCTCGTGCGGACGCCGCTGGCAGTCTGGCGACGACAGCGGCTACCTCATCGACACCACGCCCCTCCCCGACATCGGACGGGCCCTTCAGCGGCACCGGGCGTTCGACCACAAGCGGGGCCCGGCCGGGGACGCTCTGGTTGCCGACGCTCACCAGGTGACCCTGTGGTGGTGGGCGTCCAAGCAGTTCGCCCGCGACCTATGGCGGCACAGGGAAGACACGCTGCCCGTCGGGCCCAAGCTGCGGCGCCGCCAGGCCGCCCCCGCCGTCGTCTACCCCGAAGCCGTACGCCTGGCCGAAGCGATGGACGAATGGGAGACCCGCCGCATCGCTGACCCGGGTGCCTCGCCCCGCGAGTGGCTCGCCGATGTCGCCGAGCGCTTCGGCGTGCCCGGCCTCGTCGACGGCCGGGGGAACGAACCGCTGAACTACTGGCTGGACCTCCACCCCGCCGATCCCGGCCACAAGCCAACCGGCCGCACGACGGCCGAACGCCGCTGGTCGCAACTCGGTGCCCTCCACCACCGGCCGGCCGAACACGGCCCGTTCCAGGCCCGCTCCTGCCTGCGCTGGACCTACGGCCTCCCGCTGACCTCCATCCTGGAGCTTTGCCCGTACTGCCAGGGCCGCGCTCCGAGCTGCTACTGGTCACCCCAACCCGACTGCCCTGAACGCCTCCAGAGCACGTAACCGCTCAGCCGCAGGCCCCTAACCCCAGGCCCCTTGGAGCCCTCTGGGTGGGCGTAGGTCCGGCGACAGTCACCGGCCAGACGTGCCGTGTACGGGCGCTCAGCACCCTCCTAGAAACTCACTACGCGAAATCTCCAAAAGAACGGCTACAACGGCTACAACGGCTACACCGCAGGTCAGAGGCATTTTCACGTCCTGAGCTCCGCAAGCGCGCTCCGCAACGGTTACACCGCAGGTCAGAGGCCCTTTCGCGGTCCGAGAGCAGCGAACGGCTACACGAGCCAAAACGCTCTGACCTGCGACGTAACCGTTGTAGCCGTTCCTCTCCGCGCCAACGGCTACAACCGCCAGATGCGGCCGACAGCGAAACCGCAGGCCAGACCCCTCGCGAGTGGAGCACGGACGAACGGCTACAACGCTCTGACCTGCGATGTAACCGTTGCGGAGTGGCACCGGGCGGGTCAGCGGCTACAGCCGCTGATGCGGCCACCATCCCGCGAACGCAAGCCCGGACGAACGGCTACAAGCCTCTGACCTGCGATGTAACCGTTAGGGAGCCCTGTCACCGGTCCTGTAGCCGTCCGGCGGTGAGCGAGCATTCCAGCAACCGTACGAAGTGCCGCTTGTCTGTACGGATTTCCCGCCGGCGATGTCAGACCCTGCTGCCACCATCCGGCCATGCCCATGATGAGCCCGAAGTCAGCCCGCGCCACCTTTGCGGACCTCACCGCGAACTGCGCCCTCCCCCTGGATCCGGATGTCCTGCTCCGCACCGACCTCCTCCACCACCACGGCCATACCGTCATCGGCGACGCCGCGCTGCGCGGCTACAAGTACAAGGGCCGTTGGAGGTACGACGAACGCGACGTCCGCCGCGCCGGCCGCGCCTTAGCCGAACTCCCCATCAACCTCGATGACCTCGCAGAGATCCACCTGCCCGAGTACCGCGACCACATCGGCCTCGAAGAATGGGCCCGCCCCGACTGGCGCCGCCAACTGGTGACATGGATGTTCAACGCCGCCCGGCACAAGGCGTTCCAGGAAGATCGCCCGTACGACGAGAACTGGGACTCTTGGAAGGAGATCGGGGACAACGGCCTACCCGGCGGGCTGACGATGACCGAGTTCATCCAGGCCCGCAGCAACGACTCGCACATGCAGAACATCGCCGGCACCAAACCGCGCCGGCTGCTGTCCTGGTCCGGCGAACACTGGCTCCTGCCCCGGGCGTACGCGGACCTGCTGGACCGCTGGGAACGGCTGGAGGACGACCTGGTCAACCAGGCTCGGATCTGTTCCAGCTGCGGCACCAAAGGACCACTCTGGGCCTGGCGCACACCTACGGCCAACGGCTACATCACTCTGTGCCCGCCTTGTTCGGGCACGGCGTACCAGACCTACCAAGGCCACCTTCACGGCGTGCTGTACGAATCGCTGCGGCGCACCATGCGCGCCGACGACTACCTGTGCCGGCTGTGCGCCCAGAGCCGAGCATTCACCTGGGACCACTGTCACGACCACGGATACGTCCGCGGCCCACTGTGCGCCAGCTGCAACACCTTCGAAGGCAAAGGAGTCAGGTTCCTCCTCCGCGAAGGAAGCGTGCTGCACCTCCTGGAGTGCCGCGGCTGCCTGGAGCAGAAGACCCTCCCCCGCCGCTTCCGCATCGCCGTGATCCGCGAGCACGTGGAGGCCACCGAGCGGCACGGCCGCTGCCGCCACCGCCCCTACACCCAGGGACTGGAGCACGTACACGACGTGCACCGGTTCTCACTGCGCTGCCACCAGAGCAGCTGGACCAAGGACGTCACCGCCACCGAAGCCGCCGATGTCGTACGGGCCTTCGTCGAGAAAGCCCTCGCCGCCGCTCGCCGTGCTGACTGAGTTCCTCGGTCAGGAGATGCGGCTGCGCCCCCACGCACGCACAGCAGAGAGGCCCGGTCCCACGGACCGGGCCTCATCATCATTCCTGCGAGCCGAGCCGTTCGGCCCCGCGCGATCAGCTACGTAACGGTGTCAGGCTCGTGGCCGTCGCTCTCCAGACCAGCATCAATGACCAGCTGCGGGATGGCGCCGGTTGATGTGTCCGGGTCGATGGCGTCAACCAGCTCGGCGAACCTGTCATACAGACGCTCCGACATCGCGTACCGCTGGGCGTCCTGGCTGAAGTGATCAGGACCCGAGGCGAGGACAGCACGAAAGATCGTCAGGCACCGCACTACATGAGGACCAGACAGCGTCACCGTCGCCATACCGCTCCTGCTGTCGACACGGACTCGCTTGCCCGGGAAGTTCTGGGGATCGACCTGCCCGTGAAAAGCGATGTGGCAGCCAGCAGCCGGATAGGGGAAGACCAGCCTTTTGATGAACTCCCACGTGTCCTCGTGACAGGTGATCTCCACCGAAGACACCGCCGCTGCATGGGAAAGCCGTAACCGGTGACGGCTCTCGAAACGCTCACGCCTGGCACTCTGCTGCGCTTTCTCCCGGTCGCGCTGCTCCCTCCGCTCCCCAGCAGCAGCCCACCGCGCAGACATCGACTTGAACAGGTTCACACTTCTCCCTCAACGATGCCGGGCACGCCTGTAGTTGGGCGTGCCCTCGGTCAGGAGCGTCATGCCCACGCCGCCTCACCTCTACCCAGACCGATCCTCAAGCAACCGGGGGTGCGCGCCCGTCTCCACCTCCCGATGCCGGTGAGGCCCGATCCCCGTAGACCGGGCCTCACCGGCATCGAGAAGCCCTAGGGCTCGTCGACCTCCGGCCGATTGGCCGCCACTTCAGCCTGGTAGCAGGCTGCTTCGATCTCCGCGACCTGGTGGGCCATGGCTAGCGCCTCGTCCCGGGTGTGCCGGTAGGCCACCGCCCGGCCGACGTCGCTGATGTACCGCCAACCCTCACCCTCCACCCAAGCCCGCAGCCCAGAGAAGGCACCATCGGTTACCGCCCACCGCTCCCCGCGGCCGTCCAGCTGCCGCTTGACCACGACCTCCGCATACCCGCCAACGCCCGTGTCTGGGACCGGCACGCGGAACTCGGAAGCCATCGCCAACTGCTGGCGCAGCGCAACCACATCCGCGGTGTCATCGTGCCTATGTGAGGTCACGCGACTCACCCCTCTCCCGCGTCGCGGGTCATGATGCCGCAGGAGTACCCGGTCGGCTGGTCCAGCACCTGGTGGGTCTCAAGCGCATGGCGCAGCGTCGGCCACAGCAGATCGTTGCGGCCCCACTCGGGGTCGACGACCGTGACCTGCCAGGCCCCGATGACCCCGCACAGTGCATCCGCATGACACCCGGGAAAGGTCCGGCGCACCGAGCGAGGCTTCAGGAAGTCACCGATGCCGGTGTTGATACGACTGCCCCACCGCGTCACGTCGACAGAGCCGCCCTCCAGCATCGGCCGCCCGGCGGGCAGGTAGACGCGGGTGACGAGCCCGGCCCGGCACGCCAGCTCATTGACCGTGGCAGCGAGGCCGGGGCCGGCGAACCCGGAGACAAAGGCCCGCTGATGCCACGGAGCACCCTCGTGGTGGGCGAGTTCGCCAGGCTGACTGCCCTCGGTGAGGAATCCGCCGCGGTTCGCCTGGGCGAGGACCGGCACGAGCGGAATCGTTTCCGGATCAGGGCCGTCGTGATGGCCGTTGGGGTGCCCCGACAAGCGGCCCTCCAGCCATTCAGCGGTGAGCGCGGCGAGCTCCTCGAAGCTGCGGGCCGCCCTCCAGACGCGAGCATCCGTACGCGGCATCACGCCGACCCCTCCCCCGTGTCGTCGGGTAAAACTATGACGGCTGAGGGGTTGGGGAGATCCGCTACCTCAGCAACGTCTGCTGCGCTCAGCGCGCCTCTATCCAGCAGGGCGCCGGCCACCGCGACGACTCGACTCCAGTGGGCGTCCAGACTGCCGTCTGCCCATGAGCAGACGTTTGTCCAGCCATCCCAAGGGTGGGCCAGGAACTCGAACCTCTGCCCGGTCCGGGCAGCGAAATCAACGGCCGTGGCGCGGTCGCTGCGAGCACCGCGTTCGATCGCCCAGGCCCGCTCCGGGGTCCACTGCCCGATCTCGCGCAGCCACCGATCTGCGGCTCGCTCCCCAGCTGCGAGCATCGCCCCGTAACCCGTCCAGCTGGCAATAGTGCCGCTGTTCACCGTATGGAACATGTGGCCCTGTGCACTGGGTGAGAGATGAACGCCGTCGACACCGAGGCCGTGCACCAGCGACGTCACGACGTGACCGGCCTCATGGAACGCCCCGTGCTTGCGCAGCAATTCGTCATCGAACGAGGCGTAGATGCGGACCATGCCGCTGGGTTGGGGATACCAGGTCCAGACGCCGTCGGTGTTCTGTGACCAGGCAGCCTGGGCAGTTCGAATGCTCAGCCCATGTTCTGGCATCACAGCGCCTTCCCGTCCGGCCCGTACAGCTCCCCGTCCGCGCCCCGGCGCGGGAAGATCTGCGCGCGGTCCTCGTCCTCGTCGCGCTGCTCCTGGCCCAGCAGCTCGCGGTACTCCTGGCGCACGTACGCCCGGGTGCCGCCAGCGTTATCCCACTCCGGTGAGCTGGGCTCGATCGGACCCTCCAAGTACACCCCGCCGTGGTCCAGGTCGAACTGCAGGAACTCGAACGACGCCCGCGCCGCCTTGGTGCTCGCGTTGTTGACCTCGTCGTCGGTGTACTGCCCGAGGTACCAGCCCACCTCCCGCTCACGCGCCGCCCTATCCAGCCAGCCGGCCTTCCGCAGCAACACCACACGGTGCTCACTGCTGTCGACCGCACGCCCCTTGCCGATGAGCGCCTGAGTGGCCCGCTCCTTGACGCCCTCGGCGAGCAGCACCAGGGCGAGCTCCTCGTCCACCAGACCGGGCGCGCCGGAGTAGGCCGACGCGTAGTCGGGCGCGGCGAACTGCGGCGTCTCCCACACCTCCCAGTCGAAGGCGCATCGGGTGCACGTGAAGCCGGAGACATCCCGGCCGCCGGAGTCGTACGTCAAGAACGAAGCCCGCAGCTCGAAAGATCCGCACTCGGCGCAGCGGATCGACGGATTGCTCAACATCAGAAGTTCCCCTCCCCGCCGGGGCCGGCCAACCGGCCCCGGCACAGTCTTCCCACCGGCACTCCGCCGACAGGTCGTGATCTCGGATTCAGTCCCGCGGACCGAGCCCGCAGGCTCAGCCCCCGTCCGTGCTGTTCGTCCAGCGGTGCCCACTCGGGCACTCCAGCGCGTGGTTGCTGAGCAGCTGGTACGGCCCCCGGTCATCCCAGTGGTGCGTGCCGGACACGGCCGGCCGCTCGCACCAAGGGCACTCCCACGTCCCGAGCTCGTACGACTCCAACGGACGCGGCTCCGTCGACCGCGACTGCGGCGCCGGCACCGACCGTCCGGTCACAGGCTCCAGGAGCGCGGCGAGAGCATCGACCGGAGCAGGAACATGGCGTACGGGCGCGGGCCTCCCCCAGTTCCTGATCCGCCCCGACCAGCACATCATCCACGGGCCGCACAGCGGAGCGGACACGAACCACACCCCGAGGACGACCACCAACGCCATCACGGCCGCCAGCCACAACGGCAGGCCCAGCACGCCGTAGGCGACGATGCCGAACATCACCCCGGCCGCCCACGCGATCACTGCGTCCGCGTTGAACACCGCGATCGACAGGACTAACGAGATCGGCTGCTTCCAAGCACTCATGACCAGCACCTCAGACCTTCCGCAGCTCGCTCGTCCGGCACAGAACAGGGCCGATGAGGAGGCTGATGCTGCCCACCGTCCACCTGTTGTTGGTCAAGTGCCCCGGCGGCACCTCGTCAATGATCCGGCCGGTCTTGCCAGCGGCGCGAGGGTCGTCTTCACAGGAGACGATGAGGACCGTGTCGTTCGCCTGAAACGTCATGCCGTACTCCTTCCTGCGGGGCCGGGACCATCCCGGCCCCCGCGGTCTCAGATAGAAGTGGTCGCAGCGAGCCGGATATCCGCGCTGCGCGACAGCAGCAACGAGGCCAGAACGGCGAACACGCCACCCACCACCAGCAGCACCGACCGGGCGATGACGGTGACGGCGCTACCGCCGAACAGCTTCGCCAGCACCCCGGCGACCAGCACGTACGCGACGCCGCCCATCGACGCGGCATCGTGGCCGGCCTTGGCGGCCGACCAGCGCAGCGATCACGGTGATGAAGGCCAGAGTCGAACGTTCGATGCTCATGGGATCTCCCTGCTGATCAGATCGGAACTTCGCTTCGCCGGGCCGGAATGCCAGCGGCTCTCCACCAGCGCCCAGCCACCAGGCCGGGCGCTCGCAGGCAACCTCCGTCAGTCACGGTCCCGGCGAGGGAAGGTCCGGTAGAAACGGTCGCCCTTGCCGTCGGTCTCCATGACCTTGCGGGCGTACTCCGCGACCTCCTTCCCGCGGGCATTGCGGCCCTTGTCGGTGAACACGGCCGCGACCGTCCCGGTGCGGAAGGTCGACGCTGCCTCCTGGTCGCCGGACGCAACGGCCTGATCGATGTCCCGGCTCATCTGGCTCTGGCCCGTCACCTCGGTGACCAGATCCCGAATGCGGTTGAACATGTCCATCTCCCCTCTCGTACGGACCGTCAGCGCCGGGCGGCGCGACGGGACTTCTTCTTGCCGAGCAGACGCAGCGCCAGGTACTGGCACGCGCCGTAGACGAACGCACCGGAGACCAGGAACACCACCACCGGCATCAGCTGGAGGCCGGCGCCCCACAGGACGAGCAGACCGATCAGCACGGCCACGATCAGCGAAGCGCGGTCGACGAACTTGCGGACCTGACGCGGAACGGCGGCCATCACTCGCCCTCCTCACGAGGAGCGACCGGACGCGTCAGCCTCCCAATCCCGAGGTCCGGCGCGCCGTAGTCCCACGTCGGAGCGGAGGAACCCTCCTCCCGCGTCGCGTCAGCGTCCTGTTCGGCCGGGTGTTGTGTCGGCTGTGCGGCCACGTGAAGCCCCCTAGTAGCTGTCTCCGCAAACCTGCTGATGGGATGCTGTGCATAGTGGATGCTGAGCGCCGGACCGACGCCCTGCATGGTTAGAAGCATAGAGCAATGCATGGACTACTGCATAGAGGTGCGCTAATGTCGAGCAAAGAGGCCAAGGGAGAAGACATGATCAATGAGGCGATCGATGCCCTCATGCGCCCGGTGCAGCAGTCGGAACTCCCCCCGTCCGCTGACCGGGTCCGCATCAGAAAGGCGTCGGGGATCAACCAGGATGATTTCGGCAAGGCTTTGGGAGTCTCGCGGCTGACCGTGAGCATGTGGGAGCAGGGGAAGACCGAGCCGAGCGGAAAGAACCGGCAGAACTACATCACCGCTCTGCGGCGCATCGTCGACACGCTTGGCATCGCCTGGCAGGAGGGCGGTGATGATGCGTGACTCGCGCACAGCCCTATACCGGCTCTATGACGAGCACAATCAGCTGCTCTACGTCGAAGTGACCAGCGATCCGAATCGTCGGTGGGAGACTCATCGAGCTGAGAAGGACTGGTGGCCTGTGTGATGCGTACGTGCGCCGAAGGGGCGGGACCCGAGTGGATCGGGTCCCGCCCCTTCGGCATGTCAGAGGTCGGGCGGCCTACTTGGGCAGGAATGCCTCGACTCGCTTGTTGGCTTTGTCCGCGGCCGACTTGGCGTCGTTGAGGATCGCCACTGCCTTGTCGGAGTTTTCTTCGAGGGCTTTTTTGATCTTCGTCGGGGCGAGGGCGCGGTGTGCCGACTCCAGCTCGTCCACGGCGGCGCGAAGTGCATCCAGGGCCGGGGTCGCGGCGGACGCGGCCTCCTGCTCCTTCTTGCCCTGCTGGCTGCCCGAGCCGTTGCCGCCCTGGGCCGTCGCGAGCTCGCGGGCCAGCGCGGTGAGTTCTTCCTGGGTGAGCTCCTTCTCCTTCTTGCGCGGGAGCTGCTGGATGATGCCCTTGATCTCCTTGACGGGCACCTTCTTGCCAGTGGCGTCCTCGATGGTCTCGTGGACGGCGACGGAGACTTCGGCTCCGTAGTCCTTGGTGATGGGGTTGTAGGCGCTGGCGACCTTCTTGCCGATGGCAGGGGTGTCTGCGCGTGCAGACACTTCGTTCGAATTCTCATCGAACGGTTTGTCTGCACGCGCAGACAGAAGCTCTCCCATCGCGTACGCGGTCATCTCCTCGTACGCGGTGGGGCGGCTCTTTTTGAAGTTGTCCCAGCAGAAGTCCTCGAAGTTGGCGTGCGTTTTGCGGTAGAGACGACGGGCGTTGATGTTGGCCAGGGACTTGGCCATGACCCACCAGGCGTTCTGGAACTGCTCGATGCCGCGCATGCAGAGATGGAGAAGGTCCTCCTCCTCTGCGGACAGCGGGCCGACGGCGTCAGTCTCTTCCGGCTCCGGAAGGTCAGCCAGCGTCAAGGCCGGCCGCGGTCGACCCTGGGCTACTTCCACCGGTTCGGGCACAGCCGGAAGATCCTCGCGGCTGGTGCCCTGCTCGGGGAAGTTGCTGGTTCCGACTCCCTCTTCGAGGTCGTCGTCATCGAGGTCGGCGATGCCGCGACGGCTCACGGGATCAGCCCCCTGTCCTTCATCTCAGTGACTAGCTGGTCCAGGTGCGAGCCCGCGGCCTGCACGGGAAACGGGATTGCCTGAGAGTACTGCTGGAGGAAGGGCACGGTGGTCGTGAAGACGTTCCAGTTGCGCTTGGCGAACCACTTGCGGGCGTCTGGCACCGCCTTGGAATTGGGCTGGGTCGGGCAGCGATTGAGGAGCACCCATACCTCGGGGGGTTTCGAGTCCATGCGCAGCGGGGCGATGTCGTCGACGATCTTCCGCATGGGCAAGTCTCGGATGCGGTAGAGGTCGGCGGTCGACGGAGACGAGTTGAGGATCGCGAGGTCCGCGCAGCGCAGCACCGATGTGGTGACGCCGACGTGGTCTTCGGCGTGGCCACAGTCGATCATGCCGACGGTGTCGGGCGGGAGGGTCTTCGGGACGTTCATGTGGAACGTCTCGGAAGCCGCGCCCAGCACGGGGAAGGGGAACTTCGCCTTGGCGTCCCACTTCGTGAGCTGCCCCGAGTGGTCAGCGTCGTAGCCAATCATCGAGTAGCCGCGCTCATGCATGGCATGCGCCAGGAACGCGGCGTTCGTGGTCTTGCCCATGGTCCTGGGACTTACGTGCGCGATGAGCATGCCGGGAGCGTACCGAGGCCCGACTTCCCTCCCGCGTCGCCCACCCGGTTTTGGTACAGAAGCTAGGGTCAGGCGGCGTGACGATTGCCCTCACCGCCATCGACAACACTGGACGGAGGAGCCCCGCAGTGCCTCATTGACACGCGCGGGGAGCGGGCCTATCCGGCCACCTTCGAGCGCCTGCGCCAGGAGGATCGGTGTTCCACAAGAACGCCGAAGGCCCGGGTCATCGACCCGGGCCTTCGGGAGAGCGGAGATCAGGCGCTTATCCCGCCCAGGTGGCTGTTGATGGCACGCGCAGCTTCAGCCAGCTCCGGAACCTCAACGACAGTGAGGCCCGCGGCCGTCAGCATCTCGAAGCCCTGGCAGTCATCGACGAACAGAGAAGGCTCGCGCCAGGCGATCACGACACGGCTCAGCCCTGAGCTGAGAATGCGCTGTGTACAGGTCGCGACTGGGTGGCGGCGCTGGCTGCACGGCTCCAGTGAGCTGTAGATCGTGCCGCCCAGCAGCCGCTTTTCCTCGTCTACCTTGGCGAGCGCCGCGGCCTCCGCGTGAAGGTGCGGGTCGTCACCCTCGCGGGAGTAGCCACGGGAAATCTCCGCACCGTCTCGATCGACGATGATCGCACCCACACTGAACGCGCCTATGGCCGGCGGGCAGAAGCGAGACAGCTCGATGGCCGCCTGCAACCAATGCACGTCGACGTCCGTCCAGGCGCGCTTGGTCACTGGCCGCTCTCCTGCTTGGGCAGGTAGCGCAACAGCACCACGTCGCCGATGGTGCGGGCCTCCGCGAGCTTCATGCGGTGGGTGGAGCCGCCGGGGTAGATGGCTGGGCTGAGGAACGAAGGCGCATCGGCCTGCCCAACGACCAGCGGTGCGATGGCCATGTGAATCTCATCGGCCAGGCCCTGAGAAAGGAACGCGGTGTGGATGGAACCACCGCCTTCCACCATGAGCTGCTTGACGCCTCGCCCGCCCAGATCGTCCAGGAGCCGGCCGAAGTTCACGGTCTCCCCGAGCGAGACGACATCGGCCAGACCCTCCAGCCGATCACGCAGCTTCTCTGCACCCGAGTCGGTGGTGTACGCGACCTTCTCGCCGCCGAAGTGCCAGAACTTCAGCTCGGGATCGAGGTCACCGGAGGCGCTGATCGTGGCCTTGAGCGGATACTCGGGCTTGCCCGCAGCGACCCGGGCCGCGCGGCGCTCTTCGCTGTTGACCAGCAGCCTCGGGTTGTCGGCGCGCATCGTGCCCGCGCCGATCAGGATGGCATCAGACTCCGCGCGGACCTGGTCGACGCGGTCGAAGTCGGCTGAGTTGGACAGCAACAGCCGGTCCGGGCTCGTGTCGTCGATGTGGCCGTCGATCGACGTGGCGACGCTCAGCAGGACGTAGGGGCGAGGCAACGTGTTCTCCCTGGTAAGAGCAGCAACGGGCAGTGGTGCGGGTCACGCCTCATGAAGGACGCAGGCGTCGAGCGCCTCGGTGAACTCGCGCACTGAGGGGACCGTACGCCACTGCCGCAATGAGGTGTCCAACTGAGCCAGCTCCGTCATGATGCGCGCGGACCCGGTCTCACTGCCAATGGACAGCGCTTCCAGACCGACCGTGGCGGCCTGCTCGGCTTCACGACTGCCCGCCAGCGCCAGCGCTTCCCGGGCGAGATAGACACCACGGTCCCGGTGGTATCCAGCTGGCAGAGCAGCGATCGCAGCGCGGAACCCTTCCGCTGCCGCCTTGTGGTTCCCGAGCACGGACAGGCTCCGGGCCCGATGGACATCGATGTAGGCGTCGTCCAGCCACACACCCCATGCCGATGACGAGTCGGGGTTGATGTCATGTAGCAGGTCCTGGGCATGGTCGTACGCCTGCAATGTCTCCGTCGACTCGCCTCGAAGCGCATACCCGTGAGCGGCGTAGGTCGCGGCGACAGCCGCAAGACGAGTTCCAGGCCGCGCTGTTCCCTCCGCCGCTTCTGCTACGTCAACCGCCTCCACCGGGTCCTTCATGTCGCCGGCCAACTGGCTCTTGCGCGCCAGGATGTAGACCGTCAGGTCCGGGTCGCCAGCGCCGTGCGACCACTGGAGCGCCCGGTCTGTCCAGTACTGCGCGGCCCTGTGATCACCCGCGTCCTGGTGGAACCAGCCGCACAACTCCGCGAACTGTGTCTGCACCTGAAGCAGCTGGCGACGATCCGCGCCACGCGCACCTTCACGTAGTGCGGTGATGGCATTGATCTGCTCCTGCACCTTCGGGATCACCTGACGCGGCCCGAAGAGGTTGTCCGAGTCGATCAACACCCTGCGAACCGCTTGCAGATGCTCGATCGGATTGCGGTCCGGGGCAGGCACCCGGGGAGGCACCGGACTTGCCTGGGCCAGCGGCGCGCCCGCGATGCCCGCAGCAGCAGCACCCAGGCCGCCCAGAAATGCCCTACGAGGTACAGACACGAAGATGATCCTTCCGTCGGAGGTTCGGCAGGGAACGGAAATCCCCTCCTCCTCTGACGGTGCCTGTACGCCCGGAATGTCAGCTAGGGCCCCCGGGGTGTTAGCCACATGAGGCCTCACTTTGGCCACATGGCCACGAGGTAAAACGTCCAGACTGACTCCGGCCTGCAGATCTTGGTAGAGCCGGACAAGCGAACCGCCGGCCGCCAGCTCGGCGTCGTACGCCTTCACCAGCGCCTCAGACGGTGCCTGCTCCCCGCGCTCGCAACGCGCCATATAGCTGTAGTCGTACCTGATCCGGGCCTGCAACTTGCCGAGCGACAACCCGCGCTCGACGCGCCACGCACGCATTTCGGCACCCAGGCGGTGCCTCGGACTCGCATGCGGTGTCAGTTGATTCGGCCGCTGTCCCACGCCGTCCTCCCCGATGTGGCCCACGTGGCCGCCTCGCAGCGGCCACATGCTGCACCTGCCGTTCGGCCTTGCCTCGGGGCTACAACCGGATCACAGGCAATTTCCAGCCTATCGACCAGCACTGACGGCTGGTAAGGATCGAGCACGGGAGGACAGCAATGCAGCGGCAGCAGCCCACCCCTACACGCGGATTCAGCAGGCACCGCAACGCGACTGAAGGCGCGGAGGGGATCCTCAAGAACGCAGCACTGCTGCAGAACGCGATCACTGAGCTCGCGACCCGAGTGGTCGCGGTCAGTGACTCGATCCTGCTGGCCGACTTGGAGCTCGTAGTAGAAGAACACGGCGAATGTCGCCGATATGCACCGGAGCGCTGGTTCCTGGGAGCCGTCGGTGCCCGCACGGTCGCCCGCGACCTCGTACGCACCGAGCAGGAGCGCGGCATCTGCGAGCGCTGCCCGGTCCGTGACCGTTGCCTCTCCCTCGCGATCCTCACCGGCGATACCCGCGACAGCATCCACGGCGGACTGCTCCCCGTACAGCAGCGCCGCATCGCCGCCGTGCTCCGACTCCCCTCCCGCGTCGAACCGACCTGTCCGCTTGCCGCAGCAGCATGACTCGCTGCTAAGCACGTCACTTAGCAGAACTCTTGTCATTGAGACTATGCAGAACTCTTAGCAGTGCGCTAGCGTTGGGGAGGCAGGGAGCATGCATCAGTCCTTGCAACTCAGCTATGCACACGCTCAGAGACTGGGAGACGAAATGACCGACTGGATCGAGGGTTTCGCTGAGGCGAATCCCTGGCCTACCGCCCTCGTGGGCGTGCTGCTTGGACTGGCGGCGCTGGCGCTGCTGGTCGTTGCGGCGAAGGCCGGGGTGAAGGCGTTCAGGACGCGCCGTTACGCCCAGGGCCGTCTGACGGTCGCGCAGATCGTGTCGACGATCGGCGCGCTGATCGCCACGGGCGTTGGTGCGAATACGGCGTGGCGGTTCGCGGGAGAGCACCTGCACATCACGGACGTGGTGGAGCGGGGCAGCCTCTTCCTGGCCGGTGAGGTCATGCTCTTTGGCCTGGCGCTGATGGCGCGGCAGAACCTGCACAACAAGGAGATGGGGCGTGCGGGCCTGCCGGGTGTGCTGGTCTGGGTCCTGTCCGCCTTCTTGGCGGTGCCGGCCATTTCGGAGTCTGACTCCGTCGCGGGAGCGGCGTGGCGGATCGTTCTGGGTCCGCTGGGTGCTGCGCTGCTGTGGCACCTGGCCATGGGGATCGAGCTGCGGCAGGCGGAGGAGAACCGGGAGAACAACGGCATCGGCGCGCGGATTCTTCGCCGCTTCCAGCAGCAGCTCCTGGCCCGGCTCGGGATCGCCGAGCACGACAAGGACGCCCAGGAGCTCATCGAGGAGCGGGCCCGCAGCCGGGCCGCTGAGCTGGCCGACGAGTACCGCGCTCTCGATGAGAAGAAGCTCAACGGGCGTAAGGGACGGAAGCTGCGGGCGAAGATGCGGACCACGCTCCGCGAGGCCGGCGTAGCGACGAACCCTGAGCGGAAGCGGCTGCTGCTGGCCGATCTGGCGGTCTCCTCGCACGCTCCGGCCCTGGTGAACCTGGAGTTTGAGTCTCCGTGGGTGGACGTACCGGAGCTCACCGCGGCTCCGGTTGCGACGGCGCCGGAGTTGAGCGTGGAAGAGCGGATGTACGCCGCGTTCCGGGCGTACGTCGCCGAGCACGGCGCTCTTCCTGTCGGGCCGCTCCAGCTGGAGGCCGGTGGCGACCCTCTCCCCGCGTCGCAGGGTGATCTGGATGAGGAGTGGAAGCGGATCACCGACGCAGTGAAGGCCGACGACCAGGACGGTCCGGATGACGACGGCGGACCGGAGGGCCCCGGTGGCGGCGCGCCGCTGCCTGAGCAGCAGGCCGGTGATGCGGAGGCGGTCTTGAACGCGACGGTGTGGGAGCAGCAGGAGCAGGACGTGGAGCCGCAGCCCGAGGCGGAGCCGGTGCTGAGCCAGGAGGAGATCGACCGGGCCCGGCATATCAAGGCGCTCAAGTCGGAGGAGCTGGAGACGAACGCGGATGCCATCCGCTACGCGATCCGGGAGACCGGGACCACTGTTGCCGGGCAGCTCGTGCGGTGGCTCGCGCAGCACGGCAGGGAGGGCGTGAACGAGGGCCAGGCGTACCGGGTGGCCAAGAAGCAGGTGGAGGAGCAGCGGCGGAGCAATGTCCGCCCCCTGCGCCCTACCCCTGGGGTCTGACGTGGTTGCCGGGATGCAGCGGGCGAGGCAGGGCGGGCAGCCCGTGCTGTCGGTCCCCGTGATCGTCCCGGCCGTACCGCAGGGCTGCGGCAGGCCCCCTCAGCAGGAATCGAGCAGCGAAATACCTGATCAGTCCCGTAGTGGACGGGTGGTCCGGTCGGCGGATGAAGAGCTTGGCGGCATTCCCCGCCGACCGGTACGGCCCACCAGCACAGTGGAGGAAACCGTGAGCAGCATTCTGACAGGCGGACAGCAGGGGCCGGAGCGGCGGGATATCGCCAACAGCAGCGACCAGAGCAGTGCGGTCGGCGCGTTCGAGCAGGGGCACATCCTGCTCGGCGGGACGACGGGCAGTGGTAAGAGCGGTGCGGTGCGGGCGATCCTCGCTGCGATGCAGCCCGGGACCACGGTCCGGGTGGTCGACCTGAAGGGCGAGTGGGCCGCGGACTGCGGTACGCAGAAGGCGGGTGCGTAGCGATGCCCGTATGGATCGTGGCGGCCGGCGTCCTGCTGATGGTGCTGCTGTTCGGCGGGGGCCGCGGGAGTCGGGCGGAGCGCCGGTTCTTGAAGCGGATGGCCCGTCAGCAGATGCCGATGCAGGCCGCGGACGCTCCGGGCTGGATGCCCGGAGTCTGGGCGAACGGCCACAAGCGGCACTGGATCAGCATGGTTCCGCGGTGGGCGGTGGTGCTCTTCCTGATCGTCCTGGCCGCCGTGCTGCTCGGCGTGTGGTGGCTGTGGGTCAACTACCAGGCCCTGTTCACCGCAACGCTGCTGGTCATCTTGGTGATGTCGGTGTGGCTGTGGCGGCGTGGCCGGGCGAAGCGCCAGCACCGGGAGCGGGTCGTGAAGCCCTTCTTCGCGGCGCTGCGGAAGATCCTGGGTGACATCCCGGACGGTGCCTCCTACCGGGACTGGGTGTCGATTCCGCAGCACTTGATGGGCGGGGACGACGTCACTCGCCGCACGCTGCGCGACCGCCTGCCGGCGTCGGTGATGGAGCGCGTTGATGGCTGGGGCTGGGTCGCGCGACTGGCTCTGACCAGGGAAAAGATGCTGCGTCGGCCTCGCCAGTGGTCGGACGCGGTGCACGGCTGCCGGGTGGTGACCTGGTGGACGGAGCGTCAGGCTCGCGCCTTGGAGAACGCGGTGCTGTCCGTGAAGCTGCCGCCGGAGGCCGAGCTGGGTACCGGTGAGCAGGAGCGGGTGTCCTCGCTGGTCAAACGGCGTGTGCCGGGGGAGTGGGAGGCGTCCTGGGACCACCGGAACTTCAAGGTGACGTTCAAGCACCCGCCGCGGCCTCCGCAGAAGGTGCTGTTCAACGAGGTGCAGGACATCATCGATGCGCTGCCGGACTCGCAGGTCCTGCTGGGTCTGGGGAGCCGGAACGAGAAGATCGTCCTGGACTTCGAGGACGAGACTCCGCACGTGGGGCTGTCGGTCGGCACCGGTGGCGGCAAGTCCAGCACGCTGCGGAACATCATCGTTCAGCAGATCCGCAAGGGTGCCGAGAAGTTCATCATCATCGACCCGAAGCTGATTTCGCTGGACTGTCTCGACGGAATTCCCGAGGTCGAGATCTACACCGAAATCGTGGAGCAGTGGGCCGCCATCGCGGAATTCGCGCTGGAAATGGAGCGCCGCTACCAGATCAAGAAGGCTGATAAGTCCGCGACTTTCCCGCGCTGGTTCCTCGTCATGGAGGAGCAGAACGATTTCGCGGAAGAGTCCTACCAGACCTGGATGGACGTCAAGGACAAGAAGGACCCGGCGCGCCCGCCGGTGTTCGGCCAGCTCGCCAAGAGCCTGTTCAAGGGTCGCCAGGCCAACATGAACATTATTTCGGTCTACCAGCGGCTGACGGCCCGTGCCGCAGGCGGTACCGAATTGCGGGACCAGTACGGCGCGAAGATTCTTGCTCGTTTCTCCCCGCAGGCATGGAATTCGCTGGTGGCGACGACTCCGCGGC
>NZ_KN708639.1:0-16668 GCF_000805335.1 Streptomyces sp. CT34 | reverse complement strand
CGAGGCCCGGCCGCCACAACGGTCGGGCGATCGTGGTGATCGGCGGGTCGGAGCGCGTGTGTCAGCTCGTGTTCGTGGAGGAGGGCGAGGCCCGCGCCTACGCGCTCAACGGCCGCTCGCCGGTCGCCCCGCCGGCCTACGTCTCGATTGCGGAGCGTGAGGCTGAGGCGCTTCCGGAGCCGGTGTCCATGGTGAAGGAAGAAGTGTCCACCCTTGGCGATCACCAGGGGAGTGTCCATGGACAGTCCATGGACAAAACCGTCAGTAACGGTACAAGTCAGGTAGTCACTGAAAGTGACGTCCATGGGAGTGAGGACGGGGTCGTGATCCCCCTCATCAAGCCCAGCACGGAGCCGGAGCCGATCGTTGGCAACGAGGCCGCAGCCGCCTTCCTCGGCTACGAGGGCGACAAGGGCAAGGACGCCTTCGTCAAGGCGCGCAGCCGGTACAAGAAGCGCGAAGGCGAAGACATCCCGGGCACCTTCCAGGTCGGGAATTACCCCGCCTGGTGGCCCAGGGACCTCAAGCGCTGGCAGGCGAAACTCCCCCGCACGGGAGTCAAGGAAGTCGCCAGCAAGTAAGTAAAACCCTTGGATCGGCGGCCCGGATATCACCGGCCGGGCCGCCACCCAAGGAAATCAAGAACCCATCTGATCCACACCCGGGATACCTCCATCCCGAAAACGGACGAAAAGCGGGGAACGAGAAATGGCTAACGTCTCGATCGTCATACTCCTGGCCCTGATCTGCGCCGCCTGCCTCAAGACCGGCGCCATGAAGTTCTGGCAGCTCCTCGTTGCCGGTGTATTCGGCTTCTACGTGGCCCATTCCGCCATCGGCCCCACGATCGCCGAAGGGCTTACCAATTTCTTCAACTGGGTCGGATCGCTGAATTTCTGACCGGTCACCCCCGCTGATTCCCGGCGCTTTGGCTCCGGGCTTCGGCGAGGACGACCGGCACCCGCCAACCGCCTGCCTCGACCACTGACCAGCGCGCCCGGCGAAGGCCGGCCGCCACCGAAGGGAAGCCCGATGCGCATCAACGACACGGACTACGTCAACCACACCGAAGCCGCCCGGATCCTCGGCACCGCCCTCTTCGCGGCGCTGCGCCGCGGCAACCTCACCCCCCGCCAGAAGCAAAAGATCGACCGGATTCTCGCCGAGGCCGAAGCCCGCGAGACCAGCCGCAAGCCCTGACCGCCACCCATCGCCCAGCCCGTACCCGACGCAAAGAACCACCGCAGCAGACGCTTTCGAAGGAGATCAGCACTGTGACCACCGAACAGCCCGGCCAGCAGGACCAGAACACGAACGTCCACCAGCTCCAGCAGCTGCCCGGCGCCCTCATCGAGGACACCCCCGCCACGGCGAAGACCACGACGGCCGCCGCCGTGGAGCAGCTGCTCCGGGCGAAGGACAGCGTGGGGGAGTGGCTGACCGACCGCGGCGATGACCTGCGGCGCGCGGTCAAGGGCGGCTGGAAGGAGACCGACGACTGGATCAAAGCGGCCCTGGGTGGTCTCGCCCTCCTGGTCGTTGTCTGGGTCGGCGGCACGCTGCTGACCGTCCTCCTCAAGAGCATCGTCGCGCTGGCCTCGCTGATCAGCCACGTCCACGTCGACACCGGCGCCCGCTCCCACACCGGCCTGCTGGCCACGATCACCGAGCCGGTCCGCACCTACCTGGCCGGCCACACCCGCGGCCTCGCCGCGGGCTCCGCCACCGCGTACGCCGCCTGGCAACTCGCGGTCCTCGTCACCGGCTTCCTGTCCTGGGCGACGACCTCCTTCGGCGCCCGCTTCGCCTGGGGCGTCGTCGGCGCCGGCACCGCCTGGATGGTCTGGAGCGGCGCCCCGGCCACCGGCCGCGAGGTCGCCACCGGCCTGACCGCCCTGGCCTGGGGCCTGCTGTCCATCGTCGCCCTGCGCGGCTTCCGCATCCGCGGCTTGTGACCTGTCCGCGCGGGCGGACACCTAGTCCGCCCGCCCACCAACCCACCGCACACCAACTCCCGGAGGAGATCCGCATGACCGTCCAGCAGCTGCTCACCGCCACCGCGTACACCGCCCCGGAAGACCTGATCCGGCACCTCGACGCGCAGACCGACCGCGCGTTCACGCTGTCGGACGCCGCCGCAGTCCAGGCCACCCGCCAGCTGCGGGAGCCAGCCGACTTCCAGGCGCTGACCCTCACCGCCCGCGGCCAGGTCGCCGACATCGCCGTGCTGATCGAGTCGCTGGTCACCGCCGCCCAGGCCCACGACCTCGACGACCTCGCCAACCGCCTGGACGACGCGGCCGAGGTCGCCAACGACTTGCTGACCTACCTCAACCGCGCCGCCCACGGCACGCTCCCGGCCGCCGACGAAGGCGCCGACGAGGGCCAGGAGGACGGCGACCAGGACCAGGCCGACGAACCCGTCGCGGCCTGACACAAGGAAGAAGGAGAACTGCGATGAAGTACCGAGTCGACATCCCGATCCAGCACAAGGACACCGGCGCGAAGGGCTGGCAGTGCGTCGTCGTGGAGGCGACCGTCTCGCGCGAGGCGCGGTGCCTGGCCCTGCTGGAGGCCGGCGACCTGAACGCCGTCCGGCACCGCCGCGACGCGGTCCTGGTCCTCAACGACCCGACCCGCCCGATCAACGTCCTGGACGTGACCCTCGGCTGACTCCGCCCCGGGGCGGCCGTCACCCGGCAAAGGAAGCCGGCCGCCCCGGGCCCCGGAACCCGCTACAGAGAACCGGAGACCCCCATCATGACCGCTGCGCTCCTCCAGATCGAGTCCAGTACCCAACTCCTGGCCGACGAGGTAGAGGCATGGCTCAAGGCGCGCACCGAAACCGCCGCCCCGGCCACCCCCTCTCCCGCGTCGCCCGTCGCCGCTCCCGAGAGCGGAATCGACATCGCCGCCCTGGTGGCCGCCGGCCTTGCCGAGGTGGAGCGCAGTGAGCGGGCCACGGCCGCAGCCCAACTCGCGGTCCGCCCCTCCTTGATGGACCGCATCACCCGCCGCCACCTGCGCCCTGCCGAACAGGCCAGCGTCCACATCCGCCGAGCCGCCGCCGCGCTGGCCACCGGCGGATGGTGCCGCGGCCAGCTGCGCTCCACCAGCGGCGCGCACTGCATCCTCGGCGCCCTTCTGGCAGCCCCGGCCAATGCCGACACCATCACCCGCTCCCACCTTCACATCCGCGCCGCGATGGCCGACCCGGCCCCCTACGCCCAGCCGCCCGCCGCGTACATGGAGCGTCTGGAGCAGAGCGCCCGCCGCGAAGGCATCGACCCGGCCGCCGTACGACGCCAGCTCGACATCGCCGTCCACAACAACATCGCCGCCCCCACGGTCGGCGCGGTCCTGGAGCTCCTGGAGCGCGCCGCCGCCCTCGCCGAACGCTCCGGCGACTGAGGTGTCCGGTTTCCCGCAGAACATGACCGCCCAGCTCAACCCGACCCGAGATGAGGAACCCATGACCGTCCCGTACACCCCGGACCCGCACCACAAGCAGCTGCTCCCGCTGGGCGTTGACCCGTCCACCAGCCGCCCGATCACCCTCGACCTCGACCTGTACCCGCACCTGGCCATCGCGGGCGGATGCGGGAGCGGAGTCAGCTCGCTGCTCCGCCTGATCACCGCGCACACCGTGGCGACCGGCGGCACGGTGAACGTCATCGCCCCGAAGCGCGTTTGCTTCGCCACGTTCGAGGGCGTGCCCGGTGTCGACCTCACCAAGGGCGTGGACGCATTCAGCGCCGCGATCCGGTCCGTCTACGCGGAGATGGAGCAGCGGCTGAAGGCGGGCACGAGCGGCCCGCGCCGCCTGCTGGCCGTCGACGACCTGGCGGACATGATCGCGCACGCCCGGTACATGAAGGACACCGAACTGCTGGCCGCGGTGCAGCTGCTGCCGCGCATCCTGCTCGCCGGCCGGGCCGCCGGCATGCACCTGGTCCTGGGCAAGGCCGGACGCGGCGTCCTCAACCACCTGGGCAGTCCGGGCCAGGTCCGGGAGACCGCAACGGCCCTGCTCCTGGGCAAGAACGAGCGGGTGTTGGCGCAGCACATGGGCATCGACCCGCGGTTGCAGCGCACCTACCGCGGCGCCGGCGTCCTGCGGACCCCCGGCACCGACGGCCGCCAGATCGCCCTCGCCTACCTCACCGACGAGCAGGCCCGCGCCGTGGCCACCCGTCCACAGGTCACCGGCTGATCGCCGAAATCTGTCCACAGGCCCGAGCTGATCAGCTTGTCCGGGGCCGCGCGCAGGCCCCGGACGCCGACCGAGAGGACCTCCATGAACCGCAGCTCCGGGCTTCACGGCGACTGACCGAACTTCCCGACTCCGCACATGCGGAAGGGGCGTGCCCTCCCGCCTACGAAGCCGAGCGCACGCCCCAACACCCCAACAAGGAGCAGACCCGAGATGACCACACTCAAGGCCCCGCCCGCAACCGTCGCGGGAACGCAGACCGGCATCAGCTCCTGGTGCTCGGAGTGCGACGGCCGCCCCTCCGACCGGATCGCCGTGTTTCCCGGGGGAAACGCCCGCGCCGGCCTCGACGCCGACCGCGCGGCCAGCCAGCACGGCTTTGGCGCCCACGTCCACTACATCCCCCGCGGCGACCAGTTCGCCGTCGTCGTGCCCCGCGGGGAGGTGCGGTGATGTACGAGGCCATCCTCGCCGCCGCGATACCCGCCGCCGGATGGGTCGCCCACGCCGCCCTGCTGCACCGTCGGCTCAACGCCGAACGCCACGACCCCATCAGCGGCTTGTGGGACCGCCGCACCTGGATGCGCCGCGCCGACCGGCTGATCCGACAGCGCCGGGTGAACACCGTCATCCTGTGCGACCTGGACGGCTTCAAGCCCGTCAACGACACCTTCGGCCATGACGCCGGCGACGCCGCCCTCAAGGCGACCGGGGCCCGTCTGGCCGACTACATCGAGCATCACGGCGGCGCCCACACGGTGTGCTCGCGGCTCGGCGGGGACGAGTTCGCCGTCGCCGCCACCACGAACGACCTGGAGACGTTCACCAGCGGTCTGGCCCGCGCCCTGGCACAGCCCGTGCCGTGGCCGGGCGGCCCGCTGAAGTTCACCGCCTCCGTCGGCGCCATCCGTATCGCCGACCTGCCGCAGCCGTCCGCGTCCACCGCGCTGGGAGCCGCCGACGTCCGCATGTACGAGGTCAAGGGCCGCGGCCGTCGCGGACGCCGTACCCTGCCCCGCCGCCTGTCGGCCCTGCTGACCGGGAGGGCCGTCTGATGGCACCGATCACCGAGCCCGATGCCGTGCGCGTGCTGACCGTGCGGCAGCCATGGGCCGACGCCCTGGCCTACCTCGGTAAGGACATTGAGAACCGCAGTCGCCGCACCACGTACACGGGCGTCCTGTACATCCAGGCCGGACTGCGCCCCGACCCGGACGCCTACGCCCAACTGCCCAGCCGCGATGACCTACCGGGCGTGACCGGCGCGGTCATCGCGGTCGCCCGCCTGACCGGCGCCCACCACGAGTGCGACTGCTCGTGCAGCACCTGGGCCTTCAAAGGCGCCTGGCACTGGGAAATCGCGGACGCCGTGCCGCTGACCACGCCGGTGACCGCGAAGGGCCGCCTGGGCCTGTGGATCCCCGACACGCAGTTGCGCGCCCAGGTCGCCGCCGTCACCCCCTCCCCGCATCACTCCACCACGCCAAGGAGCACCGCATGAAGCTCATCGTCAACACCCAGACCCTCGCCCAGGCCCTGCGGTTCGTGGGCCGCCGCCTCCCGTCGGACGCACCGATGCCCGTCATGTACGGCATCCACCTGACGGCCCGCGACACCGGCGAAGTGGTGCTGACTGCCCACGACATGGAGACCGCCGCCACCGCCACGGTGCAGGCCGAGGTACGCGAGGCCGGCACCGCGGTCCTGCCCGGCCGTATGCTGCGCGACCTGGCCCTCGCCCTGCCCGGTACGGGGAAGGTGGAACTGACCGTCGACGGCGGCCGGTGCCTGCTCACCTTCGGTGGCACTCAGCTGGAGATGGCCGTGCTGCCCGTGGAGGAGTACCCGGCCCCGCACACGGCCACCAAGACGACCGTGCGGCGCGTGGATGGCGGCGAGTTCGCCAAGGCCGTGGCACAGGTGGCCTTCGCCGCCGGCCAGGACGAGACGCTCCCGATGCTCACCTGCATCAACCTCGAACTGGCCGGTCGGAACCTGAGCCTGACCGCCACTGACCGACACCGCATGGCTCTGCGGCAGATCCCGTTCGCCGACGCCCACCGAAAAGTCTCCCCGGTCCGGCATCTGGTCCCGGCCACGGCGCTGAAGCGGGTCGCCCGGGAGTTCTCGCGGTGCCAGACGGTGACGCTCGCCGTCACCGACAAGCCGGGAGAGCCGCTGACCATCGCCAGCGACGACGGCCGGACGGTCAGCATGCGGCAGCTGCGGCCCGGCGGCTACCCGACCGGCAAGAAGCTGAACAGCATCCTGCCCGACCCCGACAGCTACGTGGTCAGGGTCGACGTGGACGCCCGGGTCCTGCGCGCGGCCGTCACCAGGATGACGCTCCTGATGGAACGCCACGTGCCGATGACGCTCACGGTCAACCCAGACACCCGGCGCCTGCACTTGTACGGCGGCAACGGCGACAGCACCCGCCTGAGCGACACGCTCGATGCCCGCCAGGTGCAGGGCGAAGGGATGCGCGCCGCGTTCAACCCGGAGCTGCTGCTCGGGGGCCTGAAGGCACTCAAGTCCCGTGTCCTGCGGCTGCAGATGATCTCGCCCCACAAGCCGCTGCTCGTGGAGGCGGCCGACGGTGACGGGCTGCGGTTCGTGCTGATGCCGATCCGGACCAGGGAGGGCGCCGCCGTTCCCAACTGACCTGCTGGGCAGGCCCGGTCGCCTCCGCGGCGCCGGGCCTGCCGCCGTATCTCATGTGACGAATTTTGAGTGGAGTGGCGAGTCGTGATCCACGAGGCGTTGGTGTCGTGTAAGTTGTTGGCTAGTCAGTTTTCTGTGGAACGATGGGGAGACGTCAATGCGCTCTGGAGAGCGACCGCCGACCTCGGGCCGTGGACCGGATCAACGGCAGGGAGTCACCTTCGCGGAGATCGCCCGCATGTCCGGCGCCGTGTCGAGGCCGACTGCGCAGTCCATCGCAACGACAGCCGGCGTTCCCGGGCACGGCGTACGACGCGGCATCTCTCCGGAGAACGGCCGACGCATGGCCATGGCGCTGTCCGTCGGGCTGCTGAACGCCACATCGGCCCGAGCCATCGCCCGCGACCCGAAGTCGTTCCTGGCCGCCATGCACGAACTGCAGGATCTGGTGGAGACGATCGTCAGCGACCGGCAGGAGGAAGCCAGCGCGATAACTGCCGCCTGACTCCAGGTACGACAAAGGCCCGGCTCCCTGCCAAGAGATTCCGGGCCCTCGCCACCAATCGCCGCTACCTGCTCCCCGCCGGGTTTATCAGACCCGGACGACGGCCTTATCAACCGTTGATGGTGCAGGTGACGGCTCACTCGTCGTTTGGAAGGGTACCCATGGCTTCGGCCATCCACTACTCACACATTTCAAATGTCCTGAATGTCACCCCGCCCGTGTCGATCTCCGGCGGTGGTGCTCAGTGACAACGCTCACCCTCGTCACCCGTTCCGCGGCCTCCGACCGCTCCTCCTACGAGCGCGCTTTCACCGCGCTGGAGGCCGCCGGATGCAAGCCGCGGGCCCGTGGCGAGTCGGGACTGGACGCCTGCTGCCCGTCCCACGACGACGCCGACGCCAGCCTCTCCGGAGACTGGAAGCCCGGCACGGCCGACCGGTCCGGCGCCATGTTCCTCAAGTGCCACGCCGCCTCCGGCTGCACATTCGACACGATCCTCGAAGCCCTCGGCCTGCGGCGCGCCGACATGTTCGACGGCCTCTCCCCGGAATTCGCCGAACGACGCGGCACCACCACCCCCTCCCCGCGTCGCAGCGCCCCGGCCACGGCGAAGACCGTGCCCGCCCGGCGTCGCCGCACCAGCGAGCCGAAGCCCAAGGCCGACCACGACCACGACTTCAAGCACGAGCGCACCCACACCTACCCCGACACCATCGGCACGATCGTCGCCCGCATCCACCGCAAGCGGTGCGCCGTCGACGGCTGCAACGAGAAGACGTTCCGCACCGCCTACCCCAACGGCAAGCCCGCCGACGGCGTCCCGCTGTACGGCACCCCGGAGCTGGCCGCCGCCATCGAGGCGGGCCGCACCATCCACATCTGCGAAGGCGAAGGCGACCAGGAAGCCCTCACGGCCGCCGGTGAGATCGCCGTGTCCGCGCCGTTCGGCGCCGACTCCGGCACCGGCGACAAGTGGCTGCCGATGCACACCGAGCAGCTGCGCGGCGCCCGCGCCGTCGTCATCTGGGCAGACCGCGATCCGGCTGGACTCCTGCACGCCGGATACATCGCCAACCAGCTGCTCACCTCCGGCGGCGTCCTGCACGCAGAGCCGACCCGCACCGGCACCGGCGTCACCATCGACCTGCGCATCGTCTACCCGGCCGTCGAAACGCCGAAGGCCGATGCCTCCGACCACTTCGCCGCCGGACACAGCGTCGCGGACGCCGTCGACGTCCCCACTGAAGACCTCGCCTCCACCGGCCTCACCGGCCCGGCGACCCCGGCCATCTCGGACCCGCAGGAGGCCCAGCCGCCGGCCGCCGACCCGACCCAGGAGCCCGCAGCCCCCGACACCGACACGCAGGAGGCGGAAGACCGCGACGCCCCCGAGCCCGGCCAGGAGCCCCCGCCGGGCTTCGCGGTCGAAGGCTCCTCCGGCTGGCGCTACTCCACCACCACAGGCCGCGACGGCACGATGTGGAAGTCCTCCGGCCGGGGCGAGAACCGCACCTGGGGCAGGGAACTGAGCTGGGCACCCATCCTCGAAGAGCGCCTGGTGCTGATGAAGGACGACGGCAAGCCCGGGGCGAAGTACTTCACCTTCCGCGTCGGCGCTGACACCGCCACCGTCTCCCTCGCAGACCTGCGCACCGGCGAAGCCTGGGACGCGTTCCCCGACGCGGTCGGCACCGGCTCCAAGCCGGTGCGCGAGGCGCTCCTCAACTGCGTCGAAACGCAGGGCAAGAAGATGCCGCGCATCCCGGTCGTCACCCGGACCGGGTGGCACACCCTGCCTGACGTCGGCCGCACCTACGTTTTCGCCGACGGCCGCACCTTCCCCGAAGGCCGCTTCGTCCAGGTCATCGGAGCCCCCGAACCCCTGCGCCGCGCCGCCGAACCCCTCAAGCGCACCGCCGACGACGTCGAATGCCGCACGGCGATCGGGAGCATCGCCGCCCACGGATGGGCCTCCTTCATGGGCCTGGGCGCTGGAGCCCGCTCCCTCGGCTACACCCTGCGGCCCGTCCCGTCCTCGCTCGTCTTCGACGCAGAGCCCAACAGCGGCAAGACCCAGGCGGCCAACACCGGCCGCAGCCTCGTCCTCACCCCGCGCCCCAAGGCGTGGCCGCCCGTGGTGACCAAGGGCATGAACAGCACGATCACCGACATCGAGTGTGCGATCGACTTCGAGGGCGACACCCCCAGCCTCCTGGACGACGTCGCCCTCACCCGGGCCTCGCCCGCCATGGAAGTCCGGGAGATGGAGAAGAAGCTCGAACTGGTGCTGCGCGCCGGAGGAAACCTCACCGAGATCCGGGGCCGCCGTAACCGCGACCTGACCTCCAAGCCCGGCAACTACATCCGCTCCATCCCGGTCGTCGCCGCCCAGATGCTGCCGATCTCCATGCAGGAGTCCCTGTATCGCCGCTCGGTCGTCATCTACCTCTCCCGCGAAGGCGGCGAAGTCGACTGGCGCTGGTACCGCGACGGAGGCGGCGCGGCCCTCTCCGTGCCGCTGCGCACCCTCGGAGACCGGATCATTGCCCACCTCCACGGCATCGAGGACCCCGACGCCTACCTCGCGGACCTCGAAACGCAGGCCCTCAAGCGGTTCATCCCGTACATCGAGGCCGAACTCCCCGAGTCCAGCGGCACCATGGACGGCGTCGTCACCGCCGCCGCCGCGATGCTCGCGGGCTTCGGCCTGCTGGCCGCTGTCACCGGCCTGGAGATGGGCGACATGATCGACGTCGTCGCCGCCCCGCTCGCGGCATCCCTCGCCCGGCAGGCCCGGGTGATGGACGACCAGCACGTTGCCCAGGACGACCTGAGCACCGCCGTGGTGGAAGTCATCCGCCAGGCGCTGTCGACCGGACGTGCCCACGTCCGGGACGAGAAGGGCGTCATCGGCCCCGCCGTCCCGGGGGAGGTCGAACAGGTCCAGGGCGTCGTCAAGATGAAGGACGGCTCGGACAACTGGGAGGGCAAGGGCCCGGCCTTCTACTGGCTCCCCGACAAGGGCCCGGCCTTCGGCGTGAAGACGATCCAGCTCCACACGCTTCTCAAGGCGTCCTCCGACACCCGGGTCCAGGGCATCGGACAGCGCACCCTCCCCGACACTCTCCTCAAGGCCGGATTGACCATCCGCAATGACGTCCAGAAGGCGCGCGTCGCCGTCCACCAGATCCGCGTCGGCGACGACAACCCGCGCCTCCTCCTGATCAAGGCAGAGCTGGTCTGGGACCTCCCCGAATCCGGGAACCCCGACCCCGGCCCCGACGGAGGCAACGGCGGGGGAGGCAACGACGGAGACGATCAGCCTTCCGGCACGGAACCCTCCGCCACGGCACACGAGAACCAGATGACCGAGACGACGCTCTTTGACGTCATCGCCCAGAAGAACGGCGTCGCGGCGGACGCGCCCGCCATCACCGCCCCTGCAAACTCCCCGATCCCCAACGCCGACAGCCCCATGACGGGGCCTGCCACCACCAACGGCTACAGCTCCGAAGAGGAGGACGACGCCATGGCCGCGATCATCAACGACGTCCCCAAGGGCACCTGCGTGCGTTGCGGGTACCCGACGACGGCCCGCAACGCCGACGGGCAGTGGGCCCACACCGAACTCCCCGGCCTGTACCGGTGCGACCAGGGCTACACCAACCCGGAATTCGCCCACCTCAACTCTCAGCTCCCGCACCTCGCCCAGCAGCCGGCACCCGCCACGCCCCCGGCTGCGCCGTCGATCCCCACCCAGGCCGCCGCGCCCGAGCCGACCCCCTCCCCGCGTCCCGAAGTTCACCCGGCCCCGCCGGTCCCGCCGCGCCAGCAGCCGGCCCCGGCCGCCGACGCGACCTACCCCAACGGCCCGCTCGCGGTCCTCGACCTCACCGACGACGGCCAGCTCCTCGCGCACCTCGTGGACGGCCGCACTCTCGACTGCCCGGCCCGCAGCATCCCCACCCTCATCAAGTGGGCGCTCGACGCCGGACTCGGACAGCGCCGCCTCCACAAGTGGGGCAACGACGCCGACCCGCTGGTCATCCTCACCGCGTCGGCCACGAAGAAGATGGGCCTCCCCGCCGACCTCGAAGACCGCGACGGCCTGCGCCTCGAACCGGGCCACAAGGTCATCAAGGCCCTCACCAAGGCAGGCTGGACCCTCACCAAGCGCGGCTTCGGCCCGTGGCCGCGCATATACAAGCCGGTCCAGGACGGCCGCCGCATCTGCGTCCAGCTCGCCATCGTCCCCTGGGGCGCCCTGGACGCCGCCTCCGGCTGGTACATGGACGACGACACCGCCCCCGCCGACATCGCCCGCGCACTCGGCACCTACGCCGACCGCGTCATCGCCCCGCGCGGCACGATGGCCACCAGCGGCCTGGAGCTCATGCTCCAACTGCGCCCGGCCACCCGCCCGGTGAAGGTGGAGACGACGGACGAGACCACGGGCGAAGTCACCGAGACCTACGTCTCCGGCCCCGTCGAAGGCTCCCTCACCCAGCCCCGGCAGCCGGCCCCGTGCGAGGCCCGCGACGAACACCCCATCGTCTACGAGCTCTACGGCAACGACCGGCCCGCCGACAGCGTGATGCGCGAAGAGGCATGGAGCTGGCACCGCGACCTCCACGGCCCCGAGCGCGACTTCACCAACTGCATCGGCCTCGACACCAACACCAGCTTCCTGAGCTGCTCCTCCCGCCTCCTGGTCGGCGACAGCGACCCCGTCCACCACGTCCGCCCGGCCTTCAACCCGAAGACCCCCGGCGCCTGGCGCCTGGACTTCTCAGGCGCCTACAACGACCTCGTCCGCCGCCTGCCCGAAGGCCAGATCAACCCGCTCGACCCGCGCCTGCCCAACCCCTTCACCCCAAGCGGCCTCCCGCCGACCGGCCCCGCCTGGTACACCACCCAGACCGTCGACTACGCCCGCAAGCTCGGCATCCCGGTGGAACCGATCGAGGCATGGCTGCGCACCCCACTCACCGGCGGCTGGCTCGACCCGTGGAACGAACGCCTCGCCACCGCGTACAAGGCCACGATGGCCAACCTCGGTGTCACCGAGGACATGCAGCCGGAAGCCTTCCTGGAGGCGATGGAGCGCTACAACGCGGGCGAAGGCGACCCGATCGAGCGCCTCGTTCTGGACGCCATCAAGCAGTCGGCTAAGTCGGGCATCGGCAAGCTGAACAGCAGCCCGGCCCGCTACATCGGATACCAGCCCGGCCAGCCCTGGCCGGAGCTCGACAAGCCCTGGTGGCGCCCGGACATCCGCGCCTCGGTCATCGCCACCGCCCGCATCATCCAGCACCGCAAGATGGTCAAGATGCTCACACTGATCGGCCGGGCCCCGCTCGCCGCGTACTCCGACTGCGTCATCTACCCCTCCCACGGCCTCTCCCCGCTGGAGCTGATCCCGCGTAAGCCGGACGGCGCTCAGGTGCCCGGGGCCTTCCGCCTTGGAGTCCAGCCCGGCTGGGCGAAGTTGGAGGGAGCACGCTCCCTCGACTGGTACGTCAAGACACATGAAGACGGGGCCAACCCCGCCAAGTACATCGCGCCGCAGAAGAACGAGCGCTTCGACGACGGGGAGTGAGAGTCACCATGGGAAAGCTCTTCGACGGACTCCGCAAGGCCGTACACAGCAAGCTCACCCCGGAGCAGGCCGCCATCCCCAAGACGGTCAAGGGGCAGGCGTCCGCGCTGCTGCGCGAGGAGAAGAAGAAGCGGGGCGAGGCCGGCGCGGTCAAGCGCGTCGCCGAACGCCTCGGCATCAAGCCGGACTCGGTGTACCGCTACCTCAGCGGCAAGCGGAAGAACCCGCCCAAGCACATCGCGCAGAAGCTGGAGAACGAGGTCCGCGCGGGCGCGAAGCCCCGACTCCAGAAGAAGGTCATCCAGGAGGCGAAGAACGCCCCGGTGCGGATTTCGGCACGCGCGAAGATCGGATTCAGCAACTCGCAATCCGGAAGGAAAACACCGGACGGGCGAATGCGGAACATCGCTGAAACCCTCCCGCCCGCCTACGCCACTCCACTCTGGCAGGCATTGGAAGACGGGGACGAACAAGAAGCCATGCGCATCATCCGCGAATATCTGCAAACCGAATACATTCAGGAAGGCGGCGGAAACAACGCCTACACTGAAATCAACTTCACCGACATCGACCGAATGGATTTCAACTTCTGATAGGCGCGAATAGGGCGGGCCCCCGGATTCAACCCCGGGGGCCCGCCCTATTCGCATTCGGTGCCACTACTCCGGCGGCAGGTGCATCCCATCGTCACGGTGACGGCGCGAGCGTCTTGAACCCCGTTCCCTTGCAGACCCGGCAGGGACAGCCGGGGTCCCCGTACAGATACCCGTCGCCGCGGCACGGTTCGCAGTACGGGTCAGGCGTCCCCGGCGGGGCGTCGCCCGTGCCCCGGCACGTCTTGCAGGTCCCGATATCCGGGTCTCCGCCCGCGCCATCGCAGTCGAGGCACGTCGTCGCATCGGCGTCGTCACTCCGGCCGTTGTGCACGCTCATGTCAGCCAGCCTGCACGACGAGCATCACAAGCCCGCCGATGCCGAGCCGAACACAACCCGAACGGGCCCCGATCCTGACTCGCGAAGGGGCAGCGCCGGGCATCAGCTCGCCGCTACCGTGGACCGACGCCACACCACCGCCAGGAGTCCGCTATGAGCGACCAGCAGCAGCCGGCCCCCGACCGCCAGCCGGTCACCACCCAGGGCGCCGACGCCCTCCGCGCCTACGCCGAGCGGACCCGCTCCAGCGCCGAACAGCTCGCGGCCTTCCTCGAAGACGTTGCCGCCAACGGCCTCCCCACCGCGGAGTCCACCACCCCGTGGGAAATCGTCCGTGACCGCCGCCTGGCCGAACTCGCAGCAGAACGAGGCAACGTCGCCTGATGGCCAAGCACAGCAAGCGCCGCGCCAAGATCGGATTCACCGACAGCGCCATCGCACAGATCAACAAGCTATCCGGACCCGAAGTCCACGCCCTCGACCGCGCCTTGGCCGCTCTCTCCGCTGACCCCGAGATGGGCGAGGAGATCCCCAACTCCGAGCCGGCACTGTGGCGGTACGACGACGAGGTGGAGGACGTCACCGTGATCTACTACGTCACGGCTTTGCGCACCGTCATCGTGGTGGCGTACGTAGAGGCGTAAGCAGCAGCGCAAGGCCCCCAGAAGCCCGCACAAGGGCCGCTGGGGGCCTCCGCGCACCTGTGGTCGGACGCGGCCTCCCCGCGGCGCCCAGCGGCCACGGAGAGCAGCCGTCCACCCTGTGAGCCTGTGAGCTTGAACCCTTGTTTCCCCAGGTGGTGGGGCCGACCTGTGAGCCTATGAGCCTGTGAGGTCACCGGACTAGTCAATGATCCCGCTCTCCACACCAGCCGGCGCAGGCCGCCGCCGTACAGAAAACCAGCCTCTTCCTGGTGCTGAGGAAGAGGTGTCGGCCTGGCCAGACGCATACCCACCAGCTGTGACCTGCACCGATGACCTGCCCGTCCGGAGGCACCTGGTACCCACGGTGGTACGCAGGGTGGCACCCACGGTGGAACGCACAACGGTACGCACGGTGGAACGCACGGTGGAACCACCCCGCCACACGTCTCGGTGCCTCAGTCCACCTCGGTCCCCCACACGTCCGGGCCGCCGCCGCGCCACTCGATCAACGGACCGTCCAGCCGTACCTCGTCAGGGTCCAAGCCAGCCCGGCGCAGGAACTCCAGCAGGTCCGCGACGTTGTAGGCGATGCCAAGGAGCGTGGCGTCCGCATGAACCCGGCGACCGCCGCCAGGCGCCGGCGGATGTACCACGACGCGAGGATGGGGCCGGGACGCATCAGTCATGCCTCCACCCTGCCCACCACCGCCGCCGGGCGCCTGTCGGCCTGTGGACGGGGCCCGCCGGTGAAACGCAGAGTGAAACGCGCGGTGCAACACACCTTTGACCTGCATGGATAGCCCAATAGTCCGCATCCTGCTCTGCGTTGCACCCTCGCGTTGCACCGCAGACGGAGCCGGCACTGAGCAACGAGACCACCCGCTGGCCACGGCCCGGCGGTGCACCCTGGCGGCGGACCACCGCGAAGAGGAGCCTGGAGCCAGGCACCCCAGGGGGGTGTCACGCCGCCTGTCACGCGCACTGTCACGCTGCCCCCTGTCACGTGCTCTGACCTGAACAGACAGACTCAACCCCCAGAACCCGGCGTGACACCCCAGCGTGGCAGGTGCGCCCCAGCACGCCGGAGAACCGATGCGAGCCCAGGACATCCGGATCGGCGAGACCTACATGGTCTGCGTCCCCCAGCGCCTTCCCCGCGAGATCCGCGACCGCCTGCCGCGCGACCGCGAGACCTACGCCGCCTACATGCGCCTGCACCTCCACCGCGGCCGGCGCTTCGACCTGACCGTCACCTCCGTCGACCCCGGCCCGCCAGGCCCGCCCTCCGTCGACGGCGTCGAGACGCTCAAGACCAGCAAGGTGGCGCTCCCCCTCACCAGCGAGCAGGCCGACCTCCTCGGACTGCCCCCTGACACCACGTACGAGATCCATGGCCTGCTCCAGGACGCGGACGGCGAGCCCGTCGAGCTGCCCACCACCCTGACCCACACCGGCCTCCCGGCACGCTGGCTGCGACCTCTCGGAACGCCGACGGTCCTGGACTCGCTCTCCATCGCGTACTACCGGTACCGGGTGCGCGAGCAAGCCACCGGAATGACGCCAGAAGCAATTTCCGAGGCTGCTGCCAAAGCGCAGGAGAGCGAAAGAGAGACCGCAGGGCGAGCCCTCGACAACTATGAGGCAGAAGACTTCCTACCCACCCGACGAGTTGAGCATCAGGAATGGCGTAGGATCGAGGCGACAATGACAGAGACGGGAATGCAGATATATGCCCCAGAAAGCGATCCGGAGCTTTCTGAAAATGAATTGACGAATCCACTCAGAAAGCGCCTTGACGGGAAATAGATTCCCTGAGAGGATCGCACCACAAGCAAATAGAAGAATCCTGATATTGCGAATATGAAAGTGGGGCGATAATGAACGACCAGCAGGTTTCAATTACGCGGAGCGGGATTGAAAACGGAATTCGAGAAAGGGAAATCCGGAATCCGGGCGAGGCTGGCACCCCCTCCCCGCGTCGCTGCGTTTTTGTCTTTGGCCGCGCTGACCATGGCGTTTCTAGTTTGCAACGTAGATCAGCCCGCACGGGCCGCAGCGCGGCCCGTCGTCCCTGGGTTGGCGCGGAGCGCCTCCCCACCCGCTCCGCGGG
>NZ_KN708638.1:7992568-8002696 GCF_000805335.1 Streptomyces sp. CT34 | reverse complement strand
GCCCGCCCGCCGCACCAGTGGCTGGCGTTCCGGCTGTTCCCGGACGGGCGGGGGGTGAGCGTCTGGGTCCGGGCCACGGACCGCGAAGAGGGCCCGGTGATCCCGTACCCCACCGACGTCACGCCGCTGCGGGCCGCGCAGATGTACCACGTGCTGCACCTCGCCGCCGGGCTCACCGAGGCGGTGAGCGTGCAGGACGTCACCGAGCTGTTCGCCGAGCAGATCGTGCCGGCGTTCGGCGCCCAGGGCATGCTGATGTACGTGGCCGAGGCCGGCCGGCTGCGGACCATCGGCCAGCACGGCTATCCGCCGGAGGCTGTCGAGGCGTACGAGGGCACCCCCCTGCGCACCGCGAACAGCCCCACCGTGCGCGCCCTGGCCACCGGCGAGCCCAGCTTCTTCACCTCCGCCGAGGAGACCGAGCGCCAGTTCCCGGGGCTGGCCGGGCTGACCGGGATGGCGGCCCGGGCGGTGCTGCCGCTGATCGTCTCCGGCCGCCCGGTCGGCTGCTGCGTCCTGGCCTACACCAGTCCCCGGACGTTCAGTCCCGAGGAGCGGCAGGTGCTGACCTCGCTGGCGGGGCTGATCGCCCAGGCGCTGGACCGGGCGTCGCTCTACGACACCAAGCAGCAGCTGGCCCACGACCTCCAGGCCGGTCTGCTGCCGCGCAGCCTGCCGGAGATCCCCGGGCTGTCCGTGGCCGCCCGCTACCTGCCGTCGACCCGCGGGATGGACATCGGCGGCGACTTCTACGACCTGATCCGGCTCGACGCGCACCGGGTGGCCGCGGTCATCGGCGATGTGCAGGGCCACAACGCCGCGGCGGCGGCGCTGATGGGCCAGGCCCGGACGGCCGTGCACGCCCACGCGACGGCGGGGGCCGCGCCCGACGAGGTGCTGGCCCGCACCAACCGGCTGCTCACCGACCTGGACCCGGACCTGTTCACCAGCTGCCTGTACGTCCTGATCGATCTGCGCACCCACGAGGCGTGCCTGGCCGGCGCCGGCCATCCGCCGCCGGTCCTGCGCCACCCCGACGGGCGCACCGGCGTGCTGCGGATGCCTCCCGGGCTGCTGCTGGGCGTCACACCGGAGGCCCGGTACCACGCCACGACGATCGCGCTGCCGCCGCAGGCGGTGCTGGCCCTGTACACCGACGGCCTGGTGGAGCGGCCGGGCGCCGATCTCGACGAGGGCATCGCAGGGCTCGCCGCCGACCTCGCGGACGCGCCCTACGGGGACCCCGACCAGGTCGCCGACATCGTCCTGAAGCGGCGCGGCGCCCATGTGGAACGGCTGGACGACGTGGCGCTGCTGCTCCTGGCGCCGACCGGCGGGGACTGACCGTGGCGGGCCGCGGACGAGCTGCCCCGCCGGCGCCCCCCCTCCCCGGCCGGCCGGCCTACGCGCTGATCGTCGAGCCGCGCACCGGGGCCCATGAACTCGCCGGGCTGCCCGCCGGGCCGAAAAGCCCGCGACCAGTACCCTCAGAAGGGGTAAATCACGCATATACCACATTCGGTCGGCAGAGACGGAACGGCTCAGATGGTGGAGTGTGAGGAGAACGGCCACTACGGGCAGCGGGCGCCGGTCGAGATCGCCGACGCCGCCCTGGTGCTGTGCGACGCGCACGGCCGGGTCGAGAGCTGGCCCGAAGGCGCCGAGCGGCTGCTCGGCCACCCCGCCGCGGACGTCGTGGGACAGTCCGTCAGGACGCTGCTGGCGCCCGAGGACGCGGCGCGGGTGCCGGAGCTGGCCGAGGAGTGCCGCACCCACGGTGGCTGGAGCGGACCGCTGACCGCCCGCCGCAAGGACGGCGGCCTGGTCGGCGTCGCGGTGCAGCTGGCTCTCGTGTCGGACGGTGCCGGCGAGCCGCACTGGCTGGTGGGGGCGGTCGAGGCGCCGCCCCTCCAGGGCTGGACGATGAGCCGCCCGGTGATGGAGCGGCTGCTGATGCAGACCCCGGTCGGGATGGCCGTGGTGGACACCGATCTGCGCTTCGTCTGGTCGAACAAGGCACTGGAGCGCTTCGGCGGCGGCCCGGCGCGGCAGCGGATCGGGCGGCGGCTCGGGGAGATCCAACCCGGTCTGGATTCCGAGGCGTTGGAAGCGAAGATGCGGCAGGTCCTGGAGACCGGCGAGCCGGTGCTCGACCACGAGCACATCGGCCGCCCCCGCTCGGAACCCGAGCAGGTGCGCGCCCACGCCATGTCCTTCGTACGGCTGGAGGACGGCAACGGCCGCCCCTTCGGCGTCTGTTACACCGTTATCGACATCACCGAGCGGTACCGCAACCGCCAGCGGCTGCTGCTGCTCGACCGGGCCGCCAAGGACATCGGCCGCACCCTCGACGTGATGCGGACCGCCCAGGAGCTGGCGGACGTCGCGGTGCCGGACCTCGCCGACTTCGTCGCGGTGGACCTGCTGGACTCGGTGATCCAGGGCGGCGAACCGCTCACCGGACCGCCCGGCGACGCCGAGATGGTCGCACTGCGCCGAGGCGGCCAGCAGTCCGTACGGGAGGGCGTCCCCGAAGCCGTCATCGGGGTCGGGGACCTGGCGTCGTATCACTCCTGGTCGCCGCCCATCCGGGCGCTGGCCGACGGCAAGTCCTGGCGGGTGGAGTGGCTGGACCCGCTCGGCGCGGAGTGGGCCGCCGACATCCCCGGCGGCCGGCGGGAGCGGATGCGGGCGATGGGACTGCACACCGCGATGGTGGTGCCGATCCGGGCGCGCGGCACGACGATGGGCGTCACCAGCTTCTTCCGCAGCGAGCAGGGCGAACCGTTCGGCGAGGACGACCTGCGGCTGGCCGAGGAGTTCGTCGCGCGGGCCGCGCTGTGCGTGGACAACGCCCGCCGCTACACCCGGGAACGGGAGGCGGCGCTCACCCTCCAGCGCAGTCTGCTGCCGCACGGCGTCCTGGAGCAGAGCGCACTCTCCCTGGCGACCCGCTACCGGCCGGCCGACGAACTGGCCGGCGTGGGCGGCGACTGGTTCGATGTGATCACACTGTCCGGGGCACGGCTGGCGCTGGTGGTGGGCGAGGTGCGCGGACACGGCATCGGCGCGATCGCCACGATGGGGCGGCTGCGTACCGCGGTGCAGACCCTCGCCGCCCTGGACCTGCGACCCGAGGAACTCCTCGCCCATCTCGACGACTTGGTGAGCCGGGTGTCGGAGGAGGGCAGCGATCCGCCCGGCGCCGACACCGGGGTCGTCGGCACCAGCTGCCTGTACGCGGTCTACGACCCGGTCGGCCGCTGCTTCTCGGCGGCCAGCGCGGGGCACCCGGCCCCCGCCGTCGTCGCGCCGGACGGCACCGCGTCCTTCGCCGAGGTGCCGATCGGGCCCCAACTGGGCGTCAGTGGGCTGCCGTTCGAGGCCGTCGAGGTGCCGGTGAAGGAGGGCAGCGTGCTCGCGCTGTACACGGACGGGCTGCTGGCCGGCGTGGACCGCGAGGGTCCGCCCGGTGCGGCGCGGCAGCGGCTGCTGGCGGCGCTGACCGCGCCGGGCGACTCGCTGGACGCGCTGTGCGAGTCGGTCATCGGCACGCTCGTACCGGAGCGGCCGTTCGACGATGTCACCCTGCTGCTGGCCCGGACCCGGGGCCTGGCCCCGGACCGGTTCACCTCGTGGGACCTGGCCTGCGACCCCGCCGTGGTGGGCCGGGCCCGCGAGATGGCCGCCGCGCAGCTCGCCGAATGGGGCCTGGCGGAACTGGAGTTCACCACCGAGCTGGTGGTCAGCGAACTGGTCACCAACGCGATCCGGTACGGCTCCGGGCCGATCCGGCTGCGGCTGATCCTGGAGCACACCCTGATCTGCGAGGTGTGCGACGGCAGCAGCACCTCGCCGTATCTGCGGCATCCGCGCACGACCGACGAGGGCGGCCGGGGGCTCTTCCTGATCTCGCAGTTCACCCACCGCTGGGGCACCCGGTACACCACCGACGGAAAGATCATCTGGGCCGAGCAGCTCCTCGGCTGATCCGTACGTCACCGCACCGGGCCGCCCCCTGGCGCGACACCACGAGCACCACGAACACCACGAACACCGCGCGGCAGCGCGTAGACAGTGTCTACGCACACCTGGTAGACACTGTCTATGACCTCTGCGAACTCTGCATCCGACGCCTCGTCGGACACCTCATCCGACACCTCCCTCCGGGAGCGGCTGATCGACGTCGGCGTCGATCTCGTGACGACCGACGGACCCGCCGCGCTGGGGCTGCGCGAGATCGCCCGCCGCGCCGGCGTCTCGCACGGCGCGCCGCGGCGGTACTTCCCCACCCACCGGGCCCTGTTGTCCGCGATCGCCCGCCGCGGGTTCGCGGAACTCGGGGAGCGGATCGCGGACGTGGCCGGCGCCGCGGGTCCGCCGCGCGAGCAACTGGCGGCGCTGGCGCGGGCCTATGTCGGGTTCGCGCTGGAGCGGCGCGGCATGTTCGAGCTGATGTTCCGGCACGACCTGCTCAACAGCGAGGGCGAACACGAGGAGGAGGCGGCGGACGGGCCGCGGTTGAGGGAGTCGACGGTGCCGCTGTTCGGGATGCTGGTGGAACGTGTGGCCCGGTGCGGCGGGTCCGAGCCGGCGGGGGTGACGGCCGCCGCGCTGTGGGCGAACCTGCACGGGATCGCGCAGCTGTGGCGGTGGGGCAGTCTCCAGCTGGCGATGGGCGGTCCGGCGGCCGGCGGCGCGCCGGACGCGGAGCTGCTGGACCGGCTGGTGGCCGCGGCGCTGGACGCCCATCTGGGGCCGGTGGCGCGATGAGTGCGGGCATACGGGAGCGGCTGGCGCTGGTGGTCAGCGTGGCCGGCGCGATGCTGGTGGCGCTGGACGGCACGGTGCTGCTGGTCGCGCAGCCGGGACTGCGGCGCGACCTCGGCGCGAGCGTGGCGCAGGTGCAGTGGACCAGTACGGGGTATCTGGTCGCGGTGGCCTCGCTGCTGGTGATCGCCGGCCGGCTGGGTGACCGGTACGGCCACCGGCGGCTGCTGCTCGCCGGCGTGGCCGGCTTCGGTCTGGCCTCGGGCGGGATCGCGCTGGCCCCCGGGATCGGCTGGGTGATCGGACTGCGGGTGGCACAAGGGGTGTTCGGTGCGCTGCTGCAACCGGCGACGCTCGCGCTGCTGCGGCTGGCGTATCCGGCGGACCGGCTGGGTACGGCGGTCGCGGTGCGGACCGGCGCGATCGGGGTGGCCGCCGCGGCCGGACCCGTACTGGGCGGGGTGCTGGTCGCGCAGTGGGGGTGGCGGGCGGTGTTCTGGGTGAACGTGCCCGTCGCGCTGCTGCTCGTGCTGCTGGTCCTCGCGGTGCGGGTGCCGACCGCGGCACCCGCGGGGGACGGGCGGCTCGATCTGGTGGGAGCGGGTCTGCTGGCTCTGGCCCTCGGGGTGCTCGTCGGGGCGCTGAGCGGGGTGCCGGAACGCGGCTGGACCTCCGGGCCGACGGTGTGCGGACTTGCGGCGGCGTCCGGCCTCGCGGGGGCGCTCGTCGTACAGGAACGCCGCAGCGCACAGCCGATCGTGCCACCCGCCGTGGCCAGGTCCCGGTCCGTCACGGCGTCGATGGCGATGCTGCTGCTCATCAGCGGCGGGATGTCCGGCGCGCTGTTCGCGGCCACCTTCCTCCTCCAGGACGTGCTCGGGCTGGAGCCGCTCGCCAGTGCTCTCCGGGTGCTGCCGCTGACCGTGCTGATGGTCCTCGGCGCGCCGGTCGCCGGTGCCGCGCTGCGCCGGTACGGCCCACGGCGGGTCGCGGTGCCCGGTGTCGCCCTCGTCGTGCTGGGGCTGACGGGGCTGTCGCGGCTCGGCCCGCACAGCGCGTGGCCGGTGACCGGGGCCGCGTTCGCCGTGCTGGGCGCCGGGTTCGCCACGGTGATGGTGACCGCCACCGGGACCGTCGTGGGCGACGCACCACCCGGCTACGCCGGGGTCGTCGGCGGGCTCAAGCAGACCGCGGTGAACGTGGGGCCGGCCTTCGGGATCGCCGTCGCGGCGAGCACGATGCTCCTCAAGTCGGCGGCCGGCGGCGCCGGTTCGGCGTCGGACGGGTCCGCGGCGGCGACCGGCGGCGCGCTGCTGGCCCTGGCCGGTATCGCGGCGCTCGCGCTGCTGCCGGCGGGGCTGCTGCCGGGGCGGCCGGCCCCCGCCACCGCCGGCGGATGACGCCGCCGTGCCGGCCGGGACGCGGCCGGCACGGCGCGCCCCTACGCGCACACCGTCCCGCGCGGGCGCCGTCTCAGACGGCCGCGGCCTGGTCGGCGGCCCGCTTCCGGGCCTCGGCCGCCCGGTCCGGAGCGCCCAGCCGGTCCTCCAGGCGGGCCTTGGCCGACCAGTTGTACGGGCAGATCGGGCGGAGCTGGATGCGTTCGCTCAGCAGGGTGCGGGCGAGTCCGGGGCGGTCGGCGCGGAGCACCGCCTCGACCAAGGTGCGCTGCACGGCGTCGCGTTGGGCGTGGCTGCCACCGAACTCGTGGACCCGGTGCCGGATGGGCAGCAGCAGGTCGGCGGCGCCGGCGTGGTCCCCGCAGCCGTAGGCGATCAGGGCGCGGCAGACGGGCAGGCCGATCTCGGCGGTCATGGCGCGGTTGGCGCGGGCGGGTCCCGCCGCCAGCCAGCGCTCACGGTCCCGGACGAGGCGCCGGGCCCGGTCGATGCGGCCGGCGCCGGCGTACGCCATCACCGCGTGCGCGTCGTTGAAGGCGTAGTGGGGACCGTCCGCGCGGCGTTCCCAGGCGTCGGCGAGGGCGGTCCAGCGGGTGCTCTGGTCGTCCTCGGCCAGGTAGAGCCGCCAGAGGAGGGAGGCGGCGTCGAGGAGTTCCATGGCCACGCCCGCCGAGCCGTCGTGGTGCAGGGCGGAGTCGTAGATGTCCAGGACGCGGGCGGTGTCGCCGGACTCCAGGGCGTAGAGGGCGTAGTGCCACCAGTTGTGGACGGTCAGCAGGGTGCCGCTCGACCAGTGGGCGCTGCGGGCGTCCAGGAAGCGGATGCCGTCGGCGAACCGGCCGCGCATCTCGTAGGTGTGCACCACGCCGTGGATGGCCCATACGTCGTGCGGATGGCGGTCGAGGGCGGCCCGGCCGATCTGCTCGGCGTGCTCGTAGTGCCCGGTCTCCTCCAGGCCGAAGGCGTACATGCCGAGCAGCGGGGCGCGGTGCGGATCGTCCTCGTCCCAGGCGTCCAGCGCGCCGCCGACCCGGTCGCGCAGGCGCTGCGCGTCGCCGGTGAGGAAGTCGTGGTGGTGCCCGGCGAACAGCGCCAGCAGGTCGCGGGGGTGGGCGACCGAGATCTCGCCGAGGACGCGGCCCGCGGTGCGGTAGTCGCCGTCGAGCCAGGCGGTCGCGGCGGCGATGTGCATGCGCTCGCGCGGGGTGAGGCGGTCGGCGTCCAGGTCCGCGCGGAAGCGGCTGAACCGCTCGTGGGCCCGGTCCGCGTCCTTCTCCTCGGTGCCCAGGACGCCCAGGTAGGCGGCGAGGGCCTGGCCCATGGGCGAGCGGGGCGCGGCGGCCAGCAGCGCCTGTGTGGTGTCGATGATCCTGGGGCGGAAGAACAGCAGGTCGTCCAGGGCCTGTTCGTAGTGGCGCAGGGCCTCGGCGCCGGTGTCGGTCATGGTGTGTCCGTGCCGGTCCACGGTCATGGTGACTCCTGCGGGGTGCGGGGGGTACGGGCGAGCGGACCGCGAGATCCCGTCCGGTGGGCGGGTGGGGTTCGATGGGGCGGCAGGTGCGGATCCACGGAGGCATAGGTACCCCGCCGCTCCTCGCGTCCACGCCCCGGTTCTCTCGGAAAGGTCCTCCTATGCTCCCTCTGGACGGCATCACCGTGGTCTCCGTCGAACAGGCGGTGGCGGCACCGTTCGCCACCCGCCAGCTCGCCGACCTCGGCGCCCGGGTCATCAAGGTGGAACGCCCCGGTACGGGCGACTTCGCCCGCGGCTACGACGAGACGGTGCGCGGGATGTCCAGCCACTTCGTCTGGCTGAACCGCAACAAGGAGTCGATCGCGCTCGACATGAAGGACGCCGCGGACGCCGGGGTGCTGCGGGAGCTCATCGCACGGGCCGACGTCTTCGTGCAGAACCTCGCGCCGGGCGCGGCGCGGCGGCTGGGGCTCGACGCCGCCACGCTGTGCCAGGGCGATCCGCGGCTGGTGGTGTGCGGTATCTCGGGCTACGGGTCCGGCGGGCCGTACGAGCACAAGAAGGCGTACGACCTGCTGGTGCAGTGCGAGGCGGGGGTGATGTCGCTGACCGGTACGGAGGAGGCGCCGGCCAAGATCGGGATCGCGGTGGCCGACATCGCCGCCGGGATGTACGCGTACAGCGGGATCCTCACCGCCCTCTACGAGCGCGAGCGCACCGGGCGGGGCGGCTCCTTCGAGGTGTCGATGCTGGAGGCGCTGGGCGAATGGATGGGGTACCCGGAGTACTTCACCCGCTACGGCGGCAGCCAGCCGCCGCGCTCGGGCGCCGAGCACGCCGCCATCGCCCCGTACGGGCCGTACCGGGCGGCGGCGGGGGCGCAGGTCTTCCTGAGCATCCAGAACGAGCGGGAGTGGGCGGAGTTCTGTACCCGGGTGCTGGAACTGCCGGAGCTGGCGGCCGATCCGCGGTTCGCCCGGAACTCCGAACGGGTGGCGAACCGGGAGGTCCTGCGGGAGCGGATCGAGGAGCGGTTCGGCACGATGGCGGCGGAGGAGGTCGAGCAGCGGCTGGAAGCGGCGCGGATCGCGCACGGCCGGCTGCGGGACGTCGCGGGGTTCGCGGCGCATCCGCAGCTCGCCGCGCGGGACCGCTGGCGGACCGTGGACTCCCCCGTGGGCCCGCTCGACGCGCTGCTGCCGCCGGTCACCGTCGCCGGGCGGGAGCCCCGTATGGACCGGGTGCCGGCGCTGGACGAGGACCGCGCGCGCATTCTCGCGGAACTCCGCGGAACGGCGAAGGAAACGGAAGGGGAGCGATGACGTCCATCTGGTCAGCCGTCGTTCGCCGTACGACCATGTCGGCTAACCACTCTGTCAGTTGACCTCCGGTTCGCCTCACCACCCTGTCAGTTGACCTCGGTACCGGCTGACCACGTGTCGGTTCGCCATGGCACCTCGCACCTCGCCCCGTCTCGCGCAGCCTCTCGTTCGTTCCTCGCCGTACGCCGTATGACGTGACCTCGAAAGGAACACGACCATGGGCAGACCCCTTCCCGCACCCGGCCGCCTCGCGCGGTTACTGCTCGCCGCGCTGCTGCTCGTTCTGCCGCTGACCGTCCTGCCGGCACCGCTCGCGCACGCCGCGGGCGGCCCCGGCTCCCCCGCGTCGGTGGTCGACCGCTACTGGACCGCGCATCGCATGGAGGCCGCCGAACCGGTCGCGGTGAAGGCGAGTTGGCCCGCCCCGAAGGCCGCCGGAACGCCGGTACCGCCCAGCCACCCCTTCGACGGGCTCCCGCAGGTGGGCACGTTCTTCTGGACGGACGGCCACAACATCGGCCGCTTCTGCGGCGGGACGGTGGTCCGCAGCCCGCACCGCGACCTCGTCGTCACCGCCGGGCACTGTCTGCTCTCCCCCGACCCGAAGAAGTACCTGTCGTTCGTGCCGCAGTACCACGACGGGCTCAAGCCGCACGGCATCTACCCCGTCGAGCGGATCTATCTCGACCAGCACCTCTACGACCTGGGGACGGACGGAGGTGCCCGCTGGGACTACGCGGTCGTCCAGGTCGCCGCGCGTGAGGACGGGGCCGAGGTCCAGGAGGTGACCGGCGGCTTCGACCTGGTGCCCTACCCCGGCTACGTCCACCACGACGTACGGCTCATCGGCTACCCGGGCAGCAGCGACGTCACCTACCCCAAGCCGCTGGACTGCACCTCCGCCACCCACCGCTACACGAGCACCGACCCGGCCGTCCCGGGCGACTTCCTGGAGATCGCGTGCGCCGGCTACATCGGCGGCACCTCCGGCGGGCCCTTCCTGGTACGGGACTTCCGCGGCTACGCGTTGATCGGTGTCATCGGCGGCTACCACACCGGCGGCGACACGCCGGACATCTCGTACAGCGCGTACTTCACCTTCGACACGGCGCTGCTGTACCTGCACGCGGTGCGCGGCGACACGCCGGCCGCACCGCACCCC
>NZ_KN708638.1:7984710-7992558 GCF_000805335.1 Streptomyces sp. CT34 | reverse complement strand
CCGGCCGCACCGCCCCCCAGGCCCACGGCCTGACGGCCCCCGGACCGCCCGGCCCCGGAAGCCCGGGTCCGGGCGGTCCGCACCCCTCGTCGGGAGTGCCCCTCGTCAGTGCAGCGGAACGCCCGGCAGGAAGGCCGCCGGGGTGTGGATGAAGATGTTGGAGACGAAGCCGTTCAGGGCCGGGACATGCGCCCAGTACGGGTTGCTCAGTCCCTCCGCCACCACCAGGTCGCCCTGGACCTGGAAGTCGACGTGCACCGGCGTCGGCGCGTTCAGCGTCTGCACCACCTCAGCGCTCAACTTGGCCTCCTTGCGCACGCGCACGCCCACACCCCAGGTGGTGAAGTCCGCGCCCTCGCCCGGAGGCGGAGGCGGGGTGCCGCCGTCACCGGCCGCCTCGACCTGGGCGATCAGCTTCCTGGCTTCGTCCTCCTGCTGGTCGTACTTGTCCGGGTAGGCCGACCGCTGCACGCTCTGCGCGAGGTGGCCGGCGCTCTGGCCGGGGTCGTTGCGGTCGCTGTCGACGGCGCGCTCGAAGAACGACTGGGCCGCGTGCTCCGGGTTCATGATCTCTTCCGGGGTGCCCCATCCCTGGGACGGGCGCTGCTGGAAGACGCCCAGCGAATCCTGGTCTCCGTAGGGCAGGTTGCGCATCCCCGACTCGACGATGCCGGTCTCGAAAGCGGCCAGCATGACCTTGTCGTCGACCTGGAGCCGCTTGCCGACGCGGTGGATGGCCTTGGCCACCTCGATGTCGTATGCCATGTGGTTCCCCCGTGGGTGCTCGTGCGGTGTGTCGTGCTGCGGTGTGTGGTGCTGCTCTGTCGCGTGCCGCGCTGTTCCGTCGTGCGGTGCCGGGTCGTGCGGAGTGTCGTCGTCCGGCGTGCCGTCCGGTGTGTCGCTGTCGCCCGGCGTGCCGTTCGGCGTGTCGTCCGGTGGCCGGGACGCGCGGCGGCCCGGCAGCCGGCGGGCGAGCCGGGCGCGCAAGCTGGTGGGTGCCATGGCTCAGTGCAGGGGGACGCCCGGCAGGAACGCCTCCCGGTTGTTGATGAAGATGTTGGAGAGGAAGCCGTTCAGGGCCGGGACGTGCGCCCAGAACGGGTTGCTCAGCCCCTCCGCCACCACCAGGTCGCCGCGCACCTGGAAGTCGACATGTACCGGCGTCGGCGCGTTCAGTGTCTGCACCACCTCAGCGCTCAACTTGGCCTCCTTGCGCACGCGCACGCCCACACCCCAGGTACTGAAGTCCGCGCCCTGGCCCGGAGGAGGTGGGGGCGGCGCGGGCTGCCGGCCGCCCAGGATCTTCCGGACGCTGTCGCGGAAGCCGTCCATGTCGCCCGGCCAGAAGGCCGGGTCGACCTTGCGGCCGGGCGCCCATTCCTTGTGGCCGATGGCGCGTTCGGCGGGCAGGTTCGCGTACCGGAGCAGCGCCGCGACACCGCGCGGATAGGCGTCGAGCTGGGCGTCGGTCCAGTCGAACCGGCTGCCGACGGACTCCGCCTCGACCCCGATCAGGTACGGATTGGCGTTGTCCTTGGGGACGTTGAGCCAGGGCCCGCCCTGGCCCGCGTGCCAGGCCACTCCGGCGGCGATGACGATCCAGGTCCCGTCGCGGGCCAGCCCGAGCTGGGCCAGCGGACCGGGCAGGCTCGCGTCGCCGTCCCGGACGCGGGCCAGGCTGGGGTAGTTGCCCTGCGCCGGTCCCGCGGTGTGGTGCAGCAGGACGCCGCGGATGTCCTGCATCTCGCCGTGGCCGCGGCCCTGCCAGCCGTCCTCCTCCTGGACGCGCAGGCCGTCCTTCCTGAGCACGTCGGCCAGCCATGTCAGATTCGGCATAGTGTGGTGATCCCCCGTTTTCGGCGTTCCTCACGTCCCGTCAGGCGGCGGTCCGCATGCGGATGCCGGTGTGCGAGACGGTGAGCCCGATGACACGCCGCCCACCCTCGCCGCCCGTCCGGGATGCTTCAACCGCCTTTGAACACGGTCGAATTGCGCAGCTCGGAAACCGACCCGCAGGTAGCGGGCGGGTTCCTTGACCGCGTACTTCCGCTCCGTACGCTGGCAACAGGTAGGGCACCGCCGTCCGGCCGTGCCGCATACCCGGGGGAACGGGGGAGCACGGATGTCCGTGCGCATACATTTCGGCGTGGAAGATCTCGCCAGGACCAGCGTCGCCGAGCGGCCCGACCCGATGTGGGAGGTGCTGCTCAGTCTGCACGCACTCCAACACCGCGACGGGGCACCGGCGTTCGCACTGTGGCGGCGGCGGACGCTGCCGCGGCTGGCCGGGCCGGCCCGCGGGCTGCTCGCGCTCGCGCCACCACGCGGCTACAGTCCCGACTTCCTGACACCCGACACCTCCGGCCACAGCCCGGAGCACGGGCTGGAACAGGGACTGGAGAGCCTGGCAGGCACCCCGCAGGGCCGCCTCCGGACGGACCTCGAACGGTTCGCGAACGAGCACCGTGCCCCCTTGTGGGTACGGGAGTTGACCACCCGCGACCTGCCGTCGATGGCGTCGGCGGTGCGGGATTACCACGCGGTGGCCATCCGGCCGTACGAACCCTGTATCGGCAGCCATGCGGAGGCGGACCGGTCGCTGCGCATCCGGGCCCTCCAGGGCGGCGTGGAGCGGCTGCTGAGCACACTGCACCCGAAGCTGCGGTGGGCGCCGCCCGTACTGGAGTGGCGCACCGGGCGCCTGGATCGGGACATCCGGCTCGACGGGCGCGGACTGCGGCTGATCCCGTCCTTCTTCTGCCGGCACTCCCCCGTCATGCTGCGGGAACCGGAGCTGCCGCCGGTGCTGGTCCATCCGATCGAGCACAGTCCGGGTTGGGCGAGCGACGCCCCCCACCGTGCCCGGGGCGCCACCAAGAGCCCGTGCGCCGCGCTGCTGGGCAACACCCGGGCGGCGGCGCTGGAGGTGGTCGCGGCCGGCTGCACCACCTCCGAACTGGCCCGGCGGCTGAACGTCTCACCCGCCACGGCCACCCACCACACGGCCATCCTCCGGGAGGCCGGCCTGATCTCCTCGCACCGCGCGGGCGGCCACGTCCACCACACACTGCGGTCACTGGGGGCGGCGCTGCTCCGGGGGTGACCGCAAACACCTCGGGGGTGGGTGACCGGAAACGATGACCCTGGCCTGAATTACCCTGTGCGGTCGGCCAATTGGGCAGGGACCATCGTTCATCTGTTCGCCAGTTCTTCACCCGGCAGACGCGGCCGAGTCCATCCGGCGGCTTCTAGGGTTACCGCGCTCCCTCCCCCACTCGTCACTCCTGTCCGGAGGACAGTCATGACCGCAGCCAAGGCACGCAAGCGCAACCGGCGCACCCTGACCGCGCTGGCCGGTGCGGTGGCCGTCGCCGCCACGTCGGCGGCGCTGTGGGCCACCACCGGGTCCACCGCGTCCGCGCAGGCCGCCGGGCTCCCGTCGCCCGACCACGTGGTCGTGGTGGTGATGGAGAACCGCGCCTACGGCCAGGTGATCGGCAACTCCGGTGCGCCGTACCTGAACAGCCTCAAGGCGGGCGGCGCCGACCTCACCCAGTCATACGCGCTCACCCACCCCAGCGAGCCGAACTACTACATGCTGTTCTCCGGCTCCAACCAGGGGCGCACGGACGACAGTTGTGTCGACGTCGGGTCGATGTCCGCGCCCAACCTCGCCTCCGAGCTGATCGCCGCCGGCAAGAGCTGGGCGAGCTACAACGAGTCGCTGCCGAGCCAGGGTTCGACGACCTGCAGCAGCGGAGACTACGCGCAGAAGCACAACCCGTGGTTCGGCTTCTCGAACGTGCCGACCGACACGGCCATGACGATGGATCAGTTCCCCAGTGACTACAGCACACTGCCGAAGGTCTCGTTCGTCATCCCGAACCTCTGCGACGACATGCACGACTGCTCGGTGTCCACCGGCGACAGCTGGCTGAAGGACAACCTGAGCGCCTACGCGGACTGGGCCAGGAGCCACAACAGCATCCTCGCGATCACCTTCGACGAGGACAACCGACTGTCCGGCAACCGCATTCCGACCCTGCTCTACGGGCAGCACGTGGCGCCCGGCAGCACCAGCGGCACCAAGTACAACCACTACAACGTGCTCCGTACGCTGGAGGACCTGTCCGGGCTCTCCAGCCACGCGGGCAACGCCGCCTCGGCGTCCGACATCAGCGGCATCTGGAACTGAGGCCCGTGTACCTCGCGGACTCCCGCAACGGAACCGCGCGCGACACCGCCGGCGCCGCAGCCGCCGCCCCGGGCAGCATCCGTCCGGGGCGGCGGGCTGCGGTGCCCGGGACGGTCCTCGCGCTCGGCGCGGTCAGCCTGATCACCGATGTCTCGGCGGAGATGATCAACGCGGTGCTGCCGCTGTACGTCGTCACCGCACTCGGGCTGTCCCCGCTCGGCTTCGGGCTGCTGGACGGCATCAACAACGGTGTGGGCGCGCTGGTCCGGCTGGCCGGCGGCCACCTCGCGGACGGCGGCGGCCGGCGGCACAAGGTGGTGGCCGGGCTCGGCTACGGCCTGTCGGCGGTGTGCAAACCGCTGCTGCTGGTCGCCCACGGACTGCCCGTCATCAGCGCCGTACTGGCCGCCGACCGCACCGGCAAGGGGCTGCGCACCGCGCCCCGGGACGCGATGATCTCGCTGGCCACCCGGCCCGAGCACCGGGGCCGGGCCTTCGGCGTGCACCGCGCCATGGACACCACCGGGGCGCTGCTCGGGCCGCTGGCCGCGTTCGCGGTGCTGCGGGCCACCGTCGACGGCTATGACGCGGTGTTCACGGTCAGCGGCTGCGTGGCGGCGCTGGGCGTGCTGGTGCTGGTGCTGTTCGTGCCCGGCCGGGCCGGGGGTACGGACGCCGGGCCCACCGCCGCCCGTCCCGCGCTGCGCGACTCACTGGGCCTGCTGCGCCGCCCCGCGCTGCGCCGGCTCACGCTGTGCGCCGCGCTCCTCGGGCTCACCACCGTCAGCGACTCCTTCCTCTACCTCCTCCTCCAGCGCGAACTGGACGTGCCCGCCCACCTGTTCCCGCTGCTGCCGCTCGGCACCGCGGCGGTGTTCCTGCTGCTCGCCGTCCCGCTGGGCGCGCTCGCCGACCGCACCGGCCGCCGCCGGCTGTTCCTGGCCGGGCACGGCGCACTGCTGCTCGCCTACGGGCTGGTGCTCTCCCCGTTGGGCGGCGCCCCGGCCGTGGTCGCGGTGCTGGTGCTGCACGGCGCCTTCTACGCGGCCACCGACGGGGTGCTGGCCGCCGCCACCGCGGGGGCCGTCCCGGCCGGGCATCAGGGCGCCGGGCAGGCGCTGGTGGGCACCGGCCAGGCACTCGCCCGGTTCGTCTGCTCCGTGGCGTTCGGCGCGGCCTGGAGCCTGTGGGACGGGCGGGCCGCGCTCGCGGTGACCGCGGCGGGACTGGCCGTCGGCGCCGTCGTCGCGGCCCGGGTACTGCGGACCGCCGAGGCCGCGCCGGAGGGGAACGACGACGACCGCCGAACCGGCGACGAGGTGTCCGGATGACCCAACGGTCCCGTCTGGCAGTCCTGTTGGCCGCCGTGCTGCTGCTCGGGGCGGTCGGCGCCGCGGCGGTGCTGCGGGCCGCCGACCGCTCCGGCAGCCGCGACCGCGAGCAGGCCGGCGGCCCGGCCGTGCACGCCGGCAGCGTCTCACTCCGGCCGGGCACCGGCCGCCGGCTGCTGGTCCGCAACCTGGCATGGGGGCCGCACCGCGACGAGATCGCGAGCGTGCCCACCGACCGTCCGCGGGGCCCGCGCACCGCCTCCGGCGTCACCTGCCTGCGCTTCCACGCCGCCGCCGGGACCGCCATCTGCCTCCAGGCCGTGCACGGTGCCCTGGAGGACACCTACCGGGCCGTGGTACTCGACGCGCGGTTGCACGAGCTGCACCGCTTCCCGGCGGCCGGGATCCCCACCCGGGCGCGGGTCTCGCCCTCCGGGCACCGGGTCGCCTGGACGGTCTTCGTCAGCGGCGACTCGTACGCGGGCACCAACTTCTCCACCCGCACGGCCATCGTCGACACCCGCACCTGGGCGATCGACGACAACCTGGAGCGGTACGCCGTCATCCAGGACGGCCGGCCGTACCACGCCTCGGACATCAACGTCTGGGGCGTCACCTTCGCCGATGACACCCGCTTCTACGCCACCCTGGCGACCGGCGGCCGGACGTATCTCGTGCGGGGCGATGCCACGGCCCGCACGCTGACCACCCTGCACCGCAACGTGGAATGCCCCTCCCTCTCCCCCGACGGCACCCGCATCGCCTACAAGAAGCGCGCCCCCGGCGCCTCCCCGGACGCCCCGTGGCGGCTGTACGTCCTCGACCTGCGCACCATGGCGGAGACCGCCACCGCCGAGCACCGCAACATCGACGACCAGGCGCTGTGGGCCGACGACGCGACCCTGGTCTACGCCCTGCCCGGGGACTACGGCTCGGATCTGTGGACCGTCCCGGCGAACGGTTCGGGAGCGGCCCGCCGGCTGATGACGTCGGCGGTGGCACCGGCGTACGTGCGCTGACCGGCTGCCGGTACCCGCCGGCGACCGCGCGACTCAGCCGGGCGGGCCAGGAAGATCCGGCGACGGGCCGGTGGCCTGACCGGTCGCCACGTCCCAGGCCACGACCCGGGAGAGCAACACCGCGCCCCACAGGACCAGTCCGGCGCCCAGGCCCTCCAGGAGCAGCCACCACCCCACCCGCACCCGCTCGTCGAAGAGCGTCACCCCCAGCGAGAGGCTGACCAGCGCATCGCCGAGGGTGAGTACCGGCTGGGAGGCGGTCAGCGGGCCCGACTGCATGGCGTTCCCCATGAGGAACAGCGCCAGCACGCCGACCAGTGCGAAGCCGTAGGTCTGCCAGGACAGGAAGAACTCGGCGGGGCCGGCGGCCCGCCAGATGTGGGCGGAGTCCTTCAACAGGGCGGCCGTCAGCGCGTACGCCACGGCCGTGGCGGCCCCGAAGCCGGCGGCGCGTACGCTGCCGGCCCCGCGGCGCAGCCCCGCACCGACGGTGGTGGTGATCACCGCGGCGCACACGACCAGGGCGGGCACCCAGCGGCTGAGCGGAGCGTGGTCGCGGCCGGCGTCGGGCGCGGCGGCGGCCAGCGCCGTCACCAGCCCGACGACGAGCAGCCCGACGCCCCCCCAGCCGCGGCGGGAGCCCCGCCGGCCCAGCAGCGGGCGCCCGATCAGCAGCGCCAGCGGCAACTCCAGCACGAAGATCGGCTGCACCACCGACAGCGCACCCAACGACAGCGCCAATGCCTGGAAGCCGGCCGCCGGCAGCACCATCAGCATCCCGGCGAGCCACACCGAGCGGTGCAGCAGATCGGCGAACAGGCCGAGCCGCAGCCGTCCGGAGACCGGTACGGTGCGTGCCGCGCGCCGCTGGAGCACCGTGGAGAGCGCGTTGCAGGCCGCGGCGAGAAACGCGAACACCACGGCCGCCCACGTGGCCACCCGCCCACCTCCTCGTCCCCGTCGACGCTAACCGGGGGACGGCCTGGCCGCCCGGCTCCGTCGGGCAAGGGGACGCCCGCTGTCGTTCGTCCGCGTGACCCCACGGCGCGTCGCTTGGACCTCGACCGTGCCTCCTCCACGGTGACACCGTGAGCCGCTCTCTTGTCCTCGCCCTCGTGTCCGGTCTGCTGCTCGCCGCGACCGGCTGTGTCGCGCTCGCCCGGCCACCGGGTCACGGCGCCGGTTCCCGGCACCGTACGGTGGCACCGGCGCAACTTTCCGCTGCGCTGTGCCGCTTGCCCACCCGTTCGCTGCGCTTTGCCCCGCCCGACGTTGTCGACGATCCCGCCGTTGCGCCTGCGGC
>NZ_KN708638.1:7975106-7984599 GCF_000805335.1 Streptomyces sp. CT34 | reverse complement strand
CCCCCCCTGCCCCTCCGGCCCGCCCCCTCCCGTTGTGGGTGGGAAACCAGGTAGCCGGTGGTCCGGGTGAGTGGGTCAGCGCACGTGGTGAGTTGAGGGGTGGCCCACCGCCAGGAAGCGACCGTTACGGGACCCCCCAGCTCCCACCCACCGGTTTTTCCCACCCCTCCACGGGAGGGGGCGGGCCGGAGGGGGTGGTGTGCCGGACGTAAAGCGAAGCAGTCCGGCACACCCCCCCGGAGGACCGCCACCGCACCCCGAAAGCCCCGCGCAGCGGCACCGCCCGCCGCAGGCGCAACGGCGCCGCACTCGGCAACGTGGGAAGCCGCCCCGCCGCAGGCGCACGGCGGGACGGCCGACAACGTGGGAAGCCGGCAAAGCGCAGCGAACCGGTCAGTGGGTGCCATACACCGGCCACGCAGGCTCCGCGGCGGCGAGCAGCTTGCGGGCGGTCCCCCCCGCCTCGACCGGGGTCCGGCGGGCGCCCTTGTCGGCGGTGGGGCCGGGCCGCCAGCCCTCCATGACCGTGATCCGCCCGCCCTCCGTCTCGAAGACCCGGCCGGTGACACGGGCGCTGTCGGCGGCGGAGAGCCAGACCACCAGGGGGGAGACGTTCTCCGGGGCCATGGCGTCGAACTCCCCCTCGGCGGGTGCCGCCATGCTGTCGGCGAAGGTCTGCTCGGTCATGCGGGTACGGGCGGCCGGGGCGATGGCGTTGACCTGGACGCCGTAGCGGCCGAGTTCGGCGGCGGCGACGAGGGTCAGGCCGAGGATGCCGGCCTTGGCCGCGGAGTAGTTGCCCTGGCCGACGCTGCCCAACAGACCGGCGCCGGAGCTGGTGTTGACGACCCGGGCGTCGGGCGTCCGCCCGGCCTTGGCCTCGGCGCGCCAGTGGGCGGCGGCGTGCCGGAGCGGCAGGAAGTGGCCCGTGAGGTGGACGCGCAGGACGGCGTCCCAGTCGTCCTCGTCCAGGTTGACCAGCATCCGGTCGCGCAGGAAACCGGCGTTGTTGACCAGGCTGTCCAGCCGGCCGAAGGAGTCCAGGGCGGTGGCGATCAGCGAGCCGGCGCCTTCGCCGGTGGTGATGTCGCCGGTGTGCGCGACGGCCTCGCCGCCGCGGGCGCGGATCTCCTCGACGACCTGCCGGGCGGGCCCGGCCGAGGCCCCGGCGCCGTCCGCCGCCACCCCGAGGTCGTTGACCACCACCCGGGCCCCCTCGGCGGCGAGGGCCAGGGCGTGGGCGCGGCCCAGGCCGCGGCCGGCGCCGGTGACGACGGCGACGCGTCCGGTGCAGATTCCGGTCATCTCAGGGCTCCTTGGGGTGGTTGACGGTGGCGGCGTCGAGGAAGGCGGGGCGCTCCCCGCCGCCGTGGACCAGCAGGCTGGCGCCGCTGAGGTAGCGGGCGCGGTCGGAGGCGAGGAAGACGCAGGCATCGCCGATCTCGGCGGGTTCGGCGAGCCGGCCGAGCGGTACGGTCGCGCCGACGGCGGCGAGGCCCGCCGCGTCGCCGTAGTGCAGCACGGTGAGTTCGGTCCGCACCATGCCCGGGACGACGGTGTTGACCCGCACCGCGGGCGCCCATTCGACGGCCATCGAGCGGGCGAGGTTGTCCAGGCCCGCCTTGGCCGCACCGTAGGCGGCGGATCCGGGCGAGGGGCGGGTGCCGCTGACACTGCCGATCATGAGCACCGAACCGCCGTGCGGCTGGCGGCGCATCACCGCGTACGCGGCGAGCGAGGCGGTCAGCGGTGCGGTGAGGTTCAACTCCATGACACGGGCGTGCCGTTCGGCATCGGTCTCGCCGAGCAGCCGGTAGGGGGTGCCGCCGGCGTTGTTGACCAGGCAGTCCAGCCGGCCGTGCTCGGCTGCGACGTCGGCGAAGAACTCCCGTACGGCGGGCGGGTCGCGCAGGTCGAGGGGGCGGAAGCGGGCTGTTCCGCCGTCCGCGGTGACCGGGGCGTCCGGTGGCCGGCGGGCGCAGATGACGACCTCCGCGCCGGCCCGGAGGAAGGCGCGGGCGATGCCGGCGCCGACGCCCCGGGTGCCGCCGGTGACGACGGCGACCTGTCCGGTCAGATCGAGGGTCAGGGGCAACGGGCACCTCCCGCAGCGCGCGATCCGCTGCTAACTTCGCTACCTAACAAACGCTTGGTGGAAAGGTAGCTGATCTGCTCATGGGTGTCTCCACCACCGGGCCGGACCAGGGCATCGCGGTCGTGACCGTGGACTTCCCCCCGGTCAACGCCCTGCCCGTACAGGGCTGGTACGACCTCGCCGACGCCGTACGGGCGACCGGCCGCGACCCCGGCGTCCGCTGCGTCGTGCTGGCCGCCGCGGGCCGCGGCTTCAACGCCGGAGTCGACATCAAGGAGATGCAGCGGGACACCGCGGCGGGCGGCCACGCCGCCCTGATCGGCGCCAACCGCGGCTGCGCCGAGGCGTTCGCCGCGGTCTACGAATGCGAGGTGCCGGTGGTCGCCGCCGTCCACGGCTTCTGCCTGGGCGGCGGGATCGGCCTGGCCGGCAACGCGGACGCCGTCGTGGCCAGCGAGGAGGCGACCTTCGGCCTGCCGGAGCTGGACCGCGGCGCCCTGGGTGCGGCCACCCATCTCGCCCGGCTGGTCCCGCAGCATCTGATGCGGGCGCTGTACTACACCTCGCGCACCGCCACGGCCGCCGAACTGCATGCGCACGGCTCGGTCTGGAAGGTGGTACGACGCTGCGAACTGCACGAGGCCGCACTGGAGTTGGCCCGCGAGATCGCCCGCAAGGACGGCTCGCTGATCCGGCTCGCCAAGGCCGCCATCAACGGCATCGACCCCGTCGACGTCCGCCGCAGCTACCGCTTCGAGCAGGGCTTCACCTTCGAGGCGAACCTCGGCGGGGTCGCCGACCGGGTCCGCGACACCTTCGGCCGGCCCCCGGAAGCGGCGGACAGCAGAGAGGACTGACCCGTGACCGACAAGACCATGACTCCCGACGACGTGATCGCACGGCTGCGCAGCGGGATGACTCTCGGTATCGGCGGGTGGGGGTCGCGCCGCAAGCCGATGGCCCTGGTGCGGGCGCTGCTCCGGTCCGAGATCACCGATCTCACCGTGGTCTCCTACGGCGGTCCGGACGTCGGCCTGCTCGCCGCCGCCGGAAAGATCCGCAAGCTGATCGCCCCTTTTGCGACCCTCGACTCCATCCCCCTCGAACCCCATTTCCGCGCGGCCCGCCAGGCCGGCTCGTTCGCCCTGACGGAGGTCGACGAGGCGATGTTCATGTGGGGGCTGCACGCCGCCGCGAACCGGCTGCCGTTCCTCCCCGTGCGCGCCGGCCTCGGCTCCGACGTCATGCGGGTCAACCCCGGCCTGAAGACGGTCACCTCCCCGTACGAGGACGGCGAGACCTTCGTGGCGATGCCGGCGCTGCGCATGGACGCGGCGCTGGTGCACCTCAACCGCGCCGACCGGCTCGGCAACGGCCAATACCTGGGCCCCGACCCGTACTTCGACGATCTCTTCTGCGAGGCAGCCGAAGCGGCGTACGTCTCCTGCGAGCGGCTCGTCGCCGCCGGCGGCTTCCGGGACGCCGCACCGCAGACCCTCCTCGTCAAACGGCATGCGGTCACCGGAGTCGTGGAGACCCCGCACGGCGCGCACTTCACCTCCTGCGTCCCGGAGTACGGCCGCGACGAGCCCTTCCAGAAGCTCTACGCGACCACGCCCTGGCCGGAGTTCGCCGCACGGTTCCTGCACGGCGACGAGCAGACCTACCGCTCCGCCGTCCGGACCTGGCACGAGGAGCGGACGACGAAGGAGGAGCAGAAGTGACCACGGCCACGACCACGGGACCGGCCGCCACCGCCAGCCGCGCCGAATACTGCGTGATCGCCTGCGCGGACGCCTGGCGCGACAACGGCGAGGTGCTCGCCAGCCCGATGGGCACCATCCCGTCCATCGGCGCCCGGCTCGCCAAGCACACCTTCTCCCCCGACCTGCTGCTCACCGACGGCGAGGCGATGCTCGTCGGCCTCGACGGCGAGCCCGAGGGCTGGCTGCCGTACCGCCGGCACCTGACCATGGTCACCGGCGGCCGGCGGCACGTGATGATGGGCGCCGGTCAGCTGGACCGCTTCGGCAACCAGAACATCTCCTGCATCGGTGACTGGCAGCGGCCCACCCGCCAGCTGCTGGGGGTGCGCGGCGCCCCCGTCAACACCCTGAACAATCCCGTCAGTTACTGGGTACCCCGGCATTCGCCCCGGGTCTTCGTCGAGCGGGTCGACATGATCAGCGGCGTCGGATACGACAGCGCAGCCGCCGCCGGCCCGTCCGCGACCCGCTATCACCGCATCCCGCGGGTGGTGAGCAACCTCTGCGTCCTCGACTTCGCCACCCCGGACCGCACCATGCGGCTCGCCTCCCTGCACCCCGGCGTCACGGCCGAGGAGGTCCGGCAGGCGACCGGCTTCGCACTCACCGTCCCCGAACAGGTCCCCCGCACACGCGAGCCGACCGGCGCCGAACTGCGCCTGATCCGCGAGGTCATCGATCCGCAGGGACTACGCGACCGCGAGGTGCCGTCATGAGCGCCGGCGCCCCGCCGCCCCTCGCCACACCGCTGACCGAGCTGGTCGGCGTACGGCATCCGATCGTGCAGACCGGCATGGGCTGGGTGGCGGGCCCCCGGCTGGTCTCGGCCGCGGCCGACGCGGGCGCGCTGGGCATCCTCGCCTCGGCGACCATGACACCCGTTCAACTGCGCTCCGCGATCCGCGAGGTCAAGTCCCGTACGGATCGGCCCTTCGGCGTCAATCTGCGGGCGGACGCGGGCGACGCGGCCGAGCGTGTCGGCATCATCGTCTCCGAGCGCGTACGCGTCGCCTCGTTCGCGCTGGCGCCCTCGAAAAAGCTGATCGCCCGGCTCAAGGACGCGGGCGTGGTCGTCATCCCCTCCATCGGGGCCCGCCGGCACGCCGAGAAGGTCGCGTCCTGGGGAGCCGACGCGGTCGTCGTCCAGGGCGGCGAGGGCGGCGGCCACACCGGGAACGTCGCCACCACCGTGCTGCTCCCCCAGGTCGTGGACGCCGTCGACATCCCGGTGATCGCCGCGGGCGGCTTCTTCGACGGCCGCGGCCTGGTCGCCGCGCTCACCTACGGGGCGGCCGGTATCGCCATGGGCACCCGCTTCCTGCTGACGTCCGACAGCACCGTGCCCCGGACCGTCCAGGCCCGCTATCTGGAGGCGGCGGTCAACGACATCACCGTCACCACCAAGGTCGACGGACTGCCGCACCGGATGCTGCGCAGCGAACTGGTCGAGGCCCTGGAGCGGTCCGGCCGCACGGCCGCGCTGCTCACCGCCGTACGCCACGCCGCGTCGTTCCGGAAACTGTCCGGGCTGAGCTGGCCCCAGTTGCTCCGCGACGGGCTGGCGATGAAGAAGAACGGCAGGGAACTGTCCTGGAGCCAGGTCCTGTTGGCGGCCAACACCCCGATGCTGCTGAAGGCGTCGATGGTGGACGGCCGCACCGACCTCGGCGTGATGGCCTCCGGCCAGGTCGCCGGACTGATCGAGGACCTGCCGTCCTGCGCCGAGCTGATCGACCGCATCATGGCCGAGGCACACCGGACGCTGGCGGACCTGCCCCGCTGAGGGTCCCGGCACCGTCCCCAAATCTCCTCGCGCGTAATGGCGTTGGCGCGGCCTCTACCCGTACACCGCCCACCGGAACCGGCCCGGCACGGGGAACCTCCCCTCCCCCGGGAGCCGCCGGACACGAGCCCTCACCCCCGCACCTCCCCCTGGGACGCGGGCCGGCGACGGGGTACCTGCGGCCACGTCCAACCCGACTCCCGCAGGGCGTCGGCGCGTTGTACGAGCGCGTCGATCCGCGTGGCCGCTTCGGCCGGTTCCCAGTAGTGATGGGACGCGGTCGTCTGGTGGGGATGCTTACGATAGAAAACGCTCGGCTCCGCTATGAATTCACCGGGTGCCACAGCCTCCGCTGCAAGGAGGAGAGCAACCGTCTCGGCTCCGGACAGTGCCTGCCAGCCGCCGAGCGCCATCACCAGGCGACGGTGAGCGGCGAAGGTGGTCGCCTGAACGGACAGGTTCCGCTCCCGTACCTCGCGATGGAAGCGGGCGGGCTCCAGGGGGCCGCCCGGAGGGTCGCACGGGCCTGGTGCCGTGCTCCCGTCCTCGTGGAGGTCGATGCAGGCGGATACGCACCAGGGAACACGTTCCAGGGTCTCGATGTCCCGCTCCAGCGCGCCCGGCAGCAGCACGTCATCCGCGTCCAACGTCCGGATCAGGTCTCCTGTCGCGCGCGCGAGGGCGTGGGTGCGGGTTACCGCTATGCGCGCTCGCAGCCCTGTCCCGAATCTGATCCTGGGGTCACTGGGCAGGCTCTTCGCGGGTATGCCCGAGGTGCCGTCCTCCTGCACGCACCACTCCCATTGCCAGTCATCCGGGAGCTTTTGTTCGCGCAGGGATTCATAGGTGTCACCGATGAAGTGGTGGCCGCCTTCGTGTACGGCGGTGATGACGCTGATGGTTCGCATGGAATGGGTCCTGTCGGAGAGGGATGGTCCCGTCAGGGATCATGACATGACCAATGACCAAGGCTTCACCATCGGTGTCCTGTGCGGGCACCCAGCCGCGATTCGGCAGGAAATGTCGCGAAATTCCTGGCCCGGACCGTCGTCGGGTGACCGCAGGACGAGCACTTGGCGCTGTTTTGAATACACCCATTGGTCATAGAATCGGCGCGTGACTGCTGAAGATTCCGCATTCGCGGCGCTGGGTGTGTTGGGTGATCCCGTGCGCCGTCGGCTCTATCGACATGTCGCCGCAGCCCCGGATGAGGTGGGGCGCGACGCGGCTGCGGAAGCGGCGGGGATTACCCGATCGCTGGCCGCCTTCCACTTGGACAAGCTGGTCGAGGCCGGGCTGCTGGCCGTGTCGTTCCGGCGCCTGTCCGGGCGCACCGGCCCCGGGGCGGGGCGGCCGGCGAAGGTGTACCGGCGCGCCGAGGGCGAGCACGCCGTGTCCGTCCCCCCTCGGTCCTACGACGCGGCCGGTCGACTGCTCGCCGAGGTGGTGGAGAACGCCGGCCTGGACCGGGAGTTGCAGGCCGCGGCGAGGGCCGCGGGTGCGGCACATCCGGATGCGGCTGCCGATGACCTGGTCGAGGTGCTGCGGGCCCGCGGCTACCAGCCCTTCTGGGACGGGGAGACGCTGCGGCTGCGCAACTGCCCCTTCCACACGCTGGCCGAGGAGTTCCCCGCCCTGGTCTGCGGGATGAATCTCGCACTGCTCGATGGCCTGGCACCCGAGCAGTGGTCCCCGGCGATGGATCCGCGTCCCGGCGGGTGTTGCGTGACACTTTCTAAAAACAAGAACCATTGACTATAGAGGTATGGCCGGGCCATTCTGGGCCCATGACTGGCTTTCACCTTGCGCAGGTCAACATCGGCCGTACCGTCGCCCCGCTGGACAGCCCCGAGTTGGCCGAATTCGTCGCCCAACTGCCCGAGATCAACGCACTTGCCGAGCGCAGCCCCGGGTTCGTCTGGCGCATGGTCGACGACGAGGGCGCGGACGCGACCGGCCTCCGCCCCGACGAGAACGACGACCTGCTCCTGGTCAACTGCTCGGTCTGGGAGTCGGTTGAAGCCCTTCGGAACTTCGCGTACCACACCGATCACCTGCGGGTACTGAGCCGCCGCCGCGAGTGGTTCCAAGGCAGGGCCGAGGCGTACCAGGCCCTGTGGTGGATCCCGGCGGGTCACCACCCGAGCGTCGCCGAGGCGATGGAACGGGTCGCGATGGTACGCGAACACGGCCCCGGACCAGGCGCGTTCACCTTTCGCAACCCCTACCCGGCACCGGCCGAGGCCGCTCAGGTCTAGGGCCTGTCCGAGGCGTCGTGGGCCGACGGCGCCCTGATGAGTTCGGGCTCGCGCTCGGCACGGTCGGTCCGACCGCACGACACGGACAGTGCAGACATGGCCGGTCCCCTTGGACGGCCCGAAGGGGATATTCGATGGCCATCGGGCCATGTGGTTGGCACGCTCTGGTCATGAACTCCCGGCTGCATCAAGTGCCGGGCCATTCCTGGCTCGGCACCCCGATCGACGCCCGCTCCCTGTTCGCTCCGGAACACGCCGCACTGATAGCCACGGTGCGCGGCCTGGCGCCCGGCGATTGGAACAGGGAAGCAGTGCCGGGCTGGACCGTCCGTGATCTCGGCGCACACCTCCTGCGTGACTTCTACGGACGACTTGCCCGCGACCGCGACGGCCAGCGGGAAGGACCCGCCTTCGCACCGGGCGAGACGCTGGAGGCGTTCATCCACCGCATCAACCAGGAATGGGTCGATGCCTTCTCCCGGGTCAGTCCGGCCGCGCTCACCGACACCCTCGGCCTGGTGGGCGGGCAGGTGGCCCGGTTCCTCGAGAGCACCGACCCCAACTCACCTTCGCTGGGCGTGTCCTGGGCCGGTGTCGACCCGGCGCCGATGTGGCTGGACATCGCCCGGGAGTTCACCGAGTTCTGGACTCACCGCCAGCAGATCCGCCACGCGGTCGGCCAGGACACCGACCGCGACCCGCGGTTCTTGTCCGTGGTCCTGGACACCTTCATGCGGGCTCTGCCGCACACCCTGAACGAGGTCGACGCGCCGGTCGGCACGCAGATCCGGATGCGGGTCGACGGCCCGGCCGGCGGCACCTGGACCGTGACGGCGACCGGGTCCCGCTGGTCGCTGGCCGAGCCGGGTACCGCGCATCCCACCGCCCTTGTCCGTCTGGACGCGGAGACCGCCTGGCGCCTGTGCACCCGCGGCATCCGACCGGAGACCGCCCTCGCTCGCGCCCGCATCAACGGCCGCCGTGACCTGGCCGAAGCCGCCTGCCGGATCGTGTCGATCGTCTACTGACCGCAGCCCCACCTACCGGTCCGACCGTGGCATCCGGGGCTCGTCATGTCGAGGCCACAGCCGGCTCACGGCGGCCAGGACGCCGCCGTGGAACACGTAAGCCCGCTTCGCGTAGCGGGCGGCAACGGTCCGGGAGCCGCTGATCGCGTTCACGGGGACCCGCATGGTCCGCGGATCTCCACCGCAGCACCGTCTCCGGGCCGCCCGGCCACCGGCCACCCGGCCGAATGAGCGGATCTGATACTGCGCTCTGGACGTACCACACCCGCCCCGACAGCAGTCGCTTCGTGCCGAGGATCCCCTCGGCCGAAACAGCCGGTCCGATCCGACGGCGGATGGGCGTTCCGCGTTCCGGGCGCGTTCAACTCCTGGCCAGGCGCACCGCGCACTCTTGGGAATGAGAAATTCCGATTGGTGACACCCCTGTGGCCGGGCGCGCCCGGCCACTGCACGGAGGACCCCATGGACGGAATTGCCACCACCACCGACCGCCGTCGATTCCTCCTCACCTCGGGTGCCGCCGTCGCAGCCGTCGGCGCCTCCTATGCACTCCCGGGCCGGCG
>NZ_KN708638.1:7970009-7975096 GCF_000805335.1 Streptomyces sp. CT34 | reverse complement strand
CCCCCCCCCCCCGCCCCGCCGTGCGGCGGGCCGCACCGTACGGCGCCACCACGCTGCAGACCACCGCACGGCTCACCGGCAGCGGCGGCTACCGGCGCATCCACTCCGGACCCGGATGGCCCCTGGTCGTGCGGGGCGACATCGCTGCCGCCCGGAGCGGGCGCGAGGACCGGCGGACCGCGCTGGCGTGCTTCGTCCAGTTCACCGACCTGCATGTGGCCGACGTGCAGAGCCCGTTGCGGACCGAGTACCTGCGCGCCGGATCGCCCGGGTCGTGGCGGGGTCAGGAGGCGCTGTCGGTGGCGGGCGCGGTCTCGCTGGTCGAGCAGGTCAATGCGCTCGGCGGCGGACCGCACACCGGTCGGCCCCCGGCCTTCGTGATGTCGACCGGCGACAACATCGACAACCACTCGGCGGTGGAGCTGGAGTGGTTCCTGACGCTGATGAGCGGCGGCCGGATCACACCCAACACCGGCGATCCGGCCGCATACGAGGGAGTGCAGAACTGCGGCCTCCCGCTGTACTGGCACCCCGACTCCGACCTGCGCGACCAGGACAAACTTCGCGGAATGCCGCGAATCCCCGGCTTCCTGGAGGCCGCGATACGCCCCGTCACCAGCCCCGGCCTGCGCATCCCCTGGTACTCGACGCCCGGCAACCACGACGACCTGCCGGGCGGATGCCTGGCCCCGCAGGACCCCTTCCTGAGCGACTACATCACCGGGGCGCGCAAGCTCTTCTCCGTACCGGATGCCGACGTGGCCGCCTTCGCCAAGGTGCTGGAATCCGGCGACGACCCCAAGAGCACCGTCCTGAAGGAGATCCTGCACCGCAACGCCCGCCGGGCGCGGACCGTCACCGCCGACCCGCGCCGGCGCCTGGTCACCCCGCACGACTACCTCACGGCGCACCTCGACCCGGCCTACGCCGGAGCGGGCCCGGTCGGGCACGGGTACACCGAGAACCACCTGGACGGTGAGCGGATGTACTACACCTTCCCCATCGCGGACGGCGTCCTCGGCATCAGCATCGACACCACCTACCGCAGCGGCCACTACGAGGGATCGCTCGGGACCGAGCAACTGCGCTGGCTGGAGCGCGCGCTGGCCGCCCACAGCGCGCGCCACTACGACGCCGACGGGCGCCTGGTGCGCAACGCCACCGTCGACGACCCGCACATCCTCGTCTTCAGTCACCACCACAGCCCGAGCATGACCCGGCGCCCCGACGCGGCCCGCGCCGACGAAATCCGGCACGACGGTGCGGAGGTGATCGCCCTGCTGAGCCGGTTCCCGAACGTGGTCGCGTGGATCAACGGACACAGCCACGTCAACCGCATCACGCCGCACGCGCACCCGACACCGGCCCGCTCCTTCTGGGAGGTCAACACCGCCTCCCACGTCGACTACCCCCAGCACGCGCGGCTCCTCGAACTCGTCGACAACCATGACGGCACGCTGTCGCTGTTCACCACGCTCGTGGAGTCCGCCGCCCCGCACCGGTCGGACTTCGACGACCTCTCCGCGGTGGGCCTCGCCTCCCTCTACCGTGAGCTGGCCTACAACGCGCCCGGACTCGCCGCCACGACGGGCCGCGGCGTCGATGAGGAGATGGCGGGTGCGGCGGCAGATCGCAACACCGAGCTCCTGGTCCGGCGGGGATAGCAGCCGCCGCCGTACGCGTCGACTCAACCGCAATCGGCAGAGTCGGTTCGAGGACCCTTGTGAACGAGCCGCCGCCGCTGTCATCACGCACAGGCGGCCGGTTGCCTACCCCTCGGCGTGGAAGGACCTGACGACGGTGTCCGGGCCCGGCGACATGACGGTTTCGTGCCCGTCTTCGAAGCGCACTCGGTAGGGAGGCGAGCCGTTTTCCCCCAGCACCTCGACGATCTCGGCCGTCCGATCGTGCTGGCCCACGATCCTGCCGTGGACAAGGAGCCTGTCGCCTACGCTGGCCTGCATCCTGTCACCTCTCTCCAGACGTCGTGAGCTTGAGGCATACCCCGCAGATCGCCCTCACCGACACCAGCGCCCGGAAGTTCCGGCCTACTGGTGAACCTGACGGCGAACCGGTCCCGGACGTTCAGGTGACGGGTTACCGAACAAGCTGAGCCGCGAACGACTCGGTCGGCCGCCTCTCGCGATCGTCCACCGCGCCCACCCCGAACTCGGTATCGCCGCCTGAGCACGTTTCCCGTGCTTCCCCCGTGCCGAAGCGCACGTCATGGCCCCCGGACCGCCCCGCACATGCCATCAACTCCCCTCATACATCGGGACGTTCAGCCGTGCCGAAAGGTGAAGCTCATGCACGCCTCCGCTGGGATCGATGCAGCCGAGTGCCCACAAGGACTGCGACGGAATTCCAGATCGGTGTTGGCCTTGGTGACGTCGCGTCGCAGCTGCACCAGGACGCCGGGGAACTCGTTGCTCACTCCGCGGCGGGCCCACCCTCGTGTTCGAGCAGCGTTGCACTGTGACGCCGGGGGGGCGGTCGCGGTCCACGGCCGGAGGACAGAAGGCTCCCGCCCATCGGGTGACGTGGCGTTAATATGCCCGGCGCGGAGGAATGCCTTCCTCGAATCCACTCCGCGTCGGCGCTCGCATCACGACCTCACGCATGTCACGTGTGCGCACCGACGCGGCCCGCAATCGGAAAGAGAGGAAGGACCTGCCATGCGGCGCCATCTCCGCGTCCTGACCGTCTCCGCCATGCTCACCCTGCTCACCTTCGGCTTGGCCGCGCCGGCCCAGGCCGGGGCTGCGGGCGGTAAACCCCCGCTCAAAACCGTCCTCACCAGCGTTCCCGGCGTCGCCGACCTCCTCGGGCTCGACGACGACTGAGCACCCGAGGGCGGGTGAGGAGATCGCCTCCGGGTGCGACACCTTGCGACCCGGCGCACGGGACGCCGGTCCGAGCGGGGCACCCGCCCTCACCTGACTCCCACGCCGTGGACCATCGGGCGGTTGCCTCCCAGGTGAGGGGTCGAGCAGGCCGACGGCGGAGGTAACCTGCCTGCCGCACCGGGCGGTTCAGAGGCGTTCGATGATCGTGACGTTGGCCTGGCCGCCGCCCTCGCACATGGTTTGGAGGCCGAACCGTCCTCCGGTGCGTTCCAGTTCATTCAGCAGCGTCGTCATCAGCCGGACGCCGGTCGCCCCCAGCGGATGGCCGAGGGCGATGGCGCCGCCGTTGACGTTGACCCGCTCGGGGTCGGCGCCGGTCTCCTTCAGCCAGGCCAGGACGACCGGCGCGAACGCCTCGTTGATCTCCACCAGGTCGATGTCGTCGATGGTCATCCCGGCCTTCTTCAGCGCGTACGCCGTGGCGGGGATCGGCGCGGAGAGCATCCGGATCGGGTCCTCGCCGCGGACCGAGAGGTGGTGGATCCGGGCGCGCGGGGTGAGCGCGTGCTCGGCCAGCGCCCGTTCCGAGGCGAGCAGCATCGCCGCCGCGCCGTCGGAGACCTGTGAGGAGACCGCAGCGGTCAGCCGGCCGCCCTCGACGACCGGCGCCAGGGCGGCCATCTTCTCCAGTGTGGTGGTGCGGCGCGGCCCCTCGTCGGTGGTGACCTCACCGTAGGCGACGATCTCGCGGTCGAAGCGGCCCTCGTCGATCGCGCGGATGGCCCGTTCGTGGGAGCGGAGCGCGAACTGCTCCATGTCCTGGCGGGAGATGTCCCACTTGGTGGCGATCAGTTCGGCGCCGTGGAACTGGTTGACCGGCTGATCGGCGTAGCGGGCCCGCCAGCCCTCGGAGCCGGCGAACGGGCCCTGGGTGAGGCCCAGGGGCTCGGCGGCTTGGCGGCTGGCGAAGGCGATCGGGATCTGCGACATGTTCTGCACCCCGCCCGCCACCACCAGGTCCTGGGTGCCGGAGAGCACGCCCTGGGCGGCGAAGTGCACGGCCTGCTGGGAGGAGCCGCACTGCCGGTCGACGGTGACCCCGGGTACCTCTTCGGGCAGCCCGGCGGCCAGCCAGCAGGTCCGGGCGATGTCCCCGGCCTGCGGTCCGACGGTGTCCAGGCAGCCGAAGACGACGTCCTCGACGGCGGCCGGATCGGCGCCCGTACGCGCCATCAGCGCCGTCAGCACATGGGCGCCCAGATCGGCGGGGTGGACGGCCGAGAGCCCTCCGCCCTTCTTCCCCACCGGGGTGCGGACCGCATCGACGATGTACGCCTCGGGCATGGTGAACTCCTTGGTCTGATTCTGCGGATGTGCCGGTCGGCTCCGCAAGGCGATGCCGTCCAGCACCGTCGAGAGGTAGTGGCGGGCGGTCTCCTCGGGGCGGAGCTCTGCTGTGCGCCCGGCCGGTCCAGGAGGCGGCGTAGCGGCTGCCCGCGAGCGGGCCGGCCGCGTCGGCGATCTGCCGGACGGTGGTGGCGTTGCAGATGGGCGGCGAACACCTCCGCCGCGGTGCCGCGGAGTTCGCGGCGGCGCTGCTCAGGCATGCTGCGAGCTGACCGAAACGGTCTCGCCCGTCATGTACGAGGAGTAGTCGCCGGCCAGGAAGACGATGACGTTGGCGACCTCCCAGGGCTCGGCGTAGCGGCCGAACGCCTCCTTCGCGGTGAGCTCGGCCAGCAGTTCGGGCGTGGTGACCTTCACCAGGTACGGGTGCATGGCGAGGCTGGGCGCGACCGCGTTGATCCGTACGCCGTGGTCGGCGGCCTCCAGGGCGGCGCAGCGGGTGAGGGCCATCACCCCGGCCTTGGCGGCGGCGTAGTGGGCCTGGCCGCGCTGGGCGCGCCAGCCGATGACGGAGGCGTTGTTGACGATCACGCCGCCGCCCGCCGCCCGCATCCGGCGGAGCGCGGCGCGGGTGCAGCGGAAGGTGCCGTTGAGCGTGACGTCGATGACCTTGTCCCACTGGGCGTCGGTCATCTCGACGAGTTCGGCGGCACCGCCGAGCCCGGCGTTGTTGACCACGATGTCGAGCCGGCCGTGCCGTTCCTCCGCCAGCGTCAGCAGCGCCTCGACCTGCGCCTCGTCGGTGACGTCGCAGGGCAGTCCGGCGACCCGGTCCGCCCCGAACTCCGCGGCCAGCGCCGTCGCGCTCTCCGTCAGCCGCCGGGCGTGCGCGTC
>NZ_KN708638.1:7864111-7969999 GCF_000805335.1 Streptomyces sp. CT34 | reverse complement strand
CGGGGGGGGGCCCCCGCCGATGCCCGCCCCGGCCGCGGCGGTGATGACCGCCGTCCGGCCGCCGAGCAGATCGTGACCGGGTACGTAGGGCGGTGGGGTCATGCCGGTGCCTCCTTCGGCCGGCCGAGCACCCGCTCGGCGATGGTGTCCGCGACCTGCGGGGCCGGGGGCGCCCCCCGGCCGCCGTACGCGACGGGCCGGCCGACGCGGGTCCGGCCCTCGCGTACGGCGGCCATGTGCCGTTCCCGGGCGGGGAGTTCGGCGCGCCCCGTGTTCCGTACCGGGGCCGGCGCGGCCCCGCAGGTCCGCGAACTCCCCGGTGAGGCCGGCCCGCAGCCGGCCGCGGTACCCGGTGCGGAAGCTCCCTGCGGTGGTGGGGCCTCGACGCCGCTCATGGCCGTACATTAATCTACCAAACACTTGTTAGGGAAGGAGTCGCCGATGACCTCCGGCGAGGACACCTCCGTCGTGCGCTACGAGCGGCACGGCCCGGTCGCCACCGTCACGATGAACCGCCCGGACTACCGCAACGCCCAGAATTCCGCGATGACCTACGCCCTGGACCGCGCCTTCTACCGCGCCGCCGACGACAACGACGTGCAGGTCGTGGTGCTCGCCGGCGCGGGCCGGCACTTCTCCGCGGGCCATGACATCGGCACCCCCGAACGCGACGCCCATCTGCCCTTCGACCGCACGGCGGGACTGTGGTGGGATCACTCGGACAAGGAGGGGGCGGAGAGCCGCTTCGCCCGCGAGTCCGAGGTCTACCTGGGGATGTGCCGCCGCTGGCGGGAGCTGCCCAAACCCGTCCTGGCCGCCGTCCAAGGGGCCTGCGTGGCGGGCGGGTTGATGCTCGCCTGGGTCTGCGATCTGATCGTCGCCTCCGAGGACGCCTTCTTCGCCGACCCGGTCGTACGGATGGGGATCCCCGGCGTGGAGTACTTCGCCCACCCGTGGGTGATGCCGCCGCGGATCGCCAAGGAGTTCCTCTACACCGGCGACCGGATGACCGCACAGCGGGCGTACGAGGTGGGCATGGTCAACCGCGTCGTGGCGCGCGCCGAACTGGCCGAGTGTGCCGCCGAGTTGGCGCTGCGGATCGCCGAGATGCCCCGGCTGGGACTGGCCCTGGCCAAGCGCGCGGTCAACCAGGCCGAGGACCTTCAGGGCCTGCACACCGGACTGGACTCGGTCTTCGGGCTGCACCACCTCGCACACGCCCACAACGCGGAGACCGCGGCGGACCCGCTCGCCGGCGTGGACATCGCGGCGATGCGCCGGCATGCCGCGGACGGCCCACCCCGCCCCCGGCAGACGGGAGCGTAATGGGACGCGCCGTCAAGGGAGTTGACGACTGATGGATCTCGACTTCACCGCCGCCGACGACGCCTTCCGAGCCGCAGCGCGGTCCTGGCTCACCGAGAACGTACCCGCGGCCCCCCTCCCATCGCTGGAGACCCGCGAGGGATTCGCCGCGCACCGCGACTGGGAGCGCCGGCTCGCCGCCGACCGCTGGTCGGTGGTCTCCTGGCCCGAGGAGTACGGCGGCCGGGGCGCCTCCCTCCTCCAGTGGCTGATCTTCGAGGAGGAGTACTACGCCGCCGGCGCGCCCGGCCGGGTCGGCCAGAACGGCATCAGCCTCCTCGCACCGACCCTCTTCGAGCACGGCACGGAGGAGCAACGCGCCCGCGTCCTGGGCCCGATGGCCACCGGCGAGGTGATCTGGGCACAGGCGTGGTCCGAGCCGGAGTCGGGCTCGGACCTGGCCTCGCTGCGCTCCACGGCCGTACGGACCGACGGCGGCTGGCTGCTGAGCGGCCAGAAGACCTGGTCGTCCCGGGCCGCCTTCGCCGACCGCGCCTTCGGCCTGTTCCGCAGCGAGCCGGGCACCGCCAGGCCGCACCAGGGCCTGACGTATCTGATGTTCCCGCTGGACGCGCCGGGTGTGACGGTGCGGCCCATCGGCCGGCTGGACGGCAAGCCGGCCTTCGCCGAACTCTTCCTCGACGAGGTGTTCGTCCCCGACGCGGATGTCATCGGCGAGCCGGGCCAGGGCTGGCGGATCGCGATGAGCACCACCGGCAACGAACGCGGACTGACCCTGCGCAGTCCGGGCCGTTTCACGGCCGCCGCCGACCGGCTGACCGCGCTGTGGCGCGAGGCGGCCGACCCCGGCGACACGGCGCTGCGCGACCGGGTCGCCGACGCCGTGATCGGCGCCCGCGCCTACCGGCTGTTCGCCTACGCCAACGCCTCGCGCCTCGCCGCCGGTGGCACCCTGGGTGCCGAGTCCAGCCTCAACAAGGTCTTCTGGTCCGAGCTGGACATCGCCCTGCACGAGACCGCCCTGGATCTCCTCGGCCCCTACGGCACCCTCGCCGACGGCGCCGACGAGGCTCCCGCACACGGCAGTTGGGCCGAGGGCTACACCTTCTCCCTCGCCGGCCCGATCTACGCGGGCACCAATGAGATCCAGCGGGACATCATCGCCGAGCGGCTGCTCGGCCTGCCGAAGGGACGCCGCTGATGCGGTTCCTCCTGACCGACGAGCAGCGGGAGTTCGCGCGGACACTGGACGGGATGCTCGGCGCGTCCGACACCCCGGCCGCCGTACGGGCCTGGGCTACCGGGGAGCACAAGCCGGGCCGCGACCTGTGGGCGCGGCTCGCGGAGACCGGGGTGTTCGCCCTCGCGGTCCCCCAGGCATACGAGGGACTGGGCCCGCTCCCCCTCGAACTCGCCGTCGTCTACGTCGAGTTGGGCCGTCATGCGGTACCCGGCCCGCTGGTGGAGACGGCCGCCGCCGCGGCCTTCCTGGACCGCCTCGGCGAGACCGGGGCGGCGGTCGCCTGGCTGCCCCGGATCGCCTCCGGTGACGCGGTCGTCGGGCTGTGCGCGGACGGTGCGCCGTTCGCGCTGGACGCGGACGCCGCCGACGCGGTCTTCGTCGTCCGGGGTGACACGGCGTGCCGCACCGAGTCCCACGGCCCGGTGCAGCCCACGCTCGACCCCGCCCGGCGGCTGTTCCGCCCGCTCGGCGGCACCGTCCTCGCCCGTGGCCCGGCGGTCACCGCAGCCGCCGCATACGCCACCGACACCGCCCGGCTGCTCACCGCGGCCCAGGCGCTCGGCCTGGGCCACGCCCTGCTGGACGAGACCGTCGCCCACGTCAAGCGGCGCACCCAGTTCGCGGTGCCGATCGGCTCGTTCCAGGCGGTGAGGCACCGGCTGGCCGACACCCTGCTCGCCCTGGAGTTCGTCCGGCCGCTGGTCCATGCGGCAGCCCTGGCGCTGGCCCGGGACGCCGCCCGCGCCGGCGCGGAGATCGCGGCGGCGAAGGTGGCGGCGGGCGAGGCGTGCTATGCCGCGGCGCGCACCGCGCTCCAACTGCACGGCGCGCTCGGCTACACGGACGAGCCGGACCTCTCCCTCCGGCTCCGCAAGGCCCGCCCGCTGCGGGACGCCTGGGGCACCCCGGCCGAGTGCCGCGCCCGCGTCCTGGCCGGATAGGCCGCCCGCACCCCGGGCCCCGTACGCCCCCTGGGCCCGGCTGCCCCCGAAGGTCACCGGACCGCCGGCGGCGGACCGGGCACGCTGCGGGGCCGCTGACCGGCCGGCCCGCCGGCACCCTGTGTGACGACTGCGTGACGGCAGGATGGAGGAGCGATGGTGACGCGGTGAGCGGGGGCCATGGCGGCCTGTCGATACGGTGCGCCACCGCACCTCAGGTGCCAGACTTGAAACACCGCGCCCGGCTGCCGGCCGAGGCCCTTGGGACCGAGGGGAACATCATGACCTGGGCATCTTGGACCACGGTGGGGATCCACGCCCGCCCCGGCGCGGTGCACACCGAGGAGATCGGCCCGATGCAGGGCGACCTGACCATTCACACGACGTGGTCGGAGGACGAGGCGCACGTGGCCGTGCAGTACACCGGGTCCTCGGACTGGTACACCATGGTCGGCAGCCCCGTGCCCTGCCATTCGGAGGAGGACAGCCGGGCCTTCCACCAGGCCGTCGTGGAGGCGGTGCGCGGCGGCGAGAAGGCGCAGGCGACGCTGGAGGAGCTCTTCCGCATCTAGCGCCCCCGAGGACACCCAGGACGATCCGGGCCGGGACAGCAGCCGCTGTCCCGGCCTCCGTCATGCCGGGCAACCCTCGCACCCCTCTGCGCGTCTCCCCGCCCAGAACACACTTGGTCACCCTGTGACTACCCAAAGCTGATGAATTGTCAATTTTTGAATTCTTCGCCGCCCAAATCGATCCTTTTCCTTTACATGCGCATGCCAGACATACCAGGGTTTGCGCGGGGCCACACAACCCCCGCGGTGCCCAACGGCACCGTGCGTACGGGCGGTTGGTGAGCCGGCCGCCCCCGCAGCTCAAAGGACCCACCGGTGCGTAGACCCCACATACGCAGGTACCACCTGGCGATAGCCGTGGCCGTGACAACGGCCGCCACCCTCACCTCCGGAACCGCGGGCGCCACCACGGCCGCCCCCGCCACCCCCTCCTCCGCCTCCCCCTCCGTCGTCGACGCGGCCCGCGCCGCCGCGTACGCGCACTCGGCGACGACCGGCGTCGGCAGGCAGGACACGCTCCAGGCCACCGACACCCTGATCGACCCCGACGGCCGGCAGCATGTGCGCTTCCTCCGCAGCCACCGCGGTCTGCCGGTGCTCGGCGGTGATCTGGTCGTCCACCTCGGCGCCGACTCGGCCTACGAGGGCGTCACCCGGGCCTCCGGCCACCAGGTCGACGTGACCACCACCGCCCCGGAGCTCTCCGGCCGGCAGGCCGCGGCCAAGGCCGCCTCCGTTGCCCAGGGCCGGGCCGGCGAGCCCCAACTGGTCGTGGACGCCCGCAAGGACCGTACGACGCTCGCCTACCGGGTGCGCGTCGACGACAGCCGCACCACCGAGGCCGGCGGCGCCCGGACCGTCGTCGTCGACGCCACCACGGGCGGCGTGCTCAGCGACATACCGGCCGACGACTCCTTCCTGTCCCCCTCCGTGCAGCGCACCCTCCGGCAGCGCGGCGAGCGGCTCACGCCCGCGACCGGCCCGGCCGCCGCCGCGTCCGCCACGGCCACGCCCGGCGGGAAGGGCGGCTTCCCCGCACCGGCGACCGGCACCGGCTCGTCCTTCTTCGTCGGCACCGTGCGACTGTCCACCACCCGGACCGCCAAGGCCGCCTTCACCCTCAAGGACAGCACCCGCGGCAACACCGAGACCCGCGACGCCGGCGGCCGGGAACTCGAGAAGTTCGCCGACGGCAAGGCGCTCACCAGCAAGACCGACCACTGGGGCAACGGCACCGCCGGCGACCGGTCCACCGCCGCCGTCGACGCCCAGTACGGCATCAGCAGCACCCTGGACTTCTACCGGAAGACCTTCGGCCGCAAGGGCATCAAGAACGACGGTGCCGGCGCGCACGCCCTGGTGCACTACGGCAAGAACGTCGGCAACGCCTTCTGGTCCTCGGACTGCGGCTGCATGCTCTACGGCGACGGCGACGGCAGGACCTTCACCAAGCCGCTGGTCGTCCTGGACGTCACCGGTCACGAACTCACCCACGGTGTGGTCGACGCGACCGCGGGCCTCCAGCCCACCCGCGTCGACGCCGAGGGCAACCAGTTCGGCGAGCCCGGCGCGCTCAACGAGTCGCTGGCGGACATCTTCGGCACCGCGGTCGAGTTCGCCACCAACAACCCGAAGAACCCGCCGAACTACCTCATGGGCGAAAAGCTCGGCCTCCGGCAGACGTTCCTGCGCCGGCTGGACAAACCCTCCCTCGACAAGCTCGAAGGCACCGTCGACTACTGGTCGAAGCAGACCCACGACACCGAGGTGCACGCCGGCTCCGGCGTCTCCTCGCACGCCTTCTACCTGCTCGCCGAGGGCAGCGGGAAGAAGACCATCGGGGGCTTCGCCTACGACTCCCCCACCTACGACGGCGCGAAGGTGACCGGTATCGGCCGGGACAGGGCGACGGCGATCTTCTACCGGGCGCTCACCCGGTACATGGTCTCCACCACCGACTTCCACGACGCCCGGATCGCCACCCTCAAGGCCGCCAAGGACCTCTACGGCGCGGGCAGCACCGCGTACAAGACGGTCGACCGCGCCTGGGCCGCCGTCAACGTCACCGCCGCCGACACCCCCGGCAAGGGGTGAGCCGACCCGCCCCGTCCGGCAGGTGCCCCCGCCACGCGCGGGGGCACCGTCGCGCATCGTTGCGGGCCGACCCTCTACGTTGACCGGCATGAGCGTGCGCACCGGCGGAATGCGACGGCCCGGCTCCGCGGTCGCGGCGGGCGTCTTCGCGATCGGGATGGCCGGCACCACCCTGCCCACCCCGCTGTACGGGCTCTACCGCCGGCAACTCGGCTTCTCCGAGCTGATGGTGACGGTGGTCTTCGCGGTCTACGCCCTCGGGGTCATCGCTGTGCTTCTCCTCGCCGGCGACGTCTCCGACGAGGTGGGCCGGCGCCCGGTGCTGTTCGGCGCGCTGGGCGTGTCCGCGGCCAGCGCGCTGTGCTTCCTCTTCGAGGGCGGGCTTCCGATGCTGCTGCTCGGGCGGGTGCTGTCCGGCTTCACGGCCGGGCTGTTCAGCGGTACCGCCACCGCCGCCGTACTGGAACTGGCCCGCCCCGGCCGGCAAGCCCGCGCCGGCTTCGCCGCGACCGCCGCCAACATGGGCGGCCTCGGCTGCGGCCCGCTCCTGGCCGGTCTGCTCGCCCAGTACACCCCCTGGCCGCTGGCCCTCCCCTTCCTGCTGCACCTGTGCCTGCTGGCCCTGGCAGCGACGGCGACCGGGGTGCTGCCGGAGACCGTCGCCGACCCGCACCTCCCCCGCATCCTGCGGCCCCGGGGACTCCGCCCACCGCCCCCGGTCCGCGGGCTGTTCGCGCCCTGCGCCGTCGCCGCGTTCGCCGGATTCGCGCTGCTGGGCCTGTTCACCGCGGTCGCCCCGAGCTTCGTCGCCCAGACCCTGGACGTGCACAACCTGGCGGTCTCCGGCGCGGTCGTCTGCACCGTCTTCCTGGGCTCGACCCTCGGCCAGTCGCTGACCGGCCGGCTCGGCGTCCGCGCCGCGCTGCCCGGCGGCTGCCTGGTCCTGGTACTCGGCCTCTTCCTGGTCGCCGCCTCGCTCGCCACCGCGTCCCTGCCGGTCCTGGTCGCCGGCGCGGTCTGCGGCGGCACCGGCCAGGGAATGGCCTTCCGCGCCGGGCTGACCGCCGTCGGCACCGCGGCCCCGCCCGAACACCGCGGCGGCACCATCTCCGCGTTCTTCCTCGTCGCCTACCTCGGGCTCTCGCTACCGGTCGTGGGCGTCGGCGCGCTCACCGAGGCGTGGGGCCTGCGGCCGGCCGGCCTGGCCTTCGCGGCCTGTGCCATCGTCCTCGCCCTGGCGGTCGCCGGCTACGTACTGCGCCACCCGCCGACGACGACCCCCGCCACCTGAGCCGCACCCGTACCGCCCGCGACCCCGGGGTGCACACACCGGCCACTTCGGCACCCCTCTACCGGAGTTGGCGGAGAAATCGCGGGAGCAGGCGCGGATGGCGCGGCGCATGCGGCAGACGGAACGGTAGCGGGCCGGCAAACGGTGGTGGGCGACGCGTCGGCCGACGCACCGTCTCCACCCGCCCCTCACCGCACCGCTTCCCCCGCCCGCCACTCGGGCGCGCGCCCCAGCGCCGTGAGGATCTGCTCCAGCACCCCCGCGCCCTCGGTGCCCGGCAGCCCCGGCTTGAAGGAGCTGCCGGCGGTGAGCCGGGCCCCGCCGTCCGGGACCGCGCGGGCGATCGGCGATGCTGGTGCCGTTGGGCCGGGCGCTGACCGCCCTGGAACAGCCGGCACTCGACGCGCACGGCCTGGCGATGTGGGCGTATTCGGTACTGCTGCACCTCGACGAGACCCGGATCCGCACCCAGGCCCCGCTGGCCGAGATCATTCGGGCGGACAAGACCCGGATCATCCCGGTCCTCGACGATCTGGCGGCCCGCGGGCTGATCCGCCGTCAGCCCGACCCGGAGGACCGGCGGGTCCGGCTGCTGTCCCTGCCCCCCGAGGGCCGGCGGCTGCGCGACGCCGTCCAGTCGGACATCCAGCGCGGCGAGGAGCGATTGCCGGCCCGGCTGCCGGCCGCCGACCGGGACGGGTTCCTGCGCGGCCTCCAGGCGCTGCACGCCCTGGCCGAACTGTCGCCGCGCAAGGCCACGGACGGCCGTTGACGCACCGACGGTGCCGGCCGGGCACCCTCAGGCGGCCCGGCCGGCACCTTCCGACACCGCGTCCCATGACCTCGAACCACGCGACAGGGCACGCCCGTTACCCCTGGTCGCCACCCCTTGCCGTGCGCCCGGCTGCCGCCGCCGCAACCCTCGTCGTGGACCGGGCCGAGGTCCTCGACGACGGCCGCGGAGAGGGAGCAGCCACCGAAGTGGCTCCGGCTCTGGTGGTCCGTGCCGCCGGCGAGTGCGGCACTCGCGCCGCCGAGGACGACGGTGGCGGCAAGGGCACTGGCGGCGATCGCGGCGCGGATGCGCACGGTTCGCTCGGCAGGAACAGCGAGGGGGGATGAGGGGGAATGAGGGGGGATATCGAGCAAGTCGGGAATCACCCCCACGAAAGCAAACAAGACCCTCCCTGCCGCCGATCGCGTGCGGCGGTGGCAGGCCGGTGGCGTCCCGGCCACCACGGATCCGGGATGACTACGTCAACTCGCCGCATCCAGCGGTATGTTGGCCGTCGAGGCGGGCCTGCAGCCGGAGGGCCGGTACGGCAGCCGGGAGCCGGGGCGCAACCCGAGCGTCACCAGGACGACGGCCACCGCGAGGAATCCGGCCAGCACCGCGAAGCCGGTCAGGCTCGACCCCGTGGCATCGGTCAGCCACCCCACCAGATACGGTCCGGCGAACCCGCCGAGATTGCCCAGGGCGTTGATCAGGCCCATCGCGACCGCCACCGCCTCGAACCGCAGCAGCTGCCCCGGGATCGCCCAGAAGGGGCCGTAGGGCGCGTACACCGCGGCGGCGGTGAGGCACAGCAGCAGCATCCGGGGCAGCGCGCCGTGCACGGTCTGCCCGAGGAGCAGCGCGGCGATCCCGACCCCCAGGGGGACGGCCACCGCCTGCCGCCGCCGGCCGGTGCGGTCGGACCAGGCGGCGTTGCCGATCATCGCGGCGAGCGCGGCGGTGAACGGGAGGGCGGTGAGCAGCCCGACTTCCGTCGGGGAGCCGTTGTGGGTCAGCTCCTTGATGGCGGAGGGCAGCCACAGGCTGAAGCCGTAGAAACCGGTGATCCAGAAGAAGTAGACGCCGATGAGGACGAGGACCGGCCGCTGCCGGACCGCGTCCCGGTACGAGCCGCTGCCCGCCGGGGACTTGGCGGCCTCGTCGGCGGCGAGCACCCGCTCCAGATAGCCGGCCTCGGCCCGGGAGATCCAGCGCGCCTGCGCCGGCCGGTCGGCGACCGTGGACCACCAGACCACCGCCCACAGCAGCGGCGGCAGCCCCTGGAGCACCAGCACCCAGCGCCAACCCGCATGGTCGAGCATCCAGCCGGACAGCGGCGCCATCAGGACCGAGGACAGCGGCAGGCAGGCCATCCAGAGCGCGTTGGCGCGGGCCCGTTCGCGCAGGGGGAACCACGAGGCGAGCAGGATCAGCACCGCCGGCCAGACGCCGCCCTCGAAGAAGCCGAGGACGAAGCGGGCGACGTAGAACTGGCCGCGGGTCCGGACGAGACCGCAGAGCACCGCGGACAGTCCCCAGGCGACCATGAGGATCAGCACGGTCTTCCGGGCGCTCCAGCGCTGGGCGAGGACCGCGGCCGGGATCTGGAGGAAGACATAGCCGACGAAGAAGATGCCGCCGGCGAGCCCCTGGTCCGCGTGGGAGAGGGCCAGATCGCCGTGCATGTAGGGGAGGATGACGGAGATGTTGTTCCGGTCCAGGTACGCCAGCATGTACATGATCGCGGCGACCGGGATGACGTAGGCCCAGCGCCGGGCCGGAATCACGGGCCCGGGAGCGCCGTCCGCGTGCGGTGCGCCGGTCATCGGCCGGCCGCCGTCCCATAGGTGCGCTTCACGCGACGGGAGATTAGCAGCCGATACCTTCGCGGATCAGGCGCCGTCGGCGGCGGACTCCCCGTCGGGCAGCGCCTGTTCGGTCCAGATGACCTTGCCGTCGCTGGTGTACCGGGTCCCCCACCGCTCGGCAAGCTGCGCGATCAGGAAGAGGCCGCGCCCGCCCTCGTCGGTGGTGGCCGCCTGCCGCAGATGCGGGGAGGTGCTGCTGTGGTCGGCGACCTCGCAGATCAGCGAGCGGTCCCGGATCAGCCGGACGCGGATGGGTCCGACGGCGTAGCGGATGGCGTTGGTGACCAGCTCGCTGAGGATCAGCTCGCTGGTGAACGTCTCGTCGGCCAGCCCCCATTCGGCCAGCTTGCGGACGGCGGCGGCGCGTACCTGGGCGACCGCGGAGGGGTCGGCGGGGACGTCCCAGTCGGCGATGTGCGCGGCGCCCAGCACCCGGGTGCGGGCGACGAGCAGCGCGATGTCATCGGCCGGGCGGTCCGGCAGCAGCGCGCCGAGCGCCGCCTCGCAGGTCTCCTCCGGTGTGCGGTCGGGTCGGCCGGCGAGTGTACGGCGCAGCAGCGCCATGCCCTCGTCGATGTCCCGGTGGCGGTCCTCGACCAGCCCGTCGGTGTAGAGCACCAGGCTGCTGCCCTCGGGCAGTTCCAGCCGGCAGGTGTCGAAGGGCAGCCCGCCGAGCCCCAGGGGCGGGCCGCCGGGCACGTCGACGAACGCGGCGCTGCCGTCCGGCCGCAGCAGCAGCGGCTGGACATGGCCGGCGCGGGCCATGGTGCAGACGCCGGAGGCCGGGTCGTAGATGGCGTAGAGGCAAGTGGCGCCGGTGACCGATGCCTTGGGGCCGTCGCCGGTGCTCTCGGCGCCCTCGTCCTGGTCGATGCGGGTGACGAGTTCGTCGAGATGCCACAGGAGTTCGTCGGGCGGTACGTCCAGGTTCGCGAAGTTGTGGACGGCGGTCCGCAGCCGGCCCATGGTGGCCGCGGCGTGCAGCCCGTGTCCGACGACATCGCCGACCACCAGCGCCACCCGGGCCCCGGGCAGCGGGATGATGTCGAACCAGTCGCCGCCGACGCCGCCCGGCCCGCCGAGCCCGGCATGGGCGGGCCGGTAGCGGAAGGCGGCCAGCACGGCGTTCTGGTCCGGCAGGGCACGCGGCAGCAGGCTGCGTTGCAGGGTCACCGCCATGGCGTGCTCGCGGGTGTAGCGGCGGGCGTTGTCGATGCTCACCGCGGCGCGGGCGACCAGCTCCTCGGCGAGCGAGAGGTCCTCCTCCTCGAACGGTTCGGGGCTGCGTGAGCGCCAGAAGAGGACGACGCCGAGGATGACGCCGCGGGCGCGCAGCGGAACGGCGATCAGCGAGTGGATGCCGTGGGCGACGATCTGCCGGGCCCGTTCGGGGTCGTGGTGCTGCCAGCCGGCGAACGCCGCCAGATCGCGGTCCAGGAACGGTTCACCGGCGGGCAGGCGGGCGCCGAGCGTGGTGTGCGGCGCGAAGCGGATCAGTTCACCGACCGGGTAGAGCGAGCCGTCCGGCGGCCCGCCGCCGACCGCCGTCCGGCGCATCTCGATACCGGCGCCGGTGGCCGTCGGTTCCTCACCGCTGAGGACGGACACCGCCACGTCGACGGTCACCAGGTCGCTGAAGCGGGCGGCCGCGAACCCGGCGAGCTCCTCGCAGGTGCGGACCACGTCGAGGGTGGTGCCGATCTCGGCGCCGGCGTCGTAGAGCAGCTTCAGCCGTCCGCGGGCCACGTCGGCACGGCCGGTGACGGCCTGGAGCTCGGTGGTGTCGCGCAGGGTGGTGACGCTGCCGGGCGGGCCGCCGTCCCGGTCGGTCGACCGCTGGTTGACGGCGAGCAGCCGCTCCCCGACGGGGTGGACCTCGTCGGTGACGATCCGTCCGGACTCCAGCAGGGCGGCGGTGGCCGGGTCCAGTCCCAGGTCGGCGACCCGGCGTCCTTCGACGTCCGGCGGGAGGTCGAGCAGCCGGCGCGCCTCGTCGTTGGCGAGCACCAGCCGGCCGTCGCCGCGGACGATGATGACCCCTTCGCGGACCGCGTGCAGCACCGCGTCATGGTGCTCGTACATGCGGGTCATCTCGGCCGGGCCCAGGCCGTGGGTCTGCCGGCGCAGCCGCCGGGTGACCAGGGCCGTGCCGCCGGTGGTGAGCAGCAGGACGCCGGCCGCGGAGCCGAAGATCAGCGGGAACTGGGCGTTGACGACCCCGCTCACCTTGCTGATCGTGATGCCCGCGGAGACCAGTCCGACGATGGTGCCGCGGTGTCCGAAGACCGGCACCACGGCCTGGACGAGCGGGCCGATGGTGCCGGTGGTCTTCTCGGTGACGATGCCGCCGTGCACCGCCGGCTGGATGGTGCCGACGAACTTCTTGCCGATGCGGTTGGGGATGGGGTGGGTGTAGCGGATGCCGTCGGTGTTCATGACGACGACGAAGTCGACCCCGGAGCCGCGGCGGGCGGCTTCCGCCCGGGGCTGGAGGACGGCGGTCGGATGCGGGCTCTTGAGGGCGGCTTCGAGGCCGGGGGAACTGGCGAAGGTCTGGGCGACGGCGAGCGATCTGTTGCGGGCCTCGCGTTCCGAATCGTTCCCGGACTGCAGCACGAGGGCCGCAATGGCGGCGGCGACGAGCAGGAGCACGATCGCCACTTGCAGGAGAAAGACCTGACCTGCGACAGTTCGCATCCGCAGAACCGAACGCGGGCGGCCGTAGCGTCCGGCCATGTCCTCTTTCTACACCTCCCGCATACGGTGGGCGAGCTGCACATCGCGCAGCGCAGCGGCCGTGGGCCGCGTCGCGACGGACGGGTGTGCAGACGTCGGAGGACGATGATCCCGTGGCCGCGGCCCGGACACCAGGGGGCCAGTAAACCAGCGGGTATGTTTCACGGCTACGGTTCTGCGGTAGACGTCCCGCCCGCGAAATCGCCGCCGGAGCCCCTTGTGTGTAACTCTTCCCACAGGCCCGGACGGTTGCGGCGGCCCGCCTGATCTGCCGCGCGATCATGGCGCTTTGCGCAACACGCCTGGTCAGGGGTGCTTACTCGGGAGTCGGCAGCGGCGCGGGGCGCCGGGGCGGGACCGGGGGCCGGGCTCGGGGCCGGCGGGCGCGTATGAGACGTTCGTGGGCATGCGTACTGCAGAGGACATCCGTGCCGAGGCGGCCGAGCTCATCGACCACCACGTGCGCGGCGTGTGGAAGCCCAACGACGCCGACCGGCAGACCGCCGTCGCGTTGTACCGCTTCCTGGAGACGGGGTTGCCGCTGAGCGGCGAGCAGATCCGCTCCGCCCTCGCGCATCCGCAGCCGGCGCCGGCCAGCGCGGGACTGGTGGCGCTGCTGCGTGCGACCGCCGGCCTTCTCGACGATGCGCACGCGGCCGACGGCCCCGCCGGGCGGGATGCCGTCGACCATGTGTGCCTGCTGCTGGACGCGCTCGCCCTCGCCCGGCCCGGCGGCCGGTAGAAGAGGACCGCTCAGACCCGCGGCACCCCGGCGGCCAGTTCGTCCTCCGGGACGGTGATCACCCAGTGGCTGTCCTGCCGCGGGCGGAGGTAGACCGCCCAGTAGACCGCCGCCGCGGCGACCACACCGCCGGTGATCAGCAGGCTGACGGCGCTCTGCTGCCACAGCACCCAGATCAGTACGACGACCAGCAGTGCCGGGATCGCCGGCCACAGCGGCATCCGCCAGGCGAGGCGGTGCCGGTGCTCCCCGCGGCGGGAGACCAGGGCGCCCAGCGCGACGAAGACGTACATACCGGCGACGGCCACGCCGGTGACCTCGTTCAGCATGTCGAGCTTGGCGAAGCAGAGCGCGGCACCGGGAACGCCCACCGCGAGGGTGGCCGCCCAGGGCGAGCCGAAGCGCTTGCCGACGTGCGAGAAGATCCGGTTGACCGGGGTCGGCCAGGCCGCGTCGCGCGCCGAGGAGAAGACCACCCGGGAGTTCTGGATCACCATGACGATCGCCGCGTTGATGATCGCCAGGGCGATACAGAGGCTGACGAAGGTGCCGACGGCGGAGTTGCTCCAGGTCTGCACCATGCCGGCGATGTCGCCGGCGCCGAGGGTCTTGAGGTCGGGGGCGCCGAGCGTGATGGCGATGACCGGTATCAGGACCACGGCGGCGCCGATGGCGAGGGTCCACAGCACGGTGCGGGAGACGTTGCGCCGCGGGTTCTCCATCTCCTCGGCGAGGTACACGGCGGTGGAGAAGCCCTGGAGGATGAAGAGCGCGGTGGCCAGTCCGGTCACGATCAGCCCGCCGGTGACGGCCGTGCTCGTGCCGTGCCCGGCGTCCATGACGGGGTGGATGAGGGTGGCCGCGGACCGGTGGGGGTGGCTGAAGCCGAGGAACGCCACGAGCGCGCTGGCCACGACCTCAAGTACCAGGAAGATGCCGGTGATCCACGCGTTGGCGCGCAGGTCGAGCAGGCCCATGGCGGTGGCCAGCAGCATCACGCCGGCGGCGGTGTACTGCGGATCGAGGTGTACCAGCGGCGCCAGATAGTCGGCGGTGCCCAGCGCGATGATGGGCGGCACGATCATGACGACGATCAGCGAGAGCACGAAGACCAGCCAGCCGGCGAGCCGGCCCATCAGCGTGCCGACCATCGCGTACTCGCCGCCGGAGCTCGGGACGAGGGTGCCCAACTCGGAGTAGGCGAAGGCCACTCCGACGCACAGCAGGCCCGCGATGGCGATGGTCAGGGCCGTTCCGGTACCGAGGGCGGCGAACGAGCCCGGCACGATCACGAACAGCGAGGACGCCGGGGTGAGGCAGGACAGGGTGAGCAGGGTGCCGCCGACCACGCCGATCGACCGGGTGAGTCGGGGGGTGTCCGCCGCCGCTGTCGCACTGCGGGTGTCCGGCTCCGAAGCCGCGGTGGCAACAGGCGGGTAAGGCATATCGGTCATCCGTGTCCCATCAGTGCTGGAGGCAGGAAGGGGCGGCACATAAAAGACGGAGTGCCGTAAAGCGGTCGGACCGGATGAATCGCCGGGTCCGCTTCGGTGACCGGAATACAACCGCCGACGTCGACTCCCGTCAAGGCCTTGTTAAGGCGCCGAGACAACGAAATCCGCAGCAAATACCGGGTGGAACACCCTGATCCATGCGAGGAAAGCGTTGTCATCGCGAATTCCGCGTACCTTGGCGAGCTGCGGATTCCCCGGCGGGCACGGGCGGCGGGCGGCGTTTTTTGCCGGCGCGAGACGGCCGTCAGTCGCCGCGGCCCCCGATTCGCGCCACGAGCAGCGCGACGTCATCGTGATCGTTGCCGTGCCGCAGCTCGCTCAGGAGGCGGTCGCACAGCTCCTCCAGCGGCCGTTCGGGCTCGGCGAGCAGGCCGAGGAGGGTGTCCAGGCGGACGTCGATGGGCTGGTCGCGGGTCTCGATCAGCCCGTCCGTGTAGAGCACCACCTGGTCGCCCTCGCGCAGCGGCACGGTGGTCTGCTCGAAGGGCACTCCGCCGACGCCGAGCGGGGCGCCGGTCGGCAGATCGAGCAGCTCGGGCGGCCGGCCGGGGCGCACCACGACCGGCGGCAGGTGGCCCGCGACGGCGATCCGGCACTCCTCGCGGTGCGGGTCGTGGACGGCGTACAGGCAGGTCGCGAAGGCCGGATCGAGGCCGCCGGCGATGTGGTCGAGGTGGCGCAGCACCTCGTCGGGCTCCAGATCGAGATCGGCCAGCGCGCGGATGGTGGTGCGCAACTGCCCCATGGTGGCGGCGGCGTTGATACCGCTTCCCATCACGTCGCCGACGACCAGTGCGGTCTTGTCGCCGGCCACCGGGATGACGTCGAACCAGTCACCGCCGACCTCACTGGCGGCCTGGGCGGGCTGGTAGCGGAAGCCGATCTCCATGGCGGTGGGCTGCGGCGGCCGGTGGTTCATCAGGTGCCGCTGGAGGGTGAGCGCGGTGCGCCGTTCACTCTGGTACGAGCGGGCGTTGTCGATGCACACCGCCGCGCGGGCGGCCAGTTCGACGGCGAGCACCGCATCGTCGTCGTCGAACGGCACCTCGTTGCCGATGCGGTACAGCGACAGCGTGCCGAGCACCTCGCCGCGGGCGATCAGCGGCACCGCCAGATAGGAGTGCAGCCCGGCCACCCGCAGCAGCTCGGCGCCCTCCCTGTCGGCGGCGATCCGCGGCAGGTCCTGCTCGCCCACCCGGGAGACGAGCACCGGGCGGGCCTCGGTGACGGCGCGGGTGATCAGCCGGTCGGCGCCGTACGAGGCGAGCTCCCCGGTGGGATCGGCGGCGCGCACCGCGGGGGTCTCGCCGGCCGCGGCGACCGCCAGCGCCCGGAAGCGGGCGGTGCCGTCGCGGCGGACCGCGGCGGGGCGGCGGCCGTCCAGCACGGTGTCGAGGACGTCGACGGCGGCCAGGTCGGCGAGTTCCGGCACGATGACGTCGGCGAGTTCACGGGCGGTCTGGTGGACGTCGAGGGTGGTGCCGACGGTCGCCGAGGCGTCCGCGATCACCGCGAGCCGGCGCCGGGCGCGGGCGGCCTCGGTGGCGGCCCGGTGCTGCTCGGTGACGTCCACGACCGAGGTGGCGACTCCCAGCACCCGGCCCTTGGCGTCCTCCAGCCGGTAGTACGACACCGTCCACGCCTGGTCGGTGTCGGGATGGCCGGCGGTGCGGCCGACGGTGAACTGGTCGATCAGCGGCCGGCCGGTGGCCAGCACCTCGCGCATCCGCTCCACGATGACGTCGGTGTCCAGGAAGGACAGCGCGTCCCGGACGTGGCGGCCGATGTGCTGCTCCGCGGGCAGGTCGTTGAGCCGCTCCAGCGCCGGGTTGACCATCACGAACCGCAGATCGGTGTCGAGCACCGCCAGCCCGATCGGCGACTGGGCCACCAGGCGGACGGACAGCGCCAGGTCCCGCTCCACCCTCCGGAGCACGTCCTGATCGGTGGCGATGCCCAACGCGTAGGACTCCCCGCGCTCGTCCAGCAGCCGCATGTTGCGGAACTCGACCAGCCGGACGCTCCCGTCCTTGTGCTGGACGGGGAAGACGCCGGCCCAGCTCTCGCCGCCGGCCATGACGTCGGAGAACAGCCGCAGGACGAGATCGACGTGCTCGGGGGGGACCAGCAACTGGGCCGCGTACCGGCCCAGCGCCTCCTCCGCCGTCCAGCCGAACAGTTCCTCGGCCTGGGGGCTCCACAGCGCGATCCGGCCGTTCGCGTCCAGCATCACGGCAGCCACGCCCAGGACGTCCAGCAGCCCGCCGGGCTGCGACGGTCCGGCTCCGACCGGGGCGGCGCTCTCGGGGAACGCGTCGGTCGCACCCATCCAGGCACTCCTTCCGCCGGTCTCCGGGGACCGGCAGCCGTGGCGCTCTCCGTGCACCGGCCGACTCTCGCCGTGCTGCCGCTGCCCTCCATCATCCCTCCACACGGGACGGCCCCGCAGGAAGAGCGAGATCCATAAGGGGTGGGCCCGTACCGGATGGAGCATTATGCGTCGCCCTCCCCGAGGTCGGCGACCGCGTTGACGATATTGGTCCGGCCTCCCGCGACGGCACAACGCCCCCGCACGGCCTCCCGACTTGGAGATGTGGATCTCTTGGGATTACCCTGACATTAGTTGCTAGGGGCAACCAATAATGAATTTCGCGCCACCGGCGTACCCCCATACGCCGCCGGGGTCAGGAGAAAGCCCTCGATGCCCATATCCGACCAGCAGTTCCGCACGTACGTGGAGGAGAATCTCGATGCACTTAGCCTCGACCCGGGGCGCGAAGCCCTGGTCCACCAAGGCCGCCGGGTCACCGCCGGCGAGTTCCGCACCCTGGTCCTGCGGATGGCCCGCGCCCTGCGCGCCCAGGGGATCGAACCGGGCGCAACCATCACCCTGCTGAGCGGCAACCTGCCGGAGACCATCGCCGCCCGCTACGCCGCCAACCTCATCGGCGCCCGGGTCAACCACCTCTACAACAAGCTTTCCGCCGACTCCCAGGCCGCGATCGTGCGCGACGTCGAGACCCGCGCCCTGGTCGTCGACCCGCGACTGGCCGAACGGGCCGCGGAACTGGTCGAGTTGGCGCCGGTACCGGACGTCCTCGTACTCGGTCCGGCCAAGGTCGGCGCCGACCTGCTGGAGCTGGCCGCCGCGGAGAGCGACGAGCCGTTCGCCACACTCGCCCGGCCCGGCGACATCTGCACCATCCGCCACACCGGCGGCACCACCGGCCACCCCAAGGGCATCTGCACCACCTTCGAGCAGGTGCGGTGGTTCACCGGGGCGCTGCCGGAGTTCGAGGGCGTGCGGCACCGGCAGCTGGTCTGCACCACCCTCGCCCACGCGGCCGGTTACATGGCCGACACCGTCCTCCACTCCGGCGGCACCGTCGTCCTGCACGACGACTTCGACGCCAAGGAGGCGCTCGCCGCCATCGAGCGCGAGCGGATCACCGCGCTGTTCCTGCTCCCGCCGCTGCTCTACCAGCTGATGGACCACCCCGACCGCCCGCACACCGACACCTCCAGCCTCCGCATGGTCACCTACGGCGGCTGCCAGGCGTCCCCGGCCCGGCTGGCCGACGCGGTACGGGCGTTCGGCCAGGTGCTGGTGCAGGGCTACGGCCAGAACGAGGCCGGCGGCATCAGCGTGCTGCTGCCCGAGGACCACGACCCGGACCGCCCCGACCGGCTGCGTTCGGCCGGCAAGGTGCTGCCCGACGTCGAGGTGGCGATCCGCGACGAGTCCGGGCGCGATCTGCCGGCCGGTGAGCACGGCGAGGTCTGCGTCCGCTCCACCATGATCATGCAGGGCTACTGGAAGCAGCCCGAACTGACCGCCGAGGTGCTGCGGGACGGCTGGCTGCACACCGGCGACGTCGGATTCCTGGACGACGAGGGCTACTTGACCATCGTCGACCGGCTCAAGGACATGATCGTCGTGGTCGGCGGCCATGTGTACACCACCGAGCTGGAGGACCTGCTGAACTCGCACCCGCAGGTACTCCAGAGCGCCGTCTACGGCGTCCGCGACGCGGACCGGATGGAGCGGGTGTACGCGACGGTCGTGCGGACCGCCGGCGGCGACGTCGACGCGGAGCAGCTGCGCGCGATGGTGCGCGAGGTCCGCGGCGCGATGTACGAGCCGGCGCAGATCACCTTCGCGGACGCGCTGCCGCTGACCGACGCGGGCAAGCCGGACAAGAAGGAACTCCGGCGCCGTGCCGAGGAGTCGGGCGACGCGGTCTGATCCGGTCCCGGGGCACCGGACCGGCAGTGGCGGGCCGCCGCAGTGCGCAACTGCGGCGGCCCACCTGCCTCCTGCCGATCAGAGCAAGCCGAGCAGGTCGTGAAGAAGCCAGCCGAGGAGGCCGGGGTGGTGATGATCCTCGCACCCCTCGCGGCGCTCTCGGAACTCACGACCGTGGTGGCGACGCTCACGGCCCTCACGCCCCTCACGACCCTCACGACCGAATCGGCCGAAGCCGAAAAAGTCGCACTCGTCGTAGTGCCGGTGGTGACGGAAGTGACGGCCGTGGTGCCCACCGCCGTCATAATCGTCGCTCACCGCGACGGTCTGGCGGTGAGGGGCGGCCTGCACCATACCGGCGGAGGGGACAAGAGTGGCCGCGGCGAGTGCCGTGGCGGCGACGGTACGCCCTATGAACTTACGCATGCGTTTCTCCTGTTGGCAGGAAATAGGACAAGTGATGCGTACCGCGCGGTACCGCCGTCCTCCGCAGGCACGGCGGCTGTCCACTCCAACGGCTCTCGGAATTGCTCCGGATGCGGCACGGCTCCGGGCGTCCGCTGAGGCGCCCGGACACCGTCCGGTGTTCACTGCTTGCGGGCGCGGCTCGGCTGGACCCTGGCCGGTTCGCCGGGCATCTTCGGGTGGTCGGGCGGGTAGGGCAGATCGCCCAGCCCTTCGTCGGCGGCGTGCCGGTCGGCCAGCTCCAGGAGGGATTCCAGGCCGTAGGCGTAATCCGTCATGTCCGCGTGCACATCGCCGAGTTCCGCGAAGCGGGGCGGGACGGTGCGCAGGTCGAAGTCCTCGGGCGCGGCGTCGGGCAGCTCGTCCCAGCGCAGCGGGGTGGAGACGGTCGCCCGGGGGCGGGCGCGCAGCGAGTAGGGCGAGGCGATGGTGCGGTCGCGGGCCATCTGGTTGTAGTCCACGAAGACCTTCTCGCCGCGCTCCTCCTTCCACCAGGCGGCGGTCACCAGCCGTGGCAGCCGTCGCTCCAGCGCCCGGGCCACGGCGATCGCGGCCCGTCTGACCTCGGTGAACGTCCACTCGGGGCGGATCGGCACATAGACGTGCACCCCGCGTCCGCCGGAGGTCTTCGGCCAGCCGCGCAGCCCGTGGGCGGCCAGCAGTTCGCGCAGCTCGTGGGCGACCTCGACCGCGTCGGCGAAGTCGGTGCCGGGCTGCGGGTCGAGGTCGATGCGCAGCTCGTCGGGGTGCTCGGTGTCGCCGCGGCGGACCGGCCAGGGGTGGAAGGTCAGACAGCCCAGGTTGGCGGCCCACAGGACGGCGGCCGGTTCGGTGGGGCACATCTCGTCGGCGAACCGCCCGCTGGGGAAGGTGATCCGGGCGGTCGGCAGCCACTCCGGCAGCCCCTTGGGCGCCCGCTTCTGGTAGAAGAACTCGCCCGCGACACCGTCGGGGAACCGCTGCATGGTGGTGGGCCGGTCGCGCAGACCGCGCAACACCCCGTCCACGACCGCGAGGTAGTACTGGACCACGTCCCACTTCGTGAAGCCGCGCTCCGGGTAGTAGATCTTGTCGGGGTTCGACACCCGTACGGTGCGCCCCGCGACGTCCAGCTCCACAGCTCGGGCTCCGGCCATGCCTCCACGCTAGGTTCCGTACCGGCGCGCCGCGCGCCGGGCGGCGGTCGCCCGGCCGTCCCCGGCAGGCGTACGCGGCGGTCTGCCCTCAGGATCGGGAGCATGGACCTGCCCGTGATGCCCCCGGTCTCCCCGATGCTCGCGAAGTCGGTGGCGGAGATCCCCGCCGGTATGCAGTACGAGGCGAAGTGGGACGGGTTCCGGGTCATCGTCTTCCGGGACGGCGACGAGGTGGAGATCGCCAGCCGGACGACGAAGTCGCTCAGCCGCTACTTCCCCGAGGTGATCCACGCCGTACGGGAGGAACTGCCGCCGCGCTGCGTGCTCGACGGCGAGATCGTCATCGCCCATGACGGCCGGCTGCACTTCGAGGAGTTGCTGGAGCGCATTCACCCGGCGGACTCCCGGGTCCGTACGCTCGCCTCGCGTACGCCCGCCTCGCTCGTCGCCTTCGACCTGCTGGCGCTCGGCTCCGCCGCGCTGCTGGACGAGCCGCAGACGGCCCGCCGGGAGGCCCTGGTCGAGGCGCTGCGACCGGCCCGGCCGCCGTTGCACACCGCGCCGGCGACCCTCGACCGGGACGTGGCCACCCGGTGGTTCGCGCAGTTCGAGGGGGCGGGGCTGGACGGGGTGATCGCCAAGCCGCTGGACCTGCCGTACCGGCCCGGCGACCGCGTGATGTTCAAGGTCAAGCATGCCCGGACCGCGGACTGCGTCGTGGCCGGCTACCGGCTGCACAAGAGCGGGCCGGTGGTCGGCTCGCTGCTGCTGGGGCTGCACGACGACGCGGGGCACCTCCAGCACGTCGGGGTGTGCGCCGCGTTCCCCATGGCCGAGCGGCGCCGGCTCGTCGAGGAGCTGGCGCCGCTGCGGATGGACGACGTGTCCGGCCACCCCTGGGGCGACTGGGCCGACGAGGCGGCGCACGCGTCCCGGCGGATGCCGGGGGGGCGGAGCCGGTGGAGCGGCGGCAAGGACCTGTCGTGGGTGCCGCTGCGCCCGGAGCTGGTGTGCGAGGTGGCCTACGACCACATGGAGGGCAGCCGGTTCCGGCACACCGCCCGGTTCCGGCACTGGCGGCCCGACCGCACACCGCAGAGCTGCACCTACGCCCAGCTGGAGGAGCCGGTGGGCTACGACCTGGGGGAGCTGCTGGGCGGCTGAGCCGCGCCGGTCACCCGGTCACCCCGGCTCGCCGCCGGGCGGCCAGCGGTGCCTGCTCTCCCCCGGTGCGAGCCGGTCGACGACCTCGGCCAGTTCCGTGCACGCCTGCTCGATCTTCCGCCGGATGGTGTTCTGCTCGGTGACGATCGCCGACAGCAGCAGCGCGGTGAGCGCGGCGGACGCGTTGAGGGCCTGGAGGTTGACCATCGCCTCCAACAGGCTGTGACCGGCGAACGGTCCGCGGCGGCCGGTCGCCGCGTGGATCGCGAAGACCGACAGCACCAGCACGCAGGGCGCCGCTCCCACCAGCTGGAACCGCAGCGCCGCCCACACGATCATCGGGAAGACCAGGAAGAGCAGGGACAGCGGGCTGCGGGTCACCAGCAGCGAGACCACGACCGTGCCGGCCAGCAGCGCCGCCGCCTCGGCCCAGCGGTAGAGGGGGATGTGCCGGGGCGGCCGGACCGTACGGAGGGCGAGCAGCAGCGGCGCGACGACGAGGACGCCCATCGCGTCGCCCACCCACCAGGCCGACCAGGTACGCCAGAAGTCGCCGGTCGGCAGTGCGCCGGTGAGCACCTGGGTACCGCTGCCCAGTGTCGCGCTGATCACCATCGCGGCGAAGGCGCCGAGGGACACCAGGGCGACGCCGTCGCGCAGCCGGTCCAGTTCGGTGCGGAAGCCGACCCGCCGCAGCATCAGGCAGGCGCAGACCGGGGCGAGGGTGTTGCCGGCCACCACGCCGATGCCGGAGAAGTCCAGCCTGGTGAGCGTGGAGATGACCAGGAGAGTGCCGAGGGCGATGCCCGGCCACATCCACAGGCCCAGCAGGAGCAGGCAGCTCAGCGCGATGCCGGTGGGCGGCCACAGGGGCGTCACCACCGCACCCGCGACCACGACTTGCTCCAGCAGGCCGACCTTCGCGGACGCCCAGTAGACGCCGGCGAGTACGAGGTTCGCCAGGGCTGCCGCTGCCGGCCGACGGAGTTCCCCGGTGCGTACCACGTCTGCCATCAGACAACGCCGGTGGCCGGGCGCCGGCCGCGACACGCGCGCCCGACGCCTGCTTCACCCGGCCCTGCCGTCCGCGGCGTCGAAGCGCAGCACGATGACCGCGGCGTCGTCGGTGTGCCCGGTCAGCTCGGCGACGCACATCACCGCGTCGGCGACGTCGGCGGGATGGTCCCCGGCCTTGGCGCTGACCAGCCGGGTCACCTGCGCCAGTCCGGCCTCGATGGGGAAGCAGGGCCCCTCGACGACCCCGTCGGTGAGCAGCACGAACGCGCCCGCCGTGGTCAGCCGCCGCCGGGTGACCGGGTACCGCTCCCCCGGCAGGATGCCCAGCGGGATGCCGCCGGGATCGTCGGTCACGCCGTGGCGGTCGTCGGTGGTGGCCCAGACGCCGGGTATGTGCCCGGCGCGGGCGCTGGTGAGCTCCCAGCGGACCGGGTCGAAGCGGACGAAGGTGCAGGTGGCGAAGAGTTCGCAGTCCACGGAGAGCAGCAGGTCGTTGGCCCGGCTGAGCACCTCGCCGGGATCGGCGGCGTGCGCGGCCACCGCGCGCAGCCCGATCCGGATCTGGCCCATGAAGGCCGCCGCCTCGACGTCGTGGCCCTGCACATCGCCCACCGAGAACGCCAGCGAGCCGTCCGGCAGCCGGAAGCCGTCGTACCAGTCGCCCCCGATGGCCAGGCCGTGCCGGGCGGGGGCGTAGGTGGCGGCGGTGCGCAGTCCGGGAAGCTCGGGCAGCGCGCCCGGCAGCATCTCGCGCTGCAGCGCCTCGGCGAGCTCGACCCGGGCCCGCTGGAGTTCCGCGCCCTCCCGCGCCTGGGCGGTCAGCCGCCCGAGCGTGGTCAACAGATCGTCGGCGCTCGCCGACCGTGGAGGACGACGCCGAAGCATGGCTTCATCATATTTCGGGGGTCCGGCATCCGCTTGACGGCCCGGGTCGCCGCGGCCGTCACACGGCAGCGGCCGGCCGGGACGCCGTCAGCTGGCCGACGCCCGACCGTACGGCCCAGAAGAAGACGGCCAGCGCGACGGCGGCCACGGTGAGCGAGTCGTAGGGGGCGGGCAGCCGCCCGGACCCCTTGAAGGTGCCCAGCCAGGACAGCAGCGTCAGGGCGAGGAGATAGACCACCAGCCAGGCGCCGGTGCGCAGTTCGGCGCCCAGCGGGCGGCGCGGCCCGGCTCCGTCGCTCTCCGCCGCCTCCGCACCGGGCCGCCGCATCAGCAGGAAGACCAGCAGTCCGGCGAGCACCAGCGGCAGCGCCAGCCGCAGATCGTGCCAGCCCGACCAGTAGACGAACTCGCTCGCCACCACGAAGCTGACCGGCGCGATCCAGCGCAGGCCCGGCACCCACCCGGCCGTGCGACCGCCCGGCTCGGCGCGGAAGACCGCGACGGCGACCGCGGAGGCGGCGTAGATCAGCAGGTACATGTCGCCCATCACGCTCACGATGTCCTGCCAGCCGCCGAACGGCAGCAGGAACAGCACGATGACGACGAGGTTGACCGCCAACGCCCGGCGGGGCACGCCGAAGCGCTCGTCGACCTTCATGAAGTAGCGGGGAATCGTGCCGTTCTTGGCCAGCGCGTAGGTGTGCCGGGCGTCGATGGCCACGCCCACGTACGCCGAGCCGCCGGGCGAGAGCACCGCGTCGGCGTAGAGCAGGCTGGACAGCCAGTGCAGGTTGAGGATCAGCGCCAGCTGTCCGAAGGGCGAGTCGAAGGAGACGCCCTTCCAGCCGCCGCCGAGCAGGTTCTCGGGAACGGTGAACAGGAAGGCCAGTTGCAGCGCCAGGTACATCAGCACGGCCAGGCCGATGCCGGCGAGGACGGCCCACGGGATGGTGCGGCGGGGGTTGCGGGTCTCGCCGGAGAAGTCCAGCGGGGCCTGGAAGCCGTTGACCGAGTAGACGATGCCGCCGCCGGCCAGCGCGGTCAGGCAGGCGACATAGCCGTACGGGGCGAATCCGCCGTGGTCCGTCAGGCGCCCGGAGTGCCAGCCGGAGGCGATCAGGGCGAGCACGGTGAGGACCGGGACGGCGATCTTGAACACCGAGACCAGGGTGTTCAGCCGGGCGAACAGCCGCACCGCGAACCAGTTCAGCGCGGTCAGCAGCACACTGAGGCCGGCGGCCAGGGCCAGCCCGGAGGCGGTGAGGGTGTGGCCGTTGTACAGGCCCGGCAGGTAGTGCGCGGTGTACTGCATGATCGCGCTGATCTCGGCGGCGGTACCGCCGACCGACAGCAGCACCGACCAGCCGACGAGGGTGCCGACCAGCCGGCCGCTGGCGTACAGCGGCCAGCGGACCGTACCGCCGCCCTCCGGCCGGGACGCGCCCAGCTCGATCATCACCAGTGCGACCAGCCCGCACAGCAGGCCGGCCGCCACCCAGGACAGCAGGGCGGCGGGTCCGGCGGTCTGCGCGGCGTACAGGGCGGCGAACAGCCAGCCGGAGCCGACGATGTTGGAGAAGCCGATCCCGGTCAGCCCCCAGAACCCCAGGTCCCGGTGCAGCCGGCGCTCCTGCACCCGTACGTCCGGTGCGCCGCTTCCGCCGGATTCCTCCGGCACTTGACGATCCGTCACGAAAACGGCCTCCTCGACTCACTGTTCCGGCTGGTCAGGACCCTACTCGACGTGTTCGTGACACGGTGCGGCCGGAGCGGGTGAGGAAGGGGGCGGATGGGAGCTAGGCGCCCCGGCCGAGCCGGTCGGGCGGAACGCCGAAGGTCGTCACGAGGCCGTCCCGGCCGGCGTCCGTGAGCCGGACGACCCGGCGGTACGTGCCGTGGCGCAGCCAGTCCAGGGCGAACATCCGGGCGGTGACCGCGGCGCCGAGGGCCCCCGCCAGGTGGTGGCGCTGTTCGGCCCAGTCCACGCAGTAGCGGACCGAGGCGCGGCGGCGCGGCCGGGTGCGCCCTCGCGCCGACGGTCGCGGTGCTGGTCCTGGCCCGGCTGGTGCAGGGGGTCGGTGCCGCGCTGCTGGTGCCCGCCTCGCTCGCGCTGCTGCGGGCGGCCCGTCCCGACCCGGCGTCCCGCGCCCGTGCCTTCGGCGTCTGGGGCATGGTCGCCGGTCTCGGTGCCGGGGCCGGGCCGGTGCTCGGCGGGGTGCTGGTCACCGCGCTCGGCTGGCGCTCGGTGTTCTTCGTCAACCTGCCCGTGGGGCTCGCCGCGCTGCTGCTGACGCTGCGGTGCATACCCCGCTCCCCCGCCGCCTCGGCCCGGACCGGTCTGGACCTCCGGGCGCAGACCGCGGCGGCGGTGAGCGTGGCGGCACTGGCCACCGGCTGCATCGAGGCCGGTGCCCTGGGCTGGGCCCACCCCGCCGTGCTCGGCGCGTTCGCCGTCACGGTCCTCGGGTCGGCCGCCTTCCTGCTCCTGGAGCGGCGCTCGGCCGCGCCCATGCTGCCGCCGAACCTCTTCCGCAACCGGGCGTTCGCCGCCTCCGCCGTCATCGGCGTGCTGCTCAACACCGGTTTCTACGGGCTGCTGTTCCTCGCCCCGCTGTACTTCCAGCAGGTCCACCACTACAGCGCGCTGCGCACCGGCTTCGCGCTGCTGCCGGCCGTCGGCCCGGTGGCCGCCGGCTCCGCGCTGGGCGGGCGCCTGACGGCCCGGACGGGTCCGCGGCCCCCGATGGTGGCGGGCCTGGCCATCGGCGCGGCGGGCCTGGCCGGCTGGCTGTGCGCGGGCCCCGATACGCCGTATCCCGCGCTGGTGGCACCGATGGCCGCCGCCGGGTTCGGTACCGCGCTGACCATGCCGGCGTCCACCGCGGCCGTGATGGAGGCGGCGCCCGGTGAGCGGAGCGGTGCCGCCGCTGCGGTCTTCAACGCCGCCCGCCAACTGGGCAGCGTCCTCGGTGTCGCCGTGTTCGGGACGCTGACCGCCGCCGGGCTCGTCCCGGGGCTGCACACCGCGGTGCTCGCCGGCGCGGCCGGCTTCCTGGCCGCGGCCGGGCTGGCGGCGCGGTACGTCCCTGGGGCCGTCGGGGCACGCGCCGCCCTCCGGTAGCCGGTGGTCCGGACCCCGGGTCAGCCGCAGACCCAGCACCCCGCCCAGCAGGACAACCGGGCGCTGTGGTTGCGCAGCCGGAGCGCGGTGAGCCCGTGGTCGGGAACCTCGTTCGGCGCGGACCGGGCGCCGGCGAGCTGGGCGCACAGGACGACGGTCAGAGCGGCGAGTTCCTCGGGCTCGGCGTGGCCCCGGACGATCCGGAACCGGATCTCCGACGGGTCATCGGTCGGACGGGTCACACGGCCGACGCTAGGAGCGGGGGCGGACGGTGTCGCGCGGGAGCGGGCGCGGTGTGCGCCGTTCGGGCGGCCGGACGGGGCCCCAGGCGTGATTCCGGCGGCCCCGGCCGTGTTGAGCGCCGGGCACGCACGGCGGGCGGTCAGGATCGCGCGCAGGTATGGGCACGTACAGCGGCAGCGGATCACGAAGTGGAGACGGCGGGACGATGAGACGTGAGCGGACCGGCGAAGAGCGGGGCCCGGCGCGGGACGACGGGCGCCGGGACTTCCTCAGGTGTGCGGCGGGGTTCGCGGGGACGGCGGCCTCGGGGGGGCGGGCGGGCGGGGCCGCCGCGGTACCGGCGGGCCGGTCGGCACAGGCCGTGGCCCCCGCCCCGAACGGCACGTCGGACGACGGCCGGCGGCTGCCGCCGGACCGGGTGTCGTTCCACGGCCTGCACCAGGCCGGCATCGTGACACCGCAGCAGTTGTTCGCCGGGTTCGTCGCCTACGACTTCGTGGGGCAGAGCCGCGCGGACCTGGAGAAGCTGTTCCAGCGGCTCACCGAGCGGTTCCGGGTGCTGGGGGCCGGGGTGAAGCCGGCGGACGAGAAGGTGGCGGCGGAACGGCCCACGCCGGACTCGCTGTCCGTCACCCTCGGCGTGGGGGCGGCGCTGTTCGACGACCGGTTCGGGCTCGCCGGGCACAAGCCGCGGCACCTGAAGGCGATGCCGGCGTTCCCCGACGACCGGCTGGACCCGGCGCGCTGCCACGGCGACCTGTCGCTGCAGATCTGTGCGGAGCACCCGGACGCCGTGGTGCACGTGCTGCGCGACGTGGCCCGGGAGACGGAGGGGCTGCTGCGGCCTCGCTGGCGGATGGACGCGTTCATGAACCCGTCGCGGCCGTCGGGCTCACCACGCAACTTCCTCGGCTTCAAGGACGGGATCGTCAACCCGGACACCGACTCGGCGGCGGAGGTGGACCGGCTGCTCTGGGTGACGCCGCGGTGCGGTGAGCCGGAGTGGGCCGTGGGCGGCAGCTACCAGGCGCTGCGGCTGATCCGCTTCCACACGGACTCCTGGGAGCGGTTGCCGGTGTCCCGCCAGGAGGGGATCTTCGGGCGGCGCAAGGCGAGCGGCGCCCCGCTGGACGGTGTGCACGAGAGCGACGCGCCGTACTACGAAAAGGACCCGGACGGCAGGAAGATCCCGCTCGACTCCCACATCCGGCTGGCCAATCCGCGCACCCGCGGCACCGACGACTCCCGTTTCCTGCGGCGGAGTTACAACTACAGCAAGGGGTTCGACGAGCACGGCCGGATGAACCTGGGGCTGGTCTTCGTCGGCTACCAGCAGAATCTGGAGCGGCAGTTCGCCACCGTGCAGCGGCGGCTGCGGCACGAGCCGCTGTCCCGCTTCATCACCCCGTTCGGGGGCGGCTACTTCTTCGTGCTGCCCGGCGTACGGGACCGGAACGACTGGTTCGGATCCCGGCTGATGCGGGACACCCGGCCCCGCAACGGCTGACCCGGCGCACGGCGCGCACCGCGCGAAGACGCCCCGGGGCGCCTCGGCTCACGAGGTGCCCCGGGGCGCGCGTTGTCCGGGGTGCGTAAGGCGGTTCCGGTCAGCCGCAGTTGCCGCCCGCCGGCCTGTCCGCGAAGCGGCCGGCGAGCCAGTCGGCGGCCGGTACGGAGCCCACGATCGCACCGGCCACATGCTCACCCAGCGGGATCGAACTCCACTGCACCTGGGCGCCCTTGGCGCACCAGTCGGCCCGCAACTGCTTGCCGACGCCGTACGGGATCAGTTCGTCGGCGGTTCCGTGGTAGAGGTACACCGGCGCGTCCGGCGCGCGCGTGCCGAGGGTGGATTCCCGCAACCGGGCCTGCCAGTCCGGCTCGTACAGCGGGTTCTTGACGGTCACATCGGAGATCCTCTTGAAGAGGCCGGCGGCGACGTCGAGGACGACGCAGTTGTGGCGCAGGAAGTCGACGTAGTGCCGGCCCTCGTCGTTGAGGTAGCGGTCCAGGTGCAGCTCCGGGAAGGCGGCGTTCTGGCCGATGGCGGCCATCAGGATCAGCCCGGCGCCGATGTTGCCGTTGTTGGCGTCCGCGACCTTGAGCAGATCGGCCGGTACGCCGCCGGTCGCGGTGCCCTTGACCTTGAGCTCGGGCGCGTAGGAACGGTGCAGTTCGGCCGCCCAGCTGCTGGCCTGGCCGCCCTGGGAGTAGCCCATGATGCCGACCGGGGAGTCCTCGGTGACCCCGGCGGCGCCCGCCTGGGGGAGCCGTTCGGCGGCGCGGGCCGCGTCCAGGACGGCCTGCCCCTCGGCACGCCCCACGGTGTAGGTGTGGTCGCCGGGGGTGCCCAGCCCCTCGTAGTCGGTGACCGCGACCGCCCAGCCGCGGCGGGTGAGCTGCTGGATGAGGTTGGCCTCCATGGTGGTGCCCTTGGGGAAGCCGGCCGAGGGGGCGCAGGAGTCGGCGAGGCCGACGGTGCCGACGGCGTAGGTGATGAGCGGGCGCGGACCCTTCTTGCCGTCGTCGGGGACGATGACGGTGCCGGAGACGGTGTTGGGGGCGCCCTTGGCGGTGGTGGAGCGGTAGGTGATGTGCCAGGCGCGGGTCCGGGTGGGCTGGCCGGGCAACGGGTGGAAGGACGTCGGGGCGGCGGTCACGAGGTCGCCGGGGCGGCCGTCCCCGGGCGCGGGCCGCGCTGCCGTCGCGGCGCCCGCGCCGGAGAGGCCGAGCAGCAGGGCCAGGGCGGTGGCGGTGGTCGGTATCGCGGAGCGAAGGTGCATACGGCTCTCCCAACTGACCTGAGGGCTGGGGTCCGTCCGGTGGGTCAGGGCCGGGGCCCGCGGCGTCCGGCACGGCACTCCCCCGGCTAACGCTGGGAGGTGCCCCCACGCTGCGTTGCCGAACGGCCCCGATAGCTCCGCTATCAGGACGCTCCGGCGCCTTGCGCTCCGCCTCGGCTCATCGGCCAGTCACCGGAAGCCGAGCCGCACCGCACCAGACGCCGCGGCCGTTCCGACCCTGACCCACCGGACAGACCCGAGGGCGGTTGGCCCGACCGTAGTGACTCGCGGGTAAGGAGGGAGCTGACCGGGACGCTCAGCTTTGCTGACCGTGCGTGGCAGGCGGCAGGCGCCCGCCCGGGTCCGTGCCGTCGCCGTGCAGCCGGTAGGCGCCCGGTGTGGTGCCCGTCCAGCGGCGGAAGGCGCGGTGGAAGGCGGTGTCCTCGGAGAAGCCGATCCGCGCCGCCAGTTCGGCGATCGGCTCCCGGCCGGCGGCCAGCGCGGTGATCGCCGCGTCCCGGCGTACCGCGTCCTTGAGCCGCTGGTACGAGGTGCCCTCGGCCTGGAGCCGGCGCCGCAGGGTCGCCGGGCTGAGCGCGAGCCGGGCCGCGATCTCCGCGGCCTCCGGGAGCCGTGCCGGCGCCGGCGCCCGCAACGCGCGGGCGAGGGTGCGCCGCACCTGCTCGGCGACGGTGGTGCCGTACTCCCGCCGGGCCAGCAGATCGGCCGGCGCCCGCCGCAGCATCGCGGTCAGCGCGGCCTCGTCCCGCACCACGGGCGCGGCCAGCCAGTGCGCGTCCCAGCCGGCCGCGGTGTGCTCGGCGCCGAAGCGGACCGGGCAGCCGAAGAGCAGGTCGTACTCGCCGGCGTGGGCGGGCGCCGGATGCGCGAAGTGGGCCCAGCGCAGCGGGATGCGGCGCCCGATCAGCCAGCTGGAGAGCCGGTGGAAGATGATCAGTACGCATTCGGCGAGGAAGTCGGCGTCGTCGTACGGGCGCAGATCGCTGCGCACGGAGAAGACGGCGGTGCCGGAGGCGGCGCCCCCGTCGACGGTCATGACCGGGCCGCCGGGGAACAACGCGTAGAAGCACGCGGCCCGTTCCAGGGCGGACCCCAGGTCCGGGCAGCCCAGGCAGGCGTGGCACATCATCGCGAAGGTGCCGCGGCGGCTGGGGACCGGGCCCAGGCCGAGGAACTCGTCGTCGGTGGCGCGGTGCAGGGCCCGGATCAGGAGGGCGAACTGCTCCCCGGTGACCCGGGCCCGGTCGTCGCCGAGCAGCAGCGGCGGGATCCGCGCGCTCTGCAGCAGCGGCACGGTGTCGATGCCGAGCCGCCGCGCCCCGCCCAGCGCGGCCCGCACATGGTGCATCGCGATCGTCGGGCGACCCATGGCCCGACACCGTAGCCGCCGCGGGCGCAGAGGTCAGCGGGTGTGCCCCGGCCCGGTCAGCAGATCCGCGGCAGCTGCTCCCCCAGCGGCAGGTCGACCACCCGCGTACCGCCCAGCGGCGTACGTGCCACCACCATCCCGGGGTGCGCGGCGACCGCCTCGCCGATCACCGCGGCCCCGGCGCCCAGGGGGTGCGCGCGCATCGCGTCCAGCACCGCGTCGGCGTGCTCGCGGGGGACGAAGGCCACCAGCTTGCCCTCGTTGGCGACGTACATCGGGTCGAGGCCCAGGACGGCGCAGGCGTTGGCGACGGCGGGCGGGACGGGGATGGCGCGCTCGTTGATGACGACGCCGGTCGCGGAGACGGTGGCGATCTCGTTGAGCGCGGCGCCCAGTCCGCCGCGGGTGGGGTCGCGCAGCACGTGCAGATCGGGGGTGACGGCCAGCATCGCCTGGACGAGGCCGCCGAGGGCGGCGCAGTCGCTCTCGATCTCCACGCCGAACTCCAGGCCCTCGCGGACGCTCATGATGGCCACGCCGTGGACGCCGATGTCGCCGCTGACGATCACCACGTCGCCGGGGACCACCCGCTGCGGGCGCAGATCGACGCCCGGCGGGATCAGCCCGATGCCCGCGGTGTTCAGATAGACCCCGTCGCCGTGGCCGGCCTCGACGACCTTGGTGTCACCGGTCGCCACCTCCACCCCGGCGGCCCGCGCGGCGGCGCCCATGGCGTCGGCGACCCCGGCGACCACCGGCATCTCTACGCCCTCCTCCAGGATGAACCCGCAGGAGAGGTAGGCGGCCCGGGCGCCGCTCATCGCGAGGTCGTTGACGGTGCCGTTGACGGCCAGGTCGCCGATGCTGCCGCCGGGGAAGAACAGCGGCCGGACGACATAGGAGTCGGTGGAGAAGGCGAGCCGGAGACCGCCCAGGGAGAAGACCGCGGAATCGCCGAGCTGGGCGAGGAGTTCACCGCCGAAGGCGGGGACGAAGATCTGCTGGACGAGTTCGGCGGAGAGCGCGCCGCCCCCGCCGTGCCCCATGACGACGCGGGGGGTCTCCCGCAGCGGGGCCGGGCAGGTCCAGCCGGAGATGTCGACGGTGGGCAGGTCGCGGGGGCTCTGGGAGGTGGTGTCAGACAACGGGGCTCGCCTCCAGCGGGGTGGGCGTGACGCCGAGTCGGCGGTAGAGGTAGTAGGCGGCGCAGGCGCCCTCGCTGGAGACCATGGTCGCGCCGAGCGGGGTGCGCGGGGTGCAGGTGGTGCCGAACGACGGGCACTCGTTCGGCTTGATCAGCCCTTGCAGCACTTCGCCGCTGCGGCAGGCGGCGGGCTCGCAGGTGGTGATGCCGTCGACCGCGAAGCGGTGTTCGGCGTCGTAGTCGCGGTAGCGCTCGGACAGCCGCCAGCCGCTGGCGGGGATGGTGCCGATGCCGCGCCAGGACCGGTCGGTGACCTCGAAGACATCCGCGAGCATGGCCTGCGCCGCCGGGTTGCCCTCCGGGCGGACCGCCCGCGGATAGGCGTTGTCGACGGTGTGTTCGCCGCGCTCCAGCTGGCCGACGGCGCGCCGGATGCCCTCCAGGATGTCCAGCGGTTCGAACCCGGTGACGACGATGGGCACCTTGAAGCGCTCGGCCAGTTCGGGGTACTCCCCCATGCCCATCACGCTGCACACATGGCCGGCGGCCAGGAACGCCTGGACGCGGCAGCTGGGCGAGGTCATGATCGCCTCGATGGCGGGCGGCACGCGGACATGGGAGACCAGCAGACTGAAGTTGCGAATGCCCAGCTTCCGTGCCTGATAGACCGTCATGGCATTGGGCGGAGCGGTGGTTTCGAAGCCGACGCCGAAGAACACCACCTCGCGGTCCGGGTTCTGCCGGGCGATCTTCAGCGCGTCGAGCGGGGAGTAGACCACCCGGACGTCGCCCCCCTCGCCGCGCACCTGGAACAGGTCGCGGTCGCTGCCCGGTACGCGGAGCATGTCGCCGAAGGAGCAGAAGATCACGTCCGGGCGGGCGGCGATCTCCAGTGCCTTGTCGATGACCTCCAGCGGCGTCACGCACACCGGGCACCCCGGTCCGTGGATCAACTCGACCTCGTCGGGCAGGAGTTGGTCGATACCGTGCCGGATGATGGTGTGCGTCTGGCCGCCGCACACCTCCATCAGCGCCCACGGCCGGGTCACCGTGGCGCGGATCTCGTCGAACAGCCGCCGGGCCAGCTCCGGATTCTGGAATTCGTCGATGTACTTCACTGCCGCGCCTCCCGGTCCACTTCCGCCGCCGCTTCCCACGGGTCGCCGAACTCCTCCTGGAGCAGGCCGAGTTCCTCGAAGAGCGCCAGGGTCTTCCGGGCCGACTCCTCGTCCAGCCGCTGGAGCGCGAAGCCCACATGGACGATCGCGTACTCACCCACCGCCAGATCCGGTACGTACTCCAGGCACACCTCCTTGACCACGCCACCGAAGTCGACGGTGGCCATCCGGGTGCCGTCGCGTTCCTCGATCTCCATCACCTTGCCGGGCACCGCCAGGCACATGGGTCCTCCTCGTCGTGCGGGTACACAAGCGGGTTCACAAGCGGGTTCGACAGCGGGCACAGAACGGTCACGAGCCGCGCGTCCGGGCCGCTACCAGCAGCTGTCCCAGCGCCAACCCGCCGTCGTTGGGCGGCACTTGCCGGTGCCGCAGCACGGTGCAGCCGTCCTGCCTCAGCAGCCCGGCGGCGGTCTCGGCCAGCAGGGTGTTGGCGAACACCCCGCCGGTCAGCGCGACGGTCGCCAGGCCGGTGCGCTCCCGCGCCAGGGCGCAGCAGCGCCGGACGAGCCCGGCGACCGCGGCGTGAAAGCGGGCCGCGATCACCGCCCGGCCGGTGCCGGCGCGGACGTCCTCGGTGACGGCGGCGAGGACCGGGGCGGGGTCGGCGACGAGCTCGGCGCCGCCGGTCCCGGCCCCGGCGCTCAGCGCGAAGGCGTAGCCGGGGCCGTGCTCCTCGCCGGCGGTCAGCGCGGCGGCCTCCAGCGCGACGGCGGCCTGGGCCTCGTACCCGGCGTGGTGGCAGATCCCGGTCAGCGAGGAGACCGCGTCGAAGAGGCGGCCCATGCTGGAGGTGGGCGCGCAGTTGAGATCGCGCTCCAACTGGCGTGCCAGCAGCCGCCGTTCGTCCGGCGGGCAGACGGCCACCGGGGGCAGCTGCTGGCTCCAGGGGATCCCGGCGGCGTGCAGATGCGCCAGCGCCATCCGGTAGGGGCGGCGTACGGAGGTGTCGCCGCCGGGCAGCGGGACATAGCCGAGCTGGGCGAACCGGCGGTATCCGGCGTAGTCGGCGAGCAGCACCTCACCGCCCCAGATCGCGCCGTCGTCGCCGTAGCCGGTGCCGTCGAAGGCGACGCCGATCACCGGGCGGCGGCCGTCCAGTCCGTGTTCGGCCATGGCGGCGGCGATATGCGCATGGTGGTGCTGGACCCGGACCAGCGGCCGGCCGTCGGTGTGGCGGCAGGCCCACCGGCCGGTGCGGTATCCGGGGTGCCGGTCGGTGGCGAGCAGCCGCGGACGCACTCCGGTGATCGTCTCCAGGTGGGCCCCGGCGCGCTCGAACGCCGACTGGGTTGCCAGGTCGTCCATGTCGCCGATGTGCGCGGACAGCCAGGCGCGCCGACCCTCGCCCAGGCACAGCACGTTCTTGAGGTCGCCGCCGGTCGCCAGCGCGGGGCGTACGGGGACGGGCAGGGCGATCGGATACGGCGCGCAGCCGCGCGAGCGCCGGACGAACAGCGGCTCCCCGTCGCTGATCCGGACCACCGAGTCGTCGCACGGGACCTGGATAGCCCGGTCGTGGCCGAGCCAGGCGTCCGCAAGGTGCGCCAGCCGCTCCAGGGCCTCGCCGTCGTCCGTGACGATCGGTTCGCCCGCGACGTTCCCGCTGGTCATCACCAGCAGCCGGGGCCCCGGGGGATCGCCCGGCAGTCCGAACAGCAGGTGGTGCAGCGGCGTGTACGGCAGCATCACCCCCAGGTCGGGGCTGCCGGGCGCGACGGCGTCCGACACCGCCGGTGCGCCGGGTGCCGCCCGGTCCCGCCGTCGCAGCAGCACGATGGGCCGGACGGGCCCGGTGAGCAATTCCCGTTCGGCCGCGCCGACCGACACCAGCCCTTCCACGTCAGCGATATGACGGGCCATCAGTGCGAACGGCTTGTCGCCGCGGGCCTTGCGCCGCCGCAGCAGCGTGACGGCGGCGTCGGCACCGGCATCGCAGACCAGGTGATAGCCGCCGAGTCCCTTGACCGCCACGATCGCGCCTTCGGCCAGCAGCCGGCGGGTCGCGGCGACCGGGTCCCCGGACACCGGGCGCGGCGCACCGGCGGGATCGTCCGGGTCGGCGGCCAGCAGCCGGAGCCGGGGGCCGCAGTCGTGGCAGGCGATCGGCTGGGCGTGGAACCGCCGGTCGGCCGGATCGGCGTACTCGGCCGCGCAGCGCGGGCACATGGGGAAACGGCCCATGGTCGTCAGCGCGCGGTCGTAGGGCAGGGCGCGGACGATGGTGAAGCGCGGCCCGCAGTGCGTGCAGGTCAGGAAGGGGTGCCGGTAGCGGCGGTCGGCCGGATCGGTCAGCTCGGTCAGGCAGGCGTCGCAGGTGGCGGCGTCCGGGGCGACCAGGGTGCGGGCCGGGCCGTGGCTGCGGGACGGGAGGATGGCGAAGCCGGTGTCCCCGGCGACGGCGATGTCCGCGCCCTCGACGGCCTCCACGACGGCCAGCGGCGGCGCCTCGCCGCGGATCCGCTCGCCGAAGCGGAGCAGCGCGCCGGGCGGGCCCTCGACCTCGGCCACCACGCCCTCGCCGGTGTTGGTGACATGGCCGGTCAGCCCCAGTTCGGTGGCCAGAGCGTGGACGAACGGGCGGAACCCGACGCCCTGGACGATGCCGCGCACGACGATCCGGCGGCGGGCTGCCGTCGTGACGGCCTCGGTGGGGCGCGCGGTGCGAGCCGCTCCGGTGCGGGGGGCCTCTCCCGCATACGGGGGTCCCCCTTGCGCGATCGGGGTCGCAAGCTCGGGGGAGGATGCGGGAACGGGGGAAGCAGTGCCCGCACCGGGCCGCCCTGTGGTCATGAGCGGCCCGACCCCACGGCTCCGGAGTCGCCGGCGCGGTCCGCGGTGCCGTGGTCGTGCGCATGGTGGTGGTCGACGTCGTGCACATGGTGCGACTGCCGGGTCATGACCGGGATGTGGACCGGCCCGCCGTCCCGGGCCGCCAGCGCCCGGTCGAGGAGCACCCCGTCGCCCTCGGCACCGCGCACCGAGGTGCGCACGACCTCGACGCCGGGGTTGACCCGCTCCACGTTGGCGCGGAACGTCGCCTCGTCGAAAGCGACCGCGTGGGCGATGTCGGTCTTGGTGATCACCACCAGGTGGGCCAGCCCGAAGGCCGTCGGGTACTTCAGCGGTTTGTCCTCGCCCTCGGTCACCGACGCCAGCACGATGCGCAGCGTCTCCCCCAGGTCGTAGGAGGCCGGGCAGACCAGGTTGCCGACGTTCTCGACGAACAGCAACCGGGTGTCCGCGGGCAGCCAGCCGTCCAGGTGCCCGCCGAGCATCTCGGCTTCCAGGTGGCAGAGCCCGTCGGTGAGCACCTGCTTGACGGGCACTCCGGAGCGGGCCAGCCGGACGGCGTCGTTCTCGGTGGCCAGGTCGGCGGTGAGCGCGGCGACCGGCAGCCCGCGGCTGCGGGCCAGCGTGAGCTCGCGCTCCAGCAGGGCGGTCTTGCCGCTGCCGGGGCTGGAGAGCAGGTTGACGACCGCGGTGCCGCGGGCCGCCAGGTCCTCGCGCAGGGTGTGGGCGCAGGCGTCGTTCTTGGCGAGCACGGCCTGCTGGAGGTCGATGACACGGCACATGGGATCAGCGCTCCTCGTGCGTCGGTGTGGGTACCGGGGCGTCGCGCCAGCTGACGTCGGCGATCCGCAGTTCACGGCCCGACAGCAGTTCCACGGACGCCCCGCCGCATCCGGGGCAGCTCAGTTGCGGCGGCATGCCGGCCGGCCAGCTCTCCGCGCACGGGATGCAGCGGGCGCGTGCCGCGACCGCTTCGGTGATGAGTTCCGCACCCGCCAGCACCGTTCCCTCGCAGGCGAGTTGGAAGGAGAAGGCGAGTGCGTCGGGGACCACTCCGGCGAGTTCGCCGATCTGGAGTCGGACGCTGCTGACCGCCGTCGCCCCGTCCGGCCGGTCCGCGCTCTCGACCTGGTCCACGACCGCCAGCGCGATGGACATCTCGTGCATCGGTCCGTCTCTCTCGGGTGTGACGACCGGTTGCCGCTGGCCTCATTAGACGGTGCGGCCCCGGGGCGTCCGGGGTGCCTCGCCGGGGCGGCGCGGTGGCATACACGTTCGGTGCAGCGGCCCGCGCCGGCCCGCGTCACATGGTGCGCATCCGCAGATAGCGCCTGAGGTCGGGCAGGTTGCGCAGGGCGAGCGCGAGGACGGCGGCGAGCGCGCCGCCGAGTGCCAGCTTCAGCATGGTGTCGTGTTCCTCTCACTGGTGGTGGCCGGGGCCGGCCGGTCCGCGCCGACCAGTTGCCGCACGATCCGTACGGCCTCGTCGACGGCGGCGGCGACCGGTTCGCTGAGTCCGATGCCTTCCGCGGTGTCGGCCGGTTCGCAGCCGACGACCAGGACGCGCGGGGGGCGCCGGCCGCCGGTGCCGGCGCTGAGCGTGCCGAGCAGCGCCAGCACCGCGTCCGGTGTCATGTGGTGCCCGTCGAGGGGGGTGGTCGCGGGCCGCTGTCCGTCGGCGGGGTCGGTGGCGTCGAGGACGTGGAGCGAGCCGGGTTCGCCGCCGCGCGCGCAGGCGTCGACCAGCAGCACCGTCTGGTAGCCGTCCAGCATCTGGTAGGCCAGGTGGACGCCCCGCACACCGGCGTCGACGACCTCGACGCCCTCGGGGAGGGGGTGTTGGCCGAGCGCGCGGACGGCCTCGACGCCGAAGCCGTCGTCGCCGAGGAAGATGTTGCCGACGCCCGCGATCAGCGTCCTGCCGGTGGTCGCGGTGCGGGCTGCGGCGCGGTTCACGCGTCCTCCAGGGGCGCGAGTTCGTCGGGCTGGAAGTACAGGAAGCGGCCCTGTTCGCGCCGGATGTCGGCGCCCGGGTCGCCGTCCACGGTCACCGCGAGGTGCACCCCGCCGTCCACGTCGTGCAGGACGGCCTCGACCTGTGCGGTGAGTCCGTGGAGGAAGAGGTCCTGGGCGTCGGTACGGCGCCTGCCGGGGCGCAGCCGCACCCGGCTGCCGGAGCCGACCGACCGGCCGTTGATGACGATCCGGTCGCGCTCGGGATCCACCGAGCGGTCGCTGCCGGGGTCCCACCAGGGGGCGTCAGTGCGGGTCACTTCCTCGCCCGTATCCGGTCCGGTGGCCTCGCGCAGCGACCGTACGGCGCCGTGCAGCCGGTCCAGCACCTCCGGCGGCATGCTGTCGGCGAGGTGGATGACCTCGGCCGCCCGGCGGTCGGTGCCGCGGGCCTCGCGCTTCTCCTGGTCGGTGAGGGCCGCCGTGCGCAGGGCGAGGATCTCGTCGATCTCCAGGGCGTCGTAGAGCGGGCCGGGGCTCTCGGGGGCGACGGCCGGGTGGTCCTCCAGGATGATCGGGGACGACAGGACCACGTCGGCGCTGCCGGGCGGGCCGGCGAGCACCGGCCAGGTGTGCTCGTTGCGGCAGTCGGCGACCGCGCCCTTGGCCCACTCGGGCGGGTCGGTCAGGGACAGGAACCGGCCGCCGCTCAGGCCGAGCAGCAGATGCGCGGCGACCAGCGAACGCGGCAGCGCCGCCGCCCGGTCGGCCGCCGGCTCCGGTGCCCAGGTGCTGGTGTTCTCCACGGTCGCGGTCAGCCGCAGTACCGCGTACGGTCCGTCGATCTCGCTCGCGGTCAGCCGCAGCCGGCCGCTGACCTCCTCGCGGCGGCGCACCAGCCGGCCGACCGGCTTCCCGTCCGCGTCGTGCACCGGCTCGGTGTCCTCGCCCGCGGGCCAGGTCAGCGGGACGGTGACGCCGTCCCCGGCGAGATCGGCGACCGCCACGTCTAGCGGGCAGCGCTCCTCGGCTCCCTCGTCCCACGGGACCAGCACCCGGTCGGGCAGTTCCAGTTCCGGTACGGTCTCGAACTCGCCGTCCGGGCACAGGCGTTGGACGGTGCGCCGCTGGGCGCGCAGAAACCGGAGCTCGGCGCGGAGCCGGGCATCCGAGCGGGGCTCCATGAGGCATTCGGTGCGCTGGTGGGAGTGCTCGGCGCGGTCCGCTCCCCAGCGGGGCGGCACCAGCACGCCGAACTGCCAGCGCAGCCGGTTCTTGGCGGCGGACGCCCGGTAGGGGTAGAGCACATAGCCCTCGAACAGCACGGCGTCGGCAACCTGCCGGACGGCGGCGAACCGCTCGCCCAGCGCATCGTTCGGCACGTGGGTCGTCACGACTCGGTCCTCTCGGTGACGGGACGGGCGACGGCTCCGGGGAAGAGCCGGGCGCGCGGCCCGGGGTCCTCCGCGCGGGCCAGCAGCGCCTCAACGGTGGCCTCCCAGGACGGCAGCGCGTGCCGGGACCGGAAGGCGAGGAGCGCGTCCAGGGTCTCCCGCGGCAGCCGCAGCCAGCCGCCGCCCGGGAAGTGGGTCTCGGTCATTTCCTGCCAGACGGCCACCGGCATCCGGCACGCCGCCTCCTTGTGCCAGGGCACCGGGATCACCCGGAAGCCGCCGGCACCGGCGAACACCGTGCCGGAGAACAGCAGCAGCAACGGCACCTCGCCGTCCCGCAGTGCGTGGAAGTACCGCCCGGCGGCGACCTCCAGGTCGTAGGTGCAGGGCACCGGCAGGTCCACCTCCGTCTCGCCGGTGAAGCCCGGCACGACGAGGGAGACCTGGGCGAACTGGAGGGGTTTGAGGGTGCTGCCCCAGCGCGCCCGCTCGCCGAAGAGGTCGGCGAGCGCGGCGGCCTCCTCGGGGCCGTAGTCGCGCCGGGCCGGTTCGATCCGCAGCTGGCAGCGCAGCGCGACGGCGTGCACCCGGTCCGGTCCCGGGGTGCTGATCCGCAGCCGGAAGAGGAGGGTGGGCGCCGCGGCGTAGCGGTCGGCGCGGACACCGAGGCAGGTGAAGGACAGCTCGCTCACGGCCGCCGGTCCTCCTCGCGCGGTTCCCGGGCCCGGCCGGCGACGTCGCGGAAGAACTCGGTGAGCGCCTCGCGCGCCTCGGCACCGCCGTCGAAGCCCCGCCACAACAGCCGCAGCCGGCCGACGAGTTCGTAGGCGATGTCGACCGGTACGAGGTAGCACTCGATCCGGTCGTCGGTGCGGCGCAGCAGCAGGGCCTCCACATCGGGTTCGAGGAGCCCGGCCAGGTCGCCGGCGTCCAGCAGGGTCTGCCAGCGCTCCGGGTCGAGTTCGCTCTCGGTGGCGCCGGCCGGGCTGGGGTAGAGCGCCACCACCCGGTCCAGCGCGGTGTTGCGCAGGAAGAACACGACGCCGACGGGGATCTGGAGCCGGTCCCAGGCCGCGTCATCGAGGCGGTGCGCGGGGTCGGTGAGGCAGCGGTCCGGGACGGTGCGGAACTGTCCGCCGCCGGCACCGGGCCGCTGGAAGAGCAGCGCGCAGGGGATGCAGGCGCAGGCCAGCGCGCGGTTGCTGGTGTCGACCAAGTGGCGGTGCCGGCCGGTCAGTTCGGCACCGCACAGTTCGCAGCGCTCGGGCGGTGCGGGCGCCGGGGCGCGGAACCGCCGCAGACCGCGGTGCGCGGCCGTTTGCGGGGCGCTCACGGCGCCGCGGCGGCGGTCGGCGGGCGCCGGGAGATCTGCAGCAGGGCCGGCTCCGGCGTGCGGTCCTGGGCCTCCCACACGATCGAGGTCACCTCGGGCGCGAAGCACGACAGCGCCGCCGCCACCGCCTCGCGCTCGCCCGCGGCGCTGCCCGGGCAGCCGCAGCCGCCGGAGCCCGCGGTCCGCAGCCGCAGCGCGCCGGTGTCCGCGTCGAACTCCGCCACCTCCGCGGCGATTTGCCGCCGGACGCTCTCCAGCGCCCGGCCGATGCGGGTGGTGACGTCGTCCGGGTGCAGATCGTGCAGCACCAGCAGGCTGCTGACCAGCTCGTCGGCCAGCAGCGCGGCGCGCGGCCCGCCCTCGCCGGTGCGCCGCTCCACCAGGTGCATGATCCGGGTGAGCCCGGCGCCGTAGAAGTCCATCAGCGCGCGGACGAGTTCCTCGGCGGCTGCGGCCGATCCGCCGTCGCCCTGTGCGGTGAGGCGGTCCAGTACTTCCTCGACCCGGCGGCCCGTCAGCTCGGCGGTCGGCGCGGTCATCCGGCCAGTCCGCTCAGCCCGGTGGGCACGTGCATGCTCTGGACGGACCGGCCGTCGCCGACGTACATGTGGACGCCACAGGGCAGGCACGGGTCGAAGCTGCGCACCGTCCGCATGATGTCGATGCCCTTGAAGTTGTCCGGGGAGTTCTCCTCGAAGATCGGGGTGTTCTGCACCGCGTCCTCGTAGGGGCCCGGGGTGCCGTAGGTGTCGCGGGTGCTGGCGTTCCACGGGGTCGGCGGATACGGGTGGTAGTTGGCGATCTTGCCGTCGCGGATGACCATGTGGTGCGAGAGGACGCCGCGTACCGCCTCGGTGAAGCCGCAGCCGATGGACTCGTCGGGGACCTCGAACTTCTCCCAGGTCTGGGTGCGTCCGGCGCGGACCTCCTCCAGCCCCTGCTCGGCGAAGTGCAGCGCCATGGCCGCCGCGTACGCCTGGAAGTAGGTGCGGGCGCGGTTGCGCTCCAGCGCGTTGCTCCACTTCGGGATCTTCCACTCGAGGCGGGTCTCGGGCCGGGTCATGCTGCGCGGCAGGTCGATGACGACACTGTTGCCGGTGGCCTTGACGTACGGGGTGTCGACGAGCCCGGACAGCGCGGTGGACCACAGGCGGGCGATCGGGCCGCCGCCGGTGTCCAGCGCCAGGTGCTCCTTGCCGTCGAACCAGCGCGGCGACATCACCCAGCTGTACTTGTCGTTGAAGTCCCGCTTCTGCGGGGCGGGGATGGTGTGCTGGTTCCAGGGGTGGCGCGGGTCGATGGGGTTGCCGAGCGGGTCGTGGGTGACGAACTGCTCCTGGCCTTCCCAGTCCTGGTAGTAGGAGCTGCCGAGCAGGATCCGGATACCGAGGTTGATCTGGGTGAGGTCGTTGGTGACCAGCTTGCCGTCGACGATGATGCCCGGGGTGACGAACATCTTCCGGCCCCAGTCCGTCATGTTGCGGTAGGTGAAGTCGCAGTGCTCGGGGTCGTTGAGCGCGCCCCAGCAGCCGAGCAGCACCCGCCGCCGGCCGACCTCCTCGTAGCCGGGCAGCGCCTCGTAGAAGAAGTCGAACAGGTCGTCGTGGAGCGGCACCACGCGCTTCATGAACTCCACGTAGCGCATCAGCCGGCTGAGGTAGTCGGTGAAGAGCTGGACGCTGGCCACGGTGCCGACGCCGCCCGGGTAGAGCGTGGAGGGGTGCACATGGCGGCCCTCCATCAGGCAGAACATCTCCCGGGTGTAGCGGCTGACCTGGAGCGCCTCGCGGTAGAACTCGCCCTCGATGGGGTTGAGGGAGGTCATGATGTCGGCGATGGTGCGGTAGCCGTGCTCGCCGGCGTGCGGGGCCTCGGTGCGCTGGGCGAGCTCCCAGACACCCGGGTTGGTCTCGCGGACCATCTTCTCGCAGTAGTCGACCCCGACCAGGTTCTCCTGGAAGATGTTGTGGTCGAACATGTACTCCGCGGACTCGCCGAGGTTGATGATCCACTCGCCGAGGTGCGGCGGCTTGACGCCGTAGGCCATGTTCTGCGTGTAGACCGAGCACGTGGCGTGGTTGTCGCCGCAGATGCCGCAGATCCGGCTGGTGATGAAGTGGGCGTCGCGCGGGTCCTTGCCGCGCATGAAGACGCTGTAGCCGCGGAAGACGGACGAGGTGCTGTAGCACTCCGCGACCCGCTTCTGCTTGAAGTCGATCTTCGTGTGGATACCGAGGCTGCCCACGATCCGGGTGATCGGATCCCAGGACATCTCCGTCAGACCGCTGCCGTCACCGGCCGTCTTGGTCTTCGCTGCCATGGTGTGTGCCGTGCCCTTCTGCGCGCGCGGGAGGTGGGGTCTGACATGGGGTCTGACATTGTGTCCGGCAGGTGTGCAACGTGTCCGGCACGGGTTGCTCAGGCGGTTGCCGACGGGCCGCCCGCCGACGGGGCGGCCGGGTCCGGGGCGGTTACCACGGGCGCCGGTAGCCGGTGGTCAGCTTCTCGCCGCGGTGCCGCCACTTCGGTTCGTGGTCCACGGTCCTGGCCGTGATGCCGCGGAGCCGCCGGACGACGGTGCCGTACGCGGCACTGGTGGTGCTGGAGAGCTTGGCGCCGGGCGGCTCGTCCATGAACGGCATGAACTTGTCGGGGAAGCCGGGCATGGTGCAGGCGATGCAGACCCCGCCGACGTTGGGGCAGCCGCCGATGCCGTCCATCCAGCCCCGCTTGGGCACATTGCATTTGACCACGGGCCCCCAGCATCCGAGCTTCACCAGGCACTTGGGCGAGTCGTAGGTGGTGGCGAACTGCCCCTGCTCGTAGTACCCGGCCCGGTCGCAGCCCTCGTGCACGGTCTCCCCGAACAGCCAGGTGGGCCGCAGCTGCTCGTCCAGCGGGATCATCGGTGCCGCGCCGGCCGCCTGGTAGAGCAGGTAGACCAGCGTCTCGGAGAAGTTGTCGGGCTTGATCGGGCAGCCCGGTACGCACACGATCGGGATGCCGGCCTTGGACTTCCAGTCCCAGCCCAGGTAGTCGGGCACACCCATGGCGCCGGTCGGATTGCCGGCCATGGCGTGGATGCCGCCGTAGGTGGCGCAGGTGCCGATGGCGACGACGGCGAGTGCCTTGGGGGCCAGTCGGTCGATCCAGTCGCTGGTGGTCATCGGCTGGCCGGTCTCCGGGTTGTCCCCGAAGCCGCACCAGTAGCCCTCCGGCTTGATCGACTCGTTGGGGATGGATCCCTCGATGACCAGCACGAACGGGTCGATCTCACCGCGTTCGCCCTTGAAGAACCACTCGATGAAGGTGTCCGCGCCCTGGGTGGGCCCGCATTCGAAGTCGATCAGCGGCCAGTGGACCTGGATCTTGGGAAGTCCCGGCAGCACGCTGAGCGCGATTTCCTCGATGCTCGGCTGGGTCGCGGCGGTCAGGGCGACCGAATCGCCGTCACAGCTCAGGCCGGCGTTGATCCAGAGGACGTGGATCGGTGACTCGTCCTCGGCCGACGGCCGGGCGGCGTCGGTCGCGGTCGCGGGTGCGGCATCCATGGCGGTGTGCCTCCTAGGGAGGGGTGCAGCGAAAGCGCTCTGACGGCTTCCGCTCACCTTCGTAACACCGCCGCGGGGCTCCGGAGAGCCGAGCGGGGCCGTTCCGGTGACGCACCAGCACCGGAACGGCCCCGCGGCCGGAGAGGGGTTTCGCGGTCAGCTTGGCGAACCGGCTTCCAGCGAGGTCACGGTGAACGTGCCGCCGCACACCCGCAGCCCGCCGCTGCCGGTGGTCATCGACTCCTTGGAGCCGGGCGGGTAGACGAAGACGATCTGCGAGTTCTTCCAGCACGGGGTGCCCGAGACACCTTCGTTGACCGTGTGCAGCAGGGCGTGCGCGCTCTGCCCGGGCCGGAGGTGGATGGTGCCGCCCGCGGCACCCTCGCGGCTGGCGGGCTTGCCGACGGAGGACCCGTCGCGCTGGATCAGCGAGACGCCGGGGAAGCCGCGCAGCGAGCAGGTCTTCTTGCCCTTGTTGGTGAACACCAGCGGGACGCGGATGTTGCCCGCGCCGATGTCGACGCGGCCCAGGTGCAGCGACATGTTGTTGGCGGTGCAGCGGTCCGACTCCGTCATGGCCGAGGGGTTGGCCTGGCTGGCGTTCGGCAGGCCCGCGGCGGAGCCGGAGGGCTTGGCACCGTTGGACGGCCGCGCGCCGTGCCCGGTGGTCTGCGCGTTGGCGCCGGCCGACTGCCCGTTCGCCGTGGAGGTGGCGGGCGCGCCGGCCGACGAGGGGCGGGACGCGGCGTCCGTGCCGTTCTGGCAGGCGGTGAGCGTCAGCGCCGTGACGGCGATCAGCGATCCGGCGGCGACACGCCGGCCGCGGCCGAGGGTCTTGATGGTGAGCGACATGAGTCTCCCCCTCGTCTGGTAGGTGGGTACCCTCGTAAAAGTTGGGTGCGTACGGTCCGTCCGTTGCTCTTCCAGCGTGACCCCGGGCACTGCCGGTCCGCTAACGGGGCACTAACACACCGCTAACGAGGCCACACGCCCGGTACGACACAGCTCCGGGCGGCCTTGTGACCAGCCGGAACTCCGCTGCGCCGCCCAGGCTCGCAGAAATCTTCACGGTTGCGGACGCGGCACTACGAGGTTCGGCCGTTTCAGACCTCCGGCCCACCGGTCCCGGCCGCCCCATCCGCCCCGGGAGCCCCGCCGTGCGGCGCGGCGCGGTCGTCCGGCGCGCAGGGGCGTGTACGGGGCGGTGATGGGCGCTTGGTCCGCGTGACGGCGGTGGGCACCGGACGTGGGCCGGTGGTCCTCAGACGGCCGAAACACCACCATCGGGTGTGAACGCACCGCGCTCATTGACGGCGCCGCGGTGGCAGGGGCTGCTGGCCGCGCTCGAAGTACCCCCGCAGCTCGTCGTCGAGCGGAGGCACCTCGTACGGGACGCCGCCGGAGCGCAGTGAGCGGGTGGCCGCCTCGCCCGCGGCGACGCTCATCCGGGCGGAGACCGGTGAGGTGTCCGTGGCCCCGCCCTCGCGGACGAACCGGAGGAACTCGTCGATGATCCGGGCGTCGGCACCGCCGTGCGACCCGCCGGCCTCGGGCACCCGGTGGGTGACGTCGCCCTCCGGGCGGTAGCCGGTGGGTCCGGTGTTCCACACCCGCACGATGTCGCCGGGACCGTCGCCGAAGTTCTCCAGCCGGCCCTCGGTGCCGATGACGGTGTAGTTGCGCCAGTAGTCGGGGGTGAAGTGGCACTGCTGGTAGGCGGCGATCACTCCGTTGTCGAGCTGCATGTTCATCACGGACGCGTCCTCGACGTCCACCACGTGGTGCAGATCCCGGCGGGCGGTCGGCGGCCAGTCGTACTCCCGCAGCCAACCGTCCGGGCGCGGGGTGCCGGGGGCGCGGCGCGGCAGGTCGCCGTAGACGAGGAGGTCGCCGAGGGCGTTGACGCGGCGGGTGTATCCGCCGGCGAGCAGATGGATCACATCGATGTCGTGGGCGGCCTTCTGGAGCAGCAGGCCGGTGGTGCGGCGGCGGTCGGCGTGCCAGTCCTTGAAGTAGTAGTCACCGCCGTACGAGACGAAGTGCCGGGTCCACACCGTCTTGGGCTCGCCGATGTCGCCGCGGGCGATCAGACGGTGCATCAGCCGGACCACGCCCATGTGCCGCATGTTGTGCCCGACGTAGAGGCGGGTGCCGGTCCGGCGGGCGGTGCGCAGGATGGTGTCACAGCTCTCGGCGGTGATGCCGAGCGGCTTTTCGACGTAGACCGGGCGGCCCGCTTCCAGCGCGTCGCAGGCGATGCGCTCGTGGGTGTCGTCGGGGGTGGCGACGATGCCCGCGTGGAGCCGGTCGTCGGCGAGGAGTTGGCGGTGGTCGCCGGTGACGAGGCGGGCGCCGAAGCGGGCGGCTGCGCGGCTGCGGACGCCGGGGTCGAGATCGGCGACGGCGGTGACCGCAGAGCCCCGGCCGGGCCGGTGCGCGGCGTCCGCCAGGTTGCCGCGCATGCCGAGTCCGATGACGCCGATGCCGAGGTCCGCCGCCACGGTCTCTCCCGTCCGCTCGCCCGTCCGCGGGTGCACCGGCGTTCCGGTGCACCCGACTGCCGGTCTGCCCCGGTGCCGGCCCGCTTACGCCCCGGTGAAGGGGCGGACAGGAGGCGGCGGTTGACGGCTGCCGGGACGGCCCGCAGGGACGCGGTCGGCACGGAGGTGTCCGGGCCCGGACCCCCCTGGGGTGACCGCGCCGGTGCGGCACCGCACACTCGTCCAGCTGCTCGGCCTGCGCGAGCGGGACCCCCGGTACGGCGACGCCCGCCACGCGGCCGTGGTGGAGGCCGTCGCGAGCGGCGACGCCGAGGCGGTCGGCAGCACGCTCCAGGCCGAACGAACCAGCCGAAGCCCGGGGGTACTTGACGGCGTGTTAGCCCCCTGGGGGGGCGGGACCCGGGCGCGTATCGGCGCGGTGCGGGGACGCCGCGCTCAGGCGGCGCGGGCGGGCCCGCGCCGTCGGTCGTCAGCGCGCCTCGGCGCCCGACGGCTGGACGAGGTCCAGATCCAGCACCGCGTCGCCGCCTCCGGAGAGGGATATCGGCGCGGCGTGCGGCGGATAGCCGGCCGCCGAGAGGGTGTAGTGACGGCCACTCAGGTCGGCGAAGGCGAACGCGCCGTCCGGGCCGGTGACCGTGTGTCCGGCGACCGTACCGTCGTCGAGGAGGGTCACGGCGGCGTCCCGCAGGGGCTGCCCGTCCGGGCCGCGGACGGTACCGCGCACGGTGGCGGTCGGCTGGAGCCGGGCGTCCTGGCGCTCCGGGCCGCCGCCGGGCAGCTGGGCGGCACGGGCCTGCGGCTGGTGGCCGGGGGCGCTGAGCACGAGGGTGTAGTCACCGTTCGGCAGCTGGGCGACGGCCCAACTGCCGTCGGCGCCGGTCGTCGTACGGGTCACCACATCGCCCCGGGCGTCGGTGACGACGATGCTCGCACCGGCGAGCGGGGTGCCGTCAGAGCCGCCGAGCAGGGTCCCGCCGAGGCGACTGTCGGCGGTGGCCAGTAGCAGATCCGTCTCGACGAGCGCACCCGCGCCGTGGCAGGTCACCGCCACCGCGTGCGGGGTGTGGCCCGGGGCGGCGCCGGTGAGCACGTACGTGCCGGCGCCAGGGGTGGCGAGCGCATAGCGCCCCTCGGCGTCGGCCGTGGTGACACCGGCCTGCTGCCCCTGCCGGTCGATCAGCGTGACACCGGCGCGCGGCACCGGCGCACCGGACGCGTCGACGACCCGCCCGCGGAGTCCGGCCACGGGCTGCCGCGCCGGGGCGCGCTCGGCCGCCGGCTCCGGCGTGGCCGCCACCGCCGCCACCGCGCCGGCCGCACCGGTTTCGTCGGCCGCATCGGGCGCGTCGACCCCGTCCGTGTGCCGGGCGACCGGCGTCCGCCGGGACGCGGTCCGCTGGGACGGCAGGAAGGCCGCCACCAGCACGCCGAGGCCGACCACCGCCGTGGCGATCAGGAAGGAGACCCGGAAGCCGGACATCGTGGGCACCGAGACCGGGCCGATGCGGGTCGACATATGGGCGAGCACCATGCCGATCGCCGCGCTGGACACGGACGTGCCGATCGAGCGCATCAGGGTGTTGAGGCCGTTCGCCGCGCCGGTCTCGGAGGGGTCGACGGCGCCGACGATCAGCGCCGGCAGCGAGGAGTACGCCAGCCCGATGCCCGCGCCGACGACCACCGCGATGATGACCGTCTGCCACGGGGCGCTCATCAGGCCGATGCCGCCGCCGTAGCCGATCCCGATGACCAGCATGCCCAGCAGCAGCGAGATCTTGGGGCCGCGCCGGGCGGCGATCCGTGCGTACACCGGGGAGACGAGCATCATCGTCAGGCCCAGGGGCGCCATGCACAGACCGGCCACCACCATGGGCTGGCCCAGGCCGTAGCCGGTCGACTTCGGCAGCTGGAGCAGCTGCGGCAGCACCAGCGAGATGGCGTAGAACGACACACCGACCGTGATCGAGGCGAGGTTGGTGAGCAGCACCTCGCGCCGCGCGCTGGTGCGCAGGTCGACCAGCGGATCGGCGATCCGCAGCTCCATCACGCCCCACAGCACCAATATCAGCGCCGCGGCCCCGAACAGGCCGAGAGTGGTCGGCGAACCCCAGCCCCAGTCGCTGCCCTTGGTGATCGGCAGCAGCAGGGCGACGAGCCCGGCGGACAGGCCGAGGGCACCGGCGACATCGAAGCCGCCCGGGGCCCGCACCGCGGTCTCGGGGACGATCACGAGGGTGAGCAGGATCGACAGCACACCGAGCCCGGCGGCGCCGAAGAACAGGGCGTGCCAGTCGGCGTGTTGGGCCACCAGGGCGGCGGCCGGCAGCGCCAGCCCGCCGCCGACGCCGATCGACGAACTCATCAACGCCATGGCGGAGCCGAGCCGTTCGCGCGGCAGCTCGTCGCGCATGATGCCGATACCGAGGGGTATCGCGCCCATGGCGAAGCCCTGGAGAGCCCGGCCGACGATCATGATGACCAGGTCGTCGGTGAACCCGCAGATCAGCGAGCCGCCGACCATGACGGCGAGGCTGGTGAGCAGCATCCGCCGCTTGCCGTAGAGGTCGCCGAGGCGGCCCATGATGGGCGTCGCGACGGCACCGGCGAGGAGGGTGGCCGTCAAGACCCATGTGGCGTTGCCGGCCGGGGTGTTGAGCAGCGTCGGCAGGTCCTTGATGACCGGCACGAGCAGTGTCTGCATCACCGCGACGACGATGCCGGCGAAGGCGAGAACGGGAACGATGCCGGCGCCCGCTCTGCGGTGCGCGCCCCTGGCCGGTTCGGACGCGGGCGGCTCGGCGGAGGCGCCGGCCGCCCTTCCGGGTGGCTGGTCCGTCGTCGTCTGGGTCATGCGGGCGACCTCCAGGGCGGCAGGGGTGAGCAGGGAGGGGTGCGCGGTGCGCGCCGTGAACGTGAAGGGGAGTTGACAACCCCCCGGTACGTGCATGACGAACGGTTTATCTCAGGGCGCTATTCCGCCAAACTTCCCACCGTCTCGCGCCGAGCCCGGTGATCTCCCTCACTCCCGCCGACCTGCCCCGCGGCCCGCTCGCCGGCCCGTTCATGGCCCCTCCCCCGGTCTCGTTCCGGACACCGAGTCCAGTGAACCGCATGCCACTGACAATCACCTCGGGTCGGCCCGGGATCTCGGCCAGGACCGCACACCCGGTTTGATTCGGCAGCCCGATTCGCCCTTAATGCGCCTGTACCTCCCACCTCTCCGGGCTCATGGGCAATGTCCTGAATGCCTACGAGGCGGCGTCCGCGAGGGAGTTGCCCGCCGCCAGGAACGGGTCCTCGTCCGCACCCCCGCCGTGGAGCTCCGCATCGAGCTTCTCGCCGCGCTCGGGGTCCAGCTTCAGCTTGGCGAGGACCGCGGGCACCGCGATGCTGGGCAGGGTGTGTTCGAAGAAAACGGCCAGCCGGTCGCAGAGGTCGGCCTGATTGGTCAGGGCGTGCGACATCGCCTGGAGGCCGGCGAACGCCCCGACGAACAGCTCGGCGGTCTCCCGCACGACCACGCTGTCCAGCACTTCGCCGCGCTCCTTCGCCTCGTCCAGCAGCCCCTCGACGAACCGGGTCCACGCCAGCATCGACCGCTTGCGATCAAGGCGGTTGGAGCCCTGCTCGACGGCGAGGCGGGCGGCACCGCGCTGCATGGGGTCGCGGCGCAGCCGGTAGGCCAGGACCTGGCCCGAGTCGACGAATTCCTGCAGCTTGATCTTCTGCGGCGCCACCGCGATGTCCACCACATGCTCTTCGAGCACGGCGAGGGCGAGCTCCTCCTTCGAGGCGAAGTGGAAATAGAGAGCGCCCTTGGTGACACCGGCTCGCTCAAGGACTTCGGCGATGGTCGCGCGGTCGTAACCATGGTCGTCGAAAACCGACGCCGCGGCTTCCAAGATGGTCCGCCGGGTTCTGATCGCACGGTCCTGTTGCGCCACAGGACGCCTCCTGTCTCTCGAAGCACACGGGTGTTTCCACAGTGGGTTACCGACCAAGTCTCCCGCAGATCAGCCGTTGGCTCGAATTTCCTCGCCACCATTGAAAAGAAAACCGGATGGTACGTATCTTACCAGCGTCGTACCTCTTCCCGTAGAGACGCCTGGGGGCAGTCATGAGCGACACGTTGCAGGTCAACGGCACGATTCGGCCCAGGACCCAGCGTCAGGCGCAGCCGGTCCGGAACCCTCGCGCCGACGCCCGGCCCGATCGGGGATTCACCGCCCGTGTACCGCGTGAATTCGTGCACCGCCCGTTCGCCGAAGATGTCCTGATCACGTCGTGGCGCCGGGTGGACGAGAGCCATTTCTCGGTCACCGCCCAGTGGCCGCACAATCACGGCTACTTCGCCCCGACCAACGGCCGGCACCACCTCATCCTCGCCGGCGAGACCATCCGCCAGGCGGGGCTGCTGCTCTCGCACGCCGAACTCGGCGTGCCGGTCGGCCACCACTTCATCCTCGGGGACCTCGTCTACACAACCGACCCCGAACAGCTCGCCGTTGAGAACGAGCCGACCCGGCTGACCATCGACGTCACGTGCAGCAAAATGCGGATGCGGGCCGGTTCGCTGGTCAGCAGCCGGTTCGACATGACCCTCCGCAAGGAGGGGCGGATCGTCGCGACGGGCAATTCCAGCGTGAGCGTCACCTCGCCCGCCGTCTACCGCCGGATCCGCGGCGAGCGCCTGTCGGCACGCCGTAGCGTCGGCCCGCTCCCCACCCCCGTCCCGGCCGGGCTGACCGGCAGCGCCACCGACGGCGATGTGCTGCTCGCCCCCACGGACCGGCCCGACCGCTGGCTGCTGCGCATCGCCCCCGGCCATGCCGCGGTCGTCAACCCGGCAAATGACCACGTACCCGGCCTGGCGCTGCTCGACGCAGCCCAGCAGGCCGCCCACGTGGTGACCGCGCCCGACACCTTCGTCCCCTACGCCTTCGGCACCGAGTTCTGCCGGTACGCGGAACACGGCGTCCCGTGCGTGATCGAGGCCCGCCGGGTCCCGTCGGCGATCCCCAGCACCACGATGGTCCAGGTCACCGGCTCGCAGAACGGCGAGCCGGTCTTCAGGTCGACGCTCACGGCACTGGACGCGCCCGGCCGGACGGACGCGTCCCCGGCGCCGGAGGTGCCTCATGCGTCGTGAAAGACCAGCCCCAGGGAGTGCCGCCGGCCCGAGCGCACGGCGCTGACACCGTGGCGCACCGGACCGGCCGACCAGCCGCGGGCGGACCGCACGGGGCGGTCCCGGGTGGTGAAGACCAGCCCGCGGCCCTGCGGGAGCACGGTCGAGGTACCGCGGGACTGGGCGCGCGGGCGCTGCTCGACGAGCAGGAACTCGCCACCGGTGTAGTCGGTGCCCTGCGTGTCGAGCCCGATGACCACCTGGAGCGGGAAGACCAGTTCGCCGAAGAGGTCGCGGTGCAGGGCGTTCCAGTCGCCCGGCCCGTAACGCAGCAGAATCTGGGCGGACTTGGACTGGCCGGCCTCATGGCACATCGCCAGCCAGTCGGCGAGCGTGTCGGGCCAGGGGGCCGGTCGGCCGAGCCGGGCCGCCCAGTCGCGGGCGATCCGCAGCAGGTGCGGGTAGAACGCCTCGCGCAGGGCCTGGACGGGCTCGGGGAGCGGTTCGGCGAAGTAGCGGTACCGGCCGGAGCCGAAGCGGTGGCGTGCCATGTCGACGGTGGAACGAAAGTGGCCGGGCTCGTCGTAGAGCCCGCTCAGCGCGCGGCAGTCGGCGGGGGTGAGCAGCGGCGGGGTCAACGCGCAGCCCAGGGAGTCGAGTTCGCCGGCGAGGGCCGGCCAGTCGGCGGCGGCGACGCGGTCGGCGAGGACGGCGGGGCGGGTCGTGGTGGCGGGCATGGTGGTGTACTCCGGAGGGCTGGGTGGTCGGGCGGTTCAGCTCTCGGCCGGCAGCGCGCCTTCGAGGGCGAGCAGCCGCGCCTTGCGCTCCAGGCCGCCCGCGTAGCCGGTGAGCGACCCGTCGGCGCCGATGACGCGATGGCAGGGCCGGACGACCAGCAGGGGGTTGGCGCCGATCGCGGTCCCGATGGCGCGCACCGCGCCGCGCGCCGCGCCGATGTCGGCGGCGATCCGCCCGTAGGTGGTCGTGGTGCCGTACGGAATGTCCTCCACCGCCTTCCAGACGCGCTGCTGGAAGGCGGTGCCGCGGGTGACGTACGGGATCTCGAAGCGGATCGGCGCGCCGTCGAAGTAGGCCCGCAGCTGGCGCTCGATCCCGGCGAACGCGGCCGGGTCGTACGTCCAGCCGTCCTGGACGGTCGCCCCGCCCTTCTGGCCCGGGACGGACAGCGAGGCGAGCGCGATACCGCCCGGTGCGGTGGCGGATTCCTCGCCCACCAGCAGGAGTTCGCCGATCGGGCCGGCGAGGGTGGTGTAAAGGGTCATGGATCTGCTCGTTTCGTTCGTGTCGTCAGTCGGTCGGGGTGTCGGTCGGTCGTGCCGTCAGCCGGTCGGGGTCGGTTCGGGGCGGTTGCCGGTGGTGTGCCGATCCCGGTTCGCCGCTCCGGGGTCCGGTGCGCCGCCCTCGGCCTCGGCCGTCCAGAGGTAGTGCGTCGCGTACGAGCGCCACGGGCGCCAGGCCGAGGGATCGGCGCCCTCGATCGCCCGCGCCTCGCCGGCCGGCAGGACATCCGGGTCGCCCAGCGCCCGCATGCGGAGGTAGCCGGCGGTCCAGGGGCCGATGCCGGGGAGGCCGAGGAGGGCGCGTTCCGCCTCGTCGCGGTCGGTTCCGGCGTCCAGGGTGACCGTGCGGTCGGCGAGTGCGGCGCTGAGGGTGCGCAGCGTCGCGCGGCGGGCCCCGGTCAGGCCGAGTCCGGTGAGCGGCGCCCGCGCCAACTGCTCGACGCGCGGGAAGAGATGGGTGAGCGCGCCGGCCGGCTGCGGCAGCGGCTCACCGTACGCGGCGATCAGTACGCCGCCGAGCGTGCGGGCGCCGTCGGCCGACATCCGGCGGCCGAGCACGGCGCGGACGGCGACCTCCTGCGGGTCCGCGGCGCCCGGGGAGCGCAGGCCCGGGTAGCGGGCCACCAGCGGGGCGAGCACCGGATCCGCGCCCAGCCGCGCGGCGACCGCGTACGGGTCGGCGTCCAGGTCGAACAGCCGGCGGATCCGTTGTGTGGCGATGGTCAGATCGCGCAGTTCGGTGAGGCGCAACCGGCATTCCAGCCAGCCGTCTCCGGTGGCCTCGTCGACCTCCGCGATACCGGTGCCGTTCGGCAGCCGCAGCGTACGCCGGTACGTACGGCTGCCGGGCGCGCCGGTGACGTCCTCGATCCCGGTGAGCGCGTGCCGCTGGAGGTGGTCGAAGATCTGCCGCGCCGCGTACGGGCCACGGAACGGCAGCCGCAGCGGGAGCACACCGGGCGTGCCGGACGGCGCGGCGGGGCCCCGGGCGCCCTTGCCGGGGCGGCCGGCGCCGGCGGGGCGGGCCGCGCGCAGGGCGCTCGGGGTCAGCGCGTAGATCTCCTTGATCGTGTCGTTGAACTGGCGGACGCTGGCGAAGCCAGCCGCGAAGGCGATCTCGGAGACCGGCAGTCCGGTGGTCTGGAGCAGGATCCGCGCGGTGTGGGCGCGCTGCGCGCGGGCCAGCGCGACCGGCCCGGCGCCCAGCTCGGCGGTCAGCTGCCGCTGCACCTGCCGGGCGCTGTAGCCGAGCCGGTCGGCCAGACCGGCGACGCCCTCGCGGTCGACCACCCCGTCGCCGATCAGCCGCATCGCCCGGCCGACGACGTCGGCCCGCGCGTTCCAGTCGGCCGAGCCGGGCACCGCGTCCGGACGGCAGCGCCGACAGGCCCGGAATCCGGAGCCCTGGGCCGCCGCCGCGGTGGGATAGAAGCGGACGTTCCGCCGCCGCGGGGTGGTCGCGGGGCAGCTCGGCCGGCAGTAGATCCCGGTCGTGGACACGGCGAAGAAGAACGCGCCGTCGAACCTCGCGTCCCGGCTCCGTACCGCCTCGTACCTGCTGTCCTCGGTCATCACATGACCCACTGTGCGGCACCCGGGACCTCGGTGCTGGCGGAAATCGGACACCGCGGTGGGGGCGGCCACGAGGCGGAGCGGCGGGCGCGCGGCTCGGAATCCGGTCTCGCGGCCCCATGCCCGCCCCCCCTGCCGTTCTGGCCGCCTCCGGCCATCGGCCCACTTCCGACGGCTCCGGACATTGCCCCGCTTCCGGCGGCTCCGGCATTGCCCACCGGGCGCCGGCAACGCCGGCCTGTCGGGATGGCCGCGGGCCGGCCTGTCCGGATCGCCGCGGACGAGGTACCGGCCGTCCCAGGCCCGTTCGCATGAAGTCCCGTTTCGCACGAGGGCCCGTTGCGCACGAGGGCCGGTCACCCCCGACGGCGACGCCGAGCCGCCACCGCCAGCACAGCTTCAGTGCGCGCAACTCCACTGCGCCGGTGCTCAGTTCGGCACCGCGGAAGCCTCAGCATGCCGGACCCTTCACGCGCGCGGCATCGGCCAGTCGTCCAGCGAGCCGCCGCGCCATTCGACCAGGCGCGGATCGTCCAGCGCGATGTCCTCGGCCGGGTCGGCGACGCCCGCACGGCGCAGGAATTCGGCCACGTCTCCGCGGCCGTGGGCCAGGCCGACGATCTGCCCGTGCACCGTCACCCGACGGCCGCCGGAGGGCGTCGGCGGATGCACGATGACAGGCGGATGCTCGGCCATGCCTCCAGCGTGCGCCGGGCTCCGCGCGCTCGCACCTCGGCGGCGCATCGGCGAGCGGGTCGCCGACGGCGAAGGCGGTCACCGGGGCGGTCGAAGCAGGGATGACGGCGGGGATCACGGCAGGGACAGCGGCAGTGGTGGTGGCTGCGCAGATGGCGGACGGCCGAGGGGACCACCGCCAGCCACGGCGACGGGCTGACATGGCGGCGGACGCGGCCGATGCGCCGGCTCGCCCGCCTCCCCGTGACCCTGGCCCCCCCTTTGCCCGAGCGTCCGGCGGTACGCCACCATCGCGCCATGACCATGGATGATCTTGTGATACCCGAGACCACCGCCTGCCGTGCCGCACGGGAGGTGGCGAGCGCCTACTGCTCGCCCGCGCTGCTGAACCACTCCGTACGGGCCTACCTCTGGTCGGCCGGCTACGCGTCGGCCCACGGCATCGCCTTCGACGCGGAACTCCTCTATGTGGCCGCGATGTTCCACGACATCGGGCTGGTCAAGGAGTTCGACAGCCACCGCGTGCCCTTCGAGCACGCCGGCGGGCATGTGGCGTGGGTGTTCGCCGCAGGCGCCGGCTGGCCCGTGGAGCGCCGGGCGCGGGCGTCCGACGTGGTCGTCCGGCACATGTGGGACGAGGTGGACGTGGCGACGGACCCGGAGTCGCATCTGCTGGCGTTCGGCACGTCGTTGGACATCTCCGGGCGGCGCCCGGACGCGCTCCCGGCGAGCCTGCGCGGCGAGGTGCTGGACCGCTACCCGCGGCTGGGCCTCGGCGAGGAGTTCCTCGCCTGCTTCCGGGACCAGGCGGCGCGGAAACCGGACAGTACCGCCGCGGAGTGCGTACGCGCCGGTATCGCCAGCCGGATCGCCGCCAATCCCCTGGATGCATACGGGGCGTAGGCGCGGGCCCCGCCGTCCCTGCCGGCGAACGGCACAAAAACGCCCCGGCCAGACGGGGGAAACTGGCCGGGGCGGCTTGGCTGGGGCGTTTCTCAACTGCCCACACCCCATTGAACGGTGAACAGCGGATGAGCGTTCCATGAAGGATGCGTGACGGTCATCACAGATGCTGTCAACGGGGGCATTCAAGACGGTCGACGGGACAGCGAGCGGCGCGCGGCGGACGGCGGACGGCGCGGAGCATGGACGCCGCCACGGGACCACGTATACGCGGCACACGCGGTATACGCGGACCGGCGCCGCGACCGCAGTGCGGCAGTCGCGGCGCCGGTGGTCGGGGGCGGTCCGCGGCCGGCGCCGTGGACCGGTTCAGCCTTGGGTGGTGTGTCCGGAGAGGCGTTCGACGCCGCGGAGGAGGGCGGAGTGGTCGAGGCCGCCGTCGCCCTGTGCGCGCAGGGAGGCGACGAGGCCGGCGACGACGGTGCCGACGGGGAGGGCGGCGCCGACGGTGCGGGCGGCGTCGGTGACGATGCCCATGTCCTTGTGGTGCAGGTCGATGCGGAAGCCGGGCTTGAAGTCCCGGTTTTTGAAGTTGTCCTTCTTGCGGGCCAGGACGGTGGAGCCGGCCAGTCCGCCGCCCAGGACGTCGAGGGCGGCGGTGAGGTCGACGCCGGACTTCTCCAGGAAGACCACGGCTTCGGCGCAGGCTTGGATGTTGATGGCGACGATGAGTTGGTTGGCGGCCTTGACGGTCTGTCCGCAGCCGTGGGGTCCGCATCGGACGATGGTCTTGCCGAGGGCTTCGAGGATGGGGCGGGCGGCGTCGAAGTCGGTCTGCTCGCCGCCGACCATGATCGACAGGACGGCTTCGATGGCGCCGGCCTCGCCGCCGGAGACGGGGGCGTCCAGGACGCGGATGCCCTTGGCGCCGGCGGCCTTGGCCAGGTCGATGGAGGTCTGGGGGGTGATCGAGGACATGTCGATCAGCAGGGCGCCGCTCTTGGCGTTGTCCAAGATGCCGTCGGGTCCGTAGGCGATGGCCTCGACCTGGGGGGAGGCGGGGACCATGGTGATGATGACGTCGGCGTCGGCGACGGCCTCGGCGATGTTGGCGGCGGGGGTGCCGCCGGCCTGGGCGAGGCGTTCGAGCTTGTCGCTCTCCAGGGTGTAGCCGGTGACGTGGTAGCCGGCCTTGATCAGGTTCTCGGCCATGGGCGAGCCCATGATGCCCAGCCCGATCCACGCGATCACCGGGCGGGTCGGGCGGGAGGAAGCGGCCAGGTTGCTCATTGGATTGCCTCTTTCAACTCTCACAACAAACGGGGCGGCGGGTGGTGGTGCCCGGGCTACCGGGCGCCGCGGCCGGTCAGTGGGCGGCGCGTCGGGGTGCGGGCAGCCAGGCGAAGGCGTCGGCGCTGGGGCCGCTGGGCTTGTATTCCAGGCCGGTGTAGCCCTCGTAGCCGTTGTTCTTCAGGCGGTCGAGCAGGGCGGGGAGGTCGAGGGTGCCGGTGCCGGGGGCGCCGCGGCCGGGGGCGTCGGCGATCTGCACATGCGCGGTCTTGCCGGTGTAGCGGTCGATGACCGCTTCGAGGTCCTCGCCGTTCATCGACAGGTGGTAGAGGTCCATCAGGAAGCGGGTGTTGTCCAGCCCGGTGGCGGCGTTGACCGCGTCGACGACCTCGATGGCCCGGGGGGCCGAGACGATCGGGCACCGCGGCGATTCGGGCGCGTTGAGCGCCTCGATCAGCAGCGTGCCCCCGACCCGCCCCACCGCCCGCGCCGCGAACGTGAGGTTCTCCAGGGCGAGCGCGTCCTGTACGGCGGCCTCGACGCCTTCGACGCGGTTGCCGTAGAGGGCGTTGAAGGTGGTGCAGCCCAACGCGGTGGCGAACGCGATCGCCACCGGCACATTGGCCCGGAACCGCTGCGACTCCGCCCCGGGAACCGACAGCGCACCGCGGTCGGGACCGGGCAGCTGACCGGCATAGAAGTTCAATCCCACCAGACGCACCCCGGCATCCTCGATCGCCGCACGCAGCGCATCCAGCTCGGAGGACTCCGGAGTGGGCGCGTCCACCCACGGCCACCACAGCTCCACCGCCGTGAAACCCGCCGCCCGCGCGGCGGCCGGCCGCTCCAGCAACGGAAGCTCGGTGAACAGAATCGACAGGTTGACGTTGAAGCGCGTCTCCGTGAAACCCATAAACGCTCGGCATCCCTTCCGGATGACTGAGTTCCGCCATTCTTCCGGATGGCGGAGTTCTGTTTCTGCTGTACGGGATGGTGGCCGTGCCGGGCGCGGCGATCAAGCCGCGCCCGGGGCACCGTCCGCATCGGGCCGGAATCAGCCCTCGGCCGGCGTCAGACCTTGAGCGGCTTGATCGCGGTGGGCGCGTGGCCCGGCTCGGTCGCGATCTCTTCCCACTCGTTCACCTTGTCGATCTCCGCCGCGGCCATGGAGATGTTGGTGATCCGCTCCAGGATCGCCTCGACGACGACCGGGACGCGGTGCTCGGCGGCCAGCTTCTTGGCCTCCTCGAAGGCGGCACCCAGCTGGTTCGGGTCGGTGACCCGGATCGCCTTGCAGCCCAGCCCCTCGGCGACCTTCACGTGGTCGACGCCGTAGACGCCCAGCTCCGGCGAGTTGATGTTCTCGAACTCCAGGTTGACCTGGAAGTTGATGTCGAGGTTGCGCTGCGCCTGGCGGATCAGGCCCAGGTACGCGTTGTTCACCAGGACGTGGACGTAGGGGATCTTGTGCTGGGCGCCGACCGCCAGTTCCTCGATCATGAACTGGAAGTCGTAGTCACCGGAGAGCGCGACGACCGGGGTCTCCGGGTCGGCCTTGGCGACGCCCAGCGCGGCCGGGATGGTCCAGCCCAGCGGGCCGGCCTGGCCGCAGTTGATCCAGTGGCGCGGCTTGTAGACGTGCAGCATCTGCGCGCCGGCGATCTGGGAGAGGCCGATGGTGGTGACGTAGCGGGTCTCCGGGCCGAACGCCTTGTTCATCTCCTCGTAGACGCGCTGCGGCTTCATCGGGATGTTGTCGAAGTGCGTACGGCGCTGGAGCTGGGCCTTGCGCTCCTGGGTGGAGGCGGCCCAGTCGCTGCGGTCGGGCAGCCTGCCGGCGGCCTTGAGCTCCTTCGCCACCTCGACGAACAGCTCCAGGGCGGCCTTGGCGTCCGAGGCGATGCCGTAGTCCGGGGCGAAGATCTTGCCGATCTGGGTCGGCTCGATGTCGACGTGGACGAACTTGCGGCCCTTGGTGTACAGGTCCAGCTTGCCGGTGTGGCGGTTGGCCCAGCGGTTGCCGATGCCGAGGACGAAGTCCGACTCCAGGAAGTTCGCGTTGCCGTAGCGGTGCGAGGTCTGGAGGCCGACCATGCCGGCGTTCAGCTCGTGGTCGTCGGGGACGATGCCCCAGCCCATCAGGGTCGGGATGACCGGGGTGCCGGTCAGCTCGGCGAACTCGACCAGCAGGTCGGACGCGTCGGCGTTGATGATGCCGCCGCCGGCGACGATCAGCGGGCGCTCGGACGCGTTGAGGAGGGTGATCGCCTTCTCGATCTGGGCGCGGGTCGCGGCCGGCTTGAAGGCGGGCAGCGGCTCGTACGTCTCCGGGTCGAAGTCGATCTCGGTGAGCTGGACGTCGATCGGCAGGTCGATCAGGACCGGGCCGGGACGGCCGGAGCGCATCAGGTGGAACGCCTGCTGGAAGACGCCGGGGACCTGGGCGGCCTCCATGACCGTGGTCGCGGCCTTGGCGACCGGCTTGGCGATCGCGGCGATGTCGACGGCCTGGAAGTCCTCCTTCTGGATCACCGCGGTGGGCGCCTGGCCGGTGATGCAGAGGATCGGGACGGAGTCACCGGTCGCGGAGTAGAGGCCGGTGATCATGTCGGTGCCGGCCGGGCCGGAAGTGCCGATGCAGACGCCGATGTTGCCCGGGTGGGTCCGGGTGTAGCCCTCGGCCATGTGCGACGCGCCCTCGACATGGCGCGCCAGCGTGTGATCGATGCCGCCCGCACCCTTGAGCGCCGCGTAGAAGGGGTTGATCGCCGCGCCGGGCACGCCGAAGGCGTTGGTCACGCCCTCGAGCTTGAGGATCTCCACCGCAGCACGGGCTGCTGTCATTCGAGGCATCGAGTACTCCTGCGTCGGCCTGTCACGGGCATTCCGGCCGAACCGGCCGGGGGTAATTCCGCATCTCGGAATTAATGTTCTGCTTTATGGAAGGAACGTAGAGCGAGACGTTCCACCCGTCAAGAGGTGCCTGGTGAGCGATGCGGCCGGACCGGCGTACGGGCAGCAAAAAGCCGCGCACCGGTGGCAACCGGTGCGCGGCTCGGCGAGGGACGGGGCCGCCCGCTCGGGGGCCGGCGGCCTGGACTTCGGCGCGGTGTCGGGTGACGCCGGACACCAAGCCGCCGCCGGCGATCTCGATGCCCTCTCGGCATCAGGAACACCGGTGGCGGCAGGGGGATGTGACGGTACGTCAGCCGACGGACCGCAGGTCAGCGGATCGGCATCCCCGACAGCGTGCGGGAGATCACCAGCCGCTGGATCTCGCTGGTGCCTTCGAAGATGGTGTAGATGGCGGCGTCGCGGTGCATGCGCTCGACCGGGTATTCGCGGGTGAAGCCGTTCCCGCCCAGGATCTGGACGGCCTGGGCGGTGACCTTCTTGGCGACCTCGCTGGCGTAGAGCTTGGACATGGAGCCCTCGGCGGAGGTGAAGGGCTTGCCGGTGGTCGCCATCCAGGAGGCGCGCCAGACCAGCAGCCGGGCGGCGTCGATCTGGGTCCGCATATCGGCCAGTTGGAAGGCCACGCCCTGGTTGTCGATGATCGGCCGGCCGAACTGCTCGCGGGTCCTGGCGTACTCCAGCGCCTCCTCGTACGCCGCGCGGGCGGTGCCGACGGCCATGGCGCCGACGGCCGGGCGGGACGCCTCGAAGGTGGCCATCGCGGCGTTCTTCACCCGCTCCCCGCCGCTGCGGGCGCGCTCGTGGGCGCGGGCCAGCCGCTCGTCGAGCTTCTCCTTGCCGCCGAGCAGGCAGTGGCCGGGGACCCGGACGTCCTCCAGGACGACCTCGGCGGTGTGCGAGGCCCGGATGCCGTGCTTCTTGAACTTCTGCCCCTGGGAGAGGCCCGGGGTGTTCGGCGGGACGATGAAGGAGGCGTGCCCCTTGGAGCCCAGCTCCGGGTCGACGACGGCGACCACGACATGGACGCCGGCGATGCCGCCGTTGGTGGCCCAGGTCTTGGTGCCGTTGAGCACCCACTCGTCCTTGGCCTCGTCGTAGACGGCGCGGGTGCGCATCGAGGCGACGTCCGAGCCGGCGTCCGGTTCGGAGGAGCAGAAGGCGGCGACCTTGACGTCATCGGGGTCGCCGTACATCTGCGGGACCCAGGTGCCGATCTGCTCCTCGGTGCCGTTGGCCAGTACGCCGACGGCGGCGAGCCCGGTGCCCACGATGGACAGGCCGATACCGGCGTCGCCCCAGAACAGCTCCTCCATGGTCATGGGGATGCCGAGGCCGGTGGGGTCGAAGAACTGCTGGGCGTAGAAGTCGAGGGAGTACAGGCCGATCTTGGCGGCTTCCTGGATGACGGGCCAGGGGGTCTCCTCGCGCTCGTCCCACTCGGCGGCGGCGGGGCGCATGACATCCGCGGCGAAGCCGTGAATCCAGTCACGGACTTCCTTCTGCTCGTCGTTGAGCTCCATGGTGAACTCGGCCATGTCCCCTCCAGTGGTGCACGCATGCCAGATGTTACTTGCGGTAACACGAGTCTGTTACTCACCAGTAGATAATGTCAACTCCTCGCGCGGCCCAACCGGCGCCGCAGGGCATCCGCAGGGCGGTCGGAATCTGCCGCGGAGTTCGGGCCTTGCGCAGTTCGGGTGTTACGTTGCGCGAGCGCCACGGATTCACGAGGGTGGGGAGCACGACCATGGACAGCGAAGAGCACAGCGGCACTGTGCACAGCGGCGCCGCGGACGGCGGTGCCGGGCAGGGCGACCGGCAGCAGACCGCGACCGAGCGCAGACGGCGGGAACTCCTGGAGGCGGCCGAGCGCATCGTGCTGCGCGACGGCCCGGGGGCGTCGATGAACGCCATCGCCGCCGAGGCCGGTATCACCAAGCCGATCCTCTACCGGCACTTCGGCGACAAGGGCGGGCTCTACCGCGCCCTGGCCGTGCGGCACACCGACGCCCTGCTGGACAACCTGCGCACCGCGCTGGACGCCCCGGTCCTGCGCCGGGACCGGGTGGAGGCCACCCTCGACGCCTACCTGGTCGCCATCGAGACCCGGCCGCAGGTCTACCGCTTCCTGATGCACCCGGCGGACGAGGACATCCCGTCGGAGACCGGCTTCGACGTGGGACGGCACTCCGCCCCCCTGCTGCGCCGACTCGGCGAGGAACTGGCCACGGTGATATCCGAACGGCTCGACCTGGGGCCGGACGGCGCCGAGCGGGCCCGGGTCTGGGGTCATGGCATCGTCGGCATGATGCACGCCGCCGGGGACTGGTGGCTGCGTGAACGCCCGTGCTCCCGCGAGCAGTTGGTGCGCCACCTGGCCGATCTGCTGTGGGGCCAGCTGGCCACCGTCCGGGACCTGGCGAACGGTCCCGGCTTCTGAACCGGCACCGGCTCGTGAACCGGCACCGGCCTGTGAACGGTGGCGGACGCCCGTCCCGGGGCCTGTCCGATCGGTCGGAGCCGGAAAGGCCCTACGCCCGGCCGGCCCCCGGCGCCCAAGGGGCCCGCGCCGCCGCGCGCAGCGCCCGGCGGCGCCGGAGCCCGGTGAGCCGGTCCAGATAGAGGCCGCCTTCGAGGTGGTCGCACTCGTGCTGGAGGCAGCGGGCGAAGAACCCGGTGCCGGTCACGGTCACCGGCTCGCCGGTGACACTGAGCCCTTCCACGACGGCGTGGTCGTGACGCGGTGTGCCGGCCTCGATACCGGGCACGGAGAGGCAGCCCTCGGGTCCGCGGACGACCGGGCCGTCCGCCTCGACGAGCCGGGGGTTGACGATGTGCCCCAGGTGCCGGCGGTCCTCGTCGTCCGGGCAGTCGTGGACGAACACCCGCAGCGGGACGCCGATCTGGTTGGCGGCCAGTCCCACACCGCCGGCGGCGTACATCGTCGCGTACATGTCCTCGATCAGCGCGGCCAGTTCGCCGTCGAAGGCGGTGACGTCCTCGCAGGGCCCGGAGAGGGCGGGGTCGCCGAGGAGGCGCAGGGGGCGGACGCGGCCGGAACTGCCGGGGATGGTGCGGAGGCGCATGCGCCCCAGCGTACGGGCCGGGGCACACCGGATGGTGTCACACAGGTGGCGGAGTTCGGGCCTGACGCCGGATCTCGATAGGCTGCTCCCCGACCGAAGCCTCCGGCCGGCCGTCGGCCCCGGAGGGGGCGTTCCACCGGCAGCCTGAGGGCAGGAGGGCGCCGGATGCAAGGAGGATCAAGGACGATGGCAGGCAACACGGAGCCGCTGTCGCCGCGGGCCAAGCTGGCCGTGACGGCCGGCAAGGCCGCGGCAGCGGTGTCGCGCGCGGCGGGCCGCGGCAGCGGATCGGTGATCGGCGGCCGGGTGGCACTCAAGCTCGACCCCGACCTGCTGGCCTCGTTGGCCAGGCATCTGGACGTGATCCTGGTGTCCGCCACCAACGGCAAGACCACCACGACGCGGCTGATCGCCGAGGCGCTGCGGGCCAGCGGTCCGGTGGTCTCCAACGCGCTCGGCGCCAACATGCCGGCGGGGATCACCTCCGCGCTGGCGGGCGGCTCGGACGCCAAGTACGGCGTCATCGAGGTGGACGAGAAGTACCTCGCGGGAGTGGCGCGGGATGTCACGCCGAAGGCCATAGCGCTGCTGAACCTCTCGCGCGACCAGCTCGACCGCGCCGCGGAGACCCGGATGCTGGCCGAGCGCTGGCGCGAGGGGCTGACCGGTTCCAAGGCCCTGATCATCGCCAACGCGGACGACCCGCTGATCGTCTGGGCGGCCTCGTCGTCCGCGAACGTGGTGTGGGTCGCGGCCGGGCAGGAGTGGAAGGACGACGCCTGGTCCTGCCCCTCGTGCGGCGGTGTGATGCAGCGGCCGGGCGACGACTGGTTCTGCGCCGAGTGCGGCTTCCGCCGTCCGACGCCCAGCTGGGCGCTCTCCGGTGACCATGTGCTCGACCCGCACGGCAGCGCCTGGCCGATCAAGCTCCAGCTGCCGGGCCGCGCCAACAAGGCGAACGCCACCACCTCCGCCGCGGTCGCCGCCGCCTTCGGCGTGCCGCCGCAGGTCGCGCTGGAGCGGATGTTCTCCGTGCAGGCGGTGGCCGGCCGCTACGACGTGGTCAGCTTCATGGAGCGGGAGCTGCGGCTGCTGCTGGCGAAGAACCCGGCCGGCTGGCTGGAGACCTTCTCGCTGATCGACGGGCCGCCGGCCCCGGTGATCATGTCCGTCAACGCGCGCGGCGCGGACGGCACGGACACCTCCTGGCTGTGGGACGTGGACTACACCCGGCTCGCCGGGCACCCGATCTACGTGCTCGGTGACCGCAGGCTGGACCTGGCGGTGCGCCTGGAGGTCGCCGGGCTCGACTTCCAGGTGTGCGAGAGCCTCGACGAGGCGGTACGGGTGGCGCCGGCCGGCCGTATCGAGGTCATCGCCAACTACACGGCCTTCCAGGACCTGCGCCGCCGCGTGGGCAACTGAGTGCGGTCCCACCGACCTGACGGACAAGGACGAGCGAGCATGAGTGACAACAGCCTGCGGCTGGTGTGGATCTACCCGGACCTGCTGAGCACCTACGGCGACCAGGGCAACGCGCTGGTGGTGGAGCGCCGGGCACGCCAGCGCGGTCTGGACGTGCAGCGGCTGGACGTACGGTCCGACCAGCAGATCCCCACCTCCGGCGACATCTACCTGATCGGCGGCGGTGAGGACCGGCCGCAGCGGCTGGCGGCCGAGCGGCTGATCCGCGACGGCGGTCTGGACCGCGCGGTCTCCAACGGCGCGATCGTCTTCTCGGTCTGCGCCGGCTACCAGATCCTGGGCCACGAGTTCATCAACGACCTCGGTGAGCGGCAGCAGGGTCTGGGGCTGCTGGACGTGGTGAGCACCCGCGGTGAGGGCGAGCGGTGCGTCGGCGACGTACTGGCCGATATCGACGCGCAGTTGGGGCTGCCGCCGCTGACCGGTTTCGAGAACCACCAGGGCGTGACGCACCTGGGCCAGACCGCCCGGCCGTTCGCCAAGGTGCGCTTCGGCAACGGCAACGGGGTCGGCGACGGCTACGAGGGCGCGTGGAACGACACCGTCTTCGGTACGTACATGCACGGCCCGGTGATGGCCCGCAACCCGCACATCGCGGATCTGCTGATCAAGCTGGCGCTGGACGTCAACGCGCTGCCGCCGGCCGACGACACCTGGTATGAGGCGCTGCGCCAGGAGCGGATCGCGGCGGCCACGCAGTCCACCGCCTGAGCGGGCCGGCGGCCACCGCGAAGCCCGGCCGGATAGGGGCGCTATGCCCCGTATCCGGCCGGTTCGGCGTTTTCGTGGGCGCGCGTCCGCACTGCGGGCGTACCTGTGCCGGGTGGCCGTGCGCTTGTAGGCTGGGCGCGATTCCAACCGGACGACGGGGTCCGGGCCTCCGGTTGAGCTGCAGAGGGTTCTACGAGCAATGCGTATGGGTGTACTCACCTCCGGCGGCGACTGCCCCGGACTGAACGCCGTCATCCGGTCCGTCGTCCACCGTGCCACCGCCGACCACGGTGATGAGGTGATCGGCTTCCGCGACGGCTGGAAGGGCCTGCTGGAGTGCGACTACCGCAAGCTCGACCTGGACGCGGTCGGCGGCATCCTGGCGCGCGGCGGCACCATCCTCGGGTCGTCGCGGGTGCAGCCCGCCCATCTGCGGGACGGCGTCGAGCGGGCCCGCGGCCATGTCGCCGAGCTGGGCCTGGACGCGATCATCCCGATCGGCGGCGAGGGCACGCTCAAGGCGGCGCGGCTGCTGTCGGACGCCGGGCTGCCGATCGTCGGCGTCCCGAAGACCATCGACAACGACATCGCGGTCACCGACGTCACCTTCGGCTTCGACACCGCGGTGGGGGTGGCGACCGAGGCGCTGGACCGGCTCAAGACCACCGCCGAGTCACACCAGCGGGTGATGATCGTCGAGGTGATGGGGCGGCACACCGGCTGGATCGCGCTGCACTCGGGGATGGCGGCCGGCGCGCACGCGATCGTGGTGCCGGAGCGGCCGTTCGACATCGAGGAGCTGACCGCGCGGGTCGCCGAACGGTTCGAGGCCGGCAAGAAGTTCGCGATCGTGGTGGTCGCCGAGGGCGCCAAGCCGCGTCCGGGCACCATGTCGTTCGATGCCGGCGGCACGGACGTCTACGGCCACGAGCGGTTCGCCGGTGTGGCCCGGCAGCTGTCGCTGGAGCTGGAGAACCGGCTCGGCAAGGAGGCCCGTCCGGTCATCCTCGGCCATGTCCAGCGCGGCGGGACGCCGACCGCGTACGACCGGGTGCTGGCCACCCGCTTCGGCTGGCACGCCGTCGAGGCCGCGCACCGCGGCGAGTTCGGGATGATGACGGCGCTGCGCGGCACCGACATCACGCTGGTGCCGCTGGCGGAGGCCGTGGAGAGCCTGAAGACGGTGCCCGCGGAGCGCTACGACGAGGCCGAGTGCGTGCTGTGACCGGCGCCCGGATCCCGTCCCGGACACCATCGGCGATCCACCCGTAGTAGTCCGGCACCGGACGAAACGCCCCCGGCCGTGGGATCGGCCGGGGGCGCCTCTACGCTTGTCGCCGGAGTATCGGTACGAATCAGGAGCGAGCGGATGGATCACAGCGGGCACGGCATGGACGGCATGAACATGGATATGCCGCCGTTCACGCTGGGACGGGCCCTGGAGTTCGGTGGTGATCCGTTCTTTCTCGTCGGCTGCCTGCTGGGGCTGGTGCTGTACTGCTGGGCCGTGATCCGGCTGCGGCGGCGCGGGGACGCGTGGCCGACGGGCCGGGTCGTCGCCTGGGCGCTGGGCGTGGTCAGCGTCGCGCTGGTGATGTGCACCAAGCTCAACGACTACGGCATGGCGATGTTCAGCGTGCACATGGTCCAGCACATGGTCGTCAGCATGCTCTCCCCGATCCTGCTGCTCCTGGGCGCGCCGGTGACGTTGGCGCTGCGCGCGCTGCCGGCCGCCGGACGGGGCCGCAAGGGGCCGCGCGAGCTGCTGGTGGCGCTGCTGCACAGCCGCTACATGCGGGTCATCACGCACCCCGCGTTCACCATCCCGCTGTTCATCGCGAGCCTGTACGCGCTGTACTTCTCCCCGCTGTTCGACCTCCTGATGGAGTCCCGGGCCGGGCACATCGGGATGATGGTGCACTTCCTCGCGGTGGGTCTGGTCTTCTTCTGGCCGATCATGGGCGTGGACCCGGGCCCGCACCGGCCGGGGTACGTGATGCGGATGCTGGAGCTGTTCGCGGGCATGCCGTTCCACGCGTTCTTCGGGATCGCGCTGATGATGGCGTCCGAGCCGATGGTCGACACGTTCGTGCACCCGCCGGCCTCGCTGGGGATCGAGGCGCTGGCCGACCAGCAGGCGGCGGGCGGGATCGCCTGGGCGTTCAGCGAGATCCCGTCCGTGGTGGTGCTGATCGCGCTGGTCTACCAGTGGTACAAGTCCGAGGAGCGCCAGTCGCAGCGCTCGGACCGGGCCGCCGAGCGCAACGGCGACCAGGATCTGGCGGATTACAACGCCTACCTCGCCTCGCTGAACGCGCGGGGGCGGTGACCGGGCACCGCGGCGGAGGGCGGATGCGCAGGTCGTCTGGCGGCACGGGCCGCGGCCGGGGACGATGGTCCCGGGGCCGCGGCCCGTGGCGTTGTCGCCCGGGCGGTCCGTGAGGAGGTTGCGGGTATGCCCGGATCTGCCAGGGCGATGGCCGTGTGCACGGTGTGCGGGCTGGTGGTGGCGACCGCCTACACCGTGGTCTTCGGCGGCAATGGCTGGCTGTGGTGTGCGTGGGTGGTGCTGGCGCTGGTGACGGTCGGCGTGGTGCGCGCGCGGCGGGTCTGAGTGCCGCCCGGAGCGGTTCAGCGGTCAGAAGCGGAAGACCGGGCCGGTCGCGGCGTCCATCGTGCAGGCGTTGGGGAACTCCTTGCGCCAGTCCACCGGCTCACCGTGCCACGTACCGGACGCGGCGACGACGACCGGGTCGTACTCCCTTGTGCAGACGTGCGGTTCGCCGCGCAGGGCGTCCAGATCGCCGTGGGCCGAGGCCAGCGCGTCGCAGGCGGCGGCTCCGTGCGGATGGCTGCCGTGGGTGTCCGGGCAGGTGAGCCGGACCCCGTGGATCCAGGTGTCGCCGGAGCCGGACACCGACAGGAACAGGCCCTCGTCGTCCCGGTCCGCGGCGGCACCCGGCGCACTGCCGAGCGCGACGTACAGCGCCGCGGCCACACCCGCCGTCACGGCGGCACGAAAGGTACGGCGTCGGCGGCTGACGGGCATCGGGGTCTCCTGGAGCGTTCGGGGAGCATCGGGCTTCGATGGGGCGGTGGCCTCGCCGCGGTGGCGGTCGCCCGGGCCTGATCCTGGGCCCGGCGGCCCCAGGCCCAGGGCACCCCGCCGCGCTCCGGTGCGCAAGCGGCCACGCCGTGCGGTCGCCTGTACGGCCCGGCGCTCCGTTGGGCGGAAGGGGGCCGATCCGGGCCGGTGCGGTGACGGAGGACGGCTTCCGCGCCTACACTGACGGCCCTGGAAGTCCCCGGTGACCTGGCACGACGCGGTCGCACAGGTGACCCACGGGATGGGATAGGGGGCCGCCGTGTTCTACCAGGTGCTGAAGTACTTCCTGTTGGGGCCGTTGCTGCGGCTGGTGTTCCGGCCGCGGATCGAGGGGCTGGAGCATGTGCCCGAGGAGGGCGCGGCGATCATCGCGGGCAACCATCTGTCGTTCGCCGACCACTTCGTGATGCCGGCGATCGTGCCGCGCCGGGTGACGTTCCTGGCGAAGGCCGAATACTTCACCGGGCCCGGCCTCAAGGGGCGGCTGACCGCGGCGTTCTTCCGCGGCGTCGGGCAGATCCCGGTGGACCGGTCCGGGGGCCACGCCTCGCAGGCGGCGATCGCCTCGGGGCTCGCCGTGCTGCGCAAGGGGCGGCTGCTGGGCATCTACCCGGAGGGCACCCGCTCGCACGACGGACGGCTCTACAAGGGGCGCACCGGAGTCGCCTCGATGGCCATCCGGACCGGCGTCCCGGTGATCCCGTGCGCGATGATCGGCACGTTCGAGGCGCAGCCGACCGGGCGGCGGCTGCCGCGCGCGATGCGGATCACCATCCGGTTCGGCGCGCCGATGGAGTTCTCGCGCTACGCGGGCCTGGCGGACGAGCGCACCGCGCTGCGGGCCGTCACCGACGAGATCATGTACGCGATCCTGAAGCTCTCCGGCCAGGAGTACGTGGACACGTACGCGGGTGAGGCGAAGGCCGCGGCGCAGGCGCGCGCCCACGGGCGCCGGGGACCCGGCGGCGGTAGCTGAACTCCCGGGCGCGGCACGGCGGATGGGGACAACCGTTCGCGGTGCGCGGCCTCCCGTGGCGGGGTTCCTGACGTCCGCGGCGCCGAACTCCGGGGTGAGCGCCCGGCAGCGGCCAGATGAGGCGGGCGGCTGCCGGCGGTTTGCGCGGAGCGGGTGCTGGAGGTGGCGGCGGCCCGCGGGTACCGCCAACTGGTGCCGGGGGCCTGGGGATGCGGGGTGTTCCGCGACGAACCGGCCGGTGTGGCACGGGCGTTCGCGGTGTCGGTGTGGCATGGGCGTTCGCGGTGCCGCGGCTGCCGGGTCCGGTTCGCCGGCCGGTTCGGTTCGGGCAGGTGGGGTGCGCCGTGCTGGACCAGCGGGCGGACTCCCCCACCAGGGATGGCTTCCGCGCCGCGTTTCCTGTGTGATCCGGGGGGCCTTCCGCGAGCCGCGGAGGGCGGTGGCCGGTCCGGCCCAATACGGCCCTGTACGGGACAGGTCGGAACAGGCCGGGGGCGGCCGGGATTGCTCCCGGCCGCCCCCGGTGGGTGTCAGCCGGCGGACTTGGCCGGCTGCTTGCCCGGTACGGGCGTGGCGTGCGGACCGCAGGTGACGTCCTTGGGGTCGGTCCTGCCCTCCAGGAAGTACGCGTCGACCCGCTTGTTGATGCAGGGGTTGACCAGACCGGTGACGCCGTGCGAACCGGCGTCCCGCTCGGTGATCATCCGGGAGCCCGCGAACCGCTTGTGCAGCTCCACGGCGCCGTCGTACGGCGTCGCCGCGTCACGGGTGCTCTGCACGATCAGCACCGGCGGCAGGCCCTTGCCGGTCGTCACGTCGACCGGGGTCTGCTGCTTGACCGGCCAGCTGGCGCAGGGCAGGTTCATCCAGGCGTTGGACCAGGTCATGAACGGTGCCCGCTTGTTGACGCGGGTGTTGTCGCGGTCCCACTTCTGCCAGCTGGTGGGCCACTTGGTGTCGGTGCACTCCACCGCGGTGTAGACGGCGTTGCCGTTCTCCGCCGCGATGTTGGCGGCCTTGTCGGCGAGGTGCGGTCCGGCTTTGTCGATCAGCGGCTTGCTGTCGCCGGCGACGTACGCGCTCCACGCCTGGGCGACCTCGGCCCACGAGGAGTCGTAGTACGGCGCGTTCTGGAAGAAGGCGGTGAGCTCGGCGGGGCCGACGACGCCGCCGATGGGGTTCTTCTTCGCGGTGGCGCGCAGCTTCGCCCAGGCGGCCTGGACCTTCTTGGGGGTGTTCCCGATGTGGTAGGTCGCGTCGTTCTTGGCGACCCACTTCTCCCAGTCGCCCCAGCGGGTCTCGAAGGCGATGTCCTGGTCGAGGTTGGCCTGGTACCAGATCTTCCCGCGCGAGGGGTTGACGACGCTGTCGACCAGCATCCGGCGGACGTGGTCCGGGAAGAGCGTGGCGTAGACGGCGCCCAGGTAGGTGCCGTAGGAGACGCCGAGGTAGTTGAGCTTCTTCTCACCGAGCGCGGCGCGGATCACGTCCAGGTCGCGGGCGGTGTTCGGCGTCGTCATGTACGGCAGCAAGGCGCCGCTGCGGTGGGCGCAGCCGAGGGCGTACTCCTTCGCCAGCTTGCGCTGGGCGCGCTTGTCGGCCTCGCTGCCCGGAACCGGGTCGGCCTTGGGGGCCTTGACGAACTCCTGCGGGTCCTCGCAGGAGATCGGTGCGGAGTGGCCCACGCCCCGGGGGTCGAAGCCCACGAAGTCGTACGCCTGGGCGGTCTTGGCCCACAGGGGGCTCTTGCCGGTGATGCGGTTCGGGAACCGCATGCCGGATCCGCCGGGGCCGCCCGGGTTGTAGACCAGCGAGCCCTGCCGCTTCTGCGGGCCGCCGGTGTTGACGGCCCGGTCGACGGCGAGCTTGATGGTGCGGCCGTTGGGCCGGGCGTAGTCGACCGGGACGGTGACGTAGCCGCACTGGACGGGGGCCTTGAAGCCCCAGTCGGCAGGGCAGTCCTGCCACGTGATGCCTGCCTTGGCGGCGCGGGCGGCGGCGATCTGGACGCCGCGCGCTTCGGCCGGTCCGCCGGGCCGCGGCTCGCCCGCGGCGGCGGGCGTCGCGGCGATCGCTCCGGCTATGAGGGCGCCGGACACCAGGGTGCCGGCGGCGCCTAGCGCTGCTGTTCGTTTCATGTGTGGGGATCCCCCTGCAGGGTGCGCCGCATGTCGCGGCGGTGATCACAGCGGTACAGGGGGATCATTTCGTCTCCTGGCCGTCCTTGACCAGATTCGGCCAGAACTTCTTTACCAGACCGTAGGATTACCACGGTTGCGACGAGAGGGGGTCACCCGGCGTGGCGCCGGGTAACTGTCCGGACATGACCGTGCCGCCCCCTATGGTGTCCGCGCAGGACATCGGCAAGTTCTTCCTCACCGCCGACGGCCGTGCCGTCCAGGCCCTGGACGGTGTCTCGCTGACCGTCCGGGAAGGCGAATTCGTCTGCGTCGTCGGCCCGTCGGGCTGCGGGAAGTCCACTCTGCTGCGGATACTCGGCGGGCTGACGGAGCCGTCGGCCGGCACCGTCACACGGCAGCCGGGGCAGCCGCCCGCCGCCCCGGCGGCGTTCGTCTTCCAGGACTTCGCCGTCCTGCCCTGGCTCACCGTACGCAGCAATGCCGCATTCGGCCTGCGGATGGCGGGGGTCCGGCGGCGGGAGGCCGCACGGGCCGCGGATGCCTGGCTGCTGCGGATGGGCCTGGACGACTTCGCGGACGGGTATCCGGACCAGCTCTCCGGCGGGATGCGGCAACGGCTGGCGCTGGCCCGGGCGTTCGCCACCGGCAGCCCGGTGCTACTGATGGACGAGCCGCTCGGCTCGCTCGATCCGCAGACCCGGCGGCTGATGCAGGAGCAGTTGCTGGAGCTGTGGCAGGAGGAGCGCAAGACCGTGGTGCTGGTGACGCACTCCCTCGACGAGGCGCTCCTGCTGGGCGACCGGGTGCTGGTGATGTCGGCGCGTCCGGGGCGGGTGACCGACGAGTTCACGGTGCCGTTCGCCCGGCCCCGCGATCCCGGCATCCAGGACGGCCCGGAATTCGGCCGGCTGCGCGCCCGGATCTGGGACCTGCTGCGCGACCAGCTGTCGGTGGGCGCCCGGTGACCGCCCCGCCACGGCTGCGCGCCGTCACACCCGCCGACCAGGCCGTCCGCGCCGTGGCCGTACGGGCCCGGCGGACGACCTGGCGGTACGCCGCGCTGGGCATCGCCGTACCGGCCGTGCTGCTGCTGGCCTGGCAGGCCGCGGGGATGGCGGGCCTGCTCGACCCGCTGCTGTTCCCGCCGCCGTCGCGGATCGCGGTCCGCTGCGTCGAGCTGGCCGCGGCGGGGGACCTGGGCGCCGACACCGCCGCCACGCTCGGCCGGCTGGTGCCCGGGTACGTGATCGGGGCGGCGGCCGGTGCGCTGGCCGGGTTCGTGATGGGCGTCTCCCGCACCGCGGGCGCCGCTCTGGGCCCGCTCTTCTCCGCGCTGTACTCCGTGCCCAAGATCGCCGTACTGCCGCTGCTGCTGCTCCTCTTCGGCCTGAACGACACCCCCAAGATCCTCTCCGTCGCGATCACCGTCTTCTTCGTCCTCCAGATCAACACCGCCTCCGCCGTCCGCCAGATCGATCCCCGGCTGCTGGAGTCGGCCCGCTCGTACGGGGCTACGGGGCTGCGGCTGCTGCGGTTCGTGCTGCTGCCGGGCGCGCTCCCCGGGGTGCTGACCGGGCTGCGAACGGCGTCGGGGCTCGGTGTGGTGGTCGTCGTGGCGGTCGAGTTCGTGGCGTCCGAGAGCGGCCTGGGCCATCTGATCTGGAACGCCTGGACGCTCTTCCAGCCCGACCGGATGTACGTCGGCCTGGTCGCGGTCGCGATGCTGGGCTCGCTGTTCTCCGCCGCGGTGACGCTGGCCGGGCGCCGGGCGATGCCCTGGCGCTCCCCTTAGCCGGTTGGCCGGGACCGACCGATGCCTGCCGAAAGGACCCCTCCCCCATGCCCCGTCCCCTCCCGCCCGTCCGGTCGGCCCTGTCGGTGCTGCTCGCCGTCCTCGCCCTGCTCATCGCCGGCTGCGGAAGCGGCGGTGCGGGCGGGGACACGGTCGGCGGGTCCACGGTGCGGGTCGCGCACGTCCCCTCCACCCTCTTCGCCCCGCTCTATATCGCCGAGACCAAGGGCTACTTCAGGGAGCAGGGCCTCAGGGTCCGGTTGGAGACGGTCAGGAACGGCCAGGACGCGGTGCCGCTGGCCGCCTCCGGGAAGGTGGACGCGGTGGTGGCCGGGTTCTCCGCGGGGCTGTTCAACGGGGTGGCCAAGGGGCTGAAGGTGAAGGTCGCCGCGTCGATGGGCACCGCCACCGGGGCCGGGCCGTCCCCGTCCGCGCTGGAGGTGTCCCAGCGGCTGCTGGACTCGGGGGAGGTCAAAACCGCCGCCGATCTGCGCGGCCGGAAGATCGCGGTGTCCGGCGGGCCGGGTGCGGCCGGCGGCTACCAACTCGCCGCCGCGCTCCAGCAGTCGGGGCTGACCCTCAAGGATGTCACGGTGGTCGATGTCGCCTTCCCCGACATGCGCACCGCCCTGTCCACCGGCAGCGTCGCAGCGGCACTGCCGCCCGCTCCGCTGACCACGGCCATGGAGGAGGCCGGGGTGTCCACGCCACTGGCCGTGCCCCCCAGGGGAACGGTCGCGACCGGGGTGCTCTTCGGGACCCGGTTCGCGGCGACGCCGGCCGCCGCGAAGTTCCTGACGGCGCTGCGCAAGGGCGCCGCGGACCTCCAGGGGACCGGGCGGACTGCGGAGGTCAATCTGCGCATCCTGGCCCGGGCGACCGGGCAGCGGCTGGGCGTGCTGCGGCACACCCCCTCGTACGAGTGGGACCCGCAACTGCTCCCGGATGCACGGCAGCTGATGCGGCAACAGGCGGCGTACCGGGAGGCCGGGCTGCTCGACGGCAGATCGCTCACGGCGCGGGATCTGGTGGGCTGACCGTCACCGCGGACCGGCCGCAGACAACGGGCCGAGGAAGGGCGAGAACCGGTCAATTGCCGTACGCATAACCCCTTTACGTATGCCCGGCGCCCGCCTTGCGTTACCTTCCGTGCAGGCTCTCCCACTCACCGCCACGTGGGAGAGCTTCCGCGTTTTGCCGTATGCCCGCCGGAAGGAGACCTGAAGTGCCCGGTATCGACCAGGTGTTGGCCCGAGCGATGGGGATACCCGGAGTCCTGGGTGCCGGGCTCGTCGACTGGACCAGCGGGCTGACCCTCGGTACCGCCGGGCAGGCACCGCACGCCGATCACGACGCCGCCGCCGCGGACACCGCCGAGGTGGTGCAGGCCGTGGCCCGTAGCGCCACCTTCGACACCACGGGCGGAGCGGGCGGCGCGGGCCCGGCGCTGGAGGATCTGATCATCACCGCCGCGGGCAGTTACCACCTGATCCGCTTCGTGCCCACCGCCTTCGACAGCCAGACCTTCCTCTATCTCTGGCTGGACCGCGCCCAGGCGAATCTGGCCATCGCCCGGTTACGCCTGCGGGATCTGACCGCGGAGCTGGTCAGCGGTTGACGGCCCGTCATGGCACCTCCATTGCTGGCCCGTTCGACCACGTCCGGCGACGACGGCGGATCCGGTCTGCTCGGCCGGTACGCCGCCGAGCGCGCCACCGGCGCGCTGCGCGCTCCGAACGGCTGCGTCTATCTCCGCGAGGGCGCGGTCTACTGCGTCGAGTGCCCGGCGGCACCGGCGCCCGAGGCCCGGCTCACCGCGGCCGGACGGCTCTCCGCACGGTCCCGGCAGCGGGCCGCGGAGGCGGCGGGTGCGCAGCGGCGCGGTGGCCGGTTCCTCGTCGAGCAGGGGTGGCTGACCCAAGGGGAACTGGAGATCTGCCAGCTGGGGGCACTGCTCGACGCGGCGTTCTTCGTGCTGCCGCTGGCGCCCGGAAGCACCACCTTCACACCGGGCGAGGTGCACTGGCTGGGGGTGGTACGCCTGGTCAGCGCGGTGGCGCTCCAGGAGGCGACGGTGCGCCGGCGGGCGCTGCTCGACCGGCTGCGGCCCTGGGCGGCGGCCGACGAGGCGCCGGTGGTCCCCGTGCTCCCGGTCGCCCCGGCGAGGTCGGACGGGCCGGGTGGCCCGGGTGACCCGGCGGGGCCGGCCGGCGGGGTGCGTCCGGCCGTCACCGGCCGGCAGCGGCGGCTGCTGGAGCACGCGGACGGCCGGCACACGCCGTACGAACTCGCCCATGCGCTGGGCCAGTCCGCGTATCTGACGCTCCTCGATGTCCGGGGGCTGGCCGCGGCCGGGCTGATCCGGCTGCCCGCGCAGCCGGCGGCGCTGCCCCGGCGGCGCCCGGGGGCGTCCGGGGCGGACCGGCGCGCCGCAGCCCCCGGCACCGCGCCGCGCTGGCACCTGCCGGACCCGGGCGTCCTGGAGACCGCCGATCCGGACATCGCCCTCCTTGCCCGACTGCGCACCGCGCTGGAGGAGAACCTGTGAACCCCTGCGAACCCCTGCCATGAGGCACGTATTCGGCAAGCGTGCCGGAAGAAGGAGATTCAGCAAACCGATGACGATCGAATCCGAGGCGATCGCACCCGGAATCCGGGAGGAATTGCTCGCACTGCGCGACCAAGTGCGGCACATGCACGGCGGAATGGTGGCCAGTGCCGACGGCATGGTCATCGCGCATGATCTGCCGGACATCGAACCGGACGGCCTCGCCGCGCTCACCGCCGCGGCGATCGGGGTCGCCAAAAGGCTGGCCGACGCCACCGGGCAGGGCACGTTCGAGGAATCCCTCACGCGTGGCTCGGGCGGCTATATCGCGGCCTATTCCGCCGGGCACCGCGCGGTCCTCACGGCCGTGGCGGGACCGGACACCAATATCGGGCGGCTTCATTTACAGGCCCGCCGGACCGCGGCGCGGATCGCGGGACTGCTCGACACACCGCCGGGCCGCTGATATCCGCCCGCGCACCACAAGAAGGCAATACCCACACCGAAAGGCTCGACCCGTCATGGCTCAAATGGAAAGCGCCCTCGCCGAAGCGATGTCGACCATCGAAGGCTCCATAGGCGTCGCCCTGGTCGACTACACCAGCGGAATGGCGCTGGCCACGCTCGGCGACAACCAGACACTGGACCTCAATGTCGCCGCGGCCGGAAATACCGACGTGGTACGCGCCAAGCTGCGCACCATGGAAATGCTGGAACTCCAGGGCGCCATCGAGGACATGCTGATCACGCTGACCACGCAGTACCACATCATCCGGCCGGTGACGGGCAAGAACGGCAGCGGCCTGTTCCTCTACCTGGTGCTGGACCGGAAGCGCGCCAACCTCGCGCTGGCGCGCCACCGCCTGGCCCGTCTGGAGGCCGAGCTGGAGGTGTGAGACCTCAGCCGGACAGTGCCTCGTCCAGCAGTCGCCGCAGCCGCAGCCCGTCCGGGGCGACCGCGGTGACCAGGGCGGCGGGGCCGGCGAGCGGTGCCAGGACGCCCTGGCCCGCGCCGTCGCCGGCCTCCCCGCCCAGGAGCCGCACCGTGGCCGGCTGGGCCTCGAACTCCGGCTTGACGACGAGGAGTTGCCCCACAGCACGGTTGCCGTCCAGGACGGCCGAGGTGTCCCAGCCGGGGGCGCCGGGGCCGTAGGCGGTCTCCTGGTCGAGCAGCGTACGGCCGGCCCGGCGGACCGTGAGGCGGCTGCGCAGGGCGCCGGTCCGCTCGCCGCTGCGGCCCAGGACCTGCTCCTCGCGGAGCACGAGCCGGGCGGTGGGGGCGAGTTCGACGGTGGTGGTCATCCGCAGATCGCTGCCCTCGGCGGAGATCAGCGGTTCCGGCAGCCACTCCAGCACGGCGCCGTCGCCGACCGTCAACCGCACGTCGTAGGTGGCCTGTTCGGCGGTGCGGCCGGGCAGTGCGACGGTCGCCGCGGCGGCCGTGATGCGCAGCGACGCACCCGCTTCGGCGGTCGCCTCGATGCCCAGCCGGTCGCCGCCGAGCGGGGCGCTCATGGCGCCCACCAGGCACACCCGGGCCTGGCCGGCGTGCGGCCGGATACGGCGCAGCGCGAACGGGCCGCCGCCGTCGAGGACCGGCAGCCGGGTCGTGCCGTGGGTTCCGGCCCGCGCGACGATGCGGGCGGTGGCGCGCAGGCCAGCCGCCGGGAGGGCGGCGGCCGGGAGGGCGGCGGCCGGCGGTGGCGCGGGGGTGGGAAGGGCGGCGGTCATGCCCGTGCCGCGGTCCAGTCGGACAGCCGGGCACGGACCCACTCCGCCACGGGGGCGACACCGTTCGGCTGCTTGAGGGCGGTGAAGGCGACGGGCAGTTCACCGCGCTGCGCCTTGGCGTCGCGTGCCATGCCTTCGAGGTCGACGCCGACGTAGGGCGCGAGGTCGGTCTTGTTGACGACGAGCAGGTCGGCGGTGGTGACGCCGGGGCCGCCCTTGCGCGGGATGTCGTCGCCGCCGGCCACGTCGATGACGAATATCTGGGCGTCGACCAGGCCCTTGGAGAAGGTCGCGGTCAGGTTGTCACCGCCGGATTCGACCAGGACGAGGTCGAGCGGGCCGACGCCGTCCTCCAGGTCCTCCACCGCCTCCAGGTTGGCGGAGATGTCGTCGCGGATGGCGGTGTGCGGGCAGGCGCCGGTCTCCACGGCGGCGATCCGCTCGGCGGGCAGCACCGCCTCGCGGAGCAGGAATTCGGCGTCCTCGCGGGTGTAGATGTCGTTGGTGACGACGGCGATGGACAGCTCGTCGCGCAGTGCGCGGCACAGGGCGGCGACGGTGGCGGTCTTGCCGGTGCCGACCGGGCCGCCCGGGCCGATGCGCGGCGCCCGCCGGGTCCCGTCGGCGCGCACCGGGTCGGCGGCACTGTAGGTGTGCCGCTCGGGGAAGCTGTCCTGGTGGTCGAGGTGCATGGTGGTCACTCCGGTGGTTCGTACGGCCGCGGGGTGCGCGGCGTGGTGGGCGGCGGGGGTCAGGACGCGAAGAGGCGCACCGGCCAGGCGGCGTGTGCCTCGGCGGTGATGTCGAGCAGTGGCGCGGAGGCGGCGGGCAGCGCGTCGAGCCCTTCGGTGGCGACGCGGGCGGCGGCCTCGGCTCCCTGTTCCGCGACCCGTTCGAGGTCGGGGGCGAGGCGGGCGAGGACCGCGGTGGCGTCGAAGGGGTCCAGGCTCAGCAGGCGGACCGCGGCGGTGGCCGGGCCGCTGATGTTCTCGTAGGCCACCGCGTGGGCGGCGTCCAGCGGCGTCAGCCCGGCGGACCGGGCGGCCAGGCCGAGGACGACCGGCTGGTGGGCGCCGCGCGGGCGGGCCGCGGCGAGCGCGTCGAGCTCGGGTCCGGGCCAGGTGGCGCGGGCGGCCCGCATCATCTGGCGGCCGAGCCGCCGGGCGACCTGGCGCAGCGCCGGTACCGGCGTACGGGCGTCGGCGGCGTCGTCCAGGAGGAGCGGGTCGCAGCCGGCGGCGGCTGCCGCGGCGAGTCCCGCGGCGACCAGGCCGGCGGTGTGCAGCCGGCCCCGGCAGAAGGTCTCCAGGGTGGCGGCGTCCTTGATACGTCCCGCGGTGACGGCCGGTTCGGCGCCGCCCGAGTGGGCGTGCCCTCCGGCGGGGAACCGGCCGTCGGCGAGGACGAGCAGTGCTGCGCGGCTCATGCCGACACTCCCCCAGTCTCCGACCGGGGGACCCCCACGCTTCGCTCGGCTTCGCATTCGCTCAGCGCGCGCCTTTGAATGATTCGCTCGCTACGCTCGCTCATCGGTGGTGCTCCGGATCATTCGATGACGACATGGACGGCACGTCAGAAGAGGAAGTACCGCTGTGCCATGGGGAGTTCGGTGGCGGGGGTCGGTTCGACCACCTCGTCGTCGATGGTCACCGTGAAGGTGTCGGGGTCGACCTGGACGCGCGGCAGGGCGTCGTTGTTGCGCATGTCGGCCTTCTTGACGCCGCGGGTGGAGCGGATGGCCTCGAAGGACTTCGCCAGCGGGAGGCGCTCGGGGAGGTTGTCCTCGATGGCCTGCTGGGAGACGAAGTTGACCGAGTTGCTGCCGGGGGCCCTGCCGAAGGCGCCGAACATCGGGCGGGGCAGGATCGGCTGCGGGGTGGGGATGGACGCGTTGGCGTCGCCCATCTGCGCGTAGGCGATCTGGCCGCCCTTGATGACGAGCTGCGGCTTGACGCCGAAGAACGCCGGGTCCCACAGGACGAGGTCGGCGAGCTTGCCGCTCTCGACCGAGCCGACGACGTGGTCGATACCCTGGGCGATGGCCGCGTTGATGGTGTACTTCGCGACGTAGCGCCGGGCACGGTGGTTGTCCGCGTGGCCGTCGCCGGGCAGGGCGCCCCGGCGGCGCCTCATGACGTGGGCGGTCTGCCACGTACGCATCACGACCTCGCCGATCCGGCCCATGGCCTGGGCGTCGGAGGACATGATCGAGATGGCTCCGAGGTCGTGCAGGATGTCCTCGGCGGCGATGGTGGAGGGCCGTATCCGGGATTCGGCGAACGCCAGGTCCTCGGGGACGGCGGGGTTGAGGTGGTGGCAGACCATCAGCATGTCGAGGTGCTCCTCGACGGTGTTGACGGTGTGCGGTCGCGTCGGGTTGGTGGACGCGGGCAGCACGTTGGGCTCGGAGACCATCGCGATCATGTCGGGGGCGTGGCCGCCGCCGGCGCCTTCGACGTGGAACGCGTGGAGGGAACGGCCGGCGATGGCGGCGATGGTGTCGCCGAGGAAGCCGGCCTCGTTGAGGGTGTCGGTGTGGATCGCGAGCTGGGCGCCGCTCTCCTCGCACACGCTCAGACAGGCGTCGAGGACGGCGGGCGTGGCGCCCCAGTCCTCGTGGATCTTGAAGCCGAGGACGCCGGCCTTCAGCTGGTCGCGCATCGACGGCAGCGACATGGTGTTGCCCTTGCCGAGGAGCCCGACGTTGACCGGCAGGTTGTCCATCGACTCGAAGAGCCGGGCGATGTGCCAGGCGCCGGGGGTGATGGTGGTGGCCTTGCTGCCCTCCGCGGGACCGGTGCCGCCGCCGACGAGTGTGGTGATGCCCGAGGACAGCGCCTCGTCCACCTGCTGGGGGCAGATGAAGTGGACGTGGGTGTCGATACCGCCGGCGGTGAGGATCTTGCCGTTGCCCGCGATGATCTCGGTCTCCGGACCGATGACCAGGTCGGGGTGGACGCCGTCCATGGTGTCCGGGTTGCCGGCCTTGCCCAGGGCGGTGATCCGGCCGTCCCGGATACCGACGTCGGTCTTGACGATGCCCCAGTGGTCGAGCACCACGACACCGGTGATGACGGTGTCGGGCGTGCCTTCGGCCCGGGTGGCGCGGGACTGGCCCATCGATTCACGGATCACCTTGCCGCCGCCGAACACCGCCTCGTCGCCGGCCCGGCCGGGGCCGCCCGAGCGGTCCTCGGTGATCTCGATGACCAGGTCGGTGTCGGCGAGCCGGATCCGGTCGCCGGCGGTGGGGCCGAACAGGTCGGCGTACTCCTGGCGGGTCAGATCAGCCATCGAGCGCTCCTCCGGTCTCGCCGCGCAGTCCCGCGACGATCCGCTTGCCCCCGATGGGGACCAGCTCGACCTCGGTGGGGATACCGGGCTCGAAGCGCACGGCGGAGCCGGCCGCGACGTTCAGCCGCTTGCCGTGCGCCGCGGCGCGGTCGAAGTCGAGGCCGGGATTGGCCTCGGCGAAGTGGTAGTGCGAGCCGACCTGGACGGGGCGGTCGGCGGCGTTGAGGACGGTCATGCGCGTGAGGGGAAGGCCTTCGTTCAGGCGTACCGGCTCGTCGGCGTAGAGGATCTGTCCCGGGATCATCTTCGTTACTCCCGCGGTCAGTTGATGGGTTCGTGAACGGTGACGAGCTTGGTGCCGTCGGGGAAGGTCGCCTCGACCTGCACGTCGTGGATCATCTCGGGGACGCCTTCCATGACGTCGTCCCGGGTGAGGACCTTCCGGCCGGAGGACATCAGCTCGGCGACGGAACGGCCGTCCCGGGCGCCTTCCAGGATGTGCACGGTCAGCAGCGCGATGGATTCCGGGTGATTCAGCTTCACTCCCCGCGCCCGCCGCTTTTCGGCCACGTCTGCCGCCACATGAATCATCAACCGTTCCTGCTCATGCGGGGTCAGTTGCATACGTTCCACCTCACAGTGTTCCCGTCCGGGCGCATTTACCCAGGTCACGGGCGTTGACACACCCGCGCAGTTAGATGTACCACACAGTGATTAAAGGGGGAGCAAACCGGCCTCCAGCACTTGGGTATCAACTTGCCCATCGACCCAGCCTAGTTCGGCGAGATTTCATCGCCGTTACGGCAGACGGGGCGAAACGGGGCCCAGGCGCGCTCTACGTAACACGCCGGAAATCACCGAGCGCTCCCGGGATGGCGACCGGATTCGCCGCGGACTTTCCCGTTCGCCGCAGACTTTCCCGCCCCGAGCCCGGCAGCTCACCCGGAAATCCGGTGGCGAATTCCACTCCCCGGAAGTCGTTCCGGAAAGCCCGAAGCCCCGGCGATACACGGCAACCAATCGGGACTATCCGCATAAAACAGACGCCATTCCGATTCACGATCGGGACTGTCCGGTATCCGCTCTTGACTGATTTCAAACGCGGTCGTAATCCTCATGAGCGCGTCAAATCCGCTGGGCAACACTTCCCCCACACCAGCATCGGAGCCACATCGTGACCCGCTCAATCCGTACCCGCCGTATCGTGCTGGCCACCGGAGCCTGCACCGCCGTCGCCGCCCTGCTGGGCACCGCCGCCGCGGCCCAGGCCACCTCCTCCCGGCCGCTCGGCGCCCCGGACATCCCGGTGGCCGCCGTCAAGGCCCACCTCGACAAGCTCCAGTCCATAGCCGACGCCAACGGTGGCACCCGCGCCCACGGCCGGCCCGGCTACCAGGCGTCGGTCGACTACATCAAGGGCAAGCTGGACGCCGCCGGATTCACCACCAGGCTCCAGGAGTTCGAGCACGGCGGTGCCAAGGGCTACAACGTCATCGCCGACTGGCCGGGCGGCGCCGAGGACAAGACCGTGATGGCCGGCTCCCATCTGGACTCGGTCGACGCGGGCCCCGGCATCAACGACGACGGCTCCGGCTCGGCCGGCCTGCTGGAGGTCGCGCTCGCCGTCTCCCGGGAGCACCTCAAGCCCGCCAAGCACCTGCGGTTCGCCTGGTGGGGCGACGAAGAGGACGGCATGGTCGGCTCCCAGCACTACGTCGACAGCCTCGGCGCCGACAAGGCGAAGCTCGACTCGTATCTGAACTTCGACATGATCGGCTCGCCGAACCCGGGCTACTTCGTCTACGAATACGACACCCGGCTGACGAAGGTCTTCAAGGACTGGTTCGCCACCAAGAAGATCCCCACCGAGCGGGAGACCGAGGGCGACGGCCGCTCCGACCACGCGCCCTTCAAGAACGCCGGCGTCCCGGTCGGCGGGCTGTTCTCCGGCGCCGACTACATCAAGACCGACGCCCAGGCGAAGGAGTGGGGCGGCACCGCGGGCAAGGCGTTCGACGCCTGCTACCACCAGTCCTGCGACACCTCCAAGAACATCGACGACACCGCGCTGCACAACAACAGCGACGCCATCGCCAACGCCCTGTGGCAGCTCAGCTCCTGACGCTCCCACAGCACCGGGCGGTCCCGCGTCGACGGACCGCCACGGCGCAGCGCACGGTCACCTCCCGCGACCCGGCCGCCGATCCCCGGTGGCCGGGTCGCGGTGTTCTGCCGCGATGCCGAACCGCTGCCGTTCGCCGGCAGCGGACGGCAGCTGCCGGACGGCGGAGACCGTGCTGATCACCTGCTCCTGCTCCGGGTCCGCCGCCCGCTGCCCCAGCTCTTCGAGTCGCTCCAGGTCAGCGGCGGAAACGAGGGCCACCAGCGGCTTCCCGTGGCGTGTGACGACCACCCGCTCGCCGCCGTAGACGACGCGATTGATCAGATCCGCCAGCTCGGCTCGGGCTTGCGTCACCGGAATTTCGTAGGCCATGCTCCTAGCCTACGTAACGTCCACCTGGTCCACCGTGGTCCGTGGCGACAGCGACTGTCCAGGTCAGAGGTGTTCGCGTGCTCCCGTGCGCTCTCGTTTGTGAGAGATGTGTGAGACCGGGTGAGACGACCCGCTACCCGCAGCGGAGCGGCTGCAGCACACGGCGACCGCGCTGGCCCACACGGTCGGCACCGACCAGACACCCATCATCCCCGACACCGCGAACACCGCCTGGCTGTGGCTGCACGCCTCCGACGACCTGGCCGGCCTGACCGACCGAGTGCGGACGGCAACCGACCCCGCCCCGGGGGTGCACCTCGCCCTCGGTCCGCCCGCACACGGCATGAGCGGGATGCGCGGCAGCCACTATGGCGCACACGAGGCGGAACGCTTCGCCCGGCTCGCTCCCGGTGACTGTCCTTCGGGCGTCCGATCCCGCGCGGCGCCTGGCAGCAGGTTCCGCTCCGCGTGCTGGTTCCGTCCGCACTCGTCGTCGCCGTGCTGGGCTGGCCAGTACCGCTGCTCGGCATCTCGCTCGCCGGGTTCCTGATCGTGGACGCCCTTCTCGGCGCGATCGCGCGCCGGCGTCACATCCCTGCCGCTGCGGAATGACCGGCCACTCCCTGCATGAACCGGTCTTGTTCAATGCATGAAGGCCGTCAGACGAACGGCGATCGGAACTGGCGACCCGGCCCTTACGACTGACTGGGCCGCCTCCTACGTGCAGCCATTCCACTCGATGCTCGTCCACGGCCCGAGCGAGGCGTCCCGCCCGATGACGCGGTGAGTCGTGGTCGTACCCGACCCACCGAACCGGCTCCGTGGGTTCAAATCCCACAACCTCCGGAGGCAGATGGCCCCTGACCAGGGAACTCCCGGTCGGGGGCCGTTTTCGTTCCCGGTCGCTGTGCATCTGCGGCTGACCGTCCTTGACTGCGTTTTACCGCCCCGTCCGGCACGGATTGGCACGTACCGGACCTGGCGGGGCGGTATGGCGCCTTGGACAAGGCCGTGTGTCGTCCATCCTGGGGGTTCGCCAGCTGTGCGCTGCCTCCTCTGAACCTCGGCCGCCTTGCTGCAAGGACCGTGATCTCTCGGACCCCGGTGAAGGGCTCCGACGCCAGTGACCGGTTGGGAACCTGGTACGCCGCGGCCAAGGGCCGTACTCCGATCCAGCCGATGCCGTGCAGGTGGCCGTACTCCCGGCAGAAGTGAGGCCGGAGGCGGCCCGGCCGGGACCGCTCTCGACCGGCCGTCGCCGAGGCCCGTAAGCCCGTCACGGGTGTCAGGACCGGACGTGCGGAGTCTCTGGGAACTCCGGGGCCCGCTCGGCCGACTAGTGGGCTGTGGAGCAGAGCAAGGTGGGTGCCCTCGGCATGGACGTACGGCTTCGCGGTGTCGTGTGCCGGCATGGTCGTCTTGAGGCGGTGTCGGGGGTGGATCTGGATGTGGCGCCGGGTGAGCGGATCGCGCTGACGGGGACGAACGGTTCGGGGAAGACAACGTTGTTGCGGGCCATGCTCGGCCTGCACCGGAAGGTGGACGGCGAGCTTCTGGTCGGCGGCCGGGGCACCCGGACGGCGGCGGAGTGGGCCTGGCGGCGGCGAGCGTGTGCGTGGATTCCGCAGCGCCCGGTGGCGGGGCGGTTTCCTTTGCTGGCACGGGAGTTGCTGGCGAGCAGCGGTGACCAGGGGGCGGCTGCCGCAGCCGCTGGGCGGTTGGGGGTCGGCGCGCTGGCCGACCGGTCGTTGGACAGCCTGTCGGGTGGCCAGTTGCAGCGGACGCATCTGGCGCGGGCGGTGGGGTGCGTGGCGGCGGGTGCCGGGGTGGTGCTCGCGGACGAGCCCACCGCGGCCCTCGACTTCGCCGGGCAGGAGGAGGCGGCGGAGGTGCTGACGTCACTGGGGGTGACGCTGCTGGTGGTCACCCATGACCGGGCGATGGCCGAGCGGTGCGACCGGGTGCTGGAGATGGCGGCGGGCCGGCTGCGGGAGGTCAGATGAGCGCGTTCGAGCAGGTCGGTGCGTTGTTGCAGTTGGTACCGGTGCAGCGGGCGGGCTTCGGGCTGCTGCTCGCCGCGCTGGGGCTGCCGGTGGTCGGGGTGGTGATCGTCGGGCTCGACATCATGCCGGTGCGTTTCGCGATGATGCACGTGGCGCTGTTCGGCATCGCGGTCGGCCAACTGGCGGGGCTGGACCCGGTGTTGTGTGCGCTGGTGGCCTGCGGGTTGGCGGGCGCGGGGGTGGCTCCGCTGGCGCGTACGGCCGAAGCCCTGTCGGGGGCGATGGGCTTGCTGATGAGTCTGGCGATCGCCGCCGCGCTGCTGATGCTGGCGTTGTCGGGGGTGAACGCGAACGGGGCGTTCGCGTTGCTGTGGGGGTCGATTCTTGCGGTGCGTCCGGCGGATCTGGCCGTGCTGGGCGTGCTGGCGGTGGTGGTTCCGGTGTTGTTCGTGTGGCGCCGGCGGGAGTTGGCGCTGCTGCTGCACGACCGGGAGCTGGCGCTGTGCTCGGGGGTGGCGGTGCCGCGGCTGACGGTGGTGCTGCTGGTGCTGGTGGCGGTCGCGGTGGCCGGGGCGATCCGGCTGACGGGGGCGTTGCTGGTGGACGCGCTCACGTTGCTGCCCGCGCTGGCGGCGCGGCGGCTGGGCCGGTCGTTGGGGGCGATCACCTGTTGGGCGGTCGGTATCGGCGTCGTGGTGAACGTCGTCGGCTTTCTGGTCTCGCTGGCCTGGGACCTGCCGCCCGGGCCGATTCTCGTGCTCGCCGCGGGCGCGGTCGCTCTCGCGGTCCACCTGCTACCGGAACGGAGAACACGCTCATGGCGCGCGTCCACGTCCCCCTCCTCTTCCCCCTCCGCAGCCCAGTCCACTTCCCCGTCCGCGTCCGGTCCTTCGCCGCGGTGAGTGCCGGGTTGCTCCTGTTGACCGCGTGCGGCGGTTCCGGTGCGTCCGATGCCGCCAAGGCAGGCAGTTCGGCCGGCACCGGGTCGTCCGGGCCTGTGGTGGTGGCCACCTCGTCCTGGGAGGCGGCGCTGGCCAAGGCGGCCGGCGCGAAGAACGTCAAGTCCATCGTGCCGCCGTCGATCCGCCACGCGCCCGACTACGACCTCAAGCCGTCCGACCTGACCGCCGTCGCGGGAGCGGATGATGTGCTCTACGCGTCCTTCGAACCGTTCGCCGGCCGGGTCAAGAGCGCCGGGGGCTCGAAGGCGAAGATGGTCGAACTCCCCCTCGACGACAGTCCGGAGACCACCAAGGCCAATGTCACCCGGCTGGGCAAGCTCTTCGGGACCGAGCAGGCCGCGGCAAAGTGGAACAGCACCTTCACGAAGGAGTGGAACACGCTGTCCCAGCAGCTGAAGGCCGCCCGGCCCGGCGGCAAGGCCCCGGTGGTGGTCGCCCAGTCGTTCACGACCTGGGCAGCCAAGCTCGCGGGCGCCCAGGTAGCCGGGACCTACGGGCCGGATGCCGTGACACCGGCCCAACTGTCCGCGCTGTCCGCGAAGAAGCCGGCGTTCGTGCTGGACAACGAGAACATGTCGACGGGGACGGTACTGCCGGGAACCGGCACCAAGCAGCTGGAGATCGTCAACTACCCCGGGGCGGACCTCGACCTGCTCGCGGTCTACCGCAATGCCGCCGAGCAGATGCGGAAGGCGTTCGCCGGATCCTGAGCGGACGGTGCAGAAAGGGGAAGGGGAGAGCCGCCTGTTCGGCGGCCCTCCCTTCTTCATGCCGGCGTTTGGCTGTTGTCGTCAGCCCGCCTGTGCGTGATCGATTGGGAGCCTGGCAGCGACGCGGGCCCGCAGTGCCGCCCGGTCCGGCTTGCCTGCCGGGGTCAGCGGCAGTTCTTCGTCCACCAGGAGCAGGTGCTCGGGTTGCTTGCGGCGTTCCACTCCGCGTGCGTCGAGGTGGGCGCACAGGCTTTTCAAGGTGGGCCGGCATCCGTGCTTGGGTACGACGCAGGCGGCGAGGCGTTCGCCCATGAGCGGGTCGGGGGCGCCGACACAGATCACGTCGCGGACGTCCGGGTGGGAGGAGAGTTCGCCTTCGATTTCGGCGGGGCTGATGTTCGCGCCGCCGCGGATGACGATGTCCTTGAGGCGGCCGACGACTCGGAGGGCGCCGTCACCGTCCAGGGTTCCCAGGTCGCCGGTGCGTACCCAGCCGTCGGCGGTGCGGTAGCGCATGTTCAGCTCGGGAGCGCCTACGTAGGACAGCGGTGTCATAGGGCCGCGGGCGATGATTTCGCCGGGCTCTCCGGGACTACTGCCGGGCAGCGGCGCGATGCGGATCTCGCAGACGGCGGGATCCGGTATGCCCGCCGTGTTCCCGGGGCCACGGTCGGGTGCGGCGTTCTCGGCGAGCCCGGTGTGGCAGTGGACGCCGTCGGCTGATCCGTAGAGGTTGACCACCGGGCAGCCGAAGGCGCGGCGGGCCCCTTGGCGGGTGGCCGCATCCAGCGGTGAGCCGCCAAGGACCAGCGCCGTCAACCCTGTTGGTGCCTTTCCTTCCTTCTCCAGCCAGCCGAGCATCATGCGGACCATAGTGGGCACGCACAGGACATGGGTGGGCCGGTGGGCGTGGATCGCCTCCAGCGCGGCGTCCGGTGTGAAGCGGTCCAGGAGTACCAGGGTTCCGCCGTGGCGGGCGAGGGTGACGGCGGTTCCGCTGGCGCCGAAGGCGGAGCCCAGCGGTGTCAGGAACAGGCAGCGGGGCCGCGTTCGGTCGGGCAGCAGGGCGGCGAGGGTGTTGCCACGGCCTCCGGCCAGTGCGTTGTGGGAGTAGGCGATCATCTTGGGTTCGGCTTCGGTGCCCGAGGACACCAGGATCCGGGCCGCCGTGTCGGGGTCCGTGCGGGCCGGGGTGAAGTCATCCGCACCGGTGCGCAGGAGGTCGGCCAGGGACACACAGCCGTCGGGAGCGGGTCCGGCGCCTGCGGCGATCACGGTGCGCAGGGCGGGTAGGGCGTCGGCCTGTGCGGCGAGTTCCTCGGCGTGCCCGATGCCGAGGTGTTCCGTTGCGGCGATGACGGCGCGGGCTCCGGAACGGCTCAGCAGCGACCTGGCCTCCCGGCTTCCGCGTCCGACCGGGAAGGGCAGGGCGACCGCTCCCAGGGCGGCGGTGGCGAGGTCGGCCGCCACCGCCGGCCAGCTGTTGGGAAGTTGGATGCCTACGACGTCGCCGGGACAGACGCCTGCCTCGGCCAGCCCGGCGGCCAGGCATCGTGCCCGGTCGTCCAGTTCCGCGTACGTCGTTTCACCGTCCGCGTCGATGACGGCAGTGCGGTGCGGGCCGGTGACGCGATGGCAGCGGAAGAGCGCATACAGGTCGAGATCTGGGCAGTAGCCGTTGGCAGCCCATGCGCGTCGCAGTGCGGTGGGAACCAGGTCGTGGATCCGAGGTGTCACTCGAACCTCCAGGGGGAGGGAACGACGAGGGAGCCGTAGCGGTCACGGGTGAGAGCGCCGCGGAGCCGCGGGTCCGCCGGCAGTGCGGCGAGATCCGTGGCGACCACGGTGGCGGTCAGGCCCTGGTCACGCAGGACGGCGACAGCCTCGTGGGAGGTGAGCCGGCCCAGGTGGCCTGCCCGGGCGTTGGCGGCTCGTGCGGAGCCGTCCGCCGGTGTCATCCACCCGTCGGCGGTGGGCAAGGGGCGACGGAAGCCGGCCGGACGGCGCGCTTCCCGGCCCGCCGCGGCGCGTCGGAGCGCGGGTGCGGTGAGTGTCTCGGCAGCGCCGAGCAGTGAGGATTCCACGCGTACGCCGTGCCGGGTGCGTTCCCGCAGCAGGAGGGCGGCGAGCACGGCCTCGGCGCCGAGCAGCCCGCCGAGTACATCGATCAGGGTCATCAGCGACGGGGCGGTCGGCTCGTCCGCGGGCCGTGCCGCCTCCCCGACGCCGGTGCGGGCCTGCACCATGAAGTCGGTGCCAATTGGGGCGTCGGGGAGGCGTCCGCCCCAACCGCTGGTGTGGGCGTAGACGAGACGGGGGTTGACGGCCGCGAGGTGGTCGGCGTCCAGGCCGAACCGTTCCGCTTTGCCCGGTGCCCAGTTGTGCAGGAAGACATCGGCGTCGGCGATCAGCTCACGCAACTCGGCTTGCCCGGCCGGGGACTTGATGTCGATCTGGAGGGCGCGCTTGCCTCGGTTGAGGGCGAGCCAGCGGGCCGAGATGTCGGAGCAGCACGGGGGCATGCCGCGCAGTGGATCCCCGCCGGGTGGTTCCACGCGGATCACGTCGGCGCCGAGCAACCCGAGGAGGTGGGCGGCGAGGGGGGCTTGGATACGGCGGCCCGCCTCCAGCACGGTGAAACCCGACAGCGGGCGGGCGCTTTCGCAACGCGACGCCATCGGCGACGGCGGCACGCGGATCGGCGCCAACGGTACGTAGGTCCACGGTGCGCCGGCGCTCGCCTCGGTGACGCGGTCGGCCAGTGTGTGCAGCCGGCACACCTCGGCTCCCGAAGCGCCGGCGGCCTGCCGGATCCGCGCCCAGGAGGCAGCGCGCGTCGTCGCGTGCAGTTCCTCGGGCAGCGGAGCGCAGGCAATGGCGTAACGGAACTGGAAGGGGCGCCAGCCGGTGCGAATCGCCGCCTCGGGCGCGCCCAGGCCACGCCAGAACCCGGCCCAGGTGGCAGGTTCCAGCGCCTCCAGTTCGAACCGGGTACCGCACGCCGCAGTGAACGGGGGACCGCCCGGCTCCAGGACAACGGCCTCCGCCTCGGGTGCCCCCGCCGCCGCGATGTACTGGGAAACCGCCAGCAGAGCGGCCCGGTCGGCGCCACAAGTGACGTGCGTGGCACCGCCACCGCGGACCTGTCCCAGCAGAGCGGCGAGGAGTCCCTGCACGGTGGCCACGGCGGCGCAGGTGGCGGTGTAGTCGACGGCGAGGCCGAGCGGCCGGCCGTCGCGTCGCCCATGGACGTGCATCACCCCTGTGGCCGCCTGCGCGGTGGCCTCGTCGGCGACGTCCGCCTCCGGACACAGATCTGCCCACACCGTGTCGGAGGTGACCTTGCCGAGCCCCAGGCAGGCGACGGCGAGCTGCCCTCGCTCACCCGCCGGCACGGACTCGACGGTCGTCGCACCGAGCGCGCGCAGGGACCTGCGGGCTGGGTCCGTGAATGCGGGAGGGCCCACGGCGCATACGGCCGCCTCCGCCAGCGGGCGGGTGGCAGTGAAAACGGGAAGATTCCCCATGGCCTTCTCTCAGGTGGTCAAGGACGTATGGGAACCGGAGAGGGGTGCGCACCGACCAACTCCACGGCCAGTTAGTCGGATTGTCGTCTTGCCGGGTTCCCGGTGCCCCGAAGGAGGCCGTGGTCGTGATCAACGCCGAGTCGAGCGACATACCCAGCCCCCCGGATCCGCCGGACGGCACCGCCCCGTCCGGGCCGCCCGCCTGCCAATTGAACGGACTACGCGAGCGTGTGGCGTCGTTCATCCAGCAGCGGGTCATCCCGTACGAGCGGACACTGGACGCGGGCGGTCCGACCGCCCGCCTCGCTCGGCGCCGACTCCAACACGACGCGAAACAAGCGGGGTTGTGGGGCCTGCCGCTCCCCACCGAACTCGGTGGCCAGGGGCTCCAGCTCTCCCAGTACGCGCACCTGGCAGAGGTGGAGGGAGCCAGCGATCACGGCCCGGCCGCTCTCGGCTCGGCGCCACTCCTGGACGTGCTGATGCTCTCCCGCCACGCCACCGAGGCCGTGCGGGAACGGTATTTGCGCCGGATCGCCGAGGGTGAGTTCCGCACCTGCTTCGCCATGACCGAACCCGACACCCCTGGCACCGACCCAACGCTTACCGCGACCCGTGCCACGGCGGACCCCAGCGGGGCGTGGACGGTGCACGGCCGCAAGTGGTTCATCACCGGAGCGGGTGAGGCCGACCTGGTTACCGTCCTGGCCCGTACGCACGGCGAAGCTCCCGAGGCCGACGGTCTCTCCCTGCTGCTTGTGCCGACCACTGCGCCGGGCTTCCGCGTGGTTCGGGAACTGCCCGTGCTCGGCACCGGAGGACAGTGGGAAATCGCCCTCGACGGCGTCGTCGTACCCTCCGACCACGTGATCGGTCCGCCCGGTCAGGCGCTGCGCATCGCCGGCGAAAGGCTCCGGCTGGGGCGCGTGCTGCGCTGCCTGCGCTGGCTCGGACAGGCACAGCGCGCCTTCGACCTGATGTGCCGGCGCGCCCGGTCGCGCACCCAGGCATCCGGCCCGCTCGCCGACCGCCAGCTCGTGCAGCAACTCGTCTTCGATGCCCTGCTCGCCATCCGCACCACCCGACCACTGGTGCACGAAGCCGTCACCCGGCTCGCGGCCGGCGACGACGCCCGGGTGGAGACCGGGCTGGCCAAGGTCGCCGCCGCACGCATGCTGCAACAGGTCGCCGACGCAGCCATCCAGGTCCACGGCGCGGCCGGGCTCGGCCCCGACACCGCCCTGCCGAGGCTGCTCTGCGCAGGCCGTGCGGCCCGGCTGCTCGACGGCCCCGACGAACTGCACATCGCCTCGGTGGCCCGACGTGTCCTTCGCGACCATGCGGCTACACCTACACCGCGAACGGCTCCACCGCCCCCATGAACGTCGCCAGCCCCAGGGCCAGGAAGAAGTCGCCCCAGATCAGCTCGTGCTGCGTGGCGAGCCCCCGCTCGGCGTCGTAGCAGCCGTCCAGCAACCCACCGGCTGTCGACAGGTACGAGGTCGACAACCGGCACAGGATCTCCTCGGCGCGCTGCCGCAGTTCGCGCAAGGCGCAGCTGTGGCCCGTCGAGTGTGCCGGCGCGGCGAGCTTCAGCGCGGCAACCGCCTCGATCGCGGCTGCCGACGTATCCACCGGGCCGCACGGGCGCCCCTGGAACGCCGGAGGGATCAGCGGGGCCTCCCGGGCAAGGCGCAGCGCGGCCAGCCGCTGGACCGCCGCCCGTAGGGCGCCCGACTCTCCCTGTCGCTCCGACGCGAAGTGGAGCCCGTCCGCGGCCCCCAACAGTAGCCACGCCACGGTACGGCTCCACCCCGGCGCGGGATGCGGATACGGAAACCATCCGCCGCCGGGCCGAGGCTGCCACGCCGGTCGCGGCGGCTCCTCGGAAAGGCACAGCTCCAGGTGGGTCGTCAGATGCCGGAGTGCGGCAACCCGGCTTCCGCTCGGTAGAGATGCCAGCAGCGGCACCAGTCCCGGCACTCCGTCCGCCCGCGCGAGCGTACGAGGGCCACCGAAGGCTCCGCCCCACGGCACCAGACCCCATTCCGGTTGGTACGCCGTGAGGCAGGTCCGCGCAGCCCGCTGCCGCAACTCCTCCGCTCCGCGGTCACCGCCGAGCCGAGCGGCCAACGCCGTGCCGTACCAGAGCACCAGGCCGCGAGCGGCGGTGTCCTGCCCGACCCAGTACTCCAGTCGCCGGGTGCAGTCGGCTGCCACGGCGCGGTCGCACGGGTCGGACGTCGCCAGCGCACGCAACCACAGCAACCCCGCCCAGAAGCCCCCGGCCCACGACCCCCGCGCGGTCGTCGTCCACCGGCCGGTACCCGGATCCGCGTACAGCGGGAAACGATCCCCCACCTCGGCCGCCGTCACCCGCACCCGTTCCAGCACCGCTTCCCACGCCCGAACCGCCCAATCCGCAGCGCCTTCCGTTCCGTTCACGTTCGCGCTCGCTCAGGAACGCGGGCACTCCCCAGCCCCATCGGAGCCGCCACCGCCACGGCTACCGCGAACTCCGCAGCCACCAGCAGCCAGCCAGGCCCGTAGCCCGCAGCCGAGACCAGTACGCCGAACAACGGAGGACCGACGGCGAACCCGGCGAAGAAACCAGCCGAGACGAGTGCGGAATCCCGCCCGGCCCGCCCGGGGGCAGCCTGCCGGATCACCAGGACCATCGACACGGCGTTCGCCGCCACCGCGAACGACCCCACTGCCACCGCAGCCACCCACACCAAGACGGGCACCCTGACCGCGACGAACAGCGTCAGCGCGGCGCCCACCGCCCCGGCCGCCAGCACCGCCGGCAGCACCTCGCCCCGCCCCGGCCGTCCTGCCGCACGCGACCACACCACCCGCCCGCCGATACCCGCGATTCCGAGCACCGCCACCAGCACCGCGGCCACCGTCGGCGACAATCCCACGCGCTGCGAACCGAACAGCGCCAGATACGTGTTGACCGAGGCGATCCCACAGCCGAGCAGCAAGGAGTAGAGCGCCAGCCTCCCCACAACACCCCTCGGCCGCACTGCCGGACGCTCGGCATCGTGTGGGGCAGCGACGGATGCGCGGTCGGGCGGCAGCACGCCGATGCTCCATGCCGCCGCCACCCCCGCCAGGCCCGCAGCCGTCCACACCGCCTCACGCCACCCGACCACCGCCGCCAGAACGGACAACGGAAACCCCGCCGCAAAGGCGCCGAACTGCACTCCCGACTGCTTCCATCCCGTGACCCCACCGCGCCGCCCCGACGGGACCACGGCCAGGATCACCTTGTTGGTCGCCGGATTGGCCAGAGCCTGCGGCAAGCCGCCGAGCCCGACCGCCGACAACAGCACCGCCGTACCCGGCGCAGCCCCGATCAATGTCAGCGAGACGGCCACGAGCAGGAACAACGCCACCAGACACCGCCGTGGCCCCACCCTGTCCACCAGCCCGCCCGCAACAGGCGACAGCAGCGCCGCGATCCCGAACCCCACTGTCGTGGTCAGCCCCAACTCGGTGCGTGATATGTCGAGTTCGTCGACCAGACGGGGTCCGAGCGCTCCGATCAGAAAGAGCTGCATCATCGAGAAGGCCATCGCCGCCGTCAGCAACACGGTGACCACCGCGCCCGACGCCGGCAGCCGACCTATGCCACCCTCGGAACTCGATATGCCTGATTCCGTACGCTTCCTGGTCCGCACACGACCCTCCCATCGGTCCGGTCCCGTCGCGGGGATCGGCCAGTGAGTCGTACGGTCCAGCCCTCCAGTTCCCGGAGAGCCGCTCGACACCCTCAGCCGGTGGATGACCGCAATCCCTGGCCGAATCCCTGACCGGAACAGACCACCGGCGCATGAGAGGCGCACGGCAGCAGCGCGGCGATCCGCAAGGCGGAAAGGGCGCACGACGGCAGCTGTGGGGGCGCGCATGGGAGCCGCGTCCGCCCTGTCGCCCCGGTGCGGGCGCTGGCACGATTTCGGCCATGACTCCGGGGCCGGCTTCACGCACCACACGCGCCGCGGTCTTCGCGGCCGTATGCGTGGCGACAACGGCCCTGGGACACACCCTGATGTCGGAGCGCACCGTGCCCTGGTGGGGCCTGGCCGCGGCGTTGGCCGGCACCTTCGGGGCGGCATGGCGGCTGACCGCCCGGGAGCGCGGCGCACTCGTCGTCATCGCCTCCACCGTCGCCGCCCAGCTGGGGCTGCACTGCCTGCTCTCCCTGGCCCAGGCATCGGCGGCCGGTCCGCCCGACGGGCATCCGTACGACATCCCTTGGCTCCGGCGCATGCTGTGCGGAATGTCCGGACACTCCCTTGCATGGCACTCGCAGCGGGCGGCTGACCGACTGCCGCATCAAGCCGGACTGGGCGCGTCGATCACCCACATTCTTCCCACGCCGACCCCCGGCGGTATGGGCACCGCGGGTGCCATGCCCGGCATGGACGGTATGCCCCACAACAGCATGGCCCACATGGGAAGCGCCGCCGGCCAGCTGGGCCACCAGATGAGCCAGATGTCGATCGCGCACCCCGGCCACGGTCTCCTGGGGATGTTCCTGGCCCACCTTCTCGCCGCGGTGGTGTGCGGGGGGTGGCTCTGGCAGGGCGAGGCCGCCGCCTTCCGGCTCGCCCGTGCCCTGGTCGCCGTGGTCTTCGCACCGCTGGTGTTCGTCATGGCCACGCTGGGCCGGACACCAATCCGGCGCCCGGCAATCCCTGCGCCAACCGCCTTCACCCCACCCCTGCACGGGGCCTTGCTGCAGCACACCCTCTCGCGCCGAGGTCCCCCCACCGTGTCCCTCTGCTGCTGACCGCTCGCCCCGGGCGCAACTTCCTCACGGTCGTGTCCCCTCCTCGGACATGACCCGGCGGCGAGCGGAGTCCCGGCGTGCCCGCGCACCCTGCCCCGTCATCCGGCGGGACCAGCCCGCAGCATGCGCGCCGGCCCCCTTTCACCTGTGGCCCCGGTGTGCCTGCGACCGTGCCGACTTCCGGCCTGCCGCGCCCGAGGGGCCACTCACCGACGGGTCCTGCCCGCACCCGGGCAGTCCCCGCAGCCGAGAAGGACACCATGCGATGACTCCTGCCCACGTGGAACACGGCCGCCCATCGCGATCAACCAGGAATGACGAGAAAGTGACCCGCTGGGCGCTGGCCGCCCGCAGCGGAAACCCCGACGCGGTCGAGCACTTCGTCCGGGCCACCCACCGTGACGTATGGCGGTTCGTGGCCCACCTGAGCTCCGACGTGAACGTCGCAGACGATCTGACCCAGGAAACCTACCTGCGAGCCCTGACCAGCCTGCCAAGGTACGCGGGACGTTCCTGCGCACGCATCTGGCTGCTCTCGATCGCCCGGCGGGTGGTGATAGACCGCTACCGGTCCGCCGCCGCCCGACCGCGCATCGTCAACTCCGTGGACTGGCAAGCCGCGGCGGAACGGGCACAGCCCACCGACCTGCCAGGATTCGACGAAGGCGTGGCGCTACGAGACCTGCTCGACTCCCTCGACGACACCCGGCGGGAAGCGTTCCTCCTCACCCAGGTACTCGGACTGCCATACCAGGACGCCGCAGCCGTGGCAGGCTGCCCCGTCGGCACCGTGCGCTCCCGCGTGGCCAGAGCCCGCGCGGACCTCAGCGGATGGCTCAACGCGAACCCGCACTGACCGGAACGACCTGTCCATGGGCCGGCACAGGGCCCATGGACAGGCTCTGGTCACGCTCTGCCCTCACTGGATACAGCGGCGGAAGGCCGCCCTCAATTCCTCCGAGATCGCCTTCGGCGGACGGCCTTCAGCCGCCCGATCCCGAGCCTCTGGACAACACCGGACACGCCGGGTCTTCAGAGGCCCGCCACGAGTTCGGGGTGCTCGTGCTCGCAGGTGTCGTCGATGCCGAAGGGGTCCCGGGCGGGGAGCAGGTCGGCGGGCGCCAAGCCCTCGCCGTCGGCCATGAGAAGTCGGTCAGTGCCGCGTGCAGGGGCCCGTCGGCGGGGCGCAGCCGGTGGAGCCACTCACCGGTCTCGTCACGTACGACGCCACGCCACCGTCCGTCTCCAGCTTGCGCAGGGCGCGGTGTAGACGGTGGTCAGGCCGATCGCCTGGCCGCCAGCCACCAGAAGGGCGTGCAACTCCTGGGCCGACACGAAGTCCTGACAGCCCGCAAGTACGCGCGTGACCGCTCTGCGCTGACGCGTCATCCACCGGTCCGGGGCGCGGCCGCCGACGGCGTTTGTGCAGTGTCTCCGTGGGCACGAGTACGCAAGTGCACCGTGTGTCCGAAGTCACCGATCCCGCAACGTCAGTTGGCAAACGCCGGCCGGGCACCGTGGCGTGACGCCGTCGGCACCCGGCCGCACGGATGAGGTTCAGGCCGCCGGTACCGGCTCCGGAGCGGCGAACCGGGCGTGCAGAGCCGCGTTGTAGCGGCGCAGCAGGAGGATGGCGGTGGCCGCGAGGCCGCTGAGCAGGCCGAGCCAGATGCCGAGGGTGTCGAGCCGGGCCGCGTACGCGAAGACACAGGCGGCCGGCAGTCCGATGAGCCAGTATCCGATCAGGGTGATGCGGAAGCCGCTCTTGGTGTCGTCCAGACCGCGCAGCAGGCCGACGCCGATGTTCTGCGCGCAGTCGAAGAACTGCAGGACCATGGTCACCAACAGCAGGTGGGTGGCGATGGAGACGGCCTCGCCGTCGCCGGAACCGCCTTCGAAGAAGGGCGCCAGCACCAGCTTCGGGGCGGCGACGTAGAGCACGGCCACCACGGCCATGACGGCTCCGGCGCAGGCCAGGGCGGTGTTCTTGATGCGCAGGGCCGCCTTGGGGCGCTCCAGTGCGATCTCTCGGCTGACGTTGATGGAGGCGGCGTGGGAGAGGCCGACGGCGACCTGGAAAACGATGTAGACGAGTTGGTTGACGGCGGTGTGCGCGGCCAGGGCCGCGCTGCCGAAGGAGCCGGCCATCAGGGCGGTCACGGAGAAGAAACCGGCCTCCGAACCGTAAGTGGCCGCAATGGGGATGCCCAGTCCCACCAGGCGGCGGACGGTGGCCCGGTCCGCCTTGGCGATGTTGAGGCTGAGCAGGGGCGCGAGGACGGCGTCACGGCGGGTGAACATGTACAGGGCCAGGAAGGTCAGCAGGTAGACCAGAGAGGTCGCGACGCCGACGCCGGGCAGGCCCAGCTTCGGCAGGCCCCAAGTCCCATGGATGAAAATCCAGTTGATGCCTGCGTTGACGGCGACGGAGGCGATGGTTATCTGGAGCAGTGCCTGGGGGCGGCGCATGCCGACGGTGAACTGGCGGATGGCCTGGAACCACAGGCAGGGCAGCAGACCGGGAGCCAGGGCCAGCAGCATGTGCTGGGCACTGGCGGCTACGCCCGCCTCTTGGCCGAGGAGGGGCAGGGCCTGGCCGATCAGCAGCATCAAGGCGGCGCCGACCATCCCGGCGAGCGTGGCGAGGGCCAGGCTGGCCCGGACGATGGAGCGGACTTCTTCGCCGCTGTCGGCGGCATCGGAGTCCTCCGCGGACTCCGCGCGGGCGGTGGCGGCGGCTATCTGGTTGCCGACGGAGGTGATCAGCCCGACGCCCATGGTGCGCAGCTGGTTGAAGATGACGATGGCCAGTCCTCCCGCCGCGAGGTCGGCGGCGCCGAGCATGCCCATCATCACGGTGTCGGTGGTGGTCAGCGCCACCTGGGCGAGCTGGGTCAGGACGAGGGGGACGGCGAGCGTGGCCAGGGCCCGGCTGTCGCGGAGGAGGGTGGTCAGCATGATGGGTATCAAATCCTGCGGAGCTTGGTGAGTTGCTCGTCGATCTCGCGCTCTACGGAGTGGTCGATGAGGTTGCGGGCGTTCATCCACTCGTCGTTGAAGACGGTGTCCAGGTACTTCTCGCCGCCGTCGTTGACCAGGGCGACCATAGTGGTGCCCGGCGGGAGGGACGGCAGGCGGGTCAGTGCCTCGTGGACGACGCCGCCGGCCGGGCCGCCGATGAGGAGGCCGGTGCGGGCCACGGCGCGAGCGGTGGCGAAGGCTTCGATATCGCCGACCTTGACGCCTTCGTCGATCAGGTCGAAGTCGACCAGGGCGCCGATCTCGGCGCCTTCGGGGGTGCCGGTGCCGGACTGGTAGTAGTCGTGGGCGGGGCCGCCGAAGGCGATGGATCCTTTGGGCTCGACGCCGATGGTGGTGAAGTCGGGCAGGAGTTTGCGCAGTTCGCGGGTGGTGCCGCACAGGGCGCCGCCGGTGCCGACCGCGCCGATCAGGATGTCGATGTCGCCGTCGAGGGCCTGGTGGAGTTCGTGGGCGACGGGGAAGTAACCGACGCCGTTGGCGGGGTTGTTGTGCTGCTCGGTGAAGATGGTGTTGTCCTGGCCCCGAGCCATGTCCTCGGCGAGTTCCTCGCGGGCGGCGGTGGCCAGCTCCTCGGTGCCGTCGTCGACGACATAGACGAGTTCGGTGCCCAGGGCCTTCATACCGCGCAGTTTGTCGGCGGCGGCGTGGTTGTCGACGACGGCGGTGAAGGCGTAGCCGCGTTCGGCGGCGATCACGGCCAGGCCCAGTCCGGTGTTGCCGGAGGTCGATTCGACGATGCGGCCGCCGGGCCGCAGCTCGCCGGATTCCTCGGCGGCATCGACCATCGCCCGGGCCATCCGGATCTTGGCCGTGCCGGTGGGGTTGTACATCTCCAGTTTGAGCAGGAGCCGGCTGCCGGTCTCGGTGCGGCACAGCTCCAGCAGCGGGGTGTATCCGATGAGTTGGGATATGCGGGTGACCACGGCGGGGCGCGCTAGGGCCTGGTTCATGGGACGGCTCCCGGGCGGGTTGAAGGTCAGCATGCGGGGCGGCGGTCGAGGCGCCAGCGCGGGCGTTCGCCCAGTCGGTCCAGGACGACCTTGGGCGGCAGGGGAAGGTCGTGGAAGGGGGACTCGTTGGAGTCCATCTGGTAGCCGGCCGTGTTCGGGTAGACCAGGAGGTCACCGACGCGCGGGCGGGCGGGCAGCGGGACCTTGCGCCAGGTGAGCATGTCCGATTCCAGGCAGGACGCGCCGCCCACACAGGCCGGGTGCACGTCACCGGCCGCTGCGCCGGGGATACGGCCGGAAGGCGTCACCAGTTGGGGGTCGGGGAGGTATTCGCTGTTGAACCACTGCTCGGACAGGCTCAGGCTGGTCCCGTCGACCGTGACGATGCGGTACCCGTCACGCTCCTTGACGCCTTGGATGCGGAAGACGGTCGCGCCGGCTCCCGACAACAGAGCGCGGCCGGGCTCCATCATCAGCAGCGTGCCGGTGTCCTTGAGCCGTGCTGCGAGCGTGCGCTGCCCGCCTTCAGGGGTGCTGGCCAGGACGGTGCGCAGTGCGTCGGCTCCTGCGGCGGGCGAGTGGTACGGGTAGAAGTCCCCGGTTCGGAAGGTCTTCTTCGCGTGGTAGTGCTCGGGCTTCTGCTCGGCGAGGAAGGTGTGCCAGTGGTCGGCTGTGGTGTAGTCGACCGCGAAGCCGCCGCCGATGCTGATCCGGTCGGCCTGCAGACCCAGGACGCGGGCCTTGAGGCACAGGTCGATCAGTTCGCCGGCGAGGTCGGCGCGGGGCTGGGTGGCGTAGCCGGACAGGTGGAAGCTGAAGCCCTCCATCCGGACCGCGTCCCCGGCGCGCACGCACCGGTCCAGTGCGGTCTCCAGCTCGGATTCGTTCATGCCGAAGCGGCTGTGGGCCTGCGTGGGTGGCAGTCGGCGCAGCAGCAGCCGTGCCGGACGCACCACGCCGGTCAGGGCGAGCGTGATGAGCAGGTCGAGTTCGTCCAGCGCGTCGACGGCGACGAGGCACCCCTGCAGGACGGCCAGGCGCAGCAGTTCGTCGCTCTTGGCCGGGCCGGTGACGACGATGTTCTCACCCCGCACTCCGTGGCCGAGGGCTTCGCGCAGTTCGCCCGTGCTGGCCACGTCGACGCCGGCCTGGTGGGCGGCGCACCGTTCCATCCACACGGCCGCCTTGTTGGCCTTCTTCGCGTAGTACACCCGCCCTTCCACGCCGGCGTCGGCGAGCGCGGTGCGGAAGGCGGTGAGGTTGGCGTCGAAGCGGTGCGGCAGCAGGAAGTGGAAGGGGCCGCCGAAGGCGTGGGACAGCTCGTGCAGCAGGCCGCTGTCCACGACCCGGTCGGTGTCCGGGTCCGGGTGGGCGGGGAGCGTCGGCATCGTCCTTGTCGCAACGTCGGTCACTGCCACAGCGGCACCTGCACTCCCAGGCCCTGGTCGAGGGCGAGTTGGGCGAAGCGGTGGCCCAGGGCGATGTCGGTGACGACCAGTCCGCTGTTGTAGGCGAAGATGCGCTCCGGTGCCGACCGGCGGCCTGTGGTGATCCCGGCGAGCACCGGGGGAAACTCGGTGTCGACGGCGGGGAAGTCGCCGTCGGCGTCGGCCATGTCGGTGCCGGTGACCTTCATCTGGGCCTCGCTGGTGGCCACAACGCGGTCTGCGCGGTGGAGAGTTGAGGGAGCGAGCCCATGCCCCACGAGGATCGACAGCGCACCGGGCCCGAGCCAGTCGGCCTCCACGGCCGCGGGGGTGTGCGCACCGGCCGTGGCCACGACGACGTCGGCGTCGGCCGCCGCGGCCCGCAGGTCGGTGACGGTCTCCACGTCCCGGTCCGGGAAGTGCCTGCGCAACTCCTCGCGCACGGCGGCGATGCCGTCGGCGTGGGTGCCGAACAGCATCAGGCGGTCCAGGTCCGGCAGGGTGGTCAGCAGGAAGGGCAGGGCCAGCCGCCCCTGGGTTCCGGTGCCGATGACCAGGGCGCTGCGGGCGCCGGGCCGGGCGCACTCACGGGCGAGGAGGGCGGAGACGGCCGGGGTGCGCAGCGAGCCGATGCGGCCGCAGTCCATCATGGCGACGGGCAGTCCGGTGACGTCGTCGTAGAGGGTCAGCGCGGTGTAGTAGTGCTGTTCGTCGCGGCCCTTGTCGAGTCCGTGCTTGTACGAGGTCTTGATCGCCACGACGTTGCGGGTGCCGTCCCGGCCGAGCATGGCGTAGGAGACCGAGTGCCCGTCGTCGGGCTTGACGGTCAGCTTCCGCGGGTTGTCGGACTGTCCCGCGGCCAGGGTGCGGTAGGCGCCCTCGACGGTGGCGACGACGTCGGCCAGGGAGATGTCGATCCCGGCGAGGTCGCTGGTGGACAGAATCCGCAGGGTCTTGTCGTCGGCGGATATGGAGTGGGCTTCGTCGGCAACGGTGATCTCAGTCATCTCTGGTCCTCGGTGCGGGTGGTCAGGCGGCGTGGGCTTCTATGGCGGCCTGGCCGTAGCCGTGCTCGTCCTCCTCGGCCAGGGGGCGGGTACGGCGCTCGGGGACACGGACGGAGGCACGCTTGAGCCACCTGTCGGTGCCGTCGTAGCGGGCCTGGAAGGGGACGCGGCCGTGGACGACGAGGTCGTTGTCGACGACCAGCACCTCGCCGGGGCTCAGGCACACCGCGCGCGACACACGGGCCAGTTCCGCCTCCAGCCGCTCGTAGGCGGCCCGGTGGGCAGGCGAAGCGGCATCGAGGGGCGTGTAGGCGGGGTCGAAGCGAAGGGTCAGCCCACCCTCGGCGTGGAAGAGGGTCGGGACGGGGGCCGGTTCACCACCCTCGAAGCCCTGCGCCTCGGTGTAGGCGTCGTCGGGCAGGATCGCCAGCTTGGGCCGCGTGAGCAGTGCGACGTCGGCCTCCGACAGTTGGACGTGGCGGATGCTGGCCGCGGTGGTGGCGATGTTGTCGTGGTTGCGCAGGCAGCAGAGCATCAGCAGATGGGCACGGCCGGGGTGGAAGGCGTCCTCGGTGTGCGGGCTGAGCAGCACGCTGCTGGACGCGCCGGTCTGCGCCGTCTCGTGGCCGGGGGCGGGGACGATGTTGTGCACGAAACGGCCGTCCTGCTGGCCCTCCCAGGCGATGGGGTTGCCCATCAGCGTGGCGAGCAGCAGCATCACGATGTCGTGGACGGCACCGCTGTCGCCGGCGGTGGCCCAACTGGAGGGCGTGGGTCCTATCCCGCTGTCGTCGACCTCCAGGCCACGAAGGACGAACAGCCCGTCGTCGGTGTCGACCGGGCGCAGCTCATGACGGACCGGCTCGCTCAGGTTGCCGGCAACTTCGGCGACGCTGGCCAGGAGTTGGGGCGAGGTGGCGGAGGTACCGAATTCGGCGAGGATCTCCTCGGCGGCCTGACGCAGTTCCCCAACGCTGGTGGCGTCGAGCTGACGGATGGGTACGGCTCCCGAGCTCATGGCGGTGTCTTCCGTTTCCGTTGAAGGCGGGTGAGGTCCGGGGCGATGCCACGCGGACACGGCGCGGCATGCTGAACAGGTCGACACAAAAGCGGGGATATGGGGGTTTCGCCCCGTGTCGATGCCCCGTGGACGGTGATGAAAGTACCCGCGACTCTTAGGTAAGGCAAACCTAACTTAATTTTCCGACCCTCTGTCCGGTTTTCGGGAACTCCCTCCTGTAAAGGGCTTGTTGACATATGTCGATCAAGGCGATTGGCGGTGCCTCATCTTGCGGAAGCAACGTCATTAGGGTAGGCAAACCTAAGCAACCGGTTCCGAGTAGAGCGAGGCAACGTGAACTTCAACAGGCGACAGGTGCTGTGGGCCGGCGGCGCCATAGGCGCAGCCACGTTGCTGGCTGCCTGCGGAGGCGGCAACAACGCGGCCTCCTCCGACTCCGGCGGCAAGCCACGCAAGGGCGGCACACTCCGCATCGGCGCCCTCGGCCACTCCTCCGCCATCACCCGCGACCCACACGGCAATCAGGGCAACGAGAGCGACTACCTCGTCATCGCCCTCGTCTACGACACCCTCACCGCACCGGGCCTCAAGGCCAACACCGTCGGCCGCCTTGCCACGTCCTTCACGCCGTCCAAGGACCTCAAGACCTGGCGCTTCACCCTCGCCAAGGGCGCCACCTTCCACGACGGCACCCCGGTCACCGCCGACGACGTGGTCTGGTCGCTGCGCCGCCTGCGCAACACCCCCGCCGGCGCCGCCCGGCTGCCCGGTATCAAGGCCGAGAACATCACCGCCGACGGCAAGGACACCGTCGTCCTCGTCTCCGACTTCGCCAACGCCGAACTCCCCATGCTCACACGGCTGTCGACGTTCATCATGAAGAAGAACACCCCCGACAAGGAGATCGCCAAGGCGCCGGGCACCGGCCCGTTCAAGCTCGACTGGTACCGCGGCGGCAACGCCCGCCTGGTGCGGAACGACCACTGGCACGGCGGGAAGGTCTACCTCGACGCCATCGAGGTCACCATGTTCGAAAGCCCCCAGGCAATGGCGAACGCCATGATGTCCGGCCAGATCGACGTCGCCTCCAACGCCGGTGCCGTGGCCGCCCGTACCGCCCGCGGTCGCCAGGACATCAAAGTCGTCCGACGCCCCAACGACATGGCCATGCCCATCGTGATGCGCACCTCCAGCGGGCCGTTCGCCGACCCCAAGGTCCGCGAGGCGATGAAGCTCGTGGTGGACCGCGAGGCGATGGTCAAGCAGGTGCTCTCCGGCTACGGCACCGTCGCCAACGACATCCTGGGCACCGCGGACCCCGACTACGCCAAGAGCATCCCGCAACGCCATCGCGACCTGGCCAAGGCCAAGCAGCTGCTGCAGGACGCCGAGTTCGACCTCTCCAAGACCTATGAACTGGTCACCACCGAGGACATCGCCGGACTCGCCGAATCCGCCACGCTGTTCGCCTCCCAGGCCCGCGAAGCCGGTATCAAGGTCAAGGTCACCAAGCAGGAATCCGGCACCTTCTACCAGGACACCTGGCTCAAGGGCGACTTCTACACCAACTACTGGGGCACCAACGACTCCGTGGTGTTCTTCGCCTCCAAAACCATGACCACCGGCGCCGGCCAGAACGAGGCCGACTGGTCCGACAAGGACTTCGACGCCGTCTACCACAAGGTCATCTCCACCGCCGACCGCGGCGCTCGCGCCGCCGCCCTGAAGGACCTCCAGCAGGTCGAGTACGACCGATCCGGCTACCTGCTGTGGGGCATGGCCGACGGTATCGACCTGGCCGCCCCCAAGGTCCGCGGCCTGCCCAAGCTCCCCGGCTACGGGCGCGTCCAGCTCGAAAACGTCTGGCTG
>NZ_KN708638.1:7827541-7864101 GCF_000805335.1 Streptomyces sp. CT34 | reverse complement strand
CCCCACGGAGGCCGCCACCAAGCCAGTGGCGGCCTCGGCCGCGCACCGCTCGGCCACCCTTGCGCTCCGCGTCGGCGCGGTGGTGGGCAAGCGTCTGCTGATGCTCGTGATCCTTCTCGCGGTGGTTTTCGCCGCGGTCGATCTGCTCCCCGGCGACGCGGCCTCGGCCACCTCCGACCGCGGTGAGGGCGCCGCCGGCGTCGCCGCCCGACGCCACCTGCTCGGCCTGGACCGGCCGGTGTGGGAGCGCTTCTGGGACTGGATCACCGCCCTGCCCACCGGTGACCTGGGCACCTCGGCCCGCGGCGAGCGCGTCACCGACCTGCTGGCCGCCCCGCTCCCCAACACCATCGCGCTGGGCACGACCGCCTTCGCCCTCACCGTCGTCGCGGCGCTCGCCCTGGGCATCTGGACTGCCGCCCGGCCCCGCGGCATCGTGGACCGCGTGGTGGACCTGACATCCACCGCGGCCTTCGCACTGCCCGAATTCGTCGTGTCCGTGGGCCTCTTGCTGGTGTTGTCCCTGTGGACCGGCTGGCTGCCCGCCGCCACCGTCACCGGCGCCGACGGCGCACCCGCGACGTGGACGACGCTGATCATGCCGGTGCTCGCACTGGCCGTCCCGCAGACCGGATGGAACACCCGCATCGTCCGCGCCGCCCTCGCCGACCAGGCCGCGGCCCCCCACGTCGAAGCCGCCCACCTGGACGGTCTGCCCGTCCGACGCGTTCTGCTGCGGCACGCCCTGCCGGGTGCCTGGCCGTCCATCGCCACCGGCATCGCCACCTCCACCGGGATGCTGCTCGGCGGCACCGTGGTGGTGGAGACCCTCTTCAACTACCCCGGCATCGGCACGGTGCTGGCCGGAGCCGTCGCCGATCGCGACACCCCCGTCATCGCCGCCGTCGTCGCCTGCGCCGCCACCCTGATCACCGTGATCCTCCTCCTGGCCGACCTCGTCCGCGCCCGCACCCTGGGAGCCCGCCCATGACCGCCACCGCGGTACTCGACCAGCGGACCGCACGTCGCCCCCGGCCACGAACCTTCCTGCCGGCTCTCCCCGCGGCCGTGCTCGTTCTGGTCGCGGTGCTCGGGCCACTGCTGGCCGCGCAGCCCGCCGACAAGCCGGTCACGGCTCCCTACGGCGCAGCCGGCACCGACGCCGTCCTGGGGGGCGACCAGCTCGGACGTGACGTCCTGAGCCGACTCCTGCACGGCGGCAGCGCCCTGATCGCAAGCGCTCTGGCAGTGGCAGTCGTCGTCACGCTGCTGGCCACCTTGCTCGGATGCTTCGCCGTACTCAGCCCCCGGCTCGGGCGGTTCGTGGAGCGCGTCGCCGACACCGCCATCCTCCTGCCACCGGTCCTGGGCATCATGCTCCTGGCCCTGGCCTGGCCCGGCGGCGGCCGACTGGCCATCACCCTCGCCGCCATCGCCCTGGGGACTCCCTACGCAGTCCGCGTGGTGGCCAGTGCGGCAGCGCCGTTGGCAACCGCGGGGTTCGTCGAAGCGGCGATCGCCAGTGGCGAGCGGACCGCGCACCTGGCCCTGCGCGAGATCCTGCCCAACCTCCGTGCCACTGTCCTGGCCCTGTTCGGCCTGCGCTTCGTCGACGCCGTCTACGTCATCTCCATGGCCGGCTTCCTCCAGCTCGGGCCCCAACCCCCCGAAGCCGACTGGGCACTGATGATCCGTGAGAACGGGCCGGGCATCCTGCTCAACCCGTGGGCCGTTGTCGCACCCGGCCTCGCCATCGGCCTGCTCGCCATCAGCGTCAACCTCGCCGCCAACGCACTGGCCCCCGCCACCGCCCGCAAGCCGGTTCTGCGATGACCCCCACAGGCCGCCCCGCACCCACACCACCTCAGGACATGCACGTGGACTCGTCCGACACGATGCCGCCCGTAACGGTCACCGACCTCGAAATCCGCCTCCCAGGCGGCCCGACCCTACTCAACACCACCAGCCTGACCCTGCAAGCAGGCAAGATCGCGGCCCTCACCGGACCCTCGGGATCGGGCAAGACCACCCTCCTCAGAGCCCTCATCGGGGACCTCCCACACGGCGCACAAGTCACCACCGGCACCGTACGGATCCTCGGACAGGACGTCTTCACGCTCTCACCCGCCGCCCTGCGGGCCCTACGCCGCCACCGCATCGCCTACGTCGGCCAGGACCCCGGCTCAGCCCTCAACCCGCGTATGACTGCCGCCCAGTTGATCGGCGAGCTGGCCACGAAACCCTCGCCCCACGCGGTCACGGCACTGATGAAGGAATGCCGACTCCCCGAAGCCCTCGCACACCACCGCCCAGGCGCCCTGTCCGGAGGGCAACAACGCCGCGTCGCACTGGCCCGGTCCCTGGCCCGGCAACCCGACATCCTCCTGCTCGACGAACCCACCGCAGGACTCCACGCCGACCTACGTGACGAGATCGTCGATCTTCTCTGCGGCCTCGCCACGGACCGCGGCATCTCCATCATCCTCGCCTGCCACGACCCCCACGTGGTCGACACCTGCGCCGACACCGTCACCACCCTCAGCTCCCCCGCCATATCGGCCGCCTCACCGACCCCACTTCGCGAGGTCGTCCACTCCCCCACCGCCGACACCACCGGCACCATCACCGACGGGTTGTCCGCCACCGAGCTGCGGGTCGCCTTCACCCACCGCAGCCACACGCACCAGGCCCTGGACTCGGTGAGCTTCCACGCACCGGTCGGCACCGCAACAGGCATCACCGGCCCATCCGGATCCGGCAAAACCACCCTCCTGCGCACCCTGGCCGGCCTCCAAAAGCCCCACTCCGGCATCATCACCTGGCACGGAGACCCACTATCCGCACACATCCGTAAACGCAGCCGCGAGCAGCAACGCGGCATCCAGCTCATACCGCAAAACCCGCTCGGCGCACTCAACCCGACCCGCACCATAGGCGCCTCGCTCACCAGACCGCTGCGACTCCACAAGATCGTCAGCGCGTCCCACATGCCGTCGCGAGTCCACCAACTGCTCCAAGACGTCGGCCTCCCCGCCGACTTCGCCGACCGCTACCCCCACCAACTCTCCGGCGGCCAGCGCCAACGCGCCTCCATCGCCCGCGCCCTCGCCACCGAACCCGACCTCCTGCTCTGCGACGAAGTCACCTCGGCGCTCGACCCGTCAACCGCCGCCGCAATCCTGGAACTCCTCACCCACCTCCGAACGGAGCGCCGGCTCACTCTCGTCCTCGTCAGTCACGAACTGGACCTTCTGACCGCCTACGCCGACAGCGTGCACGTGCTGGACCAAGGACGTATGTCCGAGTCCGGAGGGCTGGAGCGGATCAACGAGCCGTCCGTATAGAGACGGACCTGCGCTGCTCTCGGCCCAGGCGCATCGCTTCGTCGCGCTGCTGCCGGCGGAACGCTCCGGTCTGCTCGGCAGTGAACCGTCCCGGTGCACAAGTGACGTCCGCCCACATAGACCTCGATGCGGTCGTCATGCGGCAGCGTCGCCGCTGGTGACGCGGCGGCCGGCGCCAGTGGGCAGGCCGTCCCAGTGCGTCTCATCCACGATGCGGGCTCCGCGGCCGACCGCCCGCGGATGCACCGCCAGCAATGTCTGGCCACCTGCATTGGGAACAGCGGAATGCAGGCTGACCTGAGATTTCGTAGCCCGGATCTCGACCAGCTGGCGAGGACGGACCTTGCGGGCGGGCACCGAGTAGAGGTTCGCGTCGAAGGCGACCAGGCAGTCCTTGCCGACGTGCCGCAGGTGTCGCTGGGCGACCACATAGGGAGTCTGCGGCAGGGGACGCAGTGCCATGTGATCGCGCACGGCCCGGTGCCCGATGACCTCGCCGTGGGTGCCGTGGACCTTCGCCCGCCGCAGCGGCACCCATGCCGTGAAAGCTGCGTTCATCTCCTCGACCGAGCAGAAGGCCCGGCCGGCCAGCACATGGTCGCGGACGATGCCGACCTGCCGCTCGCCCCGGCCCTTGCCCTGGGGCCGGTAAGCGGCCAGCACGTCGATGTCGAAGTCGTAGTGCCCGGCGAATGCGACCGCTTCCGGGTGCAGCGGAACCGCCTCACCAGGAGCAACGTGCCGACGCACGACCGTCTTGGTCCGGTCGTAGACGATGCTCATCGGAACCCCGCCGAAGTGTGCAAACGCCTGGCGATGGCAGTCGATCGCCAGGATCCGGGTTTGGACACCAGAAGCTCGCCGCCGCATCAGCGCTGAGGTGGGGGAAGCCATGGATCGCGGCCTGGACTGGTTGGCTCGCTCAGGCTTCGAACATGACGCCCCGTCGGACGTCCCGCCGGTCTTTGGGCCAGGTGACGGGAACCTCGCCGCCTATCTGTGGGACGGCTCTCGCGTGGGGGTCGTCGATTTCGAGGAGTCTGGTCTCAGCGACCGGCCTTTCGAACTGGCAGAGATCACGGAACACGTGGCCAGCTGGGTTGACCGGCCACTAGACGTCAAGGTGTTCCTGGATCAGTTCTATCTGACCGCCGCAGAACGAGCACGGCTGCTGGAGTGCCGTCGGCTGCTGGCCCTTGTGTGGTTGTTCCTCCTGTCCTTCGACAACCCTCAGCATCCGCGCAATCCGCCGGGAACAGCTGAGCGGCAAGCCGCCCGGCTGTCCAGGCTTCTCGGTCAAGGCTGGGGGCTGTCGGGGGCTAGATCTGGTCATGGGCTTGGCATCAGCACCCGGGGGAGGTGGACGTGGAGGTGCTCGACTTCGACGTCACGGCCGCGTTCGCGGAGTGCTCGGGCAAGGAGTTCTGTAGGTCCACTGGCCCTTTTCCGGGCTAGGGAAGAGCCCTGCCGGTGGTGCGAAACTCAACGGCCTGCTCGCGTCGCCCCGATTACGCTGCTGGCATGTCTGATCAGGGAAGTTATCGCCGCGACTCCGCTCGTGTTCTGTTGATCGATGAGCCGGGCCGCCTGCTCTTGCTGAAGTTCCACGTCGACCCAGATGCTCCCGAGAGCGGTCACGGATGGTGCACGCCCGGCGGTGGTGTCGAGGGCGGGGAGACCCTGGCAGAGGCGGCAGCCCGCGAGCTTCGCGAAGAGACGGGCCTGTCTGTGGAGCCAGAAGCCCTGGGATCAGCAGTCGCGGAGACCTCCGGATATGCAGATGTCGGATGGGCTGAAGGGATCTTCCGGGACGTCTTCTTCCATCTTCGCGTGACGAGCCACCAGGTTGATGTGACTGGCCAGGAGGCGAATGAGCGCAAGTACCACGCCGGGTATCGCTGGTGGCCCATCGCTGACCTGGCAGCCACTAATGAGACGGTCTATCCCCTCGGCCTAGCCAAGTTGACGGCCGAGCTCGTGGCTGGGCACGCTCCTGCTGATCCGATTCAACTGCCCTGGCACCACTGAGGTCCCTGTGAAGCACATATCCCTCAGCCAGGGTGGCGTGTCGGTGAAGACGGGCATGCCGAGATCGACCAGCTGGGGCCGGCCGTCGGCTGGGGTCCGGCTGAGGCTGTTGAGCTTGGCCAAGGCAGTGTCGAGGCTGACCTGGAGTCCTTCGACTTCTCCGAGCCAGCCGTTGGCGCGTGCTTCGCGGATGCGTTCGCGGAGGTTCTGGACGATCTCGATGAGGCGGGGCCGTTGGCGGGGGTCGATCTGGAGGACCAGGCAGCGGATGCAGGCTTCTCTGAACTTTGGGGCCGGTCCGTCCCAAAGCCTCTGATCAGCAGCTCTCTGAAACCGAATCGGTGATGCCAGAGGGATCCCTGCGAGATGTTCCGGAGAGCGAGAGCCGCTCCCCTGCCGCCTCGGTACTGTGACTTCGCATGACCGACACCGAGATCGAGATCACCGCAGACCTGGTCCGCGACCTGCTGCAGGAGCAACATCCAGACCTTGCAGGGCTGGCCATCCGCGAGGTGGCGGGCGGCTGGGGCAACCAAATGTGGCGCCTCGGGGACGAGTTGGCCGTGCGCATGCAGCGCATGGACCCCACTCCGGAGCTCCAGCTCAAGGAGCGGCGGTGGCTACCCGTGCTGGCCCCGCGCCTGCCGCTCCCGGTACCGACCCCGGTGCGGTTCGGCGAACCGTCCGAGCGCTTCCCCAAGCACTGGACCGTGATGACGTGGGTTCCCGGCGAGCCGCTGGACCACGGCTCGATCAGCCGCGGCGCCCATGCGGCCGACACGCTGGCGGGCTTCCTCCGGGCGCTCCATGCGGAGGCGCCCGCCGAGGCGCCGATCGCTACGGACCGCGGCGCCCATCCCAGGAACTGCACGGACGGCTTCGAGAATTTCTTCCAGGCCGTTGCCCCCGACGACATCGCTGCCGACGTCCGGTCCGTCTGGGACGACGCCGTTGCGGCCCACGCGTGGGAGGGCCCGCCGGTGTGGGTGCACGGCGACCTCCATCCCGCGAACGTCGTCGTCTCGGACGGAACGCTCTCGGGCATCATCGACTTCGGTGACATGTTCGCCGGCGACCCGGCGTGGGACCTCGCCGCCGCATGGGTGCTGCTACCCGCAGGCACGGCCTCACGGTTCTTCGACATGTACGCGCATGCAGACGAGGCGGCGATCCGGCGCGCCCGAGGGCTGGCCGCTATGAAGAGCCTCTTCCTGATGCTCATGGGACAGAACGGAGATCGGGGCCTTCCCGGCGGCAAGCCGAACTGGGGACCTGCAGGCCGGGCGGCACTTGATCGTGTTCTGAAGGGCGTTTGATGCACGCTTCCTTGCTTGACGTTTATCCAGTTCGACGTGGTTTCGTACCGACCTTGTGATGGGTGGGGCGTCTGTATGCCTCACCCGTTGCGAGGACTCGGCCCACGTCATGACGAGAGGCCGGACGGCGGTTCTTCGAACCCGGCGGCCGGCCGGGCCGGGACGTGACGGTTTGGGTGCACCGGCTGGGGAGCCGGTCTTCACACGGAGGTTTCTGAACCCTCTCCGGACACGGGCGGGTGTCCGTTTGTTCGGCGGGGCCGGTTTCTCCCATGGTCGCCGCAGGTCGGTGGCCAGCGGCCGAGCGAGCCGGAGCTGGGCATAGGCGGCGATCGTCAGCGATGTCCACCGGTCGGCCGCCTCCGGGCTGCGAAGCCGAGGCTTGGTCCACCCGAGCGTCTGCTTGAACAGGCGAAACGTGTGCTCCACATCGAAGCGCCGCAGGAAGGACTGCCAGCAGCGGTCCGCGTCGCCCGGGGTGGCGCCGGTGCCCGACCACCACAGCCAGACGGGCTTGTTCACCCCGCCGCTGGGCAGCGTCTCCACCACGAGTCGGATGACGGTGCCCTCGATGACGGGTAGCGGTCCCTCGTGGTTGAGCCATGCCGCCCGGCGGGTCAGCCGCGGGTGCAAGCGGTCCCAAGCCTGCGCGGTCGCTTTCCCGTAGAGACGTGTGTCGGTGATGGTCACGACCTGCTCAGCGCCCCAGGTTGTGCGGTCTGCGAAGACGGACTCGCCACCGTGCTCGGGCGGCCGGCCACCCTTGGGGTCGTAGATCCGTGGCGGTGTCGGCCGCCGCATCACGCGGTCGGAGCGGAGCGGGCCAAGGTTCTGCACCGGCAATCGCCCAGCAGGTGGGCGATGCGGGGCGCGTCGTATCCGGCGTCCAGCACCACCAGGGCCGCGGGGTCACCCTGCTGCCATTGGCCGGCGTCGATGAGCCGCCCGATGACTTCTCGGATCTGGACCGTTGTCACCGCAGCGACGTCCGCACCGGGCTGAAGGCGGGCTGCGTCCAGCACTGCCGTCCAGGATGTGCGGCCCGTCTCCAAGCAGGCCACGACCGAGTACGGCCATCCCGGGACCATCTGGTGCTTGCCCTCGCCGCGGCCATCGTATGGCAAAAGGCCCGGTCGGGGCAGGTGTTGGCGTCCGGTCACAACCACGGCGAGACGTCGACGGCCAGCACCAGGCGGCCGTCCGCGGCCCTCGGCAGCGGCAGGCTGGCCAGGGCACGGCGCAATCGGCCGTGATCAAGTTCGAGATGCGTTCGAGGGCAGACCATAGGGGTCGCTACTCAGACACCCCCTCGACCAAAAGAAGCCGCCGTTCCAGGGCTGCCTTCCGGATCTCAAGCGCCTCCGCATACTCGGGAGACGCGTACCACTCCTTGGCGCGGTCAGCATCCGGGAACTCGACGACGACCACCCGCTGAGAAGAGGGCCAGATGCCCTCCACAGCTTCGGGCACAGCACCGCGGACGATATAGCGACCGCCGTAGCGACGGATGGAAGCCTCCGCCAATGTCCGGTAGGCGTCAGCCAGTTCCTCGTCCAGTACCTCGACCTCAGAGATCACGTAAGCAGACATGCCAGTCATGCTGCCAGGTGCGTCAACCAGCGAATCCGGCCGGCAACCGACACCGGCAGCCGGGTGCAGCAAGGGCCATAGTTCCGGCAACCGCCCTCGGCGCCAGAGACTTCCGCCAGGGGCCTGCACTTCGCCGGTGGTCAGGCCCTTCGCGGCCAGCGAGATGCCCATCTCGTCGACGCCGGTCAGGCGCTTCTGCCGCTTCTTGACGATCCTCGGCTCGAAGGAGCCGGCGCGGTCGCGAGGCACGGATATCTCCACGGGCCCGACGTCGGTCAGAACGGTCTTGGAGCGTTTGCCGTTGCGCGAGTTGCCGCCGTCCTTGCCCGCCGAGTCGTGCTTGTCATAGCCGAGATGGTCGGTGATCTCGCCTTCCAGGGCGGACTCCAGCAGCCGCTTGGTCAGCTGCAACTACCCGCCCTCGCCGGTCAGCTGCAGGCCCTCGGCCTGGGCCCGGCCCACCGGCTCGTCGATCAACTGGTCGTCCACAGCCTTCGCCGACACAGCCTCTGCCGACTCAAGGGCCTCGCACTCGGACACGTTCTCACTGGTCATCGGCGCATTTTCCATGATCGGGAGTTACCCCGAACGTCTTACAGTCCCGTGGAACCGAGTGCTGTGGCCGCAGGGCCGGTAGGTAATGCGCCCCATGACTGCGCACACCCCGTCGGAGCAATGTCGTGTGGAGTGCGATCTTGGTCAGTGTGCGGCGGGCAGGGTGATGGTGAAGGTACTGCCGTGGCCTGGTGTGGTGTGGACGGTGATGGTGCCGCTGTGGGCCTGTGTGATGGCTTTGACGATGCTCAGGCCGAGGCCGGTGCCGCCGCTGGTGGAGGTGCGCGCTTCGTCGGCGCGGTAGAAGCGTTCGAAGATGCGGCTGGCGGTGTCGGGGGCATGCCGGGGCCTTGGTCGGTGACGGTCAGTTCGACTGTGTTGCCGGGTAGTGGGCGTGCCGTCACGGATACCGGTGTTTCTGGTGGGGTGTGGTGCAGTGCGTTGTTGAGCAGGTTGCCCAGGACTTGGCGGAGGCGGTCTTCGTCGCCGAGTGCGAACACCTGGCCCTGCACGTGCACGGTGATCGGCCGGTTGGGGTCGAGGAGGCGGGCGGCGGTGGCGGCGTCTTCGGCGAGGTGACCGAGGTCGACGGGTTCGGTGGCCAGTGGGCGGCCCTGGTCGAGGCGGGCGAGGAGGAGCAGGTCCTCGACCATGGTGTGCATCCGGGCGGCTTCGTCCTCGATGCGCCGCATGGCGCGTTGGAGGAGTTCGGGGTCGTGGGCCAGGCCGTGGAGGTGGAGCCCCGAGCGAGGCGGACAGCGAGGCACTGTTGCTGGCCAAACTCCCCCGCACCCCGCGCGTGGAGGGCGTGACCGCGCACTCCGTGCTGTACGCCTTCTACGGCGGCCCGGACAACCTGGTCGGAAAACTCGGGTCGTTGGACGCGGAGGCAATCGAGCGACTGCGCCCGCCTCCAGTGCCGCATCGACGGGGACCGGTGCGGCTCGACGACGGTGACCGCAAGCTCCTCGCCCTGCTCGCCACCGACGGCCGGGCCGGGTTCGAGCAGTTGGCCGCGGCGACCGGCTGGTCGCCGACGACGGTCCGGCGCCGGATGACGGAGCTGCGCGAACACGGCCTGCTCTATCTCGACATCGACGTCGACTGGCGCATGTTCGGCGTGAACGCCCGAACCCTGCTCTGGCTCTCGGTAGCCCCCGCGCACCTTGAGGAGGCCGGTCAGGCGCTGGCCGGGCATCCGGAGGTCGCGTTCGCCGCCGCCACGACCGGCCCGACCAACCTGTACGCGAGCGTGGTGTGCACGAACCAACAAGAGCTGTACCGGTACCTGACCACCCGGGTCGCCGCACTCCCAGCCATCACACACGTCGAAACGGCACCAGTGATCAGGACCGTCAAGCAGGCAGGGAACCAGACATAGCAACCGACCAGCCCCCTGCTGTTTCGCTTGCGCACGGCACACTGCTTGTCACCAGGTCGGCGCATCTCGTGCGTTGAACCACCGCAGCGTGCGGTCGGCGCCGTTGGTCAGCGGCACCATCCGCTCGCGCGGGCCCGAGTCGCGGGCGCCCTTGCCGTGACGCACGTGGAGCTTGCCGAAGCGTCCCAGTTCCACTTGATGTCGGCCAGGTCGAGTTTGCATGCCTCGCTCACCCTGAGTCCGACCTGCGACATCAGTGTCGATGCGGTGCAGTTCCGCGCGGTGGGGGGCGAACTTGCAACAGGGCGCCGGTTCGCCGCCCCAGCCGGTGAACAGCGCCTGCCCTCCGGCTCGGTCGGCGGGATCCGCAGGGCGGCGTCCCTGGCTCCCCGCGGCCGGTTCATCTCGTCGATCGGGCACTCGACGCCCCGCCCGGTCATCCGTGGATCTCGACCTTGTGCCGCAGTTCCAGGAACAGATTTGTGAGATATCCGCCCTCAGCGAACAGTTAAAACAGCCTCTGACCTGGGACTTGCAGTTGATCACCAGAATCTGCTCCCATTCTGACAACATGTACGTCCTGTACATTTTTTACAGACGGAAAGGAGCGATCATGCTGCGACCCGCGGCGCGCTATGTCCTGCCGGAGTTCACCGAACGCACCGCCAACGGGACCCGGACCATGGACCCGTACTCCAAGCTGCTCAGCGAACGCATCGTCTTCCTGGGCACCCCCATCGACGACGCCAGCGCCAACGACGTGATGGCGCAGTTCATCCACCTCGAACACGCCGCGCCCGACCAGGACATCTCGCTCTACATCAACTCCCCCGGCGGCTCGTTCACCGCGATGTGCGCCATCTACGACACGATGCGCTTCGTCTCCTGCGACGTGGAGACCGTCTGCCTGGGGCAGGCCGCCTCCTCGGCCGCGGTACTGCTGGCCGCCGGCACCCCGGGAAAGCGGCTGGCGCTCCCCCGGGCCCGGGTCCTGATCCACCAGCCGTCGTTCGCCGAGCCGGTCCAGGGGCAGACCAGCGATGTGCAGATCCAGGCGGAGGAACTGCTGCGCACCCGCGACAAGCTGGAGGAGATGCTGGCCGAGCACACCGGGCAGCCCCGTGAGCGGATCGCAGCCGACATCGAGCGCGACAAGATCTTCGACGCCCCCGCCGCCCGGGAGTACGGCCTGATCGACGGGCTCACCCACGACCGCAAGCGGTCCGCCGCGCGGCACGTGGCGCGGTGAGCCGCCGTGCTGCCACCGGAGCTGCCGCCGCTGCCCGCCCTGACCCAGGCCGAGGGCGAGCTGATCGACTGTTATCTGGCGGCCCTGGACCTGCTGGGCCGGATCAACCCGGCCTGCACCGGCTCCACCTACGGCAGCCTGCGCGCGGCCCAGGCACTGGTCGGCAAGGCCGCTGAGCTGCGGGACGCGCTGACGCTGATGCACAACCGGGGCGAGAGCGAACTGCACCAGGAGACGCTGGGCCGGGCGCTGCGGGTGCTGGACGGGGAGCGCCGGGCCCGGCGCGTCACCGTACCGCCGCAGGAGGAGATCTGACGCGCCGGCACGATGCGCACGACGGCCACGCAGGGGACACGGACGACTCCCGGTCGCACTTACGGCGTAGCATCCGCGCCTGCGTCAAGGGAGCGAGAAATTGCGCGGAACACCGGGATTTCCGCTGACCTTTGCGTTTCGCCGCTGGTCCCGGCCTCAGCGACGCGCCGGTCGTCGCGCCGGAGCGGCAAAAATCCCCCATTGAGGCCAAATGTGACCAATGCCACATAAGGCAATTTCAGCGCGGAAATCGGGGAGTGGTTGCGTGACGATCCCCTCGACGACAAGACCCCGCCACAGCGACGGGGCGGTCCGGACGGGCAGTTGAACCCCGCCGTTGTCCGGATCACCGGCTGACGAAGGGTTGCGCATGACCATGCGCGTGCAGGTGCCGCATCTCCTGATGCGTGCCGGCGCCGTGTCCGCCCTGGCACTGGTCACGGTGGGCGGCACGGCGACGGCCCCGGGAGCGACCGAGGCGGCGTCCGTGCCCGCCACCGCGCTGCGGATCGCCGCCTCCAAGAAAGGCGCTCCCTACGAATACGGCGCCCAGGGACCGGACAGCTTCGACTGCTCGGGGCTGACGCTCTATTCGTACCGGCGGGCCGGGCGGTCGCTGCCACGTACCGCGGCGGACCAGTACCGCCACACCGAGCATGTCTCGCGCGCCGCACGCAGGGACGGCGATCTGGTCTTCTTCCACTCCGGCAGGGGGATTTACCATGTCGGCATCTACGCCGGCGGCGACCGGATCTGGCACGCGCCCAAATCCGGCAGCGTGGTCCGCCTGGAGCGGATCTGGAGCCGCGCGGTCTGGTACGGGCGGGTGCGCTGACCCGCGGTGATGTATGAAGCCCGGCCGGCAGCGGTATCCGGTGGAGGGTCGATGAGCGGCACCCGCAGGGCGGGTGCTCAGGCGACGACGAGTTCGACGAGCAGGATGCCGCCCAGGGCTGCGAGCAGGGCGCCGGTGGTGGCCTGAAGGGCGCGGGCCACCCGGGGGCGGCGCAGCCAGGTGCCGAGCCGGTCGACGAGCAGGGCGACGGCGGGGAACCACACCAGTGCCATGGCCACGACGATCGCGGCCAGCAGCAGCGTCCGGGGCAGCGCCGGCGCTCCCGCCGGTACGAACTGCGGCAGCAGGCTGAGGAAGAGGACGGGGGCCTTGGGATTGAGCGCATTGGTCAGAAAGCCCTGGCGCAGGCTCCGCACCGCACCGGCGCCGGACGCGGGTCCGGCGGGGACGGCCGTGGGGGCGGCCGCGGGAGCGTCCGGGGGCGCGGGCGCGCCGTCCGGCGGCGCCGCCGGTCGGCGCAGCACCGCCGTCAGCGCGCGGATGCCCAGGTACAACAGGTAGGAACTGCCCAGGAGTTGGACGGCGCCGAAGAGTGCGGGCACGGCCACCAGCACCGCCGCCAGCCCGGCCACCGCCAGTGCGGTGTGCACCAGCAGTCCGCCCGCCACGCCCACCGCGGTCGCCACCCCCGCGCGGCGCGAGTCGAGGGCATTGCGCACCACGACCGCGAAGTCCGCACCCGGCAGGGTGACCATGCCCGCGGCGACTCCGGTGAAGGTGATCAGCTGTCCGTCCATGCGGCCATCGTCACCGATCGCAGCCTTTACTAGGTACTGGCAATCTTCTGGGGGAGCCTAAAGAGGTGGTTAATGGAGGTGCTTGATGTACGACCCCACGCGGCTGGCCGCTCTGGTAGCGGTCGCCGAGGCCGGTTCGATCACCCGGGCCGCGGCCCGGCTCGGCTACACGGCCCCCGCGCTCTCCCAGCAGCTCGCCAAACTGGAGCGGGAGACCGGGACGGCGCTGCTGGTGCGCCATCACCGCGGGGCCCGGCTGACCGCGGCCGGCGAGCTGCTGCTGGTCCGGGCCCGCCGGGTGCTCGACGAACTGGACCAGGCGCGGCACGAGCTGTCCCGGCTGGCCGGGCTCTCCGGCGGCCGGCTGCGGGTCGGCACGTTCATGACCGCCGGTACGCATCTGCTGCCGCCCGCGCTCAGCGCGTTCCGGCGCGCCCACCCGGACGTGGAGCTGAGCGTCACGGAGTACGTACCGCCCGGGGGGACGGAAGCGCTGGCGGTCGGGGAGGTCGATCTGGCGCTGACGCATGAGTACGTTCCGGGCGAGGCGCTGCCGCTGCCGGACGGGGTGCGGCTGGAGGCGCTGCTGACCGAGGAGTTGGTGCTGGTCACCGCGCCCGGCCATGCCCTGTCGGCCGGTTCCGGGCGGCTGCCGCTCGCCGAGTTGGCCGGGCAGCCGCTGGTCAGTATGGCCCCGGCCGACCCCAACCGGCGAGCGGTGGAAGTGGCGTTGGCCGCCGCGGGGGCGAGTGTCGCGGTGCGCTGCGAGTCGCCGGGCTATGCGGTGGTGTGCGCGCTGGTGAGCGCGGGCCTGGGGGTGGCGGTGGTCCCGGAGATGATGGCGACCGGCTCGGTGACTCCTTTGGGCATCCGGCACTTGGAGCCGCCGGAGCTGCGCCGCCGGATCTCGGTGGCCTACCGGTCCGGTGGCGGGACCCCGGCCGCGGACACCCTGCGGGCGCTGCTGCGCGGTGCCTTCGCCCGCAACCCCGCCCGCAGCGGCCCGACGCCATGACGGCCGCCGCCGGCCGCGGCGTGCTCAGGGCACCGCCGCCCGCCACGGCATCGCGATCCAGACGGTCTTGCCGCCGGTGTCGGTCGGCTCGACGGAGAGCCGGCCGCCCTGTTCCGCGGCCAGGCAGCGGATGATGACCAGGCCCCGCCCGTTGTCCTGCTGGACGGCGGCGGGCAGCCGGCGCGGCCAGCGGGGGTGGCTGTCGGTGATGCCGATGCGCAGCCGTTCGTCGCGGTCCAGCCGCAGCTCGACGGTGAAGGTCGGGGACTGGCCGAAGGTGTGCTGCACGGCGTTGGTGGCGAGTTCGGAGACGATCAGCCGGACGGAGTCGGCGGTGTCGGAGCCGCACGGAAGGCCCCACTGGGTGAGGACGTCCAGGACGTGTCTGCGGGCGGTGGCGACCGAGGCCGGGTGGCTCGGCAGGGTGAGGGTGGATTCCTGGTGGTCTGCCATGGCGACGCCGTCCCTTTCCCACCGAGGCTCGGCTCCGGCCCGCCGGGAAGCCGAGATGCCGATCGGGACGCCGACGGCCTCGGATGTGTACTGTGCGCCAGACTGCCACCCATGCTGCCGGTGTGGTGGGCGATCGCCCAAGATATACAGAGTTCTATCGCTGTTCTATCGCCCGATGCGGTGAACTCTGCTACCAGAGGCTGCATTTGGGGCATATGAGGCACTCGCGGTTCCGCGGTGCCCGGTCGGGCGGGGGTGCCCGTACGGCGCCGGACCCCGCCGCACGGACGGCTCAGGCCGGCGGTGCGGTGGCCACGATCGTGCCCACCGCCGCGGCGATCTGGTCACCCGTCAGGTCCCCGCGGGCGGTCAGCCGCAGCCGGGAGATCCCGTCCGGCACCGACGGCGGACGGAAGCAGCCGGCCACCAGCCCGGCCGCGCGGCAGTCGGCGGCCCAGCGCACCGCGGCCTCCGGGGAGGGGGCGCGTACGGAGACCACCGCGGCATCCGGGCGGACGGCCGCCAGGCCCGCCGCGGTGAGCCGGGTGTGCAGCTCCCGCGCCACCTCCCGGGCCCGCGCGGCGCGTTGCGGTTCCCGCTCCAGCAGCCGCAGCGCGGCGAGTGCGCCGCCGACGGCCGCCGGCGCGAGGCCGGTGTCGAAGATGAACGAGCGGGCGGTGTTGACCAGATGCTCGATGACCCGGGCCGGGCCCAGCACCGCGCCGCCCTGCGAGCCCAGCGACTTGGAGAGCGTCACGGTGGTCACCACATCGGCGTCCCCGGCGAGTCCGGCGGCCCGCAGCGCGCCGCGGCCCCCGTCGCCCAGCACGCCCAGGCCGTGCGCGTCGTCGACCAGGAGGGCCGCGCCCCGGGACCGGCAGGCGTCGGCGAGCGCGGGCAGCGGCGCGGCGTCGCCGTCGACGGAGAAGACCGAGTCGGTCACCGCGAGAGCCCGGCCGTCATGGCCGGTCAGCGCGGCGCGCACCGCCTCCGGGTCGGCGTGCGGCGCCACTTCGGTACGGGCCCGGGAGAGCCGGCAGCCGTCGATGAGGGAGGCGTGGTTGCCCGCGTCGGAGACGACCAGGGTGCCGCGGTCGGTGAGTGCGGTGACCGCGGCGAGGTTCGCGGCGTAGCCGGAGGACAGCACCAGCGCCGCCTCGAAGCCGCAGAACTCGGCGAGTGCGCACTCCAGTTGGGCGTGCAGCTCGGTGCTCCCGGTGACCAGCCGGGAGCCGGTGGCGCCGGCGCCCCAGCGGTACGCGGCCTCGGCCGCGCCGTGCACCACCTCGGGGTGCCGGGCGAGTCCGAGATAGTCGTTGCTCGCCAGGTCGAGAAGCGGGGAGTCGGCGGGGCGGGGCCGCAGCGTCCGGACGAGTCCGGCGCGGCGGCGTTCGGCGCGTGCGGTGTCGATCCAGTCGAAGGCCGCGCCGGACGCCGGTCGCGGGGGCGCGGCGGGCGTCGCGGGCGGGGTGTCGTACAGCAGCGACGGGGCAGGGTCGTGCGGCATCGGCGTCCTTCGTCCGGCGGCCTGGAAAGCGGGCTTCATATCGGCCGTGATTGTGGGCTGTCGATAGACGTTAGCGGTCGTTCTGCACGGAGACAGTGTGGTGATACACACACCCCGATCGGCGCGCATTGTGGGAATCCTCCTTGGCCGGGAGGCAGGGCGTACGCCAGGATCAACGCCATGGACCTGCTGAACACATTGGTGGACAAGGGACTGCGGCGCGAGGTGCCGACCCGCGAAGAGGCGCTCGCCGTACTGGCGACATCCGATGACGAACTGCTCGACGTGGTGGCCGCGGCCGGGAAGGTGCGCCGCCAGTGGTTCGGGCGGCGGGTCAAGCTGAACTACCTCGTCAACCTCAAGTCGGGCCTGTGCCCGGAGGACTGCTCGTACTGCTCCCAGCGGCTCGGGTCGAAGGCCGAGATCCTCAAGTACACCTGGCTCAAGCCCGACGACGCCTCCAAGGCGGCGGCGGCCGGGGTCGCCGGCGGCGCCAAGCGGGTCTGCCTGGTCGCCAGCGGCCGGGGCCCCACGGACAAGGACGTGGCACGGGTCTCGGAGACCATCTCCGCCATCAAGGAGCAGAACGAGGGCGTGGAGGTGTGCGCCTGCCTGGGACTGCTCAGCGAGGGCCAGGCGGAACGGCTGCGCACGGCGGGCGCCGATGCGTACAACCACAACCTCAACACCTCGGAAGCCACTTACGGCGACATCTGCACCACACACGACTTCTCCGACCGGGTCGACACCGTCCAGCAGGCGCAGGCGGCGGGCATGTCCGCGTGCTCCGGGCTGATCGCCGGTATGGGCGAGAGCGACGCCGACCTGGTCGACGTGGTCTTCGCGCTGCGCGAGCTGGACCCGGACTCGGTACCGGTCAACTTCCTGATCCCGTTCGAGGGCACGCCGCTGGCCAAGGAGTGGAACCTCACCCCGCAGCGCTGCCTGCGCATCCTGGCGATGGTCCGGTTCGTCTGCCCGGACGTGGAGGTACGGCTGGCCGGGGGCCGGGAAGTGCACCTGCGGAGCATGCAGCCGCTCGCCCTCCATCTGGTCAACTCCATCTTCCTCGGCGACTATCTGACCAGCGAGGGCCAGGCCGGCAAGGACGATCTGGCGATGATCGCGGACGCCGGCTTCGAGGTGGAGGGTACGGACACCACGACGCTGCCGGAACACCGCAGGAGCGAGGAGCCGGCAGCGGAGGCGGAACCGGCGGCGGCCGGGGCGGCAGCCGCCTCCGCATCCGTCTCCGGTACGGCGGAGACCGCCGGCGTCCCGGCGCCCTCCGGCGACACCCGGCACGACCTGGTCGCGGTGCGCCGCCGCGGCGCCGGCACCGATCTGCCGCCCAATGCCTGAGCCGCGCACCCCGCTCTCCCCCGAGGAACTGCTCGCGCTCGACCGGCAGCACGTCTGGCACCCGTACGGGCCGATGCCGGGCCGGAGCGAGCCGCTGCTGGTCGAGTCGGCCGCCGGCGTCCGGCTGCGGCTGGCCCGGCCCGTAGAAGGCCGGGTCGAGTTGGTGGACGGCATGGCGTCGTGGTGGTCGGCGGTGCACGGGTACAACCACCCGGTGCTCAACGACGCCGCCCACGGCCAGCTGTCCCGCATGAGCCATGTGATGTTCGGCGGGCTCACCCACGAGCCCGCCGTACGGCTGGCCAAGCGGCTGGTCGACATCACCCCGGAACCACTGCGGCACGTCTTCCTCGCCGACTCCGGTTCGGTGTCGGTCGAGGTCGCGGTCAAGATGTGCCTCCAGTACTGGCGCTCGGTCGGCAAGCCCCGCAAGCAGCGGCTGCTGACCTGGCGCGGCGGGTACCACGGCGACACCTGGCATCCGATGTCCGTCTGCGATCCGGACGGCGGAATGCACGAGTTGTGGCAGGGCGTGCTCCCGCGGCAGATCTTCGCGGACGCGCCGCCGGCCGGTTTCGACGCCGCACCGGACGGCGCCTACGCGGACCATCTGCGGGAGCTGATCGCCCGGCACGCGGACGAGTTGGCCGCGGTGATCGTGGAGCCGGTGGTGCAGGGCGCGGGCGGGATGTCCTTCCACTCCCCCGGCTATCTGCGGGTGCTGCGGGAGGTCTGCGACGCCCATGGCGTGCTGCTGGTCTTCGACGAGATCGCCACCGGCTTCGGCCGTACCGGCGCGCTCTTCGCCGCCGGGCACGCCGGGGTGGCTCCGGACGTGATGTGTCTGGGCAAGGCGCTGACCGGCGGATACCTGACGCTCGCGGCGACGCTGTGCACCGCGGAGATCGCCGACGGCATCTCCCGCGGCGAGCTGCCGGTGCTGGCGCACGGCCCCACCTTCATGGGCAATCCGCTGGCCGCCGCCGTCGCGGACGCCTCCATCGAGCTGCTGCTGTCGCAGGACTGGGCGCGGGAGGTCGGGCGCGTCGAAAGCGGGCTGCGGGACGGGCTGGCGGCGGCCCGGGATATCCCCGGGGTGCGCGATGTCCGGGTGCTGGGCGCGATCGGGGTCGTCCAGCTCGACCACGCCGTCGACATGGCGGCGGCTACCCGCGCCGCGGCCCGCGAGGGCGTCTGGCTGCGCCCGTTCCGGGACCTGATCTACGCGATGCCGCCATACATCACCGGCGACGAGGACGTGGCCCGGATCTGCGCGGCGGCCCGCGCCGCGGCCCGCGAGGGCTGAACTCCCGCACCGGGCGGGGGAGTCACCACTCCCCCGCCCCTGAACTGCCCCATCCTCACCACCCATACGGAGTTTTTCGGAGGCGCACCATGTCGGTGCTGTTCGTCACGGGCACGGGTACCGAGATCGGCAAGACCGTGACCACGGCCGCGATCGCCGCGGCGGCGCTCGGCCAGGGCCGCTCGGTGGCCGTGCTCAAGCCCGCCCAGACCGGCGTTGCGGCCCAGGAGCCGGGCGACGCGGCGGAGGTCGAGCGGCTGGCCGGACCGGTCACCGCCACCGAACTCGCCCGCTTCCCGGAGCCGTTGGCACCGGCGACGGCCGCCCGGCGGGCCGGTCTGCCGCCCGTGGGCCCACAGGAGATCGCCGACGCCGCGGCGAAGCTGGCCGCCTCGCACGACCTGGTCCTGGTCGAGGGCGCCGGCGGGCTGCTGGTCCGCTTCGACGCGGACGGCCACACCCTCGCCGATGCCGCCCGCCTCGCGGGGGCTCCCGTCCTCGTCGTCGTCCAGGCCGGCCTCGGCACCCTCAACACCACCGCGCTGACCGCGATGGCGCTGCGCTCGTACGGCATCGACTGCCCCGGCATCGTCGTCGGCAGCTGGCCCGCCGACCCCGATCTCGCCTGCCGCTGCAACCTCGCCGACCTCCCCGAGGCCGCCGGCGCACCACTCCTCGGCCTGGTCCCGGAGAGCTCCGGCACCCTGTCCCCGACCGTCTTCCGTGCCGCCGCCCCCGGTTGGCTGGCCCCGGAACTGGGCGGCTCGGGCGCGTTCCGCACGCACGCGTAATCCGCACGGCCCCGCGTAATCCGCACGCCCGCGTAATCCGCTCGCACGGCAGGCGAGTTGCGCCGCATACTGCCGCGATGGCGAAGAGCGCGGACGGCGGGGCGGACGGGGTGCCCGGAGATCATCACCCTCGCGCGGCGTGATCCCCGGTCAGACCGTCCAGGTGCGTAGCTCGTCCGCGATGGTGCAGACGTCCGCGGTGCCTTCCTTGACCAGGCGGGCCAGGTCGCGGACCTGCTCGGGAGAGGTGGCAACCTTCAGGCCGCTGGCGACGAGATAGCCGTAGGCCACGGAGGTCGCGAACATGGCGTTCGAGCGCTCCAACGCCGGTACGTGCAGCAGGAGTTGGAGGAGCGCGGCGGCGCGGTCCTGGGGTTCGGGGTAGACGGGGACGCCGAATATCTCCGCTTCGTGGCGGCCCACCGCGGCCACCAGGGCGCCCCAGTCGGTGACCTGGGGGTCTCCGGGAGTGTGCTGTTCGGCGATCAGGAGGAGCCAGGCGAGGTCGATGCGCAGTGTCACGTTGTGCCCGGCTGTCCTTCCGGGTGGCTGAGGGGGGTGCGGCCCTGCTCCAGGCCGAATTCTTCGGCGAAGACGCGTTCGTACTGCTTCATGAAGTCGGAGGCGGCCTCGACGAAGGTCTGGCCGACCTCTCCCGCGTCCTTGAGGACGAGTTCCTCGATATAGCGGTTCATGCTCACTCCCCGCTGGAGGGCCCGCTGCCGGGCCGCTTCGGCGGTGGCTTCGTCCACGCGGACGTTCAGCTGTGTCTTCGCCACGCTTCCAAGCTAGCGCGGATCCGCTAGCACCGGCAAGAGCCGCCGCCACCGCCCTCCGCGTGTCCCCCGCGCTCCGCGGGTACCGGGCTCGCCGCCCGCTCCTCCGGCCGGTTCCGCAGTCCCCTCAGGACCTCCAGGAACGCCCGTTCCGCGGCGGACAGTACGCGGTCCCGGCGGCGTACCAGGCTGATGGGGCGGGGCTGCGGGGCGGGGCTGACGGGGAGTACCGCGAGGGTGCCGGCGCGGACCTCGTCGACGACGGCGTGTTCGGAGATCAGGGCCAGGCCGAGGCCGGCCGCCACGCACTGCTTGACCGCCTCCGGGCCCCAGATGTCGGCGCGCGGGGCGTCGGCCAGGCCCCAGTCGGCCAGGACGCTTTCCTGGAGTTCGCGGGTCCGGGAGCCCGGTTCGCGGAGCAGGAAGCGGGCGCGGGCGGCGGTCAGGTCGGCGGGGCCGACCGTGCCGCGGCCGGCCAGCGGATGGTCCGGGGCCGCGATCAGGACCGGGTGCTCGTCGAGGACGGACTCGACGACCAGCCGGTCGCTGTCCGGTGTGCCGGCGACGACCGCGATGCCGATGCAGCCACCGAGCAGCCGCTCCCGCACGGCCTCGTGGTTGCCGACGAAGACATCGCAGTCGATGGCGGGATGGTGCTGCTGGTAGCGGGCCAGGAGGGCGGGCAGCAGATACGTGCCCACGGTGGTGGAGCCGCCGACCAGCAGGCGGCCGGACACCGGGCCGCCGACCTGCTGGACGGCGGCCACCGCCTCCTCGGCGAGCAGGAAGACCCGCTTGCCGTACTCGGCGAGCACCTCGCCCTCGACGGTCGGCCGGGCGCGGGTGCCGGAGCGGTCGATGAGGGTGACCCGCAGCGACTGTTCGAGCCGGCGGACCTGGTTGGAGACGGACGGCTGACTCATGTAGAGCCGCTGCGCAGCGGCGGAGAAGCCCTGGTGCTCGACGACCTGCATGAAGATCCACAGTCGGTGGAGGTTGAGTTCCACGGCCCTTCCCTCGGAGCTCGGCGCATGGCGCCCGGGGCGCCGTGGGGAAGCGCCATGATCGACAACTCAGCCGACCCTAGCGGGGGAAGTCCTCCGTGGACAGGGGCGCCCGGCGGTCGAGCGGGCGGGCGGACCGTTCCCGGGGCAGCGGACCGGCCCGGTCCGCGGTCTGCGGTGGGGCGCCCGGCGGGCGACGAGATGCACGATCCGCAGCACGACGTCCCGGTGGCCATCGGGCGCACCGGCACCATCGCGACCTGCTGCTGTCTGCTGCCGGTGGCGGCCATCCTGTCCGCCGCCCCGCCCGGTAGGGTCACCGCGGCACTTCGGCCGCCCTGGTCGCCTCGACCGCGCCCAGCCCGATTCCTGCCGGGCAGGCACCGCATCCGCCACGGCGGCCACCCCGCCCGACACGGCGAACTCCCTTCATCGCACGCCTGGATGACGCCGGGCCGCCCCGGGGCGCGACCGGGCAACAGGTACGGCCGGGCAGGAGGCACAGCCGGGCAGCGGGCACGGCCGACGCCGGTGTGCGTACGCCGACGATCGCCGTCGGTCCCGGGCTGCCCTGCCACAGCGCCATCCGAGCGAGCCGAATCGTTCTTCCTGACTCCGTTCGAGCGAGCCGGGGAATGCCGCGGGGCCGGCTCGGGCAGCGGTCCGGCGACCGGACACGGGGCCGGCCGGCCCAGTCCCCATGAGCAGAAAAGGAGTTGACCCATGTCCCACGGAGACGCAGCGGCGGACGCACCGCTCCCCTCGGCCGTCAGCATCGAACTCGGCGCCTTCCAGGTCGAGACGGTCCGCTCGGTGACCGGTCCGGCGATCGGCGCGGCGTCATCGGGCGCCGACCGGCAGCCGGACGGTCCGGGGCGGGCCGGTGAAATCACCATCGTGCGCGGCCCGGACAAGAGCACCGCGTTCACCGACTGGCTCACGAGATGCCTGGTGGACCGCACCGAAGTTCCGGCCCGGCAAGCGGTGACCGTCGTCCACTACGCCGCCGACCGCACCCCGTTGCGCCGCTTCCACCTCGCCAACGCCTTCCCGACCTCGTGGGAAACCCTGGAGGACGAGGCGGGAAACGGGCCGGCCGAGGAGTCGGTGACGCTGGAATACGAGGAGTTGACGGTCTCCGGTTGACGGTCTCCGGTTGACAGTCTCCACCTGAACGGGTCGCCGGGGCCCCGGCCGTCGTCCCGCAGCGCCCGGGGCCCTGGGGCCCCGGTTCCACGGACCGCGGGCCGGGGCTCCCCCGTTTCCGGCAGCGTGCGGGAACAACCGGAAATCGTGCGGGAACAACCGGGAATGCGGGAACAGGGGCCGGAGCGTTGATCGTTACCGCAGCGGTACCGACCACCATGCGGTACCGACCACACTCCCCAGGGGGCCTCATGCCACGTGCGTTCCGCTTCGGCGTCAACATGCTCACCATCGACTCGGGCCCGGCCTGGCGCGAGAAGTGCCGGCGAGCCGAGGAGCTGGGCTATGACGTGCTGCTCGTACCGGACCATCTGGGGTGGCCGTCGCCGTTCCCCGCGCTGGTCGCCGCCGCGGAGGCCACCGAACGTCCCCGGGTGGGCACCTTCGTCCTCAACGCCGGGTTCTTCAACCCGGCGCTGCTGGCCCGCGAGGTGGCCACCACCGACGCGCTCACAGGCGGCCGGCTGGAGCTGGGGCTGGGCACGGGGTATGTGAAGGCGGAGCACGACACGGCCGGGCTGCCCTTCGGTACGCCCGGGCAGCGGGTGGACCATCTGGAGCGCACCATCGGGGAGTTGGACCGGCTGCTCGGCGACCCCGAGTACCGGCCGCAGGCCGTTCAGCAGCCGCGTCCGCCGCTGCTGATCGGCGGCAACGGCCCGCGGATGCTGCGGCTGGCGGCGCGGCACGCGGAGATCGCGGCGTTCACCGGCGGCCGGCAGGCACCCGGCAAGCCGGAGGGCACCCTGGAGCTGCTGCCGCCCGAGAAGCTGGCGGCCTCGGTCGCCACGTACCAGGAGTACGCCGCGGACCGCGCCGAGCCGGCCGAGCTGAACATTCTCGTCCAGCAGGTGCTGGTGACCGACGACCGCCGCGCAGCCGCCCGGGAGGTCGCCGCACGGGGCATCGGGGTGGACGAGGAGCAGGCGCTGGAGGTGCCGACCCTGCTGATCGGCACGCCGGCGCAGCTGGCCGAGCAACTGCGCGAGCGCCGGGAGCGGTACGGCTTCTCGTACATCACCGTGCTGGACCCGTTCCTGGAGGCGTTCGCGCCGGTGATCGAGGAGCTGAAGGGCAGCTGACCGGGGTGCGGAATCCGATCGACATGCCGCGGCGCGCGGTGATGGGATCGGATCATGACTGAACTCCAGGTCCGGGCCGCGACGCCGGCCGATCTCGATGCCGTCCTCGCCTTCTGGAAGATCGCCGCCGAGGGCACCAGCATCAGCGACGACTCGGACGGGGTGGCGCGGCTGCTGGCCCGCGACCCCGAGTCGCTGCTGCTCGCCGAGGAGGAGGGCGAGCTGGTGGGCACGGTGATAGCCGGCTTCGACGGCTGGCGCTGCCATCTCTACCGGCTCGCCGTCCATCCCGACCGCCGCCGGCGCGGTACCGGCGGCGCACTGCTGGCGGCGGCCGAGGCGCGGTTCACCGCGCTGGGCGGCCGGCGCGGCGATGCGATGGTGCTGGATCGCAATGAGCTCGCGCACCATGCCTGGCGGGCGGCGGGGTACGCTCCCGAGCCGCAGTGGAGCCGCTGGGTCAAGCACCTCGACGACTGAACCGCATGCCCTGTGGGAGCCCGCCCCGTATCCGAGGGGCGGGCTCCCACCATCTCCGCCACTTTGCTGACCCTTTACTATTGAGTTTCCCTCCCCCGACGAAAGGTGTGTGAGCGTCCAGCCATGGGCGGACCTCTCCGTTGTCGAGCGTCCTGGCAACAGGGCGCGAACCTCCCGATCCTGTTCGAACATGGGACGGAGGTGACCCGATGACCGACCTGCTCCTGCTGGCCGTGGCACTCCTCCTGACCCTCGCCTGCGGCGTCTTCGTCGCGGCGGAGTTCTCGCTGACGACGGTGGAGCGCAGTGATCTCCAGCGCGCCGCCGAGCGCGGCGAGCGCGGTGCGGACAGCGCCCTCAAGGCCGTCCGCGGACTGACCTTCCAGCTCTCCGGCGCCCAGCTCGGCATCACGGTCACGGGCCTGCTCATCGGCATGCTCTCCAAGCCGGCCATCGCCACGCTGCTGTCCGGGCCGCTGGCCGCGATCGGGCTGCCGCGCTCCGCCGCGGACTCGGTGGCCCTGGTCCTCGGCACGGCGATCTCCACCGTGGTGCTGATGGTCGTGGGCGAGCTGGTCCCCAAGAACTGGGCGATCTCCAGCCCGCTGGCCATCGCCAGGAACGTCGCCACCGCCCAGCGCGGCTTCAGCGCCACCTTCAAGCCGCTGATCAGGCATCTGAACAACGCCGCCAACCGCATGGTCCGCCGGATGGGCCTGGAGCCGGCCGAGGAGCTGGCCTCGGCGCGCGGCCCGCAGGAGCTGGTGGCGCTGGCCCGGCACTCCGCGAAGGAGGGCGCCCTGGAGCCGGACACCGCCGAGCTTTTCGTACGCACCCTCAACCTCGCCGACCTGACCGCGGAGAACGTGATGACACCGCGGGTCCAGGTGGTGGCCCTGGACGTGCAGTCCACCGCCGAGGACGTCGCCAACGCCACCCGGGCCACCGGGCTGTCCCGCTTCCCGGTCTACCGCGGCAGCCTGGACAGCGTCGTCGGGGTGGCCCACATCAAGGACGTGCTGGCCGTGCCGGCCGAGCGGCGCCCCCGCCATCCGATCGCCGGCCTGCTGCGCGAGCCGCTGCTGGTGCCCGAGACGCTGACCGTGGACCGGCTGCTGGACCGGCTGTCCGGCCGGCGCACGATGGCCGTGGTCATCGACGAGTACGGCGGCACGGCCGGCGTCGCCACCCTGGAGGACATCGTCGAGGAGGTGGTCGGCGAGGTCCGCGACGAGCACGATCCGATGGAGATCCCCGACCTGGCCCCGGCCGGTACGGACGCGGACGGGCGCGCCATCTACCAGGCCGACGGCGCCGCCCGTACCGACCAGCTGGAACGGATCGGTCTGCGGCTGCCGGACGGCCCGTACGAGACCCTCGCCGGGCTGATCGCCACCGAGCTCGGCCGGATACCGGCGCCCGGCGACACCGTGGAGGTGGCGGGCTGGTCGATGGACGTGCTGGACGCGTCCGGCCACCGCGCGGCCAGGGTGCTGCTGCACGCACCCCCTGAGGGCACAGCCGGCGCCGACGGTGACGAGGAGGCCGTCCGATGACCGCGCTCCAGCTGTTCGTCGGGCTGCTGACCCTGATCGTCAACGCCTTCTTCGTGGGTGCCGAGTTCGCGCTGATCTCGGTGCGCCGCAGTCAGATCGAGCCGCACGCGGAGGCCGGGGACCGCCGGGCGACCAGCGTGCTGTGGGGCCTGAAGCACGTGTCGTCGGTGCTGGCCGCCGCCCAGCTGGGTATCACGTTGTGCACGCTGGTGCTGGGCGCGGTCGCCGAGCCGGCCATCGCGCATCTGCTGGAGCCGGTGTTCGACGCGGTGTCGGTCCCGGGCGCGCTGATCCATCCGATCTCGTTCGTGATCGCGCTGGCCGCGGCGACCTATCTCCACATGCTCTTCGGCGAGATGGTGCCGAAGAACGTGGCGCTGGCCGAACCGGTCCGCAGCGCACTGCTGCTGGGGCCGCCGCTGGTCGCGCTGACCCGGGCGCTGCGTCCGGTGATCTTCTCGGTCAACGCGCTCGCCAGCGGTCTGCTGCGGCTGCTGCGGGTGGAGACCAGGGACGAGGTCGCCGCGACCTTCTCGGACGACCAGCTGGCGAAGATGGTCGAGGACTCGCGAGCCGCCGGGCTGCTCGACGAGCGGGCCCAGGAGCGCCTGCGGGACGCCCTGGAGCTGGGCCGCCGCCCGGTCCGGGACGTGGTGCTGCCGGTGAGCAAGGTCGTTTCGGCGCGGATGGGGATCACCCCCGAGGGGCTGGAGCAGCTGGCCGCCGAGTCCGGCTTCTCGCGCTTCCCGGTCGTCGACGACACCCGCCGCATCCTCGGCTATCTGCACGTCAAGGACGCCCTGGACGCCGCGTCGGGCACGGCTCCCTTCCCGGTCTCCGCGCTGCGCCCGATCGCCCGCGTACGGGCCGCGACACCGCTGGACGACGTGCTGACCGCGATGCGCGGTTCCCGTACACATCTGGCCGGGGTGATCGGCGACGACGGGCGGCTGGCCGGGCTGGTGACGATGGAGGACGTGCTGCGGGAGCTGGTGCTGCAACAGCCCGCGCTCTGACCCGGCCCCCGCCGCTCGGCGGAATCGGAGCCCCCGCGAAACACTCCCTGACCGATCGGTTAGATTGCTAACCGATCGGTCAGTCGCGTTTTGCGCGGCTGCCCGCCGATCAGCCATCGCATCCGTACGCGTACGCGACGAGGGGGCAACAACATGGAGCGCACGACCTGCTGCGTGGTGGGCGGCGGCCCGTCCGGGATGATGCTCGGTCTGCTGCTGGCCAGGGCCGGCATCGAGGTGACCGTCCTGGAGAAGCACGGCGACTTCCTGCGCGACTTCCGCGGGGACACCGTCCACCCGTCGACCCTGAACCTGCTCGACGACCTCGGGCTGGGCGCGGAGTTCGCCCGGCTGCCGTTCCCCAAACTGGAGGAGATGCGGGCGCAGATCGGCGACACCACCGTCGTGTTGGCCGATATGCGGCGCATCCCCGGCCGGCACAAGTACTTCGCCATGGTGCCGCAGTGGGACTTCCTCAACCTGATCGCCGGCGCCGCCGCCGAGGAGCCGTCCTTCACCCTGCGGATGCGCACCCGGGCCACCGGCCTGCTCACCGACGGCGGCCGGGTCACCGGGGTCCGCTACGTCGACGAGGACGGCGCCGCCGGGGAGTTGGCGGCGGATCTCACGGTCGCCTGCGACGGCCGGGACTCGCCGATCCGGCAGGCGGCCGGGATGCGCCAGCGACAGTTCGAGGTGCCGATGGACGTCTGGCAGATCCGGGTGGACGCGCCGGCCGACGGGCTCAAGGGAGGCCGGGTGTTCGCCCGGTTCGGCGGCGGCCAGGCCGCGGTCACCATGGACCGCGGCACGTACTTCCAGACGTCCTACCTGATCGGCAAGGGCCGGGACGCCGCCATGCGCGGCCATGACATCCAGTGGCTGCGGGACCGGCTGGGCGCGCTGTTCGGCTGGGACGACGCGGTGACCGGCACGATCGGCTCCTGGGACGACGTGAAACTGCTGGAGGTGACGTTCGGGCGGCTGCGGCGCTGGCACCGGCCCGGCCTGCTGTGCATCGGCGACGCCGCGCACACCATGTCCCCGGTCGGCGGCGTCGGCGTCAACCTCGCCCTCCAGGACGCGGTGGCCGCGGCCCGGATCCTGGCCGGACCGCTGCGCCGGGGGACGGTGGGCACCGAGGACCTGGCCCGGGTGCAGAAGCGCCGGGAGTGGCCGATGGCCGTGGTGCAGAAGTCGCAGGAGAGCGAGCACGCCATGATCCGGTCCGCGCTGAACGGCACGCTCCACGGGGACCGGCTGCCGGTGCCGATGAAGCTGCTGCGGCGGGTGCCCGCACTGCGGACCGTCACCGGCTATCTCGGCGGTATCGGCATCCGCCCCGAGCCGACCCCGGACTTCGCCCGCGTCAGGGCCGGCGTGCGATCGCGTTGAGGGTGAAGGTCTCCAACTCCGCGGCGGCGGCGTCCAGATCGAGGTCCGGGTGGGCGAGCCAGTGCCCGATCACCCCGTCGATCGCGCCGCCGATCGCGAGCGCCACCGTACGGGCATCGAACTCCCGGAGCACACCAACCTTCTGACCTTCCGTCAGCATGCCTGCCAGGGTCTGCCAGCGGTCGTGGGTGTCATGCGAGCCGGGCGTCTTGAGGCGGGTGCCGCCCTGGTCGTCGAGCAGCATCTCGGTGATCACCCGGACCTGGCGGCGGTGGTCGCGCTGATAGCCGATCATCGCGTGGACGTAGGCGACGACCGCGGCCTGCGGGTCCGGGGCCCCGGCCACCCGCTCGGCGACATAGCCGCCGAACTGGTCCAGCACCTGGGTCAGCGCCTCGCGGGTGAGGTTGTCCTTCGAGGAGAAGTGGTAGAGCACCGCGGCCTTGGAGACCCCGGCCCGCTCGGCGATCGCGGACAGCGAGGTCGCCGGATAACCACGGGTCGAGATCAGGTCGATGGTGCAGTCGATCAACTGCTGCCGGCGGGCCCGCTCGGTGAACGTCTTCGCCTCGGAATCCGCGCGCTGCCGAGGAGTCATCGCACCCGTACCTCTGCCTTTCGCCACCGCCGGCTGCCTTGTGTTGTCCCGCGGTCCTGCCGCCACCCGACCGTACACCGCGGGATAGGATCAGCGCGCCATGGAGATGAATGCCCGATACACCAGTTTCGTCGCGGTCGGCGACAGCTTCACCGAAGGCATGTCGGACGGGCTCCCCGACGGCTCCTACCGGGGCTGGGCGGATCTGCTCGCCGCCCGGCTCGCGACGCTCCCCCAGCCTTCGGCCGGGGGCACCCCCACCTCGCTTCGCTCGCCCGGTTTCCGGTACGCCAATCTCGCGGTGCGCGGCAAGCTCATCGGGCAGATCCTCGACGACCAGTGCGGGCCGGCCGCGTCGATGGGCGCCGACCTGGTGACCCTGGTCGGCGGCCTCAACGACGTGCTGCGGCCCAAGTGCGACGTCGACCAGGTCTGCGCGCACCTCACCACCGCCGCCGGCCTGTTGGCGCGCGGCGGCGGACAGCTGGTCCTCATGCGCAGCCCCGGCCGGCGCGGTCCGGTACTGGAACGCTTCCGTCCGCGCATGGAGCAGCTCTTCGCCCACCTCGACGAGTTGGCCGCCCGGCACGACGCCCTGGTCGTCGACCTCTACGCGTCGCGGGCCCTGGCCGACCCCCGGCTGTGGGCCGACGACCGGCTGCACCTCAACGCCGAGGGCCACCGCCGGGTGGCCGAGGCCGTCTGGCAGCGGCTCGGCCTGCCCGCCGAGTCGGACTGGGACGCCCCGCTGCCGGCCGCCGCGCCGCCCGGCTGGGCCGCCCGCCGCTCCGCGGATCTCCGGTTCGCCCGCGAGCACCTGGTGCCGTGGATCGGCCGCCGGCTCACCGGGCGGTCGTCCGGGGACGGCCGCACCGGCGCCCAGTTCAGCGCCGACCGGGGCAGGGCCTTCTGGATAACCCCCGCCGACCACACACACCCCGGACCGGTGACGGACTGGCGCGAGGTGGAGGCGTAGTCCACGAACGCCCCGACCGCCGCTCCCCCGCCGCCCCGCCGGACTCCGGCGAGCGGCCCGGGTCGCCGGCCTGTCCAGGCGTTACGCTCAACTTGTCGGCATACTCCTTGATACTTCCCGATATCTCTCGATATGTCTTGATCGTACGGAGGCGGCCATGAGCGAGTACGACGAGTACACGACCCCGTCGCAGGCCGAGGGCGAGCGGCTGGAAGAGGACATGGATCCGGGCCAGCAGCGGCAGCTGCGGCACCCGGAGACGATGCGCACCCAGCCGTCCCAGGCGGAGGGCGAGCGACGGGCGGAGGACGACGAGGACTGACGGCGGGCGCCGGAGCGCACCCGACGGCGCGCCCGCTGCCCGTTGGAGGAACGCACAGGCCGGGGCGGCGCGCTGGCCTGCGCAAACCGCCAGTAGACTCTGGCCACGTGACTGCTGTGTCTGCGAAGCCTCGCATCCCCAATGTCCTGGCCGGCCGCTACGCCTCCGCGGAGCTGGCCGTGCTGTGGTCCCCCGAGTACAAGGTCAAGCTGGAACGGAAGCTGTGGCTCGCGGTGCTGCGTGCCCAGAAGGACCTGGGGGTGGAGGTTCCCGAGCAGGCGCTCGCCGATTACGAGCGGGTCCTGGACACCGTCGACCTGGCCTCGATCGCCGAGCGCGAGAAGGTCACCCGGCACGACGTCAAGGCGCGGATCGAGGAGTTCAACGCGCTGGCCGGCCACGAGCAGGTCCACAAGGGCATGACCTCCCGCGACCTGACCGAGAACGTCGAGCAGCTCCAGGTGCGGCTGTCGCTGGAGCTGATGCGGGACCGTACGGTCGCCGTGCTGGCGCGGCTCGGCTCGCTGGCCGCCCAGTACTCCGAGCTGGTCATGGCGGGCCGCTCGCACAACGTCGCCGCGCAGGCCACCACGCTCGGCAAGCGCTTCGCGACCGCCGCCGACGAACTGCTGGTCGGCTATGCGCGGCTGGAGGAGCTGCTCTCCCGCTACCCGCTGCGCGGCATCAAGGGCCCGGTCGGCACCGCCCAGGACATGCTCGATCTGCTCGGCGGTGACGCCGGCAAGCTCGCCGACCTGGAGCAGCGGATCGCCGCCCACCTCGGCTTCGGCCGGGCGTTCACCTCCGTCGGCCAGGTCTACCCGCGCTCGCTGGACTACGAGGTGGTCACCTCGCTGGTGCAGCTGGCCGCCGCCCCGTCCTCGCTGGCCAAGACGATCCGGCTGATGGCCGGGCACGAGCTGGTGACCGAGGGCTTCAAGCCCGGCCAGGTCGGCTCCTCGGCGATGCCGCACAAGATGAACACCCGCTCCTGCGAGCGCGTCAACGGGCTGATGGTGATCCTGCGCGGCTACGCTTCGATGGCCGGCGAGCTCTCCGGCGACCAGTGGAACGAGGGCGATGTGTCCTGCTCCGTGGTCCGCCGGGTCGCGCTCCCCGACTCCTTCTTCGCGCTGGACGGTCTGCTGGAGACCTTCCTGACCGTGCTCGACGAGTTCGGCGCCTTCCCCGCCGTCGTCGCCCGCGAACTGGACCGCTACCTCCCCTTCCTCGCCACGACCAAGGTGCTGATGGGTGCCGTACGCGCCGGTGTCGGCCGCGAGGAGGCGCACGAGGCGATCAAGGAGAACGCGGTCGCCTCGGCGCTGGCCATGCGCGAGCAGGGCGCGGAGCGCAACGAGCTGCTGGACAAGCTGGCGGCGGACACCCGCATCCCGCTGGACAAGGCGGAGTTGGACGCGCTGATGGCGGACAAGCTGTCCTTCACCGGGGCGGCCGGCGACCAGGTGGCGGCCGTCGTCGCGCGGATCGAGGAGATCGCCAAGCGGCACCCCGAGGCCGCCGCCTACGCCCCGGGCGCGATCCTCTGACCCTGGCCGCTGCCGTGCGCTTCACCCCCGAAGAACTGGAGGCCGCTCGCGACCGCCTCGTCCCGGACGTGGCCGCGAGCGGTCTGCGGGTGCTCTTCTGCGGCTTCATGCCGGTCGTGATCGAGAAATGGGCCCTGGCCCGGCGGCAGGCGGCGGCCACGCCGGCGTTGTAGAACTGGCTGTCCGCGCGCACGATCCACCTTCCCGTGCAGCCGGCCTCCTTCGCGGTGGCCGGGGTCTCGGCGGCGAACTCTTCGGCGCCGCGGGCGTCGGCGGACTTGCCCTGACGCAATCGCACGGCGGCGATCATCGGCAACGATGGACGTCACGCTTCAGCCCACGCGCTCCGCCAGCGCCTTCACCGTGCGGCACTCGAAGACGGCCTCGAGACTCACCTCGAAGCCGTACGATCGCGCCGCGCCCACCAGGCGCGCGGCCGTCATGCTGTCGCCGCCCGCCTGGAAGAGGTCCTGGTCTTCGGCCACGGGCCGACCCAGGAGGCCGGCCGCAATGCGCGACAGCCGCTCCTGGGCGGAGAGTTCGGCCGTTTCGTCGTTCCCGGATACGGGGTCCGCCGCGGCGAGCGTGGAGAGTGGCAGGGCTGCCAGGCGGGCCCGGTCCAGTTTGCCGTTCGGGGTCAGTGGCACCTCGTCGATCACGTCCAGTTCGGTGGGGATCATGTAGGCGGGGAGTGCCCTGGACAGACGATCGCGGACCGCCTGGAGGTCAGGCCGGGCACCGGGCGTTGGGACGACGTGGCAGCGCAGCAACGGCGTACCGTCGAACGTCTCCCGGTGCACGCTCGCCACCGCCCGGGCCACGGCGGCATCGCGCGCCGCGACCGCCTCGATCTCACCCAGCTCGACTCGGTAGCCCCGTACCTTGACCTGCTGGTCGGCGCGGTCGAGGTAGCGCAGCCGGCCGTCGGCGCCGAGGACGGCGATGTCCCCGGTGCGGTACATCCGTCGCTCCCCGCCCGCGAACGGATCGGGCACGAACCGTTCGCGGGTCAGATCGGGCAGCCCCAGATAGCCGCGGCCCACCCCCGCCCCGCCCAGGCAGAGTTCACCGGGTTCGCCGGGAGCGGCGATGGTCCCCTCGGGGGTGACGACGTACGCGGTGACCCCGGCGACCGGCGTGCCGATGACGGGGTCGGGTGCCTCGTCGAAGGTGGCCATGACGGCGTCCACGGTCGCCTCGCTCGGGCCGTACAGGTTGAACACCAGCATGTCCCGGCGGGTGTGGAACTCCTCCCACAATCGCCTGCCGACCGCCTCGCCGCCGACCGCGAGCACGCGCGGCACATGTCCCTCTCCGGGGCGGAAGGCGCCTGCGGCCGTGAGCTGTTCCGCGTAACTCGGTGTCGTCTCCAGGAAGTCGATCCGATGCTCGCGCAGATAGGCGGTCAGCGCGACGGGGTCCCGGCGCGTCGGTTCGTCGACGATGTGCAGGGTGTGCCCGGCGAGCATCCACAACAGGGGGTCCCAGGACGCGTCGAACGAGAACGCGGCCACGTGGGCCACCCGCAGCCGCTCCGCGCCGACCAGGGCGGTCGCCGGTGCGAACATCCGGTCCCGGTGGGAGGCGTAGAGGTTGGCGATCGAGCGGTGCTCGATCATGATGCCCTTGGGTTTGCCCGTGGACCCCGAGGTGTAGAGCACGTAGGCCAGGTCGGAGGGGTGCGGCGGTGTCGGCCGTTCACCGGACGACATCCGCATGTCCGCCGGGCTGCAGAGCCGGGAGGGGTGCAGCGCGGGCAGGACGGGCAGGGAGGTGTCGGCGAGGATCGCCGCCGGGTCGGCGTCGGCGATCATGGTGGCGATGCGGTCCGGCGGGTAGCTCGCGTCGACCGGGACGACCGCGGCACCGGCCGCGAGGATGCCGAAGACCGACACCACGACATCGGCCGTGCGGGGCAGCAGTACGGCTACCAGGTCGCCGCGCCGCACTCCCCTGGCCTGCAGTCCGCGGGCGACGGCCGCCACCTCCTCCCGCAGGGCGGCGAACGTGAGGGAGCGGTCGGGGCCGACGACGGCGAGCTCGTCCGGACCGTGCCGCGCCCGGTCGTCGAGCAGCTCCGGCAGCAGCGGGGCACTCATCGCAGGAGTCCGGTGACGGCCTCGGCCACCTCGCGGCTGCGCAGCAGGTCGGCGTGGGTGGTCGAGGGGAACGAGAGCTCCTCGGCCGCGGCCTTGGCGCCGTCGCCCGGGGTGGACGAGGAGACGGCCGTGGCGGTCGACCAGCTCGCGAGCAACGCCTCGGCGTCCGCGACGGCCACCGCGTTGGCGCCGACCTGGTAGGAGACGTAGGTGCGGAAGGCGTCGAACAGCTCCTGGGTGCGGGCGGCGTCCAGTCCGCTTCGGCCGCAGTTGAGCTCGATCAGGGGACGGCCGATGTCGAGGAGCGCCCGGGCCAGCCCCGACATCGTGTCGTGCGCGTCGCGCACCCGCTCGGCGGTCTCCTTGGCGGCGGCGATCTCCTGCGGGGTCAGCTCGGGCAAGTACCCCTCGATGACCCGGGTGAACTGCCAGGCGAGATAGAACTCTTGGGGTACGTCGGGATCGAACAGCACCAGCTTGGGCGCGCTGCCCCGGGTGTCGGCTATCCGGTCGCGCAGGGTGGATGCGTAGGGGCTGGAGGCGCAGAACCCCATGACGGCCTGGACGGTCCAGTCGTTGGCCACGACTCCTTGGAGCCAGTGGTCCACCCAGTCCGAGCCGCTCAGTTCTCCCCCGGTGCCGGCCACCGAGACCGGAGCGGTCTCCCACAGCTCGATGTCGTCGGGCAGGTGGGCCGCCAGGTCGGGAAAGCCCGCCTCCGGCCGCCCCGTCTTCGGGTAGTCGACGGCGAGGACGACTTCCCTTTCCTTCCCGCTGCCCCAGAGGTGGGTCCAGGGGGACGACCTGTCGCTCATGATGAAGCCCCTTTGCGTGAGTACGAGTACGAGTACGTGGCCGTGTCCGGGTCGTCGAGGAACCGGTCGTCGAGGAACTGTTCGATCGCCTCGCGGACGTGCTCGGCGAAGGAAACGGACAGGTCGTCCAGATAGAAGTGCCCGCCGGGAAAGACCCGTGAGCGGAACCGGCCGGTGGAGTGCTGCTGCCAGGCAGCGGCTGCGTCGACGCTCACCCGCGGGTCGGCGTCACCGCTGAAGACCGTCAGCGGCGCGTCGATCGTGGCGGACTCCTCGGCCCGGTAGGCCTGGATGATGCGGTAGTCGGCCTGCACCGCCGGCAGCACCATGCGCAACAGGTCCTGGTCCGCGAAGACGTCCGCGTCGGTCCCGTTGAGCAGGCGCATCTCCTTGAGCAGCGCCGCCTCGTCGTGCAGCGGAACGGGCTCGGCAATGGCGTGCGACGGGGCGCCGCGTCCGGACACGATCAACCCGGTGACGGCGTCCGGCGGCAGTCGGCGTGCCAGCTCGAAGACGACGGCCGACCCCATGCTGTGTCCGAACAGGACCAGCGGCACACCGTCCGCCCCGGCGGCCGGGAGGACCTCCGCCAGCCGGTCCGCGATCTCGCCGATGCTGCCGGCAAAGGGCTCGCGCCGGCGGTCCTGACGGCCGGGATACTGCACCGTCAGCACCTCGACGTCCGGGGCGAGCCGCTCCGACAGGCCGTGGTATGCCGTTGCCGCGCCGCCCGCGTGCGGAGCGCACACCAGCCGGGCGCGTGCCGACGGCGCCGGGTGGAATCGTCTCAGCCATGGCTCCGCCGCGGGTTCCGGCTGAGCCGCAACTCCTCCAGTCATCAGTACTCCTCCTCGTCGGTGTCCTGGTCGATGGTTTCGGTGGTTTCGATGGTTTCGGTGGTGGTATCGGCGGTGGTCCCGTCAGTGGCTTCGCCCGCGTCGGCGTACGGCGCCGGGTCCGTCGACGGCGCGGTCCCGTCCCCCGCAGCCGCCGTCTCCGCCAGCCGGGCCGCCACATCCATGGGGGTGGGCTGGTCGTAGAAGAGGGAGACGGGGATATCGAGACCGGTGCGCGCGGCCACGCGGTTGCGCAGTTCGACCGCCATCAGGGAGCCGAGCCCCAGGTCGGTGAAGAGCTGGTCCGCCCCGAGGGAGCGGCTCGTCCCGTAGCCGATCACGTCGGCCGCCTCCCGGCAGATGACCTCGGCGATCAACGCCGCCGCCTCGTCACGGCTGCGCCCCGCGAGCCGGGTGCGCAGCTGCTCGTCCGACGAGTCGGGCGCGTGGGTGCCGGTGCCGTGCGCGGTCTCCCATGCGGCGCGGGCGGCGGGCACCGACTGCAGCTGCGCGTGCAGGCGTTCGGGCACGGCCTTGATCACCGTGTCCCAGTCCAGGGGCGTTGCTGTCGCGTCCACGCCGCCCCTGCGGTGCAGTTCGTCGACCAGTGCGCACAACGGAGGCAGACCGGCCTCGTCCTGGAACCCGACAGTTGAGGCGGTCGTACCCAGGGCCCGCAACTGTACGGTCAGCGCACGGAGTTGGTCCGCGCGCACGCTGCCCAACGGAGCGTCGTGGTGCTGCGTGAACACCAGCAGTTCGGTCGAGGGACTGTCCGCGACCAGTCCGGCCACCGCCTGCACCAGGTCCTCCCTCCCCGTGACGCCCTCGTGCAGGGCGACGACCACGAAGTCGGCGTCGCCTCCGCGCCGGGCCAGCACGGACTCCAGCCGCGCCAGGAACGAGGAGAACGAGGAGAACGGGGAGGACGGGGAGAACGAGGAGAACGAGGAGTCCGCTTCGCTGTCCCCCGCCGTCGGCACCAGCACCTCCACGTCCGGGCCGGGCCCGCCGAACCGATCGGCGGCCGCCTCGTCGGGCACC
>NZ_KN708638.1:7747255-7827525 GCF_000805335.1 Streptomyces sp. CT34 | reverse complement strand
GTCCCCGGGCCCGGCCCCCCCAGCCACGGCTCCACGGTCGTCGCACCCAGCGCCTCGGCCAGCCGTCCCAAGGCACGCTCGTCGGCATCGTGCGGCACGTCGATCACCGCGCTGACGTCGTCGGCCGCCGACGCCTGCGCCCAGTCCAGCAGCGCGCCCGGAGCGGGCAGCGCGTCACGCTCCGAGGTCCGCACGGCTCCGCTCGTCAGCACCACGGCTCGGCCGGCGAAGGCGCCCGGCGCGGGCAGCGGTCCGCTTGCCTGGTCGGCGAGGAGAAGCAGCCCCGCGTCGGGGTACTCCCTCGCCGCCGTGTCGAGCTCATCGGGCGTACCGGCGACCGGCCCGGCGACCAGCAGATCGCCCAGCGTCGCCGCGATCCGCCCGGCGAGCGCGGGGGCCGCTCCGTCGACCGGCCCGGCCAGCACCCAGCGTCGGCGCGCCGGAGGGCGTATCCGCGCCGAGCCGACGTAGGGGTGCCAGGTACGGGACAGCAGCCGTGCGCTGTCCTGACCGCGCCCGCCCGCCTGCTCCAGCCTGCGCGCCAGCGCCGGCAGCAACGCCTTCAGCGCCGACACCGACTCGCCATCGTTCAACGCCAGTTCGCTGGCAAGCGCCTCCGTGTCGCCCGACTCGACCAGCTTCCAGAAATGGTCGTCATCTCTCTGGGGCTCGGTCTCCTTCTCCTTATGCGGGGTCGGAGTGAGCCAGTGGTGGGTGTGTTGGAAGGGGTAGGTCGGCAGGTCGGTGTACGGGGGCGTGGTGTTCGTCGACGTCGAACCGGCCGGGGACGGCTCGGGCGTCTGGCCGTGGGTGAGGGTGTGCAGGGCGAGGGTGAGGGTGTGGGTCGGGGTCGTGTCCGAGGCCGCTGTGAGCAGGGGTATCGCCGCCGCCTGTGGGCGGGCCGTGCGGGCAAGGGCGGTCAGGGTGGTGTCCGGGCCGACCTCCACGAACATGTCCGTCGGCTCGGCGACGGCGGTCAGTGCCTGGTGGTAGAGCACCGGGTTGGTGATGTGTGTGGCCACGTACTCCGCGTCCACCGTGGTGGCCTGGGTACCGGTCTGGGTGGAGTAGAACGGCACGCTCGGCTCACGGAAGCTGAACCGCTCGGCGAACGTGCGGAATTCGGCGGCGGCCGGTTCCATCAGCGGGGAGTGGAAGGCGTGCGAGACCCGCAGCCGACTCGTCTTACGCCCCTGACTGCGGAAGAACTCGGCCACCGCCGACACCTCGTCCTCCGGACCCGAAAGCACCGTGCTCTCCGGCCCGTTGACCGCCGCAATCGCTGACCGGGGAGCAAAAGCCAGCTGGGCTTCGACCTCCTCAGCGGTGGCGTGGACGGCGATCATCGCGCCGCCGTCGGGGAGGGCTTCCATCAGCCGGGCTCGCTCGGCCACCAACGCCGCCGCGTCGGCCAGTTCCCACACCCCGGCCGCCCACATCGCGGCGAACTCACCCACCGAATGCCCCATCACCGCATCCGGGCGCTGCCCCCGCTCGCGCAGCCAGCCCACCAACGCCACCTGCACCACGAACAGCGCCACCTGCGCATACCCCGTCCGCGACAGATCCCCGGCACCGCCTACCAGCACCTCCCGCACCGGGAAACCGGCGAACTCATCCATCACCGCCACGGCCGCATCCAGGTGCGGTGCCAGGTCTGGGACCTCCCACAGCCGGCCAAGGCCCTCCGGCCGCAACGTCCCCTGACCGGAGAACTGCCACACCACACCCGAACCAGCCCCAGCACCACCCGTAACCAACCCGGTGCCCGCATCCACCGCCCGGGCCGAAGCAGGCCCCTCCAACGCCAGACCCTCGTCAAAGGCCAGCGTCTCCAACGCCCGCACGACACCCGCCTTTACCTCGGGAGCGTTCTCGGTCGGCGTGGTGATGATCGTCGCCCGATGCGCGAAACGGCTCCGGCCATCCAACGCGGTGGCGATCCGCCGAAGCCCCGCCACGCTGTCAGCGTCCGAGGAAGCCGCGACGTACTCGCCCATGCGGGCGGCCTGCGCACGCAACGCCACGGACGACTTCGCCGACAACCGCCACACGACGGAGCCGGCATCGTCGATGTCGGCGGCACCATCCGCCACCGGCTCGGCCGGTACCGGCGGTTCCTCCAGAATCACATGCGCGTTGGTGCCGCTGATACCGAACGAGGACACGCCCGCCCGACGCGGACGCTGCGGATCCCGCTCCCACGGCCGCGCCTCCCGCAACAGCTCGACACCGCCACCATCCCACTCCACCGCAGAAGACGGCCGTCCCGCATGCAACGTCGCCGGCAACACATCATGCGCAAACGCACCGACCACCTTGATGATCCCGGCCACCCCGGCAGCCGCCTGCGCATGCCCGATGTTCGACTTCACCGAACCCAACCACAACGGACCCACCCCCGCACCACGACGACGCCCATACACCGCCTGCAGCGCCGAGACCTCCATCGGGTCCCCCAACCGGGTCCCCGTCCCATGCCCCTCGACCACATCCACATCACCCGGCTCAACCCCCGCGGCTGCCAGCGCCCGCTCGACCACCGCCCGCTGCGCCGGGCCTCGGGGTGCCGTCAGCGTCGAGGACGCGCCGTCCTGGTTCACGGCGCACCCACGCACCACCGCCAACACCCGACGCCCCGCAGCCACCGCATCCGACAACCGCTCCAGCATCAGCACGCCCACGCCCTCGCCCCAGCCGACACCATCGGCCTCCTCCGCGAACGCCTTGCACCGGCCGTCCGGCGACAGCCCCCGCTGCCGCGAGAACTCGATGAACGCGCGTGGGGTCGACATGATCGTGGCACCGCCCGCCAACGCCATCGAGCACTCCCCCGCCCGCAGCGCATTGACCGCCATATGCACCGCAACCAAGGACGACGAGCACGCCGTATCCACCGTCAGTGCCGGTCCTTCCAGACCCAGCGTGTAAGCCACACGGCCCGACGCCACACTGCCCGCGACACCGGTACCCACCAGGCCCTCGACGTCCGTAGGGCATGCGGTGAGCTCGGTTCCGTAGTCGTGGTACATCAGGCCGGTGTAGACGCCGGTCTTGCTGCCACGCAGCGCCAGCGGATCCATGCCCGCCCGCTCGGCCGCCTCCCACGAGCACTCCAGCAACAGCCGCTGCTGCGGATCCATCGCCAGGGCCTCGCGGGGGTTGATCCCGAAGAAGTCGGGGTCGAAGAGGCCCGCGCCGTGCACGAAGCCACCCTCGCGGGCGTACGACTTGCCCGCCGCGTCCGGGTCCTCGTCGTAGAGCTCCGAGACATCCCAGCCACGGTCGACCGGAAAGCCCGACACGGCGTCGGTCTGCGACGCGACCAGTCCCCAGAGACCCTCCGGGGACACCACACCGCCGGGGAAACGGCATCCCACACCCACGATGGCGATCGGCTCGTCGGCACCCGTTGCCACCGTAGCGGCGGGCCGTGCGGTTTCGGTGTCTGCCCCGGCCTCTGTGCCGACGAGGAGTTCGAGGAGGTAGTCGGTCAGGCTGCGGGCGTCGGGGTAGTCGAAGATCAACGACGCCGGGAGTGTCTGACCGACCGCTCCGCCCAGCCGGTTGCGCAACTCCAGCGCGGTCAGCGAGTCGAAGCCCAGACCCGAGAACGACACGTCGGCGTCGATTGCCGCATCGGCCGAGCGGCCCAGCACACCCGTGGCCGTACCGATCACCAGCTCCAGCACGCGCTCACGCCGCTCCGCCGCATCCAGACCCCGCAGCCGCTGCACAAACCCCCTGTCCTCACCTTGACCGATCCGGTGCCTGGAACGCGCAGAGACCGGCACCAACTCCCGCAGGGATGAGGGCACTTCAGGTGCGCTTCCCAACGCCGACCGGTCCAGTCCGAGCGGCATCGCGACCGGAGCACCGCCCGCCAGCGCCCGGTCGAAGAGCGCCACCCCTTCCTCTTCCGCGAGCGGGACAAAGCCCGACCGGCGCAGTCGTGCCAGGTCCGCCGCCGACAGCCCGGAGGCCATCCCGTCGTCCCCGGACGCCGCCCACAGGCCCCAGTCCAACGCCAGCGTCGGTGCCCCCGCGGCCGACCGCACCCGCGCAAACTCGTTCAGGAACGCGTTCGCCGCCGCATAGCTGCCCTGACCGGGACCGCCCAGTACCGCGGCGGCCGAGGAGAAGACCACGAAACGTGCGAGGTCGAGGCCGAGTTCGTTGGCGACGTCGTGCAGGTTGAGTACTGCGTCCACCTTCGGGCGCAGCACCGCCGACACCCGCTCCGCCGTCAGCGACTCAACGAACCCGTCATCCAGCACACCCGCCGAGTGGACGATTCCGGTGATGTCACCGTCGTAGCCGGCCAGAACGGAGCGCACCTCGTCGCCATGGGCAACGTCGCAGGCGGCCACTGCCACTTGGGCGCCCAGCTCGGAGAGTTCGTCCCGCAGGCCGGTCACCGACGTCGATGCCGTGCCCGACCGGCTCAGCAGCAGTAGGTCGCGCACGCCGTGTGTCACCACGAGATGGCGTGCGATCACCCGCCCCAACTGGCCCCCGGCACCGGTGACCAGCACCGCGCCCGAACCGAAGGGGTTCGGTTCCAGGGACCGTTGCCCCTGGCTCGGGGTGATACGGGCGACCTTCAGGGTGCCCTCGCGTATCGCGCTCTGCGGCTCGGCGGCGAACGGCACGCGCGTCAACGCCTGCCAGGAGCGAGGATCGTCATCCACGTCCACCAACGCGATACGGCCCGGGTGTTCCGCCTGCGCACTGCGCAACAACCCCAACGCCGCCGCCGATGCCGGATCCACGACCGGGTCGCCCTCCACCCCGGCCGCCCACCGCGACACCACCACCAGCCGCTGATCCTCCGACGCCACCGCCAGCCAACGGCACACCACATCCAGCACCTCACCGACCGCCTCGTGCACCGCACCGGCGGTCGGCCACAACGCCTCATCCCCGTCGGCAGCCGACCCGAGTCCGTACACCACGACCCTGGCCCCGGCCCCCACAGCCGCCTCCAGCGAATCCGCGGAGCCGAACCCGATCTCGCCGTCGAAACCCACACTCGACCAACGGTCGGACTCGGCCGGGGCCGTCAGAGCCGCGGGCCGCCAGACGGGGACCAGCAGGGGCTGCCCAGCTCTGTGCGCGCCGGCAGCCGCTATCTGCTGCGCGGTCACCTCCGCAACCGTCAACTCCTCGACGGATACGACCAGTTCGCCTTCGGTCGACAGCAGTTGCAGGCCGTACGACTGCGGTGACAGCTGCCGGACCAAGACGCGGACGGCGCGCTCCGCGGCGCCGTGGACACGGACGCCTTTCCAGGCAAAGGGGAGGCGGATGGCCTGGGGCTCGTCCCCCCTGTCGTGCTCGGCGGTGGCGGCGATGGTGTGCAGGGCGGCGTCGAACAGCGCGGGATGCAAGGCGAACCCGGCGGCGTTCTCGTATGCCTCGTCCATCTCCACCCGGCCGACCACCGTCCGGCCGTCCCGCGCCACCGACCGCAGCCCACGGAACAACGGACCGTAGTCCAGCCCGAAGTCGGCAAGCCGCTCGTACAGACCGTCCATCGAGGTGGTGGAGCCCGGGCGGGCCTCCCACTTCTTCGGTGCGGTCCCCGATTCCGGCGCCAGCACTCCGGTCAGGTGCTCGGTCCACTCGACGGGGTCGCTGCCGGAGGCGGGGTGGCTGTGAACAGTGAGGGTGCGCGTGCCGGACTCCTCTACGGCGCCCACGAGTACCTGGAGCACCAGCGCCTCGTCGTCGTCCAGGACGACCGGAGCCTTGACCACCAGCTCGTCCACGGCCGGCACTTCGAGCCCTGTACCCACCCAGGCTGCCAGCTCCACCAACGCCGTCCCCGGCACCAGCACCCGGCCATGCACCCGATGCTCCGCCAGCCACGGATGCGACCTGACACTCACCCGACCCGTGAACAACACCGCCCCACTACCCGGCAACTCCGTCATCCCGTCCAGCAACGGATGCTCAGCCGCCGACAGACTCGCGTGCGCCCTCTGGGCGGGCGTCAGCCAGTAGTGCGTGCGCTGGAAGGGGTAGGTCGGCAGGTCGGTGTACGGGGGCGTGGTGTTCGTCGACGTCGAACCGGCCGGGGACGGCTCGGGCGTCTGGCCGTGGGTGAGGGTGTGCAGGGCGAGGGTGAGGGTGTGGCCGGGGGCAGTGTTCGGGGCGGAGGCCAGCAGGGGTATCGCCGCCGCCTGTGGGCGGGCCGTGCGGGCCAGGGCGGTCAGGGTGGTGTCCGGGCCGACCTCCACGAACATGTCCGTCGGCTCGGCGATGGCGTTCAGTGCCTGGTGGTAGAGCACCGGGTTGGTGATGTGTGTGGCCACGTACTCCGCGTCCACCGTGGTGGCCTGGGTACCGGTCTGGGTGGAGTAGAACGGCACGCTCGGCTCACGGAAGCTGAACCGCTCGGCGAACGTGCGGAATTCGGCGGCGGCCGGTTCCATCAGCGGGGAGTGGAAGGCGTGCGAGACCCGCAGCCGACTCGTCTTACGCCCCTGACTGCGGAAGAACTCGGCCACCGCCGACACCTCGTCCTCCGGACCCGAAAGCACCGTGCTCTCCGGCCCGTTGACCGCCGCGACGGACGAGCGCGACAGCCCTGCCAACTGCTCCTCCACCTCACGCGGAGATGCGTTCACGGCGATCATCGCGCCGCCGTCGGGGAGGGCTTCCATCAGCCGGGCTCGCTCGGCCACCAACGCCGCCGCGTCAGCCAGTTCCAACACCCCGGCCGCCCACATCGCGGCGAACTCACCCACCGAATGCCCCATCACCGCATCCGGACGCTGCCCCCGCTCGCGCAGCCAGCCCACCAACGCCACCTGCACCACGAACAGCGCCACCTGCGCATACCCCGTCCGCGACAGATCCCCGGCACCGCCGGCCAGCACCTCCCGCACCGGGAAACCGGCGAACTCATCCATCACCGCCACAGCCGCATCCAGATGCGGTGCCAGGTCCGGGACCTCCCACAACCGCCCAAGACCCTCCGGCCGCAACGTCCCCTGACCGGAGAACTGCCACACCACACCCGAACCAGCCCCAGCACCACCCGTAACCAACCCAGTGGCCGCATCCACCGCCCGGGCCGAAGCAGGCCCCTCCAACGCCAGACCCTCGTCAAAGGCCAGCGTCTCCAACGCCCGCACAAGACCGGCCCGCACCTCGACGGCATCCTCACCCGGCGTCGCAACGATCGTCGCCCGACGCCCGAAACGGCTCCGGCCATCCAACGCCGCGCCGATCCCACGCAAACCGGATAGGCCCTGCGCGTCAGGCGTGTCTGCCAAGAAGTCGGCCATGCGGGCGGCCTGCGCACGCAACGCCACGGACGACTTCGCCGACAACCGCCACACGAGGGGATCGCCATCGTCGGCATCGCCCTCGGCCGACAACTCGACAGGCCGCGGGGGTTCTTCGAGGATGAGGTGTGCGTTGGTGCCGCTGATGCCGAAGGACGAGACGCCCGCCCGGCGCGGACGCTGCGGATCCCGCTCCCACGGCCGCGCCTCCCGCAACAGCTCGACACCGCCACCATCCCACTCCACCGCAGAAGACGGCCGTCCCGCATGCAACGTCGCCGGCAACACATCATGCGCAAACGCACCGACCACCTTGATGATCCCGGCCACCCCGGCAGCCGCCTGCGCATGCCCGATGTTCGACTTCACCGAACCCAACCACAACGGCCCCTCCCCCGCACCACGACGACGCCCATACACCGCCTGCAGTGCCGAGACCTCCATCGGGTCCCCGAGTCGGGTCCCCGTCCCATGGCCCTCGACGACGTCCACGTCACCGGCCTCGACACCGGCGGCTGCGAGCGCCCGCTCGACCACCGCCCGCTGCGCCGGACCCCGCGGCGCCGTCAGCGTCGAGGACGCACCATCCTGGTTCACGGCGCACCCACGCACCACCGCCAACACCCGACGCCCCGCAGCCACCGCATCCGACAACCGCTCCAGCATCAGCACGCCCCCGCCCCCGCCCCAGCCGACACCATCGGCCTCCTCCGCGAACGCCTTGCACCGGCCGTCCGGCGACAGCCCCCGCTGCCGCGAGAACTCGATGAAGGCACCGGGGGTGGACATGATCGTGGCACCGCCCGCCAACGCCATCGAGCACTCCCCCGCCCGCAGCGCATTGACCGCCATATGCACCGCAACCAAGGACGACGAGCACGCCGTATCCACCGTCAGTGCCGGTCCTTCCAGACCCAGCGTGTAAGCCACACGACCCGACGCCACACTGCCCGCGACACCCGTGCCGACGAAGCCTTCGAGATCAGCGGGGTACTCCGGGATCCGCGTGCCGTAGTCGTGGTACATCAACCCGGTGTAGACACCGGTCTTGCTCCCCCGAAGGCCCAGCGGATCCATCCCCGCCCGCTCGACCGCCTCCCACGAGCACTCCAGCAACAACCGCTGCTGCGGATCCATCGCCAACGCCTCACGCCGATTGATCCCGAAGAAATCCGCGTCGAACAAGCCGGCATCCCGCACGAAACCGCCCTCGCGGGCGTACGACCTGCCCACCGCCTCCGGATCCTCGTCGAAGAGCTCCGAAACATCCCAGCCACGGTCGGTCGGAAAACCCGACACCGCATCCGTGCCCGACACCACCAGCTCCCACAACCCCTCCGGCGACACCACACCACCCGGGAAACGGCACCCCACACCCACAATGGCGATCGGCTCGTCGTCCGTCGCGGTCTGGGGCGTCACCTGCACGGGGGCTGACGGTTCCTCGGCGGCGAGGAGTTCGAGGAGGTAGTCGGTCAGGCTTCGGGCGTCGGGGTAGTCGAAGATCAACGACGCCGAGAGTGTCTGACCGACCGCTCCGCCCAGCCGGTTGCGCAACTCCAGCGCGGTCAGCGAGTCGAAGCCCAGACCCGAGAACGACACGTCGGCGTCGATTGCCGCATCGGCCGAGCGGCCCAGCACACCCGTGGCCGCACCGATCACCAGCTCCAGCACGCGCTCACGCCGCTCCGCCGCATCCAGACCCCGCAGCCGCTGCACAAACCCCCTGTCCTCGCGGTGACCGTTGCGGCGTCCGGCGCGTGCTGATGACGGCACCAACTCCCTTAGCACGGCAGGCACTTCGGCTGATCTTCCCAACGCCGGACGGTCCAGCCCGATCGGCACCACCACGGGAGCCCCACCCGCCAGCGCCCGGTCGAACAGACCAAGCCCGTCCTCCACCGCGAGTGGGACAAAGCCCGACCTGCGGAGCCGCGCGAGGTCCTCCGCCGACAGCCCGGAAGCCATACCCGCGTCGCCTCCGGACGCCTCCCACAGGCCCCAGTTCAACGCCAGCGTCGGCACGTCCGCAGCCGACCGGACCCGCGCAAACTCGTTCAGGAACGCGTTCGCCGCCGCATAACTCCCCTGGCCCGGCGAGCCGAGAAGGGACGCGGCGGAGGAGAAGACGACGAAGTTCGCCAGGTCGAGGCCGAGTTCGTTGGCGACGTCGTGCAGGTTGAGTACTGCGTCCACCTTCGGGCGCAGCACCGCCGACACCCGCTCCGCCGTCAGCGACTCAACGAACCCGTCATCCAGCACACCCGCCGAGTGGACGATTCCGGTGATGTCACCGTCGTAGCCGGCCAGAACGGAGCGCACCTCGTCGCCATGGGCAACGTCGCAGGCGGCCACTGCCACTTGGGCGCCCAGCTCGGAGAGTTCGTCCCGCAGGCCGGTCACCGACGTCGATGCCGTGCCCGACCGGCTCAGCAGCAGTAGGTCGCGCACGCCGTGTGTCACCACGAGATGGCGTGCGATCACCCGCCCCAACTGGCCCCCGGCACCGGTGACCAGCACCGTGCCCGAACCGAACGGTGCCTCACTCACGGCCTGTTGCTCTGGCGCGGCCACCAGGCGGGCGACCTTCAGGGTGCCCTCGCGTATCGCGCTCTGCGGCTCGGCGGCGAACGGCACGCGCGTCAACGCCTGCCAGGAGCGAGGATCGTCATCCACGTCCACCAACGCGATGCGGCCCGGGTGTTCCGCCTGCGCACTGCGCAACAACCCCAACGCCGCCGCCGATGCCGGATCCACGACCGGGTCGCCCTCCACCCCGGCCGCCCACCGCGACACCACCACCAGCCGCTGATCCTCCGACGCCACCGCCAGCCAACGGCACACCACATCCAGCGCCTCACCGACCGCCTCGTGCACCGCACCGGCGGTCGGCCACAACACCCCATCCCCGTCGGCAGCCGACCCGAGTCCATACACCACGACCCTGGCCCCGGCCCCCACAGCCGCCTCCAGCGAATCCGCGGAGCCGAACCCGATCTCGCCGTCGAAACCCACACTCGACCAACGGTCGGACTCGGCCGGGGCCGTCAGAGCCGCGGGCCGCCAGACAGGGACCAGCAGGGGCTGCCCAGCTCTGTGCGCGCCGGCAGCCGCTATCTGCTGCGCGGTCACCTCCGCAACCGTCAACTCCTCGACGGATACGACCAGTTCGCCTTCGGTCGACAGCAGTTGCAGGCCGTACGACTGCGGTGACAGCTGCCGGACCAAGACGCGGACGGCGCGCTCCGCGGCGCCGTGGACACGGACGCCTTTCCAGGCAAAGGGGAGGCGGATGGCCTGGGGCTCGTCCCCCCTGTCGTGCTCGGCGGTGGCGGCGATGGTGTGCAGGGCGGCGTCGAACAGCGCGGGATGCAAGGCGAACCCGGCGGCGTTCTCGTATGCCTCGTCCATCTCCACCCGGCCGACCACCGTCCGGCCGTCCCGCGCCACCGACCGCAGCCCACGGAACAACGGACCGTAGTCCAGCCCGAAGTCGGCAAGCCGCTCGTACAGACCGTCCATCGAGGTGGTGGAGCCCGGGCGGGCCTCCCACTTCTTCGGTGCGGTCCCCGATTCCGGCGCCAGCACTCCGGTCAGGTGCTCGGTCCACTCGACGGGGTCGCTGCCGGAGGCGGGGTGGCTGTGAACAGTGAGGGTGCGCGTGCCGGACTCCTCTACGGCGCCCACGAGTACCTGGAGCACCAGCGCCTCGTCGTCGTCCAGGACGACCGGAGCCTTGACCACCAGCTCGTCCACGGCCGGCACTTCGAGCCCTGTACCCACCCAGGCTGCCAGCTCCACCAACGCCGTCCCCGGCACCAGCACCCGGCCATGCACCCGATGCTCCGCCAGCCACGGATGCGACCTGACACTCACCCGACCCGTGAACAACACCGCCCCACTACCCGGCAACTCCGTCATCCCGTCCAGCAACGGATGCTCAGCCGCCGACAGACTCGCGTGCGCCCTCTGGGCGGGCGTCAGCCAGTAGTGCGTGCGCTGGAAGGGGTAGGTCGGCAGGTCGGTGTACGGGGGCGTGGTGTTCGTCGACGTCGAACCGGCCGGGGACGGCTCGGGCGTCTGGCCGTGGGTGAGGGTGTGCAGGGCGAGGGTGAGGGTGTGGGTCGGGGTCGTGTCCGAGGCCGCTGTGAGCAGGGGTATCGCCGCCGCCTGTGGGCGGGCCGTGCGGGCAAGGGCGGTCAGGGTGGTGTCCGGGCCGACCTCCACGAACATGTCCGTCGGCTCGGCGACGGCGGTCAGTGCCTGGTGGTAGAGCACCGGGTTGGTGATGTGTGTGGCCACGTACTCCGCGTCCACCGTGGTGGCCTGGGTACCGGTCTGGGTGGAGTAGAACGGCACGCTCGGCTCACGGAAGCTGAACCGCTCGGCGAACGTGCGGAATTCGGCGGCGGCCGGTTCCATCAGCGGGGAGTGGAAGGCGTGCGAGACCCGCAGCCGACTCGTCTTACGCCCCTGACTGCGGAAGAACTCGGCCACCGCCGACACCTCGTCCTCCGGACCCGAAAGCACCGTGCTCTCCGGCCCGTTGACCGCCGCAATCGCTGACCGGGGAGCAAAAGCCAGCTGGGCTTCGACCTCCTCAGCGGTGGCGTGGACGGCGATCATCGCGCCGCCGTCGGGGAGGGCTTCCATCAGCCGGGCTCGCTCGGCCACCAACGCCGCCGCGTCGGCCAGTTCCCACACCCCGGCCGCCCACATCGCGGCGAACTCACCCACCGAATGCCCCATCACCGCATCCGGGCGCTGCCCCCGCTCGCGCAGCCAGCCCACCAACGCCACCTGCACCACGAACAGCGCCACCTGCGCATACCCCGTCCGCGACAGATCCCCGGCACCGCCTACCAGCACCTCCCGCACCGGGAAACCGGCGAACTCATCCATCACCGCCACGGCCGCATCCAGGTGCGGTGCCAGGTCTGGGACCTCCCACAGCCGGCCAAGGCCCTCCGGCCGCAACGTCCCCTGACCGGAGAACTGCCACACCACACCCGAACCAGCCCCAGCACCACCCGTAACCAACCCGGTGCCCGCATCCACCGCCCGGGCCGAAGCAGGCCCCTCCAACGCCAGACCCTCGTCAAAGGCCAGCGTCTCCAACGCCCGCACGACACCCGCCTTTACCTCGGGAGCGTTCTCGGTCGGCGTGGTGATGATCGTCGCCCGATGCGCGAAACGGCTCCGGCCATCCAACGCGGTGGCGATCCGCCGAAGCCCCGCCACGCTGTCAGCGTCCGAGGAAGCCGCGACGTACTCGCCCATGCGGGCGGCCTGCGCACGCAACGCCACGGACGACTTCGCCGACAACCGCCACACGACGGAGCCGGCATCGTCGATGTCGGCGGCACCATCCGCCACCGGCTCGGCCGGTACCGGCGGTTCCTCCAGAATCACATGCGCGTTGGTGCCGCTGATGCCGAACGAGGACACGCCCGCCCGACGCGGACGCTGCGGATCCCGCTCCCACGGCCGCGCCTCCCGCAACAGCTCGACACCGCCACCATCCCACTCCACCGCAGAAGACGGCCGTCCCGCATGCAACGTCGCCGGCAACACATCATGCGCAAACGCACCGACCACCTTGATGATCCCGGCCACCCCGGCAGCCGCCTGCGCATGCCCGATGTTCGACTTCACCGAACCCAACCACAACGGACCCACCCCCGCACCACGACGACGCCCATACACCGCCTGCAGCGCCGAGACCTCCATCGGGTCCCCCAACCGGGTCCCCGTCCCATGCCCCTCGACCACATCCACATCACCCGGCTCAACCCCCGCGGCTGCCAGCGCCCGCTCGACCACCGCCCGCTGCGCCGGGCCTCGGGGTGCCGTCAGCGTCGAGGACGCACCGTCCTGGTTCACGGCGCACCCACGCACCACCGCCAACACCCGACGCCCCGCAGCCACCGCATCCGACAACCGCTCCAGCACCAGCACACCCACGCCCTCGCCCCAGCCCATGCCGTCGGCGGAGTCGGAGTAGGACTTGCAGCGGCCGTCGGGTGACATGCCGCGCTGGCGGCTGGACTCGATGAACGGGCCAGGTGTGGACATGATCGTGGCGCCACCCGCCAATGCCAGCGAGCACTCCCCCGCCCGCAGTGCGTTGACCGCCATGTGCACCGCGACCAGCGACGACGAGCACGCCGTATCCACGGTGACGGCGGGGCCTTCCAGGCCCAGCGTGTAGGCCACCCGGCCCGACGCCACACTGCCGAGGCTGCCGTTGCCGACGTATCCCTCCATCTCGGCAGGGACGGCGTCGATGGCAGGGCTGTAATCGTGGTGCATCAGGCCGGTGTAGACACCGGTCTTGCTCCCCCGAAGCCCCAGCGGATCCATCCCCGCCCGCTCGACCGCCTCCCACGAGCACTCCAGCAACAACCGCTGCTGCGGATCCATCGCCAACGCCTCACGCCGATTGATCCCGAAGAAATCCGCGTCGAACAAGCCGGCATCCCGCACGAAACCGCCCTCGCGGGCGTACGACCTGCCCACCGCCTCCGGATCCTCGTCGAAGAGCTCCGAAACATCCCAGCCACGGTCGGTCGGAAAACCCGACACCGCATCCGTGCCCGACACCACCAGCTCCCACAACCCCTCCGGCGACACCACACCACCCGGGAAACGGCACCCCACACCCACAATGGCGATCGGCTCGCTGGCTCGTTCCTCGTACTCGTGAATGCGTCGCTTGGCCGCCCTCAGGTCGGAGGTCGCGCGCTTGAGGTAGTCCAGGTACTTGGTCTCATCAGCCATGGTGAAAACCCTCGCTTTTCTCTCAACTGAGGGGGTGGGGGTGGTCCTGTTGGTACTGAGGGGGTGGGGGGCGGGGGCCTGTGGGTCAGGAGTCCTTGAGCTCGCTGTCGAGCAGCCCGAAGATCTCGTCTGCGGTGGCGTCGGCGATGTCGTCGTCCGCGTGGTCGGTGTCGTGGTGGTCGGTGTCGTGGGTGCGTAGCAGTGCGCGCATACGGTTGAGGAGGGCTTCGCGGTGGGCGGGGTCGCCGAGCCGGGCGATGAGCCGTTCGACTTCGTCGAGCAGTTCCCGCCCGGCAGCGGCTCCGGTGTCCGCGGTGTCGGGGAGTTCCCGATGCAGGAAGTCGGCCAGCTCACCGGCCGTCGGGTAGTCGAACACCAGCGTCGCGGGCAGCGACAGGCCGGTGCGCCGGGAGAGCCGGTTGCGCAGGTCGACGGCGGTGAGCGAGGTCATGCCGAGCTCCAGCAGGCCGCGCCCGACGGGCACCTGTTCCGGGTCGTCGTAGCCGAGGATCATGGCGACCTGTGTGCGTACCTCGTCGGTGAGGGCATCGAGTCGTTCCTCGCCGGACAGGAGCGCGAGGGATGCGCGGAACTCATCGGTGTCGTCCGCTTGTTCCGCCGCGGCGGTGGTCGCGGGGGTGACCAGGAGGGAGAGGACGGCGGGCACGGTGCCGGTGGCGGCGAGGGTGCCGGTGTCCAGGGAGAGGGGCACGAGACGGGGGCGGTCGTCGGACAGCACCAGGTCAAGGACGGCCAGCGCGGCGGCCGGGCCGATCGGTGTGACGCCGGTGCGCGCGAAGCGGGCGAGGTCGGCGTCGGAGACCGTGTCCGTCATGCCGCCGTGCTGCTCCCAGAGGCCCCAGGCCAGGGAGGTGGCGCTGCGGCCCTGCGCGGAGAGGTGGTCGGCGAGGGCGTCGAGGACGCTGTTGGCGGCCGCGTAGTTGGCCTGGCCGGCGTTGCCGAGGGCGCCCGCCGCAGAGGAGAACAGCACGATCCGCGCGTCGGGGGCCTCGGCGCTCAGGGCGCACAGGGCCGCGGCGCCGTGCACCTTGGGGTCGAACACGGCCGCGATGTCCGAGGTGTCGAGGTCGGTCAGGAGTGCGTCGGCGGTCGTGCCCGCGACATGCACGATTGCGGACAGGACCGTCGGGTCGCCGATCGCGTGCCGGAGTGTGTCGACGGCGTCCGGGGCGGCGAGGTCGCAGGCGACCAGGCTGACGTCGCAGCCGGCGGCGCGCAGGTCGTCCACCAGGTCCTCGGCGCCGGGTGCTGCGGAGCCACGCCGGCTGGTGAGGACGATCCGCTCGGGCCGGTACCGCTCGGCGATGTGCCGGGCCACCAGGGAGCCGATGGAGCCGGTGCCGCCGCTGATCAGGACGGTGCCGTCGAGGGTCCGGCCATCGTGGGGCGGGGTGGGGAGGGGGGCCCTGGCGAGCCGGGGCACGAGCAACACGCCCCGGTGAACGGCGAGTTCGCGTTCGTCGCTGCCCGCGGCGACGGCGCGGGCCAGAGCGGTGTCGGAGTCCTCGGCGCCGTCGGTGCCGGCGACGGTGAAGCACCCGGGGTGTTCGGTCTCCGCGCTGCGCAGCAGTCCGTGCACCCCCGCGACGGCCGGATCGGCCGCGTCGGGCGTGACGATCCACAGCTGTCCGGGGCGGTCGGCGGTGAGCCACTCCTGCACGGCGCGCAGGGCCTCGGCGATGGCGTCCCGGGCGCGGCCGGTGTCGAGCGGCTCGCCCGGTGCGATCGGTGGGGCGAGGACGACGCGGTCGGCGTCGGCGGTGTCCGTGAGCGAGGGCCGGGCGTCGACGGTGTGTCCTGCGGCGTCCCAGGCGCGTACGAGACCGGGGGACACGGAGCCGACGGTGGCGATGCGCAGCGGCAGGGCGCCCGCGGGCTCGGGGGCCGGCTGCCAGGTGATCTCGTACAGCAGCGGCCTGACGCGCCAGGAGACGTCGGTGAACTGGGCGTGGTCCACGGGGCGCAGGGTGAGGCCGGCCACCGAGGCGACCGGGGCGCCGTCCTCTGTGGCGATCAGGACGCGGGCGGTTCCGTCGTCCGCGTACCGGATCAGGAAACGGTGCCGGGTGCCGGCCGGGCCGTGCTGCGCTGCTCCGGAGAAGTGGAACGGGACGCGGACCTGCGGTGCGTCGTCCGTCGTGGTCAGTCCGATGGCCTGGAGTACGGAGTCGAGAAGGGCCGGGTGGGTGCCGTATCCGTCGGTGTCGGTGGCGGGGTCCAGTGCGACGACGCCGAGGAGGTCGGTCCCGCGGGTCCACGCCTCGCGCAGGGCGCGGAAGGCAGGGCCGTAGTCCAGGCCGGCGTTGGCCATGCGGGTGTAGTGGCCGGCGACATCGGCGGGGGTCGCGTCGGTGAGGTCCCAGTCGCGCAGTTCGGCGAAGTCGGCGTGGGGTGTTGCGGTTTCGGCGCGGAGTACGGCGACGGCGTGCCGCTGTTCCTCGGTGTCCTGGCTGTGCCGGGAGGTGAGGGTGACGGTCCAGGTGGGTTCGTCCGTGCCAGGATCGGTGCCGGGTTCCGTGCCGGGTTCGGCCACGATCGTCAGGTCGAGGGCACCCCGCTCCGGCAGGACGAGGGGGCGCTCGACGCCGAGGGACTCGATGACGTGGTCTGCGGCGAGGACCGTGCCGGCGGCCCTGATGAGCTCCAGCACCGCGGTGGCCGGGACGATGGCCTGGCCGAGGATGACGTGGTCCGCGAGCCAGGGGTGGGTCCGGGTGGAGATCCGGCCGGTGAGGACCGTGGTGGCGGTGCCGGGCAGCCGCAGCGCGGCACCGAGCAGCGGGTGCGCGACGGGGGCGAGGCCCAGGTCCTGCGGTTCGGCACCGGGGTGGCCGGCGGGCAGCCAGTAGTGCTGTCCGGCGAACGGGTAGGTGGGGAGCCCGAACGCCGGGGCCGCGTCTCCGGGCAGTACGGCGTCCCAGTCGACGGGGACGCCTGTGGTGTGGGCGGTGCCCGCGAGCAGCAGGATGGACGCGTCCTCGGGCAGGTCGCGCCGCAGGGCGGCGGCGGTGAGCGGACCGGCGTCGTCCGGGGCGGCTGCCGGCCCGGCCTCGTCCAGGGCGGCCGAGGCGAGGCCGGTCAGCGGTGCGTCGGGGCCGAGTTCCAGCAGCACGTCGGTGCCCGCGGCGCGCGCCTGCATCAGCCCGTCGTGGAAGCGCACCGCCTCCCGCAGGTGGCGGGTCCAGTACCGGGGGGAGGTGAGGTCCTCGGCGGTGGCGACGGCGCCGGTGACGTTGGAGATCACCGGTGTCCGGGGCGGCCGGAAGGTGAGGCCGGCGGCGATGGCGGTGAACTCTTCCAGGATGGGGTCCATCAGCGGCGAGTGGAAGGCGTGGCTGACGTTGAGTTCGCGGGTCTTGATGCCCCGGTCCCGGGCCTGGGCGGCCACCTCGGCCACTGCGGAGCGCTCCCCCGAAATGGCCACCGCCCGCGGGCCGTTGACCGCGGCGATCGCGACGTCGTCCCGGTCGGCCAGCAGCGCGGCCACGTCCTCCTCGGCGGCGCGCAGCGCGTACATCGTTCCTTCGGTGGCCACCGACTCCATGAGGCGTCCGCGGGCGCACACGAGACGTGTGGCGTCGGGCAGATCCAGTACGCCCGCCGCGTGGGCGGCGGTGATCTCGCCGATCGAGTGGCCCAGCAGATGGGCCGGTGCGATGCCGAACGACCGGACCAGGTGGTACAGGGCGGTCTCCACGGCGAACAGGCAGGGCTGGGTGTAGTCCGTGCGGTCGATCAGCGTGGCGGCCGGGGTCCCGGGGTCGGCGAACAGCACGTCGAGCAGCGGGGTTTCGAGATACCGGTCGCACTCCGCGGCCACCTCGTCGAGGGCGGCCCGGAAGACCGGGAAGCGCTCGTACAACGTGCGGCCGGCACCGACGCGTTGGGCGCCCTGCCCGGAGAACAGCATGGTGACCCGAGGCTCTTGGCGGGCCGTGCCCAGGACGGTGGGGGGCCCCGCCTCTCCGGCGGCGAGGCGGGAGAGTGTGGCGGCGACGTCCTCCAGCGAGTCGCCGACGGCGACGGCACGGTGGTCGAACCGCGGGCGCCGGGCCAGTGTGTGGGCGACCTGCCGGGCGTCGGCCTGGGGGTGTTCGCGCGCCCAGGTGGCCAGCCGGCCGGCCTGCGCCCGTACGCCGGCCGCCGTACGGGCGGACAGGGGCCAGGCGACGGCGTCCGCGGCGGGCTCCTGGGATGCGGGCGCTCCGGCGTCGGCCGCGGCCTCTTCCGGCATCCGTTGCGGGGGTGCCTCTTCCAGGATCAGGTGGGCGTTGGTGCCGCTGATGCCGAACGCGGAGACGGCGGCCCGGCGCGGCGCGGGCCCCTCGCCGTCGGTGGCCGGCTCCCAGGGGCGCGGCCGGTCGAGCAGTTGGAGGGGGCCGGTCCAGTCGACGTGCCCGGTGGGCCGGTCGGCGTGCAGGGTGCGCGGGAGGGTGCGGTGCCGCATCGCCATGACCATCTTGATCACGCCGACGACTCCGGCGGCGGCCTGGCTGTGCCCGATGTTGGACTTGGCGGAGCCGAGCCACAGCGGGCGGTCGGCGGCGCGCCCGGAGCCGTAGCCCTCCAGGAGCGCCTGTGCCTCGATGGGGTCGCCGAGTTCGGTTCCGGTGCCGTGGGTCTCGACGGCGTCGACGGCCCCGGAGGGCAGGCCGGCGTCGCGCAGCGCGTCGCGGATCACCCGGACCTGCGAGGGGCCGTTGGGGGCGGTGAGGCCGTTGCTGGCGCCGTCCGAGTTGACGGAGCTGCCCCTGATCAGCGCGAGGATCTCCAGGCCGCGCCGGCGGGCGTCGGCGGCGCGGCACAGGAACAGCATGCCGACGCCCTCGGCCATGCCCATGCCGTCGGCGTCCGCCGAGAACGCCTTGCAGCGGCCGTCCTTGGCCAGGACGCGCTGCCGGGAGAAGCCGGAGAAGGCGTCCGGCAGCGCCATCACGGCGGCGCCGCCGGCCAGGGCGAAGTCGCTGGCGCCGCTGCGCAGCGACTGGCAGGCCAGGTGCAGGCTGACGAGAGAGGACGAGCAGGCGGTGTCGACGGTCAGCGCGGGGCCCTCAAGGCCGAGGGTGTACGCGATGCGGCCGGAGGCGACGCTGGTGACGCCGCCGAGCAGCAGCAGCCCTTCGAGGCCGGCCGGGGGCTGGTCGGTCTGGCGGTCGTAGCACTGGCTCATCGCCCCGACGAAGACGCCGGTGCGGCTGCCCTTGAGGCCGAAGGGGTCGACCCCGCCGGACTCGATCGCCTCCCACGCGGTCTCCAGGAGCAGCCGCTGCTGCGGGTCCATGGCCAGCGCCTCGCGCGGGCTGATCCCGAAGAACTCGGGGTCGAAGTGGCCCGCTTCCGTGAGGAATCCGCCCTCGCGGGCGTAGCTGCGGCCCTCGGCGTCGGGATCGGGGTCGAAGAAGTCGTTCAGGTCCCAGCCGCGGTCGGTGGGAAAGGCGCCGATGACGTCCCGGCCGTCGGCGAAGATCCGCCACAGCGCCTCCGGGGTGTGGGCGCCGCCGGGGTAACGGCAGCCGATGCCGACGACGGCGATCGGCTCGTGCGCGGCGTCGCGGACGGCGTCCAGCTCGGTCCTGGTGCGTTGCAGCTCGGCCGACACCCGCTTGAGGTACCCGAGGAGCTTGTCTTGTTCGACCATGTGCGGATCTCCTTGCGAGAGCGGTGCGCGCGGCGGGGCGGAGCGGGCGGGCGGAGCGGTCAGATGTCGAGTTCCTGTTCGATGAAGTCCACGACGTCCTGGGCGGAGGACTCCTCGGTGAGCACCGCGCCCGGCCCGGTCCCCGCGGGTGCCTCGATCTGGCGCAGCAGTTGCCGGAGCCGGCGCGCGATGCCGGTACCGGCGTCCGGTGCGCCCGCTGCGGTGCCGAGCTGCCGCTCGAGGGCGTCGAGCAGGGTCTGCGGATCGGTCGCCGGGGTGTCGTCGGGGCCGCTCAGGGTGGCATCGAGGACGGCGGCGACGGCCGCAGGGCTGGGGTGGTCGTAGACGAGGGAGGCGGGCAGCGTCAGTCCGGTGCGCCGAGCGAGCCGGTTGCGGAGTTCGACCGCGGTGATCGAGGTGATGCCGTGGTCCTTGAACGCGACGTCCGGGTCGATGACGCCGGCGTCGGTGTGGCCGAGGGCGGCGGCGGTGACGGCGCGCACCAGGTCCAGCAGCCGCTGCCGGCGCTCCGGGCCGGCCAGCCCGTCGAGCTCCCTGGTGAAGTCCCCCGTATCGGCACGGTCTTGTGCGGGGTCGTCGTCCTTGGCCAGGCGGGCGAACAGCGGGCGCTGCCCGGTTCCGGAGACCACGTCGAGGAAGCGGTCCCAGTCGATGTCGGCGATCACGGCGTGCGGGGTGTGCGCGGCGAGCGCGGCGCCCATGCGGTCGAGGGCGGAGTCGGCGCGCATGGTCTTCACTCCGCGGCGGCGCAGGGCAGTGGTGTCGACATGCGAGGACATGCCGCCGTTGCCGGCCACGTCGGAGGGCTGCCACACGCCCCAGGCCATCGAGGCGGCCGGCCAGCCCGCGGCGGCGAGCTGCTGGGCGTAGGCGTCGAGGAACGCGTTGGCTGCGGCGTACGAGCTGTGGTCCCCGCTGCCCCACACCCCGGCGATGGACGAGTAGAAGACCAGCGCGTGCACGTCCTCGGGGTCGAGGAGGGCGACGAGGTTTCGGGCACCGAGCACCTTGGCCCGCAGGATCTCCGCGAAGTCGTCCAGGTCCACGTCGAGCACCGAGACCAGCTCGCCGGTGCCCGCGCCGTGCAGGACGGTGCGGATGGGCGCGCCTTGGGCGCGGTAGCCGTCGAGCAGGTCCCGCACGGCGTCGCGGTCGGCGATGTCGCACGCCACGACGTCCACCGTGACGCCCTGGTCACCGAGTTCGGCGACCAGCTCGGGCATGCCCGGGGTGGCGGTGCCGCGTCGGCCGGTCAGCACGATGCGGTCAGCGCCCCGGCCGGCGAGCCATCGGGCGGTGTGGGTACCGAGTGCGCCGGTGCCGCCGGTGACCAGGACGGTCCCTTCCGGCCGCCAGTCGCCGCCCGCAGTCGGTGCCCACTGCTCGATCCGGCGTACCAGCACCCGGCCGCCGCGGATCGCCATCTGGTCCTCGTCGTCGGACGGCGCGATCGCGGACACCGCGGCGTCCAGATCGGCGTCGTCGATCCGGTCGGGTGCCGGCAGGTCGATCATGCCGCCCCAGAGCTCCGGGTGCTCCATGGCGACGACCTTGCCGAAGCCCCAGGTCTGCGCGGCGAAGGGGGCGGTGGCCGGGACGTCGGCGACGTGCTGGGCTCCCGTGGTGAGCAGCCACAGCGGCACGGTGCTGCCGATGTCGGCCAGGGCCTGGACGGCGCGGACGGTGGTGGCCAGGCCATGCTGCGCCTGCGGGGTCGAGGGGTCGGTGCGCCCGTCCCGGGACAACAGCGACACGATGATGTCGGCCTCGGCCGGCGGCCCTTGGCGGAGCAGGGCGCGCAACTGCTCGCGGGTGAGGTCTTCGGGCACGACGAGCTCGTCGACGGTCAGGCCGCGTCGGCGGACCGCGTCGGCCAGCCGGGCGGCGAGCGCCGTTCCGTCGGCCGGGACGAGGACCACCCAGCGTCCGGCGGCGGTCACGTCCTGCCTGCCGTCGGGGCGAGGCTCCCACGCGATGCGGTAGTTCTCGGCGCGGGGTGCCGCGTGCAGCCCCTCGCGGACGGACTCGTCGAGCCAGTGACGGGTGCGGGCGAAGGGGTAGGTGGGCAGGGCGACGCGCGGGTGCGGTCCGCCGGTCCACAGGGGGGTCCAGTCGACCGGCACCCCGTGGGTGTACGCCCCGGCCAGCGCCGTGGCGAACCGCTCGTAGCCGCCCTCGTCCCTGCGCAGGGTGCCGAGGGCGACGGCGGACCCACCCGCCACCTCGATGGTCTCGGTGATCGCGGGCGTCGCCACGGGGTGCGGGCTGACCTCGATGAACGCCCCGAACCCTGCGGTGATCAGGGTGGTCACGCCCTCCACGAAGCGGACGGGCTGGCGCAGGTTGCGGTACCAGTACTCGGCGTCGACGGTGCCTTCGCGGACCCAGTCCAGATCGACCGTGGAATACATGGGGACCGCGGGTCTGCGGGCGCTGACCGGCGCGAGCACCTCCAGGATCTCCCCCCGGAGGGCGTCGACGTGGGCGCAGTGGGAGGCGTAGTCGACGTCGATGCGCTTGGCCCGGACCCGCTTCTCGACGGCCCGGCGGACGATCTCGTCGAGTGCGTCCGCGTCGCCGGTCAGCACCGTGTTGGCCGGCCCGTTGACGGCGGCGACCTCCACCGCGGGCCCATGACCGGCGATCAGTCTGCGCGCCGCGGGCAGCGGCAGCGCCACCGAGGCCATACCGCCGCGGGCGGACAGACCCCGGATCGCCCGGCTGCGCAGGGCGACCACGCGGGCCGCGTCGGTACGGGTCAGGGCGCCGGCGACGTGGGCGGCGGCGATCTCGCCCTGGCTGTGCCCGATCACCGCGGCGGGCGTCACACCATGCGCGCGCCATACGGCGGCCAGCGCGACATAGGTCGCCCACAGCGCGGGCTGTACGACGTCGACGCGGGTCAGTGCCGAGGGGTCGTCGTCGGCCAGCAGCCGCAGCAGCGACCAGCCGGTGAACGGCTCCAGGGCCTCGGAGCACGCGGTGAACTCGGCGCGGAACGCGGCGCTCTGCTCCAGCATGCCGGCCGCCATGCCGGACCACTGGGCGCCCTGTCCGGGGAAGACGAAGACGGGCTGCCGGGTGTCGAGCGTGCGGTTGTGCCGTACGGAGTGCGAGGGCAGTCCGTCGGTGACGGCGGCGAGGCCCGCGAGGAGTTCGTCGCGGCCCCGGCCGATGACGACGGCGCGCTCCGGCAGTCCGGTCCGGGCCGTGGCGAGGGCCGCGCCGAGGGCCGTCGGGTCGACGGCGGTGTCGGAGGCGAGCCGGGTCACGTCGGCGGCCACGCGTCGCACCGCGTCCGTGCTCGCGGCGGACAGCACCAGCGCGGTCACCGGCTCGGCCGCGCCGGGCAGTTGGTCGGCGACGGGAGCCGAGGACTCGGCCGCCGGGGGCTCAAGAGGCTCGGGGGCCTCCTCGACGATCAGGTGGGCGTTGGTACCGCTGACGCCGAAGGAGGACACCGCCGCTCGGCGGACCCGTTCGCCGCGGGGCCAGGGGGTGTTGGCGGTTGCCAGGCGGATCCCGGAGTCCTTCCAGTCGATCTCCGGGGTGGGCTCGTCGGCGTGCAGGGTCCGGGGCAGCTCCTCGTGCCGCAGGGCGAGGATGAGCTTCATCAGGCCGGCAGCACCCGAGGCGGCCTGGGTGTGGCCGATATTGGACTTCACCGAGCCGATCAGCAGGCCGTTCCCCGCGGGCCGGGAGGACCCGTAAACGTCGATCAGGGCGCGGGCCTCGATCGGGTCGCCCAGGGGAGTGCCGGTACCGTGCGCCTCCACCACGTCGACGTCGGCGGCGCGAACCCCGGCGGCGGCGAGCGCCGCGGTGATGACGCGGGCCTGGGAGGGGCCGTTCGGTGCGGTCAGGCCGTTGCTCGCGCCGTCGGAGTTGACGGCACCGCCACGCAGCACCGCGAGCACCGGCCGCCCGTCTCGCTGCGCGTCGGAGAGCCGCTGGAGCGCCAGGACGGCGGCACCCTCGCCGAAACCGGCCCCGTCGGCGAGGGCCGAGAAGGCCTTGGAGCGTCCGTCGGGGGCGACGCCGCGGACCCGGCTGAACTCGACCAGCGTGGCGGGCGACGACATCACGGTGGCGCCGCCGGCCAGGGCGAGGTCGCATTCGCCGGTGCGCAGGGCGGCCATGGCCAGGTGCAGGCAGACCAGCGAGGAGGAGCACGCGGTGTCCACCGTCACGGCCGGCCCCTGAAGGCCGAGGACGTAGGAGACCCGTCCGGAGGCCACGCTGCAGGCCGCGCCCGTGACGGCGTATCCGGCGACCGCCTCGGTGGCACGGTCGGCGCGGGGCAGGTAGTCCTGGCCCATCACGCCCATGTAGACGCCCGTCGGCGAATCCCGCAGCGCGGTGGGGTCGATCCCGGCGCGTTCGGCGGCCTCCCAGCAGGTCTGCAGGATCAGCCGCTGCTGGGGGTCCATGGCCAGCGCCTCCCGCGGGCTGATGCCGAACGGCTCGGGGTCGAAGCAGGTCGCGTCGGTCAGGAATCCGCCCTGGTCGGTGAGCGACTTGCCCAGCGCGTCCGGGTCCGGGTCGTGCAGTCCGGCCAGATCCCAGTCGCGGTCCTCGGGCAGGCCGGAGACGAGGTCGGCGCCGCGGCGCAGCGCCGACCAGTAGTCCTCGGGGGTCGCTATGCCGCCGGGGAACCGGCAGGCCATGCCGACGACGGCGACGGGCTCGGAGCGGGCGCTCTCGAGTTCCCCGACACGTCGACGGGTGTGCTGCAGCTCGGTGGTGACCTTCTTCAAGTACTGCCTCAGACGCTCTTCATTACTCATCTGCTGCCTCCCGCGCACCAGGGACCGGTGATTCCTGGTCCGTAACCATTCCGAGTTCGTTGTCGATAAGGCCGAAGATCTCGTCGTCGGTGGCACCGTCGAGGCTGTCCACCGGCGCCGTCCCCGTTGTGCGGCCCGTACTGTCGCGCCACTGTCCGGCCAGCGTCCCCAGCGCCTCCTGGACGGCCCGGCCGCCGTCGGCGGAGTCCGCCGCATGCGGGGCGAGCCGGGCGAGCCGCTCGCCCAGGGCCCGCACCGCCTCCAGGGCCGGTGCCAGCGGATCGCTGCGGCCGCGCTGCCCGGCCCCGGCCATCCGCTCCGCCAGATGCGCGGCCAGCGCCTTGGGGTTGGGGTGGTCGAAGACCAGGCCGGCGGGCAGGGTCAGGCCGGTTCCGGCCGCCAGGCGGTTGCGCAGCTCGACGGCGTTGATGGAGGTCAGGCCCAGTTCCTTGAACGAGCCGGTCGACGGGATCGCCGAACTGTCGGCGTGCCCGAGGACCTCCGCGAGGTGGCCCAGCACGAACGAGGTGACGATGCGGCCCGCCTCGGCGGGATCGGCCTCGGCGAGCCGGGCCCTCAGCCGGGCGGCGTCGTCCTCGGCGGCGCGGGTCGTCGCCGACGACGCGGGGAGCAGGGTCTGTGCCATGGGCGGGAGTTGACCGGCGGCTGCCTGGGCACGCAGCGCCGCGAGGTCGAACTCCGTTGCCAGGACGAGGGGTTCGGACCCGTCGACAACCTGGTCGAAGGCGTCCAGCCCGGCGCCGTCGGTGAGCGAGACCAGGCCGCCGCGCCGCACCCGCAGCCGCTCGGCGTCATCCATGGCGCCCGTCATGCCACTCACCCGCTCCCACAGCCCGAACGCGGCGGACGCCGCGGGCAGTCCTTGTGCGGCCCGCTCGGCCACCAGGCGGTCCAGGGCGGTGTTGGCGGCCGCGTAGTTGGCCTGTCCGGAGCCGCCGAGGGTGCCGGCCGCGGAGGAGAAAACGACGAACGCGCGCAGCGGCAGGTGCGCGGTGAGGTCGTGCAGGTGGAACGCGGCCGGCACCTTCGGGGCGAATACCGTGCGCAGCCGGGCGGCGTCGAGGTCGCCGAGCAGCGCGTCGTCGAGGACCCCCGCGGCGTGCACGACGGCGGTGAGCGGGTGCGCGGCGTCGATCCCGTCGAGGGCGGCGGCCAGTTGGTCCCGGTCGGCGGCGTCGCAGGCCACGATCCGCACCCGGGCCCCCGCCGCGTGCAGCCGCTCGGCCAGGTCGCCGGCGTTCGCCGCGCGCTCGCCGGAGCGGCTGAGCAGCAGCAGGTGGCGGGTCCGGCCGGTGCTGACGAGGTGCTCGGCGACCAGTGAGCCGAGGCTGCCGGTGCCCCCGGTGATCAGGACTGTCCCGTCGGGGTCCCACTCGGCGGGCGTGGCCAGGGCAGTGAGCGGGCGGAGCCTGGGCATCAGCAACTCACCCGCACGCAGGGCCAGTTCGGGCTCGGCGCTACCGAGGGCGGCGGCGATCAGCCCGGGGTCGGCACCGGAGCCGGGCACGTCGATGTGCTGGAAGCGGCCTGGTTCCTCGGCGCGGGCGCTGCGCAGCAGGCCGGTGATCCCGGCATGGGCGAGTCGGGCGCCGGCCGGGTCGCCGGCGGCGAGCGCCTCGGTGGTCAGCAGGGTCAGCCGTCCGGGGTGGGGGCCCGAGAGCCAGCGCCGGACGATCTCCAGGCCGTTCTCGGTGGCGGCGAGCACGGCGGCGGCCGGGTCGGCGGCCTCCGGTGCGGCCAGCGGCACCAGCACCGGGGTGCCGTCCGCCACCAGGCCGGGGTCGGCGTCCAGTTGGTCCCAGTCGGCGACCAGGTCGGCCGTGACACCGTGCTCCTCAAGGGAGGCAGCCAGACGGGCGTCGCCGACGACGACCACGCGCTCGGCCGACGGCGTGGCGGGCGCCGCTTCCCAGGCGACCGCGTGGCAGCGGGTGCGGCCGCGCAGCGCGGCGGTCGGCACCGGGCGGGACCGTACGGCCCCGATGCCGCCGAGGACGGTGCCGTCGTCGGCGGCGAGCAGCACCTCCACCGCGGGTCCGTCCGGATCCGCGACCGGGCGCAGCACGGCCCAGAAGGCGGCGGGCAGCGAGGCCGGCAGGTCGGCGTCCTCCCAGCGGTGCGGGAGATGGGCGGTGGTGCCGTCCGCGCCGACCAGGTCGATCAGCCCGGACGCGCACGCACCGTGCAGGACGGCGTCCAGGGCCGGGGGGAGGTCTCCGACGGCGGTGTCGATGGACACCCGGGCGTAGACGACATCGTCCCCGTCGGCGGTCTCCCGCCGGAATCCGGTCAGCCGGGAGAACGCCGGGCCGTAGTCGAAGCCCGCGGCGCGCATCTGCTCGTACCAGGCGGCCGCGTCGTCCAGGGACTCGTCGGCGGACGGGACCGCGACGATGGCGGGCAGCCGGGCGGACGGGGCGGCGGCGAGGGTCGCGGTGGCGACGTGGATCTCCTCGGCGCCGTCGCGGAGTTCGGCGTCGGCGGGGGTGACGTGGACCGTGGCCTGTCCCCCGGGCACGTCCACGGCGACGCGCAGCAGCAGCGGACGGTCGATCACGACCGGGCGATGCAGCACGGTCTCGGCGGGGGCGCCGCATCCCGTGTGGCGGCCGGCGTGGCCGAGCGCGTCGAGGACGGCGACGCCGGGCAGCACGGCCGCGTCCATGATGCGGTGGTCGGCGAGCCAGGGCACGGTGGCGGTGTCGAGCCGGGCGTAGAAGTCGGTGCCGCTGCCGTCGGGGCGGCGTACCGCGGCCCGCAGCAGCGGATGGCCCGGGTCGGGCAGCGGCCCGGCGGCGCCCGCCGTGGGTGTGGCGTGCAGCCAGTAGGGCTTGCGGTCGAAGGGATAGGTCGGGGCGGTCACGGCGGCCGCGCCGGGGACGCCGGCCGCGCCGGGTTCGCCGGCGGGTGTCCAGTCGACGTCGGCGCCGTGCACGAACGCGGCGGCGAGGGCGCGGGCGAAGCGGTCCGGGCCGCCGTCGCCGCGCTGGAGCGTGCCGATCACATGGGCCGCCGCGCCGCTGTCGGCGATGTTGTCCTCGGTGGCCATGGTGAGCACGGGGTGCGGGCTGCACTCGACGAAGAGGGAGCCGCGTTCCCCGGCCACCTGCTGCACGCCCTGCGCGAACCGCACGGTGTGGCGCAGGTTCCGGTACCAGTACTCGGGGCCCAGTTCGGCGTCGCGGATCCAGCGCAGGTCGAGAGTGGAGTACATCGGGATCCGCGGCGTGAGCGGGGTGATCCCGGCCAGGTCCGCGCACAGCCGGTCGCGAATCCCCGCCACCGCCGGGCCGTGGGAGGCGTAGACGGCGGGGAGGGACTTCACCCACACGTCGTCGTCCTGCAGGCTCGCGGTGAAGGCGCGGACGTCCTGGTCGGGGCCGGAAACGATCACCGAGCGGGGCCCGTTGACGGCCGCCACGTTCACGGTGTCCGGCAGACGCTCGGCGACCTCCGTCTCGCCCAGGGCAACCAAGGACATGGCACCGGTCAGGCCGCGCACGGCGGCGCTTCGCCGGCACACCACCAGGGCGGCGTCGGGCAAGCTCAGCGCGCCGGCCACACAGGCGGCGGCGACCTCGCCCTGTGAGTGGCCGATGACCGCGTCGGGGTGCACGCCATGGGCCTGCCACAGGCGGGCGAGCGAGACCAGCATGGCGAACAGGGCCGGCTGGACGACTTCGGCCCGCTCGAAGACCTCAGCGGGCCCGGGGGTGGTCAGCACCTCGCGCAGGTCCCAGTCAAGGTGCGGCTGCAGGGCCTCCTCGCACTCGGCGAAGGCGGCGGCGAAGGCGGGGCTGCTGCGCAGCAGTTCGCCGGCCATGCCGCGCCACTGGGAGCCCTGGCCGGGAAAGACGAAGACCGTCCTGGGCGTCTCGTCGACGACGCCGGTGAGGACGTTGTCGGCGCGGCGGCCCGTGGCCAGCGCGGTGCAGGCGTCGGTCAGGTCGGCGGCGGGGCCGAGGAGCACGGCGCGGTGGGCGAAGCGGCTGCGCGCGCGGTAGACGGCGGCGAGCGCCGCCGGGTCGGCGCCGGGAGCGGCGAGCGCGGCACCGACGTGTTCCGCGTACCTGCCCAACTGCTCGGCGCTCCGGGCCGACAGGGGCAGGACGAGCGAGGTATCGGCGGTCTGCTCCGCTACCAAGGGCGCTGTCCCGGGCCGGGCTTCTGCCAGCCCTACGGGGGGCTCGTCACGTTGTTCCAGGACCACGTGGGCGTTGGTGCCGCCGATGCCGAAGGCCGATACCGCGGCGCGCCGCACGCCGTCCTGGGCCGGCCAGGAACGGGCGGAGTGGACCAGACGCACCGTCTCGGCGCTCCAGTCGATCCGGGTGCTGGGCCGGTCCGCGTGCAGGGTGGGCGGCAGCACGCCCGCACGCATGGACTCGACCGTCTTGATCAGCCCGGCGACGCCCGCCGCTGCCTGGGTGTGGCCGATGTTCGACTTCAACGACGCGATCCACAGCGGTCGGCCGCTGTCCCGTTCGGCGCCGTAGGTGGCCAGGAGCGCCTGGGCCTCGATGGGGTCGCCGAGCGGTGTGCCGGTGCCGTGGGTCTCGACGGCGTCGATGTCCGCGCTGTCCAGGCCCGCGTCGGCCAGGGCGGCGCGGATCAGCCGCTGTTGGGCGCGGCCGTTGGGCGCGGTGACCGTGGAGCTGGCTCCGTCGGAGTTGACGGCGCTGCCGGCGATCACCGCGAGGACCGGGTGCCCGTGCGCGCGGGCGTCGCCGAGGCGTTCCAGGAGCACCACACCGGCTCCCTCGCCCCACGCGGTGCCGTCGGCGTCCTCGGCGAAGGCGCGGCAGCGGCCGGAGGGGGACAGGCCGCGCTGCCGGGCGAGCTCGGTGAACGAGGTGGGCGTGGACATCACCGTGACCCCGCCGGCCACCGCAAGGCCGCACTCGCCGCGCCGCAGCGCCTGCACGGCCAGGTGAGCGGTCACCAGCGACGACGAGCAGGCGGTGTCCACCGAGGCCACCGGGCCGTGCCAGCCGAAGGTGTGCGCCACCCGCCCGGAGGCGATGCTCGCCGCGCTCCCGTTGCCGACGAACCCTTCGTATCCGGTGGGCACTGGGTTCAGTCGTGAGGCGTAGTCGTTGTACATGACCCCGGTGAACACGCCCGTGTCGCTGCCGCGCAGCGCGCCGGGTTCGAGCCCGGCGCGTTCCAGCGCCTCCCAGGTGATCTCCAGCAGCAGCCGCTGCTGGGGGTCCATGGCCAGCGCCTCGCGCGGGCTGATGCCGAAGAACTCGGCGTCGAAGTGGTGGGCTTCGTACAGGAAGCCGCCCTGGGTCGTGTACGTGGTGCCGGGGTGGTCGGGGTCCGGGTCGTGGAGCCGGTCCAGTGGCCAGCCGCGGTCCTGCGGGAACCCGCCCATCGCGTCGACGCCGCCCTCTGCCAGCCGGAACAGCTCGGCGGGCGTGCGCACTCCGCCCGGGTATCGGCAGGCCATGCCGATGACGGCGATCGGCTCGTGCTGCCGCTCGCGCTCCCGGGCCAGTTCCTCGCGGGTCTGCTGGAGTTCCTCGGCCGCCTTGCGCAGGTAGCCGCGGAGTGTTTCTTCGGTAGTGCTCATGACCGGGTCGGCCCTCCGTCGACGATGGCGAACAGTTCTTCGTCAGTGGCCTCGGTGAGGCCGGGGGTGCGGTCGCTCCCGGCGTCCTGGCCGGGCTGCTCCGGTAGGTCGAGTTCGGCCATCACATAGGTGGCGAGCTCGGCCGGCGTCGGGCAGTCGAAGACCACCGTGTCGGGCAGCGCCACGGCGCAGCTCTGCGCGAGCTGATTGCGCAGCCTGACCGCGGCCAGGGAGTCGAAGCCGAGGTCGAGGAATCCGCGGTCGGCGGGGACGGCGGAGACGCTGGTGTGCCCGAGCACCTTCGCCGCGGTGCGCCGGACCAGGTCGAGCACCACACCCGGCCGCTCGGCGGGCAGATAGGCCGCCAGGTCGAGTTGCGGCGAACTGCCCGGATCATCGGCCGCGGTCCGCAGCAGCGCCGCGAGGGGGGCGGGTGCCGTGCGCGGATCGCCGGCGGCCGACGGGTTGAGCGCGGCGACGACCACGGTGGGGGCCGGTGCGTCGGCGAGGACGGTGTCGAGGGCGGCCAGTGCGTGGTGCGGTTCCATGGGGAGGATGCCGTCCTCGGCCAGGCTCGCCACCTCCCGTTGCGACAGCGCGCCGGCCATGCCGTCGGAGCCGCCCCACAGTCCCCATGCGATGCCGGTGGCCGGCAGCCCTCGCTCGGCGCGGTGCCGGGCCAGGGCGTCCAGGAAGGCGTTGGCGGCGCTGTAGTTGGCCTGCCCTGCCGAGCCGAAGGGGCCGGCGAGGGAGGAGAACAGCACGAAGGCGCGCAGGTCGGGGCCGGCGGCGCGGTGCAGATGCCACGCCGCGTCGGCCTTGGCGGCGAGGACCCGATGCAGCTGGTCGTCGGTCATCGTGTCGAGCGTCGCGTCGGCCAGCACGCCCGCCGTGTGCAGCACTCCCCGCACCGGGTGCGCCGCGAACACGTCCCGCACCGCCTGCTGTTCGGCCAGGTCGCAGGCGACCACCTCGACGGTCGCGCCGCCCGTACGCAGTTCCTCGGCCAATGCGCTCAGGACCGGGTCGCTCTCGCCCCGTCGGGACAACAGCAGCAGGTTGCGGGCGCCCCATTCGGCCACCGCCCGCCGGGCCACCTGCCGTCCGATGCCGCCGCCGGCGCCGGTGATCAGCAGCAGCTCCTGCGGGTCGGGCCACACCGGTCCGACAGCGGTGGGCGGGGCGGACCTGTGCAGGACGGGGCGGTACCAGCGGCCACGGCGGAGCAGCCATTCGCGCCCGCCCCGCACGGTGAGGGCGGCCGGCAGCTGCGCGAGAGTGGCCGCGTCGTCGTCGACCGCGAGCAGCACGATCCGGCCGGGGTGCTCGGCCTGAGCGGCCCTGGCCAGACCGGCCACGGCCGAACCGGCGAGCGCGCCGTCGGCCTCCGGGTCGGGCACCAGCACCACGATCGGCCGCGGTGCCCGCAGCGCCTCGCGCAGGGCGGCCGACGCGGTGCCGACCGCCTCGTGCGTGGCGCGTACCGGGTCGTCGCCGCGGGCGGCGGCCCGGACGTCGACGAGGGTGATCTCCTCGCCGTTGCCACCGGCGAGGCCGGAAAGGGGGGAATCGAATCCGACGGCGTGCACTGCGGCGGAACCGGCCGGCGGGGGCGTGTCGACTCCTGCGGTGCGGATCTCCCACCGGGCCGCCCCGTGGGAGGCGGCGAGCTGGTCGGGACGCAGAGCACGCAGGGTGACCCGGCCCACGGTGGCGAGGAGTTCGCCCGTCTCCGTGGTGATCACGGCGGAGACGGCGGGGACTTCGCCGGGACGGGCATCGGTGTCGAGCCGGGCGCGCAGGATGCTGCCGGGGGCCGGGGTCGCCCCGGTGAGGTGGACGTTCTCCCAGGTGAACGGCGCCCACAGCGTGTCGTCATCGGCCGGCAGGCCGGGCAGCAGGCCGAGGATGAGCGGGTGCAGTGCGGCGTCCAGGAGCGCGGGCGCCAGAACCGGCCAGCTCACCGTGCCGTCGGGAACCACGAGTTCGGCCTCGGTCAGGCCCTCGGCCGTGCGGACCGTCCGCAGTGCGCGGAACGCGGGACCGTAGTGGTAGCCGCGCCCGGCGAGGCGTGCATAGCCGTCCCCGATCGCCTCCGCGGGCACGGCGGCCGCGGCCGCGCCGAGGGCGGGAGCCGCCGCTTCCCGCGCGCCGCTCATGGTGTCCGGGAGGACGGTGCCCTCGGCACTCGGAGACCACGGCCCGCCTGCGCGGTCCCGGACGCTCACCGTGAACTTCCGCCGTCCCGCGTCCTGCCCCTGCCCGCCGACCACGGCGACCTGCACGTCGAGCCGGTCGACGCAGACGGCGGGCGTGTGGAGGGTGAGTTCCGCCACGACGGGGCAGCCCGCCTCCTGGCCGACTGCCGCCACCAGGGCAGCCACATACGTACCCGGAAGCACGCAACTGCCGTGAATCAGGTGATCGTTCAGCCACGGCTGCCGCTGCGCGTCCACCGTGACCTGGCCGACCACCGTGTCGGTGGCGGCCACTTCGACGATCTGGTCGAGGAGCGGCCCCGCCGAGGGAGTGTCCGGTTCGGCGCTCGCCCAGTAGTGCCGCCCCGTGAACCCGTACGTCGGCAGGTCGATCCGGTTTCCGGTACCGGTCAACGCGGTCCAGTCGACGGTCCGCCCGGCCACGTGCAAGGTAGCCAACGCGTCCGTGAGGGACGTGAGTTCGGGGTGCTTGGCCGACAGTGCGGCGACCGCGGTGACGGACTCGCCCCGCTCCTCCACCATGCCGGTCAGCGCACCGTCGGGGCCCAGCTCCAGCAGGTGACGGTGGCCGGAGGCGGCCAGCGTGTCGATCGCGTCGCCGAAGCGGACGGTGCCGCGCACGTGCCGCACCCAGTACTCCGGGTCGGTGAGGCCGGCGGCGTCGGCGAAGGCCCCGGAGGCGTTCGAAACCAGCGGGATCCCCGGCTGGTGGTAGGTGATCGACCGCGCGGTCTTCCGGAACTCGTCCAGTACGGCGTCCATGTGGGCCGAGTGGAAGGCGTGCGACACCTTGAGCCGCTTGGCCCGTACGCCCTCGTCGGCGAGGGTCCGCAGCAGGTCCTCCACGGCGTCCAGGTCTCCGGAGACCACGACCGAGGCCGGGCCGTTGACCGCCGCGATCGACAGACGGCCGTCGTAGTCGCGTATCCGCTCGGCGACCTCCGCCTCGGACTCCCGCACACTCGCCATGCCTCCCCGGGCGGCGGCGCCGTCCATGGCCGCGGCACGGGCCGCGATGAGGCGGGCGGCGTCGGTGAGGTCGAAGACGCCCGCGACATGGGCCGCGGTCAGCTCGCCCAGGGAGTGCCCGGCGACCGCGTCCGGGACCAGGCCGGCGGCCGAGGCGAGGACGAACAGGGCGCGCTCCAGGGCGAACAGGGCGGGCTGGGCGAAGAGCGTGCGGTGCAGCCGGGGATCGTCCGGTTGCCTGATCACGTCCAACAGGGGCGTGTCGAGCAGTCCGTCGAACGCCTCGCACGACTCGCGCAGCGCCCGGGCGAAGACCGGAGAGGCGGCCATGAGGTCGGCGCCCATCCGCGCGCGCTGGGATCCCTGGCCGGTGAACAGGAAGGCGAGCCGGCCCTCGGCCGCGGTGCCGGTGAACACGCCCGGTACGTCCTGCCCGGCCGCGACAGCGGCAAGACCGGAGCGCAGTTCGGGCAGACCGTGCCCGGTCACCACGGCCCGCAGGCGGTGCTGGGCCCGGTGCCGGGTCAACGTCCAGGTGATGTCGCCGAGCGGGGTGTCCGGGTGGTCCTCCAGGAAGCGGATCAGCCGTGCCGCCTGTTCCCGCAGGCTGCTGTCGCTGCGCGCGGAGAGCGGCAGCACGGTGGTCGGTTCCTCCGCCCCGGTCGCATCGGCAGGCCGGTCGGTCTCCCGGTCCTCGATGCCCGGCGTGCCCTGGGCCTGCGGCGTGCCGGCCGACTCGGGGACCTGCTCCGGGGCCTGCTCCAGGATGACGTGGGCGTTGGTGCCGCTGGCCCCGAACGAGGACACGGCCGCCCTGCGTCGCCGTTCGTCCTGGGGCCACGGCTGGTGCTCGGTGAGCAGGCGCACGGTGTTCCCGTCCCAGGCGACGTGGGGGGACGGTGCGTCGATGTGCAGGCTCTTCGGCGCGATGCCCGCCCGCATCGCCATCACCATCTTGATGACACCGCCGAGTCCGGCAGCGGCCTGTGTGTGGCCGATGTTGGACTTCAACGAGCCGAGCAGCAGCGGCCGTTGCCGCTGTGCGCCGTACGCCTCGATGATGGCGCCGGCCTCGATCGGATCGCCCAGCCGGGTGCCGGTCCCGTGGCCCTCCAGCACATCGACCTCGTCGGGGCCGAGCCCGGCGGCCGTCAGGGCACGTTCGATGACGCGGCGCTGCGCGGAACCGTTGGGCGCGGTCAGCCCGTTGCTCTGGCCGTCCTGGTTCACGGCCGTGCCACGGACCAGCGCGAGGACGGGGTTGCCGTCGGCCAGCGCGTCGGAGAGCCGCTGTACGAGCACCACGCCGGCGCCCTCGGACCACCCGGTGCCGTCGGCGGCCGCGCTGTAGGCCTTGCACCGGCCGTCGGCGGCCAGGCCGCGCTGTCGGGAGAACTCGGTGAACGTCTGCGGGCTGGACATCACGGTGGCGGCCCCGACGACGGCGATACGGCACTCCCCCGCCCGCAGCGCCCCGGCGGCCGTGTGCAGGGCGACGAGCGATGAGGAGCACGCCGTGTCGACGGTGACCGCCGGTCCCGAGAAGCCGAAGGTGTACGCGAGACGCCCGGAGGCCACGCTCGGGGTGTTGCCGCTGAGCAGGTAGCCGTCCAGCCCGTGCCGGGAGCCGGAGAGGTTGCCCCCGTAGTCCTGCGCCATCAGTCCGACGTAGACCCCGCAGTCGGTGCCGCGCAGTTGCTGCGGGTCGATGCCCGCGTGCTCGAACGACTCCCAGGCGAGCTCCAGGAGCAGGCGCTGCTGGGGGTCCATGGCGAGGGCCTCGGTGGGGGCGATGCCGAAGAATTCGGCATCGAACCGGGCGGCGTCGTAGAGGAATCCACCGTGCCGGGTGGTGCTCGTGCCCGGCCGGTCCGGGTCATCGCTGAAGAGCGTCGTCAGGCACCAGCCCCGGTCGCGGGGGAACTCGCCGATGGCGTCGGTGCCGTCGAGCACCAGTTGCCACAGGGCTTCCGGGCTCCCCACGCCGCCGGGGTAGCGGCAGGCCATGCCGACGATCGCGAGGGGTTCGTCGGACCGGGCGTACCGGGCCTCGGCCGGCGTGGGTGCACTCGGTCTGGTCCGTGCCCGGTCGTCGTCGGCGTCCTCCGCCAGCCGTTGCCGCAGGGCTTCGGCCATCGACCGTGGCGTGGGGTGGTCGAAGACGACGGTCGGCGGCAGCCGGAATCCCAGTTCGGTGCCCATCGCATTGCGGAACTCCACAGCGGTGAGCGAGTCGAAGCCCAGTTCCTTGAACGAGGCGTCCGGTTCGATGACCTCGTCGGGCGCGCTGCGCAGCACCCGGGCGGCCAGCGCGGTGACCCTCTCGGTCAGTGCGGTCAGCTGTTGACGCGGCTCCAGAGCCAGCAGTTCGGCGCGCAGGTTCTGCCGCCCGGCCTCGACGCGGCGTTGCGGCCGCTCCGCCAGCGGGTGGCCACTGCGGGAGAGAACCTTCAGGTCGAGGTCGGCGGCGACCACGGTGGCGGCGGCGCCGAGGACGAGCGCGCGGTCGAACAGGCCCAGCGCGGCCTCGTTCCGCATCGGCCGCAGCCCGAGTTCCGTGAGCCTGCGCCGGCCCGCCTCGTCCAGCTGCGCGGTCAACGTGCTGGTCTCGCCCCAGAGTCCGAGCGCGACACTGACGGCGGGCAGCCCCGCAGCGTGGCGGTTGTGCGCGAGGGCGTCCACGTAGGAGTTGGCTGCCGCGTATCCCGCCTGACCGGAGGTGCCGAGCAGACCGGCGACCGAGGACAGCAGCACGAACGAGGTGAGCGGCAGGTGCTCGGTCAGCTCGTGCAGGTGCTGGGCGGCGACCGCCTTGGGGGCCAGCACCGTGTCGATCCGGGCGGCGTCGAGGTTCTGCACGGTGGTGTCGTCGAGGACGCCCGCGGCGTGCACCACGGTGGTGAGGGGATGTTCCTCGTCCACCGAGTCGATGAGCTCGGCGAGGCGCGCACGGTCGGCGACGTCCGCGCGCTCGATGCGCACCTCGGCGCCCAGAGCGGCGAGCTCGGCGGCCAGCCCGGCAGCCCCCTCGGCGTCCGGCCCGCTGCGGCTGACCAGCAACAGGTGCCGTACGCCGTGCTCGGCGACCAGGTGCCGTGCAATGTGCCCGCCGACGGTACCGGTGCCGCCGGTGATCAGGGCCGTACCCGCGTCCCGGGAAGGTGCGATTGCCGGTGTGGCCGCGAGCTCTGTGACCACCGGGCGCAACCAGCGGCCCGCACGGTGCGCGAGCTGGCCGAAGCCGGCGCGGGCGAGAGCGAGCGCCTGCTCGGGCGGAGGTACGGTGCCGTCCTCGCTGTCGGCCAGGATCAGCTGGTCCGGCAGCTCGGACTGCGCGGACCGGACCAGACCCCACACGGCCGAGCCTGCGGGGTCGATGGCCCGGGCCGAGGTGTCGTCGTGGTGGGTCCCGGCGGCGACGGCACGGTGCGTGACGATCAACAGCCGTTCGCCGTCGGCTTCCTGGACCGCGGCGAGTGCCTCGGCGAGCAGCGCGCGGGTCCGCTCCACCGGGTCGCTCGTGGTGTCGCCGCCGGTCAGGTCCAGTATGCGCGGGAGACTCTCGCCGGCGGCCTCGCCCGCGGGCGGCGTCACCGGGAGCCACCGCACGGCGTGCAGCGGCAGCGGCCGGTCGGCGGCCGCCCGCAGCTCCGCCGCCTCGGTCTCGCGGACCCGCACCTCACCGATCCGGGCGACGAGACGGCCCCGGGTGTCGCTGACGAGCACTGTGTAGGTATCGGGGCCCACGGCGCGCACCCGGGTCCGCAGCGCTCCTTCGGCTCCGGGGGCGAGGAGTTCCACATCGGTGAAGGTGAAGGGCAGACGGAGTCCGGACGCGTCGCCGGGCCCGGACTCGTCGCCGAACAGCCCGAAGGCGATCGGCTGCAGCGCGGCGTCCAGCATGCCCACCGTGGGGCCCTGGCCGGCTCCGAACTCCGCGTGCAGCTCGGCCGGGAGCGCCAGTTCGGCCAGAATCTGGTCCTCGGCCCGCCACAGGGCACGCACTGCGCTGAACGCCGGTCCGTACTCGTAGCCGCGTTCCCTCGCCCGCCGGTAGGCCACATCGACGTCAAGCGGCTGCGCGCCCTCGGTGTCCCAGGTGTCGTACCCGGCGCTGTCGGTGCTCGGAGTCAGGACTCCGCTGGCGTGTCGCAGGAATGGCGGGCCCGCGGAATCGGCGGCGCGCACCGAGTGGATCTCGAAGTTCCAGTGGCCCTCCGCGTCGGCCGGACGCACCAGAACCTGCACCGTGGCGGGGCCGCTCAGGGCGAGCGGAGCGTGCAGGACCAGCTCGGAGACGGACGGGGCGCCGAGCTGCGCACCGGCGTGCCAGGCGAAGTCCAAGAACGCCACTGCGGGCAGCACGGGCGTGCCACCGATGCTGTGGTCGGCCACCCATGGCAGACGCTGATCGTCAACCGTACCCGTGAACAGCGTGGCCGGAGTCTCCGCGTCGGCAGACGCGATCAGGGTCCCGTCGTCAAGTACGGGGTGGGTGTGGGTGGTTGTGGCGGTCGTGGGGGTGAGCCAGTAGGTGGTGTGGGTGAAGGGGTGTGGGGGCAGCTCGACGTGGCGGCCGTGCCGGGGTGCGGGCAGAGGTGCGACATGACCATGGGCCCAGGCGGTGGCCCGGTGCAGGAGCAGGGTGTGTTCCTGGTCGGCGTCCCGGATCAGACTGGGCAGGATCAGCGCGTCCTCACCCCGGCCGGCGGTCTCGACAATCTGTTCCAGGTTGGTGGTCAGGGCCGGGTGCGGGCTGATCTCGATGAACGTGTCGCAGGTCGCGGCCAGTTCGGCGATCGTGTCGGCGAACCGGACCGGGCTGCGCAGGTTCTCCAGCCAGTACTCCGCAGTGAGCTGCGTAGTGTCCAGGAGGTCACCGGTGACCGTGGAGTGGAAGGACACATCGGCCGCACGAGGCGCGGTCTTCGGCTCCCAGGCCAGCAACTCGTCGGCGATCGCGTCGATCGAGGGGTGGTGGGAGGCATAGGCCACCTTGATCCGCCGCGCCCAGACACCCTCCGCCTCGGCCCGGGCCAACAGCACCTCCAACTCCCCATCCGGCCCCGAAACCACCGTGCTGAAGGGCGAGTTGAACGCCGCAACCACCAGCCCCCCAGTCAACCAGGGCGCCAGGCGCTCAGCGTCCGCGTTCACCGTGACCATGCCCGACCCGGCCGGCAGCCGCCCGATCGCCCGGGCCCGCGCCACCGACAACGCCAGCACATCCTCCAGCCCCAACGCCCCGGCCACATACGCCGCCGCAATCTCCCCCTGGGAGTGGCCGACCACCGCATCGGGCACCACACCCTGCGCCCGCCACCACGCCGCCAACGACACATTCACCGCGCACAACGCCGGCTGCACCACCTCCGTACGCGCCAACGCCCCCGCATCCCCCAACACCTCAAACAGATCCCAACCAGCCAGACCCCGCAAAATCTCCCGGCACCGCCCCATCTGCTCCGCGAAGATCCCGGGCGTCTTCAGCAACTCCGTTGCCATGCCCGCCCACTGACCGCCCTGCCCGGGAAAGACGAACACCGTACCCGACCGACGAGTGGCCCGCGCCCGCACCACTCCCTCCTGCGCACGCCCCTGCGCCAGCGCCTCCACCCCAGACACCAACTCACCCCAACCACGGCCCACCACCACCGCCCGGTGCTCGAACACCGACCGCTCCACCCCCAGCGAGTGCGCCACATCCCCCACCGACACACCCGAACCGGCCAACTCCCCCAACCGACCGGCCAAACGCCCCGCATACTCCCCCAACGCCTCACCACCACGCGCCGAAACCACCCACGCCACAGACCCGGGCTCCCCCACCCCGGACTCCTCCACCCCGGCCCCGGGCGAGGTAACGGCAGGAGGCTCTTCGAGGACAAGATGGGCATTGGTCCCGCTGATACCGAACGAGGACACCGCGGCACGACGTATCCGCTCCGCATCACCCCGCCACTGCCTGCCCTCAGTCAGCAACCGCAGGCACGAGCCCTCCCACTCAATATGCGAACTGGGAGACTGCGCGTGCAAAGTCCGCGGCAGATACCCGTGCCGGAACGCCCCCAACACCTTGATGATCCCCGCCATCCCCGCCGCCGCCTGCGCATGACCGACATTCGACTTCACCGACCCCAACCACAACGGCCGCTCACGCCCCGCGCCATACACCCCCTGCAACGCCTGCGCCTCAATCGGATCCCCCAACCGCGTCCCCGTCCCATGCGCCTCCACCACATCCACATCACCCGCAACCAACCCCGCATCCGCCAACGCAGCCCGCACCACCCGCTGCTGCGCCGGACCATTCGGCGCCGTCAACCCATTACTCGCCCCATCCGAATTCACCGCACTCCCCCGCACCACACCCAACACCGGATGCCCCGCCGCCAACGCATCCTCCAACCGCTCCAACACCAACACCCCAGCACCCTCAGCCAAACCGAACCCCGCCGCATCCGCCGAAAACGCCCGGCACCGCCCATCCGGCGACAACGCCCCCTGCCGCGAAAACTCCACAAACAACCCCGGCGAACCCATCACCGTCGCCGCCCCCGCCAACGCCAACGACGACTCCCCCCGCCGCAACGACGCCACCGCCAAATGCACCGCCACCAACGACGACGAGCACGCCGTATCCACCGTCACCGACGGCCCACCCAAACCCAACACATACGACAACCGCCCCGACGCCACACTCGGCGTCGACCCCGTCAGCAAGTAGCCGGACACGCCGGCCGGTCCGTCCGAGAGGGCGGGACCGTACTCGCCGGCGATTTCGCCGACGAACACGCCCACGTCGCGTCCCGCCAGGCTCTCGGGGACGATTCCGGCGTTCTCCAGGGCCTCCCACGAGCACTCCAGCAAGAGCCGCTGCTGCGGATCCATCCCCAACGCCTCACGCCGCGAAATCCCGAAGAACCCCGCATCAAACCCACCAGCATCCGCCACAAACGACCCAGCGGACACCACACCCCCACCGAACACCCCCGCATCCCACCCACGATCCAACGGCACCCCCGACACCGCCTCACGCCCCGAAACCACCACATCCCACAAGTCCTCAAGACCCGCCACACCCCCCGCGAACCGGCACCCCACACCCACCACCGCAACCTCACCCGCGACGAGGTCGCGGTTCTCCTGGCGCAGGCGGGCGTTGTCCCGCAGCGCGGCGCGCAGCGCTTCGACCAACTTGGTGGATTCGTGGGTGGGTTCCTGCGTGGTCACGATGTCTCCTTCGCGGACGTCAGCTGAGGTCCTGGTCGAGGGCGAGGGCGATGAGCGCGTCGGGATCCATGGCGGCGATGTCCTCGTCGGACGCCTCGGGGCGCACCGGGTCCGAGGAGGCCGTGCCCGCGGGTTCGGCCAGGGCCAGCAGCGGGTCCAACAGCCCCGCCTCACGTAGCCGTTGCACCGATAGGGCGGCCAGGAGGCGCCGGATCTCCTCGTCTCCGCCGTCCGCCGCGGCGTCGGTCTCCGTTGGCTGCGGGGCGAGCCGCTCCAGCAGGAACTCGGTGACCGCCTGCGGTGTCGGGTAATCGAAGACCAGGGTGGCGGGCAGCCGCAGTCCGGTGGCGGTGGCGATGCGGTTGCGGAACTCGATGGCGGTGAGCGAGTCGAAGCCCTGGCCGCGGAAGGACAGCGTCGGCTGCCGGACCTCGGACAGCGGGCAGTCGATGACGGACGCGGCGGTGTCGTAGATGAGCGCCAGGACCGTCTTGTGCTGCTGCTCGGCGTCCTGCCCGGCCAGCCTGTCGGCGAGCCCGAGCCGCTCCGCCCGGGGTGCGGCCGTAGCCGCCCGCATGCCGGTGAGCACGGCCGGCAACTCGGTGGCGCGGCGGACCGCGGCCCGGTCGACGACGGTTGCCAGGACGTGCGGTTCGGTACGGGTCAGCGCGGCGTCGAACAGGGCCGTCGCGGTGTCCGGCTCCAGCGCGCCCATCCCGCGCCGCGCCATCCGCTGCGCGTCGGCTGCGCTCATGTGCCGGGTCAGGTCGCTGTCCAGCTCCCACCGGCTCCATCCGATCGACACCGTCGGCTCGCCCCGTGTGCCGCGGAAGTGCGCGTAGCCGTCCAGGAAGCCGTTGGCGGCGGTGTAGGGCGACTGGCCCGGATTGCCGAAGGCGGCGGTGGCCGAGGAGAACAGCAGGAACGCGTCCAGGTCGAGTCCGCGGGTCGCGGCGTCGAGGGCGATGACGCCCGCTGCCTTGGGGGCGAGTACGGCGGCGAGTTGGTGGGGGGCGACGGATTCGACGAGGGCGTCGCCGACGGTGCCCGCGGCGTGGATCACGGCGGTGAGCGGGTGCGCGGGGTCGGCGCTCGCGGCCTCGACGGCGGCCTCGACGTCCGCGACGCGGGTGGCGTCGCCGCGGCACACGGTGACCAGCGCTCCCGCCGCGTCGAGCGCGGCGCGCAGGTCGTCGCCCACAACACCGCTCCGGCTCATCAGGGCGAAGCGCCGGATGCCGTGCAGGCCCGCCAGGTGCCGTACGACCGCGTCGGCGACGGCCCCGGTGCCGCCGGTGATCAGCACGGTTCCGGTCGGGTTGAGCCGGCGGGGCAGGGTCAGGGCCCGCTTGCCCGTGTGCTGCGCCATGCTCAGGGTGCGGAAGACATCCTCGGCCCGGTGCACGGGCTCGGCGACCACCGGAAGCGGCTGGAGCGCGCCGGTGCGGAACAGCTCCAGCAGGCCGTCCAGCATCCGCCGTACGTGATCGGGCGCGAGACGGGTCAGGTCGAACGCCTCGTACCGAAGGGTCGGGTGCGCGGTGGCGAGGGCGATCGGATCGCGCGGGTCCGTCTTGCCCATCTCGATGAACCGCCCGCCCTCGGAGAGGAGGTCGAGCGAGGCGTCGGTGAACTCGCCGGCCAGCGCGTTGAGGACGACGTCGACCCCGCGTCCGCCGGTAGCAGTGCGGAACGTCGTGGCGAAGCCGAGATCGCGGGACGAGGCGATGTGGTCGTCGTCGAGTCCCATGGCGCGCAGGGTGTCGTGCTTGGCGGGGGCGGCGGTGGCGTACACCTCGGCGCCGAGGTGCCGGGCCAGTTGCACGGCGGCCATGCCGACACCGCCGGTCGCCGCATGGATCAGGACGCGCTCGCCGCCACGCAGCCCGGCGAGTTCGGCCAGGGCGTGGTACGCCGTGCCGAACACCACCGGCACCGTCGCCGCCTGTTCGAAGGACCACCCGTCCGGGAAGGCCGCCGCCAGTCGCGCGTCGACGGTCAGAACGGGGCCGAAGGCACCGCCGTCCGGGACGAAGGCCAGGACCCGGGTGCCGGGTTCGAACGGCGCGTCCGCGCCCGCCTCCAGCACCACGCCCGCGGCCTCGATGCCCATGACACCGGGGTCGGGGTACATGCCGAGGGCGATCAGCACATCGCGGAAGTTGACGCCGGCGCAGCGGACCGCGATCCGGATCTGGCCGGGTGCCAGCGGCCGGGTGTCGGCGTCCGTGGCGACGGTGGTCAGCTGGTCGAGGGAAGCACCGCCGGCGGTCAGGTGCCAGGCCCCGGTGCCCGAAGGCGGCCGGGTCAGCTCCCGCAACCGCGGGACCGTCGCGGTGCCGTCCCAGGCCAGCTCGGCCTCGTCATCGGCAAGCAGTGCCGCGAGGTCCTCCCCGGTCGGCTCGGCCTCCGGCGTCAGATCGACGAGCTGGATGCGGCCGGGGTGCTCCGCCTGCACGCTGCGGACCATGCCCACGACGGTCGCGGCGGCCAGCTCCGCCGGCGTGCGCGGGGCCCGCGCCCCACGGGTCAGCACGGTCAGCCGCTCCCCGTTGTCCTCGGCGTTCCCTTCGGCGCGGGCCGCCAGCCAGTTCTGAAGCTCCGTCAGAACTGCGGTGACCACGCCCGTCGCCAGGGCCGCGGCGTCCGCTGCTGCCGGATCCACGAACGCGGCCGCGTCGATCACCTCGCGCCGCACGCCGCCGTCCCGCGCCGCCAGGTCACGCACGGCCGGCGTGGTCACCGGCCCGAGCGGGGTGACCGGGGTGACGGATGTCGCGGGGACGGCGGGCGGCTCGTGGGTGTCCCAGTGGATCTCGTACAGGGGCGGTGTTCCGCCGGGCGCGGTCAGCGCGGAGTGGGCGACCGGGCGCAGTGCCAGGGATCCGATCGCGGCGAGCACGGCGCCGTCCTGGTCGGTGACGGTCACGGAGACCGACTGGGGGGCGTAGCCGGCCGCCAGCCGCACCCGCAGCACGCCGCCCTCCGTCACGCGGTGCGCGGTGGGGGCGAACCGTGCGTCGGCGAAGCTGAACGGCAGCAGCACCGCACCGGTCCCGGAGGCGTCGCCGCCCACGCCGGGGACCATGCCGAGCACCGCGGGGTGCAGGGCCGCGTCCAGCACGGCCGGCGGCAGCCCGGACCAGCGCGAGGACCCCTCCGGCACGGTGATCTCGGCGATCGCGGCCCGCTGCCCGTCCGGCCAGGCGCGGCTCACCAGGGCGAACGCCTCGCCGTACGTGTAGCCCCGCTCCCGCAGGCTGCCGTAGAGCACCGACGCCTGGAGGGCGCCCGCGCCGGGAACCGGGTGCGGGTCCGTGGTGGCGGGCAGCACTCCGAGGGGCGCCAGAACACCCGAGGCGTGCAGCGTCCAGTCCGCCGGCGCGGCACCTTCCTGCTCTCCCTGCGCTTCCCGGCCTTCCTGCCCTTTCTGCTCGGCAGGCCGGGCGTGCACACGGACCCTGCGGGCCCCTTCCTCCAGCGGGCCCACCGCCACCTGAACGCTGTGCTCGCCGGTCAGCAACAGGGGTGCGTGCAGCGTCAGTTCGGAGACTCCGTACGCCCCCAACCCCTCGGCGGCTGCCTGGGCCAGTTCGAGCAGCAGAGTCCCCGGTACGAGGGGTACACCCTCGACCGCGTGGTCGGTGAGCCACGGATGGGTGCGCGGGCCGACGACGCCGTTCGCCACGAACTCGTCCGTCCCGGCGAGGGAGACGAGCGGGCCAAGTACGGGGTGGGTGTGGGTGGTTGTGGCGGTCGTGGGGGTGAGCCAGTAGGTGGTGTGGGTGAAGGGGTGTGGGGGCAGCTCGACGTGGCGGCCGTGCCGGGGTGCGGGCAGAGGTGCGACATGCCCGTGGGCCCAGGCGGTGGCCCGGTGCAGGAGCAGGGTGTGTTCCTGGTCGGCGTCCCGAATCAGACTGGGCAGGATCAGCGCGTCCTCGCCCCGGCCGGCGGTCTCGACAATCTGTTCCAGGTTGGTGGTCAGGGTCGGGTGCGGGCTGATCTCGATGAACGTGTCGCAGGTCGCGGCGAGTTCGGCGATCGTGTCGGCGAACCGGACCGGGCTGCGCAGGTTCTCCAGCCAGTACTCCGCAGTGAGCTGCGTAGTATCCAGGAGGTCACCGGTGACCGTGGAGTGGAAGGACACATCGACCGCACGAGGCGCGGCCTTCGGCTCCCAGGCCAGCAACTCGTCGGCGATCGCGTCGATCGAGGGGTGGTGGGAGGCATAGGCCACCTTGATCCGCCGTGCCCAGACACCCTCCGCCTCGGCCCGGGCCAACAGCGCCTCCAGTTCCTCATCTGGCCCAGAAACCACCGTGCTGGAGGGCGAGTTGAACGCGGCGATAACCAGATCGCCGGTCAACCACGGCGATATTCGCTGCGCATCAGCGTTCACCGTCACCATGCCCGACCCGGCCGGCAGCCGCCCGATCGCCCGGGCCCGTGCCACCGACAACGCCAGCACATCCTCCAGCCCCAACGCCCCGGCCACATACGCCGCCGCAATCTCCCCCTGGGAGTGGCCGACCACCGCATCGGGCACCACACCCTGCGCCCGCCACCACGCCGCCAACGACACATTCACCGCGCACAACGCCGGCTGCACCACCTCCGTACGCGCCAACGCCCCCGCATCCCCCAACACCCCAAACAGATCCCAACCAGCCAGACCCCGCAAAATCTCCCGGCACCGCTCCATCTGCTCGGCGAACTCGCCCGGAATCTCCAGCAGTTCTCGCGCCATACCCGCCCACTGGCCGCCCTGCCCGGGAAACACGAACACCGTCCCCGACCGACGAGTGGCCCGCGCCCGCACCACTCCCTCCTGCGCACGCCCCTGCGCCAGCGCCTCCACCCCAGACACCAACTCACCCCAACCACGGCCCACCACCACCGCCCGGTGCTCGAACACCGACCGCTCCACCCCCAGCGAGTGCGCCACATCCCCCACCGACACACCCGAACCGGCCAACTCCCCCAACCGACCGGCCAAACGCCCCGCATACTCCCCCAACGCCTCACCACCACGCGCCGAAACCACCCACGCCACAGACCCGGGCTCCCCCACCCCGGACTCCTCCACCCCGGCCCCGGGCGAGGTAACGGCAGGAGGCTCTTCGAGGACAAGATGGGCATTGGTCCCGCTGATACCGAACGAGGACACCGCGGCACGACGTATCCGCTCCGCATCACCCCGCCACTGCCTGCCCTCAGTCAGCAACCGCAGGCACGAGCCCTCCCACTCAATATGCGAACTGGGAGACTGCGCGTGCAAAGTCCGCGGCAGATACCCGTGCCGGAACGCCCCCAACACCTTGATGATCCCCGCCATCCCCGCCGCCGCCTGCGCATGACCGACATTCGACTTCACCGACCCCAACCACAACGGCCGCTCACGCCCCGCGCCATACACCCCCTGCAACGCCTGCGCCTCAATCGGATCCCCCAACCGCGTCCCCGTCCCATGCGCCTCCACCACATCCACATCACCCGCAACCAACCCCGCATCCGCCAACGCAGCCCGCACCACCCGCTGCTGCGCCGGACCATTCGGCGCCGTCAACCCATTACTCGCCCCATCCGAATTCACCGCACTCCCCCGCACCACACCCAACACCGGATGCCCCGCCGCCAACGCATCCTCCAACCGCTCCAACACCAACACCCCAGCACCCTCGGCCAAACCGAACCCCGCCGCATCCGCCGAAAACGCCCGGCACCGCCCATCCGGCGACAACGCCCCCTGCCGCGAAAACTCCACAAACAACCCCGGCGAACCCATCACCGTCGCCGCCCCCGCCAACGCCAACGACGACTCCCCCCGCCGCAACGACGCCACCGCCAAATGCACCGCCACCAACGACGACGAGCACGCCGTATCCACCGTCACCGACGGCCCACCCAAACCCAACACATACGACAACCGCCCCGACGCCACACTCGGCGTCGACCCCGTCATGAGGTAACCCGAGACGCCCGCGGATCCGTGGGACAGTCCGGGGCCGTATTCGCCGGGAAACTCCCCTATGAACACGCCGACTTGTTCGCCGAAGAGCGTCTCCGGCACGATCCCGGCGTTCTCCAGGGCCTCCCACGAGCACTCCAGCAACAACCGCTGCTGCGGATCCATCCCCAGCGCCTCGCGCCGCGAAATCCCGAAGAACCCCGCATCAAACCCACCAGCATCCGCCACAAACGACCCGGCGGACACCACGTCCCCACCGAACACCCCCGCATCCCACCCACGATCCAACGGCACCCCCGACACCGCCTCACGCCCCGAAACCACCACATTCCACAAGTCCTCAAGACCCGCCACACCCCCCGCGAACCGGCACCCCACACCCACCACCGCAACCTCACCCCCGGCTGCGGTGGCATGGGTGTGCGTGGTCGTGCGGGCGGTCGTGCGCGCGGTGTCGGCGGGCTCGCCGGTGAGTTCGCTGCGGAGGAAGTCGACAAGGAGAGCGGGTCGGGGGTGGTCGAAGACGGCGTTCGCCGGGACGGCGGCGCCGGTCTCTTCGCTGAGCCGACCGGCCAGTTCGACGGCGCTCACCGAGTCGAAGCCGAGCTCTTTGAAGTTCTTGTGCTCATCGATGGCGTCGGGACCGCTGTGCCCGAGGACGGCGGCAGCGGTGGCCCGCACAAGGGTGGTGAGCCGCTCCTGGAGCGCCGAAGCAGCCGAGGCGTCGGCCCCGGAGAGCGGCGCGGGCTGTGGCGCGGGCAGTGGCGCGGGCCCGGCGTCCTGCTGTGGGGCGGCCCCGGGCACGCGCGCATCGGGCGCCCAGTACGGCGTGTGGGTGAAGGCGTAGCCGGGCAGCCGGGGCCGGTCGGCGGCGCGGGCGGGCACCACTCGGCGCCAGTCCACCGGCAGACCGCGGGCGTACAGGGCCGCGAGGGCGCTCATGAAGGTACGGGACTCCTCCGTTCCCTTGCGGAGCAGGGGGATGACGGCGGCGCCGGCGTCCTTCGCCGCCTCGGCCGTCATGGAGGTCAGGACGGCGTCCGGGCCCACCTCGACGAGCGTGCGCACGTTGTCCCGCCGGAGGAGGGTGTGCACGCCGTCGGCGAAGCGCACCGCCTCGCGCACGTGCCGGGTCCAGTGCCCGGTGTCGAGCACGGCATCGCCGGTGACCGTCTCGCCGGTGAGGTGGGACAGGAACGGGATGCGGGCGGGCAGGTTCTCGACGGTGCGCGCGATCGCGGCGAAGTCGTCGAGCATGGCGTCCAGGAGCGGCGAGTGCGCGGCGACGCCGACGTTGAGCAGGCGGGCCTTGCGGCCCTCGCGGGTCCAGCGCGCGACCAGTTCGCGGACGGGCGCGTCGAGGCCGGAGACGACGACGGAGGCGGGGCCGTTGACCGCGGCCACGTCGACGGTCCCGGCGTACTCGGCGAGCGCCGTCCGGACCTCGTCCTCGTCGGCCTGTACGGATGCCATCGAGCCGGCCGCCCCGGCCTGCTGCATCAGCGCACCGCGGGCCGCGACCAGGCGGCAGGCGTCGTTCAGGCGGAGCATGCCGGCGCAGCAGGCGGCGGCCAGTTCGCCGATGGAGTGGCCCGCGACCCGGTCGGGGGTGATGCCCCAGTCGGCCAGGGTGCGGAACAGGGCGACCTCGACGACGAAGAGGGCCGCCTGGGTGCGGTCGGTACGGTCGATGAGCTCGCTGCCGGCGCCCGGGCCCAGGAACAGCTCGGTCATCGACAGATCGCCGTAGCGGGCCGTGTAGCGGTCCATGACCGCGCAGACCTCGGTCAGGTGGGCGGCGAACGCGGGGTGGCGGGCGGCGAGTTCGCGTCCCATGCCGGCCCGCTGGCTGCCCTGGCCGCTGAAGAGGAACGCGACGGCGCCGGGCTCCTCGCCGGCCCGTCCGGTCACCACGTGGGCGGACGGCAGCCCGTCGCGCAGCGCCTGGAGCCCGGCACGGACCTCGTCCGCCGTGTCGCCGAAGACCGTCGCCCGGTGGTCGAACTCCGCGCGGCCGGCGAGGAGTTCGGCGGCCGTCGGGCCGAGGTCGGTGTCCTGCGCGGTGCGCAGGTGGGTCAGCAGCCGGTCGGCCTGGCCGAGCAGGGACGGCCGGCTGTGGGCGGTGAGGACCAGCGGCACGGGCAGGGCTTCCCTTGCGCCCTCCCTGGTGCCCACGCTTGTGCTTTCCCTGCTGCCCTCCGTGGGGCGGCCGGGGGCCGGGTCCGCGTCCGCCGGCCGGGCCGGGGCGGGGCTCTCGGCGAGAAGGACGTGGCAGTTGGTGCCGCCCAGGCCGATGGAGGTGACACCGGCCACCAAGCGCTCCTCGGGCCGCGGCCACGGGCCCTCGGCGACCGTTACCGACAGTCCGGACGCCCCGAGGTCGATGGCGGGGTTGGGCTGCGCGAAGTGCAGGCTGGGCACGAGCCTGCGGTGGCTGATCGAGAGGGCGGTCTTGATCAGGCCGAGGATTCCCGAGGCCGCCTCCAGGTGGCCGATGTTGGTCTTGACCGAGCCGATGGCGAGGCGGCCGGTGCGCCCGGGGTGGCGACCGAGGACGGTGGCGAGCGCCTCCGCCTCGACCGGGTCGCCGAGCCGGGTGCCGGTGCCGTGTGCCTCGACGTACTGCACCTCGGCGCCGGTGACTCCGGCGGCGCGGTGGGCGGCGCGCAGCAGCCGGATCTGGGCGTCGGCGTCGGGGGCGGTCAGGCCGTGCCCGCCGCCGTCGTTGTTTGCGGCGGACCCGAGGATCGCCGCGTACACCGGGTCACCGTCGCGCAGCGCCAGGTCCAGGCGCTTGAGCAGGACGATCCCGACGCCCTCGCCGCGGGCGAATCCGTCGGCCGCCGCGTCGAAGGCCCGGCTCTTCCCGGACGGCGACAGGGCGCCGATCCGCGCGGCGTTGACGGCGCCCGCCGGGGTGAGGTTCAGCTGCACACCGCCGGCGAGCGCGAGGTCGATCTGCCCCGCGAGCAGCCCGCTCACCGCGGTGTCCACGGCCACGAGGGACGACGACTGGGCCGTGTCGAGGACCATGCTGGGGCCGCGCAGGCCGATGAAGTACGAGATCCGGTTGGCGATGATGCCCCGGTTCAGGCCGCTCATCGCGTGGGTGTCGGCGCCCCCGCCGAGCAGCACGGCGTAGTCGGCGGAGGTGCAGCCGAGGAAGACTCCGGTCCGGGTGTCGCGCAGGGTGGCGGGGTCGATGCCGGCGTCCTCCACGGCGTGCCAGCTCGCTTCGAGTGCCAGGCGCTGCTGCGGGTCCATGCCGGCGGCCTCGCGCGGGGCGATGCGGAAGAAGTCGGCGTCGAAGCCGGCGACGTCGGCGAGATATCCGCCGAAGCGCGCTCCCGGCGCGGACCCGGCGCCGGCCGCGTCCGGGGGCCAGCGTTCCGCGGGGACCTCGCCGACCGCGTCGACACCACCCGCCAGCAACTCCCAGAGCTCCGCGGCCGATTCGGCGCCCGGGACGCGGCAGGCCATGCCGATGACGGCGACCTGGTGACGCGGGTCGGTGCCTCCGTCGTGCCGGTTCGTCGCTGCGGGGGTGCGCGTCATGACCTGTCGTTTCCTTCCACCTGGGACTGATCGCTCTGTGGTCCGCTTTCCGTGCGCGGGCTTCACGGCGGGTCGATCTCCAGCACCAGGGCGGCCGGGGTGGGGGCGCCGAACAGGTCGGCCAGCTTCAGCGTCACACCCAGTTCCTGCTCGATCCGCTGCAGCAGCCGGGCGCCCAGCAGCGAGTGCCCTCCGCTGTCGAAGAAGTTGGAGGCGGGGTTCAGCCCACTGGTGCCGGTCGTCTCCTCGAAGAGCGCCACGAGCGTGCGCACCGTGGGGTCGGTGGCCTCGGCGGCGGACGGCTGCTCGTCCTGCCGCACGGCCGCACGGGCCAGTTCGGCGACGGCGGCCCGGTCGACGGTGCCGTACGGGGTGGCGGGGATCGCGGGGCGGGTCCGGACGCACAGCGCGTCCAGCGGCACGGGGACGAGGCGGCGCAGGACTGCGGTCGCCTCCGCCGCGCTCGCGTCGCCGTCGGTGGCCGCGAGCAGGGCGAACAGCCGGGCCTCGGCGCCGACGCCGGCCACGTCGGCCGCCGCGGCCGTGACGGCGCCGATCGCGCACAGGGCTTCCTCGACCAGGTCGAGGCGGAGCTGCACACCCCGGAGGACGGTCTTGGGGGCGGTGCGGCCGGCCGGTTCCAGGCTGCCGTCGGCCAGGCGGCGCCCGTGCACGGCGGTCCTGTGCATCGCCCCGTGCCGTGGATGCCGGACGGGATGGGCCCGGGTACCCTCGCCGCCCGCGGTGCCGGCGACGCACAGCTCGCCGAGCACCAGCGCGGGATACTCGCGGCCCCCCTTGGAAGCCACCGTCACGGCGGCGCCCTCGGCGGCGACGAACCGGCCGTCCTCCGCGGAGGCGGCGTACACGACCGGGCCGCCCGGCGCGAGGGTCTGGGCGAGGGTGCCTCCGGCGCGGGTCACCGCTTCGGCGAGCGACGGCGCGGGAGCGTCCCCGGTCACCAGGAGCCGCCGGCCGGCGATCCGCTCGCCGAGCCGCTCGGCCAGGGTGCGGGCGCGCAGTGCGGGAAGCTGCAGGACGGTCAGGTCATGGCCGAGGACGACATCGGCCAGGGTCCGCGGGTCGGCCGCGGTCGTGGCGTCCGCGGCCCAGGCGGTGCCGCCACCGCACACGGCCAGCAGGAGTTCGACGACGGAGGTCGCCAGGGTCGGCTCCCCCGACCACAGCACCCGCTCGCTCCCGACGTCGCCCAGGAGCCGCTCCGCCTCCGCGAGGCCGGCCGTGAGCTGGGCCCAGGTCAGCACGGAGGCGTGCGCGCCGCCGGCCGCGGCGGTGTCCGGGGTGCGCAGGGCGACGGCGTCCGGAGCGGGCGCGGCGGCGTCGCCCTCGGTGTCGTGGCCGGGACCCACTTGCCGGATGTGCAGCACGCGGGGGCCGGTGACGGTCTCGTCGTCGGTGAGCAGGAGCGTCGCTTCGGGGGCGTCGGGCGTTCCGGGGGCGGCCAACTGCACCTGGGTTCCGGCCAGCCACGCGCCGAGCAGGCCGGCCGCGGCGCGCGGGCCGCGCCGGGCGGCCAGCACGACGGTGCTCCCGGGCTCCGCCCCGGCCCGGCGCAGCACCGTCGCGGTCTGTCCGGCCGCGGCCCGCAGCTCCTCGTACGTCACGCTGCCGTGGGCGTCCACGACGGCCGGGCGGGCCGGGTGGCGGAGGCAGGCCGCGGCGAAGCGGCCCAGCGGATGGCTGCCGGGAAGCCGGAGCTCGCCCGCACGACCGGCCGGGACGATCTCCTCGTCGCGTTGCGCCCACTGGCGGATCTCCCCGGCCTTGACCTCCGGGTGGGCCGTGACGGCGTCGAGAACGGCGAGGTAGCGGTCGGCGAGGAACTCGACGTCCTCGGTGGACAGGACGTCGGTGAAGTGCAGCGCGCGCAGCCGAAGTCGGCCGGGCGCGTACGAGAGGAAGAACTCCAGGTCGAACTTGCTGTAGCCGTTCTCGGCGGTGAGCGGGCGCGCCCGCAGACCTCCGATGGCGGCCTCGTCGGCCAGCTCGTACGGCACCAGGTTGAACATGTGCCGGAAGATGCCGTTGCGCCAGCTGGAGGTGGCGCCGGCCAGCCGGGCGGAGACGTCGTCGATGGAGGTGGCCCCGTGTTCGAGGGCGCCGAGGTGGGCCTGTGCCACCCGGGTGGCGAGCGCGGAGAACGGCTCGGCGAAGCGCACCTTGGCACGCACCGGGACGGTGTTGACGTGGTAGCCGATGGCGCCGGCGTGCGCCCGGTCGCGCATGTTGAGCGGGGAGCCGACGACGATGTCCGGGCCCGCGCCGTGCAGGGCCAGCAGCGTGAAGTAGGCGGCGAGCAGGACCGCCGATTCCGGGACCCGCAGCCGGGCGGCCAGGTCCCGTACGGCGAGCGCGGTGGCCTCGGGGAACTCCCGCCAGACCTGTCCGCCGTGCAGGCTGGGCCGGCCGGGGTCGGGGGCGCCGATGAGCAGACCCAGCCGGGTGGCGTCGAATCCGGCCAGCCGCTCCAGCCAGTACCGGGTGCCCTCCTCGGTCGGGGCGGGCTCCGTGAAGGCGGGCACTTCCGTGGTCACCGGGGTCTCGCCTCGGTGACCGGCGTCGTAGGCGTCCATCAGCTCGCGGAACATGATCTGCGCCGAGGTGGCGTCGTGGACCAGGTGGTGGACGACGACGCAGAGCACCGCCTGCCGTCTGCCGGTGGCCCGCCGGTGGCCGACCCGCACCAGGGTGCCGCCGTCGAGTGCGAACGGCGCCGCCATGAACGCCCTCAGCGCCTCGTCGTCGCCCGGGAGGTCCTGGACGACGACCTTGTGGTCGCCCGGTTCGAGGACTTCTTTGACCAGGCCGATGTGCTTGTGGTGGAAGACGGTGCGCAGCGCCGGATGCCGGGCGAGCACGGCGTCGACGGCCGCCTGCAGCAGCCCGGGGTCCAGGTCTCCGTCGATCGCGACGGCGGTCGGTACGTTGTTCACGCCGCCGTCGGGCACGAGTTGGTCGAGAAGCCACAGCGCGGACTCCTTCTTGCTCGCGGAGTCCAGGCGGCGCCTGTGGGTCAGGCCGAGCGCACGGGCCGCGTCGTACGCACGCCTGCTGTTCTGCTCAGCGGTCGGCATGAAAGCTCCTCGCGTGGTGGGTGGGTGACGGTCGGCGGTCGGCCGCACGGGCGGGACGCGCGCTGGACCGGCGCGGAGGGTGTCTCGGGGGCACTCAGTAGAGCTCGACGGCACCGGCCACCGCGTCGGCGGCGCAGGCGCTGGCCAGCAGCCGTGCGTGCGGTACGGGACAGTCGACGCGGTCGGCGCCGCGGTCGGCCCACCGGGTCGGCTCGGCGGAGCTGACCACGGTCGCCCGGCGCCAGGCCGGTTCGGCGAAGAGGCGGCTGGCCGCGCTCGAATACTGCAGATACCTGACGAAGGCCGAGGTCAGCTGGTCCGCGATGTCCTCGCCGAGTCCCGCGGAACGGCAGGCCGTTCGGGCCGCCGCCGCGTAGATGTCCCGGAGCTCTCCCGCCAGGCCGGGAACGTCGGCGGCTTCGGCCACGGACTTGTCGAGCCGGTCGAGAGCGTTGCGCAGTTGCTCCGCGGTGAGCATCGACCCGAGGCCGGAGAGCGCCGACCGGGCATCCGTCGCCAGGCCGTCGACGAGAGGTGGTTCGGGGTCGAACAGCAGGACCGGCACGGGATCGCCGGTGGCCGCGGACAGCCGCTCCGCGAGTTCGGCCGCGAAGACACCGCCTGTGCAGTACCCGAGCACCGCGTCCACTCGGGTACCGGAGAGCGCCGGGTCGGACAGCCAGTAGCCGAGGTAGCCTTCGGCGTCCGGTCGGCCGGTGTCGGGCTGGCGGGTCTCCCACACCGCCCAGGACGCGGGCAGGACGGACGTGAGGTCGCTGAACGTGGCCTCCGGACGTCCGGTGAGCGCGTAGTCCACGGCCAGCACCAGGGTGTCGGTGCCGTCAGCCGAACGCAGCGGGCGCCAGGCCGACGTGCCGTTCTCTGTCATCGGATCAACTCCCGTTCGCGGTGGGAAGGCTCTCGAACACGGCATGGCCGGTGGCGAGGCGGACGACCCGCTCCACCGTCAGCCCGGCCTCTTCGAGTTGGGCGATCTGGCCCTCCTCGGTGCGTCCCTCGGTGCCGTCCTGGGAGACGGTCATCTGGAACAGGGCGCGCATCCAGTCGACCTCCCGCTCGATGAGAGGCTCGATGACCAGCAGGCGGGGGACCGGGCCTGCTCGCCGCTCGGCCGTCTCGGTCAGAGCGGCCCGGATGTTGCGCAGGATCCGCACGGAGGACTCGGGGTTCCAGTTGTGCAGGACGTTCTTGAGCGTGTAGAGGTCGTGGCCTCTCGGGACCCTGCTCAGGATGTCGGTCTCAACGTAGGAGAGCCGCTCCAGCAGGTCCGTGTCGCCGGTCCGCCGCAGGTCGGCCGCGGCGCGCGTGCAGGTGTCGGCCCGTTCCCCCACGGCCCCGGTCAGATGGGGATGCGCCAGCAGGACGCCCTTGATCAGGGCCCCCCGGCCGCCACCGAGGTCGATCACCGACCGCACCGCGGAGAAGTCGTAGGTCCGCGCCAGTTCGGCGGAGACCGGCCGGGTGAGGTCCTCCATCGCGTTGTCGTAGAGGTCGGCGTCCTCCGGATGCTTTTCGAGGTAGCCGTAGATGTTCGTGCCGTGCAGGGCGCGGAAGGCCGACCCGCCGGTGCGCGCGGTGTGCAGGACGTTGCCGAAGACGTCGGTATACAGGCCGGCCGCGAGGATGACGTAGTGGCGCATCGACTGCGGGTGGTCGTCGCGCAGCCGGTGCGAGAGAGGGCTGTTGGCGAACTTTCCGTCGCCGAGGTGGGCGAAGACGCCGAGCGCGGACAGCGAACGCAACACCGCGTGCAGGGCGTCGGCGTCGGCACCGGCCCGCTCCGCGATTTCCTGATACGTCATCGTGCTGTCGCCCAGTTCGTCGGCGACCTGCAACCTGGCTGCCGCCTCAAGGGTCTTGGCGAACCAACCCATCCCGGAAAGCTGCATCAGGTCCAGGTTCATCGAGCACGAATCCTTTCGGAGTTCTCGGGTTTTGCCGTGATTCAGCGTGCTACTCCGAGCGCGAAGGTCCGGATGAGAATTCGCTGAAGTCGGCTGGCTCCCGACGGGGATACCGTGCCTGGAACGATAAGGAAAGCGAGTGGGTCGGTCTCAACCCCTACCGCCCCCTAGTCGGGGCTGCGGAAGGAATAGGGGATGGCGGCCCTTGGTCGACGCGGTCGCCGGACGTAGCGTCGAGAGGGGGACGACGCGCCTTCTCTGAGGGCAGAGCCTAGGAGTAAACGGTGAGCGATGACGATGCGCAAGAGGGCCTGGCGATACTGCTGGCGAACGCCAGACTCGACATTCCCCGAGAGCGCTGGGAGGCACTGGACATGCGGCGGGCCGGGCTCCTGTGGTCGGCCACCGAGCTCGCCCAGGTGAACCTCGGACGCACCCCCGTGGCCGGATCCTTCAGCCCCTCGTGGGGTGACCGCGCATGAGCCTGTGCGAACTGAGCCTGGCGCAGACCGACGAGGCCCTCACGAGGGGCGAACTGAGCCCGACCGAGTTGCTGCGCGCGGTCCTGGACCGGGCCGACGAGGTCGACCCGAAGCTCGGGCTCCTGGCCGAGCGGTTCGACAACGCCGCCTTCCTGGCCGCGGAGCAGGCCGAGAAGCGCATCGCCCGCGGTGAGCGCCGAGGCCCGCTCGACGGCGTTCCGCTCACCGTCAAGTCCCTCTACGACATCGCCGGCCTGCCCACATCCGCCGGTTCCGCGGTGCAGACGGGCCCCGTGGCCAGGCAGAACGCCGACGCCGTCGCCGCCCTCCGCGAGGCCGGCGCGGTCATCTTCGCCACCACCCGCATGGACGAGTTCGGGCTGGGTGTCAGCTGTCCGGCGACGACCAACCCGAGGGCGCCGGAACGCGACACGGGCGGTTCCAGCGGTGGGGCCGCCGCGGCGGTGGTCTCGGGGGTCAGCCCCGTCGCCCTCGGCAGCGACACCGGCGGCTCGGTGCGCATCCCGGCCGCGCACTGCGGCGCGGTCGGCTTCAAACCCACCTACGGGACGATCAGCACCACCGGGATGGTGCCGCTGTCCTGGTCCCTCGACCATGTCGGAGCGCTCGGCCGGTCGGTGCGCGACTGCGCGACGGTCATCGACGCGCTGGCCGGCACCACGACACCCGACACCGCGCGCACGGCTCCCGGGGGCCGACGCGTGGGCCTGGCCACCGGGCCACTGTTCAACCACGTCTCCGGCGAGGTGGCCGAGAACACCGAGCGGGCCCGGCAGCTCCTGACGAAGGAGGGCGTCGAGGTGGTGCCGATCGAGCTGCCGTTCGCCGAACTGGTCAGCCACGCGGTCCGCATCATCATGATGTCCGAGGCGAGCTCCTTCCACCGTCCGTACATGGCCGAGCAGTTGGAAACCTACGGCCCGACGGTCCAGCAGCGTCTGGAGGAGGGCTCGCTGGTGCCCGCCCGGGACTACATCGACGCGCAGCGGTTCCGCTCCACGGTGCGCCACGCGTGGCGCGAGGCGTGGCAGGACGTCGACGCGGTGCTGATGCCGACGACGGCCGTGGCCGCGGTGCCCCGGGGGGAGTTCTGGCTGACGATGGAGGACGGCCGGACCGACCTCACCCCCTTCGCCTACACACGCTTCACGCACCTCGCGAGCCTCACCGGACTGCCGGCCGTCAGCCTGCCCTTCGGCACCAGTCGGGACGGCGTGCCGTTCGGCCTCCAGCTGCTCGGCCGTCCGCACGACGAGCGGACCCTCGTCGCCGTGGCGCACGAGATCGAGACACTGGCAGGTGGCCCCTGGCCGCAGGCCACCTCGGACGCGCTGCCGACCGGCGCTGGAACCGCCGCCGACTGACCGTACGTCCCCACAAGCCGGCCGGCCCTCGGATCCCCCGCCGAGGGCCGGCCTCACACCTGGACGAGCCCGACGAGACACCGAGAATTCATTTTGCGTAAGGGCGAGATTCACCTTCACCGGCACCTCTTCGGCAAACCACTCCGCTATGCCATAAGAAGAACCGCGCACGGTCAGCTACCGCAAGAAACCCTCGGGACTTCAAAAGAAATTAACAATACTCGGTTGATCGCCTCCCAGGTCAATGAGGTAGGTTTCCGACAAAGAACATACGGAGCGCCACCAGCACCACAGAATCAAAAGTATGGCGCCGGCGCTTCCTGCGTGACAGGGAGGTGGCGAATGCGCTTTGCCCGACGGAAGGTCGAAGCGGGACTGCTGACCGATTCCTATTCACAGGCTGAGCAACAGAAGACGCAAATCGTGATCGTCGAAGGGGCAGTGGCAAGCGGCAAGACGGCCCTGCTGCACTGCTTCACCGAAGAGATCAGCTCCTCCGGAGCGCTGATCCTCACCGCCATCGGCTCCCGTGCCGAGCGGGCACACCCCTTCGGGGTGCTCAGTCAGTTGTGCCACGAGGTCCACGACAGGGAACTGCGGGCATGGGCGGACAGTCAGGTGACCGCGCTGCTCAGCCAGGACACAGCGGGCCAGGAGCCCGTCCCGATACGTCACACCGCGGCGCGCATCGCCGACTCACTGTGCTCCGCACTCGAGGTACTCGCCGCCGGCCGGACCATCGTCATCGTCATCGACGACGTGCACCATGCCGACGCCCCCTCGCTCCAGATCCTGCTCTACATGCTGCGCAGACTGCGGCACGAGAAGCTGCTCGTGCTGGTCAGCGAGTGGATCGCGACGTCGCCCGCGCACCCCACCTTCCGAGCGGAGCTGCTGCGCCAGCCCAACTGCCACCGCATCCTCGTCCAGCCGCTCTCCGTGGCCGAGGTGGCCGAGGTCCTCACCGAGCATGTGGACGAGCCCACCGCCGCCCGGATCGCGCCCGCCTACCACGAAGTCTGCGGCGGCAACCCACTCCTGCTGAGGGCACTCGTCGCGGATGGTCTGCTCCATGCCGTCGGCGGCGACCAGGCGCTGCCACCCACTCCGTGCTCCGAAGAGGCGTTCCGTCAGGCCGTGTTCACCTTCCTGTATCGCTGGGGACACCGGACCCTCACCGTGACCCAGGCACTCGCCGTCCTCGGAGCGCGGGCCGATCCGGCGCTGGTGGGGGAACTCGTGGACATCAAGGCGGCACGGGTCGAACGGATCGTGCGCAACCTCGTCCGGTCACAGCTGGTGTGCAACGGCCAACTGCGGCACCCCGCCATAAGAGCCGCCGTACTGGAGACCCAGCCCCTGGAGGAGCGGCTGGGCATGCACCTGCACGCGGCCCAGTTGCTGCACGACAACGGCGCGGACGCGATCGAGGTCTCCCAGCACCTGGTCGTCGCCGACAGGCTCCCCGGACAGTGGGCCGTCTCCGTCCTGCACAGCGCCGGCACCCAGGCATGCGCCGATGACCGGGTGGAGTTCGCCCTCCGGTGCCTCGAACTGGCACGACGCGAATGCCAGGATGAACAGCTACGCGCGACACTCACTCTCTCGCTGGCACGCGAGACGTGGTACCGGGACCCCTCGGCCGCCGCACGCCACCTCACGCCCCTCAAGAAGGCGGTGCTCGACGGGTTCCTGCGGCCGCAGGACGCACTCACCGTGGCTCTCTACCTCTTCTGGCACAACCGGTCGGAGGAGGCCCACGAAGTCCTGGCGCGACTCCAGTCCTCCTCCGGTGCGCCCGTTTCGGACGAGACGGCGCACCACACGCTGCTGGAACACCTCCAGCAGTGGTTGCACCTGGGCATACAAGTGCCGAGTTGGGGCCTGACCGCGGCCAGCACGATAGACGGTGCCAGCGCCACCGCACCCGGCTCGGTCACCGCACTCGCCCACCTGAATGCGGACCTGCGCGACGGCCGGCACGACCAGGCGGCCGCATGGGCCGAGCAGGCGCTGGCCGCCCTCCGGCTCTCCGACACGACCCTCGGTGATGCACAGTTCGCACTCTCCATGCTCATCCACGTGGGCCGACCACACCGGGCCGAGGTCCACTGTGAGGAGTTCCTCCACGAGGCACGCGCTCGTCGCGCGACCACCTGGGAAGGGCTTTTCACCGCCACAAAGGCCGAGATAGCCCTGCGTCGAGGGGCCCTGCAGGACGCGGTGGACCTGGCCCGGCAGGCGCTCCGCCTGCTGTCGCCCCGCAGTTGGGGAGTGCAGATCGGCTGCCCCTTCTCCATTCAACTGCTGGCACTGACCGGCCTCGGCCGGCACGACGAAGGGGAACGGTTGCTCCGCCAGGCCGTGCCGACGGGCATGTTCGAGTGCCCCTCCGGACTGCGGTACCTGCACGCGCGCGGGCACCACCATCTGGCGATCAACAATCCGCAGGATGCCTACGAGGGCTTCCACCGGTGCGGTGAGCTCATGCGGAAGTGGTCGCTCGACGTTCCGGAGTTCGTTCCGTGGCGCAGCGACGTGGCCCAGGCCCACCTCCATCTCGACCGCAGGGACGAGGCACGGGCCATGATCCTCGAACAGCTCGCCCTGCCGGGCGGAAACGGCCCTCGCATTCGCGGGATGTCACTGCGGGTACTGGCTGCCACCGAGGACCTCGAGGACCGCCCGGCGCTGCTGAACGAGGCGGTCGACCTGCTCAGGTCGTGCGGCGAACAGGTGGAACTCGCCTGCGCGCTGGCCGAGTTCGGCCGCACCCATCAAGAGCTGGGCTCGCACTGCACAGCCAGGACGCTGAGCCTGGAGGCCGTGCGCATCGCCCAGGAGTGCGGGGCCGAGCGAGCGTGCCGGCTGGCGCACCTGACCCTCGGCCGCCTCGACAGCCCGCACACCGCTGCGGCTGAGGGGATGGAATCCTTGAGCGACGCCGAGCGGCGGGTCGCGGCGCTGGCCGCGGCCGGATGCCCCAACCGCAAGATCGCGAGCCGGCTGTTCATCACCGTCAGCACCGTCGAGCAGCATCTGACCCGCGTGTACCGCAAGTTGAACGTGAAGCAGCGTTCGGAGCTTCCGCGGTATCTCGCGGATCTGGAGGAGTCCTCGCGCGAGTGTGCGTGATCGAGCGGGTCCTGCCGGCCGGCGTCGTCGCGGAGGAGTCCTTCGGTGATGCGTCGCACGATCCGGCGAGTGTGCTCTTCCCCGAGGAAGTGCCGTTGGTGGCACGGGCGGTGCCGAAGCGGCAGCGCGAGTTCGCGACCGTACGCCTGTGTGCGCGCCGTGCTCTGGGCCGGCTGGGAATCGCGCCCGCACCGCTGTTGCCGGACCGACGGGGGGCGCCGCAGTGGCCGCACGGGACGGTGGGCAGCATGACCCACTGTGACGGCTACCGCGCAGCCGTTGCGGCCCGCTCGAACGAGGTGGCCTCGATCGGTATCGACGCCGAGCCGAACGGACCGCTGCCGGACGGCGTGCTGGACATCGTCTCGCTACCGCGGGAGCGTGTCTGGATACGCGCCCTTTCGGCACATCGGCCCGAAGTCTGCTGGGACAGGCTGCTGTTCAGCGCCAAAGAAAGCGTCTTCAAGACCTGGTATCCGCTGACCGGACGGGAGCTGGACTTCACGGAGGCGGAGCTCTACGCCGACCCGGTCTCGGCCACCTTCGCCGCCCGTTTCCTCGTGTCCGGCCCTGTGGTCGACGGGCGGCGCCTGAGCGGCTTCTCGGGGCGCTGGGCGGTCGGCGCGGAACTGGTCGTCACCGCCATAACCGTCCGTGGACCGTCGGCCCCCGCCCCGCCTCGGAGCGTTGATGTGACCCCGAGGAATTTACTTACGGACCCTTGATATTTACCTAGCCTGGTCTATTGTCTAAGGTAATAACCAAGGATAGGTAACCAAAGAGAGGGACCGGAGATGCAGCGGGCCAAGGAGCTCAACGCGTTGCTCGACGCCTTCATGAAGGTCGCCCGACCGTTCGTGAGCGACACCAGCAGCCTGTTCTCGCAGGCGCGCATCCCGTACGCGCAGGCCGGCCTCCTGCTCCATCTCTTCGAGATCGGCGCCCCGCGGCGGGTCTCCGAGCTGGCCCACAGCTACGGCATCTCCTCCCGGGCGATCACACCGCTCATCGACGGGCTGGAGCAGCGCGAGCTCGTCCAGCGCTCCCCCGACTCCCGCGACCGCCGGGCCGTACTGATCGACCTGACCGATGAAGGCCAGGCATTCCTCGCCCGGGTGGAAGAGAGCGTGTACTGCCGGGGCGAGCGCGCCTTCGGGCAGCTCGACCGGGACGAGATCCGCACACTTCTCCAGTTGATGCGCAAGGTGGCGGACGCCACCGCGCAGGACTCGTACAAGAAAGAGGCCTGATGTGACATCCGAGCAGACGGAGCAAGCAGCAGCCGGCGGTGTCCGCGCGAGGGACCGCAAGTGGTGGGGCCTCGCGGTCGTGGCCCTGGCCCAGTTGATGGTGATGCTGGACACCACCATCATCAACATCGCCCTGCCCTCCCTCCAGGGCGACTTGGGCATCTCCGACACCAACAGACACTGGGTCATCACCGGCTACACCCTGGCGTTCGGCGGCGCCCTCCTGCTCGGCGGACGCTTCGCCGACCGTCTGGGCCGCACGCGCACCTTCAAGGTCGGCCTGGCGGGCTTCGCGCTCGCCTCGCTCGGCGGCGCCCTGGCGCAGAACACCACGGAGATCCTGGCGGCGCGGGTGGTGCAGGGCCTGTTCGCGGCGGTGCTGGCGCCGTCCACCCTGTCCATCCTCACCACGATGTTCACCAAGCCGGCCGAACGCGCCAAAGCCTTTGGCCTGTTCAGCGGAGTGATGGGAGCGGGCACCGGTCTCGGCATGCTGGTCGGCGGCGTCCTCACCGACTTCCTGGACTGGCGCTGGTGCCTGGCGATCAACATCCCCATGGCGGTCGTGGCTCTGCTCGGCTCCTTCGTGGCGCTGCCCGGGATGCCCGGACACCGGGAGGGCGGCCTCGACCTGCTCGGCGCGCTGCTGGAGTCGGCCGGCCTGGTCGCCCTGGTCTACGGGCTGAACGAGGTGGCGGACCATGGCTGGGGATCGCAACGGGTACTTGCCTTGCTGGGCCTGGCCGCCGTCCTGCTCGCCGCCTTCGTGCTCGTCGAGTCGAAGTCCCGTCACCCCCTTCTGCCACTGCGGGTGCTGGCCAACCGCAACCGGGTCGGCGCGTTCATCGCCACGGGTATGACGCAGTTCGCACTGCTGGGCATGTCGATCTTCATCAGCTACCAGTTCCAGACAGTGATGGGCTACTCGCCCCTCAAGTCGGGCGTCGCGTTCCTGCCGCTGGTGGCGGCGACGCTGGTCTCGGCCACCCAGATATCCGCCCGGCTGATGATCAAGGTGCCCACCGGCCGACTGGTGGTCGGCGGGCTGCTCTCCACGTCGGCCGGCGTGCTGCTCCTCACCCAACTCCGACCCGACAGCCCGTACGCGACGAACCTGCTGCCGGCCTCCATCCTGATGGGCTTCGGTATCGGGCTGATCATGTCTCCCACGACCAACATCTCCGTGACCGACGTCGCTACGCAGGACACGGGCATCGTGTCGGCGTTCCGCACCACGTCGCAGCAGATCGGCGGTTCACTCGGCATCGCGCTCGGCTCCAGCATCGCGGCCAACGCGATGACCGACTACATCGCTGGCCACCGCGGTGACGTCCCGGCCGCGCAACTCGCCCGGGACGCCTACGTCAACGGCGCCAACCACGCCGCCCTGGGGCTGGGCCTCGTCCTCCTCGCGACGGCGGTCGTGGCGGGGCTGCTGATCAACGTACGCCCGCAGCGCTCGGGCGAGGTCCCGGTCGAGCAGCCGACCACGGTGACCTCCGACCTGTGACACCGGCGGCAGCCGACGGGCACCGCCCTGTCGCCACCGCCGCCGGATCCGAGCCGCTGTCCGGTAATCCCCCCGGCCGGACAGCACAAGGTCCTGCACTCCCGGGCCGGGAGTGCAGGACCTTCCTCTTCTGGACGAACCGTCGCGTCGCCGAACCGCCGGCCTGGCCGGCTGATGCCGGCCCTGCGACAGCTTCCAACGTGCACCGCGAGCGGCTGGCCCCCGGCGCCGATGCCAAGCTCCACAACCCGGTCCGGCGGCGCGGGAGGGATGGCCTGCTGCTGCGCGGCCACCTGCTCGGCAATGACGATCTGCCGCCGGACCCGATCGAGGGTGAGCTGCAGCCACGTCTCCAAGGTACGAAGGCGGACCACATCAGGCGGCAAAGCGTTCACAGGTTCGTGTCCATTCGTGTCCATGGCTCGCGGGACGTCCAGACCAATTCAGCGCCACCATGGTCGGGGAGCCGAAGGCCAACGCTGATCTCCGGCCCCCGCGACGACCTCGCACGGGTTTCCCGCTCCCCGACCCGATCAGGAGGGAAACCGGGAAACCCATGGGAAATCGATCATGCAAACCTCTGCGACACACTGCGCGAAGAGGCAGGGAACTATCCGAACGCGCATGCTGCGTTGCAGGGCAGGCGATGGCCACCCCTCTGACCTGCCGCATCCCAGTTCAGCGGCTTCTCCTGCGGAATCAACCCCGGTCTTGCGGCATCAACCCCGGTCTGATGACGGCGGCCACCGACCACCACTTCGCCCGGCCCGGCAACCGCTGCTGGCCCGTCCTGCCCGCCGCCGACTTCACCCCCCGGCTGCTGCACCCCGCCGAGCAGCAGGAACTGCTCGACCACGGCTGCGGCATCACCAATGTGGTGCCGCGGGCGACCGCCAGGGCCGATGAGCTCAGTGCGGAGGAGTACCGCGAGGGCGGGCGACTGCTGGCCGAGAAGTTGGCGCGGCTGCGTCCGCGGTGGCTCGCCGTCGCCGGCGTCACGGCCTACCGCGTCGCCTTCGACGACAAGCACGCCCGGGTCGGCCCCCAGGAACGCACCCTGGGCGCCACCCGCCTCCGGGCGCTGCCCAACCCCTGTGGCCTGAACGCCCATTGGGCGGCGACCACCATGGCGGAGGAACACGGGCGGCTGCGCGCCGCGGCCTTCGGCGAGCCCTGACCGGACGGCCACCGGGGCTCCCTCAGGGAATGCGGCCGGCATCCAGGCGGGCGGCCCGCGTGCGGCTACGGTATGCGGGTCCCCGGCGGTGCCGTCCCCTCCCCTATCGCCGCCAGCACCTGGCACGGCTGCTCCGGTCCGCACTGCCCCGCGCCGACCGCGGTCCAGCGGTCCCCGTCCTGCCAGGTGTGGATCCGCGGCACCAGTCCGGCGAGCAGCTCCAGCGGCGGCCGTACCGGCAGGCCCATCGCCGCCCGCTCCAGCGTCTCCGCCAGGTCCGCCACGGCTGGCTCACCCCACCGTAAGGACAGCACCGTGACCAGCGCCGCCAGTTCGGCCGCGCACTCCTCGCGCAGTTCCTCGGCCTCCGCCGGATCCACGTCCCACAACGGCCCGCTCTCCCACAACCGCGCCACATGGAATCCCGGTCCGCTCTCGCCGGCCGCGGTCCGCTCCCGCCGCTCCGGGAACGCCCGGGACCGTAATGCGTCGAGCACGCGCAGCGCGGGGCGCGGCACTTCGGGGGGCCGGCGGGCGTCGGGAGCGTCGGGTCGGGTGGTCCGGGGCGTGACCGGCTTGTCGGGTGTCATGACGTCAGTAAAGCGCGGGGGTCCGACAATTGGCCGCCCGCGCGGTCCGCATCACCGCGGCGGACCGCTCCCCGGGCCGCCGCGGGAGCCGCACGCGACTCGCCGCACACCCGCTGACCGGCTACGATCCGCCAGAACAGGCGAGGCGAGGAGAGGGACGTTGGGTCGGCTCACCGGTGGGGACCCGTCCCTGCTGCGACGGATCAACTCCGCGGTGGTACTGCACGTGCTGCGGGCCGCGGACTCCCCCACGCTCACCGACCTCGTCCAGGTGACCGGCCTGTCCCGGCCGACGGTCGAGGGCGTGATCGAGGGGCTCATCGAGACCGGGCTGGTGGCCGAGGCGGCGGCCGAGGAGGGCGAGACCCGGCGCCAGGGGCGGCCGGCCCGCCGGTTCCGCTTCCGTACCGAGGCCGGGCATCTGCTGGGCATCGAGATCGGCCCCCATCGGGTCGCCGCGCTGCTGTCCGATCTGAGCGGACAGGTGCTGGACTCCGCGCAGCGCCCGGTGGCGGAGACCGCGCCGGCGGACGAGCGGCTGGAGCGGGTGCGTGCCGTGGTGGCCGATCTGCTCCGCCGGACGGGCGTGGCGCGCCGTTCGCTGCGGGCGGTCGGGGTGGCCGGACCGGGGATCGTGGAGGCGGACGGCACGGTCCGGCTGGGCACCGCGCTGCCCGGCTGGACGGGGCTCCCGCTGGGCGAGCGGCTGCGGCGGTCGTTCCGCTGCCCGGTGCTGGTGGAGAACGACGCCAACGCGGCGGCGGTGGCCGAGCACTGGCAGGGCGCGGCGACCGGTTCGGACGACGTCGTCTTCGTGCTGGCGGGGCTGAGCCCGGGGGCCGGTTCGCTGATCGGCGGGCGGCTGCACCGCGGCTTCGGCGGGGCGGCCGGGGAGATCGGCGCGCTGCACCTGCTGGGCCGCGAGGCGACGCCGGAGAAGCTGCTGTCGACGACCGGGGAGCCGCTGCACCCGCTGGACGAGGCGCAGGTGGCGGCGGTGTTCGCGGCGGCCCGGGACGGCGACGCGCAGGCGCGGGAGGCGGTGGATCGGTTCATCCGGCGGCTGGTGCACGACGTGGCCGCGCTGGTGCTGGCACTCGATCCGGAGCTGGTGGTGATCGGCGGCTGGGCGGCCGGGCTGGCGGGCGTCCTTACGCCGCTGCGCCGGGAGTTGGCGCGCTACTGCCTGCGTCCGCCGGAGGTCGTGCTGTCCCGGCTGGGTGAGGCGGCCATCGCCACCGGGGCGCTGCGGCTGGCGCTGGACCACGTCGAGGGCGAACTCTTCGCGGTGGAGGGAACGGTGACGGGCCGCCGGTGAGGCGCGGGCGCGCGCGGCGCGGGCCCGCGCCGGAGGTTCGTACGGTGCGGGCTCGCGCGGTGCGGTCAGCCCGCGAGCAGCGGCTCCGTCTCGCTCTCCCCGAAGGTCAGCCGGCAGGTGTCGGCCCGGTACGTGGAGACCGCGACGGCGGCCGTACGGCCGGCGGAGACATAGCGGGTGGTGACGACGAGGACCGGCGCGCCCGGCAGCCGGTCCAGCAGCCGGGCATCCTCCGCACGGGCCGAGCCGAGCTCGACGGTGCGGTCGTGCCCGTCCAGCTCCAGTGTCTGAAGCTCCGCCAGCACCGCACCGGCGCGCGCCGGGCCGGTGGTCAACTCGGCGAAGCCGGGGAGCACTTCGGACGGCACGTAGAGCAGCTCGGCGGCGACCGGCCGGCCGACCGAGACACGGTTGCGGCGGACCACGTGGACCGGGGCGCCGGGGGCCGTCTCCAGGAGGCGGGCCACCGCGGCGGGCACCGTGTCGGTCTCGACGGCGTCGACCGGCTGCCAGTCGTCACCGGCGGCGCCGGGCCAGGTGTGGCGGGCGGGGTCGACGGCCACGCCGACGCGCGGGGGCGCGACGGTGGTACCCACTCCGCGGCGGCGCTGCAGTCTGCCTTCCAGCTCCAGCTGTTCGAGCGCCTGGCGGAGGGTGGCCCGTGCGACGCCGAACCGCGCGGCCAGGTCCCGCTCGTTGGGAAGGATCTCGCCGACCGAGAACTCCGAGTCCAGCGCCTCGCTGAGCACGGTCTTGAGATGCCAGTACTTGGGCTCCGGAGCCGTTTCGAGCTGCGTGGTCCCCACCCCCATGGACGCGGGCCCGCGTGCGGGCCGGATTTCGAGCGCTTCTTTATTAAAGGTTGTTGCAGTATCCCGACGATATGACCGCCCTTACCCTTGGTCAAGACCAATCCACCATCCGTTTCCGCGCGGCCACCCGGCCTTCCCCCCGCACCGCCGCGGGAACAGCGCGGGCCGTATGGTCAGCGGCATGCTCACGCTCCTGCACACCTCGCCCGTCCACGTCCCGGTTTTCGACGGGCTGCGCGACCAGGACGCCGCCGGCCTTCCGCTGCGACATCTCGTACGGCCCGAACTCCTCGCGATGGCACGGGAGTCGGGGCCCGACGCGGTGGCGGAGGAGGTCGCCGGGGCGCTTGCCGGGGCGGCGGGCGACGGGGCGGCGGCGGTGCTGTGCACCTGCTCGACGATCGGTGCGGTCGCCGAGGCGGCCGGAGCCGCGCTGGACCTGCCGGTCCTGCGGGTGGACCGGCCAATGGCCGCGGCGGCCGTCGCCGCCGGCACCCGCATCACGGTCCTGGCCACCGTGGAGAGCACACTCGCGCCCACGGCGGAGCTGCTCGCTGCCGAGGCCGACCGGGCCGGGCGCACGGTGCGGGTACGGGCGGAGCTCGTACCGGGCGCCTGGGACCGGTACGAGGCAGGGGACACGGAGGGCTGTGTGGCGGCGGTCGCCGCCGCGGCGCGCCGGGTGCGGGACGCCGGAGACACCGACGCGATCGTCCTGGCACAGGTGTCGATCGCGGCCGTGGCGGACCGGCTGGCGGCGGACGCGGCGGACGGCGGCGGGCCCGTGGTGCTGTCGAGCCCGCGGCACGGTCTGCGGGCCGCCGCCCGACTCACCGGTGGCGCCGCGTACGTCCAAGGCGCGTCCGACGGGTCGGTGACGACCTGGGCCGCGGATCGTTCCGGGCCGTGTGGGGCGAGGCGAGCCACCGGATCGGGAGTGGGCTTGTCCTGAGCCGTACTCGCCGGAGGGCACGGGGCGGGGCGGGCGGCGCCGGCCGGGGCAGGGCGGGGCCGCGGGCTGATGGTGGCGGCGCCCCACCCTTCACCCGTTCGGGCGTATCCGGTCGGGCAGGCGCGCACGGTCACGTTGCTCAGGCCAGGCCCGGATTCCCCGGAGGTCGTGGCACGTCCGTCGGGTGGCTCGGAAGGCGAGCGGGGGGCGAAGGCAGTCAGCATTGCCCCGGAGACGGCGGGTCCGGCGTCCGCTGCACGGGGCGCCCGGCCCACCGGCCGGCTCTTCATCCGGTTCCACGGACACGTGGAGGACACCATGCGAATGAACCGCCCGTGCGGCACAGCCGTCGCGACCATGGCGCTCGCCCTGGCCGGACTCACCGTTCCGGCCACGGCAGCCCCGGTCACCGGATCCGACGCCACCTTCCTCAAGACCATCCACCAGGGCAATCTCGCCGAGATCGCCGCCGCCAAGGACGCCCAGAAGCACTCCAGCAGCAGCTGTGTGAAAAAGGCGGCGGACATGTTCGTGCGCGACCACACCAAGTTCGATGCGCAGGTCGTGAAGCTGGCCCGCAGCAAGGGCGTCACCCTGCCCGCCAAGGCGGCGGCAGCCCAGCAGAAACAGCTCACCTCGCTGAAGTCCCTGCACGGTAAGCGGGACTACAACCGGGTGTGGCTGCGGGACCAGGACACCAGCCACCGGCAGGCCCTCGCACTGATCGACAAGGAAACCTCCTCCGGCAAGGACACCAAGGTCCGCGCGCTCGCCCGGACCGCCCGGCCCACCGTGGCAAAGCACCTCCAGGCGGTCACCGGCGGAACCTGCCACACCGTCAAGGGAGAGGGCACCTGAGCCCGACCGCCGACACCGGAGACGTCAGCCGGAGGGCGGCGGCAGCAGCCCCTGCCGCCGCTCTGCGGCCAGGCCGGCGGGGACCGGGGCCTGCCCGGTGGGTCAGACCGTCAGCAACGCCAGCTTGTCCGGGTTGCGGATGATGTAGATGGTCTGGATCTTGCCGTCCTGGACGCCGAGTTGGAGAAGGGTGTCGACGGTGCCGCCGTAGTGGATCAACAGCGCCAGGCCGCCGTTGAGTTCGCGGAAGGCGAGCCCCGGGCCGGGCGGCAGGCCGCCGGCGACTCCGAGCAGGAACCGCGCGACCTTGTCGGGGGACTCGATGATCCGCAGCGGGGCCTTGGCCTTGCCACCGCTGTCGCCGACCAGTCGCGCGTCCGCCGCGAGCAGGCTCAGCAGCCCGTCCAGGTCGTCCCCGGCCGCGGCGGCCAGGAAGCGCTCGGTCAGCTCGCGCTGCCGGTCCGGGTCGACCTCGAACCGCGGGGTGCCGTCCGCCACGTGCCGCCGGGCCCGGCCGGCCAGTTGGCGCACCGCCGCCTCGCTGCGCTCCAGGGTGGTGGCGATCTCCGCGTACGGGTAGCCGAACGCCTCCCGGAGGACGAAGACGGCGCGCTCCAGGGGGGAGAGCGACTCCATGACGACGAGGACGGCGAACGTGACGGACTCGGCGAAGACGGCGCGCTCGGCGGTGTCGGGCGCGGTGCCGCCGGACACCAGGACGTCGGTGGCGAGCGGTTCGGGAAGCCAGGGGCCCACGTAGGACTCGCGGCGGGAGCTGACCTGCCGGAGGCGGTCGACGGCCAGGCGGGTGGTGATCCGTACGAGATAGGCGCGCGGTTCGCGCACCGCGGACCGGTCGGCGCCCGACCAGCGCAGCCAGGCGTCCTGCACCACGTCCTCGGCGTCGGCGACCCGGCCGAGCATGCGGTAGGCCACTCCGTACAGCAACGGGCGGTGGGCTTCGAAGACTTCGGTGGCGTCGGTCGCGGGATCGGTCAGCACCCACCCATATCAGCGGGCCGCCACCGTATTGTCCAGCCGGAACCGTGATCGCCCGCCGCTGCCGGGGCCGGCCGGCCGTTCCGGAATCGCCTGTTCCGGAACCGCTGCTGGCGGGTCGGCGTGGTCGAGCCAGAGCACAGCCGAGCCCCGCCCGCACGCCACCGGGCAGCTCCGTCCCGCGAGAGCCGTGCTGGTCAGTGTCCTCTGACACGACGAGTAGCGGGAGTTCACGCGCGGTCGCCCGATCCAGCCGCCCGGCGACTGACAGCGCCAGGGGTCTACAGGTCGTCCACCTCGGCAACCTGTGGGGTGGCGCGGTTCCACTGCTGGCTAATGGCTTCCAGCACATCGAGTCGGTGGTCAATGGCGTGCGCCATTGCCTGCGCATCTTCCACGCCCACCTGCCCAAGTCGGAACGAGTACTCGTGATCACAGTTTTCGCACGGCGCCAAAAGCTCGATGTCCGGGAGGTCAACACCGAGCCGACGTAGTGCGTTGACCAGCGCCACACCCGTTGCTGTCGCCTGTTCGCGAGGCTCGTCGCTGAAAAAGGATTCGTCTACGTGGTCAAGTTCCCGGGGCACGGGACCCGCCTTCCTCGCAACACATGCAATCGGGGAGGACGCACGGTGGGCGCTCGAACCCGCCTGGGAGGTGGACAACGCCTGACTTCACGTCCAGCGCTCCCCCGTAGGGTGTCCACCATCCTTCGGGGCTGCTCTCGTACGGGGTGCCCGCGAAGGGGTTCACTACGGCCGGAGAGTCCGTCACTTGTCCTCCGTCTCCACTGGCACGTCGTCGTGCTGGGGGTGCCGCCGCAGTAGTACCCGACAGTCGATGGCCTTTGTTGCGTCGCCGCTGCGTTCAGCTTGCGCAAGTTCCCGGCGCAGCTCGGAGCACCTGTCGCAGCTCACCGACCCCACCCCCAGCGCCGGTTCTCCTTTTGGACCAGGTGCTGCCGGTCGGCCACCTCTTCCGGCGCCGGTCGATCCGCAGGCGCTTCGGGGGGAGTGCGCTCACACGTCACGGTCGTCTGCTCCTCTCTGTAGCGCTTCCACTACTGGGGAGGTTCAGCGTGGACCGCACCTGGGAAGCATTCAACTTGTTGGAAGCGAACGAAAGGTCGGTGAACACCCCTTGAATCGAAAGGAGTTGAACCCGGACGCCTCACCTCAAGCGGCTTACGGGGCGCGCCTGCGCGGCCTACGGGAAGCACGCGGCTGGACCCAGGACGACCTTGCCGACCGCACGGAATATTCCAGCGTGCATATTTCGGCGGTTGAAACCGGCCGGAAGCCTCCGACTCTTCGGTTCTCGCGTAGCACAGACGTGGCGCTCGGCCTTGTGGGCACGGCAGACGCGTTCGAGCGCGAGTACCGCGAGATCAAGCACGGTGGGTTGCTGGAAGGGTTCCCGGAGTACGTCAAGTACGAAGGCCGGGCAGTGGAGATCCGGCTTTACAACATCGGGATCATCCCCGGCTTGTTGCAGACACCGGAGTACGCACGCGTACTGGCTGACAGCGCCGTGCGACGGGGCGCCATCACACCCGAACAGGCGGATGAACGTGTCGCGTTCCTGGCAGAGCGGCAGGCGGCGCTGGTCCGACCCCGCCCACCCATGGTGTTTGTGACCATGGATGAAAGCTGTATCCGTCGGCCCGTTGGCGGGGCCAAGGTGATGGACGCCCAGCTGGCGCACCTGATCCAGTTCGCCGGGTTGCCGAACACGCTGTTACAGGTGGCACCGTACGAGATGGGCGAGCGTCGCACCTTTGACTTGCCGGTCAACTTGCTGACACTGCCCGACCGGTCCGTGATCTGCTACGCCGAATCCCAGGCGCAGGGAAACCTGGACCGAGACAGCACCTCCGTGGTGCCCGTGCTGACGGCTTACCATCAGCTACAGGCCGAAGCTATGTCCCAGGCGGCATCCGTGGCCATGATCGAGCAGGTACGAAAGGGCACCCCGTGACGACCGAATCCCCCCGCTGGTTCAAATCTTCCTACAGCAACAACGGCGGCGACTGCATAGAGGTCGCCACCCACCTCGTCATCACGCGCGGCGTGGTCCCAGTCCGTGACAGCAAGAACCCTGACGGTCCGCAACTGAGCTTGACCCCCCAGGCGTTTGCCGGCCTTGTCGACTTCGCCAAATCCCAGGACTGACCATCGTTTCAGCCAGAGCCCCGACCTGCTGCCGGCGGGCCGGGGCTCTGCGCATCCGCCTGCGCAGCTGCGCCGGAGGTCCTGAGGGGACCGGCGGCGCCCGTCGGGTCACCGGTCGGCGGAGTTGCTCCAGTCCCGCTCGCAGAGCACCAGCCGGTAGCCGTCCGGGTCCTGGACGGTCGTGCCCCACTCGTCCCAGTAGGAGTTGTGCGCGGGCACCCGCTTGCCGCCGCAGTGTTCGAGGCGGGCGACCAGGTCGTCCGGCACCGGTTCGCCGAGGTAGACGACCAGCAAGTCGTCGGGCGTGGGGGCCGGTTCGAGCATGCCGGAGGGGTCGAGGGTCAGCTCCAGGTGCCAGCAGGCGTCCGGCCAGCCGAGCATCAGGAGGGAGTGCTCGCCCGCCCCGGAGGTGTGGCGGAACAGCTCGGTCAGGCCCAGGCCGGTGCGCCAGAAGCGGTCGGCGGCCGTCAGGTCGCGGGACGGGCGGGCGATCCGGATATGGGCGGAACCGTTGGCCGGCATACGGTGTCACCTTCCGTGGGGCCGCCGTGCGGCGGCGCGTAAGAGGACCGTAGGCGCTCCGGCGACCTCCTGGCGATCGGTCGCCGGTCTTGCGACCCTGGTCCCGGTCCGGGGCCAGGGGGCGGTTGTTCACCGGGAGTTCGGCCGCCCGGCACCGGATGGCGATACGAACGGGGGCGTACCGAGCGCGAACGACACCATGGAGGCGGGAAGATGGCGGACCGGTCCGGCGGCGGACTCGGGCGGCGGGCGCTCCTTCAGGGCGCGGCGGCCGGTTCCGCGGTGCCCGCGCCGCCCGCGGTCGCCGGGGCGGCGCCCGCCGCTGCCGCGCCCGCGCAGCTCCGCCGCGATCGGGACTTCTTCCTGTGCAGCGGCGACAGCATTTACGCGGACAACCCGATGCCGGAGCGGGTGACGCTGCCGGGCGGGCGTATCCGGCGGAAATGCCACCGCCGAGGAGAAGTCGAAGGTCACCGAGACGCCGGCGGAATTCCGCGGCGCGTTCGGCTACAACTCCCAGCCGGTGGATGCGAATGCGTACCGGTTCAACGCACAGGTGCCGACGATCACGCAGGGGGACGACCGCGATGTCCACAACAATCGGTACCCGGGGCAACTACTTTCGCGGGCGGCGTTCGGGGACTTCGAGCCGTTCCGGGAGTTCGCCCCCCGTGGCGCTGCACACGGGCGGGTTCCCGGCAGGGGAATGGGATGGAACGTTCGGGGCCGAGCAGGCGTTCATCAAAGCGCCGGAGCGTGCGAACACCTCTCCCGTGGAGAGCCCGCAGTACTTCGGCACTTCGGCGAGATCGGTATCGGCGGAGGAAACGGGGAGTTGACGGTGCGGCTGCGCCGGGAGGGCGGGCGTCAGGAGGGCGGAGAGGTGCTGTTCACGAAAACGCTGCAACCAGGACAGGTAGGGCAGTAGTCATGAATGCGCCGATTGCGTCTTTTACCCATGCGACACAATGTGTTGGCGACCAGGCAACACCTGTCGGCAAGGCTGTCTGCATGACTGAAGCAACCTCCGCCCGTTCCGCCCGGCGCCACCACTGGCGCCAAGACGCCGTCGAGCTGGCCGCCCTGTTCACGGCCGTGACGGTGGCCGATGCCGTGGCCAACACGGTCGCGCACGGCCCGTCCGGCTCGGTGCTGCTGTGCACCGCGGCCGTCGCCCTGCTCGCCACGGCCGGCTTCCACATCTGGTGGTCACGCCGCCGCGAGCACGCGCCACCACCGGCCGATACCGGCGCCACCGCGCCGTCCCCCGCACCGGCACCGGAGGCCGGCGGCCAGGAGACGACGCTGTGGCGGATGCGGACCACGGTCCGGGACGAGCCGGGCAGCCTCGCCGCGCTGTGCACCGCGCTGGCCGAGAGACGGGTGGACATCCTCAGCCTCCAGACCCATCCGCTGTCCGAGGGGACGGTGGACGAGTTCCTGCTGCGGGCGCCGGCCGCTCTGGCGCCCGCGGATCTGACCCGTACGGTGGCCGGCGCCGGCGGTGCGCACAGCTGGCTGGAGCGGGCCGACGCCCACGACCTGGTCGACGCGCCGACCCGGATGCTCAGCCTGGCCACCCGCACGGCCCTCGATTCCGCCGAACTCCCGCTTGCCCTACGTCAGTTGCTCGGCCGCTGCACGATCCGCTCGATGCCCGCCCGGTCGCTGACCGGTCAGCGGCTCGCCGAGGAGGTGCCCGCCGAGGGCGTGCTGGAGGACCACACCATGAAGTTCCGGGATCCCTCCGGGGGTTCGCTCACCATCGAGAGGCCGCAGTTGCCGTTCACACCCACCGAGTTCGCCCGGGTACGCGCGCTGGTAGCGCTCGATGCCCGGCTCGGCCAGCGGGTGCCGCCGCGGCGCGAGGTACTGACGCTGCCCGAGGGCAACGCGATCACGGTCCGCCGCGCCGGCACCGCCGATCTGGCCGCCGCCCGGGAGATGCACGACCGCTGCTCGGCGCAGACCCTCGCACTGCGCTACCACGGCCCGGTCGGCGACGCCGACCGTTATCTGGAGCATCTGCTCAGCCCGCGCTTCGGCCGCACCCTGGCCGTGGAGACCGCGTCCGGCCGGCTGGTGGCGCTGGGCCACCTCCTGTGGGACGGCGACGAGACCGAGGTGGCGCTGCTGGTCGAGGACGCCTGGCAGCAGCGCGGCATCGGCGCCGAACTGCTGCGCCGGCTGGTCGCGATGGCCGCCGAGACCGGCTGCGAGAGCGTCTACGCCATCACCCAGGCGTCCAACACCGGCATGGTGACGGCGATGCGCGGGCTGGGCCTGCCCCTCGACTACCAGATAGAGGAGGGCACCCTGGTGATCACCGCCCGTCCGGCGGGCGTCCCCGCGCACCGGGAGGCCCGCGAGGCGCTCCGCGTCCGGAACGGCTCCCGGCACGGCTGATCCGCGCGACCGACCGGCCGCCGGGGCGCCCCCGCCTACCGCTGGGAGGTGCCCCCAGCGCCCCGGCGGTCCCGTACGTCCGGCCGGATCGGGCGGACCGCGGCAGCGGACGCGACAGGAACGTCCACCGGAATGATGGTGACGCGGCGGCCCCATCCGTACGAGGATGGCCCGCATGTCCAACACCACTACTCCCGCGGGCGGTCCGCTGCCCCGCCAGGTCGCCGACGCCTATGTCGACGCCCTCGTCGACCTGGACCCGATCATCGGCACCTTCCTCGGCGTCGCCGAGAGCTCCGACAAGCTCCCCGACTTCTCCCCCGCGGGCCAGGAAGCGGTGGCACAGCTCGCCCGTACGACGCTGGAGCGGCTCACCGAGGCCGAGGCCCGGCCGGACGCGGACACCCCCGCCGAGAAGATCTGCGCCCGGCTGCTGCGCGAGCGGCTGACCGCGGAGCTCGCGGTCCACGACGCGGGCGAGGGGCTGCGCACGGTCAGCAACCTCAGCTCGCCGCTGCACCACATGCGCGAGGTCTTCACGGTCACCCCCACCGAGACCGACGAAGACTGGGCGGCGATCGCCCGGCGACTGCGCGCCGTTCCGGCCGCGCTGGCAGGCTACCGGGCCTCCCTCGAAGCCGGCCTCCGGCGGGACCTCCCCGCCGGACCGCTCCAGGTCACCACCGTCATCGGCCAGTTGGGCGAGTGGATCGGCACCGACCGCAGCTGGTTCGCCGAGTTCACCGCCCCCGGGCCGGAATCGCTGAGCGCCGAGCTGGCCGCGGCGGCGGAGGTGGCCACCGGCGCCCTGGTGGAGCTGCGCGACTGGTTCCGGGACAGCTACGCCCCGGCCATCGAGGGCGCCCCGGACGTGGTGGGCCGGGAACGGTACGCCCGGCTCGCCCGTTACTACAACGGGGCCGACCTCGACCCGGAGGAGGCGTACGCGTACGGCTGGTCGGAGTTCCACCGGCTGCTGGCCGAGATGGAGGCCGAGGCCGAAAAGGTCCTGCCCGGCGCCAAGACGCCCTGGGAGGCGCTGTCCTGGCTCGATGAGCACGGCGAGGCGATCGAGGGCGTCGAGGAGACCCGGCAGTGGCTCCAGTCGCTGATGGACGAGGCCATCGACGCGCTGGACGGCACCCACTTCGAACTCGCCGAGCGGGTCCGCCGGGTGGAGTCGCGGATCGCCCCGCCGGGCAGCGCCGCCGCCCCGTACTACACCCAGCCGTCGCTGGACTTCTCCCGCCCCGGCCGCACCTGGCTCCCGACGATGGGCGAGACCCGCTTCCCGGCGTACGACCTGGTCTCCACCTGGTACCACGAGGGCGTGCCCGGCCATCACCTCCAGCTGGCGCAGTGGGTGCACGTGGCGGACAAGCTCTCGCGCTACCAGACGACCGTCGGCATCGTCAGCGCCAACGCGGAGGGCTGGGCGCTGTACGCCGAGCGCCTGATGGACGAACTGGGCTTCCTGACCAACGCCGAGCGGCGCCTTGGCTATCTGGACGCGCAGATGATGCGGGCGATCCGCGTCATCATCGACATCGGCATGCACCTGGAGCTGGAGATCCCGGCCGACTCACCCTTCCACCCGGGCGAGCGCTGGACCCCAGAGCTGGCGCACACGTTCCTGGCCGGCCACTGCAGCCGCCCCGCGGACTTCGTCGAGAGCGAGATCGTCCGCTACCAGGGTATGGCGGGCCAGGCGATCGGCTACAAGCTCGGGGAACGCGTCTGGCTCCAGGGCCGTGAGGCCGCCCGCGCCCGCCACGGTGCGGACTTCGACCTCAAGTCCTGGCACATGGCGGCGCTGTCGCAGGGGTCGCTGGGCCTGGACGACCTGCTGAGCGAGCTGTCCGCGCTCTGACCGGACCGTCGCCCGGCACGGCGCGCCGCCCGTCCGCCCCGGCGGCTGCGGCCGTCCGCAGCCGCCCGTGGGGTCCGCTGCCACGGCAGTTGACCCCGCGGCGGACCGGCCGCTCTTCCGCTTCTCCGCCGCCCCTGACTTCTTGTCCGGCGCCCCCGCTCTTCTCCCACGCCCCTCCCGAAGGGTTGATCAGCGCAAGAGGGCAAGAGCCTTGCTGCGCCGGGGAATCCACTGCTAGACAGCGGGGATGACCGGCTATTCCCCCGACGCCACCGACTGGCGCATCCTCGACGTCCTCCAGCAGCACGGCCGCGCGGGCCACGCCGAGCTGGCGCGCGCGGTGAACATGTCCGCGAGCGCGGTCACCGAACGGGTCCGGCGGATGGAGGAGGCCGGGGTGATCTCGGGGTACGCGGCGGTGGTCGACCGGGAGCGGATCGGGCTGCCGGTGCTGGCGTTCGTCCGGCTGCGGTACCCGAGCGGGCACTGCGAGCCGTTCCACGATCTGCTGGAGAGCACACCGGAGATTCTGGAGGCGCATCACGTCACGGGCGACGACCGCTATGTGATCAAGGTCGCCGCCCGGTCGATGCGGCATCTGGAGGAGGTGTCCGGACGCATCGGTGCGCTGGGCGCGGTGACGACGAGCGTGGTCTACTCCTCGCCGCTCGCCCGGCGTCCCGTCAGCCGCTGATCCGGCCCCTCCCCCGGGCACCGGCCCGGGTCAGCGGGGCAGCGGGCCACACGTTCGTCACGAGGGACGCGGGCCTCTGGTACTTGGCGAGGGCGACAGGTTTGGCCCGGTTCTGGGTGATGAGCTTCTCGGTGACGGCCTCCCCAAATGTGGCGGAGAGGTAATCGCGGTATTTCTTCTGTGAGCCGGGGCCCATGTGCTGGGGGGCTTTGCGCGGGCTGTTTTCAAGGCTTGGCGTGCCCTGCTGCCATGCTTGGCGTAGTTCTGTGGGGCGGGGGCTGGGAGCCTGTTTCCAGGTGTGGTAGGCGGCTTCGTATGCGATAGTGGCCGGCTGTGCTGCCTCCCGGTTGGCGGGCTCTGCGCAGTTGAGGGTGTGGTCGGGGGTGTTGGCGGGGAGGCGTCGAGGTCTACCATCCGAAAGACCTCGACATGCTCCACGCTATCCGCGCCGCGCCCTGTCTGACCACGTTCTGCCGTCTCGATGAACTCGGTCTGGAAGCCGTCGGGCGACGCCTTGAGCCGGATCATGCGGTGATCGAATGCCGGCACCCAGCCACGTTCACCGATTAGCCGCCAGCACTGCCGCGAGGCCCTCTTGCAGGTCCTTGACGAAATACTCGGCAATCTCCAGCGACGGGAAATGTCCCCCGATTTCTGGCGACCTCCATCGGACGATCTGTCGGTACCGCTCCTGTGCCCAGGCGCGCGGATACTTCTCGATGTCGCGGGGATACACAGTGATTGCTGACGGGACGTCGACCCGAAGTTCGGGGTCCAGCGAGTTGTGGCTTTCGTAGTAAATGCGGGCCGACGATGCGCCGGTCCGCGTCAGCCAGTACAGGGTGACGTCGTCAAGAACGCGGTCTCGGGAAATCGTCTCGAACGGGCTGTCTACGGTGTCTGACCACTCGGCGAACTTGTCAAGGATCCAGGCAAGAAGCCCGACCGGTGAATCGACGAGCGAGTAACCGATGGTCTGCGGCCGGGTCGCCTGCTGCTTCGCGTACGCCGCACGGTGGCGCCAGAAATCGCGGGTTTCCTCGGTCCACTTGCGCTCGACCGCCGTCAGCCCGTCCGTTGCCAACCCGGGCGGTCCCTCCGCGAACGTTGTGTGGATGCCGAGAACGTGCGCCGGGAACCTGCCGCCGAGAACCGTGGTGATGTTACCTCCCCAGTCGCCGCCGTGGGCGGCGAACTTGCTGTAGCCGAGCCTTCCCATCAGTTCCACCCATGCGGCCGCGATCTTTTCGGTTCCCCACCCGGTGGTGGCCGGCTTGTCGCTGTAACCAAAGCCTGGCAGCGAGGGAACCACGACGTGGAACGCCGGCGTGTCCGCATCTTTCGGATCTGCCAGCTCGTCTACTACATCGATGAACTCCGCAATGCTGCCTGGCCACCCGTGCGTCAAGAGCAGAGGAGTGGCATCTGCGCGCGCGGACCGGCGGTGCAGGAAGTGGATTCCCAGATCATCAATGGTCGTGCGGAACTGGCCGATTCGGTTGAGGCGCTCTTCGAACGACCGCCAGTTGTACCCGGTGCGCCAGTAGTTCACGACATCGACGAGGTCGGCGAGAGGAACGCCCTGTTCCCATCGGCGAGGGTCGGGCGCGGCGCGATAGACCGTCTCGGCCTCCGGTAGCCGCGCCGCGGCTAGTCGCGCGCGCAGATCGTCGAGGTCACCGTCAGTTGCGTGGGCTTCAAATGCTTGCACGTCGCTGGTTGGACGGGGCATGAGACCTCCTGGCCATCGCGGAACCGGCTAAGGCGGTTCTAGCAGTTCTCCGAGCCGCGCTGCAACCCGCTAAGGTGGTTCCATGCGTGCCGGGTTCCCTGACTTCCGCCTCGGTAAGGTGCTAGCGACCAGCTTCACGGCGACTCTGACGGAGCGTCATGGCGACGCCGTGGAGCGCATCCCCACGCCGCACCGACTCATCGACTGGCTGGTAGTGAACGGTCTCGCCGTGGACTCCTGCACCACTGCCCAGCTCGAACTTGCTCGGGAACTGAGGGAGTCGATTCACGCCGCCGCGACAGCGGCCGCGATCCAGGACGCTCTCCCTGCATCTGCCGTCCAAGTCATCAATGACTGCAGCGCTCAGGGCCGGGCCGCGGCTATCCTGACGCCCGAGGGTAAGCGGCGATGGCGGCTCAGCTCGGCTTCCTGCGTGGAAGATGCCCTCAGTGTGATCGCCGCCGACGCGATCAGCGTCATCGCGGGCGAACGAGACGGAAAATTGGCCCTGTGTGCATCACCGACCTGCCAAGCCGCCTTCTTCGACACCAGCCAGAGTCGCACCCGCAAATGGTGCGACATGAACACCTGCGGGAATCGTCAGAAGAAAGCGCGCTTCAATGCCAACCAGCGCAAAAACCCCAGATCAGCGGAGTGATCGTTACCTCGGTACCTCCAAGTGAACCCCACTCCTGCGACCTGCTCCTCCGACGTAGTGGTGGTGCCTCCCATGCGCACGTTCGAGGGCCAGGAAGAGCTCCAAGTCGGCGACGCGATCGTGGAGTTGATCGACCTGAGCGCCGGGCACAGTGCAGCTGGTGTTGCCATACATCGAGGAGGGCCTGGGCCTGTCCTTGATGAGTGGCGTGCTGGCCGGCACCGCCTACCGTCTACCGGCCTGCCGGCGGGGCCGCCCCGCGGCTAGCGCAAATGCCGGGCGAAGAACCCGGCCGCGTCCTCCCCTGCGAACTGCGGGACGCCCGTGTGCCCGCCCATATTGGCGTGCAGCGTCTTCTCCTTGGAGCCGAAGGCGTCGAACAGGTCTAGGGACGCCTGCCGGTCGTTCCCTTCGTCGTCCCACTGCAGCAGGACGTGCAGCGGAATGCTGATCCGGCGGGCCTCCTCGAACATGGCGGCGGGCACGAGACTCCCGGCGAAGAAGCCGGCGGCCACAATGCGCGGCTCGACCACCGCCAACCGGATGCCGATGGAGATCACTCCCCCCGAGTACCCGACCGGGCCGCCGATCTCGGGCAGCGACAGGAGGGCGTCCAGGGCGGCCTGCCATTCCGGGACCGACTTTTC
>NZ_KN708638.1:7735165-7747245 GCF_000805335.1 Streptomyces sp. CT34 | reverse complement strand
GGGCGGGGGGGGGGGGGGGCCTGCTCGGCGGCGGCCCAACGGGGCCGGTCACCGCTCCCGGGGAGCTCGATGGTGGCCGCGGCGAAGCCATCCGCCGCGGCGTTCCGGGCCCGCCCCGCCAGCCGGGGGTACATCTTGCCGAGTCCGAGCGGGGGGTGGCCGAGCAGGATCAGCGGCACCGGTGCGGACGCGGATGCGGATTGAGGCGTCCACAGGATGCCGGGGATCTGGCCGAGGGTGAACTCGCGTTCCAGGACGCCGTCGTCGAGGCGCTGTTCAGAAGTGAATTGCATGGTCGTGCCTTTCGGGAGTGCACAGAACGGCGCTCCCGGACGACCTATCGCCCGACCGTGACCCCGGAGGAGAGCACCCACGTCGATACGTTCACGGGTACCACCTCCTCAATCTCTCGCACGGCCTCCGGAAACGTAGCAGTGGTCGCCGTGGTCCGCCAAACGGGTTCCTGTGCGGGCTCGTGGCCGGATGCCACGGACTCGGAACACTACGCAGAGCTACTTGGGGCCTCATCGCGGCTTCCCGAGGTGAGGCCCTGCGACGGTCGGGGGGGCGCTGGGGGCACTGGGGCACTGGGGCACTGTCGCTTCTCATGAACTTCGAACACGACGCGCCGCCGACACCTCCCCATCTCATGTACACGTGCTGTCGGCTCGGCTCCATGGCGCCCCCGGTCACAGCAGCGGCGCTTCGGCAGCGGCGGTTGCGGCGGTCAGGAACTCGCCGTCGGTGAGCGCGGCGGCCACGGCCTCGATGTCATCGCTCATCCACCGGTCCCGGTCCAGGAACGGCACCAGCTCGCGCACGGTCGCGTGGGTGGCCTGCGCGACCGGGCTCAGCTGCCCCAGAGTGCCGTTGATGTCCACGGCCTGGGCGCCGGCCAGCAGTTCCACAGCGAGGATGCGGTTGTTGTTCTCCAGGACCCGCCGTGCATTGCGGGCGGCGATCAGGCCCATGCTGACCACGTCCTGGTTGTCGCCGTTGGAGGGCACGCTCTGGGTGCTGGCCGGGCCTATGGTGCGGTTCTCGGCCACCAGCGCCGTCGCCGGGTACTGGGCACCCGCGAAGCCGGAGTTGAGCCCGGGGTCGCCGGCCACCAGGAACTCGGGCAGCCCCTCGCTCAGATGCCGGTTGAGGAGCCGGTTGGTCTGCCGTTCGGAGAGCACCCCGAGCTGGGTGAGCGCGATGGTGGTGTAGTCCATCACGAACGCCACCGGCTGGCCATGGAAGTTGGCGCCGTGGAAGACCTCCCGGATTCCTTCGCCGCCGAGGAAGAGCGGGTTGTCGTTGGAGGAGTTCAGCTCCGTCTCCAGCTTGTCGGCGGTGTGGTCGAGGGTGTCGCGTACGGCGCCGAGGATCTGCGGGATGGCACGCAGCGAGTACGCCTTCTGAATGTAGATGTCGGTGCGGGTCACATCGGTGTCGCGTTTGCCGGCCGCCGCTTCGGTGCGTAACTCGGCGTGGTCGCGGAGCAGTTTGCTGCCCCGCATGAGGGTGCGCAGATTGGCGGCGCTGGCGATCTGCCCGCGGTGCGGGCGGGCGATGTCGTGGCCCTCGGGCTGGAAGGGGCCGGCGGAGGAGCGCAGTGCCTCCACGACCAGACCGGAGACGATCTCGGCCTGCCGCACCTGATCGAGCGCGGCGGTGGCGACCAGGCAGCCCAGGCCCGTCATGGCGGAGGTGCCGTTGATGAGGGCCAGCCCTTCCTTGAACCGCAGTTCAAGGGGTTCGATGCCCAGGGAGCGCAGCACCGGGCCGGTCTCGACGCGCTCGCCGTCCTTGAGGAGATAGCCCTCGCCCATCACCGTGGCCGCGAGGTGGGCGAGCGGAGCCAGATCGCCGCTGGCGCCCAGCGAACCGATCTCCGGGATTGCGGGAGTGATGCCCTCGCTCAGATACAGCGCCAGCCGCTGGAGAATCTCCGGCCGCACCGCGGAGTAGCCCCTGGCCAGGGCGTTGAGCCGGGCGGCGAGGATGGCCCGGGCCTCGCTTTCGCTGAACAGCGGCCCGACGCCGGCGCTGTGGCTGCGGACGAGGTTGGCCTGGAGTTCGGTCTCCTTGGCCGTGTCGACCAGCATGTAGATCATCTCGCCGTAACCGGTGGTCACCCCGTAGACGGGAATGCCGTCGGCGACGGTCTGCTCGAACAGTTCCCTGCTGTGTGCGGCCCGCGTCAGGGCCTGGTCGGCGACTTCGCAGCGGATGCGCCGACCGGCGACCGTGCGGACATCGGTCATACGGAGGTTCTCGCCGTCGAAGACGACGCGGTGGGGAGGGCTGCCGTTCTGGGAGCGGGAGGAAGGAACGGTCTGGGGCATCGGTCATTACTCCTGTTGGTCGGTGGGAAGCGAACGGTCGTCGGGGATAAGGGAATCGGGTTTTGGACGAGGGCCGGGAGCGGGGAGGGTTCTGCCCCGGGTCCGGCAGACGAGGAGGAGGGCGCCCAGCGCGGCGACCCCCAGCGGGTAGAGCACCGCGGGCCAGCTGAACGGCAGAATGACCGCACAGGTCACGGCGGTCGGCACGGCCGCGGCCCGGCCGGCGTCCCCCCGCGGCAGGATGCGGAAGGCTGCGGCAGCGGCCACCAGATACACCGCGACGAAAGTGGCGCTGGGCCAGGCCATCAGCGCCTCCAGGTTCGGCAGCGTGGCCCCGACGACGCCCACGACGACGGCGAACGCGCCCGTCAGCCAGCCCAGGGCACGGGTCGGGGTGCCGAACCGCGGGTGCAGCCCGGCCAGTTGGGCGGGCAGACTCCCGTCCCTGGCCTGTGCGTACATCAGCCGGGAGAACCCCGCGATATTGGTATGCACCGCCACGAAGGAGCAGCACACGGCGAACAGCGCCATGGCCGCGCCCGCCGTACGGCCGAGCACGTCCGCGGCGAGCACACTGATGGGAGCCAGTCCGGATGCGAATGCGTACACACCCGAGCCGACGGTCACCACGGCGGACAGCCCGTAGAGCACGGACAGCAACAGCGAGGCCAGCCCCATGCTCAGCGGCAGATCCCGGGCAGGATGCCGGAACTCCTCTGCGAGGTGCACCACCATCTCGAAGCCGATGTAGGACCAGAAGATCAGCAGCGCCGCCGTGCCGACCGCACCCCAACCGTGCGGCATGAACGGCTCGAAGTGCCGGGCCCGCACCTGCCCCAGGCCCAGCAGCGACACCCCGGCCAGTACCACCGCGATCAGCGCCACCAGCCACGCCTGCACCCGCCCCGACAGCCGCATGCCTCGCGCGTTGAGCGCGCACGAGGTGAACAGCAGCGCGCCGGCGACGGCCACCGACCAGCCGGGCGCCAGGCCGTAGTACGCGGTGACGTAGTTGGCGCCGACCAGCGCGATCACCGGTACCGAGAACGGCACGGAGGCCAGCAGCCACCAGCCGGTGAGCTGCGCGGTACGCGGCCCGAACGCGGTCTGCGCATAGGCGACGATGCCTCCCGCACGTGGAATGCCGGCCCCGGCCCGGCCGAGCGTGAGCGCCAGGGCCAGTGCGAACACCGACATGGCCGCCCATGCCACCAGCGCACCGGGGCCCGCGGCGCGGGCGGTGAGCGCGGGTAGCACCAGCACGCTCGGCCCCAGCACGGAGCCGACCGCCATCGCGGTCCCGTCCGTGACCCGCAGCGTGCGGCGCAGTCCGGCCTCGGGCATGGTCGCATCCCTCCCCGCCGTGCGCTTTCCGGACAGTCCGGGCACGGCGGGGCCATGTTGCCAATGCCCCCTGATTTTTCGATGATGTCGAGGACATGCACAGGGCTGATCGTTCCTGCCGGACAGGGGGAAGCGCCGCAGTGAAGTTCTGTCTGCTCGGCACCATGGAGGTGCGGGACGCGCACCGCGTACTCGACGCCGGGCCCCGGCTGCGCCGACTGACCCTGGCGCTGCTGCTCCTGGAGGCCAACCGGCCCGTCGGTCTCGACAGGATCGTCTCGCTGTTGTGGGACGCGGGCCCGCCGCCGACCGCCCGCAACTCCGTCCACGGGCACATCTCCCGGCTCCGCCGTCTGCTCGGCGGCCTGGAGGGGGTGCACCTGCGCACCCACGGCGACGCCTACGAACTGTGCGTGGACCCCGCCGAGGTCGACGCCCACCGTTTCACCGCACTCACCCGGCAGGCCGCGGACGCCTCCGCCGCGCAGGATGCCCGTACGGTGACGGCGCTGCGCGAGGCCCTGGGGCTGTGGCGCGGGGAGATGCTGGCCGGGATCGCCACGGACGAGGTCCGCGCGCAGTACGGCGCGCCTTGGGCCGAGGCCCGGCTGACCGCCTACGAGCAGTGCATCGATGCGGAGTTACGGCTGGGCCGGCACAACCGGCTCGTCCCGGAACTGACCGCGCTCGTCTCCGACCACCCCACCCGGGAACGCTTCACCGCACAGCTGATGATCGCGCTGCACCGCAGCGGACGCCAGGCCGAGGCCATCACCGTCTACCGGCAGACGCGGCAGATACTCGCCCGGGAATTCGGTCTGGAACCCGGCGACGCATTACGGAACCTCGCCACCGCGGTGCTGCGCGCCGACCCCGGCCTGGCCAGGCCCGCCGTACGGGACGACAGGGCGGAGCTGTTGCCGACCGCAGTGCGCCCACTGGTCACACCGCGCCAACTCCCCGCCACTGCACCGCACTTCACCGGTCGCGAAGGCGCCCTCGCCCGGCTCGACTCGCTGCTGGGCGGTCCGGAGACCGGCGTGGCGGCTGTGTCAGGACCGGCAGGCGTTGGCAAGACGGCGCTCGCGCTGCACTGGGCGCACCGGGTCGCGGACGAGTTCCCCGACGGACAGCTCTACGCCGACCTGCGCGGCTGCCGCGCTCGGGAAGCCCTCTCCCCCTCCACCGCTCTGGCCCGGTTCCTGCGGGCGCTGGGCGCCGCACCGGAGTGGGTGCCCGCCTCGCTGGACGAACAGGCCGCGCTGTACCGGTCGCTGGTGGCCGGCCAGCGCGTCCTGATCATCCTCGACAACGCCCACGACACCGACCAGATACGCCCTCTGCTGCCCGGCAGCCCCGGCTGCGCGGTCGTGGTCACCAGCAGACCGCACCTGGCCGAACTGGTGTCATTACACGGAGCGTTACCCGTCAAGCTGCGTCGCTTCGGCGAGCAGACCTCGCTGGCGATGCTCGCGCGGGTGGCGGGTGCGGAGCGCATCACCGCCGAGCCCGACCAGGCCGCCGCGCTGGCCCGCCGGTGCGCACATCTGCCCTCGGCCCTGCGCCTGGCCGGCGGACAACTAGCGGCCTGCCCTGACCTGACCGTCGGACAGCTGGCTGCACGGCTCGACGGGGCGCGGCCCTCCTCCGGCGGCGAATCGGACCGGTCGGCACACCCGCTCCGCACGGCCGTCGACAACAGCTGCGCCATGCTCCAACCGGCCGCGAGGAACGCCCTGTTGCGACTGCGGCTGCTTCCGGCGCAGGACACCACCGCACAGGGCGCCGCTGCACTGTGGGACGTCACCGAGAGCGAGGCGTTGCCCGTCCTGGAGCAGCTGCGGTCCTGGCATCTGGTCGAGTGCACCTCCCCAGGCCGCTTCGGTGTACCCCGGCCCTTGCGGGCCCACCTGCACCGGCAGGCCGCCAGGCAACCCGATCCCGCCGGGGACCACGCCGCGCGCGGCCGGCTCCTGGAGTGGTACGCGGGCCATGCCGACGCCGCTGCCGACCTGCTGTATCCCGGCTTCCTGCGGATGCCGTCCGCCGCCGGGTGCGGCGCCGGTGCGCGGGTACGGTTCGACAGCCCGGACGCGGCGCGTGCCTGGCTGGAGGCCGAGGCCGACGCACTGCTCGCCGCCATCGTGGACACCGCCAGGCGCACCCCGCGTTGCTGTGCCTGGCGGCTCACCGACGCGCTGCGTGGCTTCTTCTGGCTGCACGGGCGCCATACGGACTGGCACCTCGCCGCCCGCACCGGACTGTACGCCGCCCAGCGGGAGGGCGATGCGCGGGCCGAGGCCGTGATGCGGCACGGCCTCGGGCACGCGCTGCGCCAACTCGGCCGCCATGCCGAGGCGTTGGAGCAGCTGAAGGAAGCCCTGCGCATCCACCGCCGGCTCTCCTGGGTGGCGGGCGAGGCGGTCACACTGGGCAATCTCGGCATGCTCCTGGCCGAACAGGGGCGGGTCGACGAAGCAGTCGCCTGCCATCAGCGCGCCCGCACCCTCCACCGGCGCACGGGCGCCCAGGCAAGCGAATCCATCGCCCTCAACAACCTCGGCGACGCCCGTCGACTGCAAGGAGACACCCGTGCCGCCCGGCATCATCACCAGGCGGCCCTGCGACTGGCACACGAATCCCGCTGCCACCAGAGCCTGATCCAGGCCACCATCGGACTTGCCGCGGCCCACCTGCGCGACGGCCGTATCGCAGACGCACTCGACGGCCTCCACGACGCGGTCACGGCAGCCCACACCGCGGGCTTCCTCCCCCTGGAAGCCCGCGCACTCACCGTCCTCGCCTGCGCCCACCACGCCCAGGGCACCCAGCCCCAGGCCCGGCTCTACGGACGGCAGGCACTGGACACCCACCACCTCCTCCGCGTCAACAGTCCCACTGCCCTGGGCCCTGCACGCCCATAGCCGAGCCCGGCGCGGTCGGTTCGGCCCCCACCTGGCGGCAAGGGCCCGTTTGCCCCTCCATGACCGCCGCCCTCGTCGAGTGGCGATCCATGGCTCGCCCTCGAGTTGGAGTGCAACCGCCACAGGCGCTGGCCAAGCACGGACCGGACGACCTGCCGCCTCTCGACGACAACCGAACCCTGACCCCCTGACGGCGTTCGCCCGGGTACCTGGCTGTGGTTCACACCTGGGGGCCTGCACCCTGCATGGGGACACATTCACCGCCTGGTGATGCTCATGCATGCGGACAGCTTGTACTGCGAAGTGTCGCTGGATGAGTCCACCATCCACCGCGTCAAGCCTCACCTGCCCATCCTGGAGCGCACCCCTCCGGTGAACGCCGCCCGCGAGGCCGGGGGTGCCTCCAGGGCCCACCAGTGCGGGCCGCGTCCCCGGCCACTGCGGCCGGAAGGGCAGTGGCTGCGATGGACGGTCGCCGAGCACCTCGCGTTCCTCGACAAGGACGACCAACAACGCCCCCATCGGCCACTGCGAGAACTACGGCGACCCCCTGGTTCCGCACTGCAACGGAGGTTGCCGGGCGATCATCTGCCACGGTGCTTGCGCGCCAGGCACGTGCTGGGCTGTTGGGGTGGTACCGCGTTGCGATCCGTGTCATCCGGGTTTCCCGCGATCACGTCGGCGATAACACTCCCCGTGACTCGCCCCCTACGGGAAGGAAGCACATGCGAATCCGCACCGCTGTGGCGACCACCGCTGTTGCCGCCATCGCCGTCCTCGGCACGGCGGGTGTTGCCGCCGCCGACGGCGACCCGGGCGATGGAACCGGCACCGCGGGCATGCCTTCCGGCATGCCCGCGGGAACGGGCAACCCCCCGGCCATGGGGTCGGACAAGGTCACGGCCAACTACCCCCCGTCGCTGTTCGACCTGGTTCCATCCCTGAACAAACAACTGATGCCCCCCGACCCCGGTCGCAAGCGTCCGAGGCAGCCCGCACGCAAAGGCTGACTCGTGGACACCTCGGCGCCTACGCCAAAGACCTAAATAGCCAATGCTCAATTCCTCAAGTTGCGGGCATATGAGGTGTGTTGGGGTCGCATAGCGGGGTGGATGTGCCGGCGTTGTTGTGGGCTCGGGCCGGTCAGTGGCCGGCCTCGACGGATCGCCGAAGCCGAGCGGTCGCAGATCATCGCGCTGGCCAAGCAGACGCCGCCGGGCAGGCCAACCGTTCAGGCGGACGGATGCCTGGCTGCCGCCGACGAGGCCGGGCCACCGGAATGGACGCTGGGCTGTCCGGCAGCCGAAGCCGGACGCCCGGGGATCGAGGTCCAACGCTCCCAGGTACGGCGGATCCTGCTGAGCGAAGAGGTCCGATGGCGCCGCACCCGGTACCGGACCAGGTCCAGGGTTAAGGACTTCGAGGGAAAAGGACGCGGATCGTCGGCCTGTCCACCAGCCACCCGACGGCGCCACAGTCATCTGCGCCGACGAGCTCGGCCCGGTGATCCCCGCAGTTTCCCACCGGCGCCGGGCTGGTCGCCAGATGGACACCGCGTCAAATCCGAACTCGACTTCAGCCGCAGACCGGAGAAGACCTGGGTCTACGCCGCCTTCCGTGTGCGTGATGGCCATGAGGTCACCATGACTGCCCCGTCCCGCAACAGTGCCTTCTACCAGCAGTTCCTCCAGAAAGTCGAAGACGCCAACCCCACGGGTGAAATCGTGGTCGTCACAGACAACCTGTCCTCACACAACAGCTTGTCCACCCCCACCTGGCTGGAGGAGCCCCCCCCCGCATCCGACACGTCTTCATCCCCGTCGGTGCCTGCCGGCTGAACCTGCGGGAACGTTGGTGGCGCATCTTCCGTAAAGCCGCCCTCGCCGGCCAGTCCTTCGCCGGACCAGACGAAATCGACCAGGCAACCCGTCTGGCAACGGCCCAGCTCAACTGGGAGGACTGGGGTGTGGCTCCTCAAGGGCTGGATGCCGCGTCGTTGTGGGGCAACTCGCTTCGCCGTCCCGGCTCTGGCCGAGCGCGTCCGCCACGAGCGGCGTCAGGATCTGGAGAGCCGGGACCGCAAGCTGATGCCCCTGTTCATCTGCGCGAAGATCCTGGCCCCGGACGCCCACCCCGAAGACCCCCGCCTTGAACCGGCACGCCGCATGGCCGCGCAGGTCGCGGAGGACCTTCAGAGAGGCCGACGTCTCGCTGTTCGCGGCCGTGATCGTCGAGTGCGTCTCCATCACGCCGTTGGTCCGTCACGTCCATGGCCTACGAGGGGGTGCCCTCATGGTGCTGCGAACCCGGTCGGCTGAGGTTGAGAGAGCTGATGCTGTCGGTGACGGCTGCCGCTGTCGCACTGTGTGCTACGCCGTGGTCCACAGCGCGGCGATCTCCCGTGCGGCTGCCTGGCCTTGGGCGAAACCGGCGTGGCCCGCAGGGGCCCTGCTGGCGGGGGACAGCGGGTCGGTACCAAAGGCGGCAAGAGCGGCCTCGTCGGGAGTGATGACCTCGATGAGGCCGCCGCATTCGGCGATCGAGGCCGCGTCGACATCGAGCACCGGGTCGGGCATGGGAGCGATGACGAGCGTGCGGGCGTAGCCTGCTGCGAGATCGAGGTTGGTGAGTGAACGGATGCCGCCGTCGATGTAGCGGTCGTCGCCGATCGTCGCGGCAGGCCAGACACCGGGGATGGCGCAACTCGCCGTCACGGCATCCACCAGGTCGACGCCAGAGGTACGGTCGAAGGTCCGGGTCTCACCGGTGACGGCGTGCACGGCGACCACCGACAGTTTGCGCTCTGGCCACCTGTGGGGCGGCAACCGACCCTCGATGCCGCCCCGCCGCTCGGCCTCGGTCACGGTCTCGGCGGCCAGTGCCATCTCGCCCATCCGACGCAGGCGTTCCACGGGGTCGGTGACCTCGGCATCCAACTTCTCGCCGAACGCGAAGAGCTCGGCGAGCGCGCCCTCCTGTGGCGTCAGCTCCTTCTGCTGTAGGGCAGGGTCCACCTGGGCCTGGAACAGCGCCGGCAGTTCTACGCCGCTGGTGAGCTGTGCGGCCACTGCCGACCCGGCCGAGGTGCCGAACAGGGCGTCCGCGTCGGTGACATCGATCCCGGCATCGGTGAGACCAGCCAGTACGCCAGTCGCCCAAGCTATGCCGGCCACTCCGCCACCGCCGATGACCAGTGCGCGTTCGTTCTTCATTCCTACCCCCAGGACTGTTGATCCGGTTGAACGTCAGTGCAAAGTCTCAGGCGGCAGGGATATTCCCGACGGCGGGGCTCGACGATGGATGGAAACCTGTCCGAGCGGCGCGGAGGAGGCGTTGGTAGTCACGGAGGGTGCCGGTGTTGGTCCGGCCCCGCAGGGCGCGTCCGGTTCCTCAAGGTGAGAGGGGCTGTCCGTGCCGACGTCGGAGACAGGCGTCGCAGGTCCGAAGTGGCAAACCCTGCCTGCGGCATTGCGTCCGTTCGGCACACTACGGCCAGCCGCTGGCGGAGGCCGCCCCTTCGGGGGACATGCGGGGGACGGAAGGGCAACGGCGATCAAGGAAAAGTCGGGCAAGAGCAGGCAGGAACCGCTCCTGGCGCCCCGGCGCCCGGTCGTCACCTGAGCCGCCGGACACCCCGTCAGGGCCCGGCCGGCACCCGGTGGCGGACCGTCGAGCCGGCGCGGTCCTTGACCACTTGCAGTTGGGACGGGATGCGTGCCTTGAGGTCGGCGACATGGCTGACGATGCCGACGCTGCGGTCACGTTCGCGGAGCGTGTCGAGGACGTCGAGGACCTCGTCGAGGGTCTGTTCGTCGAGGCTGCCGAAGCCCTCGTCGATGAAGAGGGTGTCCAGCCGGGTGCCGCCCGCCTCGTGGGTGACGACATCGGCGAGGCCGAGCGCCAGCGCGAGCGACGCGAAGAAGGTCTCGCCGCCGGAGAGGCTGGCGGTGTCCCGCTCCTGACCGGTCCAGGCGTCGATGACGTGCAGGCCGAGGCCGGAGCGCCGGGCACCGCCGGCCCGTTCGTCGGAGTGGACCAGGGTGTACCGGCCGCCGGACATCCGGTGCAGCCGGGCGGTGGCCGCCGCGGCGACCTGCTCCAGGCGGGCGGCCAGCACATACGACTCCAGGCGCATCCGGCGTTCGTTCTCGCTGGAGGTGCCGGAGGTGAGCGAGGCGAGGCGGGCGATCCGGTCGTAGGCGGCGCGCAGCGGGGCCAGGCGGCGGGCGTCCTCCTCGGCCCTGGCGGAGAGCCGGTCGAGGGCGGCGCAGCGTTCGCGGGCCGCGGCCAGGCCGGCGGCGGCGGTGCGCAGCCGCTCCGCCGCCGCGCGGTGTGCGGTGCGGGCGGCGTCCGGGTCGGCGGGCGGCAGGGCCGCGGCGGCGGCGAGCTCGGGCCGGTCCAGCTCGGCCGCCACGGCCGCCGACTCGGCCTGCCGGTCGTCCAACTCCCGTTGAACGGCCCGTCGTTCGGCGTCCGGGAGCACGGCTTCGGCCGCCGCCTCCGGAGTGTCGAACCCGGCGCGGTAGGCGGCGTCGGAGAGCTGTGCGTCGGCCTCTTTCAGCCGCTGCGCGCAGCCGGCGGCCGTACGGGACGCCTCCGCGGCGGCGGCGAGCAGCGCGATCCGCCGCGCCAGCCGTTCGGCCCGCTCGGCGACGCTGCCGCAGTCGCCCCGCGCCTCGGCCAACTCCGCCTCCAGCGCGGCCCGTTCGCGGTCCAGTGCCTCTCGGTGGGAGGTACGGGCGGCGGCCCGGCGCTCGGCCTGTTGCTGTTCGTCGCGGCGCCGCTCGTACTCCCGCTCGGCGCGCGACAGTGCCTCGCGGGCGCCGTGCAGATCGGCTCCGACGGCGCGGGCGCGGGCGAAGTCGGCCCGCAACTGTTCGACGTGTCCGGCGAGTTCGTCGGTGGGGGCCCCGCCGGCCGCGGCGCCGGCGGCGGCCAGCGCCTCCTTGACGGACTGGCGGTGCTCCTGTGCCCGCTGCCGGGATTCCTCGGCGCGGTGGTGGGCCTCCAGGGCGGCCTCCTCGGCTGCCCGGTCGACGTGGCCGGCGTCGGCTCGGGCCGGGTCCGGGTGCTCGGTCGCGCCGCACACCGCGCACGCCCGGCCGTCCCGCAGTTGGGCGGCCAGTTCGGCGGCGATCCCGCGCAGCCGCCGGTCCTTGAGGTCCAGCCAGTGTTCCCGAGCCGCTGCGGATCGCTCCCGGGCGGTCAGCAACTTCGCTTCCGTCGACCGCAGTTCGTCGGTGAGACGGTCGCGTCGGCGGCCCGCCTCCAGCCGTTCGGCGGCCGGTGCGATGCGGTCGCCGAGCGCTTCCGCGCGGCCGACGGCCTCCTGTGCGGTCTCGATCCGCCGCTGGTGGGCCCGGCGCGCGGCGTCCCATTCGGCGAGCCACTGCGCGGCGTCCAGCAGCGTCTGCTCGTCGGCGTGCGCCTCGCGGTCGAGGGCGGCGCGCTCCCGGCCGAGGTCGGCGGCCCGCCGCCC
>NZ_KN708638.1:7734731-7734975 GCF_000805335.1 Streptomyces sp. CT34 | reverse complement strand
CGGGCGCCCCGCCGCTCGGCCCGGCGCGCCGCCGTGAGCGCTCCCAGGTCGGCCCGCAACGTCCGTTCCAGCGCGGCGAGTCGGTCGCCCTCGGCATCCGCGAGGTCGGGCGGCAGCGGAGCGCGGTGCTGCCGTTCGGCGCGCTGGGCGACGGCCAGCTCCTGCCAGGCGTCCTCGCGCAGCGCGAGGACGGGTGCCACGTCCGCGGCGGCGCGGGCCCGCTCCAGCCGTTCCCGGAGACGGT
>NZ_KN708638.1:7702900-7734721 GCF_000805335.1 Streptomyces sp. CT34 | reverse complement strand
GGGGGCCTCGGCGTGCCGCCGCTGGAGCCGGTCGCGCTCCAGGGCCTCCTCCAGCCGTGCGGCGGCCGACCGCTCCGCCGTCTCGGCGGCGTGGACCGCGGACGCGGCGATCTCCCGGCGCTCGCGGGCGCCCACCCGGGCGACCGCGGCGCGGGCCAGCACCGCCCCGGCGAATCCCGGGTCGCCGGGACCGGGCCCGGCGGCGGCCGGTGCGGTGGCCGCCGCCCGTCCACCGCGCCGGTCCGCCCCGGCCTGTACCGGCACAACCGCCTTTGCCAGGGCGGGCACTGACGAATCGTCGAGATCGGGGGTGGCCCCGGCGGCCTGCGCGATCCGGTGCGCCATCGCGAGCAGCCGGTCGTCGCCGGCCGCGACCCGGTCGGCCGCGGCCCTGCGGCGCGCCGTCAGCTCCTCTTCGAGCGCGGCGAACCGTCGGGTGTCGAAGAGCCGCCCCAGCAGCCGGGCCCGTGCCTCCGCGTCCGCCCGCAGGAAGCGCGCGAAGTCGCCCTGCGGCAGCAGCACCACCTGGCAGAACTGCTCCTTGCTCATGCCGAGCAGCTGCTGGATCTCCTCGCCGATCTCCTGGTGCGAGCGGCTCAGCGCCCGCCACTCGCCGGCCGGCGCGCCGTCGGCCGCCGGCCCCGCGGTGACGAACTCGCGCAGCCGACTCTGCGCCTTCTCCTTCGTCTTACCGCTGCCGCGCTTCTTCGGGCGGGGCTGCTCGGGCAGCCGGGTGATCTCCAACCGGCGCTCGGCCACGGTCAGTTCGAGGACGACCTCGGTCAGGGTGGACGGGTCGGCCAGATCGCTGCGCAGGGCCTGGCCGCTCTGCCGCGCCCCGGGTACCGACCCGTACAGCGCGAAGCAGACCGCGTCCAGGACCGAGGTCTTGCCCGCGCCGGTCGGCCCGTGCAGCAGGAAGAGGCCGCCTCGCGCGAGCCGGTCGAAGTCGACGGTCTGGGTGCCGCGGAACGGCCCGAACGCGGTGACGGTCAGCCGGTGCAGCCTCATCGCGCCACCTCCGCCGCCGCGTCGGCGGCCCGTACCTCGTCGATGGCGGAGCGCAGTTCGGCCCGCTCCGCGTCGTCGGCGGCGCGCCCGGACCGGACGTGTGCCACGAAGTCCTCGGCGATCTCCTGGTCGCTCCGGCCGCGCAGCCGCTGGGCGTACGAGGCCGTGGACCGGTCCGGGGCCTCGTCCGGGTCGAAGACCAGGCTGAGGGTGTGCGGGAAGCGCTTGGCCAGTTGGGCCATCGGCTCGTGCGGCCGGGCGCTGTCGGTGAGCGTCGCCTCGACCCAGGAGTCCTCGTGCCGGGCCAACTCGGGGTCGTCCAGCAGCTGTTCCAGCGGCCCCCGGATACGGGCCAGCTGTCGTGGCACCGGGCAGTCCACCCGCTCGGCGTGCACGGTGCCGTCCGCGTCGAGGTCGACGAGCCAGGACGACTTGCGGTGCGCGGCCTCGGAGAAGGAGTAGGCGAGCGGCGATCCGGAGTAGCGGACCCGCTCGGTGAGGGTCTGGCAGCCGTGCAGATGCCCCAGGGCCGCGTAGTCGACGCCGTCGAACACGGCGGCGGGGACGGACGCGACCCCGCCGACGGTGATGTCCCGCTCGCTGTCGCTGGCGGTGCCCCCGGTGACGAAGGCGTGCGCGAGGACCACGGAGCGCGTCCCGCGGGGCCGGGTGGCCAGGTCGTCGCGGACCCGGTCCATCGCGGCGCCGAGCACCGCGGCGTGATCGGCGCGCGGCGCGCCGAGGGTGTCGCGCACCATGGCCGGTTCGAGATACGGCAGTCCGTAGAGGGCGACCGGGCCGTGCGCGTCGTCGAGGAGGACGGGGGTGCCGCAGGCGGCCGGGTCGGTGCGCAGGTGGATACCGGCCTGCCGCAGCAGCCCGGAGCCGACGCCCAGCCGGCGGGCCGAGTCGTGGTTGCCGGAGATCATGACGGTGGGCACGCCGAGCGCGGCGAGCCGGTGCAGGGCGTCGTCGAAGAGCTCGACGGCGGCCAGCGGCGGTACCGCGCGGTCGTAGACGTCGCCGGCGACCAGGACCGCGTCGGCCTCCCGGTCGCGGACCGTGGCGACGAGGTGGTCGAGGAACGCGCGCTGGGCGGCGAGCATGCTCACGCGGTGGAAGGACCGCCCCAGATGCCAGTCGGACGTGTGCAGAAACCTCACCCGGTCGCTCCGCCCCCCATGACCCGCACCTGCGCCCCTCCCGAACCCTGCTGACCGGCGCTTCCGTCCCGCTGACCGGCGGCCGACCAGGCTAGTCCCCGCCGTGCCCGGTCCGCGCACCGGCCTCATCCTGCCACCCCGATCGCCGATCCGTCGGACACTTGAGGAGTGGCGCGATGCGTTCGGCCGCGAGCGGGAACGGAGCGAGGAACGGAGCGAGGTGAGGTCATGAAGGACGTCGTCACCGTCGGAGTGGACGGGACGCCCGAGGCATCGGCCGCCGCCCTCTGGGCGGCGCGGGAGGCCGAGCTGCGAGGGGCGCGGCTGCGGCTGCTGCACGCCTGGGTGCTGCTCGCCCCGGAGCCGGCGGCCGGGCCGGCCCGGGAGGCGGACCAGAACTACTGGGCGCACCGGATCGTGCGCGACGCCCACGAGGCGGTCCGGGCCCGCCATCCGGACCTGCCGGTGGACGAGGCCCTGGTCTCCGAGGACCCCCTGGCGGCCCTCGAGGACGCCGCCGGCCGGTCCGACCTGCTGGTGCTCGGCACCCGGGACCTGGGCGCGATGGCCCGGTACGTCCTGGGCGAGGTCGGGCTCAAGGTGGTGGCGCACACCGACACTCCCACGGTGCTCGTCCGGGCCGGACAGGACGCCGGCGGGCAGGCGCCGGACGCCCCGGTGATGGTCGGGCTGAGCCTGCACGAGCCGTGTGAGGCGCTGCTGGCGTTCGCGTTCGAGAGCGCCGCTCTCCGAGGTGTCACGCTGCGTGCGGTGCACGGCCGGCATCTGCCCTCGTACGCGTACAACCGGGGCGGCGGGGTGGAGCCGGTCGCCGCGGAAGGAGCGGCCCGGGACGCCCGGCAGGAACTGGAGGCGGCGCTCGGGCCGTGGCGGGAGAAGTTCCCCGACGTGCCGGTGGACGCCCGGGTGGAGATGCAGAGCCCGGCGCCGGCGCTGCTGCGGCACGCCGCCGGGGTGGCGCTGCTGGCCGTCGGCCGCCGGCACAAGCTGCGGTTCCCCGCGCCGCGGATCGGCCACATCGTCCAGGCGGCGGTGCATCACGCGCCGTGCCCGGTGGCGGTGGTGCCGCACGAGTGAGCCGGTCCGCGGCGCCCGGTGGGCGTGCGCGCGCCGTCTTCGGCGGGTTGCTCCGACAATGGGGATACGGGCCGGTCGGACGGCGCGGCCCGGAGGACACCGCGGAGGTGCGTCATGGCAAGGACCGCCGAGTGGCCCGTCCGGCTCTTTCTCACCGAGGAGGACGGGACGACCAGGGCGCGGGTGGAGCTGGACACCGGAACCCAGTCGCTGACCGGGCACGGCCGGGCCCGGTGCAATCCCGAGGACCAGGACGTACCGGTGATCGGGGACGAGCTGGCGGCCGGGCGGGCGATGAAGGACCTCGCCGGGCAGCTGATCCGGCTGGCGGACCACGATCTGGCGGGCGTCGGCGCCGCGCCCCCGGGGCACGAGCGGCGCACCGCCTACGGCTGGACGAGCGAGCCGGCCTAGGGCGCGGGAAAGGCCCCGGCCGGGGAAGGAGTCGGCCGTGCCGGATGGGACGACGGCCGGTGTGACGACGACCGACCTGTACGAAGTGACCATGGCGCTCTCGTATCTGCGGGAGCGGATGGAGCAGCCGGCCACGTTCAGCTGCTTCGTCCGTGAACTGCCGCCCGACCGCGGGTTCCTGATCGCCGCCGGGGTGGAGTCGGTGCTCGACTTCCTCACCCGGTTCCGGGTCGGGCCGGAGGACGTCGAGGTGTTCGCCGAGGCGCTGCGGCGGCCGGTACGGGAGCTGGCGCCGCTGCTCGGCCTGCGCTTCGGGGGCGAGGTGCGCGCGGTGCCCGAGGGCCGGGTGGTGCTGGCCGGTGAGCCGCTGCTGGAGATCACCGCGCCGCTGCCGCAGGCGCAGTTGGTGGAGACCTTCGTACTGAACCAGATCAGCCACCAGACGGCCATCGCCACGAAGTGCGCGCGCTGCGTGCTGGCCGCGCGGGGGCGGGCCGTGGTGGATTTCGCGCTGCGGCGGACGCACGGGGTGGAGGCGGGGTTCCAGGCGGCCCGGCTGTCGGCGATGGCCGGTTTCGCGGGGACCAGCAATGTCGCGGCGGCGCATGCCGAGCGGCTGCCGGCGGTCGGCACCATGGCGCACTCGTACGTCGAGGCGTTCGAGGACGAGGAGACGGCGTTCACCGCGTTCGCACGCACCCACCCCGGGCCGGTGACGTTCCTGGTGGACACCTACGACACCGTGTCCGGTGTGGCGGCGGCGGCCCGGGTGCTGCACGCCATGGACCGTGCCGACGGGGCGGCGATCCGGCTGGACAGCGGTGATCTGGGGGCGCTGGCGGTGCGGGCGCGGGCGATGCTGGACCGGGCGGAGTTGCCGCAGGTGCGGATCGTGGCGAGCGGCGGGCTGGACGAGTTCGCGGTGCACGACCTGGTGAGCGCGGGGGCGCCGATCGATGTGTACGCGGTGGGCACCCGGGTCGGGGTCAGCGCCGACGCGCCGTTCGTGGATTCGGCGTACAAGCTCGTCGCCTACGACGGGCGGCCGGTGATGAAGCTGTCGTCGTCGAAGGTGACCGCCCCGGGACGCAAGCAGGTGTTCCGGGGGCGCGGCTGCCGCGATGTGATCGGGCTGACCGACGAGCTGCCGCCCGCGGGGACGGTGCCGCTGCTGGAGACGCTGATGCGCGACGGGGTGCGCTGTGCGCCGCGTACGCCGCTGACGGACGCCCGGCGGCGGCTGGCGGCGGATGTCGCGGAGCTGCCGGCCGCGGCCCGCGCGATCCGGTCGCCGGTGCCGGTGGCGGCGTCGGTCTCCGCGCCGCTGGCCGCACTGGCCGAGGACGTCCGGCGGCGGATCGAGCGGGCGGTGCTGGCGCCGTACGGCCGCTACGCCTGACGCCCGACGGCGCCCCGGCCGGCCTCAGCCGTGCGGGACCACCGCCACCGGGCAGGCGGCGTGGTGCAGCGCGGCGTGCCCCACCCGGCCGAGCTGGAGCCCGAAGTGGCCGTGCCGGTGCCGGGCCCCGACGACCAGCAGGTCCGCGGCGGCCGACCGCCGGACCAGCACCTTGTGCGCCGGGCCCTCGACGGTGCTGCGGCGCAGTTGCACCGACGGGTGGTCGACGGCCTCCGGCTCCAGCGCCTCGTCGACCAGTGCGGATGCCTGCTGCTCGTAGTAGTGCTCCGGTCCGGCCGGGCGCTCCGCGCGGTCGGCGGTCTCGTACGCGGGGCAGCGCCAGGCGCGGACCGCGTCCAGGGCGCAGCCGCGGGCCTCCGCCTCGCGGAAGGCGAACCGGACGGCCTGGGATCCCTTGGCGGTGTCGCCGACGCCGAGCAGGACGCGGTCATGGGTGCCCGCCAGGCCGGCCTTGTCGCCGCGGACCACGACGACGGGGTGCGTGGCGCGGGCGGCCACCGAGAGGCTGACCGACCCCAGCAGCAGATCGACGAATTCGCCGCGCCCCTTGGAGCCGAGGACCACGGCGGTGGCGTAGGGGGCCTCGCGCAGCAGGGCGCTGACCGGGTCGTCGGCCAGCACCTGCACGGTGACCTCGACGCCGGGGTTGCGGCGGCCTGCGCGGTCGGCGGCCGATCCGACGATGCCGTCGGCGATCAGCTGCTCGGAGGAGGCACCCCCGGCGGAGGCACCCTCGGCGAGTGCCTTGCCTTCGTAGCGCTCCCACTGGGAGGCGTACACCAGGCGCAGCGGCAGCCCGTGGAGTGCCGCCTCGTCCACCGCCCAGTCGAGCGCCCGCAGTCCGGATTCCGATCCGTCCACACCTACGACCAGCGGGAGTTCCATGGTCCCCACCGCCTTCTGTGCTTCGTGCCGCTGCGGTGTGCTGCTGTTTTCACCTTCGCACGGCGGGGCCGTCCGGGACGAGGGCCGCTCGGCTCTCGTTGCGCCCCCGGCGCCGGGCGGCGGCTACCGTGGAGCTGTGGTCTCGGCCACGTGGTGCGGACCACGGTGGAGGCATCGTGGGCGAGCAGGCGAACGACCGGAGCGGTGCGGCGCGGCGGCGGCTGGCGGCCCTGCCCGAGGACCTCCAGGCGCAGCTGGACGCGGTGCACCGCGGCAGCGTCGAGTCGGCGCATCTGCTGCTGGAGGCCGTGCTGTCGGTGGGCCGCGGGCTGGACCTCTCGCAGGTGCTGCGCCGGATCGTCGAGGCGGCGATGCTGGTCGTGGACGCCGAGTACGGCGCGCTGGGCGTGGTCGGGGAGGGCACCCGGCTCTCGCAGTTCCTGCCGGTGGGGATCAGTGCCGAACAGGAGCGCGCCATCGGCCCGTTGCCGGCCGGGCACGGCATTCTCGGCGAGCTGATCCGGCACCCCCGGCCGCTGCGGCTGGCGGAACTCTCCGCGCATCCCGCGTCGTACGGATTCCCGCCGCACCACCCCGCGATGCACAGCTTCCTGGGGGTGCCGATCCGGGTCCGCGACGAGGTGTTCGGCAATCTCTACCTGACCGAGAAGCGGGGCGGCGGCCCGTTCGGACCCGAGGACGAGACGGTGCTGTCGACGTTCGCGGTGGCGGCGGGGGTGGCCATCGAGAACGCCCGGCTCTACGAGGAGGCGCGGTACCGCCAGCGGCTGCTGGAGGCGAACGGCGAGATCGTGGCGAGCCTGATGCCGGGGGCGGACGAGATGCACGTACTGCACCTGATCGTCGGCCATGCGCTGCGGATCCTCGACGCGGATCTCGGTGTCCTGGCGCTGCCGGACGCGCCCGGTGAGCTGCGGATGGTGCTGGCGTCCGGCGTCGACGCGGATGACCACCGGGGGCTGGTGCTGCCCCTGGAGGGCTCGTTCGCCGGGGCCGCGTTCACCGCCGGCAGGCCGCTGATCAGCCTGGACATCGAGCACGACCCGAGGATCACGGCGGGTCCGCCGCGCTGGTCCGGTCTGGGGCCCGCGGTCGCGGTGCCGATGATCACCGGGGAGCGGGTGCGGGGCGTGCTGATGCTGGCCCGACTGTGCGGCCGTGCCCCGTTCAGCGAACCGGAGACGGCGCCGCTGCTGACGTTCGCCGGGCAGGCGGCGCTGGCGATGGAGCTGTCCGAACAGCGGGCCGCCGCCGAGCAGTTGGCACTGCTGGGGGACCGCGACCGGATCGCCCGCGATCTGCACGATCTGGCCATCCAGCGGCTGTTCGCCACGGGGATGACCCTGCAGAGCGTGGTGCGGTTCGTGGACCACCCGGAGGCCGGCGCACGGCTGCTGCGGGCGGTGGACGACCTGGACGAGACGATCAAGATCATCCGGTCCACCATCTTCGGGCTGCGCGCCCGCGAATCCGGGCGGGCGGGCCACGGGCTGCGGGTGCGCACGGTCACCGCCGTGGAACAGGCCGCCCGCCCGCTGGGCTTCACCCCCGCGCTCCACATGGAGGGCCTGATCGACACCGATGTGCCGCCGGAGATCGCCGACCATGTGCCGGCGGTGCTCGCCGAGGCGCTGAGCAACGCCGCCCGGCATGCCCGGGCGACCGCGGTGGGCGTCTCGCTGATCGTGCGCGGCGGCACGCTGACCCTGTCGGTCACCGACAACGGCGTGGGCATGCCCCGGGGCGGCCGGCGCAGCGGGCTCGCGAACCTCGCCAAGCGGGCCGAGAGCGTGGGCGGTGAGCTGGTGGTGGAGGCGCCGGCGGCCGGTGGGACGCGGGTGGTGTGGCGGGTGCCGCTGCCCACGGGGTGAGCGGGTGGGCCGCGGTCGGAGGCAGGGGCTGTCCGGCCCTGGTCCATCGGACAGGACCTAGGTGCGCTGTCCCGGCACACCTAGCGCAGCCGGGTGTCGGTGGCGGCGGGCGGGGTCGCGCGGGTGGCCAGTACGGCGGCCTGGATCCGGCGGGCGACGCCGAGCTTGGCGAGCAGTCGGGAGATGTGGTTCTTGACGGTCTTCTCGGAGAGGTAGAGCCGCCGCCCGATCTGACGGTTCGTCAATCCTTCGCCGACCAGGGCGAGGATCTCCCGCTCCCGCGGCGACAGCCCGGCCAGCGCGTCCGCCTCCGGCCCGGCGTCGGCGCCCTCGCCCCGCAGGCTGTGCATCAGCCGCGCCGTGGTCGCCGGGTCGAGCATCGAGCGGCCGGACGCGACGGTGCGCACCGCGGCGACCAGGTCCGCGCCCTTGATCTCCTTGAGCACATAGCCGGCCGCCCCCGCCATGATCGCGTCGAGCAGCGCTTCATCGTCGTCGAACGAGGTGAGCATCAGGCACGCCAGCTCCGGCAGCCGCGCCCGCAGCTCCCGGCAGACGGTGATCCCGTCGCCGTCCGGCAGCCGTACGTCGAGCACCGCGACATCGGGCCGCAGCGCCGGGCCGCGGGCCAGCGCGTGCCCCGCGGTGCCCGCGTCGCCGATCACCTCGATGTCGGGCTCCGCGTCGAGGAGGTCCTGCACACCGCGCCGCACCACTTCGTGGTCGTCGACCAGGAACACCCGGATCGGCCGCTGCGGCGAGAAGACGCCCGCCTCGCTCATCGTTCCTCCACGCTGCCGTACGGCGCCCCGCCCGTACCTTCATCGTGGGCCCGCCCCCGCGGCCCCGCCAGGGCCGAACGGGCACCCGTCGCACGGGAGCCGGACCGCCGGCGGCCAGGGCCGTTCGGCCCCTCTCCCGGGCCGCCGCGGTGTGCGACGGTCGGGCCGTAGGCCCGCGCGTGGAAGGGGGCCCGCGATGCGTCTCCCGGCAGTTCTCGCGCCCCGGCGGCACAACCCGCTCCGGCGCCGTGCGGATGTGCTCCGGTCCTGGCTGCTGCCGGCCACCGGCGTCCTGATCGCGGTCGCCGCCCCGGCCGCCGGCTGGACCGCCGCGGACGCGGTCGCCACCGCGGCTGCCCACCAGATCACCACCCGGCACGGCGTCCCGGCCGTCCTGGTCCGGGACCCGCCGGTCCGGATCGGTACCGGCCCCACGGAGGGGGCCGGCGGCCCGGTGCACGCCACGGTGCGGTGGACGCTGCCCGACGGGACCAGGCACACCGGGGAGGCTGCGGTGCCGCCCGCGCTCCGCGCCGGGGACCGCACCACCGTCTGGCTCGACGGGCACGGTGCGCTGCTGCGCGATCCGGTCACCCCCGGCGAGGCGGCGGCCGGGAGCATCGCCGCCGGCACGGTCGCCGGCTGCGGCACCGTCCTGCTGCTGGTCGGCGCGGAGCGGTGCGGTGCCGCGCTCCTCGACCGCCGCTGTCTGGACCGCTGGGAACGGGAGTGGGCGGCGGCCGACGGGCATCTCGGCCACCCGGCGCCGTGAGGGGCCGGCCCGGCATCCGGCACCCCGCACCCGGTGCCGGATGCCGGGCCGGCCGGTGTCGTGGTGCCATGGAGAGACCACCGTCCCGTCCGCCCACCTCCATCCAGGTATCTCCGCATCCGTCCGTCTCTCCGCAGCTGTCGTCGAAGGGATCGGCACATGGCCGCCGCGTCGCCCCTGGCAGCGTGTCTGCGCTCGCTGCGGGCCGTGGTCCTCGACACCGACGGAGTGATCATCGACTCCGCCCGGTTGCACGCCGCTGCCTGGCAGGAGGCGTTCGACGCGTGCCTGGCGGCCGTGGGCGGGCAGCGCCCGTTCGATCCGGAGGCCGACTACCTGCGCTATGTCGACGGCAGATCCCGCGAGGACGGCGCCGCCGCGTTCCTGGCCTCCCGCGGTCTGGAGTTGCCGCTGGGCTCCCTCGGCGACCCGCCCGGCACCGGAACCGTCCGGGCGGTCGCGGCCCGCAAGGACGCGCTGTTCACCGCGCTGCTGGAGGCCCGGGGCGTCACCGCCTGGCCCGGCGCGGTACGGCTGCTGGCGGCCCTGCGCGGTGAACGGGTGCCGTGTGCCGCCGTCTCCGCGTCCCGCCACGCCACCGGGCTGCTCTCCCGCGCGCAGCTGCTGGACCGGTTCGGGGCCGTGGTCGACGGAGACGAGGCCGCCCGGCTGGGCCTGCCGGGCAAACCGGACCCCGCGCTCTTCCTGGAGGCCGCCCGGCGCCTGGCCGTCCCCGCCGCGGACACCGCCGTGATCGAGGACGCGCTGGCCGGTGTCGAAGCGGGCCGGCGCGGCGGCTTCGGCCTGGTCGTCGGCGTCGACCGGACCGGCGGCCGGTACCGCGCGGGTCAGCTGCGCCGGCGCGGCGCCGATGTCGTCGTCAGCGACCCCGGCGAGCTGCTGATGCCCGGGACCGGCTGATGAGAGCCGATGCCTGGACCTGGTCGTACGAGGGGTACGACCCCGGGGACGAGCGGCTGCGCGAAGCCCTGTGCACCCTCGGCAACGGCCGTTTCGCCACCCGCGGCGCCGCCTCCGAGGAGCCCGCCGGCCCCGCGCACTACCCGGGCACCTACGCGGCGGGCTGCTACAACCGCCTCACCTCCACCGTCGCCGGCCGCCCGGTCGAGAACGAGGACCTGGTCAACCTCCCCGACTGGCTGCCGCTGCGCTACCGCATCCGCCCGGCGGACACCCCCGATCCCGGCCCCTGGCTCTCCCCCGACCACCCCCAGCTGACCGGCCACCGCCGGACGCTCGACCTGCGCCGCGGCACCCTCACGCTCCGGTCGGTCTACGAGGACGCCGCCGGGCGGCGGCTGACCGCGACCGAGCGCCGCCTGGTGCACATGGCCGAGCCCCAACTCGCCGCGCAGCGCCTGACGTTCACCGCCGAGGGCTGGTCCGGCACGGTGGAGGTGGCGGCCGGGCTCGACGGCGAGGTCCGCAACGCCGGCGTGGACCGCTACCGCGAGCTGGCCGACACCCACCTGACCGGCCGGTCCACCGGCATCGAGGACGACGGCACGCTGTGGCTGCACTGCCGCACCCGCACCTCCGGGATCCGGATCGCGCTGGCCGCCCGCACCCGGACCAGGCCGCGCCCCCGTGCGGCCCATCCCGACCTCACCCTGCGGCGCGCCTTCCGCACGCTGACCGTCCCGATCCGCCCCGGCGCCACCGCGACCGTCGACAAGACGGTGGCGCTGTACACCTCCCGCGACCGCAATGTCACCGATCCGCTCGCCGCCGCCCTCGGCGCCGTACGGGAAGCCCCGGCCGTGCCCCGGCTGCTGGCCTCGCACCACCGGGCCTGGGAGCGGCTGTGGCAGCAGGCGCGCCTGGACGTCCCCGGGGAGGCGGGCCGGATCCTGCGGCTGCACCTCTTCCACGTCCTGCAGACCCTCTCCCCGCACACCGCGCGGCTGGACGCCGGGGTGCCCGCCCGCGGTCTGCACGGCGAGGCGTACCGCGGGCACGTCTTCTGGGACGAGCTGTTCGTGCTGCCGTTCCTGAACCTGCACTTCCCGGAGGTCTCCCGGGCGCTGCTCAACTACCGCCACCGGAGGCTGCCGGCCGCCCGCGAGGCGGCCCGCGAGGCGGGGCTGGCGGGGGCGATGTACCCGTGGCAGAGCGGCAGCGACGGCAGCGAGGAGACCCAGCGGATGCACCTCAACCCGCGCTCGGGCCGCTGGCTGCCGGACCACTCGCGCCTCCAGCACCACGTCGGCTCGGCGATCGCGTACAACGTGTGGCAGTACTGGCAGGCCAGCGGCGACACCAAGTTCCTGCACACCAAGGGCGCGGAGATGCTGCTGGAGATCGCCCGCTTCTGGGCGGCGAAGTCGGACTGGGACCCGGCGCTGGCCCGCTACCGCATCCGCGGCGTGGTCGGCCCCGACGAGTACCACGACGGCTATCCGGGCGCCGACCGGCCGGGCCTGGACGACAACGCGTACACCAACGTCACCGCGGCCTGGGTGCTGACCCGGGCGCTCGACCTGTGCCGCACCCTGCCCGAGGCCCGCCGGCGGCAGCTCTTCGAGCGGCTGGCGCTCGCCCCCGACGAGCGGCAGCGCTGGGACGACATCGCGCACCGGCTCCACGTGCCCCACCACCGCGGCCTCATCAGCCAGTTCGCCGGCTACGAGCAGCTGGCCGAACTCGACTGGGCCGGCTACCGCGAGCGCTACGGCGACATCCGGCGGCTGGACCGGATCCTGGAGGCGGAGGGCGACACCGTCAACCGCTACCAGGCGTCCAAGCAGGCCGATGTGCTGATGCTGGGCTACCTCTTCTCCCCGGCGGAGCTCTCCGGCGTCCTCGGGCAGCTCGGCTACCGGCTCGACGACGACATCTGGCGCGCCACCGTCGACCACTACCTCCGCCGCACCAGCCACGGCTCGACGCTGAGCGCCCTGGTCCACGCCTGGGTGCTGGCCCGGGTACGCCGCGCGGACGCCTGGACGTACTGCGAGGAGGCGCTGACCGGCGATGTCGCCGACGTCCAGGGCGGCACCACCGCGGAGGGCATCCACCTCGGTGCGATGGCCGGCACGCTGGATTTCGTCCAGCGCGGGATGACCGGCCTGGAGACCCGTGACCGCGCCCTGTGGCTGGACCCGGCGCCGCTCCCCGAGCTCTCCAAGTTCGGGGTCCGCATCCGCTACCGCCGCCACCGCGATATCGACCTGCGGATCGGCACCGACCGCGTCACCATCGCCGTCCCGGACTCGGAGCACGCCGCGGTGCAGGTCCGGCTCCGCGGCCACCCGTTCACCGTCCCGCCGGGCACCGTCCGGCGGCTCGAACTGCCCGGCGGCTGACGGCCGTCGGCCCGGACGGCGGCGCACCGGACGGCCCCCGGCGCGGCTCGGCCGTCACCGGTCCCGCCCCTCCGCCGGGGCCGTCCGCACCGGCGTCGGCCCCGTGACGTCGAAGGTCACGTCCACCACGCCCTCCACCGCGCGCACCAGCCGCGCGGCCACCGGGATCAGCGAGGTGTCCCCCACCCGCCCGCTGAGCGTCACCACCCCGTCGGAGACGGTCACCCGCAGATCGCCGCGGGAGACCGCGAAGAGGTGCCCGACGATGTCCTGCCGGATCTCCGCGGCGAGTTCCTCGTCGGACCGGAGGAACACCTTGAGCAGATCGGCCCGGCTGACGACCCCCTGGAGCATCCCCTCCGCGTCCACCACCGGCAGCCGTTTGACCGACCGGCGGGCCATCACCCGCGCCGCCTGGGCGAGCGTGGCATCGGCATGCACCGTGACGGCGGGCGCGCTCATCAGCTCCCCGGCGGTCAGCGCCCCGGCCTTGCGCAGGTCCGCCAGCCGCCGCAGCTGCTCCCGCCGGTCCGGATCCGCCCCGCGGAACTCCTCCTTGGGCAGCAGATCGGCCTCCGAGACCACCCCGATCACCCGCCCCTCCCCGGCCAGCACGGGCAGCGCGCTGGCCTTCCACCGCGCCATGGTCTCGACGATCTCCTTGAACGTCGCCTCCTGGCCGACCGCGACCACGGTCCGGGTCATGACATCACCGACGAGGTGCGGGCTGTGCTGCATGACGCCTCCTCACGCGGACCCGCGGGTCGCACCTCCAGCGTGAACTCCCGCTCCCCCGGGGGCCAGGGGCCGTCCGGCCCCCTCCCCGGGTCGCCCGGCTCACCCCTCCGGCGCCGGCACCGCCGCCTCGTCCGGATCCGTCCCGTGCAGGTACTCCTCGGCGATCCGCTTCGGCCCGAACGGCCACTCCCGCTCGTGGCGGGCCCACACCAGGAACGCCAGTACACCCGCCGCGACCCAGGCCAGCGACCATTCGATGGGGTGCCGGCCCGGAGCGCTGCGGTCCGCGTACCCGTAGATCACCAGCCAGCCGGCCAGCGCCAGGATGCTCGGCAGCGGGTAGAGCCACATCCGGTACGGGCGGCGCAGCGCCGGCTGCCGGCGGCGCAGCACGGTCACCGCGGCGACCTGGGCCAGCGACTGGACGATCACCATCACCGTGGTGAGCAGCTGGATGATCGTCGCCAGATCGGTGTGCCGGCCGAGGAGGAAGCCGGCGGCCATGATGCCGCCCATGGCCAGCAGCCCGAGGACGGGAAAGCGGTGGCGCGGGTGCAGCGTGCCGAACGCCCGGAAGAACACCCGGTCGCGGGCGGCGTCGTAGGGGACCCGCGACCCGCCCAGCAGCCCGGTCAGGACGGAGGTGACGGCGGTGACGAGGATGAGCACGGTGACCGCGTCGGCCGCGGCCGGCCCCCAGGTCTTCTCCAGCACGGCGGAGGCGACGGACGAACCGGCGGTGCTGTGCGGGTCCAGCATCTCCCGCCAGTTGACGACCCCGAGGGTGCCGATCTGGAGCAGCAGGTAGATCGCCATGATGCCGAGGATCGAGGAGATGATGGCGCGCGGCAGGGTGCGGCCGGGCTGCCGGATCTCGGCGCCCATATAGGCAACGGTGTTGTAGCCGAGGTAGTCGTAGATGCCGATGGTGAGCCCGCCCGCGAAACCGAGCCAGAAGTGACTGCCCGTCAACTCGACGGCGTGCGCGGGATAGGTGAACGCCAGCGCCGGGCTGAAGTGGGTGAACGCGGCGACGATGACGAGGACTACGGAGGCGATCATCACCGCCCACAGCACGACGGTGAGCTGGGCGATCCGCTCCACCCGCCGCCACAGCAGCACCACGATCCCCGCCGTGACCACCAGCCCCACGGCATCCCCCTGCCCCCGGCTCATGCCCGGCCACAGATACCCCAGGTACTGCACGAAACCGATGACGCCCGTCGACATCCCGAGCGGGATGAACAGCATCGCCGTCCAGACAAACAGAAACGGCATCAACTTCCCGGTCCGGTACTGGAACGCCTCCCGCAGATACACGTAACTCCCGCCCGCCCCCGGCAGCGACGCCCCCAACTCCGCCCAGACCAGCCCGTCCGCGAGCGCCAGCACCGCACCCGCCACGAACCCGATGACGGCCTGCGGCCCCCCGAACGCGCTCACCATCAACGGAATCGTCACGAACGGCCCGATCCCGCACATCTGACTCATGTTGATGGCCGTCGCCTGGAAAAACCCGATCCGACGGACGAACCCCACCCGGTCATCGAGGAGTTCAGGCATACGCGAAGCCCCTTCCCACACCGGCTCACCCACCGGTCCGCCGCCCCTGCGCCGCGCCCCAGGCTGACACGCCGAACGCCACCGCGCACCGGTCCGGACCGCATCGGCTCGGCCGGCCGCCCGCACACCGGTCACCGCGCGCCGTCGGGCCCGCCGGTCACGCCTCCCCGTACGCCTCCCCGCCGAGCTCCAGTCGCGCCGCACCGGCCGTGGCGTCCGCCAGCCAGGCCCGGAAGTCCGCCACCTCCGCCTCGGGCAGGCCGACCTCGATACGGACCTCGGCCCCGTACACCACCTCGCGCACCGCCCGGCCGGACGACCGCAGATCGTTCTCCACCCGCCCGGCCCGCTGGTGGTCGACGGTCACCGTCACCAGCCGGAACCGCTGCCGGACGACCGTCCCGAGCACGTCCAGCGCCTCGCCGACCACGCCCCCGTAGGCACGGATCAGCCCGCCGGCCCCCAGCTTGACCCCGCCGAAGTACCGCGTGACCACGGCCACCACATAGCGCATCTCGCGCCGCACCAGCATCTGGAGCATCGGCACCCCGGCCGTACCGCCCGGTTCGCCGTCGTCGCTCGCCTTCTGGATGCCGCCGTCCGCACCGAGGACGTACGCGAAGCAGTGGTGCCGGGCCGTCGGGTGCTCCCTGCGGACGCGCGCGATGAAGTCCTGTGCCTCGGCCTCCGTCGCCACCGGCGCCAGCGCGCAGATGAAGCGGGACTTGTTGATCTCGATCTCGTGAACGCCCTCGCGCGCGAGAGTCCGGTACTGCTCCTGCATCCGACCAGCCTAAGCGGGCCCGCGGCCCCGCGGACACCGGCCGGTCCCCACGCCCCGCGCCGCGCTGCGGTGTCCGCCGTACGGGGGCAGTGCACACGGCCACGCGGCGTACCCGGGCCCTCCGCACGGTGCGTCGGGCAGACGTCCGCGCCACCCGTGGGCACTGTGACCCAAGGCAACGGGCTCCTCCTTGGGGCCCACTCGTACCGCAGGAACGGATCGGCGGCTTGGCGGAGGGCTTCATGGACAACAGCACAGAGTCGGCGATGACGGCCGGCGTTCCCCTGACGGGCGACGAGATGCCCGAACCGCCACCAGAGGTCATCGAGGCGGCCCGCAACGCGCCCGACCACTGGCTGGCCATGGTGGATCTGACCTGGTCCGGCGACGGCGCACCGCCACTGTGGGCGCTGATCGGGCAGTGGCGCTCGGGGCCGACCGGCGAGATCGAGGAGTGGCGGAACAACCCGGAGTACCGCCCGTCACCGCAGATGCTGGACTGGTCCGACCCCACCGACCCCGTCGACCGCGCGGTCCAGCTGGCCGCCACCGGCTACGGCCCGGCCCGGGACGTCTGCGACGAGCTGGCGCGTGCCGAGGTGTCCGTACTGGTCACCTCCACCGGCACCCCGCTCGCCGCGGCCTCCCCCGAGGGCACTCCGGTGATTCCCGTCTACACCTCCGCGGACTATCTCGAATCCGTGGGCCGGCTCCTCTACGACCGCCGGCCGGTCGCCGAACTCGTCGAGCAGCTGCCGCCGGGCCACGCCCTCTATCTCAACCCGACCGGCCCGGTGAGCATGCTCGTGGATACCGAGCAGCTCCGCACGGCGCTCACCGAATCCGGGTCCGACCGGACCGCGGAGACCGCCGCCGGGTCCGGGGAGCCGTCCGCCACCACGACCCTGCGCCCGGGGACCGGCACGGCGCCCGCCGAGCCGGTGACCGGCGGCCGGGCGATCGGCAAGCCCGCCCGTTCGGCGGGCAGCACCGTCGTCGGCGCCTGACCATCCAGCAGCGGCGGGCCGGCCGCACACCCCGGCCTCCCGCATCCGAACCCGCCCCGCCCGTCTTCCCCTTCGGGCGGGGCGTCTTGCTGCCGGCACCCGGCCCCTGCGGGGCCCGGACGACGCAGTCGCGCGACCGGCGCTCCCCCGCGCCGCACCGAGCCCGGTGATCTCGGTCACTCATGCCATCCGCACGCTCTGGTGCGGAATCGGCGGAGCCGATCATCCGTTATGCCGCTGGAGGACCACGGGCCACAGGGCCACCGACCGCAGGAGGCAGACGTGTACGGCGACCGGGCGACCATCCGCAGAATCCTCACCGAGCTCGGAGACACCTGGGCCGTCGTCGGGCTGTCCGCCAACCGGCAGCGCGCCGCATACGGCGTTGCGGAGGTGCTGCAGCGCTACGGCAAGCGCATCGTCCCCGTGCACCCCAAGGCCGAGACCGTGCACGGGGAGACGGGGTATCCGTCCCTCGCGGCCGTGCCCTTCAAGGTCGACGTCGTCGACGCCTTTGTGCGCAGCGAACTCGCCGGAGCCGTCGCCGACCAGGCCGTCGAAATCGGCGCCAAGGCGGTCTGGTTCCAGCTCGGTGTGGTCGACGAGCGTGCCTGGGAGCGGGTGCACGACGCGGGACTGGACATGGTCATGGACCGCTGTCCGGCGATCGAGATACCCCGTTTGGGCTGAGCGGCGGCTGCGCTAGCGTCGGTGCATGATCACGCCACGTGCCGCCCTCCCCGAGGACGCCGCCGAGCTCGTCCGGCTGCGCCGCCTGATGTTCCGTGCCATGAACCGCCGTGACGAACCCGGGAGTTGGGAGGCCGATGCGGTGGCGACAGCGCGCCGCCAGCTGACCGGTCCGGACGCTCCGCTGGGGGCGTTCGTGGTGGACGGGGGCGGGGCCGGTGCACCGCATCTGGCGGCCTGCGCGGTCGGGCGGATCGAGGAGCGGCTGCCCGCGCCGGGCCACCCCTCCGGCCGCTTCGGCTTCGTCTTCAACGTCTGTACGGATCCCCGCTATCGGGGCCGCGGCCACGCCCGCGCCACGACCGAGGCGCTGCTGGCGTGGTTCGCGGACCGGGGCGTCAGCCGCGTCGACCTCCATGCCACCGACGACGCCGAACCGCTCTACCGCAGCCTGGGTTTCACCGAGCACTCCACGGCGCTCTCCCTGGACCTGCGCTCTCGCCTGCGCGCCGGCTGAGCGGCCCGCCCGTCCGCCGGCTGAGCGGCCCGCCTGTCCGCCGGGTGAGCGGACCGGCCGTGCGCGGCCGGGACCGCCGGCCGGTAACGGCGTCTCAGGCGACGCCCAGCCCCTCCAGCGCGGTGGCGCCCGGGAGTTCGGCCAGCGCCTTGCCCGGCACGATGAGCTTGCCGCGGCGGCTTCCGCTGCCGATCAGCGCGTACGGGGCATCGGCCACCGCGGCGTCCACCAGCAGCGGCCAGGACGCGGGCAGCCCGATCGGGGTGATGCCGCCGTACTCCATCCCGCTGTCGCCGACCGCGGTGTCCATCGGCGCGAACGACGCCTTGCGGGCGCCCAGTTGGCGGCGCACCACACCGTTGACGTCGACACGGGCGGTGGAGAGCACGAGGCAGGCGGCCAGGCTGACCTCGCCGCCGCGCTTGCCGGCCACCACCACGCAGTTCGCCGACTGCTCCAGCAGCCAGCGGCCGTAGTGGTCGACCAGGGCTTCGGTGTCCGCGATGGCCGGGTCCGTGTCGACGTAGCGGATCTCGTGGACGGGCACCGAGCCGCGCCAGTCGCGGATCGCGGCGGCCACCGGTCCGGTCAGCAGGTCCAGGCACTCGGCGGCGGGCCGGACGTCGTCGAAGGCATCCATCGGCACGGGCATACCCGTCAAGCTAACAGGCGCCGCGGTGCCGTTGGCGGCCCGTCTCGCGGTGCGATCACGGACCGGTCAGAGCGGGATGATCACCGACATGGTCATCTCCACCGGCTCCTCGCCGTCGTTGCGGTAGCTGTGCGGGACCTTGGCCTCGAAGGTCGCCGAGGCGCCGGCGGCCACCGCGTGCTCGGCGCCGTCCACGACCAGCGTGAGGGTGCCCGCCCGGACGTGCAACAGCTCGACGGTGCCCGGCGGATGCGGGTCGGAGGCGCTCTCGTCCCCGGGCATCAGCCGCCAGTCCCACATCTCGAAGGGGCCCGGCGCCTCGCCGCCCACCAGGAGCGAGGTGTGACTTCCCGCCTCGGTGGACCACATCCGGACCGCCTCCCCCGGTGCCACGATCCGCACCTGCGGGCCCTGTTCGTAGTCGAGGAGCGTGGTGATGCTGACGCCGAGCGCGTCGGCGATCTTGACGGTGGTCCCCACGCTCGGGTTCGTACGCGCCTGCTCGATCTGGATGATCATGCCGCGGCTGACCCCGGCGCGGGCCGCGAGCGCGTCGAGGGTGTAGCCGCGTTCGGTGCGCCAGCGCTTGAGATTGCGGGCGAGCGACTGCGTGAGCTGGTCGAGATCCGTCACGGTCCGTCCAAGTCGAAGTTCAAAATATTCGATTCCGCAGTTCAATACATTGCACTACGGTGTGGTGTACTTCAGCGTCCAGCTCACTGTACTGCGAGGTTTCACCATGACAGCGGCCTTCGCCCTGGCCACCAGCCTCCTGTGGGGGCTCGCCGACTTCGGCGGCGGACTGCTCACCCGACGTTTCCACGCGCTGACCGTCGTAGTGGTCTCGCAGACGCTCGCCGCCGTGGTGCTGGGCGGCATCGTGCTGACCACCGGCGGCTGGCGGGAGGCCGGACCGCAGCTGTGGTTCGCGGTCGCGGCCGGTGTCGTCGGCCCCGCGGCGATGCTCTGCTTCTACCGCGCGCTGGCCCTCGGCCCGATGGGCGTGGTCTCCCCGCTCGGCTCGCTCGGCACCGTCCTGGTACCGCTCGGCGTCGGCATCCTTGCGGGCGAACGGCCGGGACTCCTCCAGGCCACCGGCATGGCCGTCGCGGTGGTGGGCGTCCTGCTGGCGGGCGGGCCGCGGCTCGGCGGCGCGTCCGTGGCCCGCCAGACGATCGTGCTCACGCTGATCTCGGCGCTCGGCTTCGGCGCGGTGATGGCCCTGATCGCGGAGGCGTCCACGACCGTCACCGGGCTCTTCCTCGCGCTGTTCGTCCAGCGGGTGTGCAATGTTGCGGTCGGCGGCACGGCGCTCTGCGCCACGGTCCGGCGCGGCACTCCGGCACTGCCCGCCGAGGGCTTGGCCGCCGTCCGCCGTGCGCTCCCCGCACTCGCCTTCGTCGGGATCGCCGATGTCGCCGCCAACGGCACCTACGCCGTCGCCGCCCAGCACGGCCCGGTCACGATGGCGGCGGTGCTCGCCTCCCTCTACCCGGTGGTCACCGCACTCGCCGCACTAGGCGTCCTCAAGGAGCGGATGCGCGCGGTGCAGACCGCCGGCGCCTCACTCGCCCTGGTCGGCTCGATCCTGCTCGCCGCGCACAGTTGACGCCGGAGGGCCGTCAGCGGTTGGGCACCCGCCGCCCCGCCTCCTCGGCCGCCTCCCCCTGCTCCAACTCCCCCAGCGCGCGCAGCTGCTCCGGCGTGACGCCCTCCGGGATCGGCACCGGCGCCGGCGTCCGCAGCGGCGGCTGCCAGCCCTCCCGCGGATCCCAGCTGCGCACGACCTTGGCGGGCGCCCCGGCCACCACCGCGTGGTCGGGGACCTCGCCGCGTACGACGGAGCCCGCCGCGACCACCACGTTCCGGCCCAACTGTGCGCCGGGTAGGATGACCGCCCCGGTGCCGATCCAGCTGCCGGGGCCGATGGCGACGGGGTCGGTGCGCGGCCATTGCTTGCCCACCGGCACCTCGGGATCGTCGTAACTGTGGTTGGTCGTGGTGACGTACACCCCTGGACCGAAGAAGCAGTCATCGCCGATCGTCAGCCGGACATCCGCGATCACATGGCTGCCGCGCCCCAGCACCACACCGTTGCCCAGCGTCAGGATCGGCTCCGGGCCGAGGTCCAGGTCCGGCATCATGCCGGCGGTCAGCGTCACGTCCTGGGCGATGATGCAGTGGTCACCGATCTCGATCCAGGGATCGCCGAAGACCGTGCCCTGCGGATAGGCGAGCCGGGTGCCGGTGCCGATCCGGCGGAAGCGGTACGGGCCGGGGCGCTCGGCGGTGACGGCCGCGGCCTCGCGCACCCAGCGCGCGCCCCGGTGGACGGCGCGCGACACGGCCCGGCGCCGCCAGGCCGCAAGGGACGAGAACACGTTCTGGTCTATCGGCACCCGCACACCGTACTCAGCGCGCCCGGCGCCCGGTCGGTCGCCGGGCTGTGATCTTCGCCCCACCGGCCGCCGCCCCCGTCACCGGTGGCGACCGTCGTCTACGGTGCTGGTGGCGCGACACGGAACGGGCGAGGAGAGCGCAGATGGCAGAACGGGCACTGATCTCACCGGTGGGCGACGACCGGCCGGACATCGATCCCGGGGCGTACACCGCCCCCACCTCCGTCGTCGTCGGAGACGTCACGCTGGCCGCCGGCGCCAGTGTCTGGTACCACGCCGTGCTGCGCGGCGACTGCGGTCCCATCGTCCTCGGCGCCGACAGCAACATCCAGGACAACTGCACGGTGCACGTGGACCCGGGCTTCCCGGTGACCGTGGGCGAGCGGGTCTCCGTCGGCCACAACGCCGTGCTGCACGGCTGCACCGTCGAGGACGACGTCCTGGTCGGCATGGGCGCCACGGTGCTCAACGGCGCGCACATCGGCGCGGGCTCCCTGATCGCCGCCCAGGCACTGGTCCCCCAGGGCATGCGGGTCCCGCCCGGCTCCCTGGTCGCCGGTGTCCCCGCCAAGGTCAAGCGCGAACTGACCGCCGAGGAACGGGAGACCATCAAGCTGAACGCCGCCATGTACCTCAACCTCGCCGCCCGCCACCGTGCGTCGGTACCGGAGACCGGCGACTCCGGGAGCTGACGGCGACGCCCGCACGCCGCAACGCCCGCACACGGCACGGTGCGGCCGGGTCGGGGCCGCGCCCGGCCCCCGCTGCACGGCTTCCCCCGTGAACGGCGGCTCAGCCGCGCCGGGCGTACTGCGCGGCGCTCAGCGCGGAGGACAGCAACTCGGCGTCGAAGAGGGAGGCATCGGCGAGCCGGTTGGCGTTCGCGTAGGCGTTCATCATGAGCTTGGCGGTGCGCAGCGCCGAGGGGGAACGGCGGACGAGAGGCTTGGTCCAACGCGCGATGGCACTGTCCAGCTCCTCCTCGGGGACGACGGTGTGCAGGAGGGACAGTTCCTTGGCGGTCGCCGCGTCGAAGTTGCCGGCGGTGAGGATCAGTTCGCGGATCCGGGCGGCGCCGGCCTCGTTCATCAGGCGGGGCAGCACCCCGCCCCAGGCCGGCGCCACTCCGACGGCGAGCTCCGGCAGCCGGAAGCGGCAGGTGTCCGCGCCGGCTCGCAGGTCGCAGAAGACGGCGAGCGCGACGCCCGCCCCGATCACTCCGCCGTGCAGCCGGGCTATGGTCACCGCACCTGTGGTGGAGAGCGCCTCGCACACCCGCCGGGCCTTGTTCCCCAGGACCCGTAGACCCGTCCCGGCCGGGTCGGCGGCCAGCGACTCCGCGAACTCCTGCCGGTCGGCCCCCAGACAGAAGTCCGCCCCCGCGCCGGAAAGGACCACCGCGCGTATACCGGGGTCGTCCTGCACCGCGCCCAGCACGGTCAGCAAATCGTCGAGCAGCGGTTCCGACAGGGAGTTGCCGCTCTCCGGAGTGTTCAACCGGACCGTGAGCACGGCGTTTTCGCGCTGGACGACGAGGGTCTTGAAGTGTTCGATCACGTGTCTCTTCCTATCTCACCGCGGGATCAGGAGAGCACGACCGGGAAGTTCAGCTGGCGCCGGAAGGCCACCCTCGGGGCCCACTCGGGCGCACGCACCGGACGCAGGCCCGGAAAGCGTCTGAGCACGGCATCGAGCAGGGTGACCGCCTCCATGCGGGCCAGTGCGGCGCCGAGGCAGTAGTGGATGCCGCTGCTGAAGCTCAAGTGGGTGGCCCGGCGGCGGACGTCGAAGAGGTGCGGGTCCAGGTGGTGCGCAGGGTCATGATTGGCCACGCCGACCATACAGTGCACCATCTGGTCCTTGCCCACCGGGATTCCCGCCAGGTCCGTGTCCTCGGCCGCCACCCTGCTCACCACGTGCGTCGGGGAGTCGTAGCGCAGGACCTCCTCGACGGCCCCGGGGACGCTCTGCGGGTTGGCGCGCAGCCACCCCATCTGCCGGGGGTGCGCGGTGACCAGCCACACCGCGGTGGAAAGGAGAGTGGAGGTGGTCTCCAGCGCCGCGAGCACCACGAAAAGCGCGAGCCGGTACACGGCCTCGTCCGCCTTTTCGCGGTCCGGCTCGAGCTCGTCCCACGTTCTGATCCACCCGGAGACAGGGTCATCCCCCGGCACCCTTCGGCGTTCCCGCACCAGGCCGGTGAAATAGTCGTTGAGTTTTCCGGTCGCGGCGTCGGAAAGGGCCAGCTGACTGGCCGAGGGCAGGAGTTCCTGCGCGAATACCTGATCGTGGGCGAGGGAACGGAGCAAGGGATAATCGGTGGCCGGCAGCCCGAGCAATTCCCCTATCGTGACCGCCGGAAGTTCGTCACTGACGAGTTCACCGAAATCCGCCTCGCCGTCCCGCAGCCTTTCCTCCAGCCGGTCGAGGAGTTCCTCCGTGGCGCTTTCGACGGTGTCCTGGGCAGCGGCCAGGGACCCGGGGGCGAATATTCCGCCGACGGACCGGCGGACCCGGGTGTGGTGGGGCGGGTTGAGTCCCGGGAGTGTGCTGGCCATCTGCCGCGAGGACGCCGCCGTCCAGCGGGGCGCCGCGCCCTGGCGGACCCGCCAGGAACTATCCGGCACAAGCCAGGACTTGCTCCGCAGCACACGGTCGCACAGGCCGAAGGAGTTGATGAGGAACCCGCCCCACGGTGCCGGAACAACCTCTCCCATCGACCGGAGTTCCGCATAGTACGGAAGAGGATTGGCCTGCCCGTCCGGGGTGCGCAGACGGGAGAAGAGCCGTACCACAGAACGCCGATCGACAAGGGGGGCCGCTGGCAGAACAGCTATGCCGGGTTCCACTGCGGTAACTCCTTCGTTCACAACGCAGAGACCGAATGACCAGCCCTGACTACCCACGTATTTGAACGTTTACGCACCACGGCGTAAGTGAGCGTGTAGTAAAGATCACACCTTCCACCAGGACAGGAACGAACTCCACCACCTGCCCTTTTGTGTCCCACTCTGCCCCGTCACCGGAGCACTGGTAGCGGTTTGCCCGGCCATTGCGGAGCCTTCGGAAGGGCGCCGTTCGGGCCTTACCGGAGTAAAGCGCGCGGGCAGCACTTCGAGCGCGCGGTGGAACGGTCCCGGCCGCCAGCTAAGACTGTCCGTGGGCAAAGCGAGTTCAATGTCCGGCAGAGTATTGAGCAACTTTTCGATGGCCAGATTGGAAACCAGCGTGGCCGGGTCCTTCGCAGGGCAGGCGTGCGGCCCGGCACCCCAGGCCAGGTGCGCCCGCTTGCTGAGCATCTGACGGCCCGTCGAAAGACTCGGATCGGTGTTGGCGGCTGCGAAGCTGATGACGACGGGGTCTCCGGCGGACAGCCGGGTACCGCCGAGTTCCACATCGCAGACCGGGTAGTGCACACCGTAGTTGGCGATCGGCGCGCTGTTCCACAGCACGTCGTTGATGGCGTCGTCCACCAGCAGTCCGGCGGAGTTGTGGTCTCCCGCGTACTTCTCGTCGGTCAGCAGCAGAAGCAGGGCACTGGTGATGATGTTCTGCGTGGGCTCGGTGCCGGCCGCGATGAGCGTCACGAGCTGGTGGACCATCTCCTCGTCGGAGAGCCCGGACGGGTGCTGCATGAGCCAGCTGGTCACGTCGTCGCCCGGGGACCGCCGCTTGAGCGCCACCAGCTCCATCAGGGCCTCGGTCAGTACCTCGTTCGCCTTCTCGGCGTCAATGCCGTCGAAAATGCCCGAAATACCGAAAACGAGGCGGTCACCTATCTCGGCGGGGCAGCCGAAGAGGTCGTTGAACACCAGCAGCGGCAGCAGTTGGGCGTAGTCGGCGACCAGATCCGTCCGGCCGCGACTGCTGAACTGGCTGATGAGGTAGGCGCCGACGCGGTTGACATGACGGCTCAGCCGGTGCGTGTCCACCTTGGCCAGGCTCGCGGTGACCGACTGACGCAGTCTCATGTGCTCGGCACCGTCGGAGAACAGGGCGTTCGGCCGGTGCATCATCATCGGCAACACCGGGCTGTCCAGGGGCACCCGGCCCTCGTTGAGCGCCTTCCACCGGCGCGAGTCCCGCGCGAACGTGTCCGGGTTCTGGAGCACCTGGAGCGCCGTCGCATAGTCCGTGACGAGGTCGGCCTCGACGCCGGGGGCGAGTTCGACCGGTGCGACCGGGCCGTGCTGCCGCAGGCGCTCGTAGACCGCCTGCGGTGCGGCGGCGAATTCCGGGCCGTGCAGGGACTCCCGCATGCCATCGGCGTGTGCCGGGCAGCCCGGCGGCGGAGTCTGGAATTCCGAATGAGATTGCATGCCTGAACTCCTAGTTGAGGCGAGACTGTAGGTAACGGACAAGCGTGATCAGGGAATCCGCCGATGAACGCTCGTCACGTGCATCACAATTGACAACAGGCGTCTCCGGGAGCAGGTCCAGCGCCTCCCGGATCTCATCGAAGGAATGCTCCGGAGTCCCGTCGAAGCGGTTCACGGCGATGGCGTACGGGATTCCGTAGTGTTCCACCAGGTCCATGACAGGAAACGACTCTTCGAGCCGCTGCGGGTCGACCAGGACAAGTGCCCCCAGCGCCCCGCGCGTCATGTCCTCCCACACTTGAACGAACCGCTGCTGACCGGGCGTTCCGAACAGGTACAGGACCAGCTTCTCGCTGAGCGTGAGCCGGCCGAAGTCCATGGCGACCGTTGTCGTGGTCTTGCCGGGGGCACCCCGCAGATCGTCAATTCCCGCGCTTGCCTGCGTCATTACCTCTTCGGTACGCAGCGGCGGAATCTCCGACAGCGTGCCGATGAACGTCGTCTTCCCCACAGCGAAGTGCCCGACCACCAGGATCTTCGCCGCGGTCTGTACCGAATTTCGCAGGTACACGCCGTCATCCAAAGCGAGCCTGGAGCCCATTCAGCACCTCCTCAAGGATTTGCCGGTCGACAAGCTGAGCGCTGGGGATGGGCGCGCGTGCATGGAGATGGCCCTCCTCGGTGAGATCGGACACCAGAATCTTGACGATCCCCACCGGCAGACCGGTGTGCCCGGCTATCTCGGCGATCGACAGAAAACCCCCGGCACACAGCTCCAGCACGCGCTGCTTCTCCGGGTCGAGCGGTTTGGTCCGGGGCGGTTCCTGAGCGACGGTGACCAGGGTCAGCAGCGAGAACTCGCTGTCGTCCACGAGGTCGCGACCGTTGGTGATGACGTACGGCCGTACTAATTCCGCTGCTTCGTGTACCAGCTCCGGCTCGTCATCGAAGGTCATGGTTGAATATCGGCCCTCTCACGAGGTGGGCTGGTCAGCGCCTTGCCGAGCTGCCCGACCAACTGCTGCATACGGAACGTGATTTCCGCCATGTCGACGTCGGGCGATGCCGAGACCGCGAGATAGGCACCTTCACCGGCCGATATCAGAAAGACCCAGCCGTGGTCGAATTCCACCAGCGTCTGCCGCCACTGCGGCCTCGTGTTCGGGCCCGTACTGCTGCAGAAATCGGCGACCGTACGGCTCAGCGACTGCATACCGCTCATCGCGGCGGCAACGGTATCGGCGTGGTCCCGGCCGACGTCCTTGGAGCGGGCCATCAGCAGCCCGTCGGCCGACACGAGAATGGCATGCTGCGCTTCGGGCAATTCCAGAGCACTGTCAAGCATCCACGACACATCGTAGTTCACTAAACCTCATGCCCTTCACTGCTTGCATTGGTGGAACGACGGCCCGATTCCGTACCGCGCTGGAATGCGCCCATGACGGACGCGGTCCGTGCGCTGTCGCGAGCCGGTGTCGGAGTGCTCTCGTCTTCCGCCGGCACGATGGATATGGCACCGCGCCGGCGGCGCTTCGGCAGACCGCCCGCGGTGGTCTCCGGGACGGCCGGACGGTCGGCGTCCGGTCCGCCGAAGTCGGCGCCACCGGGCGCCCGGTGACCCGGCCCCGGAGCCGCGGCACCCTCCTGACCAGGGGGATTCTCGGGCGGCAACGGGGTGGATGCGGCCACGGCAGGCCCCTCCTCGGGTGCGTGCAGGGACGTGAGGAGCTCGTCGGGGAGCAGGACGACCGCGCGCACGCCGCCATAGGGCGAGGTGGAGTCCACCGATACCGTGAAGCCGTAGCGGGCGGCGAGCACGCCGATGACGGTGAATCCGAACTGCGGCGGATTGCCGAGACTGGAGACGCTGGCGGAATTCCCGCCGGACAGCAACTGGCCGGCCCGCGCCTTCTCTTCCTCGTTCATACCGACACCGGCGTCGTCGACGACGATGCAGACACCCTTGGGCACCGGACGGATATTGATCTCGATGATCGTTTCCGGTGCGGAATAACTGGTGGCGTTGTCCAGCAGCTCGGCGAGTACCAGCGCCACCGGTTCGACGGCGCGGTTCACGATGGCGAAACTACTCTGCGATCGGATCTCGACGCGAGTGAAGTGGCGGATTCGGCCCTTCGCACTGCGGACCACGTCGTAGAGCGACGCGTCGTTACGCCGCCGGCCGAGCCAGCCGTCGCAGAGCACGGCGATGGACTGGGCCCGCCGCGCGAACTGCGAATTCATGTGGTCGATGTCCAGCAGATCCTGGAGGATCTTGTGCTCGCCATACGTCTCCTGGAGTTTGGAGATCGCCAGCTGCTGCTCGCTCGCCAGTCCCTGCAGGGTCCGCATGGCGGCCTTCAGGGTGTTCTTGGTGGATTCCTCGGCGCGGTCCTTGGCCTCTTCGACGGCCTCCGCGTAGTGGTCTTCGAGATTGGCGTAGTACTGCTTTAGCTCAACCTTTTCCCTACTGAGTTCCTTGATCTTCTTGCGGCCGCGAATAATCGCGGTAGCGGCGACAGGGGTACCAGCGATCAAACCCCAGAGCGCTGGATCCTGGAAGTATTGCGTCATAGGACTCTCTTCGGATGACGAAGCCACCAGATGTCGTATGCCTGGCATCAGGCGCATCTTCACGCGCGGTCTCAGACATAGCTGAAAGGCCGCGCACAGTCGCCGGCCAGAAAGCCTCTGCAGGCCCGGCTAATGGCATAGTTCTCCCCGGGGTGGCGATTCTCTCAGGCCAATGCGCGGAATTTCCATTTGCCATAGCAGGTGACTACCCGGTTGGCAAGTGCGATGATCTTAGCACCACGCCACAGCTCGAGGTCCAACAGCGATCTGTAACGTTCCGGCACCTGACGGAGATTCAACAAAGGCCCCTTATGGGGCCATTGGCTCCCGGCACGGCCGTCCGGGGCAAGAGGTTGCGCAGGTTCCTGACGGTCCGCTAGCACATCGGACCAGGTGGCAGCGAACGCGATATGGCTGAATCCGCAGGCCGGGTCAGCGATGCGGGGCGTCGTGGACGTACGTGATCTCGTCGCCGCGGACCTTGACGACCCGTACGGTCATCTCGCGATCGGTGCCCCGGAGGTAGTGGGCCGTGCAGTGCGTCCACGAGCCCTTGACCGCGCGGAGGTCCCGCGCGCACTCAACCGACCGCGGTCCGCGCGGAATCAACGGAAGCGACAGATGGTGCGAGATCGACCGGGCGACCTCGCGGCGCGGCACGGCGTCGGTCCGCCCGTCCACCTCACTGGTCGCGTCCCGGTCCCGCAGCCACAGGTTGCCGGCCACCAGGCTTCCGGCCAGCACGGTGACCGCGGTCAACACCAGCCCGACGATGCGCAGATACCTCACCGCACTCCTTCACCGGTATCGCGAACGTTCACCGGTATCGCGAAAGCTCCGGCCGGAACGCCGGCCGGGCACGGGACAATTGTGGCTGATGCCCCGACTTCGGCAACAGCGGGCCGAGTCGGGGCATCCGGCCCACTCCGGCCCGCTCCGGGCGGGGCGTCACACGGACGGCACCGGCCCCAGCATCTGCTCGCTGATCCAGTGCAGCGACTCGGGCATCCGCTGGATATAGGTATGGCCGCTGTGCACGCCGTCCGGTATCTCGTAGAGCGTGGAGTGGATCGGCCCCCGGTCCCCGTCGGTGTAGCCGTCGACGAAGCGCTTCACGTCGGGCACCGCGTCCTCCTTGCTGCCGAGCTCGAAGGCCAGATAGACCTGCGGCCCGCCCCGCGCGGTCAGCTGCCGCGCCAGATGCCGCGGGTCGTTGGCCAGCATCTCCGCCGGGTGCCCCTTCCACAACGGCGAATCCGGCGCCGTGTCAGGGCCGTTGACGATCGCCGCCTTGAACTTCCGGGGCTCCTTGAGCACCGCCTTCAGCGCGGCGAACCCGCCGGACGACGACCCCATGAAGGCCCAGCCGTCCCGGCTCGCGTAGGTACGGAAGTTGGCCCGCGCGAAATCCGGCACGTCCTCGGTCAGCCACGTCCCCATCTTCGGCTGCCCCGGGATGTCGCTGCCGTCGTAGTACGTCTTGCGCGGGTTGAGCACCGGCATGACCAGGATGAACGGCAGTGTCTTGCCCTCCTGCGACCACTCCGCGACCCGCTCCTCCAGCGCGAAGGTGGCCTCCGCCCAGTAGTTGGACGGATACCCCCAGGCACCGGGCAGTGCGATCAGCACCGGGAAGCCGCTCTTGGCGTACTTCGCCTGGCTGTACTGGGGCGGCAGCCAGGCCCAGACGTCCCCGGTGTAACCGGACTTGCGGCCGTGCCACTTGGTCCGGATGACGCGGCTGCCGTCGCCCCCCGTCGTACGGAAGGTGGTGAACGCCGAGTGCGGGCCGTGGGGCGGCACCATGCGGGGCCGGCCGTTGAGGGCATCCGCCGCGTGCGCCCGCAGCCGCGGCACGTTCGACGCGTCGACGACGTCCCGCTTCGGTCCGCCGCAACCGGCCAGCAGGCCCAGGGCCGCCACACTCACCGCAGCTCGGACGCGCAGGGACTTCATCGGGACGCTCTCCTCAGGCGCTCGGGACCGGCCGGGGCACTCCACGCTGCCACCGCGAAATCGGTCGAAAGACACCACCTTAAGATCGCCCCGAACCCTGCCGAACAGCACCCCCGTCCGTCGTGACCTGGGGTTTATCGTTCCGTGTCGCCAAGAAGACGTACCGGCACGTCAAACGGGCCGAACACGTTTCCCCCTAACGGTCAACCCCATCCGCTGTCGACCGGGCGGTCGGTTCTGGCATCGTGGGCAGTTCCAGGGAAGTGCGCGGCGCTGTGCCGTGGTTGGGGATGACCGATGACCGCGTGGGCCGATCACGGGCCACTGCCCGACGTCGTGGGACGGGCAGTCGAGCAAGAGCAGGTAGCCGGACTGCTGGAAGGCGCCGGGCTGATCACGCTCACCGGACCCGCCGGAGTCGGCAAGAGCGTCCTTGCCAGGGCCGTCCTGGAGGAGCACACCGGGCGGCAGCGCGGCACGGTGTTCCGGGTCGGCTGCTGGGACGGCCTCACCGCGGAGGACCTGACCGCCGCACTGCTCGCCGCGGCCGGCCTGACCGGCCACCCCGCCTCCGAGGCCCTGGCCGCGCACTGCCGCACACGCCGTGCCCTGGTCCTGCTGGACGACTGCGATCCGCTGCTCGACGCCTGCGCGCTGCTGGTACGACGGCTCCAGCGGGCCGAGCCGGAACTCCGGATCATGGCCACCGCCCGCCGCCCGCTGGGCCTGCCCGGGGAGAGGGTGGTCGCGCTCGCGCCGCTCCCGGTGACCCTGGGCGAGGGGATCGCCGGCCCGGCCGTCGCACTGCTGGCGGCGCACACCGGCCCCGCCGCACCGGAGCTGCTGGTATCCATCTGCCGGACGCTGGAGGGCTCGCCCCTCGCGATCGGTCTGGCCGCGCGGCAGCTGGACCGGATGTCCCTGACCCGGCTCGCCCGGCAACTGGACACGCACGGTGCGCTGCACTGCTCCGGGCCCGCGCTCATCCGCCGCCACACCTCGCTGCGCGCCGCCCACGCCGCCGGGTACGCCCTCTGCTCCCCCCTCGACCAGCAGGTATGGGCGAGCCTCTCCGTGCTGCCCGGGGACTTCGACCCCTGGCTCGCCGGCTGCGTCTGCACCAGCAGTGACGTTCCTGCAGCCGCGGTCGACGGCGCGCTGGAGCGCCTGCGCACCGCCTCGGTCCTCGAATCCGTACGGGAAGCCCAGAGCGCCCACGACACCGGGGTCACGCTGCCGCCTCGCTACCGGTTGCCGCGCGACGCCCGGGACTTCGGGCGGGCGCGGCTGCGCGCGACGGGCGAGGAGAACGGGGCGCTGCGCCGCTTCCGGCAGGCATGCGCGGCGCTCGCGGCCGAGGCCCAGATCACCTGGCAGGGAACCGGCCAGCAGCTCGCGGTCCGCCTCGTCGAGGACGAACAGCACCATCTCGACGCGGCGTTGACCCGTCCCCCGCTCGACGCCGAGGACGCGCTCAGCGCACTGGAGATCGCGGTCTCGCTGTGGTTCCGGTGGGCGGCCTGCGGCTTCCGCCGTGAAGGGCGCGCGCACCTGGAGCGGCTGCTGCTGCTCGCGCCGGAGGACACCGCGCTGCGGGCCCGCGCACTGTGGCTGGCCGGCCACCTCGCGGCGCAGGAGAACGCGCCGGGCGCCGCGGAGCCGCTGCTGGACCAGGCCTGGGCGGCGGCCGTGATGCACGCGGACTCCGACGGCCTGGCCCGTATCGCGCACACCCACGGGGTGCTGGCGCTGTACCGCGAGGACACCGCGACGGCCGTGGCCTGCCTGGAAGAGGCGGCCCGGCACACGTCCCGGGACCCCTGGTTCGGACCGGGCCCGGCGCACAGCTGGGCACTGCT
>NZ_KN708638.1:7680680-7702890 GCF_000805335.1 Streptomyces sp. CT34 | reverse complement strand
GGGGGCCCCCGCCACTCCGACGGCGACTTCTGGCTGTACTCGACCGTCCTCTACGCCCGCGCCCTCATCGCCCGCGCCCACGAAGAGCCGGCGGCGGCGCTGCGGGCCTGCCGCCGGGCACTGGTGGCGAAGAAGCTGATCGGCGACCCGCTGTTCATCGCGGGGGCCCGCACCATGCTGGCCGGCCTGCGCCACCAGGTGCGCACCGGGACACCGGTCGGCGATCCCGCCGCCGAACTCCGCTGGTGGCGGCGGACCGGCACCGGTACCCGCCCCCGGCCGTCCTCCTCCCGGCTGCGGGCAGGGCCGTGAGCACCGGGCGCCGGTGACCGGCCGCCGGACACCGTACGTGACGCGGCGACTGCGATCGGGATGCGCGCGGACCGGGCCCGTCGCATCCTGGGGGAATGAAGCGTGCCCCCGTGATAGTGCATCCGCCGTCCACCGGCGGGCGCCGCGTCACGCTCCACGGACAGGACCTGGGACGGGCGTTGCGCCCCGGTGACGTGGCCGCGATCCTGCGCCGGGCCGGCTTCTCCACCACGCGATTCGTCTGGGACGACGCGGGTGTCATCGAGTGGCGCGACGGCGGACCGGACACCTGGCAGATGTCCTGACTCCCGGCGGCTGCGCCGGCTCAGTCGGCCGTCGCCGCGACCGGGGACTCCGCTTCCGCCTCCACCGCCTCGCGCGCCGCGGCGGCCTTCTTCGCCCGGTGCTTCACCAGCAGGAACGAGCCGATGCCGAACAGCACCGCGGCCACCAGCCCCCACGTAGAGAAGCTCTTGAGCCAGGACTCGGCGACCATGCCGACGGTGTAGATCAGCGCGGTGGTACCGCCCGCCCAGATCACGCCGCCGAGGACGTTGGCGATCAGGAACTTCCAGTACGGCATCTTCAGCACACCGGCGAGCGGACCCGCGAAGATGCGCAGCAGCATGACAAACCGGCCGAAGAAGACCGCCCACATGCCCCACTTGTCGAACTTCGCCTCGGCCATGGCGACATGGTCGGGGCCGAAGTGTTTGGGGAACCTCCGGCCGGCCCAGGCCAGCAGCGGCTTGCCGCCCTTGCGTCCGATCAGGTAGCCGATGGAGTCACCGACGATGGCGCCGATGGACGCACAGGCGCCGAGCACGAACGGGTTGATGTGGTCCTGGGTCGCGGCCAGGATCGCCGCGCTGACGAGGACGATCTCACCGGGGAGCGGAATGCCCACACTCTCCAGTCCGATGACCACCCCCACCAGGAGGTAGACGCTCAGGGCCGGTACCGTCGCCAGCCATTCCTGGATGTGCAAGGCCGCTTCCTCCGCTGGTGTAGGGCCCCGTGGGCCGTTGCCCGGTGCCGGTGCCACCGGTCGGTCGTTCCCGTGGCGCGCCGTACCGGCGCGCCCGGGAAGCGTACTCGATCGGTCCGGCCGGACGACGATTCCGATGGGGGACGGGGATATCCCGTATGGCGCGTGCATCTGCCTGCCGATGCATCTCTCTACGGAGACGCCGCCACTCCCCGCGAAGGTTCATCGCGCGGGCCACTTATCCCGTGCTGACCTGCCGTTCATCCCGCGCCGACCTGCCGTGCACTCACTTGTTGGGACGCAGCGTCCACACAATGGTCATCTCGCCGGTGACCGCGTCATCGCTGTCGCGGGTGATCAGCACCTTCACGGGGAACTCCGGGCGCTCCCCGGCGTCCAGCTCGGCGACCACGTCGGCCATCGGGCGGCCCAGCTCGGCGGTGGCCGTCACCGGCCCCATGGCGAGCTTCTTGTAGCCGATCTCGGCCCCCACGGCGAGCGGCACCGCGCGGCCGAGCTGGTTGCCGAAGGCCGTCATCACGATCGCGCCGCTCGCGGACTCGGCGAGGGTGAACATCGCGCCGGCGTGCGGGCCGCCGACGTGGTTGTGGAAGTCGGGCTGGTCGGGCATGCGGACCACGGCACGCTCGGCGGTGGTCTCGGTGAACTCCAGGTTCAGGGTGCGGACCATCGGCACGGATGCCGCCATCATTTCGCCGATCGACGGCAGGGTCTCTGAGGACATGGCGTCATGTTACCTATCGGTAGCTTCGCTGTGAAGAGGCCCCCGCGACCCGGTCCGGCGTGCGCGAACAGCCCGTCGGCGGGGCGGATCCGGCACACCGGCAGCGCGTGCTCCGGTATCCCGTACCTGCCCGGAATTCGCTGCCGTTCGCCGCCCCTGCCCGCCTATCGTGGGCTGCCATGGGGCCGGGGCGAGAGCACTTCAGGGACTGGCAGCACCAAGGGGGCGGGCGGCGCCACGGGCGCCGACGGCCCGGGGCCCCGCGGGCGCGGGCTTGCTGAGGGCCCGTCCGCCATCGGCGGGGCGCAACTTCCTGCTGCTCAGCGCCGCCACCGTGGTCGCCGGCCTCGGCAGCAACGGGGCGATGATCGCGACCTCCTTCGCGGTGCTGGGTGCCGGCGGTTCCGCCACCGACGTCGGGCTGGTCTCCGCGGCCCGCATGGTCCCGCTCGTCCTCTTCCTCCTTCTCGGCGGCGCGATCGCCGACCGGCTGCCCCGGCACCGGGTGATGGTCGCCGCGAACAGCGTCAACTGCGTGTCGCAGGGCCTGTTCGCGCTGCTCGTCCTGGCCGGCGAACCCCGGCTGTGGCAGATGGCGCTGCTCGCCGCGGTGGGCGGCACCGGGCAGGCGTTCTTCGCGCCGGCCGCCGAGGGCATGCTGCTGGCCACCGTGTCCGGCGAGGATTCCGGGCGCGCGTTCGCGGTGTTCCGGATCGGCGTGAACGGCGCCAGCATCGGCGGCGCGGCGCTGGGCGGCGCCCTGGTGGCCGCCGCCGGCCCGGGCTGGGTGCTGGCGCTCGACTCCGCCGCCTTCGCCGTCGCCGGAGCGCTGCGCGGCTTCCTCGACGTGAGCGGCGTTCCGGCGCGCGCTCCCGGTGGCGGCGTACTGCACGACCTGCGCGACGGCTGGCGCGAGGTCGCCGGCCGGCACTGGCTGTGGGCGATCGTGCTCCAGTTCTCCCTCGTCAACGCGGTGCTCGTCGCGGTCCAGTCGGTCTACGGTCCGCTCGTCGCCCGGGAACATCTGGGCGGTGCCGGGCCCTGGGGACTGGCGATCGCCGCGTTCGGCGCGGGCACCGCCGGCGGCGCGCTGCTGATGACCCGCTACAAGCCGCGCCGGATCCTCCTCGCCGGCACTCTGTGCGTCTTCCCGCTCGCCCTGCCGTCCGCCGCGCTCGCCGTCCCGCTGCCGACGGGCGGGCTGGCCGCGGCCCTGTTCGGCACCGGCGTCTCGATCGAGGTCTTCGCGGTGACGTGGATGCTCGCGCTCCACCAGGAGATACCGGAGGAGAAGTTCTCCCGCGTCTCCTCCTACGACTGGCTCGGCTCGCTGGCCATGGTCCCGGTGGCCACCGCGCTGGCCGGCCCCGCCCAGGACCTCGTGGGACGGCCGGCCGCCCTCTGGGGCTGCACGGCCTTGGTCGTACTGCTCACCGCGGCCGTCCTGTGCGTACCGGACGTCCGGCGCCTCACCCGCCGTACCGCCGCCGTCGCGGGCGCGGACGGCGACGGGGCGGGCGACCGGGACGGAGCGTGGATCACCCCAGGCTGAACGCACCGTCCGGTGGCTCCGGCGACGCGACCGCGTCGGCATCCCGCACGGGCGCCGCGTCCGCGATCAGCCGCCGCAGCGCCGGGCCGTGCTCGACGCGGGCCGGGAACGGGTCGCCGGCCGCCCGCCGGGCCAGCGCCGCGACCGGGATCTCCGCCGGCGAGGCGACCAGCACCGCGTTGCCGAAGCGCCGGCCGCGCAGCACGGACGGCTCGGCGATCAGCGCGAGATGCGCGAACACCTCGGCGAAGTTGGCGAGTTGGCCACGCAGGAACGCGAACGGCGCGCCGTCGGCGAGGTTCGCCGCGTAGCAGCCGTGCGGGCGCAGTACCCGTGCGGCGGCGCGCGCGTACTCGACCGAGGTGAGGTGCGCGGGCACCCGCGAACCGCTGAAGACATCCGCCACGATCACATCGGCGCTGTCCCGCGGCGCCGCCTCCAGCGCCGCCCGGGCGTCCCGCGCGTGCAGCGCGATACCGGAGCCGTCCGGCAGCGGCAGCTCGTCCGCCACCAGGGCGAGCAGTCCCCGGTCGGCGTCGACCACGTCCTGCCGGGAGTGCGGGCGGGTCGCGGCCAGATAGCGGGGCAGGGTCAGGGCTCCGCCGCCGAGATGCAGGACGTCCAGCGGCTCACCGGGAGCGGCGGCCTCGTCCAGGACGTGTGCGAGCCGGCGCACATACTCGAATTCGAGGTGCGTGGGCGCGTCGAGATCGACGTACGACTGTGGCGCCCCGTCCACCGTCAGCAGCCACGCGCGGGGCCGGTCGACATCCGGCAGCAGCTTGGCGATGCCGTGGTCCACGGCCCGGGTGAGGGGTATGGGCTCGGACTCAGGGCCGGGCCGGTGTGTTGCGTCGTCCACCGGGCCATTGTGCCGGGTGGGCGCCGTCGGCCGGGCCGCGGTGCGCACGCGGAACGGGGCCGGTCCGGCCGGTCGTCGCGATCGGCCGGACCGGCCCCACCGTCCCGCGCCGCGCTGCGCGTCCGCCGCCCGTGCTCAGTCCTCGACGGTGCGCACCGTGCCCGCGCCGACCGTGCGGCCACCCTCCCGGATGGCGAAGCCGAGGCCCGGCTCCAGGGGCACCTCGCGGCCCAGTTCGACCGCGGCGGCCACCGTCTCGCCGGGGCGGACCACGGCCCGCTCACCGAGGTCGAGGTCACCGACCACGTCCGCGGTCCGGATGTAGAACTGCGGGCGGTAGCCGGTGGACACCGGCGTACGGCGTCCGCCCTCCTCCGTGGAGAGGAGGTACACCTCGGCGGTGAAGCGCCGACGCGGAGTGACGCTGCCCGGCGCCGCGATCACGAATCCGCGGCGCACCTGCTCGCGGTGCACCCCGCGCAGCAGCAGCGCGACGTTGTCCCCGGCCTCGGCGGACTCCATCGGCTTGCCGAAGGTCTCCAGCCCGGTGACGGTCGTCTGCAGCGCCTCCCCGCCCAGCACGGCCACCTGCTCGCCGCACCGCACCGTGCCGCGCTCGACGGCCCCGGTGACGACCGTGCCGCGACCGGTGATGGTCAGCACGTTCTCCACCGGCAGCAGGAACGGCGCGTCCACATACCGCTCGGGCATCGGGACGTAGGTGTCCACGGCGTCCAGCAGTGCGTCGATCGCCGCCGTCCAGTGGGGGTCGCCCTCCAACGCACGCAGTCCCGAGACCCGTACGACGGGGATGTGCTCACCGTCGTAGCCGTGCGCGTCGAGCAGCTCGCGCACCTCCAGCTCCACCAGGTCGGTCAGCTCGGGGTCGCCGGCGTCGGCCTTGTTGAGGGCGACGACGATGTGCCGTACGCCCACTTGCTTGGCGAGCAGCACGTGTTCGGCGGTCTGCGGCATGATCCCGTCGAGCGCGGAGACGACGAGGATCGCACCGTCGAGCTGCGCCGCGCCGGTGACCATGTTCTTGATGAAGTCGGCGTGGCCCGGCATGTCCACGTGGGCGTAGTGCCGGGTACCGGTCTCGTACTCGACGTGCGAGATGTTGATGGTGATCCCGCGGGCGGCCTCCTCCGGGGCCCGGTCGATCCGGTCGAACGGGACGAACGTGCCGCTCCCCCGGTCGCTGAGGACCTTGGTGATGGCGGCGGTGAGCGTCGTCTTGCCGTGGTCGACATGGCCCATGGTGCCGATGTTCAGATGCGGCTTGGTGCGTACGTATGCCGTCTTGGGCATGGTGTTCTTCCTCGCAACACTGCGGTGAGAACGGCGCGGTGGCGCCGTGGGGACCCCTGAGCCGCTCCGACCCTCCCCCTGCGGGGTCCGCCGGACAATCCGGAGAGGGTCAGATTCGGGCGCCGTCGGCCGCGGCGGCGGCCCGGACGGCTGCCGCGACGGTGGCGGCTGCGGCCGCGGCGATCGCCGCGGCATCGGTGACTGCGGTGAGGAGGACGACGGCAGCCTTCGGCGCGTCCGCGACTGCGGACGACAGCGAGCGGAAGGCGTGCCGGAACATGCGTCATATGCTGCCGGGTTGGGGCCGCCGCGTCGAACGATTTACCCGGCCGGCGGAAGCTGTTTCGATGCCATGCCGCCCGGATTACGGCCGGTCGCCACCCTCGTCGGTTACGCTCCCGGGATGCTCGAACCCGCCGCAACGCCCGACGGCCTCGCCGCGCGCGGTATGCGTGTGCTGCTCTCCCCCTGGTCCCGGCTGGCCCTGCTGCTGGTCCTGCTGGCCTGTGCGGCGGTCGCGATGGTGCTGTGGCATCCGCAGCGGCTGCTGGCCGGCGGCTGGCCCGGGCAGTTGTCCGGGCCGACCGCCCTGGTGGTCTTCGCCCTGGCGTACGGCGTCTGCACCACCGCCTTCGTCCCGCGCCCGGTGCTCAACCTCGCCGCGGGCGCCCTCTTCGGGAGTCAGGGCGGGACGGCGACCGCGCTGGCCGGTACGGTGCTGGGCGCCGCGCTGGCCTTCGGGCTGGGCCGGCTGCTCGGCCAGGACGCGCTGCGCCCGTTGCTGCGGGCCCGCTGGCTGACCGCCGCCGACCGGCAGCTGAGCGAACACGGCTTCCGCTCGATGCTGGCGATCCGCCTCTTCCCGGGACTGCCGTTCGCCGGCACGAACTACTGCGCCGCGGTCTCCCGGATGCGCTGGTCGTCCTACCTCCTGGCGACGACCCTGGGCAGCATCCCGAACACCGCGGCCTACGCGGTCGCCGGCGCCCGGGCCGCGACGCCCACGTCACCCGCGTTCCTGCTCTCCATGGGCTTCATCGCCGTCAGCGGCCTGGCCGCACTGGCCGTGGCCTGGTACAAGCGCAAGGCGCTGCGCGGAAGCGGGGATTGACGCCGGACGTGCGCCCGGCTGCCGTCACGACGCGGACGCCCCGGCGCGGTTCGCTATGTGGGCGGGCGGCACCGCGTCCGCGGCGAGCAGCGGGTCCGGCTCCGGAGTTCCCCATTCCCTACGGAGCGGCAGCACCCCGGCCCACAGCCCCAGTTCGGCGTCGGGGCCCTCGCCGTCGTCAGGTGCGCCGGTCCTGAGCTTCACGGACGCCTCGTCGAGCGAGAGCGCGAGCAGCGCCGTGGCGGCCAGCTCCTTGCGGTTCGGTCGCCGCGCGTAATCCCACTGGCCGGGCGCCGACTGCTCCGTGAGGCAGCGCAGTCCGGCGAGTTTCTCGGCCTCGTCGGTGACCAGGCGCGGCACCCCGTAGACCATCGCGCTGCGGTAGTTGACCCCGTGCTCGAACACCGAACGGGCCAGCACCAGGCCGTCCACATGGGTCACCGTCACACAGACCACCGCCCCTGGGGACGCCACCAGGCTGTGGCTGGCGACCGAGCCGTGGAAGTACAGCGTGGTGCCGTCCGATCCGTAGACGGTGGGCACCACCATCACCGTCCCGTCGACCGTCACCCCGAGATGGCAGACGAACCCGGCCGCCAGTACGGCATCGAGCTCGGCGCGGTCGAGGCTGCCCTGGTCGCGCAGCCGGCGGTGCCGGGTGCGCTCGGTCACGGGCAGCGAGGGGCCGGAGGCGGAGCGGGGCGCGGTCATGTGGGACTGCCGTTCTGGGAGCCGGGAGCGGGCTGCGCACGGGACGGGCAGCCCGGCGGGAATGCCCCTCAGGCTACTGATTCCACACCATTCAGGCCAGGTATATAACTAAATTCGTTGAGATCTGGCACTATCGCAACTAATTCATTAAACGCCTCGCCGTCCGTCCACAGTCCGACCTCCGTCGGACCGTCGTCCGGGCTAGGAGCTGAGGTGGTACTGCGCCCACGGCTGGTGGGACGGTGTGGACTCCTCACGGGCGGGCGCGATGGTGCCCCACGGGGCGAGCGCACTGTCCCATTCGGACGAGAGAGCGGCGACATCGGTAACAGATTCATTTGACGGCATCGCGCCCGAATTCCAGGCGGCGGCCATGTGGTGGGAGGTGGGTGCGGAGTTCCAGGAAGCCGACTGCTGGGCGGGGATGGCGAATTCGGCCTCATGAACATCGCCGGGACCCCGGCGATGTCGGCCGGCATGGGATTCCACGGGGCCGGGATAGAAGCGCCCCTGTGCGGAGAGCTGCTGCGCGCGGGTGACCAGGCGCGTGAGATCGAGGCCGAATTCGGAAGCCAGCTCCCGCAGATCCACTCCGGTCTGCCAACTCCCGATCAATACGGCGTCTATAGCCGGCGACCAGTTCTGGTCCGTCGCGCCGACGCCGGGATCGCGCGGGGTACCGGTTTGGCGGGCCGTCATGGACGCGGCCGAAGAGGCAGCCGCCGCAGACGCGGCCGCAGAGGAGAAGTCCATGGCCTGATCGGGCGCCGGGGACGGCTCCTCCGGCTCCCGGGGCTGCACAGGAGGGGTGGCGAGCAACTCCTCGGCGACGGCCCGGGCGTCGTCCTTGCCCACCGTGCGCCGGGCGACGCGCACTTCCCGTTCGTTCAGACCGAACAACCCGGCCACGGCGCCCGTGCTGCCCACCGTCACCGCAAACGCCGCCAAAATCCGCGAGCGATCGGCCTGCGCCTCGTCAAGTCTGGCCTGTGCCTCACGCACACGTTCGTCACCCAGACAAAACGCCTCTGCCAGCACAGCGTTCCGGTCCCACAATTCTCTCGGATCCATACTCAGACAACGCCCCTTCCGTCGGAGGTGATCCGATCTGTCGCTGCAAAGCACCCCAAAGCACCCATCGAACCACCAAATGACAATCACGTCGCAGCTCATCCGCCCCGGCCGCACCAAAGATGATCTTGCGTGCGGGGCCGATTGTCAGTGCCGCGCGCTACCGTCGGGATCAGTCGAACTTCCGTGTCCACGTGGGATGTTCAGGGGGAGGACCATGACTCGGGATCAGGCACGACACGCGCGCCAGAGGGTGCGCATGACCCGGCAGGGGCGCTACGGACCGTCCGGGTGCGGTAGGCCGATCGGGTTGGGGAAGGGGAGGACGTCGGCGGCCAGAATGCGGCGGACGACGGGCTCCAGCAGTTCCATGAGGCCCTCGGCCTCCGTGGGGGACAGTGAGCGGAGCAGCCGCGCGGCGAGCCGGTCGGTCTCCTCCTCGATGCGGGTGCGCTCGCGGAGCCCGGACGCGGTGGCGGCGCCGTGGGCGTCCAGGAGGTCGCGGGCGCGGAGGCGGTCCGCCGCCGCTGTCCACTCCTCCTCGGTCCAGCCGCGGTCCTCCCGGATGGTGTCCTTGGGCACCCGGCCGCAGGCAGCGGCGAGGACCAGCGCCTCGCAGCCGTCGAATTCCCGGTCGGCGAGCACGGAGAGATGGGCGTCGCCCCGGAACTCCCGCAGGGTGGTGGCCAGTTGCCACAGCCGCTCCACGGGGTCCGCCCGGTCGCACAGCGCGCGGTTGGCGGCGAAGAGGGGGCGCGCGGTGGCGGGTGCGTCGTCGACGAGCGCCTCGAGCCGGGGCAGCAGTGCGGTGGCCGCCCGGTCCAGGTGCGGGTCGATCCGCCGCAGGGCGTGTGCGGCGCGCCGGCCGCGCTCGTCGAGCACGTGCACCGGGCCCGCGGTATGCCAGGCGGCGGGCAGCGCGCGGGCGACCGTCCCCGGGGCGAAGACACCGAGGACGGCCGTGGCGGCTGCGGGTTCGACGGCTCCCAAGGGGGCGGTACGGGAGGCGAAGTAGCCCATCCAGAAACCCTTGAGACCGAGGGCCTTGCCCAGGGCCCGGCAGCCGTCGTCGAAGTAGCAGACGGCGTGCAGGGGTTCGGTCATCAGCCAGAGCGCGTGGGCCTGCCGGGCCGCGGTCGGCTGCGTGGACTGCTGCTCCATGGACGGCTCCCTCGGCGGCGCTCGACGCCTCTTGGACGGCCCTGACGGCTCCCGCCCGCACGCTAACGCGGTCGGTCCGGAAACGCACGGGGCGGTGCGCGCGGCCGGTGCGCACCGATCGCCGTCAGCGGGCCGGCCAGGACTTGGGATCACCGGCCGGACCTGGCCGGGGCGGGCGCCGAGCCCGGCCCGGCGTCATATGGGGAGAGGAAGACGGGGATGCAGCGGATGCCTGCGACGGGGAATGCGCAGATCGTCGATGCCGCGCTGGAGCGGATGGTGGCCGGGTATGTCTTCCGGGAGCGTGCGGTGGAGATCGACGCGGCGATACGGGGCCGGCTGGCCGCCGGCGAGTACGACGGGCTGAGCGGCCCGGCGTTGTGCGAGACGGTGACCGCGCCCCTCCAGACGGTCTGCGCGGACAAGCATCTGCGGCTGCTGTGGCAGGACGAGCCGCGGTCCGTGGACCCGGCGGACGACGACGCCGGACGGGCGGCGTTCCTGGCGCTGCTGCGGACCGAGAGCCAGGGGATCCGCTGCGTGGAGCGGCTCGACGGGAATGTGGGCCGGCTCGACATCCGGTGGATCGCCGACGCCGGTGTGGGCGGCCGGGCGATCGGCGCGGCGATGGAGCTGGTCGCGCACACCCGCGCGCTCCTCCTCGACCTGCGGGAGTGCAAGGGCGGCTCCCCCGCGGGCGCCGCCCTGTGGTGCAGCTACTTCTTCCCCGACGACCAGACGCATCTCAACGACTTCTACGAGCGCGCCACGGACTCCATCCGCCAGTACTGGACCACCGCGCATCTGCCCGCGCCCCGCTACCCGGACCGCCCGGTGTACGTACTGACCAGCGCGACCACGTTCTCCGGCGGAGAGGACGTGGCGTACACGCTGCAGGCGCTCGGGCGGGCGGTGGTCGTCGGCGAGACGACGCGGGGCGGTGCGCACCCGACCGAGCGGCATCCGGTGACGGAGCACATCACGGTCGCGGTGCCGACCGCGCGGACCGTCAACGCGGTCACCGGGACCAACTGGGAGGGCGTCGGCGTCCGGCCGGACCGGGCGGTGCCGGCGGAGCGGGCGCTGGATGTGGCGTACGTGGAGGCGCGAAGGGACGGTGCCTAGCCGCTCACGGCGGCGGGTGGCGGGTTGAGGGGGCGCTGTGCGGTGGCGCTACGGGCGTCCGCCGGCGCCGAAGCCCGAGTCCCATGCCCACAGGTGGGTGCAGTTCGGGCACTGGAGGTGCAGCAGGCTGCCGCGGTTCGACAGCAGATAGCGCCAGTGGTCGTCACAGGTGCGGCCGTCGTCGCAGGTCCCGCAGCCCTCGTGGTCCTGGCATTGCGGGCAGGGGACCCAGGCCCGGCGGCCGATGTCGGCGGTGGGGTCGAGGGGCAGCATGCTCAGCCCTGCCCGGCTGCCGGCAGCACGCCGGCGGCGACCAACATGTCGTAGGTGGCCTGCTGCTCGGCGTCCAGGCCGGAGTAGAGGAGCCGCTGGGCGTCCGCCTCGCCCGTCATCGCCTCGATGGGGTCCCAGGTGTCGCCGAGCGCCGCGAGGACCTCGGCCCGCCGCCGGGCTTCGTGGCCGGTGAGGTCGAGCTCGAAGGTCCCGGACGCGCCGCCCCCGGATATCCCGGATACCGAGGAGGTGTCGAACATCCCGGAGGTCCCGGATATGCCGGCGGGCTGGTGATCCGGGGTGTTGCGGTCGTTCATGGTGCGCTTCCTGTACCGCGTGCGGACGATTGGGACGAGTACCCCCGATCGGACGTGTTTACCAAGTCGGGCGGCATTGAGGAAGCGTCAGACGGAGGATGCCACCGGTTGAGGCGGACAGGAGGGCGGCATATCGGGGGCCGCGGGGCCGGGTAGGCGCCTCAGAGTGACGGATGTCATCTCCCGCGACCGGCTTCACGCCCCACCGGGCCCCCGCCGGTCCGCGTGCCGGCGGTGGTGCCGTCCGGTACGCGACGCCGGGGCGGGCCCCCGCCGTACCGCGACCGCCGCGGCGTCGTCGGTCAGCCGGCCGTTCGTGTGCGTCAGCAGGTCCTCGCGCAGCCGGCGCAGCACCTGCCGGGGGCTGCCGGAGCTCCAGGCGCCGGCGCGCTCGGCCAGCGGGTAGAAGACGCCGTCGCAGTCCCGCGCCTCGGTCACACCGTCCGTGTAGAGCAGCAGCAGGTCTCCGGGTTCGAAGGGAAAGACCTCGACCTCGTAGTCGGGGGCTCCGGGGAGGCCGCCGAGGCCGACCGGCAGGGCGGTCCGCTCGACGTGCAGGGTGATCGCCCGCCCGTCGCGCAGCAGGAGCGCGGGCGGGTGGCCGCAGCTGATGGTGCCGAGTTCGTGCAGCCGGTCGGGGATGTCGAAGAGGGAGACGGTCGCGAAGATCTCCTCGGCGTCGGGCGCATGGACCGGGGCCGGTGCGTTTCGGTCGGCGACGGTGGCGGGGGCGGGATCGCCGGCGGCCGGGGCGGTACGGCGGGGGCGCGGGCCGGCGTTGCGCCACTGGCTGTTGTCCCAGCGGACGGCGCCGTCGAGGTGGCGGGCGAGGTTGGGGAGGGTGGCCTGGCGGTGGGCCACCGCACGGAAGGCGCCGAGGAGCAGTGCGGCCTGGCTGTACGCGGGCAGGCCCTTGCCGCGGACATCGCCGATGATCAACCGGGTGCTCTGGGCGGTGCGGGCCGCGGCGAAGAGGTCGCCGCCCATCTCGGCCTCCTCCTCGGCGGGGAGGTAGATCGAGGCGATCTCCAGGTCCGCGCTGCGTTCGGGCAACGGCCGGAGCAGAACCTTCTGGGCCACGGCGGCCACCGAGCGGGTCTTGACGAGCTGCCGCTCATAGCGTTCGCGGACGACGGTGAAGACGAGGAGCAGCGCGGCGACGACGACCAGCGAGCCGATCTGGGCGTAGAGGTTCTCGGTGAACAGGGCGTGGCGCGCGATGCCGATGCCCACCTGGGCGGCGACCGCCAGCGCGCCGATCATGGCCGTCGGACCGGGTCCCGCGATGGCCGCGGTGATCGCGGGGGCGGAGACCAGCAGCGGTCCCAGGTGGATGTCGGCCGGCGAGAGGACGTCGGCCAGGCAGACCGCGACGATCAGCCCGATCGGGATCAGCATCAGGGCATGGCTCGGCTCCGGACGTCGTCCCAGATGCGTCAGCCGTGGAAAGGGCATGCATCATGTTTGCACTGGCTTGGGCGAAATGCCCGGATAGTTCCGGAGGGACGGCCGAGGTCCTCGTCACCGACGGTCGGCGCGCACCGCGCCGAGCATGCCGGGCTGTCGCGCGCCACGCGCCGGAGGTGTCGCGCCGGGCCCGTACGGCACCAGGAAAGCGGCGAAGCGGGGAAGCGGGGAAACCAGCTCGGATGCCCGGCCGCCCCCGCTCCCTCGCCTCTTCCGCTTTGACTCTCACACCGATGTGAGTGTTTAGCGTCGGGCCATGACTACTGAGCGCACACTCCCCCGCCCCCACCTCGACGTATTGACCCGGGGCAGCGGTCCGGCCCTCCTGCTCGCCCACGGGGCCGGCGGCGGGATCGAGGGGAACTTCGGGCTGGTCCTGGACGACCTGGCGGCCGACCACACCGTCATCGGGCCGCACTATCCGGGAGCCGGGGGCACCCCCGTAGCCACCGGTCCGCTGGAACTCGACGAGCTGGCCGACCAGTTGGCCGCCTCCGCGGTCGCGGCCGGGCACCAGCGGTTCGCGGTGCTCGGCGAGTCGCTGGGCACCGCCGTCGCCCTCCGCACCGCCACCCGCCATCCCGAACGGGTCACCGCGCTCGTCCTCACCGCGGGGTTCGCGGTCGCCGATCCGGTCCTGGCGCTGACCGCCGAGCTGATCCGGACGCTCGGACGGGCCGGCGAGTGGTCGGCGGTCGCCCGGCTCGCCGTCGTTTCCTGCCTGTCGCCGGAGCAGCTGGCCACGACCCCGTCGGAGGCTCTGGACGCCGCGGTCGCGCAGGCCGCCGCGGAGATGCCGCCCGGCATGCTCGACCACTTCGACCTGGTGTCCCGGGTCGATGTCCGCGACGACCTGGCGCGGGTGGCGGTACCGACCCTCGTCGTGGCGCCACTGGGTGACCGGCTGGTCCTTCCCGAGAGCTCACACCGGCTCGCCGCCGGCATCCCCGGCGCCCGGCTCGCCGAACTGCCCGGCGCCGGGCACCTCCTGAGCGAACCGGATCGCGCGGTGTGGCTGCGGCTGGTGCGGGAGTTCCTCGGAGGCATCGCGTAGCGGAGGGCGACGGGCCAGCCGCCGCCGGCGTCAGCCCGCCCGCTCCGCCGCCTCCTGGCGCAGCACCGCGATGAGCAGGTCGAGGGCCGGCTCCACGGCAGAACCGGCCATGCCGGGAGGGTGGTTCCGCACCCGGTGCAGGCTGGGGTGGGGGTCGGCGGCTACCTGGTGCGGGACTACGCCACCACGAGCGACCACGTCGCGGCCCGTCCGGACAACGGCTGGTTTCTCCGCACGCCGCCCGCCACCCTCGTCCAGCCGGGACCGGCGGTGGCAGCCTGGGCGAAACGGTGCGCCGGGCCCCGTATTTCCGCACCGGGCGGGGGACGGACGGGGACGCGATCGGCCTGCCGATGGACGACGGCGGTGCCGGGCGTTCCCCCGCACCGTCCGAGGGGGTGATCCGGCACCGGCCCCCACCGCGCCGGCCCGCCCGGCACCTGCCACCGTCCCGTCAACTCCCCTGCGAGGAGCAGCCGCACCATGACCACCACCTCCCATGCCGACCTCGTCTTCCGCGGCGGCCCCGTACACACCGTCGACCCGGCCCGCAGCAGGGCGAGCGCGGTGGCGGTGCGCGACGAGCGGATCGTTGCCGTCGGACCCGACGACCTGGTCGGCGATCTGCTCGGGCCGCGTACCGAGGTCGTCGACCTCCGGGGCAGGCTGCTCGTCCCCGGGTTCCAGGACGCGCATGTCCACCCCGTCAGCGGCGGGCTGGAGTTGGGGCAGTGCGATCTGAGCGCGGCGGACACCGCCGCCGCCTGTCGCGAGCTGATCGCCCGGTACGCGGCGGCCCACCCGGAGGCGCCGTGGATCACCGGCGGCGGCTGGTCCCTGGAGGCGTTCCCCGGCGGGATGCCGACCCGGGAGTTCCTCGACGCCGTCGTAGCGGACCGCCCGGTGTTCCTCGTCAACCGCGATCACCACGGCGGCTGGGCCAATTCCCGTGCCCTGGAACGGGCCGGGATCACCTCTCGTACCCCGGACCCGGCCGACGGCCGTATCGAGCGGGACGCGGCCGGCGAACCGTCCGGGATGCTCCAGGAAGGCGCCATGCGGCTGGTGGACGCGCTGCTCCCGGAGCCTTCGCTCGCCGAGCGGACCGCGGGGCTGCTCCGGGCGCAGCGGCTGCTCCATTCCTACGGGGTGACCGCCTGGCAGGACGCGATGCTGGGGAACGGCCCCGGGACGACCGATCCGGTGCCCGCCTACCTGGCCGCCCGGTGCGACGGCCTGCTGACCGCCCGGGTGACCGGGGCGCTGTGGTGGGACCGCTCGCGCGGCATCGAGCAGCTGCCCGAACTGATCGGCCGCAGACGGGAGTTGACCGGCGGGCTGCTGCGGGCCACCAGCGTCAAGATCATGCAGGACGGCATCGCGGAGAACCACACCGCGGCGCTGCTCGCCCCCTACCTGACCGCGTGCGGCTGCCCGTCCGGCAACAGCGGGATCTCCTTCGTCGACCCCGAGGCGCTGCGGACGTACGTCACCCGGCTGGACGCGGAGGGCTTCCAGGTGCACTTCCACGCCCTGGGTGACCGCGCGGTGCGCGAGGCGCTGGACGCGGTCGAGGCGGCCCGCGCCGCCAACGGCCACCGGGACACCCGCCCGCACCTGGCCCATCTCCAGGTCGTGCACCCCGACGACATCCCGCGCTTCCGGCGGCTCGGCGCGACGGCCAACATCCAGGCCCTGTGGGCGGCCCACGAACCGCAGATGGACGAGCTGACCATCCCCTTCCTGGGACCACAACGCGCCTCCTGGCAGTACCCGTTCGGGGATCTACTGCGCTCCGGCGCCGTCCTCGCGGCGGGCAGCGACTGGCCGGTCAGCTCGGCCGACCCGATCGCCGCGCTCCATGTCGCCGTCAACCGCCGCACCCCGGACGCCCCGCCGTCGACGCCGGCCTTCCTCCCCGGGCAACGCCTCGACCTGGGTACGGCGCTCGCCGCGTACACGGCGGGCAGCGCCTACGCCAACCACCTCGACGACACCGGCTCGGTCCGGCCGGGCAAGCTGGCCGATCTGGCCGTCCTCGACCGGGACCCCTTCGACGGCCCGGCCGAGGAGATCGCGGCGACCCGCGTGCTCCAGACGTTCGTCGGGGGGCGGCGGGTGTACGCGGCGGACGGCACGTAAGTAAGAGGGGAACGGCCGAGGGGGCGCCGGGGGCCGGCCGGGTCACTCGATGACCAGCTCCACGTCGATGTTCCCGCGGGTGGCCTTCGAGTACGGGCAGAACTGGTGCGTCGCCTCGACGAGCTGCCGGCCGGTCTCCCCCGCCAGGGCGTCCGGCAGCTCCACCCGCATGACGACCGCGAGGCCGAAGCCGGTGTCGTCCTTGCCGAGGGAGACCTCGGCGGTGACCGAGACGTCCTTGGTGTCGAGCTTCATCTGCCGGCCGACGTTGGCCATCGCGCTGGCGAAGCAGGCGGCGTACCCGGCGGCGAAGAGCTGCTCCGGGTTGGTCCCGGCACCGTTGCCGCCGAGGGCCTGGGGCATGGCCAGGGCGAGGTCGAGCCGGCCGTCGGAGCTGACGGCCCGGCCCTCGCGGCCGTTGGCGGTGGCGGCGGCGGTGTACAGCGCGTCCATGGCGGATTCCTTCCGGTGGGATCCGCGGCCGGTCCTGGTGACCGGCCGCGGCGGATTCAACGGGACCCACGATCGCACACACTTAAATTGCGTGCAACTAAGTTGTGCACAACTCAATCGCCCGCCGCGCGCTAACCTGGAGCCATGGCCACGCCCCCGACGCTCCCGGTTCCGGACTCCGAACTGCTCCGCCTCGACCACCAGGTCTGCTTCTCCCTGCACGCCGCCTCGCGCGCGTTCGGCGGCGTCTACCGGGACGCCCTCAAGGACCTGGGGCTCACCTACCCCCAGTACCTGGTCATGCTGGTGCTGTGGGAGCACGGCCCGGAGCCGGTGAAGAGCATCGGCGAGCGGCTGCGACTGGACTCCGGCACGCTCTCGCCACTGCTCAAGCGGCTGGAGGCGGCCGGACTGGTGCACCGCGAGCGCAGCCCCGAGGACGAGCGGTCGGTGACCATCCGACTCACCGAGGCCGGCGAGGCCCTGCGGGAGCGGGCGCTGCCGGTGCCGCGCCGGATCATGGCCGCCACCGGCCTGACGGTCGACGAACTCCGCACCCTGCGCAGCCTGTTGGGACGGGTCACCGGCGCACTCGACGAAGCCTGAGCCGACGCCGGCAGCACCGCGCGGGCGCCCGGAGCCGCCCCGGCGGACCACCGCCGAGCGCCCGGCGCCCGGCACGGCTCCCCCGGCGTTCCGCCGGCGTGCGACCCGTACCTCCCCGGGCTCCGGGGCGTTAGACAACGAGTCGCCTTCCGCGGAGCGCACCGTCCGCACGCGTGCCGCTCGCCTGCTCCGGCGCGCCCATCACCCCTTTGAGCTACGAAGGTTGGGGAGCGCCCAGGACAAAGGCGTATAAAGGGTGGCCAAACCAGCCGGAACCACCGGCGGAATCCGGCCCAGGACGCGGTTGGCGGCATCGCCTACGAACAGCGGAGGAGCGCCACGTGAATGCGGCAGAAGTTGTCAACAGCTTGCTGGAGGAACGATTCGGGGTCAGGCGGGGGGAGGCCACCGATGCCACCGTGCTGCGCAGCCTGCGCCTGGACTCCCTCGCCCTGGAGGAGCTCCGGGTGCTCATCGAGGAGAGGTTGGACATCGACCTCGAAGAGGTGGCGCTGACCTCGCGTGACACCGTGGGACAGCTGGTGGCGGCCATCGACGGCAAAGTCACCGCGTGACTGCCCGCCGCAAGCCGTTCGCCGCGGCCGTGACCGGACTGGGCCTGGTGACCGCGGCGGGCGTGGGAACGAAGGCCACCTGGCACTCCATCACCCATGACACCGTGCCCGGCGGGGTGTCGCACCAGGACGAACTCGCCGATCTGCCCTGCGACTTCATGTACACCGCCACGGATCTGGACACCACCGAGCTGCTCGGCGTCGCCACCCAGCGGCTGATGGACCGCTTCTCGCAGCTCGCGGTGATCGCCGCCCGGGAGGCGGTCGGCGACGCCGGCCTGGACCCGGAGACCTGGGACCGGGGCCGGGTCGCGGTGATCATCGGCTCCGCGCACGGCGGGTTGCCGTTCTACGACCAGCAGTACGCCACCATGATGGGACGCGGTGCCCGGCGGGTGTCCCCCAAACTCGCTCCGCTGACCGTGATCAACAGCGCCGCCAGCAGTGTCTGCATGGATCTCGGTGCACAGGGTCCCAGTCTGGGGGTGGCGACGGCCTGCTCCTCCGGGACCGTCGCGGTGGGCACCGCGCATCAGCTGCTGCGCGCCGGGGTCTGCGACATCGCCATCGCGGGCGGCGCGGAGTCGGTGCTGTCCCGGCTGCTGATCGCCAGCGCCTGCCAGATGAAGGCGGTGTCCACCCGGCGCGACGATCCGGCCGCCGCCTGCCGCCCCTTCGATGTCGACCGGGACGGTTTCGTCGTCGGCGAGGGCGCGGGGCTGCTGGTGATGGAGCGGCCGGAGGACGCCAAGGCCCGCCGGGCGCCGATCCGCGCGCAGATCGCGGGGTACGGCGCGTCCAGCGATGCGTATGCCGCGGTCGCGCCGGATCCGGACGGCAGGGGCATCGAGCAGGCGCTGCGCACGGCGATGGCGGACGCGGATGTGCACGGCGGCGATGTGGGCCATGTGAACGCGCACGGCACCTCGACCGTCGTCAACGACCACGTCGAGGCGATGATGTTGCAGCGGGTGCTCGGTGATCATCCGCTGGTCACCTCCACCAAGGCGATGACCGGGCACACGCTGGGCGCCGCCGGCGGTATCGAGACCGTGCTGACGGTGCTCGCCCTGGAGCAGCAACTGGTGCCCCCCACCGCCAATCTGACGGTGCCGGATCCCCGTATCCCGATCGAGGTCGTCCGCGCGGAGCCGCGGCAGGCGGCGTTCGACTGCGCGGTCAAGACCTCGCTGGGGTTCGGGGGCCACAACGCCGCGCTCGTCCTGACCCGCATCTAGGGCCGACCTTATGGGTCAGGCCCCGGCACACCCGACCGCACAACCCGTTCCAGCCGGTAAGGAAGAGCCATGAACGAGGAATTGATCCGCTCCTTGTCGGTGCGCGGGGTGTCGTACGCGTACCGGCTGCTGCGGCAGCCGAACCAGGTCACCGAGCCCGCGCTGGTGCTGGGCGGCGCCTTGCAGGGGATGTACGGCTGGCCGCAGATGGAGGAGGAACTGGGGCCGGTGACGGATGTGATCACCGCCGATCTGCCCGGTATGGGCAGTGCGGGGCCGCTGCCGCCGGGGCCGAGCATGGACGTGCTGTGCGCCGCGATCCTGGGCATCGTCGACGATCTCGGCGCCGCGCGGATCAACCTCTTCGGCTTCTCCTACGGTGCGGGCATCGCCTTCAGCTCCGCCCAGCGCTTCCCGGACCGGATCGCCCGGCTCGTGCTCGGCGGCGTACCGGCGGATGTCGGCGACACACAGGTGCGCGCGTGGCAGCAAGCGTCCGAGCGCCTCTCGCGCGGGGACACCGCCGCCTTCGCCACCCTGGCCGCCGAGGGTCTGCTCTGCCTCGACGAGCACCAGCACGTCGCCCGCCGGAAGCTGGCGTACCGCTACGTCCGGCGGGCGATGCTCCAGGCGGCGCTGCACTCACCGCACGCGGTGGATTCGCTGCACCGGGCGCTGAGCGACCGGCCGGACTTCGCCGGCGGGCTGTCCGGCATCCCCACCCTGGTCTTCAGCGGCGAGCACGACACGGTGACCACCCCGGAGCGGCAGCGCGCCTTCGCGGCCACCATCCCGGGCAGCCGCTTTCTGACGATCCCGGACACGGACCACTGGGTGGTGCTCGAACGCCCGCAGGAGGTCGCGGAGTTGGCCGCCCGCTTCTTCACGGACGGGCCGCTGGAGACGGCACCGGCGCTGGCTCCGGTGGCACGCGAGGGGCGGGCCGAGGGCGATCCGGCCTGCGTATGAGCCGGGTGGCGGGCGCCGCGGGCGTCGTCGTACGCGACGGGGGAGGCACGGGACGGGAGCCTCGACGGCCCTCCCGGCATCGGCACCGTGACGCCGGGAGGGAGACCCCCCGATGAAGCCCCACTCCGACACTCTGACGGCGACCGCCGACGGTCGGACGGCGCTGCGCATGGAGCGGCTGCTGGCGCATCCGCCCGACGAGGTCTGGTCGGCGCTCACCGAGCCGGCGCGGATGGGGCGGTGGTTCCCCTGCGAGGTCGCCGTCGAACTGCGGCCCGGCGGCTCGATCACCTTCCTGATGCCGCAGCTGAGCGGGCCCGCCATGACAGGTACCGTCACCGACGTCGAGGAGCCCCGGCGGTACGCCTTCACCTGGGGCGATGACCACCTCCGCTGGGAGATCGCGCCGGATCCGGACGGCTCACTGCTGACCTTCGTGCACACCTTCGGCGACCGCCTCGGCGCCGCCAGCTTCGCGTCCGGCTGGCACCTGTGCATGTCGGCGCTCTCGCAGCTGCTCGACGGGGAGTCGCCGGCCGTGGAGCCCGACTCGGGCGAGCTGCACGAGGCGTATCTGGAGCAGTTCGATCTCGGGCACGGGGCCGTCGAGGAGACGGCGGAGGGGCCGCGGATCCGTTTCGAGCGGCAGCTGGTGCGGCCCGCGGAGACGGTGTGGGCGGTACTGACCGGGGGTGACGAGCCGGCCGGGGGCGAGCCCGCCCCGGAGGGGTTCACCTCGGGGAAGGCGCCGGCCGGGCCGGTCACCGAGGTGCGCGAGCCGTCCGTCCTCGCCTACCGGTGCCGTCCGGAGGGGTTGGTCCGCTGGGAGCTGGGCAGGGGCACCGGGCACGGCGCCCGCCTGGTCCTGACCCAGACCGGGCCGCGGGGCGCGGACGCGGAGGCGGCGCGGGACGCCTGGCACGACCGGATCGAGCATCTGGCGGCACGGCTGCTGGAGATCTGAGCAACCCCGCGAAGGGGTGCCGGGGTGTGACCCGGGCAACTCAGCGGCCCGTCCGGAGGGGATCACGGGGGCAGCAGCCGGTGATGCCGGGCACGCGACGTACGTCACATACGAACGCGCTTAGTCGATAACGATCCGGCATACGCCCCGAATTCCGGCCTTGATATCGGGCATTTCGCCCTAACACACGAAGATGGGTAGTACACGGCACCTTTGCCACCATCGCGGGCGGGCGCTAACCATGTTTCCCGGCAGTACCGAGAACGAGCCTGCGGACTCCACCAGAGAGGCGAGCGCGGCACTGACCCTCGGTTCCCACGAGCCACCGAAGGCCATCAACCCGCCACCCCAGCCCTGGAAGAGGTTAGTTCCGCATGCCCGTGCCCAGCTTCTCCCTGCCCCGCACCGTCCGCATCACCCGCACGCACAAGGTCTCCGCGGCGCTGGTGGCCACCGCGAGCTGCGTGGCGGCCCTCGCCCTGACCGCGGCGCCCAGCAACGCCGCCACCCCGGCCGCCCACGCCTCGGCCACGGTCAAGCCGGTCAGCGCCAACGGCCTGCCGGTCGTGGCGAAGGACAAGGCCGGCGAGGACACGAAGCAGGAGAGCGTGTCCGTCGCGGACGCCCTGAAGGTCACCGCCGTCGCCGACCAGGGCCACGCCGCCCAGCAGGCCGCGAACCGCTCGACGGAGCGCAAGGAGATAGCGCCGCCGAAGGAGGCCGCGCCCAAGCCGGCCGCCCCGCGCTACGCGGACAACCTGGACGGCTGGATCCGACAGGCCCTGGACATCATGAAGGCCAAGGGCATCCCCGGCTCCTACGAGGGCCTGCACCGCAACATCATGCGGGAGTCCAGCGGCAACCCCCACGCCGTCAACGACTGGGACATCAACGCGCGCAACGGCATCCCCTCCAAGGGCCTGCTCCAGGTGATCCAGCCCACCTTCGACACCTACCACGTCTCGGGCACCGCCGATAACCTCACCGACCCGGTCGCCAACATCACCGCCGCGGCCAACTACGCCGCCCACCGCTACGGCTCCATCGACAACGTCAACTCCGCCTACTGAGCCGGAGAACCGAGCCGGCGCACCGCACCGGCACGACGCGCCGCAGAGGCGCCGCAGCAGCAACGGCACTGGCCCTGCCCGCACTTCGCGGGCAGGGCCAGTGCCGTTGGCGCCGATGCCGGCGCCGGCTTCA
>NZ_KN708638.1:7587355-7680670 GCF_000805335.1 Streptomyces sp. CT34 | reverse complement strand
GGGGGGGGCCGCCGAAGAGAGAGTCCAGGACACGGTCGGCGACCCGCAGGCCCTCGCGCTCCCTGGGAGTCAGGTGGCGCTCGTGGTGGTCGCGGTAGTCGTCATGGTGGTCACGGTAGTCGTCGTGGTGGTCGCGGTAATCGCCGTGGTGATCGCGGGAGTCGCCGTGGTGATCGACGGGGGCCGCGCCGGCGGAGCCCGCGCCGAGGATCCCGGCGACGGCGAGGCCGGCGAGAACGACGGCGGAACGACGGAACATAAGCATTCCCCTACGGTGAGTGGCGGGTGTGTGCGCTCTCACTCTCCGGGACCCCCGGGCGAGGCGCAGCCCGACAGCCCGGACGCTGCTACGAACGGACCAGCAGCGGCGCCGCACGGATGGACCCGCCGGGGCGCGGCCGTTCCCACCGCCCTCCGGAACGCGAACTGGCGGATTCCCGGCGGCAATTCAGGGTGTGAGCCAGGTAACTCCCCGGGGGCACGAGAGGGGGGCGAACGGGCTCCCGCAGGTGACGCGGGGCACGCGACGCACGTCACGTACGAGCCCGCCTAGTCGACGCCGAGGCGCGTCATGCCGCGAAATACAGCGGGAACAGCGGAGCAAAAGGTGTATTACGCCGCATCTCACGAAGAGCGGTAGTACAAGGGGCCATTGCCACGATTCGGGTCGGCCGTTAACCATGGATCCCGTCGCACCGAGAGCGGTCTGCGCCAACGCCCTGAGGGCGGGCGCGACACGAAGAGCCTCGGTCCGAACGCGCCAACGACGGCACTTCCCGTCTCCCGTACCTGGAAGAGGTCACCCCCGTATGCCCGGTTTCACCCTGCCCCGCGCTGCCCGGATCGCCCGTATCACCCGTACCCACAAGGTCGCCGTGGCGGTTCTCGCCGCCGCCGGCGCCACCACGGGCCTGGCCGTCACCGCGGCCTCCGACAACGCCGCCCCCGCCGCGCACGCCACTGCGACGGTCAAGCAGGTCAGCGCCAACGGGATGCCCGCCCAGGCCGACGGCGCCAAGGTCGAGCGCCCGGTGACCGCGTCCGTCGCCGACCGCATCAAGGTCACCGCGGTCGCCGAGCAGGGCCACACCGCCCAGCAGACCGCCAGCCGCTCCGCCGAGCGTCCGGCCGCACCCAAGAAGTACGCCGACGACCTCGACGGCTGGATCCGCCAGGCCCTGGACATCATGAAGGCCAAGGGCATACCGGGCAGCTACGAGGGCCTGCACCGCAACATCATGCGGGAGTCCAGCGGCAACCCCAACGCGGTGAACGACTGGGACGTCAACGCCGGCAACGGCATCCCGTCGAAGGGCCTGCTCCAGGTGATCCAGCCCACCTTCGAGGCCTACCACGTCGCGGGCCCCGCCGATAACCTCACCGACCCGGTCGCCAACATCACCGCCGCGGCCAACTACGCCGCCCACCGCTACGGCTCCATCGACAACGTCAACTCCGCCTACTGAGCCACCGGCGATGGCGGACGACACAAGCGATCCGGGAGGATCGGCATAGAGACCGGCGAAGCGGCGGCATGGCGCGTTCGCCGCTGCGCAGGAAAGCGGGCCCCGGCACAGCTGCCGGGGCCCGCTCGCATCGCCCCGGACGGCCCGGGCAGCCAGACGGGTGAGATGGCCCGGCCGGTCGGCGGACTGAGAGGCTGTCGGGTCTTGGGCCCCGGCAATTCAGCGTATAAGTCTTTTTATCGGCAGGATTCTGCTCAAAAGCTGCCGAAACTGACTCAACCGAAGTCCTTCGGAGGCACGCGATGCCCTTGCGCAGATCCGCTCCGGCCCGCCGTACGGTCCCCCTCACGGCCGGAACTCTCGTTTCCCTCTTCTCCGTGCTCGCACTGCCGCTCGTCCTGCCAGGCACCGCCACCGCGTCGCCGGACGCTGGGAAGACGCCCGCCCACCCCGAGCAGGACTGGATGGGTTCCACCATCGCCATGCACGAGGGCAACGAGCAGGTCGCCGACTCCGAGCCGCGGGGCGCCTGGACGAAGAAGGCCGTGGCCGGCGTCGATGTCTCCAGCCACAACGGCAAGGTCAACTGGTGGAAGCTGCGCCGGATCGGGATCCGGTTCGCCTACGTCAAGGCCACGGAGGGCACCAACTACAAGAACCCGTACTTCAGCCAGCAGTACCACGGTTCGTACCACGCGAACATGATCCACGGGGCCTACCACTTCGCGCTACCGGACCACTCCGGCGGTGGCACGCAGGCGAGGTTCTTCGCCCGCCACGGCGGCGGCTGGTCGCGGGACGGTAGGACGCTGCCCGGCGCGCTGGACATGGAGTACAACCCCTACGGCGCGACCTGCTACGGCAAGAGCCATGCGGGGATGGTGCACTGGATCTCGGACTTCGTGCGGGCCTACCGTGCGGAGACCGGCCGCGACGCGGTCATCTACACCTCGACCAACTGGTGGAGGCGGTGCACCGGCAACTCGTCCCGCTTCGGCCGGACGAACCCGCTGTGGATCCCCCACTACGGCCCCTCGGTCGGCACGCTGCCGGGCAGCTGGCGCTTCCACAGCATCTGGCAGCACACCTCCTCTGGGCACACCGTCGGGGACCACAACCGCTTCAACGGGACGTACGGCAGGCTGAAGGTGCTCGCCTACGGGGAGGATGACGACGACTGACCGGGGGGCTTACCGACCACATGAACCCTGCTCGGGGTGAGTCGGCATCAAGTCCCCCGAGTAAGCGGGTAATTCGCGTACAACCATCCCCGTCCGGCCGGTGTCCAACACGGTGCATCACCATCACGGTGAATGACCACGCGACGGACACCACCTGACGGGGGTATTCCCATGAAGCGTTCACGTGCCATCGCAGGATCCGCGGTACTGGCGGCGGCCGGTATCGCCACGATGGGCCTGGCCACCACGGCATCGGCCGCGCCGGCGAAGGCCGCGGCGTACAACGGAGTGTGCGGCAGCGGATATCGCATCGTGAATTCCCTACCGGTCACCGGAAAAGGGACCGTGTATCTGACGTACAGCGCGAAGACCGGAAAGAACTGCGTGGTGACGGTCCGGAACAGCCCTGGTAGGCCGGTGTTCCTCCACACCTATCTCGGGCCCTCCGACGGCAGCTCCGACACGGTTTTCGACAGCGGTGATTACACCTCCTATGCGGGCCCGGTGTATCTCGCGGCGAAAGGCCGCTGTGTGGACTGGGGCGGGACCATCGGGACGGTGAGCGTCAGCGTTTCCGGCTCGAACTGCGGGCGGCTGGCACCCGGGGTCGTGTTACACCACTGAAACTCCCTGCGTGTGGGGGAATTTGACGGGCCGTTCGGTACCGTTTAGGACCCCGGTGGGCCGTACCAACCCCGTCTCGTGGGCGAAGACCGCGGGCCCGGGTCCCGTTTCGCAAGCCCAACTCGACCGGGATGCGGCCCACATGGGTGTTCACCCGGTCTTCTCCGCCACCACCCTTACCGCCCGGGTGAGTTCGGCGACCTCGACGACCCGTGCCGTCCGCGGCGTCGCGGTCGCGAGGGGGAGGCAGTCGCGTCGCCGCACCCTGACGTGCTGACGTGCAGTCAGCTCCGTTGCGGCACCGGGCCGCTGCTCTCCCGTCGTTCCAAGTGCGGGAGTTCGCCCTGTACGGTGCGGGGCGGGGTGCCGTCGAGGACCGCGAGGAGTTCCGCGGCGCCGAGGCGGCCGAAGCCCGGGGTGTCGCGGACCAGGGCGGTCAGCCGGGGGTGGGTGACGCGGCACAGCGGGGAGTCGTCCCAGGCGACGATGGACAGCTCGCCCGGCACGCGGATGCCGCGACCGGCCGCCACCGAGGCGCCGGCCACCGCCATCACGTCGTTGTCGTAGATGATCGCGGTGGGGGGTGCGGCGGCGTCGAGGATGCGGCGGGTGGCCTCGGCCCCCTCGGCGTCGGAGTAGTCGGTGGTCACCGAGCGGACCTGCCGCTCGTCGAGGCCCCGCAGCCCGGCCTCGGCGCGCAGCGAGCGGATCCGGCGGGCGGTGTGGGCGAGTTCGGGCATGCCCGCGACATGCGCGATGCGGCGGTGGCCGAGGCCGTGGAGGTGGTCGAGGATCCGGGCCATGGCCTTGGCGTCGTCGGCCCAGACGGTGGAGAGCAGGGGGTGCGGGGCGGATGGTCCGGCGTCCGGTCCGGGGGTGGCGGGGCCGCCGATGACGACCGCGGGGAGACCGAGTGCGGCGAGGAGTCCGGGCCGGGGGTCCTCGGTGCGGGGGTCGACGACGAGGACGCCGTCCACCCGGCGCTCGGCCCACCAGCGGCGGTAGAGGGCGCATTCGGTGTCCAGGTCCTCGACGACCTGGAAGAGCAGCGCGGTCTTCCGTGCGGAGAGCACCTCTTGGATACCGGAGACGAGTTGGAGGAAGAACGACTCCACGCCGAGGGTCCGGGCGGGGCGGGCCAGCACCAGGCCCAGACAGCCGGCGCGTTCGCCGGAGAGCGCGCGGGCGGCGCTGTTGGCCTGCCAGCCCAGCTCCTCCGCGACGCGCCGCACCCGGGCGCGGGTTTCCCGGGAGACCCCCGGCCGGTCGTTGAGTGCGAAGGAGACGGCGCTCTCCGAGACCCCGGCGCGGCGGGCGACGTCCTTGATCGTCGGCCGGCGCGCAGGTCTGCGGCGGGCCGCCTCACCCGGCGCTGTCATGCCGGCGCTCCTCCCGTCTGAACCGCATTAGTGCGGGACAGTCTGATCAGGGCGGAACGGCATGTCAAACGGCTGCCCGGCCGTCGCCGGAGAATCGTCCGCGGTCGCGGTATTGACACCTACTAAATCGCATTAGTAGCGTGCCGCATCGTCGCCGGTGGTCCCTCTCCCGGTACCGCCGTAGAGACCCGGATGAACTTCGGAATGTTTCTGGTCCGCGCACCTGAGCCACACCTGAGCTAAGGAGCCAACCATGCGTCGTGCATCCCGCCGGGCAGCCGCCGCCACCGCGATTCTGGTCACCTCGGCGCTCTCCTTGACCGGCTGCGGTGCCTCGGGCGACACCGGCGGATCGGACAGCGCCTCGGGAAAGGTGGAGGGGCAGGTCACCTTTCAGACGTGGAATCTCAAGGCGCATTTCAAGAAATACTTCGACGGGGTCATCGCGGAATTCGAGAAGAAGTATCCGGACGCCAGGATCAACTGGATCGATCAGCCGGCCGAGGGATATCCGGAGAAACTGAGTGCGGATGCCGCGGGCGGGACGCTGCCGGATGTGGTGAATGTGTCGCCGGATCTCACCTATCCGCTGGCGAAGGCCGGGTTGGCGCTGAATCTGGAAAGGGCGGCGGGGAAGTACCGCGGTGAGTATCTGGATGCGGCATGGCAGAGCCAGCAGATGCCGGGAATGCGGGGTGTCTACGCCTTTCCCTGGTATCTGAACACCGGGCCGATGTTCTACAACAAGGAGCTGTTCCGCAGGGCCGGTCTGGATCCGGCGAAGCCGCCCACCACGTACGATCAGCTCTTCCGGGACGCGGTGGCGATGGCGCAAAAGAGCGGCCGGAAGATCGCGATGCTGGCGAGTACGCCGTCGATCGAGGACTTCGGGCGCTACGGCGTACGGCTGATGAACGCGCAGGGCACCGCGTTCACGTTCAACGAGCCCAAGGGCGTCGAACTGCTCCGGCACTACCGGGAGCTGTACGCGGCCGGGGCGCTGGACTCGCAGGCGCTCACCGCCCAGGCGGAGTCCGCCGGGCGGAAGTTCGAGCAGCAGTCGGTGGCCATGAACCCGGGCAGCGCGCTCGATCTGGGGAACTTCAGGAAGGACGCCCCGAGCCTGTACAAGAACATCGGCATCACGGACGCGGTGAACAACACCGGTAAGGCGAATATGTACGTCCAGGGCCTGATGGTGAACGCGCAGAGCAGGGTCGAACCGGCGGCGGTGGCCTTTGCGCACTTCGTCACGGACCGGCAGAACCAGATGGCGTTCGCGAAACAGGTCACGGTCTTCCCGAGCACGAAGGGCTCGCTGGACGATCCGTACTTCACCGAGGAGGACGGGACGGATGTGACCCGGGTGCGGGTGGTGTCCGCCAAGTCCCTGAAGACCGCGGTGAATTACACCCCGGTACTGCTCAGCGACCAGATGAAGACGGTACTGCGGAATGCCGTCGCGAAGGCCGTACAGGGCAAGCAGTCGCCGAAGGCCGCACTGGACGGTGCGGTGGCGGAGTGCAACCGCCTCCTCAAAACCGGCTGAGGCGGCGGGCGATGGCGCGCCGAACCGCTGACCGGAAGACCCGCGTCGGTATCCGTACGCATCTGCCGTCCACGCCGTGGCTGTTCCTGGCGCCCGGTCTGCTGGTCGTCGGCGGATTCAGCCTCTATCCCTTTCTCAGCACGGTGGCGCATTCCTTCACCGATGCCCGTACGCTCACCACAGGGCGGTTCGTCGGCGGTGCCAACTACCGGGAGCTGATGCACGACGCGATGTTCTGGACGGGGCTGCGCAACAGCCTGCTCTACGTCCTGGGGGCCGTACCGCTGCTGGTGGTACTGCCGCTGCTGCTGGCCCTGCTGGTCCAGCGGCGGATCCCCGGGATCGCCTTCTTCCGGGCCGCGTTCTACACGCCGGTGGTCGCCTCCGTCGTGGTGGTCGGGCTGATATGGGTGTGGTTGCTGGACGACCGGGGGCTGATCAACGCGCTGCTGGAGGCGCTGGGTTTCGGCCGGGTCGGGTTTCTCGGCGATCCCTGGCTGCTGCTGCTCAGCGCGATGGCGGTGACGGTCTGGAAGGGGCTCGGCTACTACATGATCATTTATCTTGCGGCACTGGCCGGCGTCCCCCGGGAGTTGCACGAGGCGTGCGCCGTCGACGGTGCCGGGCCGGTGCGCCGCTTCCTGACCGTCACCGTGCCGGCGGTGCGCTCCACGATGGTGCTGGTGGCCGCGCTCTCCTCGGTCAACGCGTTCCGGGTGTTCTCCGAGGTCTATCTGATGGCGGGGCCGACCGGCGGCCCCGGCGGCGAGGACACCACGCTGGTGATGCTCGTCCAGCAGGTCGGCACCGGGCTGAGCGGCCGGGTCGGCTACGCCTCGGCGGTGTCCGTCGTGGTCTTCGTCCTCACCCTCGGGCTGATGCTGCTGGTGCTGCGGGCCCAGCGCGGGGAGGACCGATGAGCGCCACGGTGGAGGTACGGTCGCGGACCGAGCGGCGTACGGGCGGCGGGCGGCGGATGCCGGTCCGGCGGGGCCCGGCCCGGCGGCTACGGCTGCCGGTGCTCCGCTATCTGTTGCTGCTCGCCGTACTGGCACTGACAGTTGGCCCGTTCCTGTGGCAGCTGTCGACCTCCCTCAAGGGGCCCGGCGAGGACATCTACCGCTATCCGCCGAGCCTGCTCCCGCACGAGATCACCCTCGGCAACTACGCGGCGGTCGCCAGGATCATCCCGGTCTGGGACTCCGCGCTGAACTCCCTCAAGGTCGCCGCTGCGAACGTGCTGACCAACTGCGCGGGTGCGGCGCTGGCCGGCTATGCGCTGGCCCGGATGCGCTTCCGGGGCCGCAGGGCCGCACTGCTGGTGTTCATCGCGGCGATGCTGGTCCCGGTGGAAAGCATCATGATCGCCCAGTTCTTGACAATGCGTCAGCTCCAGTTGAACAACACCCTGCTCGGCGTGGTGCTGCCCGCCTGTATCGGCGCGATGAACGTGCTGCTGATGCGGAACGCCTTCGGGCACCTGCCGTACGAGGTCGAGGAGGCCGCGTATGTCGACGGCGCCAACGCCTGGCAGCGGTTCGTCCGCATCGCGCTGCCGTCGGTCAGGGGCACCCTCGCCGTCGTCGCGGTCTTCGCCTTCATGGGGGCCTGGGACGACTTCCTCTGGCCGCTGATCGTGCTGAGCGACCAGTCGAAGTTCACCCTGACCGTCGGCCTGAACTTCCTGCACGGCACGTTCGCGGACAACCAGCGGCTGGTCGCGGCCGGCACGGTCATCGCGGTACTCCCGCTGATGGTGATGTTCGCCTGCCTCCAGCGTTATTTCTTCCGCGGCGTCGACGAGGGCGCCGTCAAGGGCTGAGCCCGGCCGGGGCCGACGCCCGCACCGCATCCGCAGAGGACACACCCGTAGAGGGACAAGACACCCGTAGAGGGACAGGACTCCACATGCCCGTACCGGACACCGACACCGCCCACCGTCCGCGCTTCGGCGTCAACTACACCCCCTCCCAAGGGTGGTTCCACCACTGGCTGGACTTCGATCTCGACGCGGTACGCGCCGATCTCGACTCCATCGCCGGCCTCGGCCTGGACCACATCCGGGTCTTTCCGCTCTGGCCGCTGTTCCAGCCCAACCGCACCCTGATCCGGCCGCGGGCCGTCGAGCAGCTGGTGCGGCTGGCGGACGCCGCGGCCGAGCGCGGGCTGGACGTCAGTGTGGACGGCCTCCAGGGGCATCTGTCCAGCTTCGACTTCCTGCCCGCCTGGACGCGGACCTGGCACCGCCGCAACATCTTCACCGACCCCGGGGTGCTGGCCGGCCAGGAGGAGTATCTGCGGACGCTGGCCGCGGCGCTCGCCGACCGGCCGAACTTCCTCGGCATGACGCTGGGCAACGAGATCGACCAGTTCTCGGACGGCCCGCACCCGGATCCGGACCGCGTCACGGCCGGGCAGGCGGCGGCCTGGCTGGAGCGGATGCTGGCGGCCTGCGAGCGCGGCGCGCCCGGACTGCCGCATCTGCACGCCGCGTACGACGCCGCCTGGTACCGCGACGGCCATCCCTTCACCCCCGCCCACGCCGCGCGGCTGGGTGCCATGACGGCGGTGCACTCCTGGGTGTTCAACGGCACCGCGCAGCGCCACGGCCCGGCCGGCACCGCCACCGAGCAGCACACCGCCTATCTCGTCGAGCTGTCCAAGGCGTGGGCGCGCGATCCGCACCGCCCGGTGTGGCTCCAGGAGGTCGGCGCCCCCGCGCCCCACATCCCCGAGGACCACGCGGTGCGCTTCGCCGAGGCCACCGTCCGCAACGCCCTTGACTGCACCGGACTTTGGGGCATCACCTGGTGGTGCTCGCACGATGTGTCCCGGTCGCTCGCGGACTTCCCGGAACTGGAGTACGGACTGGGGCTGCTCGGCAACGACCGTTCGGTCAAGCCGGTGGGGCGGGCGCTGGCGGCGCTGGCCGCGGAATGGCGGGGGCGTACGCACCGGCCGCCGGCCCGCCGCACCGCACTGGTCGTCGACGCGGGCGACACCGAGGCCGCGCCGCACCGGTCGGTGTGCGCACCCGGCGGCACGGTCTTCGAAGCCTGGGCGGAACTCGCCGCACAGGGCGCCCGCCCCGCTCTCGTTCTCGCCCAACTTGCCTCTGATACAGGTCACTTGACGGCACGTGGGATCAGCGAGGTGTGCACGCCGGAGGAGGTGGGGAGCGCCGCGCGCCGGGGTCGCCCCGCCTCCGAGCCGTCGGACCGGTCCTAGGGTCCGGCCGCGTCCGCAGCAAACCGCCGTCCGCCTCTCCCGGAGGAGCCCTCATGCACCGGCCTCGCCTCCCCTTCTCCCGCCCCCTCCCCCGGCGCCGTGTGCTGCTCGCCGGGGTGGGGGCCGCGGCGGCCCTGCTCGGCCCACCGCCGGGCACCGCGGTGGCCGCCCGGCGCCCGCGCACCGCCGCCCCTTTGCAGCCGTACGCCGCGTACTGGTTCCCCGACTCGCTGCCCTCCGGCACGCCCGGCGACGGGATCGTCTGGCGCAGCCTGGCGGACTGGACGCCAAAGGCCGACCGGGACCTTCCGTTCAACACGGCGACGGTGCCGCTCGCCGAGCGGTTCACCCCGGTCCCCGCGAACACCACCGCCCGCGCCGGCCAGGCCCGGATCAGCGCGCTGGCGGCCTTCGACCGCACCGCGGGCAATCCGTCCCAGGGCTCGGCCACCGCCGACTACTACGCGCCCACGCACTGGGCGTACCTCGACGAACTGGTCTTCTGGGGCGGCTCGGCCGGCGAGGGGCTGATCGTGGCCCCGAACGCCCCGGTCGTGGACGCCGCGCACCGCAACGGCGTGCCCGTACTGGGCACCGTCTTCCTGCCGCCGGTGGCGTACGGCGGGCAGCTGCGCTGGACCCGGGACCTGGTGCGGAAGGACGCGGCGGGGCGGTTCCCGCTGGCCGCGAAGCTGGTGGCGGTCGCGCGGGCGTACGGTTTCGACGGCTGGTTCCTCAACGCCGAGACGGAGGGCGGGGATGCCGCGCTGGCCGCCGACATGCGGGGGTTCCTCCGGGCGCTGCGGGCGGCGGGCGCACCGCACGGGCTGCGGATCACCTGGTACGACGCGATGGACACCAGCGGCCGGGTCGGCTGGCAGGGGGCGCTCGACGAACGGAACCAGGAGTTCTTCCAGGACGCCGCGGGCCCGGTCGCCGACACCCTGTTCGTGGACTTCCGCTGGAGCGCGCGATCGCTCGCCGACTCCGGGCGGCTTGCGGAACAACTGGGCCGCAGCCGCTACGAGTTGTGGGCCGGGGTCGACGTCGAGTCGGCCGGCTGGGACACCGTGACGGACTGGGACGCGATCGTCCCCACCGACCGGGACCAGGTGGTCTCGTACGGCTTCTACCGGCCGGAGTGGACCCTGAGCCATCTGCCCGCGGGACGCACACCGGGTGACTTCCACGCCGCGGACGACCGGTTCTGGTGCGGCGAGGGCCTCGATCCGACCCGGCCGGGCGGGCCGGGCGGCGGCTGGCGGGCCCCCGCCGCGTCGGTCGCCGACCGTTCGGCCGTCACCGCGCTGCCGTTCGCCACGACCTTCAACACCGGCCACGGCCTGCGCTGGTACGACCGCGGCACGGTCACCTCCGACACGCCCTGGAACCGCCTCGGGCTCCAGGACCGGCTGCCCCCGAGACGCTGGGCGGTCCGGACCGCGGGCCAATGCCCCTCCGTCACCCTGGACTTCGCCGACGCCTGGCGCGGCGGCAGCAGTCTGCTGGTCCGCGGCACCCTCGACTCCCCCACGACGGTCGAGCTGTTCCCCACCCGGCTGCGGTGCGGAGCCGCCACGGTCCTGGACCTCACCCACCGCCTCGACCCGGGCTCGGGCCCGGTGACCGTGGAGGTCGCCGTCGCCCGGCGGGACGCCCCGGCGCCCGGCGAGCCCGCGCCGTACGTCTACCTGCCCGCCGGGACCGTCGAGGCGGGCGAGGGTGGCTGGCGCACCGTCACCCTGCGGATCGGCGGCGCCGCGGGCACCGGCACCGTCCGCGCGCTGGGCGTTCGGCTCACCGGGCGCGCGGGCGCCCCCGTCGCCTGGCGGCTGGGCGGGCTCGCGGTCCACGGCGCCGCACGGAAGCCCGGTGCGCCCCACGGGCTGAAGGTCACCGAGGCCGCCACCGCGGGCGGGACGACCGCACTGCGGGTGACCTGGCGGCGCTCCGCCGGACCGGTCCGGCACTACGAGTTGCACCGTCACCTCCCGGACGGGACACGGGTGTTCCTGGGAGGTACCTGCGGGACCGCCTTCCACCTCCCCGGGCTGCGCCGCGCGGCGCGCGAGCCGGCGGCGCTCCTCGAAGTCCGCGCCGTGGACGAACTCTTCGCCTCCTCGGCCCCGTCGAGGACCCGGCACCCCTGGTAGCCACGGCCGTTCCCGTCACCTCCCACCCCACCCCACCCCACTCCATCCACCCCACTCCACGGAGCCCTCATGCATGACGATCGCGCACTGGTCGAAGCCCGCCTCCGCCGCGTTCTGGACGAGCGCATCCGGCCCGCCCTGTACCCGGAGTCGGTCCCCCTGGAGGTCGCGGCCTGGGTCGCGCCGGGCAGTGGGGTCTCCCCTGCTCGACCGGAGTCGAGAGCTCGGGGAACGGCGCCGGTGGCGGAAGGACTGGCCGCCCCGCACCAGCCCGTGGCGGTGGGTGACGCGTGGGGCGCGCCCTGGGCCACCACCTGGTTCCGGGTGCGCGGCACCGTGCCGGAGGCGTGGGCCGGGCGCACCGTGGAGGCGGTGCTCGACCTGGGATTCGACGAGCGGATGGCGGGCTTCCAGTGCGAGGCGCTGGTCTACACGTCGGACGGGCGTCCGGTGAAGGGCCTCAATCCGCGGAACCAGTGGGTGCGGGTGGGCGATCCGGTGCGCGGCGGCGAGCGCGTCGAGTGGCATCTGGAGGCCGCGTCCAATCCCGTCATCCTCGACGTACATCCGTTCCTCCCCACGAAGTTGGGCGACCCGGAGACGGCGGGCAGCGATCCGCAGTACCGGCTGGCGCGGATGGATCTGGCGGTGTTCGACACCGAGGTGTGGGAGCTGATCCAGGACCTGGAGGTGCTGGGCGAGCTGATGGTGGAGCTGGCGGTGGACAGCCCGCGGCGCTGGGAGCTGCTGCGCGCGGTGGGCCGGGCGCTGGACGCGGTCGACCTCCAGGACGTCAACGGGACGGCGCGGGCCGCGCGCGGCCGGCTGCGGGACGTGCTGGCGGCGCCCGCGGCGGCCTCCGCGCACCGGATCAGCGCGGTCGGGCATGCGCATATCGATTCGGCGTGGCTGTGGCCGCTGCGGGAGACGGTCCGCAAGGTCGCCCGGACCACCTCGAACATGACGGCGCTGCTCGCGGACGAGCCGGAGTTCGTCTACGCCATGTCGCAGGCGCAGCAGTACGCATGGATCAAGGAACACCGGCCGGAGGTGTATGCCAGGGTCAAGCAGGCGGTGGCCGAGGGTCGGTTCGTACCGGCGGGCGGGATGTGGGTGGAGTCGGACACCAACATGCCCGGGTCGGAGGCGATGGCCCGTCAGTTCGTGTACGGGAAGCGGTTCTTCCTAGAGGAGTTCGGCATCGAGAACGACGAGGCGTGGCTGCCGGACACCTTCGGGTTCGCCGCGGGGCTGCCGCAGATCATCCGGGCGGCGGGGTCGAAGTGGCTGCTGACCCAGAAGATCTCCTGGAGCAAGGTCAACGCCTTCCCGCACCATACCTTCCGCTGGGAGGGAATCGACGGCACCCGCATCTTCACCCACTTCCCGCCGGTGGACACCTACAACTGCCGGCTTTCGGGCGCCGAACTGGCCCACGCCGCACGGAACTTCCGGGACAAGGGCGTCGCCCGGCACTCCCTGGCGCCGACCGGCTGGGGCGACGGGGGCGGCGGCACCACCCGCGAGATGATCGCCAAGGCGCGCCGGCTGCGGAACCTGGACGGTTCGCCGGTCGTGGCGTGGGAGCGGCCCGCCGACTTCTTCGCCAGGGCGGAGGCGGAGTATCCCGACGCGCCGGTGTGGGTCGGCGAGTTGTATCTGGAGCTGCACCGCGGCACCCTCACCAGTCAGGCGCGGACCAAGCGCGGCAACCGCCGCAGCGAGCAGCTGCTGCGGGAGGCCGAGCTCTGGTCGGCGACCGCCGCGGTCAAGGCCCGGCACCCTTATCCGTACGAGGAGTTGGACCGGATCTGGAAGACGGTGCTGCTGCACCAGTTCCATGACATCCTGCCCGGCTCCTCCATCGCCTGGGTGCACCGCGAGGCGGAGCGGACCTATGCGGCACTCGCCACCGAGCTGGAGGGCGTCATCGCCGGCGCGCTGGCCGCGCTGACCGGCGGCGGCAGCCGGCCGCTGGTGGTGAACTCGGCGCCGCACGCCCGCGGCGGGGTCGCGGCCGGCGCGGTGGCACCGGCGGTCACCGAGGGCGCCGCGGTGCGCGCCGAGCCCCGCCCCGGCGGCGGCTTCGTCCTCGCCCACGACCTGCTCCGCGTCGAGATCGACGGCCGCGGCCTGGTGGTCTCGGTGTACGACCGGGCGGCCGGGCGCGAGGCCGTCGCACCTGGTGCGGCCGCGAACCTGCTGCAACTCCACCCGGATTTCCCCAACATGTGGGACGCCTGGGACGTGGACGCCTTCTACCGCAACGTGGCCACCGACCTGACGGACGCGGACGAGGTCGCCCTGGCCGAGGCGTCGCCGGACGCCGCGACGGTCCGGGTGGTGCGCAGCTTCGGCGACTCGCGGGTGGTGCAGTCGCTGACCCTGGCACGCGGGCAGCGGCGGCTGGACGTCGACACCGAGGTCGACTGGCGGGAGACCGAGAAGTTCCTCAAGGCCGCCTTCCCGCTGGACGTGCACGCCGAACGCTACGCGGCGGAGACCCAGTTCGGGCATCTCTACCGGCCCACGCACACCAACACCAGCTGGGAGGCGGCCAAGTTCGAGGCGTGCGCGCACCGGTTCGTCCATGTCGAGGAGCCGGGCTGGGGTGTGGCGCTGGTCAACGACGCGACCTACGGCCATGACGTCACCCGTACGGTCCGCGAGGCCTGCGACGCCGGCGGGCGCGGCACCACCACGACCGTGCGGCTGTCCCTGCTGCGCGCCCCGCGCTTCCCCGACCCGGAGACCGACCAGGGCAGCCACCGCTTCCGGTACGCGATGGTCCCGGGGGCCACCGTCGGCGACGCGGTGCGCGAGGGCCACCGCATCAACCTGCCCGAGCGCCGGCTGACCGGGGCCGGCGCGGTGGCGCCGCTGGTCGCGGTCGGGAACGACGCGACGGTGGTCACCGCGGTCAAGCTCGCGGACGACCGGAGCGGCGATGTGGTCGTCCGGCTCCACGAGGCCCACGGCGGCCGTGCCAGGACCGCTGTCACCGCCGGTTTCGCGCTGGCCGGTGCGGTCACCGCCGATCTGCTGGAGCGCCCCACCGACGACGGTCCGGAGCTGGCGCGGGCCGGGAACACCGTCCGGCTGGCGCTCCGCCCGTTCCAGATCGTGACGCTGCGGCTGAGCCGGGCGGCGGACTGACGGGCGGGGCGGCGGGCCGGCGGGCGGGCCGCTCAGCCGGGATCCGAGGAGGGTGTCCGGGCATCGCGGCAGGTGTCCCGGCGCCCGTCGTACCGCCGCTCGCGCCCCGCGCCGCGCCCGCGCCCGGCCTGCCGGCCGCGCGGGCGCTCCTGGCGGCGGGCGGGCTCCTGGCCGCGGGCCGCCTCCCGGCCCGGATCCCGGTTCGGGTCCAGGCCCAGCATGTCCATCAGCAGGGCCAGATCGCCCGCGTCCCGGGCGCGGCCGGCCAGCGCCTTCCTGGCGAGCCGCCGCTCCTCGTCACCCGGATGGGGGCGCACGGCGGTGTCCTCGGCCCTGCGGTGTTCATCGCTCACCGCTGCATTCTCGGCCGGACCGCGGCGCCGTGCCCGTCGAGCGGGCCGATGGGCTCACACACGCACCACCGGCGGCGCATCGGACAACAGCGCCATAACGGTTCGACTACCGCAACTGGTAACGGAACCGGCAGCATCCGTTTACCCTCTTTATGGTCACTTGCACTTGATCGCTCAGTACCGGAGAACCCGTTGAAACACCGTTACGCCGCCGCCCTCTCGGCCCCCCTCCTCGCCTCCTGCGCCCTGCTCACCGGCTGCTCGGAGAACGGCAATCCGGTCGACTTCAACGCGGGCGCCAAGGGCGAGAGCGGCACCCCGGTCAAGCCGGTCGACAGCGACACCCTGATGCCGACCGGCCCCAAGAGCGACTTCCGGATCACCCGGACCCTGGACGACGGCACGCACATAGGCCGGGCGACGCTCAAGGGCGCGAAGTCGGGCGTCACCGGCAGTGTGTGGGTCTGGGCGCCGAAGGAATACCAGGACCCCAAGTACGCCAAGAGCGGTTTTCCGGTGCTGATGGCCCTGCCCGGCGGGCTGGGCAGCCCGCAGGACAAGAAGGGGGTCACCAATTACTGGGTCGGTGGCGATATCAAGCTCCAGGAGAATCTCGCCAAGTGGACCGCGGAGGGAAAGAGCCTGCCGTTCATAGTGGTGATGCCGATGCTGAATCCGGACACCCGTTATCACGACGGCAGCGACATTCCCGGCCAGCAGAAGATGGGCACCTGGCTGACCGAGGACGTCGTCGATCTGGCCAAGGCCAATTTCCGCACCTTCAAGTCGCGGGACGGCTGGGCCTTCATGGGTTCGTCGTCGGGCGGCTTCGCCGGCTTCAAGTCCGTACTGAAGTCCCCGGAGAAGTTCAAGGCGGCGATAGCCAGCGGGCCGGACATCGTGCCGGACTCCCCGATGTGGGCCGGCCACCAGAAGGAGAAGGACGCCAACAACCCGGAGAAGCTCGCCGCGCAGCTGCTGAAGAAGGGCGGCCCGGATGTCTATATCGCCTTCCAGGCCGGTGCGAAGGAATCTCCCACCTCGGTCATCAACCCCATCCGAAAATTCCGCGAGAAGTACGGAAAGGGGCCGATCCACACGTCGATGCAGCTCATTCCCGGTGGACGGCACAACGCCTGGGATTACCAGAAGGGGATGGCGGCCGGCTCCATCAAATTCATCAGCGACCATCTGAAGGCCCCGGTTCCCAGTTCCTGATGCACATCGCCCGCCCGGGGGCGATGCTGGTGTCGAGGGGGACCGTGGTGAGGAGGACGCCTCATGTCCGTACTGGACAAGCTCAAGGGTCTGCTCAAGGGACACGAGGAGCAGGCGCAGAAGGGCATCGACAAGGCCGGGGAGTTCGTCGACGAGAAGACCCAGGGCAAGTACTCGGGTCAGATCGACGCGGCCAGGGAGAAGATGCGGGAGCAGTTCGGCAAGCCCGAAGGCGAGGACCGGCCGCCGCAGACCGAGGACCGGCCGCCGGAGACCTGAGCACCGGGCGGGTCCGGGGCCGCGCCCCGCGCTTACGCTGAACGGATGATCACCACGTCCGTCCGGCTCGCCCACGACACCCTGATGCGCCCCGCCGAACCGGCGGACGCCGGCGGCCTCGCCCGGGCCTACCAGCGCAGCCGAGACCACCTCCGCGGCACCGAGCCGGACCGCGACGAAGCGTTCTACACCCCCGCCGGCCAGTCGGAGCGGCTCCGCTCCCAGCTGGCCGAGCGGGATGCCGGGCGGCTGATGCCGTGGGTGCTGGTCGGCGAGCCGGACGGCGGGGAGCCGGAGATCGCCGGTGCCGTCACCCTCTCCCAGATCACCTATGGCCCGCTGTGCAGCGCCTCCGTCGGCTACTGGATATCCGCCGACCACCTCCGGCGCGGGCTCGCCTCCGCCGCGGTGACGGCGGTCTGCGCGGCAGCGGACGCGGAACTGGGCCTGCACCGGCTGGAGGCCGGCACGCTGCTGGACAACCTCGCCTCGCAGCGGGTGCTGACCAAGTGCGGTTTCACCCCCTACGGCACCGCCGAGAACTACCTCCACATCAACGGCGCCTGGCGCGACCACCGGCTCTTCCAGAAGATCCTCAACGACCGCCGCCCCTGAACACCGGAGCGCCCGTACAGCGGCCCCGCACGGCGCCCGCCCCTCTGCGTGAGGGAGCGGGCGCCGTGCGGTGTGCCGGCGGGCGCGGAGGGGTGCTTACGGCGTGGCCGTCACCCGGATCTTCTCCGCCTGCGGGCCCTTGTGCCCCTGGGTGACCTCGAAGGTCACCTTCTGGCCCTCCAGAAGCTCCCGATAGCCGGTCGCGTCGATATTGGAGTAGTGCGCGAAAACATCGGCCCCGCCGCCGTCCTGCGCGATAAAGCCGAATCCCTTTTCCGAGTTGAACCACTTCACCGTGCCGGAAGCCATGTCCGTCTCCTTCGTTCGATGGGCTCGAATCGGCTCCCGCACCGCGCGGAACCCGGAGGTGATCGCCCTGGTCCGGAGAGGCACTGGACAACAAGAACGCCCGTGAATGCGACACGGGCGCCCGGCACTTCGGAACCACGACAGCTGTTCAGGACGCTACACCGACCAACGCCGCCAGTCACCACAAACCATGGCAAAAGCGTCATCCTTCACCGGGCAAGGCCACTCCACGTGCTCCGGATACCTGACCTACCGCACAGGTGTACGACATTCGGCGGTCGTCGGGGGCGGTCTCAGGACGGCTGCCCGCCCTCCGGCCGGTCCGGCCGGCGCCGGCGCCACCACAGCGCGGTGCCCAGCCCGGCGACCGCGATCGCACCGGCGGCGGCGAACGACCACATGATCACCGTGTCCGCGGCGGAGCCGGACCTGCCGGCCGCCGCCGGGTGCAGCTTGGTGGCCGGCCCCCCGGGCACCGCGTTCCCCGTCCCGGGGTCGTGCCCACCGGGGGCCGGAGCGGGCAGCATGCCGACCGCCGCGGCCCGGGGCGCCGCCTCGAAGCCCCAGTCCAGCAGGGCACGGGCCTCCTCGTAGACGGCGTTCTCGGCGCCGGACCGCGGGTGCATGACGGTGACCAGCAGCGTCCGGTCGCCGCGCCGGGCCGCGGCGATCAGGGTGTTCCCGGCGTGCGTGGTATAGCCGTTCTTCACCCCGATCAGGCCGTCGTACGGCGTCACCCCGTGCGAGCCGACCAGCAGCCGGTTGGTGTTCTGGATGCCGTGGGTCTCCCTGCCGCCGTCCACCGGGAACCGCGCGGTCTTGGTCGCGGCGAAGTGGGCGAAGTCCCGGTTGGCGAGCCCGGCCTGGCCGAAGAGGGAGAGGTCGTAGGCGGAGGAGAACTGCCCCGGCGTGTCGAATCCGTCCGCCGACTCGACGGTGGTGTCGCGGGCGCCCAGCCGGTCCGCCGTCGCCTGCATGTCGCCGATGGTCTTTCGCCAGCCGCCGTTCATCGCGGCGAGCGCGTGCACCGCGTCGCTGCCCGAGCTGAGGAAGACGCCGTGCCAGAGGTCGGCGACGCGGTAGGGCATGTCCTCCTTGAGGCCGGCGAGTGCGCTGCCGGACTCGATGCCGGCCAGCTCCCTGCCGGAGACGGTGTGCACCGTCCCCTGGGAGAACCGGGGCAGCACCGTCAGCGCGAACAGGGCCTTGAGGGTGCTGGCGGGCGGCAGCGGGCGGTGGGCGTCCTTGGCCGCCAGGATCTTGCGGCTGCCCAGCTCGGTCACGGCCCAGGACAGCGCGGAGACCCGTGGCGGCTCGGGCACCCCGGGCCGGGGCACGAACTGCACGCCGCGGTCGTCCAGCGTGCCCTCGGCACGGACCGGTGGCGCGCCGCGCAGGTCGTCGATGCCGTACGGGCCGTCGGCGACCGCGGGGCCGCACAAGGCCAGCAGGCTCGCGGCGCAGACGGCCGCGGCGCTCACCACTCTGACGGGGGGCCAACTCGCTGTCGACATGTTGGCCACGCTAAGAACGCCGCCCGCCGCGCGCCGGTTGGCCTACTCCATACGATGGCGGACCGCCCCGAGTGCCGTACACCGCGGCGGGCCCGCACCGGCCGGCCCGGGGGCGACGGCGCGGGCGGGCTCCCCGGGGCGGCCGGCCCCACCGTCAGGAGCGGGCAGCGCGCCTCGGGCACGGCACCTCCACCGGCTCACGCCGAGGGTGACGCACGACCAGCGCACCATCTCCACCAACGGGCGGGCGCTGCCGGTGGGTTGGCCGGGCGGCGCCTCACCGGAGGCCGGGCAGGCTCCCCAGTTCGCCGACCTTCAGGACCCGGGCCGCCATGACGAAGATCAGGGCCATGGTGGCGCCGCCCGCGGCCAGCGCCAGGGCGGGCGTCCAGCCGGGCGGGGTGGCCAGGCCCGAGCAGGCGCGGGCCGCCAGCCAGCCAAGGGCGCCCGCCACGGCGGCGGACACGGTCAGCTTGCCGTAGGTGCGGCACAGCCGGCGGCCGTCGAGGCGGCCGGAGAGACGGCGGCGCAGCAGCAGCGCGGTGGCGAGCAGCCCGACCCCGTACGCCGGCGCGTAGGCCGCGGCCATCCCGGTGACCGCCCAGCGGGCGGGCAGCCACAGGTGGCACGCGGTGGCCAGGGCGATATTGATCCCGGCGATCCACCCGGCCATCCAGAACGGCGTCCGGGTGTCCTCGAAGGCGTAGAAGCCGCGCAGCAGCAGATACTGGGCGGAGAACGGGATCAGGCCGAGCCCGAACGCCTGGAGCATCTGTCCGATGGGCCGGGCCGAAGCGGCGTCAACGGCACCGTGGGCGAAGAGGAGTTGGGCGGCCTGGGGTCCGAAGACGAGGAAGAAGAAGGCGGCCGGGACGATGAGGACGCCGCTGACCCGCAGGGCGCGGGAGAGGTCGTCGCGCAGGTCGTCCAGGCGGTGTTCGGCGACCGCACGGCTCATCCGCGGCAGCAGCGCGGTCACCAGCGAGACCGTGACGATCGACTGCGGCAGGGTCCAGACGCCCTGGGCGCTGCTGTAGGCGGCGTACCCGACGCCGGCGGTGGGGAGTTGCTGGTCGGCGGCGTTCGCGAAGTGCGTGACGACGGCCATCGCGGCCAGGTTGGCGAACACGAACAGCAGGGTCCAGCGGGCGGCGGCGAAGCTCTTGCGCAGCCCCGTGCCCCGCCAGTCGAAGCGCGGCCGGAAGCGGAAGCCGGACGCCCGGACGAACGGGATCAGGGCCAGGCCCTGGAGGGCGATACCGCCGGTGGTGGCGATGCCCAGCAGATCGATCTGGCCGGGGGTGATGTCCTGGACGCGGTCCGGCCCGGCCAGCAGGCCGATGTACACCCCGAACATCGCGATCAGCACGATGTTGTTGAGCACCGGCGTCCACATCATCGCCCCGAACTTGCCGCGGGCGTTGAGGACTTGGCCGAAGATGAAGAACAGCCCGTAGAAGAAGATCTGCGGGAGGAGGAAGCGGGCGAAGACGACGGTGAGCGCGAAGGCGGCGTGGTCGCCGGGCGTGTCCGGGACGAAGACGGCGACGATCTGCGGCGCGGCCCACACCGCGAGCAGGGTGCCGACGGCGAGCACGCTCAGGACGAGGGTGACCAGCCGCTGTTCGTAGGCCCGGCCGCCGTCCGCGTGCTCGGCCCGGGCGCGGACGAGCTGCGGCACCAGCACGGAGTTCAGCGCGCCGCCGATCAGCAGGGTGTAGATGCTCATCGGGACGACGTTGGCGGTGTTGTACGTGCTGGCCAGCAGCGCGGTGCCCAGCGCCGCCACCTGGAGCACGCCCCGGATCAGCCCGGTGGCGCGGGAGACCACGGTCCCCGCCGCCATCAGCATCGACGAGCGGCGCAGCCCGCCCGTGGCCGAGCCGTCGCCGCCCCCGGGCGCGGGTCCGCCGTCGGAAGGCGGCCGGTCCGGTAGGCGCAGCCGCATGGTGTCGTGGTGTGTGGTCCCCTCCTGCATCCCGCCAATCTATGCCAGGCGCCGGGTCGCGCGGGGCAGCGGGCGGGCCCGACCGGGGTCGAGCAGCGGCCCGAGCAGATCGCCGTGCCGCTCGCGGCGCTCCGCGATCTCGTCGAAGCGGAAGGCCAGTTGGCCCGGTTCGGTGCAGGCTGCGACCTCGTCCCAGGTGACGGGGGTGGAGACGGTCGGGGTCGGGCGGGCGCGCAGGGTGTAGGCGACCGCGGTGGTCTTGGCCGCGGCGTTCTGGGAGAAGTCGACGAAGACCTTGCCGGCGCGCAGCGCCCTGGTCATCTTGTGCACGACCAGGCCCGGAAGGGCCGTCCGGGCCTCCACGGCCAGGGTCCTGGCGTAGCCGGTGGTGTGCTCGGCGGGGGTGGGCTCGACGGGCACGATCAGGTGCAGGCCCTTGGAGCCGCTGGTCTTGACGTAGGCGTCCAGCCCGTCGGCGGCCAGCCGGTCGCGCAGCCAGCGGGCGGCGGTGCAGCACTCGACGACGGTGGCCGGTGCGCCGGGATCCAGGTCGAAGACCAGCCGGTCGGCGAGGCCCGGTGCGTCGCGGGTCCATTGCGGGGCGTGGAGTTCGACGACCAGGTTGGCGGCCCAGACCAGGGTCGCCAGGTCCTGGATCAGGACCTGGCGGGTGGGTGCCGACCTCGAATGGGGGACCTCGCAGGTCTTCACCCAGGAGGGCGTGCCGGGCGGCACGTTCTTGGTGAAGAAGCGCTGGCCGCCGGGTCCGTCGGGGTAGCGCAGGAAGGACACCGGCCGGTCGTGGAGGTGGGCGAGCAGCACGTCCGCGGTGGTGGTGCAGTAGTGCAGCACCTCACCCTTGGTGGTGCCGGTCTCCGGATAGAGGACCTTGTCCAGGTTGGTCAGCGAGAGGCGCCGCCCCTCCACGACGGTGATCGGCGACATACCATGAGAATCCCACACAAGGGATGAACTATGCGATCTATATGGAATGGGTCGATATCGTTTGGCCTGGTCACCATCCCCGTGAAGACCTACAGCGCCACCGACCGCACCTCGTCCGTCTCCTTCGTCCGCATCCACGAGAAGGACGGCGCCCCGGTCCAGTACCGCAAGGTCTGCGAACTGGACGGCGAGGAGGTGCCCAACGAGGAGATCGGCAAGGGCTATCAGCCACCGGGCGACGAAACCGTCGTACCGATCACCGACGACGATCTGTCCCGGCTGCCGTTGCCGACCGCCAAGACCCTCGCCATCCTCTCCTTCGTCGACCCGGGCGAGATCGACCCGCTCCAGCTGGACAAGTCCTACTACCTGGCGCCCAACGGGGCCGCCGCCGCCAAGCCGTACGCGCTGCTGCGGGAGGCGCTGGAACACCACCGCAAGGTCGCGATCGGCAAGGTCGCGATGCGGGGGCGGGAGAACCTGGCGATGCTGCGCGCGTACGAGGGCGCGCTGGTGATGCACGCGCTGCTGTGGCCGGACCAGATCCGGTCCGCGGACGGGGTCGCCCCCGAGGACGTGAAAGTCCGCGAGACCGAACTCACGCTGGCCGAGACCCTGATGGACTCGCTGGGCGAGCTCGATCCGGCCGAACTCCACGACGACTACCGCCAGGCCGTCGAAGAACTCGTCGCCGCCAAACTGGAGGGCACCGCCCCGGCCGCCCCCGACACGTCCGGCACCGCCGGCGCCCAGGTCATCGATCTGACGGCGGCCCTGGAGAAGAGCGTCCGGGCGGCCCGCGGCGGCGGGGGCGGCACCGGGTCCGCCTCGGTCACACCACTGCGGGCGCGCGGTACGGCCGCCGAGAAGGCCCCGGCGAAGAAGAAGGCGACCGCCCGGAAGGCCCCCGCGAAGACCGCTGGGAAGAGCGCCGCGAAGAGCGGCACCACTCAGCGCACCGCGCGCGAACGGACCGCGGCGAAGAAGTCCGCACCGGCGAAGCGTTCGGCGAAGCAGACCGCCTCGACCGGACGGACGAGCACGGCGAAGGCCGCGACGTCCGGCACGGCGGCCGAGTCCACGACCAAGTCCACGGCCAAGAAGCCCGGCAGAAAAGCCCCCGCCTAGACACCGCCGGGCCCGGCTCTCCCTCTAGAGTTCACGACATGGCTTCAGACGAGGGGATGACCACCACCCGCATCGACAGCTGGATCTGGTCGGTGCGGCTGACCAAGACGCGTTCGCTGGCCGCCGCGGCCTGCCGAGCAGGGCACGTACGGGTCAACGGCGAGCGCGTGAAGCCGGCGCACGCGGTGCGCACCGGCGACGAGGTGCGGCTCCGGCACGCCGGCCGGGAGCGGATCGTCGTGGTGTCCCGGCTGGTGCGCAAGCGGGTGGGCGCGCCGGTCGCGGCCGAGTGCTACATCGACAACAGCCCGCCGGCCCCGCCGCGCGAGGAGGTCGCGCTCGTCGCCGTCCGGGACCGGGGCACCGGCCGGCCCACCAAGCGCGACCGGCGCGAGATGGACGAGCTGCGCGGGCGGATGGGGCTCGGCCCGGAGCGGAACTGAGGCCCGCCCTAAGGCTCCTCGGGCAGCGCGTCCACGTAGACCCACGCACCGTTCTCGCGGACGAAGCGGCTGTGCTCGTACTGGCTGCCGGACCGGCCGCGCAGCGTGTAGTGCGCGCGGAACTCCACCGTGCCCTCGTTGTGGAAGGCGCTGCCGCCGGACGTGGCCAGGATCTCCAGGCCGGTCCAGCACTGTGCCGGGTCCAGTTCGAGGCCGCCCGGACGGGTCTCGGGGTGCCAGCTGCGCAGCAGGTAGGCGGTGTCACCGACGGCGAAGGCGCTGTAGCGGGAGCGCATCAGCCGCTCCGCGGTCGGGGCGGCGGCGCGGCCCAGGTGGAAGGGGGCGCAGCAGTCGCCGTACGACGCGTCGCGCCCGCAGGGGCAGGGGGCGTCGGGGGTGACGGCGGCGGGACGGCCCGGCGCCTGCCGGGGCTTGGGTGACCTGCGCGGATTCCGCGCTTTCTGGGACTTCGGCACGCCACGATTGTGCCGGGTCGGCGGGGCCGGCCGGCGACCGGCGCCGTACCGCCCGGGGCGGAGCCCGTGGGAGCTGGCCCGTTTGGGCGGTTTCCACGATAAATCAGCCATTTGCAGCTTTTGATGGCTTGGCACCAGCTGTGAGGCTGGAAGAACTCACGGTGACCGTCCCCACACCCAGGAGAGAACCCCATGATTCTGTCCATCTCCGGCGTCGTTCTACTCGGCGTCATCGTCTTCCTCTTCTTCCGCAAAGACGGCCTCAAGTTGTCCCACGCGCTGGTCTGTGCACTCTTCGGGTTCTATCTGGCGGGCTCCGCCATCGCGCCCAGTATCAAGGCCGGTGGGGCGAGCCTGGCCAGCCTCCTCGGCGGCCTCAAGCTCTAGCGGGCGCAGCCCGACGCCGGCAGCCCGGCGTCGCGAGCACCGCCCGTACGGTCCCGCCCACCCCGTCCGGGCGGCTTCGCGCCCAGCGCGCCCCGGCTCGCCGCCCCACCGAGCCGGCCCGCCGCCCGTACGAGCAACAGGAGACAGCTGTGGCCCGTCGCCCCCTGCCCCGCATCCTCACCCCCGCGCACCGCTCGCCCGCGGAACTGGCGCGCAGCGCCGCCGACGGCGCCTTCGACGTGCTGCATCCGCTGATCACCATCAGCCGCGGTCTGCGCCGGCTGGCGGTCGCCGGGCGCGAGCGCTGGGCAGCGACGCCCAAGGAGCAGCGCGGGCCGCTGTGCTTCCTGGTCGCCGCCGGGGGGTTGATCGTGGCGCTGGTGCCGTACGGTCCGCTGCTCGCGCTGATGGCGGTGATGGCGGTGTCGGCGTGGGCCGGACGGGAGCAGCCGCTGGAGGAGGAAGAAGAAGAGACCGGCCCGAGCGAGGCGGAGACCGGGCGGTTGCAGGCGCTGTACGAGGCGCTGGTGCCCTACCTCGCCGCGGAGTGGGACCCCAACCCCCTCTATGCCCATGACGGCGACTGGGAAGGGGCGTTCACCGAGTACGCCTTCGACGACGACGGGCGAGTGGAGCTGCTGCGGCTGACGTACCCGGCGTACTTCACCGATGGCGAGGAGAGGGCCCGGCTGCGCATCGAGCAGGTGCTGCACGCCAAGTCCGGCCGCGGCCGGGAGTACCGCTTCGCCTGGGACGAGGCGGCCAACCAGTTGCTGATGACGGTGCCCGGCCCGCTGCCGACCGATATCGCGGCACAGCATTTCGTGACCGCCGCGGGCGAGATGGTGCTCGGGTTCACCGACTCCGACTCGGTCCAGCGGACCCTGCCGGTGGTCCGCGAGGCGGAGGACGGGGACGAGCCGCCGGTGGTGTGGCGCACCGGCCGGCGGTCCACCGAGCCGCATCTGCTGGCCCTGGGGCAGCCGGGCTCCGGCGCCACGACGCTGCTCCGCTCGCTCGCGCTCCAGGCGCTGCGGCACGGCGAGGTGCTGGTCATCGACGGCGGCGGTACCGGTGAGTTCGGCTGCCTGACCGGGCGGCGGGGTGTACTGGCGGTGGAGAGCGGGCTGTCGGGGACGCTGGCGACGTTGCAGTGGGCGGCGCACGAGACCGAACGGCGGCTGATCACGGCCAACCGCGCGCAGCAGGTCGGCGGACCCGCGCCCGAGGACACCCGGCGGCCACTGTGGATCATCGCGGACCGGCTGACGGCGCTGACCCATCTCGCCGCCGTGGAGGGCCGCGACGATCCGCAGCGGCTGCTCCAGGTCCCGCTGCGGCACGGCCGGTCGGCCCATGTGACGGTGGTGGTGGCCGACCAGTTCGAGAGCGCCGAGCTGCTGAGCGAGCCGGTACGGGCCCACACCAAGGCCCGGATCGCGCTCGGCCCGGCCACCGCGGAGGAGATCGCGGCGGTGCTCGGGGCACCACCGCAGACAACGCCCACGCCGCACATGCCGCCGGGCCGCGGCTACGCCCGGCTGGGCAGCGGCCCGGTCCTGCGCCTCCAGGTGCCGGCCACACCGGATCCGTACGACGAGGCCGCCGACGAGGCGCACCGGCAGGCGGTGGTGGCGCTGCTGCCGGAGCGCACGGTCCCGGCCGAGGCCGTGGGCGCGCCCGAGCCGGTGACCTTCCTGAAGCGCTCGGCGGCCGTCGAGGTAGTGCCGGTCGACACCCAGGAATGACGGGACGTCACCTAGCGCCGAGCCGTCGCACCAGGGTCTTTTGACGAACCATCAGGCCACGAACGCATGCCCAGTCTGGTCCGGCTCCGCCGGGGCGCCGGTCGCCACCAGCCGGGCGGCCCGCGCCAGCCGGACCGCGGCCTCGTCGGCGACCGCACCGTTGACGGTGAACGGCAGCCGCACGTAGCCCTCGAAGGCGCCGTCGACGCCGAAGCGCGGGCCGGAGGGGACCCGTACACCGAGCCGCTCCCCCGCCTCGGCGATCCGGGAGCCGGAGAGCCCGCCCGTCCGCACCCACAGGGTGAGGCCGCCGCGCGGGACGCTGAACTCCCAGTCGGGCAGGTGCCGTCCGAGGGCCTCGACGATCGCGTCGCGGTTCTCCCGGGCCTGGTCGCGGCGGATGCGGACGGCCTCCTCCCAGCCGCCGCTCTCCAGTAGCGAGGCGATGGCGAGCTGTTCGAGGACGGGCGAGCCGAGGTCGGAGTAGGCGCGGGCGGCGACCAGGCTGCGGATGATGTCGGGCGCGGCCCGCACCCAGCCGATGCGCATCCCGGCCCAGAACGCCTTGCTGGCCGAGCCGACGGTTATCACGGAACTGCCCGCCGGGTCGAAGGCGCAGACCGGGCGCGGGAGTTCGGTGTCCGCATCCAGCTGGAGCTCGGTCATGGTCTCGTCGACGACGAGCAGGGTGCCGGCCGAGCGCGCGGCATCGACCATGCGACGGCGCTGGTCCTCGGTGGCGAGGGTGCCGGTGGGATTGTGGAAGTCGGCGACGACATACGCCATCCGCGGTGCCGCGTCGCGCATCACCTGGCGCCAGGCCGGGATGTCCCAGCCGGCCAGCCGCTCGCCGAGCGCGACCGGGACGAGCCGGGCGCCGGCGTCGCGCATCAGCTGGAGGATGTTGGCGTACGAGGGCGAGTCGACGGCCACCCGCTCGCCGGGGCCGGTACAGAGGCGGCAGATCGCGGCGACGGCACCCATCGCGCCGGTGGTGACCATGATCTGCTCGGGCATGGTGGGGATGCCGTGGGCGGTGTACCGGTCGGCGAGGGCCTGGCGCAGGACGGGGAGGCCGGCCGGGTAGTCGCCGTGGGTGTGGGCGTAGAGCGGCAGATCGGCCATGGCGCCCTGGACGGCGCGGGTGAGCCACGGCTCGGGAGCCGGGAGGGCGGCGCAGCCGAGGTCGATCATCGAGCCGGCGGCCTCCGGCGGGAGCGGCTCCAGACCACGGGTGGGCAGCGGGTTGCCGGCCGGGACGGCGGTCCAACTGCCGGAGCCGCGCCGGGACTCCAGGAACCCCTCGGCGCGCAGCGCCTCGTAGGCGGCGGCGACGGTGGTACGGCTGACGCCGAAGGCGGCGGCCAGCTCACGCTCGGCGGGGAGCCGGGCGGCGACCGGCACCCGGCCTTCGAGCACGAGGAGGCGGACGCCGTCGGCGAGGCTGCGATAGGCGGGCAACTTCCGCCCGGCGGCGGTCAGTTCGGCGTCCCGCGGATCTTGCGAGCGGAGCAGCCGGGCGAGTTGGGGTGCACCCACCGCCGAAGTCCACTGGGCCATGAAGATCAGTCCACCTTCCCCGAATTGGCTCTACTTCCGGATCCCGGACATGCCACATGGTGTCATGCGTCAGTCCAATCCTGCCAGGAGGGGGAAGAGTCGTGTCCATCACCCAGGGGTCCGGTCCCGGGAGGTCCTTGCTGCCGCGCCGACTGGTGCAGCTCTATCTGGGACTGACGCTGTACGGCGTGAGCATGGGGCTCATGGTCCGCGCCGGGCTCGGCCTGGAGCCGTGGAGCGTCCTCAACCAGGGCATATCCCGGCATACGGGGCTGTCGATCGGCACCGTCACCATCGCCTCCGGGGCCCTGATCCTGCTCCTGTGGATCCCGCTGCGGCAGCGCCCCGGCCTGGGCACGGTCTCGAACGTGGTGATCCTCGGCCTGGTCATGGACGCCACACTGGCGCTGCTGCCCGAGGTCCACGCGCTCACCGCCCGCGTCCCGCTGCTCGCCTTCGCCGTGGTCCTCAACGGCACCGCGACCGGCCTCTACATCTCGGCCCGCTTCGGACCGGGGCCCCGCGACGGCCTGATGACCGGGCTGCACCGGCGCACCGGCCGCCCCGTACGGCTGGTGCGGACCTGCATCGAGGTGACCGTCCTCGCCGTGGGGTTCGCGCTCGGCGGGTCCGTCGGGGTGGGCACCGTGCTCTACGCCCTGGCCATCGGGCCGATGGCCCAGTTCTCCCTCCGCCGCTTCGCGATCAAGGGCCCGCCCGAGCAGCCGTCCTTGGTGGTGGCTCGCGGCCAGGCTTCACCTGAGCACGCGATACTGCCGGAGTGACCCCCGCGATACACCTCCGCCACCCCTACCTCGACCATCCCGGCCCGCTTCCCTTCGCCCACCGGGGCGGGGCCGCGGGCGGCCTGGAGAACACCGCCGCCGCCTTCCGGCACGCGGTCGACCTCGGCTACCGCTACCTGGAGACCGATGTCCACACCACCTCGGACGGCGCGCTGGTCGCCTTCCACGACGCGACGCTGGACCGCGTCACCGACTCCGAGGGCGCCATCGCGGCACTCCCCTGGCGTGCGGTACGCCGGGCCCGGGTCGCCGGACGGGAACCGCTGCCGCTCTTCGAGGAGTTGCTGGAGGAGTTCCCCGAGGCCCGCTGGAACGTCGATCTGAAGGTGGATTCCGCACTGGAGCCGCTGCTGGCCCTGCTGCGCCGGACCAACGCCTGGGACCGGGTGTGCGTCGGCTCGTTCTCCGAGGCCCGGGTGGCGCGGGCGCAGCGGCTGGCCGGCGGCCGGATGGCCAGCTCGCTGGGCACCCGCGGGGTGGCCGGTCTGCGGCTCCGCTCGTACGGCCGCGGGGCGCTGCCGCTGGACCGACTGCTGGGCGCGGCCGTACGGCGCAGCGCCGTCTGCGTCCAGGTACCCGAGCGGCAGTCCGGCATCCGCGTCGTCGATCCGCTGTTCCTGCGGGCCGCGCACGCACTGGGCATGCAGGTCCATGTCTGGACGGTCAACGACGCCGACCGGATGGCGGCGCTGCTCGACCTCGGCGTGGACGGGATCATGACCGACCACATCGAGACGCTGCGCACGGTGCTGACCGAGCGGGGGTGCTGGGTCTAGGACCTGTCCGGTGGGTCACGGCCGGGTCCGCGACGCTCCCCCAGCTAATGCTGGGAGGCGCCCCCATGCGGGCCTTGCCGAAGCGTCCCCTGGCTCCGCTGTCGCACCGCTCCGGCGCCGTGCGCTCCGCCTCGGCTCCTTCAACGGTCCCCGGAAGCCGCACCGCACCGGACGAAGCGGCCTGTCCGACCCTGACCCACCGGACAGGCCCTGGCCGGTCGCCGGCGGACGCCGGCCGGCCACCCGGATGGCCGCGCGTCCTCCAGGACTCTCACACCGAATCCCGCGAAGGCTTGTCATCGCAGCTCACGGGCGTGTAGTGATGGCCATCACTCAAGCGATCACATCGGGGCGCTGCGCACGGTACCGACCGAGCGGCGGTGCGGGGCCAGCCGCCGCGCCACCGGCCGTCCGCCGCGCCGAACGGGGACGGAAGACGGGGGTGCGTGTGCCCAGCACACAGTTCGGGTCCGGGAGACCGGAGGCAGCGACGGCGGAGAAGGCCGGGCAGCGCCGCGAGCAGCGCGGCTGGTACTTCTACGACTGGGCGGTCAGCGTCTACTCGTCGAGCGTGCTGACCGTGTTCCTCGGGCCGTATCTGACGACGGTGGCGAAGGCCGCGGCGGACGCGGAGGGATTCGTCCATCCCCTGGGCATCCCGGTGCGCGCCGGCTCCTTCTTCGCGTACGCGGTGTCCGCGTCCCTGCTGCTGTCGGTGCTGGCGATGCCGGCGGCCGGGGCGCTGGCGGACCGGACCGGCCGGAAGAAACCGCTGCTGGGCGGCTGCGCGTACACAGGGGCTGCGGCGACCACGGCGATGTTCTTCCTCGGCGGCGACCGCTATCTGCTGGGCGGGGCACTGCTGATCATCGCGAATGTCTCGTTCGTCGTGGCGATGATGCTCTACAACTCCTACCTGCCGCAGATCGCCGATCCCGACGAGCGCGACGCGGTCTCCTCGCGGGGCTGGGCGTTCGGCTACACCGCCAGCGCACTGACCCTGATCGCCGATCTCGCGCTGTATGCCGGGCATGACGCGGTCGGCATCTCCGCGGGGACCGCGGCACGGATCTGCCTGGCGACCGCGGGCCTGTGGTGGGGCGCCTTCGCACTGATCCCGCTGCGCCGGCTGCGCGACCGGCCGGCGGCCGGCGGCACCCGGGGCACGGCGGGCGACGTCGCGCCCGGCCAGGGCTGGCGCCAGCTGCGGGCGACGCTGCGCGATGTGCGCCGCCGTCCGCTCACCCTCTCCTTCCTCCTGGCGTACCTCGTCTACAACGACGGCATCCAGACCGTGATCACCCAGGCGTCGGTCTTCGGCTCCGAGGAGCTGGGGCTGGACCAGACCACGCTGATCGTCTCGACCCTGCTGGTGCAGGTGGTGGCCGCGGCGGGCGCGCTGCTCATGGGCCGGCTGGCCCGGACCTACGGCGCCCACCGGACGGTGCTGGGTTCACTGGTGGCCTGGACGCTGACCATCGCCACGGCATACTTCCTGCCCACGCGGACGCCGGAGTGGTTCTTCGTGCTGGCCGGCACGATCGGGCTGGTGCTGGGCGGCAGCCAGGCGCTGTCGCGGTCGCTGTTCTCGCATCTGATCCCACGCGGCAAGGAGGCGGAGTACTTCTCCGCGTACGCGATGAGCGACCGCGGAGTGAGCTGGCTGGGGCCGCTGGTGTTCGGGGTGGCCTACCAGGTGACCGGGAGCTACCGGGATGCGATCGTGTCGCTGGTGGCGTTCTTCGCGATCGGTTTCGTACTGCTGGCGCGGGTGCCGATGCGCCGGGCGATCGCTGCGGCCGGGAATCCGGTACCTGACCGGATTTAGCTCCTGGGCGTGCGGGCCGGTAGTGTACGCCTTTGGCTCACCAGGCGGACCGTTACTGCGCGCTCAACTCCGTGAGGCGCTGGGTGACATCTGCTGCCAGATGTGACAAACCGGGCGTTGGTGGGTACAACAAGGGGCGGCACGACGGGCGACGCAGGCGACGCATGTCCCGATGACGGGAATCTTCACCGCCGACCGGACGTTGACCGGATGACGACGACAGCGACACCTGTCCTGTGGGCGACAAGCCCGGGAGGCACGATTCATGAGTGAGCGAGCTCTCCGCGGCACGCGACTCGTGGTGACCAGCTACGAGACCGACCGCGGCATCGACCTGGCCCCGCGCCAGGCGGTGGAGTACGCATGCCAGAACGGACATCGATTCGAGATGCCGTTCTCGGTTGAGGCCGAGATTCCGCCGGAGTGGGAGTGCAAGGTATGCGGCGCACCCTCCCTTCTGGTGGATGGGGATGGCCCTGAGGAGAAGAAGGGCAAGCCCGCGCGTACGCACTGGGACATGCTCATGGAGCGGCGGACCCGCGAGGAGCTCGAGGAGGTGCTGGCCGAGCGGCTGGCCGTCCTGCGCTCCGGCACCATGAACATTGCCGTGCACCCGCGCGACAGCAACCGCAAGTCCGCCTGACAAGCGGGCTGCGCCGAGCGGCGCAGAAGGGCCGGGCCACCGATCTCCGGTGGCCCGGCCCTTGTGCTTTCCGCGCCGTCCGCGGCGGTGTCAGCCGGTCAGCGGCGGGTCCTGGCGGCGCGCGGCCGGGGGCCCGTCGTCACGGATGACCTCACCCTGGACGATCTTGCCGTCCGGGCGGTGCATCCGCGCCTGCTGGTAGGCGTCGCCGAGGGAACCGGGCGCGTAGGACCCGGAACGGGTCAGCAGCTTGTCGCCGCCGCGCAGGATCAGCCGCCCGGTCGGCGGGAAGAGGCAGAGCAGTCCGAGCACGTCCGACAGCAGGCCCGGCAGCATCAGCAGCAGCCCGCCGATCATCGGGAGGGTGTTGCCGGTGCCCGACGAGCCAGCCTCCTGCGGGGCCGCCGGGGCGCCGCCGGACTGGAGGCTCTCGGTGAGATTCCGCCAGGCCCGGCGGCCGGCCCGCTTGATCACCGCGCCGCCGGCGATCACGCCCGCGACGAGTAGCAGAAACACCGTCAGCCCGCTGGTGGCCCCGGCGACCACGGTCAGCAGCCAGATCTCCAGCACCATCCAGGCGGCGACGCCCAACGGGACGAACCGGCGGGCGCGCGATCGGTGCTGCTGGGGGCTGGGGGGTGGGGTGGCTCCGAACGTCATGCCACAAGTGTGCCTGGCCCGGCCGGCATCCGGGTCAGCGCCTGCGGATCTTGTCCACCCGGGAGCCGACGCCCCACGCGGTGATCCGCCACAGGGCCTCCACGACGATGTCACGGCTCATCTTGCTGTCGCCCAGCTCCCGCTCGATGAAGGTGATCGGAACCTCGACGACGTGGAAGCCCGCCCGCACGGCACGCCGCGCGAGGTCGACCTGGAAGCAGTAGCCCTGCGACGCCACCTCGTCCAGGCCCAGACCCTTCAGGGTCGCGGCCCGGAACGCCCGGAAGCCGCCGGTCACATCGCGGATCGGCACGTCCAGCATGATCCGGGAGTACGTGCTGCCGCCGCGGGAGAGGAACTCGCGGTGCTTGGGCCAGTTCACCACCCGGCCGCCCGGCACCCAGCGCGAGCCCAGCACCAGATCGGCACCCTTGAGGGCGGTGAGCAGCCGCGGCAGCTCCTCGGGCTGGTGGGAGCCGTCCGCGTCCATCTCCACCAGGACGTCATGGCCGTGGTCGATGCCCCACCGGAAGCCGGCGAGGTAGGCGGCGCCCAGCCCCTCCTTGCCCTTGCGGTGCAGGACGTGTACCCGCTCGTCCTCGGCGGCCAGCTCGTCGGCGAGCTTGCCGGTGCCGTCCGGGCTGTTGTCGTCCGCGACGAGGACGTGCGCCTCGGGGACGGCGGACCGCACCCGCGAGACGATCGGCTTGATGTTCTCCGCCTCGTTGTACGTCGGAATGATCACCAACGTGCTGCCGAGGGGGCCGTACTGCCGCTGACCGTCTGTCACTGCTGTCCCTTCTCGTCCTTCGTACGCCCACGCCGACCACTGACCACAGCAGTCCCGCAGGACAGGAGGCCCACGATAGCGAGCACCCACTCGGGAGCCGCGCCAATGCGGTCGGCGAGCGTCGTTTCGTCGCGCAGGGGGATGCGCGCCGACACGACACCCTGGGTGAATTCGGGAATCTGGTGCGTAATCGTTCCGTCCGGAGCGACCACCGCGCTGATTCCGCTCGTGGCCGCGGTGACCACCGCGCGGCCGTGCTCGACGGCCCGCAGCTTGGACATCGCCAGCTGCTGCTCGGGCTGGCCGGTGTGTCCGTAGGTGGCGTTGTTGGTCTGGATCACCAGGGCACGGGCCCCGGCGCCGACGGTGTCGTGCACGATCTCGTCGTAGGCGACCTCGAAGCAGATGACATCGCCGAGCCGGGCCGGGCCGACCTTCAACAGGCCGGTGTGGTCGCCCGGGTAGAAGTCGCGGGGCACCCGCTGGAAGCGCGTGATGATCTTGCTGAGCTGGGCGCGGAACGGCACGTACTCGCCGAACGGCACCGGATGCTGCTTGGTGTACGAAGCGCCCGGCCCGGTCCCGGGGTCCCACACGATGCCCTCGTTGAAGACATAGCCCGGCTTGGTCGGATGGTCGACCAGGGCGCCGACGAGGACGGGGACGCCGATCGCCTTGACCGCCGCGTCGATCCGGTCGTACGCCTGCGGGTACTGGAACGGGTCCAGGTCGGAGGAGTTCTCCGGCCAGATGACCAGGTCCGGCTTCTTCGCGCGGTGGTGCTTGATGTCGTCGGCGAGCTTCTCGGTGGCACGGGCGTGGTTGTCCAGGATCTGCAACGGGCGGCCAAGGAAGTCCATCCCGGGCCGCTGGACATTGCCCTGGACGACGGCGATGTCGACGCTGTCGTCGGCCTTGGTGGGGACCGGCACCGCCAGACCGGCCAGGGTGACCGCGGCGGCGAGCCCGAACGCCTCCAGCGCCGGGACCGCCCGGCGCACCGTGCCGTTGCCGCGCAGCCCCCAGAGGGTGACCGCGCAGGCGGCCAGCAGCGCACCGGCCAGCGCGACCGCGAAGGTCACCAGCGGCGCACCGCCGAGCGCAGCGAGCGGGGTGAACGGCGAGCCCGTGTTGGCGAACGCCAGCCGGCCCCAGGGGAAGCCGCCGAACGGGAGCCGGTCGCGGGCCCATTCCTGGGCGACCCACAGGCATGCGGCCCACACCGGCCAGGCCGGCAGCCGCGAGGTGAGCGCCAGCCCCGCCCCCATCAGCACCACGAACAGCGACTCGGCGACGGACAGCCCCACCACCGCGTCCCAGCCGATCACCTGCAGCCACTTGAGCAGCAGCAGGAAGAACGGCAGCCCGAAGACGAAGCCCGTCCAGGCGCCCTGGCGCGCGGTCCGACCGCGGGTCAGCAGCGACAGCGCGGCCACCGCGACCAGCGAGAGCGGCCACACCCCGTACGGCGGGAAGGCCAGGCCGAGTGCGAGGCCGGCGACGACCGCGAGGCCGGTGCGCGGCGCCTCGCGGCGGGCGAGCGCGGCCAGCCGGCGGGCGCGGCCGGGGCGCCGGGCGTCGTCGGCGGCATCCGACGCGGTGGGCGCCACCGGGCTGCCGGGCGCGGTGCCGCCGACGGCTTCTGCGGTGGTATCGGAACCCGATGGCACGGTCGCGGGCCTTCCTGCAGGTCGTGCGGTAGTCAGCTGACCGTACATCGGAGGGCCGCCGTCGCGGGGGCGGGGTACGCGGGCGGAACGGGCCGCGGAGGGGTGCGGATCGGGGCCCGGCACCCTTCGGGCCGACCTGGGACCCGCTGGCTGCGGGTCGACCGAGAGCCGTTGTCTACTGAGCGCCGGGCCCCACCCGGGTCGCACCTGCCGACCGACCTATCCATCGCCCCGTGCCGCTGAAGCTGGACCTGGCTCCCAGTGGCGGTGTGCCGGATGGCTCGCCGCCCCATGGCCCAGCTGCGATCGACGACTGCGCGGCGGTCTCGCGGTCGGACGTCCTGTGGTGGACTCGGCCGAACCTACCGGCCCACGGCCGCCTGCTGTCAACAGTCGCTCCGCATGCGTCGTTTTCGCGTCGTCCCAGGTCAGTGCCGAGCCTGCCCAGGCAGGGCAAGCAGGTTCGGGCACGGCCTCCGGCGGCACCTGCCTGTGCGATGTCACTCTTTCGGCCGGTCGAAGATGGTCCGCCCGCCGACGACCGTGCGCAGGCACACCGGGAGGTCGTTGCCGGGGCTGAGATCGGGCAGGCCCGGGGTGCCGGAGCGGGGGTCGGTCGACCAGCGCTGGACGCGCTCATCGGGGGCCTGGACGATCAGGTCGCCGGTCTGCCAGACCGCGTAGTCGGCGGGTGCGCCGGGCACCAGGACGCCCGCGTCGTCGCGGCCGATGGCGCGCCAGCCGCCGCGGGTGTGCGCGGTGAACGCGGCACGGGCGGAGATGCCGTGGGCGGGGGTGCGGTGGAAGACCGCTGCGCGCAGGGTGCCCCAGGGGTCGAGCGGGGTGACCGGGCTGTCGGATCCGAGGGCGAGCGGGACGCCGGCCTTGAGCAGGGCGGCGTACGGGTTGAGGGTGCGGGCCCGGTCGGCGCCCAGGCGGGTCGCGTACATCCCGTCGGCGCCGCCCCAGGCCGCGTCGAAGGCGGGCTGGACGGAGGCGGTCAGGGCCAGGTCGGCGAAGGCGGCGATGGTGGCCTCGGTCAGCATCTCGGCGTGCTCGACGCGGTGCCGGGCGGCCCGGATGCGCTCCAGGCCGACGGTGTCGGCGGCGGTACGGACGCCGTCGGTGACCGCGGTCAGCGCCGCGTCGCCGATGGCGTGGAACCCGGCCTGGAGTCCGGCCTCGGTGCAGGCGGCGACATGGGCGGCGACGGCCGCCGCGTCGATGTGCGCGGTGCCGGTGTGGCCGGCGTCGGCGTACGGGGCGTGCAGATGGGCGGTGTGCGAGCCGAGCGAGCCATCGGCGAACAGGTCGCCGGCGGCGCCGGCCGCGCCGAGCTCACGGATCCGCTCGGCGTCCTTTGCGGATGCGATCAACTCGGCCCAGTAGCCGATGACGCGGGGACCGCGGCCGTCGGCGGCCAGGGCGAGCAGGGCGGTGAAGTCGTCCTCGCCGGAGATGTCCGGGCCGGCGCATTCATGGAGGCTGCCGATACCCAGGGAGGCGGCCCGGGCGAGCGCGGTGGCCTGCGCGTCGGCACGCTGGGCGGGGGTGACGGTGGCGTGGGCGGCGGCCCGTGCGGCGTGGTGCGCGTCCCCGGTGAGCGGAGCGTCGGGGTGCCAGCCGGACCGCTCGCGGATGCCGGGGACCAGGTCGAGCAGGGCGGTGGTGACGACCGCGGAGTGCACGTCGACGCGGGTGAGATAGAGGGGGCGCCCCCCGGTGGCGGCGTCCAGTTCGGCACGGGACGGCGGGCGGCCTTCGGGCCAGGCGCTGGCGTCCCAGCCGTGGCCGAGCAGCACGGTGTCCGCGGGGCGCGCGGCGGCGTACTCGCGGATGCGGGCGAGTGCGCCGGACAGGGTGCTGGCGGCGGACAGGTCGAGGCCGGTGAGCGCCAACCCGGTGGCCGTGGTGTGCACATGTGCGTCCGTGAACGCCGGGGTGACCAGTGCGCCGTCGAGGTGAACGGTCTCGTCGACGCCGTCGGCGAACGAGTCCGCCGCGCCCTCCTCGCCGACCCAGGCGATCCGGTCGCCCTCGATGACCATCGCGGTGGCGAAGGGGTCCGCGGGGCTGTGCACCTCACCGCCCCGGAGGAGGACGGTACGGGGCCGGGTCCGCCCGGCGGGGTCGGGGATGTGCTCGCTCATAACGGACAGTCTGGCGCCTGCGCGGGGCGGGCCGGCGCCCGGGGGTCCGCTCGGGCGACGGGCAGTCAGGTCAGATGCGCGGCGGACGGGCCTCGTACGGGGTGGAGAGCACCACCGTCGTACGGGTCGAGACACCGGCCAGGGTGCGGATACGGGTGAGCAGGTGCTCCAGCTCCAGGGGGGTGGCGACCCGGACCTTGAGGATGTAGTTCTCGTCGCCGGCGACGCTGTGGCACGCCTCCAGCTCGGGGACCTCGGCGAGCCGGTCGGAGATGTCGTCCGGGGCGCTGGGGTCGAAGGGTTTGACCGAGATGAAGGCGGTGAGCGGCAGGCCCACGGCTTCGGGGTCGACGATGGCGGCATAGCCGCGGATGACACCGCGCTGCTCCAGGCGGCGCACCCGCTGGTGCACCGCCGAGGTGGACAGGCCGGTGGCCTTGCCCAGGTCGGTGTAGCTCATCCGCCCGTCCTTGACGAGCAGATCCACGATTTGTCGGTCCAACTCCTCCACCCGCTCAACCTACTGCGCGCGGGCGCATATGCGCACGGTGCGCCGGATCGTGGACACCCACACACCCCGCCGTGTGAGCAATGCCACACCTGTGACACCGGCTCCGCGGGGCGCCGGCGATTATGCGCCCGGCATGAAGGGCATTGCTGGTGTTGGCCGAGACCGCCGGTCACACGTTGGAAGTCAGCGGTCCGAGTGGCCCACCCGAGGGGGATGGACATCATGCGACGCCTTGAGCAGGACTCCGCCGCAGCGAACGCCGGCGTTCAGGAGGGCGACAGTCTCGGCTTCCCCGCCGACGACGGTGCGTACGATTCCTTCGACACCTACGAGATCTACCGCGTGACCTGCCCGGACTGCGGGCAGCCGATCGGGCTGCTGGCGGACGAGGACAGGCTCCCGGAGCACGCGCTGTGCCCGTCGCCGTGGAACCCGTTCGGCCTGACCGTGTGCCAGGGTTCCGGCCGGGCGGCGGCCGACGCCCCGGAGACCGAGGACATGATGGGGACTCAGGAACAGGACGCGGCCATGCTGTTGACGCTTCCCGCGGGCCTGGACTGGCGGCGTCAGCCGTTCTCGCACGTGGGCGGCATCGGTGAGCGGCCGGCCCGGGTGCCGCGGATGCGCCGCCGCGGCTGAGCCGGTACGCCGGCCGCGACGGGCTCACCGATAGCGGCCGGCGAGCATCCGAGGGCGAGTTCGCGGGGGTCGAGCGCGGCCATCTCCCGGTCGAGCACCGCAGCCGGCTCGAACCCGTCGTGGACGATGTTGCCGATCCGGGCGTCGCCCCCGGTCACCAGCGTCTCGCCCGGATCCCGCGGCCAGTGGTCGGTCGGCCGGTCGAAGCCGCGCTCGACGAGGGGGATGAGTGGTGAGCTCGGAAGGCCGTCAACAAATCATGAGCAGTGGGCGCGTTGGGCCACGACGTGCGACGCAGGGCGCTTGCCGATGGCGGGTGCGCTGAGGAACTCGGCCGGGGCGGCGCGGAGTTGGCCATGCAGCCGGGCGAGGATGGCGATGCCGGCGACTTCCGGGGGGCGCGTTCGGCGTCGGTGGCCGAGTGCAGTCAACTCCCCTCGTACGTAGAGGACATGACGTCGGGGGGGTAGCCAGCCGTCGGCTCGGGCCATGACGAAGAACGGGGGTATCGGATGGCGCTGGCGGTACGCGGTTCACGGCTGATCACCGTCGACGGGACGCGGTACCGGTGGGTGGTCTCGCCGGACGCGGCCGGACTGGCGGTGGTCGCCGGCTGGGCGGACGGGGACGGCGCGCGGATGGTGACCTGGCGGGAGCACGGCACGATCGTCGCACCGGGCGAGGTCGCGGCGCTGATCCGCAGAGCGCGCGAGCACGGCTGGAATCCCCGTGAACGGGGGCCGCAGCACACCTTCCGGCGCGATGCGGCGGGCTGTCGGCGGCTGTGAGGCCGGCCGGGCCGGGATGCTCTCGCCCCGGCCCCCCCCCCCGCCGGTCAGTGCGTCTCGGGCCCCGCGACATGGCGGGCGATGACCATCCGCTGGATCTGGTTGGTGCCCTCGACGATCTGCAGGACCTTGGCCTCGCGCATATAGCGCTCGGCGGGGAAGTCGAGGGTGTAGCCGTAGCCGCCGAGGAGCTGCACGGCGTCCGTGGTGACCCGCATCGCGGCGTCCGTGCAGAAGAGCTTGGCCATCGCCGCCTCCTTGGCGAACGGCCGGCCGTCGTCGCGGAGCCGGGCGGCGGCGAGGTAGAGCGCGCGGCCCGCCTCCACCTGGGTGGCCATGTCGGCCAGCATGAAGCGCAGGCCCTGGAAGTCGGCGATGGGGCGGCCGAATTGGCGGCGCTCGGCGACATAGGCGAGGGCCTCGTCCAGGGCCGCCTGGGCGACGCCGACCGCGCAGGCCGCGATGCCGAGGCGGCCGGAGTCCAGGGCGGAGAGCGCGATGGCGAAGCCCTGGCCCTCGTCGCCGATGCGGCGGGAGTCGGGGACCCGGACGCCGTCGAAGTGCAGCTGGGCGGTCGGCGAGCCCTTCATGCCCATCTTGCGCTCGGGCGGGGCGGCGCCGAGGCCCTCGGCGTCGCCGGGCACCAGGAAGGCGGTGATGCCGTGGGAGCCGCTGCCACCGGTGCGGGCGAGCACCGTATAGAAATCGGCCACGCCGCCATGGGTGATCCACGCCTTGGTGCCGTCGATCGTCCAGGAGTCGCCCTGCCGGGTGGCGCGGGTGGTCAGGGAGGCGGCGTCGGAGCCGGAGGCGGGCTCGGAGAGGCAGTACGCACCGAGGAGTCCGCCGCCGAGCATGGCCGGGAGGTGCTCGGCCCGCTGCTCCTTGGTGCCGTATCCGGCGAGCGCGTGACAGGCGAGGGTGTGCACGCTGACGCCGAGGCCGACGGTGAGCCGGGCCGCCGCGAGCTCTTCGAGGACCTGGAGGTAGACCTCGTAGGGCTGGTCGCCGCCGCCGAATTCCTCGGCGTACGGCAGGGAGAGCAGTCCCGATTCCGAGAGCAGACGGAAGAGCTCGCGCGGGAAGCGGCCGGCTTCCTCCTCCTCGGCGGCCGTGGGCCGGATCTCGCGCTCGGCGAGTTCACGGACCAGGGTCATCAGGTCCCGGGCTTCCTCGGTGGGCAGCCTGCGGTCCACCGGCGGGGGGCCGTAGTCGGTCATGGCGGCGCTCTCCTCCCTGTCGGGCGCTGCGGCGACGCGCGCGGGGTGGGCGGCGGCGCCGGTTTCCGTAGTGCCTGGCCGATGATCGCCTCCGGATCGCGGAATGGCGATGACCTGCGGCTGTGGCGCTAGGAGTATGCCCGATCGGAGGCCCCGCGTCACGGGTTGATCATCGATCCCGGTGCGGATCCGGCCCACTTGGCCCGCGGCACCCGACGGTCGCGCAATTGGTCCGAACCATTGACGCAGTGGTCTAGTCCTTCTACCTTCTCCTCAACGTTCCACGCGTTCATGCCAATTCGGAACGCAGGTCAGGCTCCACCCTCGCCCCCTCCGAGGAGACGACATGCTCAGACCGCACCGAAAGCGATCACCACGCAGGCTGATCGCCGCCGCGACCGCGCTGTGTACGGCGGCCCTGGCCGGCACCCTCTTCGCCGCACCCGCCTCCGCCCACCCGTCACCCACCACCACCCCGGCAGGAACCGCTTCGCGGTACCCCTCCTTGTCGCCGTCACCCACCACCCCCACCGCCGGCCACCCGGTCACGGCGGCGGCGCAGCCCGCGGCGGGCGGCGACAAGGTCGTCGGCTACTTCATCGACTGGGGTACCTACGGCCGCAACTACCAGGTCAAGAACATCGAGACCTCCGGATCCGCGGACAAGCTCACGCACATCAACTACGCCTTCGGCAACGTCCAGGGCGGCAAGTGCGCCGTCGGCGACTCCTACGCCGACTACGACAAGGCGTTCACCGCCGACCAGAGCGTCGACGGCAAGGCCGACACCTGGGACGACCCCAACGGCCTGCGCGGCAACTTCAACCAGCTGCGCAAGCTCAAGAAGCTGCACCCCGGCCTCAAGGTGCTGTGGTCGTTCGGTGGCTGGACCTGGTCGGGCGGCTTCGGCGAGGCCGCCCGGAACCCGGAGGCGTTCGCCCAGTCCTGCTACGACCTGGTCAAGGACCCGCGCTGGGCGGATGTCTTCGACGGTATCGACATCGACTGGGAGTACCCCAACGCCTGCGGGCTGACCTGCGACACCAGCGGGAAGGACGCCTTCACCGGCGTACTGAAGGCGCTGCGGGCGAAGTTCGGACAGAACAACCTGCTCACCGCGGCGATCACCGCTGACGCCTCGGACGGCGGCAAGATGGACGCCGCCGACTACGCGGGCGCGGCCCAGTACGTCGACTGGTACGACCCGATGACCTACGACTACTTCGGTGCCTGGGACGCCAAGGGCCCGACGGCCCCGCACTCCCCGCTCACGGCGTACAACGGCATCCCGAAGGCCGGGTTCAACACCACCGACACCATCACCAAGCTCAAGAAGCTCGGCGTCCCGTCGGACAAGCTGCTGCTGGGCCTCGGCTTCTACGGCCGCGGCTGGTCCGGCGTCACCCAGGACGCGCCGGGCGGTACGGCGACCGGCGCGGCCCCGGGCACCTACGAGGCGGGCATCGACGACTACAAGGTGCTCAAGGACCGCTGCCCGACCACCGGCACGGTGGGCGGCACCGCCTACGCCAAGTGCGGTGACCAGTGGTGGAGTTACGACACCCCGGACACCATCGGTACCAAGATGGCCTTCAAGGACGCCCAGGGGCTGGGCGGCACCTTCTTCTGGGAGCTGAGCGGCGACACCGCGAACGGCGACCTGATCAAGGCGATCAAGTAGCCCTGCCGGTACGCGCGGTCACGCGGGCGGGAGGCGACGACCTCCCGCCCGCTTCCCTGACATGCCATGGATTTTGACGAAGCGTCAGGTGCGCAGCCGGGGTGGTGCCGGGCAGGCCGGCTCGTACTCCTCTATCAGCCGGAGGGTGTCGCCCAGGCCGCGGACCAGCAGCGACACCACGGTCTCCCGCGGCACTTCCTGCTCCTCGATCCATTCCAGGGTGACGCCCTCCACGCTGGAGAGCCAGCCGGTCAGCGCGGTACGCGCGAGCGGCGGAATGTCCTCGCTGCCCCAGGCACCGAGAGCGATGGTGCTCAGCAGCCTGGCGCGCACGGAGGCGCGGATGGCCAGCACCTCGGCGTCGAATCCGACCCCGCCGGTGACGATCGCGCGGTAGGCGGCCTGGTGGTGCTGGGCGTAGCGCAGATAGCCGTCGACGGTGCGCTGGACGCGTTCGACGGGCGGCAGGTCGTGGGTGCTGCCGGCGCGTTCGACCAGCTCGGCGACCGCGTCCTCGATGATCGCCAGGTAGTAGCCGCGCTTGTTGGTGAAGTAGTAGTAGATCAGCCCCTTGGCGACACCTGCCTGGCGCGCGATGTCATCCATGGACAGCGCGTCGTAGGAGGTGTCGGCGAATAACTTCCGTCCGGTGGCGATCAGTTCGGCGCGACGTGCCTGGGACCGCTCGGTGGGACGGGCGGCCGGAGAGCCCGCCCGTCTACCCTGTTGACTCTTATTCAAAATCCGCCCTAGTCTCCAACTGCCAAGAGTTTTGCGCAGTATGACAGAACGTCATGCTGCCCTTCCGACCTGTGGTCCTGGCACCGCAGGGGCTCCATGAAGCACTTCCCTCGCGCATTCGACCGCTGCCCCGGGGAGGACGCAGTGAGCACATCGATCGGCAGGGCGCCCGAAGGGCGGACCTCCTGGAAGAAGACCGCCGCGGTGGCACTGCCCGCCGTGCTCACCGTGGGCACGCTGGCGGCGGTGATGGCACAGGGCGCACTGGCCGCGTCCTTCGCGGTGTCCGGCACCAACTTCCAGGTCGCATCGGGCAGGTTGAGCAGCAACGGCCTCTCGTCGTACGTCCACACCGACCGCGACGCGGACGACCACGGCCATCCGGTCGCGCTGCTCGGGATCGGCCGGGCGAGCCTCGCCGACATCTGCCAGGCGGCGCAGGTCAGAACGCCGGTGGGCACGGTGGTGTTCAAGCTGACGGCCGGTGGCACGGCGGGACCGGTCAGCGCCGACAGCCTGGTCATCGACGGCGAGGACCTGGTGGGCGACGCCCGGTTCGGCACCGCGCAGATCGGCCGGGACGCGGGCTCGCTGGACGCCGTACCGGGCGTCAGGGGGCCGAGGGGCAAGTTCGGGCTCCAGGCCGGGAACATCGAGGTGGCCGGCGTCCGGTCGCATGCCTGGTCGGCCACCGGCGGCAACTTCCGCCTCAAGGGGATGCGGGTGAGTGTCAGCCTGGACGGCGAGAAGTGTTTCTGAGCGCGCGGCGCGCACGGTGGGGCGCCCGGCTGGAGGACGCCCTGCCGTGGCCCGAGCGGCGGGCGGTACTGCGGCGCTGGCGGCGCACCCGGCCGTTCTGGGCCGGGCTGCTGCTCCTGCTCGGCGGGGCGGAGCTGCTGCTGGTCCCGCTCTCCCCGCTGACCGTGCTGGTGAGCCTGGGACTGGGCGGACTGGCCGCGCTGGGCATCGGACTGGCGCTGATGGTGGCCGGGTTGTTCCTGTGGTGCGCCCCGGCCGCACACCACTACGTGAGCGTCAATGCGCTGATCCTTTCGGTGCTGTCGTTCGCCGCGACCAATCTCGGCGGGTTCCTGGTCGGTATGGGACTGGGGATCGCGGGCAGCGCGATGGGGTTCGGATGGACGCCGGCACCGGACGCCGGCGACGGCGCGGGGGCCGGGCGGAAGGGGGGCACCGGACCCGCGGGCCGGTCGGCGGAGGTGGAGGGTGCCGCGCCCGCGGGCACAGCGCCGGCCCGCCGCGGCACCGGCAGCAAGGCGCTCGCCGTCGGCCTGCCGGTCGCGCTGCTCACCGCCGTCGGCGGCCCGGTGCAGAAGGCCGGTGCGGCCGGGCCACCGGCGCCGCCGGTCCCGCCGACCGTGACCACCACCATGTTCGCCCCGCAGGGCTTCACCCTCGCCGGGGTCACCACGGTGGAAACGGCCGGCGGCCCGCTCAAGGTGATGGTGCTGAGGATGAAGGCGGCGTCGCTGACCGACTACCGCCTCACCACCCGCGACGCACAGGGACCGCAACTCCGCCTGAATTCCGATGCGTTGAACCTCAAAGGCCAGGTAACCCTCTATCTCACCAAGTTCAGCGGCTGCCTGGAAGGCGCGGTCTGCCTCACCTTCACCCCCGACACCCTCCCGGTCCCGCCGGTCGTCCCGCCGTTCGTCTACATGACGCGGGTGACCGCCGAACAGGCACTGGTCAGCTCGGACCTGATCGTCGCGAAGGGGCTGCGGCTCCAGGCGGGCGGCGGACGGGGCGGCACCGCCGGCTGACCGGGACGCCGGGCGGGGTTTACGGCTCCGCCCCGTACGAGCACCATCGGCGTACCGGGGCAGGAGCCGTGACGAAGAGGTGACGCGTGGTCAACCCGTGGCTGGCGATGGAGGCGGGCGCCGACCCGGCCGAACGCATCCGTACGGTACGGCGGGCGCACGAGGCGTTCCTGGCCGACGGGACCGTGTCGCCGCCGGTCCGGCAGGTCGTCGCCGACTCCTGGCGCCGCTCGGCCCGCGCACACGCCACCTCGGACGGCGCGGCCCCCGTCGAACTCGACGAACCCACGCTCCGCAGCTACCGGGACGCCCATCCACTGGCCCGTGCGATGCCGGTCTTCCGGGAGCTGCTGGGCAGCATCGCGCACGACGGGGCCCATCTGCTGGCGGTGTGCGATCCGCAGGGGCGGCTGCTGTGGGTCGAGGGGCACCCCGGCGTGGTGCGGCGCGCCGAGCGGATGAACTTCGTGGTGGGGGCGCGCTGGGACGAACGGCACGCGGGGACGAACGCGCCGGGCACCGCGCTGGCCGCCGACCACGCGGTACAGATCTTCGCCGCCGAGCACTACAACCGGCGGGTGCAGCCGTGGACATGCGCCGCGGCACCCCTGCACGACCTGCGGACCGGGCGGCTGCTGGGCGCGGTGGACATCTCCGGCGGCGACCATCTCGCCAGCCCGCACAGCCTGGCTCTGGTCCAGGCCACCGCCCGCGCCGCCGAGGCCCATCTCGCCACCTGCACAGGAGAGTTGGGGGATTCTGGGGCCTGCCTGGCGGCGCTCGGCCGGGACGAGGCGCTACTGCTCCGGGACGGCGAACGGCTGCGCCTCGGGCGCCGACACAGCGAGATCATGCTGCTGCTGGCCCGGCACCCGGACGGCCTGACGGGAGATCAGCTGTCCGTGCTCCTCTACGGCGAGCGCGAGATGCGCCCGGTGACGCTGCGTGCCGAGCTGTCCCGGCTGCGGCAGCTGGTCGGCCCGCTGCTGCACTCCCGTCCGTACCGGCTCGACCGGCCGGTGGAGACCGATCTGGACGCCGTGGAACGGGAGTTGGCGGGCGGTGATCCGGCCGCCGCGCTCGATGCGTACCGCGGCCCGCTGCTGCCCTCGTCGGAGGCGCCCGGTATCCGGCGGCTGCGCGCGGCGCTGGAGGACCGGCTCCGGCGGGCGCTGCTGTCCGCCCGCGACCCCGACCAGCTGCGCGCCTGGTCGCGGACCCCTTGGGGCGAGCACGACCTGGAGATCTGGGAGGCCCTGGTGGACGCCCTCCCGGAGCGCTCCCCGGCGCGCACCGCGTCCCGTGCCGCGGCGGGACGGCTCCGCACCGCCTACGGCCTGCCGCGTGGCTCGTAGGACGCACCGACCACCGGCCCCTCCCCCGGGCCCACTCCCCCGCGCAACCTTCCCGCAACGTCCCCCGCTCTAGCCTCCTCCCCCAGCACCCGCCGCACCGAGGCGACGGGCACCGCACCGAGCGCACGATTTGGGAGGCCGCCCCATGGCACGCTACGCCAGCCCGGGTTCCGCCGATGCCGTCATGAGCTACCGGAGCCGCTACGACCACTGGATCGGCGGCGAGTTCGTGGCACCCGCCCAGGGCCGGTACTTCGAGAACCCGACCCCGGTCAACGGGCAGCCGTTCACCGAGATCGCCCGCGGCACCGCCGAGGACGTCGAGCGCGCGCTGGACGCCGCCCACGCGGCGGCGCCCGGCTGGGCCCGCACCCCGGCCGCCGAGCGCGCCGCCGTCCTCAACAAGATCGCCGACCGGATGGAACAGCACCTGGAGGAGCTGGCGGTCGCCGAGAGCTGGGAGAACGGCAAGCCCGTACGGGAGGCGCTGGCGGCCGACATCCCGCTCGCCATCGACCACTTCCGGTATTTCGCGGGCGCGGTGCGCGCACAGGAAGGCACCCTCTCGGAGATCGACGCGGACACCGTCGCCTACCACTTCCACGAACCGCTGGGCGTCGTCGGCCAGATCATCCCCTGGAACTTCCCCATTCTGATGGCCACTTGGAAGCTGGCCCCGGCCCTGGCGGCGGGCAACGCGGTGGTCCTCAAGCCGGCCGAACAGACCCCCTCCTCGGTGCACTTCCTCATGAGCCTGATCGCCGACCTGCTGCCGCCCGGCGTCGTCAACATCGTCAACGGCTTCGGCGTGGAGGCGGGCAAACCGCTGGCCTCCAGCCCGCGGGTGGCGAAGGTCGCCTTCACCGGCGAGACCACCACCGGCCGGCTGATCATGCAGTACGCGTCGGAGCATCTGCGCCCGGTGACACTGGAGTTGGGCGGCAAGAGCCCCAACATCTTCTTCGACGACGTCTCCGCGGCGACGGACGACTTCCACGACAAGGCCCTCGAAGGCTTCACCATGTTCGCCCTCAACCAGGGCGAGGTGTGCACCTGCCCGTCCCGCGCGCTGATCCAGCGCGGGCACTATGCGGACTTCCTGGCGGCCGGCGTGGCCCGCACCGAGCAGATCGTCCAGGGCCACCCCCTCGACACCGACACCATGATCGGCGCGCAGGCGTCCAACGACCAACTGGAGAAGATCCTCTCCTACTTCGACATCGGCCAGAAGGAGGGCGCCCGGGTCCTGACCGGCGGCACCCGTGCCGAGTTGGGCGGCGAACTGGAGGGCGGCTACTACGTCCGCCCGACGATCTTCGAGGGCAACAACGACATGCGGATCTTCCAGGAGGAGATCTTCGGCCCGGTGGTGGCGGTGGCACCGTTCAGCGACTTCGACGACGCGATCGGCATCGCCAACGACACGCTCTACGGGCTGGGCGCGGGCGTCTGGACCCGGGACGGCTCCACCGCCTACCGCGCCGGCCGCGCCATCCAGGCCGGCCGGGTGTGGACCAACTGCTACCACGCCTACCCCGCCCACGCGGCCTTCGGCGGCTACAAGCAGTCCGGCATCGGCCGCGAGAACCACAAGATGATGCTGGACCACTACCAGCAGACCAAGAACATCTTCTGTAGCTACTCGCCCAAGAAACTTGGATTCTTCTAAGAGGAACAACAGGGTCGCCCGGCACGAGGATCGATGGCCGGGTGACCCCCCTCCCGCTCACCAGGGCGTAAGAATGTCGTTCGGCTCATTACGGCGCTTCATCCGGATATGGGCATCTTGCGCATCAACACTTCCGGGCCTGTCACGGACCAAGCCCCCGCACACGATCCCCGCGGAGTTCGCCAGTACGCCAAGACCGCCGGCGCGCCACCTCAGGCGAGCCCGCCCGAACAGGCTCGCTACCGACGCCCCCACCGAGTCCTACTGCGCAGCCGCCCCTGACAGGCCAGTCTTCACTCTCCCGTCGAACGGACGGTGACTCTGTCCCCTTCCTGGACCACATCAACGGCATAGCGCTGCCCGGAAACCTGGGCCGACCGGAGATCCGCACTCACGTACACGAGGCACGGATGCACTCCTGCCAGACGGCCGACGTGCTCTTTGACCGCAATGACTGCCACGTGCTCGCCCACCCGAGCGCCGGTCGGGAGTCCCAACACATGGGCCATGCCGGGGATCCACTCCAGTTGCTGTGCTTCCTCCGCAGTCAATTCGGTCCTTCCGTTCGTGGTCCTGGACAGTCCCGCCCCACGCCCCGCGCTGCGGCGACTGAAGAATGCCCTACGCTCGACCGGCGTTGCGGCGGCGACCGGCCCCAGCGGCATCAGGGCGTCGATCAGCCGCAGCGTCGCGACGACCCGCTCGCCCAGACAGAACTGGACATCGAATTCAGGCAACGATCCGTCCCCGGCCGGGAACCCGGCGAAGCGAGCCTCGACCTCGACCGCTCCGTCCGAGGGCAGGGTGTCGAACAGCTCCAGTGAGGCCACCCGCAGCGGGATGCCGGCCTTGCCGTCACAGATCTCCGGTGCCCAGCGCCACAGGCTCTGGTGTGGGATCGCCTGGACCCCGGCGTCCAGCAGCCCCTGGTTCAGGTAACCCCTGGGAACCGAGCCACGGTTGGCGTCCAGCACGGCGGACGATCCGCTTGCGCCGATCGCCAGTGATCTCAGGTACTGGAACGACGGGCCGTGGAAGAGCTCCGCGGACGTGTACGGGTCGGGCTGGGCCACCGCGTCGGGCAGCGCGGCGAATCGGTGTGGTCGCCTGGCGGGCGGGGTGCCCACCAGAACGATCGCCCGCGCCACCTCTTCGAATCGGGACAACGCGGCGTTGGCGGCCTCACGCCACAGAAGCAGTTTCACCACCAGCCCGGCCGGACCGTGTTCCGCCTCGGTCCGTAGCCGAATGATCTCGGAGACCGAAATCCAACGCCGGAGTTGGACGTCTCGCACGGCGACCACGTCTTGGCCGGTGAAGTCGGCCGCGGCCCGGGCGAGTCGGTCGACGACAGACATCATCGGTAGCAAGGGGTCCGTCCAGGTCGGACAGTGGTCGGCCAGCCAGGTGTCGACCGCGGGGTCGAGCACGTGGTCCACCACCGCCGGTGGACCGCCTCCGGACACGACTCGCATCCCGATGCGGTGAACGTCGTAGATGCAGGTTTCGTCCGCCCACAGACGGGCGTCGGCGACCGCGTAGCATCCGCGGGTGTCGTGGCCGACCTCCAGAATTTCCAGCTCCACCCGGATCAACCGGTTGGCCGGGGTGATCTGGCCTCGGTATTTCCAGACCATCTCCTGATCGAGCGACACCGGCTCGAACCGGGGATGCGGCATATCCGAGGTGAGGCCCCGCTCGATGAGACAGAACTGGAGAAGCTGGCACATGGCTTCGATACCGAGGGAGCCTGGCTGTACCGGGTCCTGGAAGAAATGCGCTGTGAAGAACCACTCCCCGGCATCGACATCCTTCTCCGAACGCACCAGACCGAGTCCCGCGCTGCCGCCTTCGGGCCAGTAGCCGGTGATGCGGTCGAGCATCAGCAGCATCGGGCCGGGCAGGCATGCCGCCCCGGTGAAGTAGCGGGCCGGTCGCGTCGTGAGATCGACCGCAAAATCACTCGGTGCCGTCAGCCGGTCCCGCTCGGTCTCCGAGGCCGACAGCCCCGGCTGGTTCTCGAACGCCGAGGGCGGAAAGAATCCGCACACGGTGGACAACGTGAAGAGCTCGTCGTTGTCCGCGGTACACCGCACCGTGAACGACTCGATGATCACCTCGCCGATGCGGGAGATGTGGGTCAGCTCGGCATGAGTGCGCACGGTCCGGGTCGCCGGGGTCACCTCACCGGTGACCGTCCCGGAGCCATCCAGGTTGCGGAAAAGCAACTCGCTCTCGGTGGTCAGAGCGCTGCCCACGTACGAGGCCAGCCAACCGCACGGTTGTAGGGCGATTTCCATCAGTACGGCAAGGGGCATCACCGCGCTGTGGTTCTGTTCGAAGTACCAAGCTTGCTCGGGCACCTCGTATTCGGCGACGACACGGCTGCCCTGCTGTATCCCGCCCTGTGGTCCGGTCACGGAGACGATGCGGGTCATGAAGTGGTACGGCGGTCCCGGCAGTCGTGCGACCTTGCGGGTGCTGTCGAAGGGTGCGTACATGGCACCGAACATCGCGCTCGGCTTGCCCCACGCGCATGCCAGCAGTGAAGGGTAGTCGAAGGGGAATCCGTCGTTCTGGGCTACCACCGCCGCGGGCTCGTGGCAGTCGGCCAGGCCACCAAGTGTGGCCAGGGGTACGGGAATTCCACTGGTCTGTTCGATGCGGCCGCCGAGCTGCCGCCAGTACGGCAGCGGCCAGTCGGGCACCAGACGGAGTGCGATGTGGTGGCCGTGGAATGCCTTGACTCCGTCGACGGTGCCCAGAATGTCAGCGTGCAGGGTCGGCACCGGGCCGGTGGAGACGCCATGCACGAACACCTCGTACACGACCTTCCTGCTGCCCGGGCCGACCTGTCCACGGCAGCGAACGTGGAAGGGCTGCCCGTCAACGGCCTCGAAGCGCCAGCCGTCCCGGTCGATGGTGCAGCCCAGAGCAGCGAGGTAGAAGGCCATCACCTGCAACCCGCCCTGGAGCATCAGGGTGCCCGGCATACACGGGTCGTTCTTGAAGTGCCCGTCGAAGAACCAGTCATCGGGGGAAACCGGTGTCTGGGCGCGCAGGTAGCCCCGCCCCCAAGGGCCGCCGACCGGGTCGAACTCGGTCACCTCGGAAAGGAGCAGCAGACGGCCGCCGTCGATGCGCGGGGAGCGCACATGTGCCCGGGTGAGATCCCAGCCGGGGCCGAAGCAGTCTGCGGGTCGCCCGGCGGCGAAGGCCCGTACATGCTCGGCGGTGAAGCTCAACCGCGTGCACCGTTGGACCGGGGCATCCAGTGGCAGCTCCGGAAGAGGCGCGCACTCGGCGGGATCCCAGCGCAATCCCTCGGTACCGGCCAGCTCTGCCCGAGTGAAGAAGCCGGCCTGTCCGTTACGGACACTCAGCCGGAGTTCGTCCCCGACGTAGCAGTCGTACCGGAAGAAGAACAGGCGGACGCCGTCGTGCTCGGCGTGCCGGTCGATGCGGATCTCATACCGCAGGGTCTCTCCCGCCTCGGGCGGGCTGCCGTGGTAGGTCAGCTCGCAGCCGAGCAGTCGGTATGCCCGCTCTCCGCGGTTGATCAGGTCGATGCCCAGCCAACTGATCAGCAGGAGGTCTGCCTGACCGGCCTCGATCATCAGCCCGGCCGGGATGCGCCCTGTGGCGTCCAGATACCAGCTGTCCAGGCGGACGTCTGTCTCGGTCCAGATCGTGCCGGTGGCGTGTGCGGGGCCGAGCTCGGCCAACGCGGCGGGGCGAGCGTCGATGCCGGTGACCCGGTCGACGAGCAGCATCGGTGGTTCGGGCATCCGGGTCTGCACCGCGTGCTGGTCCTGTGCGGCGAACCTCGGCCCGAACAGGGTGGAGATGCGTTGTGCGGCAAGGTACTCCAGCTGGGCCCGGTCGAACTTCGGCCCTGGCAGGGGCAATTGCGAGGGGGATGCGACGGGCGGCGGGGAAAGGGGTGGGCGAGGTGGGGGCAAGAACCCTGTGGAGGGCATCGGGGCCCTGCCTGCTCGCGCCACGCGGGCCATTGAGGCAAGCAATTGTGCCCTGGCGTGCAGGAAGCGCTGGTGAGTCTGCACGTGCTGGGCGAGGACATCGTGGTGCAGCGCGATCACCCGGTGGCTCTGTTGGGCGATGAGCGTGCGCACGTCGGTCGGCAGCGGCGTTGCAGCAGAAACGGGTTGGGTGGGGACCTCGACCACCACGGGCGGGGCGGGTTCGTGGAGCGGGGCAGGAGTCAGCCGAGGGGCCTTCGGCATGATCTCCGCAGGCTGTGCGAGCGAGGGCAGGACGACATCCCAGTGGGCGGGCAGTGCAATGGTGGGCCCGGTCTCGGCCGTATCGGGGCGTGCGGCTTGCAGCTGGTCGAAAAATGCCTCGGCGTGCACGGGCACGCCGGCGGCGACGAGCTCAGCGATGGCCAGACATGGCTGCTGCAGTCCGCTGCCCTCGGAGGCGTCCAGTGCCACGGCGATGTGCTCGCGGTCGCCGAGAATGCGCTTGATCCATCCGGTGCACAGGCCGCGCGGGCCGTGCTCGACGAATACACGGACACCGTCGGCCCATGCCCGCTCGATGGTGCCGGCGAAGTCGATCGTGCCGAGGCCCTGCGCGGTGATGGCATCGGCGACGCGTTCGGCCGTCACGATGTAGGGGCGAGTGCTGCTCCCGCTGTAGAAGCGCACGCCCGGCACCTCGGTGGTGGGACGCAGGTGCAGTCGCCTCGACTGGTCGCGGACCTCAGCGAGTTCCGGGGCGTGTGCGGCCAGTTGGTAGTCGATCGGAAGGGCAGCGGTGGCGCCGAGCCGGGCCACGACCGCGGCGCAGGCCCGCGCCTCACCGCCGATCACGCACACGTCGGGCGCATTGATCGCCATCAGGTGCACCACGGCCTCGTTCGCCAGCGCCGCGCGGACCCGCTCCAATGGGGCGTTGACCAGGTAGCTGGACCACCGGTCGCCGTGCACGCCGAGGCGATCCCACGCGCGACGCACCGCGTGCAGCGCTCCGGTGAGTTCGGTGGTGAACAGACTGCTTGCCCGGCTGTCCTGGTACAGCTCCTCGACGTCGCGCCAGGCCCCGAGGGCCGCCAGGGCGGCCGACTCACCGGATGAGTAGCCGATGGCAGCGTCCGGGCTCAGCCGGAGCAGCCCGCGGGTGAGTTCGGTGTGCACCGTGGCCAGCGCGGCGGCACCCCACATTTGGTCGAGCACCGAAGGTGCCGCATCGGCGCGCGGCCACGCCCTGGCATGCCCGGACGCGAGGGTGGGCAGCGCCAACAGCAGTTCGCGGCCCATGCCCTGGTAGGCAGCCGATCCGTTCGTGTAGACGAAAGCCAGCTCACCGGTCACCGGGGTGTCTCGGTAGAAGACGCCGGACGGCCTGGCACCGCCGTCGGCGAGCCAGCGGCGCGCAGCGTTGCGGTGTGCGGCGCTGTCGCCTTCGGACACCAGGGTCAGGCGCGCAGGGCCGTCGGACGACTCGGTGTCTTCGTCGAGTGCGGCGAGGATTTCCCTACGGTCTCGGCCGGAATAGACGTGCAGTCTGGGCGCGGCTCCGGATGCCCATGGCACGGTGTCGCCGGACCGCAGCCTGATCCGGACCGGCGGCGCCTCGATCGGCGTGACCACGATCTCGGCGGTGTTCAGTCCCGGTTCGATCCTGGCGGGAGCCGCCGTCTGTGGTCGTGCGCGGTGGCACAGGGCGGTTGCGCCCACCGCGACGCACAGCAGTCCGTGCGCGGCGTGGGCACGGCCGACAAGGTCCGTCGGGTCGTAGTCGGCGCCGTCACCGATGATCAGCCCCGGTTCGGCGACCGTGTCGTCGTCGAGGACGGACAGCACGGCGTCGCCGTCCCTGCGGGCGTCGCTGAGGCGTTTGAGGACCATCGCCACGGCCGCATCCCCGGTGTCGGCCTCGTGCCCGAGTCCGGTCAGCGCCGCCTCATGGACCGGGTCGCGTACGAGGTCCACGGCGCCGACGAGCGCGGCATCCACCTCCCCCGTGCGGAGGGCGCGAGCCGCGAGGTCCAGCGCGACAAGACCCGATGCCTCCTCCGCTGAGACGGTGAAGCCCGGGCCCGCCAAGTCGAGCTGGGTATTGATCCGGTTCGCGATGAGATTCGGCAGGCTGCCGACGACCCGCTCGGGCTCCAAGGGCGGGGCAAGGGCGTTCCTGACCCGCTCGACCATCTGTGAGTCGGCCGGGCTCCCGGCCTCCTCCAGCCATTGCGGCGCCAGCAAGCGCGCGTTGGCACGGGCGATCTGCGGATCCACACCCATCCCGACCAGCACCATGGTCCGCTCGCGGGGCAGATCCACGTCTCGCACCGCTTCCCTCGCCGCCTCCAGAATCTGAAGCTGCTGCGGCAACGTCCGTTCTACGGCACGTGGCGGGAAGGACAACCCTGGCAGCGCCACGTTGACCGTCGTCGCCGGGCCGCACCGTCGGCCGCCGAGTACTGCGCGGCGGAAGTCTTCGGCTCCGGCCCCGTCTCCGACCCTGGCGCCGATGGCCACGATCGCCACCTCCGCGTTCGGCGCCTTCGTTGTGGACGGCGCCGGAAGTACGGCACCGCTGTCCGCGTCCCAGGCGTCGACGATCAGATGGGCGTTGGTGCCGCCGAAGCCGAAGGCGCTCACTGCGGCCCGACGAAGCCCCTGCCATGGCTCGGACTCGTTCAGCACGCGCAGCGGGGTGCCGGTCAGTTCGTCGAGCGGGTCCGCTGCCGCCAGCGTCGCCGGGCGGATGCCTGCCCGCATCGCGCCCAGTACCTTGAGCAGTCCACTCGCGCCTGCCGGGGCCAGCAGGTGTCCGATATTGGACTTCACCGAGCCGATGGGCAGGTCGGTACTGTCGGCGAAGACCGTGGCGGTGCTGCGGACCTCTGTGGCGTCCCCGATCGGAGTACCCGTGGCGTGGCACTCCAGCAGTGAGACGGTCTCGGGCGCCACATCTGCCTGGGAGTAGGCCAGGCGCATCGCTTGTTCCTGCCCTTCTTCGGCCGGGGTGAGCAGGCCACGGCCACGGCCGTCGTTGGACAGCCCGACCCCGCGGATCACACCGAGAACGGGGCTGTCGGCCGCGAGCGCGTCGGACAGGCGCATCAGTGCGACGAACCCTGCACCCTCGCCATGCAGCAACCCGTCGGCCTCTCGGTGGAAGGGCCGGCTGCGGCTGCTGCGGCTTACCGCGGACAACCCGCACAGCCCCACATGCAGGAACAGGTTGTCGACCCGGTTGACCGCCCCCGCCACCATCAGGTCGGCTGTGCCGTCGTGCAGGCGGTCACATGCCAGCTTGATCGCATACAGCGAGGAGGCGCAGGCGGCGTCGAGCGCGAAGGCTCCCGCGCCAAGCCCCAGTGCGCGTGCGGTGAAATGAGCTGGTAGCCCCGAGGAGAACCTGTTGCGTGCATCGGGCGGGGTTCGATGCGCCGCGTTCAGCAGCATCGGGTCTCCCGAGGAGAGCAGAACGTGCTCGGCGAAGGCCGCTCCGGCGCTGGTGGGATAGGACAGATTGCCGAGCACCAGTCCCGCGCGGTGCAGCGGTCCGTCCCGTCCGGCCTCGCGGAGTGCCTGCCGGGTGCCGTGCAGCACCCACTGGAACAGTGGGTCCAGTGCAAGGATCTCGCCCGGGTCCACGAGAAAACCGGCTGGGTCAAACTCTCGCTCGAAGTCCTGGACGTAGCCGCCGACGTCGGTCCAGGTGCGGTCGAGGTGGTCCTCAACGGTACCCATGGCCCACCGGTGAGACAGGCGCCAGCGGCCGTCCCGCACGGGCGACAGGCTGCATCGCCCCTCAGCGATGTTGTCCCAGAAAGTGTCCGGGTCCAGCGCGTCGGGCAGTACGCATCCGCGGCCGACAATGGCGATCGGTTGGAATGACATGCCAGTCTCTCTTCACGAATGCGGAGGGGAACGGCGAGGTGAATTCAGTCGGGGCGGCGGACGAGCTCCACCCCGAGCAGTTCCATCCAGGGCTTCCCGTCCTGGTCGAGCAACGCCAGATCACAGCGCGCGCCGGTCTCGTGGACCTTGCGTGCTCGCACCACGCACCGAGCAGGCGCCGGGACCGGACCGCGCCGGTATACCCGGCACTCCGCGACGGCCATGGGCAGGTTGGCCTCCCCCAACACACTCTCGGCCCACAGCCCGGCCAGTTGCAGCCCGCCGTCCAACGCACCCGGGTCGAGTTGCCAGTTGTCTCCTTCCCAGCCGAGCTCACGTAGACCGGTCACTTCACCCTCGGCGCCATGAGCGGAGATTCCCCGCACCGAGCGGATGGCCTGGAACCCCGATCCGTGGAAGAGCACCCGGCCGTCGTAGATCTCTTCACGGGGCAACGGAGCCATACCGCCCGGAACGCTCCACTCCGCCGGCTGCGGAGAGCGTGCCCCGAAATCCAGTACGGCGCGAAAGTGCGGCGTGCCGTCCGCGTCGAGCAGCTCGGCCGCCAACTCCGAGAGCGAACCGGTGAGTTCGGGACGGCTGCGCAGGGCCAGCCGGTGGCCGCGGCCGTTGAGGTCCGGCAGAACGACCTTGTGGAACACACGGAGGTCACGTAGCACGGGAAGGTCCACGGGGGGCCGCCAGGCCGCGGCGGCTCTGGCGAAGAGGTCCAGTGCCAGCGCCACCGGCAGCACCGGGTTTCCCGCGATCTGATGGTCGACCAGGTAGGGGTGGCTACGGGAGGACAGACGCACCTCCGCGGCGTCCGGTCCGCTGGTCGCGTTCATGGGGTCGAGGTCCTCCCCTGCCGCGATGATTACTCGCGTGTCAGTGGAAGGATCGGCCAACTCGGCGGTGAAGGCCGTGGCGCCCAGTCCGACCGGGATGAGCGGGACACCAGAGCGGTCGAAGTGCTCGGCCAATGCAGGGGTGACCATACCGCCGTGCCACGGCCCCCAAGCGAGGGCCCGTACCAGGCATCCGGGCCGCCGAGCCCTTTCGGCGGCGGCCGCCTGGTTGAGGACCTCGTTGGCGATGGCGTAGTCGCTCTGCCCGGCGTTGCCGCGGACCGCGGCAACCGAGGAGAACAAGACGATGACGTCCAGTGGATCCGCCTCGGTCGCCGCGAGCAGCGCGCGCAGACCGTCGACCTTCGTGCCCAGCACAGCCCGGAACTGCTCGTCGGTCTTGTCGGCGATCAGCTTGTCGGCCAGCACCCCCGCACCGTGCACGATCCCGGTGACCGGCCCCCACTCCCTACGCACCCCGGCCAGCGCGGCCGACAGCACACCGCTGTCCCGGACGTCCACCGGCAGGTACCTGACGGACGAACCGGCTTCCTCCAGCGCCGCCACCGTGGCCCGGACCTCCCGTGCCGCAAGAATCCGCCGGGCCTCCGCGGCGACCGCCGCGGGCACGCCACTGCCGCCGGAACGCTCGGCGAGAGCACGAGTGAGCGTGGCCTCATCGCCGGCGGCGGCCAGGCCGGCGGGTTCGGTGACGAGTTCGGTGCGGCCGAGGAGCACGATTCGGGGTTTGCAGGTGCGTGCCAGCTCCAGCATGGCCGTCGCGGTCACCCCGCGTGCGCCGCCGGTGGCGACGATCACCGAGTCCGGCCCGATCTTTGCCGCTAGGCCGGACGCCACGGGCGCCGGGACCGCTGCCAGCGTGCTGCGGGTGCCGTCGGCGCGCAGGCCGACCTCCAGGGCCGGCCCGCCGCCCAGCAGTTCCCCGACGATCGCCGCCGCGACGGCTTCGGCTGGGCGTTCCCCACGTTCGCAGTCGATGGCCTTCACCGAGGCTGCGGGCCATTCCCTGGCTGCCGTCCTGGCCAGTGCGGCGATACCGCCGAGCCAGATCCGTTCGGGTCGGCTGCCGCGGAGGCCGAAGTCACCGCCGGTGTCCTGTACGGTTACCAACAGCCCGCCGTGCTCGGCGAAGTGGGCCGCGACCGAGCGCGCCACCTGGAACGCCTCCTGCTGGCGCGCCAACGCCTGTTCCGGCGAATCGAGTTCGGCGAGCCCACCGAGGTACACCACCCCCCGTACGTCTGCGGGCACGCTGGTCACCACGTCGGCACTGATGCCGTATTCCGTAAGCCCTGCCACGACCAGTTCGGCAACGCCGGAGCCGTCCTCGGTCACCACGATCGGTCCGTCCCCGAGCCCCGCCATCGCCAGCCCGGGTGCAGGCGTGTCGACCGCACGAACCGCGAGCCGGGTGAGCTCGGTCTGCTCCTCCAGCTCCGGTGGCTGTGCAGTGGGCGCTGCCGCGCCGACGGTGTCCTGCGTCGGGGCCGTACCTGTGGTGAATCCGTCGGCGATCTCCCGCAGGGTGCGGAGTCTGCCCAGCTGGGCCACGTCAACCGTGGGCAGATCACCCACGTGCTCTCGCAACGCTGACAGAATCTCCACCCGCTTGATCGAATCCACTCCGAGATCCGATTCAAGGGCCATGTCCAGGTTGAGCATCGCGGCCGGATACCCCGTCCGCTCGGCCACCACCGACAACAGCAACTCCCCGAAGGTGTCCGGAGTCGTCACCGGTGCGGATGTGTCAGAGGGCGGAGGCGCATCGGGTTCGGCCATGGCGGGTGGCGTGGGTAGCGTCCTCGAAACGAGGGGTGCCTGAGGTGCTTCAACCATCTCCAAGGCCGGCAACGCCGGCGCCGGCACCATCGGAGTGGTGACCGTCTCTGTGGCGGCCTGGCCGCCCAGCAGCGCGGCGAAAGTGGACTCGGTCGTCCTCAGGAAGGCCATGTGGCTCTCGGTCAGCATGCGCTGGCAGGCGGTGTGCGTCTCCGCCATGTGCCGCTGCGCACTCTCCATCATGGCGAACCAGTTCGCATCCACGGGGTGCGCGCCGGAGTCCGAGGCGACGGGTGCCCGCTCGGCGGGGACGGCCGCCGCTTCCTGGCGGGGCGGGTTTGGTGCGGGCAGTGCGCCGGCCCCGCCCTCAGGCGGGTAGACCTGGCCGTGGTTGGTGCCGCTGAGTGGCACGGTCATCGCGGGTTTACGCTCCTTTGCTGCTGCCACGGGGGGCGCGTAGGGCTCCCACAGTTGTTCGTAGTCAAGTCGCACGCCGCGCACGGCAAGGCGGCCGAGTGCCTCGTGAAGGGCGGTGGCCCCGTTGCGCTTCGGATGGTCCAGGCTCACCGCCAGGTGCTCGCGCTCGCCGAGGATCTGCCCGACCAGCCCGGTAAGGCCGGCGCCCGCGCCGACCTCGACGAAGGTCCGCGCACCGGCGGCGTACATGGCTTCGATCTCGTCGCTGAACATCACGGGGGCGGCGAGGTGTTCGGCGATCCTGCGGCGGATTGCGGCGGGTTGTGCGGGGTAGGTCGACGCGTCTGCGTTGCTGTAGACCGGAAGTCGGGGCTCGCGGATCGCCGCGTCGCCCAAGAACTCGAACAATGGCTCACTCGCCGCAGCAACGAGCGGCGTGTGGAAAGCGGTCGCGGCGTTGAGGCGGCGTGCGCCGATGCCATCGGCGGCGAGTTCACGCTCGATCCTCTCGATCGTGTCAGCGGCGCCGGACAACACGAACTGGCTCGGTGAATTGTGGTTGGCCAGCCACACGTCGGTGGCGCCGCTGCTGGTGACAGCTGTCTCGACTCTCGCCCGCTCCGCCGTGACGGCCAGCATCGCACCGGGCACCCGCGCGGCCTCACGCATCAACTCGCCACGCCTGCGGGCCACAGCTACCAATGCCTCGGCATCCAGTGCGCCCGCCGCGTGCAGCGCCGTCAGCTCACCGAAGCTGTGCCCTGCAACGCAGTCCGGCTCCAAGCCGAGGCCGCGCATGACCGCCAGGAGTGCGAGGCTGTGCACCGCCAGCGCGGGCTGCGCCCACTCGGTTGCCCGCAGCAAAGAGTTCTGGCCGTCCCGCTCTTCGTCGTTGAAAGCGGGTGGTGGGAAGACCACGCGGTGCAGTGGCTGTCCATCGAACTCGATGCTGCCCAGGCGGTCCCACGCGGCCTGGGCCGAGGGCGCCGTCATCGCCAGATCGGCGCCCATGTTGATGTACTGGGCGCCCTGGCCAGGAAAGAGGAAGGCGATCCGGTCGGTGGCGGGAGCACCGGTGGCGTAGTGGATCCCGCTCGGGGCGGAGAAGGCCATGTCGGGCTGCCGCCGGATCTGCACGGCGGCGTGGGTGAGCTTTTGTTGCAGGTCTGCGGTGTCGGTGGCGACGACGGCGAGCCGTACCGGATCATCGGCCCGGAATGCCGCCTGGCTCTCCCGTGCGATGTCGGCCAGCGCGCGGCCGCCGTCGAAGTCTCGCTCGAGCACGGCCTTCGATGACGCGCCGCTGAGAACCACCAGCTCGGAAGGGGCGGTGCGGACACGCCAAGGCAGGCGGTCAGCAGCCCTGGCGGTGTACTCCTCCAAGGTGACGTGGAAATTGCTGCCGCCGAAACCGAAACTCGAGACCGCGGCGCGGCGCGGATGGTCGCCGGCACGCACCCACGGTCGCGGCCGGGTGTTCAGGTAGAACGCGCTGTCACCGATGTTCATCGCGGGATGGGGCTGGTCAACCTTGATCGTCGGCGGCAGCACCTTGTGATGCAGGGCCAGCACGGTCTTCAGTAGCCCTGCGGCGCCCGCGGCGCATTTGGTGTGCCCGATCTGGGACTTGACCGATCCCAGTGCGCACCATTGCCGGCCTGCCCGGCCGGACTCCCCGTAGACATGGCGCAGCGCAGCGAACTCCGCGGAGTCGCCCGCACCGGTACCCGTGCCGTGCCCTTCAACCAGCTCAACGGTCCCCGGGCCGTAACCCGCCTCGGCGTAGGCTCGCCGCAGGGCACGTGCCTGGCCTTCGGACAGCGGCGAGTAGATCGCGGTTCCCTTGCCGTCCGAGGAAGTACCGATACCACGGATCACCGCGTAGACGCGGTCGCCGTCCCTTTCGGCATCGGCCAGACGCTTCAACGCATACATCGCCAGGCCCTCGCCGAGCATCGTGCCGTCGGCGGCGGCCGAGAAGGGACGGCAGTCACCGCTGGCCGACAGAGCGGGCGTCTTGGAGAAGCACAAGAACACGCCGATGTGGTTGTCGGTATCGACACCGCCGCTGAGCATCAGGTCGGCCCGGCCGAGCGCGAGTTCGCCGACCGCCGCGGTCAGCGCCGCGAACGAGCTGGCGCATGCGGCGTCAGTGGTGTGATTGGTGCCGTGCAGGTCGAACCTGTTGGCGATCCGCCCCGCGATGACGTTGGAGAGCAGCCCTGGGAAGGTCGACTCCTGCCAGGGCGTGTAGTGCTCGGTGATTCGGTCACAGACGGCCTGAGCCTCCGCCTCCGGAATGCCGTTTTCCCGCATGGCCTTGAGCCATACCGGGCGTTGGATCCGCGCGTTCATCTGGATCAGGAGTTCCAACCCAGCCGCGCCGAGGATGACACCGACCCGCCCGCGGTCCACAGTGGACAGCGCGTCACAGTCGATGAGGACCTGCTCGGCCACGGACAGCGCCAGCAGTTGGCTGGAGTCCGTGGCAGGAAGCGTGTTCGGGGGGATGCCGTAGGCCAGCGGATCGAAGTCGATTTCGGGCAGGAACGCGCCGCGCCGGGCGTAGGTCTTGTCCGCTGCGGCGGGGTCAGGGTCGTAGTAGTCCTCGACGAGCCAGCGGCGCGCCGGGACATCGGTGATCACGTCACGCCCGGCTACCACGGTGCGCCAGAACTCTCCGGCGTCCGGTGAACCGGGAAGCAGGGCGCCGATACCGATCACGGCGATGGGGACCTGCCTGGATTGGGCGTCGGTCATGCTCTTTTTCCTTGCCGATCGGTGCGGTCATGCGAGACGGCGCGGGGTGAAGTGGAACGCCGAGGCCGTTATCGGCAGGCCGTAGGTGCGGAGCTGGTGTGCGCGGGTGACGACGGCTGCGCCTTCGAGCAGGTTGAGAGCGATCTGCACCACCGAACGGTTGGTCGGTTCGGCGAGGAAGCTGCCCGCGGTCCACCGGTTGAACGCGCCCATCGCCGGACCACACCAGATCTGGTAGTCGGTGCGCCGGGCGCTGTCCCCGCTGATGGCCCAGCGGTTGGAGTTGCCGAGGTACCAGCGGAAGACCAGCGCCATGCGATGTTTGGGATCGGCTTCCGCCCGGGCCAGTTCCGCCGGATCACGCTGCTGCCAGAACTGCCGGGTAGCGGCCCAGACTTCCTCGATCGGCGCCCGCAGCACCTCGCGTTCGAGTTTGGTGCGCAGCGCTGTCGGAAGCTCTTCCAGCGAGGCATGTACCTGGTATGCCTCATAGAGCTGGCCTGCCCGGGGCGCGAACATGGTGCCGCGGCGCAGAACTTGGAGCTTGATGCCCATCTCGAACATGTCGGCCGCGGGCGCCATGACCACATCGGCGATGTCGGCCTCGGCCAGCATCGCCTTGGCCTCCTCGGAGATACCGGCCTCCGTGGCGACCTGGTTCACCGATCCGGTCACCACGTAGTCCGCCCCCAAGGCGAAGGCGGCGGCCACTCCCGTCGGCGTGCCCAGTCCGCCCGCGGCACCGATCCGGACCTTCCGGGCGTAGCCGAAGCGCCGGGTGAGCTCGTCCCGCAGCAGCAGAATCCGTGGCAACAGCGACCCCAGCGGTCGGTTGTCGGTATGTCCACCGCTGTCGGACTCCACCGTGATGTCCTCGGCCATCGGCACCCTGGCGGCCAGTTCCGCCTCTTCGGCAGTGAGTTCCCCCAGCTCCACCAGTCGCCGCAGCAGACTCTGGGGTGCCGGGGAAAGAAACCTCTCCGCTGTCTCCGGCCGAGAAATCTTGGCGAGAATCCGTCGACGGCGCACGATCCGGCCCTCCCCATCCCGCCGCAGCCCCGACGCCGAGCACAACACGACCGCCGGAGTCAGTTCCATGAAGGCTGATACCGAGATGCAGGGGACCCCGTAGTGGAGCAGCAGTTTCGCGACGCGGTACTCCAACTCGGCCTCGGACGGGGAATGGATGAGGTTCACCCCCCAGTTCGACACGCCCGTAAGCTCAGTGACCAACTCCCGTACAGCGCTCTCGATCTGAGGCAGTCCCAGTCCGCCGGCACCGAAGAAGCCGAGCATCTCGGCTCCGGCCATCGCCATGACCATCCGGGTCGTGGCAATGCCGTTGGCCATCTCCCCCGCGACGTAAGGGAAACGGACACCGTGTGCCTCGCAGAAGGTACGGCCGCCCAGCCACTCCGGATACAGCGGCGGCAGCGTGCCCACGATCCCACCTGCGGGTCTGGGACCCAGTACCAACCCGAGTCCGCCCCCTGCGGTGTCGGCCACGATATGCGCGTGTTCCCGGACTCGCCGGACGCCGGCCGCGATCTCCTCCGCAGTGAACATCGGCGGCGTGCCGACGGCGTCATCGCATTTCAAGAGGGACAAGAGGATCTCCATCAAGGTGTGAAGGGCCGAAGGGCGCACGCGGACACGGCTGTTCCACGGCCGCCACACCCGCGATCAGGTAGTCCAGGTCCACGTGCACCCCGGACAACGACGCACCGAGCAACGTCCGAACGCGGGTGTCGTCGAAGCGCCGACGATGGCTGAGATAGGGCGTGAACCCCGGATAGAGATCCGCTGCGGCCTCCAGCGGAGTCAGGTCGTAGGGCCGGTGCTCGACCAGCTCCAGTCGCATGGGCGCGAGCCGCTCCAGCAGGGCCACGATGACCGGGACCGGTACGTCGTGGTCGTGTACGACGTGGTAGGTGTCCACGCATCCGGAGGGCTGCCTGCTCGCCAGCCGGACCATGACCGAGGCCGCATGGTCCACCGGGAGCAAGTTCAGGTGACCGTGAGGAGATCCGGTCATCCGCATCACCGGCCGGTGTCCCTCGGCAATCCCCACCCCCGCCATATCAAGCCGGCACAGCACGGTCCGGAAGATCTGATCCACGAACTGCAACGGGTGCTCGGGCAGTTCAGGATGCGGTGGCAGATCGCTGACCAGAATGCTCGGCCGCAAAACCACGACCGGGCGGCCGTGCGTCCGCGACCATTCACGCACCATGATTTCGGCCTCGTACTTGGACCGCTCGTAGGCGTTCTCGAAGCCCAGCGCGTCGTCCAGCTCGTCCTCGTACGCCACACCGTCCCGGCGCGCGCCGGCCACGAATGCGGTGCTGATGTGGTGAACCATCGGCTTTCGGCCGCCGGCAGCGGCGAGCGCCAGGACGTTCCGCGTGCCCTCGACGTTGACCCGGCGCAGTTTCACCAGGTCATCGTCGAGATTGATGTTTCCCGCGCTGTGCCAGATCACGTCGAGCTCATCGGCCAGCCTCTGGAAATCGGCCGAGGACAGACCGATCCGGGGCCGGCTGAGGTCGGTCTCCACCACACGTAGCCGCTTGGGCAGTTCTGTGATCAGCGCAGCGGGCGCGCCGGTGAGTTCGAAGAACCGGGTGATGCGCCGCAGCGCGCCACCGGATCCGGCATGGGCCAGCAGAGTCAATGAGTCATGGCGTTCAAGCAACTCTCGGACCAGCCGCAGACCGAGAAACCCGGTGGCACCAGTGAGGGCGACGTGCACTGTCGATGCCTCCAAACCCAGAGGGAAGTCAGGGGCATTGCGCCCGGCTTCAGCCAGAGGTTGGGAGGGACCTGGCTGCCACGGCCCGTTCCGGGAAACCCTTGGCCCTCCATCACGGACCCAACCCCAACTACCAAGAGTAAGGAGATGATTACACACCGTTGTAGATTGCGGTCAAGTGGGGTTGAACTCCAACCCCCATGCGTGAGAGCCTAGTTACGTTGCGTGTGCGAGCGGCCGGGTCCAACACGCCCACATCGCGGGACTTACCGCAGGGTGGCAGCGCTCCCAGTGGTCAGCAGGCGACAGTTCGGACCCGATCCCGCTTCAGCCCGGAACTCACTACGGACCTCACCCGGTTGGGGTATTCGGATCCAGTACCGAGGTGGGGCATCGTCCATTGTGCGACGCGGGTGAACGGGGTCAAGGCGCCCCGGCTCCGTGGCAATTGAGGAATGCAATGAGTGATCGTGCACGCACCGACCAAAAGGATGCGAGTATCCTGCTCCCCGCTGTCGGCATCGGACTGTGCGTCGCGGCCTCAATGACCGTCACGGCGGTCTCGTGGACTTTGGACACGACACGGCAACTCATCGTGTCGGTCCTGAGCCGTCGATCAACGGGCCTACGCGACTCGTCGAAAAGGCCTTCAATGGGCCGGCCCACAACACCCTGATCCTCGTTTGGGCGGCCACTGCACGTCAGTCGACCGCGCATCCGGACCAACGACCAACCCGTCCGCGCGAATCCACCTGGCAACGCCAGGGACACGGATGCCCCGCGGTCGGTCCATGAGGCCAAGGCAGTTGCGATGGCAGGAGTGCCCGCTACGGTGTGATCGGTGCGGAGAGGAGGTCGGCGTGCGGACGATCAGTTTCTGCCGGCATGGAGTAGTCCCCGCCCCACGAAGCAGGGTGGGGACTACTGGCGAGCCGCTCAGTGCAGTTGGCGCCCCATCTTTGCGGTTCGCCTGTTCTTCTCCTTGGTGTCCCACCACTCTTCCAACGAGGCACGAACCAAGTGCACGCGTTGCTGGGGACGTTCAGGGGCGGGGTGGGAGGAGGTGAGGGCCTGGTGCCGTGCAACAGCTCGGACCCCGTCACCCGCCCAAACCCTTTTCAGGGGCAGGTAGCCAGGCTCTCCACCAGGCCGTGCGGGCGGCGTCGTTACCATGTGTCGCACGACCTGCCGGCTGAGCGTCTGTGCCCGTCCCATCTTGCCCGATGGGCGCACCACCACCGTGCTCGAGGCCGCGCAGTATCCGAACATGGCGAAACCGGCCCGTTTCAATATGCCGAACCGACTTCGTTCCTGGAGACGACATGAGCAGTGCCCTTCTCGTGATGGACGTCCAACGAGCCATCGTGGACATCGCCGACGACGGCTCCGGATACCTGCCACGCCTGCGCAGGGCGATCGACGGAGCCCGGGCGGCCAACATCCCCGTGATCTACGTGGTCATCGCGTTACGTCCCGGCTTCCCGGAAGTCGGCACGCGCAACAGGGCTCTCGCTGCCATCGCACGGGCCGGCCGCTACGTCGAGGGCGCCCCAGGCACCGAGATCCACCCCGAGGTCGCCCCCCGGCCGGGCGACGTGGTGGTCACCAAGAGACGGGCGAGCGCGTTCTCGGGCAGCGATCTCGAGGTGGTGCTCAGGGCACGCGGTATCGACAGCCTCGTGCTCACCGGCATCGCCACCAGCGCTGTCGTGCTGTCCACCCTGTGCCAGGCGAACGACCTGGACTTCGGCCTCACCGTCCTCTCCGACGCCTGTCTGGATACCGACCCAGAGGTGCACCGGGTCCTCATCGAGCGACTGTTCCCACAGTGGGCGGATGTCCTCACCGTCGATGGCTGGCTGAAGACGACCGCACCTCAATAGCGGCTGCTTGTCAGGTCACCCCGGGAGCGTCCGAGCGCCGGAGGGGTTTGGCTCCCAACTTCCGGGCTCCGACGGCGTGTTGGTGGGCGCGGAACGACAGTGGTCGACGGGCACCGGCCGGACCAGGCGCCAGGCTCAGCCCCGAAGCGCTTCCGACAACCTGTGCCATGTGGTTCCGCCACGGAGGGCGACGTCGCGCACAGGCACCGAGAACCACGGGGGGATCGCCACCAGCACCCCGCAGACGGCAGCCCTGTCCGCCGATTCAGCAGCTCAGCACACCCACGAGCGCTGTACCACCAGCAGACCAAGAACCTCCTGTGTCGTACTCGCCGAAGAAGCTCGGGTTCTTCCAGGGGCACGAGAAAAGGCGCCTGACCCGGGCCTGTGCCGGTCGGGCGCCTTTCGCGCTGCCGTTGGGACCGGGGCAGGAAGTGGGGCGCCGAGCCGCGGTGAATCCGTTTCGCGGTGCGTTCCGTATACGTGATTGATGGATGGTTTGGGGGACGTGTGGAAGGGGCGAGCATGGGAGTTTTCGCGAACCTGACACCCGCGATGGGCCGTCGCCATGGCGACCGCTCGACGGGCCGGCGCCGGGACACAGGCGGACATGACCACGACCGCGATCGCCGCGAAGGTCGGCGCCGCGACCGTGACTTCGATCATGACCGCGACCGGGACCGTGGAGACAGGTTCTTCGGAGGGAGGTACTGAGCACTCGTCGATGTCTGTGCGCGGCCGGGCTTGCTGCCCGGCCGCACCAGTCCGTGAGGCGACATGAGCGGCACGCGGCCGTACGCTCCCTCCCACGGTGACGCCCCGGGCGGCGGCGCGGGAAAGGAGAAGACGCGTGCTTCCACGCGTACTTCCGCGGCGAGTCGCCTGACGCGGACGGTGCGGCGGTTGCTGTCCGTCACCGTGGAGGCCGTCGGAGCGGAGGGCATCGTCGAGGCCGCGCCGCCGGTGGCCCTGCGGGACATCTTCCGGCGCTTCTGGCCGTACACGCGCGGTGGCCGACGCTGGCTGGTGGTGATCCTGGCCTTCGTGGTGCTGGGGCCGGTCGTCGACGCCGCCGAGATCTGGCTCTTCAAGATCGTCATCGACGACATGCTGGTCCCGCGCAACCTGCACCTCTTCGTGCCGATCGCCCTCGCCTATCTGGGGTTCACCTTCTTCGCCGGAGTGCTCGCCTTCGCCGACGACGTGACCTCCACGTGGGTCGGCGAACGGTTCCTGCTGGCCCTGCGGTCGGATCTGTTCCGCCACGTCGAAGGGCTGTCACTCGGTTTCTTCGAGCGGCGGCGGCTCGGCGACGTGCTCTCCCGGGTGACCGGTGACGTGGACGCGGTCGAGACGTTCCTGCTCTCCGGGATCGTGAACGCGATCGCCCAGGTCATCCGGCTGGGCATCTTCCTCGGCGTGCTGTTCTTCCTGCGCTGGGACCTGACGCTGCTCGCCCTCGTCATCGCCCCCCTGTTCTGGTTCACCGCCCGGCGCTTCTCCCGGCGGGTGAAGGCCGCATCGCGGGAGCGGCGGCGCCGCAGCGGCTCGATCAGCGCGATCACCGAAGAGGCTCTGGGCAACATCGCCCTCGTCCAGGCGTACAACCGGCAACGGTGGGAGCACGGCAGGTTCGAGCGCGAGAACCTCGGCAGGTTCCGGGCCGCCATGGTCTCCGCCCGTCTGGGTGCCGTGTACACCACGGTCGTCGACGTCATCGAGCTGACCGGCGCGCTACTGGTGATGGGCCTGGGCACCTGGGAACTGGCACGAGGCCACCTCACTCTGGGCGGCCTGATGGTCTTCCTCACCCTGCTGAGCAGGCTCTACGGCCCGATCCGCGGCATCTCCGGTCTCAGCAACACCTTCTACTCGGCGTCCGCCGCAGCGGAGCGGATCATCGAACTGCTCGACCAGCGGCCCCAGATCGTCCAGGCGGCGGCCCCGCGGGAACTCGGCCGTGCCCGCGGTGAGATCGAGTTCCGCGATGTGTCCTTCCGCTACCCCGGGACCACGCGGCCGGCCCTTTCGGATGTCTCGTTCGGCGTGGGACCCGGCGAGACGCTGGCGCTCGTAGGGGCCAGCGGTGCCGGGAAGTCGACCGCTGCCAAGCTGCTGCTGCGCTTCTACGACCCGGACCGGGGAACCGTTCGTCTCGACGGGAGCGATCTGCGCGACCTGCGCCTGGACGACCTCCGGGACAACGTCGCCATGCTGCTCCAGGAGACCCTGGTCCTCCACGGCACGGTGCGGGACAACATCGCCTACGGCCGCCCCGGCGCGAGCGACGAAGAGATCGTCGCAGCGGCCCGCGCCGCGGACGCACACGACTTCATCAGCCGGCTTCCCGAAGGCTACGACACGGTGGTGGGCCAGCGCGGCCGGCTGCTCTCCGGCGGACAACGGCAGCGGCTCGCCATCGCCCGCGCCATGATCCGCGACGCGCCCGTGCTCATCCTCGACGAGCCGACCACCGGCCTGGACGCGGAATCAGGCCGGCACATCCTGCAACCACTGCGGCTGCTGATGAGCGGACGCACGACGGTCCTCATCTCCCACAACCTGCTCACCGTCCGCGATGCCACCCGGATCGTGCTTCTCGAACACGGCCGTATCGCCGACCGCGGCACACACGACCAGTTGCTCGCCCGCAGCGCGGCGTACGCACGGCTCTACCGGCCGCACGGGACCGACGGCGCCTCGAAGGTCGAGGTGCCGCCATGAGCCGTACCCGAGACCTCGGACCGCCGCCGCTGACGGCCGGCACGACGGTGGCCCCGCGCTACGAAGTTCTCGCGCACCTGTGCCGCACCGGCTGGCTGGACCTGTACGACGCCTGGAGTCAGGAGCGGGAGTGCCGATGCGTCGTGAAGGTGCTGCGCCCGGACCGACGGGGCGAGCGGAGAGTGCGTGAGCAGCTGCTGCGAGAGGGCCGCTGGCTCCAGGCATTCACGCACCCGCACCTGGTCCGAGGCTACGAGACGGGCGAAACCCCGCAACCCTACGTGGTGTTGGAGACCCTCACCGGGGAGACGCTGTCACACCTGATCGACCGTCGGCGGCGTCGGCTGGCCGCCGACGACCTCGCCCTCCTCGGCCTGCACCTGTGCTCGGCGCTTCACTACCTGCACGGTAAGAGCCTGCTGCACCTGGACCTGAAGCCGTCCAACATCGTGGTCGGCTGCCGGCGTGCGAAGGTGCTCGACCTGAGCATCGCCCGCCCACCCGGCCCCGCCCCGCCAGGCATCGGCACCTTCTGCTATCTCGCTCCCGAGCAGGCCCGCGGCGGGATGCTCACCCCCGCGGCCGATGTCTGGGGAATCGGCATCACGCTGTACGAGGCCGCCACCGGCGAGGTCCCCTTCGACGACGGCAAGACCTTCGACGTGCGCGGAGACGGCGAAGATGGCGGAGACAGCGGAGGTAGCGGAGGTGGCGGGGATGCGGTCGACGACGAGTCCGGCAGCGCGTCACAAGGGGAACAGGACGCCGAGAACTACCGCTACCCGCAGCTCGACGAACGGGCCCCGTCCGTGGCCATCCGCCGGCACCTGCCTCGTCCCCTGACCCAGGCGATCGACAGCTGCCTGGCCCCCGACCCGGACGCCCGGCCGGCACTCCCCCAACTCGCGGCAGCGCTGGACGAGTTGCTGCCGCAAGGCCGGCGCGCGGTACCGGCGGCCGACTGAACACCGACCGACCGCATCCACACACGTTCGGTAGATTTCCCATCACCGTTGGTGCACGGACCCGTGCAGGCCCACGCGGGCCCATGGGACCCATGCGGCCAGTGGATCGGGCGGTGGCGCCGAGGGACACTGGATACGTGGTCTTCCGCAACCGCCAGGCAATCCCCTGGCCGGGCCGGACCGTACTGAGAGATATGCAGAGGTTGCAGCTCCCGGCCGGACACGTCCCGGACGAGGCGCTGCTGGCTGGTCTGGCCACGGGCGACCCTGAGCTCGCCGTCACGTTCGTCCGGCGATTCCAGCACACGGTCTACGGCGTGGCCATCGCGGTCACCCGCGATGCGCAGCTCGCCGAGGACATCGCCCAGCAGACGTTCGAGCGTGCCTGGCGGCACGCGCAGGTCTACGACTCCCGCCGCGGATCGGTGACAGCGTGGCTGACGACCATCGCGCACAACCTCGCCATCGATGCCGTCCGGTCGCGCCGGCCGGAGCCGGTGGCCCCCGAGGATCTCGACGCGCTCCTGGAGGCGGTGACCGACACCCCCGAGCAGCAGGCGCTGGCCGACGAGGCGTCGTCCACCCTGCGGGCCGCGGTGGCGCGGCTGCCCGGCGAACAGGGCCGCGCCCTGGTGATGGCGGGCATCTACGGGATGACCGCTCAGCAGGTCGCCGACCGGGAGCACATCCCGCTGGGCACCGCCAAGACACGGATCAGGGCCGCGATGGGAAAACTGCGCACCGCACTCGCCTCGCCGAATCCCACGGACCCGAACCACCCCACGCCTGCGAATCCCCCGCCGGCGAATCCCACATCTGCGAATCCCGCAGATCCGCATCCCGAGTCTCCGGAGCGAGGCCGCCATGACTGAGGACCTGAGCTGCGACCAGCTGCACGAGACCGGTGCCGAGCTGGCACTGGGCGTGCTCTCGGGCCGGGAGCGGGCCGAGGCGGCGGCCCATCTGGAACGCTGCGCGGACTGCCGGGAGTACCTCGAACAGCTTGTCCTCGTCGGCGACGGGCTGCTCGGTCTCCTGCCCGGCCGCGAGCCGCCGGCCGGCTTCGAAGCCCGGGTGGCTCGGCGGTTGACCCAGGCCCAGGCCGCGCGCGACGGACGCGGGACCGAGCGCGGCTTCGAGCCACGGCGCGCGCGGCTCGGCAGGGGCGTACGGCTACGACTGGCATCTGCCGCCGCCGCGCTCGTGCTCGGCCTGGGATTCGGCGGTTGGGCCCTCGGCACGGCCATCGAGGACGTGGTGGCCGGCCCCGCACGGCCCGTCCAGGCCGGGGCGGGGCTGCTGTACGCGGATCTGACCGGAGCCGGGGCGGAGCATCGGCAACCGGCCGGTGAGATCTATGCCCATCCCGGGCCAGATGGCTGGGTCTTCATGTCCGTCGATCTCTCCAAGGCCGGGAATCCGTACACTGGTTACGTCACCTGCCTGCTACAACGAACCGACGGCACAACCGTCCGGCTCGGTACCTTCCAGCTGTACGACGGCGACGGCTACTGGGGCGCCCCGACCTCCGTGGACCGCGCCACGCTCTCCGGCGCCCTCTTGACCGCGCCCGACGGCCGCGTGCTGGCAACCGCCCACTTCACCACACGGTGAACGCCGCCGATCTCGCCGCGGAGGCCGGCAGGGCTGCATGAGGTTGGCCCAGCCGCATGACGTCCCATCAGTGCCCGCTGCCGCCCGTTGTCACGTAGACCGTCGTGTAGTGGTGCCCTTTGGTGGTCCTGTTCCAATGCCAGTGGGCGACCTGATCCGGTTGGAGGTCCCAGACGGTCCGATGCCGGTACTTGTCCTCCTCGTCCTCTGCGGCGACCCGCCGTTCGAGCTTTTCGCAGTTGCGGTAGTACTGCTCCATCGGTGCGCCTTCGGGATTGAGCGGGTCGAACGACGTCCAGCACGGCGTGTTGCCACTGCCCTGTTCCGTGGCGTAGGCGATGGCGACGGCTGTTCCGGTCGCCATCAGGAGCGCCACCGTCGCCAACAGCAGGCGCTGCCTGCGGGTATGACGGCGAGCGTCGGCCCGGTGGGCGGCTTCGGCGGCGATGCCGGCGTTGACGAACGCCTGCTCCCGCGGGCTGAGGGCGGTGGGTTCCCGGACCGCCAACTGCCGGGCGCGTTCCAGTCGCGTACCCCGGTAGAGCTCGCCGGGATCCCGGCCGAGGGCTTCCCAGTCATCGGCGGCCTCGGTGAGGTGGCGGTGCAGGCAGAGGTTCGCCCGGTCCGTGGTCAGCCAGTCACGCAGGCGTGACCAGCAGCGGATCAGTGCTTCATGGGTGATCTGGACGCTGTCCCCGTCGAGGGTGATCAGTCGTGCCGTGGCAAAGCGTTCGAGCACGATCCCGATGCGCGGATCGGCGGGGAGTTCGTCCCGGGTGATGCGTCGCCTGGTGTCTTCGCCGTCGTCGGGGTCGTCGGCCAGGGCCACGAGTCGCGCCAGAAGGCCCTTGGCCACCGCTTGTTCGTCGTCGGCGAGAGCGCGGTAGGCGGTTTCGGCGGTGTGCGCCAGTGCGTGCTGGATACCGCCTGCGGCTTGGTAGCCGGCGAGGGTGAGCGTGTTGCCTCGACGGCGTCGCCAGGTTGCCAGCAGCGCGTGCGAGAGCAGTGGCAGCACGCCGGCTTCGCCGGCCGCGTCGGCAACCAGCGTGACCAGCAAGGGCGTTTCGACGGTATGGCCGAGCCGTACCGCAGGCTGTGTGATGGCGCGGCGCAGTTGGTCCGTGGTCATCGGGCCGACCAGTACCTGCCCGTCCTGCAGGGCGCCGGCCAGCTCCGCGTAGTGGGCGCACTGGGTGTAGAAGTCCGTCCGGACACCGATGACGACCCGGCATCTGCTCGTCGGTGCGTGGGTGGCGATGATCAGCGCGTTGATGAACAGCTCTCGTTCCTCGGCGTCGCGGCAGAGCGTGAAGATCTCCTCGAACTGGTCGATGACCAGCAGGAGGTCGGTGTCGTCACGGTCGGCCAGGGCCTGGCGTACCCGCAGGTGCAGATTGGCCGCGTCGGCACGCAGTTCGGCGCGGAGCGCTGCCGCGGACTCGCCGGTCAGGCCGGCGAGTTGGACGGCGCACTCCTCGATCGGATGCGGGCCCGGAGTGATCACGATGATCGGCCGGTCGGCGGCGCCGCGGCGTAGCTGTGCGATGAGTCCGGCCCGCAGCAGCGAGGATTTGCCGACGCCCGAGGCACCGAACACACCGAGGAAGCGCCGGTCCGCCACCTTGTCCAGCAGCTGCTGGGTGAGCGTTTCCCGGCCGAAGTACCGTTCCGCGTCTTCGGGTTGGAAGGCGGCCAGTCCGACGTACGGAGGCGGGCTGTCATCGGGCGGCGCGAGCTCGGGTGCCGACCGGGCGGCGAGTTCGCCGGCGAGCGCGTGCCAGCGCCGTTCCCATTCCTCGGTATCGCCGTCGCATGCGCGCACGTACGCCAGGGTGACCTGAAGTGAGGGAAGGCGGCGTCCGCTCGCCGCCTCGGACAGCGTTCCGGCAGAGTAGTGCGCCCGGCGCCCCAGCTCCCGGTACGGCGGGCTGCCCGCTTTCGCTCGCAGGCTGCGCAGGCCCGCCGCGAAGCGGGTCAACGCATCATCGCCAGGGTCCAACGGACGTTCACGACGAGGCACAGCCCTCCCCCTTCCGTGCCGGCGACCGCCCCCTGCGATCGCCGTGCGACACGGTGTCATGCATGCCGTCGTTCGGTTGTTCGGCGGCCGATGCCGAACAAACCAACTGTCCTATACCTCAGTGTGTGAGGCGACCGGTTCCAGGTAACCGCCACCGCCAGGGAACGAAGAACAGGGGGAAGGATCATGCCCGTGAAACCCTTGCGACGGCGCATCATCGTCGGCCTGATCGGCGCGATGACGCTCGTGGGGCCAGTGGGCGGAGCGGGCGGGGCAACAGCCTCGCCGGGCCTGCCGAAGACCGATACCGGCAAGGTGAAAATCGAGGAGGACTTCGCCGACCCAGGAGTGGTCAAGGGCGAGGACGGGCTGTGGTACGCGTTCTCGTCGCAGACGGATCTGCCGGAGCCCGCCGCGGCCCGCGTTCCGGTGGCCAGGTCGGTGGGCACGGACCCGGCCGGTGAGTGGCAGTCGCTGCACGATGCCTCCGGCGCCCGGACGGACGCGCTGCCCGATGCCGGGGCGTGGACCGCACCGGTGGATCGGTCAAGGGACGCTCCGCAGTTGTGGGCACCGGATGTGTCCCCCCGCCCTGCCGGCGGCTACCTGATGCTGTATTCCGCGCTGCCCGGAACCAGAGACGAAGAGGGACACTGTGTGGGAATGGCCACCGCGGACCATCTCGGCCCGAACGTTCACTTCGACGCCGCGCCGGCCGAACTGTTCTGCGGCCCGGACGGCCCCGACGGCCGACCCCGAGGCGTTATCGACCCCGCCGTCTTCGTGGACACCGACGGCTCCCGCTACATCGTGTACAAGGTCGAGCCCGTCCGAAGCGACGACCCGGACCAGCGGGTGCCGAGCGAAATCCACCTCCGCAAATTCGTCGACCTCGGACCACAGGGGCTGCGATGGGACGGCGGACCAACCAAGATCCTTCAGGCCGATCCGTCCTTCGACGACCCCGAGAACGGCCAGCTGGAGGCACCGTTCCTCGTACACCACGGTGCGCACTACGTGCTGTTCTACTCCGCAGGCTGGTTCAACAACCCCGGCTACTACACCGGCTACGCGACAAGCACCAGCCTGACCGGCGGCTATCAGAAGTCGGACACCAAGCTGCTGGACTCCGACGTAAGCCGGAGCACCGGCCCGGCCCACCCGGCGCACGATGTACCCCGGATGTCCCGCACCTCGGCACCGAGCGGCGCCACCCGACCTCTCGACGGTTGCGTACCCGGGAACGCCAACCAGCTTTCCGGACCGGGCGGAGCCACGGTGTTCAGCCGGGCGGACCGCGACTACATCGCCTATCACGGCATCTGGACCTGCGACGGCGGCCAACTCAGGACAAGGGCCCTGTACGTGGACCGACTCGCCTGGACCACGGACGACACGCCCTACATCGAGGCCGGTTGAGGGACGGGGGCCGTTCCTTCGTGGCGTGAAGGGTGACGGAAGCGCCACACGAGAGCGGTGGCCAAGGAGGCAGCGGGAGGGGCGGGCGCCCGCCCCTCCCGCTGCCTCCCGTCACGATCTCCCGCCCTCCCCTCTCCCGCTCTCCCCCTCTCCCGCTCCGCGGATGCCGACCGGACTGCCGCTGCCGCCGGTACGCGCACTGTGGGGGTCTTTCGGGCGGATTGCCGGTCGGTTGGCAAGGCCCTCCGCGCCTCGCCGTTTCTGCCGCGGCTGTGCCATTCCCGTTACGTCGCCCCGGCACAGGCAATGAATCGCGCCACGCGGATTAAAGGCGGAATCGGGTCGGTAAAAGGTTTCCCCGTTTCTGGTGAGAAGTTCGTTGAAAGCGTCGGCTGCGGCGTAAGGGGCCCCGAACATGCCGAAGACTGCTGCGCATGGCTACGACAGTCCTCGACACAACCGCCCCCGCCGGCGCCGCCGCCCGTCGCATGCCCTGGCGATCGCCGGTGGGGCAACCTGCATACGCGCGGCCGGCGCTGCTGGTCATCACCGTGCTGGCCGCCGTGCTCTACGCGTGGGGGATCAATCACAGCCATTACCACACCTTCTACGCGAACGCCGTGCGCAGTATGACGGAGAGCTGGAAGGCGTTCTTCTACGGTTCCTTCGACCCCGGAAATTCCATCACTCTCGACAAATTGCCGGGATTCCTCTGGCCGCAGGCGATTTCTGCCCGGATTTTCGGATTCCACCCCTGGGCGCTGACGCTTCCTCAGGTATTGGAGGGAGTGGCGAGCCTTCTGGTCCTGTACCGCGTGGTGCGCCGCTGGGCAGGCGACAACGCGGCGCTGATCGCGAGCGGTGCTTTCCTGCTGACGCCGGTGGCGGTGGGGCTGTTCCGTACCGCCGTCGAGGACCCGCTGTTCACCCTGTGCGTGCTGCTCGCGGCGGAGGCGACCCAACGCGCGGCGGAGGCGGGCCGGTTGCGTCCGCTGGTGATGGCCGCGGTCTGGGTCGGCATCGGCTTCCAGTCGAAGATGCTGGAGGCGTGGGCGGTGCTGCCCGCGCTCGCCGTGGTGTACCTGATCTCGGCGCCGGTCCCGCTGCGGAAGCGGCTGGCGCATCTCGGGATCTCCGCGGTGGTGATGACCGCCGTCTCCGCCTCGTGGATGGTGGCCGTCGCCCTCACTCCGGCCAACGACCGGCCGTATGTCGACGGCACCACGAACAACTCCGCGTTCAGCATGGTGGTCGGTTACAACTTCCTGAACCGCTTCTCCTCCCTGGGCATCAGCGCCGCCTCCACCGGCAGCATCACCGCCACGCGGGGCGGCGGACACGGCGGAGGCCATGGCGGGAGTCAGGGCGGCGGTGCGCCGTACGGTGGCGGGACGGGCGAGGCGGCGGGTGCGGCGGGCGGCGGCGCACCGCACCCGCGGCACGCCGTCGGCAGCGGCACGCCCGGCACGCACGCCGGAGTTCAGGCGGGCGCCGACCGGCTGCCCGACCCGGCCCACGGCGGCGGGCCCGGCGGCTTCGGGGGCGGCGGCCAGGACGGCTGGTCGAAGATGTTCGGCTCGGCGCTCGCTTCGCAGACCGGCTGGCTCTACCCGTTCGCCGCCATCGCCGTCGTCTGCGGCCTCCTGTGGCGCCGCGGCAGCCCGCGCACGGACCGGGCCCGCGCGGGGTTCGCCCTCTGGGGCACCTGGCTGGCCACGTACTTCCTGGTCTTCAGCGCGGGCAGCGTCGGCGGCCACACGTACTACATGGGCGTGATCGCGGTGCCGCTCGCCGCGCTGACCGGCGCCGGCACCACCATGCTGTGGCGCGCGTACCGGGCCGGTGGCCGGCGCGCCTGGGTGCTGCCCGGTGCGGTCGCCGCGACGGCGGCGTGGGGCGCGTTCATCGCCGGCGAGTTCCCGTCCTTCCTGCCGTGGCTGGCCCCGGCGGTGGGCGTGCTGGGGCTGACCGCCGTCGTCCTGCTGGTCCTCGCCCGCCCGGGCGGCGCCCGGTCCGGCGGACGGCTCGCCCTGGTGGGTCTCGCCGCGTCGCTGGTCGCCGTGCTGCTGGCGCCGAGCGCATGGGCGGTGCAGGTCTTCAACCCGGCGTACGGCAGCTCCGGAATGGGCGCGGTCGGCCCGTCCGGCATGCGCGGGGGCCATGGCGGCCACGGCACGGCGAAGTGGCCGGGCGGTGCGCACGGCAAGGGCGGCTTCGGCCAGTCCAGCGGCCAACTCACCACCGGTCAGCGCGAGTTGCTCGCCTACACCAGCGCCCACCGCGGCTCGGCCGAGTACGTCTTCGCCACCGACGGCTGGAACAGCGCGTCCCCGTACATCCTCGCCAAGGGCACCCGCATCCTCCCCCTGGGCGGCTTCAGCGGCCAGGTTCCGTTCCCCACCGAGGCCGGGTTCCGGCAGTTGGTGACGTCGGGCAAGGTCCGCTACGTCCTGCTGGGCGGCGGGCGCGGTATGGGTGCCCTCTTCGGTGGCGGTGGCCGCGGCACGACGCCCACCACCCGGATCGCCGACTGGGTACGGTCCCACTGCACCCGCGTCCCGGCCGCGGCCTACGGCGGTACGCAGTCCCCGAAGACCGCGACCGCCGGGGCGGGCGGCGCCGCGCAGACCCTCTACCGGTGCGGTCCGGCGCGTTAGCCGTCCCCTGCACAAGGCACCGCCCCCGCTCGTGGGAAACGGTCGGGGGCAGTGCCTTGTGCGGTGCCGTACGGGGATTCCGGAGGATGCCAGAGGATGCCGGAGGGGATTCCGGCGGCCGGGCCACCGCTCCCCCGGGACCGGAACCGGGCCGCGGCACCCTCGCGGCCCGGACGCCGGGTGCGTCGGGCGACGTTCCGGCACTGCCTCAACTGACGCTGCTTCAGGCCAGGTTCTTCTCGATGGCCGCGATGTAGCGCTTGATCGAGTGGTCCCGGACGCCGGCGGTGGCGGGGGCGAGGGCGTCGGCGGTCAGGCCCTTGGCGCGGTCCGCCAGGCCGCCCAGCAGGCCCATGGAGTCGTGGAGCTTGCCGTCGGAGTCGATGTACCTCAGCGCCTCGACGTGCGTGTAGACGGGCTCCGGCGGGAGCTGCGGCACGATGTCGTTGTTGTTGACGAAGCGGTACATGCGGTTCCGGAAGCCTTTGTTGTACGCATCCGCCAGGATGCGGTCACAGGTGCGGGGCTGGCCGTAGGTGTAGACGCCGTCGGCCCGGAGCCGGGGCTCCTCCATGTACATCCGCGCCCCGGCGAGCATGGCGAGCGCACCGCCGAGGCTGTGGCCGGTGAACCACACCGTCTGGCCGTTGGTGCGCAGTTCGGCCAGGGTGTCCTTGACGTCTGGGAAGATCGACTGGAGCGCCTCGGCGAAGCCGTAGTGCACATATCCCGTCTTGGCCGGCCCCGGCCAGGGCTGCGTGCCGGCATCCGAGAGCCAGTCGCGGATCTCCGTCGGTTCCGTGCCGCGGAACGCGGTGATGATCATGCGGTCGCTGGCGGCGGTGTACGCCTGGGTGTCCTCCAGCGGAAACGGCGGGGTGAACCGCGTCCGGTGGTGGCGCACCTCGTCGAAGCCCCAGTCGCGTACCCGGGACTCGATGGTGGCCTCGTCCTTGTAGGCCAGATCGGATGCCTGGGCCAGCCAGTAGGCCAGGGGGAGGCTGTACCCGGTGGTCGCGCGGTGGTCGATCGCGGACGGCGCTGACATGGGGGCTCCTTTCACTTCTGCTGTGGCGCACCGGGGGTTCGTCCCGGTGCGAGAAGGCTCCCTTCGTAACGGCGGACGACCGGCCGGGGCCGCCGCCACGCCCGTCGTCCCCCGAATGGCGCGCGGTGCGGGCATGCAACCACCGTGCAACGTCGCAGCGGGTTGACTGGGCCACCGCTGCCGCCGCGACGGCCCCGGGGACCCATCGGCGCCTCCGGGAACGGCTTCCGTGACGGCATCGGCGACGTACCGGACGACGGATTCGGCGACGAGAGGAACGACCATGAACCGGCAACCCGCGCGGGTCGGGCTCACCGCCGCCGCCTCGGAACTGCTGCGGTCGCTGCGCGAGCGGCACGGGCCACTGATGTTCCACCAGTCCGGCGGCTGCTGCGACGGAAGTGCGCCGATGTGCTTTCCGGCCGGGGAGTTCCGTACGGGAGCGTCGGATGTGCTGCTGGCCCGGCTGGCGGTGGAGGGGGTGCCCGAGCCGGTGGGCTTCTGGATGTCGGCCGACCAGTTCGCCCGCTGGCGGCATACGCATCTGACGGTGGACGTCGTACCGGGGCGGGGCAGCGGCTTCTCGCTGGAGGCGCCCGAGGGCGTCCGCTTCCTGATCCGCTCGCGGCTCCTCACCGACGAGGAGCGGGCGCTGCTCGACGACCGCGAGGGGTGAGCGGCACGGAGAGCGCTGGTGAGGCCCCGCGCACGGGGGAAGGCGCGGGGCCTCACCCTCAGGAACGGGTGCGCAACGGCCCGGGTTCCCCGCCGGCGAAGATTCCCACGGAATTTTTTCCGGGCGCGCGGATCGCGCTCCGTATTGCGTGTGACAAGGCCGCCGGCGGGCGGCCGGGGCTCACGCCTCGTCCTGCACCAGCCGCTCCAGCATGTCCTGGAATTCGGCGTCGACGACCACCCGCAGGCCGTCGCCGTCCGGCTCGCTCAGCGGTGTCATCACACCGCGGCGCCACCAGAACACCTTGGGGCTGATCGCACCCGCCGCGTCCTCGTGGCCGGCGGCGGCGAACTGCGCCATGGCCTGGAGTGCCGGGATGACCTGGGCGTCGTGGATGCGGTGGAAGGCCAGCTGGTGGCGGAACGGCATGGCGACCAGCGCGCCGTCCGGAGTGAGCCCGGTGCCCATGACGCGCTGGACCAGGTCGTCCAGGACGAGCACCCGGCTGGCGGTGAAGAAGGAGTCGCCGAGCAGCACCTCGAACGCCGAGCCGTCGCCGCGCCGCACCGTCTCGTGGCCCTCGACCGGCAGGGCGCGCAGATTGTTCATCGCGCGGATCCGCAGCTCGGCCATGTCCCCCAGGTCGGTCAGCGAGTCCTCGCTCAGCATCTGCACCGCCTCGGGCAGGTCCAGGGCGAGCACTTCCCGCAGGCCCGGCGCGGGCTCGCGCCCGTAGCGGAACGAGTCGGAGGCGGGGAGCGTCTCCTGGGCGACGACACGGGGATAGAGGCAGGCCCGGATCTCGTCCTCGGAGAGGATCTCCAGCGGCTGGGGGCCGTCCATCGTTCGCAGCACCTTGCCGACGTGGTCGCGGATCAGGGCGGGCCAGCTGCGCTCGCCGCGGCGGTCGCGGTGGCAGACGGCGGCGAGGTTGCCCAGGCCGAACTGGCGGCCCGCGGAGTCGGTGACCACCGCGGCGTAGGCGGTGACCTCCAGGCCGTGCTCGGCGAACGCCTGGCGGACCTGTGATCTGAAGACACGGCCTTCCCGCTCCGAGAAGAAGCCGAACTCCTCATCGCGTGCGAGGTCGCGGGAATCCCGCTTCGGTCCTCGGCGGAACAGACCCATCTCTTCCTCCCGGCAGCGGCCACGAGCGTCGGCCCTTGAATGGGCCGATCGTAACGGGTGCCCACGACACCGGCGCCGCCCTGCCGCCGGGGACGGCGCAGGGCGACGCGGCGGGCGGAGGGAAGAGAAAGGAGGAAGAAGGGAGAAGGGAGAGCGGAGGGAAGGGAGGAAGAGGGGACGGACCTAGCCGCCGATGTTCACGTCGATGCAGGCGTAGAAGGCGTTCGCGGTGTCGGCGATGTTCCAGACCGCGAGGATCTTCTGCTTGCCCGTGATGCCGCCGAAGTTGACGTTATGTGAGATCTCTTCCGGGGGCTGGGCGCCGCCGCCGTCGAACTCGGCGACCTTCTGCCCGTTGGCGAAGTACTGCCAGTTGCTGGTGGCGTGGCGCGCCGTGAAGTGCCAGGTGAAGGTCTGGGTGCTGCCGACCGGGGTGACCTGCCAGGGCTTGGAGTCGTCGTCGAGGTCGGCGAACTGGCTGTTGCCGCCGCTGCAACTCGTCAGCCCCTTGGGGCCTTCGACGCTCTGCGGCTCCCACTTGATGGGGCCGCACTCGACGGTGCCGGCGGCGCACTGGGCCTGTCGGCTGGGCGGCGAGGAGACATAGCCGTGGGCACTGGCCTGGCTGACCGGCATCGTGACGACGAGGAGGGGGGCGAGTGCGCTGCCTATGGCGAGGGCCAGCCTTCTTTTCTTGTCCATGTCAACCCTTTCGCGGAGGGGGGTGGTTGACGCGAGGGCATGCCGATTGGTCTAGACTTTACTCACTGACCGCGTACGGTCAAGAGGTTGCTCACGAGGGCCGCCCGCTCGACGCCCGGACGACCAGTTCCGGGGCGAGGCGGATCGCGCGGACCGGTTGACGCGGTCCGGGAACGGCCGCACCGGCCGGGCGCCGGATGAGCAACCGGGCCGTCTCCGCGGCGAGTTCGGCGACCGGCTGGCGGACCGTGGTCAGCGCCGGGTCGGCCAGCCCGGCGAGCGGGATGTCGTCGAAACCGGTGACCGCGACCTCGCCCGGTACGTCGGCGCCGAGTTGCCGCAGCCGTTGCAGGGCGCCGGCCGCGATCAGATCGTTGGCGCAGATGACGGCATCCGGGCGGGACGGCCAGATCCGGTCGACGGCCGCCCGGCCCCACGCGGCGGAGAAGTCGCCGAGCAGGGTGCGTTCAGCGGCGGCCGGGTCCAGTGCGGCGGCCCCCGCCTCGTACGCCGCCCGGCGCTCCACCGCCGCGGACGCGGTGCCGGCGGCGCCCAGGAAGCACGGGCGGCGGCGGCCGGTGGCGGCGAGATGGTCCAGCACCAGGGCCATACCGGCCGCGTTGTCGACCGCCACGGAGTCGGCGACGCCGGGCCCGCAGCCCCGGTCCAGCAACACCAGCGGGACCTGTGCCGCGGCGCCCACCACCGCCTCCCGGCTGCGCCGCTCGTCGGCCGGTATCAGCAGCAGGGCGTCGACCCGGCGGCCGAGCAGCTCGCCGATCCGGGCCGCCTCGGTCTCCGGGTCGTCGTCGCAGTCGGCGAGCAGCACCGCCCGGCCCTCGGCGTGCAGGGCGTGCTCCAACTCCCGTACGAGGGACGGGAAGAAGGGGTTGGTGATCTGCGGCACGACGAGCCCGACGATGCCGGTGGAGCGGCTGCGCAGCGCGCGGGCGACGTGGTTGGGCCGGTAGCCAAGGCGCTCGGCGGCCTGCCGTACGGTGCGCGCGGTCTCGGCGCCGACCGGGCGGGTGCCGGCCAGGACGCGGGAGACGGTGGCGACCGAACAGCCCGAGGCGCGTGCCACATCTCGCAGGGTCACATCGGCCACGGCGCGGCGCCTTCCACTACGGGGCTCCGGCCGCACGGGCAGCACCGTCCCGGATTCGGCGGCAAACGTTATCACCGCGCGTGCCCATCCGTATCAGCTCCGTTCCCCGCGTACCAGGGGGTGGGCAGGTCAGCTGCCTCACACTTCGTTGACACTTCATTGACATCTCCGCGCGCGATGAGCGAAATTTCCGGAGAACGTTTTCCCGAGGTAGCAGCCTGCTGCGGCGCGACCGGAGATCGAGTTCACCCGCACCACCCCGTTCCGCAGAGCAAAGGGGCTCGCCCGTTGGCCAGAAAGATCATCCTCGACTGCGACCCGGGGCATGACGACGCGATCGCCATGCTCCTGGCGCACGGCAATCCCGACGTCGAGCTGGTGGCGGTGACCACCGTGGTCGGGAACCAGACGCTGGAGAAGGTGACCCGCAACGCGCTGTCGGTGGCGGCCATCGCGGGGATCACCGGGGTGCCGTTCGCCGCGGGCAACCCGCGTCCGCTGGTCCGGTCCGTCGAGACCGCCCCGGACATCCACGGCGAGACCGGCCTGGACGGGCCCGAACTGCCCGAGCCCGCCTTCGCGCTGGACCGCCGGCACGCGGTCGACCTGATCATCGACACCGTGATGTCCCACGAGCCGGGCGAGATCACCATCGTCCCGACGGCCGGGCTGACCAACATCGCGATGGCCGTGCGCAAGGAGCCGCGGATCGCCGAGCGGGTGCGCGAGGTCGTCCTGATGGGCGGCGGCTACCACGAGGGCAACTGGAGCGCGGTCGCCGAGTTCAACATCATCATCGACCCCGAGGCCGCGCACATCGTCTTCAACGAGAAGTGGCCGGTCACCATGGTCGGCCTGGATCTCACGCACCAGGCGCTGGCCACCCCCGAGGTCGAGGCGAAGATCGCCGCGGTCGGCACCGCGCCGGCCCGCTTCGTGCTGGAGCTGCTGGACTTCTTCCGTGCGGCGTACCGGGAGAACCAGGGCTTCGAGTTCCCGCCGGTGCACGACCCGTGCGCGGTGGCGTACGTCATCGACCCGGACGTGATGACCGTCCGCAAGGCGCCGGTCGACATCGAGCTGCGCGGTGCGCTGACGCTGGGCATGACGGTGACGGACTTCCGTGCGCCGGCACCCGCGGACTGCCACACCCAGGTCGCGGTCGAGCTCGACCACGAGCGCTTCTGGAACCTCGTGGTGGACGCCCTGGAGCGGATCGGCGAGGGCCGGGCGGCATGAGCGTCTCCACCACACCGCGCCCCGCCGGCACGGCGGGCACCGGCTCCGGCGTCCGCATCGGCGTCCTGGTCACCGCGCTGCTCGCGGCCTGCTTCGCGTTCCAGCTGAACGCCAGCATGCTCAGCCCGGCGTTGAAGAACATCGAGGACTCCCTCGGTGCCGACTCCGCCGAGGTCGGGCTGACCCAGACCGCGTTCTTCACGTCGGCGGCGCTGTTCTCGCTGTTCCTGCCGCGGCTGGGCGACGTCCTCGGCCGGCGCCGGGTACTGGCCGGGATGCTGGGCCTGATGGTCGTCGGCTGTGTCGTCGCCGCGCTGGCGACGAGCATCCCGATGCTGTTCGCCGGCCGGATCATCCAGGGCGTCAGCGGTCCGGTCGTGCCGCTGTGCCTGATCATGCTGCGGGTCGAGGTCAGGGAGCCCAAGCGGTACGGCACGCTGCTCGGCGTGATCACCGCCGTCAACGGCGGGATCGCCGGTGTCGACTCCCTGGCCGGCGGCTACCTCGCCGACCACCACGGCTTCCAGTCGGTGTTCTGGGCGATGGCGGTCGTCGCGGCGCTGGCCACGGCCCTGGTCGCCACCCTGACCCCGGAGTCCAGGGCGCCCACCGCGTCCCGCATGGACTGGCCCGGCGTGGCGCTGCTGGTCGTCTCGGTCGGTGCGCTGCTGATCGCGCTGAACGAGGCGGGCAAGCTGGCCGCCGCCGACTGGCCGCTGGTCGGCGTCCTGGTCGTGCTGGCCGGGGCGGCCTTCGCGCTGTTCTGGCGGACCGAGAACCGCAGCGGGCACCCGCTGGTCGCCACCCACCACCTCAGGCAGCGCGGTACCTGGGCCACCCTGCTGACCACCGTGCTCACCATGACCGGGGTGTTCGCGGTGATGAACGGCCTGATCCCGGCGTTCGCCCAGGACACCCGGGCCGGGCTCGGGATGTCCGCCGAGCAGTCCGCGTGGTGGACGCTGTCCCCGTACGCGCTCGCGGGACTGGCCATGGGCCCGCTGGCCGGCCGGCTCGCCGCCACCTTCGGCTACGGCCGGATCCTGCGGCTCGGCCTCATCGGCTCCGCGGGGTCGGTCGTGCTGATGCTGCTGACCATGCACAGCCAGTCCCACGTCCTGCTGCTGGTCACCTCGATCCTGGTGGGCATCACGTATGCGGGCGTGGCGAACATCGTGCTCAACGGGCTGGGCATCGTCCTCTCCCCCGGCGAGAACCCGGGCTTCCTGCCGGGGCTGAACGCGGGCGCGTTCAACCTGGGCGCGGGCCTGAGCTTCGCGGTCCTGTACGCGGTGAAGACCGCGGTCGCCCCCGCCGACCCGGCCTCGGCCGGCGGCTACACCGCGGGCATGATCGCCGGTGTGGTCGTCCTGGCGATCGCCCTGGCGACCTCGTTCCTGATCCCCAAGCCGGTGGCCGCCGAAGCCGGCAGCTGACACCGACGCCCGTGGGCAGCGCCCGCCGACCCCGGACACCGCGGTCGGCGGGCGCTCGGGTATCCGGCCCCGGTACGCCGCGGCCCCACCGGTCTCCGTGTTGTCACCGCGGGGGGAACGGGGAGACTGGAACCGGAGGCAACGGAGGCAGCAATGGTCATGGAACACGGTATGGACAAGACCGGTCCCGCCCGGGACGACGTGATGAAGAAGCAGCTGCGTGGCCAGATGACGGTGGACCGCTCGCTGCGTACGGACGAGAACCGGGAGCTGGAGCCGGCGGGCGAGGACCAGCCGGTCGCCGCACCGTCGCCGGAGAGCGTCTTCCGGGGCGGCACCCCGCACGGCATGAGCGAACAGGACGTCGGTCTGCGCTCGGAGCTCGCGCAGTACCTCGGCCGCAGCCTCTACCCGGCCGAGCGGAACGACGTCATCCGGACCCTGCGGAGCAACCACGCCCCGGACCGGCTGGTCGCGATGGCCGAGCGGCTGCCCGCGCACCACCGCTACGGCAATGTGCAGGACATCGCCGAGTCCCTGGGGCTGGGGACCGAGGACCGGCGCTCCTGAGGCCGGAGCGCGTCCGGTGGCGGACAATTGGTACGAGGCACGAACCGGCTGCCACGAGGCACACCCGGTGCGACGACGCACCGGACGCGGAGACGCGGAGGAGGAGGGCGGCAATGTCCGACGACGCCATGGGCGACGAGGTCTATCAGCCGCCCAGATCCGATCCCCAGGACAACCCCAACGACCTCGACATGGAGGACGCCCTGGACGAGCCGGGGCTCGACGAGGCGCTGGACACCGGCTATTCGCCGCCCGAGCGGCCGTTCGTGGTGAACCACGAGGGCACCACGGCACAGGAGCAGCACGACCGGGAAACCCTCGCCCACCGACTGTCCGTGGAGCTCCCGGACGTCTGCACACCGGAGGGCGACGGCATCGGCGATCTGCCGGACGGGGCCGGTGAACCGTACGACGATCAGGTGGGCGCCGAGCGCGCCGGCCGGATCGTCAGCAACGACGACGGCTTCTGGCGCGGCAGCAGCAACGACATCGTCGCCCGCGACGTCGGGATCGACGGCGGCGCCGCGTCCGCCGAGGAGGCTGCGGTGCACATCGCCCACGACGTCGGCGGTGTGGTCGAGGGCGAGGTCTGACCGGCGCCGCCCGGCCCCGGTTCAGCGGCCCAGGGCGTTGCGGAGTTGCTCCTTCGTCATCGACGAGCGGCCCTCGATGTGCTGCCGTTTGGCCTCTGCGTAGAGCTGGTCCCTGGTCGGGCCCTGCGCCCCCTTGTGCGAGCGCTCGCCGCCGCGCTGCGAGCCGGACTTGGGGTCGCGGGTGGAGACCTTCCCCGGCTTGCGGGCCTCGCCGGTGCGGGCGCGCTCCTTGTTCACGGTCCGGGCGGCGATCTCTTCGGCACGCCGCTCCGGGACGCCCCGCTGCTTGGCGCTCTCCTTGACGTGCTCGTACTGGCGCTCCCGCTTGGCGCTGGAACCTGCCGGCATGACGCTCTCCTCTCTCAACTCTCCGGTGGGCGGGCGCAGTCGCACACCGCCTCCGGCTACCACTTCACGCCGGTTCGCGGCGGTGCGCGACAGGAACTGATCCGGAAGGTGGGACGGGCCGAGGCGTCTGTTGCCGTTCCGGCAACGAACTTTGCGCGGTACCGGGTGCGCGCCGGACCCTCTCCCATACACCGACGGAGAGGGGAGCGTCCATGGCTCACGGCAACGGCACGAGTGGCGGCACCGCCATCCCGGACCACGAGTTCTGGGACACGTTCTACACCGAGCGCGACCAGATCTGGAGCGGGAATCCCAACGTCGTGCTGGTCCGCGAGACCCACGGCCGGACGCCGGGGACCGCGCTGGACCTGGGCTGCGGAGAGGGGGCGGACGCGGTCTGGCTGGCCGGCCAGGGGTGGCGGGTGACCGCCGTCGACGTCTCGCGGGTGGCGCTCGGGCGGGCGGCGGAGCGGGCGGCGGCGGCCGGGGTCGCGGACCGGGTCGACTGGCAGTGGCACGACCTGTCGCAGTCGTTCCCCGAGGGCACCTTCGACCTGGTCTCGGCGCAGTTCCTGCACCAGCCGGGCGAGATCCTCCGCGAGCGGATCCTGCGGCGGGCGGCCGGTGCGGTGGCGCCGGGCGGGGTGCTGCTGATCGTCGGGCACGCCGGATTCCCCGCCTGGGAGGAGCACGACCGCGAGGAGGCGCGCTTCCCCACGCCCGACGAGGTCCTGGCGGCCCTCTCCCTCCCGGAGGACGGGTGGGAGGTGCAGCTCAGCGAGGAGCACGAGCGGATCCAGAACGGTCCCGACGGGCAGCCGGCCACCCGTAGGGACAACGCGCTGAAGGTGCGGCGCCGGGGCTGACCGGTGGCCGGCGCGGCGGCGGGAAGGTACCCGTCGCCGCGCGGCCGTGTGTGCTCGGCCCACGCGGCCGTGTGTGCTCGGCGCCGGTCAGGCCGCGGCGAGGCGCGGCAGCGGCTTCTCGTACAGCCAGGAGTGCAGCAGCGGGCGGACCGAGTGCCCGGCGGAGCGTTCGGCGTGCGCGACGAACGCGGGGGTGTCGGCACTGGCACCGCGGTGGGTGCCGTGCCAGCTGCGGAGCATCGCGAAGAACCGGCTGTCGCCCATGGCGGTCCGCAGCGCGTGCAGGAGGCAGGCGCCGCGTACGTAGACCCGGTCGTCGAAGATCCGGCGCTGGCCGGGGTCGGCGAGCCGGAAATCCTGGGTGCGGGCCTGGAGCGAACGCCACGACTGCATGGCGATCTCGCCGGCGTCGTCCTCGCCGATGTGCTCGGACCACAGCCACTCCGCATACGTGGCGAAGCCCTCGTTCAGCCAGATGTCGCGCCAGTCGCGCAGGCTGACGCTGTTGCCGTACCACTGGTGCGCGATCTCGTGCGCGACCAGGGTCTCCGAGCCGCGGTTGCCGTCGATGTGGTTGCTGCCGAAGACGGAGAGCGTCTGGTTCTCGACCGGGGCGCCGAGTTCGGCGTCCACCACCACCGCGCCGTACGCCTCGAAGGGGTACGACCCGAAGTAGCCGCTGAAGGCGCGGAGCATCTCCGGCTGGCGGGCCAGATCGTGCTCCGCGTCGTCGGCCATCCACGACGGGTACGCGTTGTGCAGCGCGATCGGCGCGTCCGCCGCGCCGACGTGGACCGTGCCGCTGTCGTGGCGGAAGCGGCCGGTGTAGAGCGCGGCGAGATACGGGGCCATCGGGCCGGGGTGGTGGTAGGTCCAGCACTCCTGGTGCCCGGTGCGGCGGCGTTCGAGCAGGGTGCCGTTGGCGAGCGCGTGGTGCCCGTGCGGGACGCTGATCCGGAAGGTGAACGCGGCCTTGTCGTCCGGGCGGTCGTTGCACGGGAACCACGACGGGGCACCGAGCGGCTGGGAGGCCACCAGTGTCCCGTCGTGCGGGTCGCCGGTGCGGTCCCAGCCGATCGGGCCGAACGGGGAGCGGACCGGCCGGGGCCGGCCGCTGTAGCCGACCTCCACCATGAAGTGCGCCCCCTTGGCGAGCGGGCGCGGGGTGTCCAGGTAGAGCTTCCCGTCCTTCCGCCGGGCGCGGACCCGGTTCCCGTCGATCCGGGCGGAGTGCACGGACAGCCGGGACAGGTCGAGCTCGACCCGGTCCAGGGACCGGTTGGCCACCGCCTTGATCCGGGCCCGCCCGTTCAGGCTGGCGTTGACCGGGTGGTAGGCCAGGTGCAGGTCGTACGAGACGGTGTCGTGGGCGTAGGTGCCGTGGTGGGGGAAGTAGCGGTCGGTGAGTGGTCCGGTGAGGCCGTCCGCCACCGTGGCGGCGAGCGGCAGCAGGGCGGCGCCCCTGATCAGGGCGCGCCGACTGCACCGGGTCACGCGGCGGCACCGCCTTCCGAGCGGGCCCCGGCGGGCTGCGCCGCGCGCTCGCCGGCGATCGGGTTGCCGGCCCACCGGGTGTGCGCGGGCACGCTCTCCCCGCGCATGACCAGGGAGGACGGTGCGATCGAGGCGCGGGCCCCGACGGCGGTCCCGGGGAGCACGATGCCGTGCGGGCCCAGGGAGGAGCCCTCGGCGAGGTGGACGGTGTCCAGCCGCATGATCCGGTCGTGGAAGAGGTGGGTCTGCAGCACGCAGCCGCGGTTGACGCTGACGCCGTCCTCAAGGGTGATCAGGTCGGTCTCCGGCAGCCAGTAGCTCTCCAGCCACACCCCGCGCCCGATCTTGGCGCCGAGGGTGCGCAGCCACCAGTTCAGCACCGGGGTCCCGGTGAACGCCCCGGCCATCGATGGCACGGCGAGCGACTCGACGAAGGTGTCGTAGAGCTCGTTGCGCCAGACGAACGAGGACCACAGCGGATGCTCGCTCGCCGTGAACCGGCCGACCAGCAGCCACTTCGACAACGTCGTGATGAGCAGCGCCGCGAGGCCGGAGGCCAGCATCAGCGGGGCGCCGACCAGCGCCGCGAGGCCGAGGCCGCCGTTGGTGAACGCGGCCTGCTCGGTGAGGAACACGCCCTCGGCGAGGGCGACTCCGCACACCAGCGGCAGCACCCGGCACATCTCGACGGCGGCCCGGGCCATGACCAGCCTGCGTGGCGGCGCGAAGGTGCGCGCCGGGTCGGCCTGGGCCGCCACCCGCGGCAGCGGCATGGCGGGCCGGCCCAGCCAGGACATCCCGGGCTCACCGTTCGCCGGGGCGTTGGAGAGCACGCCGACCAGGCTGTGGTCGGGCACGTCGTGGCCGGGGTCGACGATGCCGGAGTTGCCGACGAAGGCCCGCCGGCCGATGCGGACGTGCCCCAACCGCAGCCAGCCGCCGCGGATTTCGTAGGGCGCGACCAGGGTGTCGTCGGCGAGGAAGGCGCCGTCCTCGACGTGCAGCAGGGACGGCAGCGGCAGCACGGTGGAGATCTCCGCGTGCTTGCCGACCTTGGCGCCGAGCAGCCGCAGCCAGTGCGGGGTGGCGAGGCCGGCGTAGATCGGGAAGAGGCTGCCGCGGGTGCCGTCCAGGATGCGGGTGACCAGCCAGGCGCGCCAGGCGACGCCACCGCTCGCGAGGTGCAGCCCCGGCTTGATGCCGCGGCCGAGGATCCGCACCACGGCGGCCGTCACCAGAATCGAACATCCGGTGGTCACGATCGCGAAGACCGGTGCGGCCACCATCAGGCGCACCGCCACGGAGGCGAGGGTGCCGCTGCCGCGGATCAGGAAGTACGCGCCGACCAGTGCGGGGACGGCGCTCACCATTGCCAGCAGCGGCAGGCCGAGCAGGGAGAGCGCGTAGGCGGCGTTCCAGCCGAGCGAGTGCCGCCAACGCGGGGCGGGCCACGCGGTGTTGGAGATCCGCTCGGCGGCGCCGGCCGGGCGGGCCGGGGAGCCGGTCCAGCAGTCTCCGTCGGGGATCGCGCCGTCCAGGCAGCCGCCGGCGGCGAGTTCGGCGCCCTGGCCGACCACGGCACCGGGCATCAGCATGCTGCGGTGGGCGACCCGGGCCCCGGCCCCGATGCGGACCGCGCCGATGTGCAGGGTGTCGCCGTCGAGCCACCAGCCGGAGATGTCGGCCTCCGGCTCGACGCTGCAACCGTCGCCGAGTTCGGCGAGGCCGGTGACCGGCGGCATGGTGTGCAGCGACACATTGCGCCCGGTGGTGCAGCCCAGCGTCCGGGCGTACAGCCGCGCCCAGGGCGTACCGAGCAGCGACGGGATGCCGAAGGCGGCGACGACGCGTTCGGCGGTCCACAGCCGCAGGTGGGTGGCGCCGCCGCGCGGGTAGGCGCCGGGCTTGATGGAGCCGGCGAGCATCCGGGCGCCCAGGGCGCCGATGGCGCACCGCATCGGGGCGCTGTAGAGGACCACCCAGCCGACGATGATCAGCCACCAGGCGGTGTGCGGGGCCCACGCCTGCGGGGCGAGCCAGCCGATGATGTTGTCCGCGAGCGCGAGCCCGACGAGCCCGCGCAGCCCGGCGACGCCGTACAGGCCGGTCTGGACGAGGAATTGGATGACCGCGGTGCGGCGCGGGACCGGGCGCACCGGGCGCGCCTCGTCGACCGGGCCGCCGAGCGAGTCGAGGTGCTCGGCCATCCGGTGCAGCACCGGGTGCCGGTAGAGGTCGGCGACCGAGACGCCGGGGTGGTGCTCACGGAGCATGGACGCCATCCGGGCGGCGACCAGGCTGGTGCCGCCGAGGGAGACGAAGTCGCTGTCCGGGCCGGGCCGCACGCCGAGCAGCTTCTCCCAGATGTCGGCGAGGCGGGCGGCGGTGCCGTGCAGCGCCGGGCCGGCGTGGTCGCGGCCCGCGTCGCGCGCGGCGGGCAGCGGCCAGGGCAGCGCCTTGCGGTCGACCTTGCCGGACGTGCGGGTCGGCAGGCTCTCGACCTCCGCCAGTACGGGTACCAGCTGGCCCGGCAGCCGTTCCTTGAGCAGCACCCTGGCCTTGTCCTGCTGGAAGCTGGAGCCGTCGCCGGAGCGCTGCTCGGGAACGACGTAGCCGACCAGGACCTGGGTGCCGGCCGGGGTGGTCTGAACGGCCGCGGCGGCGCCCCGGACGCCGGGCAGGGCGCCGAGCGCGGCGTCGATCTCGCCGAGCTCGATCCGCCGCCCGCCGAGTTTGACCTGGTCGTCGGCGCGGCCGACGAACAGCAGGCCGGCGCGCTCGGCGCGGACGAGGTCGCCGGTGCGGTAGGCGCGCCTGGTCCCCAGGACGTGGTCCGGCCGGAAGCGGTCGGCGTCCTTGGCGGGGTCGAGGTAGCGGGCGGTGCCCACGCCGCTGATCAGCAGCTCGCCCTCCTCGCCGTACGGCACGGGCTGCCCGGCCTTGTCGACGACGGCCAGCTGCCAGCCCTCCAGGGGCAGGCCGATGCGTACCGGTTCCCCCGGCAGCAGGCGGGCCGCGCAGGCGACGACGGTGGTCTCGGTCGGGCCGTAGGTGTTCCACATCTCGCGCTCGGGACCGGCGAACCGGTCGACCAGCGCGGCCGGGCACGCCTCGCCGCCGACGATCAGCAGCCGCACCCGGCGCATCGCCTCGTCCGGCCACAGCGCGGCGAGGGTGGGCACGGTGGACACCACGGTGATACCGCGTTCGACCAGCCACGGGCCGAGCTCATGGCCGGCCCGGACCAGCGAACGGGGCGCCGGCACCAGGCAGGCGCCGTGCCCCCAGGCCAGCCACATCTCCTCGCAGGAGGCGTCGAAGGCGACGGACAGGCCGGCCAGCACCCGGTCGCCGGGGCCCAGCGGCCGGTCCTGGAGGAACAGCGCGGCCTCGGCGTCGACGAACGCGGCGGCGGAGCGATGGCTGACGGCCACGCCCTTGGGCGCGCCGGTCGAACCCGACGTGAAGATGATCCACGCGTCGTCCTCGGGGCCGGGGAGCCGCTGCGCTCCCAGGGGCCGGGCCACGCCCGGCGGCTGGCCGCCCGGTCCCAGGACGGCGCAGACGGCGGCTTCCCGGAAGACGGTGGCGGCCCGCTCGTCCGGGTCGTCGGCATCGACGGGCACGTAGGCGGCGCCGCTGCGCAGGATGGCGAGGATCGACAGGTACAGCTCAGCGGTACCGGACGGCACGCGGACCCCGACCCGGTCGCCGGGGCCGATCCCGTAATCCCTGAGCTGCCGTGCGCGGCGTTCGGTCTCGATACACAGGTCGCGGTAGGTGATCACCTCGGAGCCCGTGTCCAGGGCGAGCGCCTGGGGGTGTGCGGCGGCGGTTGCGTCGAGCACGTCGAGCAGGGTCCGCGGATGCGGAGTGGTGGCTGTGCGGTACACGGCCCGGTCGGGCAGGTGCTCTGGTTGCTCGAAGGACGATTCGAGAAGGGGCGACGACATCGATATGCCTCTGTTGTTCGGTGCCGGTGGGTGAAAACCCTCGGACGTTCGCCCCTACAGATGCCGCTGACCAGGCGCGAGGTTCACGTGCCGGAGCAGAAATCCGCAAATCGAACATGTTGTGAACACGCCCACCCGCCACTTCGGCAGGCGGCACCGCGCGACGGCCACCGAACCCTGACCGCCGCGTTAGGAAAAATTGACTTGATACGGGGATTGTTTTCGGGCCGTGACGCCCCCTCAGCACAAAACTGCAGGTCAGAGACTTACTGGCGATCGGTTACGGCCGCACCGGTCAAGCCTTGGCCAATAGATTGCGCAACCGCGCAATTATTCATCGACTTCTCATGGCCGCCTCATGAACCTGTCACCATGGCGCCATACCCTCCAAACGACGCTGCCACACCTCTATCCGTCAAATCTCTGCGGGTCCCGGCTACTTGAAGATGTTCACGGCGCGGGCCACGACCAGGACGACGGTCAGCAGCGAGACCACCGACTGCAACAGCATCAGCATCTTGGCCCAGCGGGTCAGCGGCATCACGTCGGTCGGGCTGAAGGCCGTGGCGTTGGTGAAGGACAGGTACAGGTAGTCCGGGAACTGCGGCTCCCAGTGCTCCGGCGCCAGCTCCGGCGTCTGCATCTGCGGGAAGAGGAAGTCGGTGTAGGTCCGCACGGCGTGTATCCGCGCGACCGGGCCGCCGCGGTCCCACTCCCAGTACCACAGCGCGAAGACGATCACGTTCGTCAGCCAGATGCTGCCGCCGGTCGCCAGCAGCGGACCCGCGTCATTGCCCTCGGTCCCGCGCACCAGACCGATCACCAGGTGCACCGCGGACCAGCCGTTCGCCGCGCTGATCATCGCGATCAGCACCAGCCCGGCCCACCGGTAGAGCGCCGAGCCCCGTTCGATCCGGTACGGGTTGGCCGCGACCAGCGCGATCAGCAGCGCGGTCTCCAGGGTGGGCAGCAGCCACACCGGATGGATCGCCAGCCGCTCCGGCAGCGTGAACTGCAACGCCACCGCCACCAGCACCGCCAGCGTCGA
>NZ_KN708638.1:7568858-7587345 GCF_000805335.1 Streptomyces sp. CT34 | reverse complement strand
GGCCCGCCTCCTCTATGCCCGCGACCGCGGGCGCCAGCAGCGCCTCGATACGGGCCAGCCGCTCGGAGTCGACGTTGCCCGGCCGGCCGGGCTCGGGATGGTGGGACATGCGGCTCATGCTCGCCGCCGACCACGGCAGGTGTCCAGCAACCGAACTGTGGGGGAGCCCACTCCTGACCTCCGGGTTAAGAGTCGGTCAAAAGGTTGCGTTCTCGCGCAAGCGTGGGTCTACACTCGTAAAAGTTTTGCAGAGAAGAGGTCACCTCGTTCGGTGAGGCGTCTTCACGGACACAGGCCACTGACCCCACGACGTCGAGAGACGCCCAGGTTCAGGACAGGTCTCCCCGGCCTAAGGGGTGACCCCAAGTGGCTGCCCCCGCGAAAGGGATTACGCCGTGGAGTGCCAAAGCTCTGACGAGTTGGGGTGAACCAGTCGACGGAGACTGGTCCGCTCCTTGCCGAGTCGACGACGGCGTACGGCGCCCCGGCCGGAAGGAGGCGAGAGACATGGATTGCAGTTGCAGTAGTCCGGGCCATCATCGGCCCGCCATCCGCCTGTCCTCGCACTCTTCCGGCACGCGGTAACCACCTTCCCTGCGCGGCCTTCCCGCCGTGACGCACCCCCGCACGGCCCCGAGCCGTGACGGGCCGCCGTGCTGCGCTCCGCGCAGGGGGGATGACTGCCGCGTGCCCCCCAACACCTCCCCCTCCGGGGGGACTTGGGAGGTACGCCATGACCGACACGACGATTCGCACCGCGGTCCCGACCCGGCAGTCCACCGCCGTTCTCGATGACGCGCACGTAGGCGACATCCGCGGCGCGCTGGGCACCATCAAGCTCGACGACACCGCACCCCGCACCGGCCTGTCAGCCAAGCTCAAGACCCTCCTGGCCATCGTCGGCCCCGGCCTGATCGTCATGGTCGGCGACAACGACGCCGGCGCCTTCGCCACCTACGGCCAGGCCGGGCAGAACTACGGCACCAGCCTGCTGTGGACCCTGCTCCTGCTCATCCCCGTCCTCTACGTCAACCAGGAAATGGTGCTGCGCCTCGGCGCCGTCACCGGCGTAGGACATGCGCGGCTGATCCTGGAGCGGTTCGGGAAATTCTGGGGCGCCTTCTCCGTCATCGACCTCTTCCTCCTCAACGCCCTCACCCTCGTCACCGAATTCATCGGCATCACCCTGGCCGCCGGCTACCTCGGCCTGCCCAAGGCCGGCGCGGTGATCCTCGCCGCCGCCATCATCATCGCCTCCGCCTTCACCGGCTCCTTCCAACGCTTCGAACGCATCGCCATCGCCCTGTGCGCAGCCTCCCTCCTCCTCGTCCCCATCTACTTCATGGCCCACCCCGCCACCTCCCAGATGGCCCGCGACTTCGTCGTACCCACCATCCCCGGCGGCACCGGCCAACTCTCCACCGTCATGCTGCTGATCATCGGCATCGTCGGCACCACCGTCGCCCCCTGGCAGCTGTTCTTCCAGCAGTCCTACGTCATCGACAAGCGCATCACCCCCCGCTTCATGCGCTACGAAAAAGCCGACCTGTGGATCGGCATCGCCATCGTCGTCATCGGCGCCGCCGCCATGATGGGCTTCACCGCCGCCGCCTTCGCCGGGACGAAGGGCTTCGGCAACTTCACCGACGCGGCAGGACTGGCCACCGGTCTCGAAGCACACGCCGGCAAACTCGCCGGCGTCCTGTTCGCCATCGCGCTGCTCGACGCCTCGATCATCGGCGCCTTCGCCGTCTCCCTCTCCACCGCCTACGCCATCGGCGACGTCCTCGGCATCAAGCACTCCCTGCACCGCGGCATCAAAGGCGCCAAAGGCTTCTACGCCGTCTACGCAGGACTCGTCGCCACCGCCGCCACCATCGTCCTGATCCCCGGCTCCCCCCTCGGCCTGCTCACCGAAGGCGTGCAAACCCTCGCCGGAGTCCTCCTCCCCTCCGCCACCGTCTTCCTCCTCCTGCTCTGCAACGACCGCGCCGTCCTCGGCCCCTGGACCAACGGCCCGAAAACCAACGCCTTCACCGCCGCAGTGGTCGGCATCCTCGTCACCTTGTCCATCATCCTGACCGCCTCCGTCCTCTTCCCCGACATCAGCGCGACCACCATCCTCGACATCATGGCCGCCTGCGGCATCGCCGGAGTCCTCGCGATCGGCTACGCGGAGGTCCGCCGCCGGAGCAAGGGCTGGGCCCTCGGCGGCCGGCCGGTCAACCGCAGCGGCAGGGACGACTGGCGGATGCCCCCGCTGGAGACCCTGCCGAAGCCGATCTTCTCCACCGGCCGCAAGATCGGTATGGGCGCCCTGCGGACGTATCTGCTCATCGCGATGGTCCTGGTCGTGATCAAGATCGTCGAGGTCGCTCTGCACCAGTAGGCGCCCAACGCCCGCTCCCCCGCTCCCCCGCACGGGAGCAACTGCCCCGTCCCGCAACCGTGGTCCCGGCCACCGAAGGAGGTGCACCATGCACACCCTCACCGTCATCGACTTCCTGATCCGGCTCGCCACCGGAGTCGCCTGTGGCGCGCTGATCGGCGTCGAGCGCCAATGGCGCGCCCGGATGGCGGGGCTGCGCACCAACGCACTGGTGGCCGCGGGCGCGACCCTGTTCGTCCTCTACAGCACGGCCGTCGGCGACTCGGGCAGCCCGACCCGCGTGGCGTCCTACGTCGTCTCCGGTATCGGCTTCCTCGGCGGTGGGGTGATCCTGCGCGACGGGGCGGGGGTGCGCGGGCTCAACACCGCGGCCACGCTGTGGTGTTCCGCGGCGGTCGGCGTGCTGGCCGCCTCCGGCCGGCTGGCGCTCGCCGTCCTGGGCACCCTCGCGGTCCTGGCCGTGCACCTCGTACTGCGCCCGGCCGGGCGGCTGCTGGACCGGGCCCCGTCCTCCGGGTCCGACCCGGACGCGGCCGTCCACGCCACCGTCCACGTGGTCTGCGAGCGCCGCGCCGAGACGCACATCCGCGCCCTCCTCCTCCAGGCGCTGACCGCCTCCGGGCTGACCCCCACCGGCCTCCGGGCCAGCCGCGAGTCGGAGGACACCACCGGCTTCCGCGCCGCGGTCACCGTCTCCGGCGACATCGCCCAGGCCTTGGAGCAGGTCATCACCCGCCTTTCGCTGGAGCCCGGCGTGCGGGACCTGCACTGGCACCTCAGCGACGGCGAAGTCACCGCGGAGCAGCGGGTATTGGCCTGATCAATCCGGCTGTCCGCCGCGGTCCGGCCTTCTGACGGGGGCCGGACCGCGGCGGATTCTCTACCGCGCGGATACGGAAGAGGGACGGCAGCGCGGTCCGGAGACGGTACGACGAGCTTGCCCCCCGCCCTGACCACAGCAAACGCCATCGCACGTCCCTACTCCCCCGGCTGCCCGGCGAGATGATGTCGTCCACCGGGCAGCGCAGGCGGTCCGAGCCGAGCTCGGCGGCATGTTCGCGGACATCTGCGCCACAGCCTGCCGCAGCCCCTCGGTGCCACCGTTCTCGTCGTCGGTCTGACCGGCGAGCGCCTTGGACCACTCGAAGATGGTGTGCCGGTCGGCTCGCGGATGCGCATCACCTGGGCGACCACGACCAGCGGCAGCTTCGCGGCGACGCTCTGGACGACGTCCGACTCCCCCTGCCCGGCGCCGGCCCTGACGGGTCGGTCCCCGGCGACAGTTCGGTATCGCCCAGTGGCTTGTCGCCTTCAGGCGACGTCCGCCGGCGCTGTCGGTGCGTGTGCGTGTGCGTGTACGCAGCGGCGCACGGAGGGTAGGGGTGACTGATCTTTCGATCGCCGGAAGGAGGACTGGTTCAGGTGTCGCAGACGGCGACCAGCTCGGCGGCCTCTTCCGCGATCGAGCGGGCAAGCAGGTCCAGGTCGGGTACCGCGACGGCGTCGGCGAGCAGGCCGTAGCAGACACGGTCCTCGTAGGTGGTGATACCCACGGCGAGGGACTGCCCGGGTGCGAGCGGGGCGAGCGGGTAGGCATCGCGGACGGGGCTGTCCGCGAGAGTGAGGCCGTGGGCGCCACGCAGCGGGACGCTGGAGACGAGCAGGTCGTAGAAGAGGCGGCCCGAGCGGGCGATCAGGCCGCCACCGAAGCGGTTGCCGAGGGGTGGGATGACGTCGGCGAGCAGCGCGGCGGCGCCCGGGCCGCTGGCGGGCCCCGCCTGCTTGTTGCGCTCCATGGCCGCACGCACCGCGCGCAGGCGGGCGAGGGGCTCGGCCTCGTCGACGGGGAGCCGGGCCAGGTAGCCGGAGAGCCGGTTGCCCGAGGCGCCCGGATCTCTCGGGTCGCGCAGCGACACGGGGACGAGGGCGCGGGGGCGTACGCCGTCGCTGTCGTCGCCGCGCTTGTCGAGCCAGCGCCGCAGGGCGCCCGCGACCACGGCGAGGAGGACGTCGTTGACGGTGCCGCCCGTTGAGTCGCGGACGCGGTTCACGTCGCGCAGGTCGACGACCGCGCCGTCGGCGCGGCGAGCGCCGGTGGCGCGGGAGGTCAGAGCGGGCGAGGAGTGCACGTCCCAGGCGGCGCGGACCATGGCGGAGCCGATGGACAGGGCCCGTCCGGCGTCGGTGACGGCGCCGCGTACCAGGCCCGGCAGCGTGCGTGGATCGGGCAGGCGCAGCCCGGAGCCGTTCTTCCTCGGCCGTGGTACTTCGGCCGCGGCGGGTGCCCGGTCGGCGTCGGTGGGTGTCCCGTCGGCGTCGGTGGGGTCCAGGAGCGACAGGACGTACGACGCCGCGCGCATGCCGTCCGCGTGGGCGTGGTGGAACGTGAACAGGACGGCGAAGGACGTACCGTCCGCGCCGGGCAGCACGTGTGCGGCCCACGGTGGCCGCCCGCGATCGAGGGGCTGCTGCATCAGGGTCCCGGCGGCTGCGCAGAAGTCCCGCACGGGCGCGGCGAGGTGTACGTGGTCCAACGGGTCGTAGTCGGGGGTGACATGGCGGGCGGCGGCGCCGACGGGGAGCCAGACGGGGCGGATGCGGGTGTTCAGGCCCGGTGTGCGGGCGGCGCGGGCGGCGAGCAGCCTGGCGGCACGCTGGGCGGCGTCCGGGGCGTCGGCGTCGAAGACGACGAGCCCGCCCATGTGCAGGGGGTGGCCGGCGGACTCGATGCTCCAGAAGGCGAGGTCGAGCGGGGTGAGCAGTTCGGGAGCCACTTCACAGGTCACGTGTTCTCCGAGGTCACGGGGCATGGGCACGCTCGCGCGTCGGGTGGGCCGGGGACGGCGCTGCTGGTCGTAAGCAAGCAAAAGTCAATCGCCGTCGGTCGACTACCGTCAAGTACGGCCAATACACGCTGCGTTAACGACACGTGAAGTCCCGGCCGATTTCAGCCCTTCCCAACTCCCCCCTGGCGGCGCCCGTTCCCGGGTTGTCGCGCCCGACCACCGCGTCGGCCCCGCGCTCTTCTTGTCCGGATCCGCCCCCTGGGGCAGTGGCTTACGCGGCGGGGCGCCGTGGCGGGCGGTCGCCGAAGCAGCAGTCCCCGCGCACGCCGCCGTTCGGGCAGCGGTAGCGCAGGCAGCGGGCGCGGCGGCGGAAGGCGGCGCTCGTAAGGGTGCCTGCGTCCCGGAGGTCGGGGTGCGCGAACAGGCCGGTGGCGAAAGCGCGAGGGCGCGAGGGCGCGGGCGAACGCCTCGGGGTGGCCCGATCTCCGTGACCCGGTGTCGAGTTCGCGGACCGCCGGCGAGCGCCGAGCCTGCGTTGCCCCGCAGGAGCCGGGCGGAGACGCGGTAGTGCGTGCGCAGCGAGTCCGCTAGGGGGGCGGGATGGCCGTCCTGCACGGCGGTGCGGAGTGGCGCGGCGTCGGCGTCGGCGGGGACGCCGGGCACGGTGCCGCCGGTCAGCCACAGGTGGTCGGGCGAGGCACCGTCCGCATCCCAGCGCGGCCGACCCGGGGCGACGCCGGGCACCACACGTGCAGTGCCACGCAGCCAGGGGCCACCAACCAGAGGCGGGCGGCGAGCCCGAGTTGGGCCACGGACACGGCGATCCGCGCCTCGGGTGCCCCGAGCCGGGCCGCGACCTTCTCGACACGGAATCGGAGGGCCTCGCTCCCCTCCGCGTGGCCCGCGTACACGTGCGCCGGTGGCACCGTCCACGTGCCGAGGGGCGGCTCCCCGGGCGCGCAGCGCGAAGAAGCCGCCGACGGGTCCGGCCTGATCCAACGCCACCTGATCCAGAGGCCGTTCGGGGAGAGTGGTCACGGAGAGCAGTGCCGCAAGGCAGCCAAGAGCCCCTGCCGCAGCCTCCTCGCGGAGTGCGCGGCTGCAGACCGCATCCGAACCGCCGACCGCAGAGCCGGACGGCATGAGGTGAATCGTGACGCAAGCGATCAAGCCGGCGAACCCGCACGGCCAACACCGCTGGACGGCTACGGCCACGGCCACCCGCGATCGACCTGCAGGAGCCCCGAAGGGGCCTGACAGCACATCAGGAATGTCGGCGACGAGTCAGCAACGAGTCAGCAAGACATGATCAGATTCGTTCAGAGATGAGCGAACCTGCAACCCGACGTGAACCGAGGTTAACCCCATGACCTGGCAAGACCCTGGTCACGAGGCCAACCTCGGCCCCTTCCCACCCGGTTCGGGCGATCCCCCGCGTCGCCCGAACCAGGCAGCCTGGCCGGATTTCCGAACCCCTCGGGTCGGACATCCCCAGCTGCGCTGAGTATATTGGCTCTCAGCCAGTCAACGCAGGAGTTACAGGATGTCCCCCCGCAGCGCATCGGTCAATGAAGAATTGCGACGGCGCTCCCGCGAGCGGCTGTTGCAGGCGACGGTCGAGCTGGTGGGCGAGCGTGGCTACGAGGCCACGACGCTGGGCGACATCGCCCAGCGAGCGGGGGCCGCGCGCGGGTTGATCTCGTACTACTTCCCCAGCAAGCACCAGTTGCTCCAGTCCGCAGTGCACCGGCTGATGCACCGCACGCTCCAGGCAGCGCTGGAGCGGGCACCGCGACCCGTCGGGCCGGACGCGGGGCGGGAGTTGATGGCCCGTGCCATCGACGCGATTCTGGGCCTCGCCCACGACGAGCCGCTGCTGATGCGCACGCACATGGCGGGGATCCTGACCGCCGCGGGCTTCGTGCAGTGCCCCGAACAGCAGCGGCTGGCCCAGCTGTTGAGGGACACGGTGGTGGCATACGGGTCGACCGATCCCGACACCGACTATCCGCTACTGCGGGCGCTGCTGATGGGGTCGGTGGTGCCCATGCTCCTCCCGGGAGCACAGATGCCGCGTGTACGGCTGCGCGCCGAGCTGTTCCAACGCTACGGGCTTGAATGGGAGTTGGGGGTGCCGCCCGGTGAGCGGCCACCCGCCGGGTCGACGACGCAGGGGCCGCGCTAGGGCGCGGGCCCGGCGCCGGCCGGCGATGCGCACCTAGCGCTTGTTGTGGCGCGGTGTCAGCAGGCCGGCGTCGCGGGCCCCGGCGATCAGGCGCAGCGCTCGGCGGCGGTTGCGGCCGGTGGCGGTCATGACGGCCAGTACGGGATCCCGGCCTTCCTTCTGAGCCGCACGGTAGGCGTCCGCGGCGAGCTTGCGGCGTTCGCTGGCCCGCGATCGCACGAGGACGGCGGAGCGGACGGCGGCGGAGGAGTCGCTCACCGCCGCGGCATCGGTGGCGCCGGCGGTGGCAGCGGTGTCGGCGGTACCGGCGGCGTCGGCGGCGTCACCGGGGTGGGCCGGATCGGACGGTGCATCGGGGTCGGCCGCCTCCGGCACCGGGTCGGCCGGCGCGCCCAGCGGGGTGCCGGTGTCCGTCTCGCAGAGTGCGCCCTCACCGCGGACCACGTCCTCGGCCGGTGCCCCGTCCCGTGAAGTCCCCGCCCGCTGCTCCCCCGGCAGCGTCCCGCCGTCGCCGCTCCCCGCCGCCGCGCCCGCTGTCGGTTCCGGGACGGGCGGGGACTTCGGGGGGCGGCCGGTGGCCGCGCGGCAGGCGTCGTCGAGGGGGCCGTCGATCCAGCGGGCGAGGGCGGCGAGCGCGTCCAGGGTCAGCGGGGGGTCGGCGCGTACGTCCTCGACGGTGAGGTGGTCGTCGGAGGCCGTCACCAGGACATCGATCCGGGCGCCGTCGGCGAAGGTGAGCCGGGCGCTGAACCAGGGGCCCAGTTCGGGCGCGGCCGAGCCGTGGGCCCGAAGTTCCCAACTGGGCCACTCCAATGCCGCGTCCTGGGCTTTATATCGGTGATTAACGGTATAAAAGTCACTTTCCGACACAAAAAAAACCTAGCCTCCAGCCGACCCGGCCAAGGGGCGCGGCACGCTCATCGGACCGGGAGCAACCCCGATAGCTCAGCTCTCCCGCCGCACGCCCGTCGGTGCGATCCTGGGGGTACTCCGCGGAAGGGGCCACCCGTGCTTCGTGTCGCAGTGATCGGTTCCGGACCGAGCGGTGTCTACACCGCCCAGTCGCTGGTCGGGCAAGAGGCCGTCCCGGGCATCGAGGTCTATGTCCTGGACCGGCTGCCCTGCCCGTACGGCCTGGTGCGTTACGGCGTGGCACCGGACCACGAGAAGATCAAATCGCTGCAGAACAACCTGCGGACGGTGCTGGAGCATCCACGGGTGCACTTCCTGGGGAACGTGGAAGTGGGCGCCCGGGGGGTGAGCCTTGAGGAGTTGCGCAAGATCTTCCACGCGGTGGTGTTCTGCGTGGGCGCGGCCACCGACCGGCAGCTGGGCATCCCCGGCGAGGGGCTGCCCGGCAGCCATTCGGCCACCGAGTTCGTCGCCTGGTACAGCGCGCATCCCGACGCGCCGGCCGCAGGCTTCACGCTGGGGGCGCGCTCCGCCGTCGTGATCGGCGTGGGGAACGTGGCGGTGGACGTGGCGCGGATGCTGTCCCGGGGCGCCGCCGAACTCGCCGCCACCGACATGCCGCAGGGGGCGCTGGGCGCGGTCGCGGACAGCTGTGTCGAGGACGTCTGGATGGTCGGCCGGCGCGGGCCCTCGCAGGCGAAGTTCACCACCAAGGAGCTGCGGGAGCTGGGGTCGCTGCCCGGCACGCAGGTGCGGGTGCGGCCCGAGGAGCTGGCGCTGGACCCGGCGTACCGCGATCCGGCGGAGCTGCCGGCGCCGCTGCGGCGCAACGTGGAGGTGCTGCGCGGCTGGGCCGAGCGTCCGGTGGCCAGGGCCGCCGGGGTGGGGCGGCTGCACCGGATCCATCTGCGATTCTTCCTGCGGCCGGTCGAGCTGCTCGGGGACGAGGCCACCGGGGTGCGCGCGGTGCGGTTCGAGCGGACCGTGCCCGACGGGCGGGGCGGGGTCACGGGAACGGGTGAATTCGAGGACATCGAGGGGCAGTTGGTGCTGCGCTCGGTCGGCTACCGGGGGCTGCCGCAGCCGGGGCTGCCGTTCGACGAGGCGACCGGGACGGTGCCGCACCTGGGCGGGCGGGTCCTGCGGGACGGTACGCCGGACCCCGGTGTCTACGTAGCGGGCTGGATCAAGCGCGGCCCCACCGGGGTGATCGGCACCAACCGGCCGTGCGCCAAGGAGACCGCGGCCTCGCTGCTGGCCGATGCCGCCGATCTGGCACGGCGGTTGCCGGCCGGGGACCCGGTGGCGGCGCTGGAGCGGGCCGGGCAGCGGCCGGTGCCCTGGCGCGGCTGGCTGGCCATCGAGGCCGCGGAGGCGGAGTGGGGCCGCGGCCTGGGGCGCGGAACGGTCAAACTGTCGGACTGGGAGGGGCTGTTGACGGCGGCGCGCTCGGTGATGGTCGGCCGCTGAGGCGGGCGCAAGCCTGTCGGTCACCCCTTGCCGAGGCGGCGCTCCTGGAGCCCGGCGGCCCGCAGGACACCGTCGATCAGACCGGGGAACAGCTCCTCCAGATCGGCCCGGCGCAGCCCGTTCATCTTGGCCGTACCCCGGTAGATCTGCTGGATGACGCCGTGCTCGCGCAGCACCCGGAAGTGGTGCGTACAGGTCGACTTGCTGACCGGGAGCTCGATGTCCGCGCAGTTCAGCTCGCCCTCGGCGGCGGCCAGCGCGCAGACGATCCGCAGCCGCATCGGGTCGGCGAGGGCGTGCAGCACATCGGCGAGCCGGATGTCCTCGCGGGCCGGGTGCGGGAGCGACCGGGAGCCCGAGGGGGTGCCCGTCGCTGTCGTAACGGTCGGCATGGCTGCTCCTGAGCTGCGGATCCGGCGACCGGCGGCGCGCTCGCCCGCAATCTCGGGGCGGGCGCCGCGGCCTCTGAGGGATCCATTGTACGAGAGACATCGTAGTTTGACATTCACCGTACTACGACGTCTATCGTATGAGCAGGGTTCCAGCGGGACCCCGGACCACCCCTCCCCCCAGGTACAGGAGCCTGCCGTGAGCGCACTCTTCGAGCCCCTCCGCCTTCGGTCGCTGACCATCCCGAACCGCCTCTGGATGGCCCCCATGTGCCAGTACTCGGCGGAGCCCGAGGGCCCGGCCGCGGGCGCACCCGGCGACTGGCACTACCAGCACCTGGTGGCGCGCGCGGCGGGCGGAACCGGCCTGATCCTCACCGAGGCGACCGCGGTACGCCCCGAAGGGCGCATCAGCCCGTACGACCTCGGACTGTGGAACGACACCCAGACCGAGGCGTTCCGCCGGATCACCGACGCCCTCAAGGAGCAGCGCAGCGTCCCCGGCATCCAGATAGCGCACGCCGGACGCAAGGCGTCGACCGAGCGGACCTGGGTGAACCGCGGCGGCCCGATCCGCCCCGGTGACGGCTACGGCTGGCAGCCGGTCGGCCCGAGCCCGCTGCCGTTCGCGGACGGGTTCAGCACGCCCACGGAGCTGTCCCGGGAGGAGATCGGCGAGATCGTCGCCGCTTTCGCGGACACCGCCCGCCGGGCGCTGGCGGCCGGCTTCGAGGTGGCCGAGATCCACGGCGCGCACGGCTACTTGATCAACCAGTTCCTCTCCCCGTACAGCAACCGGCGCACCGACGAGTACGGCGGCTCGTACGAGAACCGGACGCGCCTGGCACTGGAGATCGTGGACGCCGTCCGGGCGGTGTGGCCCGAGGAGCTGCCGCTCTTCTTCCGGATCTCGGCGACCGACTGGCTCAGCGAGGACGAGTCCGACGACCGCGAGGGCTGGACGGCGGACGACACGGTGCGCTTCGCCCGGGACCTCGAGGAGCACGGAGTCGACCTGCTGGACACCTCCACGGGCGGCAACGCCCCGGACGCCCGGATCAGCACCGGGCCGAACTACCAGGTGCCGTTCGCCGAGCGGGTCAAGAAGGAGACCGGCCTCGCGGTGGGCGCCGTGGGGCTGATCACCGAGGCGCAGCAGGCGGAGAAGATCGTCGTGGAAGGCCGGGCCGACGCCGTGCTGATCGGCCGCGAACTGCTCCGCTCGCCGAGCTTCGCGCAGCACGCCGCCCGTGAACTCGGCGCCGCGGCGCATGTCCCGAATCCGTACCACCGGGCCGTCTGACCTGCGCGGACACCGTACGGGACGCCGTTGTCAGTGCCGGGGTGCACACTGACGACAGCTGAGACAACGGCGTCTTGGAGGTGTTCCGGCATGACTGAGGTACTACTCGGGGTGGGCACGCGCAAAGGGCTCTTCATCGGCCGCCGGCGGGGCGGCAGATGGGATCTGAGCGGCCCGCACTTCCCCGCGCAGGCGGTGTACTCCCTCGCGATCGACACCCGCCGCGAGCGCCCCCGGCTGCTGGCCGGAGCGGACAGCGCCCACTGGGGCCCGTCGGTGTTCCACTCCGACGACCTGGGCGAGACCTGGCAGGAGCCGCCCCGCCCGGCCGTGAAGTACCCGGAGTACACCGGGACTTCGCTGGAGCGGGTGTGGCAGCTGCATCCGGCCGGCCCCGCGGCGCCCGATGTGGTGTACGCGGGCACCGAGCCCGGCGGCCTGTTCCGTTCCGAGGACGGCGGCGAGACCTTCACCCTCGTACGGGCCCTGTGGGACCACCCGAGCCGCGAGAAGTGGGTGCCGGGCGGCGGCGGGCTCGCCGTCCACACGGTGGTCACCGATCCGCGGGCCGCCGACGTGGTCACCGTCGCGGTCTCCGCGGCCGGGGTGTTCCGCACCGTCGACGGCGGCGCCAGCTGGACGCCGTCCAACAAGGGCGTGAAGGCCGTCTTCCTGCCCGACCAGCACCCCGAGTTCGGCCAGTGCGTCCACAAGATCGCCCAGGATCCGGTCGACCGCGACCGGCTCTATCTCCAGAACCACTGGGGCGTCTACCGCAGCGACGACGCCGGCACCACGTGGACGGACATCGGCGGCGGACTGCCCTCGGACTTCGGCTTCGCGGTGGCCGCGCACCCGCGCAGAGGCGATGTCGCCTACCTCTTCCCGATCACCGCCGACATCGACCGGGTGCCGGCCGGGCACCGCTGCCGGGTGTACCGCACGGGCGACGCGGGTGGCAGCTGGGAGCCGCTGAGCGACGGCCTCCCGCGGGAGGACCACTACGGCACGGTGCTCAGGGACGCCCTGTCCGTCGACGACGCCGACCCCGCCGGGGTGTATTTCGGCAACCGCAACGGCGAGGTGTACGCCAGTGCCGACGACGGCGACAGCTGGCGGCAGCTCGCCTCCCACCTGCCCGATGTGCTGTGCGTCCGCGCAGCCGCCGTCGCGTGAGCCGGCCGTGCCGGGGATGACCGGGCGGCTCGGGCCAACGTGGCCGAGATGGACGGGAGTTGTGAGAGCGGGCGGGGTGCCGGGAGGGATATCCGGCGCTCCGGTACGGGTCCGGGCCAGGGCCTGCGGTTGAAAGGAAACGGGTTCCGGCCAGTAGGGTGATGCCGTGGCTGCACGACCTCTCCAAGACATCGTCGAACCAGGCTGGGCCAAGGCACTTGAGCCGGTCGCCGGACGGATCGCCGCGATGGGCGACTTCCTGCGGGCGGAGATCGCCGCGGGACGGACCTACCTCCCGGCCGGCAACAACGTTCTGCGCGCCTTCCAGCAACCCTTCGATGAGGTGCGGGTGCTCATCGTCGGACAGGATCCCTACCCCACTCCGGGGCATGCGGTCGGGCTGAGTTTCTCCGTGGCGCCGGACGTCCGCCCGCTGCCCGGGAGCCTGGAGAACATCTTCCGCGAGATGCACTCCGACCTGGGGCTGCCCCGGCCGTCCAACGGCGATCTGACCCCGTGGACCCGGCAGGGCGTACTCCTGCTGAACAGAGCGCTGACCACGGCGCCGCGCAAACCGGCCGCGCACCGCGGCAAGGGCTGGGAGGAGGTCACCGAGCAGGCCATCCGCGCGCTGGTGACCCGCGGGAGCCCGCTGGTGGCGGTGCTGTGGGGGCGCGACGCGCGGAATCTGCGGCCCCTGCTCGGCGACCTGCCGGCCGTCGAGTCGGCACACCCCTCCCCCATGTCCGCGGACCGGGGCTTCTTCGGCTCCCGGCCGTTCAGCCGGGTCAACGATCTCCTGGTGCGGCAGGGGGCGCAGCCGGTGGACTGGCGGCTGCCCTGAGGCCCGGCGGGGCCGCCGGGCGGGCGATAGTGTTCCCGACATGACGCATGCGAACATCCCTGCGGGTTGGTACGCCGACCCGCAGGGCTCCCCCCACCAACTCCGCTGGTGGGACGGCTTCCAGTGGACGGCGCACACCCACCCCGGGCAGCAGGCGCAGGCCGAGGAGCCGGCCGCGCAGCCGCGGGTACCGCAGCAACCGGCACCGCAGCAACAGACGCCACGGCAGGCTCCTCCCCAGCAGGCTCCCGCACAGCAGGTACCCCAGCAGTACGCACCGCAGCCGGCCCCGGCCCCGTACGGCGGGCCGGGCGGGAACCCGGCCGATCTGCACCATCAGGCGCAGCAGCAGGCCGGCATCCGGCGCCAGGTGCAGCAGCAGGCCGGCGTCGCGCCCACGGGGCCGGGCGGCGGCACCCTGTTCACCGAACCGGTGCTGGTGGTCAACCAGAAGGCGAAGCTGATCGAGGTCAGCAACGAGTACGCCGTGCACGACCAGAACGGCAACACCCTCGGCGCGGTCGTCGAGGTGGGGCAGAGCACCGCCAAGAAGATGCTGCGGGCGGTCTCCAGCCTCGACCAGTACATGACTCACAGGCTGGAGATCCGGGACGCCCACGGTCGGCCGCAGCTGGTGTTGACCCGGCCCGCGAAGCTGCTCAAGTCCAAGGTGCTGGTGGCGCGTCCGGACGGCGGGCCGGTCGGCGAGATCGTCCAGCAGAACGCCATCGGGAAGATCAATTTCGCGATGCTGGTCAACGGCGGGCAGGTCGGCGCGATCAAGGCGGAGAACTGGCGCGCCTGGAACTTCGCGATCGTCGACCACGCCGACACCGAGATCGCCCGGATCACCAAGACCTGGGAGGGCCTGGCCAAGACGATGTTCACCACCGCGGACAACTACGTCCTGCAGATCCACCACCAGCTGCCCGACCCGCTGCTGAGCCTGGTCGTCGCCACCGCGCTGACCGTCGACACCGCGCTCAAGCAGGACGCCCGCGGCCTTGGCTGAGCACAGCGGCACGGCCGCCGGACACCCCCGGGGACCCGAGAGCGCCGAGCGTCCCGGGGACCTGGTCCTGGGTGTCGACTCGGGCGGTTCCGGGCTGCGCATCGCCGTCGCCCGGGCCGGCGACCCGCGGGCCCGTCCGCTTGCCACCCACACCTCGCGCGAGCCGGTACGCACCGGCCCCGCCGGCATCGACGCGGACCATATGCTGAGGCAACTGCTGCCCGCCGGCGCGGAGTTGGCGCGCCATGTGGGAACGGACCGGTTCGCCGCGGTGTGCGTGGGCGCCGCGGGGATGGGGACGCTCGGGGACGAGCTGCGCGCCCGGCTGCCCGCCGCCTTCGGGGCGCGGCGGCTCGCCCTCGCCGCGGACGCCGTCACCGCGTACGCGGGGGCGCTCGGCCAGCGGCCCGGCGTCGTGGTCGCCGCGGGCACCGGCATGGTCGCGGTGGGGACGGACCTGACCCCGGCGGGCGGCTGGCGGCGGGCCGACGGCTGGGGCCATCTGCTGGGCGACTGCGGCAGCGGCGCGTGGATCGGGCGCGCCGGGCTGGAGGCCGCGATGCGCGCGTACGACGGGCGGCCCGGCGGCTCGCGGGCCCTGCTGGCCCGTGCGGAGGCGGTGTTCGGGCCGGTGGCCGGACTGCCCGCGGCGCTCTATCCGCGGCCCGACGGGCCCGCGGTGCTGGCCTCGTTCGCGCCCGAGGTCGCGCACTGCGCCGCCGGGGACGCCGGAGACGACGGACGCGCCGGAACCGCCGGAGACACCGTGGCCGCCGGCATCATGGCCGATGCCGCACGCCATATCGCGGATGCCGCCGCGGCGGTCTGCCCACCCGGCACCGGGAGGCCGGTGGCGTGCACCGGCGGCCTGTTCGCCCTCGGGGATCCGCTGCTCTCCCCGCTCCGTACGGCACTCGCCGAACGGCTGCCCGGCGCCCGCCCGGTCACGGCCGCCGGAACCCCGCTCGACGGGGCGCTCACGATCGCCGCCGCACTGGCCACGGACCGCCTGACGCTGCCCGCCGATCCGAGGTTGTTGCAGATCACACGGCCGGGGGCGGGGTAGCCGCCGTGACGCGCGGGATAAATCGGGACGGATACCGCTCGACCGAACCCTCCCTCGGCGGCGGGACACTTCGAGGCGTTAGCATGCGGCGCCATGAGTTCCCCCACTGGGCCCGCACCTGGCTCGCCCGTTTCCGACGCCGAATCCCCGAGCCCGGGAGCCGCACCCGGCCTGCCTGTACGTATGCCGCGCGCGCGGCAGTCCGGCCGCCACCGCAGGCCGGAGCCGCCGGCCGCCCCCGAGGGCGCACCCGCCCTCGTACTGGCCGTGCCCGGCACTCCGACCGCCGACTCGCGCAGCCTGGCGGAGGAGGTCTCCAGCATCGCCCGCTCCGAACTGCCGGGCCTGGACGCGCGGATCGGCTACGTGGACGGCGGCGACGACGAGTTCCCCTCCCTCGAAGCCGTACTGGCGCAGGCCGCCGCCGAGCAGAAGGCCCGGGCCGCCAACGCCGGGCAGCCCGACCCGGGCCCGGCCGCGGTCGTCGTGCCGCTGCTGGCCGGTCCGGACAGCGCCCTGCTGCGCCGGATACGCCAGGCCATCATGAACAGCGCCTCCGCCGCGGAACTGACCGACGTCCTGGGCCCACACCCGCTGCTCGCCGAGGCGCTGCACGTCCGCCTGTCGGAGGCCGGGCTGGCGCGCGCCGACCGCGCCCGGCTGTTCACGGTCGCCACCGCGGCGGACGGCATCATCCTCGCCACCGTCGGCGGCGAGGAGGCGGTGCAGGCCGCCGGGATCACCGGCATGCTGCTCTCCGCCCGGCTGGCCGTGCCGGTTCTGGCCGCCGGGCTGGACGAGGAGGGCGCCATCGCCCGTACCGCCGAGCAGCTGCGCTCGTCCGGCTCGCAGCAGCTGGCGCTGGCCCCGTACCTGATCGGCCCCGAACTCGCCGACGGCCTTCTGGGGGCAGCCGCGGCGGAGGCGGGCTGCGCATCGGCCGAGACGCTGGGCGCGTACGGCACGGTGGGCCGGCTGGTGCTGTCCAACTACGCGGCGGCGGTGGGCATCACGCTGCCGGGCCAGGGTGTGGGGGCACCGGTCCGGTAGGACCGGCCGCGCCGCATGCACCGGGGCCGCCGTCGCGCCGATCGCGCGGGGCGGCCCTCGGCATGTCCGGGGGCGGTGCCGGGGCTCGCCGGGTGACTGCTGCGGGGTGCGGTGCTGCGGGTGCGGCGTCCCGGCCGGACCGGGCGCTGAGCAGCCCAGACGGCCATCAGGCGGCCCGTGGGGCGGCAGGCATCCCCCGGGGCGTCGAAAGGAGTCGCGGGCGCGGGAGCGGGCGGCTCAGCGCCTTCCGGCGGCGGTCCGCGGAGCTGCCCGCACCGCCTCCGCTACGGTCGTGGCGCCGGCCCCGTCCCCCCGACCAGGAGGCAGCCCATGACGCACCGCAGCAACGTGGAGACCGTCCGCGCCGGTTTCGCCGCGTACCTGTCCCAGGACCGCGCCGCCATGGAGCGGCTGCTCGCCGACGAGTTCGTCTTCACCAGCCCGCAGGACGACCACATCGGCAAGGCCGCGTTCCTGGAGGTCTGCTTCCCCACCGCGTACCGGGTCCGCTCCCAGGAACTCCTCGACACCGTCGCCCTCGACGACGAGCAGGTCTTCGTCCGCTACGAGTACGAGCTGACGACCGGGGAACGCCATCGCAACGTGGAGGTGTTGACGGTCCGGGACGGCCGGCTCACCGAGACGCAGGTCTACTTCGGCGGGCGCTTCCCGCAGGAATGACGCCCGCGACCGCCCCGCGCGCCCGGGGCCCGTCGGGCAGGTCAGAGCCGGGCGGTTCCTCGTCCGCCGCGCACGAAGACCACGCACGAGGCTGCCGGCGCCGCGACCGAGCCGCCCCGCGCGGGGACGCCGGTCTCCGGGTCGAGGGTGAACCACGTGACGTCGCCGGAGCGTTCGTTGGCGGCGTAGAGGTGCCGCCCGTCGGGGTGCAGCGCGAGGTCGCGCGGCCAGTGCCCGCCGCAGGGCACGGTCGTGACCAGGGCGGCGGTCGCGGTGCGCGCGTCCAGGGAGAGGACCGCGATGCTGTCGTCGCCCCGGTTGGCGGCCCAGGCGAACCGGCCGTCCGGGGAGATCACCAGGGCGGAGGGGAACGTCGGCCGGGGTTCCGTCGCGCCGTCCCCGCCGCCGACCGCTCCCGCCCGGGTGTCCGGAAGGAGGCGGGTCTCCCCCAGGGGCGTGAGCGAGCCGCGGTCCGCGTCCCAGCGGCAGAGGGTCACCGTCGGGTCGAGTTCGTTGATGACACAGGCGAGGTCGCCGCGCGGGTGGAAGGCGAAATGGCGCGGCCCGCTGCCGGGGCGCAGCCGCGTCTCGTCCCGTACGGTCAGCTCCCCGCTGGCGGCGTCGAGCGCGCAGACCCGGACCGAGTCGGTCCCCAGGTCGACGGCGAGCAGCCACCGGCCACTGGGGTCGGGGCGGACCGCGTGTGCGTGCGGGCCCTCCTGGCGATCCGCCCGGGGGCCGCTGCCCTGGTGTTGCAGGACCCGGGCCGGACCGCCGAGTGTGCCGTCGGCCCGGACGGGGAGCGTACTGAGGCTGCCGGAGCCGTAGTTGGCGGTGACGAGGTGGCCCGCGGCCAGGGTGAGGTGGGTGGGATCGGCGCCGCCCACGGGGACGGCGGGCGCGCGCAGTACGGGTCCCTCGGGCGTCAGGGCGAAGGCGGCGGCAGCACCGTCCGGGGTCTCGCTGACCGCGTAGAGGTGCCGGCCGTCCGAACCCGGCGCCAGATAGGAGGGGTTGGCGAGGGCGTCCGTGGAGTGCAGCGGGGTCAGCGCCCCGGACTCCGGGTCGACGTCCGCAACGGTGATGCCCCGCCCGCCGGCCGCCGTGAACGATCCGATGCAGGCCCGGTACGCCCACCGCCCGCCCGGCGCCGTACCGTCCGCTGCCGCCTGCGCCGTTGACCGCGTCGTCCCCACTGGTCGCCGCCCTTCGTCCGCCCGCCGG
>NZ_KN708638.1:7536994-7568811 GCF_000805335.1 Streptomyces sp. CT34 | reverse complement strand
GGGTGGGCGGCCACCCGCCGGTCCCGCGCCCGTCAGGACGTCGCGAACGGCGCCCGCGGTGCGCTGCGGACGGGGTGTGCCAGCGCGGTGAGCGCCGACTCCAGGCTGTGCAGATGCGCCAGCGCCCGCTCGGCGCCAGGGTGGTGGGCCGGTGCGGCGGCCGGCCCGTAGGGCGCGGTCGCGGACTCCCCGCCGGGCGCGAACAGCGTGCCCACCACGGCCTCCACGCGCTGGCAGGCGGCGATCAGCCGGGCATCGTGCGAGGCCGCCGGATCGGCCGCCACCTCGGCCAGGCCCCGTACCTGCGCGGCGCACTCGTCCAGGTAGGCCACGACCTGCCAGGCGCGCGCCTTGCGGTGTCGCAGCGGGTTGAGCGGGTGCAGCAGCGGGCCGAGCGACAGCCGCACGCGCCCCAGGATCGCCTCCAGCTCGGCAACGAGCGGCGCCGGATCGGCATCGGCACGTCCGGCAAGCCGGGCGGCGGCCTCCGCGGTGCACGCGTGCACACACCGCACGGCCTGCTCGACCCGCTCGCCGGTGACGGAGTGCGTGGTCACCGGCAGGACGAGCAGCACCGCGAGCAGCGCGCCCAGGGCCCCGACCACCGTCTCGCCCACCCGCAGGGCGAGCAGCGCCGGATCGAGCACGCCGAGCAGCCCGTACAGCATGCTCGCCATCACGGTCACGGCCAGCATCATCCAGGTGTAGGAAACCGCGGCGGTGTAGAAGATCGCGAAGACGCTCAGGGCGACGATCGCGGCAGCCGCGACCGGCTCGTCGTGGAGCGGAACGGCGATGGCGAAGCCGAGCACGACCCCGAGCACCGTTCCCAGGAACCGCCGGAACCCGCGCACCAGCGTCTCGCCCCGCGAGGTGGTGTTCACGAACACCCACCATGTGGCGCCCACGGCCCAGTACCACCGCTGGTCGGAGAGCACCTGCCCGGCGCCCAGCGCGAAAGCGGCCCCCACGGTCGCCTGCACGGCCTGCCGCGTGGTGATCCGCGCGAGCCCCGTCCCCCCGGTCGGCGCGGCCACCGCGGCGGGCGCCGGCAGCCGCCGTTCGTAGCACCACACCCCGAAACGCACCACCGACGACGCCGCGAGCCCGAGCAGCACCGCGGTGGACGACTCGGGGAGCTGACCGGGAACGGTGTGCAGGAACTGCGCGGCAAAAAAGATCATGAAGGCGAACACGCCCAGCGAGTGCCCGCGCGGCCCCCACCGCCGGGCGTGGACCCCCGCCCCGACGACGGCGAGGAACGCCAGGTCACGCAGGAGGGGCAGATCGTGCAGCAGGGCGGCGAGGGCGAGCACCGGGAGGCCGACGACCGGCAGCAACAGGGTCGTCACGGCCTGGCCGCGCACCGTCGGATCGGTCACCGTGAACAGGGCGAGCAGCGCGGCCAGACCGCCGGTGATCGCGGCGACCAGCGAGTGTCCGGCCAGCCCGCACGCCGCCACGGCAAGCCCGACCCCCACCACGGCCCGGGCCGCGGACCGCAGCCGCATACGCCCCGGATCCGGCGCCACGAACGCCTTCTTCAGCAAGTTGCCCCGCCCCTTCCGCACACAGGTGCACCGCGACATGAGAAAGGCGCCGCGGAGATCCGCAGCGCCATCGACGCATACATCTCAGCACCTGGGCGGCCGATTGCTCAACAGTGACTGCCATGACTGGGCCATTGGCCCAGCGAAGGGCACCGCTCGGCCGCCATCGGGGGGCCAATGGTTCACTCGACGCATTCGCCGGCGGCCGGCCGTGAGCCGCGCCCATTCACGGCTTGGCGGATCCCCCGGGATCGGCGGATACCGATCGGCGCTGCCGGTAGGCCCGCTGCCGGCAGGCGCGGGAGCAGTAGTCCCGTGGACGCCCCCGGTGCGTCCCGTCGAACTCCGCGCCACAGACCGAACACCGCCCTGCGTGGTGCTGCGGGACAGTTACGTCACGCTTTTCGTCACGGCGGCGCCGGACGAGCAGTTCGACGCCGTCCAGAGTGCGGGCCAGACCGAAGTCGAAGGGATCCTCGGGCTCGTCGAAGCCACCGGCCTGCCACAGACGGCCGAGCGCCGGGTACGGGCACAGGTACTCGACCAGTTCCTCCCGGCCGCGCCACCACGGCGCGTTCGAGACGCCGGACTCCCGTTCCTCGCGCAGGACTTCGTGGACCTGCTGGGCGGCGGTCTTCACGAAGCCGCCGACCAGCGAGACCACCGCGACCACCTCGGAAGCCCGCAGCCCCGTCCCCTCGGCGATCCGCAGCGCGCGGTCGTAGTCGGCCATGATGTTCGGGCCGGGCAGCCGACGGCTGCCGGCGGTGTGCACGAACCACGGATGCCGCAGGTGCAGGGCCCAGTGCGCGCGGGCCCACGCAGCCAGGCCGCCGCGCCAGTCGGCGTCCTCGGGCTCGGGGTGGTCCGGTGCGGCCAGGTCGAGTTCCCCGACCACGGCGTCCCGCATCAGCTCGATCAGCTCCGCCTTGCCGGGCACGTGCCGGTAGAGCGACATCGTCGTCGCCCTCGACCGACGCAGCCCGGGGCGCCATGTCCTGCACTACCTGCCGCTGCCCGAAGAAGACCCGGCCGAAGCCGAGTTCATCGTCCCGGTCCTGGAGAAGCTCGTCGTCGGCCGGGGAACCGAGGGGAATCCGCAGCACGATGTGACGGTGCGCGGCCTGACCTTCTCCCACGCCGGCTGGACCGAACCGGACGGCCCCCACGGGTTCCTGCACTTCTGGCCGACAGCTACTACGGCGGCGGAGAGCTGCACAAGGTCGAACTCGCCGAAGGCGACGCCCATGTGACGGTCCCGGCAGAACCCCGGTTCCTGCCGGCCCACGTCGAGTTCACCGCCGCCGTGCGGGTCGCACTGCGCGACAACAGGTTCACCCGGCTCGGTGCCGGGGCGATCGGCCTCGCCGGCCCGGGCCGTGACAACGCGATCGTCGGCAACCGGATCGACGACGTCTCCGGAAGCGCCGTGACCGTCGCCTCCGGCACCGGTACCCGGATCGAGCGGAACCTGATCCACCACATCGGCCGCGAGTACCACGGCTCACCCGCCCTCTGGGTCATGGACGCACGCGAGGTGACGGTGGCTCACAACGAGATCCACGACGTGCCCTACAGCGGGATCGTCGTCACCGGTGGCAGCCGGGCCGCCCGGGTCCGGATCGTCGAGAACCTCATCCACCACACCATGACGGTGCTGGCCGACGGCGGCGGCATCTACCTCAACGGCCGGCAGGGGACCTCGTGCACCGACGGCACGCTGGTACGGGGCAATGTCGTCCGCGACACCGTCACCCGCTACAACTTCGGCCTCTACACCGACTACGGCGCCGCCTGGGTCACCGTGCAGGGCAACGTCGTGCACCGCAGCGACGCCCCGATCGTCCTGCGGGTGACGCCCCCGCTGGAGAACGTGGCCTTCCTCGACAACTTCTGGGACGACCGCCCGGCCGAGGCCGACACCCCGCCGAGCGGAGTCACCCTCACCGGGAACACGGTGCTGCCGAAGGACGGCTTCGAGGAGGCGCTGGCCGCCGACCCCGCGGGCGCCGCCGTACTGGCGTCCGCGGGCCGGGGCACTCCGCCCGTCGGGCCGCCGACCGGCCGGGCCGGATGACCCGCCCCGACGTGGCGCCTGCCCCGGCCGAGCTCGGGCCCCAACGCCGGGACAGGCGCCCGAGTGTGAGGCTTGGCCGCGTCGAGCGTATCGTTGGGTGAAGACATCAGTGCAGTTCCGTTGAGGGAACGGAAACCCGGCTGAGCGGCCGGGGACCTGATGAGGGCTGATTTCGCCTGAGCCGCATGTGCGGCCGGAGGGCTGGGAAGACAGCCGCCCGGGCGAGGTCGCTACGTCGGCGTCGGGGACCAGAGGTACGACCTCATGCCGAGGCGGGGTCGCCGGGCGATGTCCGTCTCACCCCCCACCCCCGTCGGTTCACCACCTGTGGGCCGGCGTGGCGATCAGCGTCGTCCGGCATCCCCGGCGCACTCGCAGCGAATCGGAGATGGTGTCGTGCGCACATGTGCACTGTCGGTCACGCCCCGGCGCGACCCGCGCGGAGATACGGTGCTGGATCCAGGGCAATGCCTGGATCCACGGCAATACGGGGCGGATCACGCAGCGCAGGGCGTGACGGCGGCGTGCTCGGGCGTCGGGGGTGGCGCACGTCGGCGCCGTCTGCTGTCCGTTGTCCGCGGCCGTCTGCCACCCGGCCGCCGGGCGTGACGGCCCTGGTCGATGTGGATCAGCCGGTGACGGTGTTGCTGCCGGCAGCGCCTGTCGGTGGAGCGGAGCGGTGTCAACGCCCCCGCAGCTGCTCGGCGTCACGCCTGTCGTCGTGGCCGCGGTACCGGCCCGGCCCGAGCGGCACAGGCCGCTCCGGGCGACGGCCGGGGCGACCGCCACGGCCCCGTCCCAACAGTTCTCGGCCAGCAGAGGAAGACTGTGAAGACCGAACCGCGTCGCGCACCGATCGACCACACCGGCATGGGTTGCCTGCCCGACCTGCTGAACCAGCAGGTCGCGGAGCGGCCCGACACCGTCGCGGTGGTCTGCGGCGACCGGTGTCTGACGTACCGCGAGCTCGTGGAGTCGGCGCACCGACTCGCGGCGTCTCTCGGTCCGCTCGGTGCGGATCCGGAGCAGAGCGTCGGGCTGTTCGTCGAACCGTCCCTGGAGCTGATGACCGGGGTGTGGGGCATCCTGTTCGCCGGAGCCGCATACCTGCCGCTGTCGCCGGAGTACCCGGAGGACCGGCTGCGCTACATGATCGACGACAGCCGGACGCGCGTCATCGTCACCCAACGCCATCTGGCCGCCCAGCTGGCCGGACTGGCCCCGGCGGGCACCCGGATCGTCGTCCCGGCCGACGTGCGGAACTGCCGCACCCCGCCCGCCTCCGTAACGGTGCGGCCGGACTCGCTGGCGTACGTCATCTACACCTCCGGCAGCACCGGCAGACCGAAGGGTGTGATGATCGAGCACCGCAGCATCGCTTCCCAGATGCGCTGGATGCACGGCCACGGGTACCTGGGCCAGGACGTCACCGTGCTGCAGAAGACCCCGATGAGTTTCGACGCGGCCCAGTGGGAGATCCTCGCCCCGGCCGTCGGCAGCCGGGTCGTCATGGGCGCACAGGGCATCCATCGGGACCCGCAGGGCTTGGTCGCCGCTGTCATCAAGCACCAGGTGACCACCCTGCAGTGCGTGCCCACGCTGCTGCAAGCACTGCTGGACACCGAGGAGTTGGGCCTGTGCACCTCGCTGCGGCAGGTGTTCTCCGGGGGTGAGGCGCTGTCGTGGCGGCTGGCCCGCGCGCTGGCCGACGAGCTTCCGTGGGTCTCGCTCGTCAACCTGTACGGGCCGACGGAGGCCACCATCAACGCCACCGCCTGGCCGGTGGACCCGGGCGCGGCCGGTGACGGCACGGGCAGTGTGTCGATCGGGGCGCCGGTCGGCGACACCCAGTGCTTCATCCTCGACGCCGGCCTGGCGCCGGTGGGCATCAAGGAGTTGGGCGAGCTGTACATCGGCGGCACCCAACTGGCCCGCGGATACCTGAACCAGCCCGAACAGACCCGGGAACGCTTCATCACCTCGCCGTTCGCCCCCACGGAACGCCTGTACCGCACCGGCGACCTGGCGTACTGGAACCCGGACGGCACCATCCAGTTCGCCGGCCGGGTCGACAACCAGGTCAAGCTGCACGGCTGCCGCGTCGAGCTCGACGAGGTCGCGCTGGCCATCGAGGAGCACATCTGGGTCAGGCGCGCGGCCGTGGTCCTCGCCGACAACCGGCGCACCGGCTCGGCGAACCTGGTCGCCTGCGTCGAGCTGAACCCCAAGGAAGCGGCGCTGATGGACCAGGGCAACCACGGTGCCCACCACCAGTCCAAGGCCAGCAGGCTTCAGGTCAAGGCGCAGTTGTCCAACCCGGGCGTGCGCCGCCGCGAACAGCTCGCCGGCCGGCCCGTGGTGGAGTTGCCCGGCAGACAGGAGACGTCCCGGCAGCGCAGGGAGGTCTTCGCCCGCAAGACCTACCGCTTCTACGACGGCGGCCCGGTCACCCGGGCCGGGCTGCTGGCCCTGCTCGCCGTACACCCGCCAGACGGCCCGCCCCGGGGACTGGACGAGCTGACGTTCGCGGAACTGGGCGAGTTGCTGCGCTGGTTCGGCGCGTACCACAGTGACCAGCGACTGCTGCCGAAGTACGCCTACGCCTCCCCGGGAGCCCTGTACGCCACACAGCTGTACCTGGAAACCGGCGGCGGAACGGCGGGACTTGAGGCCGGCACGTACTACTACCACCCCGTCGACCACGCCCTGGTCCGGATCGGCCCCGCCTCCCACCGGTCGCCGGGCCGACTGCGGGTGCACTTCCTCGGCTGCAAGCGGGCCATCGAACCGGTGTACCGGAACAACATCCGGGAAGTTCTGGAGATCGAAGCCGGGCACATGGCCGGACTCTTCGAGCAGGTGCTGCCGGAGTACGGGCTGACCATCCGGCCGCTGGCCCACGACGCATCCGCCAAGGACCTCCTGGACGTCGCCGACGAGGACTGCTACCTGGGGACGTTCGCCATCCGTCCGGCCGGCGGTGAACCGTGGCCGGACCCCACCGAGCTCTATGTGCAGTCCCATCCGGGAGGCGTTCCGGACCTGCCCGCGGGCCAGTACCGCTACACCGGTGGCGAGTTGACGCGCATCTCGGACGACCTCGTGCTGGCCAAGCATGTCATCGCCATCAACCAGCAGGTCTACCGGCGAGCGAGCTTCGGCATCACCGCCGTCAGCCGCGCCGACCAGCCGTGGCTGGACTACATGGTCCTGGGCCGGAAACTCCACCACCTGCAACGCAACGGCCTACAGCTCGGGTTGATGTCCTCGGGATACAGCTCGAAGACGGAACATCCCCTGCCCGCCGCCCGGCGCATCGACGACATACTGGCCTCCTGCGGCATCCCCACCGGCCCCTCGTACTTCGTCCTCGGCGGCAAGGTCAGCGACGCGCAGATCCGCAGCGAGGGCATGCGCGAGGACACCGTCCACATGAAGGGACCGGCCGAGATCATCAAGGACGAGCTGGTCCGTATCCTGCCCGACTACATGGTCCCCGACCGGGTCCTGGTGCTCGACAGGTTGCCGCTGACGGCGAACGGGAAGGTCGACGTCAAGGCGCTCACCGCCTGCGACCAGGTGCGGTCCGCGGACCGCAGCACCCCGTTCGTCGCTCCGGCCACCCGGCACGAGAAGTGGCTCGCCGAGGCGTGGGGCAAGGCCCTGGAGTACGACAACGTCTCGGTCGAGGACGACTTCTTCGCCTGCGGCGGCGACTCCCTCACCGCCGTCGAGCTCATCTTGACGATCAACCGGGAGTTCGGCACCCGGCTACCGCTCCAGGTCGTCTTCGAGCACCCGAAACTGGTCGACCTCGCCGCCCGCATCACCGACTCCACCACCCGCCCGTCCTCCCGGCTGGTACCGCTGCACGACACGGGCGCCGGACGGCCCGTCTTCTGCTGGCCGGGACTGGGCGGCTACCCGATGAACCTGCGTCTGCTCGCACGACAGGCGGCCATGGGCCGGCCGTTCCACGGAATCCAGGCACACGGCGTCAACCCCGGCGAGGAGCCCTACCCGACCCTCGCCGAGATGGCCACCGCCGACCTCGCCGAGATCCGGCGCGTGCAGCAGGAAGGCCCGTACACCCTGTGGGGCTACTCCTTCGGCGCCCGGGTCGCCTTCGAGGCCGCATGGCAGCTCGAACGGTCCGGCCGGTCGGTGGACAACCTGTTGCTGCTCTGCCCCGGCAACCCGAAGGTGCACCATGCCAACGCCGACCGCTACGGGCGTCAGGCGTCCTATGCCAACCCGGCGTATCTGACGATCCTGTTCTCCGTCTTCACCGGCTCGATCACCGGGCCCGACCTCGACCAGTGCTTAACGGCCGTCCGCGACGAGACCAGCTTCGTCCGCTTCATCCACGGCCTGCTCCCCGCGCTGGAGGAGGAGTTGATCCGCCGGATCACCCGGATCGTCGCGCGGACGTACGAGTTCCAGTACAACGGGCGCGAACTGGCCGAACGGCGACTCCGCGTACCGGTCACCGTCTTCAAGTCCACCGGTGACGACGACTCGTTCATCGACACCTGGTCCGGCTACTCCGTCGCACCCCCCACCGTGGTCACCCTCGACGCCGACCACTACAGCGCGCTGAAGGACGCCGGTGTCACCGAACTCGCCTCGGCCATCCGCGCCCGGCTCGGCGCGTGAAGCCCGTCGTGACATCCGGAGGCCGCCGCGTGACATCCGGAGGCCGTAGCACGGCCCGGTTCACGCGCCGGCCAGCGCCACCGCGGACCGTTCCAGGGAACGCAGCAGCCAGCTGATGTGGTCGGGTTCCAGGATCGCCGGCGGGGTCAGCCGGATCACCCTGCTGGCGTTGAGCGTGTACGAGGTCAGCACACGCTCCCGGAGCATATGGGTCAGGAACAGTCCGGCCTGCGCTTCGGAGGCGAACTCGATCCCGATGAGCAGTCCGCGGCCACGGACCCCCCGGATGGACCGCGGGCCGGCGGCGGCGAGCGCGCCGGATATCTCCGGCAGCAGCCGGCTGCCGAGTGCTCCGGCCCGCTCGATCAGGCGGTCCCGCCGCAGTACGTCGATCGTGGTGGCCGCGGCCACCGTCGCGAGGGGGTTGCCGCCGTAGGTCGAGGAGTGGAACAGCGGGTCCTGGTTGAGGACTTCGTAGACCTCGGCCGTGGCCAGTGTCGCGGCAACCGGCACGACCCCGCCGCTGAGCACCTTCCCGGTCGTCATAAGGTCCGGGCGCACACCGTCCTCGTCGCACCCCCACCAGGATCCGAGGCGGCCGAGCCCGGACTGTATCTCGTCCATGGCGAGCAGGGCGCCGAACTCCTCGCACAGCTCCCGCACCTGCCGGAGGTAGCCCCCCGGAGGGATGCGCACCCCGCCCTCGGCCTGGACCGGCTCCAGCAGCACGCAGGCCCGCGCCGGGTCGCTTCGCAGTGCGGCTCTCAGGGCTTCGACATCGCCGAACGGGACGAACTCCACGCCCGATAGCAGCGGTTCGAGACCGGTGCGGTACCGGTCGTTCCCTGTGGCGCTGAGCGCGCCCAACGTCTTTCCGTGGAAGCTTCCCTGGGCCGCTATCAGTCGGCGGCAGTCGTTCGCACGGGCGAGCTTCATCGTCAACTCTACTGCTTCGGCACCCGAGTTGACGAAGAAGGCGTACTGCATGCCGGCGGGTGCCACCGACGTCAGCGCCTGTGCCGCGGACGCCATCCTCGGCTCGACCAGTGCACGCGTGGACAGCGGATGTCTGCCCAACTGGCCCGCGACGGCGTCGACGACGTCCGGGTGGCGGTGCCCCAGGAGGAACACGCCGTATCCACCGCAGTCGAGATAGGGGGTGTCCTCCTCGTCGTACACCAGGACTCCCGCCGACCGCACCTCCATCGGCAGGCCGAGCAGTGAGGCGATGCGGGCGTAGCCGCGATTGGCGTGATCGCGGAGATGCTCCAGCGCGACCGTCCGCAGCCGGCCGGAATCCGCCGGGCTCACTGCACGGCTCCCGACGCGTCGCGCGCAGGGAAACCGCTCGCCTTCGCCCACCTGCGCGCGGAGGCGCGCAATGTCTCTATCTGGTCGGGTAGTTCCGCCACATCACTGGGGAACGGACTGCGTCCGGACACATAGGGGGTCAGCTGCTCGGCGAGGGCTTTGATCATCCTCTGGGTATCCTCCGGCAGAGCCCGGAGGAACACCGGCACGATGAGCCGTTCGTACAGATCCTCGCCGACGAAGCGCATGGTCGGAAGGGGCCGGCCCAGTTCCGCCGCGGTGGTGTGGATCTCGTTGATGATCTCGCCGATCTGCAGGGCGCGCGATCCGGCCGTCAGCCACAGTTTCGTCCGGTCGGACCGCTCTTCGAGGAGGTCGGCGATGTGCTTCGCCACGACGTCCTGGGGCACGAAGTCGACCAGTCGGGTGGGGTCCAGCGGGATGAGGGGGACCTGGCCGCACATCATCGCGCCGATCACCTTGTGAAACCCCTGATGCCGGGCGATATGGCCGGTACGGGAGTCGCCGACGATGATCGAGGGCCGGACGACGACCGCCGGCAGGCCGCTCGCAGTCACGAGTTCCTCGGCCTGCGCCTTGGTCCTGGCGTATGCCGGTGCCGGTGATCCGCCGTCGGCGCCCAGACCGGAGAACGCGGTACTGACGTACACCAGCCGCGCGTCGGATTCCCGGGCGAGTTCGACGATCCGCCGGGTACCCGCGACATTGGTTTCGACCAGAGCGGACTCGGCGCGGAAGCTGGTGTCGGCCGCGGCGTGCACGATCACATCGATCACCGCGCAGAGTTCCTTGAACTCGCCACGGGACAGTCCCAAGCCGGGCAATCTGATGTCTCCGTGCACGGTCTTCACGCTCGGCGCACTCAGCGCGGTCTCGTGGACGAGACAGGTGACATTGTGCGTGCCGAGGTGCGGCAGCAGGGCGCTGCCCACCACTCCGGTCGCCCCGGTGAGGAGCACATTCAGTGGTCGGCGCCCGACTTCGGTCTGCCACATGGGTGTTGTGTCCTTCCCTCGGGAATTCTCCAGGTGAGAACGGGGAGGCGGTGGACCCTTCTCTGTCGGACCCTTCTCTGTCGGGCCCTTCTGTGTCGCACCCGCCCCGGCCTTCGCACACTGCCGTTCCCACCGATTCGACCGGAACACGGAATTGATCGGACGTCGCACACCGTTACTTCGGGAACCGAGGAACATGCTATGGAGGTGTCGGACAGGTCACCACCGGAGCGACCGGAATCGACCGATCCGCGGAATGCGTTCAGCTGCCACACCCGTATTCGGGCGGGGGCGTTGCCCGCCTCCGGTTTCGCGGGCCGTCCACCGGATGGCGGAACGTCGCAGCTCCTGGCGGGCGTACGCCCTCGTACGAGTCCTAGCATGGCGGTACGGGAACACACGGCGGTGTCCCCCTCTGTCATGGGGTGCGCCGCCGCCCTATCCGACAGGACAGAGAACGTCACACCGACCGCAATCCCAGCGGGCACGCTGCGCCCGGTTCGTGTTGCTCTCCCGACTCGCGCCAGGCCGCCGAAGAGCATGCCTTCTCCTGTCCATGGCTCCTATTTTTTTGGGGGTGCAGTGCGCGAAGTCCGTGTCGCTCTTCACATTCCCGGTGCACAGCCGAAGAAGGTTTTCGACTCGCTGTCGGATTTCGCCAGCTTCCCGCGGCATTCCGAAGTGGTGCACTCCGTAACCCTGGAACACGGTTCGGACCACGACCGGATCTCCGCCTGGGAAGTCGCCTTCGCCGGCGGGATTCTCAAGTGGCGGGAACGGGACCGTCTGGACGAGGCACGTCTGAGAATCGACTTCGAACTCATCGACGGCGACCTGTTCGCCCTCGCCGGTGGCTGGTCGATCGTGCCGATCCCGGAAGGGAGCGCGGTCCGGTTCGGCGCCCGCTTCGATCTCGGGGTGCCCGGAATGGCGGACCTCCTGGAACCCGTCGCCGACCAGGCCATGACGGACACGGTGACCAAACTGCTGCACGGCGTCTTCGGCCGGAACGCGGAGGTCACCGAGTGCCGGGACCGGTCCGCCGTCCCCTTGGAGGGTGACGGTGGCCGGCACTGAACGAACGGCAACGGCCGCGCACACCCGCTGGCGGGTCGAGGTGGCCGACAGCGTCTCCGAGATACCGGCGGAGGTGTGGCGGAAACTCGCGCCGCCCGACGACCCGATCTACGAATACGCGCTGTTCCAGGCCATGGAACGGACCGGAATCGGTCCGGATGCCTATCGCTACCTCGTGCTCGGACAAGGGCAGCAGATAAAGGCCGTATTGCCGACCTGTGTGTTCCCCGCTCTGGCCCTCGAAGACATACTGGGACACCAGGGCCGGCGAGCACTGCGACCGCTGCACCGCCTCTTGGGACGGTCGCTGCGTATCAGGATGTTGGTGTGTGGCCACCTTCTGGGAGAAGGAAGAGTTCTGCGGGCGGACGGACTCCCTGGGGCCGCGCCGCACCTCCTGGTGGAGGCGGTACGGCAACTGTCCGCCACGGCGGGCGCCCGGTGGACCGTCTTCAAGGACTTCGCACAGGCGGACCTGGAGTGGCTGGATCCGGCCCTGGAAGGAGCCGGATACTTTCGGGCCCCGGGAATGCCCGATGCCTGGCTCGACCTGCATGCCAGAAGCTTCGACGAATACATCTCGTCCCTGTCCAGGAACGGCCGGAGCACCGCCCGGCGCAATCTGGCGAGATTCTCCGCTCACGACGACGTGGCCATCGAGGTACGCGAGCGATTCGATGATCTCGTACCGGCCATGATGCCGCTCTACGAAGCGGTACTCGACCGTGCGGAGAGCCGCCTGGACGTGTGGACACCGGAATTCATGGCGCTGCTCTCCACCGACCCGCGGATCTCGGCCAGGGCGGTCACCTGCTGGCGGCAGGACCGCCTGGTGGGGTTCCTGGTCTGCTTGTTCGGGGAGAAGACCGCGGTGGCGATGCGCATCGGCATCGATTACGACTGCTCGCGTGAACTGCGGCTCTACCAGGTCACGTACTACCAGGGCATCGCGGAGGCGATTCGCCTGGGAATGGGCAGGATCAACCTGACGCAGACCGCGTACGAGTCGAAACACAAGATGGGGTGCCGCCCCGTTCCGCTCGAACACGCCGTGACACACAGCAACCCGGTGTGCCGGGCGATTCTCCGGCGCCTCTTCCCGTTGGCGGTCAACCGGTCCGGAGACCGTTCATGAGCCGAGGAACCCCGTCAGTCCGGGGTCACATGGGCGGCGCCCGGGGTCACATGGGCAGCGAGAGCAGCCGGACCGGGCCCGTGGGCCAGTGGGCGCCGTCGCCCAACGGTGTCCACATGGTCCGCAGCGGCATGACCACGGGACCGTCGGGCTGCTCGACCCACACCTCCTCGTGCAGCGCATGCCAGCCGAGCCGTTCGTAGAGGGCGACGAGGGGGGCGCGGCAGAAGAGGAGCCCGTACCGCGGTCCCATGGTGCGGGCGTGCTCCAGCGCGCCCGCCACCACCCGCCGGGCGAGCCCCTGCCCGCGTACGCCGGCAGCCACGGCCACACCCCCGACGCCCACCACTTGCGTCTCGGTCCCGCCGATCGCCGTCGGCAGCAGCCGCAGGCCGGCATGCGCCACCAGGCGGCCGTCGCGCCGGATACCGAAGTGCTCCTCCTTGGGCAGCCAGGTCAGGCCGTACTCCGCGACGCCGAAGGCATCGTCTCCGTGACCGAGGATCTCGGCCATGTCGGCGGGCGTGCAGCGCGCGAGCCGCTCCACCGGCGGCAGTGCGGAAGGGGAATTCTCGATCATCCCCGCATGATGCGACGCGCGGTGGACGGCGGCCAACTCCGGTTGCCCGGAGGGACGTCCGCACACCTCGCCGCCCGTTCGCCCCAGGTGCCGGAACGGAGCGGCGCGTTCGGCGTCTTGACGCCCAACTGCCGCCCACCTACGTTCACTTCAGCTCTTGACGCCTTGGGACAACCTTTACGCCACGATGGATGGAAAAGGTGCGGGTATGAGTGGGCTGCGACGTCGATCCCTGCTGGCCGCGGGGGGTACCGCGGCCACCGCCGGGCTCCTGGGCACCGGACCGGTCCAGGCGCAAGCGCTTCCCCGGACCGCCGGGGCCGCGACCGGCGCGGGCGCCGCGGCGCGCCGCCCGGGACCGTACGACGACAAGGTCCGCGCGCTGCTGGCGCGGATGACTCTCGAGGAGAAGCTGGGCCAGCTCCAGCAGCTTCCGTGGACGTACAACACCGGCCCCGGCGGCCCCGGCACGAAGGAGGTCGAACAGGCGGCGCGCCAGGGGCGGTTGGGCTCGGTGCTGAACATCTTCGGGGCGCGGACGACCAATGCGCTCCAGAAGATCGCCGTCGAGGAGTCCCGGCTCGGCGTTCCGCTGCTGTTCGGGCTCGATGTCATCCACGGTTTCTGGACGACGTTTCCGATCCCGCTCGCCCAGGCCGCCGGTTTCGATCCGCGGGTCGCGGCGCGGGACGCCGAGGTCTCGGCGAAGGAGGCCCGCTCCAACGGCGTGCACTGGACGTTCGCGCCGATGATGGATGTGACGCATGAGCCGCGCTGGGGTCGGATCGCCGAGGGCAACGGCGAAGATCCGTATCTGACGGCCGCGTTCGCCGCCGCCAAGGTCCGTGCGTATCAGGGCGCGGACCTCTCCGCCGCGGACCGGATCGCCGCCTGCGCCAAACACTTCGTGGCGTACGGGGGTGCGGAGGGCGGGCGCGACTACAACACCGTGGATGTCTCCGAGGCCCGGCTGCGGAATCTGTACCTGCCGCCGTTCAGGGCCGCGGTCGACGCCGGGGTGGCCACGGTGATGGCCTCGTTCAACACCATCGGCGGCGTCCCCGCGCACGCCAACCCGCGCACCCTCACCGACATCCTGAAGCAGGAGTGGTCCTTCGACGGCATGGTGGTCAGCGACTGGAACGGGGTCCAGGAGCTGATCCCGCACGGCGTCGCACAGGACGGTGCGCAGGCCGCCCGGCTCGCCCTGCGGGCCGGTGTGGACATGGAGATGACCAGCACCACCATGGTCACGTACGGGAAGCGGCTGGTGCGGGAGGGGAAGATCAGCGAGCAGCGGGTGGACGACGCGGTCTCCCGGATTCTGCGGCTGAAGTTCGCGCTCGGCCTCTTCGCGCGTCCGTATGTGGACGAGGGGCGCGAGATCGGGGCGCCGACGCCGGAGGCGCGGGCGGCGGCACGCTCGGCCGCCGCCCGCTCGATGGTGCTGCTGAAGAACGAGAAGGGAGTGCTCCCGGTCGGCCGGTCCGTGGGGGCGATCGCGGTGGTGGGGCCGTTCGGCGATTCCGGTGATCTGCTGGGGACCTGGGTCCTGCCGCCCGCGGCGCAGCGGTTCCCCGCCGTGACGGTCCTCGACGCCGTCCGGAAGGCCGTGCCGGGCGGCACCGTGCGCTACGAACGGGGGGTCGCGGCGGAGGGCGACGACATCAGCGGCATTCCGGCGGCCGTGGCGGCGGCCCGCTCCGCCGGGATGACCTTCGTGGTGGTCGGTGAGCCCGCGGCGCTCAGCGGTGAGGCCGCCGCACGGAGCGACATCGGCCTGCCGGGCGCCCAGGAGAAGCTGATCGAGGCGATCGCCCGTACCGGCAGGCCGTTCGCGGTCGTGCTGGTCAACGGGCGTCCGCTGACCGTCGGCGGCTGGCTGGACCGCGCGCCCGCGGTGCTGGAGGCGTGGCACCCCGGGATCGAGGCCGGCAACGCCATCGCCGATGTGCTGTTCGGCCGGGTCAACCCCGGTGGCAAGCTGCCCGTTTCGTTCCCGCGCGCGGTCGGCCAGATCCCCATCCACTACAACCACGAGAACACCGGCCGCCCTTACGACCCCGACGACAAATTCACCTCGAAATACCTCGACCTCCCCGACGGGCCGCAGTTCCCGTTCGGCCACGGCCTGAGCTATACGACGTTCCGTACGGGGCCGCCCGCGCTCAGCCGCGACCGGATCCCGGTGGACGCCCTCCGCAGGGGCGGCACCGTGGAGGTCGCGGCGACCGTCACCAACACCGGTCCCCGGCCGGGCGACGAGGTCGTCCAGCTCTACGTCCATGACCGCGCCGCCGCCCTCGCCCAACCGGTCCGCCGGCTGCGCGGCTTCCGGCGGGTGACGCTGGCGCCGGGCGGGAGCCGGACCGTGCGGTTCCGGCTGGGCGCCGAGGACCTGGGGTTCTTCACCCACGACCCGCACGGTGAGTTCCTGCTGGAGCCCGGCGCCATCGACATCTACGTGGGCGACAGCTCGGCCGCCGAGGGCAGGTGCACGCTGTCCGTCACCTGACGGTGCCTCAGGAGAACTGGGCCACGTACTCGGCGAAGGGCGGAATGCCCACCTCCGCCCGGCGTTCGTCCATCCGCTCCGGCTCCTCGCACGGCCACGGAACGGGTACGCCGTCCCGTACGCCGGCGATCTGGGTGCCGTAGATCTGCCGGTGCCCCTCGTTCACCAGCGTGCGGTCGCGCAGGAAGGCCGCCTCGCGGGGGCCGGCCGCGCCCGCCGCCACCGCCCGCTCCATCAGCTGCAGGGCCCGGCGCTGGACCTCCAGCCGGCGGTCGGCGTGCTGGGCGAGCAGCCAGGCGCTCCGCGCGGCCTCGGCGCCGACCAGGCCGGCCGTCGGCCAGCCGTACCGGTCCATGATCTCGCCGAGCCGGTCGCCGTGCCGGGCGGTCAGCCGGCGCCAGGCCAACTGGTCGGCGAAGTCCTCGCTGTTGGCGCGGTGGGCGGTGCGGTTGTCCTCCGCGGCCATGCCGACCAGTTCGGCGGCCAGTGCGGCGAGTTCGTCCTCGGTGGGGTGGTGGGCGGGGTTGTCGTGCGTCATACGTGCTCCGGAGATTGCGGGCGCATCGGGTGGTCGGCACCACGCTAAGGGCGCGAATCCGGCCGAAGATCGTCCTTCCGGACGGTGCCCGGAGGGGTCTCGCGCAGGGATAATGGATCTATCCCCCGGAACGATCCGACCGCCGGCGGACCGCTCCGCCCGCTGACCGCCCGCCGACCTGAGGAGGCCGTGGAGCCATGGCCGTGGACGCGCTGGACGCGAAGATCCTCCGGTTGCTGCTGGAGCAGCCGCGCACCAGCGTGCGGGAGTACGCCCGGGTGCTCGGGGTCGCCCGGGGGACGGTGCAGGCGCGGCTGGACCGGATGGAGCGCGAGGGTGTGATCACCACGTACGGACCCCGGCTCTCGCCGACCGCGCTCGGGCATCCGGTACTGGCCTTCGTGCACATCGAGGTGACGCAGGGGCACCTGGAGGAGGTCGCCGCTGCGCTGGCCGGGGTGCCGCAGATCATCGAGGCGTTCTCGACGACCGGCGGCGGGGACCTGCTGACCCGGGTGGTGGCCCGGGACGCGGCGCATCTGGAGGATGTGATCCAGCGGCTGATCAGCCTGCCGGGCGTGGTGCGTACGCGGACGGAGGTGGCGCTGCGCGAGCGGGTGCCGCACCGGATGCTGCCGCTGGTGGAGTCGGTGGGCACGACCGCCCGGAAGCCCGGGACGGCGTGACGCGGAGCGCCTGACGGGGGCGGGTGTGCGGGCCGGCCGGGCGGGCGGCTTGGCATGCTGGACGGCATGAGTGCCTGCAGCGCCCCCGGCTCCCCCGCCGCCTCGTCCACCACGTCCGCCCCACCGACCCCGGTCATCTTCGATCTCGACGGCACACTGGTGGACAGCGAGCCGAACTACTTCGAGGCGGGGCGCCGGCTGCTGGCCGGTTACGGCGTCACGGACTTCACCTGGGAGCGGCACGCCCGCTTCATCGGGATCGGCACCCGCGAGACGCTGGAGATCCTGGCGCGCGAGTACGGCATCGACGCACCGGTCGAGGAACTGCTGGCCGTCAAGAACCGCGTCTATCTGGAGCTGGCCCGGGCGCATACCGAAGTGTTCCCGGAGATGCGGGAGTTGGTGGCGCTGCTGGCCGCGGGCGGGCATCCGATGGCGGTGGCGTCGGGGTCGTCACGGGCCGCGATCGAGGCGGTGCTGGCCGGTACCGGGCTGGATGCGCTGCTGACCACGCTGGTGTCGGCCGAGGAGGTGCCGCGCGGCAAGCCGGAGCCCGATGTGTTCCTGGAGGCCGCGCGCCGGATGGGTGTCGCGCCCGGTGCCTGTGTGGTGCTGGAGGACGCGGCGCCCGGTGCGCTGGCGGCGCACCGGGCGGGCATGCGGTGTATCGCGGTCCCGTATCTGGCCGAAACCGCCGGGGATCCGGCCTTCGCCGCTGCCGGGCTGCTCTTCGAGGGCGGCCGGCGGGAGTTCACCGCGCGGGCCGCGTACGCGTGGCTGGGTCGGCCGGAACCGGCCGGCTGACCGCGGGCCGGTCACCCGATTCCGGCCGACTTGCACTCCGCGGCGAGGTCCGGGGTGCACAGCAGGTCCGTACGGACGACGCCGTCGCTGACGACGGTGTCCTTGAGGTTGTCCTTGGTGACCAGCTGGGCGTTGAAGAGCTTGGCGGGGATGCCCGACGTGCTGCTGTTCTTGGCGGTGGTCGAGGTGAGCGAGGTGATGCTCTGGCCGCGCAGCAGGCGGAAGGCGATCTCGGCGGCGGTCTGCGCCTCCGGCCGGACCTGCTTGTACACAGTGAACGACTGAGTTCCGCTCAACAGGCGCTTCAGCGCGGGGAGTTCGGCGTCCTGACCACCCAGCGGAATGTTCTTGAGGCCGGCCGACTTGAGTGCTTCGGCGATACTTCCGGCCATTCCGTCATTGGCCGAGTAGACCGCGTCGATACCCTGCGGACCGAGGGTGCTGATGGCGTTGGTCATCTCCTTCTTGGCCGTTGCCTCGGACCATTCGGGAATGTCCTTTTCGTAGGCGATTTTGCGGACCTTGCCGTCCAGGGCGGCATGCGCGCCCTTTTTGAAGGACGAGGCATTCGGATCGGTCGGCGAACCGTTCAGCATGACGACATTCGCGTTGGCGACCCGGGACCCGAGTGCGGCAAGAATTCCCTCGCCCTGGAGGCGGCCTATCTTCTCGTTGTCGTAGGAGACATATGCCTTGATGTCACCCTCGGCGAGCCGGTCATAGGCGATGACCTGCACACCCTTCTGGGCTGCCGCATCCACCCAGCTCTTGGCGGCCTGTGCGTCGACCGGGTCCAGAATGATGACCTTGACGCCCTTGTTCACCAGCGCCTCGAACTGGGTTCTCTGGTTATCCGGGCTGGATTCGGCGTTGTGGTAGTCCACCTTGCATTCGAGACACAGCGAGGCGACTCTGCTGGTAATGATGCGGCGGTCAGAATTTTCGTAGCGCGTGGATTTCTTCTCCGGAAGCAGCAGACCGATCGCGTCCTTGCCCTGGTCGGCTGCCGGGTGATCACTTCCGCACGCCGCCAGCGGCGCGGCGAGGGAAAGCGCCATCGCGCTGATGACGACCCGGCGACGCATTGTTGCCTTCGTCACATTCGCCGTGCTCATCGCCTTCATTGCCTTCATGAAAGGTACCTCCACAAGGGGCCGCCCTGACTCGGCCCAGAATGGCTGAGTGAACGTCACTCGGGGCCGGATCGTCAAGAATCGAAGTAATAACGATCTGGAAGCGAGTTCTGCGTTGAGAGTCCGAAGTCGGCGACGGACGGGCGTCGACGGACGGTCTCCCGCCCGCTACGCCAAGTGATCTTCGTGCCGCGGCGGGGCAGTATCAGGGTCATGAGCACGGTGTGGAAGCAGACCCCGATCTCCGCCGAGGGGCGGCTGGGCCGCCCCGACGAGCACCCCGGCCGCCACGACCCGGACTATCTGCGGCGCCGCAACGCGCTGGCCGCCCGCGCCGACGGGCATCGGGTCGGTGCGCCGTACGAGGGCGTCGACTACACGGAGGCGGAGCACCGGGCCTGGCGCACGGTGCACGCCGCGCTCGGCCCGGCGCACCGCGCACACGCGTGCCGGGAGGCGCAGGACGCCGCCGAGGAGGTGGAAGTCCCCGCCGAGCGGATTCCGCAGCACGCGGAGATCTCGCCGGGCCTGCGGGCCCGGACCGGTTTCGTGTTCACGCTGGCCGGCGGTGTGGTGCCCAACGAGCGCTTCCTGGGCGCGATGGAGCAGGGCTATTTCCATGCGGTGCAGTTCGTACGCCATCCGGCCGTGCCGCTCTACACCCCCGAACCCGATGTCATCCACGACGTGTTCGGGCACGGCATTCATCTGTCGGATCCGCGCATCGCCGAGTTGTACCGGCTCTTCGGGCGGACCGCGAACCGGGTCCGTTCCAAGGAGGCGCTGGACATTCTCAGCCGGGTCTACTGGTTCACCCTGGAATACGGTCTGCTCACCGAATCCGGTACCCCCAAGGCATTCGGCGCGGCGCTGCTCTCCTCCTTCGGCGAGATCGCCGCGCACGGTGTCCGGGAAGTCCGCGCACTGGACCTCCGTGCCGCGGCCTCACTCCCGTACCGCATTTCCGGCTATCAGCCGGTTCTGTTCGCCGCGCGGTCTTTGGCGCACCTAGAGGACACCCTGGGTGCGTTCTGCGCGGAATTCGACGAGGACACCGGGCGCCGGCTGGGCATTCCGTCCCTCTCCCGCGACCGGAGGTGACGCCGGGCACCGCGCCCGGCTCACTCCACCACGCCGATCACCGCCAGCGTGATGTTGTCCGGCCCGCCCGCCTCGATGGCCGCCTTCCACAGCTCGAAGGCGGCCCGGCCGCCGTCGTGCGCCCGCAGCAGCTCGCCGATCTCGTCGTCCAGGACGGGGTCGGTCAGCCCGTCCGTGCACACCACATACCGGCTGCCCACGGCGAGCGGCGCGGTCGTCACATGCGGGGTGACGGCGCAGAAGCGGGTCGCGCCGCCGATCGCCTGGGTCACCAGCGAGGTGGTGCGCTGCCCCTCCCGCAGCGGCGGGCTGTCGTCCACGCTCACCTGGCGCACCCCGTCCCCGTCCCCGTCCGCCTCCAGCACCCTGCTGTCACCCACGTTGAAGACCAGCAGCGCGTCGGGCAGGACGACCGCGCCGGCGACCGTGGTGCCCATCGCGGTCAGCGCCGGATCCCGGTCGGCCGCCGCGTACACCGCGTGATTGCAGAGGACCAGGGCGTCACGCACCGCCTCCTCGCTGTCCAGCGACGGTCCCAGCGACGCCAGTTGCCGAACGGTGAGCGCACTGGCCACCTCACCGGCCGGCTGTCCTCCGATACCGTCCGCGACCGCCACCACCAGCGGAGTGCCCATCGGGAACACCAGCGTCTGCGGATTCTCGGTCACCGTGCCGCACAGCGTCCACGGCCCCACCACCAGGCTGTCCTCGTTGTGTTCGCGGATCAGCCCCGTATGACTGAGCGCCGTCACCGTGATGTACCGCATCGCCGTGTCCGCCTCTCCTCGGAGCGGGGCCCGGGACCGCTCGCGCTCATCCCGCCGTCTGCCGCCCGCGCAGCGTGTTCCGCTGCATCAGCCGGGAGACGTCCTTGCCGGTGACGATCCCCACCAGATGCCCCGCGTCGACGACCAGGACCCGCATCCCGGTCCGCAGGTTGACCTTCTCCAAAGCCTCGGTCAGCAGATCGTCCGGGGCGGCCACCGCGCACTGGGACAGCGGCGTCGCCACGTCCCGCACCCGCAGCTCCGCCCGCTGCGGAACGGGGATCGCGGCCAGCCGGCGGAGCTCCACGATGCCGCTCGGCCGGCCCTCGAAGTCCAGCAGCGGTACCGCGGAATGCCCGGCCGTCACCGCCACCTCCTCGATGAACCGCTGCACGCTCAGCCAGTCCGCACCGGTCACCACCGGACTGGACATGGCGTCCGCGGCCCGCACCCCCCGCAACGCCGACTGGAGCGCGGCACGCCGCCGCTCCGCCCCGGCGACGACCATGATGAACAGCCCGATGAAGGCCAGCCACAGCCCGCCCGTGGCCCCGCGCAGCAGGGCGATCCAGCCGGCCGCCACCATCAGCCCGCCCATGACCTGCCCGCCCCGGGACGCCGCCAGATCCGCCCGGTCCCGGTCGCCGGTACGCCACCACAGCAGCGCCTGGACCAGCCGTCCCCCGTCGAGCGGCACGGCCGGCAGCAGATTGAACACCCCCAGGAACAGATTGGCCCACCCCAGCCACACCAGCACCACCGCGGGCACCGCCAACACGGGTGAGAGCTCGTGCAGTCCGATTCCGGCCCCCAGCGCGATGCCCCCGATCATCAGGCTGGTCAGCGGCCCGCTCACCGCCACCGCGAAGGCCGCCGCCGCCGTCTTCGGCCGCCCCATCCGCGTTATCCCGCCCAGCGCCCAGAGGGTCACGTCCTCGACCGAGATCTGCCTGCGCCGCGCGATCGCGGCATGCGCCGTCTCGTGCAGCAGCAGACTGCCGGTGAGCAGCGCCGCCCCGACGACTCCGGCGAGGGCGTAGACGACAGTGGACCGGCCCGGCGTGGTCACCGGCAGCGTCTGCCGTCCCAGCCCATACGCGAAGAGCACCACCAGCAGCGGCACACTCCAGTGCATGCGCAGCGGCACCCCGACCACACGTCCGATACGGACCGAGCCGTTCATCACCGTCTCCCGCCGGCCCGGCACCCGGCTCGCCCGGGCAGGGCCTCGACGCCCCGCACTCCGCGAACCGCCCGGCACGGCACTCACCACAATTGTCGCTCGCAGCGCCGCACACGTCGGCCCGGCGACCGCCGATCCCGCGCGCGACGCCCCCGGAGTGCGCTGCGCGTCCGCAGCCGCGGGACGCGGATCTAACCTGGAAGTACGGGCGCCGTCACGGGACGCGCGCCATGGCAGGAGGCGCGTCGTCATGGGACGGAGCCACCACTTCCATCTGGACCAGGGTGACCACTCGATCACCGTGAACGTCGGCCCCGGACGGGACGGCGAGATCGAACTCCTGGTCAACGGCAAGGTCGTCGCCTACCAGAAGGAACACGGCCCCGGCATGAACCTGCTCACCGGCGAACTGCCCGACGACCCCGCCCGCCTGTTCCGCGTCCGCATCCGCGAACCCCGCCTGGTCCCCGTCGCCCCCCGCTGCACGCTCGAACTCGACGGCGTGGAACACCCCATGCCGGAACGCCCCGTCCTGTGAACCTCCGAGGTGGTGAGCCCCTGAGGTCCCGACTGTGCACGCCGGACGCCCGGCCTCCGATCTCCGGTCCCCGCTCCCTTCTCGGGTCACCCGCGCCCACTGCTAGCGCGCGCTTTCGGCCTCCACCAGCTGCTTGAAGTGCTCCAGGTCGCTGCGTACGCCCCGCTCGATGGCGACCGCCTGCGCGAACCCCTGCGGACCGCCGAAGGTCTCCTTGATCGTGCCCGGGTCGTACTCGAAACGGGCCTGGAGCCGGGTGTGCTCCCGGTCGATGGGCAGCAGCGAGAAGGTGCCCGCAAGATCGGGTCCGCTCCTGGTCTGCCAGGTCATCACGTTCTCCATCTCGCGGTCGACGATCTCGACCTCCAGCTCCTGCGTCCGGCCGCCGGCGTCCACGTCCAGGTGCGTCCGGCGCTCGCCGGACGCATGGGCCTCGCGCACACCGTTCAGGAACCGCGGATAGGTCTCCGCACGATGGAGGCAGTCCCAGGCCCGGTCGACCGGAACGCTGATGTCGATGTGTTCTTCGAGAGTGCTCATCGCACACCTCACAGCTCGGTTCACGGTTCACGACTCCCCCGCTACCTATCCAGCGTCCTCCGCACGACGGCCGGAGGCGACCCGAGTGCGCACCGGGACGGGGCGTCGCGGAGCAGCGCGCCGGTCCGCCGCCGCTCTCCGCCGCTATCCCCGCGGCGTGATCGCGAGGATCGCGACATCGTCGTGGAGCACACGGGTATGCCGCGGCAGATCGGTGTTGAGGAAGGCGATGACATCGGCGGGACCGGGAGCGGGCCGCCCCGCGAACCGGTGGCCGAGCCGGTCGAGCAGGGGATAGAAGTCCCCGGCGGCGTCACGGGCCTCGACCAGCCCGTCGGTGCACAGCAGCAGCACATCGCCGGGTGCGAAGCGGTGGGTGTGCGCGGACGGTCGCTCGGCGGCCAGCCGGCCCAGCCCCAGCGGAAGGGCGGGCGGCCCGCAGAGGGCGGTCACCTCGTCGCCGGAGATCAGCACCGGCTCGACATGCCCGTGGTTGATGATCGTCACCCGGTGGGCCCCGGCGTCGTACTCGATCAGGGCCGCGGTCACGAACAGTTCGTCGTCCGGGATCTCCGCCGCCTCGCGCACCAGCCGCCGCTCCATACGGGACGCGACCGCCAGCAGATCCCCGGGGGCGTACGCCGCCTCACGGAAGCAGCCCAGGACATCGGCGACGGTGCGTACGGCCTGGAGCCCCTTCCCCCGGACATCGCCGATGATGGCGCGCACGCCCGCCGGTGTGTCATGGATGTCGTACAGGTCTCCGCCGACCGTCGTACCCACCTCGCCGGAGCGGTAGAGCCCGGCGGCCAGCACCGATCCGACCTGCTGCGGCACCGGCCGCAGCAGGGTCCGCATCAGCGCCTCGGCCACCGAGTTGGCCCGCACCAGCTGCCGCCGCTGGCGCTGCCGGTGCCCGGCCAGCGCCACGCCGAGTACTCCCACGACACCGGTGGAGATATAGGCGGCGACGTAGTTGTTCCCCCACAACTGGTGGATGTTGTGCCCCGTGCAGCACGGGGTCCCCGCCAGTACGGCCTCCAGTCCGACGGCGCATACCGTGACGACGCCGACGCCCACCGGGCCGAAGCCGAAGGCGGCCAGCACCGGCACGGCGATCAGCAGGAAGCTCACCGCCCACTGCGTGGGCGTCACGAATTCCAGCAGCAGCACGAAGACGAAATAGCCGGCCGGCAGCCACCGCATCCACGTGGGCACCGTCGGAACCTCGAACCCGTTGCTGTCCACCAGCCCGGTCAGCCGGTTGCCCTCACGACCGCGGCCCCGCCGACTCATCACAGCTCGAAGATCCACTGACGCGACCTGTTCACACCGGCTTCTGTCACGGACTCCTGTCACGACCGTGCTCAAGGCCCTCAAGCCTGACGCCCCTGAACAGCCAACCCGACGATTACGCCGTCGGCGGCATGTCACGGCCGCCGGGCCGCCGCCCCCTTCTTCCCCGCCCTACTCCTCCACCGCCCCGCCCACCCGCCGCAGATGCTGCCGGAAGGTGTACGCCGGGTCGGCGGCGCGGCGGGCCAGGAAGTCGTCGAAGGCGGTCTGGCGGCGCAGGGTCTCACCGGCGCGGATCCTGCGGGCCTGTTCGCGCTCGGTCCGCCCGATGGTGCGGGCCACGGCCAGGACGTCCGCGGAGTGCACGGCGGGGACGAACAGAACGCCGTCGTCGTCCCCGAAGACGATGTCGTCGGCGGTCACCCGGTGCGGTCCGCAACGCGCGGTGACCAGGGCTTCCGGCTCGCGCTCGGCCAACCTGACCGGGCCCGGCGCGTACCGGCCGTAGCTGAACACCGGAAGCCCGATCCGCACCAGCTCCGGGGTGTCGCGGTGCAGTCCCCACACCACCAGACCGGCCACGCCGGCGGCCTCCGCTTCGAGTACCGCCAGATCGCCGATGCATGCCTCGTCGAGGCGACCGCCGTTGTCGATCACCAGGACGTCGCCGGCCTCGGCGCCGGTGAACGCCTCCAGGAAGATGTCGACGCTCCCGTAGTGCCGCACCGGCAGTGCCCGCCCGGCGATGCGGTGGCCCGGCACCACCGCCGCGATCCCGGGCGGGGCGGCGCGCAGCGGTGCGCCGAGGCGGACGCAGGCGTCGGCCACCAGTGGTGTGGAGAGGTCGGCGAAGGCCGTCAGCATGGTGTTCTCCCTGACTCGGGTCCCGTCGCCGCCGCCGCACGGTCGGCGCGGATGCGGTGAACGCTGCCATGATCCACGGCCGTTGGCCTCCCGTACAGCCCTGAAAGCAGGCCCCGGCCCGTCGCGCTCCGGGCGTGTCCGGGGCGCCCGACATCGCGGCCGGGTGGCCGGAAACCGCCTTATCGCCGGGCACCTGCCGCTCTACCGTTGACTCCGTGACCGGATTCGAAATCCGGTCACGGAGTCACGGACTTGGAGTTCACGGACACCGGGGCGCACGCGGAGGGAGACGGTCCTTGGAACGGTCGGAGCGCGGCGAACGCATCCTGGAAGTGGCCGCGGAGCTGCTGCTCGCCTGGGGCTACGGGCGGGTGACGATCGACGAGATCGCCCGCCGGGCCAAGGTCGGCAAGGGCACGGTCTATCTGCACTGGAAGACCAAGGACGCGCTGCTGCTGACCGTCGTGCTCAAGGCCAAGGCCCGTAGCCAGCAGCGGCAGTTGGCACGGATGCGCGCCGATCCGCTGGAGGTGCTGCCGAGCCGGATGATGGGCGCCTACTACGCCGACTTTCTGGCCGAACCGGTGTTGCGCGCCCTGTACACCGACGACGTCGACGTCCTCGGCCGGCTCAACGACTCGGCGAAGAAGGAGTTCGCCGAACTCGTGGCCCTGGGCGACCGCGTCCTGCGCCGCCACCTCGAAGTGCTGCGCGAGCACGGTCTGATGTACGTGGACACCGATGTGCGCCATCAGCAGTATGCGCTGATGGCCACGGCCACCGGCTTCTTCACGGCGGAGGCGCTGCTCTTCGACCGTGCGCCGGACACCCCGGAGATACGCGGCGGGATCTTCGCCGAGTCGATCCGGCGAATGCTGGAGACGACGCCCTCGTATGACGCGGCTGCTGCCGCCGCGCCCGAAATCATCGCTCTCTACGAGGAGTTCGAGGCGCACAGCGCGCAGGAGATGCGCCGGCAGCTGCGTGACTGAGCGACCGTTTCCCACCCAAGGAGAAAGCGACCATGACGCAAACGAGCAAGTCGCCCTTTGCCGAGCACGTCGGCAAACACCCCGGCGAGCCGAACTCCATGGATCCCGAGCTGCTCCACGACCCGTTCACCGGCTACGGCGAGCTGCGGGAGAAGGGCCCGGTCATCCGCGGCCGGTTCCTGGAGGACACCCCGGTGTGGTTCGTGACCCGCTTCGAGGAGGTCCGGCAGGTCCTGCGTGATCCGCGGTTCGCCAACGATCCGGCCTACGCCCGCGGCAGTTCGGGCGAGGGCTCGCCCACCACCCGCCTCCTGGACATGCTGGGCATGCCCGAGGACCTGCGCGTCTATCTGGCCCGCTCGATCCTCACCATGGACGCCCCCGATCACACCCGCCTGCGCCGACTGGTCTCACGGGCCTTCACGGCACGGAAGATCACCGATCTGCGGCCCCGCGTCGAGGAGATCGCGGACGACCTGCTCGCCCGGCTCCCCGAACACGCCGAGGACGGCGTCGTCGACCTCATCCAGCACTTCGCCTATCCCCTGCCGATCACGGTGATCTGCGAACTGGTCGGGATACCCGAGGAGTACCGCCCGCAATGGCGGAAATGGGGAGCCGCACTCGTCTCGCGGGATCCGGAACGGCTCGCCGAGGCGTTCCCCGCGATGATCGACCATATCCACGAACTGATCCGTGCCCGGCGCGCTGCCCTGACCGACGACCTGCTCAGCGAACTGATCCGCACGCACGACGACGACGGCAGCCGGCTCAGCGACGTCGAAATGGTCACCCTGGTCCTGACCCTCGTCCTCGCCGGTCACGAAACCACCGCCCACCTCATAGGCAACGGCACCGCTGCGCTGCTCACCCACCCCGAACAGCTGCGCCTGCTCAAGGCCGATCCGGCTCTTCTCCCGCGCGCCGTCCACGAGTTGCTGCGCTGGTGCGGTCCGGTGCAGGCGACCCAGTTGCGGTACGCCACCGAGGACGTCGAGCTGGCCGGTACGCAGATCCGCAAGGGCGACGCCGTGCAGCTCATCCTGGTGGCGGCGAATCACGATCCCCGTCATTACGCCGATCCCACCCGGCTCGATCTGACCCGCCATCCCGCGGGCCAGGCGGAGAACCACGTCGGCTTCGGCCACGGCATGCACTACTGCCTGGGCGCCACACTGGCCCGCCAGGAGGGCGAGGTGGCCTTCGGGAAGCTGTTCGCGCACTATCCGGAGATATCGCTCGCGGTGGCGCCGGAGGAGCTGGAACGGGTGCCGGCGCCGGGCAACTGGCGGCTGGTCGCACTGCCGTTGCGGCTGGGCTGAGAGCGCGGTCCCCTCGCGCGAGCCGGTCAGCCGCTGCCGGGGGCGCCGGCCCGTCGCGTGCTCCAGCCGTCGATGGGGACCGTACCGAGCCGGTAGCCGTGCTCGTCCAGGAGATGGCCGCTGAGCTTCATCGGCCACAGGGCGACGGCGCGGTCGCTGATGACGATGCCCGGCACCTTCTCGGTGACCCGGGTCTCCAGCCGCTGGATGTCGTCAACCGACCGTACCCACGCGACGATCAGCAGGTTGTGCCGGCCGGTGATGCCGGCGCAGAGCCGGATGTCGCCCATGCCCGCGATCCCGCGGGCCGCCTGTTCGACGGTGTCCGCCGGGACACCGGCCCACAGCACGGCGGCGACCGGGCGCTTCGACAGCGGGCGGGCGATCTCGCAGCGGGCGTGCACGGCGCCCTCGTCGAGCAGGCGCCGGGTCCGTCTGCGTACGGTGTCGACGCTCGCCCCGCAGCGCTCGGCGAGGGCGGTGTACGGGGCCCGTCCGTCCGCGGAGAGCGCGACGATGATGCGGCGGTCCAGATCGGTCAGGGTGACGGGGCCGGGCCGGTGGCCGCGGGGCGGCTGGTCCGCGGCGAGCCGGGCGACCTGGGCGGGGCGCAGCGCGCGCAGCCGCCAGCGGCTGCCCTCGACGTAGATGGCGCCGACCAGGTGGATCCGGCGGGCCGTGACGCCGGGCAGGGCGCCCAGCACGGTCGTGGACCAGTGCGAGAGGGTGGCCAGGTCGGTCGTCATCACGGTGAGCAGCAGGTCGCGGTCGCCGGTGACGTGCTCGACGGTCGAGACCATCGGCTGCCGCGTCAACTGCTCGGCTACCTCCAGCAGTTGGCCGTTGGCGCAGTCGACCTCGATGAACGCCAGGCAGCCGTACCCGGAGGCGGCCAGCGCCGGCCCGGGATAGCAGCTGATCCACGCCGCGCCCTGCTCGGTGAGCCGGCTCCAGCGGCGGGCGAGGGTGACCGCGTCCAGTCCGAGGACCTTGGCGATCCGGGCCCAGCTGGCCCGGGGGCTGATCTGCAGGGCGTGGACGAGGGACGAGTCCACCTCGTCCAGCGCGCCGAAATCCTGCATCGAAGCATCCTCTCTGCGTTTTTCCGGCGTTTTCTGGTCGCGACTTACGCGGCCCCTTCAGCGTAGGGGCATGCGCAGCCGGACCGCGGACCGGTGCGCAGGCCGGACCGCAGCTGGGCCGGCAGGACAGGATCGGAGAGACGGATGTCGGTAACGGGAACAACGGGAACGGAGTCGTCGCTGCTGGCGGACGCCGAAGAGCTCCAGGAGGAACTGGTCGCGCTGCGGCGGGCCCTGCACCAAGAGCCCGAGCTGGGCCTGGAGCTGCCCCGTACGCAGCAGCGGGTCCTGGCGGCGCTGGACGGCCTGCCGCTGGAGATCACCCTCGGCAACGGGCTCAGCTCGGTGACCGCGGTACTGCGCGGCGGCGAACCGGGCGGAGCGGTGCTGCTGCGGGCGGACATGGACGCGCTGCCGGTGCAGGAGGCGTCCGGTGTCGCGTACGCCTCGCAGCTGGCCGGGCGGATGCACGCATGTGGCCATGATCTGCACACCGCCGGCCTGGTGGGGGCCGCCAGACTGCTCTGCGAACGGCGGGAACAGCTCCGGGGCGATGTGGTGTTCATGTTCCAGCCCGGCGAGGAGGGGCACAACGGGGCCGCCGAGATGATCGCGGAGGGCGTGCTGGAAGCAGCGGGCAAGCCGCTAGACGCCGCGTACGCGCTCCATGTCGCCGCCAACCAGGTACCGCAGGGCATGGTGGCCAGCCGCCCCGGCACGGTGATGACCGCGTCGGACGTGCTGAAGGTGACGGTACGGGGACGCGGCGGCCATGGTTCGGCCCCGCACTCCGCGCTCGACCCGGTGCCGGTGGCCTGCGAGATGGTCACCGCCATCCAGGGCTGGACCTCCCGCACCTTCGACATCTTCGACCCGGTGGTGGTCTCCGTGGGCAGTCTGCACGCCGGGGCACAGCACAACGTCATTCCGGAGACCGCCGTCTTCGAGGCGACCGTCCGCAGCTACTCGGCGGCCAACCAGGAGCGGCTGGCGGAGGGGCTGCCGCGACTGGTACGCGGGATCGCCGCGGCGCACGGGTTGGAGGTCGAGGTCGACTACCGGGTGATGTATCCGGTCACCGTCAACGAGCCGGCGGAGACGGCGTTCGCACTGGAGGCGGCGCGGGAGCTGCTCGGCGACGCACATGTATGGGTCGCCCCGCGACCGCACAGCGGGTCGGAGGACTTCTCGCTCGTCCTGGCGCAGGTGCCCGGCGCGATGCTGCTGGTGGGCGCCGTCCCCGAGGGTGCCGATCCCGCGACGGCGCCGATGAACCACTCCCCCGAGGCGGTCTTCGACGACGCCGTACTGGCTCGGCAGGCCGCCCTGCTGGCGACGCTGGCTGCGGAACGGCTGGACCGCGGAGCGCCGGCCGCGTCGCAGGGCCTGTCCGACCCTGACGCATCGGGCCGGGCCTAGCACCCGCCGGACGCCGCGAGCCGACCGGGCACCGCGCGGAACACACGGCGCCGGGCCGGCGCCCGCCCGCAGTCCGGCCCGGCCCGCGAATCCACTGGCGCGGGCGCGCCCACGTCGTGAGGATCGCCCCATGGCTCCCACGGACCCGTTCCTCACCACGGCGCGCCTCGCCCTGCGCCCCTTCGCCGACACGGCCGCCGACCTGGATCTCATCGTGGCACTCGACAGCGATCCGGAGGTGATGCGGTACATCACCGGAGGCCGGCCGACGACCCGGGCCGAGATTCGCGCCGAGTCCTTCGCGCGGATGCTGCACGGCGGTTTCTGGGCGACCCATCTGCGGGAGACCGGCGAGTTCCTCGGCCGGCACTGCCTCCGCCCCGACGCGGACCGCCCGACGGCCTCCGCCGACCTCGGCTACCGGCTGCGGAAGGCCGCCTGGGGCAGGGGATTCGCCACGGAGGGCGCGCTCGCCCTGGTAGCGAAGGGATTCGGTGAGCTGGGCTACGACCGGATCACCGCCAACACCATGTCCGTGAACGCCGGCTCCCGCCGCGTCATGGAGAAGTGCGGCCTCACCTACGCCCGCACCTACTACGAGGAGTGGCCCTACCCGGTCGCGGGCGATGAGCACGGGGACGTGGAGTACGTACTGACCCGCGAGGAGTGGTCGGCCCGCGGGCAGGCCGGGTGACCGGGTAGCCCGGCGGGTAGGTATCCGCGGCGGCCCCGCCGCGCCGCCGATCAACGAACCGATACGGTCGCGACGCGCCCGCGCGACACCATGGAGGCATGAGGACGATGAGGCCGATGACGCCCACGACGGCTCCGCAGCCCCCTGCGCCCTCGCGGACCGACCCCGTACTGGTCTACGACGGCGACTGCGGCTTCTGCACCACCTCGGTGACCTTCGCCGAGCGGCACCTGCGCCCGCGCTGCCGGATCACGGCGTGGCAGTTCGCGGATCTGGACGCGCTCGGGATCACCGAACAGCGGTCGGAGTACGAAGTGCTCTGGGTCACTCCGACGGGAACCGTGTACGGCGGCGCCCAGGCCGTCGCCCGGCTTCTGCTGCGCACCGGCGGCCCGTGGGCCGTCGTGGGCGCGGTTCTCACCCTGCCTCCGGTGCGCTGGCTCGCCCACGGCGCCTACCGGCTGATCGCCCGCAACCGCCACCGCATGCCCGGCGGCACACCGGCCTGCGCCCTGCCCACCAACGGCAGGCCCACTCCCCCGAGTTGACCCCGTCCAGACCAGGCCCACGACCGGCTAACGGCGAGGCTTCCCCCGCTTGCCGCCGCCCCCCTTGGAGCCACCGCCTCCCCGCCGCGCGCCCCCGGCCGCCCGACCCGCCGGCTTACCGGTCGTCTTCCCAGCCGCCTTACCGGTCGCCCTGCCGGCCACCGGCTTGCGCCCCCCGCCGCTCTTCTCCGGGTGCTTGCCCTTCTGCTCCGCCTGCGCGGCCGGGCGGCGGCCCCGGGTACTGTTGACCGTCCGCCCGCGGACGATCCCGATGAAGTCCTCCACCAGATCGGTGGTCCCGTCCTCCCGCCACGACAGCGCGACCCGCGATTCCGGGGTACCCGTGACCGGCCGGTAGGTGAGGTCCCGCCGGTGGTGCAGGCGGGCGGGCGA
>NZ_KN708638.1:7484133-7536984 GCF_000805335.1 Streptomyces sp. CT34 | reverse complement strand
CCGGGGCGGGCCGCTCGATGGCCGGCCGCCCCGGTGGGCGCTCCCAGTCGAGGGTGTCGTCGAGCGGGTGCAGCACGATGTCGTCGGCGAGGTCCTCGGCGGTGACCTCGTCGACCGCGGCCACCAGGTGGTCCTTCGGGACCACGACCACCGTCGTCTCGGTGTACAGGGGGATCGCGCTGAGGTCCGTCCGGTCGGTCGGCAACCGCAGCAGCCCGGCGTCGGCACCCCCGTTCCGCAGCACATCGGCCGCTTCGGCGGCGGATACCTGGACGAGATGCAGCGGGACGCCGGGCAGGCGCTCGTTCCAGATCCGCACCCACTTGGCGGGCGTCACTCCCGGGACGTACGCGAGCCGGAACGAAGGGGATGCTTCCGAGCCTGTCACCCCGCCAGGTTACCGGCCGTGGTCGGCGACCGCGCACACGCTCGATACCCTGGACAGCATGAAGTCGCACCAGACCGCCCAGACGATGAAGCCCGCCACCGCGGCGAAGAAGCTGGGTGTGTACCTCGAAGCCACCCCCGCCGAGTTCCGGGACGGTGTCGTCTCGCGTACCGAGCTCAACGCGCTCCAGGCGGATCCGCCCGAGTGGCTGCGGGAGCTGCGACGCAACGGCCCGCACCCCCGGCCGGTGGTCGCGGCGAAGCTGGGCGTCTCCATCTCCGGTCTCGCCCGCGGCGGGATCACCGAGGCCCTCACCACGGAGCAGATCGACGCCCTGAAGGCGGAGAACCCCGAGTGGCTCCAGAAGGAGCGCGCCATCCAGGCCGAGGTCCGCAAGGAAGCCGCGCGCCTCAAGGAGAAGAACAAGAACGAGAAGACCAAGGACAAGGACAAGGACGCGTAGCGAACCGACGCGCCCCCTGAGCCCGGCCGGGCCCCGCCAACCGCGACAACTCCACCTCCTCTCCCGAATTGGTCCACGCCTATTGACCATAGGTACGGACCAACTTACGGTGTGGCGCATCACACTCGCTCCGGGACGAGGCCGGCCCCGGCCATCCGCCGAACTCCCGCATCCCGCAATGCTCGTGACGCAACGTCACGGACGCGAAGGGAGCACAGCGTGATCGGTCGTCGGACGGCGCGTCTGCTGAGGGTCGGCCTGGCGGCGGCCTGCGTCCTGCCCCTGCTGGGCGCCGCGAGCCCGGGCGCCCCCCAAGGCGACACCGGCGACACCTGTGCCACGCAGGCGCGCCCCTCCGGCAAGGTCCTCCAAGGGTATTGGGAGAACTGGGACGGCGCGGCGAACGGCGTCCACCCACCCTTCGGCTGGACGCCGATCACCGACGCCCGTATCCGCGACCACGGATACAACGTCCTCAACACCGCCTTCCCCGTCATCCGCTCGGACGGCACGGCCCTGTGGGAGGACGGGATGGACGCCACGGTCAAGGTGCCGACCCCGGCCGAGATGTGCCAGGCCAAGAGCGACGGCCTCACGCTGCTGATGTCCATCGGCGGCGCCTCGGCCGGCATCGACCTCAACTCCACCGCCGTGGCCGACCGGTTCGTGGAAACCATCGTGCCGCTCCTGAAGAAGTACAACTTCGACGGCATCGACATCGACATCGAAACCGGCCTCACCGGCAGCGGGGACATCAACCAGCCGTCCGCCTCCCAGACCAACCTGATGCGCATCATCGACGGCATCCTCGCCCAGATGCCCCCGGGCTTCGGCCTGACGATGGCCCCCGAGACGGCCTATGTCACCGGCGGCGGCGTCACCTACGGATCGATCTGGGGCGCGTACCTGCCCATCATCAAGAAGTACGCGGACAACGGCCGCCTCTGGTGGCTGAACATGCAGTACTACAACGGCAGCATGTACGGCTGCTCGGGCGACTCGTACGAGGCCGGCACGGTCGAGGGCTTCACCGCGCAGACAACCTGCCTCGACCAGGGCCTGACCGTCCAGGGCACCACGATCAGGGTCCCCTACGACCAGCAGGTCCCCGGACTCCCCGCCCAACCAGGCGCCGGCGGCGGCTACCTGCCCCCGGACCTGGTCACCCAGGCGTGGAACACCTACCACAACGGCCTGAAGGGCCTGATGACCTGGTCCCTGAACTGGGACGGCTCGAAGAACTGGACCTTCGGCGACAACGTCAGGGCCGTGCAGGGACGTTGAGGGCTTCGGTGTGGTCGCCGCCCGGGTGCGGCCATGGGGCAGCCGCATGGCCCGCTACCCCGAACCACCGCTCCGCGCCGCCCACCCGTCGGTGAGTGTCTTGACCGCGGCAGCCGCCAGCGCCGCGCGCCGGCCGTCCGTGCGGACGGAGTTGGCGAACTCGACGTGGAGGAACGGGAGGTGGTCGTCGGCTGCCCGGCGGCCCTGCATGTTCTGCGTGCCTTCCAGGGGGCAGGAGCGGACCCAGGCCCGGCACACTCGCAAGCCTCGGTCCCGGAGTGCGTCGGCCAGGATCCGGCCGTCGGGGCGGCCCGCCTTGCCGATGCCCGGGGAGGCGATGACGTCGTGTTCGGGTGCCGAGTCGTCGGCGAAGCCGTGCACCTGGATGCCGGGCAGGCCGCGCCGGGCCAGCTCGTCGCAGACGGCGTCGAAGACGGTGTCCCGGCGGTGTGCCACGTCCGCGGCCCCGTTCCGTCCGGCGTCGCGGTGGGCGCCGGCGATCACCAGGACGCCTCCGGGGGAGTTCAACAGCACGCGCGCGCCGAGCCGTTCGGTGTCCAGGTCGGCGACGGGATGCGGTACCTGGACCGACCAGCGCGCCGGTGCGGACAGGTCGATGTAGACCCGACCCCAGCCACGCGGCGCGGGGACCTGCGTCGAGCGGTCGGACAGCTCCGCGTACGTATGGCCCGTCGTGGCGTCGACGAGGGTGCTCAGCCGGTAGCCGACGGCGGACAGCCGTTGCGCCGCCTGTTCGCGCCGGCCGTCGAGGACGAGCGCGACGGCTTCGGCGATGGCTCGCCGGTCGTCGGGGCGCGGCTGCCGGTACCCGGAGTCCGCGGAGAACGGGGCGGCGTATTCGGCGATCCGGCGGTCGAGTCGTACGGTCTGCGGCCCGCTCGGCGCGGAGGTCCGGCCGGGCCGGGGCTCCGGCCCGCCGTCAGGTGTCCCGTGGTCGCGCGAGTGGCCTGAGCCGCAGGCGACGAGCGACGCGAGCAGGGCGAGCAGCACGGCCGCCGAGGCGGCGATGGTCGAGGGCGTCTTCCGATGCACAGTCATGACCGGACCAAAGATACGGGGCGCTGATTCCGCTCACCCCATGTCCCTTTCGTTCGCCTTTAAGGCGATACATGAGAGATCAACTTCACTTTTCTTGAGGAAAGCTCAACTCTTTCTTTACTCTTCGGGTCGCACGCATCTGGGGCGCACAAGAGCGCTTACGGCGTTACGCCCCCAAAGAGGGCAAACAGCGTGATCGGGATTTCCAGGGAAGGAGTAACGGGTGGCCGCTTCGCGCTCGAAGCGACGGCACAAGGTCCGCCGGAGAGCAGACATGTCACTCATAGGCGGCATACGCCCGCCCATTGCCGCGCTGTCGGCTCTGCTCCTCTCGCTCGCCGGGATCACCGCGCTCACGCTCGGCAAACCCGAGAACGCCCTCGTACCGGAGGCCGTGCGCACGTCCCAGCAGTACGTCGCCGAGGACGGCGCCATGGCGCTGCGTGCCTCGCTCGACGAGTCGGTCACCGATCTGACGCGCACCGCCACGCTGTTCAACCAGGGGCGGCCCGTGTCGCCCGACGCCGTCCTGGACAAGGTCGGCAGCGTCTACCAGAAGTGGCGCGGCACCGCCGTCATCGAGATCAGGTCCGGCAAGCTGCTCGGCGCGCGCGGGGAGAACGTACCGCTCACCGCCATCGACCGGACCAAGCTCGCCGACCGGGGCGGCCTCGCGCCGCGCATGGTGCGCCTGCCCAACGGCCAGACCCGTCTGGTCACGCTCGCCCTGCTGTCCTGGGAGGGCAGACCGCAGCAACTCCTGATCGCCTCCAGCAGCCTGAACGTTCCGGGAGTGAGCCTCGGCGGGAACCGGGCGGTCGGCGTGATCGCCGCCGACGGGCGCGTGCTGAGCAGCCGCGGTGCGCTCGACGGCAAGCGGGACCGCGAAGAGTTCGCCTCGTTCGCCCGGATCGCGGCGGAGAAGGCCAAGCAGAACCCGATCACCGCCAAGCAGCCGGGCTCCGGCGGCTACCCGGGCGTCAGCGGCCACCTCACCGGAAGAGCCGCGGAAGGCAGGCAGACCGCCGCCGGATACGCCTCGCTCGCCACCGCCGGGCAGGCCGATGCCACGACGGCCGCCGGGCTCGGCCTCACCGTCGTCACCCAGGTCCACGTCGCCGAGCACGCCTCGCAACTCGCCCGGCCCGCCTTCGGCCTCGTCGCCGCGGGTGCCCTGCTGCTCATCGGCGGCATCGCGGTGCTGCTGCTGGTGTCCACCGTTCAACGTCCGCTCATCCGCCTGTTCCTGGAGAGCCGTCGCCTCACCCGCGGCGACCTGGCGCGCCCGGTGACCGTGCCGAGGACCGGCGAGGCCGCGCGGATCGGCGCCGCCCTGGAACGGCTGCGCCGCCAGCTGCGCGGCGCGCCCGTCGTCGACACCGAAGGCCCCGGGCCCCGCAAGGGACTTGGCGCCCGCGCCCTGCTCGCCGTCAGTGCCGTCCTGCTGCTGGTCTGGTCGGTGCCGCTGATGCTGCTGCTCAACCGGGCCGACGGCAGCGTGCGCGTCCCCACCCAGACCGTCCGTGATCAGAAGACCCGGACCGAGACGCTCAGCGATCGCGTGCGCCGGGCTCTCAACGAGGGCCACGCGGACCTGGCCGCGGTCGCCGCCCTGATCGGCGACCGTACCTCGCCCGACGACATGCGGACGGTCCTGGAACGCACGACACGGGACCACCAGCGCTACGAGTCGATCTCCGTCCTCGGCCCGGACGGCGAGACCCTCGCCAGGGCCGGCCGGGCACCCCACCCCGTGCCGGGCAAGGGCCCCTCGGACAAGCCTTTCGAGGTGAGCGGGCACGGCGGCAAGAAGCCCGTCATCACTGCCACCGCCGAGGTGCCCGGCCGCCAAGGGGCCGCCGTGGTCGGCGAGTTCCGCATCGACTTCGTCAACGGGCTCCTCGGCCGGCAGGGACTCGGCGAGGTCCGGGTCGTCGACACCCAGGGGCGTGTCATCGGCGGCAACTCGGGCTACCGGGCCTTCCAGCAACTGCCGGGCCATCTCAAGCCGCTGCTCGCCAAGGAGAACACGCACGCCGAGGTGCAGCGCGACGGCGGTCGCGTCCGCGTGGTCGCCGCTGCTCCGTTCTCCGGCGGTGGCGCGGCCAAGGACCTGCGGTGGACGGTGGTCAGCTCGCAGAACGCCGCCGGGCTCGCCATCCCCGAGTACACCCGGCAGAACCGCACGGTTCTGGTAGGTCTGCTCGGCGTCACCGCGGCGACCGCCTGCCTGGGCTGGCTGCACATCGTCGTGGTACGGCCGCTGCGCGCCTTGGCGGTCCACGCCGAGAAGCTGGCGGACGGCGACCGCAAAACCGTGCTCTTCCCCCGTCACCACGACGAGGTGGGCGCCGTCGTCCGCAGCCTGGAACTGATCCGCCAGAAGTTGCAGGAACAGCCGCGCGACCGCGACCGCAACCATGACCGCGACCCGCGCCCGCCCGCCGAGGCCGGAAGGAACAAGTAACCCGTGCTCTTCCTCTACACCGTGCTCGTGGCGTGCGGTGCCGTACTGCTGGTCGCCGGAGTGATCGAACAGCGGCGACACTTCCGCAACCTCGATCGCATACCGGCCCGGGTGCTCGTCAACGGCATCCGCGGCAAGAGCTCCATCACCCGCCTGTGCGCGGGCGCGCTGCGCGGCGGCGACCTCGTCACCGTCGCCAAGACCACCGGCACCGCCGCCCGGTTCATCCACCCGGACGCCACCGAGGAACCCGTCTACCGCAAGTTCGGCATCGCCAATGTCGTCGAGCAGATCGGCATCGTGCGCCGCGCCGCCGCCTACCGCCCGGACGCGCTGGTCATCGAGTGCATGGCCGTGATGCCCGCGCTCCAGGAGATCAACCAGTCCAAGCTGATCCGCTCCACGATCGGCGTGCTGTGCAACGTCCGCGAGGACCACCTCGCCGAAATGGGCCCGACCCTCGACGACGTGGCGCGCTCCCTGTGCCGCTCGATGCCCGAGAACGGTATCTGCGTGACCGCGGAGAAGGACCGGTTCCACATCCTCCAGGAGGAGGCGGACGCAAGGAACTGCCAACTGGTCTACGCCGACCCGGCGATGGTCAGCGACGAGGAGCTGCGCGGCTTCAGCTGGTTCACCTTCAAGGAGAACGTCGCCATCGCGCTCGTCGTCGCCGAACTCCTGGGCGTCGACCGCGAAACCGCGCTCCAGGGCATGTACGACGCCCCGCCGGACCCCGGCGTCCTCTCCGTGGAGCGGTACGTCACACACGAGCGGAAGAAACTCCGCTTCGCCAACGTCTTCGCGGCCAACGATCCCGAGTCGACGCTGATGAACATCAACCAGCTGCTCGACCTCGGTGCCATCCACCGCCCCCTGAACGTCGTCATCAACTGCCGCCCGGACCGCGTCGAACGCAACGGCCAGATGGGCGAGCTCATCCCCGACCTCGACCCGGAGCACGTCTTCGTCATCGGCCACCCGGCCAAGTCCGCCATCGACGCGATCCCGGCCGCCTTCCGCGACCGCGCCGTCGACCTCGGCGGCGACCGGCGTGAACCCGAGGAGTTCATGGGCCAGTTGCTCGGCCGGCTCGGCCCGGACTCCTCACTCGTCGCCGTCGGCAACATCCACGGCCAGGGTGAGCTGCTCCTGGAGCACCTCGCGGAACTCACACCGGACGAGAGCACCGCCGCCCGCACCCCCGCGGGCGCCCCCGCAGACGCCCCCGCGGACGCGCCCCCGCACGACGGGACGCCGCCGCGGTACGCGCCGCACCTCGACCCCTACCAGCAGTATCCCCAGGCACATGAGGCGCGGTACGCCGCGTCGTACGCACCCGTGCCGGCGCCACGCACCGCGGAGTCCCCGTATCCGGACCCCACCGCCGCCCGGCGGCCCGAAGGCCGGCCTCCGGGCCGGGCCGGATCGCCCGAACCGGCCGGTGCCCGGGGCCCGTTCGAGCCCCGCGTCCCGCCCGTGCGCCCCACCGACACCTCTCAGCAGTGGCACAACCCAGGAGAGCAGCACCGTTGATCCCCTCCGTCCTCACCCCCGAGATCGCCGCGATCGGCATCGCGATCGGGCTGCTCTTCTCCCTGGTCTGCTATCTGACGACCAACCTCTCCCCCGGCGGCATGATCACCCCGGGCTGGCTGGCACTGACCCTCGTCGAAGACCTCCAGCGCGCCGCGATGGTCGTCGGCGTCACGGTCCTCACCTACATCGGCACCCGCCTGATGCAGCGGTACGTGATCCTCTACGGCAAACGGCTGTTCGCGGCGGTCGTCCTGCTCGGCGTCGCGCTCCAGGGCACGGTCATGATCGTGCTGTCCCTGGAGTTCCCGCTGATGTACGCGAACCAGACCCTCGGCTTCATCGTGCCGGGCCTGATCGCCTACCAACTGGTGCGCCAGCCCAAGGGCCCCACCCTGCTCGCCACCGGCTCGGTGACGCTCATGGCCTACGTCGTCCTCACCGCCGGAATCCTGCTCGGCGTCATGCCGTCCGCCTGACCCCGCCAACGGAGCCCACCCACCCCATGTCTCCCCACAACAAGCGCCCCTTCCTGCACGCCCTGACCGTCCTCGCCCTGCTGGGAGGCAGCGCGTACCTCACCGTGGAACTACGCAAGGACGAAGGGGACAAGGCGCCCCGGCCCCAGGCCGTCACCGACAGCCCGCTCCCGGGGTCCGGCTCCGGCCGACAGGACGGCAGGCAGAGCTGGGAACGCCTGAAGAACCCCGACCGCACGGTGCTGCGCGGCGAGCAGGGCCAGGTCCTGGCCACCTTCACGGACAGGTCGCGCACCGCCACGCTCAGGGGCCCCTCGCGCACCTTCAGCGAAGCCGAGAACACCGCGACCCGAGTGGTCACCGAGGACTGGGCGCGTCTGATGCCCGAGCCATGGCGTGCGGGGGCCGAGAAGGAGCAGTGGTTCCAGGACTGGTTCAAGAAGTACTACGGCAGCCGGGAGGACGATCTCTTCGCCATCGCCTTCCAGTACGTCAGCGGGGCGCCGGACAAGAAGGACGGCTCGGGCACCACGTACGCGGGCGACGCCAAGTTCGGCCCGGTCAACCCGGACCTGGCCAAGCACCGCGGCACACCGCTGCTCGAACAGTCCGACTTCTTCGACTACTTGGGCGTCCGCTACACCTTCCGCGACGGCACCACCAAGCAGCCCGAGGCGGCCCGCTACCGCGCCGTCGACTGCTCCGGCTTCATGCGGATGGTCTTCGGCTACCGGGCCCGCTACCCGCTGGCCTCCGCCGACAACAAGGGCAACGGGCTGCCCCGCACCGCCAACGGCATGGGCCGCTCGGACCTCGGCGCCGAGATCATCCCGCTGTCCGGCCCCGCCCCCTGGTACGAGCGGCCGAAGAACATCGACGTACTCCAGCCCGGAGACCTGGTCTTCTTCAAGATGGACCACCACACCGGCAACCGCCTCGACCACGTCGGCCTGTACCTGGGACCTGACACCGAGGGCCACAAGGTGTTCATCTCCAGCCGCAAGGAAGTCAACGGGCCCACGATCGGCGACAAGGGCGGGGTCTCACGGCTCGACGGGAACGGCTTCTACGCACAGCTGCTGCGCAACGCCAAGCGGCTGTAGAGCCGGTGCTGTGGCCGTGGCGTGGCTGTGGCCGTGACCGTCTAGGCGATCTTGTGGTCGGTCAGGTCAGGAAGAATCCGAACCGGGCACAATACTCGCGATTCATTCACTATCCCGGCGTTTGTCGACAGGGCGGGCAGATCCCCCCGGACCCACCAGCCTGCAACCGCCGATCCCCCTCAACTGACCGTTCGTCAGCCCACTTTCGCTTGCGGCCACAGATAAAGAAAAGCCCAAGCCCTTCAGCCATACGTTGACGAACCCGCTGGCCACCCTTACATTGCATTCCAAACGGAACCAATTTTCCGCATTACGGAATACATTGCCAGGGTGCCGCACGCTCCGACGGGCGGACGTCCCCGCGCCCGCAGAAGGAGCGCCGCCATGAATCTCGCTCCACTGGAGATCGAGAGATGAGACCGGCTCCCCGATCCGGCCAGGGGCATCCGGAGCCCGCATTCCGCACCGTCACCGTGGGCCGGGGCCGGGATCTCACGCACGCGGCCGTATCGGCCCCCACTCCCCCACGCTTACCGCGCCCGTCCGCCGGTGCCTGATGCCGTACGCCGGCTCCGATCGGCGTACCGCCCCTGGTGATGCACACATCGTCATGCGCACGTCGTCATGCACATGCCGTGATGCGCGCCTCGTGATGCGCGCGTGCCGACCCGCAACACCCAGCCCACCCCGCTCCCACTGCCTGACCGCCACCGTGCCGATCAGCACGGCGCCCCTACCCGGAAAGACTCGGATGTCTACCACTCTCGATACGGGCAACACCGCGTGGCTCATGGCGAGTACCGCCATGGTGCTGTTGATGACGCCCGGCCTTGCCTTCTTCTACGGCGGCATGGTCAAGACCAAGCATGTGCTGGTCATGCTCAAGATGAGCTTCGTCTGCCTGGCCCTGGTCACCCTCCTCTGGCTGGCCATCGGATACAGCCTGGCCTTCGGCAAGGACGTCGGCGGCTGGGGCCTGATCGGCTCCCCTGCGCACTGGATGATGCACGACATCGGGATGACCAGCCTGAACGGCTCCATCCCCACCGTCATCTTCTCCGGCTTCCAGATGGCCTTCGCCATCATCACCGTGGCCCTGATCAGCGGCTCCATCGCCGGTCGCGCGACCATGCGCGGCTGGCTGTGGTTCGTCCTGGCGTGGACCCTCTTCGTCTACGTCCCGATGGCGCACTGGGTGTTCGCGCCCGACGGCTGGGTCACCGCCCACCTCGGCGCGCTGGACTTCGCCGGTGGTATGCCGGTGGAGATCAACTCCGGTGCGGCCGGCCTCGCGGTGGCGATCGTGGTCCGCAAGCGCAAGGACTTCGAGCGAGAGACCATCCGGCCGCACAACCTGCCGCTGGTCGTGATCGGTCTCGCGCTGCTGTGGTTCGGCTGGTTCGGCTTCAACGCCGGCTCCGCGCTGCAATCCGGTGGCAGCGCCCCGATGGCCTTCCTCAACACCCAGCTCGCGGCCTGCGGCGCGATGGTCGGCTGGCCGCTGATCGAGAAGTGGCGGCTCGGACACGTCGAGATGCTCGGGGTGGCTTCGGCGGCCGTCGCGGGCATGGTCGCCATCACCCCGGCCTGTGGTGAGGTCTCCCCGATCGGCGCCCTGGTGATCGGCTTTGTCGCGGGCGTGGTCTGCGCCTTCGCGATCAACGTCAAGTACAAGCTGCGCTACGACGACACCCTCGACGTGGTGGGCGTGCACGGCTGGGGCGGCATCGTCGGCGTCCTGGGTATCGGCCTGTTCGCCACCCTCCAGATGAGCGGCAAGAAGGGCCTGTTCCACGGCGGTGGCATCGACCTGCTGTGGCGCCAGGCCGTCGGCGCGCTGGTGTGCGCGGCCTTCTCCTTCGGCGTGACCTGGCTGATCGCCCAGGCCATCGAGCGGACGGTCGGCTTCCGGGCCGCCGAGGACTACGAGCACGTCCCCGGCGCGGAGGAGGAGCAGGCGTACGACGACGAGACCATCGCCGAGATCCGCCGGCGGCTGGCGCAGGCCCGGGTCCCCGTCGCCGTGGGCCCGGGTGGTGCCGCGGAGCCCGGTTCCGGCAGCGCCGACGCCGAGCTGCTGGCCGAGCTGCGGGAGGTCCTCCAGCGACGGGAGCAGGAGAAGTGACGACTGCTCACCCTCGGCCCGTCGAATCGAGGAACTGACATGCCCCACATCTTCGACACGGGCAACGCCTCCTGGCTGATCATGGCCGCGGCCATGGTGCTGCTCATGGCCCCGGGACTGGCCTTCTTCTACGGCGGCATGGTCAAGACCGGACAGGTCATCACCATGCTCAAGATGTGCTTCGGCTGTGTGGTGCTGGTCAGCATCATCTGGTTCGCACTCGGCTACTCCCTCGCCTTCGGCAGGGACGCCGGCGGGCTCGGGCTGATCGGCGGGCTCGGCCATGTCTTCATGTCCGGCGTGGGCCTGGAGAGCAGCACCGGCGGCATACCCACGGTCACCTTCTCGGTCTTCCACATGTCCTTCGCCATCGTGACGGTCGCGCTGATCAGCGGCTCGGTGGCGGGACGCGCCAAGATGAACGGCTGGCTGGTCTTCGTCTGCGCCTGGACCCTGCTCGTCTACGTCCCGATGGCGCACTGGGTCTTCGCACCCGACGGCTGGGTGTCCGAGCACCTCGGGGCCGTCGACTTCTCCGGCGGTACGGTGGTCGAACTCGCCTCCGGCGCGGCCGGCTTGGCGCTCGCCGCGGTCGCCGGGCGGCGTGCGGACTTCGAGCGCCAGCCGATCCGCCCGCACAACCTGCCGCTGGTGGTCATCGGCCTGTCCCTGCTGTGGTTCGGCTGGTTCGGCTTCAACACCGGCTCCTCCCTCGGCGTGCCGGGGGCGGCGGCGATGGGCTTCGTCAACACCCAGTTCGCCGCCGGTGCCGCCATGGCGGGCTGGGCGGTGACCAGCTACTGGCGCACCCGCCAGGTCGGTCTGCTCGACATCAGCATGGGCGCCGTCACCGGCATGGTCGCGATGACCCCGGCCGCCGGCGATGTGACCCCGTTCTGGGCCGTGGCGATCGGTTTCCTGGCCGGTCTGACCTGCGCCTTCGCGATCAGCTGGAAGTACCGCTTCGGAGTCGACGACACCCTGGACGTGGTCGGCATCCACGGCTGGGGCGGGCTGTTCGGCATGGTGATGGTCGGCCTCGCGGCGACCGGAACGATGACCGGCAAGAAGGGCCTGCTCTACGGCGGCGGCTGGGACCTGCTCGGCAAACAGCTGGTGGCCGTGCTGGTCATCGGCCTGTTCTCGTTCGCCATGACCGCACTGATCGGCAAGCTGGTCGACCGCACCATCGGCCTCCGCCAGGCGCACGGGGCCGAGGAACACGAGCAGGTCTACCAGAACGACTGGGACGTCCAGTTCAAGGAAATCGCCGACGCCCTCCGCGGCAGCGGTCTCGACGAGGGCACGTCCGAGCCGGACGCAAGCGCACTCCTCGACCAGGTCCGCCGCCTCCTGGCGTCCGACGCCCCGAAGCAGCCGCGCGACTGATCACCTGAACGTCACCACCCACCCTGGGCTGCCGCCCGAGCCCCGGCTCCCGCGGCAGCCCAGCGCTCGCAGCCAACACGTCAGCCCATGAACGAAAGAAGCAAGAGCGAACCGCACCAGGCGGACACCGCACCGGGACCATGCCGTCCGTAGTGTCACGCCCAGGTGCGTCGACGGAGTCAACTGGTTCTCGAATGGGCTCCGGGACGTACGGGCTAGAGTGGTCCTTCGCTCCGCCTCTGGTGCCGGACGGATTCGTCGGCGGGAGCCGGGGGTGGAGTCGCAGATCCCGTGAAGGTAAGGGGTTACGTTGGGGGGAGCAAGGAGTCGGCGGCCCACTGTGGTCGTGCTCACCGCCCTACAGGTGGAGTACGAGGCGGTCCGCCAGCACCTGGAGGACGTTCGCGAGATCGAGCTGCCGCAGGGCACCCTCCTCGACGTCGGCCGAATACCCGGCCTCAACTGGGAAGTGGCTCTGGCCGAGACGGGCCCCACCAACACCCGCGCCGCGCTCGTCACGCAGCCCGCGATCGAGTACTTCGACGCCGAGGCCGTGTTCTTCGTCGGCGTCGCCGGTGCGCTCAAGGACAACATCCGCCTCGGTGACGTCGTGGTCGCCAGGAAGGTCTACGACTATCAAGGCGGTCGGGAAAGCGTAGACGGGTTCGAGGCCCGGCCCGACGCCTGGCGACCGTCGCACGACATGGATCAGCTGGTGCGCTCCGCCCGCCGCAACAAGCCGTGGGCCTTCCTCACCCCAGGGCCGCAGCCCGTCGCGCCACCCCAGGTTCACTTCGAGCCGATCGCTTCGGGCGACGTCCTTATCGGTTCCCGGGAATCCGAGACGGCCCGCCGCATCCGCAGCCACTACAACGACGCCGTGGCCGTCGACATGGAGAGCCAGGGCGTCGCGCACGCGGCCGGCATGCACCGCACGGTGCGCATGCTGTCGGTTCGCGGTATCAGCGACTTCGCCGGCCCCGGCAAGGCCGCGTCCGACGCCGCGGGCTCTCAGGAGACGGCGTCACGGCACGCCGCCGCCTTCGCGCTGCGGGTGCTGCGCGACTTGCGCCCCGTCGGGCGACCGGCCCAAGAGCGGCCCCCGGGACCCCCTGTCGTAACGGTGTCCGGACCCGACCGCCTGTCCAGCCCCACAGCCTGGGACAGTCGGCCCGTCGTCGAAGTCGAAGAACGGGAATACCTGCTGTACGAAGGGCCCGAGGACCTCCTCCAGGAGTCGCGGGACGGCGACGTGGTACGGCGTCAGGCAGTGGCACGTGTGGTATCCGGCCAGGCCTCCCGCGGTTCCTACGTCTGGTTGCGCCAGGTCGAGTGCGCACAGCCACTGCCGGGCCCGGGCTTCGACCCTCTGGCCGCACTCGAGCAGGAGGCCAAGCTGTGTCGTGCCTTCCGTGGCCCCGACGTCGTACAGCTGGCCCGTCACGGGAACACAGTCACCCTGGCCCTGACCTGGCCGGCCGACGCGAAGCTCGGCCGGCCCCTGCCGACCCTGCACGACCTGCTGCCCGAGCCGCCAGCGCCGACGGACCCAATGCGGCTGTGGACGATCGTGACGGGGCTCGCCGAGGTCGCCGTCGTGCTCGATCGGTTGAGCGGCGAGGGGTTCTCACACCGCGCGCTCCGGCCGACCTCAGTCGTCATGAACCGGTCGCACACGGCGCTGCGGGACTTCGGCCTCGCCGCCGTGCCACCCCGCCCGGGCGAGAACCCCGGGCCCTATCAGGCTCCTGAGCAGCGGTACGGCTCCGGTGTCCGCCCCGGACCCGCCACCGATGTCTACCAAGTAGGAGCGCTGCTGTACCAAGCGCTGGCCGGCCGACCACCCGTCCCCGGGCTGCCTGCCTACCGCCCTTCGGCCTCCGTGCCAGCCAGCCTCGGCCACGCGGTCAGCGGCGCACTGCAACAGGACCCGGCCGCGCGCCCAGGTGTCCGCACACTGCGTCTCGCCTTGCTCGCCGCAGCCCGCGAACTGACGTCCGTCCCGCCGCCCCAGCGCTGAGGAGCGCCGTTGTCTGTCACCACCGTCGCCTTACGCGCTCCGCTGGTACTCGTCCCGGGGCGCACGCTGGACGAACAGCTCCGTGCGAAAGCCGAATCCAGCGCCGGGCTGCCGCCCGACGTCCCACAGATCATCCACGATTTGAACCAGCTCGATGGCGGTGCTGCCGTGAGCGTCAGCTCCGGAAACGGCAGGTACAAACCATCCTTGCTGGTCCACACACGTACGTACCGACTACGCCTCGAGGCGACGAACCGAGGCACCGGCTACTTCGTCAAGCACATCGACCCGCTGCGCCTCGCCGACCACGCGCGTCTTGCTCGGTCCTGTCTCCTCGTGCGCCCTCCCGCCTGGCAGATGGTATTCGAGCTGAGGGCGGTGCCGGAGGGCTCGGACTCCCAGTGGCAGGACCTTGAAGGGGCCTGGCAGCGGCTCGGACAATCGCAGACGCAGCAGCCAGAGGCCGCCTCCATCAGCGCAGACCAGTCGGAGTTCCTCCGCACGGTGGACAGGCTCATCGACGCAACCGAGGAGATCACCACCCGAGAAGAGCGCGAGGCCGCCCCCTTCCCGTATCAGCGCCTGACGGCCACCGGCGGCAGGCGTAGCAGTACTCCGCAGTCTGCATACGAATTCCAGCTCATCGGGCCTGGGGTGCCAGCAGTCGGCGCCTTCGTCCGCATTCAGGGCGATACGGAGACCCGCGGCAAGGTGAGCCGGACGACGGGAAGTTCCGTCACCGTCCGCTTCGACCATCCCACGTCGTGGGAACGGCTGCCGACGCGCGGCGCGCTGGAGCTGATCCCAAGCAACGTGGTCTTCAACAAGCAGCGGCAGGCGGTAGCGGCCCTCCGCGCAGGAGACACCAAGAACCCGGGGCTCCTCCCGGCACTGGTCGAGCACCGCGTACGCAACATCCCGGCCACGACCGCGCGGCCGCATGAGGAGCTCGACCCCGAACAACTCGACGCGTTTCGCAGGGCGTTGACCACCGAGGACCTGCTGGTGGTGCTCGGCCCGCCCGGTACCGGCAAGACCCGGACCATCACCGAGATCGCCCACACCACCGCCCTGACGGCCGCCACCGGCGGCGGCCGAGTCCTCGTCACCTCCCACACCAACCGCGCCGTGGACAACGTCCTGGCCCGGCTGCCACGGGATCTCGTGGTGATCCGGGTCGGGGACGAGAGCAAGGTCCACGTCGATGTGAAACCACTCCTCCTGGAAGAACAGTCGGAGAATCTTTCCGAGGGAATCCGACACGCCATGCTCCAGCGCACGCAGGCGTACCAAGAGGCGGAGGCAGCCGCGCCATGGACGGCAGAGCTCGCCGCCCGGCTCCGCGACGTCGACGACCTCACCCGGAACGAGAAGGCCGCGGCCCTGCGTCTGCAAGACGCGATCGAAGCGGCCAGTGCACCGGCCCGGGAGCGGCTGGATTCACTCCGACGCGAGGAGAACGAAAGGGCGGTGGCCCGGCAGAAACTCGCCGAACGGGTTTTGCGGCTCCAGGCGAAGGTGCTGTCCGAGCGGCAGCGTTCCAACGCCCGATTGACCGGTCGACTGCACCGGTCCCGGGCTCGCCGTGGCGAAGAAGAACTCACCGCGGCGTCGCACGAGATCCAACGGTTGGATGCCCAGAGCCCTGAGCTGCGCCGGCAGACCGAAGCAGCGAGCGCCGAGGCGGACCGCGCGGTCCGCGAGGACCCCGCCGTCGGCTCGGCGCTGGCCGCCCGTCAGGCGGCAGAGCGTCGGCTCAGCGAGAGCCTGCACTCCGCCTACGAGGCTGCCGACATGGTCGTCCGGGTGCTCGGCACGGTCATGGCGGGCGTGCCCACGCCCACTCGGCCGGCGGATCCGGCCGATGCGGCAGGCGCCCTCCACGCCCTGCACCGACAGTTGGAAGCATGGCTGCCGCTCCTCTCCGAACGCCAGAAACTCACCCGGCAATGGCAAGCCGCGATCGGCCAGGACACGGGTCAACTGGTGCCCGAACTCGTCCGCTATGCCCAGGTGGTCGGCGCCACCTGCATCGGGACCGCCTCCCGGTCCGAACTGTCCGGTGTCGATTTCGACTTGGGGATCGTCGACGAAGCCGGCCAGATCAGTGTCGCGGACGCGCTGGTGCCACTGAGCCGGGTCCGCCGCGGTGTCCTGGTCGGCGATGACCGACAACTGCCGCCGTTCCTCGACTCCGCGGTGGCCGAATGGGGACAAGACATCGGCGACCCCGAACTGCTCCGGCTCATTTCGCAGAGCGCCTTGGAGCAACTGCGTGCCGAACTGCCCTCTTCCCACATCGTCCAGCTGACCCGGCAGCGTCGGATGCCCGCCGAGGTGGCCGACTTCATCTCGGCCGCCTTCTACCGGGGAGCGTTGCTCACCGAGAAGGAACACCGGCACGCCGACCCCTTGTTCGCGAGCCCGATGGCTTTCGTCGACACCGCCGCACTGCCCGACCACGTACGTCGCGAGTCGGACGGACGCCGGACCGAGAGCCGCGGCCGCAGGGGCTCCTTCAACACCTGTGAGGCGCGTCTGCTGGCCCGCCTCGCCGCCTTTTACCACGGGCGGGGTTCCGAGTGGGTGGTGATCGTCCCCTACCTGGCACAGCGCTTGGAGGTCGTCCAGCACCTCACCCCATTGATCGGCGACTCCCAGCTCGCGGATGCCTCGGTCGGAAGCGTCGACTCCTACCAGGGAGGGGAGCGCGAGGTCGTCCTCTACGGCTTCACGCGCAGCAATCCCGAAGGCCGGATCGGTTTTCTCAAAGAGCTGCGCCGCGCCAACGTCGCCTTCACTCGCGCCAAGAGCCAGTTGGTGCTGACAGGCGACCTGAGCACCCTGCTTCGTGCAGACGACCCCGGCTTCCGCGCTCTCATCGAGGACCTGCACCGGCATCTGCTCGACTGCGGCGACCTGCGGGATTACCGGGACGTCATGACGGCGCTCGACGAAGTCGTCCCGGACCTGGCGCACGGCGTCGGCCCGGCCTCGGAAGGAGACCGGCCATGACCACCGCCCAGCGCCTGATGCCCTTCCCCGAGGAGCGGGTCCTGGAGGATGCCGCCTTCGGCAAAAGCATCGTCCCCACACGGCTCTACGCTCTTCTGCTGCCGGTCTGGCAGGTGGAGATCCGCGCCGACATCACCGAGGGTGAGGACTTCTTCCTCATCGACCGCTTCCTTGAGCGCGGGCTGCGTCACGGCGCCCTGCACACGGTCGACGAACTCGCCGCGTTCTTCGCCCTGGACCGTGCCCTGGTCGCGCAGGCCGTGCGCTTTCTGACCGCGATCGGCCATCTTCACGAGTCCGCGGGCCGTCTCTCCCTGACGCCACTGGGGCAGCGCTCCGTGGACGACGACATCCGCTATGTGATCACCCATCAAGACCGCCGCAGGCTGTACTTCGAGGCCCTGAGTTGCACCCCGCTGCCCCGGGCCCACTACGACGAAGATGTCGTGACCCTGCTGTCCGCTGACGAACTGGCCGGGGCGACGCGAAGCGACAGCTACCCGCGCTTCACCCCGATCCACGTGACATCCGGCTTCGACCGCTCAGCCCTGGACCGGCTCAAGGAGCGCAAGGATCGGGCCCGGTTCAATCTGCCCGTCGCCCTGGACTCACTGGAGAGCCTGGGCGAGAAGCTCGTCTTCCTACCGGTCTATCTGGTGCGCGGCCGGAAGGGACTTCTGGTCTACGGCCAGGCAGGGGCAGGGGCCGCGCACGACCCGGAGCTCAGCGAGCTCTGCGCCCGTGCTCCAGAGCTGATCAGTGCCCTCGACAACGAGGAGGGGGGCGAGGAGGCGGACGAGCGCGTTCTGCGGACTGCCCGGAACTGGCTCCGGGACCAGGGCATCGACTCGGTCGCCCCGGAGCAGGACGAGGACGGCACCTGGTCGGTCGCGCTGCCCGCCACCGCCTTCGGCGAGAACGGGCTCCCGGTGTCCCGAATCGGCACCTACCGCATGGCGGGCCACCGCTTCTTCCGGGTGTGGTGCCCTGCGGAGACGCCACGCAAGCACGCTCTGTTGGAACGTCTGGACCAGCGCCTCGGCTCTCGGCGGCAGGTCACCCGGCAGGAAGCGGAGGAAGCCATCGCGCGCCTGGCCCGCCAACTGCGCCTGGAGTTCCCCGATCTGTCCCGGCTCCGTAGCGGCGCCGAGAAAACCGGCCTCAGAGCCCTGGCGGCCCAATTGGCCCGACTGGAGAATGAACAACAGTGATCGACACCGGTCAACTCCTGCTCGCCGAGTACGAACAGATCAAGCAGGAACAGCGGGCCCGTATCGGCTTCCGCGACAACCTCATTTATGCCACCCTCGGCGTCATGGCAGCGGTCGTCGGCTCGACGCTGGCCCGGGGCGGCCATCTCGAACTGCTGCTCATGCTGCCACCCCTGTCGGTCATGCTCGGCTGGACCTACCTGGTCAACGACGAGAAGATCTCGGCCGTTGGCCGCTATATACGAGATGAACTGGCCCCCCGTCTCAAGGAACTCACACCAGAACGAACCAAGGTCTTCGGTTGGGAATCCGCACACCGTCGCGACACGCATCGTCACTCCCGCAAGCGGATTCAGCTCGTCGTGGATCTCCTGACCTTCTGCGTGGCCCCGCTCGCAGCGCTCACCGTCTATTGGCTGCTCGGTCCGATGCAGTGGTGGCTGATCCTGGTCTCGGTGGCAGAGGCGGCCATGGTCATCGGGCTCGCCATCCAGGTCGTGCGCTACGCCGATCTCGGACGCTGACCAACGCCGGCTTCCGGTGCGGCAGCACGTCACTTCCATGGAACCTATCCCCGCCCACAGCCTGGAGGCTGACCCACCCGGTGCAGTTCCCCGACCGGGTACTCTGCCCGATGCGCGGCTTGCACCCGCCATTGCACGTCTCCACGCAGGAGCGGGTACGGCGGAGAACGGGGACTGCAAAGATGGCCCCGGCCAGGACGGCCGCCTGGGTGTCCTCAGGGGAGTTGGCAACTGCTTCGCCAGAGCGAGCGACGGGACCGTCATCCCCAACGCACCTACTGTCATGGATACTTCGAGAGCGCTGATGGCGGCTCGCGTTATCGACACTCACATGCGCTGAGCTCCGTTAAGGCAACCGGATTGCTCAGCGAGGTCCCGCACGGTTGGTGGTGATGTGTCGAGTCGTTGGTGTTGAACGCGTCGCCGAACTTGATCCGTTGTGGCACATGTCGCGGCCACGAAAAGCGAGCCGCAGGAACCGGCGCGAAGTGCCCCCTGAGCCTTCGTCCTGACCGGCCCGGACTTCACCAACTCCCCTATCCCATCCCACATGTCGCGGCGCTCTCACTCTCGCAGGCACCACTCGGCGAAAGCCGCAGTGCTCGGTTCCACCAGTCCCATCTGGTCCGCTACGGCCGCCGTGCAAAAGAACCGGACCTCGCCGAATTCCAGATCCATCGCCTTCACCAGGTTTCGCAACCCCAGCCGCTCGGCACGGCCGGTGCCGAGGACGAACGAATGGGCTCGGGGCAGCGTCTTCTGGGTGGGGCGGGTGTGGCCCTGGATCTCCAAGACCTCGTTCAGCACCCGCTGGCTGGCAGTCAACTCAGGGTCCACAAGCCGGATCGCCGACCCCCCGTCCTCCGCCGTGTTCTCCAGGGACTTCACCATTGCCGCCATCAGCTGCGTCTTGCCCGCGACCCGGCCTCCGATCAGCGGCAGGATCAGCTCGGGCAGGTGCCCGGCGTCCGGGTTCATCGGCTTGCCGCAGTGTTCGTGCCCGCAGTGGCCGCTGAGCCGGGCGTCCCTGCTCATCAGCATCAGCAGATCGGTATCCGCTCGCCGCAGGCGCACCGGCGTCGGAAGAGGCCGAAGGTGCCCGGGCGGACATCGGCGTGCCGGCGTCGGCAGGTCATGCGAGGGCAGTCGTAGGCCGGGTAGAGGACGCCTTCGAAGCAGCTCGGGCACAGCATGCCCCGGGGCAGTCCGCGCAGGATCATCACCGCGCGGTCGGCGGCCCGCAGGGTGAGCGCGGTCATGCGGGCGCCGACGGTTCCGTCCTCGCCATCCGACTGCTACCAGGCCAACGCCAGGCGCAGGACTGACCGCCCCTCCCGAAAACACCGGGAGAACGGGCACATAGCCTGCACTCACAAGCAAACCTGCAGGTCACGTGCCCATCTCGCCCACCCACAAAAGCGCCTTCTCATGAGACCAGGTCAAGGGTCTGTCCCTCAATGAGGATCAGCCCCTTCCAGCCTCTTGGTGATCGTCTGGGAGAATTCTGGGAGAAGATCTTGGTGAGAGTGGCCCCAAGTCTGGGGGCCGGCGTATCGGGAGGGCCTGCGATGGAACCGAGAAGCGCTGCGGCGGCGGGACGGGACTTCCCCTACACCGCACGGACCACCTGCTACATCGAGATCCACCAGGACGGTCGCGTCACCCACGGTACGGACCAGGAGACGTACGAGCGAGCAGTAGCCGGCGAGTCCAAGCTGTACGCGGTGTGGCCGGGAGAGTGGTCCAGCCATCTGTTCGTGATCGACGATCTGGACGAGTACGCCAAGGCCCATGGCATCAAGCACGACGTGCGGCGGACAGGGCTGGCCGAGCACGTGCACCAGGTCCGATGGACCGAATCGGGCGACGAGCAGAATCCCCGCAGCCCCTACATCGGCATCGAGGTCTCGCTGGAATGCGGGTGCAAGATCCAGAACATCGACGTGTTCGCCGCGCAGATGCGAGAACAGAAGGGCTGGGCTGTGGCCACCTCGGTCGGGTGGAGCAGCAGCAGCGGCCCCGAGGGCACCACGTACTCCCTCCGGGTCCGCCGCAAGAGCCTGACTGCCTGAGCGATCCCCGGACAGGCAGTCAGGCACCAGCGCCGCCCTGCCGGGTGCATACGGCCACCAAGCGGATCGGAAGTCGGCGCAGTGAGCGACGGAACCCGCGGTGGGGGTCCGCAGCAGGGACGTTCAGGAACGGGTCGAACCAGGCCGCGGGGCGGAGATCACCGATACCCATGTACCGGTTCGTTTCGTCGTCCGGGTCCTCGATCCCGTCGAACCGGGCGCTGTAGAGCATCAACACGTCGTAGTCCTGGAAGAACACCTCGGAGCACGTGTCGAAGTCGTAATCGTAGCGGTGGACGGGCAGCCTGCCGTGCCTACCGGTGGCGTGCTCCTCGTCTCCTCGTTCGTCCGCGTCGCGGAGGGCGAGATGGAGGGCAAGTTCCTCGGCCGTGCAGGTGGGCTCCGGCCACCGCCCACGTTCGAGGTCGCCGGCGAGGTCGTCGGCGGCCCGGGCGAACCGACGGCGCCACTGGAGATCGGCCGTGAAGGTCAGCTTGGGGAGATAGGTGAACACTCCCCAGTCGCCCTCGTGTTCGTCGGCGAGCACGCACAGCTCCATGTGCAGGACGTTGGCGTTCGAGGGGTGAGCTGCCATTGGCACCGCTCGTCCTCGCGCTCCGGGTCCACACAGTGCGGTGGCGGCGTTGCCTGGCCACGCGCTGCGCGCTGCGCGCGACGTACGGCGAACGGCTCCGGCGCCGGGGTGCGTAGGCGCCCGGAGGGAAAGGCGCTTGGTCGAGATGGGTCCGCTGAGTCTGGAGAAGGTGCAGGAGGCCGCGCCGCCGCTGGTGAGCCTCTACAAACAAGCGGGCGTCGGCCTGCGCAAGCACGGGCTACAGGGGCAGCGGGCCGCAGTGTACCTGGTGCCGGACCGGTCGGGCTCGATGCGGCCGTATTACAAGGACGGCACGATGCAGCACCTTGCCGAACAGGTCCTGGCGGTCTCCGCCCACCTGGACGACGACGCGGTCGTGCCGCTGGTGTTCTTCTCCATCGACGTCGACGGGGTTCACGAGATCAGCCCGAACGGCGACCAGGGGCGCGTGGCCGCCTACCACGAGCAGTTGGGGCGCATAGGGCGTACCCACTACGAGGCCGGGATGGACGCCGTACTCGACCACTATCTCGCCTCCGGGGCGACCGCGCCGGCACTGGTGGTATTCCAGACCGACGGTCGGTCCACCAGTCGGACCGCCGCCGAGAAGTGGCTGTGCAAGGCGGCCGGTCTGCCGCTGTTCTGGCAGTTCATCGGCTTCGGCGACCCCCAGCAGCGGGAGTTCGACTTCCTCTGCCGGCTGGACGAACTCCCGGTCCCGGCGGCAGGATCGTGGACAACGCCGGCTTCTTCCCTGCCGGCACCACCCCACGCGCCCTCCCGGACGGCGAACGCTTGACCGGCTACTCGGGGAGTTCCCCGTCTGGCTGGCAGCCGCTCGCGCCCACGGTATCCTCCCCTAGCCGACGGCCGCACGCGGCTCAGGGCCGTCGCCGACCTGCCCGCGTCGTATGCGCCGTTCATCGCTCAGGACGCGCCGGTGCTCGTCGGCGCGCGCGCCGTGCCCCGAACACCGGTCGACCGGCTGCGGGGAGGGCCGGTCAAGAGAGGCTCCCCTTCCGGCGCGGGATCAGGCCGCGTGCGTGCCCGACATCGTGAAAGCGGAGGCCACATACGGGATACACACCAGGGCGGCGAATAGCACCACAGCGCCAATTCGGGGCACGCTCAACTTCTCCTCGAAAAAAGTGACACAAGGGGGACAGGCGTCAGTACGCGTCAGCGGCATCAACGCTGACGGCCCATGACGTCGATCACACCATAAGGGTGCCCATCCACATCTCAAAATGTGGCCAGGCGTTGACGAGTCCGCCTCGTCCGCGCTCGAAGGCCGCGAGCAGAACGCGCAGGCTCGGCGAGCCTAAATTTCGTTACGTCGCCGCATCATTCGCCGCACGTCGGCCAGCGTCTCCCGCGTCTCGGACACCTCCGACCGGGCACCGATCTCCTGGCTGATGGCGAGACTGGATTCGAGGTGTGCGCTTGCCTGGACGAATCGACCGGTGGCCTGCTCCGCCCTACCGAGGTCGCGGAGCGCCTGGGCCTCTTCCTGCGCCGCGTGGATCCGGCGGGCCAGTGCCAGCGCTGCCGTGTGGTAAGGGAGTGCTTCCTCGCTGCGGCCTACGGTGTGGAGCGCGCGGCCGATCCCGTTGGTGGCGATGGATTCGCTGCGTCGGTCGCCCATGCCGCGTAGCGACGGAAGTGCCTTCCGGAAGAGGTCGAGGGCCTCGTCAGCCCTTCCGACGGCGTGCAGGGTGCTCGCCAGGTTCATCTGGAGCGTGGCGTACTCGCCTTTGCTGCCCATGGCGCGCGACAGGCTGATCGCCTGCCGGTAGGCGCGGTGGGCGCTTTCCAAATCTCCGACTTCCTTGTACAGCTCAGCGAGGTTGTTGAGCGCTATCCACTGGCCGCGTCGATCGTCGACCTCGCGAAAACGAGAAAGTGCCTCCAGGAAGAACTTCAATGACTCTTTGTACCGCGCCAAATGTAACGACGTCATGCCCAGCAGGTTGAAGGACCTGGCTTGTTGGAGGCGGTCCGTGGTCCGCAACCGCAGATTCAGTGCCCGCCACTGGTAGTCGAATGCCTCCCGGTACTTCGCCGCATGCCAGTGAGGTATGGAGAGCAGATGCAGGGATTCGGCTTCGAGTTCTCCGTCGCGCAACTCCTGAGACGTCTTCAATGCCTGGGATGCGGCGCGAATCGCCACGTCGTAGTCGGACCTACGGGTGGCCACTCCGGCCAGATCCAGGAGTGCGCGGGCGAGCGCACCGTCGTCGTCCGCGCCCTGCCAGAACGCGACGGCGCGTCGCAGTAGTGGCTCAGCCGTTGCGAGATATCCCTCGTTGTCGAGAAACCCGGCCAGCGTGTGTGTCAGCAGCGCCACTTCGCGCTGGGTTCCGTGGGCGCGGACGTATTCCAGGGCGGCGAGCAGATTGGGGCCCTCGACGGTGAACCACTGCTGCGGATCGGTGCCCACCCAGGATTCGATGACTCGTCCGGAGCCCTCGGGCAGGGGGCTGTCGGAGATGGCGATACGGGCGCGGTGGGGGAAGGCAAGGCGGTCCGCCCGGTCCGCCGCGTGCAGATAGTGGTCGATGAGATGCCCCACGGCCTCTCGTGTGTCCTCTTCAGGTTCACGAGCGGCGAGAGTTCGGGCGTGTTCACGGAGTAAATCGTGGAGGCGGTAACGGTGCGGAGAAGGTTCCGCTATCAGGTGGTAGGAGAGGAGGTCTTCCAGTACGCGTTCGGTCTCGTCCAGGCGCAGACCGATGAGTGCCGCGGCCGCCGGTGATCCGAATTCCGATCCGGTGTGCAGTCCGAGGCGGCGAAAGGCCAGCTGCTGCCGGGCACTCAGCGTCTGGTAGGAAACCGCGAAGACCTGTGACAACTCCGTCTGCCCGCTGCGGATTTCTGGTAACCGACCCCCTGCCCGGTTGAAGCGGTCGATCAGATCGGCGACGCTCCACGACGGCCGGGTCAGGAGACGGCTGGCGGCCAGGGTGATGCCCATGGGGAGATGGCCCACCAGTCGGACGACGTGGGCGGCCTCCGAAGCGTCGGGCGCACGCTCGCCCATCAGACGCTGGAAGAGGGCGATGGCGTCCTGATCCGGCAGCACGTCCAGGGAGATCGGCCGAACGCCGGGGAGTCCGGCGAGACGCCTTCTGCTGGTGATGATCACCAGGGCGGGGGACGCGGTGGGAAGCAGGGGGCGGACCTGCTCCGGGCCGGCGGCGTCGTCGAGGACGACCACGATGCGACGGTCGCGCACGGTGGTACGCCACAGGGCGATCAGGGCGTCGAGCTCCTCGGGCATCCCCCGCCCCGGAGTGCCGAGTTGACGCAACAGCTCGGTCAGCGCCTCGGCCGGTGTCAACGGGGCTTGCAGCGCGGTGTTGCCGCGCAGGTCCAGAAAGAGCCGGCCATCGGGGAACCGGTCGTGCAGTTGGTGGGCCGCGTGCACCGCCAGCGCCGTCTTGCCGACGCCGCCCATGCCGTCGAGCGCTTCCAGGGCAACGACGGAGGTCTCCCCATGAGCACCGCTGAGCGCGCCGGTGAGGCGGGCCAGTTCGGCGTCGCGCCCCACCCAGACCACGTCGCCGGGCAGGGTGTCGGGAGGGGTCCGGGTCGGCGCGTCCGAGTTGCCGTCCTTGGATGACGGGATGAGCGCGGTGACCGGCGCGCCCGTCAGGATGCCGCGGTGGATGCGTTGCATTCCCTCGCCCGGTTCGGCTCCGAATTCGCTCAGCGAGTGATGTCGGCAGCGCTGGAGCCAGCGGGTGGCCTCTCCACGGCGTCCCGATCCGTAGAGCGCGACGGCCAGTTGCCCGAGGAGCAACTCATCCGCGAGGTGGCGATCGGCCAAGGGCAGCAGTTCGGCGACGGCCTCCGCGTAGCGCCCGCGTTGCAGCGCCAGGCCGGCCCGCAGCTGGGCGGCGGCCAGATTCCGCTCCGTGACCGTGCTGCGCAGGTCCTCCGGCCAGGCGCCGGGCATGCCGGCCAAGGGGTCGCCGGTCCATAGTGCGGCGGCCTCCTCCAGGAAGCGCAGCGCCTCCCGGCCGCTGTCGCTGTCGGCCAGGCAGCTGGCCTGGTTGAGGAGGCTGAGGTAGCGCCGCAGGTCCACGGCGTCCGGGTCGACTTCCAGCGCATAGGTGTGGGTGCCGTTGGTGAGCGCGGGTGCCCGGTCTCCGGCGAGGGCCTCCAACGTCCTGCGGATACGGGCGATGAGCGCGTACAGGGCGCCTCGCGGGTTGGTGGGCGGCGAATCGTCCCAGATGCGGTGAACGAGGGTGTCGATGCTGACCGTTCGGCCGGCGTCCCACGCCAACGCCGCGAGGGCCCTGCGTTCCTTGGCCGAGCCGAGCCGACTACGTTCGCCACCCACCCGCAGCTCGACGGCGCCCAACAATCGTATGCGGAGTTCCACCAGCGCCCCCTCCCGCCGGTACGACCTGCCGTGCACACGAGAATGGCACCTCCGGCATATTCACGGCCACATTCAGCCGCAGTTAGGTCTGAAATTGGATGTCTGATGATCGATTGCGAACGTGTGGCATATCCAGGGTAGATATACCTGAACTGGGAGCACGACGGACCATCCACCTGCGCATTCGCGGGACGGGGTGGCGCCCAACCGGGGCGGGGTGTAGGAGAGAAGATGTTGGAAACTGACATGGCCATGGCGCTGTTATCGGCCATGATTCCCTGTAGCGCGGATCGCAACGCGCTGGCCTGGCGCGAACTGGGAGAACTCGTGCGGACAGCGGCCGTGCAGAATCCGGGAGTTGTCCCTCAGTGGGCCGAAGTGCACGCCGCGGACGATCCGTTGGTGCTCCTTCCGCTCCTGGCCCGCGCGCTGGCCCATAGCGCGGCGGGTGACGCCCAGGTGCGGACCGCCGTGCTCGCCTGGCTGTCGCGGCACACGCCACGGTCCGGCCGGGCGAACAGCATCGGCGGATCGGCCACGCTGCACGGCCCCACCGTTCAGGCAGGAGAGATCCGCGGCGGAGTCCACTTCCACCAGCCCCCGACGGACCAGCTGCCGACGCCGACCCCACGTCAACTTCCGCCCTCACGCGCGAACTTCGTGGATCGGACGGACGATCTCCGCGCGCTGCACGGTATGCGGGCGGCCCACCCCGCATCCGCCGTACAGCTGATGGTGGTCAGCGGACTGGCCGGAGTCGGCAAGACCGCGCTGGTCTCCCGGTGGTTGCAGGAGTGCGCGGCGGACTTCCCCGACGGCCAGCTGTACGTCGACCTCGGCGGCTACGCGAACGCCGACCCGGTCACCCCCGGTGACGTCCTGGAGCACTTCCTGCGGTCGATCGGAGCATCGTCGGTCCCAGTGGAGACCGCCGAGCGCGCGGCGCTGTGGCGCACGCTGACCGCTGGATCACGACTGGCCATCATGGTGGACAACGCACTCACCGCCGCACAGGTGCGCCCCCTCCTCCCGTCCGGCGCCGGCAGTCTGGTCGCGGTCGCCAGCCGCGGGCACCTCACCGGCCTGCTGGCGGACGGGGCCACGCTGCACCAGCTCCAGCCGCTGGCCACCGACGCCTCCCTGGACCTCCTCTCCAGCAGCGGGGCGGGCTTGAGGACCGTCCAGGATCCGCAGGCAGCACGCGAAGTGGTGGCGCTCTGCGCGTACTTACCACTCGCCCTGTGCGTCGCCGCGGCCCAACTGGCGGTCCATCCCCAGCAGTCCCTCGCCGCGCTGGCCGCCACGCTCTCCCAGGGGCACGGGTCCCTGGACGCCCTCCACGTGGACGGCGAGGCCGCCGTGCGCTCCGCACTGGACCAGTCCTACCGGCTGTTGGCCCCGTCGGTCGCGTCGACGTACCGGTGCCTGGGGCTGCTCCCCGCTCCCACCTACGACCGCGAGATGGTCGCCGCGGCCATCGGACGGCCACCCGCCGAGGTCGGCCGCGACCTGGACGCGCTGATCGAGGGCAATCTGCTCGAGGAGACGGGTCCGAACCGCTTCCGCTGCCACGACCTGGTACGCCGGCACGCCCGGCAGCGCGGCGAGGCGGAAGAGAGCACAGCGGCTCGGGAAGAACTCGTACGGCGTTACGTGGGCTGGTGCCTGGCCGCCGCGACCGCCGCCGAGGAGTTGCTCACCCCCAGTCATCGGACCCTGGCCCGCGACGACGCGTACCGCCCGCAGTTCCCCATCGAGTTCGGTGCCGCGCAGGACGCACTGGCCTGGCTGGACACCCACCGCGCCGGTCTCGAAGCGGCGGTCCGGCACAGTGCCGCCGCCGGTTGGCACGGCGCGTGCTGGCAGCTGGTGGATGCCCTGTGGCCACTCTTCCTCCGGCTGCGTCCCGCCGAGTTGTGGATCGACGCGCACCGGCTGGGACTGGCCGCCGCCCGCCAGGTGCGGGACCGTCGCGCCGAGAGCCGCATGCTGACCTCAGGAGGTGCCGGTCTGCGCAACGCCGGCCGGCACCGCGAGGCGGCCGACTGGTACGCCCGCGCGCTGCGCAACGCCGAGCAGGACGAGAACGTACGCGAGCAGGCGCAGGCCCTCAACGGACTGGGCAACGCCGATCTCGCCGAGGGCCGAGTCCGGGAGGCGGAAGCGCACTTCACCCGCGCTCTCGCGCTGCGCGAGGAGATCGGATACCAGCGCGGCGCCGCCCTCTCCCGGCTGTGTCTGGGGCAGACCGCCCTGGCCCGCGACGACCACTCCTTGGCGGCCGAGCACCTCAGACGGGCGCACGCCGACCTCGTCGCGGCCGGCGACTCCTACGACGCCGCGCGCGCCCTCGCCTTTCTGGGACAGGCCGCGGCGTCCCTGGGGAACGAGACGGAGAGCGTCCACTTCCTCGAAGGGGCCTTGGAGCAGTTCCGGGCATCCGGGTCCCAGCACTGGCAGGCGCGCACCCTGGAAATGCTCGGCCAGGCCGCCCAACTGCGCGGCGACGCGCCCGAGGCGCGCCGCCGCTACCGCCAAGCATGGGAGATCTACCGACCGTTGAGCCCCAGCGACACCTGTCGCCTTGAGGCCCGCCTGCGGGAACTCTGATCCGCGGGCCCGTCACGGCGGCTCCCGCTTGGTCAGCACACTGCCAGCCGGATGTACACCGTGCCGCCACGCCCCCGCATCACGACGGTCCGTAGGGACGCCACGGATCCGCCGGCCACCAGCCAGGCGTGCAGGAAGGAGGCCAGGACCTGGCAGCAGGCGCCAGGTCCCGCGGATCCGGCCGCGGGCGAGGCGAGGAGTGTCTCGCCGCCGCGCGTGCCGATCAGACAGCCTCCGCCGGCGTCCGGCACGGCGGCGATCAGGCACCCGGGGTACCTGTCGAGCAACGCGGTAACCTCCGCCCGCGCGGCCCCGGCCCCGTATCCCGACGGCCGCGTGGCGGCGAGGACGTCCGCGCACTCAAGCCAGGCCGCCGCCCGCTGTACCGACTGGTCCACGCGCACATGCACATCGTCGCCGACCGCCAACGCGCCCTGCCTGACACCGTCTTCAGCGCCATCACCTCGTGTGCGTCGCAGGCGCGGCGACACCGTGCTCACCGGCCCGGCCCCGAACCTCCGGTCCCGCGCCGTACCGCACGGCCCCGCCTCCGGCCGCGTCACGCCCCACGCACCACCACTCTCATACGGAGCCACCGCACCGGGCTCGGTGCCGGTGCCGATGCCCCGGAAACGGCCAGACGCCACGCGGAACACCGGGAACCGGGGTTCCGCACAGATCCCTTCGGGCCGCCGGGCACGGTGTACCCCCACCAACGCCGCCGACACTCCGACCCCCGGCCGCATCGTCCGCCTCACGCCGACACCCCCCACTCCCCCTCGCCTGCGCGGTCCAACGCGGGCGGCGCCGGCACCGGCGGCACCGGAGCCGCGAAGGCCGGTTCGCCCAGATCCAGCAAGCGGTACATCAGGGCACGCATCCGGCGGTGGAACTGGCCCGGCACGGAGGAAAGGAGAGCGGCGACCGCCGCGTACTGTTCCTCTCGGTACGCGTCGGCGGCGTACCTCAGCTGTTCCTCCAGCGGACGTGACGGGGAGAGGACCGGTGCCGCCGCGGAGATCAGGGCGGCCGGGGAATTCTCGGCGACGGTGCGTTCGGGACTGTGGGTGAGCAGGATCGGTGCCCCCGTCAACGCGCCGTAGGCGGTGAGCGATCCGTGATCGCCGATGATCGCGTCGGCCGAGATCAGCAGCGCTTCCCAGTCGGTCTCCGGGGGCAGTACCACCGCCCCGTGCTTCCGGCAGTCGGCCAGCCATCCATGAACCTGCCAATAGCCGTGCCCTGCCCACACGTTCGGATGGATGAGGACGGCGATCCGGTATCGCCGCTCCGGCAGTCGACCGAGCAGCTGCGGCAGCAGTACGTCGAACCGGCCGAATGCCGACGACGGCCCCCATGTCGACGTGACGAGCAGCAACTGCTGTCCGTCGGCCACCCCCAGCATCCGTCGATAGTGCTCCCGTCGCGGCATGTTCGCCACGATCCGGTCGTAGCCCGGATCGCCGACCACGGTGGCGACGGACAGTGCCTCAGGACACGAACGGGCCAGATCCGCCAGGTACCGTTCGTGCGAGAGTCCCACCGCCGCCGGGACCACCCTGCCGTCGTGCATCAGGTGCCGGCGGCTGAGCATGCCGGGTGGGCGCCGAGCCGCCTCCGCCGGGTCCGCCGGCTCCCGAAGCACCTTGTTGTGTCCGGCTCCGTGCGAGAGCCGGATCACCGGAGCCCGTACCTTCTCGATCCCCAAGGACCCCGCGGCCAGCGCGAGATCGAAGCGGTTGCGCAGCGCGTCCTCCCAGGCGATGACGGTGATCCCGGCCCGCCGGAGGTACCGCGCGACCCCCTCCCCGAACGGATGTGGGGCCACGGTGAACACCACCTGGACCCGGAAGTCCGCGGCCAGCAGCGAGAAGGCGTGCTTCAGCCGCTGTGCGTAGACCACCGTGTGCGCGATGACCAGCACACGCTTGCAGTCCCTCCTGGTGAGCCACTGCCCGCCCTGCACGAGCGCCGGCTCCGAGTGCCTGCCGACAGCAGACATGACATCCCCCTGTGTGTCGCTTGCGTCGTCGGTTGCTTCTCTCGACGCGGCTACTGCCCAGGGGGCCCGGCGGCCTGCTTGCACCCGACTTGCAGGATCCTTGCAGCACCACGCCGGGAAGCTCAGCGAACGTGACGGTCGGGGTGGTCGACGGCGGACGCGCCTGGTACACGGCGCACCACCATCGGCATCAGCATGCCCGCGACCGCGAAGAAGCCGCCGAGGGCGAGCCAGCCGGCGGTGGGGTGGCTGCCCAGACAGAGGGCGGCGAGCAGGGAGGGAGCCACCGCCTGGGACGAGCCCTTGCCCAGTGAGTAGAAGCCCTGGTACTGACCGTGGGCGGACTCGGGGGGGGGAGGTGAAGCTCAGGCCGAAGCCGCCGGCGGAGGTCCGGAGTTCGCCGACGGTGAGCAGCACCGCGAGCACCAGGAGCAGCCCGACGGTCGGCGCCGGGCCGTGGCCGCCGGTGAGCGCGACCACCGCGCAGGCGGCCAGCAGAGCCACACCGGCGCGGCGGCACAGGGCGGCGGCGCGGCCGTCGTCCTCCGCTCCCCGGCTCGCGCGCATCTGGAACAGCACCACCATGACCGCGTTGACCACGACGATCACCCAGGCCATCGCCTTCGGGGCGGAGGTGTGGTCGGCCACCCACAGGGGACGGCGAAGGAGAGCGCCTGGAGCTGGAGGTTGAGCACGCCGCACCGGGCGGTGGTGCACACGTACCGGGCGTCGCGCAGCACCTGCCAGCGGGAGAACGGTGGGGTCCGCCGCCAGCCGGTTTCGGGGTGGCGGCCGCTGTGCGGCGGCAACCATCGCAACGGCACCGCGGCGCCGAGGAAGGTGGCCGCGTTCACCGCGATCAGGGCGGTGTACCAGGCGGGGCTGTCCGCCTGGATGGCTAGGGCGGCCAGGCCCGCGCCCATGCCGAGGTCGGTCACGACGCGGAGGTAGGCGCGCAGCCGGACGCGTTCGACGGCCTCGCCGGTCGCGGCGACCAGTGCGCCGCGGGCCGCGTTGCCGCCCTGGTCGGCGAGCGTGAACACCAGCGCGCAGGCCAGGAAGGCGGGAAGGAGCGGACGACGGTGAAGGACAGCATGGCCGCGCACTGCACCGCCAGGACGCCGGCGAAGACCCGCCGGGGGCCATGGCGGTCGGCGAGGTGGCCGATGGGCACGGCACCGGCGAGGGCCACCGGACCCGCGACGGTGAGGCCGACGCAGACCCGCGTGACGGGGAGGCCGACGACGCGGGTGAAGTACAGCGAGCTGGTGGGGAGGTACAGGCCGCTGCCTTGTGCCATACACAGGACGACGTTCGACTTCCTCGAAACCACGGACGGATCGACAAGGGGTGCCCCCCGAACGACCTCAAAGTCACCCCAGAAAGCTCAACCGGACTCGACGGTTCGGGTTGTCCACGTTCGTGTCCACCAGGCAGACCGATTGCCAGGTCCCAAGGGCGAGTTCGCCCCCGATCACCGGCAGCGTGGCATGTGGTGGCACAAGCGCAGGAAGGACGTGGTCACGACCGTGACCGGGACTCCCGTGCTTGTGCCGCCAACGGTCATCCGCCGGAAGGAGATCACGGAGGGCGGCCAACAGGTCCTCGTCACTGCCCGCTCCGGTCTCCAGGAGCGCCACGCCCATGGTGGCGTGAGGCGTGAAGACATTCAGCAGGCCGTCCCGGCCCTGGGCGACGTCCCGCAAGAAGGACTCACACTCTCGGGTCAGGTCGTAGACCGTCTCACGCGAGCCAGTCCTGACGTCGATCTCACGTGTCGCGAAGCTTGCAGCCATGATTTCAGCCATGGGTCGATCCTCCCAGAGCCGGCCAACGAAACCGCATATGCACGGCCCCGCAGGTGAGCCAACACCTCTGGGGCGGCCACCCGCTGATCGCAGGCAGGCGAAGACTTCGGCGCCCCGCCGCCCGGGGCGCCGAACGCGGTTCAGTCCCGAAAGGCTTCATGGGCTTCCAGGGCGCGACGCCGTACAGCCGCCGGCGGTGGTCGCCGACATGACCGCCGGAGAAAGTTGGGCACTGAACGTGGCACGATTCCGGACTTCGAGTGCTGGCCCGGACGAGTGGTGTCTCAGCACCCTGGGAAAGCCCGGTCGTTGCAGGTGACATGACCATTCGTAACTCAATGACCGCGCTTGTGGTCAGTGCGGCGACCATCGGTGCCGGAGTTATCGCAGCCGGCCCCGCCGAGGCAGGCGGCATCATCGGGGCCCGCTCCCCGGCCTTCCACAACGCGTGCGCCAACGAACGCACGGCCGCGCGTATCACCGGCCACACGGCCCATGGTCTCGGAGCAGTCGGAGACAGCAGTGCCGCTATGCCCATCGTCAAAGCCCGTCAACGGTGCGGAGGAGCGGATATTCCACTGCCGGACAAGCACTATTTCGTCACAGGGGGCAGGGTCATCAAACCGTGTTTGCTGGTGACTTCCGGTCAGTGTACGACCCGCGAGATCGGGTCCCTTACGGGCGGGCTATTCTGACGCCGAACGTCCTTGGAACCGTACAGAAGCAGAGAAGCCGGCACGCTTCGGTCTTCCGTCCAACCCGAAAGGGGGGCCTGCTGCCAAGTGGCGTGACCACAAGTAAGGGCTTCTTGTAGAGGCTGCTGGAAAGCCGGAGGGATGGGTGGCGGTCTGAGCAGGTCGCGCACTGCACTTGCTCAGGCCCCATTTGTTTCGGGGTCGTCAGCGGCGCCCGCCCCGGACTTGAACCGGGTCGCCGCGGGTCCCCAAAGGGCGGCACAGCACCTGAGTCTGCCGTTCTGCCCCAAGTCCACCGGGTTCCGGGCGTCACTTCGCGGGTGCGGTGGTGAATGGGGGATGGCTCAGGGGTTCAGTTTCGCCGGCCATGGATTCATTTGGCCGTGGGTCCATTTCGCGGTGGGGGACGGGGAGTTGGGTTGAGGCGGGTGGGATTTCCGTAACGCTGGTCAATGCTGTGGCAATAAAGGTCCAGCAGGCGAGATGAGGTTTGACCCCGTTCGGGGGCAGCGCTACGTTCGGGGGCATGTCTTCGTCCGCTCTGCTCACTACGCGTGGTCATGTCGACCTGCTGCGGGTGGCCTCCGCCGCGTGTTGTTGTCGCGGCTGCTGCTGACGTTTCCGATGTTCTGACGCCCTTGCCCCCGACTCCGCGTTTCGGGGTTCCAGCCGTTTTCGTTTCGGGTTCCGCCGGGGTTTCTTTCGGGGTCGGCTGACGGCGCTGGGGCCTTGGGCCGTTGCTCTTGTTCGGGTTCTTTGTTCAGTTGTTCGCGGGCCTGTGTTGTGGCCGTGCGGAGTCACCGGGCCGAGTTTCCCGGTGGCCGCGCCCGCCGCGCTGGGCGGGAGGGAGAAGTCGGCGGCGAGATCGTGGACACGTTCGCGGCGCTGAAGCTGATTCCGCGTGGCTACGACTCGGGGAGTTCGTCGCCCCCGCTTCAACGGTGGCCTGCCGCCTTCGAGCGCGGCACCGCGTACCTACGGAAAGGACCGGTGGTATGTCCGTACACCTGCATTGGTTTCTGCCGACCGGCGGCGACGGGCGGACGCTCGTCGACCGGCACGCGTACACCGACGGAGGCATCCGGCGGGACCGCATCACACCGGTGCGCGGGGTACGCGCCCCGGATGTCGAGTACCTGGCCCAAATAGCCAAGGCCGCCGAGCAGTTGGGGTTCGAGGCGGTGCTCACGCCGACCGGGACGTGGTGCGAGGACGCCTGGCTGTCGACGATGGCGCTGACCCAGGTCACCGAGCGGCTGAAGTTCCTGGTCGCGTTCCGGCCCGGGGTCGTCTCGCCGGTGCTGGCGGCGCAGATGGCCGCCACGTACCAGCGGATCTCGCGGGGGCGGCTGCTGCTGAACGTGGTGACGGGTGGTGACGCCACCGAGCAGAAGCGGTTCGGGGATCATCTGGACCACGATCGGCGGTATGCCCGTACGGATGAGTTTCTGCGGGTCGTACGGGGTGTGTGGGGCGGGGCGCCGTTCGACTTCCGCGGGGAGCACTACCAGGTCGAGGGCGGGCTGACGGCGCTGCCGCCGGATCCACTGCCGGAGATCTTCTTCGGGGGGTCGTCCGCCGCGGCCGGTCCGGTGGCGGCCCGGAACGTGGATGTGTATCTGACCTGGGGGGAGCCACCCGAGCAGGTCCGGCAGAAGATCGACTGGGTGCGCGGCCTGGCGGAGCGGGAGGGGCGGACGGTGCGGTTCGGGATCCGGCTGCACACCATCTCGCGGGACTCGTCGAAGGATGCCTGGGCGACCGCCGGCCGGCTGCTGGACGATCTCGATCCGGAGACCGTGGCCGCCGCCCAACAGGCGCTGCGCAAGAGCGAGTCGGTGGGTCAGCAGCGGATGCTGGCACTGCACGGCGGCTCGCGCGACCGGCTGGAGATCTCGCCCAACCTGTGGGCGGGGGTCGGTCTGGTACGCGGCGGGGCGGGCACCGCCCTGGTCGGCAGCCATGCCGAGGTGGCCGACCGGATCGAGGAGTACCACGCGTTGGGGATCGAGCACTTCGTGCTGTCCGGGTACCCGCACCTGGAGGAGGCGTACTGGTTCGGGGAGGGGGTACGGCCGGAGCTCGCCGCCCGCGGGCTGCTGGACGCCGGGCCGTCCCCGCTGGCCGGCGTCCCGGCCGCGAACGGGCGGCCGGCGTCCGCGCCCGGCGGTGCGCCGCTGCTGATCGCCGGCGGGCGGTGACCCGCGCCGCAGGGCGCTGACCACCGGCGCCGAGGAGTCCGGACCGCGCCGGTGGTGGCCGGGAGGTCGTTCGCCGCACCGGGTACGGCCTCGCGCGCCGGCCGCCCGGCGCCGCCGGGGAAGACATCCGCCCCTCCCTCGGTTAGTAGAAACATGAACTACACCTGGGTGCGCGAGGTCGAGGTCCTGGTGATCGGCGCCGGGCAGGCGGGACTGGCCGCCGCCTTTCATCTGCGCCGGGCCGGCTACCGGCCGGACCGGGACTTCGTCGTGCTCGACCACTCCCCGCGGCCCGGCGGCGCCTGGCAGTTCCGGTGGCCCACGCTGACCTACGACAAGGTCCACGGCATGCACGCGCTGCCGGGGATGGAGCTGACCGGTGCCGATCCCCGGCGACCGTCGTCCGAGGTGATCGGCGGGTACTTCGCCTCGTACGAGCGGGCCTTCGGGCTGCGGGTGCACCGGCCGGTGAGTGTGACGGCGGTGCGTGCGGGCGTCGGTGGCCGGCTGCTGGTGGAGACCTCGCAGGGCGACTACGCGCCGCGGGCGGTGATCAATGCGACCGGTACCTGGGACCGGCCGTTCTGGCCGCGGTTCCCCGGCCAGGAGACCTTCCGCGGGCGGCAGTTGCACAGCGCGCAGTACGAGGGGCCCGAGGCGTTCCGCGGTGCGCGGGTGGTGGTCGTCGGGGGCGGCACCTCGGCCGTGCAGCAGCTGATGGAGATCGCGCCGGTCGCGGCGGGCACGACCTGGGTGACCCGGCGACCGCCCGTCTTCCGTGCCGGGCCGTTCGGCGAGGTGGAGGGGCGGGCCGCGGTCGCGCTCGTCGAGGAGCGGGTCCGGCAGGGGCTGCCGCCGCGGAGCGTGGTGAGTGTGACCGGGCTGCCGATGACCGACGCGGTCCGGCGGGCCCGGGAGAGCGGCGTCCTCACGCGGCTGCCGCTCTTCTCCCGGGTCACCCCGACCGGGGTGGCGTGGGCGGACGGGCGAACGGCGGAGGCCGAGGTGATCCTCTACGCGACGGGGTTCCGGGCCGCCATCGATCACCTGGCTCCGCTGAGACTGCGGGAGCCCGGGGGCGGTATCCGTATGGAGGGCACCCGGGCGGTCCGCGATCCGCGGATCCATCTGGTCGGCTACGGGCCGTCGGCGAGCACCATCGGCGCCAACCGGGCGGGCCGGGCGGCGGTCCGGGACATCAGGGAGCTGCTGGCGGGCGGGCCGACGGCAGTGGCGGCGGGCGATCCGGGACGGCCGGTGCCCGTACCGGTGGGCGCCTCCGTCGTACCCGGCGGCCGGGCCTGAGCGGTCGGCGCCGGTGACGGCGCCGGGATCCGGGGCGCGGCGATCCCGGACGGCCTGGACGGCCCGGACCGCTCCGGATCCCGGTCGGCGCCGGTCAGGCCGCCGCGGTCCCGGTCAGGCCGCCGCGGTGCCGGAGGTGTCCGGGATGGGGACCCGGCTGAGTTCCCCGGCGCGGAGCTTGGCGTATCCGGGGCGGATGACCTCGTTGAGGAGGGCGGTCCGCTCGTCGAAGGGCAGGAAGGCGGACTTCACCGCGTTGACCGTGAACTCCTCCAGCTCGGCTGCGCCGTAGCCGAAGGTGTCGCGCAGGTGCTGGAACTCCTGGGTCATCGTGGTGCCGCTGACCAGGCGGTTGTCGGTGTTGAGGCAGACGCGGAAGCCGAGCCGGCGGAGCAGGTCGACCGGGTGCTCCGGATAGCTGGTGGCGGCGCCGGTCTGGAGGTTGGAGGTCGGGCAGACCTCCAGGGCGATCCGCATGTCGCGCACGTAGGAGGCCAGGCGGCCCAGAGTGACCTGGCCGTCGGTGCCGATCGCGATGTCGTCGGTGATACGGACGCCGTGGCCGATGCGGTGGGCACCGCAGCGCAGCACCGCCTCGTGGATCGACTCCATGCCGACCGCCTCGCCGGCGTGCACCGTCACCCGGGCGCCCTGGCCGCGCAGGTAGTCGAAGGCCGCCGCGTGCCGGCTCGCGGGGTTGCCGACCTCGCCGCCCGCGATGTCGAAGCCGGCCACACCGCGGTCGCGGTGGGCGACGGCGAGCTCGGCTATCTCCAGGGCGCGGTCGGCGTGCCGCATGGCGCACAGCAGGGCGCCGACGCGGATGCGGTGGCCGGCCGCCGCCGCCCGGCGTTCGCCCTCGCGGAAGCCCGCGTTGACCGCGTCGACGACGTCGTCGAGGGTCAGGCCGCCCGCCAGGTGCTGCTCGGGGGCGTAGCGCACCTCGGCGTAGACGACGCCGTCGGCGGCCAGGTCCTCGGCGCACTCGGCGGCGATACGGAACAGCGCCTCGCCGGTCTGCATCACCGCGCAGGTGTGCGCGAAGGTCTCCAGGTAGCGCTCCAGGGAGCCGGAGTCCGCGGCGTCACGGAACCAGACGGCCAGCGCGGCGGGGTCGGTGGTCGGCAGGTCGCGGTAGCCGACGGCCTCGGCCAGCTCGATGATCGTCTCCGGACGGAGACCGCCGTCGAGGTGGTCGTGGAGCAGCACCTTGGGGGCGCGGCGGATCCGCTCACCGTCCAGAGGGTGGGCGGACTGCCGGGGGAACTTGTCAGACAACGTCATGGGGCGCGAGTATGACACGTCCCCGCCGTCGCGTCACCGAAGGGGTCATCGGGCCGCCGGACCCGTTCACCGCGCCTGCCACACCGGGAGGGCGGGCGCCCCTGGGGGCAGCATGTGCTTGGCGGCCAGGAGAGGGGTGCGGTCGAGCCGGACGACCTGGGTGACGAGGACTCCGGGGGTGTCGGCCGGGCGTCCCAGCTGCCGGCCGCGCTGCCGGCCGAGTGTGGTGGCCACGATGGTACTGCTGCCGGTCAGCGGCAGCCCGCGCCCGGCCGCCAGCAGCAGCCGCAGCATGGACGACGTGCGCCCCTCGGGCCCGTCGAACGCCGCGACGGCGTCCGGCAGCCGCTCCCCCACCGTCTCGTCCGCGGCCCATTCCTGGGTCAGGCAGGCGGGCATCCCGGCGACCTCGATCAGGCTCTCCCAGAAGCGCACCTCGCCGTTGGACGGCAGCACCAGATGCTGCGTGGAGAAGTCCGTCGGCTCCTCGGCGGTACGGGCCAGCGGCACGGTCACGGCCTGCCGCCCCTTCCCCAGCAGCTCTTCGACGGGCTTGAGGAACTCGAAGCCGCGCGGCGGGAGATGGTGGCTGACCGTGCGCCCCACCCCGCGCCGCACGGTGATCACGCCGTCCTCCTGGAGCAGGATCAGCGCCTCGCGCAGGGCGGGGCGGCTCACGCCCAGTTCGGCGGCGAGCCGGGGCTCGGTCGGGAGGGCGGAGCCGGGCGGGTAGGTGCCCGCGCGGACCGCCTCGACCATCCGCTCGTAGAGCGCGACGACCGGGCGCCGTCCCTGGGTTTGTCTGCCGGCCATATCCGTCTCCCGGGTCCGTGGTCAGACAGCCGCGCGCCGTCCGCGTGCCGCCTGCCGCCGTGCCGCACGGGTCGCACCCCGCGCGCAGGGCAGTTTCCCACCGACGGTGCGGTGTGGGCCAGCACGAACGGGCTCCTTGTCCGAGAGCTTGGTCCGGCTGCCTTGTCTGACAGGTTGTCTGACAAGGCTTGCGTTCGCGGGCTACTTCTCCAGTTCCCGGTGCGCGGTCTCCGGCAGCGTCAGGTAGACGCCGAAGGAGATCAGGCAGAGCACGGCGACGTACCAGGGGAAGAGGTCCGGGTGGCCGGCCTGCTTGAACCAGGTGCCGACGTACGGGGCGGTGCCGCCGAAGAGGGCGACCGTGAGGGAGTACGGGAAGCCGATGCCGGCGGCGCGTACCCGGGCGGGGAAGACCTCGGCGTTCACCGCGGCGGCGACCGCGGTGTAGCCGGTGAGCAGGACCATGCCCGCGCACTGCACCAGCAGGAGGGAGAGGAAGGCGTCGGTGACCAGGTGCAGCAGCGGAACGGCCAGCACGGCGAAGCCGAGGGCGAAGGCGAGCAGCAGCGGTTTGCGGCCGATGCGGTCCGCGAGCATGCCGCCGAGCGGCTGGAGCAGGGCGAAGAAGACGAGCGAGAGGGTGCCGACGGTGAGCGAATCGCCCTTGTCGAAGCCGGCGTTGACCTGGGCGTAGGTGGGGAGGTACGTGGTCCAGGTGTAGTACGCGAGGGTGCCGCCGGCGGTGATGCCGCAGATGAGGAGCGACTGGCGGGGGTAACGGCGCAGGCCCTCGAAGAGGCCGGGGCGGTCGGCCCGTGGCACGGCGGCCGGGGTCTCCGCTGTGCTCGCGGCCCCGCCCGCGCGGGCGGACGGCGGAGTGGGAGAGGAGCTGTGCGCTGCGGACAGGGTCTCCTGGGCGCCGCTCCGGATCCAGAGTCCGATCAGGCTCAGCAGGGCGCCGCCGAGGAAGGCGGCCCGCCAGCCCCACTGCCCCATCTGGCGCTCGGTGAGCAGTCCGGCGAGCAGCGCCCCGGTCCCGGAGGCGAGCAGCTGGCCGAGGGTCGTGGAGACGTACTGGAAGCTGGAGAACAGCCCTCGCCGGCCCGGACCGGCGGATTCGACGAGGAAGGTGGTGGAGGCGGCGAACTCCCCGCCCACCGACAGACCTTGGACGAGGCGGGCGATGACCAGTACGACCGGGGCGAGCACGCCGGTGGCCGCGTAGGTGGGGGTGAGCGCGACCAGCAGGCTGGCGCCGCCCATCAGCAGGATCGTCAGGGTCAGCGCGGCCCGCCGGCCGCGTCGGTCGGCGACCGCGCCCATCACCAGTCCGCCGACCGGCCGCATGAAGAAGCCGACGGCGAAGACCGCGAAGGTCGACAGCAGCGGCACCAGGGAGTTGCCGGCCTCCTTGGGGAAGACCTGGTCGGCGAAGTAGACGGCCAGGAAGGAGTAGGCGTACCAGTCGTACCACTCGACGGCGTTGCCGATGGAGGCGGCGGCCAGCTGACGCAACGGCGACGGCGAGCGGTCGCCGCTGGGCGCCCGCTCCTCGGCTATCGGCTGTGCACGGGACATGGTCCTCCGCTCCGGTTCTTCTCCTGGGCCTGCCGCTGGGGCAGGATGATCCGACACGTGATCATGTACCGGTGAGGCGGGCGACCGCCAGGGGATTCGGCGGAGGGCAAGGCGGCCGAAACACCGCCGCAAGAAAACGGCACACTGACGGCAAGGAGATCGCAACGTGCGGGTAGCACTGTTCGTCACCTGCATCAATGACACGCTCTATCCGCGAACCGGGCGGGCGGTGGTGACGCTGCTGGAGCGGCTGGGCGTCGAGGTGGACTTTCCCGACGCGCAGAGCTGCTGCGGGCAGCCCCAGTTCAACACCGGCTACCGGCATGCCACCGAGCCGCTGGTGCGCCGCTTCGACCGGGCGTTCCGGGACTACGAGTACGTGGTCACGCCGTCCGGTTCCTGTGCCGCGATGGTGCGCGACAACTATCCGCGGATCGGGGCGAAGGCGGCGGCCGAGGGGCACGGCCGGGAGCTGGCCGACGCGGCGGCGCGGGCCGTGCCCAAGACGTACGAGCTCACCGAATTCCTGGTGGACGTCCTGAAGGTGACGGATGTGGGCGCGTACTACCCGCACACCGTCACCTATCACCCCACCTGTCACGGTCTGCGCATGCTGGGGCTGGGCGACCGGCCGCGGCGGCTGCTGGAGCACGTCAGGGGGCTGGAGCTGCGGGAGTTGCCGGGTGCCGAGGAGTGCTGCGGGTTCGGCGGCACCTTCGCGGTGAAGAATCCGGCGGTGTCGGCGGCGATGGGGGCCGACAAGGTCCGGGCGGTGGCCCGGACCGGTGCCTCGGCGGTCTGCACGGTCGACAACTCCTGTCTGCTGCACATCGGGGGCACGCTGGCGCGGCAGGGCTCGCGGGTGCGTCCGGTGCACATCGCGGAGATCCTGGCCGGTACGAAGGACGGTACGGAGGACGATGCGCCGGGCGGTGCCGTCGCGGATGCGGCCGGCGGCGCGGAGGGGGGCGTGCGATGAGCGGCAGCTATCTCGGGATGCCGGCGTTCCCCCGGGCCGCCGCGGTCTCCACCCGCGACGGCCGGCTACGGGCCAATCTCACCCATGCCACCCACACCATCCGCGACAAGCGGGCCAGGGCCGTCGCCGAGCTGGACGACTGGGCGCAGCTGCGGGCCGCGGGCGCCGCGGTGAAGGACCGGACGCTCCGTCATCTCGACCACTACCTGGAGCTGTTGGAGGAGTCGGTGACCGCCGCGGGTGGCCGGGTGCACTGGGCGACGGACGCCGAGGAGGCCAACCGGATCGTGACGCGGCTGGTGCGGGAGACCGGTGAGCGCGAGGTCGTCAAGGTCAAGTCGATGGCCACACAGGAGATCGGGCTGAACGAGGCGCTGGCCGAGGCCGGTATCCGGGCGTACGAGACGGATCTGGCCGAGCTGATCGTGCAGCTCGGGGACGATCTGCCGTCGCACATCCTGGTTCCGGCGATCCATCGCAACCGCTCCGAGATCCGGGACATCTTCCGCCGGGAGATGGGGAGTTGGGGACGTCCGGCGCCGGAGGGGCTGTCCGACTCCCCCGCCGAGCTGGCCGAGGCGGCCCGGCTGCACCTGCGGGAGAAGTTCCTGACCGCGAAGGTGGGGATCTCCGGTGCCAACTTCATGGTCGCCGAGTCCGGCACGCTGGTGGTCGTCGAGTCCGAGGGCAACGGCCGGATGTGCCTGACGCTGCCGGAGACGCTGATCTCCGTCGTCGGCATCGAGAAGACCGTGCCGACCTGGCAGGATCTGGAGATCTTCCTCCAGCTGCTGCCCCGCTCCTCGACGGCCGAGCGGATGAACCCGTACACCACGACGTGGACGGGGACCACGGACGGCGACGGGCCCCGGACCTTCCATCTCGTGCTGCTCGACAACGGGCGGACCGACACCCTCGCCGACACCGTGGGGCGGCAGGCGCTGCGCTGCATCCGCTGCTCGGCCTGCCTGAACGTCTGCCCGGTGTACGAGCGGGCCGGCGGGCATGCGTACGGTTCCCCGTATCCGGGCCCGATCGGGGCCATCCTCACCCCCCAACTGCGCGGTACCGAGGGCTCGTTGGAGGCGTCGCTGCCGTACGCCTCGTCGCTGTGCGGGGCGTGTTACGAGGTGTGTCCGGTCGCCATCGACATCCCCGAGGTCCTGGTGCATCTGCGGGAGCGGGTGGTGGAGGGCGGACCGGTCACCCGGCGCGGCACCCGCACCGTCCTCAAGCCGGCCAGGGGCCATGCCGCGGAGCGGGCCGCGATGCGGGCCGCGGCCTGGGCGTTCGACCATCCCGGCGCGCTGCGCGGCGGGATGCGGCTGGCCTCGCGTACCCGGCGGCTGCATCCGCGGCGGCTGCCGGGGCCGGGGCGGGCCTGGTCCGACAGCCGTGAGCTGCCGGCGGTGCCGGCCGAGTCGTTCCGCGACTGGTGGCGGCGCACTCGTGGCGAGCGGCGCCCTGACAAGGCGTCGGGAGACCACGGCGCGTCCGGAGAGCAGCGGGGAGGCGCCAAGTGAGCGGCAGGGACGTGGTGTTGGCGCGGATCCGCCGGGCGCTGGCCGATGTGCCGCGCGGTGAGGGGCCGAGCGATCCGCCGGTTGCCCGCGACTACCTGCGGGTGCACGGCTCGCGTACGGCCGGGCAGACCGTCGAGCTGCTCGCCGGGAATCTCGCGGAATACCGTGCGATCGTGCACCGCAGCGGCCCGGATGGGCTGCCGGCACTGATCGGCCGGCTGCTGGCGGAGCGCGGGGCGCGGTCGGTGGTGGTGCCGCCGGGGCTGGAGCCGGGGTGGCTGGCCGCGGCCGAGGTGACGCGGGTGCCCGATCTGCCGTCGGCCACGGCGCGTGAACTGGACGCCGTGGACAGTGTGGTGACGGGGTGTGCGCTGGCGATCGCGGAGACCGGAACCATCGTGCTGGACGCCGGGCCCGACCAGGGGCGGCGCCGGATCACCCTGGTCCCCGACCATCACATCTGCGTCGTGCGCGTCCCCGGCCAGGTCGTCGGCTCGGTCCCCGAGGCGCTGCCGCGGCTGGCCCCGGACCGCCCGCTGACCTGGATCTCCGGGCCGTCGGCGACCAGCGACATCGAACTGGACCGGGTGGAGGGGGTGCACGGTCCGCGGACGCTGGAGGTGGTCCTGCTGGCGGCGGACTGACGGCTGCGGCGCGGAGGGTGACCCTCGCGTTGGTAGGCATCCGCTGCGTACCACACGGAGGTGTCTGGGCCGCCCCCGCGCCGGCCGCCAGACTCCTGGTCATCGCCACCGGGCGACCGACCGAGAGGCAGGCAGCACACCATGAGCAGCGTCAACTCCCTTGATTGGCAGGCCGGTTGGTCCGCGTCCATGCAGCGTCCCAGTGCGGGGTTCGACAAGAACTGGGCCGAGGAGGGGTTCGCGGACCAGACCGTACGGCAGGTCGTACGGGTCACCGGGGCGGGGACCTCGGCCCGGATCAAGCTCTCCAACCGCTACGGGACCGCGCCGCTGGAGGTGTCCGGCGGGTGGCTCGCGCGGACGGACCGGGGGCCGGCGGTGCACGGCGGTACCGGCCGCCGGCTCACCTTCGGCGGGGCGGATTCGGTACGGATCCCGGCGGGCGGCGAGGTGCACAGCGATGCGGTGGAGCTGCGAGTGGCGGCCTTCGACGCGCTGACCGTGTCCCTGTATTTCGCCCGGCCGACCGGCCCGGCGACCTTCCACGCGCAGGCGTTCGCCACCTCCTACCGGGCGGCGGGCGAGCAGTTGGGGGAGGTGGATCCGGCGGTCTTCGGTGAGACGACGGTGTCGTGGTACTACCTCGCCGCCGTGGAACTGGCCGGCGGCGGGGCGGCGCGGCGGGACACCGTCGTGGCGTTCGGCGACTCGATCACCGACGGCTTCGGGTCGACGGTCGACGGCAATGCGCGCTACCCGGACGCGCTGGCCGAGCGGCTGGCCGCCGTGGGCACCCCGCGCCCGGTGCTCAACCACGGCATCGGCGGGAATCTGCTGCTGCACGACTCGGCGTGGTACGGCGACCGGGCCGGGGAGCGGTTCGGGCGGGATGTGCTGGAGCAGCCGGGCGTGCGGTCCGTCGTCGTGCTGGTGGGCCTCAACGACATCGGGTTCAGCGAGGTCGACCTGCCGACGTACCAGCCCGCTCCGGACCTCTCGGCCGGTCAACTCATCGCCGGGTACCAGGAGTTGATCGACCGGGCGCGGGCGGCCGGAGTGCGGGTCACCGGGGCGACCATCACACCGTTCAAGGGGTCGGAGTACCACACCCCGACCGCCGAGGCGAAGCGCCGGGAGGTCAACGCGTGGATCCGCACCTCGGGCGCGTTCGATGCGGTGGCGGACTTCGCGGCGGTGCTGGCCGATCCGGCGGACGCGGCGGCGCTGGCGCCCGGTTACGACGGCGGGGACCGCAAGCACCCGAACGACGCGGGGTACCGGGCGATGGCGGCGGCGGTCGATCTCACGGCGCTCTGATCGCCGGGCGCGGCGGCGCCGGGTCGGGGTGCGCACCGCCGGCCCGGCGTCCCGCCGGTCACACCAGCATGCCCGCGGCGTGCCCGTCGTCCGCCGCCCCGTCGCCGTCCGCCGGCACGTGGTGCGCATCGCGCCGCAGCAGCGCCGCATAACGCCCGTTGGCGGCCAGCAGCTCGTCGTGGGTGCCGCGTTCGGCGATCCGGCCGGCGTCCAGGACGACGATCTGGTCGGCGTCGCGGATGGTGGAGAGGCGGTGCGCGATGGTGACCGTGGTGCGGCCCTCGGAGAGGGCGTCGATGGCCTGCTGGACGGCGTGTTCGGTGCGGGTGTCCAGGGCGCTGGTCGCCTCGTCCAGGACGAGGACCGGCGGGTCGCGCAGGATGGTGCGGGCGAGTGCGATGCGCTGCTTCTCACCGCCGGAGAAGCGGTAGCCGCGCTCGCCGACGAGGGTGTCGTAGCCGTCCGGGAGGGCCGCGATGTGGTCGTGGATCTGGGCGGCCCGGGCGGCGCGTTCGATCTCCTCATCGGTGGCGTCGGGCTTGGCGAACCGGAGGTTGTCGGCGACCGAGGCGTGGAAGAGGTAGGTCTCCTGGGCGACCACGCCGACCGAGCGGGCGAGGGTGGCGAAGCCGAGGTCGCGGACGTCGGTGCCGTCGAGGGTGACCCGGCCCCCGGTCACGTCGTAGAGGCGGGGGACGAGGTAGCTCAGGGTGCTCTTGCCGCTGCCGGTGGGGCCGACGACGGCGAGGCTGCCGCCCGCCGGGATCGTCAGGTCGATGCCGTCCAGGGTGGGCGCGGCTTCGGGGTCGTAGCCGAACCGCACGTTCTCGAAGCGGATTTCACCGCGCGGGGCGGGCAGCTGTACGGGGTCGGCGGGCTCGGTGATGGCGACCGGCAGGTCCAGGTACTCGAAGATGCGCTGGAAGAGTGCCAGCGAGGTCTGCATGTCGACGCCGGTGGACAGCAGCGAGACGGTGGGGCGCAGCAGGCCCTGCTGGAGGGCCACGAAGGCGACCAGGGTGCCGATGGAGAAGACCGGGCCGCCGAGCTGGAGGACGATCCCGGCCGCCCAGTAGATGAGCGCGGGCATGGCGGCCATGACGATGCCGATGGTGGCCATCCGCCAGCGGCCGGCCATGTTGGCGCGGACCTCCAGGCCGACCAGGCGCTCGGATTCCTCGGCGAAGTTCCTGGTGAGCGAGTCGGCGCGGCCCATGGTGCGGCCGAGCAGGATGCCGCTGACGGAGAGGGATTCGGTGACCATCGCGGACATCGACGCCAGCTGCTTCTGCCGCTGGGTGGTGATCTTCTTGCGTTCGTTGCCGACCCGGCGGCTGATCCAGACGAAGACCGGGAGCAGGAGGAGCGAGACGACGGTCAGCCGCCAGTCGAGGGCGACCATGGCGACGACGGTGGCGACGACGGAGGTCAGGTTGGAGACCAGGGACGTCGCGGTGGAGGTGACGGTGGCCTGCATGCCGCCGATGTCGTTGGCGATCCGGGACTGGACCTCGCCGGTGCGGGTGCGGGTGAAGAAGGCCAGCGGCATCCGCTGGAGCTTGGCGTAGACGGCGGTGCGCAGATCGTGCATCACGCGCTGGCCGACGGTGGTGGATATCAGGGTCTGCAGCACGCCGAAGACGCTGGTGGTCACGGCGGTGGCGATCATACCGAGGGCGAGCAGGGACAGCAGTCCGGTGCGCCGCCCGGGGATGGCGACGTCCAGGATCTCCCTGAGGAGGAACGGGGACGCCACCGAGACCAGGGACGAGGCGGCGACCAGCAGGCCGACGAGGGCGAGCCGGGCGCGGTAGGGGCGGAAGAGGGCGAGGATCCGCCGCAGGGGGACCGGGGCGTCCGGGTCCTTGGGCGGTGCGGTCCATTGGGGTTCGTCGTGGCGCATGGGCTCCTTCGAGGATGCGTACCGGAAAGGGACAACGCGGAGCCTAGCTCATTGTTACCTATACTCACAATGAATCAGGTCCTGCTATTCTCGGGTCATGCCCTCGCCTTCCCCCGCACCGTTCGCCGGCAGCGGGAACCTCGCCGAACAGCTGGTCCGGCTGACCCGCCGGATGCACCGCGCCCAGAAGCGCCATCTGGAGCAGCTGGACATCGCCTTCACCCCGGCCCAGTCCCGGCTGCTGCGGATCGTGGACCACTACCACGGCACCCCGCCGCGGATGGCCGACCTCGCCGAACGCCTGGAGGTGGTACCGCGCGCGGTGACGACGCTGGTGGACGCGCTGGAGGCGAACGGTTCGGTGCGCCGGGTCCCGGATCCGGCCAACCGGCGGGTGGTGCGGATCGAGCTCACCGACACCGGGCGCAGGGCGCTCCGCGCGTTGCGCAGTGCCCGGCGGGCCGCGGCGGAGGAGATCCTGGCCCCACTGACCGCCGAGCAGCGCGAGGTGTTCGGCGACCTGCTGTCGGCTCTGGTCGACGGGCCGGGTGGGCATCACTGACCCGAGCACCACGGCAGCGCCGCCTCACCGGAGGAGTGACCGTGCCCCTGCTGGAGCCCCGCCCCCACGCCCTGCGCCCCACGGCCACCACCGGGCCGGCGCCCGACCGGGTGCCCGACCGGCTGGCCGCGGGCACCCCCGAGCCGCTGCGCGCCGACCTCGTCGCGCTGCTCGGCCCGGACAAGGTGCTGCACGAGGTCTCCGACCTGGTCCGCTACGCCTCCGACGCCAGCCCGTACCGCTTCGTCCCGCAGGTCGTGGTGCTCGCCGAGGACGTCGACGACATCTCCGCGGTGTTCTCCTACGCCCACGGCAAGGGCCGCAACGTCGTCTTCCGGGCCGCCGGAACGTCCCTCAACGGCCAGGCGCAGGGCGAGGACATCCTCGTCGACGTACGCCGCCACTGGGCCGGGATCGAGGTCCTCGACGACGGCGCCCGCGCCCGCATCCGGCCCGGCACGACGGTGCTGCGGGCCAACGCCGCGCTCGCCCGCCACGGCCGGCTGCTCGGTCCCGACCCGGCCAGCGCGATCGCCTGCACCCTCGGCGGGGTGGTCGCCAACAACGCCTCCGGGATGACCGCCGGCACCACCCGCAACTCCTACCGGACGCTCGCCTCGCTCACCCTCGTCCTGCCGTCCGGCACCGTCGTCGACACCGCCGGCCCGGACGCGGACACCGAGCTGGCACGCGCCGAACCGGCGCTCTGCGCGGGGCTGCTGGCGCTCAAGGCGGAGATCGAGGCGGACCCCGGGCTGGTGGCGCGGATCCGCGCCAAGTACCGGATCAAGAACACCAACGGCTACCGGCTGGACGCCTTCCTCGACGGCGGCACGCCGGTAGAGATCCTGCGCGGGCTGATGGTCGGCTCCGAGGGCACGCTCGGCTTCATCGCCGAGACGGTCTTCGACACCCTGCCGCTGGACCGGCACACCACCACCGTGCTCCTCTTCTTCCCCACCCTCGCCTGCGCTGCCGCCGCCGTACCGCGCTTCAACGAGGCGGGCGCGCGGGCCGTGGAGCTGATGGACGGCAACACCCTGCGCGCCTCGGTGAGCGTGGCCGGGGTGCCCGCCGACTGGGCGGAGCTGCCGAAGGAGACCACCGCGCTGCTGGTCGAGTTCCGGGCGCCGGACGAGGCCGCACAGCAGGCGTACGAGAGGACCGCGGCACGGCTGCTGGACGGGCTGGAGCTGGTCGCGCCGGTCGCCTCCGTCACCAACACCTTCACCCGGGACCCGGCGGCCATCGGCGGCTACTGGAAGGCCCGCCGGGCGTTCGTCACTGCGGTCGGCGGATCCCGGCCGTCCGGTACCACACTGATCACGGAGGACTTCGCGGTGCCGCCGGACCGGCTCGCCGACGCCTGCACGGCGCTCCTGGAGCTCCAGGCCCGGCACGGCTTCGACGCGGCGGTCGCCGGCCACGCCGCCCACGGCAACCTGCACTTCCTGCTCGCCTTCGACGCTGCCGACCCGGACGACGTGGCCCGCTACGCCGCCTTCATGGACGACTTCTGCCGGCTGACCGTCGGCCGCTTCGACGGCTCGCTCAAGGCCGAGCACGCCACCGGCCGCAACATCGCGCCATTCCTGGAGCTCGAATGGGGGCCGCGGGCAACGGAGTTGATGTGGCGGATCAAGCAGACCGTGGACCCGCACGGCATCCTGGCCCCGCGCATCCTCCTGGACCGCGATCCGCGGGCGCACCTGCGCGGGCTGAAGACCATCCCGCAGGTCGAGGCCATCGCCGACCCGTGCATCGAGTGCGGCTTCTGCGAGCCGACCTGCCCCAGCAAGGACCTGACCACCACACCCCGCCAACGCATCGTGCTGCGCCGCGAGATGCTGCGCCAGCCGCCCGGCTCCGCCGTCGGCGAGGCGCTGCTCGACGCGTACGGCTACGCCGCGGTGGACACCTGCGCCGGCGACTCCACCTGCGAACTGGCCTGCCCGGTGGGCATCGACACCGGTGCGCTGATGAGGGACTTCCGGCATCTGCGGCACTCGCCGCGCGAGGAGTGGCTGGCCGAGCGGACCGCGCGGCGGTTCGCGGCCGTGGAGCGGGCCGCGCGGCTGGCGGTGGCCGCCGCGGACCGGATCGGCGACCGGCTGCTGACGTCGGTGACCGGGGCCGCCCGCAAGGCCGTTCGCCCCGATCTGGTACCCGAGTGGTTGCCGCAGATCCCGGGGGCCGCGGCCCGCAAGCTGCCCGGCACACAGCGGGCGGGCGCGGCGGCCGTGTACTACCCGGCATGTGTGAACCGGATCTTCGGCGAGCCGGCCGGCTACCGTGGGCCTTCGCTGCCCGAGGCGGTGGTGGCGGTGTCCCGGCGGGCCGGCCGCCCGGTGTGGATCCCCCCGGACGTCACCGGCACCTGCTGCGCCACGATCTGGCACTCCAAGGGCTACCAGCGCGGCAACCGCGTCATGGCACAGCGCATCGTCGAGGCGGCCTGGGGGTGGACGGCCGGTGGGGAACTGCCGCTGATCGTCGACGCCTCCTCCTGCACCCTCGGCATCGCCCGCGAGGTCGTGCCGTACCTGACGCCGTTCCACCGCGCCCTGCACGCCGAGCTGACGGTGATCGACTCGCTCGTCTGGGCCGCCGACGAACTCCTCCCCCGTCTCGACATCCACCGCGCCCTCGGCTCCGCGGTCCTCCACCCCACCTGCTCCATGCGGCACCTGGGCGACGAGGACCGGCTCCGGCAGGTCGCCGAGGCGTGCGCGCGCGAGGTGGTGGTGCCGGACGACGCGGGCTGCTGCGCGTTCGCCGGCGACCGCGGCATGCTGCACCGGGAACTGACCGAGTCGGCGACGGCGAAGGAAGCCGCCGAGGTCACCGCCCGCCGTTTCGACGCGCACCTCTCCGCGAACCGGATGTGCGAAATCGGTATGGACCACGCCACGGAGGGCCGAGGCTACTACTCGGCCCTCCTGGCACTGGAACGCGCGACGCGCCCCGGCCCGGCCTGAGCTAACTCCCCGTCGGACTCGGGGAGTTACACCGGCCCCGGCGCAGGTCAGCGCGTGATGTGCAGCGCCACGGCGCTCCTGGCGGGGACGGTGATCTGCGCCTTGCCGTCCGCGCCCACGGTGACCGTGTGCCCGTCGCACGAGGCGGGCGCCGCGGCCACGACATTGCAGTACGTGCCGCCCGGCAGCGAGGTGGCGAAGGTCCGGTGCAGTTCGCCGTCACCGTTGTTGATGACGACGAATCCCGCCTTGCCCCGGCCGAAGGCGATCGCACCGCCCCCGTTGTCCCACCAGTCCGTCAGCTCCGCCGAGCCCACCGCGTTGCGGAATCCGACCATGCCGGTGATCTCCTGCTTGGCGTGCTCGTTGGTCCAGCCGCTGCTGCCGGAGGCCGGCGGGCCCGCGTCCTTGTCGGTCCACGCGTACCCGGAATAGACGTTGGGCGAACCGTAGGGCGACGCGAGCATGAAGACACTGGCGAGGGTATGGACCGCGCCGTCCTTGTACGTCAGCGTGGAGCCGTTGCGCTCGGTGTCCCAGTTGTCGACGAAGGTACGGGCCTTGTCGCCGCCGAGCTTGCCGTCCGCGACGGACTTGAGCTGAGCGATGTTGCCGCTCTGGAAAGCGCTCTTGAGGTGGGTGCCGTAGCGGAATTCGTCGACATCGCCGATTCCGGTGTACTCGTCGGGCTGGACGGCCTCGCCGGCGCCGTAGACGACCTCCTGCACCCAGTATCCGGGGTCCTTCATCTTGCCCTTGATGGCGGCGAGATCGGTGGCGGAGATGTGTTTGGCGGCGTCCACCCGGAATCCGTCCACGCCCAGCGACCGCAGATCGTCGAGGTATTTCGCGATGGTGGTGCGGACGTAGTCGCTTCCGGTGTCGAGATCGGCCAGGCCGACCAGTTCGCAGTCCTGGACGTCATTGCGGTCGGCGTAGTCGGAGATGGGTTTGCGGCAGCTGTGGAAGTCCTGGTCCTGGTAGTAGCCGGGGTAGTTGTACTTGGTGTAGTGGGTGCCTCCGGTGCCCGTACCGGACCCCGCCGACATGTGGTTGATGACGGCGTCGGCGAGGACCTTGACGCCCGCACTGTGGCAGGCGCTGACCATGGAGGCGAAGGCGCCGCGGTCGCCCAGCCGGCCGGCGATCTTGTAGCTGACGGGCTGGTACGACGTCCACCACTGGTCGCCCTGGATGTGCTCGGAGGCGGGCGAGACCTCGACGTAGCCGTAGCCGGCCGGCCCCAGTTGGTCGGCGCAGGCCCGGGCGACGTCCGTGTACTTCCACTCGAAGAGGGTGGCCGTGACGGTCTTGTCGCCGGGTGGGGTGGCCTGCGAGGACCAGGGGGCGAAGGTGGCGAGGCCGACCGCGGCCAGCAGGCCGGCCAGCGTCCCGCCCAGCACACGGGAACGTTGCTGCATCTTGCGGCTCCTTCGTCATGGGGCACGGCGTACCGCGCCCACGAGAGCAGCCACGCGCCAGGCCGCCATGGGGGGTTCCGCTTCGGAGACTGCCGTTCCGTGCGTGGACACGTCAAGGTTTCAAGCAAGGGTTTTCAGTGTCTTGCGAAAGGCGGTGGCGGGGGCCGGTGGGGCGGCGCGGCGGAGCGTTCCCGTCCGGTCGCGGACCGCACACACCTCGCGGCGGAAAGCCCAACTGTGCACACCAGGAGTCCGATTGGCCTTCTTGCGCCCCAACCCGCCCGACGGCCGGGGCCGCACGGCGGTCCCGGCCGCTCGGACAACTCGCCGGACGTGCGGAACGGCAGCCCGGCGACGCGGGCCGTCCCCCGAGCACGAAGCGCGTCGCTGAAGACCACCCGCGCACGCCCGAACGCCCTGGCAAGTGCGGCACGCCGAGGCCCGTTCGGGTACCGGCGGAACGCATACCGAAGGTGCATGGCGGCACTCCAACGCGGCGGACCGACCGCGCCGGCAGATCGCTCGACCGCCCCGTACGCGGGCCCTGCCACCCCCGAACGCCGGCCTTCAGGACGACAGGTGGCCCCTGTCCCCCATCACCACAACGGGGTGCCGGGCCGGATCAAGAGCCCGCAGCAGCGCCGTCATCGCGGGCTTCGCCACCGTCACACAGGCCGAGGTCCCGGTCCCGTGATCCAGGTGCAGCCACACTCCGCCGCCCCTGGACCGCCCCAGAGGGCGGGTCGGGTCCAAGGGGGACCTCCCCGGGACCCGGTTGTAGTCGATCGCCACCACGTAGTCGAAGTCATGGCGGGTGTTCTCGGACCAGTACGACGGCGGGGTGAACGCCGCCGAGTGTGTATAGGGCAGCCCGGCGCCCGGATCGGCGAGCACTCCCCCGGCGTCGGTCAGCGAGAACACCCCGACGGGGCTGCGCTGATCGCCCTCGTGATGGTCCGCCGTCCAGCCGCGGCGCCCGTTGTGCGCGGGCCAACTCCCCTTGCGCTCCCACCCGTTGACGTCCCTGTCGTACAGCACCACGGTGGCGTCGGGGGAGTTGGGCCCCTTGCCGTAGACCGCTACGACCTGGCGGGCACCGGCCGGGATC
>NZ_KN708638.1:7481278-7484123 GCF_000805335.1 Streptomyces sp. CT34 | reverse complement strand
GCGCCCGGCGCCCCGCCGCCGGGCCGCTGCCCCACCCGCACCGCTCCGCCTTCCTTGGCGCCCTCCGCGCCCCCGGCGCCACTGCCGTGCGCGCCGGTGCCGCCCCCGCAGCCCGCCACCAGGACCACTCCCGCGGCGGCCACCGCCACCGCCCGTATCGCACCCGCCGCTGTCCGCATGACCCCATGGTGCCACCGCGGCACTGACGGCCCATCAGCACCGGCGTTGTGCACATCACCGCCGATTCATCGGCTTTATCGCCCCGCTGTGGAAAAACCGTTTGAAAGCGGCCCATGCGACGGGCGAACCTTCCCTTACCTCCGTCCACGTCGAGATGGCCGAGACGTACGAGAGGGGCATTCCGCCCTGCCCGGGACGGCCCCCGCCGCCCCCTTGCCCACGACCGCCGCCCCTCCGCCCCGGCCCGCCGAGCACGCTCGGCCCACCCCCGCCTGCCGCGACAACTCCCTTGGACATCATGCGTATTCGCGATCTTCCGCATCCCGACCCCGGCGTCCCGGACGTCCGCACGGGTGGCAGATTCCTGCTGTGGCTGTGCAGACAGCAGCTCGGCGGACAGGCCAACGGGCTCTTCTGGGGTCTCGTGCACATGAGCGCGGTGGCCGCGTTCCCGCTCCCGGTGGGACTCGCCGTACAGGCTGCGGTGGACCGTGACGGTCCCCGACTCGCCCTGGCGGGCGGCCTGCTGGCGCTGCTGGGCGTGCTGGTCGCGCTCGGCGACATCATGCTGCACCGGGCGGCGGTGACCAACTGGATCGTCGCGGTCGCCCGGATGCAGCAGCTGCTCGCCCGTAAGACCACGGAGTTGGGCGGGGCGATGACCCGGCGGGTTGCGGCCGGTGAGGTCGCCGCCGTCAGCACCGGCGACCTGGAGCGGATCGGCTGGTTCATCGAGGTCCTCTCCCGGTTCTGCGCGGCGGCCGTGACCACGGCCGGCGTCTGCGTCGCCCTGGTGGTCTACCAACCGGAACTGGGCCTCGTGGTGGCGCTGGGCGTGCCCGCCCTGGCACTGGCCGCGCTGCCGCTGCTGCCGGCCGCCACCCGGCGCGCCGACGACCAGCGGGAGAAGGCCGGCCGGGCCACCGAACTCGCCTCCGACACGGTCGCCGGACTGCGCGTCCTGCGCGGCATCGGCGGCGAGGAGCTGTTCCTCGGCCGCTACCGCAGCGCCTCCCAGGAGGTGCGCAGGGCCGCCGTCCGCAGCGCCCGGATGTGGTCGCTGATCTCGGCCGTCCAGGTCCTGCTCCCGGGGCTGCTGCTGATCGCGGTGGTCTGGTACGGCGTCGGGCTCGCCCGGGACGGCCGGATCGCCGTCGGCGAACTGGTCACGATCTACAGCGCGGTGGCCTTCCTGCTCTACCCGCTGCGCCACTTCGAAGAGATCACCATGTCCTACTCCTTCTCCCGCCCGTCGGCGGCGCGCACGGCGCGCGTCCTGGCCCTGAGCCGCCCGGTCGACGGCCGGCTCACCGCACCGGAACCGCCGTCCGGCGATCTGCACGACCCGGTCAGCGGACTGACCGCCGCGGCCGGCCGGCTGACCGCCGTGGTCTGCGGCGACCCCGACGCGGCGGGCCGGCTCGCCGAGCGCCTGGGCGGCCACCCGCCACACCGGGACGGGGGCGCGGACGGCGACGGCGGCACCGACGGCGCCGAGGCCGGGGGGAAATCCGCCGGCCGCCCGCTCTCCGTCGTTCTCGGCGGCACCCCGCTGGACGACATCCCGCGCGATACCGCGCGCACGGCCGTACTCGTCCAGGACAAGGACCCGGTGCTGCTCTCCGGCACCCTCGGCGACCTGCTCGACGTCCCGGCGTCCGGCCGGGTGACCACGGCCGAGGCGCTGGCCGCGGCCGAATGCCGTGATGTGCTGGCCTCCTTGGCCCAGGGGTCCGCCGACGACTCCGGCGACCCGATGCGCACCCACATCACCGAACGGGGCCGGTCCCTCTCCGGCGGGCAGCGGCAACGCCTGGCCCTGGCCCGGTCGCTGGTCACCGACCCGGAAGTGCTGGTGCTCGACGAGCCGACCAGCGCCGTCGACTCGCACACCGAGGCGCGCATCGCCGACGGCCTGCGGACGATCAGGGCAGGCCGTACGACCCTCGTCCTCACCTCCAGCCCGCTCCTGCTGGACCGCGCCGACCAGGTGGTGTTCCTCCAGGACGGCAAGGTCACCGGCGCGGCCACCCACCGCGAACTGCTGCGCACCCACCCCGACTACCGCGCGGTCGTCACCCGCGAACCGGACCGGCCCCACCACCACGAGGAGACCTCATGATCGGCCTGGCGCCGCCGGAGCACGATCCCGACGCCCCGCAGACCGCCACCACGCTGCCCGTCGGCTCACCGGCGACCGTACGCTCCTACGTCGCCACCCTGGTCCGCCGCCACCGCGGCGCCTTCACGATCCTCGTCACCGTCAACGCCGCGGCGGTCATCGCCTCGATGGCCGGCCCCTACCTCCTCGGCGGACTGGTCGAGGACCTGTCCGCCGGCCACGGCGCGGACATCTAACTCGGCCGCGCCCTCGCCCTGTTCGCCCTCGCCCTGATCGCCCAGACCGTCTTCGTCCGTATGGTGCGGCTGCGCGGGGCGATGCTCGGCGAACAGATGCTGGCCGATCTGCGCGAGGACTTCCTCGTCCGGTCGGTGGCGCTGCCGCCGGGCGTCCTGGAGCGGGCCGGCACCGGTGACCTGCTATCGCGGATCACCACGGACATCGACCGGCTCGCCGAGGCGATGCGCGAGGCCGTACCGGAACTGTCCATCGCCGTCGTCTGGGCGGGCCTGCTGCTCGGCGGGCTCGCCCTCACCGCCCCGC
>NZ_KN708638.1:7428383-7481268 GCF_000805335.1 Streptomyces sp. CT34 | reverse complement strand
GCCGTACCGGAACTGTCCATCGCCGTCGTCTGGGCGGGCCTGCTGCTCGGCGGGCTCGCCCTCCCCCCCCCGCCGCTCGCGCTGTCCGTCGTCATCGCGCTGCCGCTACTGCTCATCGGCTGCCGCTGGTACTTCCGGCGCGCGCCCGGCGCCTACCGCTCCGAGGCCGCCGGTTACGCCGCGGTGTCCGCGGTCCTCACCGAGTCCGTCGACGCCGGCCGCACCATCGAGGCACACCGCATGGGCCACCTCCGGATCGCCCTCTCCGAGCGCCGGATCCGCGAGTGGACCCAGTGGGAGCACTACACCCTCTCCCTCCGCTCCGTCCTCTTCCCCGTCATCAACGTCAGCCACGTGCTGATCCTCGGCTCCGCGCTGTTGCTCGGCGGGGTCTTCGTCTTCCACGGCTGGATCACCCCCGGCCAGCTGACGACCGGCGCGCTCCTCGCGCAGATGCTGCGGGAGCCGGTCAGCCTGATCCTGCGCTGGTACGACGAGCTCCAGGTGGCCCAGGTGTCCATCGCCCGCCTCGTCGGCGTCCGCGAGATCGAACCGGAGGCGGCCGACGCGACGGTCCTCCCCGACGGCCGGGGCGTGCGCGCCGAGGACGTCAGCTTCGGCTACCGCGCGGGCGTCGACGTGCTGCACCAGGTCTCGCTGAGCGTCCGCCCGGGGAGCACGGTGGCGCTGGTCGGCCCGTCGGGCGCCGGCAAGTCCACCCTGGGACGGCTGCTGGCCGGCATCTACGGCCCGCGCACCGGCACGGTGTCCCTGGGCGGCGCCGAACTCTCCGCGATGCCCGCCGAACGCGTCCGGGAACATGTCGCCCTGGTCAATCAGGAGCACCATGTCTTCGTCGGCACGCTGCGCGACAACCTCCTGCTGGCCCGCACCGGCGCGGCCGACGCCGAACTCTGGGCGGCGCTGGGCGCGGTCGACGCGGACGGCTGGGCCGGCGCGCTCCCCAACGGCCTGGACACCGAGGTCGGTTCCGGCGGCCGGACCCTGACTCCGGCCCAGGCCCAGCACATCGCCCTGGCCCGCCTGGTCCTGGCCGACCCGCACACCCTGGTCCTGGACGAGGCGACCTCGCTGCTGGACCCGCGGGCCGCCCGCCACCTGGAACGCTCGCTGGGCAAGGTCCTGCGCGGTCGCACGGTCGTGGCCATCGCCCACCGCCTGCACACCGCCCATGACGCCGATGTCATCGCCGTCGTCGAGGACGGCCGCATCAGCGAACTGGGCAGCCACCAGGAACTGGTCACCGCCGGCGGGGCGTACGCAGCGCTGTGGAAGTCGTGGCACGGCTGAGGCACGCCGCCCGGCCCGCCGCACCGGACCGCACCGGGCCGGCCAACGAACCGGCGGGTGGGGAACCCGGGCGGAGGCGTACGGGCAAGGGGGGCACGGGCGTTGGGAGCACACGGGCGGCGGCGGTCTTCGGGCCCCGGTATACGGGGATACGGGGCGCGAGACCTACGGAGCCGGGGCGCCGCCCACCACCCCTCCCCTCCGGGAGCCCCTAGGCCACCCCTCGGTCAGACGTACCCGAGCGCGTCCAGCGCCCCGATGCCGCCCAGCAGCATGAAGCCCGGCATCAGCACCTTCAGCTCCACCCAGCTCCCGGCCCGGAAGCGCATCGGCCTGGGCGTACCCAGCGGATACCAGCGCTTCCGGCCCACCGGGATGGGCCACAGGATCGGGCAGCCCGAAACGGTCAGCGCATCGCCGATGTCGTGCACCAGCGCACCGAGCATGATCGGCAGCCCGAGCCACAGGTATTCCTGCCCCGGCTCCGCGAACAGCCAGTTCGCGCCGTTGCCCGGCTCGTCGAGGATCCCGGCCAGTATCCACGCCGTCGCGGCACCCAGCAGCCAGACCAGCACATCGCTGGAGACCCGCGCCGCCCGCCACAGCAGCCCTTCGATGGCGAGCACCATATGGACGAAGAGGATCCCGAGCACCGCCCAGCGCCCGCCCTCCGTCGCCAGCAGTGACATACCGCCACCGACCAGCACGGCCCAGAGCCAGGTGTGGGTGAGCGTCCGGTGCCCGCCCGAACGGTGCGCGTCCCCGCGCATCTTCGTCGCCTTGTACACCGCGTGCGACAGGGTGTCGACCACCTCGCAGAGCCCCCGCGACAGCGGCCCGAAGGCCCGCGAAATGGTGGCGGCCTTGTGGTCCAGATCCGGCGCGAGCGCCGCCCCGGCACAGATCAGGGCGCCGCTGGCCAGTACCGGCCAGGGCATCGGATACCCGGCCTCGTAAGCCGCCGCCCCCACCCCCAGCCAGGCCGCGGCCCCCGACAGCGAGTGCGCCGGTCCCATCATGGTCGTTCCCCACCTCTTGCTCTGCGCTTGTGACGTCTGCGCATGACGCGTTGCGTTTCCGCTACATATCTGACGCCCGGTCGACCACTCAGCGTAGCGTCAAATGATCTCGCCGCCGGGAACGGGGGCTCCGGAGAACCCGCCCGCCGGACGACACACCGGGCATCGCGACGGCGGCTGCGTTCCGCACCCGTTCGTGCACGCCATGTAAAGACCTTGCGTGGAAGTCTCCGCGGACCCACTGCACCGGCCGCACCGCCCCGCAGCGCCGGGCCGTCTCCCGCGCGGCGCCCGCCGCATGCCGTCCCCGCAGGTCAGGACCGCGAGGCCGATACCACGGTCCGGCGGCGGGGCCGACACGACGCGGCGCGGGCACCCGCGGAGCGGGTATCTCCACCGGCTGCTGATCGCCAGTTGATCTCCATCCGGAGCACCGGTTCCCGGATCCGGCCCGAAGGCAGGCAGTATGGGGGGCGTGACCCTCATCGATCATCTGCCGAACGACGCCGACCCCGATGCCCTCTTCGAAGCCTTTTCGGGCTGGGCCGAGCAGCAGGGCATCGCGCTCTACCCTGCCCAGGAGGAGGCGCTGATCGAAGTGGTCTCGGGGGCGAACGTCGTCCTGTCCACCCCCACCGGCTCCGGGAAGAGCCTGGTGGCGGCCGGCGCGCACTTCACCGCTCTCGCCCATGACCAGGTCACGTTCTACACCGCGCCCATCAAGGCGCTGGTCTCGGAGAAGTTCTTCGACCTCTGCAAGCTCTTCGGCACCGAGAACGTCGGCATGCTCACCGGTGACGCGTCGGTCAACGCGGATGCGCCGGTCATCTGCTGCACCGCCGAGGTGCTCGCCTCGATAGCGCTGCGCGACGGCAAGCACGCCGACATCGGCCAGGTCGTGATGGACGAGTTCCATTTCTACGCCGAGCCGGACCGCGGCTGGGCCTGGCAGATCCCGCTGCTGGAGCTGCCGCAGGCGCAGTTCATCCTGATGTCGGCGACGCTCGGCGACATGTCGCGGTTCGAGGAGGACCTGACCCGGCGCACCGGCAAGCCGACGTCGGTGGTGCGCTCCGCGACCCGGCCGGTACCGCTGTCGTACGAGTACCGCACGACGGCGCTGACCGAGACGCTGACCGAACTGCTGGAGACCCGCCAGTCGCCGGTCTACATCGTGCACTTCACCCAGGCCGCCGCCGTGGAGCGGGCGCAGGCGCTGATGAGCATCAACATGTGCACCCGCGCCGAGAAGGACGAGATCGCCAAGCTCATCGGGAACTTCCGGTTCACCACCAAGTTCGGGCGCAACCTGTCGCGGTACGTCCGGCACGGTATCGGCGTGCACCACGCCGGCATGCTGCCGAAGTACCGCCGGCTCGTCGAGAAGCTGGCGCAGGCAGGGCTGCTGAAGGTCATCTGCGGTACCGACACGCTGGGCGTCGGGGTCAACGTCCCCATCCGTACGGTGCTGTTCACCGCACTGACCAAGTACGACGGGACGCGGGTGCGGACGCTGCGGGCGCGGGAGTTCCACCAGATCGCCGGGCGCGCCGGGCGGGCCGGCTTCGACACCGCGGGCTTCGTGGTCGCCCAGGCCCCCGAGCACGTCATCGAGAACGAGAAGGCGCTGGCGAAGGCGGGCGACGATCCGAAGAAGCGCCGCAAGGTGGTCCGCAAGAAGGCGCCGGAGGGCTTCGTCAACTGGGGCGAGAACACCTTCGAGAAGCTCATCGCGTCCGATCCCGAGCCGCTGACCTCGCGCTTCCGGGTGACGCACGCGATGCTGCTGTCGGTGATCGCCCGGCCGGGCAACGCCTTCGAGGCGATGCGCCGGCTCCTGGAGGACAACCACGAGCCGCGCCGGAACCAGCTGCGGCACATCCGCCGCGCGATCGCGATCTACCGCTCCCTGGTGGACGGCGGGATCGTGGAGCGGCTCCCGGAGCCGGACGCGGAGGGCCGGATCGTCCGGCTCACCGTCGACCTCCAGCAGGACTTCGCGCTCAACCAGCCGCTGTCGACGTTCGCGCTGGCCGCGTTCGACCTGCTCGACCCCGAGTCGCCGTCGTACGCGCTGGACATGGTCTCGGTCGTGGAGTCGACGCTCGACGACCCCCGGCAGATCCTGGCCGCCCAGCAGAACAAGGCTCGGGGCGAAGCGGTCGCCCAGATGAAGGCCGACGGCGTCGAGTACGAGGAGCGCATGGAGCGCCTCATGGACGTCGAGTACCCCAAGCCGCTCGACGAACTGCTGTCGCACGCCTACGGCCTCTACCGCAGGAGCCACCCGTGGGTCGGCGACCATCCGCTGTCGCCGAAGTCGGTCATCCGCGACATGTACGAACGCGCCATGACCTTCACGGAGTTCACCTCCTTCTACGAGCTGGCGCGCACCGAGGGCATCGTCCTGCGCTACCTGGCGAGCGCCTTCAAGGCCCTGGACCACACCGTGCCGGACGATCTGAAGTCGGAGGACTTCCAGGACATCGTCGCCTGGCTGGGCGAGATGGTCCGGCAGGTCGACTCCAGTCTGCTGGACGAATGGGAGCAGCTCGCCAACCCGGAGGAGGAGACGGCGGACGAGGCGGCCGAACGCGCCGACCAGGTCCGGCCGGTCACCACCAACGCGCGGGCGTTCCGGGTCCTCGTCCGCAATGCGATGTTCCGGCGGGTGGAGCTGGCGGCGCTGGACAAGGTCGAGGAACTCGGCGAGATGGACGCCGACTCCGGGTGGGACGCGGACGCATGGGGCGAGGCCATGGACGCCTACTGGGACGAATACGACGAGCTGGGCACCGGCCCGGACGCGCGCGGCCCCAAGCTCCTGCGGATCGAGGAGGATGCCGAGCACGGTCTGTGGAAGGTGCGGCAGACTTTCGCCGACCCGAACGGCGATCACGACTGGGGCATCTCCGCCGAGGTGGACCTGGCCGCCTCCGACGAGGAGGGACGCGCGGTGGTGCGGGTCACCGATGTGGGGCAGTTGTGAGGCGACGGCTTCGCCCGAGGCCGCCGCAGGAGATGACGGAGGGCCACCGGTGACGACGAATCCGGCCGAGAAGCTGGTCGACCTGCTGGACCTCGAACAGATCGAGGTGAACATCTTCCGGGGCCGCAGCCCCCAGGAGAGCCTCCAGCGGGTCTTCGGCGGGCAGGTCGCCGGCCAGGCTCTGGTGGCTGCCGGGCGGACCACCGAAGGGGACCGCCCGGTCCACTCGCTGCACGCGTACTTCCTGCGCCCCGGCCAGCCCGGGGTGCCGATCGTGTACCAGGTCGAGCGGGTCCGCGACGGGCGGTCCTTCACCACCCGCCGGGTCGTCGCCGTCCAGCAGGGACGCACGATCTTCAACCTGACCGCCTCCTTCCACAAGCCGGAACCCGGCTTCGAACACCAACTGCCGATGCGCCGGGCCGTACCCGACCCGGACGACCTGCCGAACGTCGCGCAAGAGGTCCGCGAGCACCTGGGCGGTCTGCCCGAGGCGCTGGAACGGATGGCGCGCCGGCAGCCGTTCGACATCCGGTATGTCGACCGGCTGCGCTGGACGCCGGACGAGATCGAGGGCGCGGAGCCGCGCAGCGCCGTCTGGATGCGCGCGGTCGGACCGCTGGGTGACGATCCGCTGGTGCACACCTGCGCGCTGACCTACGCCAGCGACATGACCCTGCTGGACGCGGTCCGGATCCCGATCGAGCCCCTCTGGGGCCCGCGCGGCTTCGACATGGCCTCCCTCGACCACGCCATGTGGTTCCACCGTCCCTTCCGCGCGGACGAGTGGTTCCTCTACGACCAGGAGTCCCCCATCGCCACCGGCGGCCGGGGCCTGGCCCGCGGACGGATCTACGACCGCGAGGGCAGGCTTCTCGTCTCGGTCGTCCAGGAGGGGCTGTTCCGCAAGCTGGACGGCTGAACCGGGCGGCGGGTGGCGGCCGTTGCGGCGGGCGGTGTGCGCACCCGGCCGGGGTCCTCGCGGCGGGCCTCTTCGAGGGAGCGGGAGAGGTTGACGCGGTACCACATCACCTCGTCGAACTCCTCGGCCGTCAGGGCCCGTTCGAAGGCTTCGCGGGCCGCGGGGGTCGCCGTGATCATGGAGGCGAGGATCGGGCGCAGCCTGCGGAGCAGGGTGCGTTCCAGCGGGTCCTGGGCCACCGAGGCCAGTTCTTCCGGAGGGAGTACGGCGGCGATCACCGCCGCCGCGGCCCAGGGGTCGTCGGTCCGGCGCATGAGCTGGGCGACCCGGCGGCTGCGCCATTCCCGGGCCCGCCAGTCCTGCCCGTTGTCGAGCATCACCCGCATCGCGGCGGGGGTGCTGCCCTGCATCAGCTCCGGCTGGCGCTCCGCGAACTCCGCGATCTCCGTGGCGAGATAGAGCCAGACCACGGCGCCGAAGCGGTTGACGTAGAACCGGACGGGGCTCACGCAGCCGGCGCGGGTCAGCCGCAGGGCCCGGCCGGGGCCGATGCCCATCAGCGCGGCGGCCTCGTTCGTGGTGAGGGTGCGGAGGCGTTCGCGCAGCGCCTCCGGGAAGCCCGGCTCGGCCTTCAGCCGGGCGATCTCCTCCGCCGGGACCCGGCACCGGGCGGGCGGCCCGGCGCTTCCCGGCCGGTCCGCGGGTCCGGCCGGGACCGTCCGTACATGTCCCAGCTGGGTGGCGAGCTCGAACTCGCCGCTCCGCAGCTCCAGTTCCCGGGCCGCCCGTCCCATCGTGAGCGTCTGCTGCCCGTCGCACATCACTGTCATGTTGCTTCCCCCGCAACTCGGTCGATCACTGACAGTGACGACTGTGCCGCGGGCGGCGACAGCGGGTCAACGCCCGCCTCAAGCCTGTGGATAACTCTCCGGCTGCCGGGCCGCGACGCCCAGGTGCTCCCCGACGCGATTGACCAACAGCGTCATTTCGTAAGCGATCTGCCCCATGTCGGCGTCGGCCCCGGCCAGCACGCACAGGCAGCTGCCGTCCCCCGCCGCCGTCACGAACAACACCCCGTCATCGAACTCGATCATGGTCTGGCGTACCCGTCCGATGCGGAAGTGGAGTGCCGACCCCTTCGCCAGACTGTGCAGCCCCGAGGCGACCGCCGCGAGATGCTCGGCGTCCTCCCGCTCCAGCCCCTGGCTCACGCCGGTCACCAGCCCGTCGTTGGAGAGCACCAGCGCGTGCCGTACCTTCTCCACCCGTTTGGTCAGGTCGTCCAGCAGCCAGTCGAGTCCGCTGCTCAATGCCATGCCGCTTCCTCCCCGTATACCCGTCCGCACACGCGGCCGGACGGCAGTTCACGGTCCGTCCGCACACTGCCGTGCCAGCCTGTCCCACGTCCGCCGTCTCGGCAAGCGGCACTACGCCCGGCGCGCCAAGTACCGCGGGATCGGGCCGGCGGCCAGGATGGCGGCATGGTGCACAAGATGACCAAGGACGAGTGGCGGACGTTCCTTTCCGAGGGCACCCGCACCGGAAAGCTGTCGACCGTACGGGCCGACGGGAGCCCGCACATCGCCCCGGTGTCGTTCCTCATGGACGGGGACGAGCTGGTGTTCAACACCGGCAAGAAGTCGGTCAAGGGCCGCAATCTCGTCCGCGACGGCAGGGTGGCGCTGTGCGTCGACGACGAACGGCCGCCGTTCTCGTTCGTCGTCGTGCACGGGACGGCGGAAGTCAGCGAGGACCTGGCGGACCTACGGTACTGGGCGACCCGGATCGCGGCCCGCTACGTGGGCGAGGAGCGCGCGGAGGAGTTCGGCGCCCGCAACGGCGTGCCGGGCGAACTGGTGGTCCGGGTCAGGATCGACAAGGTGATCGCGATGGCCGATCTCACGAGCTGACGAGCGGGGGCGGCGCGGGGCATCCGGTGCCCGCGCCGCCCCGCCGTGGGTCAGCCCACCGAATCCAGCTGCCGGGCGGAGTGCAGCCGCCCGGCGTGCTCGACAAGGCGGACCAGCACCTCCTTGCCGGAGTCGCGGTCCCGGGCGTCACAGAGGATCACGGGGGTGCCGCGGTTCAGGTCCAGGGCGCGGGAGACCTCGTCGGCCCCGTAGGAACGGGCCTCCGCAAAGCAGTTGACGGCCACGAGGAACGGGATCGCGCGGCGCTCGAAGTAGTCGACGGCCGGGAAGCAGTCCTGCAGCCGGCGGGTGTCGGCCAGCACCACGGCCCCCAGGGCGCCCTCCGACAGGTCGTCCCACAGGAACCAGAAGCGGTCCTGCCCGGGAGTGCCGAAGAGGTACAGGGCGAGCCCGTCCCTGATGGTGATGCGGCCGAAGTCCATCGCCACGGTGGTGCTCGTCTTGCTGTCCACTCCCCCGGTGTCGTCCACGGATTCGCCCGCCTCACTGAGGCGTTCCTCCGTACGCAGCGGCCGGATCTCGCTGACCGAGCCGACCAGGGTGGTCTTGCCCGCCCCGAATCCGCCCGCGACCAAGACTTTCAGCGACAATGCGGGGTCAGGGTCCAGGGCTGCGCCCTCCGGGGCCCCTTGTGCGGCGTTCATCGGCCGTCTCCTTCAGGGTGCGGGTCCCGCGCATCGCGGGCGTGCGGATCCATGGCTCGGCAGGGGAGCCGACGGCGGCACGGAGCGCCGTCCGAAATCCATGGCGAGGACCGTACCGCCCGCTGATCGGGATGTCCTCGAATTCACGAAAGCTGCCAAAGGCTCTGGTCAAGACGGTCCCCGACCAAGCCGATTACCGCACACCCGTTCCCCTGCGGCCGGTGTCCATGGGGGAACATGAGCCCATGACCCAGCAGCAGTCGGAGCGGCGGCACGACTCGCCCGTCGCCGCGCACACCACGGCGGGCACCGTGGAGCGCAACGGGATCGACCCGGTTCCGGACGCCGAGCGGCACGGCACGCCCCGGTCCCTGTTCTGGCCGTGGGCCGCGTCCGGGCTGTCCCTGCTGGGCATCGCCTACGGGAGCTATCTCATGGGCCTCGGGCTCAATCCCTGGCAGGCGGTGGTCACCGGAGTCATCGGCTATGTGCTGTCGTTCGTCCTGGTCGGCGTGGTCTCGATCGCCGGTGCGCGTACGGGAGCGCCCACGATGGCCATCGGGCGGGCCTCCTTCGGGCGGCAGGGCAACAAGCTTCCCACCTTGTTCAGTTATGTCTCGAACGTCGGCTGGGAGACCGTACTCGTCGCGCTCTCCTCCCTGGGCGGCGCCGCCATCCTGGCGCGTGTCTCGCCCGAGGTCTTCGCCCGGCCCGGCGGGCGGACCCCGACCACCGGGGCCCAGGCCCTGTGCTTCGCGGTGACCGCCGTCTCCGTGGTCGTCGTCGGGATCTACGGACATGCGCTGATCATGAAGGTGCAGACCTATGTGACCGCCGCGATCACCACGACGACGGTGGTCTACGTGGTGCTGATGGCCGGCCGCGTCCACCCGTCCGCCCTCGTGCACGGCCCGCCGGCCGATCTCGGCACCGCCATCGGCGGCGTGGTCTTCGCGATGACGCTGCTGGGGCTGGGGTGGGTCAACTGCGGTGCGGACTACAGCCGTTATCTGCCCCGAAGGAGCAGCGGCCGGGCGATCGCCGGCTGGACGACGCTGGGCGGGGTGCTGGCCCCTGTGGTGCTACTGGTCTTCGGGGTACTGCTCAACGCCGGTGACCCGGGGCTCGCGCGGGCGGCAGCCGCCGACCCCGTGGGCGCGCTGGCCGCCGCGCTGCCGACCTGGTTCCTGGTGCCGTATCTGCTGACCGCCATCGGGGGCTTCGCCTCCGGGGCGATCATGGACATCTACAGCTCGGGCATGTCGCTGCTGGCCCTGGGCATCCCCGTCCGCCGGCATCTCGCGGTGCTGGTGGACGGTGTGCTGATGGCCGCGGGTGGCTGGTATGTGCTGTTCGTCTCGCCCGGTTTCTTCGCCACGTTCCAGGCTTTCCTGTCCATCATCGGGGTGGCGATGGCCGCGTGGACGGCGGTGTTCCTGGTCGAGCAGCGGCGCCGGCGCCGGACCGGCTTCGATCTGGCCGCCGTGCCCGCCGTGGGATGGCCGGCGGTGCTCTCACTGGCCGTCGCCACCGCCGTCGGACTCGGCCTGATCACGTCGGCGGATCCCCATATCGCCCGGGTGGTGGGCTATTTGCTCACCGACGGCGCCGCACACGGCACCCTGGGTGCCATGAACCTCGGCGTGGTGGTCGCCCTGCTCGTCGCGGGCGTCCTGTACGCCGCCACCGCCCCTTTGGCCAACCGTCGTCCCGCAGCCCCCGAAGGAGCCCGATGACCGACCACCACGCCGACCGGCCGCACGAGGTCCGCGCGTTCTTCGCGCCGCGCGCCGCCGGCTGGGACGCCAAGTTCCCCGATGACGGCCCCGCCTACGCGGCCGGCGTCGCCGAACTGTCCCTCCGGAAAGGCGATCGCGTCCTGGACGCCGGCTGCGGCACCGGACGCGCGCTGCCGGCCCTCCGAGAGGCCGTGGGAGCGCGCGGAACGGTGCTGGGCGCGGACCTCACCCCGGAGATGCTGCGCGCCGCCGTACGGGCCGGACGCGCCGCCCACGGGGCCCTGCTGCTCGGCGACGTGACCCGGCTTCCGCTCCGCGGCGCCACCCTGGACGCCGTGTTCGCCGCCGGGCTGATCTCCCATCTGCCCGACTGCGCGGGCGGGCTGTCCGAACTGGCCAGGGTCGTCCGCCCCGGTGGCCGGCTGGCCCTCTTCCACCCCGTCGGGCGGGCGGCCCTCGCAGCGCGCAAGGGCCGCCCCCTCACGCCCGGCGACCTGCGGGCGGAGCCGAACCTGCGGCCCCTCCTGGCCGACAGCGGCTGGGACCTGGTCCGGTACGTGGACGAGGACTCCCGCTACCTGGCACTGGCGGTCCGCCAGGGGTGAGACACCCCTCACTCCCTGGCGGACCCCCGTGCCTCACGGTGCCGCCGGGTCCTCCTCATGGGGAACGGGGCAGCCGCCCACCCGGCGGGAGGCGGGGAACGTCCCCAGTTCGGCCACCCGGAAGCCGTTCGGATAGCCCTTGATCTCCGGGTTCTGGCGGGCGTAGTGCGGGGTGCGGCGAGGCGGCAGCAGCCGCACGGCCCGGGCACGCAGCTTGAGGGCGCCCCGTACCGCCTTCCGGACCTCCGGCCTGGGTCGGTCGTAGCGGAAGGCGTCCAGCAGCGCGTCGTCCAGGAGGGCCATGCTCGCACCGCGCACCACCGGTGCGAGCGGTCCGTACCAGCCCGCCATCAGGTCCAGGGTGGCGTCCGACACCCGGCGGGCACCGGGGTCCCAGCCGAAGTGCGCCGCCTCGTAGGCATCGAGGCAGCGCTCGAAGTCCTGGTGGCTCTGCGGGATTTCGGTGATGCCCAGATGGCGCCCGAGGGTACGGTAGTACGCCGCTATGGCCCGCTTCTCGTGTTCGCTCAGCCGCCGCCAGCCATACCGGTCGATCCAGCGGATCGGCACCACCACGAAGGTGCACAGCACATAGCGCATGTCGTCGTTGCTGATGTCGTAACTGCGGTGCATCTGGTTGATGCGGCGGAGCGCGGTGCGGCCCTCCTCGCCGTCGAAACCGTGCTCCAGGACGGCGTCCAGGAGGAGAGCGGTGTCGTCGTAGCGTTTCTGCGTTCGGTCCGTCAGCTCCGCGGTCCGGGCGAGCAGCCGGCCGATGCTCGGCACCGCGTAGGTGCGGTAGAGCGCCAGCTCCAGGGCCCGGGTGAGGTCCCAGGGGAATTCGTGGGTGGCGGTGATCCGGTAGATCCGTACGAAGTCCTGCTCCGGATCGAGCCGCCGGATCTCCTTGAGCCAGTCGTAGCGCCGCACCTGCTGTCCGTCCCTTCGTCAGCCGAAGTTCCAACACTAGGCGCTGCGGGCACACTTCAACGACGATACGGGCGCCGGATCGGGAGTCGGAATGACCGGATTCATACGCGACATCGTCGGGGTGTTCCACAGCGGCAGACGGCCGGGAGCGGGGCGCGGGAACCCTCTCGCGGGCCGCCCGCACAATCTCTTCGAGGCGGCGGCCTGCTACGTGGCGGCAGCCGCCGAGGAGGACGAGGAGCGCGGCGCACAGGCGGCGGCGTGGGTGTCGCCCGAGGCGCTCGCCTTCGGGGTCAACGAGCTGGCCTGCCGACCGGTGATCGCACTGGCCCGGGAGCGCGCGCAGTCCCCCCGGCAGGTCGCCTGCGAACTGCTCGGACTGCCGGTGTCCTGACGGGACATGCCGGCGCCGCCCCCTCGCGTGCGCCCGACGGCACCGCGGCGGTCGATCAGCGTGGGTCCGCGACGGCCAGCGCCTCTTTGACGGGCATTCCGGTGCGGGCCGCGAGCGCCAGCCGGTCCCGGACCTCACGCGGGGTGCGCGGACGGTAGCCGGGGCCCGTACCGCAGCAGCCGCCGTGGAAGGTCAACCCGGCGCGCAGCACCGTCTCCAGCGCCCGCCAGCCCGCGGTGTCCCGCCGCTTGGGGACGGCCAGATCGGCCCCCGCGTCGATCAGCTCCCGGCGGCACCGCGGGCAGCGGTCCGCTTCGCGCGCGCCCGCCGTCTTCTTGTACGCGGCGCGGCACTCCAGGCACACGAAGTGCACCCGGCTGCTGTAGAAACACATCGTTGCAGCGTACGGCTGGTGACAAGGCCGGACCAAGCCAATTAGGGTGCGCCGACGTAGTGCGGATCGGAATGGATGGGGAGGCCCGCGTGCCGACGACCGAGAGCGCCGACAGCGACCAGTCGGGCGACGAGTTGTTCGTGCTGACGGCGGTGCTGCTGACGCCCGCGCAGTTCCCGAGCGTGCTCGGCGACGACTACCCGGAAGTGTGCGCGGGCCTCGGTCTCGAACCGTACGCGGAGGGCTACGGGCTGGTCCTCGGCCAGGACGGCGCCGGTGCGCGCTGGACGGTGGCCACGGAGGACGTGACGCTGGTGGCCTGCGCGATCGCGGCCTGGGACTGCGGTATGGAGTACGACCTGTCGCCCACTGAGGACAGCCTGGTCGCGGCGCTGCCCGGCTGGCCGCTGCCGCTCGCCGTGGCGGCACCCGGGGTGCCGCAGCCGCACGACCCGGAGCCGCAGGAAGGCGGCCCGGCACCGCTCACGCCGCCGGACGCCGCGGAATGGGGCCCGGCCCAGCGGCGGCTGGGCGCGGACGAGATCGCGCTCCAGTGGGCGGCGTGGCGCGAGCAGGTCGACGACGAGGACGTCACCTTCGCCGAGCCGGGCGAGCAGTCGCACAAGGGCGTGCGGCGGGTCCTGGAAGAGGCCCGCGGCTATCTCTCCGAGCCGCCGCCGCCCGGCCGGGTGCGGTCGTCGTTCGCGGCGGGCGAGGCCCGTACGCTGCGGGTCGACGGGCCGGGCTGGAGCATGGTCGCCCGCACCGACGACATCGCGTTCGTGCTGCTGGACGACGAGCCCGGCGAGGTGCACCCGGTCGGCCGGGGGCCCGAACTGCCGGGCCTGCTCGCGTCGTTGGACAGGCTGGCGGCGCGTCCCGTCTGACGCTCGTCGCGGGGCGCCGAGAACCGCCGCGCCGGGCCGTGGTCGGCGCGGCGCGGCGTGCGATGCACCGGTTTCCGATCGCCCGGCTGCCGCGGCGGCGCGGGCCGGCACCGCACGGCCGCGGGCCCGCCGCAGCGGCCGGGACCCGGCGTACGGCAGGGCCCCGTGAGGTCAGCGGCCGATCTGCTTGCGGCTGACGTGGCGCAGGCGGCGCCGCTGGGAGGGATCGAGCGTGAGATACGCGATGGCCGGGACACCGACCATGACCAAAACGGCCGCCCAGAAGGGCAGCAGCGACAGCAGGATCGCTCCCACCACGACGCCGCCGATCGCGACCTTCGCCTGTGTGGACATCCTTCACGCCCCTTCCGCGGTGCATGCCGCGCTCTGTGTATTCCATTGAACGCCCTTTTCGCGCCGAGGGTTCCATGACGTGGCGGTTCCTGCTGTACCCTCGGGCGACTCAGGGCCAGTAGTCAAACTTGAGGAGTTCTCGGTTCCAGTGGCTTCCCTCACCACGGTCACCCCCGGTCTGCTCTCCGATCTCTCCCGCTGTGCAGCGGTCTTCCTCCCGTCGGATCCACCCCGGCTCGGCCGGATCGCTTTCTGGCGCCCCGATGGAGAACCCGTCGCGAGCATCCTGGGCGGCGCCTTGGGCACCTCGACCCCGGATGCGTACCGCGGAGGCACGCGGGGCGACGAGGTACCCGGCGAGAGCGGGCCGGCGACGGAGCAGATATCCGTCGCCCTGCCCGTGGCCTCGGCGCACGATCCCGACGGCGCGGAGGGCGCGGAGGGCACGGGTGCGGACCCCACTCGGAACGGCGGTACGGGCGCCGGGATCGCCGTACGTGCGGTGCCGGCCCTGGTGCTGCCGGTAGCCGCCGCGGTGCCCGTCCTCACCCGTGCCCGTGCCGCGAACGGCACCCAACCGGCCGCCGCCTTCTGGGGCGCGGCATCCGTACTGGCGCTCCAGATCGCCGCCCGCGGCCGGCTGCTGCCCGGTCTGAGCCCCGCCGGCCACGACGCCTGGCGGCTGGGCCCGCTCGACCCGGACGACGTCCGGCGGCTGCGCGACCTCGCCGCCGCGATGCCTCCGTACGCGCACGCCACCCCGCTCCCCGGTACCGACCCGGTGGCGCTGCCGGAGCCCGAGCGCCATCTCCGGGCCTTCCTGGACGCGGTCGCCGACGGTCTGCCCCGTACTCCCGCGGCCGTACTGGCCGCCGGCGGGCCGGCCTTCGCCGCAGCCACCCCGCAGCACATCCCGGAGCAGCGTGCCTGGGCCGCGGAGGTCGCCGCCGGACACGACGCGGGGGTGCGGATATCGCTGCGGGTGGAGGTGCGGGGCGCGGGGTGCGGGTTGTCGGGCGGCGACGGGCTCCGCGGGCCGGACGAGCCCTACGGGCCGGGCGAGTTGGGCGGGCCGGCCGCGCCGGACGTCGCCTTCCGTGCCGTCCTCCAGCTCCACAGCGCGACCGATCCCACGCTGTGCGCGGATGCCGCCGAGGTCTGGGCGGGCACGACGCCGACGGGGTGGGCGTTCGGGCCGCGGGCCCGGATGGACACCCTGCTCACGCTGCGCCGCGCGGCCCATGTGTGGGCTCCGCTGACGCCGCTGCTGTCCGCGGCCGTCCCCGATGCGCTGGAACTCGCCGACGAGGAGATCGCCGAGCTGCTGGGCCCGGCGTCCGGAGCGCTGGCCGCCGCCGGGGTGGCGGTCCACTGGCCGAAGGAGTTGGCCCGGACGCTGACCACTCAGGCCGTGGTGGGACCACCCGAGACGACGGGCGCGACCACGATGGAGGCGAGCGCCACCGCGTACCGCACGGTGCGCGGCGACGGACACCGGACGGCCACGGACGACAGTGCCCGCCCCTGGATCGGGGAAGGAGACGGGGAAGGGGCGAGGGGCCGGGACGGCGACGCGGACGGGAACGGGACCGGCCGCGGCTCCGGGGCCGGGGCCGGATCCGGCATGCCGTCCCTGCTGTCCGCCGGCGCGCTGCTCTCGTTCAGCTGGCGGTTCGCGATCGGCGGCCAGGAGATCGACCGGGCGGAGCTGGACCGGATCGCCGAGGCCGGCCGGCCGTTGGTGCGGCTGCGCGACCAGTGGGTGCTGATCGATCCGGCGGCGGTGCGTGCCGCCCGGGACCGTCGGGACCGCAAGGTCACCCCGCTCGACGCGCTCGGCGCCGCGCTCACCGGCAGCGTGGCGGACGGCGACGGCCACCGGGTGGAGGTGCGCGCGTCCGGCCCGCTGGCCCAACTGCGCGACCGGCTCGCCGATCCGGAGCGCGCGGACGCCGCCCCCGTGGAGCAGCCGGCCGCGCTCGCCGCCACACTGCGCGACTACCAGCTGCGCGGGCTCGACTGGCTGCACCGGATGACCTCACTCGGCCTCGGCTGCTGTCTGGCCGACGACATGGGCCTGGGCAAGACCGTCACCCTGATCGCCCTCCATCTGCACCGGCAGACCGACCCGGCATCCGCCGGTCCCACCCTGGTCGTCTGCCCCACCTCCCTGATGGGCAACTGGCAGCGGGAGATCGAGAGGTTCGCACCCGGTACGCCGGTGCGCCGCTTCCATGGCGGGCGGCGCAGTCTGGGGGAGCCCGCGGCCGGCGAGTTCGTCCTGACCACATACGGCACGATGCGGCTGGACGCCGGGAAGCTGGCCGAGGCCGGCTGGGGGCTGGTCGTCGCCGACGAGGCGCAGCACATCAAGAACTCCTTCTCCGCGACCGCCCGGGCACTGCGCACCATCCCGGCCGGGGCCAGGGTGGCGCTCACCGGCACCCCCGTGGAGAACAACCTGTCCGAGCTGTGGGCCGTACTGGACTGGGCGACGCCCGGACTGCTGGGCCCGCTGGGGCAGTTCCGCAGGCGCTACGCACGGGTCATCGAGGGCGGCGCGGCGGCGTCCCCCGAGGCGGGTGCGGCGGCGGAGCGGCTGGCCCGGCTCGTGCGGCCGTTCCTGCTGCGCCGCCGCAAGTCCGATCCGGGGATCGCGCCGGAGCTGCCGCCCAAGACGGAGACCGACCGGGTGGTGGCGCTGACCAAGGAGCAGGCCGGGCTGTACGAGGCGGTGGTGCGCGAGGGGCTGAGCGAGATCTCCGGGACGGACGGGTTCGCCCGCCGGGGCCTGGTGGTCAGGCTGCTGACCTCGCTCAAGCAGATCTGCAATCACCCCGCGCAATATGTGAAGGAGCCGTACACGAAGGGGCAGTACGGGCAGGAGCGGCACGGCCCGCCGGACGCCGGTACGGCGCGGTTCGCCGGACGGTCGGGGAAGGTGGAGCTGCTGGACGAGCTCGTGGACACCATCCTCGCCGAGGGGGCGAGCGTGCTGGTCTTCACCCAGTACGTGCGGATGGCGCGGCTGCTGGCCGCCCACCTGGCGGCGCGCGGCGTCCCCGCCCAACTGCTGCACGGCGGGACGCCGGTGGACCGGCGGGAGGAGATGGTGCGGCGCTTCCAGGACGGCGCGGTACCGGTGTTCCTGCTGTCGCTGAAGGCGGCCGGTACGGGCCTGAACCTCACCCGGGCGGCGCATGTGGTGCACTTCGACCGCTGGTGGAATCCGGCCGTCGAGGCGCAGGCCACCGACCGTGCGTACCGGATCGGGCAGACCCGGCCGGTGCAGGTCCACCGGATCATCACGGAGGGCACGATCGAGGACCGGATCGCCGACATGCTCTCCCGTAAGCAGCAGTTGGCCGACGCCGTACTGGGCGCCGGCGAGGCCGCACTGACCGAACTCACCGACGCGGAACTGGCGGACCTGGTCGCACTGAGGGGGAACGGCGAACGATGACCACACGGAACACGCGGGACCTGAAGAAGACGCAGGACACCCAGAGCATGCAGAACATGAGGGACATGCGGCACATGCGGGACGCCCTGGAGACGGTGACGGAGACGGACGGGCCGGGTCCCGAGCGGACCTTCGCCGCCCTGCCGGCGGCGCGCGGGCGGGTGTTCGCGCGCAGTTGGTGGGGGCAGGCGTGGCTGAAGGCGCTGGAGGACACCGCGCTGGACGGGCAGCAGCTGAAGCTGGGCCGCCGGCACGCGCGGGCCGGGACGGTCGGCGCGGTATCCGTACGCCCCGGCCGGATCACCGCCGTGGTACAGGACCGGGACCACACCCGGCACCGCTCCGACGTCCTGTTGCAGCAGCTGAGCGCGGCCGACTGGGAGCGCTTTGTGGACCTGGTCGCGGACCGGTCCGGCCATATCGCGGCGCTGCTGGACCGGGACATGCCGCCGGTCCTCGTCGAGGACGCCGCCGTCGCCGGGATCGAACTCCTCCCGGGAATCGGCGACTTGGAGCCGGAGTGCGGCTGTGGGGCATGGGACCACTGCGCGCACTCCGCCGCGCTGTGCTACCAGGTGGCGCGGTTGCTGGACGAGGATCCGTTCGTCCTGCTGCTGTTGCGTGGCCGGGGCGAACAGGCGCTGCTGGACGAGCTCCAGGAGCGGAACGCGGCTCGCGCCGGGGTGACCACGGGCGAAGCGGCGACCGCGGACGAACCCGCGAGTCGTTCCGGGGCCGCGTCCGACGACACGGCAGCGGCCGATCAAGGGAATGGGCACGAACCCGGGGTACCGGCCGCCGAGGCGTACGCCGCGCGGGACATCCTGCCGCCACTGCCCGCGCCGCCGCCGATGGTCACGCAGCCGGGCAGCGCTCCGGTGCTCGGCGGCGGCACCCGGCCCGCGCCCGGTGTCGACGTGGCCGCACTGGAGTTCCTGATCGGCGAGGCGGCGGCGCGCGCCCGTCGGCTGCTCTCCGAGGCGCTCTCCCCGTGGCACCCCGACACCCCACCGCCGCCCGAACTGACGCCTGGGCAGGACGCCGTGCGGCTGGCGGCAGGCGGGCCCGGCGCGGCCATAACGGCGCGCCTGGCGGCCGGTTCGGGACGCGACGCCCAGGGCCTGGCACGGGCGGTACGGGCCTGGGAGCTGGGCGGCCCGGACGGCCTGGCGGTGCTGGAGGAGGACTGGACGCCGGGACCCGAGGCGCTGGCCCGCGCCGGCGAACGGCTCACGACTGCCTGGGAGGACCGCGGGACACAGCCCCGGCTGCGCGCCACCGGCAACCGCTGGACGGTGCTCGGCGGCGACGCCCAGCTCCGCTACGGCCGCGACGGCCGCTGGTGGCCGTACCGGAAGGAAGCCGGCCGGTGGACGCCCGCCGGCCCGGCCACGGACGATCCGGCGGCGGCCCTGGCCGGGATGACGATGCCCTCGGACGGCGACTGACCACCGCGGTCGCCGCCCGCCTCCCCCTTCCCCCTGCGCGGACCCCTCGCGCCATGGAGGAGCCCTGCGACCGAAGTCACGTTTCCCCGGCTCTTGACACCCGATGACCGATCCGCTCCGCGGCAATGACAGGATGGAGAGGTATCTGCACCTTTTCCACGATTCTTTCCGTGAATAGACCGAGAGGCCCCGTCCTGTCATGCCGCTCGCCATCCTCCAGCGCCTGCGCGACCGTTCGCCGCACAGCCCGCAGTCACCGCTCCCCCAAGGGGCGGGCGCGCTGGACCTGTCCGTGCACGATCCGGTCGGCCTGCCGATGGCCGGAGTCGAGATAGCGATCCGGGACGCCGACGGTCAGGACGTGACGCACGGCCGGACGGACCCGAACGGCAGGCTGACCGTGACGCTGCCGCCCGCCACGTACCGCCTCGCGGTGACCTCCGACGGCTTCCGGCCGGTACGCATCGAGGCGGTGGTCGTGGCGGGCCGGCGGACCGTGCCGCGGCCGATCGCCCTGGAACTGGCACCGGCGCTGCCCCTGCCCGCTCCGGGGCGGTGGCGGATCGACCCCGACCACAGTGCCATCCGCTTCACCGCCCGGCACATCGGACTGGCGGAGATCCACGGCCGGTTCAACCATTTCGAGGGCGGGCTGTGGATCGGTGAGCGGATGCGGGACTCCCGGGTGGAGGTGACCATCGACGCGGCCAGCATCGACACCGGAGTGCGGATGCGCGACGATCATCTGCGGTCGGCGGAGTTCCTGGACGTGGCGCGGTACCCGTATCTCCAGTTCGCCGCGGAGCGGTTCGTCCACAAGGGCGGCAGCCGCTGGGCGGTACAGGGCGTGCTGCATCTGCACGGCGTCAGCCGCAATGTCCAGCTGGACACCCGCTACCTGGGCATCGGCACGGGCATCGCGGGCGAGACCCGTACGGCGTGCACGGCCGTCACCGAACTGCACCGCGAGGACTTCACGCTGGACTGGCGCAAGATGCTGGCCAGGGGCATCGCCACGATCGGCGCCACGATCCGGATCGAGCTGGACATCCAGGCGGTGGAGCACGAATGATCCCGGGAGGTGGTGGGCCATGAGCGGGCCGTCGTCGCAGTCGCCCTCCCCGGCGGCGGAGCCTTCGTTCGCCGAGGCGCTCGCCGCGGGGCCGGTCGTCCTCGATGGCGGGCTGTCGAACCAACTGGAGTCCGCCGGCCACGACCTGGGCGACGCACTGTGGTCGGCCCGACTGCTGGCCGAGGAGCCGGAGGCCGTCGTACTGGCCCACCTCGCGTACTACGAGGCGGGCGCACAGGTGGCGATCACCGCCAGCTATCAGGCGACGTTCGAGGGGTTCGCGCGACGCGGCATCGCCACGGAGGAGGCCGCGGCGCTGATGGGCCGGAGCGTGGCACTGGCGCGTGAGGCCGCCGCGCGGGCGCGGGCGGGCGGCGTCGCCGCACCGCTGTACGTCGCCGCGTCGGCCGGTCCCTACGGCGCGATGCTGGCGGACGGCTCCGAGTACCGCGGTCGCTACGGCCTGTCGGTGGACGAACTGGAGCGCTTCCACCGACCGCGCCTGGAGGTGCTGGCCGCCGCCCGGCCGGACGTCCTGGCGCTGGAGACGGTGCCGGACGCGGAAGAGGCGGTCGCGCTGCTGCGGGCGGTGCGCGGCCTGGGTGTCCCGGCATATCTGTCGTACAGCGTGGCCGGGGACCGTACGCGGGCCGGGCAGCCGCTGGCCGAGGCGTTCGCGCCGGCCGCGGAGGCGGACGAGGTGATCGCGGTCGGGGTGAACTGCTGCGCGCCGGACGACGCGGACCGGGGGGTGGAGATCGCGGCGCGGGTCACCGGCAAGCCGGTGGTGGTCTACCCCAACAGCGGGGAGATCTGGGACGCAACGGCGCGGGCGTGGCGCGGCAGCCCGGCGTTCAGCGGGGATCGCGCCGCCGCCTGGGTGGCCGCGGGCGCCCGGCTGATCGGCGGCTGCTGCCGGGTGGGCCCGGACACGATCGCGGAACTGGCGGCGGCGCTGGGGGCGTTGAGGTAGCAGAGGACGGCTCGCCACGCCTACGGCCGCCCCGCCTGTTGCGCGCGCGTGCCCTCCCTTGTTGCGTGCGCGTGCTCTCCCTGTCCCCTTGTCCCTTTCCCTTCCCCTCCCCGCTCCCTCTCCCCGCCCCTCAGACCAGCGGCTTGGTGAGCTTCTTGGTGCCGCTCTTGTTGGCCGTCAGGCTGCAGATCACCGACTTGATGCCCAGCTTGTACCCCTTGAGGCTGGGGAACTGGACGTAGGTGCCCTCGGCGGTTCCGGCCGGCTGCCTGGACGCCTTGCTCTCCAGTTCGGAGGCGCAGAGCGACGATGCCTTGTCCTTGATCTCGTTCTCGGACGACAGGCCGAACGGCAGGGTGTAGACGAAGACGACCTCGGCGTCATGGGCGCCGGTGCAGGCGGCGGCGTTGGTGTTACCGCCGTCGCCGCCCGGCGGGATGTCGTAGCAGTCGCCCCGCTTCAGTTCGTAGAAGGGAGTCGTGCGGCCGGTGGGCGAGACCGCGCCGGCTCCCGGGCCGGTGGGGGCCGTGGACGGCGAAGGGGCACCGGACGGGGTCGCGGAGGCGGAGTCGGAGGGGCTCGCGCCGGCCGGGTAACTGGGGCCGGAGCCTGAGGGCTTGGCCTGGTTCGTGCGACCGCTGCCGCTGTTGGCCCAGACCAGGGTGCCGATGACGGCTGCCAGCACGACCGCACCGACGCCGACGATCAGCGCGATCGCCTTGCCGTTGCCGCCGCCCCGCTGCGGCGGGCCCGGCGGCGGCTGCTGCTGCCAGCCACCGGGGCCGCCTGCGCCACCCGGACCGCCCGGACCGCCAGGGCCGCCGGGACCGCCCGAGCCAGGGGGCCCGAAGCCGCCGCCACCGGACGCGCCGTACGGGCCGGAGGGCACCGGTCCGGCACCGGCCGACGGGTCCGCGGGTCCCGGCGGCCCGGCCGGTCCGCCCGGTCCGTAGCCGCCCGGCCCATAGCCGCCCGGACCGTACGGGCCCTGCCCCGCGCCCTGCGCGCCGGGCTCGTAGCCGCCGCCCGGCGGGCCGAAACCACCGGGGTTGCCGGGGGCCGGCTGATGCGGCGGCTGGTTCGACGGCGGAGGCGGCGGATAGCTCATGGCGGAAATGATCGCTTCTTTACGGTGATGTGAGGGACGTGGTGGCCAACCCCGAACATCCCTGGTCTGAAATGTCCGTCCGTTGGGCACCGTTGGCGACGAGCGGCCAAGGACCGGCCCTGGTTCGCGATCGCCGGAGAGACCTTAACGTGTACGCCCGAAACGGCCCGGAGGTGCTCCATGTTCACCGACCTGCCCCTGGACGAGCTGCGCCGTTACCACCCGCCGCTGCCCGAGCCCGCCGGGTTCGACGCGTTCTGGCGGCGGACGCTCGACGAGGCCCGCGGCCATGAACTCGACGCGCGGTTCACCGAGGCCGATGCCGGGCTGGCGCTGCTGCACACCGCCGATGTGGAGTTCTCCGGCTTCGGCGGGCACCGGATCCGCGGCTGGTTCCTGCGCCCGCGGTCGGCCGCCGGCCCGCTGCCCTGCATCGTGCAGTACCTCGGCTACGGCGGCGGCCGGCTGCTGCCGCACGACTGGCTGCTGTGGCCGTCCGCCGGGTACGCCACGCTCGTCATGGACACCCGGGGGCAGAGCGGCCCCAACCGGCCCGGTGACACACCCGATCCGGTCGGCGCCCGGCACCCCGGCGTACCGGGCAAGATGACACAGGGCCTGCTCGACCCCGACGACTACTACTACCGCCGGCTGTTCACCGACGCGGTCCGGGCCGTGGAGGCGGCCCGCGGGCACGCCGCGGTGGACGCGGAGCGGATCGTGGTCGCGGGCGGCAGCCAGGGCGGCGCCCTCGCGCTGGCGATGACGGGGCTGGTCCCGGGGCTCGCGGGCGCGCTGATCGACGTGCCGTTCCTGACACACATCCGGCGCGCCCTCGACATCACCGACGAGGGGCCGTACGGCGAACTGGTCCGCTACTTCGCGGGCGAACGCACCCATGTAGACGCCGCGTTGCACACCCTCGACCACTTCGACGGACTGAACTTCGCGGCCCGCGCGAGCGCCCCGGCGCTCTTCGGTACGGCCCTGCGCGACGCCGTCGTGCCGCCGTCCACCGGCTTCGCCGCGTACCACCACTACGCGGGCGAGAAGCAGCTCCAGGTATGGCGCTTCAACGCCCATGAGGGCGGCGGCGGACAGCAGCGGGCGGCGGAACTCCGGTTCGTCCGCGAGCTGTTCGGCTGAGGGAACCCAACTCGGCCCCCCCAGCCGGCCCCTTCGAGGGCACTCGAACGCCCCCGAGCCGGCCACCCCTCGGGGCGCCGCTCCGTTCCGTCAGCCGTCCGCCCCCATCAGCCGGCCGCCCCCATCAAGTGGTCCACCGCCAGCTGGTCCAGCCGCTCGAACGCCATCCCCCGGGCACCCGCCTCCCGCGCGTCGAACTCCTCGTACGCGCCGCGGTCGGCCAGCAGTCCCGCCAGGCCGTCCTCGGCGGTCGGCCGCGCCAGCTCGCCGACCCGCGCCGCCCGCAGCGCCTCCTGGACCGCCGGGTCGGCGCGGAAGGCCGCCGCGCGTTCCCGGAGCAGCAGGTAGGTGCGCATACAACCCGCCGCCGAGGCCCAGACGCCGTCCGGGTCCTCGGTGCGCGGCGGCTTGAAGTCGAAGTGCCGGGGACCGTCGTAGCCGGCCTTCTCCAGCAGGTCGACCAGCCAGAACGCGGCCCGCAGATCGCCGGCGCCGAAGCGGAGGTCCTGGTCGAACTTGACACCGCTCTGGCCGTTGAGGTCGATATGGAGGAGCTTGCCCGCCCAGAGGGCCTGGGCGACTCCGTGCGGGACGTTCAGACCGGCCATCTGCTCGTGGCCGACCTCCGGGTTGACGCCGTAGAGCTCGGGGCGCGCCAGCCGTTCGATGAAGGCCAGGGCATGGCCGACCGTGGGCAGCAGGATGTCCCCGCGCGGCTCGTTGGGCTTGGGCTCGATCGCGAACCTCAGGTCGTAGCCCTGCTCGGTGACGTACTGCCCGAGGAGGTCGAACGCCTCCTTCAGCCGGTCCAGCGCGGCGCGCACGTCCTTGGCCGCGCCGGATTCCGCGCCCTCCCTGCCGCCCCAGGCCACATAGGTACGGGCACCCAGTTCGACGGCGAGGTCGATGTTGCGCAGCGTCTTGCGGAGGGCGTAACGGCGGATGTCGCGGTCGTTGGCGGTGAAGGCGCCGTCCTTGAAGACGGGGTGGGTGAAGAGGTTGGTGGTGGCCATCGGGACGGCCATGCCGGTGGCGTCCAGCGCCGTGCGGAAGCGCTTGACGGCGGCCTCGCGGGCGCGGTCGCCGGAGCCGGGCGGGATCAGGTCGTCGTCGTGGAAGGTGACGCCGTACGCGCCCAGCTCCGCCAGTCGGTGCACCGCCTCGACCGGGTCCAGGGCGGGGCGGGTGGCGTCCCCGAAGGGGTCCCGGCCCTGCCAACCGACGGTCCACAGTCCGAAGCTGAACTTGTCCGCGGGCACGGGGTGATGGCTCATGGCGGCTCCCTCGGTCGGGTCGTCCGGGCTGCGGTGCGGGCCGGCACACCCGGTCGTGGCGTCCGGCGCCGCGCCCCACCCATTTCGTCAACGAGCTTTACAAATTCCGTCGCGGACAAATTAATATGCGGCAGCACACCGGGGAACCCCCTGAGAGGAACCCGGACCACCGGGCACCCCGGGGGAGTCAGCGCCCCGGACCACCAGCCGCCAAGGGAGAGTGCACGATGGGCGCACAGTCGGCCGGACCGCTCGTCGTCGGGGTGGACAGCTCGACGCAGTCCACCAAGACGCTGGTCGTGGACGCGGAGACCGGCGAGGTGCTGGCCCGGGGCCAGGCCCCGCACACCGTCAGCGGCGGCACCGGAGCGGACGGGGGCGCACCCGGCGGCAAGGAGAGCGACCCGGAGCAGTGGTGGCGGGCGCTGGGCGAGGCGCTGGACCGGTGCGGGGCGGTGGCCCGGCAGGCGTCCGCGGTGTCGGTCGCCGGGCAGCAGCACGGGCTGGTCGCCCTGGACGCGGCCGGCGCACCGGTCCGCCCGGCGCTGCTGTGGAACGACGTCCGGGCGGCGCCGCAGAGCGAGCGGCTGATCCGGGAGCGGGGCGGCGCCGAGGTCTGGGCGCAGCGGACCGGAAGCGTGCCGAGGTCCGCGTTCACCATCGCCAAGTGGGCCTGGCTGTGCGACAACGAGCCGGAGTCGGCCGAGGCCACCGCCGCGGTCCGGCTGCCGCACGACTACCTGACGCAGCGGCTGACCGGCCAGGGCGTCACCGACCGCGGGGAAGCGTCCGGGACCGGCTGGTGGGCCTCGGCCACCGGGGCGTACGACACCGAGATCCTGGAGCACGTCGGACTGGCCCCGGAGAAGCTGCCGCGGGTGGCGCTGCCCGGCGAGGCCGCGGGTACCGTACGGAGCACCGAACTGCCGCTCCCTCAGGGGGCGTTGGTGGCCGCCGGGACCGGCGACAACATGGCAGCGGCGCTGGGCTTGGGCCTGCGCCCCGGGCAGCCGGTGCTGAGCCTGGGCACCTCCGGCACGGTCTACGCGGTCGCCACCCGCCGGCCGACCGATCCGACCGGGATCGTCGCGGGCTTCGCCGACGCCCGCGGCGACTGGCTGCCGCTGGCCTGCACCCTGAACTGCACACTCGCCGTGGACCGGGTGGCGGCGCTGCTCGGCCGCGACCGGGAGGCCGTCGAGACGGGCGGCGGCGCGGTACTGCTGCCCTTCCTGGACGGCGAGCGGACCCCGAATCTGCCGCACGCCTCGGGGCTGCTGCACGGCCTGCGGCACGACACCACGGCCGGCCAGCTCCTTCAAGCGGCGTACGACGGTGCGGTGTTCGCGCTGCTCCAGGCCCTGGACCAGGTACTCGACGCGGATGCCGCACCGGACGCGCCGCTGCTGCTGATCGGCGGCGGGGCCCGGGGCCGCGCCTGGCGGGAGACCGTACGGCGGCTCTCCGGGCGCCCGGTGGTGGTGCCCGAGGCGCGGGAGCTGGTGGCGCTCGGCGCCGCGGCGCAGGCGGCCGGGCTGCTGCTGGGCGAGGATCCGGCGGCGGTGGCGCGCCGCTGGGGGACAGCCCGTGGTGCGGCGTTCGAGGCGGTGGAGCGGGACACCGCCGCCTGCGACCGGCTGGCGGCGACGCTCGCCGACGGAGCGGCCCTGCTCGGCCGCCGCTGACCTCCCGCCGCCGGAATCCCGGGCCCGCTTCACCCTTTACGGAATCACCCAACTCGCCGTATCAGAAAGCCTGTTGCGACCTATCAGGAGACCGCCATCTATCGGGAGACCGCCATGCCCGCCCCCACCGACGACACCCCGCAGGGCATCCGCCGCCGCAACCTGGCCCGGGTGCTGCGGGCGGTGGCGGCCGACGGACCGCTGTCCCGGCCGGGGGTCGCGGCGCGGATCGGGCTGACCCGGGCGGGCGTGGCGCCGCTGGTCGACGCCCTGCTACGGGCCGGGCTGCTGGTGGAGAGCGGGCCGGCGGCGACCGGCGGGCGCGGGCGGCCGGGCAGTGAACTGGCGGTCAGCGACCGGGGACCGGCCGGGATCGGGGCGGAGATAGGCGTCGACCACCTGGCGGTGTGCGCGGTCGACCTGCGCGGCCGGGTCCGCGCCCGGGTGGCGGCGGACGCGGCGAACCGGCACAGCCAACCGGGGCCGGTGCTCCGGCAGTTGGCCGCGCTGCTGGCGGAGGTGCGGACGGGGATCGCCGCCGAGGGACTGCGGCCGGCCGGACTGGCGGTCGCCGTCCCGGGGCTGGTGGCCCGGGGCTCGACGACGGTGGTGCACGCCCCCAACCTCGGCTGGCGCGACACCGACCTGGCGCCCGCCCTGGCCCCGGAGTACGGCGCCGGGGCGGTGCCGCTCACCGTGGAGAACGAGGCGAACCTCGGCGCGCTCGCCGAACTGCGACTGGGCGGCGGCACCGGCCGGCCCGCGCCGCCGGACTTCCTGCACGTCTCGGCCGAGATCGGCATCGGCGCCGCGGTCGTGGTGGACGGCCAACTGCTGCGGGGCGCCCGCGGATTCGCCGGTGAACTGGGGCACGTTCCGGTCCACCCGGAGGGCCGCCGGTGCGGCTGCGGCGGGCGGGGCTGCCTGGAGCAGTATGCGGGCGAGCGGGCCGTACTGCGCGCCGGCGGGCTCGCACCGGAGCGGGCGGCGGCCGGCCGGCCGGGGGCCGCGGTCGCGCTGCTGGCGCGGCGCGCCGCCGACGGGGACCCGGCGACGGTCCGCGCCCTGGACGAGGCGGGCAGCGCACTGGGGATCGCGCTGGCCGGTGCGGTGAATCTGCTCGATCCGCGGGCGGTGGTCCTCGGCGGTTCGCTGGCCGGGCTGGCGCCGTGGGTTCTGCCGTCCCTGGAGCGTGAGTTGACGCAGCGGACGACTGTCGCAGCCCAACCTGCCGTTGGCAGCGGGCCGTTGGTAAAGGTGTCCCAACTGGGGGCCGACGGCCCGCTGTTCGGTGCGGCGCACGCCGCGCTCCGGGCCGTTCTGGACGATCCGCTGACCTTTTCCCCGACGCACTGTGCCCGGCGCTGAAAACCGCTAAACCCTTTCCAGGGAAGCCGAATTCCATGCCACCCCATCGAGCGATTGTACGGTTAAAAGGCACGCCACTATCTTCGATGCGGCGAGCTGCCGGGGAGCTCCGCCGAGCGCTCTCCGGACGGTCCGCGCCGCACTCTCCACGAGATAGGTGACATGGTGACGATTGCCGGCGAAGCACTGCCCGGAAGCACCGAAGAGACCCCGAATTCCAGTCTGAGTACCGCAGCCGCACGGAATTTGGCGACCACCACCAAGACCGCTCCGCAGATGCAGGGAATCACCTCCCGCTGGCTGCTGCGGCTCCTGCCGTGGGTGCAGGTCTCGGGTGGTACGTACCGCGTCAACCGACGGCTGGCCTACACCGTCGGCGACGGGCGGATCGACTTCGACATCATCGGCACCCAGGTCTCGATCATCCCCGACGAGCTGCGCGAACTGCCCTCGCTGTGGGAGTTCACCGACACCGAGGTGCTCGCGGCACTCGGCGAAAGGTTTACTCAGCACGAGTACGCGCCCGGTGACCTGATCGCCGAGGCCGGTACGCCGCACGACCGGGTGGTGCTGATCACGCACGGCCGGGTCGACCGGATCGGCACCGGCAAGTACGGCGACGCGACCGTCCTCGAAGCGCTGGCCGGCGGCGACCACCTCGGCGACGAACCGCTCACCAGCCCGGACGGCGACTGGGAGTTCAGCTATCGCGCGGTGACCCGGGTGACGGTCATGGCACTGAGTCGGCCGGACGCCCAAGAGGTCATCGGCCGCTCCGACGCGCTGCGCGACCATCTCGCGTCGGCCGCCGACGGCGCCGGGCCGCCGACCAACGCCAGCGGCGAATCCGCCGTCGCGGTCGCCTCCGGCCACCACGGCGAGCCGTCGCTGCCCAGTACCTTCGTCGACTACGAGCCGGCCCCGCGGGAGTACGAACTCAGCGTCGCGCAGACCGTACTGCGCACCCACACCAGGGTCGGCGACCTCTACAACGACCCGATGAACCAGGTCGAGGAGCAGCTGAAGCTCACGGTCCAGGCGCTGCGCGAGCGCCAGGAGCACGAGATGATCAACAATCCCGAGTTCGGGCTGCTGCACAACGCCGACCTCAAGCAGCGCATCCCCACCCGCACCGGCCCGCCCACCCCCGACGACCTCGACGAACTCCTCGCGACGGTCTGGAAGGACCCGGGCTTCCTGCTGGCGCACCCCAAGACGATCTCGGCGATCGGCCGGGAGTGCAGCGCCCGCGGGCTGTACCCGGACCCGGTCTCCTTCATGGGTCACTCGGTGCCGTCCTGGCGCGGGGTGCCGATCTTCCCGTGCAACAAGATCCCGGTGACGAAGGAGCGGACGAGTTCGGTACTGCTGCTGCGCACCGGCGAGGACAGGCAAGGTGTGGTCGGTCTGCACCGCAGTGGAATTCCGGATGAATACGAGCCGAGCCTTTCGGTGCGTTTCATGGGAATCGACGACACGGCCATCATGAACTATCTCGTCAGCGCCTACTATTCGGCGGCCATTCTCGTTCCCGATGCGCTCGGTGTCCTGGAGGACGTGGAAATCGGCCACTGAGGGGAAACCGCCTCGCCGTCCGTCCGCACCGCGTACCCCGGCATTCCGGCCCCTCCGCTCCTCTTCCTCCCTGCCTTCTTCACCGCTCGTGCAGAGCGTTACGTACCGAACAGAACAGGTGAATCCTCGCCATGACCACATCGGTGGACCCCACGTCCGGCCCGCAGGCGTCCGGCATCGAGCAGATCCGCACCAGCCTGGACACCGCCGCCGCCCGCAAACTGGCGACCACGACCAAGACGCCCCCGCAGATGCAGGGCATCTCCTCGCGGTGGCTGCTGCGCATCCTGCCCTGGACGCAGGTCAACGGCGGCACCTACCGCGTGAACCGGCGACTGACCCACACACTCGGCGACGGCCGGGTGGAGTTCACCACCCAGGGCGCCGAAGTCCGGGTCATTCCCCAGGAGTTGCGGGAAATGGCGCCGCTGCGCGGCCTCGACGACAACCCGACGCTGGAGGCGCTGGCCGACCGGTTCGTCCAGCGCGACTTCGCCCCCGGTGACGTCCTCGCCGAACGGGGCACGCCGACCGACCAGGTCATCCTGATCGCCCACGGCAAGCTCGACCGGATCGGCACCGGCAAGTACGGCGACGAGACCGTGGTGGCGGTGCTCGTCGGCGGCGACGCGGTCGGCGAGGCGGCGCTGCTGACGCCGGACGCCGAGTGGGAGCACACCGTACGGGCGGTCACCCGCGGCACCGCGCTGACGCTGACCCGCGCCGAGTACGAAGACGTGCTGGGCCGTTCGGAGGCGCTGCGCGAGCACGTCGAGAACTTCCGTACGGCGCTGGTGCCGGCGCAGAACAAGCACGGCGAGGCGGCCATCGAACTGGCCGCCGGCCATGTCGGCGAGCCCGAGCTGCCGGGCACCTTCGCCGACTACGAGCGCGCGCCGCGGGAGTACGAACTCAGCGTCGCACAGACCGTGTTGAAGATCCACTCGCGGGTCGCCGACCTCTACAACGACCCGATGAACCAGCTGGACCAGCAGCTGCGGCTCACGGTGGAGGCGCTGCGCGAGCGCCAGGAGCACGAGATGATCAACAACCGTGAGTTCGGACTGCTGCACAACGCCGACCTCAAGCAGCGCATCCACACCCGCACCGGCCCGCCCACCCCCGACGACCTCGACGAGCTGATCTCCCGGCGCCGCAAGACCCAGTTCCTGCTGGCGCATCCGCGCACCATCGCGGCCATCGGCCGGGAGTGGAACGCACGCGGGATCTACCCGGCGAACACCGAGATCGACGGAACGGTGGTGCGCGCCTGGCGGGGCATCCCGCTGCTGCCCTGCAACAAGATCCCGGTCCACCCGGACCAGACCAGCTCGATCATCGCGATGCGGGTCGGCGAGGAGAACCAGGGCGTGATCGGGCTGCACCGGACCGGCATCCCGGACGAGTACCGGCCTGGTCTGTCGGTGCGCTTCATGGGCATCAATGAGCAGGCCGTCATCAAGTACCTGGTCAGCGCCTACTATTCGGCGGCGGTTCTGGTGCCGGACGCACTGGGCGTGCTGGAGGACGTCGAGATCGGCCACTGACCACGGCCCGGCGACGTCACCCGGGGCCGGCCGGCACCCGTTCCCGCCCCCCCGTCAGGATCCTTGCTCCGGCACCCGGGTGACGTCCGATCAGGGGTGATCCGGCTCCTTCGAACCACCGCGGTCCGTCTTTGGTCAAGCCATTGACACAACGGCCCTTCCCTTGGCAGGGCGCGCACCGCTGCGCATGATGAATGCATCGGCATGTGCGTGACATGTACGCGACCCCCCTCGGTCCTTGTCAGGAGTTCACATGGAGCCCGAACCGCACCTCCCGGCCCGCCGGCGGCTGCTCACCGGCGCGGCCGCGCTCGCCGCGGCCGCCGCACTCACCCCCCTCACCGCGGCCTCCGCCGCCGCGCCACCCCGGAAACGGCCCGCAGGCGGAGGCGCCTACCCCCCGGTCCACTGGACCCCGGCCGACCCCGCCAACTTCACTGCCGCCCACCGCCCGTCGCAGTACCCGATCGACATGATCGTGATCCATGTGACCCAGGAGAGCTTCCCGGACACCCTCCGGCTCTTCCGGGACCCCGCCCACAAGGCCGCCGCGCACTACGTCGTACGGTCCGCCGACGGCTACACCGCCCAGTGTGTCCACGAGCGGGATGTCGCCTGGCACGCGGGCAACTGGGCCTACAACACCCGCAGCATCGGCATCGAGCACGAGGGCTGGATCGACGACCCGAAGTGGTTCACCGACGCCCTCTACACCCGGTCCGCGCTGCTGACCGCCGCCGTCTGCCACCGCTACGGCATCCCCAAGGACCGCAAGCACATCATCGGGCACGTCGAGGTCCCCGGCACCGACCACAAGGATCCCGGCCCGCACTGGGACTGGGCGCGCTACATGGACCTGGTCAACGGGGCGCCCTTCTGCGAGGACCTGCTGGACGGGGACATGTGACGGGGCATCATGCCGCGCACCGTCGCCCGCACCGGGCGACACGACGGCCGTTCGGCAGGTGTACGGATTCCCGACACCCGCGGGTCATAGTGAGCGCCTCAAGCACCTGAGACAGTTGACGCGACGTCAGGGGGCTTTCGTGAAACAGCGATTCGGCCGGGTCCGGGCGACGGCGACGGTGCTGGTCGCATGGGGCGTCCTGGTCGGCGGCGGGCTCGCGGACGGCGGCCGGGCCGCCGCCGCGGGCCACGGCATCGAGCGTACGGACGCGGTCCGGGTGGCCCCCGGCGTGACCTACGCCGAGTTCCGGATGCGGCTGCCGCGCGGCATCGTGCACGGCCATCTGCTGACCGTCGACCTGTCCGATCGGGACGTCTCGGTGGATCTGCTGCACCCGCGGGCGGTCGCCGAGCGCGCCCCGGTGTCCGAGCTGGCCGACGACGAGGACGTGGTGGGGGCCGTCAACGGCGACTTCTTCGACATCAGCGAGACCCGGCACCCGGGTGTCGCGGTGACCGGTGCCGCGGTCGGGCCCGCGGTGGCCTCGGGCCGGGAGCTGAAGGGCGCGGTGCCGAACGGCCAGCGGTTCGGTCCGGTGCTGCCGCCCGGCGCGACCACCGAGGACGTCCTCACCGTCGGCCGCGACCACCGTGCCCGGCTGGACCGGCTGGCGCTGCGCGGTACGGTCCGCAGCGCCGGCGGCTCCTGGCGGCTGCGCGGGCTGAACCAGTACGCGCTGCCGGTGGGCGGGATCGGCGCGTACACCCCGGCATGGGGCCCGGTGTCCCGCGAGCGCGCGGTCTGCGGCACCGACACCAACCGCAGCGCGGGGTGCACCAAGGACACCGCCGAGGTCACGGTCCGGCGGGGGCGGGTGGCCACGGTGGGCCGGAGGCCGGGGAAGGGGGAGATCGCGTCCGGGAGCGTGGTGCTGCTGGGGCGGGAGGCGGGGGCGCGGCTGCTGCGCACGCTGCGTGTCGGCGAGCGGGTGCGGATCGGCCACCGGCTGGTCGGGCAGCGGCCGGGCCGGCCGCGGTTCGCGGTCGGCGGCTTCCCGATCGTGCGGAACGCCCGGCCGGCGGGCGGGCTGAACACCGTCGCGGTGACGATGCGGACCTCCGTGGGCATCGCGGACCGGGGCCGGAAGCTCTACCTGATGGCGACGGATGGGGAGAAGGGGCGGCACCAGACGGGGCTGACGGTGCGCGAGCTGGCGGAGCTGATGGTGCGGCTGGGGGCCCGGGAGGCGATGGATCTGGACGGCGGCGGCTCATCGACGTTCGTCAGCCGCGACCCGGACGACCGGGAGCTGCGGGTGCGCAACCATCCGACGACGTCGACCGGCAGGGAACGGCCGGTGGCGAACGCCATCGGGGTCTTCTCCACCGGGTGACCGCGCCCGCGGCCGGCGACGGCAGGAAGCCGTCGTGGCAGGAGGCCGTCGCAGCCGATCACGGCGGTTGACACGCTCGGCGACCGAGCGGTTACGGTGGCGGGGCGCCGGCCGCCGTCAGGGGCGCACGCTGCTGACGACATCGGCCGCGCCGGCGAGCCCGTGGTGGATGTCCGGGGCGAGGCTGCTGCCCGCCAGATAGAAGCCGAGCAGCCCGCAGACCAGGGCGTGCGAGAACTTGAGCTTGCCGCTGCGCAGGAAGATCACCGTCAGAACCACCAGCAGCAGGACCACCGAGACGGACACGGCCATGGACACCACACCTCCTCGACCGCCGCCCGAACGGGCGGCAAGAGACGGCCAGTTTGGCGCATTTCGGGGTTTGTCCGGTTCGACTCCGGGTGCTCCAAACAGGTGATCACTGCGGGTCACGGGACGCCGGCGGGGATTCCTTCCGGCGCGGCGGCGCGCGGCCGTCACGCGTCGGCCGGGTCTCAACTTCCCGGCGCATCCCCACTGTTCACGGATTGATCGACAACTCGGGAAAGTTGTGGCATGGATCACATCACTCCCCGCAACGGAGTGTTGCGAAAGCCCGTCTTAGCGGCCGACATTGCCGCCGTTCCCCCACCGCAGACGGAAAGTCCCTGCCCATGAGCCAGAGCCCCGACCGGCACCGCCGGCCGACACGGTCGTTGTATGCCGCTCTCGCGCTGGTACCGCTGATCGGCCTCGGCACGCTCGCGGCGTGCGACGCGACCAAGGCGTCGGCATCCCAGGGGCAGCCGGTGAAGGTGGGGCTCGGGTCGGCCAGCGGGACGGCGACGGTGCAGGCCGGGGACCGGCTGCGGGTGAGCGCGGACGGCGGCGTGCTGACCGAGGTGACGGTGACCGACCCCCGGGGCCGGCAGCTGGTCGGCGGGCTCTCCGGGGACGGGACGGTGTGGACGTCGCGGGCCAAGGCGGCGCCGGACACCAAGTACTCCGTGCTCGCACGCACGAAGAACCCGCAGGGCGATGCCGGTGAGGCGAAGGAGTCGCTGACCACCGGCAAGGTGGCCAAGCGGAACTGGGCGAAGCTCGGCCCGGCCCGGCCCGGCGAGGTGATCGGCGTCACCGAGCCGATCACCCTCACCTTCGCCTTCCCGGTGACCCAGCGGGAGGCGGTGGAGCGGCGGCTGAAGGTGACCGCCGACGAGCCCACCGAAGGGTCGTGGACCTGGGCGCGCACCAAGGACGACAAGGACCGGATCGCCTGGCGGCCGAAGGACGAGTGGAAGCCGGGGACCAAAGTCACACTGCGCGCCGAACTGAACGGTCTGGACTCCGGCGGCGACCGCTTCTTCACCAAGGACTACGGTCTGAGCTTCACCGTCGGCCGGAGCGGGGCCGTGCGCGCGGACCTCGATGCCGGCGCCTACACCACTCCCGGACTCGGACTTACGCCTGCATTATGGCAAGGTCCAGGTGGGTGACCCCCATGACGGCCGCCGAACCCCCCGTACGAGGGAGAGACAACAGGAGGGACGGGATCGGAGACTGGATGGTCGGCCGGTCCCGTCGGCAGCAGAACAGCAGAAAACCAGTGGCAGAGATGCAGGGCCTCTTGTGTCGAGCCGCTGACCCCTTTCAGAGCCTAATGTGACGGAATGAGCACCGTGCAGGACCAGGATCAACTCACGGGGTGGCGGCGCTTCCGGCGCCGCGTCCCCAATGGCTTCGCCATCATCTTCAGCGTGCTGGGGCTTTTCTGTGCCCTGACGGCGCTGATCGGGCCGCTTCGGCGTGCGCTCCACTCGGTGATCTACTGGCTGGACGCGCTCACCATCCCGGTGCAGCCGAACTTCGCGTACGCGGTCTTCCTCTTCCTGCTGGCCGCGGCGATGACCGCGCGCAAACGGGTCGCCCTGTGGTTCGTTGTCGCGTACATGCTGCTGAACGTCCTCGCGGACGCGCTGTTCATGGCCGACGGGTACTGGGAGTACAGCGTCTCCCTGGTGCTGTGCGCGGGCGCACTGGTGCTGCTGCTGGTCGCGCACCGGGAGTTCTACGCGATCACCCGGCGCGGTGCGTTCCTGCGGGCCGCCCTGGTGCTGGGCGCCGGGCTCGTGGTGGCGGTGCTGCTCGGCTGGGGGCTGGTCTCGCTGACGCCCGGGTCGCTGGAGCACGGCGGCGGCAACCGTCTGCTGTGGGCCGCCAACCGCGTCTGCGGCGGGCTGGTCGGCGGCAAGATCGTCGAGGGGCATCCGCCGCACTGGACCGGCACCGTCCTCGGTCTGCTGGGCGCGCTGGCGCTGCTGAACGCCGCCGCCACCCTCTTCCGCTCGCAGCGGATGGAAGCCGCGCTGCACGGCGACGAAGAGGACCGCATCCGGGCGCTGCTGAACAAGTACGGCAGCCAGGACTCGCTGGGCTACTTCGCCACCCGCCGGGACAAGGCCGTGGTCTTCTCCCCCAGCGGCAAGGCCGCCGTGACCTACCGCGTGGAGGCCGGGGTCTGCCTGGCCAGTGGTGACCCGGTCGGTGACCGCGAGGCGTGGGCGCCGGCCATCGAGGCGTGGCTGGAGGTCGCCGGTCGCTACGGCTGGCAGCCCGCCGTCATGGGCGCCAGCGAGGACGGCGCGAAGGCGTTCGCCCGCGCCGGGCTGGGCGCGCTGCAACTCGGCGACGAGGCGATCCTGCACGTCGCCGGGTTCGATCTGAACGGCCGTGAGATGCGGGTCACCCGCCAGGCCGTCAACCGCGTCGAGCGGGCCGGCGCGACGTTCCGCGTACGGCGCCACTCCGAGCTGACCGACGCGGAGATGCAGGAGGTCATCCACCGCGCGGACGCCTGGCGCGACACCGAGACCGAGCGCGGCTTCTCGATGGCGCTGGACCGGCTGGGCGACCAGCAGGACGGCGACTGCCTGCTGGCCGAGGCCTTCGACGGCGACGGCAACATGATCGCGCTGCTGTCCTTCGTCCCCTGGGGCAAGGACGGCATCTCGCTGGACCTGATGCGCCGCGACCGCAGCGCGCCCAACGGCGTGATGGAGTTCATGGTCGCCCAGCTGTGCGCCCAGGCCGGCACGCTCGGGGTGCGGCGGATCTCGCTGAACTTCGCGGTCTTCCGGTCCGCCTTCGAGGAGGGCGCCCGGATCGGCGCCGGTCCGGTGCTGAAGTTCTGGCGCCGGCTGCTGCTGTTCTTCTCCCGCTGGTGGCAGCTGGAGGCGCTCTACCGCTCGAACTCGAAGTACCTCCCGGAGTGGTACCCGCGGTTCCTGTGCTACGCGGACGCCGGTGCGCTGGCCCGGATCGGTATGGCCTCCGGTATCGCCGAGGGCTTCGTGGCCGTGCCGAGCCTGGGCAAGCTGTGGGGCAAGGGCCACAAGAAGCGGGTGCTGGCCCCGGCGAGCACCGCGGGTCTGCCGTCGCTGGACGAGCTCGGCCTGGTGCAGGCGCCGCCGGCCGGCGAGAAGGAGCTGCGGGAGCAGGAGCTGGCCGCGCTGCCCGAGCAGGTGCGGGTGCGGCACCGCAAGCTGGAGCGGCTGCGGGAGGCCGGTACGGATCCGTACCCGGTCGGCGTGCAGCGGACGCACACCCTCGGCCAGGTCTGCGAGGAGCACCGGGAGCTGGCGGCCGGGGAGCGTACCGGCAAGACCGTCACCGTCGCCGGGCGGGTGCTGCTCACCCGCGACCACGGCGGCGTGCTCTTCGCGGTGCTGCGGGACTGGTCCGGCGATCTGCAGATCGCGCTGACCCGGGACGGCAGCGGCGCCGAGCTGCTGGAGCGCTTCGGCACGGACGTGGACCTCGGTGACCATGTCGAGGCCGAGGGCGAGGTCGGCACCAGCGAGCGCGGCGAGCTGACCGTGTTCGTGACCCGGTGGCGGCTGACCGCCAAGTGCCTGCGTCCGCTGCCGGACAAGCGGCGCGGTCTGTCCGACCCGGAGGCCAAGGTCCGCCAGCGGTATGTGGACCTGGTCGTCTCGCCGGACGCGCGGGACACCGTACGGGCGCGCAGCACGGCCGTGCAGGCGCTGCGCCAGGGGCTGATCGAACGCGGCTATCTCGAAGTCGAGACGCCGATGCTCCAGCAGATCCACGGTGGCGCCAACGCCCGTCCGTTCCACACCCACATCAACGCCTACGACCTGGACCTGTATCTGCGGATCGCGCCGGAGCTGTACCTCAAGCGGCTCTGCGTGGGCGGTATGGAGAAGGTCTTCGAGATGGGGCGGACGTTCCGCAACGAGGGCATCTCGTACAAGCACAACCCCGAGTTCACGATGCTGGAGGCGTACCAGGCGTTCGCCGACTACGACGTGATGCTCAACCTGACCCGGGAGCTGATCCAGGGCGCGGCGGTCGCGGCGTTCGGCAGCGCCACCGCCCGCAAGGCGGACAAGAACGGACGGTTGGTCGAGCACGACATCTCGGGCATCTGGCCGGTCAAGACCGTCTACGGCGCGATCTCCGAGGCACTGGGCGAGGAGGTCCACGCGGACACCGACCCCGATGTGCTGCGGCGGCTGTGCAACGCCTCGTCGGTGCCGGTGAAGCCGGAGATGGGCCGCGGCGACATCGTGCTGGAGATGTACGAGCGGCTGGTCGAGGAGAAGACCACGCTGCCGACCTTCTACAAGGACTTCCCCACCGATGTCTCGCCGCTGACGCGTCAGCACCGGGTCGACCCGCGGCTCGCCGAGCGCTGGGACCTGGTCGCGTTCGGCACCGAACTGGGCACCGCCTACTCGGAGTTGACCGACCCGGTCGAGCAGCGGCGGCGGCTCACCGCGCAGTCGCTGCTGGCGGCCGGCGGTGACCCGGAGGCGATGGAGCTGGACGAGGACTTCCTCCAGGCGCTGGAGTTCGCGATGCCGCCGACCGGTGGTCTGGGCATCGGCGTGGACCGGCTGGTGATGTTCCTGACCGGTCTGTCGATCCGCGAGACGCTGCCGTTCCCGCTGGTTCGGCGGCGCTGACCGCAGCAGGCAGGAAAGCGCCGGGCGGGCTGGAGGTTTCCAGTCCGCCCGGCGCTTTCGGTGTGCGGTGCGTGTCAGGCGTTGGCCTGGTGGCGGAGGGGTTCGCCGCGCAGGTAGCGGCCGACGTCGCCGGCGACGATCGCCGCGGCCTTGTGGGCGACCTGCTGGCTGCCGCCGGCGATGTGCGGGGTGAGGACCACGCGGGGGGCGGTCAGCAGCCGGGAGCCGGCCGGGATCGGCTCCTCGGGGAAGACGTCGAAGCCGGCGCCGGCCAGCTGCCCGGATTCCAGGGCGTCGCAGACCGCGTCGTAGTCCAGCAGCGCGCCCCGGGCGCAGTTGACGAGCACCGCACCGCGCGGCATCGCGGCGAGCCGGTCGCGGCCGATCATGCCGGTGGTCTCCGGGGTGACCCGGGCGTGCAGCGAGACGATGCGGGAGCGGGTGAGCAGCTCGTCGAGGGAGACCTGCTCGGCGATGCCGGCCAGCGCCTCGGGGCGCACGTAGGGGTCGTGGACGAGGACCCGGGCGCCCATGGCGTGCAGGACCTTGGCGACGCGGCTGCCGATGGCGCCGAAGCCGATCAGGCCGACGGTGGCGCCGTCGATCTCGATACCGCAGTTGTCGTAGTCGTAGTAGTCGCCGCGCCAGACGCCGCGGCGCAGGTCGGTGTGGGTGTCGCCGACGCCGCGGGCGGCGGCCAGCAGCAGGGTGAGGGTGTGTTCGGCGGTGGCGGTGGCGTTGCGGCCGGGGGCGTGGCAGACGGCGACGCCGTGCCGGGTGGCGGCTTCGAGGTTGGCGTTGACCGGGCCGCCGCGGCTGGTGCAGAAGAGCTTGAGGCCGGGGCAGTGGGCGAGGATCCGCTCGGTGAGCGGGCCGTGTTCGGTGACGCAGATCTCGACGCCCTGGAGGGCCTCGATCATCTCGTCCTCGGTGCCGGACGCCTCGATGACCTCGGCGACCGGGCCGAAGGGGGTGTGCGGCCAGCCGAACTGGAGCTCGCGTATCTCCAGGGGCGTGTCCCCGGCCGCGGTGCGTACGGCCGCGCTGAACAGGCTCGGGTGGATGAAGTGGTTGCCGGCGGCGAGGACGGTGGTGGTCATGCGGGGTGTCTCCTGGAGGCGGTGGGGGCGTGGTGGCCGTGCGGCCGGTCAGTGCAGGGCGGGGGTCCGGTTGAGGGCGGGGGCGTTGAGGCACAGCAGCGCGGTCCGTCCGTGCTCCACCCGGATTTCGGTGAGGGCGCCGTTGTGCAGCTGGGGGAAGACCCGGCGGTAGTCGCGGAGCGGGATGCCCAGCAGGTGGCAGAGCAGGACCCGGACGAGGGTGGAGTGGGCGACCAGCAGCACCCGGCCGTCGGGCTGTTCGCGGGCGATGTCGGCGAGGCAGGCGGCGGCGCGTTCGGCGGCCCGGCGCGGGTGCTCGCCGCCGGGGAGGTGGTTCTCGACCGGGTCGGCGAGGAAGGCGGCCAGCCGCTCGGGGAAGCGCTGCCGCATCTCGTCCCGGGTCAGGCCCTCGCCCTGGCCGAAGTCGACCTCGTAGAGCCGTTCGTCGGTGTGCGGGGTCAGGCCGCAGGCGTCGGCGGCGGGGGCGGCGGTGAGCCGGGCGCGGGAGAGCGGGGAGCTCCAGACGGCGGTGAGGCCGGCGGTGGCGGCCCAGTGGGCGAGGGCGCGGGCCTGTTCGCGCCCGTGGTCGGTGAGTGGGACGTCGGAGCGGCCGGCGTAGCGGTTCTCCGCATGCCACACGGTCTCGCCGTGGCGTACGAGGATGAAGTCGGTCACTGCGCGGCCCTCCTGCGGGCGTGGTCGGCCACGGCGGGTTCGAGCCAGCCGCGGCGGGTGAGTTCGTCGACGAAGCGGAGGTAGACGGGGAGGTAGCGGGCGGTGCGGGCGGGGTCGGGGCGGACTTCGGTGCCGGGGCGGACCATCGCGGCGACCGCGTCCCGGAGGCTCGCGCCGGAGGCGGTGGCGGCGAGGACGGCCATGCCGAGGGCGCCTTCGGCGTGCTCCGGGACGTGCACGGGCCGGCCCAGGACCTCGGCGCGCAGCCGGCACCAGTAGGCGTTGCGGGCACCGCCGCCGGTGAGGGTGAGCGGGCCGTCGATGGGCGCGCCGAGGTGGTCGAGGTAGTCGAAGCAGAGCCGTTCGACGCAGGCGACGCCGAGCAGATAGGCGTGGAACTCGGCGGCGCGGGTGGGGACTTCACCGAGGATGAAGGGTTCGGCCTCGGGGGCGCGGAACGGGAAGCGCTCGCCGCCGGTGGAGACCAGGGGGTAGGCGACCGCGTCCGGGTCCAGGGCGGCGGCCTGCTCGGTGAGCACGTCGAGGTTCTCGCTGTGGAAGTACTGGGAGATGACGCCCGCGCCGCTGCTGGAGGCGCCGCCCGGCAGCCAGGTCTCGCCGGGGCCGCGGTGGCAGTAGACCACGCCCGCCGGATCGCGGATCAGGTGGTCGCTGCTGCCCTTGAGGACGAGGGTGGTGCCGAGCACCGCGTTCCAGGCGCCCGGGGTGAGCGCGCCGGCACCGATCTGCGCTGCGCAGCCGTCGGTCATGCCGGCGACGACGGCCGTTCCGGCGGGGATGCCGGTGGCGTCGGCGGCCTCGGCGCAGACGGTGCCGAGTACGGTGCCGGGCCGTACGACGTCGGGCAGCAGGGCCCCCGGTACGCCGAGCCGGTCCAGCACCTCGTGCGGCCAGCGCTCCTCGACGAGGTGGTAGCCGGTCTTGAGCGCGTGGCTGGCGTCGCTCGGTACCTGACGTCCCGCCAACTTCCAGGTGATGGTGTCGACTTGGTGCAGCAGCCGGGTGCCGTTGGCGAGTCCCGGCTCGTGGTCCAGCAGCCAGCGGAGCTTGGGCAGCGCCCAGGACGGCGGCATGCCGCGGTAGCCCAGCTCGCGCCAGACCGCTCCCCCGGCCTCGTTGACCGCCGCGGCCTGGTCGGCGGCGCGCCCGTCGTCGTACATCAGCCCCGGGGTGAGCGGGGTGCCGTGCGCGTCGGCGAGCAGGACGGTGCCGGAGGTGCCGTCGATGGCCAGCCCGCGGACCCGGCCGGCGTCGATGCCCTCCAGCGCCTCCCGGCAGGCCGCGGACAGCGCGCTCCACCACTCCTCGGCGTCCTGCTCATGGCGTTTGCCCACCCGCCGGCTGGTGAGCGGGCGGGCGGCGGTGGCGAGGACCTGCCCGGTGCCGTCGACGGCGAGGCAGCGGGCGCTCTGGGTGCCGAGGTCGAGGCCGAGCCAGATGCCGTCGAGGGGAGCGGTACTTCCGGGAGGGTGCTGGTCAGACACGGGTGCCTCCAGGGGCAGGGGTCGCGGCGGGGTGGTGGGTGGTGTCGATGCGGCGTGCTGTGAACGAGTCGGCCGCGCCGGACGTACCGGACGTACCGGGAGCCCTCCGCCCGGCGTCCGCGGGCGGGGTCGCGGCGCCCCGCCAGCCCGCCTCCCGGGCGACGGCGCGCCAGTGGAGGAAGTCTTCGTAGAGCGCGGTGTAGAACTCCGTGCGCGCCGGATCGGGCTGCCAACTCCGCTGCATCCGTACGTACTTGTCCGCGGCGCGGTGCATGCTGCTCTCCGCGCCGGTGCGGACCAGGCCGGTGAGGAAGGCCCCCTTGGCGCCGAGTTCGGTGTCCTGGGAGCGGGCGGTGGGCACCCCTGTGGCGTCGGCGATCAGCGCGCACCAGGCGTCGCTGTTGGCGCCGCCGCCGCACAGCCGCAGCTCGGTGACGTCCGTACGGGCCGCCGCCAGCGAGTCGCGCAGGACCAGCGAGAGCCCGTCGAAGACGGCGCGGGCGAGGTCGGCCGGGGTGTGCTCCAGGGACAGGCCCCAGAAGGAGCCGCGGGCGGCCGGGTCGAGGAACGGCGCGCGCTCGCCGGCCGGGGAGAGGTACGGCAGGAACATCAGCCCGCGGGCGCCGGGCCGCGACGCGAAGGCCAGGCGGGCGAGTTCCGGCGGACCGGGGAGGTGCAGCATCCGGGCCGCCCAGCCGAGGACCTCGGCGCCGTTGAGGGTGGGGAAGGCGCGCAGCACCCGTTCGCGCCCGCGGTAGGCGATGTTGATGCCGGACGGTTCGCCGGTGGTGTCGATCCCGGTGCGGACGATCTCGGTGCACAGTGTGGTGCCGAGGATGCTGCACGCCTGGCCGGGGTTGACCACGCCGACGCCGCGGGCGGTGGCGGCGATGTCGTACGGGGCCATCACGACGGGCAGCCCGGCCGGCAGCCCCAGCCGGTCCGCGGCCTCGCGGGTGAGCTCGGCGATCCGCTGGGACTCGCCGAGGACGGTGGGCAGCAGCCGGGCGTACGCGGACAGGCCGAACAGGTCGAGGATCTCCGGGTCGTAGTCGCCGGTGGTGTGGTCGAGGAACGGCGCCGAGGCGTCCGATTCGTCGCTGGCGCGGACGCCGGTGAGGCGGAGGAAGAGCCAGCCGGCGGCGGTGAGCGAGGTGGCGGAGCGGGCGAGCCGGTCCGGGTCGTGGGCGGCGAGCCAGCTGAAGAGGGCGTTGGGCATGCCGGTGCAGGTCAGCGAGCCGTTGCGGCGGAAGGCCGCTTCCAGGACCCCGTCCCGCTGCCAGGCGGTGAGCTGGTCGCCGGCCCGGCCGTCGGACCAGAGGATCGCCGGGCCGGTGGGACGCCCGCGGTCGTCGACGAGCCAGGCGCCGTCGCCCTGCGCGGTGAAGGAGACCAGCCGGACCGGGTCGGTCAGCTCGGTGAGGACCTCGCGGACGGTGCGGACCACGGCGTGCCAGACGGCGTCCATGTCCTGTTCGGCCCATCCGGGGTGCGGGCGGAGCACTTCGGTGGCGACCCGGGAGACCGCGATCTCGGTGCCCCGGTCGTCGAAGACGACGGACTTGATGACGGTGGTGCCGACGTCGACGGTCAGTACGGACATCAGTGGGGTCCCTTCACGCCCGGGCCGGGGCGGTGTGCGCCGCGGCGGCGTCCCGGCCGGCGCCCGCCCCCGCGGTCGACTCGTCCGGCAGCTTCAGGAAGAGGGTGAGTACGGTGCTCACCGCGTACATCCCCGCGAAGATCCAGACCACCCCTTCGACGCCGAGCGGCCCGACGAAGGCCGCGACGACGGCGGGTCCGACGAAGGTGCTGGCGCCGGCGCCCAGGTTGAGCGCGGCCAGCGCCTGTCCCTTGTGTCGCGGCTCCATAGAGGGCATCAACGCTGATATCGGTACGTATCCCGCCAGCGTAGCCCCGTAGAACGCGGCCACGGCCAAGGCGAGCGGGAAGCTCGGGCCGGCGGTCGTCGGGACGTAGAAGAGGAGCAGGGTGCTCAGGGTGCAGCCGGCGCCGCCGAACCAGGCGACGGTGCGCCGCCAGCCGAGCCGGTCGCCGACGACGCCGAAGAGCAGGTTGGCGAAGATGTTGGTGGCGAACATCGCGCTGAGCAGGTGCAGCCACTGGGTGAGGCCGAAGCCGACGGTCCTGGTGAAGTGGACCGGCAGGATGACGAAGAACCCGAACTGCGATGCGGTGTTGATGACCCGTACCACGGATCCGGCGCCGACCCGGGGGTTGCGCCAGAGGATCGTGACGCTGCCGAGCAGCGTGGCCAGTGGCCCCTCGCCGGCCGGCCGCTGCCGCTTGCCGCCCTGGTCGTCGCGGACGAGCAGCAGCGCGATCAGCCCGCCCGCGGCCACCAGTGCCAGCGCCGCCCACAGCGTGGCGTATGCGCCGATGTGCGGGATCAGCCCGCCGGCGACGAGGGAACCGAGCGTCGGCAGCCCGCCGGTGAACGCGAACCAGAACCAGCCCATCGCCGCGCCCAGCCGTGCCCGGGGCGCGACGCCGGCGATCCAGACCAGGAACCCGTAGGCGAACAGCGGGTAGCCCAGGCCGCGGAGGCCGTAGCCGAGCAGCATCAGCGGATAGCTGGACGCCGGGATGGCGGCGGCGAGGAAGAGCAGCTGGAAGGCGGCCCAGACGGCGAGGCCGGTCCACATCACCCGGCGCGGGCCCCACAGGTCCGCGAGCACGCTGGAGAGCCAGGCGGCGACGGCGGCGGCGATGCCGTAGACGGTGAAGAGGAGCGCGACCCGGGACTCCGGGATGCCGCGGTCGATGAGGTACGGCGAGAGGTAGCCGGACTCGACTCCGTCTCCGACCATGAAGAGGAGCAGCCCGAGGTAGCCCCAGGCGAGGGTGGGCGGGATGCCGAGACGGGTGATCAGGGCCCGGCGGGTGATCGGCGGGCAAGGAGGAGGGTTCGTCATCGAAGCTCCCCTTTCTGCGGCGGGATTCTGCGGCGGGTTCGGCAGCGGGTTTCGGCGGCGGCCGGTGGCGGACGCAGCGATGCAATCGCCGGCGTAAAAGGGGCGTCAAGGGTGGCCGGAATCTTCGCATCGGGGCGGCGACCAGCCATGGTGCGTGGGAACGGAACGGGCATCCGCAGTGCGCTCGACCGCCCGCGCCGTGTTAAATCCGTGCGAACATAACGCGACGAGTTCACGCGGGCGGGCCGTGCCGGGAGCGCGGTGCACCGTGCGGGGGCGGGAGGGGACGGGGCGATGGACCGGGTCGAGGCGCAGGAGGAACGGCGGCGCCGGATACGCGAGAGCGTGATCGCCCGCGGGTTCGTCCGGACCTCGGACCTCGCCGCCGAGTTCGGGATCAGCCTGATGACCGCCCACCGGGATCTGGACGCGCTCCAGGCGCAGGGCTGGCTGCGCAAGGTCCGGGGCGGGGCGACCGGGCTGCCGTCGGCGCAGTTCCACGGCAGCGTGGCGGAGCGGATGGCGACCATGGCGGCGACCAAGCAGCTGCTGGCGCGGGCCGCCGCACGGCTGCTGGTCCCCGGGCAGACGGTGCTGCTGGACGACAGCACCACCTGTCTGCTGCTGGCGCACCAGGCCGCCGAGCACACCCCGCTGACCGTGATCACCAACTCGCTGCCGGCCGTCACCACACTCGCCAAGGCGCCCGGCATCTCGCTGATCACGCTCGGCGGGGCGTACTTCCCGGCGTACGACGCCTTCATGGGGCTGCACACCGCGGACGCCGTACGGGCCTACCGCGCCGATGTGCTGTTCCTGTCCACCACGGCCGTCACCAACGGCCGTTGCTACCACACCTCACCGGAGACGGTGCAGGTCAAACGGGCCATGATGGAGAGCGCGGCGCGGCGGGTGCTGGTCGCCGACCACACCAAGTTCACCAAGGACGGGCTCTACGCGCTGGCGCCGCTGACCGACTTCGACCTGCTGATCGTGGACGACGGGCTGCCGGCGGAGCAGGTACGGGCGGTGCGGGCGGGCGGCACGGAGGTGCTGGTGGTGCCGACGCGCGGGGCGTCATGACGCGTCGTGCCCCGGGGAGCCGCGGGGTGCGTCTCCCCCGGCCGCCTCACTCCGCGGCCAGGCCGAGCGGTCACGGGTCGGCGACCAGCGCGCGCAGCACCGCCCCCGGGTCCTTGACGAGCCTGTGCTCGGTGAGGTCCAGCAGCCCGCAGACGGCGCTGATCTCGGCGGCGACCGTGCCGTCCGCCTTGCGCACGGTCTGCTCGAAGACGAAGGTCCGGCCCTCGCCCCAGACGATCGCGACGCTCACCTCGACCGCGTCGCCGGCCCGCAGCTCGCGCCGGTAGCGGATGGTGGTCTCGACGGTCACCGGGCCGACGCCCGTGCCGACCAGGGCGCTCTGCCCGATGCCGCACGCCTGGAGCAGCGACCAGCGGGCGTGCTCGGCGTACTGGAGGTAGACGCTCTGGTTGAGATGGCCCTGGGTGTCGGTCTCGTAGCCCCGGACGGTGACGGGTACGGTGAACGGCTCGGCCGCCGGTCCCGCCGGAATCCCGTTCGCGTCCGCCGCTGCCTCGGCCCCGTCCGCCACGCGCTCTCCCGTTGTTCCCCGGGTCCCCGCTCCGGGTACCCGTTCCCGGCTTCCTGGGTGGCCATCGTAGGCGGCGGCGATCAGCGGGCGGGGGCCTTTCCGGGGAGCCGCCCAACTCGGCCCGGCGGACCGTCCGATCGCACCAGCGCTCCAGCAGCGTGCGTGCCGGCCGTTCGCCGACCTCGTGCGGGCGGCGGGCCAGCAGGTCGGCGCCGAGACCGACCCGGACCGCCAACTCCCCCGCCCGGCACGGGATATCGCCCCGGCGTCCGTTACGCCGCACCCCGGGCCGGGCTCACGGGGTGCCGGTCACCAGCCGCAGATCCCATTTCTGCAGCGCTTCCTCGATCGGCTGGAAGATGGTGACGGTGTCCCCGCCGGTCTTGCAGGTCGCGGCGCCGCCGCCGGAGTGCACCCCGACGGCCTTCGGGGCGCCGGGCTGGGAGACGTACGATCCGCCCGAATCCCCGGCCGCCGAGCAGGCGTTGGTGAAGGACAACCCGTTGACGACGGCGGTGCCGTAGTCCACGGTCTGCCGGGTGCGGGTGATCTCGCCGCAGCGCCAGCCGCTGGTCTGCCCCGAGTGGCAGATCGACGTGCCGACGATGCCCTCCTGGGTGCCGGTGATGGCGACCGGGCTGCCGCTCTGGCCCGCCACCGCCGAACTCAGCCGCCAGTCCGGCTGGTTGACCGTGACCAGCCCGAAGTCGCCGTTGCGCCCGTTGACGCTGTGCCTCCCTCCCTCGTTCGAGATCCCCAGCAGGCTGCCGTCCTGGCCGTACGCCGGCAGATCGGGCTTGAGGGTGCAGTGCCCCGCCGTCAGAAAGCCGCGGAACCTGCCCGGACCGGTCACCGAGAAGCCGATGGAGCAGATGCCCTCGGAGCCCGGCATCCAGCGCTGGCCGCCGACGACCGTGCCGCTCTGCTGGCGCGGCGCCTGGTCGCTGCGCTCGACGGTGACCGGCACCCGCGAGCGGACCGCGACCTGCCGTACCGCGCTTTCGAAGCCGGCGGTCCGCTTGGTCCGCGCCGCGCGGTCGACCCGGACCACGACCCCGTTGGCGCGTTCGTCCACCCCCCAGCCGGTGACGCCCGGTACGCCGCGGCCGGCCCGCTCCGCGATCTGCCGCACCACCCCGTCGAGCGTGGCCCGGCTGTGCCGGACGACCTTGGGCACCGCACCCGCGGCCCGGACCCGGCGCACGTCGGCGGCGTTGGTGACCGCGACGACGAGCTTGCCGGTCTCCTTGTCGAACCACATCCCGGCGGGCGGCACGGCCAGCGCCCGGCGCACCGCGAGGGCCGTGTGCTGCGCCTCGGCCTCCTGCGCGAGCCGAGTCCGTGCCTGAGCCGGCGTCAGCCCCAGGTCGCGGCGCATCGCGTCGAGCATGCCGCGCTGCGCGGGCTGTGGACTGGGGTCGGGCTGCGGCAGGGCGTGCACCGGACTGCGCGGTGCGACGGCCGCCACCATGGCGACCACGGCCGCACTCCACAGAGCGGCCTTGCGAAAGCGGCGTTCCATCGGGGATCTCCTCGCGGTGTCGAGTACACGTCTTGATCCGGCCGGGCTCAGGCCCCCAGACTCCTCGACCCCGCGACAGGCGGCACGGGAGAGAACGCCTGCATGATGGGCCGGTGACCTCCGACGCCCGTTCCCAAGTCCCCGCCGTGCACGGCCCGGTCGCGTTCGATGCGCTGCCCGGGGCGCTGCGCAACGTCGCCTACTCGGCCGCCCGCCATCCGGGAGCGGCGCCACCTGAATGCCCGTCATACGCGGTGGACGGTGATCCCGGCCTCACCGCCGGCGCCAACTGCCAGTGCTACGCCTATGCCGTCCTGCGTCACTTCGGCCTGCTGGTCCCCCCGTTGCGCTCCGCCGAGCTCTGGGCGGACCGGCGCGCGACCCGGCCGGCCGACCCGCCACGCCCGCTGGACCTGGTCCTCTTCGACGCCGGCCCGGTCCCGGACCGGCCACCGGGGTACGGCGCCCACGTGGGCGTCCACCTGGGGCCCGGCCAAGTGCTGCACCTGTGCCGGGAGGTGGGCCGGCCGGCCGTGTGGTGCTATGCCGACTTCGCGGCCCGGCCGCGCTATGCGCGCTTCCTGGGCGCCAAGCGGGTCGTGGTGGTCAACTCCGGTGCGGCGGGCGGCTGTTGACGGGTGCCCTGCCGGGCACACGAGGGGCCCGGCTCCTGGAACGGAGCCGGGCCCTGGTGCGGTGCCGGGTCAGAAGTCGCCGCCGAAGCCCCCGTCGCCGCCTCCGAACCCGCCGTCGCCACCGCCTCCGAACCCGCCACTGAAGTCGTCGGGGTTGAAGTCGGCGCCGGTGACATCGCCGCCGTCGGCGCCCTGGTAGCCGAGGTCGGCGCCGTAGGCGGGCGTGGACATCATCAAGTGGCCGAGCACGGTGCCGGCCAGCAGGCCGGGCAGCAGCCCGCTGCCGAAGTAGCCGCCGGCCCAGGGGGCGTAGGCGGGGCCCGCCTCCCAGTAGGGGCGATCGCCCTGCGGGGTGCGGACCGTGCGGGCCAGCGGCTCGCGACCCTCGTCCAGGCGGGTCCGGTCCGCGGCGCAGACCGGAACGGTGCGCTCGGCGCCGCCGGGCGGGGCCCAGGCCGCATCGGCGACGGACGGGCCGTGCCGCGGGTCGAAGAAGCACGGCGGCCGGCGCTCGGGCACCGGCTTTCCCTCACGGCGGGCGGCCAGCACGGCGAGCGAGAAGCGGCCGTCCTCCAGCGCCTTGGTGACGGCCCGGACGTCGCCGGGGTGCTCGGCCGCGGCCATCGCCGACTTGGCGTCCTCGTAGGCGTCCAGGGCGTGCGCGTAGTCGGCGCGCATCGCGTCGTCGGCGCCGGGCTCGCCGGGGTCGAAGTCGAGCCGGTCCAGCTCCTCGCCGAAGGCGGTGATGTCCTCGTCGACCACCACCCGCAGCTCTTCGAGAGCGGCGCGCTCCTCCTCGGCGCGCCGGCGGCGGTTGCGGCGGGCGATGGCGTAGGCACCGCCCCCGCCGATGACGATCAGCGCGCCGATGCCGATCGCGGTACCGGTGTCGAAGCCGGCGCCGCCGCCCCAGGAGGACGGGGCGTGGCCGCGCGCCTCTCCGACCGCCGTGTCGACGAAGCTGTTGAGGCGCTCGGCGACGGTGGGGTACCGGGAGCGATTGACGGCGCCGACCAGGTTCTGGACGGCGCTGCGCGGCATGACCCGGGGGTCGGCGCCGGCGTTGAAGGCGGTGCCGAGCTCGACCGCGTAGACGCCGCTGATGCCGACCTTGGTGCGCAGGTCGCGGAGCAGCGTCCGGGGCTGGTAGTCGGAGGTGCGGGGCAGGACGGCGACGAAGACCGGCTTGCCGGAGTCCTTGATCTTCTTGGCGAGGGCATCCGCCTGGCTGGCCGAAAACTGACCCGATGCGCGGGGGTCCACGTAGACGGGCCCCTTCCGCAGCGCAGCCGCCGCCTCGTCCAGCCCACCTGCGGCATACGCACCCGGTGCGGCCACTGTGGCCACCGCCAGCAGAGCGGCCAGCAGCAGGAGAACCGGTCCGATCAGCACGCGCCGGGTTGCGGTCTTCATGGCTTCGACGCTACCCGAACCGCACTTTCAAGACACCCTCCGACGGACACCGGCGGCACACCGGAAACGGCCCGCCGGCGGCGCAGTATGCACGCCCGCACCGGCCCTGTCGCACCGGAGCTGCCCAGCCGGGTGGTCGCTCCGCGTGCCGTTTTTGATGATCAAGGTCACCGGGGATGTTCCGGCTCGTCCCTCCCCCGAGAATAAGGAGGACTTGATGGGCAGGGCCGCCGAGATGGCCAACTCCCTCGCCATCACCGTCGCCGCGACCGCCGTCGGCTGCATGCTGGTTCTCGAACTGGCCCCCTCGCACCACCCCGGCTTCCAGAAGACCCCGCTCCCGACCCTCACCCCCGCCGACGCCGCCCTCGCGGGCGACACCGCCGCAGTCCAGGGCGGCCCGGCCGCCCGTGCCTCGACCACCGCGCTGGGGGCGACCGCCGTCCGCGCCCCCGGTCGGTCCCGGATCGGACCGCCGTCGGCCGGGCGGATCCAGGTCACCGCCCCCGCCGGCCCGATCAGCCTCCGCAAGCACAGCAGCTTCCCGGTGGCCTGGACGAACACCACCGGTGCCGACGTGGACGTCTGGCTGAACGCGATGGCGGGCCGCGGTCGCGCGCAGCGGCTGGCGCGGGTCTCCCCGCGGGCCGGGTCCGCGGCGGACGGCGAGGCGATCGTGACCCTGCCGCAGGTGCGGCCCGGCCCCGCGTACTCGGTGGAGGTGGTCGCCGGCAACGGAGCGGTCCATGCCTTCAGCAAGCCGTTCGCCGTCATCGACTGAGTGCGCCGCCGATCGGGCCGGGCCGCCAACCGGCGTGCGCCACCGGCCCGTTGGATCCGCCGACGCCGGGCGGCGTCCGGTGCGTGCTCTCGGCGTGCCGGGCGACGCCCCCTGTACTCGGAGTACCGGGGTCGTTGCCCGTTGCGGCGAAGGGGGTCTCCCCCGCCCGAGCCGTGCGAAACCGGTACGAGGGCGGGGGGACGTGCAGGGCGTCGCCCGGCAGGCGGGAGTTCGACGACAGGACCTACGGGGCGGCCAGGTCGACCAGTGCGGCCAGCGCGTCCCGGTGCCGCCCCGGCGTGCCGAGGGCGAGCTCATCGCTCTTGGCGCGCTTGAGGAAGAGATGCGCCGGGTGCTCCCAGGTCATGCCGATGCCGCCGTGCAGCTGGATGCACTCCTCGGCGGCGTGCACCGCCACCGGCGCGCAGTACGCCTGGGCCACCGCGACCGCCACCGGGGCGTCGGAACTGCCGCTCGCCAGCGCGTCGGCGGCGTTGCGGGCGGCGGCACGTGCCGAGCCGATCTCCAGCCAGAGCGAGGCCATCCGGTGCTTGAGCGCCTGGAACGAGCCGACCGGGCGGCCGAACTGGGTGCGCTCGGCGGTGTACCGCACGGCCTCGGTCAGACACCACTCGGCGATCCCCAGCTGTTCCGAGGCGAGCAGGCCCGCCCCGGTGAGCAGCGCGCGGTCCACCGCGGCCCGGGCCCGGTCGCCGGTCGCCAGCAGGCGTCCGGGCGCCCGGTCGAAGGTGAGGTGCGCGAGGGGGCGGGTGAGGTCGAGCGGGGTGACGGCCTCGGTCCGTACGCCCGGGGCGCCGGTGTCGACGGCGTAGAGCGCCCGGCCGCCGGGGCCTTCGGCCGGTACCAGCAGGAGCCCCGCGCCCGCCGCGTCCGCGACCGAGCCGACCCGGCCGGTCAGCGCACCGGCGGCGTCGGCCCGTACGGTCGGTGCGCCGGCCCCGCCGGGTGCGGTCGGCAGCGGGACGGCCAGCACGCCGGTGCCGCCGCCCTCCGCGAGCCGGGCCAGCGGCCCGGCGACCGCCTCCTGGGACGGGTCGCAGCCCAGCAGCGCGCTGACCGCGACCACCGCACTGGTCAGATACGGCACCGGTGCGACCGCGCGGCCCAGCTCCTCCAGGACGACGGCGGCCTCGCGGGCGCTCGCGCCCTGCCCGCCGAGCTTCTCCGGGACCAGCAGCCCGGCGGTGCCGATGTCCGCGGCGAGCGCCCGCCACAGCTCCGGGTCGTACGGGCGGTCGGACTCCACGCCGGCGAGCACGGTGGCCGGATCGCAGCGGTCGGCGAGCAGCGCGCGGACCGCGGCGCGCAGCGCCTCCTCCTCGTCGCTGTAGAGGAGGTCGGGGTCCGGCGTCTCGGTGGCGGTGGTCATCGGGGGAGGTCCTTCCACGCGACGTCCTTGTCGGTCCGCGGCTCGGGCGGCAGGCCCAGCACGCGCTCGGCGACGATGTTGAGCAGCACTTCGGAGGTGCCTCCTTCGATGGAGTTCCCCTTGGCGCGCAGATAGCGGTAGCCGGCCTCGCGGCCGGTGAAGTCGACGCCTTCGGGGCGGCGCAGCGTCCAGTCGTCGTAGGTCAGCCCCTCCTCGCCCAGGAACTCCACCTCCCAACCGCTGATCTGCTGGGCGAGCCGGGCGAAGGCCAGCTTCATCCCGCTGCCCTCGGGTCCGGGCTGGCCCTTGGACAGCTGCTGGCGCAGCCGCTCGCCGGTCAGCCGGGCTGCCTCGGCCTCCACCCAGAGCGTCAGCAGCCGCCGGTGCAGGTCGTGGGTGCGCAGTTCGGGGCGGGTCCGCCAGTCGGCGGCGGCGACGCCGATCATTCCGCCCTCGCGAGGGGTGCGGACGCCGCCGATGGCGATCCGCTCGTTCATCAGCGTGGTCTGGGCGACCCGCCAGCCCTCGCCGACCTCGCCGAGCCGGTGCGCGTCCGGGATGCGCACGCCGGTCAGGAACACCTCGTTGAACTCGGCCTCGCCGGTGATCTGCCGCAGCGGGCGCACCTCGACACCCGGGTCGGTCATGTCACAGACGAAGTAGCTGATGCCGCGGTGCTTGGGCACGTCGGGGTCGGTACGCGCGATCAGGATCGCCCAGCGCGCGAGATGCGCGCTGGAGGTCCACACCTTCTGCCCGTCGACGATCCAGTCCCCGGCCTCGTCGCGTACCGCCCGGGTCGCCAGCGCCGCCAGGTCGGAGCCGGCGCCGGGCTCGCTGAAGAGCTGGCACCACACCTCCTCGCCGGTCCACAGCGGGCGCAGAAAGCGCCGCCGCTGCTCGTCGGTGCCGTAGCGCAGGATGGTGGGCGCGGCCATGCCGAGGCCGATGCCGATCCGGCCGGGGTCGTTGCCGGGGGCGCCGGCGGCGTCCAACTCCGCGTCCACCACGGCCTGGAGAGCGCGCGGCGCGTTCAGTCCGCCGAGCCCTTCGGGGAAGTGGACCCAGGCCAGCCCGGCGTCGAAGCGGGCCCGCAGGAAGTCCAGCCGGTCGGTGGTGGCCGGAGGGTGGGTAGCGAGCAACTCGGCACTGCGCCGGCGCAGTTCGGCGGCGTCGGTCATCGCGTCTCCTCCGTTCCGGGGACCACGACCAGGCGCCCGACGGAGTCGCCGTCGGCGACCCGCTGGACGGCCTCGGCGGCGCCCGCC
>NZ_KN708638.1:7410479-7428363 GCF_000805335.1 Streptomyces sp. CT34 | reverse complement strand
CCGCCCCCTGGTCGGCGAGCTTGGTCAGTTCGTCGTGGCAGGCGTCGACGGCGGCCGGGTCCTTGGTGTTGTAGAGGCCCCAGTGCAGGCCCAGGACCGTGTAGTTCTTGACCAGGGCGTGGTTGAGGGCGGGGGGGGGGATGATGCCGCTGGCGAAGCCGACGACGATGATGCGGCCCTCGAAGGCGATGCACTTGGCGGACTGCGTGTACGCGTCGCCGCCGACCGGGTCGTAGACCACGTCGGCGCCCCGCCCGCCGGTGGCCTCCTTCACCGCCGCGACGATGTCGTCGCGGCGCCGGTCGAGCACCACGTCGCAGCCCAACTCCTCGGCGATACGCGCCTTTTCGGCGCCGCCGACGACACCGATGACGCGCGTGCCGGCGGCCCTGCCCAGCTGCACGGCGGCGCTGCCGACCCCGCCGGCCGCGGCGTGCACCAGCAGCGTCTCGCCCGGCCGGATCCGGGCCCGGCGGTGCAGTCCGAACCAGCCGGTCTGGTAGCCGATGTGCAGCGCGGCGGCCTCCGCGTCGTCCAGCGCTTCGGGGGCGGGGCGTACGGTCGCCGCGTCGACAGATACCAGCTCGGCGAAGCCGCCGTCGGGCAACGGCGGTTGGGCCAGCACCCGCGCACCGACCGTGCCGGCCGCCCCCTCCCCCACGGCCAGCACCTCGCCGCAGATCTCCACGCCCGGGGTGAACGGCAGCGGCGGCCGGACCTGGTACCGGCCGCGGCACAGCAGCGCGTCCGGGAAGTTCACATTGGCGGCCCGGACCCGTAGCAGCAGCTGCCCCGGCCCCGGTCGCGGATCCGGCACCTCCGAGAGCCGCATCACCTCCCGCGGCTCGCCGTTCGCGTGTACGCGCCATGCCTTCACCTGATGCCTCCACAGACCTCGGTCACTCGGCTGGTGCGGGGCCGCAGCGGACCCTCGCCACGGACATACTAAGCGGTCGGTATCCTTCACGGAACAGTCCCGACCGACCCGCCGCGAAGGTTCCGCCGACCACCCGCCCCGCGAGCCTGGCACTGACAGGGACAGGCTGCCCGCCGGCCGATGCCGCAGACTGGCCGGTATGGACTCATCCGCCACCGGCCCCACCGAACTGGGGGACTTTCTGCGCACCCGCCGCGCCCGGCTCCAGCCGGAGGACGTCGGCCTGGTCTCCTACGGGGCGCGCCGCCGGGTCCCCGGCCTGCGGCGCGAGGAACTCGCCCAGCTGGCCGGTGTCAGCGCGGCCTACTACACCCGCCTCGAACAGGGCCAGAGCCACAACGCCTCCGAGGGCGTGCTCGACGCGCTGGCCCGCGCGCTCCGGCTGAGCCCCGACGAGCGCGCCCATCTGCACCAGCTGTCCCGCCCGGCGCGGACCCGCCGCCGCCCCGCGGTACGCCACGACAGGGCCCGGCCCGGCGTCCGGCAGCTGCTCGCCGCCCTCGACGGTGTCCCCGCCGTGGCCCTCGGCCCCCGCTTCGAGGTACTGGCCTGGAACCGCCTCGGCCACGCGCTGCTCGCCGGCCACCTCGACTTCGACAGTCCCGCCCGCCCCCTGGACCGCCCCAACACCCAGCGGCTGTTCTTCCTCGACCCGCACACCCGCGAGCTCTACCCGGAACGCGAGCAGGAGGCCCGCCGCGCCGTCGCGGCCCTGCGGGTGGCCGCGGGACGCTTCCCCGACGACCCGCAACTGACCGAGCTCATCGGCGAGTTGTCCATGAAGAGCACCGAGTTCAGCGCGCTCTGGTCGCGGCACGCGGTCAGCAACTGCACCTTCGGCACCAAGCGCTTCCACCATCCGCTGGTCGGCGCGCTGACGCTGGACTTCGAGATGATGCAGACTCCGGACGGCTCCGGCCAGGGCGTGCTGATGTACACCGCCGCCGAGGGCTCCCCGTCCGAGGCCGCGCTACGCCTGCTCGCCACGGAACGCCGCCCAGACGCCCGGGTCCTCGAACCCGAGCGCCCATAGCCCGATCCCGCGCACCCCGTACTTCGCCGGCAGCGGCAGCTGGTCGCGCACGCCCCGCGCGTCCTGGTACCAGACCTGGTGCTCCTCGCCGCCCTTCACATACCGGAAGTACGGGGTGCCCGACGCCTCGTCGAAGCGGTAGGCGGCCCCCACCCGCCGGCGCAGCGCCTCGGCCTCGTGCCACGTCACATGCCCGGCCCGCCGGCCGCTGCCCGGCACCCAGTCCCACCCGTAGCCGGGGAAGGCCAGTTCGATCCGGTCCCGGGGCACGGTGGCCGTGGCCCGGCGCAGGATCTCCTCGTACCAGTCCTTCGAGGACAGCGGGCCCGGCTCCCCCATCGACCAGTGCAGGTCGTAGCCCATGATCCGGACGGTGTCGGCGAGCGCGCCCAGCCGCCGGTAGTCGAAGGCCGCGCCGGTCCCGCGGACCTGCGGCATCACCGTCACCACGCACCGCTTGCCGATGCGGTGCAGCCGCGCGCAGAGCTCGCCCACCAACGCGACATAGCCGGTCCGCACCCGGTCCCGGGCCGCCGCGTCCCCGGTCGCCGCCATCGTCTCGTAGTCCAGGTCGATGCCGTCGTAGCCCTGGCTCGTCACCACGCCCGCCAGCGCGTCGACATGGGTCCGGCGCCGCACCGGGTCGTGCAGCAACTCCCCCATCGCCGCGGCGTCCGGTGTCTCGGTCACCGTCGGCACCACGGCGATCCCGGCCCGGTGCAGCCCCGCCACCAGGTCCGGCCGGACCGCCCCGGCCCGGCCGGTGACCGCGCGCTCCGAGGCCGTCTCGTACCAGAAGGGGCTGACGGTGTGCAGCTGCCCGGCGTGCGCCACCGCGTCCCGGTAGGCGCCGTCGACATCGCCCCAGAACGGCAGCCACGCCGACATCGCCCGCCGCCCCGCCGCCGGAACCGCCCCGGCCGCCCCGGCCGCCCCGGACGACGGCACCGCCCCCGCCACCAACACCCCGGCCAGCACCACCGCGCCACCGGCCCGCCCCCGCATCCACCACGCTCGCCTCATGCCCCGAGCCTCGCCCGCGCCGCCCGCTGACGCCCCATCAAGACGGCCGAACGGAGGCCCGGCCACCGCGCACTGCGCGCGGCCCACGCCCCGCCGTCGAGCAGCCGCCGGAACGCCGGGCCTGCCGTTCGGGCGGACGACGGGAGTGTGACGACAGGACCCGGGACTCAGGCGAGGGGTGCGGGCTCCGGGCGGTCTTCGGGGTGGCTGAGCGTGATGCGGCCGGAGTCGATGGCCTGGGCGAGCGAAAGCCGATCGTACGCGAGGGCGGCGCAGGTCGCGGAGTCCAAGGTGAGGCGGATGTCGGGGAGTTCGGCCGGGCCGTCGGCGTAGGCGGGGGTGGCGGCCTCCGCCTCCGCTCCCCCGTCGCCGGGGCCGAGGGTGATGTGGAACGCGCCCTCTTCCAGGGCGATCTCGATGACGCGTACCGCGCCGTCCGTGAAGTGCCGGGCCAGCCGGGCCATGAGCGGTACCGCGAACCAGTGGGCGCGGACCGCGTCCGTGGGGCGCTGCTCGCCGAGGGCGGGGGCGCCCCAGTCGGCGAGGGCGGTCAGGGCCGGGAGCAGGGCGCGCCCGCGCGGGGTGAGTTCGTAGACGGAGGCGGCGCCGGGCGGTGGGAGGCGGCGGCGGGTGAGCAGACCGTCGCGCTCCATGTCCTTGAGGCGGGAGGCGAGCATGTCGGTACTGACGCCGGGCAGGTCGGCGTGCAGGTCCGTGTAACGCCGGGAGCCGCCCAGGAGTTCCCGGACGATCAGCAGCGTCCAGCGGTCGCCTACGGCGTCCAGGGCTCGGGCGATGGCGCAGTACTGGTCATAGCTTCGGCGCGACATGACACCAGGATAGACATGTGGTTGGATTTTCCAAGTTAGGAGTTGGGAAAACCAAGTACGGTGTCGACCACTGCCGCACCACGCGGCGGGCGAGAGACCGGGAGGCCGCCGCATGCAGTTCAAGCAGTCCAGCAAGATGGCCGACGTCTGCTACGAGATCCGCGGGCCGGTGATCGAGCACGCCAACGCACTGGAGGAGGCGGGCCACAGCGTGCTCCGGCTGAACACCGGCAACCCCGCGCTGTTCGGCTTCGAGTGTCCCGAAGAGATCCTCCAGGACATGATGCGCAACCTGTCCCGGGCACACGGCTACACGGATTCCCGCGGCATCCTGCCGGCCCGGCGGGCGGTCGCCCAGCGGTACCAGGAGGCCGGGCTGCCGGACGTCGGCGTCGATGACGTCCATCTCGGCAACGGCGTCTCGGAGCTGGTCTCCATGGCCGTCCAGGCACTGCTCGACGACGGCGACGAGGTGCTGATCCCGGCGCCGGACTTCCCCCTCTGGACGGCGGTCACCACCCTGGCCGGCGGCAAGGCGGTGCACTACCTCTGCGACGAGTCCGCCGACTGGCTGCCGGACCTCGACGACCTCGCCTCGAAGATCACCGACCGGACCCGGGCGATGGTCATCATCAACCCCAACAACCCGACGGGCGCCGTCTATCCGCGGGAGCTGCTGGAGGGCATGCTCGATCTGGCCCGCCGCCACCACCTGATGGTCTTCGCGGACGAGATCTACGACCGGATCCTGTACGACGACGAGGTCCACCACCACGCCGCGGTACTCGCCCCCGACCTGGTGTGCCTGACCTTCAGCGGGTTGTCCAAGTCGTACCGGGTCGCCGGGTTCCGCTCCGGCTGGCTGGTCGTCTCCGGGCCCAAGGAGCACGCCGCGGACTACCTGGAGGGGCTGGGCACCCTCGCCTCGATGCGGCTGTGCCCGAACGCCCCGGCGCAGTACGCGATCCAGGCGGCGCTCGGCGGCCGGCAGAGCATCCGGGACCTGGTACTCCCGGGCGGCCGACTGCGCGAGCAGCGCGACCGGGCCTGGGAGCGGCTGAACGAGATCCCGGGCGTCTCCTGCGTGAAGCCCAGGGGCGCGCTCTACGCGTTCCCGCGCCTGGACCCCGCGGTGCACAAGATCCACGACGACGAGAAGTTCGTGCTGGACCTGCTGCTGCGGGAGAAGATCCAGGTCGTCCAGGGCACCGGCTTCAACTGGCCGCGCCCGGACCACTTCCGGATCCTCACCCTCCCGCACGCGGACGACCTCGACGCGGCGATCAGCCGGATCGGGCGCTTCCTCGCGGGGTACCGGCAGTAGCGGCGGGGGCGAACGGCCGTCGTCTCTCCCGGCGGCCGTCGTCTCTCCCGGCGACGGCCACAGAGCACCCGAACGGGCGTACGGGTTTCTCCGTCCTAACCCCCGCTTCACCAGGCCGATCCCCGGACCGGGGCGGCCCGCGGCGGGCAGGCGCTCTTGAGCACATCGTCCGCAGGGGCTTAGGTGGAGGACGGCAATCCAGCCGCCGCCCCGGAGGGGAGAGGGAAGCCATGCGCGTACGGCCGGCAGCGTCGGAAGCGGAACTCGAGGCTCACCTGCACGGGATATGTTTCAAAACGGGACCCCCGCGCCGCATAGGTGTCGAGATCGAGTTCCTGGTCCATGACGCGCGCAACCCCCGATGTCCGGTCGAACCGTCCCGGATGCGCGCCGCGGCAGCCGCACTGCGCGCCCTGCCCCTCCGTTCCTCCCTCAGCTTCGAACCCGGCGGCCAGCTGGAGCTCAGCTCGCTGCCCGCCACCTCGCTCAGCGCCTGCGTCACGTCCGTCACGGACGATCTGGCACAGGTCCGGCCCACGATCCAGGGCCTGGGCCTCGGCATCGCGGGCCATGGCCACAATCCGTGGCACTCCCCCCGGCGGATCCTCGACGAGCCGCGCTATGACGCCATGGAGGCGTATTTCGACCGGTGGGGCCCGGCCGGGCGCTCCATGATGTGCGCCACCGCGTCCGTGCAGGTCTGTGTCGACGCCGGCTACGAGGAGCCCGGAACGCTGGGGCTCGGCCGGCGGTGGATGCTGGCGCATCTGCTGGGCGCGGTGCTGTCCGCCGCGTTCGCCAACTCGCCGCTCAGCGAGGGGTGCCCGACCGGCTTCCGCACCACCCGCCAGGCCGTCTGGTCGCAGCTCGACCCGGGCCGGACGCTCGCCCCGCCGCTGGGCACCGACCCGCGCACCGCGTGGTCCCGCTACGTGCTGGACGCCCCGGTGATGTGCATCCGCAGCGCGGACGGCCCCTGGGGCGCGCCGGAGGGCCTCACCTTCCGCGAGTGGATCCGTACCGGCGTGCCCCGCCCACCGACCAGGGAGGACCTCGACTACCACGTGACCACCCTCTTCCCGCCCGTCCGGCCGCGCGGCCATCTGGAGCTGCGCATGATCGACGCGCAGCCGGGCGACGCCGGGTGGATCGTTCCGCTGGCCGTCACGGCGGCGCTGTTCGACGATCCGGAGGCGTCCGAGCTCGCCTATCGGGCCGTCAAGCCCCTTGCCGAGACGGCGGGTTCGCATCCCGCGCCGCGGAATCCGCTGTGGCGGCGGGCGGCCCGGGGCGCGCTGACCGACCCCGAGCTGCACATGGCCGCGGTGGCCTGCTTCGCCGCGGCGCAGGAGGCGCTGCCCCGGCTGGGCGCCCCGGCCGGCGTCCGCGCGGCGGTCGCGGAGTTCACCGAGCGCTATGTGGCGCGCGGCCGGTGCCCCGCGGACGACCGCCTCGACGCGCTGTACGCGGCGGACGGCACCGGCCGCACCGACCACGGCCGGGCCGGCGAAGGCACCTCCGACACCGCGGCCAGGAACCGTCTCACCCTTGGGAAGGACAGCCAGTGACCACCGATTCCGAGTCGCTCCGGGAGCGCGCGGCGGCGGCACTGCTCGCCGCCCGCGACCGCACCCGCCTGCTGACCAGCTGCGTCGAGGACCCCGATCTCGTCGCCCAGCACTCCCCGTTGATGTCCCCGCTGGTGTGGGACCTGGCACACATCGGCAACCAGGAAGAGCAGTGGCTGCTGCGCACCGTCGGCGGCCGGGACGCGCTCCGTCCGGACATCGACTCCGTCTACGACGCCTTCGAGCATCCGCGCGCCGCGCGCCCCACCCTGCCGCTGCTGGGCCCCGACGAGGCGCACGGCTATGTCGCCGAGGTCCGCGGCCGGGTGCTGGACATCCTGGAGCGCACCCCGCTGCACGGCGGACCGCTGCTGGACTCCGGCTTCGCCTTCGGAATGATCGCCCAGCACGAACAGCAGCACGACGAAACGATGCTGATCACCCATCAGCTTCGGCAGGGGCCCGCCGTGCTCACCGCGCCCGAGCCCCCGGCCGCTCCCGGCGTCCGCCTGCCGTCCGAAGTCCTCGTTCCCGGTGGGCCGTTCACCATGGGCACCTCCACGGAGCCCTGGGCGCTGGACAACGAGCGGCCCGCGCACCGCCGGGAGGTGCCCGCGTTCCTGCTCGACACCACCCCGGTCAGCAACGCCGCCTACCAGCGCTTCATCGAGGACGGCGGCTACCACGACCCGCGCTGGTGGGTGCCGGAGGGCTGGGCGCAGGTGCGCGAACAACGGCTGCGCGCACCGCTGTTCTGGCGGCGCGAGGGCAGCCAGTGGCTGCGCCGCCGGTTCGGGGTGACCGAGCCGGTGCCGCCGGACGAGCCGGTGCTGCACGTCAGCTGGTACGAGGCGGACGCCTATGCGCGCTGGGCCGGCCGCCGGCTGCCCACCGAGGCCGAATGGGAGAAGGCGGCCCGGCACGACCCGGCGGCCGGGCGGGCGATGCGCTACCCGTGGGGCGACGAGGATCCGACCCCGGCGCACGCCAACCTCGGCCAGCGACACCTGCGGCCGGCCCCGGTCGGCAGCTACCCGGAAGGGCAATCTCCGCTCGGCGTACACCAGTTGATCGGTGACGTGTGGGAGTGGACGGCGAGCGACTTCCTCCCCTACCCCGGCTTCGCGGCCTTCCCCTACCGGGAGTACTCGGAGGTGTTCTTCGGCAGCGCGTACAAGGTGCTGCGCGGCGGCTCGTTCGCGGTCGACCCGGTGGCCTGCCGCGGCACCTTCCGCAACTGGGACCTGCCGGTCCGGCGGCAGATCTTCGCCGGGTTCCGCACCGCCCGGGACGCCGGCCCAGACGCCTCGGACGGGCTCTGATGTGCCGTCATATGGGCTATCTGGGGCCGGAGATACCGTTCGGGCAGATCGTGCTGGCGCCGCCGAACGGGCTCTACCGGCAGTCCTGGGCACCGCGCCGCCAGCGGCACGGCACGGTCAACGCGGACGGCTTCGGCGTCGGCTGGTACGCGCCCGGCGACCCCGTTCCCGCCCGCTACCGCCGGGCCGGCCCGATCTGGGCCGACGAGCAGCTGCCCGACCTGGCCCGGGTGGTCCGCACCGGCGCCCTGCTCGCCGCCGTACGGGACGCGACGGTGGCCGGTGCGGACGCCGAGGCGGCAGCCGCGCCGTTCGCCGCGGGCCGGTATCTCTTCAGCCACAACGGCGCGGTGGCCGGCTGGCCGGACACCCTCGCCCCGCTGGTGGCCGAGCTGCCGGCCGTGGAGCTGCTCCGCCTCCAGGCGCGCTGCGACACCGCCTTCCTGTGGGCGCTGGTCCGGCACCGGCTGGCCCTCGGCGACGACGTGGGCGAGGCGCTGGCCGGCACCGTCCGGGCGGTGGCCCGGGTCGCGCCCGGCTCCCGGCTCAATCTGCTGCTGACCGACGGCACCACCGTCGCCGCCACCTCGTGGGGCGACACCCTGTGCCACCTGGCCGTGCCCGGCGGCGGCCGGGTCGTCGCCTCCGAGCCCCACGACGATTCCCCCCGGTGGACCGAGGTCCCCGACCACACCCTGCTGTGTGCCACCCGCACCGACGTCCACCTCACCCCGCTCAAGGAGCCCGCAACGTGAGCCCCCTCAGCATCACCCGCACCCTCCCCGCCGACGCCACCGCGGCCGCGCTCCGCGCCGACGTCTCCCGGGGCCTGTCCGGCACGCCCAAGCAGCTGCCGCCCAAGTGGTTCTACGACGCCCGCGGCAGCAAGCTGTTCGACGAGATCACCACACTTCCCGAGTACTACCCGACCCGCGCCGAACGCGAGATCCTGCTCGCCGTCGCGGACCGGATCGCCGCGGCCACCCGCGCCCGCACCCTCATCGAGCTGGGCTCCGGCTCGTCCGACAAGACCCGCCATCTGCTGCGGGCGCTGACCGATCTGGACACCTATCTCCCCATCGATGTCAGCGAGTCGGCGCTGCGGGCGGCCGGCGAGGCGCTGCTCACCGAGCACCCGCAGCTCACCGTGCACGCGCTGGTCGCCGACTTCCAGCAGGGTCTCGCGCTGCCGCCGGCGCCCGGCCCCCGGCTGCTCGCCTTCCTGGGCGGCACCATCGGCAACCTGCTCCCGGACGAGCGCGCCGGCTTCCTGCGCTCCGTCCACGACCTGCTCTCCCCCGGCGACGCGCTGCTGCTGGGCACCGACCTGGTCAAGGACGAGGCCACGCTCGTCGCCGCGTACGACGACGCGCGCGGGGTGACAGCCGCCTTCAACAAGAACGTCCTGGAGGTCGTCAACCGGGAACTGGGCGGCGACTTCGACCCGGCGGACTTCGATCATGTCGCGCTCTGGAACGCGGAGTGCGAATGGATCGAGATGCGGCTCCGGGCCCGCGAGGAGCTGACCGTGAAGATCCCGGGGATCGATCTGGTGGTGCCGTTCGCGGCCGGCGAGGAGGTGCGGACCGAGGTCTCGGCGAAGTTCCGCAAGAACCGGGTACGGGACGAACTCCAGGCCGCAGGGCTGGAGTTGACGGAGTGGTGGACGGATGGCGCGGGCCGGTTCGCACTGTCCCTCGCGGTCCGGACCTGACAGCCGGGTGCCCCGCCCCCCGTCGGTGTGGTGCGATGTCCCGATCGCATGGCCGCGCGCTCCGGGGGGCGCGGCCGGTCGCGCACGGACTCGACGGAGGGGCAGGGGCATGGGGCTGGATCGGCGGGGGTTCCTCCGGGGCACGGCGGGGCTTTCCGCCGCCGGGGTACTGGCGGGCGCCGGCAGCGGGCGGTTCACGGCAGCGGCGGCGCCCCGGCAGCGCAGCAGCCGCCGCACGCTGTCCGCACAGGACTGGATGGCGGCGCTCGGCGACGCCACCCCCGTCCAGCGGCTGACCATCCCCGGCACCCATGACTCCGGCGCCCGCCACGGCGGCCCGTGGGTCGCCTGCCAGAACACCTCCACAGCGGCCCAACTGGCCGGCGGCATACGGTTCCTGGACGTCCGCTGCCGGGCCGTCGACGGCGTGTTCGCGATCCACCACGGCGCCTTCTACCAGCAGCTGATGTTCGACGACGTGCTCAACGCCTGCCGGGCGTTCCTCCGGGCGCACCCCTCCGAAACGGTGCTGATGCGCGTCAAGCAGGAGTACTCGGAGGTCTCCGCCGAGGAGTTCCGCCGGATCTTCGGCAGCTATCTGGGCGCGAAGGGCTACCGCCCGCTGTTCCGGCTGGAACCGGGGCTGCCGACGCTGGGCCGGGCCCGGGGCCGGGTCGTCCTGCTGGCCGACTCCGCCGGGCTGGGCGGCATCCGGTACGCCGACCCGCGGCTCTTCGACATCCAGGACGACTACATGGCCGAGCCGTTCGGGAAATGGCCCAAGATCGAGGCGCAGTTCCGCAGGGCCGTCGCCCGGCCGGGGAAGCTGTTCGTGAACTACGTCAGCACCGCGGCCCTGCTGCCGCCCCGAGGTAACGCGGACCGGCTCAACCCACGGGTGAAGACCCTGCTGGAGAGCGCGGAGGGCAGCGGCTGGCGGGGGCTGGGCATCGTCCCGATGGACTTCCCGAACGAGTTCGGGCTGGCCCGGACGCTGATCCGGCACAACCTGGCGGGCCGCGGCATCACCCTCGTGGGCTAGCCCGGGGCCGGCGGCGCGACCGTGCGCACCGGGCTCCCCGGAACCGCCGGAAAGCGGGCATCCCGGGGCGCCGCGGAAGCCGGTTCCGCCGGCGCGGAACGTGACGATCCGCATGATCCGCCGCCCCGACCGAACCACCGCGGGCCACCGTGCATCATGCTGGTTGAAATGTCTGGATCCGGCGGCGCCACTCCCCCTGACGACTGGGCGCCGCCGGCTGATGCAACGAGGCGACACCAGGTGGAGACGAGCGATCGCGGGCTCACGAAGGCGGCACAGGACCCCGACCGGGCGGCCGAACCGTCGGGAAGACCCGCCCCGCCCGGGTCGCCTGCCCCGGCCCGACGCATCCGTACCGGGCGGTCCCGCGCCGGCGTGCCGCTGCGGGCCACCCTGGCACTCGGGCTGCTGACGGTCGTCGTGGGCGGCGCGGCGCTGGCGCTGGGGGCCACCACGCACGATCCGTTCGTGGCGCCCGGGAACCCTGCCACGGGGACGTACACCGCTTCCCGTTCCGCCGGCGACCAGGCCGCCGCGGCGGTCCTGGCCGGGCCGTACAAGGAGCGCCCCGGCCCACCGGTGACCAGCACCCGCAGCGCCGCCGGCAGCCCGGTGCCGCTGCCCGCCTCCCGGCCCCTGACGGCGACCCCGACTGCCCCCGCGCCGCCGATCGGCGCGCTCTTCTCCCCCGAGGACGACGGCGACCCCGCCCACTACTGCACCGCGAGCGTGGTCGACGCCCCCGGCGGGAACCTCATCGTCACCGCCGCGCACTGCGTGTACGACGGCGGCTTCCGCACCCGGCTGGTCTTCGGGCCCGGTCTGCACGACGGGATCGCGCCGTACGGCCTGTGGGTGGCCACCCGCGTCGATGTCGACCCCCGCTGGATCAGCGACCGGGACCCGGACCGCGACGTCGCGTTCGTGCGGGTGCGCCGACACGGGCGGTCGGACGAGCGGATCGAGGACGTCACCGGGGCCGAGCGGATCCGGTTCGGCGCACCGCCCGGCCGCCCGGCCCAGCTGACCGGCTATCCCGGCGACAACGACACCCCGCTCGCCTGCCGGCACACCGCCGACGCCCAGGGCCCCGGCCAGCTCCGCTTCCCCTGCGCCGGATTCCCGACCGGTACCAGCGGCGGTCCGATGCTCACCGACCTCGATCCGGAGACCGGCACCGGCTCCCTGATCGGGGTGATCGGCGGCCTGGACGAGGGCGGCGACGACGCGACGTCGTACAGCAGCCGGTTCGGGGACGCCGTGGCGGCGCTCTACCACCGGGCCGCGTCGTAGGCCCGGTCCGACGGGTCGGGGCCGGGCGGCCGGGTGGGTCGTCCGGCTACTCGGTCCCGCGCGGCACCACCGTGGACAGGACCGACGGGAGCGGGTACCAGTCGGCGGTGGCGAAACTGGCGTGGGCGGCGGCGAGTTGGCGCACCCGGGCCAGTGCGTCGGCCTCGGCGGGTCGGACGGGGTCGAGGGCCGGCGGGACCTTGTGGGCGTCGGTCATGACGAGGAGGTAGTGGCGGGCGTCGTACCAGGCGGTGTCGATGCCGCCGTCCAAGTAGGTCGCGGCATCGCCGTCGAAAACCACGAACCAGGGGCGCACGGCCGGGTCGGCGTAGCGCTCGCGGGGGTCGCCGGGGGCGGCTCCGTGGACGGCGGGGAAGGCGGTGGACCGCTCCAGCTCGCCCCGGGCGGCCAGGTCCTTGAGGTGGGTGGCGTATTCGACGTCGGTCCACAGTCGGTCGAGCGGGTTGTGCTCCTCGACGGTGCCCGGTATCAGCTCGAAGAGGAACGTGCCGGCGAGGTCGGCGCGCGCCGGCCAGCCGCGGGCCCGGACGGCCTCGTCGAGCGTGGCGTGGTCCGCGGTCAGGTCGCCGGGTCCGTAGACCGCGTCGCCCAGCTTCCGCCGTACGAGCGCGTCGAATTCGGCCGGTCCCCGGCCGCCCCTGGCGTTGAAGCCGTCCTTCATCTCGATCTTGACGAGGATCGGGCGGTGGCCGGGGTGCGCGTCGTGCCAGGCCCGCAGGTCGGCGAGGCAGCCGGCGAAGTCCTGGTCCCGGTGGTCGGTGCGCAGCTCGGCGGCGGTGCCGGCGCCGACGCAGTTGCTGTTGTTCCCCAGGGGGTTGCCGTGCGAGACCCGCCAGGACGAGCCGAGTCCGTTGGTCCAGACGTCGACCTCGACGAGCGAGGCGCCGGAGTCCAGCGCGTCCGCGAAGTAGGGGTACTTGGCCTTCTCGTAGGCGTTGTGCACACCCACCCCTGTGCTGGTGCCGTAGCCGGCGGTGGCCGCGGGTGCGGCGTCCGCCGGGCCGGCCGCCGCGATCACCGCTGCCGCCGCGGCGGCCACCGTTCCTGCACACCGCTTGTCGTCCATGAGCCCCGCTCTCCCGATGTCCTGTCATGTCCTCGGCCGATCGGGGAGCAGCGTACGGGAGCTGCCGGGTGCGGCGGTGGCGCGATTACGGACAATGGTCGGAGTGCGGCACGGTGGCCGCACGAGTGACGCTCTGGAGGAGTTGTGCGGGTGAGGGTACGCGGGGGAATACCGGCGACGGGCACGGGCCTGACGTCGGCGGCGGCCGTGCTGACCGGGACGGTCGCGCTCTATGTCGCGCTGGTCGTCTTCGGGAACATCACGGACTTCGGTACGAACCAGCAGTATGTGCGGCATGTCCTGGCGATGGACACCACGTTCCGTGACCCGGATCTGATGTGGCGGGCCATCACCTCGCACACGGTCCAGGACGCGGCGTATGTGGCCATCATCGCCTGGGAGTTGGTGGCGGCGGTGGTGCTGGTGGCCGCCACGGTGCTGTGGGTCGTGGGGGCGCGGCGCGGCGAGCTCGACCGCGCCCGCCGGGTGGCGACCGCGGGGCTGCTGATGATGCTGGTGCTGTTCGGGGCCGGGTTCCTGGCGATCGGCGGGGAGTGGTTCGCGATGTGGCAGTCGAAGCAGTGGAACGGGGTCGAGGCCGCGGTGCGCAACTTCACCGTGGCGGGGATCGTGCTGCTGGTGATCCACCTGCCGGGGGCGACGGGACGGCCGCGGGAGACCGCACCGGAGCCGTCCGCGTAACCGGCGGTGGCCGGCCGGCACGGCCCCGGTGCGTACCCCGCGGCATCCCGTCCGGGTACGCACCGGGGGCCGTCTCGGGGCCGAGCCGGGCGGGGGCTCAGCCGGCCGCGTACACGTCCTCGATGTACCGCCCGGAGGCGGTCAGTTCGCGCAGCCACGCCTCCGACTCCTGGGCCGAGGCACCGGTCTGCGCCCCGTGCAGCTCGCGGAAGGCGGCTCGTACGCCGGGGGCCATCCGGCTGCCGTCGCCGCAGACGTGGACCCGGGCCCCGGCCTGGAGCAGCTCCCACACCTCGGCGCCCTCGGCGGCGATCCGGTGCTGGACGAAGCGGTGGCCGTTCTGCGGGCGGGCGCTGAAGACGGGGTGTACACGGACCGCGCCGGCTTCCTGGGCGGCGGCGAACTCGGCGGCGTGCAGATAGTCGCCGTCGGGGTCGTCACAGCCGAAGTAGAGCCGGGCGGGGGCGGTCTGGCCGGCCGCGACGCGGTCGGCGACGGCGCCGCGGAACGGCGCCAGCCCGGTACCGGCCGCGACCATGATGACCGGGGTGTCCTCGGCGGGGTCGAGGCGGAACGCCTCGCGGCAGGGCTGGACGCGGGCCAGCAGCGTGTCGCCGGGCCGCAGGGTGTGCAGATAGGTGGAGCCGGTGCCGCCGGGCAGCAGCGAGACCATCAGATCGGCGTGGCGCGGGTCGCCGGCGGGCGAGGAGGACAGCGAGTAGTGCCGGGTGCGGAGCGGCGGCAGCAGCTCCAGGACCACCGGCCAGGGCAGCGCGCCGCGCAGCGCGGGGTGGGCCTCGATCAGCTCGATGACGGTACGCGGATCGTCCTCGGGAAGGGCTTCCAGCGCCAGGCGCTCGGGCGGGCAGGGGTTGTGGGCGGCCAGCAGGGCGGCCTGGCCGGCTGTCGGACGAGCCCCCAACTCCAGGTGACTGGTGAGAAGTTGACGTATGGTCAGCGGCCGGTCGACGGGGAAGGTGTCGCGCGCCGGGCGGCCGGCGGGCGCGCCCAGGGACAGCACGGTGTCCGGGTCGACGCCGAGCGCGGCGGCGGCCCGGGCCACCGCCTCCGGGGTGTTGGCGGGCAGCACGGCGAGGTGGTCGGCGGTGCGGTAGGCGGTGCCGTCCGGGAGGGCGATGCGCAGGAAGCGCTTGGGGCGGGGCCAGTCCGGGGCGGTGAGGTCGTATGCCTCGGCGACGGTCATCGCGGTGAGCTCGTGCCGGGCGGCGAGCGCGTCGAGCGGGCCGCCGGTGACCTCCGTGACGGTGTAGCCGGCGCCGTCGTCGCCCGGGGTGCCCGCGCCGATACTCGCCGGGTCGCCGTAGCGGGTCAGCAGCTCGGTGCGCAGTGCGGCGGCGAACTCCTCGACGGACGCGGTCAGTTGGCCGGAGGCGTCGGCCTCGGCGCGCGGCAGCAGCCGCCGGCCGCCGAGTGCGGCCAGCCGGTCGTCGACGAGGGTGGGCACCTGCTGGTAGGTGGCGGCCCAGTTGCGGTCGCCGACGCCCAGGACGGCGTACGGGACCGCGGACGCGGCGCCGTCCGGGGCGGTCCGGAGCCAGTCCACGAAGGCGAGCGCGTCGTCCGTCGGCTGCCCGTTGTAGGACGCGGCGACGATGACGGCGGGGCGGTCGGCGGGCAGCGCACCGGCGTAGGCGTCGAGCGGGGCGACCTCGGGCGCGAAGCCCAACGCGGCGGCCTCGTCGGCGAGCCGCTCGGCGAACTCCCGGCAGGTGCCGTAGTTGGTGCCGTGCAGCAGGAGCAGCCCGGTGTCCTGCGGTACGCGGGTGGGCAGTTGGTCGTCGGCCGCGGCGTCGGCCGCCTCGCCGCCGGCCGCGGCACCGGGCAGTACGGCCGCCGCGGCGCGGACCGCGGCCCGGTCGGCGGGGGTGCGGGCGGCGAGGGTGAGGGTGAAGCCGTCGGGCTTGAGGGTGAGCGTCTCCTTGATGCGCAACCGGTAGCCGGCATGGTCGATCAGCCGGTAGCGGTGGACGAGGAGGGCCAGCAGCATGGTCGCCTCGTGGAGCGCGAACTGCCGCCCGATGCAGGCGCGTTCACCGGTGCCGAACGGCTTGTAGGCGTGCGGTGAGCGGGCCGCCTCGGCCTCCGGGCCGAAGCGGAACGGGTCGAACAGGTCGGGGTTGTCGCCCCAGACCGGGTCGCGGTGCAGCATCGGCGTCAGGACGGTGACCAGTTCACCGGCCCGGACCGGGTAGCGTCCGCCGAGCACCGTGTCGGTACGGGCCTGCCGGGTGAAGGCGGCGGCGGTGGGCCACAGCCGCAGCGCCTCGTTGAGCACCTGCCGGGTGAACGCCAGCTTCCCGATGTCCTCGAAGGACGGGTCGGGATCGGCCTCGTCGCCCCACAGCTCGTCCGCCTCGCGCTGGACCATCCGCAGCGCGAGGGGGTCCTTGAGGAGGTGGTACAGGGCGAAGGAGAGCGCGCCGGAGGTGGTCTCGTGGCCGGCGATCAGGAAGGTGATGACCTGGTTGCGGATGTTGGCGAGATCCAGCACCGGCCCCTGGGGCCCGTCGCCCTCGCCGGTGGCGGCGAGCATCAGGCCCAGCAGATCGTCCTCACCGCGGTCACCGCTCGCCGTACGGGCGGCGATCACCTCGTCGACGACGGACGCGAGGTAGTCGGCGTCGGCGCGGAACGCGGCGTCCGCCGCGGAGTGGTCGGTGCCGGGCTTCCGGGCGAACTTCTTCATGCTCCATTCGAGGCAGCGCACCATCGACTCGACGAACGGGTGCGGGGTGTCCCGGGAGAACGACGCGAAGTCGAAGCCGAAACCGGCGAGCCCGATGGTGTCCAGCGTCATCCGGGTCATGTCGTCCGCGACCTCGACGGGCGTGCCGTCGGCCAGCTTCCGGTCCCAGCTCGCCATGACCCGGCGGGCGACCTTCAGCATCGCCGGGTGGTAGGTCCGCATCGAGCCGAGCGCGAAGGCCGGCATCAGGACCTCGTGCGCCCTGGCCCAGTTCGGCTCGTCGTTGTAGGCGGTGAACAGACCGTCACCGGCGAACTCTCTGACGTCCTCCAGGACGACCGACACGCCCTTGGCGAAGCGGGTCTCGTCGGCGACCTCGGTGACCAGGTCGAGCGAGGACAGGAACAGCGTCTCCCGCTCGCCGAACTTGCGCAGGAAGGCCGGGCCGTGGATCCGGGCGAGGTCCATGGCCTGCTGGATGGGCGTCGTGGCGATCCCGGACGCCGTGAGGTCGGCGACCGGGAGGCTCACCTCGGCGGCTCGTTCGCCCGTCTGGGGCGCGATGGTGTCGGTCATGCCTCCAGCGTGACCGGCCCGGTGTGCGGGACGGACGCGGGCAACTGCATGATTGTGCAGTGGTTTGTCGCTGAACACTCTTGCGCGCGGGCCCACGATGGGTCAGCGGCGAGGGCCGGGGCGGGAGAGAAGGCAGGAATCGGGGCGATGGGCACACGGACCGGCGGCGGAGCGCCGGAGGGCTGCGAGGAGGCGTCCGGCGCGGACGCGCGGGGCGGCACGACCGTACCGGACGGCACGGCGGTGCCGCCCTGCGCGGACGGTGAGCAGGGCCCCGCGGCGGGTCCGCACGGCCCGCCCGGGACGCTCGATCCGGCCGGCCGCTGCGCGGTCAGTCCCTACCGCGACTACTTCGTGATGCTGCTGGACCGGGTCCCCACCCCGATCGCGGTGTGCCGGGCCGACGGCGAGGTGGTGATCGCCAACCCGGCGATGGCCGCCGAGTGGGACGCCTCCCCCGGGCAGCTGCGCGGCCGTAACCTGCTGGACCGGTTCCGGCCCCGCGACAAGGGGCAGATCACCCGGCTCACCGAGGCGCTGCGGCTGGGCCACCGGTCGCGCTATCCGGTGGAGGTGCGCTGGCGGGTCGGCCCCGAAGGGCCCGAGCGGGAGGGCGAGTTGTCGGTGGACCCGGTCGGCGATCCGTCCGTCCGGCCGCCCGCGCTGCTGGCGCTACTGCGGGTGAACGAGACCGCGCCGGCGCCCGCGCCGCGCGCCGCGGCCAGC
>NZ_KN708638.1:7382462-7410469 GCF_000805335.1 Streptomyces sp. CT34 | reverse complement strand
TCCCCCGGCGGGCCCGCCGCTGGCGGGTGCAGGGCCGCACCGCGCTGGTCGCCCGGGCGTATGTGCTGGGCGTACTGTCCCCGGACAACTGGCCGCCCGCCCCCGCGTGACCGTTGGCCGAAGCCGCGCGCTCCGCCGGGCCCGGGAGCCCACGGGCACGCGTGTGCGGATAACCTCCGAAGTGTGGACGAGAACGCAGCCGCGCCGTTCGAGCGCGGAACGGACGGCCCGAAGGTCATCGTCGTCGGCGTCGACGGCTCCGACTCGTCGTGGCGCGCCGCCGCCTACGCGTCCGGGCTGGCCCGGCGCCAGGGGTCGAAGCTGGTGATGGTCTACGTGCAGCCGGTGCTGCCGGCCGGAGCCGCGATGGGCGCCCCGGTGGTGGACACCACCACCGAGGTCGCCGAGGAGCTGATGACCGAGATCCGCAGGGCGACCGACCGACTGGACGGGATCTACCACCTGCGCTGGGAGTTCCACACCCTGCGCGGGGACCCGTACAACGGCATGGTGCAGATGGCCGACGAGCTGAAGGCGGACGCGGTGGTGGTCGGCGCCTCGGAGTCCGCCGGGCACCGCATCATGGGGTCGGTCGCGGTGCGCCTGGTCAAGGCCGGGCGGTGGCCGGTCACGGTCGTCCCGTAGCCCGGCGGCGACAGCTCCGCTGGTGGGGCGGGCCGGGCTGAGGCACGGTGGGAGATGGACGGGCGGAGCGCCGCCCCGGCCGAGGGAGACCACCGTGACCGACCGCACCTATCGCGTCACCGAGATCGTGGGGACGTCCCAGCAGAGCGTGGACGCCGCGATCCAGAACGGCATCAAGCGCGCCTCGACGACCCTGCGCAACCTCGACTGGTTCGAGATCTGCCAGGTCCGCGGCCATATCGTCGACGGGCAGATCGACCACTACCAGGTCGGGCTGAAGGTCGGATTCCGGCTGGAGGACGCCGACTGAAGCCCCGGGGCCGATTGGCGCCCTGACGCCGAGTCGCCTTTCTCCGGGTCCACCGAGCGGCCATGATGATCCGCCGTCGGACCAGCACGGTCCGTACGAGCGTACGGAGGGATCACGCATGGCACGCATGGGGCTGCGCGCGGGAGCGGGCGTATGGCGCCGTAAACCGATCGAGCACATCGAGGAGCCGGAAGGCACCGCGGGCGAGCAGCTGACCCGGGAACTGGGGCTGTGGCAGCTGACCGCCATCGGTGTCGGCGGCATCATCGGCGCGGGCATCTTCACGCTGGCCGGCACCGTCGCCAACGGCAAGGCCGGTCCGGCGGTGCTGGTCTCCTTCCTCGTCGCCGGCGTGGCCAGCGCCGCGGCGGCCTTCTCGTACGCGGAGTTCGCCGGGCTGATCCCGAAGGCGGGCTCGGCCTACACCTACGGCTATGCGGTACTGGGCGAGCTGGCCGGCTGGTTCATCGGCTGGGACCTGCTACTGGAGTACACCGCGATCGTGGCGGTGGTCGCGATCGGCATCTCCGGCTACTTCTCCTTCCTGCTCGGCGAGACGGGGATCAAGCTGCCGGTGTGGATGCTCGGCGCCCCCGGCACCGGGCCCGGCCACCGGATGGACCTCTTCGCCGCGGTGCTCTGCCTGCTCATCGCGTATCTGCTGACCCTGGGCATCAAGAACGCCGCCCGTTTCGAGACGCTCGTGGTCGGCCTGAAAGTGCTGGTCGTCCTGGTCGTCATCGCGGTCGGCTGCCAGCACATCGACACCGCCAACTACCACCCCTTCTTCCCGTTCGGCGTCGGCGGCGCGTTCACCGGCGCGGCCACCGTCTTCTTCGCGGTCTTCGGCTACGACGCGATGAGCACCGCCGCCGAGGAGTCCAAGGACGCCCAGCACCACATGCCGAAGGCGATCGTGTACTCGCTGGCGATCTCGATGGTCCTCTACGTCCTCGCCTGCCTGGTGCTGACGGGGATGCAGAACTACCGGCACATCAACCCGGAGAGCGGGTTCTCCACCGCGTTCAAGTCGGTGGGCCTGGACGCGCTGGCCGACGTCATCGCGGTCGGCGCGATCATCGGCATCCTGACGGTGATGTTCACCTTCATGCTCGGGGTGACCCGGGTGTGGTTCTCGATGAGCCGGGACGGGCTGCTGCCGAGGTGGTTCGCCAAGACCAGCGCCACCCACCACGTGCCGGTCCGGGTCACCTGGATCGTCGGCATCGCCTCCGCGATCATCGCGGGCTTCCTGCCGATCGGCGAGGCCGCCGAGCTGACGAACATCGGCATCCTGCTGGCGTTCGTGGTGGTCAGCGTCTCGGTGATCGTGCTCCGCTACAAGCGCCCCGACCTGCCGCGCACCTTCCGCACCCCGGGGATGCCGGTGGTGCCCGCGATCGGGGTGTGCTTCTCGCTCTGGCTGGTCACCTTCCTGGCGTGGCAGACCTGGGTCCGGTTCGCGGTGTGGTTCCTCCTCGGGCTGGTCATCTACTTCTCGTACTCCTACCGCCGCTCTGAACTGGCCACGGCGCAGGGCGCGGACACGGACGCCTGAAGCATCGCTGATGGCACATCAATTCCGCCTGTTCCGCTGCGGTTTCGAGGAACCGCAGCGGCGGAGTGCCCGCCGGCTGGTCCAACGGATGCACAGAGCAGGGGTGGACGAGGGCCGTCGGCCGGTCGTGCCCCTTGACGCGTCCCCGCCCGGCCCGAAGAATGACCGCGCTCCGACAACGTTGTCGGCCCTCCTGGAGGTCTGTCCATGCCCTGGTTCGGAGGCAATCGGCTGCGCACCGCGGGCGCGGCGCTGGCGGCGGCGCTGCTCGCGGGCACGCTCACCGCCCCCGCCGCGCGGGCCGCGCCGCCCGGCGGCCACCTCACCGACCTGGTCGATCCGTTCATCGGCAGCCGGAACGACGGCAACACCTTCCCCGGGGCCACCGTGCCGTTCGGCATGGTGCAGCTCTCCCCCGACACCGGCCACTCCACCGGATACGGCTATGACGACAGCCATGTCCGCGGGTTCGGCGCGGTGCACCTCTCCGGAGTCGGCTGCGGCATCGGCGGCGATCTCCCGGTGCTGCCGACCACCGGCGACATCACCTCCACCGACAACGCGAAGTACGCCGCCGCGTACACCCATGACGGCGAGTCGGCCCGGCCCGGCTACTACCGCGTCGGCCTGACCTCGTACGGCGGTATCACCGCGGAGCTGACCGCCACCGCCCGCACCGGCCGGCAGCGCTTCACCTTCCCGGCCACCGACAAGGCCAATGTGCTGCTCAACTCGGGGCAGTCGCTGCACAAGACGGTCTCCATCCGCGTCGAGGTGCTGGACTCGCGGACCGTGCGCACCGCCATCACCGGCCGCGGCTTCTGCCGGGACACCGCGCCGTACACGGTCCACACCCTCACCCGCTTCAGCCGGCCGTTCACGGCGTACGGCACCTGGCACGGCGACAAGGTGACGCCCGGGTCCCGGGACTCCACCGCCACCGGGCGGAACGGCGCCTACGTCCGCTTCGACACCCGAGGGGACCGCACCGTCGAGGCGACCACGGCCCTGAGCTATGTGGACGCGGCCGGCGCGGCACGCAACCTCCGTGCGGAGGGCGGGAGTTCCTTCGACCGCACGAAGGCCGCGGCGGACGCGGCCTGGGAGCGCCGGCTGCGCCTGGTGCGCACCCGGGGCGGCGATCCGGCCCTGCGGCGCGCCTTCTACTCCTCCCTCTACCGGTCCTTCCTCGCGCCGAACATCGGCAGCGACGTGGACGGCCGCTACACCGGCTGGGATCAACGCCCGCACCGGGCAAGGGGGTTCACGTACTACCAGAACTGGTCGCTGTGGGACACCTACCGCACCCAGACGCAGCTGCTGTCGCTGCTCGCGCCGCGGGAGGCGCGCGACATGGCGCTGTCGGTGCTGCGGATCGACCAGGAGGGCGGCTGGCTGCCCAAGTGGGGCTACGGCACGGTCGAGACCAACATCATGACCGGCGACCCGGTCACCCCGTTCCTCACCAACGCCTATCGGCAGGGGCTGCTGACGGGGCACGAGGAGGAGGCGTACACGGCGCTGCGGAAGAACGCCGACGGGGTGCCGCCGGCCGCCTCGCCGGCCGTCGGGCGGGACGCCAACGTCCCGTACATGAAGAACGGTTACGTCCCCTACATCAAGGGGCACCCGCACACCAAGCCCGGGGACTCCGACTTCGACCACGGCGCCTCGGCGACGCTGGAGTACGCACTGTCGGACGCGATGCTGGCGCGGATGGCCCGCGACCTGGGCCACCGGACGGACGCCGAGCGCTATGCCGCGCGGGCGCTCAACTACCGCACCGTCTTCGACCGTTCGACCGGCTTCTTCCGGGCCAGGGACGCCAGGGGCGCGTTCACCGGACCCGCCGACCCCGCCAAGAGCGAGGGCTTCCACGAGGGCACGGCCTGGCAGTACCAGTGGCTGGTGCCGCAGGACATGCCGGGGATGATGCGGCTGATCGGCGGCCGGGACCGGGCCGACGCCCGGCTGGACTCCTTCTTCGCCTATCCGCAGCTGCTCCGCGACCCGGAGCGGACGGTGCGCACGGTCTGGGTGCACGGCCCCTACGACTACTACAACGCCGACAAGTACAACCCGGAGAACGAGCCCGATCTGACCGCACCGTACGCCTACCTGTCGACCGGCCGGCCCTGGAAGACCACCGACGTGGTGCATGCCGCACTGACGCTGTTCACCGACACCCCCACGGGTATGACCGGCAACGACGACCTGGGGACGATGTCGGCGTGGATGGTGCTCGGCTCGATCGGGATGTTCCCGGTGCAGCCGGGCACCGACACCTGGGGCCTGAGCACACCGGTCTTCGACCGGGTGGATCTGACGCTGGACCGGCGGTACTTCCCGGCCGGGCACTTCACCGTCACGGCGCCCGGCACCTCGGCCACCGACCGGTACATCCGTTCCGTACGGCTCGACGGTGCCCGGCACGACCGTACCTACCTCACCACCGCGGATCTGCGCGCGGGCCGCGAACTGGCCTTCACCGTGGGTGCGCGGCCGTCCCGGTGGGGCACCGGCGACCGTGCCGCCCCGCCGCCGGTGGGGACACCGGGAGCACTCGCCTCGTCCGCGCGGCGGCAGGACCGGGGCGGGCGCTGAGACCGGGCCGCGGGCCCGGTCTCCCGCGGCTCAGCCCTCGAGGGAGGCCCAGAACTCGTCGAACGACATCAGACCGTCGCCGTCGGTGTCCTTGGTGTGGATGACCGCCTCGGCCATCGGGCCGGTGACGTACGGGTCCCCCAACTCGGCCATGGCCCGCTTGAATTCGTCCGGCGTGACCTGTCCGTCGCCGTCCGCGTCGAACCGCTCGAACGTCGCCCTGGCCGTCTCGATGTCTGCCACGGGAGGTGCCCCTTCGTCGTGCCGCAGGTCGCTGCGCGCTGTCTGTGCTGCTGTGCTGACCCGCGTACATTAGCGGACCGTCAGGATTCGGCCATCCGCCCCTGTCCGCAAGTCCGGGCGAGGTAACGGGCGGTGCGGCTGCCGGGGGCCGCGGCGACCTCGGCCGGGGTGCCGGCGGCGACGATCCGGCCACCCTCCGCGCCACCGCCGGGCCCCAGGTCGATGACGTGGTCGGCGCCCGCCACCACCCCCATGTCGTGCTCGACGACGACCACGGTGTTGCCCGCGTCGACCAGGCCGTGCAGCTGCCGCAGCAGCACCTCGGTGTCGGCGGGGTGCAGTCCGGTGGTGGGCTCGTCGAGGAGGTAGAGGGTGTGGCCGCGGCGGGCCCGCTGGAGTTCGGCGGCGAGCTTGATGCGCTGGGCCTCGCCGCCGGACAGCTCGGTGGCGGGCTGGCCCAGCCGCAGATAGCCGAGGCCGACGTCCTGGAGGGTGCGCAGGCTGCGGGCGGCGGCCGGGACGTCGGCGAGGAAGTCCGCGGCGTCGTCGACGGTCAGCGCGAGGACGTCGGCGACGGTGCGGCCCCGGTAGGTGATCCGCAGGGTTTCGGGGTTGTAGCGGGCGCCGTGGCAGTCGGCGCAGGGCGCGTAGCTGCCGGGCAGGAAGAGGAGTTCGACGGCCACGAAGCCCTCGCCCTGGCAGGTCTCGCGGCGGCCGGCGGCGACGTTGAAGGAGAACCGGCCGGCCGTGTAGCCGCGGGCGCGGGCCTCGTCGGTGGCCGCGAAGACCTTGCGTACCGCGTCGAACAGCCCGGTGTAGGTGGCGAGGTTGGAGCGCGGGGTGCGGCCGATGGGCCTCTGGTCGACCCGGACCAGCCGGTCGACGGCCTCCAGCCCCTTGGCGGCGGCCAGTTGCGGGCGGGCCTCCGGTCCGGAGTCCGGATCGTCGGCTCCGGCGTCGGCCGGGGCCCGGTCCGCCCCGAGGTGGTCCCGTACGGTCTCCGCGAGGACCCGGGTGACCAGCGTCGACTTGCCCGATCCGGAGACACCGGTGACGGCGGTGAAGACGCCGAGCGGGAAGGCGGCGTCCAGGTCGCGCAGGTTGTGCAGGGTGGCGCCGTGCAGGGCCAGGGTGCCGGTGGGGGTGCGCGGGGCGCGGGCGGCGGGTGGTGCGGGGGCGAAGAGGAAGCGGCGGGTGGCGGAGTCCCCGGCATCCGCGAGGGCGGCGACCGGGCCGCTGTGCAGCACCTGTCCGCCGTGCTCCCCGGCCCGCGGTCCGATGTCCACGATCCAGTCGGCGCGCCGCACCACGTCCATGTCGTGCTCGACGACGAAGAGCGAGTTGCCGGCGGCCTTGAGGCGGCCGAGCACGGTGAGCAGGGCCTCGGTGTCGGCGGGGTGCAGACCGGCGGACGGCTCGTCGAGGACGTAGACCACGCCGAAGAGGCCGGACCGCAGCTGGGTGGCGAGGCGGAGCCGCTGGAGCTCCCCCGCGGAGAGGGTGGGCGCGGGGCGGTCCATGCTGAGGTAGCCCAGGCCGAGTTCGGTGAGCACCTCGATGCGGGCGACCAGGTCGCGGGCGAGCGTCGGGGCCACCCCGTCGTCGGGACGCTCCGCGGTGGGGCGCAGCAGGTGGGCCAGTGCGCCGAGCGGCAGGGCCGCGAGCGTGGCGATGTCCCGGCCCGCGAAGGTGACGGCCAGCGCCTCGGGGCGCAGCCGCCGCCCCCGGCACACCGGGCAGGGCTCGGCGACCAGGAACCCCTGGACGCGCTTGCGCAGCGTGTCGCTCTTGGAGTCGGCGAAGGTGTGCAGCACATAGCGCCGGGCGCTCATGTACTGGCCCTTGTAGGGGCGTTGGATCCGGCCGGCCTCGCGGACCGGGTGGACGGTGACGACCGGCTGTTCGTCGGTGAACAGGATCCACTCGCGATCGGCGGCCGGCAGGTCGCGCCACGGCCGGTCGATGTCGTGGCCGAGGGCGGCGAGGATGTCGCGGAGGTTCTTGCCCTGCCAGGCGCCGGGCCAGGCGGCGACGGCGCCGTCGCGGATCGAGAGCTCCGGGTCGGGTACCAGGGAGTCCTCGGTGACCCGGTGGACGGTGCCCAGACCGTGGCACTCCGGGCAGGCCCCGGCCGCCGTGTTGGGCGAGAAGGCGTCGGAGTCCAGCCGCTCGGTCACGCCGTGCGGGTAGTCGCCGGCGCGGGAGAACAGCATCCGCAGGGTGTTGGAGAGGGTGGTGACGGTGCCGACCGAGGAGCGGGAGGTGGGGGCGGAGCGCCGCTGCTCCAGGGCGACGGCGGGCGGCAGTCCGGTGATGTCCTCGACCTTCGGCGCGCCGACCTGGTGGATCAGCCGCCGGGCGTACGGGGCGACCGACTCGAAGTAGCGGCGCTGCGCCTCGGCGTAGAGCGTGCCGAAGGCCAGCGAGGACTTGCCCGATCCGGACACCCCGGTGAACGCGACCAGCGCGTCCCTCGGGATGTCCACATCGATACCGCGGAGGTTGTGCTCACGGGCGCCGCGCACCCGTACGTAGGAGTCGGACATGCCTCCATGATCGGGCACGGTGCGCCGAGGCCGGACACCGTCCCCCGTCACCGGCCGCCTCGGCGGGCGCCCCGGTCAGCCGGCGGCGGTGGCCGCCGCGACCCGCTCGCGGGCCTCGTCCCAGGGGACGGGGGTGGCGACCACCGCGCGCAGCGCCCGGATCTGGCGCGGCGGGACGCCGGCCGCGAGCACGCCGACGGCGTTGCCGTCGCGTCCGTAGAGCGCGACGGTGCGGCGCTCCGCGCGGTCCAGGACGGTGGTCTCGACCCGGTCGGCGCCGGCGGTCAGCCCGTACGCCTGGATCTTGAGGGCGTACTGGTCGGACCAGAAGTACGGCACCGGTGCGAAGGGGCGGCGCTCCGCCGGGGTGTCGCCGGGGTCGTGGACGCCCTCGACGGCCAGTTCGGCGAGCAGGTTGCGGGCGGCGGCCATGCCCTGCTCGGTGGCGTTCATCCGGTGCTCGAAGCGCAGCGGCCGGCCGTGGACCGGGTGGTCCCAGCGGGCCACGTCGCCCGCGGCGTAGATCCCGGGCGCCGCGGCGCAGTACGCGTCGCAGCGCAGCCCGTCGGAGGTGTCCAGGGCCGGGTCGGCGAGCCAGCCGACGGCGGGCGCGGAGCCGATGGCGAGCAGGACGAGGTCGGCCGGCAGCAGGCTGCCGTCGGCCAGCCGTACGCCGCCGACCCGGGCCGGGGCGCCGTCCTCGGCCGCGGCGAACCCGGCGACCGCGCCGGTCACCATCCGTACCCCCTGGGCACGGTGCTCCTCGGCGAGCAGTTCGCCGACCTCGGTGCCGACGGCGGCGGCCATGGGGACCGGATCCCGGCCGACCAGGGTGACATCGTGGCCCAACTCCCGTGCCACCGCGGCGGCTTCGCAGCCCAACACGCCGTTGCCGACGATGACGAGCCGGCGCGCCGCCTCCGCCAGGCCGGCCCGCAGCGCCAGCGCGTCGTCCAGGGTGCGCAGGGTGTGCACTCCGGCCAGGCCGTCGGCCCCGGGCAGGGTGCGGGCGGCGACTCCGGTCGCGATGATCACGCCGGCGCAGGCGAGCCTCCCCCACTCTCGACCTTGCTCGAGCGGGGGGACTCCCACACCGCCGTCGAGAGTGAGGGTGCGGGTGACCGCGTCGAGCCCGGTGGCCCGGGTGCCGAGCCGGAGGTCCAGGCCGAGCGGGTCGAGCTGGTCCCGGGTGCGCAGCAGCAGCCGGTCCGGCTCCCAACTGCCGTGCAGCAGCTGCTTGGACAGCGGCGGCCGGTCGTAGGGCAGCTGCTCCTCGTCGCCGATGAGGACCAGCGGACCGCGCCAGCCGGAGCGGCGCAGCGCCTCGGCGGCGGCGAGCCCGGCCGCCGAGGCGCCGACGACGGCGATCGGCCGGGCGCTCACTCGTGCACCTCGATGACCGCGGCGGGGCAGATGGCGGCGGCCTCGCGGACCGCGCCGTGCTGGTCGGCGGCCGGCTCGGCGTCGAGGAGCACGACCACGCCGTCCTCGTCACGCTGGTCGAAGACCTCGGGGGCGATCAGCACGCACTGGCCGGCGGCGCAGCACTTGTCGGCGTCAAGAGTGATCTTCATGGCAGGGGCTCCGTAGGGGTCGTCAGGTGGTCAGGGATCGTCAGGTGGTCAGGGGTCGTCAGGGATCGGGGTAGCGGTGCCTGGTGCCGTTTCACCAGGTCACGGGCAGCGCGTGACATCCGTAGATCGCCATGTCGGTGCGGAACGGGATCTCCTCGACCGGCACCGCGGGCCGCATCGCCGGGAAGCGGCGCAGCAGCGTGGCGATGACGACCTGGAGTTCTACGCGGGCCAGCGCCTGGCCGAGGCACTGGTGGATGCCGTAGCCGAAGGCGACGTGGTGCTGGGCGTTGGGCCGGCGGACGTCGAGGCGGTCGGCGTCGGCGAAGACGCTCTCGTCGCGGTTGCCGGACGGCACCGCCGCCACGACGCCCTCGCCGGCCCGGATGAGGCGCCCGCCGATCTCGACGTCGACGGTGGCGACCCGGCGCGGGCCGTTGCGGATGATGCTGTGGAAGCGCAGCAGCTCTTCGACGGCGCCGCGGATCAGCGCGGGGTCCCGGCGCAGCTGCTCGGCGGCCTCCGGGTCCCGCATCAGGGTCAGCGCGCTGAGCCCGATCATGTTGGCGGTGGTCTCGTGCCCGGCGACCAGCAGCAGGGCGGCGAAGGCGGCGACCTCGTCGTGGCTGATCTCGCCGGTCCGCTGCTGTTCGGTGATCAGCCGGCCGAGGATGTCGTCGCCCGGGTCCGCCTCCTTGGCGGTGACCAACCGGTCGAGGTAGTCGCGGAGTTCGACCCGCGCGGCCTCGCGCTCGGTGTCGGTGACGGTCCGCGACAGCAGGGTGCCGGTGAGCCGCTGGAAGATCTCGTGGTCGTCGTACGGGACGCCCAGCAGCAGGCTGATGACGAGCGACGGCACCGGCAGCGCCAGCGCCTCGACGAGGTCGGCGGTGCGCCCCTCGGTCCGCTCCAGCACGTCGCACAGCTCGTCAGTGATCCGCTGGATCTCCGGGCGCAGCGCCTCGACGCGCTTGACCATGAACTCGCGGGTGACCATCCGCCGCAGCCGGGTGTGCTCGGGCGGGTCCATGCGGATGAAGCCGCGGTTGCGGGTGCTGGCGCCACCGGTCATCCCGCTGAGCGGATAGCCGTGCAGGGTGGTGTCGGAGCTGAAGCGGGTGTCGCCGAGGATCGCCCGGATGTCCGCGTAGCGGGTGGCCAGCCAGGCCCAACTGCCGTCGGGGAGCGAGATCCTGGAGATCGGCTCCTCGGCGCGCAGGGCGCCGAACTCGGCCGGCGGGTCGAACGGACAGCCCTTGGGCGGCTCCACGGGCAGCGGTGCCGGGGCGGGGGGACGTGCGGTGTCGATGGTGTCGGTCATCTCGGTCATCTCGCTCCTCGCGCGCACACCGGGAGGGACGTGCGCCATGAGTCGATCGTTCGCCTAACAAGCGTAAACTTACACATGTATTGAGCAAGTAAGTGTGCCGGGGGTGGCGAACAGTCATGGGGACCCGGAGGAGGCGGGCGTACGCGAACGCCCCCGGCCGGCGAGGGACCAGGGGCGGAGAGGGAGGGAAGAGGAAGAGGGAGGGAAAGGAGAGGGAGGCGGAACCCGGGGGTCAGTGCTCCAGCAGCAGTTGGAGGATCTCGTCCACGAACCGGTCCAGCCGGCTGGTGTCCTTGCGGCTCGGCATGACCTGCCAGATCATCACCCGGCCGTGCACCGCGGACCAGAGCAGATACGGCGCCTCGGCGCGCGACCCGCGCACCTGCCAGCCCGCCTCCTCGCAGGCGGTCAGCGCGCTGTGCCAGCTGCGCACCAGCAGCCCCGCCGGGTGGCCGGCGAGCCGCTCCGGGCCGACCGGGGTCTGCCGGGTCTCGTAGAGCAGCCGGTAGTTGGCTGGGTGCGCGATGGCATAGCGGCAGTACGCGCGCAGCTGGGCGCGCAGTCGGTCCACCGGGTCGTCCGGGTCCGCCTTCGCGGCGGCATCGGACATGGCGCGCGCCAGCCGCTCGTAATTGACCTCCAGCGTCGCCCAGACCAGCTCGGTCTTGTCGGCGAAGTGTCGGTAGATGCTGGGCGCGGCGACGCCGGCCTCCCGGGCGACCGCGCGCAGCGACAGCGCGTCCTCGCTGCCGACCTGCTCCAGAAGGCGCTCGGTCGCCCGCAGCAGCTCCTCCCGCAGGCGCTCGCCCTGTCCGCGCGGGTTACGGGGCCGGACGGCCGCACTCTCGCTCACTGCCCTCCAGTCCTTCCCGGTCGTGCCGACGTGGACCTTCGACGGGGTCCGTACTCCTTCACCAGGGTTTCACACCGGTGCCGCGGACCGTACCCGAGGACCGGCCCGGCCGGTAGCGCGGACGCCGCCTCACCTGCCCCTCCGCGGCCCGCCGGCCGCCGCGCCCCGGCCCGGCCGGACGAACCCGCCGACCGCGCGTCACCTGCCCATGACCAGTCCGTCCTGCTGTGCGCCCCGGCTCAGCACGATGCTCCGGATGGTGCGGCCAATGGGTTCGAGGTCCCGCCGGCCGGTCTTGATCGCCTGGTTCACGTTGATCACCCGGCCCGCCCTGGCGTCCCACCACAGCGGGACGAATTCGGCCTTGGTGATCTCCCAGCGACCGCCGGTCGTGGCCGGGGGTGTGAAGGTGAACCGAGCGGCGGTGCTCATGTTTCCGCGCTCGTCGTGTGTGCTTCCTCCGATGAGGTCGCCCAGCCCGAAGGCGACCCACGTACCGCTGCCGTGCGCCTCGGCCGCTGTCCGCCGGCCGTCCCGTGTACGGTCCGTTCCGGTCCCGTCGACCTTCTCGTACGGCTGCGGGGTGTGCGTATGGCTGCCGATGATCAGGTCGATGTCGGGGCGGCCGTCGGTGCGGGCCGCGGTCAGGGCGCGGGCGAGCCGGAGCTGCTGCCCGTCCGGCGCGGTCCGGTGTTCGGTACCCCAGTGGGCGCTGACGACCACGATGTCGGCGCCCGCCCGGCGGGCCGCCCGGGCGTCGGCGACGACCTTCCGCGGGTCGAGCAGGTTGGCGGCCCAGGGCACATCGAAGGGGCGCTCCGCGCCGTCGGTGCCGTAGGTGTACGAGAGCTGCGCCACCCGCGCCCCGCCCGGGGCGCGGAGCAGGGCCGGGCGGGCGGCCTCGGCGGCGCCGCGGGCCGAGCCGGTGTGCCGCAGCCCGACCGTGTCCAGCACGTCGAGGGTGTGCCGCACCCCCGCCACGCCCTGGTCCAGGACGTGGTTGGAGGCGGTGGCGCAGGAGTCGAAGCCGGTCGCCTTCAGCGCGGTGGCGACCTGCGGCGGGGCCTGGAGCTTCGGATAGCCGGTGAAGGGGCCGTCCAACGTGCCCAGCGGCGACGCCAGATGGCACAGCGCCAGACCGGCGCCGTGGATGACCGGCCGCACAGCCCGGAGCATCGGCCGGAAGTCGTAGCCGCCTTGCACCGGGGCGTCGTCCTGCGCGGTGCCCAGCGCCTCGGGGTGGGCGGGGATGACGTCACCGGAGGCGACCAGGGTGAACGGCCGGGCGGGAGCGGCTGCGGCGGTCCGGGCACCCGCGCGCCGGTGCTGCGCCCCGGCGGCGGACGGCCGGGCGGCGTGGTACGCCGGGCCGTGCCGCAGGGTGCCCGGCGGGGCATCGGCCCGACTGCCGCAGCCGACGGCCAGCGCGGTGAGCAGGACGGCCGCCGCACACCGTGTGAACGCGCTCATGTCCGACAGATACCAGCCACTTCGCGCGGGAATTTCACCGCGAGCCGTGGTGTCCGGCGCTATCCCTCGTACGGCCGCGGAGGCCCGGCCGGGGCAGCGGCCCGCCGTGCGGCCGGCGCATGGTCCGGCGGCCGGCGCACGGTCCGGGGGCCGGCCGCCGGCCCCGTTAGGCTGCTCCGATGCCGCACACCTCACAGGATCACGACCGCTTTCCCGCCGGGCTGCCGGTGCTGACCGAGATGGGGCGCACCGCGTCGGGGCGGGCCTGGCTCGACCGGCTGCCGGGGATCGTCCGGGACATCGAGGAGCGCTGGGAGCTTCGGCTCGGCGCGCCGGTGCACGGCGGCAGTTGCTCGTGGGTGGCGCCCGCGGAGGGGCCCGACGGCGTACCGGCGGTCCTCAAGGTGACCTGGCCGCACCGCGAGGCCGCGGGCGAGGCGCCGGCACTGCACGCGTGGGGCGGCCGGGGCGCGGTGCGGCTGCACCGCTGGGACCGCGAGCGGGGCGCGCTGCTGATCGAGCGCTGCACCCCGGGCACCCCGCTCGGCGACGCCCCGCTGCCACCCGACGGGCAACTCGCCGCCGGTGCCCGCGTCCTGCATGACATATGGTCCCAAATCCTGCCGGATGAAGGCCGGTTGGAGCCCCTGGAGCGGATGGATGCGGTGTGCGCCGAGTGGGCGGAGCTGCTCCAGGAGCGGATGCGGCGACTGCGGCCGGGCTACGACCCGGGGTTGGTCGCGCTCGGCGCCGAGCTGCTGCGCACGCTGCCGGCCGGCGCCGCCCGCGAGGTCGTGGTGCACGGTGACGCCAACCCGGGCAACGTACTGGCCGCAACCCGCCTTCCCTGGCTGGCCATCGACCCCAAGCCGATGGTCGGCGACCCGGCGTACGACCCCACGCCGCTGCTTCTCCAGATCGACGACCCCTTCGAGCACCCCGACCCCCGGCCGGTGCTGCGCGACCGGTACGCGCTGGTCGGCGAGGTGCTCGGGGAGGATCCGGCGCGGCTGCTCGCCTGGTCGGTGGCGCGCGGGGCGGAGAGCGCGCTGTGGAGCGCCGACCATGGCGATGTGGCGGGCGGGGAAACGGAGTTGACCGAGGTGCGGGTGCTGGCGGAGCTGGCCGGACTGTGACCTTCCCGGGGCGCGGCGGCCCGCCAGCCGGAGCCGTCCGCCCATAGGGTGCGGAAGCATGAACCGTGAACCACTGCATGTGACGGTGTGGGACAAGGCGACGCCCGGCGCGCCGCGGGCACTGCTGGTGCACGGCACCCTGAGCTGGGGCACCGATTGCTTCGCCGGGCAGCGCCCGCTGGCCGAGATGTTCCGCCTGGAGCTGGTGGACCGGCGCGGCTTCGGCGACAGCCCGGACACCGACCGCGGCGACTATGCGGTGGACGCCGAGGATCTCGCCCAACTCCTCGGCACCGGTGCCCACTTGGTCGGCCACTCGTATGGCGCGGTGGCCGCGATGCTGGCCGCCTCGGCCCGGCCGGAGGCGGTGCAGTCGCTCACCCTCATCGAGCCCTCGCCGCTGCGCACCGCGGCCGGGCCCCCCGTCGTGGCGGCGGCGCTGGAACGGCTCCGCGCCGCCGTCGAGGGCGGCGCCGGGGCGGTGGAGCCGAGTCCGGAGGAGTTCCTCAGGCAGTCCACCGTGCCGTACGGGATGCCGATGCCCGAGACCACGCCACACCGGCTGCGCGCGGCCCGGTCGGCGATGCGCGAACGGCCCTCGTGGGACGCCCGGATCCCGCTCGGCCCGCTGGCCGGGGCCCAGATGCCGAAGACCGTCGTCAACGGGACCTGGGAGACCGCGCACCCGCGGTACCGCGCGTTCATCGGCGATGCGCTGGCCGCCTGCGGCGAGTACCTGGCGGAGATGATCGGCGCGCGCCACGTGCGGGTACCGGGCGCCGGCCACGCCCCGCACCGGGATCAGGCCGAGGCGGTGAACGACGTCCTCGCCCGGCTGTGGCAGAGCTGAGCCGACCCACCGGTAGCGGGCGCGGCGCTCACACCTCTCGATGCCGAAGTCCTGGACCAGCGCCTCCGGTCCGCCCTCGCAGCCCCTGCCGTCGAGAACGAAGTCCCGGTCCCGCCCGCCCGTTGACGGAACGAGCCGAGAACCGGGCAGCATCCGCACCGACTCGGCCCCGTCCCTGGCCCCCGCTCCGGCCCCGGCCCCGGCCCCGGCCCCGAGCGAGGTGGCGGTCGGCGACGTCGATCCGCACCGGCTCGCGCCGGCCGCGGAGTTGGGTGCCGACGCGGTCCTGGACGTCGCCCGGCAGCCGCCATCCGCGAGCGAGTGCGAGCCCACCGTGCTGCTGAAGTGCTCGGGCTCCGGCCCGGCGATCGGCGACGCGGTACGGCAGGTGGCGCGCGCCGGCCGGGTGGTAGGTCCCGTCCCATGGGTCAGCCGCCCAGCGCGGCCATTTCCGTGCCCGCCAGCAGAAAGCCCCCGACGCCGAAATCGGCGGTGGAGTCATAGGTGACCGGCTGGCCCGACTCCGGCCGGTCACCGGTGCTTTGGACATATCCCAGAAAACCGTCGGGATGGACCGCGGTGGTCACCATCGCATTCCACGCGCGGGCCGCCACGGACCGGTAAAGGCCGGACGGGACGACGCCGGTGCGGACCGCGTACGCCATCGCGAACGTGAAGAGGGCGGTACCGCTGGTCTCCGGTCCGGGCAGCTGCCCGGGGTCGGCCAGGTTCACATTCCAGAACCCGTCCGGTCTCTGCACGCTCCGCAGCGCGGCCAGTTGGCCGGCGAACGCCCGGCGGTACCCGGCCACCGGCGCGAAGGTGTCCGGCAGCACCGCGAGCACCTTGGCGTACGCGCCCGCCACCCAGCCGTTCCCGCGCGACCACAGCACCGGCTTGCCGTCCGGGGACGCGATCCCGCCCGGCAGGAACCGCTTGTCGCGGTACCACAGGCCGGTGGCGCGGTCGTGGAGGCCGGGCCCGCCCTCGGCGCTCTTGGTGTGGGTGTAGAGGGCGTGCATCGCGTCCCAGTAGGAGCGGTCGTCGCGCAGCGCGCCGAGCCGGGCGAACGGCGGCATCGCCATGTGCAGCGCGTCGTCCCACCACCAGTCGTCGTGCCGCTGCGCCGAGGTCTCCACCATCCGCCGTACCGACTCCTCGATGGCGGCGATCTTCGCCTGGTCGGGGGCGGGGCCCAGGGCGTACAGGTCGAGGTAGACCTGGCCCGCGCAGTGGTCGTCGGCATGCCGGGTGGCGACGCCGTTGTGCAGGCCGTACCCGTGCTTCTCGGCCCAGCCGCGCGCATGGGCGAGGTAGCGGGGCTCGCGGGTGAGGCGGTGCAGCGCCATCAGCCCGCTGAAGAAGGTGGCGCGGGCCCACCGGTTGTCACCGGGGTCGGGGTGCGCGCCGATCCAGTGGTCGGCGACCCGGCGCAGTACGGCGACGGTCGAGGCGCGGGCCGGCGGCCGGTGGTCGGGCAGCCGGCCGGTCGCGGCGGCGGCCGGGCGTGCGGGAAGTGCGGTGCCGGCCGTGAGTGCCGCGCCGGTGGTGAGGAATTGCCGACGTTCCATGAAGACATCCCTCCGGGACTCATGCATTCATGTACACGAACAGCGTTCTGCCACATGATGAACGGCGAGGACATGGTGGCAGTCAACTCCCGTCGGCGGAAGGGGAATCCAGGCCCGTCATTGCCTTTACGGAATTCGCCCCTTACCTTTGTCACCGTGACTACCGGGTCGGCCATGGGCCACGAGCGAGTGAGGCACCCGGTCACTTCGTGACCGTGCGGCGGGTGAGAGACCCGCCCCCCTTCCCCTCGCCTCTGCATTCCGCGCGTATCGCGCGCGTCTTTCTTCCTCCACCACGGGCACAGCCCCGCGCCGCCGTTCGCAGCGCGCTGCCGCGTGGTCAATTCCCCCCTGCCGTGCACCAATACACCCTGCCCAAAAGGCATTTCCACCTGGAGACCAACACCCTTATGCCCAACCCCTTCAATCAGCAGGTCATCGACGAGTTCCGCGCCCACCACGGGCGGGTCGGCGGCCCCTTCGAGGGCGGCCGGCTGATCCTGCTGACCACCACCGGAGCCCGCTCCGGCGCCCGGCACACCACCCCGGTGGCCTACCTCCCCGACGGCGCGGAGCGCATCCTCGTGATCGCCTCGGCCGGCGGCGCACCGCACCACCCCGACTGGTTCCTCAACCTGGTCGCCCACCCCCGTGTCACGGTCGAGAACGGTGTCTTCACGTACGAGGCCGAGGCCGTCGTCCTGGAAGGCGAGGAACGCGACCGGGTCTTCGCCCGCGCCGCCGAGGCCGACCCCGGGTGGGCCGCGTACCAGGACAACACCACCCGCGTCCTCCCCGTGGTCGCGCTGACCTCGGTCGAGACGGGGCCGCCGAACTTCGCCGGGGCGACACCCGGCGAGACCATCACGATCCTGCACGACGCCTTCCGCCGGGAACTCGCCCTGATCCGCAAGGAGGTGGCCGATGCGGGCCCGGCGCTCGCCGCCCAGCTGCGCGTCAACTGCCTGACGATCTGCCAGGGACTGCACAACCACCACGCCGGCGAGGACCGCGCGATGTTCCCGCTCCTCCGCGACCGGTGGCCCGAACTCGCCCCGGCCCTCGACCGCCTGGACGAGGAGCACCGGAAGATCGCGGCACTCCTCGACGAACTCCAGCAGGTGATATCGGGCGACGGCGCCGAGCCCGGCCGACTGCTCGCCGAGGTCGACCGGCTGACGGACGCCCTGGAAGCCCATCTCGCCTACGAGGAGGAGCAGTTGATACCGGTACTGGACGCGATGGCTCGCTGAGCGGCGGGCGACGGCCACCGCACGCTCAGATCAGACCGCCGCGTCCGTCCCAATAGGGCTCCCGCAGCTGCCGCTTGAAGAGTTTCCCGGACTCGTCCCGCGGCAGTAGCTCCTCGAACACCACGGCCCTGGGCACCTTGTACCCGGCGAGCCGCTCCGCGACATGGGCGCGGACCGCCGCGGCGCTGAGCAACACGCCGGGCTCGGTCTCCAGATGGGCGGCCAGCACCTCGCCGAACTCCTCGTCGGGTATGCCGAACACCGCCACGTCCCGCACCCCCTCCAGCGACAGCAGACATCCCTCGATCTCCGCCGGATAGATGTTGACGCCGCCGGAGATCACCATGTCGTTGCGCCGGTCGCTGAGATAGAGGTAGCCGTCCCCGTCGAGATGCCCGATGTCTCCGATGGTGACGTATCCGGGGAGGCCCGGCGCCTCCATCGTGGCGCGCTTGTCCGGGTCGCCGAGGTAGGTGAACCGGGGCCAGTCGTCCGAGGGTTTGAGGTAGATCTCGCCGGTGGAGCCGGTCGGCAGCGGCTTCCCGGCGGGATCGAGGACGACCACCCCGCAGGTGCCCTCGGCACGGCCGACGGTGCCCGGGTGGGCCAGCCACTCGGCGCTGTCGCACCAGGTCACCGCGCCGGTCTCGCTGCCTCCGTAGTACTCCCGCAGCACCGGCCCGAGCCAGTCGATCACGGCGTGTTTGACGTGCGGCGGGCAGGGCGCGGCGGCGTGCACGACGGAGGTGAGCGAGGACACGTCGTAACGCTCGCGGACGTCCTTGGGCAGCCGCAGCAGCCGGACGAACATGGTGGGCACCATCTGCACCTGCTGGATGCGGTGCCGTTCGACCAGCCGCAGGAACTCCTCGGCGTCGAAGCGCGGCATCAGCGTGATGTCCAGCCCCGCGGCGAGCGCGAGCACCGCGTGCTGGCTGGGGGACGCGTGGTAGAGCGGGGCGGGGATCAGCGTACGGCCGCCGGGCGCGACGGCGAAGTACTCCAGGAAGGACTCCACCGCCGCGGCGAGCCGTTCCGGGCCCACCGGTTCGCGGAGAACTCCCTTGGGGCGGCCGGTCGTTCCGGAGCTGTAGATGACGGTGGGCGGCCTCTCCTCGGCGGGCCGCGACAGTGGCTGATACGCCATCAGCCAGTCGTCCAGGAGCGGGTGCCGGCCGGTCGCGGCCGGGACGGCGATCCCGCAGGCGGTCGCGACACCGGGCGGCACGGCGGCCTCGATGATCCGTACGCCGTCGGGGAGCACGGCGGTCACCGCCGGCAGCAGATCGGTGTGGACGAAGACCACCTTGCTTCCGCTGTCGGTGAGCACATGCCGGAGGTCGTCCTGCCTGAAGTGCCAGTTGACGGGGACCGCGGAGGCGCCGAGCTGGGCGGCGGCGGCCGTGATCTCCAGGTACGCGGGCTCGTTGCGCAGCACCACGGCGATCCGGTCGCCCGGAGCAACTCCCGCCGCGCGCAGACCGGTTGCTATCCGTCCGGCACGGTCGAGGAATTCCGGATAGCCGCGTTCATGTCCCGCGGAACGGATGGCCGGGGCGCCGGCGGCGGAGCGGGCGGCGGCTTCCATGGTGCCTCCATCGAGTGCTGCCAGGACCGGCACGCTCACCGGTCCGGCCCATTGAACAGCCAACTCGGGGCGGCCCACCAGTGCGCAGGGCGCCATCCGTTCCCCGCCGTGGGGGGGGACCGGTGTTCGGGGTGGGCCCCGACCCCGGGTTGGTGGTGGGTGCCGGGTGCGGGGCCTCCGGGGTGGGTGTTCGGACTGCTTCGCTTTACGCTCCGCTTCGCTTCGCCTTTGCTCTTATTCGAGCCTTCGGAAGCAAAGCCCGAACACCCACCCCTCCGGCCCCACACCCTCCCGCCGGAGTTCCGGGTCCCCACCCCTGGGGGGGATCAGGACAAGACAGGCCCCGGGTTGCTCACGCCCGACCCGCGCTTCTGGCCACAGGGGCACCACGACGGCCCGGAAGTCCTCATCCCCCTCCGGGCGGGGGCGCGCATCGCCGGCGGGAGGGGGCGGGCCGGAGGGGGTGGGTTTCCGGACGTAAAGCGAAGCAGTCCGGAAACCCACCCCCGGAGGACCGACCCCGCCACCCACCACCGACACAAGGCGCCCCCGCCCACCACCCCCTCCGCTCCACCGACGCGCAGCCCCCCGTGGCCGCTCCTATCCTCAAGGACCATGAACTACAACGAGGTCCTGCGCACCCACGGCGAGGCGCTGAAGCTCTTCGGGTCCCGGGTCCATGCCGTCCAGGAGGATCAGTGGGAGGCGCCCACGCCGTGCACGGAGTGGTCGGTGTTCGATCTGGTGAACCACCTCACCGCCGAGCAGCTGTGGGTGCCGCGCCTGGTGCGGGACGGGGCCACCATCGCCGAGGTGGGGCCGGATTTCGACGGTGACCAGCTCGGCGAGGATCCGGTCGGGGTCTGGGACCGGGCGTCGACGGCCGCCATGGCGGCGTTCGCCGAGCCGGGCGCGCTGCACCGCTCGGTCCACCTCTCGTACGGCACGGCACCGGCCGACGCGTACTGCTCGCAGATGACCGCCGACGCCGTGGTGCACACCTGGGACCTCTCCCGCGCGATCGGCGCCGACGAGCGGCTGCCGGACCATCTGGCGAAGGCGGCGCTGCGCGAAGTGGAACCGTACGCCGAGGCGCTGGAGGGTTCCGGGCTGTTCGCCGCCCCGGTGGAGCCGCCGGAGGGCGCGGACGACCTGACCCGGCTGCTGTGTCTGCTCGGGCGTCAGCCCTGACCCGGAGCGGGGCCGGGGCCGGGGCCGGCGGAGCGCGACCGCCGGGCGCTCACCGGGAGCCGGGCGCTCACCGGCGATCGGGCCGGCGAGCGCCGCGGACCGCGGTCAGTCGATACCGCGGAAGATGTGCGGTTCGACGGGATCCTCCTCGCAGCCGGCGAGACGCACCGGGGCGCAGCGATCCCAGGCCTCAAGGTTGCGGACCTCCTTGATGCGGCCGGGGCGCTCGCCCTGCTTCGATCGGGGCTGCTTGTTCTGAGCCTTGTGCAAAGCCACCACGCACTCCTTCATCGAGGTATTGGTTCCGACGCGGTGGCGCCTTGTTCACAGACCGGGAGGTCGGCCAGGGTTCGTGGCGTTCCCGCGACGGGCCAATGGTGTTGGCGTCTCCCAGAAGGGCGTCCGTCGCCCTCCAGAATATCGACGCCCCTCGTGCGCCGCTCGACTTTTTCCCGGCGTTACACGCATGTCACGGGAACCGGAAAAAACCGGCCCCGTGTGCGACAAGGGCCCCGGGGCGAGGCATACGGTGCGTCACTCACCCGATTGGCAGCCCGCGGACCTGCCGGAACGGCCGGGTTGCCGGGTTCGCCCGCTTCCGTAGGCTGGGAAGATGGCGCGCTCAGCGGGGGCCGCCCTCCCGCGCGCCGCGTCCTGCGCGGGTGGCGGCAGTGCTACCCATGTGCGCGTGGAATGGTTCTCGGATCCTGGTTCCTGGCTCGGGCGGCTGGTCTTCCAGCGGATGCTGGCGGCGCTCTACTGCGTGGCGTTCGTCGCGGCGGCCCGGCAGTTCCGGGCGCTGCTGGGGGCGCGCGGGATGCTGCCGATCCCCGACTTCGTGGCGCAGGTGCCGTTCCGGCTCTCGCCGTCGGTATTCCAGCTGCACTACTCGGACCGGTTCTTCGCGGCCTGGGCCTGGGGCGGCGCGGTGCTCGCGGCGGGGGTGGCGGCGGGCGCGGCGGACGCGGTGCCGCTGGGGGCGGCGATGGCCATGTGGGCGGTGCTGTGGGTGATGTATCTGTCCGTCGTCAATGTGGGGCAGACCTGGTACGGCTTCGGCTGGGAGACGCTGCTGCTGGAGGCGGGAGCGCTGGGGGTCTTCCTCGGCAATGCCGATACCGCTCCCCCGGTGCTGGTCATGTGGCTGCTGCGCTGGCTGCTGTTCCGGGTGGAGTTCGGGGCCGGGCTGATCAAGATGCGCGGTGACCGCTGCTGGCGCGATCTGACGTGCCTGGACTACCACCATGAGACCCAGCCGATGCCGGGGCCGCTGAGCTGGTTCTTCCACCGGCTGCCGAAGCCGCTGCACCGGGTGGAGACGGGCGCCAACCACGTCGCCCAACTGGTGCTTCCGGTCCTGCTGTTCACCCCGCAGCCGGTGGCCGGGTGGGCGGCCCTCGGGATGGCCGCCACCCAGCTGTGGCTGGTGCTGTCCGGCAACTTCTCCTGGCTGAACTGGATCACCATCGCGCTCGCCCTGTCGGCCGCCGCCCCGCTGTGGGCCGGTCCGCCCTCGTCGCCGGGTGCCCCGCCGGTGTGGTTCGAGGTGCTGGTCATCGCCGCCACGGCGGGCGTCATCGGGCTCAGCTACCGTCCGGCGCGCAACCTGGTCTCCAGGGGGCAGCTGATGAACACCTCGTTCGAGCCGCTGCATCTGGTCAATTCCTACGGCGCGTTCGGCAGCATCACCCGGGTGCGCCGGGAGATCGTCGTCGAGGGCACGGAGGACGCGGTCAGCGGGCCGGACACGGTCTGGAAGGCGTACGAGTTCCACGGCAAGCCCGGTGATCCGTCCCGTCTGCCCCGCCAGTTCGCCCCGTATCACCTGCGGCTGGACTGGCTGATGTGGTTCGCGGCGCTGTCGCCGGCCTATGCGCGGTCGTGGTTCCTGCCGTTCGTGGCGCGGCTGCTGGAGAACGACCGGGACACCCTGCGGCTGCTGCGCCGCAATCCGTTCCCGGATCTGCCGCCGGCGCGGGTGCGGGCCCGGGTCTTCCGCTACCGCTTCACGACCTGGCGGGAACTGCGGGAGACCGGTGCGTGGTGGCACCGGAGTGCGGAGCGGGAGTTCCTGCCGCCGGTGTCGCGGTCAGCTCTGTTCGGAAGGCGATGACCATCTCGCGCGCGTGGCGCAGCCCGATGCGGTCGAAGTCCCGTTCCAGCAGGTCGAGTTCGGCCAGGGTTTCGGCGCGGTCGCGGCCCAGGCGGGCGCGGGACTTGGCCAGGCCCAGCCGGGAGAGCGCCTCGCCGCGCGGCTCGTGCATCTCGGTGAACTCCCGCAGCGCGAGGGCGTAGGTGTCGCGGGCGGCGGCGTAACGGCCGGCGCGGTAGAGGACGTTGCCGCGCATCTTGTGGTTGTAGGCGAGCGCGCTGGCCAGGTCCATGGTGCGGCAGATGGTCTCCGCCTCGGAGAGCAGGGCCAGCGCCCGGTCCGGCTCGCCGCGGACGGACAGCACGTCGGCTATGCCGCGCAGCGACCAGGCCCGGCCGCGGGCGTCGTCACCCTCGGTGGCGATCCGGGCGGACTCCTCGAACAGCTCCAGGGCCTTGTCGTAGTCGCCGGTGTTGCGGTGCATCTGGGCGATGCCGGACATCGCCCAGACCATGTGCCGGGCCTCGCCGTGCGCCCGGCCCTGTTCGAGCAGCTGCTCGTGGAGCTCGGCGACCGCGGCGTAGTCGCCCTGGATGCGGCCGGTCTCGGCGAGGCCGGCGAGGGAGTAGCCGTGCGCCAGCCGGTCGCCGCTGTCGGCGGCCAGCGTGACGGCGTGGCCGAGCAGCCGGCGGGCGAGCGGCAGGGTGCCGCACTGGCGGGCCAGGGTGCCGCCGCTCCACAGCGCCCACGCCATGGCGGCCGGGTCACCGGTGTCACGGGCGCTGCGGTAGCTCGCCCGCCAGGCGCTGCCGGCCGCGTCCACCCGCCCCAGCCGCCGGTTGGCCTCGGCGACCGCGAGCTGGGCGCGGGCCCGCTCCAGCGCGGTGTCCGCGTCGGCGAGCGCCCGGTTCGCGGTGTCCAGCACCTCCTCGTACGAGGAGTTCACGCTCAGTGCCGAGCCCAGTTCGCCCTGGTACTCCGGGGCGAATGCCTTGCCGTACATCAATCCCTGGCCTCTCGATCATCTGTTTGCCTTGACCACGAAACTACGAGGTGGCAGGGGGCCGGCGAATCCGTCCGCGTACGGGTTGTGAGGTACGACTGGAGTGCTACGGGTGGGGGTGCCGGTCATCATCGGGATGTACGGGGCCGTCGGGGTTCGATGTGCCGATGGGGCGTCAAGTGCCGCCCCCTTGCGGGGGTATGGGGCGCGGGCCACCCTGGCAACTCCGGCACCGGAGGTGTGGCATGGGCGAGGCGGCGGCAACGGCGCGCGGCGGATTCGGCCGGCGGCGGTTTGTGACAACGGTCACGGCGGGCCTGGCCAGGGCGGCGGTCCTGGCGGCCGGGGACCCCGCCGCCGCGCGGACGCCACGGCGCGGCCGGCCGCTGTTCCTGGGGAGGTACACCTCCACCCCGGGCGGCGGCACCGGCGTCGGGCTGGGCCGCTACGACCCGGCCACCGGTGCGCTCACCGCCACCGGTGTCGTCCCGGGGGTCGCCGACCCGTCGTATCTGGCGCTGGCGCCGTCCGGCCGGACGCTCTACGCCGTCGACGAGCAGCAGGCCGGCGCGGTGACCGCGATCGCGCTGCCCTGGGGCGCGGGCGGCCCGCCCGTGGTGCTGGGCGGCCGGTCGACCGGCGGGGCCGGGCCGTGCCATCTGTCGGTGCATCCCCGCGGGCGCTGGCTGCTCAGCGCCAACTACCTGTCCGGAAGCGTGGCGGTCCATCCGATCAACGGGTGGAGCGGCGCGCTGGGCGAGCGGACGGATCTGGTGGTCCACACAAGCCCGCCGCCCGGTCCCGGGCAGACCGGGCCGCACGCGCACCAGATCATCACCGCTCCGGACGGCCGCCATGTGCTCGCCGTCGACCTGGGGAACGACACCGTCTACACCTACCGGCTGGACGAGCGGGCCGGGACGCTGGCGCCGGTGTCGCGGGCGGCGCTGCGGCCGGGCGCCGGGCCCCGGCATCTGACCTTCCACCCCTCCGGTGCGTGGGCCTATCTGGCCAACGAGGTGGACAACACCGTGGTGGTCTGCGGCTACGACCGGCGCGACGGGCGGCTGGTGCCCGGGGCGCCGCAGTCCACCGGGACCGGTGCGGGCGTCAGCTATCCGGCACAGATCCTGGTGACCGGCAACGGCCGGTTCGCCTTTCTCGCCAACCGCGGCCACAACAGCCTCACCCGTTACGCGGTGGAGGCGGGCGGGGCCCGGCTGCGACTGCTGGACACGGTGCCGGTGGGCGGGGACTTCCCGCGGCAGATCGCGTTCTCGCCGGACGAACGGTGGCTGTTCGCGGCGAACCAGAAGTCGGGGTCGGTGACGGTGTTCTCGGTGGACACCCGGACCGGGGCGCTGGCCGCCGCGGGCCCGCCGTTCGCGGCCCCGGTGCCGGTGTGCGTACTGCCGCTCTGAGGGCCGCAGCGGCTCCGGGCCCGGCCGGCTGAGCCGGCGCGGCCGAAACACTGCGGCAACAGCCCCGCAGGATGGGCGGGTTAGCGTCGCCCTTCATGAGCACGGAAACGGCACAGGGCGCCGGAACGGCGGCGGGCACACCGGCACCACCGGCGGGGCCGGGGCTCCGGCAGGGCCTGCAGCGCCGCCATATGCGGCTGATCGCGCTGGGCGGGGTCATCGGGGCCGGGCTGTTCGTCGGCAGCGGTGTGGTCGTGCGGTCCGCCGGGCCGGCCGCCGTGCTGTCCTTCCTGGCCGCCGGCACGCTCACCGTACTGATCATGCGGATGCTGGCCGAGATGACCGTCGCCCGGCCGGCGCAGGGGTCGTTCTACGTGCATGTGCGGGAGACCCTGGGTCCGCGCGCGGGATTCGCCGTCGGCTGGCTGTACTGGTACTTCTTCGTCATCGTGGTCGCCGTCGAGGCGGTGGCGGGCGGCCGGATCGTCCGACTCTGGCTTCCCGGCGCCCCGTTGTGGGCGGTCAGCCTGGTGCTGATGGCACTGCTGACCGCGACGAACATGGTGTCGGCGCGCTCCTACGGCGAGTTCGAGTACTGGTTCTCGTCGGTCAAGGTCGTGGCGATCGTGGTGTTCCTCTTCCTGGGGGCGCTGTACCTGCTGGGGCTGTGGCCGGGGGCCCACGGCGGCGGGCCGGCGCAGCTGACCGCGCACGGCGGCTTCGCGCCGCACGGCGTCGGGGCGGTGCTGGCCGCCGTCGTGCCGTGCGTCGGCTTCTTCACCGGGGCGGAGATCGTGACCATCGCGGCGGCCGAGTCGATGGAGCCGGAGCGGGCGGTGGCGCGGGCGATCCGCTCGATCGTGCTGCGCGTGGTGGCGTTCTACGTGCTGTCGGTCTTCGTGGTGGTCGCGGTGGTGCCCTGGACGTCGCGGGCGGTCGAGGTCAGTCCGTACGCGGCGGTGCTGGAGCGGCTGGCGGTGCCCGCGGCCGGTACGGTGATGAACGCGATCGTGCTGATCGCGGTCCTCTCCTGCCTGAATTCCGCGCTCTACACCTCCTCCCGGATGCTGTTCGCGCTGACCCGCAACGGGGACGCGCCGCGCGGATTCACCAGGCTGAGTGCGAGCGGGGTACCGCGCCGGGCGCTGCTGGCCGGGACCTCGGTCGGCTATCTGTCGGTGATCGCCGCCTGGATCTCGCCCGATGTCGTCTTTCGGTTCCTCATCAACTCCTATGGCGCCATTGCCCTGTTCGTGTATCTGGCGATCGCCGTGGCACAGGTCCGGATGCGGCGCCGGCTGGAGCGCGCGGCACCGGAGCGGCTGACCCTGAAGATGTGGCTGTTCCCGTGGCTGAGCTGGGTGACCGTCGGGCTGATGGCGGCGGTGATCGGGGCGATGGCCGTTCTGCCGGACAGCCGGGCGCAGTTCTGGCTGAGCCTGCTGACGCTGGCCGTGGTGCTGGCCGCGTACGAGATCCGGCGGCGGGTGCGGCGGAGTTGAGAGCGCGCGGGCAGGCCGTCCGCGGCGCCACGGACGGCCCGCATTCCCCCATGCACACATTCCGGAATGTCCCGGGGTTCGCTCCCTGAATTCATTCTTCCGAATATTCGGAGCCAAATGCACTCAGGTTCCGGTCAGCCGGTGGCGGATTTTCAGAGGTGCAGCCGGATGCCCGGAAAAATGAGGTTCGGGTCCTCGCCGATCACCTGGCGGTTCTGCCGGTAGAGCTCCCGCCACGGCTTTCCGTGGACGGCCGCGATACCGCTCAGCGTATCGCCGTCATTGACCACGACAGATCCGATCGCCAGCCGGTGCCGCTCCTTTTGGTAGGGATTTTCCTGGGGGTGCGAACGGTGCGTCCGACTGCGGTGCGGCTGGGCCTTCTCGTGCTTCGGCAGGGTGTGCGGCGCGCCGCTGCGGGCGAGGCCGCCGAGCCCGAGCGAGGCCGAGCAGGCCGGCCAGGCGCCCCAGCCCTGCCGGGCCAGCACCCGCTCGGCGACCTGGATCTGCTGCTCCCTGGTCGCCCGTGAGGCCCGGGCCGCGTAGGCCCCGCCGCCGTAGGAGTGCCAGGTCGCGTGGGTGAACTGGAGGCCGCCGGAGAACCCGTTGCCGGTCTCGATGCGCCAGTTCCCGCCGCTCTCGCACCGGGCCAGGCGGTCCCAGTGCGAGCCGCTGACGGCCTCGGCGGGCTCCTCGGCGGTCAGGTTGAGGACGCCGGCCGCCAGCAGGACGGCGGCTGCGGTGACGCCCCGGGCCCCCAGGCCGCGCAGCAGTTCACCGCGTTCGCCCGCTTCCCTTGCCCGGTTGCCGGGCACCTGCGATTCCGATACCTGCGAGATTTCCATGTGCCTGCTCCCGTCGCTTGTTCCTTACCTACCGAGATTTCCCTCGCGGGGATATTCCGGGGATATTCCGGAGAATTCCGCGAGTTCTGCGAGTTCTGGGTTTCCGGCTGACGTTTCGGTTTCTTCGCGGCGTCGTGAATTTGCCGAGTAAGAGACAACCACGGCCGGAGTTCGCATGGGCAGAGCGCGCGGTTGCGCCTTCGCCGGCCGCCCTGCCCCCTCACCGCCGAAAGGGGTACGGAATCCTCCGCATGGCGCGCGGACCCGGCGGGTAGGGGCGCACCCCTCGCGCCCCGGGGACCCGGGAGCCGGAAAATTCATACACCCGTTCGACCTGGAGCGATCGCGCCGAGCGCATCCGCCGGCCTCGGTGCATATGCGCGGCGGGGGCTGCACACACCGCGCACGGACCGCCGGGCCGG
>NZ_KN708638.1:7373800-7382452 GCF_000805335.1 Streptomyces sp. CT34 | reverse complement strand
CGGCGGGCCGCCGGACGGCGCAAACCTGCCCGGCGCACCCGAGGGCCGACGACCACCCGGCCCCGCGCGCCCCCGCCCGCGCCGGCACGCTCCGCGTCGCTGCGCGTCACCGCGCTGCCCGTGCGCCCCTCGGCCGTACCGACCTGCCGTACGAAGGGGTCCGCGACCACCGTGCCAAGGGGGTGGCACGTGCGCCGGGCAAGCTCACCCCTCGCCGTCGGGCGCCAGGTATTGCCGCAACAGCTCCCGCAGTTCGGCCTCGAACGCGTCGTAGCGCGACCGGAGTTCAGACCCCGGCCACCCCTCCGGCAACAGGGGTGGCGGGAGCAGGGGGTCGGTGAGCAGATGCCGGAGCACCGCGGCCGAGACGGTGAAGCGTGCGGCGGGTGTGCCGGCCCGGTCCAGCGCCGCGAGCAGTTCCCGCGCCCCGGCCGCCCAGCCGTCCAGGTCCCACAGCCCGCGGGCCAGTGCGGCGGGATCGCCGTCCGGGGCACCGGTGAACCAGGTGCACTGCGCGGTGACGACGGCCGGGCGGGGCCGGTCGAGGTTGGCGGGGCGCAGCCAGCTGCCGGCCCGCAGCTCGGCCAGCCGCAGCGCCGCCATGGCCTGGCGCAGCGCGGTGCGGTCGGCGGCCGGCCGGCGCTCCGCCGTGGTGACCACGGCGATCTCCCACTCCCCGTGCCAGGGCCGGGTGCGCGGCGACCGGCTCTCGTCCTGCCGGGCCTGGCGCGCCAGCAGCCGGGTGGTGAGACCGTACGAACCGGCCCGCTGCTGGAGGTCGCCGGCCGCGACCATCCGCGAGAGCGCGACCCGGACCGTGCCCTCGGCGATGCCGAAGAGCTCCCCGACCCGCACCAGTGCACGCGCCGGAAGCCGCGGCGGATGATGCCCGAGCAAGGTGCTCAGCACGATGGAGCGGGCCGTCAGCGGGCGCAGCGCGAGGGGGTCGTCGTTCATAGGTGCCGCGAAGTCTAGCCAGCGGTACGGGCGGTGCCCCCGTGTGGCACCGGTCGCAGGCTCGACGGTCTTACATACTTCCCGCAGCTGTGCAAAATCTGTAACGTCGGTGCCATGACCGTCACCCATGACGTAACGAATCAGGCCCCGCCGCTCCTCGATTTCACCGCGGCCGACGAGCCGGCCCTGCTGGCGGCGCTGCGCCGGGAGGGCGCCGGCTGGGGCGAGCGCGAGGTGGCCGAGCTCGGCGCGCTGGCCGGTTCGGCGGCGGTGCAGGAGCAGGCGCGCTGGGCGGAGGAGCAGCCGCCCCGACTGCACACCCACGACCGGTACGGGCACCGGGTCGACGAGGTGGAGTTCCATCCGGCCTGGCACCAGCTGATGACCGCCGCCGTGGCGAACGGTCTGCACGCCGCACCGTGGGCCGACGACCGCCCCGGGGCGCATCTGGTGCGGGCCGCCAAGTTCTATGTGTGGTCGCAGGCCGAGCCGGGCCACGGCTGCCCGATCTCGATGACCTACGCCGCGGTCCCCGCGCTCCGCGCCGCGCCCGAACTCGCCGCCGAGTACGAGCCGTTGCTCGCCTCCCGGACGTACGACTTCGGGCTGCGGGCACCGCTGACCAAGCGGGGGCTGATCGCCGGGATGTCGATGACGGAGAAGCAGGGCGGCTCGGACGTACGGACCAACACCACCCGCGCGGTGCCGGCCGGCGACGGCAGCTACCGGATCACCGGCCACAAGTGGTTCACCTCGGCCCCGATGAGCGATGTGTTCCTCGCGCTGGCACAGACCGAGGAGGGGCCGAGCTGCTTCCTGCTGCCGCGGGTCCTGCCGGACGGCACCCGCAACGGCATGCGGCTGATGCGCCTCAAGGACAAGCTGGGCAACCGCTCCAACGCCTCGTCGGAGATCGAGTACGAGCAGGCGGTCGCCTGGCCGGTGGGCGAACCGGGCCGCGGGGTGCGGACCATCGTCGAGATGGTGAACATGACGCGGCTGGACTGCGTGCTCGGTTCGGCGGCCGGGATGCGGGCCGGGCTGCGGCAGGCGCTGCACCACACCGCCCACCGCCGGGCATTCGGACGGGAGTTGGACCGGCAGCCGCTGATGCGCGCGGTGCTCGCCGATCTCGCGGTCGAGTCGGAGGCGGCGACGCTGCTGGCGATGCGGCTGGCCGCCGCGGTGGACCGGTCGCAGGCCGGGGACGGGCAGGAGGCGGCGCTGCGCCGGCTGGCGCTGGCGGCCGGGAAGTACTGGGTGTGCAAGCGCGGCAGTACGCATGCCGCGGAGGCGCTGGAGTGCCTGGGCGGCAACGGGTACGTCGAGGAGTCCGGCATGCCGCGGCTCTACCGCGAGGCACCGCTGCTGTCGATCTGGGAGGGCTCGGGGAACGTCGCCGCGCTCGACGTGCTGCGCGCGCTGGGCCGGGAACCCGCCGCGCTGGACGCGTACTTCGCGGAGGTGGACGCCGCGGCGGGGGCCGACCGACGGCTGGACGCGGCGGCGGCCGGGCTGCGCACGATGCTCGGCGAACTCACCGATCCGGAGCGGGCGCAGCTGATGGCGCGTTCGCTGGCGGAGCGGATGGCGCTGGTCCTCCAGGGGGCGCTGCTGGTGCGGCACAGCCACCCGGCGGTCGCGGACGCGTTCTGCGCCTCGCGGCTGGGCGGCGAGTGGGGCCACGCGTTCGGCACGCTGCCGGCCGGCGCCGATCTGGCGGCCATTCTGGGACGGGCCCGGACCGGCGGGGACGGCGCCTGATGTCCGTACGGGTGGAGCGCGCGGGTCCGGTGACGACCGTGGTGCTGTCCCGGCCCGCTTCCCGCAACGCGGTGGACGGCCCGACGGCGCGGCAACTCGCCGACGCCTTCCGCGCGTTCGAGGCCGATGCGGGTGCGAGCGTGGCGGTGCTGTGGGGCGAGGGCGGGACGTTCTGCTCCGGTGCCGACCTCAAGGCGGTCGGCACCGGGCGCGGCAATCGCGTGGCGACGGACGGCGACGGCCCGATGGGGCCGACCCGGATGCGGCTGAGCAAGCCGGTGATAGCGGCGGTCGCCGGGCACGCGGTGGCCGGCGGGCTGGAGCTGGCGCTCTGGTGCGATCTGCGGGTGGCGGAGGAGGACGCGGTCTTCGGGGTGTTCTGCCGCCGGTGGGGGGTGCCGCTGATCGACGGCGGCACGGTGCGGCTGCCCCGGCTGATCGGCGCGAGCCGGGCGATGGACCTGGTGCTGACGGGGCGTGCGGTGCCGGCCGTGGAGGCGCTGGACATCGGGCTGGTGCACCGGCTGGTCCCGGCCGGCGCGGCCCGCACCGAGGCGGAGCGGCTGGCCGCGGAGCTCGCCCGCCTCCCGCAGGCGTGCCTGCGCAGCGACCGGGCGTCCCTGCTGGACCAGGAGGAGCAGTCCGGACCCGCCGCCATGGCGGCCGAACTGCGCTATGGACAGGCCGTGTTGGCGGACGCCCTCCGGGGCGCGGCGCGGTTCGCGGCGGGGGCCGGACGGCACGGTGCGGCGGACGACGGCCGATGAGCGCAGCAGACCTCGGCCCCGCCGATCTCACGTATCCGGAGCGCGGCGGCACCCGGCACGACCCGCTGCCCGCCGGCTACCACCACCTGCGCGTGGCGCTGCCGCTCGGCCACGGCCGGGCGGTGTTCGACGCGGCCGGTGCGGCGGTCACCGGCTTCCGGATGCACCGTGCCGCGGGCACCCGCATCAGGGCCGGCGCACCGCGGGCCGCACCGGGTGTGCCGGTCGACGTCTCCGTGGGCATCGGACCACTGCGGGTGACCGGCCCGTGCCGGGTGGTGTGGACGGTGGCCGACACGGACCGGATCGGCTTCGCGTACGGGAGCCGGGAGGGGCATCCGGAGTGCGGCGAGGAGGCGTTCGTCGTCGAGCTGCGGACGGACGGCTCGGTGTGGTTCACGGTCACCGCCTTCAGCCGCCCGGCCCGGTGGTTCACCCGGCTTGCGGGGCCGCTGGTCACGGTGTTCCAGCACTGCTACGTCCGCCGACTCGGCCGCACCCTCCGCCGGTTGGTACACCACCCGGCCGCTGCCCGCTGACATCCGCACGTCCGTGCCCGATCCACGTGCCGCGGGCCCCTGCACTGTGACGCCGTTACAGTGTGTGACCGGAGCGGGCGTGCGGGCCCTGGGGGCCCCGCCTAAGGTGTTCGCATGGCCCAGCGGCCCCCCGATCCCTCCACGGAGGGCTACGACCCCCGTGCCGACCGGAACCCGCCCCGGGTCGAGGAGAACGTGCCCGGGGTGTCCGACCACGAGCCCATCGCACTGCGCGAGCGACTCTCGCTCAACCGCATGGGCACCTTCGACTGGGACCTGGACACCGGGTTCATGGATCTGGACGCCGGGGCGATGGAGGTCTTCGACCTGCGGCCGGGCGAGTACGACGGCGGGCCGATGTCGCTGATCTCCCGGGTGCCGCCCGAGGAGGGCACCCGGCTGGACGCGGCGCTCGCCCAGGCCCTCCAGGACGGCAACGCATCGTACGGCGCGTACTTCCGGGTCCGGTGCCGCGACGGGACCCGGCGCTGGACGCACTCCCAGGGGCGGATCCTGCGCGACAAGGACGGCGTGGCGTACCGGGTCGTCGGCATCGTCCGGGAGGCGACCGGCGAGCTGGCCGACTCCGCGCTGCTGCGCTCGCTCCAGCGGGAACGGCAGCGGCAGACCGTGATGGTGCAGCAGACCACGGCCGCGCTGGCCCGCGCGCTGTCCGTGGCGGATGTGACGCGGGTGCTGACCGGCCCCGGCGGCGCCCGGCGGTTCGGCGCCGACGGGCTGGTGCTCGGCCTGGTCAGGAACGAGCGGTTCGAGATCATCGCCGCCGCCGGAATGGCCGGCGACGTCCCCGACGACATGATGAACTCGCGGCTGGACGACACCCTTCCGCTGTCCGACGCGGTGCGCTCCCGCCGGCCCAGCTTCCTCGGCACCCGCGGCGAGCTGATCGCCCGCTATCCGCGGCTGCGCCCGTACGTCGACCTGCTGCCGACCGGCAGCGCGGCGTTCCTGCCGCTGGTCGCCCAGGACACCGTGATCGGGGCGCTGGGGCTGTTCAGCCAGGAGCCGGCGGTGCACTCGCAGGAGGCCCGGAACCTGGCGCTGGCGCTGGCCGGTGTGGTGGCGCAGTCGGTCCAGCGGGCGACCCTCTTCGACCAGGAGCGGGAGTTCGCCACCGGGCTCCAGGCGGCGATGCTGCCGCGCCGGCTGCCGCCCATCGCGGGCGGCGAGGTCACCGTCCGCTACCACCCGGCGGGCGGGGGGCGCGATGTCGGCGGCGACTGGTACGACGTGATCGCCCTGCCCCAGGGGCGGATCGGGCTGGTGGTCGGCGACGTCCAGGGCCACGACACCCACGCGGCGGCGGTGATGGGCCAGCTCCGGATCGCGTTGCGCGCCTACGCCGGCGAGGGGCACACACCGGAGACGGTGCTGGTGCGGTCCTCCCGCTTCCTGGCCGAGCTGGAGACCGAGCGCTTCGCGACCTGCACCTACGTCCAGGCGGACCTGGAATCGGGGGCGCTGCACATCGCCCGCGCCGGCCACCTCGGCCCGCTGATCTGCAACAGCTCCCGGCACACCGACTGGCCCGAGGTCCGCGGCGGGCTGCCGCTGGGGCTGGCCACCGGCTTCGGGCAGGACCACTTCCCGGAGACCCAGGCGTTCCTGGAGCCCGGTTCGACGCTGCTGCTGTGCACCGACGGCCTGGTCGAGCAGCCCGGCCGAGACATCTCGGCCGGCATCGACGCGCTCTCCGCCGCGGTCCGCGCCGGCCCCGCCGACCTGGACGCGCTGGCCGACCAGCTCTCCGCCCATCTGTGGGCCGAGCCCGGCTCGGACGACGACATGGCCCTCCTGCTGCTGCACCGGCACGCCGTCCCCGGGGAGGCCGCGACGCCCCGGCTGCGGCTCCATGTCCACCAGGCCGATCCGGCGGGTACCGCGGAGGTCCGCTCGGCGCTGCGCCGCACGCTGGACCAGTGGCGGGCGGGTGCCCTGACCCACAACGTCGAGGTCGTCGCCTCCGAGCTGATCGCCAACGCCCTCACCCACACCGAGAGCGGCGCCCTGGTCTCCGTGGAACTGCTGCCCGGCACCCCGCCACGCATCCGGCTGGAGGTCGAGGACCGCTCCAGCCAGTGGCCGCGCCGGCGCCGGCCCGGCGAGACCGCGACCTCCGGGCGCGGGCTGCTGCTGGTCGAGGCGCTGGCGGACCGGTGGGGCGCCGAGCCGCGCGGGTCCGGCAAGGCGCTGTGGTGCGAGTTCGCCCTGCCGGACGCCTCGGCGCGGTCCGCGGACTGAACTGCCGCGCCGCGCAGGGCCGTTGCGTGGCGGACGCCCCGCCGGGACCGAGCCGCCGGAATCGCGCCGACCGCCGCGTCCACCGTGCCAGGATGGCGGCGACGTCGGCCATGGGGAGGGCACGATGCGGGGGGGATGAGTGCCGGGCGTTGGTTCCCGGGCAAGGGCGCCGGCCGCGCCGTACTGATCGGAACCAGCCGCTTCATAGTGCCGATCTGCCCGGCATCCCCTCGGTCGCGGCCAACCTCCAGACACTGCGGGCGGCGCTCACCCACCCCGACCGGGGCCTGCTGTATCCGGACCACTGCCGGCCAGAAGGCGTTCAACGGTGCCCAGGCCGTCATCACCGTCGCCGGCCACTACGGCAGCCCGGTCCGGGCGGGCACCGCCGACGCCGGGACCAACTCCGGCGAGGCGTGCCGGGCGGTGGCCGAGAGCAACCCGCTGGGTGCCGACACCGACGCCGGGAAGATCACCCCCGGCACGGTCCGGTGCATGGTGGCCACGCGGAACCAGGTGGCGAAGACGACCTTCGAGAAGGTGGACAGCACGGACGCCAGCAGCAACGCCAGGGCGGACAACCCGACGTTCGAGCTGTCCGTCACCGTGTGGGCCGCGCCCTGACCGGCCATTGAGCGGCAGGCGCGCGCCGGCCGGCCGTGGCGTCTGGCGCCCGGCTCAGTCCTCCGGCCCGTACCACAGCGTCGTGATGTTGCAGAACTCGCGGATGCCGTGCCCGGAGAGCTCCCGTCCGTAGCCGGAGCGCTTGGCGCCGCCGAAGGGGAGGCCGGGGTGGGAGGCGGTCATGCCGTTGAAGAAGACCCCGCCGGCCTGGATGTCCCGTGCCAGCCGGGCCTGTTCGCCGGCGTCCCGGGTCCAGGCGTTGGAACCGAGCCCGAACGGCGTGTCGTTGGCGAGGGCGATCGCCTCGTCCAGGTCGGCGACGCGGTAGAGCGCGGCGACCGGCCCGAACGCCTCCTCGCGGTGGATCCGCATGCTCGGGGTGACGCCGGTCAGCACGGTCGGCTCGTAGAACCAGCCGGCGCGCTGTCCCGGTGGCCGCCGGCCGCCGCAGAGGGCGCGGGCGCCCTGGTGGACCGCGTCGTCGACGAGTTCCTCCAGGTCGGAGCGGCCCTGCTCGCTGGCGAGCGGCCCGATGTCGGTGTGCTCGTCCATCGGGTCGCCGACGGTCAGCGCCGCCATGCGGGCGGTGAACCGCTCGCAGAAGGCGTCGTGGATGTCCTGGTGCACGATGAACCGCTTGGCCGCGATGCACGACTGCCCGTTGTTCTGGACGCGGGCGGTGATCGCGACCCGGACGGCCTTGTCGAGGTCGGCTGAGGGGAGGACGAGATACGGGTCGCTGCCGCCGAGTTCGAGGACGGTCTTCTTGACCTCGTCGCCGGCGATCGCGGCGACCGACCGCCCGGCGGGCTCGCTGCCGGTCAGCGTGGCGGCGGCGATCCGCGGGTCGCGGAGGATCTCCTCGACGGCGGCGGCGCCGACCAGGAGGGTCTGGAAGCAGCCCTCGGGGTAGCCCGCGCGGCGGAAGAGCTCTTCCAGGTAGAGCGCGGTCTGCGGCACGTTCGAGGCGTGTTTGAGCAGCCCCGTGTTGCCGGCCATGAGGGCGGGGGCGGCGAAGCGTACGACCTGCCAGAGCGGGAAGTTCCAGGGCATCACGGCGAGGACGGTGCCGATCGGGCGGTAGCGGACCACGGCGCGAATCGCACCGGAGTCGCTGACGTCGGCCGGGTCGGGATGCTCATCGGCGAGCAACTCCTCGGCGTGGTCGGCGTACCAGCGCATCGTCTTGACGCATTTCGCGGCCTCGGCACGGGCCTGGGCCAGGGGCTTGCCCATCTCGGTGGTCATCGTGCGGGCGATGCCGTCCCGGTCGGCCTCCAGCAGATCGGCGGCGGTGTGCAGGAGTTCGGCGCGGCGGGCGAAGGTCGTGCTGCGGTGCTCCTGGAACGCCAGGTCCGCGCGGACCAGGCGGTCTTCGATCTCGCCCGCGTTGAGCGCGTCGAAGGTCTTGAGGGTCTCGCCGGTGGCCGGGTTGACGGTGGCGATCGCCATGATCAGCACCTCCTTGGCGGTGCGGGAGTGGTGCGCTGCGGAAGGGGCGCGCCGGGAGCGGGCGCGGCGGCCGTCCCCGGTGCGCGTACGGATGCGGCGCGCCGGGGCGCCCCTAGGTGAGCGGTGACGGGGCCGGGGACGGCTCCGGGACCGGGTCGGGGCCGGGCCCGGGGGGCCGCGGTACCGGTGAGGGCTCCGGCGGGATGGGGTCGGGCGGCGCGGGCGGGGTCGGCGGGCCGGGGAGCGGCTCCGGGACCGGGCTCGGCGGGGGCTCCGGGACGGGGCTC
>NZ_KN708638.1:7313304-7373521 GCF_000805335.1 Streptomyces sp. CT34 | reverse complement strand
GAGGATGCAGGCCAGTCCGCCGCCGATCACGGCCGTGGCGGGCGAGGTCAGATCGGACACCGACCCGGCGAGGAAGTCGCCCAGCCGCGGGCCGCCCGCGACCACCACGATGAACACGCCCTGGAGACGGCCGCGCATCCGGTCCGGGGTGGCGGCCTGGAGCATGGTGCTGCGGAACACCATCGACACGGTGTCCGCGCAGCCCGCGACGGCCAGGAAGATCAGGCCCGGCCACAGCTGCCGGGACAGGCCGAAGGCGGCGATGGCGGCGCCCCAGGCGGCGACCGCGAGCAGGATGGCCAGGCCGTGCCGGCGGATGCGGCCCAGCCAGCCGGAGAACAGCCCGCCCAGGACGGCGCCCACCGCGGGCGCGGCGACCAGCAGGCCGACGGTCCTGGCGTCCCCGGCGAACCAGAGGACCGCGACCGCGGGGAACAGCGCGCGCGGCTGGGCCAGCACCATCGCCGCCAGGTCGGAGAAGAAGGTCATCCGCAGGTTCGGCCGGGTGGCGAGGAAGCGCAGCCCGTCCAGGACGGAGGCGCGGCGCGGCGGTCCGTCGCCGTGGTCGGGCCGCATCGCGGGCAGCCGCCACATCGCGTACAGCGAGCCGCCGAACGCCACCACGTCGACCAGGTACGCGGCCTGGTAGCCCCACAGGCCGACGATGACGCCACCCAGCATCGGCCCGCCCATCAGGCCGAGGTTGGTGGTCAGCGACTGGAGGGCGTTGGCGGCCGGCAGCTGCTCCTTGGGGAGCAGACGGGGCAGCATTGAGGAACGGGCCGGCGAGTTCAGTGCGAAGCAGACGGCCTGGAGGGCGACGACGGAGTAGAGCAGCCACACCCGGTGGTAGCCCGCCAGCGCGGCGGCGGCCAGCACGACGGACATGGTGGTGGCGCCGGCGGCGCTGCACAGCCCCAGTTTGCGGCGGTCGACGGTGTCGGCGACGGCGCCGCCGTAGAGCCCGAAGACGACCAGCGGGACCAGCGAGCACAGACCCACCAGGCCGACCGAGAAGGTGGACCGGGTGAGGGCGTAGACCTGGAGGGAGACCGCGAGCGCGGTCATCTGCTGTCCCATCCAGGAGACGGTGTTGCCGCACCACAGGCGGCGGTAGTCCGGGGAGGCGCGCAGCGGGGTCAGATCGGCGAATATCCGTGCGCGCAAGGGTATTTCGCCGGGCCCGTCCTTCGCGGAGGGCGTCGCGTCAGAAGTCGTTGTAGACGGCACGCGGCAGTAAACCACGAGGTACGGCCACGGTGGAACAGGCACCGGGCGGCAGCACCCCTTACCGCCCGGGGTGCCCGCCGGAGGCCCTGCCGTCGTCCGGCTCCGCCAGCCCGTACACCCGGCGGGCGTTCTCCGCCGCGACCATCGCACCGACCCGCCGGGCGTCCGGTGCCGACCAGGCCCCGGACTGTGTCCAGGCGCCCAGGACGGAGCCCAGGGCGGTCCGGAACAGCGCGCTGCCGATCAGGTACAGCTCCGGCAGGCCGTGCGCGTCGGTCGAGAACAGCAGCTTGCCGAACGGCGCCAGCTCCAGGAACTCGGCGAGCACCGCGGGGGCTCGGGGACCGACGTGGGTGAGCGTCAGCCCGACGTCGGCGTAGACGTGCGGGAAGACACCGGCCAGATAGGCGGCCTGCCGATGGTAGGGGTAGCAGTGCAGCAGCACCAGGTCGGTACCGCTGTCGGCGGTGGCCCGGATCAGGCCGGTGAGCAGCGCCGGATCGGCGTGGTCGAGCCGCAGGTCCGGGTCGCCGAAGCCGGTGTGGATCTGGAGCGGGCGGCCGGTGGCCACGGCCAGCCCGATGAGATGGCGCAGGAGTACGGGGTCGGTCAGCCGGAGCGCGCCGGCGGCCAGCCAGGCGCCGGCCGCCGCCCGTACCTCGCCGGGGCCGGGCGTCCGGGGATCCAGCGCGAGACCGTGCCGGTAGGCGGCCACCGACTTGAAGGCGACGGCGGTCCGCGCCGCCTCCCGGACGCCCCGGTCGAGGCCGTCCAGGAACTCCGCGGTGCCGCTCGCCGTGCCCGCGATCCGCTCCGCCAGCGCCTCCAGCCGGACCACCTCGAAACCGGTGCCGCCGCCCGCCTGTGCGGTCTCGGCCGGGTCGGTGAGGTCGCCGGGCAGCCCGGTGTCCACCAGGTAGCTGCCGATCCCGGCGGCGGACAGCAGCCGGCGCCGGGTCTCCGCCGGGCCCAGCTCGCGGCGGCGGGCCAGATAGTCCTCGGGCGGGCAGTGCGCGGGCAGGTCCAGCAGCGGCGGGCACCAGCGGCGGACCGCGAACCCGGCCTGGGTGTCGAAGAAGCTGGTGCCCGCCGCGGGCGGGAGGTCCGCCTGGCTCAGGAACCCGGCGAACGTCGCCGGGTCCGGCTCGTGCCGCAGCACGCCGTGGCAGTGGTGGTCCACCAGCGGCGGCAGGTCGTCGGGGGTGCCGGGCACCGGGGCGGCCACGGCCGTCACCAGCGCCAGCGGGTGGCGGCGGCGATCGCCTCGGGGGCGCTGTCCACGAAGTGCGCCTCCTCGGCCCGGCGGACCGCGAGCACCGCGCCGTGCAGTACCTCGCCGAGCGCCTCGCGGAGCGGTGCCGACTTCTCCAGCCGGTCGGCGGCCTCGGTGAGGGTGGCGGGCAGCCGGACGATGCCGCGCCGGGCGCGCTCGCGAACCCCGAGGACGCCCGGATCGCCGGTCTGCGGTTCGGGGAGTCGAGCGGCGGTCTCGATGCCGTGCAGCCCGGCGGCGATCACCGCACCGACGGCGAGGTAGGGGTTGGCGGCGGCGTCGAAGGTCTTGACCTCGGCGTGGCCGCCGTCCGGGTCGTCGGGCGCGCCGGTGATCAGGCGCAGCGCGGCCTCGCGGTTCTCCACGCCCCAGCACTGGTAGACGCCGGCCCAGTGGGAGGGCAGCAGCCGCAGATAGCTGGCGGGCGAGGGGCAGCCGATGGCGAGCAGGGCGGGCAGCGCGTCCAGCACGCCGCCGAGGAAGGCCACCGCGTCGGGCGCCAGGCCCCATGCCGCGTCCGGGGTGCGGTGCAGGCTCGTGCCGTCGCGGTAGAGGCTCAGGTGCAGATGGCAGCCGTTGCCGACCTCGCCGGCGACGACGGTGGGGGCGAAGCTGGCGCGCAGGCCGTGCCGGGCGGAGACGGCGCGCACGGTCTCGCGGACCAGTACGGCGTCGTCGGCGGCCCGCACCGGGTCGCCGGGCGCGGTGGTGACCTCGAACTGGCCGGGCGCGTACTCGGGATGGAGCTGGAGGACGTCGACGCCCTGGACGGTCAGCGCCTCGGTGACATCACGGAGGTAGTCGGAGAGTTCGACGACCCGGGTCATGCCGTACGCCGGGCCCGGGCACGGGTAGTCGAGGACGTCGGGGTCGTCCGTGGCCCGGGTGACCACCCACTCGGTCTCGAAGCCCATCCGCACGTCGAGGCGGGCGGCGGTGGCCCGTTCGGCCATCCTGCGGGCGAACAGCCGCTGGCAGGCGGGGTGCGGCTGCCCGAGTTGGTCGTAGCGGTCGACCGGCGCCCAGGCCCAACCGGGCTGTGCGGCAAGGGAGGTGAGGCGGTCCAGGTCGGGGAAGAGCCGCAGATCGCCGTCCGGCCCGCCGAGATGGGCGGATTCGGTGATGGCGTCGTCGGAGGTGAAGACGTCGAAGACCGGCGACATCCCCACGCCCCACTCCACGGCGCCCGCGAGCCGTTGCGCCGGAACGGCCTTGACGCGCGTGATGCCCGCGTTGTCCACCCAGGTCAGCGCGACGTTCCGGACGCCTTCCGCCTCCAGCCGCGCCGCCGACTGACGGGCGGTCTCGCGCTGTTCCGCAGCCCGCGATCCCATAGAGCAGTCCTCACTTGGCCGTGCCGATCCCTCGGCGCCCGTTCCCGCTGTGCGCCGGTCAGGCCAGGGCCTTCCCGGTCAGGGGCAGTTGAACTCGCACCATACGCACTTTCCGCCGCCGCGCGGTTCCACTCCCCACACATCCGCCAGCCGGTCGACGAGCAGCAGCCCGCGGCCGGAGACCCCGGCCTCGCCCGGTTCCCGGCGCCGCGGCAGACTGCTGGACCGGTCCTCGACCTCCACCCGCAGCCGCCGTTCGACACCGTGCGGCATCCGGATGCTCACCACGGCCTCGCCGTCGGTGTGCAGCAGTGCGTTGGTGATCAGCTCGTCGGCGACCAGCTCGATCTCCTCGGAGCGCTCCCGGGCGCCCCAGGCGCGTACCGCCGCGCGGATCATGTGCCGGGCGGCGGACAGCCCTTCGGGGTCGGCGGGGACGATGTGCTGCCGAAAGCGGCCCACGGTGTCGTGCTCCGGCGCGCCCAGCCGGCGCAGCAGCAGCAGCGCCATGTCGTCCTCACCGGTCCGGCCGTCCGCCGACTCGCAGAGCCGGTCGGCGAGTTGCTGGACATCCTGGGGGCCCTCGCGGATGTCCTTGGCCAGGTGCCGCAGCCCGATGTCGAGGTCCGTGCCCGGCTCCTCGACCAGGCCGTCCGTGCACAGCACCAGGGTGTCCCCCGGCGCGAGATGGACGGTGGTCACCGGATAGTCGAGCAGCCGGAACTCCGACGAGATCCCGAGCGGCAGCCCGCCGGCCACCGGCAGCCGGCGGCAGATGCCCTCCGCGTGCCGCACCAGCGGGTCGATGTGGCCGGCCCGTACGAAGCGGGCCGCGCCGGTGCTCAGGTCCGCGTCGACGTACGTGCACGTGGCGAAGCGGTCGGTGTCGAGCTCGTTGAGGAAGGCGGAGGCGCGGGCCACCACGGTGGCGGGCGCGTGCCCTTCGGCCGCGTACGCGCGCAGCACGATCCGCAGCTGCCCCATCAGCGCCGCGGCCTGGGTGTCGTGCCCCTGGACGTCGCCGATGACCGCGGCGACCCGGCCGTCCGGCAGCGGGATCACGTCGTACCAGTCGCCGCCGATGTCCCGGCCCATCCGGGCGGAGCGGTAGCGGACGGCGATCTGCGCCTCCGGGACACCGGGGATCCGGCGCGGCAGCATCGCCTGCTGGAGGCCCGCGGCGATCTCGTGCTCCTGGTCGTAGAGCATCGCGCGGGCCAGGCTCTGCGCGATGCTGCTGCCCAGCGCGACCAGCACATTGCGCTCCTGGTCGCGGAACTCGCTCTCCCGCTCGAAGAACAGCCCGATGACGCCGATCGGGCGGCCCTGGGCGATCAGCGGCAGATACGCGGCGGAGCCGATGTTCAGCGGCTCGATGGCCGGCCACAGCCGTGGATAGGCGTACCGGAACTGGTTCCGGGTCTTCACGAAGCGCGGGGTGAGCGTCCGCACCACCTCGCTCATCGGGAAGTCGTCGCCGATCCGCGTGAACTCCAGGTCCGGCACGAAGCTCCCGGCCCGGCCCTCGGAGACCAGCCGGATGCGCCCCGCCTCGACCAGTCCGAGGATGACGTTCTCCGCTCCCAGCCGGCTCAGCCCCTGCTCGTCGGCGAGTACCGCGATCACCTCGCCCACCGTTCTGGCGTGGGCCAGGGCGGCGGTGGTGCGCTCGACGAGGCTGGTGTGCCGACGGCGCTCCTCGGTGATCGCTATCCGCTCGGCCGCCTGGGTGTACTCGTCGCTGGCGTCCCGGACCACCCCGATGATCCGGCGCGGCCGGCCGGTCTCGTCGCGGCGGATGCTGCCCTGGGCGTGGGTCCAGCGCAGGGTGCCGTCCCGCATCCGGACCCGGAAGTAGGCGCCGTAGGAGTGGCTGCCGTCCTTGAGCGCGCGGGTCACCAGGGCGTCCAGCCTGGCCGCCTCATGGCTCGGCACACGGCAGCTGAGGGCTTCCGGACGGTCGTCGTACTCCTCCGGAAGCAGGTCGAAAACCTCCAGGGCGGGCGGATCCAGGTGCATCAGCCCGCTGTCGAGGTCCCAGTCGAAGCCGCCCATCCCGTTGAGGGCCAGGGTCAGGTCCGGGTGGGCGGGCCAGTCGTCCGGCACCGACACGGTGGGCTGCTTCGCTCCCCGGTCAGCCATGCCGTCACTTTGCCACATTCACCCGTATTGCGGCTTGTCCAGGTGGCCGGCATTAGGCGCACGGAGCCGGGCGCGCGGACGGCGGGGAAGCCCTGGCAGGACGCCCCAGGGCCCACGCCGCGCGATCCGCCCCGGCACCGGCGGCCCGGCGCGGCATGCCCCGCACTCGCACCACACCCTGACTCGCACATCAGTCACGCCGCGAGCCATCCCCAATTCCCCCAGAATTCCACGACCGCCGACCGAACCCGCACCTCCATCCGTTGCGATGTTCTCAACACGCTGTTACGGTCCCCGGCCATGACCGAAGACCCCGGGGACCGGATCGCCGACGACGCCGGGCACGTCACGGACCGCGTCCGGCAGGTGATCGACCGGCTCGGCTGCAGCCGCCGCGAGTTCGCCCGCCGGATGGCGCTGGACCCGTCCAAACTGTCCCGGTCGCTCAGCGGCACCCGGCGCTTCACGCTCGCCGAGATCGTCCGGATCGCCGAGATCGGCGAAGTGGACACCGGCTGGCTGCTCGGCGCCCCGGAACGCCCGGCACCGCCGCCCGCACGGGAACCCGCCGCGGTCCCCGAAGGCGGCCGGCCGCTCCAGATCGTCCGCGAGACCGTCCGGCTGATCGCCGAGCACGGCTTCCACGGCGTACGGGTCGCCGATATCGCCGCCGCCTGCGGCATCAGCCCGGCCGCCGTGCACTACCACTTCACCGGCCGCGACGAACTGCTGGAGGCGGCCGTGCGCTGGTGCATGGACACGGACACCGAGCGCCGCGCGACCGGGCTCGCCGCGGCCCCGGACGCCCGCGCCGAGCTGCTGCACCTGATCGCGCTGCAGACCCCGCGCACCGGGCAGCAGCGCCGGCAGTGGCTGGTCCGGCTCGACCTGTGGGCGCAGGCCGCCCGCGACACCGCCGTGGGGCGGCTGCACCAGCACTACTACCGGCAGTGGCGCGGCACCGTCGCCGACGTGCTGCGGCGCGGCGTCGACCAGGGCGTCTTCCGCCCCGTGGACCCGGACTTCACCGCCCTGCGGCTCACCGCGCTGATCGACGGCCTGGCCACGCAGGTGCTGGCCACCGCCCTGGACAGCACCGGCCCGGACACCATGCACGCCGCCCTGCTCGCCTTCGTCGCGACCGAGCTCACCGGCGACGACGACGGCGCGGCCGGCGACCGGACGAGCGCCGGCTGACGCCCCTGCCACGAGTCCCCGGCACCGCCCCTCGGTAAGGAGGGGACGCGGGGCCCTGCCTCACCTCCGCGCTGGCCGGCGGCGAGGCGCGGGGCCGGGGCGGGGGCCGGGGCCCGCCGCACCCGCTGTCCCTCACTCACCCTTTCGTCAGCGCCTGCACCACCCGCTGGGTCATCCGGAGCTGGGTCGCGTCCCGGTGCGTCGGGTTGAACGACAGTACTGCCCGGCGCTGTTGGTCGCGGGTGGCCATCATGACCGAGGCATAGCCGTAGCGCTCGCCGGTCTTGCCCCAGAGGGTGATGCCGTTCATGGTGACGGTCTGGAGGCCGGCCGCGTAGCGGGCGGGGCTGCCGTCGACCATGCGCACGCCGTCGGGCAGCGTGAACATCCTCTCCAGGACGTGCGGCGGCAGCAGCCGGCCGGAGAACAGGGCGGCGAGGAACCGGTCCAGGTCTCCGGTGGTCGATATCATCTCGCCTTCGCCCCAGGCGGATGTCTGGTCGTAGTCGGTGATGTCGAGCAGGCTGCCGTCGGTCATTCTCATATAGCCGTGGACATGGGCCCCTTGGATACGGATGTCCTTCCCGGGGAACGAGGTCTGCCGCAGACCGAGCGGGCGCAGGATGCGGCTGCTGATCACCTCGCCGTAGGGGCGGCCGGTGAGCCGCTCGATGAGCAGGGCCAGCAGGACGTAATTGATACCGCGGTACTCCTGCTTGCTGCCGGGTGCGAATTTCATCGGACCGTGCGAGACCAGGGCGATGAACTGCTGCGGGGTCCAACGGTCGTAGCGGTGGCGGGCGATCGCCTCGGGGGTGGACAGGTCCGGCAGGCCGTCCCCCTTCTCGTCGGGGAAGCCGCTGGTGTGGTTGAGCAGCTGCGTGAGGGTGATCGGCGGGAAGTCGGACGGCAGCAGGCCGGGGAGATGGCACTGGATGACGGAATCGAGCGCGACCCGGCCCTCGGCCGCCAGTTGGAGGACCACCGTGGCCACGAACACCTTGGTGATACTGCCGATGCGGAACCTGTCCCGCTCCCTTATGGCCCGGCCGCTCGCCCGGTCGGCGACCCCGGCGGTGCCGTACCACCGCCCCGCCGACCCGGTGACGCGCAACTGGGCGCCGGTGACCTCGGGGTGCTCCAGGTCGGACAGGGCCGCGCGCAGCGCCGCGACGTCGAGGGGCGGGAGGGGCGAGGAAGGCAGTGGAGGTGAGGGGCGTAAGCGGGGTCGCGGCGGTCCGGCGGTCGCGGCGCGCGCGGGGCCGATGTCCGCCACCGCCGCCGCGCCGGCGAGCGCCGCCCCGACAACTGCCCTGCGGGACAAGGGCGAGGACGAACGATCGGAAGCCGCAGCGGCGGCGGACGAGGGAGTGAAGGGAGACGAAGGGCCGGAAGGCGTCATGTCGTTGGTCATGTCACACACTGTGCCGGATCCGCGCCACGCTGCCGTCAGGGATCTCCCTGACCCGTCCCGGATGCGACCCTGAGACGACACCCAGCCGACAAGCGAACGGAGATCAGGGTTTTGTCCACTCAAGGCCATCGCATCGAGATCGAGCAAGGCACCGAACGCGTCCGGGTCGTGGTCGGCGGGCAGCTGCTCGCCGACAGCCGCCGTCCGCTGCTGCTCTCCGAAACCGGCTACCCGGTGCGGTACTACCTGCCGCCGGAGGACGTCCGCACCGATCTGCTGACACCGTCCGGTACCCACACCGTCTGCCCGTTCAAGGGCACCGCCTCCTACTGGTCGCTCGAAGGCGGCCCTGAGGACATCGCCTGGGCCTACCCCGAGCCGCACGACGCCGTCGCGCAGATCAAGGACCATCTCTGCTTCTACGAGGTGCAGTTGGGCTAGCGTCCGCCCAGTGGGCCAGGGCCGGGCCCGCGATGCTCCCCAGCTACCGCGGGGGAGGTGCCCCCAGGCACGGCGCCTCCCCCGCATCAGCGGCCCGTCGGCCGGCAAGCCTGCCGACAGCACTCGCGCGGCTCCTTGACGCATACCTGGCCCACTTCCCGGACCTTCCGGGATCTTCCCGAACGGCCACCGGCACCCACGGTGATGACCTCCACCGCCCCGCGGCGCACAATCGAAGGGTGAGCGACCCGGAGGAAACCCGACGCACGCCCCGTTACGACGAGGGCGGCGACCCCGCCTGCTGGCTGGACCAGGTCTGCGACGCCTGCGGCCGGATCAGCGAACGGCCCGGCAGCACCGTCTGCGACCACTGCGGCGCGGAACGGAACGCGGAGCAGGGCGCGGTGACCGGCGCGGACACCGCGCCCGCCGCCGCTCCCCGGCCCGCCGCCCCCGGTCGCCGCCGGGACCGCGACGAACAGGGCCGGGCCCGCAGCGCGCGCCCGCGCGACGGGCTCGGCCGCCCTCTCCCGTACGGGTCCGAGGGCGTCGCGCGGCAGCCCGAGGGGGTGGCGCGCACACCGGAGGAGTCACTGTCCGAGGCCCAGCGGCTGCTGGACGCCGGGATGCCGTTCCACGCCCACGAGGTCCTGGAGGACGCCTGGAAGGCCGCCCCGGAGACCGAGCGGGAGCTGTGGCGCGGGCTGGCCCAGCTCGCCGTCGGACTCACGCACGCGGCCCGCGGCAACGCCACCGGCGGTACCGCGCTGCTGGACCGGGGCGCGGCGGCCATCGCCCCGTACGCGGCCACGGCTCCGTACGGGATCGACATCGGCGGGCTGACGGCCTGGGCCCGGGAGCTGACGGACCGCCTCGGCGGCGCTCCGTCCGGCCGCGGGGGCGCTGCGGTGTCGGCGGCCGGGACGGCACCCCGGCTGCGCAGGTCCTGAGGAGCGGCCGTGTCCCCTTGGGCCTGTCCGATGGGCCACGATCCAGGGCCTGTCGACGGGCCGGGGGCCAGGCTCTGTCGTCAAACTCCCGCCTGCCTGCCGACGCCCTGCACGCGCCCCCACCCTCGAACCGGCTTCACACGGCTCGGGCGGGACCCCCTTCGCCGCACCGGGCAACGACCCCAGTACTCCAGTACAGGGGTCCAGTCCAGGGGCCGTCGCCCGGCACGCCGAGAACACGCACCGGACGCCGCCCGGCCCGCCCTTCGGGCGGACGACGGGAGTGTGACGACGGGGCCTAGGAGCGGTTGACCGGTTCGGCCTCGTCCGCGTTGCGGAAGCCCCAGTCCAGCAGCGCCCCGGCCTCCTTGTAGACGCCGTTGACTTCCCCGGACTGCGGGTTGAGGACGGTGGCGATCAGGGTGTGGCCGTTGCGCCGGGCCGCGGCGATCAGGGTGTTGCCGGCCTTGCTGGTGTAGCCGTTCTTGACGCCGACGATGCCCGGGTAGCGGGACAGACCGTGCGAGCCGACCAGCATCCGGTTGGTGTTCTCGATCTCGGTGGTGGCGCCGCCCGCGGCCGGGAACCTGGCGCGGGCGGTGGAGCAGTAGCGGGCGAAGTCGGCGTTGGCGAGCCCCGCGCGGGCGAAGACCGTCAGGTCGTACGCCGAGGACACCTGGCCGGGCGCGTCATAGCCGTCCGGCGACTTGACCATGGTGTCGTGGGCGCCGAGTCTCCTTGCGGTCTGCTGCATCTCGCGGGCGGTGGCCGACCAGCCGCCGTTCATCGAGGCGAGAACGTGCACCGCGTCGTTGCCGGAGCGCAGAAAGACTCCGTACCACAGGTCGGAGACCCGGTAGCGCCCGCCCTGGCGGACGCCTACGACGCTGCTGCCGGTGCCGAGGCCGTCGAGGTCGGCGGAGCTGACCTGGCGGACGTGGCCGGCGGAGAACTTCGGCAGGACGGTGACCGCGAAGAGGGTCTTGAGGGTGCTGGCCGGGGCGAGTTGGCGATGCGGATTCCGGGCGGCCAGCACGCGCCCGGTATCCGCGTCGGCGACCGTCCAGGCCAGGGCGCTCAGGCCGCGGGGCAGCCGCCGCCGGACGGGCCGGTCGGGCCGCAGCAGGGCGGCCACGGCGGGGTGGCGGCCGGGCGGTCGGTGGGGCCGGGCATGGGCCGGTATGGATGTCAGGGACATCGCGGCGACGGCGGTGAGCGCCATCGCACCGGCCTTCTTGGACACACACGCGTCAGTTGCCATGTCGTCACGCTATGGAGAGCGCGCGGGAGTCGCAGCACAGATGCGCCAGACGGGCCATGCGGGCCGTGATCGGCACGGCGCACCGGATCCGTGCGCAGCTGCAAAGGACCCGCCCGGTGCGACGGGGGATGCACACCGGGCGGGTCACAGCACTTTTCTACCGCACGACTGAAGGGTTACGCATCAAAAACGTGTTCGTTTGCGGATTACCAGGCCACGGGCAGCGAAATCAGGCCACGCGCCCGAAGCGCCCTGCGGTGCCGCAACTCCCCCCGGGGAACGTCCAGCCGCAGCCCCGGGAAACGGCTGATGAGCGCCCCGATCGCGATCTCCGCCTCCATACGGGCCAGCGGCGCACCCAGGCAGTGGTGGATGCCATGGCCCAGCGCGAGGTGCCCGGAGAGCTCCCGGCCCCAGTCCAGCCTGTCCGGATCGGGGAATCGGGCCGGGTCGCGGTTCGCGGACGCGATCGACAGCAGCACGGTCTCGCCCGCCGGAATCCGTACGCCGCCGATGTCCAGGTCCTCGACGGGGAAGCGGCGGATCGCCAGCGGATCCGGTCCGTCGAAGCGGAGGAACTCCTCCACAGCTGCCGGCAGTTCGGCTGGATTCAGGCGCAACTGGACGAGCTGCTCGGGGTGATCGAGCAATGTGAGGACGGCGTTGCCGATGATGTCGACGCTGTACTCGTAGCCGGCGAAGAGAATGAGGAAGGCGAGCGAGGTCAGTTCGTCCTCGGTGAGCCGGTCGCCGGCCGGGCCGGCGGCGGCGTCCTCGGGGGCGTCGCGCACCGCGATCAGGTCCGAGAGCAGATCGTCGCCGGGCTCGGCGCGCTTGGCCGCGATCAGCCCGGTGTAGAACTCCAGCATCGCGCCGACCGCCTCCTTCATCGCCTGCGGCCGGCCGGGGTCAGGGGTGATGAGGGCGTCCGACCAGGCCAGGAAGTCGCGCCGGTCGTCCTGCGGGATGCCGAGCAGATCGCAGATGACGGTGATCGGCAGCGGGCCCGCGTAGTCCGCGATGAGCTCCGCGCGGCCGTTCTCCGCCATGGCGTCCAGCAGTGTGTCGGCGATCCGCTGCACGGGGGCGCGCAGCGCCTGGACGCGCCCCGGGGTGAACGCCTGGACCACCAGGCGGCGGACCCGGGTGTGGTCCGGCGGGTCCATGTTCAGCAGATTGGCGTCCAGGGCGGGCGGCAGGGCGAAACCGGAGTAACTGCCGGGCGCGGCATGGCGCTTGTCGAGGGAGAGCCGGGGGTCGGCCAGCGCGCGGCGGACGTCGTCGTAGCGGGTGACCAGCCAGGCGGGCCGCCCGTCGGCGGCGGTGATCCGGTGCACCGGGCCGGCTTCGCGCAGCGCGGCGTAGCCGGCGTACGGATCGTCGAGGAGTGGCGTCACGTCGATGGGGGCGTCGGGGCCGGTCTCGGCGGTGTTCTGCATGGTTCCCGACTCTAGATCGGGGCGTTGGGGCGCTCGCCCGGCGGCACCGGCATACGGGCCGGTGCCGCCGCTGCCAGGGGTGGCCCGGACCCCCGTGCCGGGCCACCCGGTCCGTGCGACCGCGCGTCAGGTGCGCGGCCGGGCGCTGCGCTCCCGCAACTCGGTCAGTACGGTCTCGATCAGCGGCGAGTGGTAGACATCCGCGACCAGCGCCAAGTGCTCGTACTCCGTGGCGAGTTGGGCGCCCTCCCGGCCGTCGGGGGCGGCGGCTACCACGACGCTGTCGGCACCGTGGGCGGGGACATGGCCCACCGCGCGGTTCTCCAGGCCGCGCCGCAGCGCCGCCGCCTCGGCGACCGCGGCCAGCTGCCGGTCGTCGAGTGCGACCGCGCGGGCCCGTTCGAGGACGATGTCGACCGCGTCGGACTCCACATGGCGGCGGATCCCGCGCTGCACGTCGCGGATCTCGGCCATCTGCCGGTTGGCGCGCCACTCCAGGTCGGCGAACGGCCAGCGGCCCGACCACCGCGAGCCGTCCATGGTGACCTCGGGGCTCTGCGCGGTGACGGTCCGCCAGAGCGGGGAGAGGCGGCGCAGCCGGCGCCAGGCGGCGACGCGCGGGCCGGCCGCCGGCAGCGAGAACCCGGCCAGGACCAGGATCGCGCCGACCGAGGCGCTCAGCGGGGCGACGCCGTTGGAGAGCCAGAGCGCGGGATGCCCGAACCACGACAGGACGAAGCCGATGACTTTGCAGGCGCAGTAGACCAGGCCGAGCCAGCAGCCGGCGGCCAGCACCCGCAGCCCGCGCGCCAGCCACGATCCGCCGAGCCGGGCGGCGTAGCGCGGGCAGAGCGTCCCCAGGCCCGCCAGGCTCGATCCGAAGATGGCCAGATACAGCACCAGGAAGAGCATCACGCCGGGTGCGTCGGTGTAGGCGGTGCTGAAGTCGCGGGGGTGCTCGACGGCGTCCGGCCGGCCGACCGCGAAGCCGGTGACGGCCACCGCCCAGAGCCCGGCCACCGCCCCGACCGCCACTCGGGCCCTGACCCGCGCCCGGGCCCGCGCCGCCTCGCCGTCCCCCGCCGTCCAGCGCAGCAGCAGCACCAGCGCACCCGCCGCGAAGACCACGACGGAGGAGTAGAGGAAGACCATGGCGAGGTTGGCCACCCCGACCAGCCGGTCGAATCCGCGGTAGAGGCTGGGCGCGGAGAAGAGGAAGACCGTCGCCACGCCACCGGTCATCACACAGGCCAGCCCCAGGTCCGTGTTGCTGCGGTCCCGGAACCAGGCGACGGACTTGTACGCCACCAGGGCCCAGGCGGCGGCCCCGAAGCCGAGGTAGACGATGTCAAACATCCGTGCCTCCCGCCCGTGCTGCGTCCTCCTGCTGGCGCCGGATGTGCTGGAGTGCGGGCCCGAGGGCCGCCGCCACCTCGGCGGCCGGCCCCTCCAGGGGGACCTCCCGCTCCGCCTCCGACGGCACCACCCGCTCCATCAGGAGCGTGCCGAGCACCTCGGTCTCCCGCTCGGCGAGGCTGTCATAGCCGTGGTGCCGGGCGAATCCCATGGTCAGGCCCATCCGCCGCATGGCGGTGGCGACGTCGACGGACGGTGTCCAGATCCGCAGCGCCTCTTCGGTGACGGCCGGGTCCTGGGCGTGCCCGAGGAGCAGGTGGCTGAGTTCGTGCAGCACGATATGGGTCTGGTGCCAGGGGGAGGTCTTGCGTTCGTAGAAGACCCAGTAGCCGTCGTCCGTGGTGGCGGTCATCCCCGAGACCACCCCGCCCAGGCTCATCGGCACCAGGTGGACCGGCCGCTCCACCCGTGCCGCGACGACGTCGCGGACTCCCCGCAGATCGGTCGACGCGGGCAGCTCCAGCTCCTTGATGAGCTGCTTGCACCGCCTGCGTATCCGCCCCACTCGCATGCTCGTCCCGTCCTCGTGTGCGGCCCGCCGCCAGGTAGTGAAGATCCGGTCGTGCTCAGCGGTCCGTATCGGGCCGTGTGCCACGCCGATCACCACCCTGCTCCGGCGGGTCGGCCGGCAGGTTCATCTGCCGGCGGAACTGGGAGATGATCGTCGTCAGGCTGTCCTGCACCTCCGGCGGCAACCCGACCGAGCGCAGCGCGATGGCCCGCACCCGCTGGTCCCGCATGGCGGCCAGGAACCGGACCTCCTCCTCCACCCGCGCGGCCTGCGGCTGCGAGAGGTCACCCAGCAGATACCCGACCGGCACCGCGAAGAACTTGGCCAGCGCGCGCAGGAGTTCGTGACTCGGGTTCGTACGCCGCCCGTTGCGCAGCATCGACAAATACTGCTCGGTGACCTTGACCCCGCCGTACTCCGCCGTCCCGCAGCTGATCTCGTCGGCCACGAAGGCGTTGGTGTACGGCGCGCCGGGCGGGTGCATGTGCGCGAAGAGGTGATTGAGCCGTTCCGCGAGCAGGCCCCCCGCCCCCTTGGACCGGCCGTCGCCCCCCACTGCCATGCCACCGTCCCATCCATCGAGCCCAACGAACAGTTAAGGCCGCCGAAACCGCTCTCCCCATCCTGTCACGCGGGGAACACCCCGCACCAGTCCACATACGGACAGTGAGGGCGGCCGGACTTAACCACGAGTTGAGCGCCCGGACAACGCCGACGCAACGGGACACCCCTGACGAGAGGGACGGGAGGGACGAGAGGGGAGGGAACCGCGGGGCGAACGGGACGGCGAACGGCCGGCAGTGGCAGGCGCGTCCGGGAGACGGCGGGGCACGACACACGCGGCAAGGACAGCAAGAACAGCAAGTACGGCACGAACAGTAAGAACGGCAAAAGACGAAAAAGCCGCCCCCTCTCATGAGGAGACGGCTTCCGACCTGTGCTGCCACAAGTCGGGACGACAGGATTTGAACCTGCGACCCCTTGACCCCCAGTCAAGTGCGCTACCAAGCTGCGCCACGTCCCGGTGCCCGTTCCGCCGGGGTCACCCCGAGCGGTCGTGCACGAGAACAATACCCCATGTCAGAGGGTCCGCGTCGCCACATTCCGGCCGGACCGGGCACGAGGGGCGACGGACGGGAGAGGCGACGGACCGGGTGAACAGCGGCACCGTCGCCGGTGGCACCGGCGGTCGGGGTCACCGAGCCACCTCGGCCCACGGGATCCGCCCCCCACTTGACCTCAAGCAAACTTTTGACCTCGACCGAACCCCAGGTCGCCACGTCCCCCGCGGGCTCAGATGTGCTTGTCGAGCCAGCCGAGCAGGTCCTGCTGGACCTCGTCGCGGTGGGTCTCGTTGAGGATCTCGTGGCGGGCGCCGGGGTAGCCGCGCCAGGTCAGCTCGCGGATGCCGAGATAGCGGAAGTCCTCCAGGAGTTCATGGATCAGGGTCATCCGCTGGTGGCAGGGGTCCTGGTCGCCGACCGCGACGTGGACGGGCAGGCCGCGCGGGATGCGGGCGAGGTGGGCCGGGTCGTTGACCTTGCGGATGGCCCGTACCCAGTCGAGGGCGAGACCGGCGCAGAACGGGAAGCCGCACTGTTCGTCGGCCACGTAGCGGTCCACTTCGGCGGTGTCGCGGGAGAGCCATTCGAAGCCGGTGCGGTGCGGGAAGGCGTCGTTGAAGAAGCCGAAGGTGCGCGGGATGAAGGGCGAGAGGTGGGCGCGGCCGTGGGCGGCGATCTCCGCCTCCAGTTCGGCACAGGCGGCCTCGATGTCCAGGCCCGGCAGTGTGCGGAAGGTGCCGGTGAGGATCAGCCCGGCGAGGTCGGCGCCGTATTCCTGGGCGTAGTCGCGGGCCAGCATCGCGCCCATGCTGTGGCCGAGGAGGACGAGCGGGACGCCGGGGTGGGCCGCGGCGGCGTGGTCGCCGATGCCCTTGAGGTCGCCGACGATCGCCCGCCAGGCGTCCTCGCCGACCACGCCGAGGCCGCCGGTGGTGGCGGCGGTGGCGCCGTGGCCGCGGTGGTCGGAGGCGACGACGGCATAACCGTGGCCGGTCAGGAAGCGGGCGAAGCGGTCGTAGCGGCGGCCGTGTTCGGCGGCGCCGTGGGCGATCTGGACGAGGGCGCGCGGTGCCCCGGACTCCGGGAGCCAGGTGTAGGTGGCGATACGGGCGCCGTCGGGTGCCTGGTGGAAGTCCTGCTGCATCGTTGCCTCCTGGGGCTGGCGGGCGTCGGTCGCGCCCACTCTGGCCTGCCGGGCGGCGGTGCGCCACGGGGCGCGCGGCGGAGTTGGCCCACGGCCCGTGCCGCGTGGCACGATCGTTCGGTTCTGTGTCGGCCCTGTGCCGCAACCCCCTTTCGCAGGAGGACCGTTGGACACCACAGACCATTCCGGCGACGCTCCGATCCGGCGTTCGCCGCTGTCCCGCCGCAGATTTCTCCAGGGCACCGCCTCGGTCGCCGCGGCGGCCGGCCTCGCCGGGGTCGCCGCCCCCGCGCCCGCGTCGGCACAGCCCGCCGCCGGTGCGTCCGGCGCCACCCTCTCCTTCACCGCCGCGACCGATGGCGCGGCCTCCCTGGCCCCGGCCGGCGACCGACTGGTCGCCGAGGTCCAGAACGTCCTGTGGTCGCTGCCCCGCTCCGGCGGTGACGCGGTGGCGCTCACCCCGCCCGACCTGGAGCCGACCCGCCCGGTGTACTCCCCCGACGGCCGCCGGATCGCCGTCTGCGCCTACCGGGGCGGCAACTTCCATCTCTGGACGCTGCACCCCGACGGCTCCGGCCTCAAGCAGCTGACCGACGGCCCCTGGGACGACCGCGGGCCCGCCTGGTCGCCGGACGGGACCCGGATCGCGTTCGCCTCGGAGCGCGGCGGCGACGCGGTGAGCGGCAGCCCGTACCGGTTATGGGTGCTGGAGGTCACGACCGGGCGGCTGACCCGGGTGACCGGGCTGCCCGGCCAGGAGGGTCCCCATCAGGACGGCGCCTGGGAGGACTTCGACCCGTGCTGGTCGCCGGACGGCTCGCGGCTCTTCTTCGTCCGCGGGCGGGTGTCCGGCACCACGCTGGCGTCCCGTACGGTCGCGTCGGTGCCCGCCGACGGGCAGGGCGCGATACGCGTCGAGCACACCGAGACCGCCGCCGCCCAGGTGATGGTCCCGGCGCTCTCCCCGGCCGGCCGGCTGGCGTACCTGCGGACCACCGACCATCCGGGGCCGACCTGCACGCTGGTGGTGGACGGTGCGGCGGTCGCGGTCGGCGGTGACGTGGAGCCGGTGCCGCCGCGCTGGGTGTCGCGCGACGAGCTGCTGCTGACGGTCGGCGGCCAGTTCCGGATCGTGCGGCCGGACGCCCCGGAGCACGCCGAGCGGATACCCTTCGCCGCCCGACTGCCGCTGCACCGCCCCGAATACCGCGTCAAGGACTACGGCTTCGAGCGCACCGCGGCCGGTCCGGTGCGCGGGGTGCATCTGCCCGCGCTCTCCCCCGACGGCCGCAAGGTCGCCTTCGCCGCGCTCAACTCCCTGTGGCTGGCACCCACTTCGGGCGGCGGCGCGCCGCGCCGGATCACCGCCGCCGACGCCACCCGCTATGTGCTCGCGCCGAGCTGGTCGCGGGACGGCCGGTCGCTGGTGTACGCGGACGACCGGGACGGGCTGTTCGCGGTGCGCCGCCGGGACCTGGAGTCCGGGACGGAGACGGTGCTGGCGACCGGCGGGCGGGTGCAGCCGGCGCTGTCCCCGGACGGCGGGCGGCTGGCCGCGCTCGACATGTCGGGCAACCTCGTCGTCCGGACGCTGGCGGACGGCACGGAGAAGGTGCTGGCCACGCCGATGGGCGCGGGCGGGCTGCCGGGCCGGCCCAGCTGGTCGCCGGACGGGCGCTATCTGGCGCTGTGCGACCGAAACCGGCTCAACCGCCGGTTCCGCGAGGGCTACAACGTCATCCGGATCGTCGACGCCGAGACCGGCAAGGACCGGCTGTACCCGGTCGCCGAGCATGTCTCGATAGCCGACCGCTACGACTCCGGCCCGGTCTGGTCGCCGGACGGCCGGTTGCTGGCGCTGATCGCCGAGTCGGCGCTGTGGGTGCTGCCGGTGCGGCCCGACGGTACGCCGGACGGTGCCCCGCGGCAGCTGACCGAGGAGAGTGCCGATCATCCGTCGTGGTCCGGGGACTCCGCGACGCTGCTGTACCTCTCGGCGGGGAAGCTGCGGCTGGTCCCGGCGGCCGGCGGTCCGGCGCGGACCGTACCGGTCGCGCTGCAACGCCGCGGGGCGCGCGCCCAAGACACCGTCGTACACGCGGGCCGCTTCTGGGACGGGACCGGCGAGGCGGTGCGCGAGGACGTCGACATCGTCGTCCGGGAGGGGCGGATCACGGCCGTGGAGCCCCACCGGGCGTCCCGGGCCGGAACCGCCCGTCGGGTGGACGCCTCGGCGAAGACCGTGCTGCCCGGCCTGTGGGACGCGCACACGCACCCCTGGCAGACGACCTACGGCGGCCGGCAGACCGCGCTCCAGCTCGCGTACGGCATCACCACCACCGTCTCCTGCGGCGGCTTCTCCTACGAACAGGCCCGGCTACGGGAGGCGTTGGCCGCCGGGGCGCTCACCGGGCCGCGGCTGCTGAGCTGTGGTGAGCTGCTGGACGGCGGCCGGGTCGCGTACAGCATGGGGCGGGCGCACCGCACCCGGGAGGGGCTGCGCCGGTCGCTGGAGCGCGGCGCGGCGCTGGACTGGGACTTCGTCAAGACCTATGTCCGGGCACCGGGTTGGGTGATGGCCGAGGCCGCGCGGTTCGCCCACGAGCGGCTCGGGGTGCGCGCCGGGAGCCATCTGCTCACCCCGGGAATTCAGCTGGGGCACGATCTGACGACCCATCTCCAGGCCACCCAGCGGCTGGAGTTCGGACACGCGGTGTCCGGCACCGGGCATGCCTACCAGGACGTCGAGGAGATCTACACCGGCAGCGACTTCCGCATGCTCGCCACCCCGTTCTCGGCGACCGCGCTGATCGGCGAGGATCCGGCGCTGGCCGAGGACGCGCGGGTGACCAGGCTGATGCCGCCGTGGGACACCGCGGTCGTACGGGAGGGCGCCGGGCACCGCGCGACGCCCGCGCAACTGGCCGACATCCAGACCGAAGTGGGTGTCTACCGGCGGATTCTGAGCGGCGGCGGGCTGATCGCACTGGGCACCGACCAGCCGCTGGTGGCGGTCGGGCTCTCGCTGCACCTGGCCCTGCGGGCGCTGCACCGCGGCGGGCTGACGGTGAGCCAGGCGCTGCGGACGGCGACCGCGCTGCCGGCCCGGGTGTTCGGCGCGGAGCGGGACCTGGGGACGCTGGAGGTCGGCAAGCTGGGCGACATGACGCTGGTGGACGGCGATCCGTTCAGCGATTTCAGCACCCTGGTGCGGACCTCGGCGGTGGTCAAGGGCGGCCGGCCGTACGAGCAGCGGGCGTTGGTGGACGCCTTCCCCGCGCCCGGCGGGCATGCGCTGCGCTCGGCGGCTGCGGACGACACCGACTGGCTGGAGGTGGGCCGCCAGCAGCGGCGCGAGTCCTGCTGCGGCACCGGCCACTGACCTGCGGTACCGATCGCCGCGGCGGCGGGTGGCGCGGGGTGGCGCGGCTCCGGGACGACCCGGGGCCGCGCCACCGGCGTTGCGCGCACCGGGGGTTGTGCGGCCGTTCCGCGTGCGCCGGCACTCACGCAAACGCACCCGCCTGAGGTTTCGCTCCGTGCGCAGTAGGTATGCCAACGGGTGTTGCACGCGGTAAGCGACACATCACATTCCGGTACGACCACAGGCGGCGCCGCCGGTGCCGCCCCGAGGAGGGAGCGGCCGGCGCGGGGCAGATCGCGGAGGAGGGCTCGTTTTGCAGCGCTACTTCACCGACCAGCGGCACGAGGCACTCCGGCAGCGGGTGCGGGACTTCGCCGAGCGCGAGGTCCGGCCCCGGATTGCGGAGATGGAGGCGCACCGCACGGTCTGCCACGACCTGTCGCGACTGATCGCCCGTCAGGGCTGGATCGGTGCGACGGTGCACCGCGCCTACGGCGGGATGGGCGCGGGCCACGTCGCCAAGACCCTCATCATCGAGGAACTCTCACGGGTCAGCGCCGCGATGGGAGCCATGGTGCAGGCATCCCAGCTGGGCGTCGCGAAGATCGTCCACTTCGGCAGCGAGGAGCAGAAGAAGACCTGGCTGCCGGCCATCGCGTCCGGCGACTGCCTGCCGACCATCGCGGTCACCGAACCGCAGTCCGGCGGCCATGTGCTGGGCATGGCCTCCACGGCGGTCCGGGACGGCGACGACTACGTCCTCAACGGCCAGAAGATCTACGTCGGCAACAGCCATGTCGGCGATCTGCACGGCGTGGTGGTCCGCACCGGCGAGGGCTCCAAGGGGCTGTCGGCCTTCCTCGTCGAGACCGGCACCCCCGGCTTCCGGGTCGGCGCCGAGCAGCCCACCATGGGACTGCACGGCTTCAGTTTCGGCGAGCTGTTCTTCGACAACTGCCGGGTGCCCGCGGCCAATCTGCTGGGCAAGGAGGGCGACGGGCTGTCCGTGGCGTACTCCTCCAGCGTGCTCTACGGGCGGCCCAATCTGACCGCGGTGTCACTGGGCATCCACCAGGCGGTGCTGGACGAGACCACCCGGTTCTGCACCGAGCGGCAGCGCTACGGCAAACCGCTCGCCGCCCTGGGAGCCGTCAAACTCAAACTCGGCCGGATCCAGTCCCGGCTGCTGCTCGCCCGGCTGTCCGCGTACCACGCGGTCCATCTCCTGGACCAGGGGCTGCCGTGCGACGCGGAGCTGATGAACGCCAAGCTGGTCAACGTGGAGTCGGCCCTGGAATCGGCCCGCGACGCGATGGACGTCCACGCCGCCTGCGGGCTGTTCACCGACCGCCCCGTGGAGCGCTTCCTGCGCGACGCACACCACATCTTCGCGCCGGCCGGCACCTCGGACATCCAGCTGCTGCGGCTGGGCGAACTGGCGCTGGGCCAGACCAAGGGCGAGTGGTCCAGCCGGCTCGCGGAACGGGTACGACGGGATCCGGCCGACCTGCCGGAGGAAGGGGAGCTGCCGGACGGGCCGGCGGCGCTCGCCCGGCTGATCTAGGCCCTGTCGTCACACTCCCGTCGTCCGCCCGAAGGGCGGGCCGGGCGGCGTCCGGTGCGTGCTCTCGGCGTGCCGGGCGCCGGCAGGCGGGAGTTCGACGACAGGGCCCAGGGGCCGTCCGGCGGGTCAGGGTCGGGCGCGGCCACCGCCGTACCGGGTCCCGGAGCGAGTGACGTGTCCCGGGGCCGGACGCTCCGGTTCAGGACTCCTCGGACCCCGACCGCTCCTCGGACCCGGGCTGCTTCTCGGACTCGGACTCCTTCTGCCGGCGCTCCATCTCGTGGATCTGCTCAACGAGTTCGGCGGCCAGCGACTTGATCGTGTGCAGCCCCTCCCGCCCCCAGGGGCGCGGTTCGAGGTCGACGACGCAGACGGTGCCCAGCGTCATCCCCGTATGGTCGATCAGCGGCGCGCCCATATAGGTGCGGATACCGAGCTCGTCGACGACGGGGTTGCCGGCGAACCGCGGATAGTCGCAGACGTCCTCCAGGACCAGTGCCTTGCGCCGTACCACGACGTGCGGGCAGTAGCCGTGATCGCGGGCCATCCCCCGGCCCGGCCGGCCGCTGGCGGGCGCCGGGCCCAGCTCGATGGCCTTGTCCTGTCCTGGTACGTAGAGACCGGCGAAGTACTGCTCGTGCTCGTCGATGAAGTTGACCATGGCGTACGGGGTATCGGTGGTCCGCGCGAGCTTGCGCGCGAAGTCGTCGAACGCGGGCAGCGGATTCTTGCCGATGCCCAGCTCGCGCAGCCTTCGGACCCGGGCCGGGGCCTCGTCGTCCTGCGGGGTGAGCAGCAGATGGCGGGTCGGGTCGTAAGACACGTAAGGGATACGGGAAGAGGGGTAGCGCGAGGCGGGGTAGTGGGAGAAGGGGTATCGGGACGGGTAGTTCACGGGAGCTCCGGGGTGGCGGCGAGGGCGGGGGTGAGCAAGTACTCGACGAGGGACACCAGGACATGGCTGCCGGAGGAACACTGCCGGGCGTCACAGAGGACGACCGGGACCTCCGGCGCGAGGTCTATGGCGGCGCGCACCTCGTCGGGCTCGTAGTGGTAGGAGCCGTCGAACTCGTTGACGGCGACGATGAATTGGATGCCGCGACGCTCGAAGAAGTCGACCGCGGCGAAGCACTGGTCGAGGCGCCGGGTGTCGGCGAGGATGACCGCGCCGAGGGCGCCGTCGGACAGTTCGTTCCACAGGAACCAGAAACGGGTCTGACCGGGCGTGCCGAAAAGGTAGAGGACATGGTCCGAGTCGAGGGTGATCCGGCCGAAGTCCATCGCGACGGTCGTGGTGTTCTTCTCCTCGACCCCGGCCAGGTCGTCGGTGCCGACGCTGATCTGGGTGATGAGTTCCTCGGTGCTGAGCGGCTCGATCTCGCTCACCGCACCGACGAAGGTGGTCTTGCCGACCCCGAACCCGCCCGCGACCAGGATCTTGAGCGCGGTCGGGAACGGATCGGGGCCGGGGTCCCCCGTGTCCCGGGGGTCACAGTCGTTGACGAAGTCCATGCAGCACCGCCTCCAGCAGCGCACGGTCGGTACGGGACGCGGACCCGGCCGAAACGGCGGCGGGGGCCCGCGCGGTGAGCGCGCCGCAGGCGACGAGATCGGCCAGGAGCACCTTGGTGACCACGGCCGGAAGCCGTATGTGCGCGGCGATCTCGGCGACCGAGACCGGCCGTTCGCACAGCCCCAGGACGCGGACGTGGTCCGGCCCCTGGGAGCCCGCGGGTCGCCGTCCGGTCGCCAGCACCAAGGTCAGCAGGTCGAACTGCGCCGTGGGGCGGGTCCGGCCGGTACTGACGGTGAACGGGCGGATCATCTCGCCCGCGGCCCCGTCGTACAGGGGTTGCCCGCCCGGCCACCGTCGGCGAGGCAGGGCCACGGTCAACGACCCTCCGCCGGGGCCTGATGGCGCGCGGGGGTGGACAGGTACGGCCGGACGCTCTTGACGAGCATCCCCATCTCGTAGCCGAGCACCGCGGCGTCGGCATCGCGCCCGGCGAGCACCGCCAGGCAGGCGCCGGTGCCGGCGGCCGAGACGAACAGAAAGGTCTCCTCCAGCTCGACGACGACCTGGAGGACGTCGCTGCCCTCCCCGAATCGCGCGCCGGCGCTGCGGGCGAGCGAGTACAGACCGGAGGCCAGCGCCGCCATGTGGTCGGCGACATCGGGTTCGAAGCCGTGGGAGGCCTTGACCAGGCCGTCGGAGGACAGCAGAACGGCGCTTCGGGTGTGCGGTACGCGCTGTACGAGTCCGGTCAGCAGCCAGGAAAGGTCGGTGTGCTGACCGCCGCGGAACTCGGCGTGCGTCTGCGCATGCACATCACTCACCATGATTGTGGTCGTCTCCTCGGGGGCGGGCCTTCGGGGCGTCGTGGTCAGGGTCGAAGGGCAGGTCGGGTTCACCGGGGCTGCCGGGAACGCCGTTCTGCCCCGGGGGGTGGCCGGCGCCGTCGGCGGTCTGGCCGGCCGTGGTACGGCCGGCCGCGTAGCTGGGGTCGCCGAGGCTGAAACCGCGCTGGAAGGCGGCCATCAGGTTGGGGTCGTGGATGCGCTCGGTCCCCTGACGGCGGGGCAGCTGCCGCGGGTCTTCGCGGAGTTCGGGCGCGATGTGGGTCTGCTTGATCCGGCGCGGCAACCGCGGCCGGGACCCGTTGTCGGCGGCGGGCGGCGGGGGCGGCAGGACGACGGGGCCCGGGTCCGCGGGCCGGCTGTCGGCGGGGGCGGCCGGGCGCGGGTCGGCGGGCGGCGTGGGCCGGCCGTCGGCGGGCGCGGCCGGACGGGGGACGGCGGGCGCGGCGGGCCGGCCCTCCGCGGGCGCGGCCGGGCGGGCCTTGGCGCCGGCCGGCGGACGGATCTCGATCGCGCCGGCGTCGATGTCGGCATCCGCCGCGAGGCGGGCCATCGCCCGGTGGTAGGCGACCATACGGGCGGCCTCGCTGCCGGCGTCGGTCGTCGCGTCGAACCCCCCGCCGGGGTAGATGAGGTCGTCGTGCCGCCCGTACCCGCCGTCGTGCGAGGAGCCGGCACCGCCCTCGTCCCGGCCGTCGCCCGGGGCGCGCCCGTGACCGGCGGCGGGTTCGTCGCGGTAGTCCAGGGACGCCTGGGGCACCACCGAGCCGTCGAACTCGTCCCGTACCTGCGCGGAGTTGGCGCCGAGCAGCGACGGCGGCAGGATCAGCACGGCCTGCACGCCGCCGTAGATGTTGCTCTGCAACTGGACGACGATGCCGTGCCGCTGGGCGAGCGAGGAGACCACGTAGAGACCGATCCGGCCGTCGTCCAGCAGCTCGGTGAGATCCATCCGCTCGGGGTCGGCGAGCAGCCGGTTCATCTGCTCCTGCTCTTCCCCCGACATCCCCAGGCCGCGGTCCTCGACCTCGATCGCGAGCCCCGCCTTGACGTGCTGCGCGCGCACCGTGACCGGTGTCTCCGGGGCGGAGTAGATGGTGGCGTTCTCGACGAGTTCGGCGAGGAGGTGGACGACATCGGCGACGGCGGTACCGCGCAGGGTGCCCTCCACCGGCGGCACCAGCTTGATCCGCGGGTACTGCTCGACCTCGGCGGTCGAGGAGCGCAGTACCTCGGTCATGGTGATCGGGCGGGTCCACTGGCGACGGGAGACGGCGCCGCCGAGCACGGCGAGATTCTCGGCGTGCCGGCGGACCCGGGTGGCCAGATGGTCGACGACGAACAGGCCCTTGAGCAGGTCCGGGTCCTCGACCTGGTGCTCCAGCTCGTCCAGCACCTGGATCTGACGGTGCACCAGGGATTGCAGCCGCCGGGCGAGGTTGACGAAGACCTCCAACTTCTGCTCGTTCCCGGTGGCGTTGGAGCGGGCGATGCTCACCGCGTCGATGACGGCCGCCTCGGCGGCCCGGCCCGCGGCGGCGACTTCATGGGCGAGCAGGTCGAGGGCGTCGCCCCCGGGCTCCGGCGCCGGCTCGGGTTCGCGGTGCTCGAGCCACTCGTCACGGCGGACCCGGTCGAGGAGGTCGTACAGCTCGGACTGGCTCCGGGCGCACACGTGACGCAGCCGCGCGTAGCGGCTCACCACGGCGCGCGCCTCGGAGTTCGCGGCGACGCCGGCGATCAGCACGATGACGCAGACCACGACGAGTCCGCTGGTGAGCACCGGCCATTCCCGGCCGGTGAGCCGGGCGCCGCCGCTCTGGACCACGAAGGCGGCGACGCCGGTGCAGATGACGGCGACGAGCAGACAGGGGACGGCGGCGAGCCGGACCAGCCGGGCGCGTATCGCCGAGTCGGCGGCGGATTCGGGAAGCGAGGCCCGGCCGTGCCGTCCCCCGTGGGACCTCTGAGCCTCCTGGGACGTCTGGGTCCTCTGGGGGGGTGCGGTAGGCATGGGCGCCCTCCGGATCGGCCGTTGGCAGTTCGCGGAGTTCGCACGCTAGTTGGTACGGGGGTGGTGTTCGGACCCACTTCGGGGTTTCGCTACCCCGCGCCAGCTCCCTGGGTAGGCATGGCGCGCACGGCAGTGCGAAAAGATACGAACTCCCGTTCAGAGAACGGGAGTTGAGTCCACAACGACCGCGCCCCGGCGGCGGCCGTCCTCCCCGGAACCCGCACGCCGCCCCGGAAGCGAAGTCCTCCCTCCGTACGCCAGCACCGCCGCCGTATTCGTCGCCGCGCGGTCACCGCTCGCCGACGAGGTCGTCGCCCACCAACACGTCCGCCGCCTCCGCGGCCTCCGCGGTCGCCGCCACCGGCGGCCAGGCGGGCCAGCCATGGACCGGCGGCACGGCAACCGCCCGCCACCACGGGTCCACCGCCGGCTCGTCGGCCGGCTCGAACGGCTCCCCCGGCCGGGGCGCGACGGACGCCACGCCGGCCTTGTGGGCCGCGGACATCATCCACTCCGCCGGCTCCGCCCACGGATGCGGGGCCAGATTGAAGGTGCCCCAGTGGATCGGCAGCAGCGCCCCGGAGGGCTCGCCACCCTGGAGGTCGAGGTGGGACTGCACCCCTTGCGCGGGGGTCATGTGTATGTCGGGCCAGAAGTCGGAATACGCGCCGACCTGGATCATGGTCAGGTCGAACGGGCCGTGCGCCGCCCCTATTTCCACGAACCCGGGGAAGTAGCCGGTGTCGCCGCTGTGGAAGATCCGGTGCTCGGAACCGGCGACGGCCCAGGAGGCCCAGAGCGTGTGCTGCGGGCCGCGCAGGCCGCGCCCGCAGAAGTGCTGGGCGGGCGTGGCGGTCAGCGTCAGCCCGCCGACCCGGGTCGCTTCATGCCAGTCGAGCTCGGTGACGCGCTCCGCGGGGACACCCCAGAACTCCAGGTCGGCGCCGACGCCGAGCGGCACGACGAAGGCCGCGCCCGAGTGGACCAGGCCCCGGATCGTGGGCATGTCGAGGTGGTCGTAGTGGTCGTGCGAGATCACCACGGCATCGACCGGGTCCAGCTCCGCCAGCTCCACCGGCACCGGATGCAGCCGCTTGGGCCCGGCCCAGCTGAACGGGGAGCAGCGCTCACCCCAGACCGGGTCGAAGAGCACCCGGTGGCCGTCGATCTCCGCGAACACGCTCGAGTGCCCCATCCAGGTGATCCGCAGCCCGGAGGCGGGCGGCCGGCTCCAGGCCGCGGCGGTCGGGCGGTGCACCGGAATCCGGCCCACCGGTGCCCGCCGCAACCGGCCCCCGCGACTCAGCTGCGTACGGGCCATCGGCAGCGCGCCGCCCCGGAGCAACTGCCGGGTGGGCGCCGGATTGCGGAACTGCCCATCCACGAACTGCGGCGAGCTGCGCATCCTGGCCAGCCGCTCCCCGGTGGGCTCGGCGCCGAAGCTCGCGGGGCGCAGCGCGGTGAGCGGAGTACGGCGGGATCGGGATGCGGTCACGGCACCTCCATGGTCGGGGCGGTCGCGAAGTGAACGGGCCGGGTGGGCGGAGGGTTCCGGCGCGCCCGAGCCGCCCCGCACCGCCGTACGGCGCCACACGCGGTCCCCGGACTCAACACCGTCGCCTTCCGATACCAACCGCGCGACCTGCCGCGGCATTCCGGTCAGGGGTGTGAGCTGCGATGCGTCAGGTATGCCCCCTCCTTGTCAGACGTCCCCCTCCGGACGTGCCGTCCCGGCCCACCGCAGGCGTCCGGCGCTCGTCGGGCGCACCACGGCCCCACACCGGCCGACCGCTGCGACACCTCGACCCTTGCGACACCCGGATGCATACCGCAACCCGGACGCGGCCATTCGGGTGAGAACGAGGACGGGGGCGGAACCGGGGGCCGGGGGCCGAATCGCCCCCGGGCCGCCGCGCCACGTGGCAATGGCGCACCGCCGCCACCGGAGCGGGTCGAGCAGGTACCGGGCCGGCGAGCAGGCGGGCGGGCCCGGACGCCGCGACGCAAGCGACCGCTCCGACCCGCCCGACCCCGTATCCGCGCCACCCCTACCCCCCCCGGCCGCCTTCCGCCTCCGCCTTCCGCCTACCGAGGCCGACCGGCCCGTCCGAACTCCGTCCGCACGCGGTCCTCGACCGGGCGGTAGCCGAGCCGCTGGTAGAGGGGTTGCTGGTGGGGTTGCCGAGGTCCGTGAAGAGCAGCGCCCCGGTCGCCCCCGCGCGCCGGACGGCCCGGGAAACGGCGGCGGTCACCGCCCCCGCATAGCCGCCTTCGCGCAGCCGCGTCCGCGCAGCTCGGGCGGGGAGTGGACGGGGGCGCCCCGGACCGTGCCGACGAGGGCGCGGGTGGCCCCGGCCATCGCGACGGGCGCCCGCCGGTCTCCCAGAGGGTGCACCGGCCGACGCCGCACGAACTCCCCGGTGGCCGCCTCGAAGACAGCGAGGTCCTGTGCCGTCGGCCCTGTCATGCCGCCCCGCCCTTTCCCGGCACCCGTGGCCGCCGCATCCGGTCTTCCGGCCCGGGGCCCGCTGCGGCCCGGAGCCCGGCGGCTCCCGCGGTCAGGCGCGTTCGACGGCGGCGGGCGGCCTGGGCAGGCCGGGGCGGCGCGGCAGCAGGACGGTGCGCAGGAGGATGCGCGGGGCCATCAGGCGGGAGGGCGGGGCGGTGAGGCAGAAGACGTCGCGGAAGGCGCCGCCGACGACGCGGTCGATGGCGGCGCGGGCGGACAGCCGACCTATGTACCACGTCGTCAGCCGCTCGCCGAGGCCCGCCCTGCCGTCGCCGCCGTCGGTGTACGGACGGTCCGCGCCGACCGCGGCGAGCCAGGCGGGCTCCGCGGCGCGGGCGACCGCCCGCTGCGCCCGGGCGGTGGTCCCGGGGCGCAGCCCGCCGCTGTCCGCGAGGGTGTCGCGCAGCGCCAGCGCACCGAGCGCGGCCACCGACATGCCCTGGCCGTAGACGGGGTTGAAGGTGCAGTTGGCGTCCCCGAGGACCAGGAAGCCTTCCGGTGCCGCCCCGGGGCGCTCGAAGTGACGGCGCCGGTTGCGGGTGTCGCGGAAGCCGTGCACCGGCGAGACCGGTTCGGCGCCGGCGAGCAGTTCGTGGACGTACGGGTCGCCGACGGTCGCGCTGAAAGCGGTGAACTCCGCGTGGTCCGTGGGCGGATGGTGGCCACGCACCCCGGAGAGGGTCAGCAGCCAGTTGCCGTCCTCGACGGGGACGTACACGGCGCCACGCGGGCACTCGGGCCAGCCGGGGATGTTGACGCCGATCTCCGGTGCGGCTGCCGGCCCGCCGGGACGGTACATCCGGGTGGCGTAGGCCAGGCCCGAGTCGACGCTCTCCTCCTGCGGCGCTTCCCGGCCCAGTGCGGCGTACCACCGGGGCGCGCGGGACCCGCGGCCGGAGGCGTCCACGACCAGGTCGGCCGGCAGCGCCCGCTCCGGACGGCCGCCCCCCCCGCCGTTGCGGCTGCGGACCTTGACGCCGGTCACCCGCCGGGCGTCGCCGGTCAGCCCGACGGCCTCGGTCGCCTCCAGGACCTCGACCCGGGTGGGTGAGCCGGCCGCCGCCCGCAGTGCGCGCTCGCGTACCACGGCGTCCAGGACCGGTCGGGTGACGCTGAGCGTCGGATGCCGGCGGTCGTCGAAGCGGCGCTGCCAGCCGGTGGGCGTACGGGTGACGAGATCGCGCGGCAGGTAGAGGCTCCGCGCGCCGGCCGCGGTGAGCGCGTCGACCGTGCCGGGCAGCAGCCGGTCCAGCGCGCGCTGCCCACCGCTGAGGAGAACATGCAGATGGCGGGCCTGCGGCACGCCCTTGCGGAAGACCTGCCCGGCGGGATACCGGTCACGTTCGACGACGGTGATCGCGTCGACATGGCCGCACAGGGCCGTGACGGCGAGCATGCCGGCCAGCCCGCCGCCGATCACGACCGCGGTACGCCCGCCGTCGGTGTGCTCTGCCATTCGTACCTCATCTTCCCCACGGCCCGTACGGCCCCCGGCCGGCCCCCGGTCACCCTTTCCGGAGCCTCGATCCCTGACGGACCTCAGACTTCAGCGCCCTCCACATCCTGTCAACGGCCGCCCCAACACCCCCTTTCCGCAGCCGAGTCGAGCCCTTCTGCGGCTCCGGCAAGGAACCCGCGCCGCGCCTCACACACCGTCAGCCACGCCGCTTCACCCGCCCGCCTCCGGCCGCCACACCTCCGCACCGGTTGCGCGCACCGCCGTCCCTCCGGCGGGTCACGCCGGTCCCTGACATCCCGATATGCGGCGACTGTGCGTCTACACTCCCGACAGCGGGCGCGCCGCGCCCGCAGCCGCTCCCACCAGCAACGGGATTCGTCTCTTCAGCAAGGGATTCAGGGACGCTTGTGACCTTCGAGCAGGAATCTGAGCCATATGACGTCCTCGTCGTCGGCGGATCGGGGGTGGACACCACCGTGCGGGTCGACGCGCTGCCCGTACCGGCCGCCGACAGCCACGGAGTGCCGCCCATCCGCGAAGACGCGGGGCACACGGGCACCGGTGTCGCGCTCGGCTGCGCGGCGCTGGGGCTCACCACCGGATTCGTCGATTTCCTCGGCGACGACCATCCAGGCACCCTGATCCGCGAGCGCCTCGCCGGCAGCGGTGTCGACTTCCATCCGCTGATCTCCCCGCACGGGACCCGGCGGGCGGTCAATCTCGTTTCCCCCGACGGGCGTCGGATGTCCTTCTACGACGCCCGCGACCCGCTCGATCTGCGGATGCCGCAGGAGCACTACCTCCCCCTCCTGCGCCGCACCCGGCATGTCCATCTGTCCATCACCCACTTCGCCCGCTTCCTCTACGACGACATCGAGGCCCTGGGACTGCCCGTCTCCACGGACCTGCACGACTGGGACGGCCTCACCGAGCACCACCGCGATTTCGCGCTCCGCTCGGACCTGGTCTTCCTCAGCACGGTCGGCGCCGGGGAGCGGATCAGCTCCGTCATGCGCGAGATCCTCCGCGACGGACGCGCCGAAGCGGTGATCGCCACGGCCGGCGCCGGCGGTGCCTACCTCCTCACGCCCGAGGACCGCACCCCGCGCCTGGTGCCCGCCGCGGTCCCGCCCGGCCCCGTCGTGGACAGCAACGGCGCCGGCGACGCCTTCACCTGCGGATTCCTCTACGGGCGGCGCAGGGGCCGGGACCTGGAGGAGTGCGCCCGCCTGGGCGCAGTGGCGGGCGCCTACGCCTGCACCGCGGAGGGCACCCACACCGCCCTCGTCGGACGGGCCGCACTGCGCGCCGTGCTCACCCCCTCTCCCCCGCCACCCGTGCCGGCCGCGGCCGATGCCCAGGCGACGGCCGACGTCGAGGTCTCCCCTACCGGCGCATAGCTCTCCTCCCCCAGCTCGAAGGTCCAGGCGACGCCCTCCCGGGCGGTACGCGTCCACGGCGGCACCCGCAGCCGGTACGTGCGGTGGGTGCCGTCCGGTTCGGGCGTGGAGTTGACCGCCTCGCCCCTCACCATCGCTCGTCGTCGCCGGTCCGTGTCCGCTCGGTCAGCATCCGAGTGGTGTCCCACAGCGGATCACCGGCCCGCCGCCGGTGCGCGGCCCAGCCGGCCCCCGCCCCAACTCACCGTGGGCAGCTGCCCGTTCGGCCGCCCACCGGCCGGGGCGGAACCGCGTCGCGCACGCTCGCACCCGACTCCGCCGGCGAGGCCGCCGGCACCCGGGCCGTCGCCGCCCGCGGCGGTGCGGACCCGGCAGGGGCGTCGGCGCCGGGCGGGACGGTTCAGTCCTTGCGCCCCACCACGCCGTAGAAAATGGTGTTGTTGAGCTCTTCCGGCGAGGGCACCGGGCCGTCCGGCCGCCAGAGCGGCACCCGGACGATGCCCGGCTCCAGGGGCGCGAACGGCCCGAGGATCGCGGCGATCTGGGCCTTGGTCCGCAGCACGAGCGGAGTGCTGGCGCTTTTGTAGACGTCTTCCACGTTCGACCGCGCCACCTCGTCGGTGCGGCCCTGCGGGTATCCCTCGTAGGGCTCGTGGGTCCCGTGCGAGAGCACCAGATGGCTGCCGGCCGGCACCGTCTCGGCCAGCCGGGCGATCAGGCCGGCCGGGTTGTCCTCGTCCGCGATGAAGTCCATCACGCCGCCGATCAGCAGTCCCACCGGCCGGTCGAAGTCGATCAGTTCGCGGACCACCGGGTGGTCGAGCAGCGCCTTGGCATCGCGGATGTCGCCCAGGACGAATCCGGTCTCGGGGGTGTTGGCGAGCCGGGCCCGGGCGTGGGTGGCGACGATCGGGTCGCTCTCCACGTACACCACCCGGGTGCCGGGGGCGGTCTCCCGGGCCACCTCATGGGCGTTGGGCGAGGTGGGGATGCCGGTGCCGATCTCGACGAACTGCCGGATGCCGGAGGCGACCACCGTGCGGACCGCACGCTGGACGAACGCGTGGTTGGCACGGACGCTGTCCCGCACCTGGGGATACACCTCGATGACCCGGTCGGCGGCCACCCGGTCGACCTCGTAGTTGTCCCAGCCGCCCAGGAAGTAGTCGTACATCCGGGCCGGGTGCGGGCGGCTGGTGTCGATCTCCTCGGCCGAGAAGCCCTGGTGCTCGGGTCCGGGAGGGTACGGTCCGATCTCCGGTACGCCGGACCCCGCCGCCTCCGGAGTGCAGTGCTGGTCGCTCATGGCGTCCCCCCTCAGTGCGCCGGGCACGGCGCGGCGGAGAGCAGGAAGTCGGCGTGGCCGGCCTTCGCGCCCTCGATGAAACTGACCATCTCGCGGTGCGTGTAGATCAGTGCGGGACCGTCCGGGTCGGTGGACTGGCGCAGGGCGACCCTGCCGTCCCGAAGGCGCATGGCCTCCAGGCACTCGCCGCCGTTTCCGCCGCTCCACGGCTTGTGCCAGCCCTCGGTGCCGAGTTCGTTGGCGGGCATGCCGTTGTAGATACGTATGCGATCCATGGGGGGTTCAGATCTCCTTGCGAAAGCCACCCAGAATGGCCTCGGTGGCGTGTGCCGGCGCGGCCTGCGCACACATCCGGTCCAGGGCCTCCAGGTACTGCGAGACGTCGTTGCGCTGGTCGAAGTACACGGCTCCGACGAGGCTTTCCGCATACGCGATGTCCGGGAGCTCCGGGATCGGGAAGCGGAAGATGTGGAACGGCCCGTACATGGCGGGGTGCGGGCCCGCGGCGAAGGGCATCACCTGGAGCCGCACGTTGGGCAGCTCGGTGGCCTCCATCAGCCGGGAGATCTGATCGTGCATCACCTTGGGGCCGCCGATGGGCCTTCGCAGCACGGTCTCGTCCATGACCGACCACAGCATCGGCGCGTTGTCGCGGGTCAGCAGCGCCTGCCGCTCCATGCGCAGCGCGACGATCCGGTCGACGTCGGCGGGGGCGGCGTGCGGCATGCCGGCGCGCAGCACGGCGGCGGCGTAGTCCTCGGTCTGCAACAGGCCGGGGACGTAGTGCGGTTGGTAGGAGCGGATGAGGTTGGCTTCGCTCTCCAGGCTGACGAACGCGCTGAACCACTCGGGGAGTACGTCGCGGAAGCGGTGCCACCAGCCGGGCCGGTTGGCCTCGCGGGCGAGGGAGAGGAAGCCCTCGATCTCCGCCTCGTCGGTGACGCCGTAGGTCGCCAGCAGCTTTTCGACGTAGGGGAGTTTGAGTCCGACCTCGGCCTTCTCCATCCGCCGTATCGTGGCGTGCGTCACATCGAGTGCCGCGGCGGCCCGCTCGAAGGAGAGCCCCGCCTTCTCCCGCAGGTCCTGCAGTCGCTTGCCGAGCACCACCCGCAGGACGGTCGGTGCACCTGCAGACCGTGGGTCCGCCACGTCCGATCCCCTCCAACCAGCTTCAGTGTTCAGCAGTGTGTCATGCCGTCATCAGCTCGAACAGACTGCAGTTTCAATTCTGCAAATTACAGAGTGATCCTTGCCAACGGTGACCAACATCGCACATAGTTATGTCGTGGCTTCCTACAAAAACGCTCCCTCGTTAGGGCGATGCGGCGGATTGCTCGCCCAGAGCCCGCAGGACGCGTTCCACTTGCCGGCGCGATGTACGTCCGTGCCCGAGGCGCGCAGGCGCGTCAGCACACTGCTGCGCGAGTGGGGTGCGGCTGAACAGGTCCGCGACGACGTGGAGTTGGTGGTCACCGAGCTGTTCACCAACGCGGTCCGGCACACCGACAGCGAGAAGGTCGGCTGTGAGGTCACCGTCATCGGCGCGCACATACGGATAGAGATCACCGACGAGGGCGGCCCCGGGGCCGCCGCGCCGCACGCCCAGCCGGGCAGCCTCGACCAGGAGGGCGGACGCGGCCTGTTCCTGGTCGGCGCGCTGTCCGACAGCTGGGGCACCCGGTCCGACGTCGGCGGCCGGGGCCAGGTCGTCTGGGCCGATCTGCCCTACCGCGGCAGTACGCACTGAGGCCCCGTGCCGCCCTCAGGGCGGACATCGGGGCCTTCTCGTCACGCGTACGGCAGCAGTGCTACAGCGGCAGCAGGTCCGGCCGCTTGGGCTCGACGTGGTCGCCGGACGACTCGCCGCGCAGCCGGCGGCCGATCCACGGCACGAGGTGCTCGCGCGCCCAGTGGATGTTGTCCCGCCGCGCCTCGGCGGCCGACCGCTCCGCCTCCGGAGGCCACGGCTGGTCCGGGTCGGCCGGCACCGTCAGCCCCAGCACCTGCGCGGCGCGCAGCGCCACCCGGGTGTGCCCGTCGGCGGACAGGTGCAGCCGGTCGTCGCTCCACGCCCGCCGGTCCTGCACGGACTTCAGCGACCACAGGTCGAGTACCGGGCAGTCGTGCCGGTCGGCGATGGCCCGCACATGGGCGGTGTATGTGGCGATCTTGCCGCGCAGATGCTTGAGGACCGGGACCCCGCGGGTGTCGAAGCCGGTGCACAGCAGCACCGTCCCGACCGACTCGCGCAGATCCGCCACCGCCGCCTCATAGCGCTCGGCCACCGCGTCGGGGTCCGAGCCCGGCCGCAGGATGTCGTTCCCGCCGGCACAGAACGTCACCAGCTCGGGGGCGAGCTGTTTGGCCCGGGGCACCTGCTCCTCGACGATCTGGTCGAGCAGCCGCCCCCGGACGGCGAGGTTCGCGTAGCGGAAGTCCCCCTCGTTCCGCTGGTCAGAAAGCAGGACCGCGAGCCGGTCCGCCCAACCGATGTACGCCCCGTCACGGCCGGGATCCCCGACCCCCTCGGTGAAGCTGTCCCCGACGGCTGCGTACGACCCGATGGCGCTCTGCGCGCCGTTGCTGTTGTTCTTCGAATCGTCTGCCACGTCAGGACATACTTCACCTTCCGAAGTGACTTACGCCACCGTAACCAGGGGTTGACGTGAGGTGATTAATGCCACCAGGTCAAATTCCATTCAAGTCGGAATAAGAATCGGGCATGCAGTGCTCACCCAGCGCACCAAATCAGCGATGATGCCCGCCGCCACCGGAGCGTTGGCCTCCGATTGCCTATTGCATCAATGTCGTATCGTCGAACCAGTTACGCTTCGTCGACGAGCAGCGTCGGCGGCCGACCACAAGGAGCGCCCGTGACGCAGCAGACGCCGCAGGTCCCCCAGGCCCAGCCCGAGCTCGCGGAGGTCCGCAACTTCCGTGACGTGGGCGGGCTGCCGACCGTGGACGGGCGTCGCATCCGGTACGGCAGGCTCTATCGCAGCGGTCACCTGGCACACGCCACCGCGGAGGACGCCGCCTACCTCACCGGCCTCGGGCTGCACACCGTCTTCGACTTCCGCAACGCCTCGGACATCAAGCTGGAAGGCCCGGACGTCACGCTCCCGGGTGTACGAAACGTCAACATCCCGCTCACCGACCCGGCCGACGGCGCCGAGTTCTGGACGATGGTGCGCGACGGCGAGCTCGACCAGCTGCGGGGCGCGCTCGGCGACGGAAAGGCCGCGGCCCGTATGGCCCAGACCTACCGCGAGATCATCACCACCCGCACCGCGGACCACAGCCGGGTGCTGCACGCCCTCGCCGAGGACAGCGTGCCGGCGCTGATGCACTGCGCGGCCGGCAAGGACCGCGCGGGGCTGTCCATCGCGGTCACCCTGCTCGCCGTCGGCGTGGAGCGGGACGCCATCGAGGCGGACTACCTCAAGTCCAACGAGCCCGGCCGCCGCTACAAGATCCGCCGCTCGGACAACTCCTCGGCGGGGATGTCCCCCGAGGTCATGGAGCTCCTCTCGCCGCTGTTCGGGGCGGACGCGGACTATCTCTCGGCCGCCTTCGACGCGATCGAGGAGACCTGGGGCACGACCGAGTCCTACCTCTCCGACGGCCTCAAGCTGGCGCCCGCCACCCGCGAGCGGCTGCGCGACCGGCTGCTGGAGGACTGACCCCGGCACTGCCCCGGACCGGGGGGGGGCACGGCTCCCCCCCCCCCCCCCCCCCCCGCCTCTCCCCCGCGCCTGCGGTCAGCGGTGGGCGACCGCCTGCTTGACCAGCGTCCGCCCGAAGTCCCACATCAGGCCGCTGCCGCTGTGGGCGTCGTCCATGACGGCCGTGAAGGCCGTGACGAACCGGTCCGCCTCCCGTTCGCCGATGATCAGCGGCGGGAGCAGCTTGATGACCTCCAGGTGATCGCCGGAGACCTGGGTCAGGATGTGGTGGCGCTGGAGCAGTGGCACCACGACCATCTGCGCGAACAGCCCCTTGCGCGCCGCCTGGAGCATCGTCCAACGGCTGCGCAGGCCGAGGGACTTGGGGCGGCCGAACTCGATGCCGACCATCAGCCCGCGCCCCCGCACGTCGTGCAGCAGCTCGTAGCGGCCGATCAGCGCCGCGAGCTTTCCGCGCAGCAGGTCGCCGGTGTGCCGGGCCCGGTCGACGATGTCCTCGTCCTCCATCACCGAGAGCACCGCGAGGCCCGCCGCCATCGCCTGGGCATTGGCACCGAAGCTGGCGGAGTGCACCAGTACCCGGTCGATGGACGAGTAGACCTTCTTGAAGATCCAGTCCTTGCCGAGGGTCGCACCGACCGGGACATAGCCGCCGGACAGCGCCTTGGCCACACACACCAGGTCCGGCTCCACCCCCGCCTCGTGCTGGTAGGCGAAGAAGTCGCCGGTGCGGCCGAGTCCGGTCTGCACCTCGTCGGCGATCAGCAGGGCCTTGTGCCGGTGCAGCAACTCCTGTGCGGCCCGTAGGAATCCGGGCGGCGTGGGCTGGACGCCCTTGCCCTGGATCGGCTCGACGATGAAGCCCGCCACGTCGTCGCGCCGCAACTCCCGTTCCAGCGCGTCCAGATCGCCCATCTCCACGGCGGTGTCCGGCAGCAGCGGCGCGAAGCCGTCCCGGAAGACGTCCTCGCCGTTGACCGAGAGCGAGCCGGTGGTCAGGCCGTGGAAGGCGTGGGTGCAGTAGAGAACGCGGGGCTTTCCGGTGGCGCAGCGGGCGAATTTCAGGGCGGTCTCGACGGCTTCGGTGCCGCTGTTTCCGAAGAAGACCCGGTCGAGGTGGGGTGCGTGGCGGAGCAGCTTCTCAGCGAGGAGACCGGGCAGCGGCGGGCAGTCGAAGCGGGTCAGGTCGGCCAGCTCGGCGTCGAGCACGTCGTGCAGGGCCCGCCGGACGACCGGGTGGTGCCGGCCGAGGCCCATCACCCCGAATCCGGCGAGCATGTCGAGGTACTCCTGCCCGTCGGCGTCCCAGAAGTAGGCGCCCTCGGCCCGCTCGTAGTCCTTGTCGAAGCCGATGGTGTGCAGCATCCGCGGCAGCTGGTGGTTGAGATGGCGGGCGTGCAGGTCGTAGCGTTCGGCGCCGCGTTCGGCGAGCAGCTGCCGCAGATCGAATCCGGTCATGTCGTCTTCTCCTCACGGGCGGGCAGCGCGCCGCCGATCCGGGCGGCGATGCCGGCCGGGGTGAGCCCCAGGTCGGTCAGCAACTCACCGCGTGTGGCGTGCGGCAGGAACCGCTCGGGGATGCCGAAGGTACGCAGCGGCACATCCACCTCGGCGTCCCGCAGCGCCTGCGCCACCATCCAGCCGACCCCGCCGGTACGGCAGTTGTCCTCGACGACGGCCACCAGGCGGTGTTCCGCGGCCAGTTGGACGATCACCGGGTCGACGGGCTTGACCCAGCGGGGATCGACGACCGTGACGCCCACCCGTCGGTCGGCCAGCAGCGCGGCGGCCCGCAGGCACACCGGCGCCGTCACCCCGACCGCGACCAGCAGCACATCCGGCCGCTCGGCCCGCCGCAGCACGTCCGTACCACCGGTCCGCGCCACCGCCGGAATCGGCTCGCCCACCGTCTCCTTGGGGTAGCGCAGCACGGTCGGCGCGTCGTCCACGTCGAGGGCTTCCCGCAGCTGGGCGCGGAGCTGGCCGGCGTCGCGCGGGGCGGCGATCCGCAGTCCCGGTACGACGCCCAGCAGCGACATGTCCCACATGCCGTTGTGCGAGGCGCCGTCGGTGCCGGTGATACCGGCCCGGTCCAGCACGAAGGTGACGCCGCACCTGTGCAGCGCGGCGTCCATCAGGACCTGGTCGAAGGCCCGGTTGAGGAAGGTGGCGTAGACCGCGAAGACCGGGTGCAGCCCGCCGGTGGCCAGTCCCGCGGCCGACACCGCGGCGTGCTGCTCGGCGATCCCCACATCCCAGATCCGGTCCGGGTACGCCGCGGCGAACCGCTCCAGCCCGAGCGGCTGGAGCATGGCCGCCGTGAGGACGACGACGTCCGCCCGCTCGGCGCCGATGCGGACCATCTCGTCGCCGAAGACGGACGTCCAGGACGGCGCGCCGGCCGGTGCGGCGGGCGCGCAGGTCAGCGGGTCCAGCACGCCGACGGTGTGGAAGCGGTCCGTCTCGTCCTCCAGGGCCGGCCGGCAGCCGCGGCCCTTCTCGGTCAGGCAGTGGACCAGCACCGGGCCGTGGAACCCCGCGGCCCGGCGCAGCGCGGATTCGACGGCCGCGATGTCGTGGCCGTCGATCGGGCCCAGGTACTTCAGCCCCAGGTCCTCGAACATGCCCTGGGGCGCGATGAAGTCCTTGAAGCCCTTCTTGGCGCCGTGCAGCGATCCGTAGAGCGGCTGTCCGACGACCGGGGTGCGCTGGAGGACGTCCTTGCCCCAGGCCAGGAAGCGCTCGTAGCCGTCGGTGGTACGCAGGGTGGCGAGGTGGTTGGCGAGGCCGCCGATGGTGGGCGCGTAGGAGCGCTCGTTGTCGTTGACGACGATGATCAGCGGGCGGTCCTTGGCGGCGGCGATGTTGTTGAGCGCCTCCCAGGCCATGCCGCCGGTCAGCGCGCCGTCCCCGATGACGGCCACGACGTGCTCGTCGGTGCCGCGCAGCCGGCGCGCCTTGGCCAGGCCGTCGGCCCAGCCCAGCACCGTCGAGGCGTGGCTGTTCTCGATGACGTCGTGGGCGGACTCGGCCCGTGCGGGGTAGCCGGACAGCCCGCCCTTGGACCGCAGCCCGGAGAAGTCCTGACGTCCCGTCAAGAGCTTGTGCACGTACGACTGATGGCCGGTGTCCCAGAGGATGCGGTCAGTGGGTGAGTCGAACACCCGGTGCAGGGCGATGGTCAGCTCGACCACCCCCAGGTTGGGTCCCAGGTGCCCACCGGTGCGGGCGACCGCCTGTACCAGGAACTGCCGGGCCTCCACCGCGAGTTCCCTCAGCCTTGCGGCCGACAGTGCCTTCAGGTCGCGGGGCGAGCGGATCTGCTCCAGCAGCGTCATGGGCGGTCCCCCTCCGGTGCTGCGGCGGACGGTGGCGTCGGGGATGCCGGGCGGGCCGGGACGCCGGCGGACCCCGGCATCACCGGTTCACCCCGCGACACCTCATCCGCGGTTTCCCGCGATGGTGTCCCGGGCGGCCCGGAGGGACTCCTTCAGGGAGCTCATGGTCGCCAGGACGGCGGTGGGCTCATAGCCGCAGTGCGCCATGCAGTTGGCGCACCGCGGATCCTTGCCGCGGCCGTACTTGTCCCAGTCGGTCTCCTCGATCAGCTCGCGGTACGTGGGGACATAGCCGTCGCTCATCAGGTAGCAGGGGCGCTGCCAGCCGAAGAGGGAGTAGTTGGGGATCGCCCAGGCGGTGCACGGGAAGTCCGCCTTGCCCTCCAGGAAGTCCAGGAAGAGCGGGCTGTGGTTGAGCCGCCAGCGCCGGCGGTTGCCGCCGGCGAAGGCTTTCCGGAACAGCTCCCGGGTCTGCTCGACGCCCAGGAAGTGCTCCTGGTCGGGGGCCTTCTCGTAGGCATAGGCGGGCGACAGCATCATCTCGTCGACCCGCAGGTCGTCATTGAGGAAGTTCAGTACCTCGATGATCGTCTGCGGGGTGTCGGTATTGAAGAAGGTGGAGTTCGTGGTGACCCGGAAGCCGCGCCGCTTGGCCTCCTTGATGGCCTCGACCGCCTCGTCGAAGACGCCTTCCTTCGCGACGGATTCATCGTGCCGTTCGCGCATCCCGTCGATGTGCACCGCGAAGGCGAAGTACCGCGAGGGCCGGAACATGTCCAACTTCTTGCGCAGCAGCATGGCATTGGTGCACAGGAAGACATACTTCCGTCGTGCCACCAACTGCCGTACGATCTCGTCGATCTGAGGGTGCATCAGGGGCTCGCCGCCGGCGATGGAGACCATCGGGGCGCCGGACTCCAGCACCGCTCCCACCGCCTGGGCCACCGGCATCCGCTGCTTGAGCACGCCGGCCGGGTGCTGGATCTTCCCGCAGCCCTCGCACTTCAGATTGCACGCGAAGAGCGGCTCCAGCTCGACAATCAGCGGAAACTTCTCCCGCTTCCGCAGCACTTTCTGTTCAAAGAGATAGGTCCCGACCCGGATGGACTGGCGGAGCGGCATAGCCATCTGGCTCACCTCCTGGGGAGCGGCAAAGAACGGTGCCATTCGAAGAGAACCGGAACCACGGAGCGCAGCACCCGGAAGGCCGATATTCCACCGCGCAGGGTCCCGATGCGTACGAGTTCATGTTCTGGAGCGTCCACGACCACCCGGACGGCCGCAACCGGACGGCGGCCGGCGCACACCGCGGCCCGGAGCGTGGCGGCCGACTCCATGTCCACCGCGACGGCGCCCTGGGCGTGCAGCTCGGCCCGCTCCGCGCCGCGCACGACATGGTCCGAACCGCGCAGCAGTCCGGTGTGCACCCGCAGCCCGCGCCGCCGCAGGGCCCGCAGCAGCGGACCGTTGTCCCGGCACGGCACGTCCGGTACGCCGGACCGGTGGTCGCGGGTGGCGTCGGCGACGACCACGTCCCCGGGCCGCATCCCGGGGGCGAGCCCGGCGCAGAAGCCGCTGGCCACGACGGGCGAGCCCGCGGTGGCCGAGCCCGCAGCCAGTGCGGCGGCGATGGCGCGTTCCGCCGCATGGGGGCCCATGCCGGTGCGGAGGGTGACCACCGGAGGATCCGCTCCCCCGCCGTCACCGCCCCGCAGCGCGAACCGTTCGATGCCGAGCGCGCAGGCGACCAGCAGCGGCGGATCCGCGTCCGGCGGGGGCCGTCTCGGCATCAGGCCCCCACCGGCACACCGGCCGGGCCGCCGTTGACGTAACGCCCCAGGGCCGTCAGCGGGAAGACCTGGCGGTAGAGGTGGTAGTTGATGGAGAAGTCCCAGGGGAAGCCGGTACCGGTGAAGTACGGCTCGTCCCAGGAGCCGTCCGGCAGCTGGGTGTCCACCAGCCAGCGCACCCCGCGCCGGACCGCCTCGCCGTCCCGTTCGCCGGCCGCGAGCAGCGCCATCAGCGCCCAGGCGGTCTGCGACGCGGTGGAGGCGCCGCGCCCGGCCCACTTCTCCTTGTCCTGGTAGGAGCGCTGGTCCTCGCCCCAGCCGCCGTCCTCGTTCTGCACCCGTTCCAGCCAGCCGACGGCCCGTCGGACGGCGGGGTGGGAGCCGGGGATGCCGGCCGCGGCGAGCGCCGGCAGTACCGACCCGGTGCCGTAGACGTAGTTGGTGCCCCAGCGCCCGAACCAGGCGCCGCTGGGCTCCTGTTCGGCGAGCAGCCAGGCGATGCCGCGGCGGGTGCGCGGGTCGTGGGTGCGGCCGACGTCGGCGAGCATCTCGACGACATGGGCGGTGACATCGGCCGACGGCGGGTCGATCACCTCGCCGAAGTCGCAGAACGGCAGCCGGTCGGGGAACGGGCTGGTGTTGTCGGCGTCGAACGCGCCCCAGGCACCGTTCCTCGACTGCATGCCCGCGCTCCAACGCACCGCCCGGCCGACCGCCGCCGCCACCCGCTGCGGGTCCGGGTGCCGGACCCGGCGCAGCGCCAGCACCACCTCGGCGGTGTCGTCGATGTCCGGGTAGTTGTCGTTGTGGAATTCGAACGCCCAGCCGCCGGGGGGGAGTTGGGGCCTGCGGACGGCCCAGTCGCCGGGCCGGTCGATCTGCTCGGCGAGCATCCAGTCGGCGGCCTTGACCAACTGCGGGTGGTCGGCGGGCAGTCCGGCGTCGGCCAGCGCGATGGTGGCCAGGCAGGTGTCCCAGACCGGTGACTGGCACGCCTCGATCATCCGGGCACCGTCCTCGCGCCACACCGCGAACCGGTCCAGGGACTCCAGGCCACTGCGCAGCACCGGGTGGTCGAGGTCGTAGCCGAGCAGGTGCAGGGCGATGACGGAGTAGACGGCGGGGGGCTGGATGCCGCCCCAGCAGCCGTCGTTCTCCTGCCGCTCGATGATCCAGCGGGCGGCCGAACGCATCGCCGCGGCGCGTGGCTTGCGCAGTGCGACCTTGTGGTACAGGTGCAGCGCCTTGTCCAGCCGCTGGAAGACGCCGTCCCAGGTCGTGGCGGGCGCCGGCGGGCGCGGCGGGTTGGGGCGGCGGGGATCGGTGTGCAGCTCGTCGAGGGCGAACGGCGCCGGGCGCACCGGGCGTTTGGCCGAGACGATGGTCAGCGGCACTATCGTCTGCCGCGCCCAGCAGCCGAAGGCATGGATGCCGAGCGGGAACCACTTGGGGAAGTAGATGAGTTCCGGGGGGAGTTCGGGCAGGTCGTCCCACCTCCACCAGCCGAAGAGGGCCAGCCAGATGCGGGTGAAGACGCGGGCGGCGGCGATTCCGCCGTGTGCCCGGACCCAGGCGGACGCCTGCGCCATGTGCGGCGCCTCGGGGTCGTCCCCGGCGAGCCGCAGCGCCACGTACGCCTCGATGGTGGTGGAGAGTTCGCCGGGCCCGCCGTAGAAGGTGGCCCAGGTGCCGTCCGCGCGCTGTTCGCCGCGGATGTGGCGGGCGGCGGCCTCGGTGAGCTCCGGATCCTGGATGCCCAGGAACTGACGGAGTAACAGGTCTTCCGCGTCCATCGTGACGTTGGTCTCGAGGTCGCCCTTCCACCAGCCGGCGGGGTCCTGGGCGGAGAGCAGGAAGTCGGTGGCACGGGCGGTCGCCTCCCGTGCGGCGTCCGCCGTGTCCCGCACCACGGCGGTACGTGCCCGGCCGGTCTTGCCGGCCTTCCCCTTCGCGCGGGCCTTCGCGCTCCCGCGGGTCTTCGCGGGCGGTGCGGTCTTCTCGGCGGTGTCGCCGGCCGAGGGGGCCCGGGGCGGTTGCGCCCCGGTGCTTCCGTCGGTCGTCGCTGTCATGGCTTCCCCTTCTTGCAGTGAACTGTCAATGCGTGTTCAGGGATTCCGTCGGCCGGCGCCCGGCTGGCACCGGCCGGCGACTGCGAGCTATCGCGTGGTGACGGTCATCATCTCTCTCGTACGACGACGAAGTCCGCCAGCGCGACGAGCTGCGCACGAACCTGCTCCGGCATGTCGACCTCGTCCAGCGCGGCGACCGCGGTGGCGTGCTGGCGGCGGGCCTCCTGGGAGGTCCACTCCCGGCCGCCGGCCTCCTCGATCAGCGCCGCGCGGGAGGCGAACTCCTCCTCGGTGAAGTCCGCGATCTCGGTCTCGCTCTTCTTGGCGTCGGCCGCCAGGATGTCGGCGAGCCGCTCGGAGGCGGGCCCGCCGGCCGCCAGCGCGGCCACGACCGGCAGCGACTTCTTGCGCTGGCGCAGATCGCTCCAGGTCTGCTTGCCGGTGGACTCCGGGTCGCCCCAGATGCCCAGCAGGTCGTCGACGGCCTGGAAGGCGAGGCCGAGGTGGTGGCCGTACCGCTCCAGGATGTCCGCGGTACGGTCGTCGGCGCCGCCGAGGACGGCGCCGATGGAGACGGCGCAGGCCAGCAGCGCGCCGGTCTTGTTGCCCTCCATCTCCAGGCACTCCTCGACGGTGACCCGCTCGCGGTGCTCGTACGAGATGTCCTGGGCCTGACCGTCGATCAACTTGCGGGTGGCCAGGGTCAGTCGGCGGGTGGCGCGGCCGGCGTCGACGGTGCCGAGCTCCAGCAGTATTTCGTTGGCCAGCGCGAACAGCGCATCGCCGACGAGGATCGCCTGGGCCGGCCCGTGCACCTTCCAGACCGTGTCGCGGTGCCGGCGCTGCTCGTCGCCGTCCATGAGGTCGTCGTGCAGCAGCGAGAAGTTGTGCACCAGCTCCACGGCGACCGCGCCGGGGATCCCGACCTCGGGGGCGGCGCCCGCGGCCTCGGCCGACAGCAGCGCGAGCGCGGGCCGCACCGCCTTGCCGCCGTCGCCCTCGGTGGGGCGGCCGTCCACGTCGATCCAGCCGAAGTGGTAGGCGGCGACCGCGTCCATGGGAGGGGCGAGCCGGTTGACGGCGGCACGCAGCACGGGAGTGGCGAGCGTCCGCCCGCGCTCCAGCAGCGCGGTGACGCTCGCGGTGTCGATAGCTGGGGAAGCCGGGGTCACGGTTTCTCCTCTGTTTCCGATGCTCGTGCTCGTGCGAGCGCTCGTACTCGTTGTCATGCCGCCTCCTGAGGCAACTGGCCCTGGGGGAAGCCGAGTTCGGTGAGTGCCTCGCGAGCGGCGGCAGTGCCGCTGCGAACAGCGCTTTCCATGGTCGCGGGCCACCCGGTGGCGGTCCACGCGCCGGCCAGGAAAAGGCCGGAGGATTGGGTGCGGGCGGCGGGGCGGAGCCTGCCGACGCCCGGGGCGGGCGCGAACGTCGCGGTGCGCTCGCGGGTGACGAAGAAGTCGCGGATCCGGGCGCCCCGGGCGGCGGGCAGCAGCCGCTCCAGCTCGGGGAGGTAGCGGGCGCGCAGCGCGGCGACCGGATGGTCGATCTCCTGCCGCGCGGCGGACTGCGAGACGGCCAGGTACTGCCCGCCGCCGGTCAGCCCCGAGGCGTCGGTCCGGTCGAAGACCCACTGGACCGGGGAGCCGACCGCGGCGAAGAAGGGGCGGCGCAGCACCTTGCGGTCGTAGACGACGTGGAGGTTCAGGATCGGCGCGGTGCCGATGTCCAGCAGCCGGTCCTTGCCGGGCAGCGCGCCGTCGGGCAGCAGGGCGTGCGCCTCGCGCTGGGGTACGGCGAGCACGACGGTGTCCGCGGTGAGCGTCTCCTTGCCGTGCGGGCCGTTCTCCACCGCGACCTGCCAGCTGCCGTCGGCGCGGGCGACGGCACCGGCGCGGGTGCGCAGCGAGACCCGGACGCCGGCCTTCCGCAGCGCGGTGCCGGCGAGCGTGTCGTGGACGGCGCCCAGCGGGACCCGGGACCAGCCGATGTCGGCGGCGCCGGGCGCGGAGAGCAGCCCGGTCCTGAAGACCTTGGCGGCCAGCCCCAGCGAGGCCTCGCCGGCGGTGGCGTTGAGCGTCGCGATGCCGACCAGGTCCCAGAGCGCCTCGACGGCGCGCGGCGACTGGCCGTAGCGGCGCAGCCAGCTGCCGAAGTCCATCCCGTCCAGTGCGGGGTCGGCCGGGTCGAGGTTCTTCAGCGCCAGCGTCGCGCGGACCACACCGGCCCGCTCGGCGGGTGAGAGGTGCGGGTACAGCGCCAGGCTCCCGGCCAGATGGAGCGGCACCGGCAGCGCGGTCCGCCGCAGCCGGCCGAGCCGCCGGCGCTCCGCGTCCAGGACCGGGACGTCCATCCGGTCCTGGAGGGGGGCCAGGCCGTCCGCGCCGATCCGCTCCAGGTGCGTGCCGTAGGCGGTGCAGCAGCGCAGGTAGACGTGCTGGCCGTTGTCGACGGTCAGCTCGCCGGCGGCGGAGTCGCGGCGGAAGGAGAAGACCAGCCCGCCCAGGCGCGGGCGGCCCTCGACGAGGGTGACCCGCAGTCCGGCGTCGGCCAGCGCCAGCGCCGCGGTGGTACCCGCGAGACCGCCCCCGACGACCACCGCAGCCGCCCCTTCGGGACGGCCGGAGGGACGGGTGGTGGCGCGCCCGGGCAGCATGGCTCCCGATGTCATGTGCTCTCCCCTCTTACGCCCGTCATGGACGCAGCCACCCGGCGAGGGGTTGCCCGCCGCGCCGGTGCCGGATCACCGCAGGGGTGCGCGGCCGGGCACATCATCCGCGCCTCCTGACCGACTCCCGGCGGCCGATCGCCCGCGCGTCGAGCCCGGACAGTCCGCGCACCGCGACGAACGCCTTCTCCCGGCCCGGCAGCGACACCCGGCCGCGCAGCACCGCCTCCGGGTCCGCGGCGATCCGCGACAGCAGCCGGTGGTAGATCCCGGCCATCGCCGCCACGCAGGCACCACTGCGCCGGTCGAGCATCGGCAGCAGCCGGAAGCCGTCGGCGAACAGCGCACGGGCGCGCCTGACCTCGAAGTGCACCAGCCCGGCGAAATCGGCACCGGGCGGCGGGACCGGGCGGCCGAACCCCGCCGAGCAGCCGAACTTGGCGAGGTCCTCGGCCGGGAGATAGGTCCGGCCGTTCCCGGCGTCCTCGCGAACATCCCTGAGGATATTGGTGAGTTGGAGCGCCAGCCCGAGCGTGTCGGCGTACTCGGCGGCGCGCTCGGCGCCCGGCGCGCCCGGTACGGTGCCGAACACGCCCAGGGAGAGCCGGCCGATTCCCCCCGCGACGCAGCGGCAGTAGACCTTGAGCTCCTCCCAGGTCTCGTACGTGTCACCGCGCACGTCCGCCAGCACGCCGTCGATCAGCTCGTCCAGCGCGTCGAGCGGGATCGGGAAGCGCCGGGCGGCGTCGGACAGCGCGACGGCCACCGGGTCGGTGTCGTCCTCGCCGATGTCGCCGCCCTTGACCCGGGCCAGCAGGGCGCGGGTGTCCTCCAGCCGCTGCTGCTTGGCGGCGGCCTCCAGGCTTCCGTCGCCGATGTCGTCGACCCGGCGCGAGAAGGCGTAGAGCGCCGACATGGCCTGGCGCTTCTCGGCCGGCAGCAGCCGGATGCCGTACGCGAAGTTCCGTGCCTGCTGCCCGGTGACGGCCTCGCAGTAGCGGTACGCGGCGAGCACCGGCGCGGACACGTGTGCAGTCGTCTCCACGGTCCGACTCACCCCTCTCTTCGCAATGTCGCCCGCATCTCGCGCAGCAGGCTGAGCTTGGTCGGTTTGGGGGGTCCGGGGAGGACATCGTGATCGGCGGTCGCCACCGCCTGGAGTGCGGCGCGCCCGCCGGCCACGAAGCCGGCCAGCAGCAGCTTGAGTCTGCCGTGCACGCTACCCACCAGCGGGGTGCCTTCATTCAGCAGCTCAAGGGCGCGTTCCGCTTCGAACGCGATCAACGCGCGCACCGATGCGCCCCCGGTCGAGGCGGCCAGATCGGCCTCGGTGACCCGGAAGCGCTTCATGTCCTCGGCCGGCAGATAGATACGGTCGCGGGCGAGGTCCTCGGCCACGTCCTGGATGTGCTCGACGATCTGCAGCGCCGTGCAGATCGCGTCCGAGTACCGGATCCGCTCGGGGCTGGTGGTGCCGGTGATGCCGAGGACGAGCCGGCCGACGGGGTTGGCGGACAGCTCGCAGTAGCCGACCAGGTCGTCGTAGGTGCCGTAGCGGCTGATCCGCTGGTCCTGCCGGTTGGCCTCGATCAGGCCGAGGAAGGGCTCGGGGGTCAGTCCGCAGCGGCGGACGGTCGGGCCGAGCCGGCGCATCAGCGGATGGCTGGGGCCGGGGGCGCGGTCGCCGAAGCAGCGGTACAGGTCGGCTTCGAGGGCGTCCAGCAGGGCGGGCCGGTCGTCGTACCGGTCCCGGTCCAGGCCGAGGAGGACGGCATCGCCGCCGCCCGGCGCCAGATCGCCGTCGCCGATGTCGTCGACGAGGCGGGCGAAGCCGTAGACGGCCATCAGATCGGCGCGCCAGGCGCGCGGCAGGAAGAACGGCGCGACCGGGAAATTCTCGTGTGCGGCCTGGTCGAGCACGGTGCGTGTCTGGTCCCTCCCGCCACTCGGCACCGCCCGCCGCGGGAAGGCGCGACGCGCCTGCTCGTCTCCTCGGCTCACCGGGGGCTACCCGGCGCGTTGTGGAGCCGGAGCGAACCAGTAGCCATTGCCGTCACGTCTCCCGTTCTACACCGCCAAGCCAAAACATCCCATTTCGGACACGCCGCGGCCCTGCGACGCGCTCCGATCGAGGCTTCATCGCCCACCCGGGAGCGGTTTGCCCGACTTGCACCACTTGTGCCGCTCGGCGACCTGTACAGCTTACGCCGTACACCTGTGCCACGTCCGGGCGGGTACCGCAGCCCCGGGCAACGCTCCGATCAACCTCACGGAGATCCGAACCGTTCCCGGAATCCGCGGAGTTGACCATCTTTTAACGCTCACAGGCCCCCGCGAACCGGACTCGCGAGGGCCTTCCGCCGCAGATGGGCTATTTGCCCGTCTGCTTCTCGTACGCCTTGATGACCTCGTCCGTCGGGCCGTCCATCAGCAGCTCGCCCCGCTCCAGCCACAGCACCCGGTCGCAGGTGTCGCGGATGGAGTTGTTGTTGTGGCTGACCAGGAAGACCGTACCGGCTTCCTTGCGCAGCTCCCGAATGCGGGCCTCCGAGCGCTTCTGGAAGGCCCGGTCGCCGGTGGCCAGCGCCTCGTCGATCAGCAGCACGTCGTGGTCCTTGGCCGCCGCGATGGAGAACCGCAGCCGGGCCGCCATACCGGACGAATAGGTGCGCATCGGCAGCGAGATGAAGTCGCCCTTCTCGTTGATGCCGGAGAAGTCGACGATCTCGTCGTAGCGCTCGCGGACCTGCTCGCGGGACATGCCCATGGCCAGCCCGCCGAGGATGACGTTCTTCTCGCCGGTCAGGTCGTTCATCAGGGCCGCGTTGACGCCGAGCAGCGAGGGCTGGCCGTGGGTGTAGACCTTGCCGCGCTCGGCGGGCAGCAGGCCGGCGACGGCCTTGAGGAGAGTCGACTTGCCGGAGCCGTTCGAGCCGATCAGGCCGATCGACTCGCCGCGGTAGGCGGTGAAGGAGACCCCCTTGACCGCATGCACCTCGCGCACGCCCACCGAGGGCCGGCGCCGGACGATGCGGCTGAGCGCGGCGGTCGCGCTGCCCTTGCCCGTACCGGTGCCGTACACCCGGTAGACGATGTGCAGCTCGTCCGCGATCACGGTCGGGATCCGCTCCTGCGCCGCTGCCGTCGGCTGGACGCCGTCCATCTGCTCAGCCACGTCCGTACCGCTCCTCAGCCTTCCAGAAGTACACAAAGCCCGCGACGCCCGCCAGCAGCGCCCAGCCGCCCGCGAACGCCCACACGTGCGGCGGGAGCTGGTGCGCCTTGAAGCTGTCGATCAGCGCGAACCGCACCAGGTCGATGTAGACCGCGGCGGGGTTGGCGTAGAGCAGCACCTCGACGATGTGCGGGACGTGCTTGCCCTTCAGGATCAGGTCGATGCTGAACATCACGCCGGACGCGTACATCCACGTCCGCATGATGAAGGGCATCAGCTGCGCCAGGTCCGGCGTCTTGCTGCCGAGGCGGGCCATGACCATCGCCAGACCGGTGTTGAACACGAACTGCAGCGCCAGCGCCGGGATCACCAGCAGCCAGGACCAGGTCGGCACCTGGCCGAAGCCCAGCAGGATGGCCACCAGCACGCCCATGGAGATCAGCAGTTGCTGGAGCTGCATCAGCGAGAACGAGATCGGCAGGCAGGCCCGCGGGAAGTGCAGCGCGCGCACCAGGCCCAGGCTGCCGGAGATCGCGCGGGTGCCCGCCATCACCGAACTCTGGGTGAAGGTGAAGATGAAGACGCCGGTCACCAGGAACGGGACGTAGTCCGGAACGCCCTTCCGGGTGCCGATCAGCAGGCCGAAGATGAGGTAGTACACGAGCGCGTTCAGCAGCGGCGTCGCCACCTGCCAGACCTGGCCCAGCTTCGCCTGGCTGAACTGCGCGGTCAGCCGGGCGCTGGAGAAGGCGGAGATGAAATGCCGGCGGTCCCACAGCTGCCGGATGTACTCCGCGAGGCTGGGGCGGGCACCGCTCTGCGCGAGCCCGTACTTCTGGGCCCGCTGGGCCGCCGTGAGCCCTTCGTCGGCGGATGGCGGGGCACTCATGGCGACCGCACTGTCGTGCGTGGTCTCGCTCACAGTTGACACTTTCGTCCTCAAGGTGCGCTGCCGGGGCTCGCCCCGGTTCGCGCCTGATGCTCTCAGGTAAGAGCTTGTCAGATGATGGGAGGGCGGCCCAGTCGGGTCAGTCGCCAAACGGTAGCCCACTTCATGGGGCGCCTGGGACCGCATGCGGTGGCCCAGCCCTCCTTGAAGCCGCCCAGCCAGGCCCGCAGCGCCGGCCACGACGGCCGGCGGGCGAGGGTGAGCAGGAACCAGACGCCGAGGTAGACCGGAACCAGCACGGCGGGGAGGTTGCGGCGGGCCAGCCAGACGCGGTTGCGGGCCACCATGCGGTGGTAGACCGCGTGCCGGGCCGGGGCCGTGGTCGGGTGGTGCAGGACCATGTCCGACCGGTAGTCGACCAGCCAGCCGGCGTCCAGCGCCCGCCAGGCCAGGTCGGTCTCCTCATGGGCGTAGAAGAAGTCGTCGGGCAGCCCGCCGACCTCCGCGAACACCTCCGTACGGACCGCGTTCGCGCCGCCGAGGAAGGTGGTCACCCGCGACGAGCGCATCGGGTCCGAGGCGCGCAGCCGCGGGACGTGCCGGCGCTGGGTCCGCCCGGTGTCCGGATCGGCGATCCGGAAGCCGATGATGCCGAGCGCGGGGTCCGCGGCGAACGCCGCGCGGCACAGCTCCGCGGTGTCCTCGTTGGCCAGCAGCCCGTCGTCGTCGAGGAAGAGCAGGGCGTCGACGTCGCCGCCGTGCGGGCCGAACGCCTCGATGCCGACGTTGCGGCCCGCCGGGATGCCGACGTTCTCGGGGAGTTCCACGGTCCGTACGCCGTCGGGCAGTTCCGGCAGCGGGGAGCCGTTGCCGACCACCACGATCTCGACCGGATCGCCGTGCTGCTTGGCGACCGAGTCCAGCAGCGCGCGCAGCTCGTCGGGGCGGTTGCCCATGGTCAGGACAACCGCGCCGAGCCGCATCCCGGGAGCCGCGGTCACTTGAGCCTGCTGGAGACGAGGATGGACACGAGGTGCAGCACGGTCTGGAGCAGCGCGATGCCGGCCAGCACCGCGACGCCGAGCCGGGAGAAGAACAGGTCGCCCCGCACCGCGTCCACGATCGCCAGGACCAGGATCAGCAGGGACGCCTCGATCCCGAGGACCAGCCGGTGGAACTTCAGCGCCGCGGCGGCCCTGCGGGCCAGCGCCAGACCGGACGAGCGCGGCTCGGACGCCGCCTCCTTGACCGGCGGCAACCCGCCCTGGTGCCGGGCCACACCGACGAGGTCGGTCTCCGCCTTGATCAGGATCGCGCCGAGCGCGGCCAGCGTGCCGAGGAACGCCCAGAGCCAGTCGATGCGCCCGGGGCCCCACAGATCGGCGGCGCGCAGGCCGAAGCCGACGAGCACCGCGGCGTCGCACAGATAGGCGCCGACCCGGTCCAGGTAGACGCCGCCGAGCGAAAACTGCTTCTTCCAGCGCGCCACCTCGCCGTCGACGCAGTCGAGCAGCAGGTAGAGCTGGACCATCAGCACGCCGAGCACGGCGCCCCAGACGCCCGGCACCAGCAGCGCCGGGGCCGCGAGGACGCCGAAGACGGTCATCAGGTAGGTCAGCTGGTTGGGCGTGACCCGGGTGTTCACCAGGTGCCGGTCGCAGCGCAGCGAGATTTCCCGCATGTAGAGGCGGCCGGCCCAGTGCTCACCGCTGCGCCGGTCCTTCACGCCCTCGGGGTGAACGACCGGGCGGAGTTCAGCTACTGATGGTTTCGGCATAGTCGGCGTATGCGTCCCTGATCTGGTCGGTGGACAGGTCCAGGTGCTCCAGGATCGTGTAGCGGCCCGGACGGGTCTTCGGGGCGAACTCGACGGCCTGGACGAACTCCTCGTCGGTGAAGCCGATTTCGCCCGGGGTGACCGGCAGCCCGTGCCGTTGCAGCACCTCGACCATCAGCGCGGAGGTTTCCCGGTCCCCGCGCAGATGGGTGGCGAACGCGGCACCGAGGCCGCACTGCTCGCCGTGGCTCGCCGCCCTCTTGGGGAAGAGGATGTCGAAGGCGTGGTTGATCTCGTGGCAGGCGCCGGAGGCCGGACGGCTGTCGCCGGCCACCGACATCGAGATGCCGGTGAGGACCAGCCCCTCGGCCAGCACCTGGAGGAAGCTGTCGTCGCCGACGCCCCCGGGGTGGCGCAGCACGGCCTCGCCGGCCTGCCGGGCCATGGCCGCGGCCAGCCCGTCGATGGCCTCGCCGGTCTCGCGGTGCGAGAGCTCCCAGTCCGCGACCGCGGAGATGTTGGAGATCGCGTCGCCGATGCCGGAGCGGACGAAGCGGACCGGTGCCTCGCGGATGATGTCGAGGTCGATCACCACGGCGATCGGGTTCGGCACGCCGTACGAGCCGCGGCCCGCGTCGTTGTCGAGGGTGGCGACCGGGGAGCAGAGGCCGTCGTGCGACAGGTTCGTCGCGACCGCCACCAGCGGCAGGCCGATCCGCGCCGCGGCGTACTTGGCACAGTCGATGATCTTGCCGCCGCCGAGGCCCACGACCGCGTCGTAGTGCCCCTTCTTCATGGCGTCGGCGAGCTTGATCGCCTCGTCCAGGGTGCCGCCGCCGACCTCGTACCACTCGGCGCCGGGCAGCGCGGGGGACAGCCGCTCGCGCAGCCGCGCCCCCGAGCCGCCGCTGATCGCGATGGCGAGCTTGCCAGACGCGGAGATGCGCTGATCGGCCAGCAGGCCCGCCAGGTCGTCCAGGGCGCCGGCGCTGATGTCGACGACGACCGGGGACGGAATGAGGCGGGTCAGTACCGGCATGCGATGTCACGGCCCTTCGCGAGGTCGTCGTGGTTGTCGATCTCGACCCACCTGACGGCGCCGATCGGCGCCACGTCCACCTTGAAGCCGCGGTTGACCAGCTCCTGGTAGCCGTCCTCGTAGTAGAGGTCGGGGTCCCGCTCGAAGGTGGTCTTGAGGGCATCGGCCAGCTCGGCGGCGGCCGAGCCCTCGATGAGGGTGACGCCGATGTACTCGCCGGTGGCCTCGGCCGGGTCCATCAGCTTGGTGATCTTCCGGACGCCCTTGGCGGGGTCCGCGACGACCTTCATCTCCTCGTCGGCGAGCTGCTTGACGGTGTCCAGCGCGAGGACGATCTGCCGGCCGTCGCCGCGGGCGGCGAGCAGGGTCTGCTCGACGGAGACCGGGTGCACGGTGTCGCCGTTGGCGAGGATCACCGAGTCGTGGGCCGCGATCACGTCACGGGCACACCACAGGGAGTAGGCGTTGTTCCACTCCTCGGCCTTGTCGTTGTCGATGAGGGTGAGCTTGAGGCCGTACTGCTGCTCCAGGGCCTCCTTGCGCTCGTACACGGCCTCCTTGCGGTAGCCGACGACGATCGCGACCTCGGTCAGGCCGATCTCGGCGAAGTTGCCGAGGGTCAGGTCCAGGATCGTCTTCTCCCCATCGACCGGCACCAGTGCCTTCGGCAGGGTGTCGGTGTAGGGGCGCAGACGCCGTCCGGCGCCGGCTGCCAACACGAGGCCGATCATGCGGGTTCTCCTTCATCGTGTACGGCGGGTGCGCCGCCCAAGTGAGCAGACACCCAGAAGCGGATGCTCTCGCTGAGCACCAGCAGCGCCAGGAGCACAGCGAGTGCCGTGAGCGCGATTGTGAAACCTGTGGCGGGCAGCAGGGCGGCCAGGACCGTGACCACGAGGATCCGTCCTTCACTCCCCCCGGTCGCCCGGACCAGCCACCGCGGTGGGGCCCCGGTGCCACCGCGGATGCGGTAGACCGTGTCGTAGTGATGGTAGGCGACGGCCGCGATCAGCCCGAACGCCGCGGGCAGCGCTCCGTGGGCGCCCGACCGGGCGGCCAGCACGAGCACCGTGAGGTATTCGCCGGCCCGGAAGAAGGGCGGTACGAGCCAGTCGAGAGCGCCCTTGAGCGGGCGGGACACGGCCGCGCCGGCGAGCAGCGCGGAGCAGACGGCGACGCCGACGGTGAGCCAGGAGGCGGGGTTCTTCTGGAAGATCACCCAGACCAGCAGCACCGCGGACGAGAGAAACGCCATAACGGGCGCGAGGAGGGAACCGGTGCGGCCCCGGCCGCGGGCGCCGCCGGAGATCAGCTCGACCAGCGGCCCGGTGTCCGCGAGGTCGGCGAGCGCCCGGGCGGCCCGGTCGGTGCGCCGGGCCCGGCGGGTCAGCGAGCGCAGCACCCGGCCGGCGGTGGTGTAGCAGGCGGCCAGCGCGCAGCCGATCAGCAGCGCCAGGAAGACGATGCGCGGGGTGGTCAGCGCGGTCAGAACGGCGATCATGGCCCAGCGTTCGCCGATCGGCAGCACGATCATGCGGCGCACCCAGACCGTCCAGCCGACGCTGTCGAGCCGGTCGGAAAGCGCGGCGGTGGGGCTGGTGTTGGCGCTCGCACCCCCCTCAACGTGACTCGCCTCGTTGAACGCGAAGTCCACGACATGCCGGCAGGTCTGCAGGACCATCGCGCCGAGCGCCAGCGCCCAGACGTCGTCGCCGGAGCAGCGGGCGGCGCCCAGGGCGAGTCCGGCGTAGTACGCGTACTCCTTGGCCCGGTCGAAGGTGGCGTCCAGCCAGGCGCCCATCGTCGAGTACTGGAGCGAGTAGCGGGCGAGCTGCCCGTCGGTGCAGTCCAGGACGAAGGAGAGGAGCAGCAGCACCCCGGCCGCGGCGAAGCCGACGCGGGTGCCGGTGGCCGCACAGCCCGCCGCGGCCAGCGCGGTGAGCAGGGACGCGGTGGTGACCTGGTTGGGGGTCAAACCGCGGCGGGCGCACCAGCGGGCGAGATAGCGGGAGTACGGGCTGATGCAGAAGGTCGTGAAGAAGCCGTCGCGGGACTTGACGGCGGTGCGCAGCCGGACCGCCTCGTCGTCGACGGCGGCGACCGCTTCCCGGGCCTCGTCGCGCTGGGCCGGGGTCAGCGCGAGGGTGGCGACCAGGCTGCCGAGCTCGACGCGGTGGAGTCCGATGTCCTCGCGGTCCAGGGCCTCGGTGAGGGTGTCGGTGAGGACGTCGGTGAGGTGGGCGGTGCCGGCGCCGACCGGGATCCGGCCGGCCGCGCGGGCCAGCGCCGGGCGGGCCTCGGGCTGCGCGGTGAGCGCGCCGGGCACCGCGGCGGCCGGGAAGCGGGGGTCGGTCAGGGCGAGCCGCAGGGCGTGCAGATGGCCGACGAAGCGGGGGTCGACGAGGGCCACCCGCTGCTGCGCGGGGACGTCGGCGAGCAGCCCGGCGACGTCCGCCGGTTCACTGGCCGTACGGACGTCGAAGCCCAGCGTGCGCAGGTCGGCTTCGAGCGGCGACCCGGCGACCGGCGGACCGGTGAGGATGGCGGTCGACAGACGAACTCACTCCTTGGATGCGGACCAGGCAGCGCCGGTCGGTCCGCATTCGGCACGAACTACCCGGGCGGCGGGCATGGCACACCTCGCCCGCGGAGGGCCGGGTGGCACGTCGGCAGAGGCTATCGGATCGCGGGATGCGGCCGTTCACCACGCATTCACCGCTCGATCGGGTGACCGACGGCTGCGCCTGCCGCGATCATCATGGTGGATCGGGCGGCGCATGAACAACTGACCGCCGGTCCGGCGCCCGCGCCGGCGCCGGTTATGAGTGGGCTGGTCACGGGTGGGGCGGGTTGGTGCCGGGGCCGGTGCGGCGGGGGTCGGGCCGGGCCGGTGTGGACCTTCTCACGGGCCGGCGGGCGGGTCCGGCGCCCCGCCGCGGCTCCCGTTTCCCGCCCGGTCGCGTCAGCACCGCGGAACGCCTGGCAGCGCTCTGCCACTGATCAGGACCCTGGTGGGGCAGACTTGACGTCGACGACCGACGACAAGGATGGGCATGCCGATCACACCTGCCAACGGACAGACCGCCGGGACCCCGGTGGTGGGCGCGCCGGACGGCGCCGCCGAGCCGATCATGCTGGAGCTGGTCGACGAGGACGGTACGACGATCGGCACCGCGGAGAAGCTCGCGGCGCACCAGCCCCCCGGTCAGCTGCACCGGGCGTTCTCGGTGTTCCTCTTCGACGAGAAGGGGCGGCTGCTGCTCCAGCGCCGGGCGATGTCCAAGTACCACTCCCCCGGCGTGTGGTCCAACACCTGCTGCGGCCACCCGTATCCGGGCGAGACGCCGTTCGCGGCGGCGGCCCGGCGGACCGCGGAGGAGCTGGGGCTGGCGCCCGCGCTCCTCGCGGAGGCCGGCACGGTGCGCTACAACCACCCGGACCCGGACTCCGGGCTCGTCGAGCAGGAGTTCAACCACCTGTTCGTCGGGCTGGTGCGGACACAGCCGGAGCCGGATCCCGAGGAGATCGGCGAGATCGCGTTCGTCACGCCGGAGGAACTGGCCGAGCGGCATGCGCGGGCGCCGTTCTCCGCGTGGTTCATGACCGTGCTGGACGCGGCGCGCCCCGCGGTCCGCGAGCTCACCGGGCAGTCGGCGGGCTGGTAGCGAGCGGGGTGAGCGGCAGCTCGGCCCAGATGGCCTTGCCACCGTTCACGGTGTGCTCGACGTCGCACTTGCCGCCCGCCTCCGCGGTGAGCATCTTGACCAGCCACAGGCCGCGGCCACCGACATCGCCCTCGTCCGCCTCCAGCGCCTTGGGGCGGTAGGGGTGGTCGTCCTCGACCGCGACCCGCAGCCAGTTCGCGCCGATGGTGAGCTGGACGGCGATCTCGGGGGAGAGCAGCGCGGCGTGCCGGACGGCGTTGGTGACCAGTTCGGAGACGATCAGCAGCAGTCCGTCCACGATGGCCTCGGCGACGGGCACCTGCTGTTCGCCGAGCAGGTCCCGGACCGCGTGGCGCGCCTGGGGCACCGAGGACTCCAGTGCCGGTGCGGTGAACCGCCAGACACCTTCGTATGCGAGCGAGGAGGTCAGCTCCTCAGGAGGTTCTGCTGGGGGTCCGGAAGGCATCCTCACACGAAGAGTGTTGAGAATGTGTTGGTCCGGACCGACCCCCTGAACACAAGTCAGCGCCTATCGACGCCTTTTGGCCGATTCTGCCGGAATTGATCAATCTCGCGACGCGTTCTGTCGCTACTCTTCCTTGTTCCGAGGCCGGTGCTCGGCGGGCGTCACGGCATCCTCGCCGGAGCCGCCGGAGAGGGGTCCGGATCCGGCCACTCTGCTCTCCTCGACCATACCGACGACCCGGCGACCGCCGACGCCCATCGCGATCAGTCCCAGCCCGTCGAAGAGCAGCGCGAGCGAGAAGAAGCAGCCGATGACGTAGAGGCTGCTGTGCGGCCAGTTGCCGAGCACCAGCACGCCCAGCAGGATGCCGAAGGCGCCCTGCACCAGCGTCCAGCCGAACTGCGGCCCGCGCACCACCACCGCGCCCACGAGGCGGAACAGTCCACCGGTCAGGAACAGCAGGGCGGCGAACATGGTGAGTGCGGCGGCGGTGGCATCGGGCCGGCGGATCACCACCACACCGGCCGCGATGTTCAGCGCCGCCACGATCACCGCGAGCCAGAAGAAGTTCGAGCCGCGGGACTGGAGGGCGTGCAGCAGGCCCACCACGCCGCCGATCAGCAGCAGCCAGCCGAAGAGCAGCATGGTCGTGAGGGTGGCCACGCCGACGTAGACCAGGCCCACGATGCCGGCCAGCGCGAGGACCGCGCCGAGCACGGCGAGGACGACGAAGCCGCGCCCCAGCCGGGCCGTCGCCGGGTCGCGCCGAGAGGTTGTGGACCTGCGGGTCATCGCCGCCTCCTCACTCCGGTGCCTTACGTCCCGGTATACCCCGTATCGGAGGGTGGGGCAGGACGGGCGGACCGGGCCCGGCGCTCGGCGGCGGACGGCGTGACGGCACCGGAGCAGACGGCGTGGCGGCACAAAAGCAGCAGGTCCGGTGCCTGTGCACCGGACCTGCTGTTCTTCTGAGTAGCGGGGACAGGATTTGAACCTGCGACCTCTGGGTTATGAGCCCAGCGAGCTACCGAGCTGCTCCACCCCGCGTCGGCTCGGAACACCTTACGGGTCTCCCGCCCCGGAACCAAATCGATTGTCCGAGCGAACGCCGCGCCTCACACCACCCGGTCGGTGATCCGCCCGCCGGCGACCTCGATGCGGCGCGCGGTGTGCACCGCCTCCAGCATCCGCCGGTCGTGGGTGACCAGCAGCAGCGTGCCCGGGTACGAGGCGAGCGCGGACTCCAGCTGCTCGATGGCGGGCAGGTCGAGGTGGTTGGTCGGCTCGTCCAGGACGAGGAGATTGACCCCGCGGCCCTGGAGGAGGGCCAGTGCGGCGCGGGTGCGCTCCCCCGGGGAGAGGGTGTGCGCCGGGCGCAGCACATGGGCCGCCTTGAGGCCGAACTTGGCGAGCAGGGTGCGGACATCGGCGGGCGCCATGTCCGGTACGGAGGCCCGGAAGGCGTCCATCAGCGGCGCTTCGCCGTGGCCGTCGAAGAGCTGGCCGCGCGCCTGGTCGATCTCGCCGACCACCACACCGGGACCCAGCGTGGCCTGGCCGGAGTCCAGCGGCAGCCGGCCGAGGAGGGCCGCGAGCAGGGTGGACTTGCCCGAGCCGTTGGGGCCGGTGATGGCGACCCGGTCCGCCCAGTCGATCTGGAGGTCCACGGGACCGAAGCGGAAGTCGCCGCGGCGCACCTCGGCGTTCCGGAGGGTGGCCACCACGGCGCCGGCCCGGGGCGCGGCGGCGATCTCCATCCGCAGCTCCCACTCCTTGCGCGGCTCCTCGACGACGTCCAACCGCTCGATCATGCGCTGGGTCTGCTTGGCCTTGGCGGCCTGCTTCTCGGTCGCCTCCACCCGGCCCTTGCGGGCGATCTTGTCGTTGTCGCTCGCCTTGCGGCGGGCGTTGCGGACGCCCTTCTCCATCCAGTTGCGCTGGGTGTGCGCCCGGGTCTCCAGGGCGGCCTTGGTGTCCGCGTACTCCTCGTACTCCTCGCGGGCCCGGCGCCGCGCCCGGGCGCGCTCCTCCAGATAGGAGGCGTAGCCGCCCCCGTAGGTGTTGACCTGCTGCTGGGCGAGGTCGAGTTCGACGACGCGGTTGACCGTACGGGTCAGGAACTCGCGGTCGTGGCTGACCAGGACCGTGCCGGCGCGCAGCCCGGTGACGAAGGACTCCAGCCGTTGCAGGCCGTCCAGGTCGAGGTCGTTGGTGGGCTCGTCGAGCAGGAAGACGTCGTAGCGGGAGAGCAGCAGCGAGGCGAGCGAGGCGCGGGCGGCCTGGCCGCCGGACAGGGCCGTCATCGGCTGGTCGAGGCTGATGGCGAGGCCCAGCTGGGCGGCGGTCTCCTCGGCGCGTTCGTCCAGGTCGGCGGCGCCGAGGGCGAGCCAGCGCTCCAAGGCGGTGGCGTAGGCGTCGTCCGCGCCGGGGCGTTCGTCGACCAGCGCCCGGGTGGCGTCGTCCAGGGCGCGCTGCGCCTCGGCCACGCCGGTGCGGCGGGCGAGGAAGGCGCGTACCGATTCCCCGGGGTGGCGGTCGGGCTCCTGAGGGAGGTGGCCGACGGTGGCGGTGGGCGGGCCGAGCGCGAGTGAGCCGTTCTCCGGGGAGGCCAGGCCGGCCAGCAGGCGCAGCAGTGTGGACTTGCCCGCGCCGTTGGCGCCGACGAGGCCGACCACGTCGCCGGGGGCGACGACCAGATCGAGACCGGAGAACAGCACGCGCTCGCCGTGGCCGGCGGCGAGGTCTTTGGCGACGAGTGTTGCGGACATCAGGCCGCCGATCGTATCCGGCCGGGCGGTGTGCGGTCGCTCTAATATCCGGGCATGGAACCGGCTCTGAAGACGCATGTCAGCGACGGCACCGCGACCG
>NZ_KN708638.1:7305664-7313294 GCF_000805335.1 Streptomyces sp. CT34 | reverse complement strand
GGGGGGGGGGCCCCCCGCCGCTGCTGGACCGGCTCGCGGCGGACCGCTCGGTGCGGTCGCTGGTGCTGACCGGGGACGGCGGGACGTTCTGCGCGGGGGCGGACATCGGCTCGCTGCGGGACGCCTCGGGGGCGTCGCAGGGGCTGGCGGTGGCGGCCGAGGAGGCGCTGGCGGCGTTCCCCAGGCCGACGCTGGCGGCGATACGCGGCTACTGCGTGGGCGGCGGCGCCCAGCTGGCCGCCGCCTGCGATCTGCGGTTCGCGGAGGAGGGGGCGCTGTTCGGGGTGACACCGGCCAAGCTGGGGGTGGCCTATCCGGCGTCCGCGACCCGGCGGCTGGTCCGGCTGGTGGGGCCGTCGGCCGCCAAGTACCTGCTGTTCTCCGGCGAGTTGATCGACTGTGCGCGGGCGCTGCGTACGGGGCTGGTGGACGAGGTGCTGGCCGAGGGCGGGCTGGACAAGCGGGTCGCGGAGTTCACGGCCGTACTGGGGAGCCGATCACTGCTGACGCAGACCGCGGCGAAGGAGCTGGTGGACGGGACATGGGACGTGCCGCCCGCCGAGGCCGAGGAGCGCGGGGCGTACTGGGCGGCGCAGGCACGGGAGAGCGGCGACATCCTGGAGGGTGCCGCCGCCTTCCTGGAGCGCCGGGCGCCGCGGTTCACCTGGCCGGCCGGCTGAGCCGGGCCCGGCCGCGGCTCTCGGTCGCGCCGTCACTTCTCCGCGACGGCTCCGTCCCGCCACCGCTCCCCGGCCAGGACGAAGCGGCTGTTGTCCCGCAGGACCGCGACGACCTCGGCCGGGGCCTTCTCCGGGGCGCCCGCGTCGTAGGGCGGCTGCGGGTCGTACTCGATGCCGAGCTGGATCGTCTGCGCGACGAGGTCCCCGGCGATCCGGCCGGCCAGCGCGAGGCCCATGTCGATACCGGAGGAGACGCCGGCGGCGGTGACGTACTTGCCGTCGAAGACCACCCGCTCCCCGGTCGGTTCGGCCCCCAGGGCGGGCAGCTGGTCCAGCGCGAGCCAGTGGCAGGTGGCCCGGCGGCCCTTGAGGAGGCCGGCGGCGGCCAGGACCAGCGAGCCGGTGCACACCGAGGTGGTCCAGGTGGTGCCGGCGTCCACGGCCCGGATCCAGTCGTGCAGCGGGCCGTCCGCCATGAGCGCGGTCTGCCCGGGGCCGCCGGGGACGACGAGGATGTCCGGCGCGGTGACGTCGCTCGGCGTGGCGTCCGCGACCAGGCCGAGGGAGCCGTTGTCGGTGTGGTGGACGCCGGTGCGCTCGGCGACGAAGACCACCTCGGCGCCCGGGAGGCGACCGAGGATCTCGTACGGGCCGATGGCGTCGAGGGCGGTGAAGCGGTCGTAGAGGAGGATGGCGATCTGCATGGCGGCTCCTGTTCTGCGAAGGGGTTCTGCGAAGGGGCGTCGGTGGTGCGGAAGGGCTGGTCAGGCGGGTGGGGCGGCGGGCCGGAAGCGGCGGCGGTACTCGGCCGGGGAGGCGCCGAGAGTGCGGAGGAAGGCGCGGCGCATCGCCTCGGAGGTGCCGTAGCCGCAGCGGCGGGAGACCTGCTCGATGCCGTCGGCGGTGTCCTCCAGGCGCCGTCGGGCGGCTTCCAGGCGGACCCGGTCGACGTAGCGGCCGGGGGTCATCCCGACCTCGTCGCGGAAGGCGCGGGCGAAGTGCCGCGGGGAGAGCCCGGCGCGCTCGGCGAGGGCGTCGACGGAGAGGTCCGCGGCCGGGTTCTCGCTGATCCACTGCTGGACGTCGCGCAGCGGCAGGCGCTGCGCGGTCTGCGCGGCGAGCTGGGCGCTGAACTGGGTCTGGTTGCCCGGCCGGCGCAGGAAGACGACCAGATGGCGGGCGACGGCCAGCGCCAAGTCGCGGCCCAGGTCCTCCTCCACCAGGGCCAGCGCGAGGTCGATCCCGGCGGTGACGCCCGCCGACGTGGCCACCTCGCCGTCCCGGATGTAGATCGGCTCGGGTTCGACGCGGACGGCCGGGTGGCGCCGGGCGAGGGTGTCGCACAGGCTCCAGTGGGTGGTGGCGCGGCGGCCGTCCAGCAGCCCGGCGGCGGCCAGCAGAAACGCGCCGCTGCACACGGAGACCGTGCGGCGGGCGCGCCGGGCGTTCGTCCGCAGCCAGTCCACCAGCTGCGGGTCGGGGATGCGGGTGCCCCGGCCGCCCGGGACGAGGAGGGTGTGCGGCGGGGTGGCGGCGTCGAGCGTGAGGTCGGGGGTGAGGGTCAGTCCGCTGGTGGTGCGGACCGGGGCGCCGTCCAGGCTCGCGGTGCGGATGCGGTAGGCGCCGGGGGCGCCGTGGCAGGCGCCGCTGAAGACCTCGACCGGGCCGCTGACGTCGAGGCTCTGCACCCCGTCGAAGAGAACGACCAGCACCTCGCGCTGTTCCATGCCTCCATCCTGGACAGCGGCGCCGATGGCGGCAATGACGAGTATCCCACCTTTTCTGCCACCGGCTGCCGGGCCGGTCCGGAGTCACCCCCTCCGCCGCTCCGCCATACCAACGGGTCGGTAACCTGCTCGCATGACCTCTGCTTCGAGCGCAACCGCTTCCGGCGCACTGCCCGAACGGGCCGGCCGGCACTGCCACAACGCCCTCAACCCGTTCCACTCGGCGCACTACTTCGCCCCCGAACTGCCCGCGGAACTGGCCGCGTTGGGTGTCGAGGGCCGCGCCGTCTACTTCGCCTCGCGCAGCGCGCCGCTCGGCGCGGTGGGCGCCGGGACCGTCGCCGCGACCTTCTACAGCTTCCGGTACGAGCTGATCGCCGAGTGCCTCCCGGGTGTCTGGCAGGTCACCACCCCGCAGGCCGTACTGGACGCCCGGCTGCGCGCCGTGGACGCCACGCTGCGCCGGCTGCTCGGCGACGAGGCGCTGGCCTCCCCGGAGATGACCGAGGCCGCGAAGCTGGCGCTGCGGGCCGCCGAGGCGGGCGCACGCCACGCCCGGCCGCTGTACGCCGCGCACGCCGATCTGCCGGTGCCCGACGCCCCGCACCTGGCCTACTGGCACGCCACCACACTGCTGCGCGAGCACCGCGGCGACGGCCATCTGGTCGCGCTGCTGGACGCCGAACTCGACCCGGTGGAGGCGCTGGTCACGCACACCGCGACCGGGCGCGGGATGAGCCGGCGCGGCAACCTGGCAACCCGCGGCTGGTCGGAGGAGGACTGGGCGGCGGCGCAGGAGCGGCTGCGCCGGCGCGGACTGCTGGGCCCCGAGGGCGAGTTGACCGAGGCCGGGATGCAGCTGCGCAAGGACCTGGAGCGGACGACGGACCGGCTGGACCGGGCCCCGTACGCGCACCTGGGCGCGGCGGGGGTGGCCCGGCTGACCGAACTGGCCACCGCGTTCACCACGAAGGTGGTGGAGGCCGGGGCGTTCCCCGCCGAGCTGTTCGGCGAGGATTGACGGATCAGGGCATTCCGCAGGGCGCCCGGGGTGTGGTGCGACATGTCACACCCCGGCGTGCCCGGCCGGGCGGTGCGACAGCGCGGGCCGCGACCCGGCACAATGCAGGCTCAGGCAAGCGCTGGAAGGCGGGGCAGGATCAACGTGACGGCATCCACCGAACCCATCGGGGCCCTCGGGACCATCGAAGCGAGGATCGCCGGGGAGCTCGGCGTCAAGGAGCGGCAGGTGAAGGCCGCGGTCGAACTGCTCGACGGCGGCTCGACCGTCCCGTTCATCGCGCGCTACCGCAAGGAAGCCACCGAGATGCTCGACGACGCGCAGCTGCGCTCCCTGGAGGAGCGGCTGCGCTATCTGCGGGAGCTGGAGGAGCGGCGCAGCGCGGTCCTGGAGTCCGTGCGGTCCCAGGGGAAGTTGGACGCCGCCCTGGAGGCGCAGATCCGCGGCGCCGAGTCCAAGGCCCGCCTGGAGGACATCTATCTGCCGTTCAAGCCCAAGCGGCGCACCAAGGCGCAGATCGCGCGGGAGGCGGGTCTGGAGCCGCTGGCCGAGGGGCTGCTCGGCGACCCTTCGGTGGAGCCGGCGGCGGCTGCCGCGGCGTTCGTGGACGCGGACCGGGGCGTCGCCGATCCCGCCGCGGCCCTGGAGGGCGCGCGGGCGATCCTGACCGAGCGGTTCGGCGAGGACGCGGATCTGATCGGTGAGCTGCGCGAGCGGATGTGGTCGCGCGGGCGGGTCGCGTCGAAGGTGCGCGAGGGCAAGGAGGAGGCCGGCGCCAAGTTCGCCGACTACTTCGACTTCGCGGAGCCGTTCACCGAGCTGCCGTCCCACCGGGTGCTGGCGATGTTCCGCGGCGAGAAGGAGGAGATCCTCGATCTCGTCCTGGAGCCGGAGGACCCGTCGGCGGCCGGCGAGGGCCCCAGCGCGTACGAGCAGGCGGTGGCGCACCGCTTCGGGATCGTCGACCGGGGCCGGGCGGCCGACAAGTGGCTTCAGGACACGGTCCGTTGGGCGTGGCGCACCCGGATCCAGGTGCACCTGGGGATCGATCTGCGGCTGCGGCTGCGGCAGGCCGCCGAGGACGAGGCGGTGCGGGTCTTCGCGTCGAACCTGCGCGATCTGCTGCTCGCCGCGCCCGCCGGCACCCGCGCCACGATGGGCCTGGACCCCGGTTTCCGTACGGGCGTGAAGGTGGCGGTGGTCGACGCGACCGGCAAGGTGGCGGCGACGGACACCATTTACCCGCACGTACCGCAGCAGAAGTGGGACCAGTCGCTGGCCACGCTGGCGCGGCTGGCGCGGGAGCACGGCGTCGAGCTGATCGCGATCGGCAACGGCACCGCCTCCCGGGAGACCGACAGGCTGGCGGCCGATCTGATCGCCGCGCAGCCGGAGTTGAAGCTGACGAAGGTGATGGTGTCCGAGGCGGGTGCCTCGGTCTACTCGGCCTCCGCGTTCGCCTCGCAGGAACTGCCGGAGCTGGATGTGTCGCTGCGCGGCGCGGTGTCCATCGCCCGGCGCCTCCAGGACCCGCTGGCCGAGCTGGTCAAGATCGACCCCAAGTCGATCGGGGTCGGCCAGTACCAGCACGACCTCTCCGAGGTGAAGCTGTCCCGCTCGCTGGACGCGGTCGTCGAGGACTGCGTGAACGGCGTCGGGGTGGACGTCAACACCGCCTCCGCGCCGCTGCTTTCACGGGTGTCGGGTATCAGTTCCGGGCTGGCCGAGAACATCGTGGCCCACCGGGACGGCAACGGCCCGTTTCGCTCCCGCAAGGCCCTCAAGGACGTGGCGCGGCTCGGCCCGAAGGCGTACGAGCAGTGTGCGGGCTTCCTGCGGATCCGGGGCGGCGACGACCCGCTGGACGCCTCCAGCGTGCACCCGGAGGCGTATCCGGTGGTGCGCCGGATGGTGCGCACGGCGGGCACCGAGGTCGGCGGGCTGATCGGCAACACGGCCGTGCTGCGCACGCTGCGCGCGGCGGACTTCGTCGACGACTCCTTCGGACTGCCGACGGTCACCGACATCCTCCAGGAGCTGGAGAAGCCGGGCCGGGACCCGCGTCCGGTCTTCAGGACGGCCACCTTCAAGGAGGGCGTGGAGAAGATCGGCGACCTGGCACCCGGGATGCTCCTGGAAGGCGTGGTGACCAACGTCGCGGCCTTCGGGGCGTTCGTGGACGTGGGCGTGCACCAGGACGGGCTGGTCCATGTCTCGGCGATGTCGAAGAGCTTCGTCAAGGACCCGCGGGACGTGGTCAAGCCGGGCGACATCGTCCGGGTCAAGGTGCTCGACGTCGACATTCCGCGCAAGCGGATCTCGCTGACCCTGCGGCTGGACGACGAGCCCGGCAAGGGCGCGGCGGCCGGCGGCGGCGAGCGGCGCGGCGGTGCCGGCGGTGAGCGCCGCGGCGGCAGCGGCGGGGCCCGCGAGGGCGGTCGGGGCGGTGCGCCGCGGCAGCGGCAGGGCGGCGGGCAGCGCGGCGGCGAGCGCCGCGGCGGCCGGGACGCCGCGCCGGTCAACGACGCGATGGCGGACGCGCTCCGGCGTGCCGGGCTGCTGGGCGGCAACGGCGGCCGGTGAGGTCGGCGACCTGATCCGGGCGGCGGCGGGAGGAATTCCCGCCGCCGCCCGGTCTGTTGGCCGGGGCGTGCCGCACAACCGCGCCCTTCCGCGCCCGGGGCCGGTGCGCAACGGAATTGCGTGGACGGCTGATGTCCGGCTCGGTTAGCCTGCGGATCATGTCCAGCCCCGAGTCCTCAAGACGCTAGCCACCGGGCGCCGTCCGGTGGCCCCTCGCGTTGCCGATGCGCGGCCCCTGTACTGCCGTTGCAGTGCGGCGGCACCGCCGCGCCTCGTCGGACTGACGTGCCGCTCCGGCCCGTTGCGCCCGCTCTCGCGCCGAGGTTCTCCCTTCCCCACCACCGGATCGCCGCCCACACGGCAGGTCTTGTCATGCGGTAGCCGGGGCTGCCGCTTCCCCGTCGGCCGGGCCGGTGGTGCCGGTTGTGCCGGTCCCTCCGGACCCGCGTCGGCGCCCCTGTCGAAGGCGCCGTACCGGCCCGTGCCGACCCGTGGTGTGGTTGCGGAGTCGATTGATGCCATTCGTTCTGTACGTGCTCGCGCTGGCGGTTTTCGCGCAGGGCACATCCGAGTTCATGCTGTCCGGGCTGATGCCGGACATCGCGCGCGACATGCAGCTGTCGATCCCGGTGGCGGGCTCGCTGACCTCGGCGTTCGCGGTCGGGATGATCGTCGGGGCGCCGCTGATGGCGCTGTTGGGCCTGCGCTGGTCGCGGCGGCGCGCGCTGCCGGCCTTCCTGATCGTGTTCCTGCTCGTCCACGTTCTGGGCGCGGTCACCACCAGCTTCGGGGTGCTGCTCGCCACCCGCGTGGTGGCGGCGCTGGCCAACGCCGGGTTCCTGGCGGTGGCGTTGGCGACCGCGGCCGGTCTGGTGGCACCGGACGCCAAGGGCCGGGCCACCTCCGTCCTGCTGGGCGGTACCACCCTAGCCTGTATCGCGGGCGTCCCGGCGGGCGCGGTGCTGGGGCAACAGTGGGGCTGGCGCGCGGCGTTCTGGGCGGTGGCGCTGGTGTCGCTGCCGGCCGTGTTCGCGATTCCACGGTCGGTGCCGGGCGGCGACGTTACCCCCGCGAGCGGTGTCGACGGCCCGGCCCCGCGTGCGCGCCGTGAGCTGCGGGCGCTGCGCAGCCCGCGGCTGCTGGTGCCCCTGCTGCTGGCCGCCCTCGTCAACGGCGCGACCTTCTGCACCTTCACCTACCTCGCGCCACTGGTCACCGGGGTCACCGGGTTCGGCACCGCCGCGGTGCCGGCGGTGCTGGCGCTGTTCGGAGTGGGCTCGTTCGCCGGTGTCACCGCCGGCGGGCGGCTGGCGGACCACCGGCCCCAACAGCTCCTGTCGGGCGGCGGGTTGGCCCTGCTCCTGGGCTGGGCAGTCTTCGCGCTCACGGCCGGGAACGCGGTGGCCACGCTCGTACTGGTCCTCGTCCAGGGCACGCTCTCCTTCGCCGTCGGGGGCACCCTGGTCTCCCAGGTGCTCTACGCGGCGGCCGGGGCACCCACCCTGGGCGGCGGGTTCGCGACGGCCGCGCTCAACGTGGGTGCCGCGACCGGCCCTTGGGCCGGCGGCATCGCGCTGGCCGCCGGGTTCGGCTACCGCGCACCGCTGTGGGTCAGCTTC
>NZ_KN708638.1:7304205-7305654 GCF_000805335.1 Streptomyces sp. CT34 | reverse complement strand
CCCCCGCCGCCGGCTCCCCGCGACGGTGGAACAGCGGTCACGGCGGGACAGCGGTCGCAGCGGGACAACGGTCACGCCGCCCCCGCGTACCCTCGCAGCCGCTCCAGTTCGGCGGCCACGTCGGTGAGGGTCGCGCAGTCGGGGACCGGGCGCAGCGCGGGCGGCGGGGTGCCGGTGACGCGGTGCCGGCGCGGGTCCTCCAGGGCGCCGGCCATGGCGGACAGCGCCTGGCAGAGCCGTTCGGCCTCGTCGGGGTCCGGGCGGCGGGCGCCGTGGTCGAGGCGTACGGCACAGGCGGTGGTGGCGTCGACGATGCGTTCGGCGGCGGTGACGACGGTCAGCCAGTCGGGGGCGCGGGCGGGCCGCAGTTCGGCCGCGGCGGTCTCGGCCGCCGCCCGCGCCTCGGCCAGCGCCCGGTAGGCGGCCCGGCGCAGCGCCGGCCGCTCGCCGGGGTCGGCGGCGGCGCCGTCCGGGCGGGGCGCGAGGACGTGGCGGAGGAAGCGTTCGGTGGCGCGCAGTGCCGCGGTGACCCGCTGGCCGACCCGGCGGTGCGGGTCCGCGAGCCGCGGCAGATGACCGACGACGAGGACGATCGCGCAGGCGATGGCGGTGTCCACGATCCGTTCGGCGGGGGCCTGTCGGGCGCCGCCGGCGTACACGAACGACAGCACCATGAGGGTGATCGCGCCGGTCTGGAGGGCGAAGTGCCGGGTGGCGAACGGCAGCAGCGCGCCGCCCGCCCCGGCCACCAGCGCGGGCCACCAGCTCCCCGACAGCAGCAGTCCGGTGCCGGCGAAGACCAGTACGCCGCCCGCGGTGCCGGTGAAGCGGTTCACCGTGCGGGAGAACAGCGGGCCCAGGTCCGGCTTGACGAGGAAGGTGACGGTCGTGGGGAGCCAGTACCAGTGATCGGCGCGCAGCAGCAGGGCGACGGCGGCGCTGGCGCCGATGCAGACGGCGACCCGCAGTCCGTAGTCCCGCCCGGCGGGCCCGAGCGCGCCGCCCGCCGCGGTACCCATGGCCGGTGGCGCGAACGACGGCCGCGGCAGGGGCCGTTCGCGGGCGAAGGCGACCGCGGCGTCCAGCAGCGCGCGGTCGAAGGCCCCGCGCGCCGCGGAACTGTTCTCCGGGGCCGACAGCCGGCCCGGCGGGCGCCCGGTGCGCAGCGCCTCGGCGAACCGCCGGGGGCCTTGGGCGACCCGCGCCGGCAGCGGGCGGGCCTCCCACAGCAGCGCGACACTGGCCTCGCACAGCGCGGTGGCCGCGGCGAACCGTTCGGCCAGCAGCAGCTCTTCGGTACGGGTGGGCCGGCGCAGCAGCCGGCTGGTGAGGCGGCGCAGCCGCAGCGCCTCGTCCGCGCGGTCCAGTGCGGCGGTGAGCCGGCGCCGGGCGGGTTCGGCACCGGGTCCGCCAACTGCTGCCAGGGCGCCGGCGAGCGCGTCGTAGACC
>NZ_KN708638.1:7298412-7304195 GCF_000805335.1 Streptomyces sp. CT34 | reverse complement strand
GCGGGCGCAGCACCAGCCGCAGCAGGAGCAGCCAGAGGCAGCCGGCGAGGACGTACAGCGCCTTCGCCCAGGGCGCGCCGGGCAGCGGCATGCCCGCGCCGAGGATGGTGGCGGCCAGCATCTGCATGCCGGCGGTGGAGTGCACCGGGCCGGTGACGCTGACCGCGCCGGAGGCGAAGCCGACCGCGCAGAGCGCCGGCACCAGCCACCAGCCGGGGTCGGCCACCCGCAGCGCACCGCCCGTCAGCATCCCGAACGCCGCGGCCAGCGCGGGCAGTCCGATGTGGACGATGCCGGTGCGCCGGGTGCCGGGGCGGTCGTTGACCCCGGCCAGCATGGAGCCGAGTGCGGCGAGTACACCGGGCGCCGGGTGCCCGGTCGCGATCCCCGCGGCGAGCAGCGGCCCCGCGCAGAGCGCGCCCCGGACGACCGCCGGCCACGGCACGGGCAGCCGCTGCCAGCGGAGGGGGTGGGCGAGCCAGGCGGGCACGGCGCGCGGGGCGCGGGGCATGGGTCTCCTCGGGCGATGGCGTGGGTACGCCGACAGGGGTGGCGGGATCCGAGGGGCGTCATCGGCCGACGGTGCTGCCACCACCCTAGGTCCTGTCGTCGAACTCCCGTCGTCCGCCCGAAGGGCGGGCCGGGCGGCGTCCGGTGCGTGCTCTCGGCCTGCCGGGCGACGGCCCCTGTACTTGGAGTACCGGGGTCGAAGCCCGGTGCGGCGAGAGTACGTGCAGGGCGTCGCCCGGCAGGCGGGAGTTCGACGACAGGACCTGGGTCCGGTTTCGTCCGGCCGGCTGCCGGAGGGTTACACCAAGATCACGGAAGGGCGCGCAGATGGCGAAGAGTGTGGTGGACGCCGCCGGGGAGGCCGGGGTGTGTGTGGTCGGCGGCGGGGTGATCGGCCTGACTTCGGCGATCGTGCTCGCCGAGAACGGGTACCGGGTGCGGCTGCTGACCCGCGACGCGGCCGGCGAGACGACCTCGGCCGTGGCCGGGGCGCTGTGCTGGCCCTACCGGATCCAGCCGTACGACGATGCGGTGCGGTGGTCGCTGCGCTCCTTCGAGGTGCTCGCCGGACTGGCGGAGCGGCCCGCGGAGACCGGTGCGCGGATGGTGGCCGGCACCATGGTGGAGGTGGCCGCCGAGCCGGGCGCGGACGGCCTCGGCGCCTGGTACGACGCGGTCCCCGGGATGCGGCCCGCGCGCCCCGACGAGCTGCCCGAGGGGTACGGTTCCGGCCGTCGGGCGCGCACCCCGCTCGTGGACATGCCGACCCATCTCCGGTATCTGGAGCGGCGGTTGGCGGCAGCGGGCGGGGTCGTGGAGCGGCGCGTGGTCACCTCGCTCGGGGAGGCGGGCCGAGGCGCCGGGACGGTCGTGAACTGCTCCGGTCTGGGTGCCCGCGAGCTCGTCCCGGATCCGCAGGTGTACCCGGTTCAGGGGCAGTTGGTGATCGTGGAGAACCCCGGGATCGACACCTGGCTGGCGACCGCGGACTCCGCGGCGGCGGAGACCGCGTATGTCCTGCCGCAGCCCTTCGGAGTCGTGCTGGGCGGTACGGCGCGCGAGAACGCGTGGTCGCGGGAGCCGGACCCGGCGGTGGCGGAGGCGATCGTGGCGCGCTGCGCACGGTTCTTCCCGGCGCTGGCGCGGGCCCGGGTCCTGGCCCACCGGGTGGGGCTGCGCCCGGCCCGTCCGGCGGTCCGGCTGGCCACGGAACGGCTGCCGGACGGGACGCGATGCGTCCACAACTACGGGCACGGGGGCGCGGGGGTGACCGTCGCGTGGGGCTGTGCGGACGAGGTGCTGCGGTTGGTGCGGGAGGAGTTCGGCACGGCTCAGGAGCCCGGCCCACCCGCGTCCCGGCCGTGAGCTGACGGCATGCCCGCCCGTCGAGCGGCGGCGGCACCGGCGCTCCTCGGCGGGCGCAGCGGCGGCACCGGTCCGCCCGCGGCGGCTGCCGCAGCGAGACGGGCGTCCCGCCGCGGTCCCGTGACGCCACCCAACCGGGCCCGTCGGCCCGGCCGGGTAGCGCAGAGTCCGCTCCCGGCCGTCGTCGACGACGTGCTCACGCGGCGGCCGGTGCCCGGAACGGGTCCGTGCGGCCGACCGCGAGCGCGCCGGCGGCGAGGCCGCGGGAGCGGAGCCTCACGAGCGGTGTCTCCCTTCGGTCACCCGGTCACGGGGTGCGGATCGCGTGCGCGGTGGCCGGCGCCCCGCCCGTCAGCGGCAGCCGCGCCGCGGTGCGGGACAGGTCGAGGGTGAGCCGCGGGTGGGACGCGGGCGGGTCGATCAGTCCGGCATCCGTGCCGGCCACGATCAGCGCGAGCCGGTGCCCGGCGGGCACGATGTGGTCGGTGGCGGCCAGGTCGAGAGTGATGGTGTACGGCTTGCCGGGGGTCAGCGGGCGGCCCTTGCGGGGATCGCCCCAGTGACCGAGGTCGGCCCAACCGCGGCTGAAGACCGTGTAGTTCGCCTTCTGGACGTCGGCGGCGGTCTCCTTGAAGCAGCCGGTGTCACCCTTGTTCCCGGCGCCCCAGCAGGTGCGCTTGTCGAGGGTGACGATGCCCTCGCCGTCGGCCGCGTAGTTGCGCAGGGTGGCCGGACCGAGGTCGACCAGGACGGCGGAGAGATGGGCGGAGGAGGTGCTGGGGGTGGCGGTGACGGTCACCGTGCCGGAGCCGGACAACCGCAGCGGCGCGGTCAGCGGCCCGGTGGTGAACCCGGCCTTCGCGGGTGTCGCCTGGTCGATGTGGGCGGCCCAGTCCGTCTCGCTCAGCTTGGGGTCGTCGGTGAAGGAGGCACTCGCCCCGTGCGGCGCGGGCCGGGTGCCCAGGGTGCCGACGCCCGCGGTGGTCCCGTTGCGGGGGTGCAGGACGACGGGCGCGGTGCCGGCCGCCGGCCAGCGCGCATCCGTCGACCAGGTGTCGGGCGCCCGCTCGACGTCGGCCATCGGGGCGTGCTCGATCCCGTTGTGGTAGCCCATCAGATAGTGGTCGAACCACTGGTGCAGGGTGTGCACCCAGTCCCCGCGGCGGTAGTCGAAGGGGTCGACATGGCCGGTCTGGGAGAGCCAGATCTTGCGCTGGACGCCGTGCCGGGCGAGCGCGTCCCACCACTGGCCGAAGTGCTTGGTGCGGACGTTGAGGTCCTGCATCCCATGGACGAGGAAGACGCTGGCGCGGACCTTGCCCGCGTTGCGGACGTAGTCCCGCTCGCTCCACAGGCCGGTCCAGTCGCCGTTGCGCGGGGCCCCGTCGACCAGCTTCTTCTGTACGGCGGCGCAGTGTTGGTGCGCGCCGGGGTTCTCGACCATCTTGGCGAGCTGGTCGGGGCCGGAGTCGTCGAGCGGGGCGCCCTTGGCGAAGTAGTAGTCGTACCAGGAGGAGATGCCGGAGATCGGGACGATGGTCTTCAGGCCGGGGACTCCGGTGGCCGCGACGCCGTTGGCGATGGTGGCGTCCCAGCTCTTTCCGATCATGCCGGTCCTGCCGTTGGACCAGTCGGCGGTGACGGGTTTGCCGCCGGTGCGGGCGGTGTAGGCGCGTCCGCGGCCGTTGAGCCAGTCGACCACGGCCTTGGCGGACTGGATGTCGGAGCGCCCGCCGACGTCGACGCAGCCGTCGGAGCGATTGGTTCCGGCCAGGTCGACGAGGACGGTCGCATAGCCGCGGGGCACGAAGTAGTTGTCGTAGAAGAGCGGGAACTGGACCGGGCGGCCCTGTTTGTCGTAGGTCTTCTTCTGGCTCTCGTTGCCGCGTCCGCAGCAGGAGTAGTAGGGGCTCGCGTCCATGATCACCGGTATGCGGTGGCCCTGGCGGGCGGGTTCGGAGGGACGGATGATGTCGACCGCGACCCGGTCGGTGTGCCCGTGTCCGTCGTCGTCGAGCCGGGTGTCGACCCAGACCGATTCGCGGATCGCGTGGTCGTAGGAGTAGACGGGTCTGCTCTCGCCGGAGGAGGAGGCCGCGCCCGCCGGGTGCGGGGCGATGAGCAGCGCGAAGAGGGCGAGGGCGGTCGCCACCACGAGCGATTTCCAGGGGATGTGGGGAATTCCCGTACGTATCGTCACGGGCGGACGGTAGCGCGGGTCAACTCCCGTACAGAAGGGGGTTTTCCGAGGTCCGTGACGACCAGATGTCGGTCATGTGTCAGGTGGGGCCATGGACATGACGTGCCCCGGATGAGTACATAAGGTCCGAAGGGATCCACCTCCCCTACGAGTTGGAGGACTCGTGCGTCACAGACTCCTGGTCCCGGGCGCTGCCGCGCTCAGCCTGCTGCTGGCGATCCCGGCATCAGCCGCCACCAAGGCCGATGTACACGGCACGCCGGGCGCCCCGGGTGTGGGCGACAGCTACTACCCCTACAGCGGCAACGGCGGGTACCGCGTCTCCCACTACGACCTGCGGCTCAAGTACCAGCCGAAGACGGACCTGTTGGAAGGCACGGCGACGCTGCTCGCCAAGACCACCCAGGACCTCTCCCGCTTCGACCTGGACTTCGGCCTCAAGGTGAGCGAGATCCGGGTGAACGGCAAGAAGGCCACGGTCGCCACCTCCGGCAAGCACAAGCTGGAGGTCACTCCGGCCACGCCGCTGGAGAAGGGCAAGGACATCAGCGTGGTCGTCCGCTACGCGGGCAAGCCGTCCGAGCTGAAGATCGACGGCTTCACCGCCTGGGCCCGTACGCCCGACGGCGGGGTGGTGGCCCAGGAGCCGGAGTCGGCCGTGTGGTGGTTCCCGAGCAATGACCACCCCAGCAACAAGGCGACCTACGACATCTCCATCGCGGTCCCGGACGGCACCCAGGCGCTCAGCAACGGCGTGCTGGCCTCGCAGACCTCCAAACTCGGCTGGACGCGCTACAACTGGCGCTCGGACAAGCCGCAGGCGACGTATCTGACGACGCTGGCCATCGGCAAGTTCGACATCACCACGGACAGGACCGCCGACGGCCTGCCGGTGATCAACGCGGTCAGCCCGGACCTCGGCGCGAACCTGGGGTCGGCGCGGGCGAGCATCGAGCGCACCACCGAGGTCACCGAGTGGCTGGAGAGCGTCTTCGGCCCGTACCCGTTCAACTCGGTCGGCGGCTACGTCCCGAACGTCCCGGCGCACTACGCGCTGGAGACCCAGACCCGCCCCTTCTACGGCAAGGCGGCCTTCGACAAGGGGACGAACGTCTCGGTCGTGGTGCACGAGCTGGCCCACCAGTGGTACGGCGACAGCGTGTCGCTCAAGGACTGGAAGGACATCTGGATCAACGAGGGCTTCGCCGCCTACACCCAGTGGCTGTGGTCGGAGAAGGAGGGCGAGGGCACCGCACAGCAACTCGCGGACTACGTCTACGCCCAGCACCCGGCGAACGACCCGTTCTGGACGGTCAAGCCGGGCGACCCGGGCGCGGACAAGCAGTTCGACACGGCCGTCTACGACCGCGGTGCGCTGGCCCTCCAGGCGCTCCGCGACAAGGTCGGCGACAAGGTCTTCTTCGGCATCCTCAAGTCCTGGCCGACGGAGAACAAGTACGGCAACGCCTCGGTCGCGGACTTCGTGGCGTTCGCCGAGAAGAAGTCCGGCAAGCCGCTGGCCGACTTCTTCCACACCTGGCTGTTCCAGCCGTCCAAGCCGGCGACGGGCGCGGTCACCCGGGCGTTCGCCGGCTCCGGCCTCGTCGCCCAGCCCAAGTCCTGGAAGCAGATCGCCGCCACCCACGCCATGCACATCGGCCACTGAGCCGACCGGCGGGGGGCACCGGGGACCCCCTGGCGCCGCCCG
>NZ_KN708638.1:7249270-7298401 GCF_000805335.1 Streptomyces sp. CT34 | reverse complement strand
GCCGCTCCCCCCCGCTCCCGGTGGGCCGCCCGGTGCGCGCGGCGGGCCCGCCGCGCGGGCGGCATGAACCGCAGCCGCTCCGGCAGCAGCGGCACCACGATCCGCACCACCCGCCCGAACCGCCGCAGCCGCCGCTCCTGTTCGTCGGTCCACTCCAGCCCGATGGCCTGCCGTGCGTCCGGCGGCATCAGCCCGACCGTGACGAACCGCCGGAAGCGCAGGAACCGCGGCAGCAGTACCGGCCAGGTCAGCCGCAGCAGCCACCGCACCGCCCGCGGGCCCCGGTCCGGCACCGGCATCTGCCGGTCGGTGGCGATCAACTCCCGTACCACCACGGTCTCTTCGAGCTCGTTGTCGAGCACCTTGCGGTAGTACGGCCAGAACTCCTCGATGGTCTGCGGCATATCGCGGTCGTGGATGCCCAGGACCCGGCCGACCTGGAGCCACTCCGCGTACAGCTGCCGCTCCTGCGCCGGGGTGAAGGGGCGGCCGAGATAGCGCTGGGTGTGCCGGAACACCGGGAAGCCGGTGGCGTGCACCCAGGCGTAGTGGGCAGGAGTGAGCGCGTGGTACTTGCGGCCGTGGGCGTCGGTGCCCTGGATGGTCCGGTGCAGCCTCCGCAGCCGCCGCCCCTCCTCGGCCGCCCGCTCCCCGCCGTAGACCCACAGCTGGAGCGAGACCAGCGAGCGCTCGCCGCGCCCCCACGGGTCCGTGCGGAACACCGAGTGATCGTCCACGCCGGCCCCCACCGCGGGGTGCGCGACCTGCATCGTCAGCGCGGCGGGCAGCGTCAGCAGCGTGCGGATGTCCCCGACCAGCGACCAGAGCACGCCTCCGGGCGGCGGGGGATTGGGGGCCATTCGTACCGTATTCATATCATTACTCATCATACGGTGGCCCCCAGCGGTCGCCGGGTGTGCGGGTCCGTCCCGGGCCGGTGGGTGTGCCAGTACGCCAGGAACATCGCCGGGGCGATCCGCAGCGGCGGCGGCACCAGGGCCGTCAGGCAGCGCACCACGCGGGCGAACCGCCGCAGCCGGCGCTGCTGCCGGTCGGTCCAGCGCAGCCCGAGCCGGTCACGCAGCACGGGCGGCAGCACACCGACGGTGACCAGCAGCGCGTAGTGCGAGGCGAGCGCGGCGAACGGCCGCCACAGGAACGCCGGGAGCCACCGCACCGGCGGCTTCTGCGGATGGGCCAGCTCGTCGAGGACATCGCGCACCGAGCGGTTGCACTCCAGTCGCTCGGCGACCACGGCGTCGTAGTACGCGCAGAACGACGCCCAGTCCGGCGGGAGATGATGGTCCTTCAGCCCCCAGACCCGGCCGACGTCCCGCATCTCGCGGTAGTACTCCTCGGTCTCGTCCGCCGTGAGACCCCTGCCGAACAGCCGCAGCGCGTCGACCGGGCCGCGGACGAGGGTGGCGTGCACCCAGTGGTACGCCTCGGGGTGCAGCGCGTGGTAGCGGCGACCGGCGGCGTCGGTGCCCTTCATCCCCCGGTGGACCTCGATCAGCCGCCGGGCCTCGGCCGTGGCGGCGGCCTGCCCGCCGTAGATCACGGTGCCCAGCGAGCCGACGGTGCGCAGCAGCCGCTGCCAGGGCTCGGCGCGGAAGTCCGAGTGGTCGGCGACGCCGGCGCCGACCACGGGGTGGGCGACCTGGAGCAGCAACAGCTGAGGCGACGTCAGAAAGGCGCGGGTGTCGCCGAAATGGCGCCAGGCCATACCGCCGCGGCGCGGCGCCCGGACCTGCGAGAGAGAGTGCGGTGCCGGATGGTCGAAGGGGATGTCGGCTGATGTCACGGTGTCCCTCCTGCCTCCCTGGTGAAACCGTGCCGGCAGTGTTGACGCGACTCGTGAAACAAGTCAATAGTCTTTGTAACATTGACTCACCACCGTCGGGAGGCCCCGAAATGGCCGTGAGAACACGTGAGTTGAGCCCCGAAGGACGTACGCACTGGAAGCGCACCGCGGTGATGCTGGTGCCCGGGGTGGCCTGTGTCGGCGCGGTGGTGATCGCCCTGGCGCAGGGGGCGATGGCGGCGTCCTTCGCGGTGTCCGGCAAGAACTTCAAGGTCTCCGCCGACGAGATCACCGGCCGGGGGATCTCCAGCTTCCCGTCCTCGCTCGGCAGCACGGACGGCACCGGCCATGCCGTCCTGCTGGCCGGCATCAAGTCCGGTACGGCGAAGGGGGTCTGCCTGTCGATGAAGCAGAAGCTGCCGCTGGTCGGCGAGGTGTCGCTGCTCGTCCGGTCCGGCGGCGAGAGGCCCGTCACGGGCGAGAACCTCGTCGTCGACGCCGATGCGCTGACCAGCAGCGGCGGCCGGGTGACCGGTGTCCAGGCGGGCCGGGACGCGTCAACTCTCGGCGGCGCGCCGGGAGTCAGCGGTCCGCGGGGTCTCTTCGGGGTACAGGCGAGCACCGCGCTCGCCCGGGACGTCAGGAGCACCGCCTGGGCCTCGAACGGTGGCTCGCTGACCCTCGACCGGGTCGACATCGAGCTCAGCCGCACCGGCAAGGAGTGCTACTAGCCGGGACCACCAGCCGAGAGGAGACCACCCGTGATCACCTTTGTCCTCGGCTTTCTCGCCGAGCTCGCCAAGGAGACCGGCAGCTGGCTCGACCGGATCCTGCCCGCGCCCGGACTGCGCCGGCCGCTGCGGTCCTGGCGCCGCCGCCGGCCGTTCTGGGCCGGACTGTGGGCGGTGGCCGGCGGCCTGGAGCTGATCGCGCTGCCGCTCGCCCCGCTGCCGCTGATGCTGCGGGTCGGCATCGGCGCGATGTCCGCGATCGGCGTCGGGCTGGTGCTGATCGCCGGCGGGCTGTTCTTCGTCTTCGCCCCCGCCCAGCGGATGTTCGTCTCCGTCGTCACCGCCATCGCCTCGCTCGTCTCCCTCGCCACCACCAATCTGGGCGGCTTCGGGATCGGCTGCGGGCTGGGGCTGCTCGGCTCGTCGATGGCCTTCGGCTGGCTCCCCGACGTTCCGGGAGCGGACGGCGGCCGGCCGGCCGAGCAGGAGTCCGCGGCAGCCGCCGGGGCGGTGACCGCCGGCCCAAAAGCACCTGAGGGCCGGCGCGTCCGGCCGCCGGTACCGGGCGCCTCCGCCCTCGCCCTCGCCCTGCCGCTCGTCCTCGCCGCGGGGCTCGCGGTCGCCGCCCCGGCACGCGCCGCGACCGCCCGCCCGGCCACCGGCGACCCCCGCCACGCGCTCGGCGACGTCGCCCTCCCCTGCCTCACCGGCGTCGACACCGGCGGCGCCGGCACCCCCGGCCCCACCGGCCCGCCCCCCTCCGGCGGCGACCGCCCCGCACCGCCCACCACCACCGCCCGGCCCGGCACGATCGGCGACCCCGGCGACCTCACCCCGCTCGCCCCGCCGCTGGTCGTCGGCGACCAGCCGGGCCCCGGCCGCGCCGCCTACCCGGTCAGCCCCTACTTCCCCACCGTGGGCGCCACCCGCCTGGCGTCCACCGACGCGATCATCCACGGCGCGACGTACCTGCCCACCGTCGGCGGCGGCCGGATCAAGGTGCTCTGGGTGCACGCCGCCCGTATCGTCGCCGACCACTACCGCCTACGAGTTCCCGGCCCGGACGGGACACCGCACACCCTCGACGTCCGGCTCGACATCCGGAACGTCGATGTCTACGCCACCTACCTCAGGGGCTCCCTGGACATCCCCTGGCTGAAGGTCGGCACCCCTCAGCTCTGCATCGGCGCGGACATCGTGCCGGCCGATCTCCCGATCGCCGTCCGACTCCCCGAACTGACCATGGAACCGGTCACCGCGGGCCAGGTCCTCGTCGACGCCGCGGACGTCCGCTACACGGTCCTGAGCGGTCACTAGCTCCTGTCGCCCAACTCCCGTCGTCCGCCTGAAGGGCAGCGGAGGGAAGGGAGTTCGTCGACAGGGCCAGGCAATCCACCCGATGGCCACAGAAGGCCACGACGTCAGGAGGTACGCGCCATGGGCCGCTACAGCCGGCTGCGGGAGATCCGCCGGATGGACCCGGAGCGGGACTTCGAGCAGATCTTCCGCTGGATCACCCGGTACGAATTCCCGTGGGACTACACACAAGGCGTCTCGATCGCCTTCCTGCGCGACTACGGCGTACCGCGCATCTCCCAACTCCTCGACCGGACCCGGGAGTTCGAGCGATACGGACAGAAGCGCTACGACGACACGCTGCTCTTCGGGTACGAAATGGCGGCCGAGGGCTTCGACTCCGCGCGGGGCCGCGCCGCCGCCCGCCACCTCAACCGCATCCACGGCCGCTACCGCATCGCCGACGACGACTACCGCTACGTCCTCGCCACCACCGTCGTCGGCCCCAAGCGCTGGATCGACCGCTACGGATGGCGCCCGCTGTGCGCCAACGAGCACCAGGCCCTCGCCCTGGTCGGGCACAAGCTGGCCGGGATGATGGGCATCGAGGGCGCCCCGCGCACCATGGCCGGTTTCGAAAAGCTCCTCGACGACTACGAAGCCGAGATGTTCGCCTACGACCCGGCCAACCACCGTGTCGCCAACGCCACCTTCCGGGTGATGGCCACCTGGTACCCGGCTGCGCTCCGCCCCGCCCTCGCCCGCTTCACTCTCGCCCTGCTGGACGAGCCACTGCTGTGCGCCCTCGGCTTTCCCCAACAGCCGCCCTGGCTGCGGATGTTGGCCCACCGCACGATCCGCGCCCGCGCGGCATTCGTCCGGCTGCTGCCGGCCCGGCCCGAGTCCCGCCCCGGTCTTGCCGAGCCCCGCTCCTACCCGTTCGGCTACACCCTCGACGACCTCGGGCCCGCCTGGGCCCGGCACCGACCGCTGCGACCGCTGCCCTGCGAGGACGCCCGATAGACCGCGCTGCTCTCCCGCTCCCCCGTCACCGGCGCACCGGTCGACGAACACCCCGCGCACGACCCCGAGGAGATCCGGGCGGCCACCGGCCGGGCCCGTGCGGCGACCCTCGGCCGGGCGGCCTGCGGCCGGTCGGGCCGCCGTGCCCGGCTGCTCGCTGGAAGCGCTCCCCGGCCCGGCGGACGGACGAGTTCGTGGAGCGGATCAGCACCGAAACCGGCAAGCCGGCGCACGACGCGCGGGCCGAGGCACTGCCGGCCCTGGTCCACCTCGACTGGGCCGCCCGCAACGCACGCGCCGCGCCTCGGCCCCCCGCCGCATCCCCTCCGGCCCGCTCGCCGTCCACCAGTGGGCCCTGCTCACCCAACTCGCCACCGTGCGGCGGCATATGAAGGAGGCCCTGGCCGCCGGCGCCCGCGCCGCCTGCGGCGGTCCGGAATCGTCCACCCGCCGTACGTCCACCCCGCCGTCCTGGTCGATGTCCCCGAGGACTCCCCGGCCATGTGCGAGGAGACCTTCGGTCCGGTCGTCGCGGTCAACGCGGTCCGCGACCTCGACGAGGCCGGCGAGCGCGCCAACGCCTCCGACTCCGCCCTGGTCACCGCCGTCTTCACCGGAGAAACCCTGGCGTCCGGCCCGCAGGCCACCCCCGCGGGCCGGCTCGCGGTCGAGGGCCGGCTCGTCCGTCAGCGGTCGAGCAGCGGGGCCAAGTACCGCCGGGCGAACTCCCGGGCCTGCTCGTCGTCGTCCAGCGCGAAGCAGCTCACCGGGTTCAGCAGGAAGGACACCGTTATCCGCACCATCAGCTCCGCGACCGCCGTCGGATCGCCCGCTCCCCGGCCCTCGCCGCGCCGGGCCCGCCGCAGATGCCCGGCCAGATACCCCCGCATGGCCAGGAAGGAGGGGCCGCTCTCCAGGGTCAGATACGGCAGCATCGTCTCCGGCTCCAGCCGCAGCAGCCCCCCGATCAGCGGGTGGCCGCGAATCAGCCGCAGGATGGCGGCGAACCCCTCCACCATCCGCTCCTCCATCGTCGGCAGCCCGGCCACCGCCGCGTCCACCTCGGCGACGAAGTGCCGGTACTCCCGCAGCAGCACCCGCTGCACCAACTCGTCCTTGCTGCCGACCCGTCGGTAGACCGTGACCCGCGAAACCCCCGCGCGCTTGGCCACATCGTCGACGGTGGACCGCCGTAGCCCGAACGTCATGAACTGCTCGCGCGCCGCATCGAGGATTCTCTCCGTCAGCACATCACCCGCCGGTACGCCCTCCAGCATCCGCGCGAGCAGCGACCCTTCCTCCACCACGGCTCCCCCTCCCGACACTCCTCCGCCATCCGGCGGCACACCGCGCCGGCGACAAAGACACTAACCGAATAACTTTGTAACTACGCCCTGCCCAGGAGAGGTTCCGCGGCCACCGCCCCGCGCGGCATCACCGCTGGGAGCTGCAGTACGTCTACAAGGACGCCTGCGGCTCGGACTCCTACTCCAACAAGGGCTTCGCCTATGCGGTGTTGGACGTGAACGGCAGCAGGGTGCATGTGGTGGGCACCCACACCCAGTCCACCGACTCGGGCTGCCGGGCCGGCGAGGCCGCCGCCGACCGCGCCGAGCAGCTCAAGGAGACGGACGCCTTCCTCACCGCCGAGAACATCCCGGCGGACGAGGAGGCCATCGTCACCGGCGATATGAACATCGACTCGCACGGCCCCGAATACAACGCGCTGCTCAGCAACGGCAACCTGACTCCGGCCGACAGCCGCACCGGCCATCCGTACTCCTTCGACACACGGGAGAACCCCGTCGCCCGGTACCGCTACCCGAACGATCCCCGCGACGACCTGGACTATGTCCTCTTCCGCAACGGGCATGCTCGGCCCGCCCGTTGGCGGAACACGGTGATCAAGGAGGAGTCAGCACCCTGGACCGTCTCCGGCTGGGGCAAGGACTACACCTACACCAATCTCTCCGACCACTATCCACTCCTCGGCGGCTGACCGGCGAACGGCCGGCCCCCGGTGCGCCGGCCGGCGGCAGCCGCCGCGGCGCCGCCGGCCGTCAGGGACCGTCGCCCGTCGGCGGCCGTCAAGGACCTACGGATATCGGCGGCCGGCGGTCGTCAGTGGGCCTCACCTCGGTCATCGGTTCGGTCATCGGTTTGGTCGTAGACCGTCACCGCCACCCCGCGTCGGACGAGCCGGGCGGATATCAGCGGCTCCACCCGGGACCACCGGCCGCCCGCCAACCCGCAGCCGATGCGCGGCATATGGACCGAGGCACCGAGCTCCAGCGCCTTGTCCGCCACCCGGCCCAGCCCGGCCGCTATCGCCTCGTACCGCACCGGCACGCCCTTGCTGCCGGTACGGATACCCCGCTGCCCCACGAGATTGGCCACCCACAGATGATCCGCGACCGGCACGAACTGGGCGGCGCCCAGGCCGAAGTCGTTCCGTGCGCGCTCGCGGTGCCAGCGGCGATAGGCCCGCTCGGGCTCCGGCCAGCGTCGGGAGACGGCGAGCACGAAGCCCTTGCCCCAGCCCCCGAGGTCGTTGCAGACATGCACGATCATCTTGACGCCCTTGCCCCGCGGCGCCGTGGCGTCCCCTTTGACGTAGACGATTCCCATGGCATCCCCCGTTCTCCCAGCCATGTCTCAACGGTACGGGCGACCACTGACAATCGGCCCGGAGCGCCGGGTAGGGCCGTCGCTCCGGGCACCGCGGACCGTGCGAAAGGGCGGCTGCGGAAGCCCATCGGACCTCCGCAGCCGCCCTCGATCACCCGGGCGCGCCTGACGGCGCGGCTACTCGGCGAGTTCGCGTTCCTCGGCGATCCGGTTGACCCGGCCGCGCACCGCGAACCAGCCGCCGACCAGCGCCGCGGCCAGGACCGGGATCAGCATCACGGTCTGCCGGCCGACGCCGTCGTCGAACCACATCAGCACGATGACGCCGAGCAGGAAGGCGATGGTGGCGATATCGGTGACCGGCGTGCCCGGGAGGCGGAACCGCGGACGCCGCACCAGCCCGGCCTTCGAGCGCCGGACGAACACCATGTGGCAGACCATGATCGTGCACCAGGTGCTGATGATGCCCAGCGCCGCGATGTTGATCACGATCTCGAACGCCTTGCCCGGCAGCCAGTAGTTGAGCCCGACACCGAGCACGCACACCGTGGAGGTGAGCATGATGCCGCCGTACGGCACCTGGTTGCGGTTCATCCGCCCGGCGAACTTCGGTGCGGAGCCCGCCATGGACATCGAGCGCAGGATGCGGCCGGTGGAGTACAGCCCGGAGTTCAGACTGGACATCGCCGCGGTGAGCACGACGAGGTTCATCACGTCGCCGGCGTGCGGGATGCCGACGTGGGACAGCACGGTGACGAAGGGGCTCTCGTTGGCGCTGAAGACATTCCACGGCAGCAGCATCGCCAGCAGGATCACCGAGCCGACGTAGAAGATGCCGACCCGCCACATGATCGAGTTCACGGCCTTGGGCACGACCTTGTGCGGCTCGCTGGTCTCACCGGCGGTCACACCGACCAGTTCGACGGCGGAGTAGGCGAACACGACGCCCTGGAGCACGATCACCACGGGCAGCAGACCCGTCGGGAAGACGCCTCCGTTGTCGGTGATCAGGTGCAGACCCGGTGTGTGCCCGTCGACCTGGTGCTGGGTGGCCAGCAGGAAGATGCCGATGAACATGAAGACGACCAGCGCCGCGACCTTGATGATCGCGAACCAGAACTCCATCTCACCGAAGATCTTCACCGAGATCAGGTTGATCGAGAGCACCACCGCCAGCGCGATCAGCGCCATCACCCACTGCGGAATGCTGGTGAACAGGCTCCAGTAGTGGGTGTACAGGGCGATCGCGGTGATGTCGGCGATACCGGTGGTCGACCAGTTCACGACGTACATCCAGCCCGCGACGTAGGCGCCCTTCTCGCCCAGGAACTCCCGGGCGTACGAGACGAACGAACCGGACGACGGGCGGTGCAGCACCAGCTCACCGAGCGCCCGGACGACGAAGAAGGCGAAGAGGCCGCACACCGCGTACGCGACGGCCAGCGCCGGTCCCGCGCTGTGCAGTCGGCCGCCCGCCCCCAGGAACAGACCCGTGCCGATCGCCCCGCCGATGGCGATCATGTTGATGTGCCGGCCCTTCAGCCCCTTGCTGTAACCGGCGTCGCCCGCGTCCTGCCGGGCCTCACTCCCCCCGTCTGATGACCTCTGTTCTTCATCGATGACGGTTTCTGCGCTCACTACTGGTTCATCTCGCTTTCAGGGAGATCTGGACCAAGACCGGCTCCGCGGATCGCGCGAACGGCCGACGGCACACCTTCCCCGGAAACCGCTCCCCCGTCTGTGGGCGAGATCACATGGCGTACATTCGCTCAAGGAGTTGTCCGTATTTGTGGCGAATGACACGGCGTCGCAGCTTCAACGACGGCGTTAGTTCGCCACTTTCCGGCCCCCACTCCTCGCTCAGCAGCGAAAATCGCTTGACCTGTTCCGTGCGGTTCAGACGGGCGTTGGCGGCCTCGACGGCCCGCTCGATCTCCTCCTGGACTGCCGGATGCCGGGCCAGCTCCGCCACCGTCCCCTCGATGCCCCGTCGCGCCGCCCAGGCCGCGGCCGGCTCGGCGTCCAGCACCAGCAGCGCGACCAGGTACGACCGGCCGTCGCCGTGCACCAGCGCCTGGCCGATGAGCGGGTGCTCCTTGAGGGTGTTCTCGACCAGCGCGGGTGAGACGTTCTTGCCGGTGGAGGTCACGATCATTTCCTTCTTGCGGTCGGTCAGCCACAGGAACCCGTCCGCGTCGACCCGGCCGATGTCGCCGGTGGCGAACCAGCCGTCCGCGTCGGTGGCCGGCTCCACCGTCCCGTCGGCCCGCAGATAGCCGGCACACACCGTCCGGCCCCGGACCTCGATCTCCCCGTCCGGTGCCGTCCGTACCTCCACGCCGTCGATCGGCCGGCCGACCGAGCCCAGCCGGAATCCGCCGGGGCTGTTGGTCGTGGCGACGCCGGCCGTCTCGGTCAGCCCCCACGCGTCCATGATCACGATGCCGAAACCGGCCCAGAAGCGCACCACCTCCGGCGGCATCGGCGCGGACGCGCTCGCCGTCCACACGAGGCGGTCGAAACCGGCCCGGGCCAGCAGCGGGTCCAGCACCTCGGCCTTCGCCCGGGCGTACCGGGCCGCCAGCTCCGCGGACGGCCGCTCCCCGCGCTGCCGGCAGTCCACGTGGGCGCGGGCACACTCCCCCGCCGCCTCGACCGCCGCCCGCGCCTCCTCCGGGAGCCGCGCCAGCGCGGCCCGTACGGACGCCGCCAGCTTCTCCCAGACCCTCGGGACGCCGAAGAACTGGACCGGCCGCAGCTCACGCGCGCTCGCCGCGACGGCCGCCGGATCGGCGCAGAGATAGACCTGCGAGGCGCGGAAGACCGGCAGGTAGATGCCCAGCATCCGCTCGGCGATATGCGCGAAGGGCAGGTAGCAGAGGTGCTCGGCGTGCTCGGGGAGTTCCACCGCACCGTCCAGCGCCAGCGCGTTCAGCAGCACGTTGCGGTGGCTGATCACCACGCCCTTGGGGTCGCCGGTGGTACCGGAGGTGTAGACGACGGTCAGGGTGTCGCCCGCGTCGGCCTGCCGCCACGCCGCCTCGAACGCGCCGGCGTCGAAGAGCTCGGCCCCCCTCGCCGCCAGCTCCGCGTACGTCCCGTATGCCCCCGCCGGCACCGGGCCGCCGGTCCTCGGCCCGTCCGCCGGCGGCTCGACGACCACCAGTCGCTCCAGCTGGGCGCCCGCGTCGTCCAGCAGCGGCGCCCAGCGCCCGAGCTCCCGCGGGCCCTCCACCACGGCGAGCCGGGCCCCGCTGTGCCGGGCGACATGGGCGATCTGGCCCGGAGCCGCGGTGCCGTAGACGGTGGCCGGGACCGCGCCGAGATGCACCAGGGCGAGGTCGCTGAGCCAGTGCTCGGGGCGGTTGCCCATCATGAGGAGGACGATCTCGCCGCGCCGTACACCCAGTGCGCGGTACCCGGCGGCCAGCTCGCCGACCCGGCGGCGGACCTCGGCCCAGCCGATCGTCCGCCAGCCGGTCGCGTCCGGCGCGCGCCAGGACAGGGCGGGCAGCGCACCGTGGTCCTCGGCATTGCGCAACAGCAGGGCGGGCAGCGTGAGTTCGCCCGGGTCGCCGGGCATACGCAGGATCGTGGTCAAGGCGGCCTCCCGATGGCATGGGCCTGATCTGCGGACCGAACGGGTTTCCTGACGGCGGCGCCGAGCGGTGGAGAAGGTTTCACAAGAATGGTGAGACAGCAATACTGTTGAACATGATGGAGTCCGCCCCCGACCTGACGGTCGACGAACTGGCCGCCCGCGCCGGCGTCACGGTGCGCACGATCCGCTTCTACAGCACCCGCGGACTGCTGCCGCCGCCCGAGATCGGCCCGCGCCGGGTCGGCCGCTACGGACCGGACCACCTCTCGCGGCTCGCGCTCATCGAGGAACTCCAGCACCAGGGCCTGACCCTGTCCGCCATCGAACGCTACCTGGCGCAGCTGCCGCCCGATCTGAGCGCCCAGGACCTGGCCATCCACCGGGCGCTGGTGGCCAGTTGGATCCCGGACACGGCGGAGGACGCCACCAGGGAGCAGTTGGAGCGGCGGGCCGGCCGAGAGCTGACCGAGGAGGACCTGGACCGGCTGGCGGCGATGAGCGTACTCGTCCGGACCGCGGACCCACAGGTCTTCCGGGTCGATCCGGGGCTGCTGCATCTGGGGACGCGGCTGCTCGATGTCCCGATCTCGCTGGAGACGATTCTCGCGGCGCGCACCGTCGTCATCGAGCACACCCGCTCGGCGGCCCGTGAGCTGAGCCGGCTCTTCACGGACGAGGTATGGGGGCCGTACCGCGAGGGCGGGCCGGACGAGGAGGAGATGGCGCGGATGAAGTCGCTCTCCGCCCATATGCAGCCGATGGTCGTGCAGGCACTGGTCACCGCCTTCCAGCGGTCGATGAAGGAGGAGCTGCGGGAGTGGTTCGGCAGGGGCGAGGGCGGCGGCCGGGGCGAGGGGGGACGGGGGCGGGCCACGGCGGCCCGCCCCCCGGCCCGGCTCAGTCGCCGAACCGCTCCCCCTTCGCGGCCTTCTCGACCAGCAGCGCCGGGGGCGCGAACCGGTCGCCGTAGGCCGCCTGCAACTCCCGGGCGCGGGCCACGAATCCGGGCAGGCCGACGAGCTCCTCCCGGCCCGGCCCGGCGGCCTTCTCCCGCCCTGGCCCACCTGCCGTCTCCCGCCCTGGCCCACCGGCTTTCTCCCGCCCTGGCCCACCCTGGTAGCCGTTGATGTACTGGAGCACACCGCCGGTCCAGCCCGGGAAGCCGATGCCGAGGAGGGAGCCGATGTTGGCATCGGCGACGGAGGTGAGCACGCCCTCCTCCAGGCAGCGGACGGTGTCCAGTGCCTCGGAGAACAGCATCCGCTCCTGCATGTCGAGGAACGGGATGGCGGCGCCCTCCTGCTGGAAGTGCTCGCGCAGCCCCGGCCACAGACCGGTCCGCCGGCCGTCCTCGCCGTACTCGTAGAAGCCCGCGCCGCCGCTGCGTCCGGGGCGCTCGAACTCGTCCACCATGCGGTCGATGACCGCGTCGGCCGGGTGCGGCTGCCAGGTGCCGCCGGCCTCCTCGACGGCCCGCCTGGTCTCGTTGCGGATCTTGCGCGGCAGGGTCAGGGTCAGCTCGTCCATGAGGGACAGCACCTTGGCCGGGTAGCCGGCCTGGGCGGCGGCCTGCTCGACGGAGACCGGGTCCAGGCCCTCGCCGATCATCGCCACGCCTTCGTTGATGAAGTGGCCGATGACGCGGGAGGTGAAGAAGCCGCGGGAGTCGTTGACGACGATCGGGGTCTTCTTGATCTGGCGCACCAGGTCGAAGGCGCGGGCCAGCGCCTCGTCGCCGGTCCGCTCGCCCTTGATGATCTCGACCAGCGGCATCTTGTCGACCGGCGAGAAGAAGTGCAGGCCGATGAAGTCGGCGTCCCGCTCGACGCCTTCGGCGAGCAGGGTGATCGGCAGGGTGGAGGTGTTGGAGCACAGCAGCGCGTCGGGCGCGACGATGTGCTGGATCTCCTTGAACACCTTGTGCTTGAGGGCCACGTCCTCGAAGACCGCCTCGATGACGGCGTCGCAGCCGGCGAGGTCGCCCGGCTCGGCGGTCGGCGTGATCCGCGCCAGCAGTTCGTCGCGCTGCGCCTCGGTCGTCCGCCCCTTGGCCAGCGCCTTGGCGAGCAGCCCCTCGGAGTACGCCTTGCCCTTCCGCGCCGCCTCCGGGGTGACGTCCTTGAGGACGACCTGGATGCCGGCCTTCGCGCAGGCGTAGGCGATGCCGGCGCCCATCATGCCGGCGCCCAGCACCGCGACCTTCTCGACCGTGCGCGGCGCGATGTCCTTGGGGCGGTTGGCACCGGAGTTGACGGCCTGGAGGTCGAAGAAGAACGCCTGGATCATGTTCTTGGAGACCTGGCCGGTCACCAGCTCGACGAAGTAGCGCGCCTCGATGGTCTGGGCGGTCTCGAAGTCGACCTGGGAGCCCTCGACGGCCGCGGCGAGGATGTTGCGCGGCGCCGGGTACGGCGCGCCGTTGAGCTGCTTCTTGAGGTTGGCGGGGAACGCCGGGAGGTTGGCGGCGAACTTCGGGTGCGCCGGGGTGCCGCCGGGGATCTTGTAGCCCTTGACGTCCCAGGGCTGCTCGGACTCGGGGTGGGCGTCGATGAACTCCCGTGCCTTGGCGAGCAGTTCCTCGGGGGTCTGGGCGACGTCGTGGATCAGCCCGTTGTCCTTGGCGCGGGTGGCGTTGTACTGCGTCCCCTGGAGCAGCACCTTCAGCAGCGCGTCGGTGATGCCCAGCAGCCGGACCGTACGGGTCACCCCGCCGCCGGCGGGCAGCAGGCCGAGGGTGACCTCGGGCAGGCCGATCTTGGTGCCGGGGGCATCCAGGGCGACGCGGTGGTGGCAGGCCAGGGCGATCTCGTAACCGCCGCCGAGCGCCGCGCCGTTGATGGCGGCGACGACGGGCTTGCCGAGCGTCTCGATGCGGCGCAGATCGCGCTTGATGCCGTTGCCGGCCTCGAACGCCTGCTGAGCCTGCTCGGGGGTGACCGCGATCAGGTCGCGCAGGTCGCCGCCGGCGAAGAAGGTCTTCTTGGCGGAGGTGAAGATGATGCCGCGGATGCCGTCCTGCTCGGCCTCCAGGCGGTCGGCGACCGCGGCGAGGGAGGTCTTGAAGGCGTTGTTCATGGTGTTGGCGGACTGGTCCGGATCGTCCAGGACCAGGGTGACGACGCCGGTCTCGTCCTGCTCCCAGCGGATGGTCGACACGGCAGCGGATTCACTCATGGGTACGTACTCCGTAGTGGGTGGGACGAGGGGTCAGAGGCGCTCGATGACGGTGGCGATGCCCATCCCGCCGCCGACGCAGAGGGTGGCCAGGCCGTAGCGCTTGTCCTGCCGCTCCAGTTCGTCGACGAGGGTGCCGAGGATCATCGCGCCGGTGGCGCCGAGCGGGTGGCCCATGGCGATGGCGCCGCCGTTGACGTTGACCTTGTCGAGGCTCAGGCCCATGTCCTTGGCGAAGCGCAGGACGACGGCGGCGAACGCCTCGTTGATCTCGACGAGGTCGATGTCGTCGATGGTGAGTCCGGCCTTGGCGAGCGCCTTGCGGCTGGCCGGTGCCGGGCCGGTGAGCATGATCGTCGGCTCGGAGCCGGAGACCGCGGCGGAGATGATGCGGGCCCGCGGGGTGAGGCCGTAGCGCTCCCCGACCTCCTTGGAGCCGATGGCGACCAGCGCCGCGCCGTCCACGATGCCGGAGGAGTTGCCGGCGTGGTGGACGTGGTCGATCTTCTCGACCCAGTGGTACTTCTGCAGGGCCACCGCGTCGAAGCCGCCGGCGTCCCCGATGGTGGCGAAGGACGGCTTGAGGGCCGCCAGGGAGTCGGCGGTGGTGCCGGGGCGCGGGTGCTCGTCATGGTCGAGGACGAGCAGGCCGTTGCGGTCGCGTACGGGGACGACGGAGCGCTCGAAGCGGCCGTCCTTCCAGGCGGCGGCGGCCCGCTCCTGGGACAGCGCGGCGAACTCGTCGACATCGCGGCGGGAGTAGCCCTCGATGGTGGCGATGAGGTCGGCGCCGATGCCCTGCGGCACGAATCCGGTGTCGAAGTTGATCATCGGGTCGGCGAACCAGGCACCGCCGTCGGAGGCCATCGGGACCCGCGACATCGATTCGACGCCGCCGGCCAGCACCAGGTCCTCCCAGCCCGAACGGACCTTGGCGGCGGCCATGTTGACGGCTTCGAGACCGGAGGCACAGAAGCGGTTCTCCTGGACGCCGGCGACGGTGTCGGGCAGACCGGCGGCGATCGCGGCGATCCGGGCGATGTCGGATCCCTGGTCGCCGACCGGTCCGACGACGCCGAGGACGATGTCGTCGATCGCGGCCGGATCCAGCCCGGGGAAGCGCCGGCGCACTTCGTGGATCAGGCCGACGACCAGGTCGATCGGCTTGGTGCCGTGCAGCGCGCCGTTGGCCTTGCCACGGCCGCGCGGGGTGCGGATCGCGTCGTACACATACGCTTCGGTGCTCACAGGAAAGCCTTTCGGGGAAGGGTTAGCCGAGCAGGGAGCGGCCGATGATCTCCTTCATGATCTCGGTCGTCCCGCCGTAGATGGTCTGGATGCGGCCGTCGGTGAACGCCTTGGCCACGCGGTACTCGGTCATATAGCCGTAGCCGCCGTGGAGTTGGAGGCAGCGGTCGGCGACCCGCTTCTGGAGTTCGGTGGCCCACCACTTGGCCATGGAGGCGTGCACCGCGTCGAGCGTGCCGTCCGAGTGGTCGGCGATGCAGCGGTCGAGGAAGGTGCGGGTGACGGCGCACTCGGTGGCCATCTCGGCGATCTCGAAGCGGATGTGCTGGAGCTTGGCCAGCGGCCGTCCGAACGCCTCGCGTTCCTTGACGTATTGGGTCGTGATCTCCAGCAGATGCTCGGCGGCGGCGATCCCGGCGATCGCTATGCCCATGCGCTCCTGCGCGAGGTTGGTCATCAGGTGGACGAACGCGCCGTTGAGCTCGCCCAGCAGGTTCTCCTTGGGCACCCGCACGTCGTGGAAGAACAGCTCGGCGGTGTCCTGGGACTTCTGGCCGATCTTGTCGAGGTTGCGACCGCGCTCGAACCCCTCCATGCCGCGCTCGACGACCAGCAGGCTCAGGCCGTGCGCGCCGCCCTCGGGGGTGGTCTTGGCGACGACGATGACGAGGTCGGCGAGGATGCCGTTGGAGATGAAGGTCTTGGAGCCGTTGAGGATCCAGTGGTCGCCGCGGTCCTCGGCGGCGGTGCGGATGCCCTGGAGGTCGGAGCCGGCGCCGGGCTCGGTCATCGCGATGGCGGTGATCGTCTCGCCGCTGCAGAAGCCGGGCAACCAGCGGCGCTTCTGCTCGTCGGTGGCGAGGGAGGTCAGGTAGGGGCCGATGATGTCGTTGTGCAGTCCGATGGCGAGCCCGGCGGCCCCGGCCCGGGTGAACTCCTCGGCCAGCACCGCGCTGAAGCGGAAGTCGCTCTCCCCGCCACCGCCGTACTCCGCGGGCACGGCCAGGCCGAGGAGCCCCTGTCTGCCGGCGGCCCGCCAGGCGTCCCGGCTGACGATGCCGTCCTTCTCCCACTGCTCGTAATACGGCGTCACCTCCTTGGCGAGGAAGGTGCGTACGGTCTCGCGGAAGGCTTCGTGGTCCTCGGTGAAGATCTGGCGCTTCACACTGTTGTCCCTTCGGGGCGTGGTGCGGGGCGGGCGGCGGGGCGGCTCGGCAGGGGGCCGGGGGCCGGCGGCCGGGCGGACGCGGCATCGGTGCGGTCCCTATCAGAACCGGTTCCTGACGGTTTCGATCGGCTTCGCGGGGCCGAGGCCTATGGGGTGGGCGTCGAGCATCGTCACGCCGGCCTCCCGGAACCGCGGCACTCCTCCCCCAGCCTTCGGCCGGGGGTACCTCCGTCTCGCTGCGCTCGCGGACGTCCCCCTCGGGCCCGCACAGCGACACCAGCTCGCAGAACTCGTCCGGCACCGCCGCCTCGGCCTCCTCTTTCCGGCCCGCAAGACAGGACTCCTGAATGGTGCGCGCGGCGTCTTCGCAGCCGTAGGCGACGGCGAGATCGTGGTAGAAGTTCTTGCCCTTGTTTCCCTTGGCACCCATGCCGCCGACATGCGGCGCGATGGTCGGGCGGGCCAGGTCCCGCGCGGCGGCGTCCTCCCCTCCTCCCCGATGGCGAGCAGTCCGCCGGCGACGGTATGCGACGGTCCGCGCGACGGATCGCGCCGGGCGGTGCCCTCGGCGAGCGGGGTGCCCCGGACGGCGCCGGGCTTCTCCGGGATGAAGAGGGTGGGCAGCCAGCCGTCGGCGCTCTCGGCGGTCGGCCGGACGTCGGCCGGCCGGAGCGCCGCGACGTACACCGGGATCTCGGGACGCACGGGGTGGGTGAGGATCTTCAGCGGCTTGCCGAGCCGGCCGCCCTTCGCGGCGGGCAGCGGCATGTCGGTGATGCCGTGGTGGTCGATGACCTCGCGCCGCCAGATGCGGCGGCACAGCTCGATGGTCTCGCGGGTGCGGCCCGGCGGTCGGTCGTAGGGCTTGCCGTGCCGGCTCTCGATGGCCTGCGGCCCGGAGGCGCCCACGCCCGGCAGCGCCCGCCCGCCGGAGAGGGTGTCCAGGCCGGCGGCGGTCCGGGCGATCAGGGCGGGCGTGCGGGAGTGGACGTCGAGGATCGCCGAGCCGATCCAGGCGTGCTCCGTGCGGGCCGCGGGGAAGCCCATGACGGTCGGCGGGTCGAAGCCGTACGCCTCGGCGACCCGGACGGCGTCCGGTCCGGCCCGTTCGAGGGCGGCGACCTCTTCGGCGGCCCGGCGCGGATCGGCGGCGTACCGAAGCGTGGTGGCGAGTTCCATCAGCTGACCGGGTCCTTCCGCTCGGTGCGCCGCGGGTCTTCGGGCGGGACCGCGAGGCTGGGGACCCGCCAGTCGCGGGCGACCTCGTCGGTGTCCGCGCCCGGCTGGGCGGGGGGTCTGCGCAGCGTTCCGGGGGTGTCCGAGAAGCGGGGCGCGGGGGCGGGCTGGGTGATGCCGGCGTGGTCGACGAAGGTGCCGCGGGCGGCGAGGTGCGGGTGCCCGGGGGCCTCGCGCAGCGACAGCACGGGCGCCACGCAGGCGTCGGACTCCTGGAAGACCGCGGTCCACTCCTCCCGCGTACGGGTCCGGAACCGGTCGGCGATGGCAGTCCGCAACTCGCCCCAGGCCGCGAGGTCGTCGCGGGCGGGGACCTCGTCCTCGATGCCGAGCCGGCGGATGAATTCGGCGTAGAAGCGCTGCTCCAGCGCGCCGACGGCCATATAGCCGCCGTCCGCGGTCGCGTAGGTGCCGTAGAACGGCGTTCCACCGTCGAGCAGGTTGGCGCCGCGCCGGTCCTGCCAGCCGCCGGCCGCCAGCATGCCGTGGATCATCGCCGTCAGGTGCGCCGTGCCGTCGACGATGGCGGCGTCGACGACCTGGCCCGTCCCGCCCTCGGCGCGGGCGTGCTGGAGGGCCGCGAGGACGCCGATGACCAGGTAGAGCGAGCCCCCTGCGTAGTCACCGACGAGGTTGGCGGGGACGGCGGGCGGGCCGTCGGCCGGGCCGATCATGCCGAGGGCACCGGTGATCGCGATATAGCCGATGTCGTGTCCCGCGGTGCCGGACAGCGGGCCCTCCTGTCCCCAGCCGGTCATCCGGCCGTAGACCAGCCGGGGGTTGCGCGCCAGGCACTCCGCAGGCCCGACGCCGAGCCGCTCGGCCACACCGGGGCGGTAGCCCTCCACCAGGACGTCGGCCCGCTCGGCCAGGTCGAGCAGCTGCGCCACCCCGGCGGGCTGCTTCAGATCCACCAGCACCGAGCGTTTGTTGCGGTTGGTGATGTCGTGGACCGGATCGATGCGCAGCCCGGCGCCTCCGGGCCGGTCGACCCGGACGACATCGGCGCCCAGGTCGGCCAGCAGCATGGCCGCGAAGGGGCCGGGGCCGATGCCGGCGAGCTCCACCACCCGCACCCCGCTCAGCGGGCCGTTCCCTGACTGCGTCATCGCGCCCCATGCCTTCCGCACTGTGACACTTCTGATGTAACACTCGTGATGTTAAGAACGTGTTCCACTTTCCACAAGCCCCCCGAGCCAAGTGGCCACCACCGGAAAGGCCCGCGCCGACGATGCTCAACTGCCATCGCCGTCGCGGGCCTTCGCGCGCCTGCCTCCGCCGCGTCGCTATCCCCCGCCGCACTCGGCGACGATCTTCCCCGGAGCTATGCAGCGGCGGTGCTCCGCCGCCGGTCCCGCCGCCTGCGCCATGCCTGCCTCCACGTCCGCTCCCCCGTCCGGCACCGGCCGCGGTGCCTCCCGGCGGGCCGCGCGTACGCCCGCGCCACCCATCGCATTCCACGCTAACCGCGACCACTGACAACGGCCCGCGGAGCGCCGGGCCGGCGGAGGGACAATGCCGTCATGTCACACCTCGCCAGCACACTGTTCGACGTCCACGACGGCCAGGGGCTGCGGCAGTTCGCCGAGCTCGCGATAGCCCTGCTGCTGTCCTCGCTGATCGGGCTGGAGCGCGAAGCCCGGCAGAAGAGTGCCGGGCTGCGCACCCACACCCTCGTCGGCGTGGGCAGCGCGCTGTTCATGGAGGTGTCGATCCACGGCTTCGGATCGGTACTGGGCATGGACGGCGTCGCCCTCGACCCGTCCCGCGTCGCCGCGCAGGTCGTCTCCGGCATCGGCTTCATCGGCGGCGGACTGATCTTCGTCAGGAAGGACGCGGTCCGCGGGCTGACGACCGCCGCGACCATCTGGCTGACCTGCGCCATCGGCATGGCGTGCGGCGGCGGGCTGCCGCTGCTGGCCTTCGGCGCGACGGCGGTGCACTTCCTCATCGTCCGCGGCTTCTCGAAGGTCTCGGAGCGGATCGGGTCGGGGCAGTCCTTCGACCGGGTCGAGCTGCGCCTGTCCTACCGGTCGCAGAACGGACTGCTGGGGCGGATGTTGGAGCTGTGCACCGGCAGCGGTTTCCGGGTCACCGACGTCCAGGTGGAGAACGGCACGGGCGACGCCTGGGTCCCGGCCGAGGTGCTGCTCCGCCTGGAGGGGAACGGCTCCGCGCACCCCCTGGTCGAGGCGCTGACCGAGCTGGAGGGCGTGCGCGGGGTGGCGCTGGGGCGGCAGGACGACAGCACCGAATGACGAGGGGCCGCTCCTCATGGGACGCGGGCACCCGTCCGGTCCCGCTCATACCGCGTCGGCCGGCGCCTCCCCCTGACCGGCACCCGCTCCCGCGCTCCGGTCCCCCGGCTCGGGCGCCAGATGGTCACCGGCCGGCTGACGGTCCACCAGCCGCCCCAGCCTCCGCGGGACATCGCCGCCCACGAGGACGACGACCACCAGCGTCAGCCCGAAGGTGAGCACCGCCAGGGCCCGCCCCAGCGGCATGCCCTCGGCCAGCCGCGCCCCGAGCACCGGCGCCACCGCACCGCCCAGCGCGCCCGTGTTGTAGACGAACCCCAGTGACGCGGCGCGGGTCACGGTCGGGAAGTGGCCCGCGATGTACTTCGGCAGGATGCCGGAGATGCCCTGGCTGAGCGCGAGCAGCCCGAAGAGCAGGACCCCGAGCCCCACGAGGTTCCCGCGGACCGCGAACACCGGGAAGACCAGCGCCAGCGAGGCCAGCAGGGTGTACGCGTACGCCCGCCGGGTGCCGAGCAGATCGCCGGTGAATCCCGCCAGCCAGCAGCCGGCCATCGTGCCGAAGCCCGCGTAGAACATCACGTCGGCCACCTGCCCCGGCGCGTAGCCCAGTTCGGTCTTCAGGTACGTGGGCAGCAGCGCCTGGAGGGGCCAGCTGTAGAGGAACGCGCAGAAGACCGTGGCCGTCAGGGACACGTACAGCAGCGCTCCCCGGCGCCCGCCGAGCTGCCCGGCGAAGGCGAGCAGGCACAGTGCCGCGGCGGTGGCCGGCCAGCGCGCATGCCCGGCGCCGGCGGGCGTGAAGACGCAGAAGAGCGCGGCGCACGCGGCCACCGCCAGTACCGAGTTGGCCCAGCGGCGGACGCGTCCGGTGAACAACGGGCGGAACGGATTCGGGCGTTCCGGATGCCGCTCCTGTCCGCCGGCCGGCGCACCGCCGATCTCCGCCTGCCAGTCGCCGGCTTCCGGCAGCGATCTGCGCACCCAGACGGCGACCAGGACGGGCAGGACCCCGATCCAGAACAGCGGGCGCCAGCCCCAGGCGGGAACCACCCAGCCGTAGAGCCCGGCCGCGAGGACCGTTCCGCCCGCGTATCCGGAGATCAGGAATCCCGAGGCCCGGTTGCGCAGCCGGACCGGCCAGGTCTCCAGCACGTATGTCGCGCTCGCGCTGTATTCCCCCGCCATGCCCAGCCCGATCACCAGCCGGGCGGCGAACAGGCTGGTGTAGTTCCAGGCGAATCCGCAGGCGAAGGTGCCCAGCGAGTACAGCAGGATGCCGGCGACCATGGCGGACCTGCGGCCGTGGCGGTCGCCCAGCGCGCCCAGGACCGCACCGCCCAGCCAGCGGGTGACGAACGCGCCGGAGACGAGCGACGCGGCGGTCGCGGTGTCCAGGTGGAACTCACCGGCGATCTCGGTCAGCACCAGCGTGATCAGGACGAAGTCGAAACCGTCCAGGAGATAGCCGATCCAGGCGGCGAACATCGCCTTCCACCGGCGCGGGGTGACCTCCTCGTACCAGCGCCGCCGCCCCGCCCGGTGGGGGCCGTCCGCAGGATGCGCCATCACAGGAGCCCGCCCTCCTCCGGCAGCCGCCCGACGCCTTCTTCCGTACGTACCAGGCAACCCGGACATCGGATATCCCATGTCACCGACGAATCTGATCCCGCTCCCCCACCTCGTCAAGCCCCGGCGCCCCAACGGAGCGGACCCGCCAACCCGGCCGGTACGGCTGATCGTTGACGGGGCGCCCGTGGCTCCTTAGGGTCCGGAGGTCACCCCGAGAGGACGGACCATGCGACCGCAGGACATCTCCGGACGGGCCCATGACCTCGTCCTTTACGGCGCAACCGGGTTCGCGGGCGCGCTCACCGCCGCATACCTGGCCAGACACGCCCCCGAGGGCTGCCGCTGGGCGCTCGCCGGACGCGGCACCGCCAAACTGGAGCGACTGCGCGACCGGTTGGCCTCGATCAACCCGGATCGCGCCGGCCTGCCGCTCCTGACGGCCGACAGCACCGACCCCGGTTCGCTGCACGCCCTCGCCTCCGCCACCAGGGTCCTGGCCACCACGGTCGGCCCCTATCTGCTCCACGGTGAGCCCCTGGTTGCGGCCTGCGCCGCGGCCGGCACGGACTACCTCGACCTCACGGGAGAGCCGGAGTTCATCGACCGCGTGTACCTCCGCCACGATGCGACGGCCCGTGCCTCCGGGGCGCGCCTCGTCCACGCCTGCGGCTTCGACTCCGTTCCGCACGACCTGGGGGTGCGCTACACGGTGGGTCTGCTCCCCGAGGGCGTCCCGCTGCGCATCGACGGCTTCGTACGGACCAACGCGACCTTCTCCGGCGGAACTCTCGCCTCCGCGCTGACCGCCGTCTCCCGCCCGGCCGCCATGGCCCGGGTCGCTCGCGAGCGCCGTCGGGTGGAACCGCGGCCCGCCGGCCGCACCGTACGCGCACCGCTCGGACCGCCCCTCCGGAGCACCGAAACCGGCACCTGGGGAATCCCGCTGCCGACCGTCGACCCGCGGATCATCGCCCGCTCCGCCGCCGCCCTCGACCGCTACGGGCCCGACTTCCGCTACCGCCACTACGCGGCCGTGCGCCGGCTGCCGACCGCCGTGGGCGCGACCCTGGGCGCCGGTGCGCTGTGCGCGCTGGCCCAGGTGCCGCCCGCCCGCCGCTGGCTGTCGGGGCGTCTGGAGCCGGGCGCGGGGCCCGGTGAGGAGCGGCGCGCCCGCAGCTGGTTCCGGGTGCGCTTCGTCGCCTCGGGGGGCGGCGAGCAGCTGGTCACCGAGGTCGCGGGCGGCGATCCCGGCTACGACGAGACGGCGAAGATGCTCGCCGAGTCGGCACTGAGCCTGGCCTTCGACGACCTGCCGAAGACCTCGGGCCAGGTGACGACCGCGGTCGCCATGGGGGACGCGCTGACCCGCCGCCTCCGGGCCGCCGGGATCGGATTCCGGGTGGTCCGGCGGTAGCGGGCGGCCGGGCCGTCAGGCGACCGCGAGGGCGCGCCGGCACAGGGAGTCGGCGGCCCGGGTCGTTTCCGGAAGCCGGTACGAGGCCGCCAGACGGAGCGTATGCGCGCACGCCCGGTCGAGGCCGACGCGATGCCCTACGGACACGAACACCGGCTTGACGCCCCGTTGGGTGCGCAGCGCACGTCCTACCTCCTCGGGCTCCCCCTTGGACGTCCCGTCGTCCAGGAGGGGCGAGGTGTCGCCGCGCTCCGCCCCCGGAGCCGCGTACCGGAAGGTGAACGGGTTCTTGGCAACGCCGATGGTGGGCAGTCCGGTCAGCACTCCGAGGTGGCTGGCCAGACCGAAGCGCCGCGGGTGCGCCAGCCCGTAGCCGTCGCAGACCACCAGGCCGGGCGTGCGGGCGAGGCGGGCGAGCGCGTCCAGCACGGTGGGGATCTCGCGGAAGGCGAGCAGCCCCGGGATGTACGGGAAGGAGACCGGGCCGACGGCGGTGGCCTCGTCGACGACCGCGAGCGTCCGTGCGTCGAGGGCGACGGCCGCCGCGGCGACCACGTCGCGCGCGTCGTCGTAGGCGACGTCCACGCCGACCACGGTGCCCTCGAAACCCGGTTCCGGGCCGGGCTCGTTGAGCCGTACACGGGCCCGCAGCCGGTCCTGGACCGCGCGGGCCCCGGCTTCGTCCACCGGCCAGTGCCGCAGCTCGTCGTCGCAGGAGATGATTCCGGAAGTGTCCATGGTGACCGCAACGCTACCGAACCCCCCAAGGGGAGCACAGGGCCGCTCGGCGCTCCGGTCCATCCGCTCCGGCCTGCGCGTTTCCCCGACCGGCAGGGCACGTCCGCGACGTGCGCCCCCGCCTCGTATATTGCAGCCATGTTCGTACTGGAACTGACCTACACCGCGCCCCTCGAACGCATCGACGCCGCCCTCCAGGACCACGTGGAGTGGCTGGACAAGGAGTACGCCGCCGGGCACTTCGTCGCCTCCGGCCGCAAGAACCCGCGCAACGGCGGCGTGATCCTCGCCGCCGGGATCGACCGTGCGGCCGTCGAGGAGATCATCGCCGAGGACCCGTTCGTCCTCGCCGGGGTCTGCGAGTACCGGATCACCGAGTTCGTCGCGACGAAGACCGCTCCGGCCCTGGAGGGGTACCGGGAGCAGCTGCCGTCCTGAGATACCGCCCCGCCGCACCACGGCCCGGGCCGCCGAATCCCTCCGGCGCGGCCCGGGCCTCGTGCTGTTCGGCGCGGCTACCCCCTCCGTCCGCCGTCGCGGGCGGCGGAGCGCCGGACGGCGGCCGAGGACGGCGGGTTCGCAATGCTCGGCCGACGCGGAGAACGACATGGGCGATGACACCTGAGCAGTGGTGGGAGAGCAGACGGACGGCGCCCGGCGGCGGCCGTCGTCGGACAGGAAACGCGTTCGCCGTCCATCAACTCGGGACACGACGCCCATGCGGTCACCTCAGGGAGCCGAGGGAGACGACGCCGGGTTGTCGAACGGTCCGGCGGCGACCGTGCCGGGCCCGGAAGTCTCGGGCCAGCTCCCGCCGTTGCGCCAGTACTCCTGGATCTCCTCCAGCTGGCGCCCCTTGGTCTCGGGCGCGGTGAACGCGGCGAAGACCAGGGCGGCGAGCGCGAGCACGCCCAGACCGGCGAAGGTCGCTGCGGCGCCCGCCCGGGCCATGAGGGAGGGGAAGAACTGGGCGATCAGCAGGTTGGCCACCAGGTCGGCGGTGAGCATCACCGATGCTCCCGTGGAGCGCAGTTGGGCGGGGAACGCCTCGCTCGCGTAGACCCAGATCAGCGATCCGAAGCCGAAGTTGAAGGCTGCGGTGAACAGGAGGATGGCGCCGAAGCCCACCCACGTGGTGGCACCGTGCAGGTTTCCCATGCCGAAGACGACGGTCAGGACGGCGAGCATCGCCGCCATCGTGCCGATCCCGCAGAGCAGCACCACCCGTCGGCCCAGGCGGTCGATGATGAGGATGGCGAGCACCGCCGCGGCCAGCGAGGCGAGTTCGACGAAGGACGGCAGCAGGAAGTTCTGGCCGTTGCCGGTGAATCCCATTTGCTCGAAGATCTGCGGGCTGTAGTACGTGACGGCGTTGATGCCGGTGATCTGGCAGAAGAAGCCGAGGCCGACGACGAACAACGCGGCGCGGGCGTACGGCTTGCGCAGCAGCGAGCGCACCGAGCCCCCGCTCTCCGCGGCGAGTGCGGCCTGCACCGAGGCGACCTCCGCACGCGGTTCGACATCCGGGTCGGTCGTCGCCATGACCTCGACGGCCCGTTCCGTCTGCCCCTTGAGGACGTACCAGCGGGGCGTGTCCGGCAGGCGGAGCAGCGGAATCAGCACGAGTGCCGCGGGGATCGCCGAGAGGCCCAGCATCCAGCGCCAGTGACCGCCTCCGGACAGGCCCCAGTTGACGAAGTAGGTGATGACGATGCCGACGACGGTCGCCACCTGATAGGCGGCCACGGAGGCGCCCCGGATACGGGCCGGGGTGGATTCGGCGACATAGAGCGGGGCGGCGACGATCGAGATGCCGATGGCGACGCCGAGCAGGAACCGGACGGCGTCGAGCGTCTCGACGTTGGGGGCGGCGGCGGACAGCGCGACGAACACCGCGTACGAGCCGGCGACGATCAGCATCGCGACCTTGCGGCCGAGCACGTCGGCGAGCTTGCCGCCGATCAGCGCGCCGAGAATCGAACCGAACACCAGGACGCTGTTGACCAGCCCTTTTTCGGTCTCGGTGAGGTGGAAGTCCTTGCTGAGGAACACGAGGGCACCGGAGATGCTGCCGGTGTCATAGCCGTAGATGACGCCGACGACGGCGCCGGTGAGCGCGAACAGCCGGCCGGTGCGGCGCGCGGTCGTGGACGACGGCTGAGGCGGGGGCGTCGCGGAGAGCGGGGCAGTGGACATACGGAGTCCTTTGTGCGGCGGATCGTCCTTGCTGCGTGTCTGCGTGGCTGAGTACGGGGTCTCGGGTAGCTGCATCACGGGCCGTGGACTAGCCCACATGACCGATCTTGCAAATATCGGGCACCTTTCACGCAGCTGTCAACAGTCCATCACCCGCTTTTCGCCATACCCACTCCCGACCCGCATCCAACCAACGCAACAGGGCACGGCACCACAGTCCGCGCTCCTCTCTGCCGCATCCACCCGCACGAGGGATGGATCAGTGCGACGAGAATGCGTAGAGTCGATTGCAGAAAACAGAAAACTTGCAGTTTTACGCAACATCATCGACGCATCGATCACACGATCCACGATCACGGGAGGGCATGCCATGAGCGAGACCTCGAACAGCGATACCTCGCATATGGAGCAGGAGCTGCACAGTCAGCCGGAGACCTGGCGGCAGGCCGCGCGGATCGGTGCCGCCCGCGGCCCACTGCCCGCGGCCGGCCGGCGCGTGGCCGTCATCGGATGCGGGACCTCGTGGTTCATGGCGCAGTCGTACGCGGCACTGCGCGAAGCCGCCGGACTGGGGGTGACGGACCCGTTCCCCGCCTCGGAGGCGTTCCTGGGCAGCCACCGCGGCTACGACGCGGTGGTGGCCATCACCCGCTCGGGGACGACGACCGAGGTCCTGCGCGTACTGGAAGCGGTCAAGGGGCGGATCCCGACGGTGACGATCCTCGGCGATCCGGAAACACCGGCGGTCACGCTCTCGGACGAAACGGTCGCACTGCCCTTCGCCGACGAGCGGTCCGTCGTGCAGACCCGCTTCGCGACCACCGCGCTGACGCTGCTGCGCGCACATGTCGGCGAGGACGTCAGCCGGGCGGTGCGCGACGCCGAGGAGGCGCTTGCGGCGCCGATCGACAAGGAGTGGGTGGACGCCGAGCAGTTCTCGTTCCTCGGCACGGGCTGGACATACGGCCTGGCCAATGAGGCAGCTCTCAAGATGCGGGAGGCGTCGCAGAGTTGGACGGAGTCCTATCCCGCGATGGAGTACCGCCACGGCCCGATCGCGATAGCTGCTCCGGGCCGGGTGACCTGGCTGTTCGGCCAGGCGCCGGAGGGACTGGAGGCCGATGTGGCACGGACCGGTGCGCGCTTTGTGTGCCATGCCCGCGATCCGCTCGCCGACCTGGTGCTCGTGCAGCGCGTCGCGCTGGAACGGGCCCGCGCCCGCGGCCTGGACCCCGACAACCCGCGCAGCCTCACCCGCTCGGTGATGCTCCGCGAACCGGCCGCGCCCTAGCTCACCCCTCTCCCCTACCCACGCCCCCCGTCCCACCACCAACTCACTCCTTCCACAAGGGAGTCAGGACCCATGCCCCTAGTCCCCACCTCAGCCATCGTCGACGCCGCCCGGGAAGCGGGGGTCGGTGCCGCGGCTTTCAATGTCATCCATCTCGAAACCGCCGAGGCGCTCGTCACCGCCTCCGAACGCACGAACATCCCGCTGATCCTCCAGATCAGCGAGAACTGCATCCGCTACCACGGCAGCCTGCTGCCCATCACCCGCGCCACGCTCGCCCTCGCCGAGCACTCCACCGCCCGGATCGCGGTACACCTCGACCACATCACCGACGCCGAACTGGTCCATCAGGGAGTCGACGCCGGTGCGGGCTCGGTCATGGTGGACGCCTCGGCACTGCCCTACGAGGAGAACGTGGCCACCACGGCCGCGCTCACCGCCTGGTGCCACGACCGGGGCGTCTATGTCGAGGCGGAGCTCGGCAAGGTGGGCGGGAAGGACGGCGTACACGCACCGGGTGTACGCACCGACCCCGGCGAGGCCCTGTCCTTCGTCCGCGCCACCGGGGTGGACGCACTCGCCGTCGCCGTCGGCTCCTCACACGCCATGCGCGAGCGCACCGCAGAACTGGACAAGGACCTGATCGCGGCGCTGCGTGCGACGCTGCCGGTGCCATTGGTGCTGCACGGCTCGTCCGGCGTACCGGACGACGAACTGCGTCGCGCCATCGCCGCCGGAATGACGAAGATCAATATCTCCACGCATCTCGTCTCCGTCTTCACCCACTCGATACGGCGCACCCTGGACGCGGACCCGGCCCTCGTCGACTCCCGGAAGTACGTCAAGCCGGCCCGGGAGGCAGTCGCTCAGGAGGCGGCACGACTGCTGGGCGTACTGGGCACCCCAGCAACGGTCCCCGATCTGCGCACCGCCGAGGTAACGGCCCGGAGGTGAAGACCCGGCAGTGAAGAGCCAACGAGCCGGAGGGGTGAACGGGAGGAAGTCGCAGGAACGGGAGGAACTAGCAGCCAGAAGTAGGCAGCAAACCAGGGGGGAGGCAGGTGGAAGGGAGAAGGCGACAAGAGGAGTTATGGACGCGGGAGTTCGGTCCACGGCCGCGACAATCCCGCATGGTCATGGCACGGCATCCCTACGCCTCATACCCGTGGTGGACGCGCTGCCAATGCCCAAAGAGCCCGGGATTCACAGCGCCTGGCACTGGTTCGGCGCCTTTCCCCGGGCGCGGTTTGACGAGCGGCGTGGGGAGGAGTGCAAGGGAAGAAGACAAGGAGGGATGGACGGGTGGAAGGCCAGGAGTATGCAGAGCGGGGAGTGCTGGGAGCGCAGCGTGATGGGACTGGTGAGTGAGGGGGCCGACGAGTGACAGGAGCGATGAGCGGCGGGAGTGATCAGTGAACGATGAGGTGTTCGGAGCTGGCTCACGCTCCGGTGGTGGAGGCGGCGGTGCGGTCGTGTGGAGGCTGAGCCCCCGGATAGCCGGGGTGGTGGGCACCGGGGGCATCCATCGGCGCTCACCGTGGTCGGTGGAAACGAATTAGGCTCGCGCCATGAAGCGCCATGAACGAATGAACGCACTGCTTGAGCTGCTCGGGGATCGGGGCCGGGTGGATGTCGAGGAGGCGGCGACCGAGCTGGAGGTCTCGGCTGCCACGATGCGGCGCGACATGGATGCGCTGGCCGAGCAGCAGCTGCTGACCCGCACCCGAGGCGGGGCGGTGCTCAGCTCGGTGGCGTACGACCTTCCGATTCGGTACAAGCACGCACACAGGTCGGCGGAAAAGGAGGCAGTAGCGAAGGCGGCGGCGAAGCTGGTCGAGCGTGGGGATGTGGTCGGGCTGAGCGGTGGGACGACGACCACCGGGATCGCTCGGGTGCTCGCCACCCGTCCGGACTTCGCGGAGGCGGGGCCGCAACCGCATCTGACGATCGTCACCAACTCTCTCAACATCGCCAATGAGCTGGCGGTGCGGCCACAGATCAAGATCGTGCTCACCGGCGGCGTGGCACACTCGCGGTCGTTTGAACTGGTGGGCCCGTTCAGCGAGTTGGTACTGCAGCAGATCTCCATCGACATCGCGTTCATCGGGGCCAATGGCATGGATCCGGTGATGGGAGCGACGGTGCACGACGAGGCGGAAGCCCGGGTCAACCGTCTCATGGCCGAGCGTTCCCGGCGCGCGGTGGTGGTCGCGGACTCGTCGAAGATCGGTGAGCGCTGCTTCGCCAGGGTCGGCGACGCGGATGTCTTCGACACGTTCATCACGGACGGCGGAGCGAAGGAGTCGACGCGCCGCGAGTTCGCGGACCGGGGCCTGAAGGTGGTGACGGCTCGGCCGTCCGGGGGCGATTGAGCGAGAGGGGGGGGGGCGGGGGGTGGGGGGAGGCGGGGCCAGGGGCCTGGTGTGTCCCTGCGGTGATGTGGCGGATACGCCCCGTATCGGGTCGTTTCGGTTCCCTGATTACGGGCGCGGTCCGGTTGCGAATGTGTCGCCGTTGCGCCTCTCATGCGCTGACGTGGGGTTGCCAGGGCTGAATTCCGGCGGCTGCGTATGCAGAATGGGGCGGAGTCGCGGGAGATCCATCGCCGGTCCGGGGTTGGTCGGCCTGCCCGTCTCCGTTGGGGGAGTTTTCCATCAGAAGCAGTACGGACAGCCGGGACGGCAGGGGCATCGAGGCCGGCGGGGAGCGCCGGGCCAACGGGACTGTCGACGCTGTCAGGGGGAGAGATCGCATGCGCATGCGGAAGATCGTTGCCATCACGCTGACGGGTGCGGCGTGCGCGGCGTCGCTGACGTTGTCCATGGCGTCGGAGGCGGTGGCAGCCGAGCAGGTGCCGCGCTGCGTGAAGGTGCGGAAGTTCTTCAACCAGGGCCAGCAGCGTTATGTGCGCCTGACGAATCTGTGCGCCAAGCGGCCTGCGTGCTACACCATCGTCATCCCGCATCACGCGGGTCCGCGCGGCAGGCTGCCCCAGGGGGCCACGAAGGACGTGCGGTACGGGACGGTTGCGGGGCCGCGGGCCTTGTACGTCAAGACCGTTTCCTGCTGACGGGCACATCTTCCCCGCGGACGCGTTCTCCCCTGCCGAGGCACCCGCTACCCGTTCCCTTCGAGGTAGCCCTCCCCTTCGAGGCACCCGTTCCTTCGAGGCACCCGTTCCTTCTGGCGAGCGCTTCCCCACGAAGGGCCTTCCCTGACGCGCGGCCGCTTCCTCCTGGCGAGCGCCTTCCCCAGCTGACGAACCGTCCCCCGCCTGACGAACCGCCCCCGCCGGGGCGGGCAACCCGCTCCGGGTCGCACCCCCCACCCAGGACAGCCCAGCCCCTGCCCCAAGAGCCCGGAGAATCGCCCCGCCGCAGCGACTCAAGCGCACAGTGTGATGCCGTTCAGGTGCGCAGTGTGATGCCGTCGAGAACCATGGAGAGGTACTGGCGGGCGATCTCCTCGGGGCTGTGCCGGCCCTCCGGCCGGTACCAGCTCGCGGCGACCCAGACGGTGTCGCGCAGAAAGCGGTAGGTCAGCCGGATGTCGAGGTCGCCGCGGAACACGCCTTCGGTGACGCCGCGTTGCAGGGTGCCCAGCCATGCCTTTTCGAACTTCCGCTGGGAATCGGTGAGATAACCGAAGCGGGGCTGGGTGGCGAGGTGCCGGGCCTCCTTCTGGTAGATGGCGACGGCGGCGCGGTGCCGGTCGATCTCCCGGAACGATTCGGTGACCAGGGCCTCGATGGTCTCGCGGGGGCCAAGGTGCGCGGCGAGCACCGCGTCGTAGCCGGCCCACAGTTCGTCCAGGAAGGTGGCGAGGATTTCGTCCACCATCGATTCCTTGGAGTCGAAGTGGTAGTAGAGGCTGCCCGCGAGCATTCCGGCCCGGTCCGCGATACGGCGGACGGTGGTGGCGTTGTAGCCCTGGTCGGCGAACACCTCGGCCGCGATGGAGAGGAGTTCGCGGCGGCGGTCGGGGGAGGTGGGCGCGGGGTTCGCTTTGCTGTTCTTGGCGGTTGGCACGTGGCTATTGTCGCGCGCCACTGAGCGGTGACGGGCGTCATATAATTTACTTGTAAAACACCTGCTAACCTTTTGGTTATGGGGAAGCACGCCAAGCCTGCCGCGATCACGAGGAAGCTGAGGAAGGACCCGAGGAACCCGGAGGGCCCGAAGAACGCGAAGAAGCCAACGGACCCGACGAACGGGGAGAACCCGGAGAACCGGGAGAACGGGTCCGGCTCGTCGGAGACGGGCCTGTCGGGTCCGGTGCGGGTCCGGCCGCTGCCGGTGCGGAGCACGGTGCGGCTGCGGCGGCCGGTTGACATCTGGCACAAGCCGGCGCTCAGTGCGGTGGTGGCGCTGGCGGTCCCCGATCTGACGCTGTTCGCCCTGGGACGGCTGGATCTGGTGCTCTACACCTCCGCGGGGGCGATGTGCGCGCTGTATGCGCACGGGCTGCCGTACGCGGCGCGGGCCCGGACGCTGTTGTGGGTGGTGCTCGGGATGGTCGCGAGCCTGGCCGTCGCACTGACCGCGGCGTCGCTGGTCGCGTCCGCCGCGGTGCTGGTCGTGCTGGCCTCCCTGGTGGCCGCGGTGCACAAGATGGTGTGCGATGCGACGCGGATCGGACCGCCGGGGAATCTGATCCTGACGTTCATCGCGGCGTCGGCGTTCTTCGTGCCGCAGCGGGCCGCGGAGGTGCCGAAGCATCTGGGATTGGCGCTCGGCGCCGGGGCGTTCGCGTGGCTGGTGTGCATGGCGCCGGCGCTGGTACGGCCGCGGGGGCCGGAGCGGATCGCCACCGCGCGGGCGCTGGAGGCCGCGGCCGGGTTGTTGCGTACGAGGGCCGGGGCGGCCGGCGACGGGGCGGCGAGGACCGGAACGGCCCGCGGTTCCGATCCGGTTGGGGTGGCGCAGGCCCGGCATGCGACCGCGGCGGCGGTGAATGCGGCGTGGCACACGCTGTTCCTGGTTCCGGTGCGTACGGCGCAGAAGGCGGCGGCGCGGGCGGAGCTGGAACGGCTGCTGGCGCAGGCCGAGTCGGCGCTCGGGGACGCGGATCCGCCGGGCGGTGCCGAGGCGGCGGCGGAGCGGTTCGGCGGGTGGGCACGGGAGTTGCGGAGCGGACGGCCGGTGCCCGACGTGCCGCTGTCCGCGGCCCAGGCCGAGGAACTGGCCGGGGTGGCGGCGGAGGCCGGCATCGGCCGCCACGCCGACGCCCTTCCTGCCGCCCCGCCCTCCGGCGGTCTCCTCGCCGCCCCGCCCTCCCGCGGCCGTCTCGCTCGCCCCTCCGCCGGTCTGCGCCGCCCCGTCCCCGGGCGCCCCCGCGGCGTACGGGCGGTGCTCGCGCGCCTCGCGCCCGGTTCGCCGCTGCTGCCCATCGGGGCGCGGGTGGCGGTGGGCTGCGTGCTGGCGGGCTGGGCGTCGATGGCGGTGGGGGTCGGGCATCCGTACTGGGCCGTGGTGACCGCGGCGTCGATCTACCAGGCCAACACCACGCTCTCCTGGCAGCGCGCGGTGCAGCGCACCCTCGGGAACCTGCTGGGGCTGGTGCTGTTCACCGCCCTGCTGCCGCTGATCCACACCGGGCGGTTCACGATGGTCGCGCTGGCGCTGGCCTTCCAGCTCGGCGCGGAGGCCACGATCAGCCGGAACTACTGGCTCGGCTCGGTGTGTGTCACGCCCATGGCACTGCTGCTGACCGAGTTCGGCAGGCACCTGCCGGCGTCGACGCTGATCGCCGACCGATGGATCGACACCGTGGTGGGCGCGGCGGTCGGGCTGGCCTGCTGTGTGCTGGTCACCAACCGGCGGGCCGCCGACCGTATCGACAGCGCGCTGGAGCGGCTCGCGGAGGCGGAGGCGGCGGCGTCCCGGCTGCTGGCCGCGGGGCCGGGCGCGAGGACGGTGCCCGGCCCTGGGACGTCCTGGGCTTCGGGCCCGGTGGCGGACGAGGCACGGGAGGCGGGCTGGGCGCGCGACCGGCTCGCCGGGTGCCTGGTGGAGCTGCGGGAGGCGGTCGATGTGGCGGCCGGCGAGTGGTGGCAGCGGGCGCTCCCCGAGGAGCGGATCGCGCGCGCCGAGCAGCAGGGGCACCGGACGCTGGCGGGTTTGGTCCGGCGGCTGTCCGCGCCCGCGCTGGCCGCCTGACGCGCCCGTCCGCCCGGCTCGGCGGCGGGTACCGGGTGGCAGGCACAATAAGGGCAGGGCCGTCACCGGGACCGGGCGGACGGCCGTACGGCATGGCCGGTATGCGGGGTGTACGGCCGTACGACGCTGCCGGGACCGGGGCGGTACGAAGGTGCCGAGAGGAGAGTGCGGGTGACCGAGGACATCGTCGCGGGGGTGCTCCGCCAGTGGCAGCAGGTGCACCCCGGGCTGGACACCGGCCCGATGGCGGTGATCGGGCGGCTCAACCGCTGTTCCGCACTGCTCCAGCAGGCCGCGGACGCACCGCTGCGGCGGGCGGGGCTGACCCGGCCCGAGTTCGACATCCTGGGCACTCTGCGCCGGATGGACCGTGAGCTGACGCCGGGCCGGGTGGCGCGCGAGACGTTCGCCTCCGGGGCGGCGGTCACCAAACGCGTACGGCAGTTGGAGGAGCGCGGGCTGATCAGCCGGCGGCCGGACGACCGGGACCGCCGGGTCACGCATCTGTCGCTCACGGCGGAAGGGCGCGAGACCATCGACCGGCTGCTGCCCGAGCAGTTGCGCTACGAGGCGGCGCTGCTGGCGGGTATCGGGGACGCGCGGCAGGAGGAACTGTCCGCGGCGCTGGGTGAGTTGCTGGTGGTGCTGGAGGGCCGGCTGGGGAGCCTGCTGGACTGACGGGCGGCCTGCGGGCCTCCGCGGGGAGGGTGGGCGACCACTCCCCCGCAGCCCCGCAGCTCCGCGGGGCGCCTCCGCCGCTTCCCCGGCTCGGGGCCCCAACTCCCCCGGGCCGGGCTCCTTACGGGGGAGTCAGGAGCCGGGCTGCTCACTCCCCGGCGAACGGCTCGTCGCTCCAGCGGAACCACGCCGCGTCGTCCTCGATGTGCAGCAGGAACTCGGCGACGGGTCCGGCCGGGGCCACCAGCCGCACGCCGTCGGCGGCGCGGCTGTAGGCGTCCTCCCAGGCCGTCGGGTCGTCGTCGATGGTGTCGAGGAGGGCCAGTTCGCGGGTGAAGTGCGGCTCCAGTTCGGCGAAGGCCGGGCCGGGGGCGAAGTGCCCGTTCAGCCAGGGGAAGTCCGCCTGGGTGACGGTGATTTCGCCGACCACGTCCGTGCCTCGTTCCACCCGCCAGATCTCACCGATGTACGGCACTGCCGCCTCCCCTTGGTCCTGCTGGTGACGCGCGTAGCACCCGGCCGGGCAGGGCGGGGTGCGGGTCATGCGCGACGGTCGGACGTCAGGATGGCAGACGGCGCCGGCACGCCGAGCCGGTTCCGGTATTCCGCCAGAGGTCAAGTCCACCGCCGGTCGTAGATGGTGGGAACGCGGCGTGAGCTCCTTCGGGAACGCCGTTCGGGAACACTGTTGCCGCTCAGAAATGCCGTTCAGGAACACTGTTGCCGCTCAGGAACGCCGTTCGGGAACGCAGTTGCCGCTCAGGAACACCGTTACAGAGCCGTGTTTCCGAGCGGCGTTCCCGACTGGCATCACGCGGTACCGCCCCGGGGCGGATCCCCCGGTGGAGTGCGGTCGTCGAAGAGTCCGGCCAGGTGGCGGTCCAGGATGCGCAGCGCGTCGTCCGGGCCGTGCACGCCGAGCAGGACGTAGCTGGCGAGGCCGTCGGCGAGGCTGATCAGCAGCATCGCCTCGTCCTCGGTGGCCCGTTCCGGCGGCAGTTCGCCGCGGTCGGCGGCCAGCCGCAGCTGGTCGGCGAAGAAGGCGCGGAGCTTGGGGATGCCCTCGCGGGCCTCGGCACCCAGGGCGGGGTCGTGGACGGCGCGGGAGTAGTAGGCGGCGCCGACCAGGAGGCCGGTGCGGCTCTCCTCGTCGAGCGGGAGCATGCCGGACAGGCAGGCGCGCAGCACTGCGCGCGGCGTGGGTTCCTCGTCGAGGGCCTCGATGCGTTCGCGGATGCGGTCGGTGGCCAGCCGGTTGATGTGCCGGAGGGCGAACAGCAGCATTTCGTCCTTGCTGCGGAAGTAGTGCTGGAGCCGACCGAGCGAGATGCCGGCCTCGGCGGCGACATCGCGCAGGCTGGCGCTGTCCACGCCCCGGGTGCTCGCGATCCGCCAGAGCGCCGCGGAGATCTCCTGCCGCCTGGCTTCGCGATCCACCTTCTTGGGCACCGGTGGCCTCCGTTCGTTGCTTCGTGGTGCGGCTCATCGCCGTGTGGTGCGGCTTGCCGTCGTACCGCCCCTCGGTGACCGGCCCACTTTTACAAGTCGCTTGTACCGTTATAACGTACCGGCACTCAATACGTTTGACTTGGAAAACGGTGACCCCTCATGCCCGAGCCCGCCGCCCCGCTGCTGCGCCCGCCCCGCCACCGCGTCGATCCCCGCGCCCGCAGCTGGTGGCGGGTCCAGGCACTGCTGACGCTCAGCGGTCCGATGCTGCTGACCGCGCTGGTGATGGCGGTGCTGTCGCTGCTGTTCTTCCCGGGCGCGCTGCCGTGGCTGGGGCCGCTGCTGCTGGTTCTGCTGGTGCTGCCGGCGGTGGGCTATCTCGTGGTGATGCCGCGCTGGCGGTACGCGGTGCACGCGTGGGAGCTGGGGGACCGCGCGGTCTACGCGGCGGGCGGCTGGTTCTGGCAGAAGCGGCGGATCGCGCCGCTGTCCCGGGTGCAGACGGTGGACACCGTGCGCGGCCCGATACAGCGGCGGTACGGGCTGGCGACGGTGACCGTCACCACCGCCTCCACCGCGGGCGACATCAAGATCGCGGGGCTGTCGTGCGCGGACGCCGAGCAGCTGTCCCGCCGGATCGGCGAGGTCGCGCAGGACGTGCCGGGTGATGCCGCGTGAACACCCCGCAGGGTCACGCCCCGCACGCCGGCGCACCGGCGGCCACCGCCGTCGCGCCCGTCCCCGAGTGGCGCCGCCTGGACGCCCGTACGCTGCTGGTGCACTGCGGCTGGCTGGGCGCGCCGCTCGGCTCGCTGGCGCTGACCGCGCTGGCCACCGGTGGCCGGATCGGCTCGGGTGCCTGGATCACCCTCGCCGCCATCGCCGCCTCGTTCGCCATGGTCACCGCGCTCGGGCTGATCCGCTGGGCGCGTACGGAGTTCCGGGTCACCGGGGAGACCTTCGACGTCCGCAGCGGGCTGCTGACCCGGCGGCTGCGCAGCGTACCGCTGCACCGCATCCGCACCGTCGACCTGACCGCGACACCGCTGCACCGGCTGCTGGGGGTCACCGTCCTGCGGGCCGGTACGGCGGGCTCGGGGGAGCGCTCCGGCGAGCTGTCGCTGGAGGCCCTCACGGTGGCCGAGGCCGACCGGCTGCGCACGGAGCTGCTGGCGCGCGCGGGCGCCGTGGAGGCCGCCGACGATCCGGTGCTGGCGCGGATCAGCTGGCGCTGGCTGCGGTACGCGCCGCTGACGTTCTGGGTGGTCGGCGGGGTGTTCGTGGCGGCCGGGTCGGTCTACCGGGCGCTGCACGAGATGGGCATCGAGCCCTGGAAACTGGGCTTTGTGCAGCGGGCGTTCACCGAGTTCGGCAGCGGCATGCTGTGGCTGACGATCCCCGCGGCGCTGCTGGCGGTCATCGCCCTGGGTTCGGTGGGCGCGGTCGTCCTCTACGTCGAGAACTGGTGGACCTACCGCCTGGAGTGGTCCGACGCGCGGACGCTCCAGGTGCGGCGGGGACTGCTCACCACCCGGTCGGTGACGATCGAGCGCGCCCGGCTGCGCGGGGTGCTGCTGCGCGAGCCGCTGCTGCTGCGGGCCGGCGGCGGGGCGACGGTCCGCGCGGTGGCGGGCGGCCTGGGCAACAAGGAGGAGAACCGCAAGCGCAGCGGGCTGCTGCCGCCGGCGCCCCGGCGGGAGGCGGTGCGGGTGGCGAGCGGGACGCTGCGCTCCCCGTTCCCGGACGCGGAGTTGCCGCCCGGCCGGCAGGGCATGCGGCTGCTGCCGCACCCGCGGGTCGCGCTGCGCCGGCGCCGGGTGCGCGGGCTGGTGTTCGCGGTGCTGCCGGGGACCGCGCTGCTCGTGGGTCTCGGGGCGGCGTTCGCTCCCGTCCTGCTGCACGCGGCATGGATCTACGCGGTACTGAGCACGCCGGTCGTGCTGTGGCTGGCGCGGGACGCGTACCGGAATCTGGGGCACGGGATCGCCGGCCGGTATCTGGTCGCCCGGTCGGGCACGTTCAGCCGGGACACCCTGGCCCTGCGGCGCGAGGCCGTGGTGGCCTGGACGCTGACCACGTCGCCGTTCACCCGCCGGGCCGGCCTGGTCGCGCTCACCGCGGCGGTCGCGGCGGGCGAGGAGGGATATCGCATTCCGGATCTCGCGGCGGCCGACGCACCGGGATTCGCGGCGGAGGTGGCGCCGGGAATCCTGGACGAGTTCCTGGTGCACCCGTCCTGACGGAGATCCGGATTGCGGGGTTCCGGAGGATCTCGGCCGGCATGACACAGATCACACCCCTGTCGCGTGCACGACGGGCGGGGGCACAGCGTCCTACTGGATGACCGTGCCCATGACCCGTGCGCCGACAGCCGTGAGGAGCAGCCGCGATGAACCCCGTCATCGACCAAGCCGTCCAGGTCCGCCTCCTCGCGACCTCGTTCGGCTCGCAGGCGGTGCCCGCGGTGCTGCACTACCAGCCCGCCGATCCGCTGGCGGTGCGGATGTCCTTCCCGCCGGAGATCTCGCTGGACGGCGCGGCGGTGGACTGGGCGTTCGCCCGTGAACTGCTCGCCGAGGGGCTGCGGATGCCGGCCGGCCGGGGCGACGTACGGGTGCGGCCGTCGGGTCCGGAGCGCACGGTGATGGAGTTCCACGCGGACGAGGGCATCGCCATGGTCCAGCTGCGGACCGAGGACGTGCGGCAGTTCCTGGCCCGCTCCTACGAGGCGGTGCCGGCGGGGAGCGAGCAGGAGTACCTGGGTGTGGAGCGCGGGCTGGCGGAGCTGTTCGGCGCGGCGTGACGGACCGCTGCCGTCAGGGCACGGCGGCAGCGGAGCAAAGCGGCAATAGGGGATGATCGGGGCGGAGTTCGTCCACTGCCCGATATGCGGAACGGGCCGGTGAGAGCACCGGCCCGTTCCGCATGATCGGCCATGACCGGCGGTGCGCCGGCCGACCGGCCCCGCGCACCGTCGGCAGGGACCTACCGCTGGGGGAAGCCGAATCCGTAGCCCTGCTCCTTCATCCACGGCAGCAGCCGGTCCAGGGACGCGACCGTCCGGGCGCGGTTGCCGCCGCCGTCGTGGAAGAGGACGGTCGGGCCGTTGTGGAGTTCACCGCGGACGGTCGCCTCTATCTTGGCCACGCTGCCGCCCTCGAAGTCCTTGCTGTCGACGTTCCAGCCCAGCGGGCGCATGCCGTGCCCGGCGGCCAGCTTGCGGCTGTACGGGGTGAAGGCGCCGCCGGGGGCGCGGTAGTAGTCGACCTTGGCGCCGCCCGCCGCTTTCTCGATCATCTTCTGGGCGTCGAGTATCTGCTGGGACTGGTACTTCTCCGACCGGTGGTCCATGGCGGTGTTGTGGCTGATGGTGTGGTCGCAGAGCCGGTGCCCGCCGGCGACCACCTTCTTGACGAGGTCGGGGTGCGCCTCGGCCTGCGGACCGATCATGCAGAAGGTCGCCTTGACGTCGTACTTCTTCAGGACGGCCAGCACCTTCGGGGTCCAGACCGGGTCCGGGCCGTCGTCGATGGTGATGTTCAGGCTGCGGCCCGGACGGTCCGAGGCGTGCACGATGGACGGATCGACCGGTGCGCTGCGGGCCGGCCTGGCGGACTGCCGGGCGGCATCGACGGTGTCGGCCTCGGCCTTGGCGGTGGCGCCGGGCTGGAGGAAGGCGAAGGCCCCGGCGACCGCCAGTGACGCCACGGCCGCCGTGGTCACGCCGATGATGCCGCTCTCTATCCCGAAGAACCGCCGTCCCGCCCCGAAGCGCCCTGCCATGTTCGATCCCGCCCTCGTGTGCTCTGCTTGTCTGCGTACCTCGGCGGCGGTGCGTGCGCCCTCGCACTGTCGCCGCCTGCACCCCCACAGATGCACCGGACTCGGGACAGGATGCGCCTGTTACGGATCCATCATGAAACTTATTGATACTGGACCCATGCCACGAGTACTTCTGATCGAGGACGACGCCGCAGTACGGGACGGAGTGAGCCTCGCACTGCGTCGGCGCGGCCACGAGGTGGCGGCGGCGGCAAGCGGCGAGGAAGGGTTGGCGACGCTGCCCGGCTTCCGTCCTGACATCGTACTGCTGGACCTGATGCTGCCGGGTAAAGACGGGTTCGAGATCTGCCGGCTGATCCGCGCCGAGCGGCAGCTGCCGATCATCATGCTCACCGCCCGCGGCGACGACCTCGATGTGGTGCTCGGACTGGAGGCCGGTGCCGACGACTACATCGTCAAGCCGGCCCGCGGTGAGGTCCTGGAGGCCCGGATCCGCGCGGTACTGCGGCGTACGGCACTGCCCGCCGACGGCGCCCCGGCCATCGAGCCGGGGCCCTCTCCTGTGGAGACCTACGGCGAACTGGCCATCGACCGGGCCGGTCTGGTCGTCGCCAAGGGCGGTCAGGACCTGGCGCTGGCGCCGTCCGAGATGAAGCTGCTGCTGTTCCTGTCCGCGACCCCGGGGCAGGTCTTCAGCCGCCAGCAGCTGCTGGAGCACGTCTGGGAGCACAGCTACCACGGCGACGCGCGGCTGGTGGACGCCTGTGTGATGCGGCTGCGGACGAAGATAGAGGACGTCCCGCGCAGCCCCCGCTACGTCCAGACCGTCCGCGGGTTCGGCTACCGCTTCGGGCCACTGTGAACCGCAAGGGCCGCCTGGGCCGTCTGCTGCCGGCCCTCTCCGTGCCGCGCGGGCTGCGGGCCCGGCTCGTGGTGGCGTTCCTGCTGGTGGCCGCGGTCAGTGCGCTGACCACCGCGGGGCTGACCTACCGCGAGGCCCGCAACGCCATCCTCCAGCGGTCCCAGGACGGGGCGGTCAACGACCTGCGGGCCCAGGTCAATTCGCTGGCACCGGAGCTGGCGGTGCCGCCGTCCCAGACGGCCCTGGACTTCTTCCGGGTGCAGCTGGAGCGGTCGGGCAAGTCCCGCGACTGGGACATCACGGTGCATTACAACGGCGTCCCGGACAGTGACCAGGGCGGGCTGCGGCGCGAGATGGCGGTGCCGGCCGACTTCAAGAAGTCGGTGGAGAAGCGCCGGGTGCCGGCCTTCCAGCGCATCGACCGCGACGGCGACCCGTGGCTGCTGATCGGGATGCCGGTGCGCCAGTCGGACGGTGCGGCGTCCGCGCTGACGGTGTACGCGCAGCTGCCGCTGAGCGCCGAGGAGGCCAATGTCGAGGCGCTGGTGAACGCCGCGCGCGGCGGCGCGCTGCCGGCGTTCGCGCTGGCCGTGATACTGCCGCTGGTCGCGGCGCGCGGAGTGCTGCGGCCGGTCCGGGGGCTGCGGCAGGCCGCCGGGCGGATCGCCGAGGGCAAGCTGGACACCCGCTTGGAGGTCAAGGGCGCCGACGAACTCGCCGATCTGTCCAGGACGTTCAACGACATGGCGGCGCGGCTGGAGGAGAGCATGGCCGAGCTGCGCCGGATGGAGGCGAACTCGCGGCGGTTCGCGGCCGATGTCTCGCACGAGCTGCGCACGCCGCTGGCGGCGATGTCGGCGGTCACCGACGTGCTGGACGAGGACGCCGACTCGCTGGACCCGGACACCGCCTCCGCGGTCCGGCTGATCAGCCAGGAGACCGGGAAGCTGGCGCGGATGGTGGAGGACCTGATGGAGGTCTCGCGGTTCGACGCCGGGGCCGCCGCGCTCCATCTGGACGAGGTCGATGTCGCCGAGACGATCCGCAAGACCCTCCAGGCCAGGGCCTGGCAGCAGCGCGTCGCGGCCGAGCTGCCGGCCGACGTACGGGCCCGGCTCGACCCGCGGCGGCTGGACGTGGTGGTCGCCAATCTCGTCGGCAACGCCCTGCACCACGGCGGGGAGCCGGTCCGGGTGGTGCTGCACGCGCCGGAGCCGGGCGCCGGCCGGCTGCTGATCGAGATCCGCGACAGCGGCCCCGGGATCGCCCCCGAGGTGCTGCCGCATGTCTTCGACCGCTTCTACAAGGCGGACTCGGCGCGCGCCCGGTCGGAGGGCAGCGGGCTGGGGCTGGCCATCGCGCAGGAGAACATCCGGCTGCACGGCGGTACCCTGCGCGCCGCCAACTCCCCCGAGGGCGGTGCGGTGTTCAGCGTGGAGCTGCCGCTGCGGCCGTCCCCGGCACGGGACGACGCCGCACGGGACGACGCCGCACCGGACGGCGGGACACCGGAGGGCGCGCCGCAGTCCGGCCGTCCGCCCGCCGGCGAGCCGGCCGCCGACGGCGCCGGTGCGGACGCGGCCCCGGACCGCGCGCCGGACGACCAGGCTGACGGCCGGCCGGGCGAGCGCCCCGGGGCCGGGAAAGAGGACGACACCGCATGACCGCCCTCCCTACCATGATCGCCCGCCGCGCCGTGCCGGCCGCAAGGACCCGGCGGATCGCCCTGGGCTCCCTGGGCGCCCTGCTCGCCGGTGTGCTGGCCGGCTGCGGCATCGAGCCCACCGACGTCATCGACGCCGGTGAACCGGCGACCGGCGTCAAGTCGCCGGGCCAGCCCGCGGCCGATGTCCAGCTGTTCTTCTACGGCCCGTCCGGGCTGCGCTCGGCGACCCGTCCGGCGAAGGCTCCGGTGGACCCGAGGCAGGCGATCCAGCTGCTGATGGCGGGGCCGAACCACGCCGAGCGGATGCGCGGGCTCTCCAGTGTGGTGCCGAAGTTCCCCGGGCCGGTGACCGCCGAGACCGGTTCGGGCACCGTCGTGATCACCCTGCCGGTGAACGCCAAGCTGCTGGACCCGGCGTCGATGAACCAGCTGGTGTGCACCGCCGCCAACGCCCGGGTCCCGGGCAACAAGCCGCCGGGCCAGGTCACCGTGACCCTGGTCGGCGGGGGCGTCCGCGTCGGCCCGATGGTGTGCGGCGGCAACAACGCCTTCCCGGTGGTGCTGCCGACCCCGACCGACACCGGCGGGACCGGGGGCACCACCGCCAGCGCGAGCCCGGCCGGCTGACCTCCGGCGGGGCCCGCCGCGCTACCGTGGGGACGAGGACCGACCGGCCCGCACTCTCGGGAGACGCACACGATGACCGAGCGCAAACCCCCGGGTATCAGCTTCGAGAGCTGGACCGACAAGCAGATCCGTGAGGCGGCCGAACGCGGCGCGTTCGAAGATCTCGAGGGATTCGGCAAGCCCCTCCCCCACCTCGACCGGCCCTATGACGAGATGTGGTGGATCAAGGAGAAGATGAGCCGCGAGCACCTCTCGCTGCTGCCCGCGAGCCTGGCGCTGCGCAAGGAGGCCGAGGACGCGCTGGCCGCCGCCGAACGGGCGCCGAGCGAGGCCGCGTTGCGCCGCATCCTGACGGAGATCAACGACCGGATCCGGGCGGCGCTGGCCGCGCCGCTGGACGGGCCGCCGCTCAACCTCGTCCCGTTCGACGTCGAGGAGCGGGCCGCCAAGTGGCGGGAGCGGCACGGTGGTTGAGCGGCACCGGCGCCCGCTTCAGGGCTTTGCGGGCGCCATCCGCACGCGCAGGAAGCGCGGCCGGTAGAGCGCGACATCGCCGTTGACCTGCGGGTCGGCGGGGGTGCCGGGCGGGCCGAGCCAGTTGACGTCGTAACTGAGCAACAGGGCGCCGCCGGCGGTGAATTCAGGGTGCGCCTGCGGGTTGTAGACGGCGATGTGCCCTGGGTCGGGGCCGGCGGGCCGCGGCGGGGTGATCCGCCCGTTGGGGCCGTGCCAGGGCCCCTCGGGCGAGCAGGACCAGTAGCTGGTGATCGTGCGGATGCCGGCGGTGCCGCCGGCGGGGGTGTCCATCGTGAACAGCACCCAGGTCGCGCCGTCGCGGACGACGGTGAAGGCGCTGCCCACGCCGCGCCGGCCGCCGCCGCGCAGTACCGGCGCGGCCCGCTCGGGCCGCCGCTGCCAGTGTGCGCCGTCCCAGAAGCGCCAGGCCGCGCGGTCCGCGAGCCGCCCGTCCGGGACCCGCGCGAGATAGGCGCTGTCGGCGGGGGACGCGGGCGGGTCGTCGCCGCCGAAAACGTAGCTCCAGCCACGGTCGGCGACGGCCGCGGCGCCGTAGAGGACGCGCCGGCCGGGGTCGGCGACCGTGTCCGCCTCGGCGGCCTCGCTGATGCCCTCCAGGTGGAGGCCGGGCAGGGAGAGGGTGGCGACCTCGGTGCCGCGGGGCATCCCGAAGACCCAGGTGCCGGTGCCGGGGACGCGGTTCCACAGCAGGACCCGGACCACCTTCTCGGGCGAGCCGGGGGTGCGGGGCTCCACGCGCGCGTGGACCGGCCAGCGCCAGCCGCCGCCGGGCGGGTCGGGGAAGAACGGGCCGGGCGCGGCCGGGCCGCCGCCGGTCAGGGTGCGCACCGGGCGGCCCTCGGGGGACATCACCACCAGCGAGTTGTGCCGGAGGTAGGGGGTGCCGCCGGTGTCCGCGGTGCGCCAACTGTAGGGCTGACCCTGGGGGTTGGGTGGTGGGTGCACCCGGTCGAGGAAGGTGTCCGAGAACAGCCAGAGGGTGCGGCCGTCCGGGAGGCGCACCGAGTGGGTGCCGTCGCCGCCGGTCCAGTCGTCGGTGCGGGTGTTGTCGTCGCCGTAGCGGGCGAACGCGTCGGTGGGTGCCGGGTCGGCGGACCAGGAGGCGGGGGTGCGCCCCGTGCAGGCGGCGCGGTCCGGGGCGGCCGGCGGCAGCGCCGGCATCAGCAGGACGACGGCGGTGAGCAGCAGGATCAGCAGGAGGGGGACGGCGGCGATCGTGGTGCGGGTGACGGTCGGCCTGGGCATTCCGCTCCTCGGTGTGGTGCCGGGCCCACGCTATCGCTTCGGACGAAGGCGGCACGGAGCGCACCGGCGCGGGCCGCCGCCGCTGCCCACGGCCGCCGCCCGCGCGGACGCGCCACCGGGGGCCGCGTGCGCCGGCGGCTCCGGAGCCCGGCAATCCGGTCATCCGGCCGACAAGGTGGCGGGCGGGGCGTTGCGGTCCTCGGCGGCGGAAATCGTCCGTCCCGGGGGTTGACAAAGGTGCGGAGGGGCGGATTCCTGTAGCGCGCCGGGGGCGGCCGGGGCAACGAGTGCAAGGTCACAGCGGTTGCCCCTGCTCCGGCTAACGGTCGTTCGCCTAGCCTGCTGCCATGACCGCCGAGTCCCCCGAACTCCCCCTGGCCGCCGCCTTCCCGGATGCCGATCGAGCGCAGTGGCAGCGTCTGGTCGAGGGCGTACTGCGCAAATCGGGCGTCGCCGAGGCCGCAGGTACCGCCGCCGAGGACGCCCTCGCCACGGATCTCCAGGACGGGATCCGCATCCGCCCGCTGTATACCGCCGAGGACGCGCCGGCCGCCCTCGGGCACCCCGGTTTCCCGCCCTTCGTACGGGCGGGGCGCCCCGAGGGCACCGCCGTCTCGGGGTGGGACGTCCGCCAGCGCCAGGCCGGCACCGATCCGCGGCGCGTGAACGAGGCGCTGCTCGCCGATCTGGAGAACGGCGTCACCTCGGTGTGGCTGGCCGTCGGCGACGGCGGCGTACCGGTGGCGGGGCTGGCGGAGGCGCTCCGCGGCGTCTATCTGGACCTGGCGCCGGTGGTGCTGGACGCGGGGGCCGAATGCGAGGCCGCCGCCGAGGAGTTGCTGAAGCTGTACCGGGAATCCGGTGCGGCACTGCCGGAGGGCGGCAATCTGGGCGCCGATCCGCTCGGTGTGCTGGCCCGTACGGGCGACGGCGCCGCGCTGCCGGGCCTGCTGGCGGCGACCGCGCGGCTGGCCGTGCGCTGCGCCGGCGAGGTGCCCCGGCTGCGGGCGGTGGCCGTCGACGCGCTGCCGTATCACGAGGCGGGCGGTTCGGCGGCCGAGGAGCTGGGCGCGTCGCTGGCCACCGGCGTGGCGTATCTGCGGGAGCTGACCCGGGCCGGTCTGGGGATCGACGACGCCTGCCGGCAGCTGGAGTTCCGCTACGCCGCCACCGCCGACCAGTTCCTGACCATCGCCAAGCTGCGCGCCGCCCGGCGGCTGTGGGCGCGGGTCGCGGAGGTCTGCGGCGTGTCGCCGGGCGCCGCCGCGCAGCGTCAACACGCCGTCAGCTCAGCGGTCATGATGTCGCGTCGGGATCCGTGGGTGAACATGCTGCGCACCACGGTCGCCGGGCTGTCCGCGGGCGTGGGCGGCGCGGACGCGGTGACGGTGCTGCCGTTCGACGCGGCGCTGGGCCTGCCGGACGCGTTCGCCCGGCGGATCGCCCGCAACACCCAGTCGGTGCTGCTGGAGGAGTCGCATCTGGCGAAGGTGATCGACCCGGCGGGCGGCTCCTGGTACGTGGAGGCGCTGACCGACGAACTGGCCCGCGCGGGCTGGGAGTTCTTCCAGGAGATCGAGGGCGCGGGCGGTCAGGCCGCGGCGCTCGGCTCCGGGATGATCGGGAACCGGCTGGCGGCGACCTGGCGGCGGCGCAGCGAGGATCTGGCGCACCGGCGCGAACCGATCACCGGTGTCAGCGAGTTCCCGCATCTGGCCGAGCCGCCGGTGCACCGCGAACCGGCGCCCGTGCCGGCCGGCCGGGGGTCCGGCGGGCTGCCGCGGGTGCGCCGGGACGATGCGTACGAGGCGCTGCGGGCGCGGTCCGATGCGCGGCTGGCGGCCGACGGCGCCCGGCCGAAGGTGTTCCTGGCCGCGCTGGGCCCGGTGGCGGGGCACACCGCACGGGTCGCGTTCGCCGCCAATCTCTTCCAGGCCGGCGGGATCGAGACCGTGCAGGGGCCGTCGCCGGTGACCGCGGAAGAGGTGGCCGCGGCGTTCGCCGGAAGCGGGGCGCGGATCGCCTGCCTGTGCGCGAGCGACGCGGTGTACGGCGAGCAGGCGGCCGAGGTGGCGGCTGCGCTCAAGTCGGCCGGGGCGGTGCGCGTCTACCTGGCGGGCCGGCCGGGTGAGCGCCGGGAGGAGTTCGTGGCGGCCGGTGTGGATGTGTTCGTGTTCGCGGGCTGCGACGCGGTCGAGGTGCTGACCTCGGCCCTGGATGTCACGGAGGTGGCGTGATGAAGGAGACGGCAGGGCAAGCGGGCGCCGTGGGCGGATCGCCGCTCGGCAGCCCGGCGCAGTCCGGCGCCATCCCGGACTTCAGCACGGTGGAACTGGGCGACCCGGGTACGGATTCCGGCGATTCCGGCCGCTGGGCGCGGGCCGTCCAGCAGGCCACCGGCAAGAGCGCCGCGGACCTGACCTGGGAGACGCCGGAGGGCATCGACGTCAAGCCGCTGTACACCGGGGCGGATCTCGACGGGCTGGACTTCCTGGGCACGTATCCGGGCATCGCCCCGTATCTGCGCGGCCCGTACCCGACGATGTACGTCAACCAGCCCTGGACGATCAGGCAGTACGCGGGGTTCTCCACCGCCGAGGAGTCCAACGCCTTCTACCGGCGCAATCTCGCCGCCGGCCAGAAGGGCCTGTCGGTCGCCTTCGACCTGCCCACCCACCGCGGCTACGACAGCGACCACCCGCGGGTGACCGGCGACGTCGGCATGGCGGGCGTCGCCATCGACTCGATCTACGACATGCGGCAGCTCTTCGAGGGCATCCCGCTGGATCGGATGACGGTGTCGATGACGATGAACGGCGCGGTGCTGCCCGTTCTCGCCCTCTACATCGTGGCCGCCGAGGAGCAGGGCGTAGCGCCCGAGAAGCTGGCCGGGACCATTCAGAACGACATCCTCAAGGAGTTCATGGTCCGCAACACCTACATCTATCCGCCGCAGCCCTCGATGCGGATCATCTCCGACATCTTCGCGTACACCTCGCAGAAGATGCCGCGCTACAACTCCATCTCGATCTCCGGCTATCACATCCAGGAGGCGGGTGCGACGGCCGATCTGGAGCTGGCGTACACGCTCGCGGACGGGGTCGAGTACCTGCGCGCGGGTCTGGCGGCGGGGATGGACGTGGACTCCTTCGCCCCGCGGCTGTCCTTCTTCTGGGCGATCGGCATGAACTTCTTCATGGAGATCGCCAAGCTGCGCGCGGCCCGGCTGCTGTGGGCGCGGCTGGTGCAGCGGTTCGACCCGAAGAACCCCAAGTCCCTGTCACTGCGCACCCATTCGCAGACCTCGGGCTGGTCGCTGACCGCGCAGGACGTCTTCAACAACGTCACCCGCACGTGTGTGGAGGCGATGGCCGCCACCCAGGGCCACACCCAGTCGCTGCACACCAACGCCCTGGACGAGGCGCTGGCGCTGCCCACGGACTTCTCGGCGCGGATCGCCCGTAACACCCAGCTGTTCCTCCAGCAGGAGTCGGGCACCTGCCGGGTCATCGACCCGTGGGGCGGCAGCGCCTACGTCGAGCGGCTCACCCACGATCTGGCGCGCCGGGCCTGGGCGCACATCGAGGAGGTGGAGGCGGCCGGCGGCATGGCGAAGGCGATCGACGCGGGCATCCCCAAGCTGCGGGTCGAGGAGGCCGCGGCCCGTACGCAGGCGCGGATCGACTCGGGGCGCCAGGCGCTGATCGGCGTCAACAAGTACCGGGTGGAGACCGACGAGGAGATCGAGGTCCTCAAGGTCGACAACTCCGCGGTGCGCGCCCAGCAGATCGACAAGCTCAAGCGGCTGCGGGCCGAGCGCGACGAGGACGCCTGCCAGGCGGCGCTGCGGGCGCTCACCCAGGCGGCGAAGTCCGCCCCCGGCCCGGGACTTGAGGGCAATCTGCTCGCCCTGGCGGTGGACGCGGCCCGTGCGATGGCGACCGTCGGTGAGATCTCCGACGCCCTGGAGGCGGTCTACGGACGCCACTCGGGCCAGATCCGTACCATCTCCGGTGTGTACCGAGACGAAGCGGGCCCGTCCTCCGGTGTCGGGCGCACCCGGGACCTGGTGGCCGAGTTCGAGCGCGCCGAGGGGCGCCGGCCGCGCATCCTGGTGGCCAAGATGGGCCAGGACGGCCATGACCGCGGCCAGAAGGTGATCGCCACGGCCTTCGCCGACCTGGGCTTCGACGTCGATGTCGGCCCGCTGTTCCAGACCCCGGCCGAGGTGGCCCGGCAGGCGGTGGAGGCCGATGTGCACATCGTCGGCGTCTCCTCGCTCGCGGCCGGCCATCTCACCCTGGTGCCGGCGCTGCGCGAGGCGTTGGCCGCGGAGGACCGGGAGGACATCACCATCGTGGTCGGCGGGGTGATCCCGCCGCAGGACGTCCAGCCGCTGCGCGAGATGGGCGCCGCGGCGGTCTTCCTGCCGGGCACGGTCATCCCGGACGCGGCCCACGACCTGGTGAAGGACCTCGCGGCGGTCCTCGGCCACGAGCTGTGAGCGGGGGGACATGCCTGCGAGGATCGATGTCGACCGGTACGCCGAGGGGGTCCGGGCGGGTTCCCGCGCCTGGATCGCCCGTGCGGTCACCCTGGTCGAGTCCACCCGGCCCGATCACCGCGCGGCGGCCCAGCAGCTGCTGATCCGGCTGCTGCCGCACTCCGGTGTGGCCCGCCGGGTGGGCATCAGCGGCGTCCCCGGCGTCGGAAAATCGACCTTCATCGACGCGCTGGGCTCGCTGCTG
>NZ_KN708638.1:7230582-7249260 GCF_000805335.1 Streptomyces sp. CT34 | reverse complement strand
AGACCCGGATGGAGCGGCTGGCGACCGATCCCGCGGCGTTCGTCCGCCCCTCCCCGACGTCCGGCACGCTGGGCGGGGGGGCGCGGGCGACCCGCGAGTCGATGGTGGTGATGGAGGCCGCGGGCTACGACGTCGTCCTGGTGGAGACGGTCGGGGTCGGCCAGTCGGAGACCACCGTCGCCGACATGGTCGACACCTTCCTGCTGCTGACCCTGGCCCGCACCGGCGACCAGCTCCAGGGCATCAAGAAGGGCGTACTGGAACTGGCGGACCTGGTCTCCGTCAACAAGGCGGACGGTCCGCACGAGCGGGATGCCCGCTCCGCGGCCCGCGAACTGGCCGGTGCACTGCGGCTGTTGCAGCCCGCCGACGCGGCCTGGACCCCGCCGGTCCTCACCTGCAGTGCCCGCGAGGGCACCGGCCTGAAGGCGGTGTGGGAGCGGATCGAGCAGCACCGCACCCTGCTGGACTCCACCGGCGCGCTGGCCGAACGGCGCCGCGCACAGCAGGTCGACTGGACCTGGTCGATGGTCCGCGACCGGCTGATCGACCGCCTCCAGGACCACCCGGAGGTGCGCCGGCTGGGCCCCGGCATCGAACGGGCCGTCCGCGACGGCGAGATCACCCCGACCTTGGCGGCGGAACAGCTGCTGACGGCATTCGGACTCGCCGATCCCGGCACCGAACGGTGAACCACCCGTACGGGTCCTGCCCGCTCCCGCGGGAGTAGACAGGACCCGTACGCGCACCGAGCCGACTCACCGCCACAGAGATCGCGTTCCGGCAACCGTCGAGCGGCGCGAATGCCTCTGAACTGCGGTGTCCGAAGGGCGACTTCGCCCCCTCAGTGCGCCCGCACGCCCCCGCGTACCGGAACCGCGCCACCGCCTCAGCCGTGCGCCGACACCGTCGCCCACACCGTCTTGCCCGCGTGGTCCGGCGGCGTCCACCCCCAGGCGTCGCTGAGCAGGTCGACGAGGTGCAGCCCGCGTCCGGACTCGGCCAGCTCCTCCTGGGCCCGGAGGACGGGCGCTGCGGCACCGGCGTCCGACACCGCGCACAGCACACTGCGCTCCTGCCGGGTCAGCGCCAGCCAGGCATGGCAAAAAGGTTCGGTGTGAGGGTAGTTGGCGGTGCGTCGGGTGTGGTCGTCGGCGCCGTACCGCAGCGCGTTGGTGACGAGTTCGGAGACGATCAGGACCGCGTTCTCGGCGAGTCCGGGGCACATCCGCCAGCCCTGGAGCGTGGTCCGCGTGAACTGCCGGGCCTGCGCCACGGTGCACGCCGATCCGCTGAGCGCACAGGCCGCGAAGCCGTTCGCCCCGGGCATCCACCAGCCGTCGTGCGCCGCGCCGTTACTCGGCTCCGCTACCGGTACCGCTCCCTCCCGAAGGGCGTCGTGCTCGGGCTCTGCCGGATATGTGGTCATCACGATCTCCGCGAAGGGCGTACGGGGCTGGGCGCGCCGAAACGGTCTGGGCGGGACCGCTCCGGAGGGCTAATATCCTCGTCAACCGTCCCTCGCTGCAAGTGCATCTGCAATTACGTCGGCAAGGACGGTCGTCCAGGGACGGGATCACGCCACGGTGATCGCGCCCGCGGACCGGTACCGAGAGCACCATCCGGCAAGGGAGCAGCTCCGATGGAATCGATGACCAACGGCATGCCGGCTACCGGCATCGACGGTGCGGTCTGGCGCAAGAGCCGCCGCAGCAACCCCAGTGGCAACTGCGTTGAAGTGGCGCTTCTTCCCGACGGCGGGGTCGCGGTACGCAACTCGCGGCACCCCGCGGGCCCCGCGCTGATCTACACCCACGACGAGATGGCGGCCTTCGTCCAGGGCGCCAAGGACGGCGACTTCGACCATCTGATCGCCCGCGGCTGACCGCGGGGCGGCCGGCCACCGACGAGACTCAGGCATATGTCGACCGGATAGTCGGCGCAACTGTACGACCGCAACAGGCAATGGGACACTGGGCGTTCGCCCGACCACTCAGGGGAGTCAGCATGAGCGCCGCGCAGCCGAGCAGCGAACCGTCTCTGCGCCGCTATCTGGAACATCCGAGGGGCGGCCCGACCGTGCTGCGCATCGTGCTGGGCACCCAGCTGCGCAGGCTCCGGGAAGCCGCGGGCATCACCCGCGAGGCCGCCGGGGACCACATCCGCGCCTCCCACGCCAAGATCAGCCGGCTGGAACTGGGCCGGGTGGGCTGCAAGGAGCGCGATGTCGCCGATCTGCTGACGCTCTACGACGTCACGGACGCCGAGGCCCGCGCCGGTTTCCTCACCCTCGCCCGCCGTACCAGCACTCCCGGATGGTGGCACCAGTACAGCGATGTGCTGCCCAGCTGGTTCGAGACCCATATCGGTCTCGAAGAGGCCGCCTCGGTCATCCGCACCTACGAAGTCCAGTTCGTGCCGGGCCTGTTGCAGACCGCCGACTACGCCCGCGCCGTCTCCCGGCTGGGGCATCCCGGGGCCGGCCCCGAGGAGACCGAGCAGCGGGTGCGGCTGCGCCTGGAACGGCAGAAGCTGCTGACGGTCAAGGACGCGCCGCGGTTCTGGGCCGTCGTCGACGAGGCGTGCCTGCGGCGTCCGCTGGGCGGCGCGGAGGTGATGGCCGAACAGCTCAGACATCTGCTGACCGTCGCTCAACTACCCAATGTCACCCTCCAGATAGCCCCCTTCGCCCTCGGCGGCCTCGCCGCGGCGGGCGGTCCGATCACCATCCTCCGCTTCCTGGAGCCGGATCTCCCGGACATCGTCTATCTGGAGCAGCTGACCAGCGCGCTCTATCTCGACAAGCGCGACGACGTCGATCACTACCTGGCGGTGATGGACCGGCTCAGCGCACAGGCCGAATCACCGCGTGAGTCGCTGGCGGCACTCGACCGGCTGCTCGGGCAGTACAGCTGACGACGCCGCACGCAGGGGAGGCGACGGCCCCGCCTCCCCTGCGGCTCGCGCACCGTGCCGGGGCTACCGCTTCCGCGCCACCCCGCCGAACTCGATCCACTCCTTGGTGAGCTGCTTCGGGCCGACGTCCGAGGCGTCCGGCAGCCAGGTGGACACCTCCACCAGCCCCGGCTCCTGGATCTCCAGTCCGTCCAGGAACGCCCGCAGCTCGTGCTCCTGCCGCACCCGGCCCCAATTTCCGTGGGTGCTCACCCGCATGAACTCGGTGACGAAGTCCCGCGTCGCGGCGTCCTCGCTCACCAGCTGACACACCACCAGAAAGCTGCCCGGCACCAGCCGTTCGGCGACCCGCCGGACCAGCGCCGCCGGGTCGTCCGCGTCCGGGATGCAGTGCAGCACCGAGACGAACAGCGCGGCGACCGGCTCCTTGAGGTCGATCAGCCGCTCGACCTCCGGGTGGCCGAAGATGCCCTCGGTGTCCCGCATGTCGGCCTGGATGACGGCGGTGTTGTCGTTCTCCTCCAGCAGCGCCCGGCCATGCGCCAGCACGATCGGGTCGTTGTCGACGTACACCACACGGGAGTCGGGGTCGACCTGCTGGGCGACCTGGTGGACGTTGTCCTGGGTCGGCAGGCCGGATCCGTGGTCGAGGAACTGCCGGATGCCGTGCTCCCGAGCCAGCCAGCGGACCACCCGCCGCAGGAAGCGCCGGTTGTTGATCGCCAGCACCTGGGTGCTGGGCACGACCTTGCTCAGTTCCTCGCACGCCTCGCGGTCGACGGCGTAGTTGTCCTTGCCGCCGAGGTAGTAGTCATACATCCGTGCGACACTCGGGATGCTCACATCGACGGTGCCGGACTGCGGCTGGATATCTTGGCTCATTCCACACTCTTCCCGTCGGCTTGCGGTGCCGGTAACGGCACGACCACTCTGTGCGGCGTCCAACATACCCACCGCAACAGGGTTGTTGCGCTCGACAGCGGAATCCCGGTACGCGACACCGGCGGCGGGAGAGACCGCGGAGGCAGCGCCGCACCCCGGCCGTCCCAGCCCGCCCGGCCACCCCCAGCCCCCTTCGCCCGGAACGCCCCGTTTTCTCATCGACCTCTCACTCTCCGCTCATCACCCCGTCACACCCCGCCCCTACGGTGACACCAGGTCCGCGGCCCACAGCCCCGCGGACCTGGAGGAGCGTGCACCATGTACCACCTGACCGGCGTGACCAAGTGCTACCGCGACGGCGGCGACGTGGTGCGGGCGCTGGACGGCATCGGGCTCTACGTCGAGGACGGCGGCACCCTCGTCCTCCAAGGGCCGTCCGGCGGGGGCAAGTCGACGCTGCTGCGGATCCTGGCGGGGCTGGAGCGCCCCACCCGCGGCAGCGTCGAGCTCGACGGCACGGATCTGGCCACGGTCACCGAGTCCCGGCTCGCCCGGATCCGCGCCGAGTCCATCGGCCTGCTCGGCCCCGGCCCCGACGCCGGGCTGGCACCGGGCCTCACCGCCCGTCAGAACGTGGCCGGCGCCCTCGTCCCCCTGCGGCTGCATCCCGCGGACCGCTGGGAACTGGCCGGCGACGCGCTGGACGAGGTCGGGCTGCCGGGCCACAAGGACTTCCTGCCGGGCGAGTTGGACGACCAGGCGCGGCGCCGTACCGCGCTGGCGCGAGCCCTGGTCAAGCGGCCCACCGCGCTGCTGGCGGACCGGCCGACCGCCGGGCTGTCCGCCGCCGCGCGCGATGAATTCACCGGACTGCTGGCCCGGCTGTGGAGCGAGCGGCGGCTCACCTGCGTCATCGCCACCGACGACGACGCCCTGGCCCGGCGCGCGCCCCGGCGCGTGACGCTCGCCCGGGGGACGCTGACCGCCGGCGGCAGCGCCGACCCGCAGGGGGTCCGGGGCGCCGGTCCCGCGCCCTGGTGTGCGAGCCGTGGCGCCCGGTAGAAGAGGGGTATGACCACAGAGCAGAGCGAGCCCCCGACCACGGCTCACCCGGCCCCGGCGCCCCGCTCCCCCAGTACCGACGAGATGCTGCGCGCCAACCAGGCCAACTGGGACGCCCGTACGCCCGTCCACGTGGCCAGCGCGTTCTACGGCCTGGACGGCTCGCGGACCGCCGAGGACTGGTTCGCGCCGTTCGAGTGGACGGACCTCGGTGAGCTGGCCGGGCGCGATGTGCTGCATCTCCAGTGCCATCTGGGGACCGAGACGGCGGCCTTCGCCGACCGGGGCGCGCGGGCGGTCGGGCTCGACATCTCCGCCGAGGCGGTCGCCCAGGCCCGTCGGCTGGCCGGCGAGGCGGGCCGGGACATGGAGTTCGTCCGGGCGGATGTGCACCGGGCGGTCGAGGCGCTCGGGGACCGCCGGTTCGATGTGATCTACACCGGCAAGGGCGCGCTGTGCTACCTCCCCGATGTCACCGTCTGGGCGGGCATCGTCGCCGAACTGCTGCGGCCGGGCGGGACGTTCTACCTGGTGGAGTTCCATCCGCTGCTGGACTCGCTGGGCCCGACGCCGCACCCGGACGAGGACGGCCGCCACCTCGTCCTCCGCCACGACTACCTGTCCGGCCGGGGCGCGATCCGGAGCGACTCCCCCGCCACGTACACCGATGGCCCGCCGCTGCGGGGCGCCACGACGAGCTACTCCTGGCGGCACGGCGTCGGCGAGGTCGTCTCGGCGGTGGTGGAGGCCGGGCTGACGGTCCGCCGGATCCGCGAGACCGAGCTGCTGCCCTGGCCGCGCTTCCCGTCGATGGTGCCGACCGACAACGGCTGGTGGCGGCTGCCGCCGTCCGAGCCGATCATTCCGCTGCTGTACGCCCTGAAGGCGGTGAAGCCGTAGCCGGCGGGGGTCGGGGCCTGTCCGACGGGTCAGGCTCTAGGAGGCGCGCCGGTACACCGACCGCAGCAGCTGGTCCTTGGCCGGGCCGCCGACCCGCCATTCCAGGTCCCAGCGGTCGGCGCCGACCGCGGTGAAGGTCCCCGCGTAGTGGTCCTCGGCGCAGGGGTGGCCGGCGGTCCAGCGGCCGGTCCGCAGATCCAGGTCGTGGAAGGGGCGGCCGTCGGCGAAGGTGACGGCGGCGGTGCCGTCCGGCCGGGGCAGCAGCCGCAGCGTGCGGGTGGCCGGGTGCACCGCCCCGCCCCAGGCCAGTTCGCCCTGCTCGACGTGCAGCAGGGCACCGCCGGTACCGTCCGGGCGGAAGTCGGCGGTGCCCCGGAAGCTGCCCTCGGCGCCGGACCGCAGGTCGTACACGGCGCGCTCGATGTGCCAGCGGCCGGCCAGATAGGCGGCGGCGTCGGGAACCGGATGCATCCCGCCATTGTCCCGGAGGCCCGCACCGTCACCCCAACGGCCCCGACCCGCCCCGCGCGCCTCAGGGGCTGTCCGACGGGTCAGGGCCGGGTCCGCGGCGTCTGCCACGGCCTGTCCGCCCCCGGCCCATCGGACAGCCCCTACCCCCGGCCCCGCGCGCCGTGCGGTCCTCCGGCGCCCGACTTACGCTCGGTACCGAGATCGCTACCGCTATGCATCCGCCCGCCCGGAAACCGAGACCGGAGGCCCCCATGCCGGAGCTGTTCATCGACGGTCAGTGGACCGCAGCGGCCGACGGGCAGGTGCGGGAGATCCGCTGCCCCGCGGACGGCCGGCTGGTCGCGACCGTCGACGAGGGCGGGCCGAAGGACGTGGCGGCGGCGATCACCGCCGCCCGGTTCGCGTTCGACGACGGGCCCTGGCCGCGTACGCCGGCCGCCGAGCGGGGCCGCATCGTCCTGCGGGTCGCCGAACTTCTGGCGCGCGACAAGGACACGCTGGCCCGCGCCGAGTCCCTGGACACCGGGAAGCGGCTGGTGGAGAGCGCGTACGACATGGACGACATCGCCAACTGCTTCCGGTACTTCGGCAATCTCGGCGCGGCCGGCGGTACCGACCGGGTCGTCGACACCGGCAGCGCGGAGACCGACAGCTCGGTGCGGCACGAGCCGGTCGGGGTCTGCGCGCTGATCACGCCGTGGAACTACCCGCTGCTGCAGACCGCCTGGAAGGTCGCCCCGGCCCTGGTCACCGGCAACACGTTCGTCCTCAAGCCGAGCGAGCTGACCCCGCACACCGCGATCCATCTGATGCGGCTGCTGGCGGAGGCGGGGGTGCCGGACGGGGTGGCCAACCTGGTGCTGGGCACCGGCCCGATCGTGGGCGCGCCGCTGACCGAGGACCCCCGGGTGGACATGGTGTCGTTCACCGGCGGGCTGCTCACCGGCCGCCGGATCATGGCCGCCGCCGCACCCACCGTCAAGAAGATCGCGCTCGAACTGGGCGGCAAGAACCCCAACATCGTCTTCGCGGACGCCGACTTCGACACCGCGGTCGACTACGCCCTGATGGCGGTCTTCCTGCATTCCGGGCAGGTCTGCTCGGCGGGGGCCCGGCTGCTGGTCCAGGACCAGCTGCACGACAAGTTCGTCGGGGAGGTGGTGGGGCGGGCCCAGCGGATCCGGCTGGGCGGGCCGTTCGACGAGCAGGCCCGTACCGGTCCGCTGATCTCCGCGGCGCACCGGGCGAAGGTCGAGGCGTATGTGGCGGCCGGGATCGAGGAGGGCGCGGTGCTGCGCTGCGGCGGCAAGGCGCCGGACGACCCGGAGCTGGCGGACGGCTTCTACTACCTGCCGACGGTGCTGGACGAGTGCACCCCGGACATGTCGGTGGTGCGCGACGAGTCGTTCGGGCCGGTGCTGACCGTGGAACGCTTCCGGGACGAGGACGAGGCGGTGTCGCTCGCCAACGACACGGTGTACGGGCTGGCCGGGGCGGTGTGGACGCAGGACAGCGAGCGCGCGCACCGGGTCGCCACCCGGCTGCGGGCGGGCACCGTGTGGATCAACGACTTCCATCCGTACGTCCCGCAGGCCGAGTGGGGCGGGATGAAGCAGTCCGGCATCGGGCGCGAGCTGGGGCCGGCCGGGCTGGCGGAGTATCAGGAGGCCAAGCACATCTGGCGCAACACGGCCCCGCGCCCGCAGAGGTGGTTCGAGTGACCGACGCCGGCTCCGAATCCGACTCCGCGCCCGGTTCCGTAGAGCCGGAGGCCGGCGCGGACGGTGCGCCGGACGACGGTTCCCACGAAGACGGCGCGCTCGCCGAACTCGGCTACAAGCCCGAACTCAAGCGCACCCTCGGCAACTTCCACACCTTCGCCGCCGGCATCAGCTACATCTCGATCCTCACCGGCACCTTCCAGCTGTTCTACTTCGGCGTCAGCCACGGCGGACCGGCGTACTGGTGGTCCTGGCCGATGGTCTTCGCGGGCCAGCTGATGGTGGCGCTGTGCTTCTGCGAGCTGGCCGCCCGCTATCCGGTGGCCGGGTCGATCTACAACTGGGCCAAGCAGCTGGGCGGTCCGCATGTGGGCTGGCTGGGCGGCTGGATGATGCTGACCGCCTCGATGGTCTCGCTGGCCGCGGTGGCGCTGGCGTATCAGGTGACGCTGCCGCAGATCTCGTCGTGGTTCCAGTTCATCGGCAACGGCACCGGGCAGACCGACGCGGCGGCCAACGCGGTGCTGCTCGGCGGGGTGCTGATCACCTTCACCACGCTGGTCAACGCGTTCGGCGTGAAGCTGATGGCGCGCATCAACTCGGCGGGGGTGGCCATCGAGTTGATCGCCGCCATCGTGCTGATCCTGCTGCTCGCCGCGCACATCACCCGCGGGCCGGTCGCGCTGACCGAGACCTTCGGCCTGGGCCGCGGCGAGAGCCTGGGCTACTTCGGCGCGTTCCTGACCGCCTCGCTGGCCTCCGCGTACGTGATGTACGGCTTCGACACGGCGTCGTCGCTCGGCGAGGAGTCCAAGGACCCGGCCCGCAACGCGCCCCGCGCGATCCTGCGGGCGCTGCTCGCCTCGTGCCTCATCGGCGGGCTGATCCTGCTCTTCGCCCTGCTGTCGGTCCCAGACCTGCACTCCAAACAGCTGTCGGCGGACGGGCTCCAGTACGTCGTGCTCGCCACCCTGGGATCGACCGTCGGGCAGCTGGTGCTGTGGTGTGTGGTCATCGCGATCACCGTCTGCGAACTGGCGGTGCACACCGCGGGCATCCGGCTCGCCTTCGCGATGGCCCGCGACAACAACCTCCCGGCGTCCTCCCTGCTCGCCCGGGTGAGCCCGCGCTTCCAGACGCCGGTGCTGCCGGCGATCCTCATGGGCCTGGTCGGGGTCTGCATCCTGCTCATCAACGTCAACCAGCCGCAGATCTTCTCGGTGATCACCAGCATCGCGATCATCATGATCTATCTGGCGTATCTGCTGGTCACGCTGCCGATGCTGGTGCAGCGGCTGCGCGGCCGGTGGACGCCGGGGCCCGGCCGGTTCTCGCTCGGCAGGTTCGGGCTGCCGGTGAACGTCCTCGCCGTCCTCTGGGGCCTGGGGATGTCCCTCAACCTCGCCTGGCCGCGCGCCGCGGTCTACAACGCGACCGGCCCGCAGCACTGGTATCTGCGCTGGGGCGCCTTCCTGTTCATCGGCATCGTGGCGCTCGGCGGCTTCACCTACTACTGGTTCGTCCAGCGCCACCGCACCGGCGTCCTCGCCGCCCACGCCGCCGGCGCCGGCGGCGATACCACCCCCTGACCCTCCCTCTGACCTGGAGACGGCACGATGGACCGAGAAGCCCCGGTGGACCAGCTCGACTCGTTCGACTACGTCGTGGTCGGCGGCGGCACGGCCGGCGCCGTCGTCGCGGCCCGGCTCAGCGAGGACCCGTCGGTCACCGTGTGCCTGCTGGAGGCCGGGCCCTCCGATGTCGGCGACGAGAACATCCTGCGGCTGGACCGCTGGATGGCGCTCCTGGAATCCGGCTACGACTGGGACTACCCCGTCGAGCCGCAGGAGAACGGCAACAGCTTCATGCGGCACGCCCGCGCCCGGGTGCTGGGCGGATGCTCCTCGCACAACTCCTGCATCGCCTTTTGGCCCCCCGCCGAGGACCTCGACGAGTGGGCCGCCAGGGGCTGCACGGGCTGGAGCGCGGACGACTGCTTCCCGCTGTTCCAGCGCCTGGAGACCAACGACGCCCCCGGCAGCCACCACGGCCGCAGCGGCCCGGTCACCCTGCGCACCGTCCCGGCCAAGGACCCCTGCGGGGTCGCCCTGCTGGAGGCATGTGCGGCGGCGGGCATCCCCACCACCCCCTTCAACACCGGCAGGACCGTCCTCCGTGGAGCCAACTGGTTCCAGATCAACTGCCGCCCCGACGGCACCCGTTCGTCCGCCTCGGTCTCCTACCTCCACCCGGTCATGGGCACCCGCCGCAACCTCGACGTGCGCACCGGAGTCCAGGCCAAGCGACTGCGCTTCGACTCCGCGCGGCACTGCACCGGAGTGGACTACCTCTCGCCCGACCTGATCCACACCCGCACGGTCGGCGCCCGCCGCGAGGTCGTCGTCTCCTGCGGCGCGATCGACTCCCCCAAGCTGCTGATGCTCTCCGGCATCGGACCGGCCGACCACCTCCGCGCCACCGGCATCGAGCCGCTGGTCGACTCCCCGGGCGTCGGCGCCAACCTCCAGGACCACCCCGAGGGCGTCATCATGTGGGACGCCCGGCAGCCGATGGTCGACTCCTCCACGCAGTGGTGGGAGATCGGCATCTTCTACGACACCGAGCCCGGCCTGGACCGCCCCGACCTGATGTTCCACTACGGGTCGGTGCCCTTCGACATGAACACCTACCGCCGCGGCTACCCCACCTCGGAGAACGCGTTCTGCCTCACCCCGAACGTCACCCGCGCCCGCTCCCGCGGCACCGTCCGGCTGCGCACCCGCGACTTCCGCGACAAGCCGAAGGTCGACCCCCGCTACTTCACCGACGAGCACGACATCCGCGTGATGACCTACGGCCTCCGGCTGGCCCGCGACATCATCTCCCAGCCCCCGATGGCCGACTGGGCCGGTACCGAACTCGCCCCGGGCCCCGCCGCGCGCACCGACGACGACCTGCTGGACTACATCCGCACCACCCACAACACCGTCTACCACCCGGCCTGTACGGTCCAGATGGGCGCCCCGGGCGATCCGGACGCCCCGCTGGACCCGCAGCTGCGCGTCAAGGGCGTCACCGGTCTGCGGGTGGCGGACGGCTCGGCGATGCCGCTGCTGACGACCACCAACCCGTGCATCACGACGATGATGATCGGCGAGAAGTGCGCCGACCTGATCCGCGGCGAATGACCCCGAATCCCCGTCCCGCGGCCGAGTTCCCCCGGTTCCCACCCGGTCCGCGGCATCGCCCCCCAGGCCGACCCGCTTCACCCCGCACCGCAACCGCCGCGACGGCTTCCCCCCACCAGCGTGCCCGGCCGGGCACGCGGCGACTCCGGCAACAACCCACCGCCGCCGAGCAGTCGGCGGCGGCGAGCACCCGGCGGCGGGACGGCCGGACGTCGGTCAGTCGGCCCGCTCCGCCGCCGGCCGGACCTGCGCGGACCACTTCTCCTCGATGCGGCCGAACTTCCAGACGGCGAGCGCGATCACCCAGGTGGCGAAGAAGACGCCCACGATGGCGAAGCCGATGACGTTCAGATCCAGGCCGGCGATCCAGTCCCAGAAGAAGCCGTGCAGCCCGAGCTTGTCGGCGAGCAGACCCAGGAGTTCGACGGTGCCGATGATCAGTGCCACCGCGACCGACAGACCGGTGATGGTGAGGTTGTAGTAGACCTTCCGGACCGGCTTGGAGAAGGCCCAACCGTAGGCGAAGTTCATGAACGAGCCGTCGATGGTGTCCAGCAGGCTCATGCCCGCCGCGAACAGCACCGGCAGGCACAGAATCGCGTACCACGGCAGTCCGGAGGCCGCACCGGAGCCGGCGAGCACCAGCAGCGCGATCTCGGTGGCGGTGTCGAAGCCGAGCCCGAAGAGCAGCCCCAGCGGGTACATCTGCCACGGCTTGGTGATCGACTTCATCACCCGGCCCAGCAGCCGGTTCATGAACCCCCGGTTGTTGAGCTGCTCCTCCAGCGCCGCCTCGTCGAAGTCACCGGCCCGCATCCGCCGGAAGACCCCCCAAATACCCACCAGGATCACGATGTTGATCGCGGCGATCACATAGAGGAAGACCCCGGAGACGGTGGTGCCGATCAACCCCGTCACCGCGTGCAGCTGGGAGTTGTCGTCCTTCACCGGGCCGGCCAGCGCCTTGATGCCCAGCGAGAGCAGCAGGGCCAGCGCGAACACCACGCTGGAATGCCCCAGCGAGAACCAGAAGCCGACCGACAACGGCCGCTTCCCCTCGTGCATCAGCTTCCGCGTGGTGTTGTCGATGGCGGCGATGTGATCGGCGTCGAACGCGTGCCGCATGCCCAGCGTGTAGGCGGTGACACCGATGCCCACCCCGAAGCTCTTGGTGCCCAGGCTGTAGTGCTGCGGCGCCACGATCGCCACCAGTGTGAACCAGCCGATCACATGCAGCGCGAGAATGAACCCGGCCATCCCCGCCATCCGGCCCCACTCGGCCCGGCTCATCGAGCGGGCGATCCGCTGCCGGCGCGAGGGCGGCGCCGTACTGACCGGCGTGAGGGAGGGGGACGTCGTCATGTGCGGCGCTGCTCTTTCCAGGCTGTCCCGGCCTCCGCCGGGAGATACGTGTACGCCCCTACATTCCTGCGGGTCACTTTTAGTTGCAACCAATTCGCAGTAAAGCCCGCGGCCGATCCGGATCACGGGGCGGCGGCGCGCGCCCTCGCGCGACTCAGCGCACCGGCTGATCCGCGTCCCGCCGGCGCGCGGCGGGCGGCCCGGCCGAATCGACCGGCTCGGTCGACACCGCCGGAGCGGGCTCCGGCAGCCGGAAGACCAGGGTGCGGTAGCTCCAGAAGCGGAACAGGGTGGCGACACCGATGCCGAGGAACTTGATGACGTTGCTCTGCAGCGGGCCGTTCCAGCCGAGGCCGTAGGTCGCCGCGAAGAGCACGCCGTTCTCGATGACCAGACCCACCGCACTGAAGACCGCGAAGAGCGTCAACTCCCGGGCACGACCGCCCCGTTGGCGGTCGCGATAGGTGAAGTAGCGCAGCCCCACGTAGTTGAAGGCGATCGCCACGACCGTGGCGACGACGCTGCAGCGGACCACCGCGAGACCGGTCGCCGCGCGGCACAGGTTGAACACGCCCAGGTTGACCAGCACCCCGAGCCCGCCCACCGCACCGAACTTCACGAGTTCGCCGATCAGGCGGCGCAGCCGTACGCCGGCACGGCCGGGAACAGAACCAGTGGGACTCATATGGCCTTACTCCGGGTGAAACGGCCATTTGCCGCACTTGATCCGTTTGATGTAAACATACTGCAAAGAAGTTTAAAAGCTGTGCGATGTTAACTTATCTCGACAAGGAGTGGCGAGTGACGGAAGCGGTGCTGCTCGTAGGCGGCCGGGGGACGCGCCTGCGACCGCTGACGGTGAACACCCCCAAGCCGATGGTCCCGGCGGCCGGTGTGCCATTCCTGGCGCATCAGCTCGCCCGGCTCAAGGAGGCCGGGGTGGACCATGTGGTGCTCGCCACGTCGTATCTGGCCGAGGTGTTCGAGCCCTACTTCGGCGACGGCACGGCGCTCGGGATGCGGCTGACCTACATCACCGAGGACGAGCCGCTCGGCACCGGCGGCGCGATCCGCTCCGCCGCCGACGCCCTGGAGTCGGGCCCGTCGGACCCGGTGCTCGTCCTGAACGGCGACATCCTCACCGGCCTCGACATCGCCGACCTGGTGCGCCGGCACCGCGCGGCCGGGGCGGCCGTCACCCTGCACCTGACCCGGGTCGAGGACCCGCGCGCCTTCGGGCTCGTACCGACCGACGCCACCGGCCGGGTGCTCGCCTTCACCGAGAAGCCGACCGGCCCGGACGAGATCGTCACCGACCAGGTCAACGCCGGCTGCTACGTCTTCCGCCGGGACGTCATCGACGCGATCCCGGCCGGCCGCGCGGTCTCGGTGGAGCGGGAGACCTTCCCCGGTCTGCTGGCCGACGGTGCCCACCTGCTGGGCGTCGTCGACCGCACCTACTGGCTGGACCTGGGCCGGCCCGACGCCTTCGTCCAGGCGTCCGCGGACCTCGTCCGCGGTGTGGTGCCCTCATCCGCCCTGCCCGGTACGCCCGGTGAGTACCTGGTGCTGCCCGGGGCCAGGGTCGCCGAGGGCGCCAAGCTCGGCGGCGGCACCGTCGTCGGCGCGGGCGCCGAGGTGGCCGCGGACGCCGTCGTCGAGGGCTCGGTCCTGCTCGCCGGCGCGCGCGTCGCGGAGGGCGCCTGGATCGGCCGGAGCCTCCTCGGCGCGGGCGCCCGGATCGGCCCGCGCACCGTCGTCGACGGTGCCGTGGTCGGCGACGGCGCGGTGGTCGGCGCCGGCAACGAACTGCGCGGCGGCGTGCGGGTGTGGTGCGACACCCGCCTCCCGGACGTCTCCGTGCGCTTCTCCTCCGACTGCTGATCCCGGCCCGCACGCCGCAGCACCCTTCCCGTACCCAACGAAAGCAACGAGCACGTGCCCGCTTCGCCCCCCACCGCCCCGGCCGTCCGGTCCCCCGCCCCGCTCCCCGACGACTGGGCCGGTACCGCCCTGACCGTCGTGATGCCGACCTACAACGAGGCCGAGAACCTGCCCCGTATCGCCCACGACCTGATGGACCTCGGCCTCCCGGGCCTGCGCCTGCTGGTCGTCGACGACAACAGCCCCGACGGCACCGGCCGGGTCGCCGAGCGGCTCGCCGAGCAGTACCCGGGGCGGATCGGCGTACTGCACCGCACCGCCAAGGAGGGCCTGGGCAAGGCTTATGCGGCCGGCATGCACCAGGCGGTGGCGGACGGCGCCGCCTATGTGCTCCAGATGGACGCCGACGGCAGCCACCCCGTCGAGTACGTGCCGCAGCTGCTGGGCGGCGCGCTGTCCACCGGCGCGGCCCTCGTGGTCGGCAGCAGGTATGTGTGCGGCGGTCGGCTCGCCCCGGAGTGGGGTCTGCACCGCAGACTGCTCTCCCGCTGGGCGAACCGCTACGTCAGCGGCGTGCTGCGGACCGGACTGCGGGACGCCACCGCCGGCTTCGTGCTGTGGCGCGCCGACGCGGTCCGCGCCGCCCGCCTCGACCGGGTCCGCTCCAGCGGCTACAGCTTCCAGGTCGAGCTCAAGTACCAGGCGGTCGGCGCCGGATTCACCGCCCTGGAGATCCCCATCCACTTCGAGGAGCGCCGGATCGGCGCCTCGAAGATGTCGGCCGCCGTCCAGATCGAGTCCGCGATCATGCCCTGGCGGATCCGGCTCGCGTCGATACGTACGCCGCGGAGCGGGGCCGGCCGGTGAGTGTCGACACCGAGCACGTCCCGAGCTGGGTCGCGGACGCCCCCGCCCCCTCACCGGACCGGCCCTCCGCCGGCCGGCGCTCCCGGCACCGCCGCGGGGGCCGCAGGCGGCCCGCCCTCGCGCTGCCCGGCCTGGTGGCCGTGGTGTTCGTGGTGCTGCACGTCTTCGCGTTCCCGGCCTCGCTCTTCTCCAACGACTCCTACCGCTACGCCCGCCAGGCGTACGAGTACCTCGGCGACAGCCGGCCCGAGGCGCAGCACAAGGCGCTGGTGGCGTACTGCAAGGACGAGGCGAACCGCCGGTACCGCGGCCAGCTCCTGGACGAGATGAAGTTCCGGCAGCCGCACGACCCCCAGGGCCACCAGCGCTGCATGAAGTCCGCCGAGGCCGACGGGCTGAAGCCCAACGACCCGCGCTACGAGCGGATCTTCGAGACCCGGCCGCTCTACCCGCTGATCGCGGCGCCCTTCGTCGGTCTCATGGGGGCCAAGTCCGGGCTGAGCGCGGTCTCCCTGATCTTCACCACCGCCGGCGGCTTCTTCCTGCTGGCCGCGCTGCGCCGGATCGGGCTCTCCCCCGGGCTCGCGCTGCTCGGCCAGATCCTCTACTACGCGACGCCGCTGGCCACTTGGGGCACCCTGCCGCTGGCCGAGGGACCGCTGCTCGCGATGCTGGCGTCGATGCTGTACGGGGCCGTGTGCCTGCTCCAGGGCCGGGTCCGTACGGGCGCGGTGGTGTACGCGGCGTCGCTGGCGGTGTCGGCGGGCGTGAAGTACTCCAGCGCGCAGATGGTGGCCGTCACGATGACGGCGGCGGCTGCCGCGATGCTGGTCTGGGTACGCCGCACCCGGCACCGGGGCACCTGGTGGCTGTTCGGCCTGTCGGCCGGCACGGCGGCCGTGGTCGCGGTGACCGGCAAGCTGCTGAAGCTGCCCGGCACCTCGGCCACCCTCCAGGACACCTTCAGCAAGCACTGGACCAGGCCCGAAGTCGCCACCCCCTGGCACGACCTGCTCCACCTCAACCACAACTTCTGGTGGCAGTGGGCCCAGCACCAGGCCCTCGCGCCGGTACTCGTCCTCCCGCTCGCACTGGCCCTGTGGGGACTGTGGCGGCGCTCCGTCCCGCTGGCCCTGACGGTCGCCGGACTCGGTGTCACGGGCATCGCCACGGTCGTCGCCCACCCCGTCACCTTCCAGGCGGAGCGCCTGTACGCGGCGGTCTGGCTGATCGTCGCCGCCGGGATACCGGTGCTGGTGGACGAGGTCATCCGGCGCGCGGTCCACCGGCGCTGCGGCGGCCCCGGCCACCTGCCCGGACACCCGCCGGCCGGACCGCTCGAAGCGTCCGGGGCCCCCGCCGGCACCGCCGGCCTCCGGGATTCCGCACCGCCGCCGAGGGTGCCGTAGGCGTTCTCCACCGCTGCCCTGACGCATGGTCAGGGCAGCCGGAGGCCGCCCGCCCGCACCCCTGCACCGCTACCTTCCCCACCCACCCCTCCCCGAAAGACAGGCGACGCACCGCTCATGCCCGACTACTCCCGCCTCGTGAAGGCGTACGACATCCGGGGCGAGGTCCCCTCGCAGCTGAACACCGGCATCGCCGCGAAGGCCGGCGCCCTGTTCGTCCGCCTGACCGGCGCCGACCGGATCGTCATCGCCCGGGACATGCGCGCCACCTCGCCCGCGCTGGCGGCGGCGTTCGCGGCCGGCGCCAACGCCGCCGGGGCCGATGTGATCGACGCGGGGCTCGGCTCCACCGACTACCTCTACTACTGCTCGGGCAGCCTGGACCTGCCCGGCGTCATGATCACCGCCAGCCACAACCCGGCCCGGGACAACGGCATCAAGCTCTGCCGGGCGGGCGCCGCCCCGATCGGCGAGGACACCGGACTCGCCGAGATCCGCGCCTGGCTGGAGCACGACGACATCCCGGCCCCGGCGCCGGTCCCCGGCACCACCGTCCGCCGCGACCTGCTCGCCCAGTACGCCGCGCACCTGAACTCCCTGGTCGACCTCGGCGGCATCCGGCGCCTGAAGGTCGCGGCGGACGCGGGCAACGGCATGGCCGGGCACACCGTCCCCGCCGTGTTCGCCGGCCTGCCCCTCGACCTGGTACCGCTCTACTTCGAGCTGGACGGCACCTTCCCGCACCACGAGGCCAACCCTCTGGACCCGGCGAACCTGCGCGACCTCCAGGACCTGGTCAGGCGGTCCGGCGCGGACATCGGGCTGGCCTTCGACGGCGACGCCGACCGGTGCTTCTTCATCGACGAGACCGGTGAGCCCGTCTCCCCCTCGGCGATCGTCGGCCTGGTCGCGGCCCGTGAACTGGCCCGGAACCCCGGCTCGGCGATCATCCACAACGTCATCACCTCGGCCGCCGCCGTGGAGATCATCCGGGAGCACGGCGGCACCCCCGTCCGCTCCCGGGTCGGCCACTCCTTCATGAAGGCGCAGATGGCCGAGCACCAGGCGGTGTTCGGCGGCGAGCACTCCGGCCACTACTACTTCCGCGACTTCTGGCGGGCCGACACCGGCATGCTCACCGCCCTGCACGTCCTCGCCGCCCTCGGCGAACAGGACCGCCCGCTGTCCGAACTCGTCGCCGGCTACTCCCGCTACGCGGCCTCCGGCGAGATCAACTCGCGGGTCACCGACATCGCCGGCACCCTGGACGCGGTCGAGGCCGCCTACCGCGACCGCGACGGGATCACCACGGACCGGCTGGACGGGCTCACCGTCGCCTTCGCCGACGGCCGCTGGTTCAACCTCCGCCCCTCCAACACGGAACCGCTGCTGCGCCTCAACGTCGAGGCGCCCGACGGGAGTTCGCTGGCGCCGCTGCGCGACGAGGTGCTGGACGTGATCCGCCGCCCCGCCGCGGAGCCGGCCGCCGGCTGACCGTCCGGCGCGTCAGATGTCACCCTGCACCAGGGCGTGCAGATGCTCGTCGTGCCAGCCGTCCGCGTGCAACAGCGCGCTGCGCATGGTGCCTTCGAGGGCGAACCCGGCCTTGACCGCCACCCGGCAGGAGGCCGGGTTCGCCGTCGAGTGGCACAGCCGCAACCGGTGCAACCCGAGGTCGTTCAGCGCCCAGTGGCTCACCCGGCGGACGGCCTCGACCACCACACCGGCGCCGCGCGCCGCCGGCAGCACCCAGTAGAAGATCTCGGCGCTGCCGCCCTGAAGGTCGATATCGCCCCAGCCGACCAACCCCACCGCCTCGCCGCCCGGTCGCGCGACGGCCCAGATCGCGCTCAGCTCCTCCCGCCAGCGCCGGCGCATGCCCGCGATCCGCTCGCACGCGTCGTCCGTCGTCTCCACGACCAGCCGGTTCCACCGCCGGATCGCCGGATCCTGGCCGGCCGCGACCAGCACACCGGCGTCGGAGAATCGCCACGGACGCAGCTCCAGGCCGCCCGG
>NZ_KN708638.1:7220338-7230572 GCF_000805335.1 Streptomyces sp. CT34 | reverse complement strand
CCCGCCCCGCCGGTACCACGGCGGGTATGTGCGGGGAGATCGTCATGGCGGCATCGTGCCACGGCCGCCGGATACGCCCGGTGTCCGCTACGGCTGCTGCCGCTCCCGAGGCTCCGGCAGATGGTGCGGCGGGAACGACCACCCGGTCACGAACTCCCGGAATTTCAGGGCCGCCTGGGACACATGGGCGTCCCTGTTCCACACCAGGGTGAGCACCCGCTCGCAGCCGGGGGCGTCGAGGCGTACCGCGGCGACGGGGACGCGCGGGCCCTGCCGGCGGGACATGGCCGGGACGAGGCCGATCCCCAGCCCGTCGCCGATCAGATCGCCGATGGCGCCCGGCTCGTCGCCCTCGCAGGACAGGACCGGGGTGCGTCCCTCCGCGGCGAACAGACGCTCCAGCAGGGCGCGGGGCCAGCCACCGGTGCGGGTGGTGACGAACGGCTCGTCGGCGATCTCGGCGATCGTCACGCTCTCCCGGTCCGCCAGCCGGTGGCCGTACGGCACGGCGAGCAGCACCTCCTCGCGGGCCAGCTCGACGACGTGCAGGTCCGGCCCGCTCAGCGGCTGCGACGCGATGCAGAAGTCGACTTCCCTGGCGCGCAGTTGGCGCTCCATCTCCGCGGCGGTCGACTGGCGGAGCCGTACCTCGGCCCGCGGGTGCGCGGTGCGGAAGCCGCCCAGCAGCTCACTGATCGTCAGGAGCGTCTCGGCGGCGACCGAGACCCTGCCGAGCACTTGGTCGCGGGCGTCCCGCAACGCCCGCCGCCCGTCGTCGAGTTCGCCGAGCGCCCGCTCGACATGGCGCAGGAAGGTCTCGCCGTACCGGTTGAGCCGGATGCGCCGCCCCCGCCGGTCGAAGAGCGGTGTGCCCAGCTCGGCCTCCAGGCGGGCGATGGCCCGGCTGAGCGACGGCTGGGCGACCCGCAGCTCCTCCGCGGCCCGGCTGACGTGCTCGTAACGCGCCACGACCCGGAAGTAGCGCAGCTGCAAGAGATCCATCGCCCGCCTTTCCTCCTGCCCGCCGGGCATCATCACACGGCAGGACCCGCCCCGGAGCCCACTGGCACACGCCGGGCGCCCCGGCGGCCGGCCGCCATGCGTCCGCCCCTGCCAACCCGGACGGAGTCGGGTCAAGCAGAGCGACGGAAAGCGGGTCAACAATCCCTTCAAGGAGTGGCTGGCCGGCTGGGCCGATGTCATCCACGACTTCGACGGCTATTCGATGGGGCGCTTCCTGCGCGAGTACGCGGGCTTCAGCGACGAGGCCGTCGAGGCGATCGGCACCGTCGAGAACATGACCTCGCGCCTCCGTCTGGCGTGCTTCCACAGCTTCCTGGGACGCAGCGACATCGCCCCCAAGGCCACGTACTGGGAGATCGCGGGCGGCAGCCGCAAGCTGCCCGAGGCGCTGGCCAAGGATCTGCGGGACCAGATCGTGCTGGGCCGGCGGATGGTGCGGCTGGAGTACCGCGCCCCGGGCCGCGACGGCCACCACGGCGGGCTCACCGGTCCCGGCGGCTCGGCCGTCGCCATCGAGACCGTGCCCGAGGGCGAACCGTACGCGGGAACCCGGACCTGGACCGGTGACCTCGCCATCGTCACCATCCCGTTCTCCAGCCTGCGGTTCGTCAAGGTGACCCCGCCGTTCTCGTACAAGAAGCGCCGGGCCGTCATCGAGACCCACTACGACCAAGCCACCAAGGTGCTGCTGGAGTTCTCCCGCCGCTGGTGGGAGTACACCGAGGACGACTGGAAGCGGGAGCTGGACGCGATCGCGCCCGGCCTGTACGAGTACTACCAGCAGTGGGGCGAGGACGACGCCGAGGCGGCGCTGGCCCTGCCGCAGAGCCTGCGGAAGCTGCCCACCGGGCTGCTCGGCGCGCACCCGAGCGTGGACGAGAGCCGGATCAGCAAGGAGCAGGTGGAGTACCACCGCAACTCCTGAGCTGCGCGGCGGGGTTCGGCCGGCCACCAACGCGTACGGCTGCGGGTCCACCACCGACAACGCCAACCGCTTCATGTACTACCCCTCCCACCCCGTCCCCGGCAGCAAGGGCGGCGTGGTGCTGGCCGCCTACTCCCGGTCGGACGAGGCCGCCCGCTGGGACTCCTTCGACGACGCCGAGCGCTACCGCCACGCCCTGGCGAACCTGCAATCGGTGCACGGCCGCCGGATCGAGGTCTTCTTCACCGGCGCCGGCCAGACCCAGAGCCGGCTGCGCGACCCGTACGCCTGCGGTGAGGCGGCGGTCCACACCCCGCACCAGATGACCGGCTTCCACCTCGACGTCGTCCGCCCCGAGGGGCCGGTGTACTTCGCCGGTGAGCATGTGTCGCTCAAGCACGCCTGGATCGAGGGGGCGGTGGAGACCGCCGTACGGGCGGCCATCGCCGCCAACGAGGCGCCCGCGGCCGACGCCGGCATCACCGCGTCCACCGGCAGGCGCGGGGCCACCGCGCCGGCGCACCCGACACGAGAGGAAGTGCTGACCCCATGACCACCTCCCGGACCTGCAGGGTGGCCGAGTACCTGGCCGTCCGCCTGGAACAGCTCGGCATCACCCACCTGTTCGGCGTGCCCGGCAACCACCTGGGCCCGTTCCTGTCGACCCTGCACGAGAAGACCAGGGTCCGCTGGGTGGGCACCCCCACCGAGGGCGGCGCCGGCCAGGCCGCGGACGGGTACGCCCGGGTGAAGGTCGCCGACGCGCAGATCACGCTCGGCGAGCAGGGCATCGGCGCGGTCGCCGTCACCTACGGCGTGGGCGCGTTCAACCTGCTCAACACGATCGGCGGCGGCTACACCGAGTACGTCCCGCTGATCGCGATCAACGCGGCTCCCACCTACGAGCAGTGGCTCGACCAGCGGGCCATCGGCCTGCTCACCTCGCACATGTCCCAGCGCCCGGAGAGCAACCTCGACGTCTACAAGCAGGTCACGGTGGACGCCCAGGCGATCTCCAACCCGGGGCTGGCCCCCAGCCAGATCGACGGCGCGCTCACCGCCTGCCTGTCCCACCGCCGGCCGGTCTACCTGGAAGTCATGGAGGACGTCTGGGAGGCGCACTGCCCGGCGCCGCAGGGCCGGCTGAAGCGGCAGGAGCGGCCCCTCACCCCCCCCCGGAACGAGAAGATGCTGGACGCCGCGGTCAAGGCGTGTGTGAAGCTGGTGCAGGACCACGATTTCGACCCCGTCCTGTGGGCCGGCGAGGAGATCGACCGCTTCGGCCTGGCCGAGGAGTTCGAGGAGCTGGTACGGGTGACCAGCATCCCGTACTGCACCACCATCGGCGCCAAGTCCGTGTTCTCCGAGGACACCCCGGGCTTCTGCGGTGTCTACAACGGCAAGGCCGGCAATCCGGATGTGGCCGCGGTGTTCCAGAACGCCGGCTGCCGCATCGGCCTGGGCACCTGGGCGACGTCGAAGAACCTCGGCGGCAAGATGTCGATCGGCGACGACTGGGCGGTAGCCGCTTACGAAGGGGTGCGGGTGGGCGCCTCGTACTTCCCCGAGGTCCAGCTCGCGCGGTTCATCCCGGCCCTCAAGTACAAGATCCAGGAGAACTGCCCGCCGCCGACCGGTGTGGTGCTGAGGGAGAGGGTGGCCTGAGCAGCGACTGGCTCCGCACACCTGCTCCCGGAACTGGTCCCAGCCCCCTCAAGGCCCCGCCCACCGCATGCCGCCTCCCGACCACCGGGTGGCGGCATGCCGCATCCGTCACCCCCGCACCGCCGCAGCCCACCACTGCCACCCGCACCATCACCGGCACAGGACCCTGTCGAGAAAGGCCGGCGAATCATCGGGGTGCTGCGCCACCGGCGCGGGGTCGGCGGTCACGGCGACCGTGACCGCACGGCCGTCGTCGGTGACACCGGTACGCGTGCGGTAACCGGGAATGTCACCGCCGTGGCCCCACATCAGACCGCCGCACCGCAGCGGCGTGCTGATCACGCCGAGCCCGTACCGCGCCCCCGGCCACAGACCGGTGCCGACCGGGACGGTGGTACGCATCTGGGCGAGCTGCGCGGGACGCAGCAGCTCGCCGCCGAACAGCGCCGTGAAGAAGCGGTTCAGATCGCCCGGGGTGGACACGAGTTGTCCGACCGCCCACGCCCAGGACGTGTCCATCTCCGTGACGTCCACCAGCGGCCCGCCGCCCTTCGCCGGGACGTAGCCCTCGGGGTGGGCGGCGCGCAGACGCTCGTCACCCACCCCGGGGAGGTAGGTGTGGCGCAACCCGATCCGGTCGATGACCCGCCGGGTGATCTGCTCCGCCAGCGGACGGCCGGTGACCTTCTCGACGAGCAGCCCGGCCAGGAGGTAGTTGGTGTTGCTGTACGACCAGCCGGTCCCCGGGGCGAACACCGCCCGGTGCGCCAGCGCCAGATCCAGCAGCGCACGGGGCCGGAGGTGCGCGTGACGGTACGTCGCGAAGTCACCGAGAAATTCCGTGTAGTTGGGCAGCCCGCTGGTGTGCTGGAGCAGCTGGCGTACCGTGATGCGCCGCCCGTCGATCCCCTCGCCCCGCACCAGGCCCGGCAGATACCGCTCCACGGGCGCGTCGAGCGCCACCCGGCCTTCGCCGACCAGCTGGAGCACGACGGTGGCCGTGAACGCCTTGGTGTTGCTCGCCGCCCGCACCTGCCCGTCGACCGGCACCCTCGCCCCGGTCCGCACATCCGCCACGCCCGCGGTGTAGTTGCGGTGGTACCCGTCCCGCCCGGCGACGGCGGCCAGCGCGGCCGGGTAACGGTCCTCGCGCACCAGCCGGTGCAGCCCCTGCCGCACGGCATCACCGGACCCATGTGCCTGCGCGACGGCCCCCGGCAGCGTGCCCCCGACGGCCGGCGCGGCTGCCACCACCGCCGCCATCGCGATCCCCCGGCACCGAGCCGGCGACACCCCGCACACCCGCGCCGGCCACCGCCAACGATGGGTCATGGAAACCCCCTCAGCGGGACCGTACGGCGCAGGGCAGGCTCCCGACCCCCGCGTGAACGAAGTCCGGCGGCTCCCGGAACCCTCTCGATCACACCCCTCACAGACCGGCAGTTCACCACCGACGGCGGTGAACTGCCGAGAAGGACCAGCTGTCGCCCGGACCACGCAGACCCGGGCTGTGCTGGATTTTTTCACTGAACGGTCGGCCGGACACGCGCGCCGCGTTCCGGACGCACGCCGACCACCTCGTCGCCTGTTCACAGCCCGAGATGGCCGACGCGAGTCCTACCGCGCCAACGCCCGCGTCCGTGCCCGGCATTTCCTGCCGGCACGACGCTCCTGCGCAAGCGAGCGCCGCCGCCGGACAGTTACCGCTGCGCTCGCTCAGTTGTTGGCGGCGCGCCGCCCCCGCCGGTAGAGCAGGGTGCCACCGGCCAGCAGCCCGGCACTGGCCGCGATCGCCAGGCCGGTCTGCGCACCACCGGTCTTCGCCAGCTGGGGGCGGGCGTGAGACACGACGTGGTGGTGATGATGCTGCTGCTGCCGGTGACTCCTGGTCTCCTCGGGGACGGCCGGAGCCTCCGGCGCCGCCCGGTGGTGGACCTCCGGCCGCTCGTGCCGCATCTGCGGCTTGTGCTCCTGCTCATGGTGGTGCCGACGCCGCTCGTGGCCCTTCGACGCGTTGACACAACGGTTGCCGAAGGTGGGGTTGAGCGCGCCGATCACATTCACGCTGTTGCCGCAGGCGTTTACCGGGATGTGCACGGGCACCTGAATCATATTGCCGGAAAACACGCCGGGAGAACCGACAGCAGCCCCTCCGGCACCGGCGTCGGCAACGGACGTGCCCGCTCCCGCGAGCAGCAGGCCGCCCGTGGCAACCGAAGCGGCAATGACCTTTTTGATCACGTGACTCCTCCTAGACAGTGCGGTCACGTCCGCGGACCGCACAACACACAACGAGCCCGAAGGAGGAAAGCTCCGAATGCGTCATTTCGATCACTCTTTCAGCTTGATATGTATGCTCGCACGGCTGAAGAGTGACAGATATTCCTTTTTTACTGAGATGCATTCCCAACGATAATCAGCCCGGCCGTTTTCGAGGGGAAAACCCGCCCTCCGCCGCCCGAATCCGATCTTGTTTCCCGCAGGCTATCGAAGATCCCGGCGCATCTCACCGCCACCCCGATTCGGCCTTCCGACCGCACAGCGCGACTCACACCGGACCCTTGCCGGACACCGACGACATCACCGCCGGCCGGCCTCCCGCATTGCCCTGCGCCCCTACCGGGAACTCACCGGCCGGCCACGGCAATCCCGCGCCGCGGCCGGCCGAACGAGCCCCCCGGTAATCGACCCGGCCGGCGACGGGCGCTCACTTCCCGAGCAGCGGCAGTTTGCCGATGTGCACAGGACCAATATCGGAGGTGGCCTTCACCGGGTTACCGAGGATGCCGAGAACGCCCGCACCGGGACCGTCGGCGTGGGCAGGTACGGAGAGGGCCCCGGCGAGGGCGAAGGCCCCCAGAAGGGCGGCAAATACACGGCGCATAGCGGCTCCTGCTTCCTTTCGCGAATTGTCATGCTCTGGCACTGGCCACCCTCGCACCCATGCGCCGCAGGCTCCGCCGGTCCACGCCAAGTGGTCACCTGATCGCGCGAGCACGGAAAAAGCGCGCTGCCGAGGCGCGATCGCCCAGCGACTCGGGGACGCCGACGAGCAGGCGGCACGCAGACATGAGGCCGCGGTGCGGCACTGTCAAAAAAGAGTCGGCACATACGGCCGACCAGGTGGGTTGCCATGCGGTGACGGCGGCCGGCGGGACCTGAAAGGGCCTCAAAACCGCTTCTGACCTGCACAGATCACAAAACCTCAATCATACAATCCGGCGCGTCGTTAAGCGACTCCACGGACATTCAGCACTATCCTCACCACAAGTACGAAATCGGTACTTCAGCGACACCATCCGCTCAACCCACCGGAGAAGAAATGCGCAAGCTTCACAAGGCCGCTCTCGTGGCCGCCGTCCTCGGCAGCGTCAGCATCCTCGGTACCGGCACCGCCTTTGCCGGTGGCCAGGGAGGCGGCGGCTCCCGCTTCGACATCAAGCAGAGCTCCCAGTGCAGGTCACACGACACCAACGTCGATGTCCTCGGTGAGGTCGGCATCGCGAACGGCCTGGCCGGAAACCTGCTCGGCGGTGAAGGCGCACCGGGCGCGCAGTCCACTCACATGGGCTCGACCATGGGTTGCGACAACGACGCATTCAAGTAACGGAAAACGAGTCCGGCGCCCGTGCCACCGGCCGGGCGCCGGACTCACGCTCGCCCTCCCCCAACCCCCGGACGATCCAGGGTGATTGGGGACCTCCGACCGGGCATCCTGTGAAGTGGGCCGTCCACACGTCGCATCGAACCCGATCCGACGGCCCCACCGAGCGGAACAGTCTTCGCGCACAGAAGTAGCCACCGACTCCGGGGCGACGGCAGTACCTTCCGCCATCGCCCCGGAGTCTTGCGTGCGGGCGCCCCACCTGGGCACCCCATCGGCAGCAGCACACCTACCCCGGGACATCGCGGGCGAGCGGACCCCAACCCCGCCACGGCACGGCACGGCACGGCAAAGCCGGGCACAGGATGAACCTGGCCCGGCTGTCGATCGCGTGAGATCAGAACTCGGCGCGCAGCCGCTTCAACTCCTTGGGGGCGGGAAGCCTGTTGGAGCAGTTCAGGTGCGGACCGATCTCCGTGTCTCCGTGGCCCAGCAGGCCGCTCTCGGGCCAGATCAGACGCTCCCGGGAAGCCGAGGAGCACCTCTGCGCCTGCCTGACGACGAGGTCCCTGCCGTCCTTGCCGATGAAGGAGCCCCCGCTCCTGTGGACACAGCTCCTGTTGCCCTCGACGCCACGGTTGCAGCCATCCGCTCCCGCTGCGTACGCCTGAGGGGCGAAGGCAGAGGCCGCGGCGACGCCGCCGAGGAGTGCCGCGATGGCTGCGATCTGATTCCGACTGAACATGTACTGCGTTCCTTTACGATCGATGCCCGGGCGCGAAATACCGTGTATCGGTTCACGCCCGAGCCGGGGGAATACCGAAAGAGGGTTCTGGTGCCCGGCCTTGCGGCCGGGCACCAGAACCCCTTCCGAATTACTTGCGGAGGGCGACGTTGTCGCAGCCCATCCGCGAACCCTGGTGGGTGTGCTGCCCACCGCCGTCACCCTCGCCGTTGATCGCGTTGCCCAGCAGGCCGTTGAGCACGCCGACCTGGCCGAGGACGTCGACGTTCAGGTCGTGCGACCGGCACATGGTGCGCTGGTTGACGTTGATGTCTTCACGGCGGCCCTCGGACTGCGGAGCCGGCCCCTGCTGCATCGGCTGCGGGGCGGCCTGCGGAGCCGGCTGCGGCATCGGCTGCGGAGCCGGCTGCGGGGCGGCCTGCGGAGCCGGAGCCTGCGGCATCGGCTGCGGAGCGGCCTGCGGAGCCGGCTGCGGGGCGGCCTGCTCACCGCCGTAGCCACCGCCACGCGAAGTGGCTCCCGCGGCGGACGACGAAACGGCCCAGGCGTTGGCCTCCGGCCCGCCGTCAGCCAGGCTGACTCCGGCACCTACGGTGGACAGGCAGCCAACCGCTGCGACGACGATGGCGACTCGTTGAAGTGTGCGCATGGAACCCTTGATCCTCGATTGCGTGTGGATGGAGACATGCCTTGACTACTTAGTGTGAGTATATGCACACCGAGCGTAATCAGTCGTGCATTTCCTCCCTTTACACACTTCGTGTCGAGCCCGCAACAGGAGTGCTCCCCCTATGGACCCGCGAAAGGCGCCCACCGACACACCCGCCAACGTCCCGCAAAACGAACCGCAAACCCCCTCACCACTCCTCCGAATTCGCTCTCAAAGATTCCCAACAAGGCAGCGACAGCAGACCACTTGACATCAACACGGTCCACCGAAGGCGCGCAGCGCGAACCTTCGGACCGAGGAAAGGCCAACGCCACCGCGAACCCTTCCCCTACTCCCTCCGAGGGAGAAACGACACGACCCCCCAACAGGGTCACGGAAGCCGCTCCACAGTCACCCATTTGCCCCTGACGTCAACATGGAGCTCACACACCCACCCCTTCACGGCACCCTCACCACGACATCACCCGCACTCGCCGAATTCCCAGCGGAGACAGTGGATTTCGACGGCGCAGCCTTCCCTTGTCGCCGACGAAAAGAAAGCCCACAGGGACCGAATAGGCCGCCGCGGCCGATCCGTTGCCACATAGTGTGGGCAAGTCCTCCGCCACAGCTCGACACAAGACGCCCAACGAAGTGGAACGCCCAGTTTGACTACTGCTAGTGTTCGCGCGGTCACAACCAGCAACTAGGTCTCCTTGTATAGGGACCGAAGGGTCGAGGGTTCCATGCGCAAGTTTCAGCAGGTCATGCTCGTCGCCGCCGCGGCCGGCAGTCTGTCCGCCATCGGTGCCGGCGCCGGCACCGCCTATGCCCACGATGGCGCCAAGGCGCGGGCGAACGACATCTTCCGCCCGTACCAGGAGTGCAGCCCGCAGACGTTCGCCGGGGCACACTTCCCGTTCGGCCTGCTCGCGGTGCCCGAAGAGACGGGCTTCGCCTGCGGCCAGTTCAACCACGCCTTCAGCAAGTAAGAAGGTCGCCGGGGCAGCCGCACCCGACGCCGACCGCGGGCCCTTCGGGAGTATTTCCCCCGAGGGGCCCGTTCGCTTGCGCCCGACCGAACGAGTCGTACGCGGCACGGCCGAACGGGTGGTTCACCAAGGAGCTGTTCAGTCCGCCTCGGCCCGTTGAATCCCCTGGCCGCGCGGAACATGGGACCGTTCCGGGGCCGATACCGGTTCATGACGCTCATAACATCCGGCGCGTCGCTCAGCAACTGCGGATCTTTCGTATTAACTTTCCGCAACTGTACGAAGTCGATCGCTCACAGATCGCTCCGCTCAATCTATGGAGAAGAAATGCGCAAGCTTCAAAAGGTTGCTGTCGTCGCCGTTGCCCTCGGAAGCGTCGGCGTCTTCGGCGCCGGCACCTCGTACGCCTACGGCGGGCAGGGCGGCGAGAACAAGGTCGGTGTCAGCCAAGGTTCCCAGTGCCGGTCACACGACCTGAACGTCGACGTCCTCGGCGAGGTCGGGATCCTCAACGGCCTGCTGGGCAACGCGCTCAACGGTGAGGGCAGCGCCGGCGGACAGGCCACTCCGATCGGCTCGAGGGTGGGCTGCGACAACAGCGCCCTCAACAAGTAGCCGGAAAGGGTTCTGG
>NZ_KN708638.1:7166415-7220328 GCF_000805335.1 Streptomyces sp. CT34 | reverse complement strand
CCAACCCCCCGCCGGCAGTCTCCAGGCTCGGGTGCGGACCGGCGCACGCCACTTCGCACCCGGGCACCAACCACAAAGGAACGCAGTACATGTTCAGTCGGAAGAAGATCGCAGCCATCACGGCACTCCTGGGCGGCCTCGCCGCAACCTGCGCCGTCGTCCCCCAGGCGCACGCCGCGGACAACAACGGTCTGTGCAGCCGCGACCCCCAGGGCAATGTCACCTGCCTCCAGAGGAGCACCGGCCCGACGCAGGACGGGACATACACCCTCAACCAGTCACAGAGCTGTAACCCGCAGAAGCCCGTGACATTCCCCGCTCAGGGCGTGCTCAACCCGGGCAGCACACAGGTCGGACCCGAGGTGACCTGCTCCAACGTGGCCCCCGCGCCCGGCGAACAGGCATCTGCGCACGGCGGCGACCAGGCTCCCGCGATGGACTGAGCCCAGTGGCAAATCACCACCGGCTGCTTCCCCATTCCGCTTGAACATGGGTGAAAGCTGATAGCACCTCCTCAAAGGACGGATGGCCGGACCGAGTTGATCTCGGTCCGGCCATCCGTCGTTCGTCGCCGGCACGAGCGGAGACATTCGGAGCCCGCCGGCGCCACGGCCGACCGATTCCGGATCGGCCCTCGCACGTCCAGTTCCGCCGCTCCCCCACCGCCGACCCGATGTCGCGTCCCCCGGGCTGAAATTCTGACAGCACGCCAATTCGCCCCCCAACTTCCGTCCAACTTCCCTGCACCGCAGTCATATCCAGCGCCATAGTCCTATCAGTACGTCCGGCGAGACGCGTCCGTCCTGGGCACCGAACGCCGAACAGGGTCCCGGTGCCGGGCTCGTGGCTCGGCACCGGGACCCCGCTAATCGTCTTCCGCGCGATGGTCCGCCGCTCAGAAGGCCGCGTTGTCGCAGCGGAAGTTCCCTCCCAGGTGTGTGGGCTGCGTACCCGGCGAACCCTCGCCGTTGAGGGCGTTGCCCAGCGTGCCGTTGAGCGCCCCGACCGTCCCGAGCAGATTGACGTTCATGTCGTGCGAACGGCACTCGGTGCCCTGCCTGACGTCGACGTCATGGCCAGGCTCGCCATGGGCGTAGGCGGTACCCCCGCCGATGGCGCCGACGCTGCCGAGGGCGGCAGCCACGACGACAGCCTTGTGGAACTTGCGCATGTCTTCTCCGGTGATTGAGCGGATGAGATGTGGAGTTGGTCGGCTTGTTGCCGTTCCGGGCTGCCGATGCCGTGCCGCGCGGCACGGCATCGGCAGCCCGGAACGGGTGGGTGCCTCCCGCGCGCCGAGCGCAGAAGGCACCCGGGAATCAGGCGTGGCAAGCGGGCCGATGGGAAGGCCGGCGCAGCGCAACGTCCGCGGCATGCACCCCTGGTACGGGCGGTCGCACCAGTTCTGGCCACGTGGACCGCGGGGTCTGCCGGTCGGTGAACCCGATGCGGCGTCAGAACCTGGCCCCATCAGGGTCGGCGGCAGTCCCCCTGGTTCCGCCGCCGCTGTCGGGGCGGTCCAACGGCAGTGCTCCGTACTGCCGTTGGGCACTCAGGCCATGCGAGGAAGGTCGACGTTGCCCACCGGGGGCGCCGCGAGCCGGCCGAGCCCGAGCGGGTTGACCTGCGGAACGTCCGGAGAAACCAGCGGGTTGACCAAGGGGTTGACCGCCGGGTTGAACTGCGGGTTGACCTGCGGCGCCACCTGGGGAGAGGGCTGCGGGGAAAAGACCTGGGGCACGGCGACCTGCGGCGCGACCTGGGGGGTGACCGTCGGGGCTGCCTGGGGCGCGACCTGCGGGGCGGACTGCTGAGCCGGCGCGGGGACAGCCGCCTGCGGAGCGGACTGCTGGCCCTGAGGCGACGAGACGGAGGCCTGCGCGGCGCCGTGCGAAGCGGACCATGCGCTGGCGTGGGGGCCTTCCTCATGCTGGGGCTCGGGCTGCGGAGCGGGGGCCGGGGCCGGAGCCGGCTGCGGAGCGGACTGGGGCTGCGGCTGCGGAGGAGGCGCCTGCTGCGGAGCAGGAGTCGGCGCGTACTGCGGCGGGGCAGGAGCCGGAGCGGGGGCCGGCGCGGGAGCGGGAGCCGGCGCTGGAGCCGGAGCCGGGGAGGGAGCGGGAGCCGGGGCGGGGGCCGGAGCCGGGGCCGGTGCGGGGGCCGGCTGCTGCGCGTACTGCGGCTGCGGGGCCGGTTGCGGAGCCGGAGCGTACTGCGGCTGTGGAGCAGGGGCCGGTGCGGGAGCGGGGGCCGGAGCGGGAGCCGGAGCCGGTGCGGGAGCCGGGGCCGGTGCGGGAGCCGGGGCCGGCTGCTGGGCGTACTGCTGAGGAGCAGGGCCCTGAGTAGTCGCCTGCGGAGTGGTGGGCGCGGCGGCACCGTTGTACCCGGCAGGACTATCGGCGAAGCTCACGCCGGCGCCGATGGCGGACAGACCGCCGGCCGCTGCGACGACGAGAGCGGCCTTGTGAAGCTTGCGCATGGAACCTTCGGCCCTTCATTGCCTGTATGGAAAACTGATTACTTATCGCTGTGTTGAGTGCGTAAACAGAGGTAGTACCGGGCTTCACACCCTGCGCACCGCACGCAAAACCACGACGGAATCCCCCCGCAGGGCCGCGACAACACCCACCGCAAAGCTCTCCCACGTTTCTCGAAGCTGACGGCGCACCCCATGGCCCCTCCTTCGATTCACGTCGGACAACAAGCCGACATCATCGCCGTAGACCAGCCGACGCCAGGAAGGGAGCAACCCCGCCGGGCGGCCTGTAGGCCCAATTCACTGTCCTCTCCCAGCGAGGAACGGCAAATCTCCTGGCCCGGTCACGGGAACCCATGAACGGTCACCCGTTTGCCGAGCAGCATGAATCATTTGGAGTGCCGGCAGCAGACATCGCACGGAATGACGACCACCCGCAGGCATCGCATCCCCCCAACCCCGCCACATCCTTTGGTTGTTGTGCTCACCGCACAGGTGAACGGTCGACATCCGGACATCTGATCCACTTGACGCGCCTGTCAGGGAAGCGGAGCTGCCGGTGAGCGAAGCGCCGTTCAATTACCCTTCGTTGTAGCGGAGTTACTGCGCCCTCCGGCGAACATCGCTCCGCACGGGCGCGCCATGTGTGAAGAACAGGCGAACTCACAGATGAAAAGTGCCCGCTGGTTCGGCATCGCCGTGCCGGGGCGCTTCACCCATACTGACTACGCGCCCTGCTCCGTACATCACGCGACGGGACATCAAAAAGGGGCCCCGACACTGGCCTTGCGGCTCGGCGGCGGGGCCCCTTCGGGTGACCTGCGCGACTGATCGCTCAGAATGCGCTGTTGTCGCACCCCATGGTCGATCCCATTCTGGTGCTCTGCCCGCCCGGGTTGCCCTCGCCGCCGAGCGCGTTGCCCAGCAGGCCGTTGAGGATCCCGACTTCGCCGAGGACATCGACGTTCGTGTCGTGCGACCGGCACTGGGAGCCCTGCTTGATGTTGAATTCGCCACCGCCCAGCCCACCACCGCGGGCATTGGCGGTGCCGGCGCCGAGGAAGCCGACGCTACCGATGGCGGCGGCCACGACGGCAGCCTTGTAAAGCTTGCGCATTCTCTTCTCCGGAAGGTTGAGCCGATGTGATGTGCGATATGCCGATGCATCTCTGATGTACCGACTTCGTACTATCGGAGAGGCTAATACGAAATATCCAATGATTTTGAGCGACGCGCCGGATCGCGAACCCAAGAAGTGAGAAGTTGCCCCGGAACCCAAGTAGTTCACGCATAAACGGGCAAGAACAGACACGGACCCGTGTGGTGAGCTGCCGCCTTCCCCTCATGGTGCAGGAGTTACCGGCTCACGACGTACGAACGGGCCCTTCGAGGAATCTCCTCGAAGGGCCCGTGGCGAGCGCCGGCAAACGAACGGTATCGCCCTACCTTGCCGTAGCGAAGGCGTTGGCCTGGTTGTTGTGCTGGGTGCAGCTGAAGCCCCGGGTCTCAGGCGTGGCCAGCAGCCCGATCGGAACGTTGGCGTCGAGCAGCGACTGCGGACTGCACTCCTGGTACGGACGGAAGAGGTTGTTCTGGTCCTTCGGAGCGGCGGCGTGCGGCAGGACTTGCGAGACCGCCGGGGAAAGCTGCGGGCTGAGCTGGGGGTTGAGCTGCGGGTTGACCTGGGGGCCGGCCTGTGGCGACACGGATTGCGGGGCGGCGGCCTGGGGGGCTGCCTGCGGACCACCGTGCGAGCCGTAGGTGTGCGACGTGGCCCCGGCGGCCGTCCAGGAGGCGGCCTGGGGGCCTTCGTTCTGCGGAGCAGTGGGCGGGACGGCGCCGTTGTAACCGACAGGAGCGTCGGCGGAGCTCGCGCCGGCGCCGATGGTGGACAGACCGCCGGCCGCTGCGACGACGAGCGCGATCTGCTGAAGCTTGCGCATGGAACCTTCGGCCCTTCATTGCCTGTATGGAAAACTGATTATTTATCGCTGTCTTGAGTGCGCGAACAGAGGTAATCCTGGGCTGCATACCCTGCGCACCCCATGCAATTCACGGCGGAAGCCTCCCGCAGGGCTGCGACAACACCCGTGGCACAGCTCTCCAACGCCCCTCGAAACCGACGGTGCACCCCATCGTCTCTCCTCTGATTCGCGTTGGACAACATGCCCCGTATCGCCACCGCAGACCGGTCGAAGTCAGGAACGAAAACGGTCCCGGCCGGCGGCCCGCAGGCCCATCACTGTCCTCTCCCAGCGAGGAACGGCAATTCCCCTGACCCGGTCACGGGAACCCATGAACGGTCACCCATTTGCCGAGCAGCATGAATCATTTGGAGTGCCGACGTCCGTACCTGCTCGGACGGCCGTGATCTCGGCCTGGGTTCCGGGGAGTTGCCGGGCAGTTGCTCCGGTACCCAGGGAGCCAGACGCTTGCACTGACGGCGGTCATGATGATGCCGTCCGCCGCGGCTGCAGCGGTCCCAGGCGGAAACTCCCTGCGCTCCAGCACCGCGTGGGACCCGGTCGGTGGCCGACCGGTCTGTAGCTGAGAATTGCTTGACTTGACACCAACTCCGTTTGGGAAGTGGGGCTTTCGCCGGCAGGGATGTGGCCTTGCGTCGGGGACTGCTTGCCCGAGGAGGCGGCGTCCAGGAGCCGGGAATGGATGACGGCCAGCGTGGAAGGGCTGACAAACACGCTGACCGTCGATGTTCTCCAGCGGAAAGAACCTCGCCATGCTACGCCACCGGCACCCCATACCGTGGCGGCAGCTTCCCCGGCTCACTCTCCCCAACTCACCGTGGATATTGGCGTCGACGCCTGAGTGACGGCATGTTCGTCGTGATCGGGGTCCTTTCGCGGCGGGAGTGCTGGTGGTCAACCACCCTGAATCCGTAACCCGGGTAAGGAATTCGTCATCGGCGCGCACGGGTGCGCCTGCGTAGACCGAGGTGAGCATGGGTCCCTCCGGTCATCCGTCGTCCGCGGCGGTGCTGGGGGGTGCCTGCTCCCTCCCCGTGGGCGGCGGATCGATCATTTTCTCGAACAGGTGGACGCTGGCCCCGTAGAGGTTCGCCGGACGTGGGGGGCGCGGCGGTGACGGGGGGTGCCCGTCCGTCGACATAGCTGACGGGTGCGCAGTGCCGCCGGGGACGGCTGTGGCAGTCGGATGACCCCACGTCAGCACATGATGCTCGCCCATCGGATGGCACTCGGCCGGGCGCCTCTCGCCGCGCTTAAAAGGGCGTGACCTGCGCAGATCTGACGCGCAGAAGGACGGATTCGGTGTGCGGCGACAACGAGCCCGCCCGGGCCTCCGTCCCCGGATGGCGGCACCGATGAGCGTTGTGACGATTATGTGATTAACCTCCTATATCAGCGCGAAGTGGATCTTTTGATGCCTAGCTCTGAACGACCCAAGGAGGAGAAGAAATGCGCAAGCTTCACAAGGCCGCTGCGGTGGCCGCCGTCGTCGGTAGCGTCGGATTCTTCGGCGCCGGTACGGCGTCAGCGGCGCCCGCAGGGGGTCACGGCGGCGGGTGCCACAACCACGAAATCAACGTCGACATCCTTGGCGAGGTCGGGATCCTGAACGGCCTGCTGGGCAATGCGATCAACGGCGAGGGCAACGCCGGTGGTCAGGTCACCGGCATGGGCAACTGCGGCGAAAACTGACGATCAGCTGCCGCATCACCCTTGTCACCGAAATGGGTCTCGGTAGTCGGGCGCACACCCGGCGCCGGGCCCTTTTCGGCCGTCATGGCCCTGGTTCCGCCGGGAGCGGGGCGGGCAGGCTGGTCCGCTGCGGCGGCCCGGCCGGCGCATGGACGGCAAGGGCGACCAGCCGGCGCGCTAGGGTGCGCGCGTGAGTCTTCATATCGTCATAGGGTTCGGGCCCGCCGGGGCGGCCACTGCCCGGCTGCTGGCCGAAGAGGGGCATGCGGTGCGGGTGGTCACCACGTCGGGCCGGAGCCCGGAGCCCGGAATCGAGCACGTCGCGCTGGACGCGACGGACAGTGAGCGGCTGATCGAGGTCGCGCAAGGCGCCACCGCGATCCACAGCTGTGCCGCACCGCCCTACCATCGCTGGGCGAGTGACTGGCCACCCCTGGCCTCGTCGGTCTGTGCGGCGGCCGAGGCGACCGGGGCCACCCTGGTGATGCTCGGCAACCTCTACGGATACGGTCCGGTGGACGGTCTCCTGACCGAGGAGTTGCCGCTCGCGGCGACCGGCCCCAAGGGGCGAGTGCGCGCCGCCGTTTGGGAACAGGCCCGGCAGCTGCACGAGCAGGGCCGTATCAAGGCGGTCGAGGTGCGGGCCTCGGACTTCTTCGGGCCCGGTGTCACCGACGGCGGGCACCTGGCCGCGCGGGTCGTGCCGCGGTTGCTGCGCGGGAAGCCGGTCTCCGTGCTAGGGGATCCGGACGCCCCGCACAGCTGGAGTTACCTCCCCGATGTGGCCAGGGCTCTGGTCGAGGTCGCGGGTGAGGAACGGGCGTGGGGGCGGGCCTGGCACGTTCCGACGGAGCCGGCGCTGTCCGCCCGGGAGATGGTCGACCTCCTTTCCGCCCAGGCGGGAACGGGGCCGGTCGCGGTGCGCGGGCTGCCGCCCGTCGTGCTGGGGATCGCCGCGGTCTTCTCCCCGCTGATGCGTGAACTGCGGGAGATCCGCTACCAGTTCGACCGTCCGTTTGTCGCCGACTCGCGCGCCTACGAAGCCGCGTTCGCGGTACGGGCCACGCCCGTCGAGGAGCAGGTCAAGGCGACGGTGGAATGGTGGCGGGAGCGCCTGGCCACCGCCGGGTGAGGTGAGGGAGAGCCGGGGTTTCCCGGTGGGGTCGTGACGGTGGTCGCGGGCGTAGGTGGCAGGTCGTGGCGGGTGGTCATGGCTCGGGGGCGGTGCTCACGCGCGGAGTCCTGGCATCGTCCGGCCGCGGATGCCTGTGCACGGTACGGCAGGATTGATTCCGGCGGGCCATGCTGCCGGGAGCCGGCAGCCGGTAGGCGCCGGCTTACCGGGGCCGCGGGTCCGCCGGGCACGACCGCCCCACGCCCGCCCGTGGCGCGGGGGCACCGGGCCGCCGGTGCTCCCCGGCACTCCGGCGGCACGCGATGACGGGTGCGGCGTCACGCCTGCGGGGCGGGAGCGTTCCGGTGGTCGCGGCGGCGCTTGAGGTGGGCCGCGCCGGCCAGCGCGGCCACCACGGCCGCGGTGCCGGCGAGCTGTTGGCGGCCGTCCGATGTGGTGGCCATGACGGCGAAGACGCCGAGGATGGCCGCCAGTGCCAGCCAGGTCAGATAGGGGAAGCCCCACATCCGTACCGAGAGGAGTTCCGGTGCCTCGCGCTCCAGACGGCGGCGCATCCTCAGCTGGGTGAGGCAGACGATGGACCAGACGACCAGCACCGAGCAGCCGGCGATGTTCAGCAGCCAGGTGAACACGGTGTGCGGCCAGATGATTCCGGCGACCACCGCCACGAAGCCGAACACGCAGGATGCCAGCACCGCGGCTGCCGGTATGCCCCTGGTGACCTTGGCCAGGAAGCGCGGGCCCAGCCCCCGGCTGACGAGGGAGTACGCCATGCGGGAGGAGCCGTAGATGTTGGCGTTCATCGCCGACAGCAGGGCCACCAGCACGACGACCTGCATGATCGTGCCGGCTGCCGGGATGCCGAGCCGGTCGAGCACGGTTACGTACGGGCCGTCGGTGGAGACCTTCGGGTCGTTCCACGGCACCAGGGTGACGACCACGGCCATGGAGCCGATGTAGAAGACGGCGATGCGCCAGACCGTGGTGCGGACGGCGCGGGCCACGTTGCGGCTGGGCCGGTCGGACTCGGCCGCCGCGATGGTGACGGTCTCCAGACCGGCGAACCCGGAGATGGTGGTCAGCAGCCCGGCGGCGAGTCCGGCGGCGCCGGTCGGGAAGAAGCCGCCGTGGCCGGTGAGATGGTGGGTGCCGGGTGCGTTCCCGAACACTCCGAGGATGCCGAGCACGCCCAGCACCAGGAACGCGACGATCACGGTGACCTTGATGGTGGCGAACCAGAACTCGAACTCGCCGAAGTTCTTCACCGCGGTCAGATTGCTGGCGCAGAAGAACACCATGAAGACCGCCACCCAGCCGTAGGCGGGGAGGAACGGCACCCAGGTGTGCATGATGGCGCCCGCCGCGGTGGCCTCGGCGGCCACGCCGGCGCAGAGCATCAGCCAGTACATCCAGCCCGAGGTGGTCCCCGCCCAGAGGCCGAGTTCCTGCTCGGAATGGACCGAGAACGAGCCGGTGGAGGGCCGGGCCGCGGACATCTCGCCGAGCATCCGCATGATCAGCATGACCAGCGCGCCGGTCGCCGCGAAGAGCAGGACGATGGCCGGGCCCGCCGCGGCGATGCCGACGCCGGAGCCCACGAAGAGGCCGGCGCCGATGACCCCGCCGAGCGCGATCATCGACAGATGGCGCTGCTTGAGGCCGTGCGACAGGGCGGGCGCAGAGTCCTGCACGGCCTGCGGGGAGCCCTGGGGTGACCGGGTGATACTCCGAGTCATGGTCGTGCCTGTTCGTTGCTTGAGATCGATGAGCCACCCGAGTCTGCGGGGGCCCGGTGCGTGAGTGGCGTTAACGCCCGCTATTCGGACACGACGGTCACTCGTGGTGAAGGCGTGGACACGAGGGCGGTCTGCTGGGGCGGGGCGGCCGTGCAACCGCGATGACCGGGCTTTCCCCCCTGGTCAGCCGGGTCCGGCCGACGCCTCGACGGGGAAGGAACGCGACCGGACGGCACGCGGAACTGACCGCGATTCAACACCTGGGGGCAGACCGCCGGTTGCCGGCCCTTCGACGTCCGTCCGGTATGCGATCACCGTGGCCATCGATGACCCGACGCGTTCCGGGGCCGCCCGAGAACCGTTCCGGGACCCGGACCTGAAGGGGTCTCGGCGTGACCGCCGATGACCCGCCGGCACCCGGGGCAGGCCCCGCTGCGGTCCACCGGGCCAGGGCCGGGCGGCCACCCGCCGTGATCCGCCGGGTACCGGTCGCCGACTGGCTGTGCTCTCCGTCCTTGCCGCACCATGGAGTAAGGGCGGTAAGTGGCGAAATATCCGATGAGGCGGTGGCCGGGCAGCGGCTCCGGCCCCGAGGGCGGGTACGGCGACCGTGGCTTACGACGACGGCTTCCCCCGTACGGAGGCGGTGCAGGAAGTGACCGCGCGGGTCCTTGGGGCTTCCGGGGCTGAGCTGACCGCGGTCTACGTGCCGGCCGAAGGGCACGACGATCTCCAGCTGGCCGAGATGGTCGGCGGCTCCAGGGGCTCTTTCGGTCTGCCGGCGAGCTACCCGCTGTCCGGTGACTCCCCGGTCGCCCGGGCCTTCCGCACCGGACTCCCCCAGTGGCCCAGACCGGCGGAGCTCACCGGGAAGGACGCCGCTCCTCCCCCGGACGACGGCGGCGAAGAGCGCCGTTCCGGGGCGCCGCCGGCCACCGGCTCGGCCGGGGTGCTGCCGCTGGCCGGGGCCACCAGACGGCTGGGCTGCCTGGTCGTGGTGGACCAGGCGGTGGACGCCTTCGACGCCGACCGCCGTCATCTGCTGGAGCTGCACGCCGACCAGGTGGCGGCGGGGCTGGAGGCGGTCGCGGCGCGGACGATGGCGCGCACGGAGCGCCGTTCGCTGCTGGGTCCGGGGCTGGACACCCTGCGCGGCGGTGCGTTCAGCCTGACGCTGCACACCGGGCGGATGGACGCGGACGCCCAGGTGCTGGAGCTGTTCGGCATCGCCCGGCAGGACTTCGACGGGCGGTTGGAGACCCTGCTGGAGCGGACCGCCCCGGACGACGTGCCGGCGCTGCTGGCGATCGTGGAGCCGGGCGGGGTGCCGGTCGCCGGGCAGCAGCTGTCGTTCCGTATCCGCCGGCCCAACGGTGAGCTGCGCTGGCTGAGTCTGCGCTGCCGGGTGCTGATCGGGGCGGACGGTGCGCCGGAGCGGATGCTGGGAGTCGTCGCGGACGCCTCGTATCTGCGGCCCAGCGCCGACGAGGTCTCCATCGTGCAGCGGCTGTCGGCGGCGTTGGCGAACGCGGCGACCATCCGGGACGTCAGCCGGGCCGTGGTCGCGACGCTCCGTGCGCCGCTGTCCGCCGACCGGATCGCGGTGGCGGAACTGGAGGCCGACCGGCTGGTGGTGGCCGTACTCGACCCGCCGACGCCCGGGGCGTGGCCGGCGTCATGGCAGTCCGCATGGCGGTCGGAGTGGCCGGACATCTCGTGCCACGGACTGCCGACGCTGGAGGGCGTGCTCCTGGGCGGGCATGTGGCCGTGTGGCCGCCGGGCGCGGATCTCGAACCAGGCCTGGCGGGTATCGGGCCGGGCGGCCTTGCCGTACTGCCGCTGCCGGCCGAGGGCCGGATCGTGGGCGTCTGCCTGATCGGGTGGGACGCGGAGCACCGGTTCTCGCCGGAGGAGCGGTCGCTGCTGACGGCGACCGCCGGTCTGGTGGGGCAGGCACTGGTGCGGGCGCACGCGCAGGACGCCTGGCACGAGCTCGGCACGATGCTCCAGCGCAGTCTGCTGCCCCGCAAGTTGCCGGAACTGGCCGGCGGGGTGGCCGAGGTCCGCTATCTCCCCGCCACGAGGGGGCTGGAGCTGGGCGGCGACTGGTACGACGTGATTCCGCTCTCCGACAGCCATGTGGCGCTGGTCATCGGCGATGTGGAGGGACACAGCGCGGGCGCCGCGACGATCATGGGCCAGATGCGGACGGCCATCCGGGCCTACGCGGTGGAGGGGCATCCGCCCGACGTGGTGATCGCGCACGCCAACCGGCTCCTCCTCGGCATGGAGACCGACCTCTTCGCCACCTGCTGCTATGTCGACCTGGACATGGAGGAGGGCATCGCCTGGTTCGTCCGGGCCGGGCATCTGCCGCCGCTGCTGCGGTATCCGGACGGCAGTACGGAGGAGTTGCCGATCGAGGGCGGGCCGCCGCTGGGCGTGTCCGAGGAGGCCGAATTCCCGCTGACCGAGGCCGGGCTGGCCCCCGGCACGGTACTGGTGCTGCTCACCGACGGCCTGGCCGAGTCGGCCAGCCTCCCCCTGGAAGAAGGGCTCCGCCGGGTCCGTGCGGTGCTCGGTGCGGCCGACCCCGCCGATGCCGGGCGGCTCGCCGACGCCCTGGTCGGCAGCGGCAAGCGGCGCGACGACGACGTGGCGGTGCTGGTCCTGCGCTACGACGGGATGCGGGTCCGCCCGACCCGGGCCCACTGGGCGGTGTGGCGGCTCCCCGACGCGGTCATGCACGCCCGCCGCTTCACCGGACGCATGCTGCGCACCTGGGGCGTGACCGAGGAGCTGGACGTGGCGCTGCTGGTGGTCTCCGAACTGGTCACCAACGCCATCGCCCACACCCAGGGCGAGGTGAAGCTGGATCTGACGCTGGTCGCCGGCCGGCTGCGGATCGCCGTGAACGACGCCTCGCCCCGGGCCCCGGTCAAGCCGGTCAGCGTCGACTGGGAGGCGACCGGTGGCCGGGGGCTGCTGCTGGTCGAGGCGATGTCGGAGACCTGGGGCTCGGTACCGCTCAGCGGCGGCAAGCAGGTCTGGAGCGAGATCTGCCTGCACTCGGACGAACGGATCGGCCGGACGGGAGCGTGAGGAGGTCCCCATGGAGCGAACGCGCCGGCGCGCTGCGGTCGCCGCCCTGGCCGGGCTGTGCCTGGTGGCGGTCCCGGTGGCCTGCGGCGAGGCCCCCGGAGCGCATACGCCGGGCGGGGCCGCGGGCGGGCCACCGCACATCGGTGTGCTGCTCCCCGACAACACCTCGCGCTTCTACCACTTCGACAAGCCCCTGATCGAGCGGAGGATCCATCAGCTGTGCCGGGAGTGCCAGGTGGAGACCGTCAGCGCGCAGCACGAAGTGGCCACCCAGCAGGAGCAGATGGACGCGATGATCACCAAGCAGGTGGATGTGCTGATCCTCGACGCCGTCGACACCAAGTCGCTGCGCGCCCCGGTCGAGAACGCACACCGGGTCGGCATCCGGATCGTCGCCTACGACCGCCTCGTGGAGGGGCCGATAGCGGGTTACGTCTCCTTCGACGGCGCGCAGGTCGGCCGGCTCCAGGGCGAGGCGCTGCTGACGGCGCTCGGCGCCAGGGCGCACGGCGGCCGGATCGTCATGATGAACGGCGCGGCCACCGACCCCAACTCCGCCTGGTTCAAACAGGGCGCGCTGTCCGTGCTCCGGGGCAGGGTGCGGATCGAGAAGTCGTACGACACCGCCGGCTGGCGGCCGGAGGCGGCCAACAGCAACATGGCCGCCGCCATCTCGGCCCTCGGCCCCCGGCAGATCGACGGCGTCTACTCCGCCAACGACGGCCTCGCCTCGGGCATCATCGCCGCCCTCAAGGCCGCGAAGATCAGTCCGCTGCCCCCGATCACCGGCCAGGACGCCGAACTCGCCGCCATACAGCGGCTCGTCACCGGCGAGCAGTACATGACCGTCCTCAAACCCTTCGCGCCCGAGGCCGACACCGCCGCCGCCATGGCCGTCACGCTGGCCCGCGGCCGGGGCCTCGGCGGCATGGCCACCCACCGCGTCGACAGCCCCACCACCCACGGCATACCGGCGGTGCTGCTCGCCCCGGTGGCGGTGACCGTCCACGACATCGAGAACACCGTGGTCAAGGACGGTATGTACACCGTCGCCCAGATCTGCATCCCCAAGTACGCGGCCGCCTGTGCGAAGGCGGGTCTCACCAGGTAAGGCAGGCAACCATGGCAGCTCCGCAACTGCTGGCGCTGCGCGGCATCTTCAAACGATTCGGCGCCGTCCAGGCCCTCGCGGACGTCGAGTTGGAGGTCCGCGCCGGGGAGGTCGTCGCGCTGGTGGGCGACAACGGCGCGGGCAAGTCCACCCTGATCAAGGTGATCGCCGGGGTCGACGCGGCCGATGCGGGCGTCATCGAGTGGGACGGCCGGCCGGTCCAGATCACCCGGCCGCACGACGCCCGGGAACTGGGCATCGCCACCGTCTACCAGGACCTCGCGCTGTGCGACAACCTCGATGTGGTCGGCAACCTCTTCCTCGGCCGCGAGATCTGCCGGGCCGGCGTGCTGGACGAGGTGGAGATGGAACGCCGCACCCTGGAACTGCTCGACACCCTCGCCATCCGGATGCCCAGTGTGCGCCTCCCGGTCGCCTCGCTCTCCGGCGGCCAGCGGCAGACCGTCGCGATCGCCCGCTCGCTGCTCGGCGAGCCGCGGATGGTACTGCTGGACGAGCCCACCGCGTCCCTGGGCATCGAGCAGACCGCGCAGGTCCTCGACCTCGTGGACCAGCTGCGCGAACGCGGCCTCGGCGTACTGCTGATCAGCCACAACCTGGGGGACGTCAAGGCCGTCGCGGACTGGATCGCGGTACTGCGGCTGGGCCGCAACAACGGTTTCTTCAACGTCATGACCACGTCCCAGGAACAGATCATCTCCTCCATCACCGGAGCCACCGACAACGCGGTGACCCGCCGCAAGGCACCCGGCTGGGAAGTGGAGCGATGAGCCGGCCATGGACACGGCCGCTGCCACTGCCGCTGCGCCGGAACCGGGCGGCCGGCCCGGACCGCCGGCCCCCGTCCGGGCAGCGCGTGCAGAATCCGCTCCAGGCGCTCTCCCGCAGATTCCACAGCGGCGAACTCGGCGCGGTCCCGGTCGTCCTGGGCCTGGTGGTGGTGTGGATCATCTTCCAGAGCCTCAACGGGAACTTCCTCTCACCGCGCAACCTGTCCGCCCTGAGCGTGGACATCGTCGGTATCGGCATGATCTCGACGGGCGTCGTCTTCGTGCTGCTGCTCGGTGAGATCGATCTGTCGGTCGGCTCGGTGAGCGGCCTGGCCGCGGCGGCGTTCGCGGTGCTCAACGTGAACGAGGGCTTGCCGGAAGGCCCGGCGGTGCTGCTCACGGTGCTCGGCGGCACCGCGATCGGCGCGATCCACGGGTTCTTCTTCGCCAAGGTCGGGGTGCCCGCCTTCGTGGTCACCCTCGCCGGCCTGCTCGGCTGGAACGGTCTGATGCTCTACCTGCTGGGCGCGAGCGGCACCATCAACCTCGACGACAAGGGCCTGGTCGCCATGCTGACCGGCTACTACTTCAGCCATGTCGCCGTCGCGTACGGCCTGGCGGCCCTCGGCACCGCCGGCTACTTCCTGGCGTCCTACCGCGACGTACGGCGCCGACGAGCCGCCGGGGTGCCGACCCGCTCGCTGCGCGAGATCATCCTGCGCACCGGCGTCATCGCGGTGATCTCCCTGGCGGCGGCCTATGCCCTCAACCAGTTCGAGGGGCTGCCCCTGGCCCTGCTGATCTTCCTCGTCTTCCTCGTCGGTCTGGACCACGTCCTGCTCCGCACCCGCTACGGACGGATGATCTTCGCGCTCGGCGGCAGCGTCGAGGCCGCCCGCCGTACCGGTCTCCGCGTGGACCTGGTGCGGATCTCCGTCTTCATGGTCTCCGGGACGATGGCCGCGATCGGCGGTCTGTTCCTGGCCTCCCGCGTCACCTCGGCCACCCAGACGTCCGGCGCCGGCAACCTGCTGATGGACGCCATCGCCGCCGCGGTCATCGGCGGCCCCAGCCTCTTCGGCGGCCGGGGCCGCACCTGGTCGGCGCTGCTGGGCGTCCTGGTCATCCAGTCCATCGCCTCCGGCGTGGCGCTGATGGGCGTCGAGCCCGCCGTCCAGTACATGATCACCGGCGGGGTGCTGCTGGTCGCCGTGGTCATCGACTCCCTCTCCCGGCGGGCGCAACGGGCGCATGGGCGGGTGTGAGGCGGCGGTCGCGTCCGGTCGCCGTCGGCCCTGCTGCGGACGTCCCCCGCCCCGGATGGGATCATCGGCGCCGGTACGCTCCCGGTCCACTCCCCGGCGGCACCACCCACACCCCAGGAGGAACGACCCGATGAGTACGTGGACCACCATGCTGGATGCGGCAGGCGTCCATGACCCACAGCTGCGCGAGGACTTCACCCGGCAGCGCTCGCTGGTGGCCCGATACCGACGCGCGTCGTACGTCGCGGTCCGGCTGCTCCTCCCACGCCCCCTGGTCCCCCACGTGATCGCCGCCGTGGCCTTCATGCACCACACCGACAACCTCCTCGACCACGGCCCCGTGGCCGAGCGCCGCGACGCCTACACGGCATGGGAGGAGGCGGTACGCAAGGCCCTCGCCAGCGGCACCGCCGACCACCCCGTGATCCGCCCCCTCCTCCACGCCTGCGCCCACCACCCCCAACTCCCGTGCCACGTAGCGGACTTCCTCTCCACCGCCCCCACCGACCTCGAATTCACCGGCTTCACCACGGAGTCGGACTACCAGCGCTATCTCGACGACTACTCCCTGCCCGCCTTCCTCCTGGTCGCCTGCCTGCTCACCCCCGGCGAGGAACCGCCCGGCTACCGCGCCGCCTGCCGCACCCACATCGACGGCAGCCAGCGCCTCGACTTCGTCAACGACCTCGCCGAGGACCTGGCCGAAGGCCGCCTGTCAATCCCTCAGGAAACCCTGCTGCACCACGGCGTGACCCGCACCGACCTCGAACGCGCCCAGGACACCCCCGAAGTCCGCGCCCTGCTGCGCCATCTCCTCCAACAGGCCCGCACCGACCTGACCGACAGCCACCACGTGACCACACTCCTGCCACCCACCAACCGCCCCTTCGCCCGGGCCCTGATCACCCTCGAAACGGCCACCGCGGACGCAGCCTTGGCCAAGGGCCCCGCCCTCCTGACCGCCTCGGCCCGCCCTCCCGTCACCACCGTGCTGCGGATCCTCCTGCGCGAATACGGCCACGCGCGCCGATTCCGGCACTCCCCCACCGAGGATCTCTAACGGGCGTCGCCGGGCGCCGGGGGGAGGATGCAGGTCATATACCGGCGCCCTGTTCAGGTCCCTCGCCCGCCGCTACAGTCATCAACAGCTTTTGTTCCCGAGAGGTAAACCACGAGGTCAAGGGCTGGAACTCGCAGCCGATAAGCGCCCCCGCATGCCCAGAGCAGGGGGCGCATGCGCCAGATGCTCTGCCAGGCCAGCAAGAAGCTCTGTCATGTCGGCACCAATAAACGCACCGTGCGCGTAGGGGACTTGGCGATCCACCCCGGCATTCGCGTGTTTGGCATGAAGAGCCTCATCATGCAGGACACCGTCGGAGGACGCCCATGCCGGACATCGAACTCGACATGACCTTCGCTCCGCGCATCAGCCCGGACCTGGAGACGGCCCGGATCCGCAACCTCGAGTGGCTGACCTCCGCCGGCCTGCTCACCAGCACCGATCACCAGGCCAGGTACCTCGGCTGGAACCCGGCCGACCTCGCCGCACGGTTCTACCCGGACGCGGTGGGTGACGATCTGATCCTGGGCGTCCAGGGACAGAGCTTCTTCTTTTTCTTCGACGACCTGTTCGATGGCCACCTCGGTACGGATCCGGTCGGCCCATACGCGATCTGCCGCGAGATGGCGGCGACGGCCCACCGCAGTCCCGACTCCACGCTGGTGCAGCCGACCTTCCCCCTCGCCCATGTCTGGCTCGATCACTGTTCCCGCGCCCAGGAAGGAATGTCCGACGCGTGGCGGGAGCGTAACTATTGCGAACGCAGACGATCCCGCGGCGGTGACCCTGCCGAAAGACGTCGAGGGCGCCAGCGCTGCGCCGGTCTTGCTGCCCTGGCGCCAAGTCACCGTCTGTGCCGCGGACCTGCCTACAACTAGGACGAGTTGACGCACGGTCGTGTGCGGAACCGAGTGGGCGGCCCCGGCCGGTTCTTCCGAGTTCCGCCGCAGTGCAACATGCCGGTGTCCTGTCGCGTTTGCTCGCTGCAGACGTTGTCGAGCGGCGGGGCTCCATGCCCGACGCACCAGGCTAGCGCCCGGTTTACGCCCGGACGGTCGCCCCGCCTGGCTTCTGTATCGGCACCGGCCAACAGGTCTACGTCCCCCAATTATGGCGACCATCCGGAGCAGTCATGACGAAACCCATGGACTCCATCCCTACAGCCCCAGGTGCGCTGCCCCTGATCGGCCATCTCGTGCCGCTACTGCGTGATCCCCTGGCCTTCTTCACCTCCCTGCCTTCTCACGGCAGACTCGTCCGCATCCGTATCGGCGGGTTCGTGGCCGTCGTGGTGTGCGACCAGGACCTGACTCGTCAGGTACTGCGCGAGGACCAGACCTTCGACAAGGGTGGTCCCTTCATGGACCAATTCAAGGAGATGATTGGCGATGGTCTGCCCGTCTGCCCGCACAGCCGGCACCGGCGCCAGCGTCGGTTGGTCCAGCCCGTTTTCCACTCCGGCCGTTTGCCCGGCTATGCCCACGTTTTGGCCGAGCAGGCTGCTGCAGTGACCCGCTCGTGGCAGGACGGCCAGGTGCTCGACGTGCGCGCGGAGATGATGGCGCTGACAGCACGGGGCACCCTCGCCACTATGTTCTCCGATTCCCTCCCATCCCCGCTGCTGCGCCAGACAGTCGGCGACCTCGCCACTGTTCTGACCGACCTCACTTGGCGGGCGCTGAGGCCCCCGTCGCTGGGACGGTTGCCCACTCCCGGCAACCGCCGCTTCCAGCAGTCGCTCACCAGGCTGCGGCGCACCATCGACGGGATCATCGCCGACCGCCGGGCTAGCGGCGCCGACCATGGCGACCTGCTGTCCGCGCTGCTGTCCACACGTGACGTCGAGACCGACGGCTGGGGCCTGTCGGACACCGAAGTCACCGACCAGGTTGTCACGTTCTTCGTCGGCGGGACGGAGACGTCCGCGACCAACCTGTCCTGGGCACTGCACCTGCTCGCCAGCCACTCCGATATCCGACAACGCCTGTACGCCGAGGCTGACCGAGTTCTGGACGGTAGGCCAGCAGTCTATGCTGACCTGCCCAGGTTGGAGCTGGCCCGCAACGTCGTCACAGAGGCGCTGCGACTGTGGCCACCCGTGGGAATGTTCACCCGTACCGTCACCTCCGACACGCGTCTGGACGGCCATGCCATCCCCGCTGACGCCACGGTCATCTACAGCCCCTACCTGATCCACCACCGGCCCGATCTCTACCCGCACCCCGACCTATTCGACCCTGATCGATGGCGCAGCGCGCGGACTCCGCCCCGCGATGCGTTCATTCCCTTCGGCGGTGGGGCCCGGAAGTGCATCGGAGACAAGTTCGCCATGATCTTCGCCACGCTGGTCCTGGCCACTATCGCCGCCAGGTGGGACCTGCGACCTGTGCCGGACGGTCGCGTCCGGCCCGCGCTTGGCACCATCCTGACGCCACGCGGGCTGCGAATGCGGGCCATAGCCAGGACGAAGGTCGAGGTGAAGGCGTGAAAGCCACGGTGAATGTCCCTTTCTCCTGCCGCAGCAACCCCTACCTCGACCAGGTCCGGGAGGACAACATCTCCTGGATGCTGAAGCACGAGCTGTTTGACTCCGGACTGTCCATCGAGCGTTACCGGACAAGCAGTTTCGCCGAGCTGTACTGCTATGTCTATCCACGCGCGGATAGTGAGGACATCAAACTACTCGTCGACTTCGAGACGTTCATGTTCCTCTACGACGACCAGTTCGCCGGAAACCGGGGGAAGACCCCGGACGGTCCCATCGACGCGATGGGAGAGTTCATGGCGATCATGTACGCGCCGCAAGGCGCGCGGAATTGCTCCCGAAGCAGACTGGGGCGCGCGTTCTGCGACATCCTGGCACGCATGCTCACTGGCATGTCCAGCAGCTGGTGCCAGCAGTTCCGCTGGAGCTGCCAAAGATTCTTTGTCAGCTACATCCACGAGGCCGAGAACCGAGTTCGCCAGAGCGAACCGATCAGCTTGGACCTCTACCTCAAGCAGCGGCAGTGGGCGCTGGGCGTGGAACCCTCCATCGACGCCATCGAACGAGGCGGCCGGTTCGAGATCGATACACGCATGCGCTCCAACCCGCACATCCTCGGTCTGCGGGAAGACGTGAACTACTTCGTGGCGCTGGCCAACGACATCGACTCACTGCCCAAGGAAGAGTTCACGGGCGACACCAACAATGCCGTATTCCTCCTCGAAAGAAGCACAGGAATGCAACGCGGCGAAGCCACCTCAACGGTCGCGCGTATGGCCCAGGAAGCAATCGCACGATTCCAGTGGCGCCATAGGCTCCTGCTCGCGTCAAGCCAGTATAGAAGCTTACCCCGACAAGACCGGACCAACCTCGACTGCTATGTTGCAGGGCTTCAAGACTGGATCGCTGGCTATTACCAATGGACCAAGCAGACAGGGCGTTACACCCCAGAGAACGCAGAACGCGAGGCCACGCCGTGGAGCGCCCATCAACTGCTGTGAACGCAACGGCGCGCGAACGCCGAACGACACAGGGTTTGAGGGCGTCCTCGTTGGTGGCGTAGATGCCGAAGATGCGGTCTCTTCCTAGTACTTGCCTTGCCGTCCCATGGGGTCACGGCAGGCTGTGGGGCGAGGCGGAAGCGTGTGACCGCTTCGTGGAGGCCAACCACGACTGGACGCGCGGCAACTACGACTAGGACCTGGCCACCGGCCGCTACGACCGGACCTGCGTCCAGTGCGTCAGGAAGTCCCCGCGTATCGAAGACCGGGATTCCGTGGTCGGGCAGGAGATGTCGTAGCCAGCTCGCCGGTTCAGGGCGCCCCGCGGCTCCCTGAACCGGCGCCCGTCACCGGGTGCGGCCTCACGACCGTCATACTACGAGCGCAGCAGCCGCCGCTTCACCGAATGCCACCAGGACCGTCGGGGCCGCCGTGGGGGAACGGGCGGCGACTGCGTGGTTCCTGCGACCTCTACGGGCGTCGAGTCCGGCCCGGGCCGTACCGCGATGCTGCGACGACTATGCGCAACCGAGGCGGGGTCGACCCGGCGCGGAGCGAACTGCACCGGCAGCGCCATCAGATGGCGGGTCCAACTGCTGGATCGCCAGCTCAACTCGTCCTCAAGAACCGAGAGTTGCGCGTCGGGCAACCGCATCAGCAGGGTGTCGATGGCCGTGTCGGCGATGGCACGTGCCACGTCGCGGCCAGGGCACTCGTGCGGCCCGCCTCCGAAGGCGAGGTGCGAACGGTTGCCGTGCATCGGAGTGTTGAGATCGGGGCGGACCACCGAGTCGACGTTCCCGGCGCCCACACCGAGCACAAGGATGTCTCCGGCTCGGATGGAATGCTCGGCGAGCTCGGTGTCACCCGTGGCCCACCGAGCGGGGATCACGATGGTCGGCGGCTCGTCCCATAGCACCTGTTCCACAGCGTCGGGAAGCGTCATATGGCCACCCGTCAGCGAGGCACGGAAGCGCTGATCGGTGAGCACCATCCGCAGTGTGCTCGCCATCAGGCTGGTGGTGTTCTCGTTGGCTGCGAGGAGAGCGAGCCACAGGTGATTGACGATCTCTTCGTCGTTCAGCTTGGCGGGGTGGTCGATGAGCCACGACGCGAGGTCCGGGCCGGGCGCGGTGTGTTTGCGCGCCACGAGTTCCGCCAGCACCTCCATGATGTACTGGTTGCTGGCGACCGCCTTCTCGGAGCCCTTGACCAGCTCGGTGGCCGCCTCCACGATGCGCGGCCCGTACTCTTCCGGCATCCCCAGTAGCTGCGTCAGGACGAGCATGGGAAGTTGCTGTGCGAACTGCGTCACCAGCTCGGCGTGGCCGTCAGAGGCGAATTCGTCGATCAGCTGGTGGGTGAAGCGGGTGACGTAGCGGCGGATGCCGCGCCGGTCGAATCGCCCCATGCTCTCGTTGATCGCGTCGCGCAGTCGCTGGTGTTCCTCGCCGTCGGCGAACCGGCAGTCGGGCCGCCAGGCGATCACCGGCAGCATGGGTGAGTCCTGCGGAACCCTGTTTTCCCTCAACTGGTTCCAGATCCGGGAGTCGTGGGTGAACCGGCTCGGTGTCCGCAGTACCTCCAGGATCTCGCGGTAGCCGAGGACCAGCCAGCCCGGCAGGTCTCCGGTGAGCAGGACCGGGGCGACCGCGCCGTGCGTGGCGCGCAGTTGCTCGAAGACGCGCATCGGGTCGGCTTCGTACTCGGGGCCGTACAACCGCACCGTGCCGCCGGGAGCCGCGTGGGCATGGGCGGGGCAGCCCGGCGGAGGGGCGAGTGTCGAGTCGTGGTGGGAGGTGTCGGGGGAAGGGGGCGTCACTGTGGCTCCGGGGTTGCGGTGGTGAGGGAATGCAGGTAGCGCATGAGCGTCAGCAGGGCGTCACGGCACGAAGCGCGGTGGCGGGCGTCGCAGTCGAAGATGGGGACGGTCTCGGGGAGGTCCAGTGCGGCGCGGAGGTCCGAGATGGGGTAGACCGGGGCGTCGGGGAACGCGTTCATCGCGACGACGAAGGGGACCCCGCGGTCCTCCAGGCGGCCGATGACGTCGAAGCTGACCTCCAGCCGGCGGGTGTCGACCAGGACGACGGCGCCCAGCGCGCCTTCGAAGAGCCCGTTCCACAGGAACCAGAAGCGCTCCTGGCCGGGGGTGCCGAACAGGTACAAGACGAGTTGTTCGTTGAGGCTGATCCGGCCGAAGTCCATCGCCACCGTGGTCGCGGTCTTGCGTTCCACCCCGGCGATGTCGTCCACGTCGGCCCCGGCCTTGGTCATCATCTCCTCGGTGGTCAATGGCCGGATCTCGCTCACCGAGCCGACCATCGTGGTCTTGCCGACCCCGAAGCCTCCGACGATCACCACCTTGACCGCGGCAGCGGCCGAGGCGGGCAACTGGTCCTCGATCCGGGGCCCTGCGAGGGCCTCAGAGACGTTGCAGTCCATGCATCACCGCCTCCAGAAGTTCGATATCGGGCAAGGCTGCGGCCGGGATCGGGGCCCGGGCCTCGACGTGTCCGCCGTCGAGCAGATCCGCCAGGAGCACCGTCACCGTGCTGGCCGGCAGGTGCAGGTAGGCGGAGATCTCGGCAACCGACAGCGGGTAGTTGCACATGCGTATGATCGCGGCGTGCTCGGGTTGCATGCCCGAGGTGGGCGCGTCGCGGGACACGATCAGCGTGACCAGGTCCAGGGCCGCCTGCTCGGCGGGGCGGCTCCGGCCCGCCGTGACGACGTAGAGCCGCTCGGGGCCGCCTTCCTCCCAGTCTTTTCGCCCTTCGTGTTGGGGGCCGTCGCTCATGTGACCTGCCCGTCGGCACGCGGCGGACTGGTGAGGTGCTGACCGATCCGCGCCACCAGGTCCCGCATGCGCTGCCCCATCAGGCCGGCGTCCACCCCGTCGTCGGCCAGCACCGCGAGATAGGCTCTGGCGCCGGCCGCCATCAGGTAGAAGAAGCCCCCGCCGACCTCGATCACGACGAGTCTCATGGTCCCGTCACCGTCCGGGAACTCGGCCGCCACGGCCCCCGACAGGCTCTGGAGACCAGCGCAGGCCGCGGCCAGGCGGTCGGCGGTGTCCGTGTCGGTTCCGTACTTGGCCATGCACAGGCCGTCCGAGGACAACACCACGACGTGGCGGGTGAACGGAACGCTGGACGCCAGGTCTTTGAGCATCCAGTCCATATTGAGCCGCTGCTGCGTCACGTGCTCATTCATCCTTTCCTGGCGACTCGTCACTGTTCGGGCGGTCGTGGCCGCCCGACGGCGCCTCCCCGGAAACTGCCTGCTGGAAGGCGGCCAGCCACATCCCCGGCTGGGCGGGGGGTTCGGCCGGCGTCGGGCCCCCGGACGCGCGTCCGGGATCCGCCGGAGCCGATCGGGTCCGGGGCGGCATCGGAGCACCCGCGATGCGCCTCCGCCGGCGCTGCGGCAGGCCGTTGACATCGGTCGCGGGTGCCGTCGCCGCTTCCGCCTCCTCGATGTCCCGGGGCCGGGGCGTGGCCAGCGGCCTGATCCGCGGCCTGGGCGGCGGCAGGGTGGCCGCGCGGGCGATCTGCCCGCCGGGGGTGGGAGTCGCGGTGGTCGCTTCCTGAGGAACCGTCAGGACCGCCCGCACACCGCCGTACGCGGACGGGCGGAGCGAGACGGAGAAGTTGTTGGCCTGGGCGAGGCGGCCGACGACCGCCAGGCCGAGCCGCGGGGTTTCCCCCAGGTCGTCGAGGTCCAGGCCGGCCGACGCCTGCGCCAGTACCCGCTCGGCACGTTGGCGTGCTTCGTTGGTGAGGCCGACCCCGGCGTCCTCGATCTCGACCGCGATGCCGGACTGCACCTCGGTCGCCGTGAGGTGGACCCGGGTCTGCGGCGGCGAGTATCGGGTGGCGTTGTCGAGCAGCTCGGCCAGGGCGTGGATCAGCGGCTCGACCGCGGGCCCGACGATGGCGATCTCGGCCACCGAGTGGAGGTCGACCCGCTGGTAGTCGATGATCCGCGACATCGCGCCGCGCAGCACGTTGAACAGCGGTACGGTCTGCTGCCATTGGCGCCCCGGCCGGGCCCCGCCGAGTACGGCGATGCTGTCGGCGAGGCGTCCGACGAGCGCGGTGGCGTGGTCGAGGTGGAGCAAGTCGCCGAAGACGTCCGGTAGTTGTCCGTGTTTGTCCTCCATCTCCCGTAGATCCTGGGCCTGTTGGTGGACAATGGCCTGGACGCGGCGCGCGATGTTGACGAAGGCCCGCTGCGCCGAGTCGCGCAGCCCTTCCTCCGCCTCCACCGCTTCGACCACCGAGCGCAGCACGGCCTCGTGGGCGGCGGCGAACTCGGGGCTGACCCTGGAGTCGTAGTCGACGTCGCGCAGCACCTCCTCGCCGAACTCGCCTCGTTGGAGCCGTGCGACCAGGACCGGCAGCAACTCCTTGGCGAGCCGTACCGTCTCGATCTCCTGGTCGACCAGGTATTGACGTAGCTGCGCTTCTTGTTCGGCATGCTGCCTGCGCAGTTCGGAGATCGTGCGCCCCCTGCGCACCGCCTCTCCGGCGACGACGGCCACGGTCGCGGCCGATGCGGCGCCGCACAGGGCAACCGGTGCGATGGCGCTCGACGACGCCAGTGACAGGGCGGCGGCGGTACAGGCGCCAACCAGGGCGGGAGGGAGTATCCACAAGGAGGTTGACGTGGACCGCCAGCCTCCGGGTGACGAGCCAGCACGAGCCATCGGCATCCTAAGGGCGTGATGAAGGGACGGAGCGACTGTCCGGTGTGTGTGGGTACACACCATCGCGCGGGGCCGCGTGAACAGGCTCGACAGCCACCGGATCACACGCGCGGCGCTTGCCGCGGGCGCGGTCGCGGTGGTGTTCCGCCCACATGGAAGCCGGGTCCCAGGACGCCCGAACCTTCGTGCAGTCGGCGGCACCGCAGCAGCAGGCGACGACTAGCCGTAGTCGCCACAACTCGCTGCGCAACAGGGAGCATAGCCCTTTCAAGACCGTCGGGTGGGCCTACTGCATATACCATCGGTATGTACTCGTGTACGAAAAACAGAAGTTGCACAAGCGTTCAACTCCCCTGCTTTCAAGGGGAGTTGATTCAAACTGATGTGCCGACAGCCACCCCGAACGGGTGCACGACACCCGGTGGAGAGCATGCGGACGCCCGCTCACCTGCGGCGGTCCCGGACCCGGGGTCGACAGGGCAAGATGGGTCGCCATCGCGAGCGCACCGTCGCGAACGCCACCCCGGTCCGCTTCCGCGCCCCAGTCGATCCCGGGCGGCGCGGCCGAACCCACCGCACTCCCCCACCGCGGCACCCGAGCCCGGATCGCCGAGAGCGTCGAGAGCGTCGACGCAGTGGGCGACAAGCGAACCCACGTCGAACAGGCCATCGACCCAGGAGCACCACCCGGCACGTCGGCAGCGATGCGAAGCCGGGAGCAGCGGCCTGCCGGAACCGGGCCTGCCGGACGGCCCGGGCCCCTGGAGGCCGACGCCGTTCGGGGTGGGGTGCACGGGGCGTCGGCCCGGATGGCGCATCTCGGCATGACGGTGTGCCAAGAAGCGTCCGATCATGACGACATGACGGTGCACCAGCAAGCCGGCCGATCGGCCTCGGACACCGACGGCGGCGCCATGGACCCCGCCTCGGTCCGTACGGCCGAGCCCTCCTTCCGTACGCCGGCTCTCCGCCGCCTCCCCGGTACCGGCCCGCGCTCCGTCCGCCGGACGTCCGGCCCGGCGGACGTCCGCCCCGCCCACCGGCCGTACGGCCGTCGGCCGATACGTCCGCTGCCGCGCCGGACGCCCTCGCCCGATTGTTGGTGCCGCGCGTGGAGGAGCGCGCCTAGTCGCCGACGCCCCCGGCAGTGCCCCTCACCGACCCCCCATCACACCGACACGATCGCCACGAGGTGCCTTTCCTATGCGTACGCACTCCAGACGCGCCCTGCTCGGCGCAGGTATCGCCGCCGCCGGCAGTGGGTTGCTGGCCTCCACCGGGGCCATCGCCCTGGACGCCAAGAACGGCAGGCCCCGCTCCCACGGCACGCCTCCCCCGCCCGACCCCGGCTCGCACGGCACCCACGGCCACCAGGCCCCGTCCGGTTACGTCTCCCCGAACGGTCCGGAGGTCATGGCGAGGGAGAGCCACCGGGGGGCGGGCCCCGTGCGCCGCTTCTCGCTGACCGCCGCCGAGAGCGACTTCGACATGGGCGGCACGGTCGTCAGCACCTGGGCGTACGACGGCCTGCTGCCCGGCAAACCGCTCCGGGCCAACGCGGGCGACAAGATCGCCGTGACCGTCCACAACCGCCTCCCGCAATCCACCACCGTCCACTGGCACGGGGTGCAGATCCGCAACGACATGGACGGCTCCCCTGACATCACCCAGCGCGCCGTGAAGCCCGGCGCCACCTACGACTACCTCTTCACGGCCACCACACCCGGTACCCACTGGATCCATCCGCACGTCGGCGTGCAGCTGGACCGCGGGCTGTACGCGCCGTTGATCATCGAGGACCCCCGCGAGCCCCTTTCGTACGACCACGAGTGGATCGTCCTGATCGACGACTGGCTCGACGGGGTCGACGGAGTGACTCCGGACGCGGTGCTGGCCGAACTGAACAAGAAGAAGCCCGGCGGCGGGTCCATGGGCCACAGCGAGACGCAGATGCGGGGCGGTCGGGCGGCGGCTTCCGCCGTGTCCCGGGCGCGCAGACACGCCATGCACCCGCTGGCCGACGACCCCTCGGACAGCGTGGACCATCCGTTCCACATCATGAACGGCCGGGTGGCCAGGGACCGGGAGACCTTCCGCGCCAAGCCCGGCCAGCGCATCCGGATCCGCCTCATCAACGCGGCTGCCGACACCGCCTACCGGGTCGCGCTCGGCGGTCACAACATGACCGTGACGCACATCGACGGCTGGCCGGTGCAGCACAAGGAGACCGACAGCCTGCTGATCGCCATGGGCGAGCGCTTCGACGTCCTGGTCACCGCGAAGGACGGCGTCTTCCCACTCACCGCGCTCTCCGCAGGCAGCAACAACAAGACCGCACAGGCCCTTCTGCGGACCGGCGTCGGCGATGCGCCCAACGAGAAGATCCGCCCGACGGAGCTGCGGAGCGGGGGGCTGAGCGCGGACAAGTTCAAGTGCGACGAATCGGTACGGCTCTCGAACCGCGCCCCCGACCGCACCATCAAGATGGATCTCACCGGCTCCATGGACGACTGGGACTGGGCGATCAACGGGAAGCCGTACACGGATTCGCAGCGCTATCCCGTACGCGAAAGGGAGCGGGTACGGATCACCTTCCACAACAAGACGGCGATGTGGCACCCGATGCATCTGCACGGGCACACCTTCGCGCTCCCCGACGGCGGTCCCCGCAAGGACACCACGATCGTCCTGCCGGACAAGGAGGTCTCGGTCGATTTCGACGCCGACAACCCGGGGCTGTGGATGCTGCACTGCCACAACGTCTACCACTCGGAGTCGGGGATGATGACGGTCGTGGGCTACAAGGCGAGGCGGTGACGCCGGCCGCGCCGCCGTCGATCCGCACCATCGCCGCAGGCCGGCACCGGCCGCGGACGGGCCTCCCGTCCGCGGCCGGTGCTCGTCTCCGGTCCGGTGAGTGCCGAGCCTGCCCGGCGGGGTATGGCCCGGCAGGACGGTGACGCCGCAGAGCACCCGTGACGGTCCAGGACGGCGCGGCTAGCATGGCTGGTCCGGCGCGCACCTCGTGGCGAGGGCGCGACCCTTCTTCGGCAGGAGTGTGACGCTGTGCTGCGCACGATGTTCAAGTCCAAGATCCACCGGGCCACCGTGACCGAGGCCGATCTGCACTACGTCGGGTCGGTCACCATCGACGCCGCGCTGATGGAGGCCGCCGACCTGCTGCCCGGCGAGCTGGTCCACATCGTCGACATCGACAACGGTGCCCGCCTGGAGACGTACGTCATCGAGGGCGAGCGGGGCTCGGGCGTCATCGGCATCAACGGAGCCGCCGCGCACCTGGTCCATCCCGGCGATCTGGTCATCCTGATCAGCTATGCGCAGGTGGACGACGCGGAGGCCCGTACGCTGCGGCCGAAGGTCGTGCACGTCGACGCGGGGAACCGCATCGTGGCCCTCGGTGCCGACGCCTCCGAGCCGGTGCCCGGCAGTCCTACGCAACGCAGCCCGAAGGCCGCCGCGGTCTGAGCAGCGCCGGCTCTGGCTCCTCGGCGGCGTGCTCAGCTGCCCGTCGGCAGCCCGGCGACCTCGGCACCCCGGCGCAGCACGTCGCGGAGCATGGCGGGGGTGAGGGTGCGGGTGAACATGTTGCGCTGGCTGGGGTGGTAGCCGCCGATCAGGCACACCTCCCGCTCGTCCCGCGGATCGACGATCAGCGCCTCGGCACCGTGTCCGAAGGCGGGGCGCGGTCGGGGCAGCCGCCATCCGGCGCCGGCCAGTACGGGCAGCAACGCCTGCCAGGCGAACGCGCCGAGGACCACCATCGCCCGCAGGGTCGGGCGCAGCAGCTCCAGCTCGCGGGCGAGCCAGGGGCGGCAGGTGTCGCGTTCGGTGGTGGTGGGCCGGTTGGCGGGCGGTGCGCAGTGCACCGGAACGGTGATCCGCACCCCGTACAGCTCCTGCCCGTCGTCCCGGTGGGTGGCGGTCGGCCGGGAGGCCAGCCCGATGTCGTACAGGGCGCGGTAGAGGGCGTCGCCGGACGGGTCGCCGGTGAAGATGCGCCCGGTGCGGTTGCCGCCGTGGGCGGCCGGCGCCAGCCCGATGATCGCGAGGGGTGCGTCCGGTGGTCCGAAGCCGGGCACCGGACGCGCCCAGTAGTCCCAGTCCCGAAACGCCCTGCGTTTGGTCCGGCCGGCCTCCTCCCGCCAGGCGACCAGCCGCGGGCAGGCCCGGCAGGTCGCCACCGCCGCGTCCAGATCCCGCACCGTACCCGCCCGGGGAGCGGTCGCCGCGGGAAAATCGTGTGCCTCCGGGCGCCCGCCGTGCATGCCGTCTTCCTCTCCCGGTGGCCGGCTCCCGACCGGCTCCCACCGGCCGTCGCCGATAAAATGGCCGAGTTGGACACGCCCACCGGTGTCGTTACGGTGCCAGCCGTCCACCGTCCGTGGTCGGGCTGACCGATCGGTCTGGAGGTGCCTCATGGCCAAACAGATCACCTGCCGACGAGTCTACGAAGAGACCTCCTCCCGGGACGGCAAGCGGGTGCTCGTCGACCGCGTCTGGCCGCGCGGGATGCGCAAGGAGGAGGCGCACCTGGACGAGTGGCTGCGCGATGTGGCGCCCTCGACCGATCTGCGGAAGTGGTACGGCCACGAGCCCAGCCGTTTCACCGAGTTCCGCCGCCGCTACCTGGCCGAACTGCGCGATGCCGGGCACCGGCAGGCCGCCACGCATCTGCGCGACCTCGCCGCGCACGACAAGCTCACGCTGCTGACCGCCACCAAGGACGTGGATCACAGCCAGGCCGCCGTGCTGGCCGAGTGGCTGTCCGAGAAGCGGTGACCGGCACGGGACGAGGCGTGCCGCCGGCGCCGCGGATCGTGATCGTCGTCGTCGGCGGATGGTGAACGTCGGCCGCGGCTTCGCACGCGGCGTGCGATCCGCCCGGTTCCTCACGAGCTCGCTTCCCACCGCCGGATGAGGTTCTCGATGCGCCGGACGAGGTCCTCGATCGCCGGTACCCACCGCGGGCCCAGCATGGCGACGCACATCGCGGTGGCGACGCCGGCCCAGGCCACCGGGCCGAGTGGCCGGCAGCCGAAGAAGCCGCTGACCAGTGGCGTCTCGATCAGGGCGACCAGCACGGCCGCCGAGCCGAGGGCCGTCAGGAGCACCAGCGGGCTGTGCCACCGCCCGGTCACCGTCTGGGTGAGCTGGGCTCCGACCACGCCGCACAGCGCCATCGTGCTGGTCCGTCGCGCGGAGCCGGGGGTGAGTGTGCCGATCAGCCAGGCGGTGCTCGCGCCGAGCGCGGTGACGATGCCGCGCTCACGGATCTGATGGGTCAGCGGAGTGCCCAGGGCCGCGACGCCGACGGGCGTGCCGTCTGCCCGGTCCGCCTCGTCGTCCGGGCCGTCGTGGGCGGTCTCGTCCCGTGGTGTGACCGAGACCGCCATCGCCGGGAACATATCGGTGAGCAGGTTGACCAGCAGGATCTGCCGGGTGGACAGGGGCGAGGCGCCGGACAGCAGGGTTCCGAGCACGGAGAAGCCGATCTCTCCGGCGTTGCCGCCGATCAGCACGCTGATCGCGTCCGCCACGCTGCGCCACAGTGCCCGGCCCTCGGCGACGGCGGCGGTCAGCGTCGACAGGTCATCGCTGGTGATCACCAGGTCCGCCGCGTTCCGGGCTGCCGCCGATCCGTGGACCGCGACGCCGATCCCGACATCCGCGGCCCGGATGGCCGCGGCGTCGTTGGCGCCGTCGCCGACCATGGCGACCACCCGCCCGGCTTCCCGAAGCGCCTCGATCACCTGAAGCTTCTGCTCCGGAGCGACGCGGGCCACCACGCCGCAGTCGCGCAGCAGGCGGGCCCGGCCGGCGCGGTCCTCGGCGGCGAGCTCATCGCCTGTGACGACCGATACGTCCGTGGGCCAGCCGAGTTCGACGGCGACCGCGCCGGCCGTCCGCGGGTGGTCACCGGTGAGCATGACCGGCCGCACACCGGCCTGGCGGAGATCGCGCACCAGAGGTGCGGAGCTCGGGCGTGGGGTGTCGGCCAGGGCGACGAAGCCGAGCAGGTCGAGGTCTCCCGGAGGCTGGCCGAGTACCCGGGCGGGGTCGTCGGCGTCCGTCAGCCGGCGGGCGGCGACCGCCAGTACCCGCAGGCCGTCGGCGGCCAGGGACTGCGCGGGGCCGTCGTCGGGGGCGTCCTCGCAGCCGGGCAGCACGACTTCGGGCGCACCCTTCACCATCAGCACGAGGGCGTCGTCCGCGTCGGCTCCGACGGCCGCGGCGTAGCCCCGGCTGGCCTCGAACGGCTGGACCTCGACGGATGTCCACGGCGACCCGGGCGGGACCGCGGCGAGGATCGCCTCGTCGGTGGAGTGGGCGTGGATGCCCACCTCGTGGTCGGCGGTGCGGCAGGTCAGCGCGGCGGCCCGCAGCAGCGGTGTCGCCTCGGGGGCGTCGGCCGGGTGTTCGGTGCCGTCCGCGGTGACGACGCGGACCACGTGCAGGCGGTTCTCGGTCAGGGTGCCGGTCTTGTCGAAGCAGACGGTGTCCATCCGGCCGAGCGCCTCCAGGGCGCGCGGGGTGCGGACCAGGATGCCGATCCGGCTGAGCCGGCGGGTCGCGGCCAACTGCGCGACGGTCGCCACCAGCGGCAGGCCCTCGGGAACGGCGGCCACCGCGACGGCCAGTCCGCCGCGGACCGCCTCCCGTACGGGTCGGCCGCGCAGCAGCGACAGACCGGTCACGGCGGCGCCGCCCAGCAGCGTGAACGGAAGCATCTGGCCGGTCAGTTCGTGCAGCCGGGCCTGGACACCGGGCGCCGGCTGGGTGCGCGCGGCGAGATGCGCCGCCCGGCCCGCCTCGGTCTGGTCGCCGGTGCCCACCACGACGGCCCGGCCGTGGCCGGCGACCACGGTGGTGCCTTCGAAGACCATGCAGTGGCGGTCGGCCACCGCCGCCTGCGGGGTGGCGTCCACCTGCTTGCCGGTCGGCAGCGACTCGCCGGTCAGCGAGGACTCGTCCACCTCCAGGTCCTCGGCCTCGAACAGCCGCCCGTCGGCCGGTACGACGTCGCCGGTGTAGAACTCGATCGCTTCCCCCGGCGCCAGCCGCCGCGCGTCCACGAACCGGGATTCCTCCGCGTCCAGGTCGACGACATGGCGGGCCTTCTGCCGCTGCCCCAGCTTGAGACCGGCGAGCGCATACTCGGCGCGCACCCGTTGAACCCCGCCCACCAGGGCGTTCACGCTCAACGCGCCGACCACCATCAGCCCGTCGACCAACGCGCCCAGCAGGGCGGACGCGGTCGCGCCGACGAGCAGCAACGGGGTGAGCGGATCGTGGAGTTCGGCACGGACGGCGGCGGCCAGGCGGGCCGCCAGGCGCACGGAGGCGAAGACCGGGAGCTGCGCGACCTTGTCGACGGTCTCGCGGAGGTTCGCGAGCGCGCTCGGTTCCGCGGCCCGGGCGCGGGCCCGCAGCCGCGCCAGTACCTCCTGCGGCTGGAGTGCGTGCCAGGGCACCCGGGGCGGCGGGTGCGGCGCGCGGTTGGTGCTCACCTGTAGCGCGGCGCGCCAGCCCGAGACCAGGGAGGCGGCAGCCGCGGCGTTCACCGGGCTGATCCGGAAGGCCAGCGGGAAGGTGATGCGTTTCGAGCGGGCTCCGCGGGTCACCACCAGCAGCCCGGCGAGCGCGGCGCCCGACTCGGCGAAGATCTTGGCGTGCCCGCCGACGGTCCGCGCGGCGGGCACGGCCGCCAGCATCCGCCAGGCACCTTCCAGCCCGTGCAGCAGCAGGACGTCCGCACCCCACACCACCGCACTGCGGTCATCGGTGAGGGAGACGGCGATGTCGCTGCGCAGCAGACCGGCCAGCACATCCCGGCTCTCGGCATTCAGCTGCTGCTCGGTCGCGGCCCGGCCGCGCGGGACGTGGGCCACCGTCAGGACCACCCGGCCGTGGCGCTGGAGCTCGCCGACCACATCGGCCAACGGCGTTTCCCCGCCGACGCGTTCGTCCGCGAGCGCCCCGAAGTCACCGAGCGAGCCGTCGTCCTGCACCACGACGTACAGACCGGCCCGGCGGGCCGCGTCCAACGCGGCCTCGGCCAGCGGGTCGATCTCCCAGCCGACCAGGACGGTACCGATGTCCCGGCCCTGCTCCGACGCGATCATCAACCCGGCCGCCGACTCTCCCTGGTCGGGTACCGGACGCAGGGCGACCGTGGGCTCCTCGGCCTCCTCACCGGGCTGAAGGGCGGCGGCAGCCGCCTGCCACAGACGGTCGTGGTCCCACTCGGCCACGTTCGGATGGGCGTCCAGGACCGTGCGCCGGGTGCTGCGCAGCGCCTCGGGATGGAGGACCACCGTGTCGATGAGTTCCAGCTGCCTGAGGCGGTCCGGGTTGCGGACGAGTACGCCTTCGCAGGCCAGCTCGGTGCACAGGCTCGCGGTGAAGGCGGCCGGACCGTAGCGGGCGGCCCTCGGGTTCCCGGCCAGCAGTGCCTCGGCCGCCTCGTGGACATCGCGGGTGAACAGGAGGGCGCCGGCGGCGCCGAGCAGGGTTCCGGTGACCGCCTGGTCCCGGTACTCCTCGCCCGGGTAGCGGTGGATCGCCGGGCGAGCGACCTTGCGGCCGGCCAGGCTCAGCCGCTCCGGCGCGCAGACCGTATCGTGCGCGGCGTCGAACGCGGCGGCCCGGGCGACGGCCTCGGTGAGCTGACCGGCCCGCAGCAGGGCGTCCAGCACCAGGGTGGTCGGTGACTGCCCGATGCCGTTGGCAGCCGCGTTGGCGGCGGCCAGCACCAGATCGGTGGCCGAGCGGCCCAGACGACGCCGCAGCGCCTCCCGTACCCGCGGGTCCTCACGGAGCAGGGTGACCCCGGCAGTCACCAGATGCGGTGTGCTCTTCACGCGCACGGTCCGTGCGGCGACCGCGGCGCCGATCCCCACCGCGTCGCAGGCCACGGCGAGCGCCCCGGAACGTATGCCCCCCGTGTGCCCCGGGTGCGCGGGCTCCAGCACATCCTCGTCCGGCCGCTCCAGACGCTGCCGGCCGGCCAGTTCGGTCGCGCGGTCCACCACCCGGTCGATGACGGCATCCTCCGTCATCTGCACCACCAACCGGGCCAGCCCGCCGTCCCAGTAGGCGGCCAGCACATCCGGACGCTGCACAAGTCCGGCAGCCACCCGCCTGGCCGCCGCCTCCACGCTGCGCACCGTGGCGCCCGAACGGGGGCGCAACGGGAGCTGCATCCGGGACCCGGCACGCCAGTAACCCTGGCCGGGAGCCATCGCGTTCAGACCGACCCGCCCGACCCGGCCCGCCGCCCCCGACACCGCCACCGCGCCCCGTGCGGTGGCGCGCACGCCCGCGTTCGCCACACCGGCCGCCAGTCGTACGGCGGCACCGGCGGTCGGGACTGCCTGGCGGGCCGTGTCCACCGGCGACCACCGTGCCAGGTTCAACCCGGCGGCGGGAAGTCGGCGTAGCAAGCGCAGGACCATCTCTCACCTTCGTGGAAGCGCCGGATCCCCCTCACCCACGGGTCGTCGAAGACCCACGGGTCGTCGAAACCGTCGACGCCGTGGCCTTCCTCGACTTGGCCGTCTTTGGCTTGTTGCCCGCCGTCGGCTTGGCCGCCTTGGGCTTGACCGCCTTTGGCTTGGCTGCCTTCGGCTTGGCCGCCGTGGCCTTCTTCGCGGTACGCGGCTTGGCCGTCGCACGCCGCTTGGACGAAGACGTCGACTTGGACGAAGAGGTCGACGCGGACCGACGGGTGACCCCCGCAGCCGTGCCGGCAGCCGTCTTCGACGCATCGGTCTCGCCGGCACGTGTCGGACGCGACTGCGTCAGCCAGACCACCGCGGCACCCGCGGCCGCCACCGGCCACTCGCCCCCGCCCGCCGCGCCCAGCATCCCGACGCCCGCGTATGCCGCGATACGGCGGGAGCGCGGGGAGACGACGCCAACCGTGTCCAGGACGGTGTCGAACATTTCTTTGGCGGTGTGGGCGCCGGGCACATTCCCCACGGTCGTCCGCACCGTCTCAACGGGATGGAGCACCACATCCGCCGCTGAGGAAGACGCGGAGGATGCTCGCGCTTTCTCGCTCATAATCCGTCTCATCTCCCATTAACCGCTTACCCGGCGGCCACCGCACACAACCGGCGCGCACAGGCCGGCCGCCCTGCGTGGCCGAGCGGTTACCGTCCAGAGCCGAACGGTGTTTCGTCGCCGAACGGAGTTCTCCGCAGAACGGAGTTGTCCGCAGAATGCGGGGTGCGGGTCGGGACGCCGGCCGGCCGACCGGCTGCACCCCGTTCGCCTCGACATTCCTCTCGACATTCCTCTTGATATTTCTCAACATTCCTCGACATTCCTCTCGACCGCGACCGCGACCGCGGACCGGTCCGGTGCCACAGTGGAAGGTGTGATGTCGTAGAAGGGCGGACACCATGGTGGTTCTGGGGCTTCTTCTCCTTGCCGCGACCGGGGCCTTTATCGGCCTGCTGATCGCCGCCAACCTCTCCGGTGGGCCGGATTACGGTGTGACGGTTCTCGGCAACCACATCGTCACCTTGAACAGCCTCGCGATCTTCCTGGCGGGCATCGCCCTGACCTTGATCATCGGCCTCGGCGCTGCCCTGATCATGGCCGGTTCCACGCGGGCTCGCCGGCGGAGGCTGTCCGTCCGCTGATCCACCCGCCGAGGAGAGTTGACCATGGGGTCGCACAAGGCGCTGACCGACTATCGCCGCAAACGCGATGTCACGAGGACCGGGGAACCGACGGGTGACCGGCCCGAAACCCCTCGTGACCGCCCGTGCTTTGTGGTGCAGATCCACGATGCCGGCACGCTCCATTTCGACTTCCGCCTGGAGGCGGACGGCGTGCTCAAGTCGTGGTCGGTTCCCAAAGGGCCGTCGGACGATCCGCACGACAAACGGCTCGCCGTGCCGACGGAGGACCATCCGCTGGAGTACCGGGATTTCGAGGGCGTCATCGCCGAGGGCGAATACGGCGCGGGCACCGTCATCATCTGGGACGAGGGCACCTATCGAAACCTCACCACCGACCGTCGCGGCAAGGAGGTCGGCCTCGCCGACGCCCTGGAGAAGGGCCACGCGTCATTCCGGCTCGACGGCTCCAAGCTGCACGGTGGCTACGCGCTCACCAGAATCCGGACCGGCCGGGCGAACGATCGTGAGGCGTGGCTGCTGGTGAAGCACGACGAACAGCGTCTCTCCCACCACGGCACGCCCGACCCCCACCGTGCGCGGTCGGTGCGCAGCGGGCGCACGCTCAAGCAGCTCGCGACCCACGCCACGGGAGACGGTTCGCGATGACCGGGTCCCTCTGCCAACTACCCCAGTGGCAAGGGCAGTTGCCCCGCCGTGCCCGACGGGGCCGATCGACCGGGCCGCCGATGCCGGCCGTCGGGCCGCCGATGCTGCCGGTACTCAGCGACCGCCGCGCCTTCGGTGCGGGATTCGGAGCCCTGCTGGTCGGCCGGATCCCCTTCGTCGGCCGGATCCCCTTCACCCAGCGGACGCGCGCCGGCCGGTCGCGTCACCCGCGCTTCCTGGGGCTGCGCGACGACCAGCACCAGCGCGCCACCGACATGGTCCGCGAACGGCCGGCCGGAGGGGCACCATGAGCCCCGCACTGAAGCTGCGTGCCGGCCGCCGCACCGTGGAGATCAACCGCCCGGACAAGGTGCTCTTCCCCGACGACGGCCTCACCAAGGCCGATCTGGCCGAGTACTACCGCGGCGCCGCCCGGGCGATGCTGCCGCACCTGCGGGGGCGCCCGCTGATGCTGGAGCGGCATCCCGACGGCATCGACGGCGAGGGCTTCATGCAGAAGGACGTGCCGGATTACTTCCCGGACTGGGTGCACACCGCCGAGCTGCCCAAGGAGCAGGGCAGTGTCACCCACGCGTTGTGCGACGACACCGCCACCCTTCTCTACCTTGCCGACCAGGCATGCATCACACCGCACCGCTGGCTGGCGAAGGCCGACCGCCCCGACTGCCCCGACCGGCTGGTGTTCGATCTCGACCCACCCGCCAACGACTTCGCGCCGGTACGTCAGGCCGCCGGCCTGCTCCATGACCTGTTGGACGAACTGCGCCTGCCCAGTGCCCTGATGACCACCGGCTCCCGGGGACTGCACGTCCTGGTCCCGCTGGACCGTCGCACACCCTTCGACGACGTCCGCGCCTTCGCCCGCGAAGCCGCCGATCTGCTCGCCGCCCGGCATCCCGACCGCCTCACCACCGAGCCCCGGAAGGAGGCCAGGCGCGGCCGGCTCTATCTCGACGTGCAGCGCAACGCCTACGCCCAGACCGCCGTCGCACCCTATGCCGTGCGCGCACTGCCAGGCGCCCCCGTCGCCGCACCACTGGCCTGGCCGGAACTGGACGAACCCGACCTCGCCGCGAGGCGGTGGACCCTCGCAACCATCGGAGAGCGGCTGGACGGCGCCCCATGGCACGACAGCCTGCGGCGCGGCAGGTCCCTCGCCCCCGCCCGCCGTCGTCTGGCACGCCTGAGCGACGACGCGTGACGCGCCGAGCGAGGTGGCGGGCGACAGGGCATGCGCGTGCACGCGCCAGTACCGGTCCTGGTCCCCGGACCGCACGGCGTACCACCCGTCGGCCGTCCGGCCGGCAGTCGTCCGTGGTGCGGGTCGGCCTGCGGCTGACGTTCGCCGTGCCGCCACCGCTCCGGTATCGCTCAACCGCATCAGCCTCAGGAGCCATCGTGATGAATCCGCCCCGATACGGCCGGCCGGTTCGGTCGCCCCGGAGCCGAACCCGGGTTCGCGGCAACAAGGATGTAGGGCGAAAGGCGTCCCCCGTGGTCCCACTGTTCGGCAGCGGACGGCGCTATCGGGACGGACGGGCGCTCCACCACCACAAGAAAGCCGTACACCATGGAACACGGCAAGGACGTCATCAAGGACGTCATTTCGGAGCTGACCGCTGACCACCGCGAAGTCGACGAACTCTTTGCGCGGTTCGGAGACACGCCGCCCGGCAGCGAAGAGCGCAAACGGCTCGCGGACTCGATCACCATCGAGCTGGTGCGGCACTCGGTCGCCGAGGAACAGCATTTCTACCCCGCCGTACGTGAACACGTGGCGGGCGGTGACGTATTGGCCGACCGCGGGATCGCCGAACACGGCCGTATCGAACAGCTCCTCAAGGACCTGGAGGGCCGGGCGCCCGCCGACCTCGACTTCGACCGGCTGATGGTGAAAGTCAGGACAGAGGTACGGGCGCATGTCGACGACGAGGAGAACAACCTGTTCCCCCGGCTCCGGGAGAGCGTCCATCCGTTCGTCCTGGAAAGCCTGGGCAGAAAGGTCCATGAGGCCAAAAGGACCGCCCCCACCCACCCGCACCCGTCCTCGCCGCATACCCCGCCGGCCAACAAGCTGCTGGCTCCGGGGCTGGGTCTGGTGGACCGGGTCCGGGACTGCCTCACCGGTCGCGGCCAATGACGCCGGCCGGAAGCAGCAGCGGCCCCGCCGGGCAGCAGTACGATGCCGGCCCGTACGTGCCCCGGCGCGGAGGGCTTGTCGCTCTTCGGCGTGCCGCGGCGGGCTGCCAGGGCTGCCCCCTGTTCCAGGACGCGTCGCAAACCGTATTCGGAGCGGGTCATGCCCCGGCCCGGATCATGTTCGTCGGCGAGCAGCCGGGCGACCAGGAGGACCGCCAAGGGGAACCGTTCGTCGGGCCGGCCGGCGGCCTGCTGAAGAAGGCGATGCGGGAGGTCGACCTCGACGTGGATCAGGCGTATTTCACCAACGCGGTGAAGCATTTCAAGTTCACCACCGCGACAAAGGGAAAGCGCCGGATCCACAAACCACCCAGCCTGCGGGAGATGACGGCCTGTCGCCCCTGGCTGACCGCCGAACTGCGCCTGGTCCGCCCGGAGGTGGTGGTGGCACTCGGCGCTACCGCGGGCAGGGCGCTGCTGGGACCGTCATTCCGGGTGACGAAGGACCGGGGCGCGCCCATTCCCCTGCCGGAGGAGACCGAACCGGAACACAGAAAAACGCGCCGGGGCCGCACAACGGGCCTCGTCGTGGCCACCCTCCACCCCGCGGCGATTCTGCGTGCCGAAGACCGCGAGACACCGTACGCGGGTTTCGTCTCGGACCTGCGGGTGGCCGCCGGGGCGCTGGACCAGGCGCCCTAGCCCGCCCGCCTGGTCCAAGTGCCGCTCGTGAAAAGGCCCCACGCCCGAAGTCTCGTCCGACCATTTGCCGGCTGGCCTCCGACGCCGGGAGCCGGTGGCTACCGGAGGGGCGTCGGCTACGACACGTGCTGGCGAGGTCGCCCGTCCCGGCTTTCTTCGCCGTCGGGCGTCACGGCGGGTGCCGGGACGGGGGCCGGGACGGCCGGTGCACCGGTCAGGCCCGCCGCATGGGCCCGGATCCCGGCGCGTACCGCCCAGAAGTAGAAGGCCGGGGCGGTCAGTGCGACCAGGGCGATGTCCAAGCCGCCGGGGACGATGCCATGGCCGCCGAAGTCCGGGCTGCCCAGCGCCGACAGCGTCGCCATCCAGACGAGGAAGAGCACCATCCACCAGGCCGGGGCGAACTGCCGCAGAAAGTGGCCGGCCGCACGCCGGTCACCACCCTGTTGCGGCGCTCCGCGGCCCCTCTCGATCATGCCCTTGCGCCACAGCACCAGCGCCGCGACCGGGACGGACACCAGCGTGAGCACGGTGACCTTGCCGGTGTCCGGCCACTTCGACCAGTACAGCGCGCAGGCCGCGAAGGCGAAGGTGACCGGGCACAGGATCCCGGCCACCGGAAGCCGGAACGGGCGGGGCAGATCCGGCGCGGTCCGCCGCAGCACCCCCACCGCGATCGGGCCGATCAGGTAGGAGATCACCATGGCCGCCGAGACCACGCCGGCCAGCGAGTGCCAGCTGTGGCCGACGGTGATCAGCAGCAGGACACCGAAGCCGAGGTTGAGCCACATCGCCGGGCGCGCGGTCCCGTAGCGCGGGTGCACGGCCGCCAGCTTCCGGGGGAAGAAGCCGGTTTCGGCGAGATTGGTGACCATGTACGCGGCCGAGGCGATATTGGCGATGTTGGAACCGGCCGGGGAGATGAAGGCACCGAACTGCAACAGGGTGACCACCCAGTGCAGCATCAGCAGCTTGGCGAGATCGGCAAACGGCGAGTTGAGATTCACACCGTGCCAGCCACCCGCCCCGGCCAGTTCCTCGGGTGGTACCGCCCCCAGGAACGCGGTCTGCAGCGCCAGATAGATCAGCAGCCCCAGCGCGAGCGCGCCGACCAGGGCGAGCGGAATGGCGCGGCCGGGGTTCCTGGCCGCGCCGCCGAGGTTCACCACCGCCTGGAACCCGTTGAACGCGAAGACCACCCCGCAGGTGGTGACCGCGGTCAGTACGGCCGGCCAGCCGTACGGGGCGAAGCCGCCGTGCGCGGTGAAGTTCGAGGTGTGGAAGCCGGAGGCGATCAACGCGAGCACGGCGATCACCGGGATGGCGAACTTGACCAGGGTGAGGATGGTGTTGGCGCGGGCGAGCAGTTGGACGGACCAGTAGCAGGTGAGCCAGAGGGCGACGGTCAGGGCCAGCGCCACGGCCATGCCGGACGTGGTGAGGTGATGATCGACGGGGTCGACCAGGCCCTTCGCCCAGCCGAAGCTCCAGGACGTCATGTACTGGGTGGCGGCGATCGACTCGATCGGCACGAGCGAGGCGACCGCGATCCACACCGCCCAGCCGGTGAGGAAGCCGAGGACCGGGCCGTGCGAGAGGTGGCCGTAGCGGGCCATCCCGCCCGGGACCGGGTAGGCCGCGCCGACCTCCGCGTAGGACATCGCGATCATGCCGATGAAGATGACGCCGATCACCCAGGCAACCAGTGCCGCGGGGCCCGCCACCTGGGCGGCTGCACCGGCGCCGAAGAGCCAGCCGGAGCCGAAGATCGAGCCGACGCCGATCATGGTGAGGGCGAACAGGCTGAGCCCCTCGCGGTTGCCCGCGGTCATGTCCATGGGAAGTGTCGTCCGTCCTGCCGTTGCCGCATGCCCTCACCGTGTGAAGGCCGCTGTGATCTGCCGCCGACCACCTTATTTCCGACGCAACACCGCGATTGCCCGTGATGTCCGGGAGGGCCCGAGCCCCACAGACCGTGTTCCCGTGACCAACACCCCTGGACTCACGGCCCGTTCGCCCCCCGCCCGCCGGTCGACGGCGGGCCGGGGCTCGCTACATGAGACACGTCACAGCGACGACGGGAACACCACGGCGCTCCTCCGCCGGGACGGCACCCCGGGCCGGTGCGGCGGACGTGCAGTTGCCAGGCGGAGCCTGGGACGAACCAGCGGACTGCGTGCCGTGCGGTGCGCTGCCGGTCGGTGACCAACGGCCGCCAGGCACCGGGGCTGGTCGCCCGGCCGCGCACCGGGGCGCTGCGCCCGCTGCCGACCACCGACTCCAGCACTGCCGCGGCGCACGCCACACGCTAACCTCGGCACGAGGGACGATCCGCGATGAGCGCACCCGTACTGCCCGGCGTACTGGCCGACCTCGCCCCGCTGCTGGACCACTGGGGATACGCGGCGGTCGGCGGTCTGCTGTTCCTTGAGGACTTCGGGATCCCGGTCCCCGGGGAAACGGTGCTGATCGCCGCCGCCGTCTACGCCGGCGCCGGGCAGCTGAACATCGTCGCGGTCGGCGTGATCGCATTGCTCGCCGCCATCCTGGGCGACAACGTCGGCTACGCCATCGGCCGCTTCGGCGGCCACCGCCTGGTGACCCGGTTCGGCCGGTACGTGCTGCTGACCCCGGCACGGGTCGCCAGGGCCGAGGCGTTCTTCAACCGGCACGGCGGCAAGATCATCACCGTTGCGCGCTTCATCGAGGGCCTGCGCCAGGCCAACGGCATCATCGCCGGGCTCAGCGAGATGCCCTGGCGGAGGTTCCTCGCCTTCAACGCCCTGGGAGCGACGCTGTGGGTGGGCACCTGGGCCACCCTCGGCTACCTCGCCGGGAACCACATCGGCACCCTGTACCCGGCCGTCCAACGCTACGAGCTGTACCTGCTGGCCGCTGCGGTCGCCGTCCTCGCCGCCGTGACCGCACACCACGTACTCCGCCGCCACTCTGCCCGCACGACCCAACCCTCCTCCGCGCCGGACGGCCCCGACACCCCGGCTCGCTGACCCATCAGCCCCGCCTGCCGAACCGGCCGCAGGCACAGTCATGGCCTGCACCAGCCGTCATGGCCTGCACCAGCCGGTCAATACGTCGCGCGCGGATGCTCTCCAGCAGCGTGGGCGTGCACAGCGGACTCGAACAACTTCTCCGTATCGTGCGTCGCAAGCGCCAGACATTCCCGCCAGGCGTCGCCCCTTGCCCGCCCCCCCCCGCCGCCAGGTCGCCAGGTCGCCACCGTCACGCTACCCGGTCTCCATGACGGGCCACCGCTTGCGGCAGCAATGGCCTCTTTCACCCCATCCCCGAGGACGCCGGTGAGGAGGTTGTGCGTACGGCTCGACCATGTTCAACGAGCAAACCGACCACACGTGCCGTTCGCGTGCCATAAGTCACCTGCCGACGCGGCGAGTTGGGAGCCGCAAGCCCTTCCCGAGCGAACTGACCAGTCGTCACCTCGAATCGCGAGATCGACCTTCCTTGACCTGCGTCACCCCGTCCCGTCGAGTCGGTTCCGATGCAGTGGCGAAGGCACCATTTCGTCATCGCCGGCCGAGTAGATCCACGGCGGATTGGGGAGCGTGGAGCAGACAGACAGCCGAGGGCAGGGAAGGGCGGGGGAAATGGGCACCGTGCTGCTGGTGTCAGCCGTACTGGCCGGGGGCGCCGTGATCGTGGGCCTGGTGCGCGTCGGGCGCCATGAGGCGCGGGCCGAGCGGGCCCGGCTCGCAGAGCAGGCCCGCGTAGCGGCCCGGAGGTCGCTGGACGCGGTCTGGGCGATGGACGACCGGGAGTTCGAGGAGTACGTGGCCGAGTTGTGCCGGCGGGACGGGTGTACCGACGTCCAACGCGTCGGCGGCAAAGGGGATTTGGGCGCCGATGTGACCGGCCGGCTCCCCGATGGCCGCAAGCTCGTGATCCAGTGCAAGCGGTTCGCCAGACACCGCTCGGTCGGCAGCAGGGACCTGCAGACGTTCAACGGCACCGCACGCTCGGAACACGGAGCCGACGCCCCGGTCTTCGTCGCCTCATGCGTCTTCACCAAGCCCGCCCGCAGCTTCGCCGCCAAACACCGGCTGGCACTCATCGACGTCGACCTGCTGGGCTTCTGGAACAGCGGCACCCCTCTGCCCAAGCTCCTGGACCTCGACATCGGCCGCTCCGGCAACAACCGCAGGCTCCGCCCGGATGACTGATGGGCGATCCGCCCGTGAACAACCCACCTGCGACGGCGCCGGCCGGCCCTGGCGCCCGGTGACCGCGGCGAGCACCTGCTCCAGTCGAGCCGGGTCCGCCGTTCCGCGGGTGCGCCAGGCGATGAAGCCGTCCGGCCGCACCAAGAGGGCCTCGTCGTTCGCGAGGTTCAGTGAGGACGCCACCTGTTCGTCCAGCACGACCGCGTCGAGATCCATGCCCAGCGTGGCGGCGACCGCTCGTGCCGCCCCGCGCCAGTCTTCCCCGGTCGCACCGGCCGGCACGGCGAAGCGGGAGCGGTTGAGGTCGAGGGTGGACACGGTCCCGCCGGCCGGCCACCGGTGCGGGAGTCGCGATCCCGGTGCCCCGTCGAGACTCACCGTGAGGTCCTCGGTGGACGGAAGCTCGACGACCGGATCGATCACCGCCGAGGAGGCATAGCGGTATCCCATGGTGACCATCGGAGCGTTCCAGGCACCGGCGGCGCGACGCTCCGCGACGGCCGTCGGGTCCCAGTGCATCCTCGGGTTCTCCCAACGCAACAGCGCCTGGCGGGTCACCAGTTCGGCGACCGCATGGCGCCCTTGGTGGTAGCTGTCCAGCAGGCGGTCCGCTGCCTGGCCGGCCGGCACCATGGCCAGCTTCCACGCCAGGTTGTGCGCGTCCGCGACACCGGTGTTCAGGCCGAACGCGCCGAGCGGCGTGACGGCCCGCGCGGCGTCGCCGACCAGGAACGCCCGTCCGCGGCGGAACGCGTCCGCCATCCGCACGGTCGCCCACCGGAAGCGGATGACCCCGACGCCGAGGCCCGTTTCGAGTTCGGCCTCGACTGCCTGCTCACCGGCTTCGCAGCCGCACTTGAGCGCGGCTAGTGGTTCGCGACACAGCTACTGACGCCCGTCACCACGCATCGCGTTCCCGCTCCCGCCGCCCGGGAGCGAGTGAGCGGGCGGGACGCTCGCCCTCGCCGCTCCGCTCCTCCCTGCCTCCGTATTCGTTCGTACGAGGAGCTTGCTTACGGATTCCCACGTATTGCTTCGTCCGAATTCCCACGTATTGCTTCGTCCGGGAGCCTGCTCCCGGATTCCCACAACGCACCGGTTCGTCGGCGTCCCGGACCGCTGCCCAATCCACGGGTACGGCCTTCGGCAAGAGCGCACAGGGTCAGGCCGCGCGGTCGTGATGGATACCGATCAGCCTGGTGCTCTGCACCGTGAGCTCGTCGCGCTCCTGGGACGAGGTGAGGCGGATACCGATGTGGTAGTCCTGCACCAGCATCCAGCCCAGGACGCCGGCGGCGATGGTGCAGGCGACTCCGGCCGCGGCGAGTGCGAGGCCGAGGGTGGCTCCGGTGGCGGGACCGTTCCAGTGCGTGACGTACGTTCCGAGACTGATGGCGAACAGGACGAGTGCGGTGACGTTGAGGCCGGCGTGCGCCAGGCCGACGGTCTTGGCCGCCGAGCCGTGCGGAACACCGAGCGCCCAGTCGATGAGTCCCGGCACGGCGGCGAGCAACGCACCGCCGACGCCGACAATGTTCAGGGCGATGGCCAGATTGAGCCAGAACTGGTTCCCGTTCGCCGCGTACACCGCGAAACCCACCAGGGTGCCGGTGTAGCAGGCGATCGGATAATTGACGAGCATGGGATGGACGGGGTGACCGGCGATGGCAGCTTTGCTGTACATGGCACCTCCCGAACCGACGTCGTAGGCAGGCGGCGGTGTGGGTCTGACAGTTTCAGCGTCTCTCTGTCACGGGGGTCTGCAAGTGGACCGGCCACGCGTGGAGTCCTTCCCGTCCACAGCCCTGGCTCGGGCGGGAGGGGGCGCGGGAACTGAGGAGGGCGGCCCGTTCATGGCGCAGTTGCCACACCAGGACCGGCCTGTCGGCACCGCTGCCGCCGGCGGCGCGTCGGCATACGCTGCCGGGCCCGGTGCCGGCGGGCTCCTGTTGACCTTCGGCCACGGTACGGCCGGTGCCGCTGAGATGACGCGGTTGTTGCAGGGTGCCGAGGTGCGCCGCCTGGTCGACGTGCGAAGGGCACCCGGCAGTCGGCACAATCCCGATGCCGGACGCCACACCATGGAGCAGTGGCTGCCGCAGGCCGGCATCGCCTACCGCTGGGAGAAGCGGCTCGGAGGCCGGCGGACGGCACGGCCGGACACGCCCGACACCGCACTGCGCAACCGGGCCTTCACCGGGTATGCCGGGCACATGCGCTCCCCGGAATTCCTCGCCGCCATCGACGACCTGCTCGCCGACGCCGCTGCGGAGCGCACCGCCGTGATGTGCGCCGAATCCGTGTGGTGGCGCTGCCACCGCAAACTGATCGCCGACTTCCTGGTTCTCGCCCGCCAGGTGCGGGTGCTGCACCTCATGCACGACGGCACACTGCGCGCGCACCTGGTCAGCCCGGAGGCACGGCTGTGGCCCGAACGCCGCCTGCTCATCTACGACGCGGGCCAGCAGTTCCTTCCCGGCTGACGCGAGAGTACGGATCCGGCTCGTCAGCGGAAGACCGGTGGAAAACCGGCGGAACACCGCGTTCGGCCGAGGCGGACGACGGCCGGTGCATCCGGACGGGCCGAACCAGGCAACTTCGCACCGAGTGTTCCCCTTTGTCCGACCGGGTACCCCTTGGGTATGGGCGACGTGAACAGCTTCGGCGCGGAGCGCTCACGGGGAACGGTGGCGCACCGGCTCATCGCGGACCATCTCGTCGAGGGACGGATGGAACCGGGCCAGGAGATCGGGCTGAGGATCGACCAGACCCTCACCCAGGACGCCACCGGCACGCTGGTGATGCAGGAACTGGAGGCACTGGGCCTGGACCGGGTCCGCACCCGGGCGAGCGTCCAGTACGTCGACCACAACCTGGTCCAGGCCGACGAGCGCAACGCCGAGGACCACGCGTTCCTGCGCTCTGCCTGCCGGCGTTTCGGCGTCTGGTACTCCAAGCCCGGCAACGGTGTCTCCCACCCCACCCACATGCAGCGCTTCGGCGTCCCCGGCACCACCCTGGCCGGGTCCGATTCGCACACCTGCGCCGCCGGTTCGCTCGGCATGCTCGCGCTCGGCACCGGCGGCCTGGAGGTCGCACTGGCCATGACCGGACGGCCACTGCATGTGACCATGCCGGAGATCTGGGGCATCCGGCTGACCGGCCACCTGCCGCCATGGCTGAGTGCGAAGGACGTCATCCTGGAGATGCTGCGCAGGCACGGCGTCAAGGGCGCGGTGGGCAAGATCCTTGAGTACCACGGCCCTGGACTGGACGGCCTGACCGCGATGGACCGGCATGTCATCGCCAACATGGGCGCCGAGCTGGGCGCCACCACCAGCGTCTTTCCCGCCGACGCCGCGGTGCGCGACTTTCTGCGCGCGGAGGACCGGGAGGAGGACTTCCACGAGATCGCCGCCGAGCCCGACGCGGTCTACGACCTGCGGGACGACATCGACCTTGCCGCGCTCGAACCGCTCATCGCCCGCCCCACCTCACCCGGCAACGTCGTACCGGTACGTGCGGTCGCGGGCGAACCCATCGGACAGGCGGTCATCGGCTCGTCCGCCAATCCGGGGCTGCGGGACTTCGCCATCGCCGCGGCCATCGTCAAGGGCCGCCAGACCGACCCCGCGGTCAGCTTCGACATCAACCCCACCTCCCGCGAGATCCTGGCCGACCTCACCCGCATGGGTTCGACCTTCGATCTCATCGCCGCAGGGGCGCGCATCCACCAGGCCGGATGCCTGGGCTGCATCGGCATGGGGCAGGCCCCGGCCACCGGCCGCAACAGCCTGCGCACCTTCCCGCGCAACTTCCCCGGGCGCTCCGGCACCGAGCGGGACGCGGTGTGGCTCTGTTCCCCGGAAACGGCCGCGGTCTCCGCCCTCACCGGCGAGATCACCGACCCGCGGGACTGGGCGGACAAGGAAGCCGTCGCCTACCCGCAACTACGGCTGCCCGGCCGGGCGTCGGTCAACACCGCCATGCTGGAAGCCCCGCTGCCGCCGGCGGAGGCCGCCCGGGTGGAGTTGGAACGCGGCCCCAACATCTCCGGCCTGCCGGACTTCGACCCACTACCCGATGTGCTGTCGGGGCCGGTGCTGCTCAAGTGCGGCGACAACGTCTCCACCGACGAGATCTCCCCCGCGGGTGCCCGGGCACTGCCGTACCGCTCCAACATCCCCAAGCTCGCGGAGTTCGCCTTCACCCGGATCGATCCTGACTACCCGCGGCACGCCGCCGAGCTGAGCGATGACAGCGCTCCCGGCGGGCACTTCATCGTCGGCGGCGAAAACTACGGTCAGGGCTCCTCTCGGGAGCATGCCGCCATCACCCCGCGCTACCTGGGACTGCGTGCCGTGATCGCCAAGTCCTACGCCCGTATCCACTGGCAGAACCTGGCCAACTTCGGCGTCCTCGCCCTGGAGTTCGCCGATCCGGGCGACTACGACCGCATCGACCCCGGCGACCGGCTCCGATTGGAGGACCTCCACTCCGCCCTCACCGCAGGAGCCGCCCCCCGGCTCCGGATACACAACACCACCAAGAACGAGACATACGAAGTCGGCCACCGCCTCTCCAGCGGCCGACGGAGCACCGTGCTCGCCGGTGGCATCATCCCGGCACTTGCGCGCGCGGACCCATCCGGCCCCGCATGACCCCAGGCCATCTCGACGGCCCCGGAAGCCCGGACCACCCCCGGTGACGCTCCGTCGGGCCAGATGGGGCGCGCACCTCGAACTGCGCGATGAGTCGCGACAACGGCCGCGGCAACCGTGAACGCGAAGACCACCTTGGCCTCAGGGGTCCTGAGCGGTTCGGCAGGGGCACGACACAGGTGTGATGCGTCAGTGGCCGGTGCGGACGACCGCGCCGGTCTGTGCCGCGGCGCTGTCATCCGGCTGAGGGCGGGTCCCGCGATCCCCTGCGCAACAGGCCGGCGCGGAACGACCGGTCAGCTGTCGGCCCGAGGCGCGAGGTGCCGTATCAGGTGGCGGCCGTGGTGCCCTCGGCGCGGGGAACCGGCGGGTTCGGAAGCGGAGTCGGAGTCGGGGGCTGCGCCTCGTCGTCGGCGGTTCGGGGTGTCGGAAGCACGGGGGTGTCGGTGCTGCGGGCCAGGCCCAGCCGCAGGTACACCATCTGCGCGATGTCGGCGATGGTGCCGTTGGCGTTGCGCAGCAGTTCCATCGGCGGGATCTGCACCTCGTACTGCTGCTGGAGGTTGACCAGGAGTTCGGCGGCCATGAGCGAGTCCAGGCCGTAGGTGTCGACCCGGCGGTGCGGGTCGATCTGGGCGGCGTCCATCTGCAGGACGCCGGCGAGCATCGTGGTCAAGGTGTCGGTGATGTACTCCAGTGCCTCTTCCGGTGTCATCTGGCCGAGCTTGCGGAGCAGTTCCTCCCTGCTGAGTCCGGTACTCGCGGCCCCGGGTGGTACGAGTCCGGCGAGCCGGGGACTCGCCATGATGGGGAACAGCTTGGCCGCGCGGCCCCAGTCGCTGCGGACGACGGACGCCACGTCGGCGTCGGCCTGCAGCAGTTGTTCGGCGTGGGCGAACGCCTCGGCCGGGCGGATCGCCTGCAGACCGAAACTTGCCAGGGAGGAGAGCAGGTCGTTGCGCGTCACATAGCCGGTCTCGGCGAGCGCGCCCCAGGCGAGCGCGAGGCCGGGCAGGCCCTGGCGGCGGCGGGCGCGGGCGAGGGCTTCCAGGCAGAGGTTCGCGGCGGCGTAGGGTGCCTGTTTGACGTTGCCGATCACGGTCGTGCCGGAGGAGTACAGCAGGAACAGGTCGCATTCCCGGTTCCGGGTGAGGGCGTCGAGGACGACCGCTCCGCCGATCTTGGGGGCCATGACCGCGGCCATCCGCTCGGCGTCGAGGTCGACGAGCAGGTCGTCATCGAGGTGCATGGCGCTGTGGACGGCACCGCGGAGCGGGTGGCCGCCGGCGTCGATCCTTGCCACCACCTCTCGCATGGCTGCCAGGTCGGCGATGTCGGCCGGGTATGCCGTGGCGCTGATTCCGCGTTCCCGCAGTGCCGCGAGGACGGCTTGGCACTCTGGTGCGTCCGCGCCGCGGCGGCTGACGAGCGCCAGGTGCCGGGCACCGAGGTCGGCGAGCCAGTGTGCGGTCGTGGCCCCGAAGCCGCCCGTGCCGCCGCCGATGAGGTAGGTGCCTTCCGGATCCAGGCGCGGGGCACGGTTCCGGCGTTCGACGTGCGGTGGTTCGTCGAGCGGGTCGAAGGCGACGACCACCTTGCCGATGTGGCGGGAGTGCTGGAGGAGTGAGAAGGCGTCGGCGACCCGTGCGGCGGGGAAGACCGTGTGCGGCAGTGGCCGCCACGCCTCGCGCAGCACCGAGGAGGTCATGTCCCGGCGGAGACTCTCCAGGTGGGCGGGGCTGTCGATGACCTTCGTGAGGTCCACTCCGAAGAAGGCGATGTTGTTGGCGAAGGGGCGTAGCAGGAGCGGCTTGTTTTCGTAGATGTCCCGTTTGCCGAGTTCCAGGAACCGGCCGCCGGGCCTGAGCAGTTCGAGGCTGCGGGTGATGGCCTCACCCGCGAGGGAGTTCAGCACGACGTCGACTCCCCGGCCGCGGGTGATGTCCCTGATCTGGTCGGCGAAGTCGAGCGAGCGGGAGTCGAGGACGTGCCGGACACCCTGGCGACGCAGGAAGTCCCGCTTGAGGCCGCTGCCCGCGGTGGCGATGACGTGCGCGCCGCATGCGGCGGCGTACCGCAGGGCCGCCAGTCCGACGCCGCCGGCCGCGCCGTGTACGAGGAGCGTCTCGCCTGGCTGGAGGCGTGCCAGGGTGACGAGGCTGTAGTGGACCGTGGCGAAGGCCACCGGCATGGTGGCCGCCTCGGTGTAGGTCATGTCGTCCGGTACCGGCCACAGGGCTTCGGCGTGCGCCACGGTATGCGAGGCGAGGGACGCGGCCGACAGGCCGGCGACCCGGTCACCGGGCTTCAGGGCGGTCACGCCCGGACCGCAGGCCACGACGGTGCCCGCGCATTCCAGCCCGGGGCCGCATTCGGACGGTGTTCCCTCCGCGGCCTCGGCCGGCAGCAGGCCGACGCTCTGCATGATGTCGCGGTAGTTGAGGGCGGCGGCCCGCACCGCGACGAGCACCTCTCCGGGCCCGGGCTCGCTGGGCTCGGTCTCCTCCCAGGCGAGGCGGTAGGCCAGCCCCGGGTCACGGACCGTCAAGGTGAGGGCGAGGTCTTCGGTGGCCGGTACGGCCGCCGGCCGGGTCTGCTCACGCAGGACGAACCGGCCGTGTGCGGTGAGGGCGACCTCGTCCTCGTCGGTGGGGTGGAACAGTTCCTGTGCCAGGCGTCCGGCGTCGGTATCCGTGGCTCCGGTGCGGTGCAGGGACAGGCGCCGGCAGTGGAGGCCGGGCAGCTCGTTGGCCAGGCAGCGGCCCAGGCCCCACGGCACCGCGTCCGCAGGACGGGTGTCGTCCGCCGTCAACGGGGCGACACCGCTGGGGTGGGTCACCAGCCACAGTTCGGGCCGGACGCCCTCGGGCAGGCGGTCGCATGCCATGGCGCAGGTGCGTACGGCTTCTGCCCGCCGGGCGGCGCGTGCCACGACGTCGGCCGGGACGTCTTCGGTCGCCTCTCCGAAGAGGAGCACCATGGCGAGGGTGCCGGAGTCGTCGCGCCGGCGGGCTGCGGCCAGTCCGGCCTCCCAGTCGGCGACGGTGCCGGGCATGGGGAGCGGTTCCGCGGCCGTACCGCCGGCGGCGGTGACTGTGCTGACGAGCGCTTCGGCGAGTGGCTGGGCGTCCGGGGTCTCCGCGGCGATCAGGAACGTCGTCTCCGCCCGGTCCGCGGGTAGACGCAGCGGGGCGGGGCCGGGGGCGGTGTTCGGGTCGGAATCGGTGACGGCGGTCCGGGCGAGCAGGACCGAGGCGTGGTCCCGGCCCGGGGCCTGGTCGTAGCCTGTCTGGACGATGTCCTCGAAGCCGCACCGCTCCAGCAGAGCGGGCCACTGCTCGCGCGGCAGCAGCAGCGAGCGCGTCCGCAACTCCGTGTCACTGTGCCCGTAGAAGCTCTCCAGGGTGCCGAAAAACGGGGCGAGTACCTCGGAGTCGTGCGCCTCGATGCCCAGCAGGACGCCACGCGGCGCCAGCAGGCCGGCCACCCGGTCGAGGGTGGCGCCGAGGTCCTTGGCCGTGTGCAGGGCGTTGGCCGCGACCACGATGTCGAAGCTGTGCGGAGCGTAGCCCTGTTGGGCCGGGTCGGCGTCCAGGTCGAGGGTGCGGTACTCGACGAAGTCGTAGGCGCTGAACCGGGCCTGGGCCCGGGGAAAGAAGAACGGCGAGACGTCGGTGAAGCAGTAGCGGGTGCGGTCCGCGGGCAGCAGGGGCAGCAGGGCCGCGGTGGTGCCGCCGGTGCCCGCTCCGACTTCCAGGACGCGCAGCGGCCGGTCGGCCGGCCAGGCTTGGACGATGTCGCGCAGCAGGGTCTGGGCGAGACGGTTGTGGAACCGGCAGAACGGAGCGGTGTCGTAGAACTGCTCCAGTGCCCGGACCGTGGCATCGTCGGCCAGCAGTTCCATCGGATCCTGGCGTCCGCGCAGCAGCTCCGGGAGGTGCTGGATCTGCTGCGCGGCGAGTGCCTGCTCGGCGACGCCGGCGGGGAGGGCTTCCCCGGGCCGGCGTGCCGACCGATCCGCCGTGCCGTCCTCGGCCGCAAGGCGGTGGCGCCCGTCCTCGTCGGTGACGAAGGTGCCGCGGCGCCGCAACGCCGGTTCCAGCAGCGCCCAGAGGCGCTGGTGTCGTTCGTCCAAGCCCCATGACACCAGGTCGTGTTCGGTGAAGGGGGCCGTGGGATCAGGCAGCAGACCGGAGACGGTCCGGGTGAACGCGTCGAGGAACTCGTCCACGAAGAGGGCGGCTTGCTTCTCGTAGCACATCGTCCGCGCGTCCGCGCACAGGTCGGCGATGGCATCGGCGCAGGCGGCGGCGATCCGTCGCGGTGAGGGCAGGGGCACCGGGGCGCAGGGCTCGTCGTCGCGCGGGGCCGCGCGGAGCACCGTGTGCTGCACGGTGAGCGGGGTGCGGTGCGCGGCGGCGAACCGCCGCAGACGGCAGCCTCGCATCTGCACCGTCACGGTGCCGTCCGGGTCCGTGACGGTGATGTCCCAGCAGACCTCGTCGGCGGTGCGGGACCGCTCCGTCACCAGGAAGGTGCCGGACGTGGACGGGGTGGCCCACACGCGCACGGAACCGATGACGGCCGGTAGGTATGCCTGCCCTTCCGCCAGCCGCTCGGCCAGCAGCGGAACGCCCGCCTGCAGTGCGCCGTCGAGGAGGGCGGGGTGGACCGTCCACGGGGCGCCCGGGGCGTTGTGGGTGTAGTGGGCCAGGACTTCGCCGTCGCCGACGGCGAGTCCGGTCAGCACCTGGAAAGCCGGTCCGTATCCGAGTCCGGCGTCCGCGCAGCGGGTGTAGTGCTGCTCGGCGGTCACGGCCCGCGGGCACCGGCCGCGAATGGCGTCCAGGTCGACGGGGGCCGGGCGGGATGCGACGAGTTTCCGGACCCGGGCCCGGGCGTGCGGGCGGGTTCCGCCGGCCCGGTCGTCGCTGCTGGACACCAGCAGCGTGCCGTCGTCGGGGTTCAGCGACACCTGTACCTGGGTGGTGGAGGGGTTGTCCCAGGGGATCACCAGGGCGCTGGTGATGTCCAGGTGCTCCATCTCGGTCGGTGCGTCGAGCGCGAGGCGTCCGGCGGCGAGGGCCATCTCCACGTATCCGGTGGCGGGCATGACGACGGAGCCGGCCACCCGGTGATCGGTGAGCCACGGCACCAGGACCGGTTCGACGACTCCGGACCACAGAGGCATGGGGGCGGCCGCCCTGGCGCCCAGCAGCGGGTGGTCGAACGGCCCGGTGCGGAGCCACAGTTCCTTGTCGCCGCCCCACTGCCGTTCCCGTTGCCACGGATAGGCAGGCAGGTCGACGACCCGGCCCGGACGGGGGAAGTACCGGTTCCAGTCGGTGGCCGCCCCGGCGGCGAGCAGCGTGGCGCGGGTGGTGGCCAGGCCGCCCGGCCCGTCGGCTTCCCGGTGCAGCGTCGGCAGTACGGCGGTGGTCGTCCGCGGGCGGCCGGCCGCGATCCGACGCAGATAGGAACGCAGGACGGGGTGCGGGCCGATCTCCAGGAAGATGTCCGCGCCGTCGTCCATGGCCTCCTCGACGGCCGCGGCGAACAGGACGGGCTCGCGGACGTTGCGCCACCAGTACACGGCGTCCAGGTCCGTGCCGGCGATGCGGGCGCCGGTCACCGTGGAGTAGAGCGGCACCGGGGCAGGGCCGGGTTCGAGAGCCTTGAGCGCGGCGGTGATCACCTCGTGCTGGCTGTCCATGGCCCGGCTGTGAAAGGCGTAGTCGAGGCCGAGGTCGCGGTGGAAGACCTCGCGCTCGGCCAGGTCCTCGCCGAGTGCGGCGACGGCCTCGGCCGCTCCGGCGACAGTCACGTCCTTGGCGCTGTTGATGCCGGCGATCTCGATCCTGCCGGCGTACGGCTTCAGCGCCTCCTCCGCCTGCTCGGTGCCCAGGCCCACGGCCGCCATCCGGCCGGATCCCGCCGTGGCCGCCTGGGCCCGACTGCGTACCGCGATGACCTCGGCGGCCTGGGCCAGGGTGAGGGCGCCGGCCGTGTGGGCGGCGGCCACCTCGCCCACGCTGTGGCCGAGCGCCATCGCCGGTTCCACCCCTTGGGACCGCAGCACGGCGACGATGCCCAACTGCACGGCGAACAACAGTGGTTGTGCCACCTCGGTCGCCGCGAGCCGCCATTCTTCCCGCGGCCGGACCATCTCCTCGGCCACCGACCAGCCCAGCCGGGGCTCAAGTTCGGCATCCACCGACGCGACGGCCTTGCTGAAGACCGGGTCGCGGGCGAGCAGATCCGCGCCCATGCCGGCCCACTGCGAACCGTTGCCGGAGAACACGAACGCCACCCGGCCGCTGGGCACCGCCTC
>NZ_KN708638.1:7150916-7166405 GCF_000805335.1 Streptomyces sp. CT34 | reverse complement strand
GGGCGGGCGGGAGCCGTGCTCGGCGATCCCGGTGAGCGCCTCCGCGGCCTGCCGCGGCGTGTGGCCGAGGACGGCCGTGCGGTGCTCGTGCTTGCCGCGGCGCAGGCAGGATGTGTAGGCGAGGTCGTAGAAGTCCTCCGGGTCCGCCGTCCCGAGGTGCCGCGCCATGCGGGAGACCGCCTCGGTCAGCGCCTGGGGCGTGCGGGCCGTCACCAGGACCGGCAGGCCCTCAGGGGGCGGCGTGCACGGTGCCGGTTCGGGCCGGGGTGGGGCATCGGTCAGGATCGTGTGCGCGTTGGCGCCGCCGAAACCAAAGGAGTTGACGCCGACGACCGGACGTTCCACCTCTTTCAGAGCGCGGTTTTCGGTGGCCAGGTCGATGCCCAGTCCCGTGAAGTCGATGTGCGGGTTCGGGGCCGCGGCGTGCAGGGAGGCGGGGACCGTGCGGTGCCGCAGGACCAGCAGGGCCTTGCACAGCCCCGCCATGCCGGAGGCAGGCTCCAGGTGGCCCACGTTCGTCTTGACCGAACCGATCGGCAGCGGGCCGGTGATGCGTCGGATGCCCAGGGCCTGGCCGATTGCCTGGGCCTCCATCGGGTCGCCCGCGATGGTTCCGGTGCCATGGGCCTCGAAGTAGACCAGTTCGTCCGGGTGCACCCCGAAGTCCGCGTACACCCGGCGCAGCAGGTCCTCCTGTGCCTGCGGGTTGGGCAGCGACAGACCCAGCGTTCGTCCGTCGCTGTTGCTGGCGCTGCCCAGGATCACCCCGTGCACCCGGTCGCCGTCGGCCAGTGCGTCGGTGAGGCGTTTGAGCAGCACCATCCCGCCGCCCTCCGCCCGGACGAAACCGTCGGCGTCCGCGGAGAACGAGGCGCACTTGCCGCGTTCCGAGAGCATCGACGCCTGGGAGAAGCCGACGTAGTGGTACGGAGAGAGCAGGATGTTCGCTCCGCCGCACAGCACCACGCGGCTCGTCCCCTCCCAAAGCGTGTGGCAGGCACGGTCCAAAGCGACCAGCGACGACGAGCACGCGGTGTCCACCGCCATGCTCGGGCCGTGCAGATCGAAGGCGTGGGAGAGCCGGTTGGCCGCGATGGAGGAGGCCGCGCCCGACATCGTGTACGGGCTGATGGTCCACGGTTTGAGCATCTGCAGGGCGCCGTAGGAGGCGTCGGAGATGCCGATGTAGACGGCGGTGTCGGAGCCCGCCAGCAGCGCCGGGGCGATCGCCGCATCGTCCAGCGTCTCCGCGGTCAGCTCCAGCAGCAGCCGGTGCTGTGGGTCCATGTGCGCCGCTTCCTTCGGAGAGATCCCGAAGTACGCGGCGTCGAAGCCCGCGATGTCGTCCAGGAAGCCCCCGGCGGCGGTGTAGCTCTTGCCGGCCCGCGGCATCGAGGTGTCCACGAAGCGGTCCGCGTCGAACCGGTCCGCGGGCATCCCGGTGACGAGATCCCTCCCCTCACGCAGGGCGGTCCACAGGTCCGCCATGCCGGCAATACCACCAGGCAGTCGACAGGACACACCGACGATTGCGAGGGCGCGGTCGGTGTAGGGGCCCTGGTGCTGGTTCACAGGTACGGCCTTCCTGGCAAGGGCGGTTCGCGGGTGGTTCTCCGCACACGACGATCCGCACGGAGTGCAATGGCGCCTTAACTTACTGTCGACGGGCGTGCCGTCGAGTGCGCCACCCGCGCGCCTTCCCCCTCCGCACCAGTAGAGGGATTTGCTTACTGAGCTGACCATTCCGGTCGATAGGAGTGTCGGGGCGCCCGCCAGGCATCGCTGCGGTAGATACCAGCCATGCCGGGGCCGTCGGCCGCCTTGGCTCCCTCCCCAGCGAAGGAGACGCCGTGCCCGTCCTGTTCACCGGAGCCACCGGGTTCCTCGGCTGCCGCATCGTGCGCGAACTCCTGTCCGAGGGCGGTGACGAACCGATCACAGTCATCGGACGCGGCAGTGAACCTGACCTCCGGGCGCGGATGGAGGCCGCCGTGACCTGGCTGGACGGTCCATCGCTGCCGGCCGGCGCCCTGAACCGGCTGCGCTACCTGAGCGGAGACATCACACTGCCCGGACTCGGCCTGACGGCCGAGGAGCGCGCACGGGCCACCGACGGCATCACCCAGCTGTGGCACAGCGCGGCGCTGCTCAGGCTTGAGGGCGATCCGGCCCCCCTCCACCGCTCCAACGTCGTGGGGACCCGGCACGTCCTGGAACTCGCCGAACACGCCCCCGATGCCCACCTGATGCACGTCAGCACCGCGTACGTCGCGGGACGCCGGCTCACCGGCCACATCCTCGAAGAGGACCTTCTCGACGACCACGGATTCCAGACCTACTACGAGGAAAGCAAGTACACCGCCGAACGCCTGGTCCGCGCCTGGGGGGCGCGCACCGGCCGTTCCGTGACCGTCCTCCGCCCCGGCCTTCTCGTCACGGACCGGCCCGTCCCCGAAGGGCTTCCGGGCCAGCCGCTGAACATCCTGCTCCGGATCGTCGACGCCGGCCTGCACAGCAAGGCGGTACGCGCCAGGAGCCTGGCCGCATTCGTCAAGGGCGGACGACGCCGCGGGGATGCCGTGCGCATCCGCATCGCGGCGGACCCCGACGGCACGGCGAACCTGGTGCAGGTGGAGTACGCCGCCCGGGCCATGGTCCGCACGGCCAGGGCCCACGCCGGCCGGCCCGCTGCCGTACGCACCGTGCACGTCACCCACCCGCACAATGCGTCGGCCGACATCGCGCTGAAGGCATTGGAAGTCCGGTATCCGCGGCTCTCCTTGAGTCTCGTGCCACACATCCCCGATCCCACGCCGCTGGAGCAGCTGGTCGCCCAACACGGCGCGGGGATGGTCGGGTTCAGCGCCCAGCGCCGCACCTACGACCGGACCCACCTGTGCGAGGCCCTCGGAGACCTGCCGGATCCCGAGCCCATCGACGAGAGCTACCTCGCTCGGGCGTGCGGCGATCCCGATGTACCCGTCGGTCCCGACGTGCGCGTCCCCGCGTGAAGGGATGTCATCATGCGGTCGATCAGCGTGCTCCGGCAGGGGGGAACACGGCACCGCTCCCCGGCCGGGCGTGGCCGGACCAACTGGCGGCGGTTCACGGTCGCCGCACTCGGGGCGCTGGCCCTGGCCGCCGGCACCATCGCCACCACCACGGCCGCTTCCATCCCGCTTTCCTTCGCGGTCGCCGGCAGCCCCTTCTCCGTCACGGCTCAACGGCTCAAGGGAACCGGCGCCGTACAGTTCGCCTCCTTCCGCAAGGATGCGACCGGCAGGAAGCACGCCGTAGCGGTCGTCGGCATCCGCGAGGCCGCGCTGTACGGGCTGTGCCAGTCCGCGGTGGCGCACACCCCGCTCGGCACCGTGACACTGCTGATCCGCTCCGGGGACGACGAACCGGTGACCGCCTCTCGGATGACCCTGGACCTCGCCAGTTTGGAGGGTGACATGAGCTTCGGCTCGGTGGAGATGGGCCGGGACGCCGCCACTCTGGACGGCGGTGGGATCACCGGCGCCAGCGGGGTGTACGGGCAGCAGGCGCGCACCTTGACGATCAGGGACATGCGGATGGCCGCCTGGTCCCTGACGGCCGGCATGTTCTCACTCAACGGCGCCACCATGGACGTCCGCTCGGGAGACCACCCGTGCGATTGAGCCCAGGCCGTCGGCCGCACGCCGCCTGCCTGTGCGTCGCCGCCGCCGGAGCCGAACTCGGATCTCTCCCCCTGGCCGACCCGAGCCTGCTGTCCATGACGGGGCCGAGCGGGGCGGCCGCGGTACTGGTGGCCCTGGCCCTGGTCGGCTGCGCCGTGCACCTTTGGGCGAGTCCGCAACAGCACCTCTACAGCGGCGGGGCGGCCATCGCGCTGGGGCTGCTCTCCTACCCGCTGGCCAATCTCGGCGGCTTCCTCCTCGGCATGTTCCTGGCTCTGATCGGTGGGGCCCTGGCTCTCGCCTGGCAGCCGGTCGAGGACGAACCGAATCCGCCCGGCGCCGCGCCCACAGCGCCCGGACAGCACAGCGGAACCGAGGCCCGGAGCGGCGGGTGAGCGCCGAGGCGGCGCATCGCCGGCTCCTGCGGACGCTGGTTCCCTGCTGCGCGATCGCGGTGTGCCTCACCCAGGCCGCAGCCGCCGCCCTGCCCGACGGACATGACCGGAGCCGGAATCCCGGGACCGTGGCCGGTGCGGCCGGTGGCGTGCGCCAGGCCGCTCGGAAATGCGCGGCGGACGCCCTGCCGACTCCCGGGACAACTGCCAAAGGTCTGCTCCCGACGGTGGCAAAGACCCTGGCACAGCCCCTCGTGGCCTGCCTTTCCGCCGATACCCCCGCCGTCGTGCACCCGGACTCTTCCACGGCCCCGGACGCGCTCGCCGACCCGGATGCTCCCGGCGCCCCGGACACGCTCGCCGACCCGGAGTCCGGGGTCAGCATGCGGGCGGAAACCCTCACCCTCACCGGCCTGTACTGCCCGCCCGCCACGGAGACCTGCCGGGCGACCAGGATGGACCTTCACCGCCCTCGGCTCCTCTTCCACGGTCGCGGTGGCGGTTCCTGCTCCGCCGCGGCAGACCTCACGCTGACGGGCACTCTCCGGTTTCACGCGAACCTGGTCCGCGGCCGGGTCTTCGGCCTGCTGCCGCTCGTCTCGTCCACGCGGACGATCCCACCGATCCCCCTTCCCTATCTGGTGCTCACGGATGTCACGGCGCAGGGACTGTGGACTCGCGCCGACCAAGTCAACGGCACCGCGATGGCCATCGGGACCGAAGATCTCTGCCGGAGGCATGAAGGCGAGACGGCATGAAGGCGTGTCGGCGTGAATGGCGGCTGTGGAGGCGGTTTTTGAGGGGGTGTGAGGAACCGTTGCGACGTAGATCCGCGGCATGGTGACGTCGTTGACGCGGTACCACTACGAGCGGCGGATGCAGCGGGCCGGCGGGCCGCCGCGCAGGACGGGCCGGCGGGGCCGATCGTGACACCGGGGCCGGATCCGGTGCGGCTGAGCGGGTACCGGCCGCCGGCCGTCACCGAGCGGCCGACAGCGCTGGTGATCGAGTCGGGGAGGCCGGGGCGGATGGCGGCTGCCGCTACTGGAGCGGCCGGACGCGGAGCGCGCCGCCGGGGGCGGGGCGCTGGAGGTGGTGGGCTGGCCGGACGGGACGTGGCCCTACGCCGAGCTGGCCAAACTGCTGCCGGCGCGGGGGCGTTGCGGGGGTGTCGGACCGACGAAGACCAAAGCGACGACACAGCCGTGTGAACTTCGCGGTTCCGTTCCTCGGCTGTGCCGCGCGGAAGTGTGTCGCCGACCTTCCGCACATGCTGGTGATGCGGGGCGAATTGCGGCTGCCGTAGCCGCCGATTCAAGCCCTCGGCGCGAGCCGCAGACAAGGGCTGGTCGTGCCACCCCCCTGTGATCCGGGGAGATTCGCTCGTCGTGATCCGGGGAGATTCGCTCGTCGTGACCATGTCGGCATATCCACAGAAGGCGCGTGTTGGCTGACGTGGCACGTGCCCGGCGGCGGCCAGCAGGGCCGCCCCGCGCCAGGGTCCCCGACCGGAAAATTCCATACCCCCTATGCTTTACAAGCCATTTACTACTTCTTTCCTGGGAAAGTGGGGGTACGCGTGAAGCTGTCCCGTATTTCATCTGTTGTCGCCGCTGCGGCGATCGCGCCTGCCGTCCTGTTCGCCTCTCCGGCTGTCGCCGCCGACACCGCCACGGCATCGGCCGACTCGGCCCCTGACACCGCACCGGATGCGAAGCCGGACACGCAGGGCAACGCGAAGGCCGACGACGACAACCGCCTCGCCATCCTCAGGATCATCCACAAGTCCAAGCCCGGCAGCAGCGTCTACGAAGCCGCGCAGGCGGCCATGAACGGCTCCCCCGAGGACCGCGTGCGCTTCCTGAAGGAAGGCCACGAACTGGCCCAGTTCGCGGACGACAGGCTGCGCACCGTCCAGATCTCGAGCACCGCCGGCAAGGGGCTGCGGAAGGCGGCCGTGGAAGCGCTGAGGAAGGGCACCCACGAAGCTCTTCGCCAGTTCCTGGAGGTCGGCCAGTACGCGGCGCGCGACGAGGACAACTGCGTCGAAATCTCCCGCATCCTCCACACGGCCAAGCGCGGAAGCGTGCTCTACGAGTCCATACAAAAGGCCCTGGACGGCAGCCCCGAGGACCGCGCCCGCTTCCTCGAAGTGGGCCAGTACGAGGCCCGCGAGACCGACGACCGCATCCTCGTCACCCGTATCTCCGGGAGCGGTGGCCGCCATCTCAAGGAAGCCGCCAGGAAGGCGCTGCTGAGTGACAAAGCCGAGGACATCCGCCACTTCCTCGACATCGGCCAGTACGAGGCCCGCAAGCTGGACGACGCCGAGGCCGCCAAGGCCAAGGGCGACAAGGACCAGGAGAACGCCGAGGAAGGCCAGGAGTCCAAGGACGTCAAGGCCACCAGCGACGAGAAGCTCAAGCAGGGCGGCGCCAAGGACGTCAAGGGGGCCATGGAGTCCAACGGCACCACCGGCGCCAAGCCCGCCGTAGCCACCGCCGGCACCGGTTCCTCGGGCGCCCAACTGGCCGCGACCGGCACCGGCTCGGCCACCCCCTGGGCCGTCGGCGGCACCGCCGTCACCCTCACCGCCGGCGCCGGTCTGATCCTGGCCTCCCGCCGCCGCGCCTCCCAGGGCTGACACCGACCGCCGTCGCCCATACATGAAGAGGCCGGGGCAGCCGCCCGCACGAGGACAGCCGCCCCGGCCATCCCTCGCCCATGCCCATGAGCGGGTACCGCCGAGCCGGAGATCCGCCGCCTGTGAGCCCACGGCGCACTACCCGGCACCGCATCGCAGGACTACAGTCCTCGGTTACTGAAGGTCTCGGTGAAGGGACGCGGAGTGATCGAGTTAGCCAGTGTGATCAGGGATCTACGGGAGGAGTTGGAGCAGGCGGTCGCCGCGGCGGAGGGTGCTTCACTGCGCTTCGAGTTGGGGACGATCGAACTGGAGGTATCGGTCGCTCTGGAGCGAACAGCGCACGCGGGGGCGAAGGTACGGTTCTGGGTGGTGGAGTCCGGTGGGGACGCGACGGTGAACTCCGCCTCGACCCAGCGCATCACACTGGCATTGCAGCCGACCCTCACCGGGTCGGGCAATCCGCCGTACATCTCCGGGCCCGCCGCCCCGGACGAGCGATGAGTTCTGCCGACGACACGGCGTCCGATCTGGGCGGGCTCGACCCACGGCGAGCGGTCCAGATCATCACCACGCTCCGTGCGGGCCCGGTGCAACTCGGGTCGGGCTATCGGGTGAGCGGGGACGCGGTGCTCACAGCCGCTCATGTGGTGAATGACGCGGTGTCAGTGGTGATGCGTTTCATCACCGAGGACGGCGGCACAGCGGAGTTACCCGGCGAGCCGGTCTGGTCGGACTCTGCCGTGGATATCGCGGTGCTCAAGATCACGAGCCGGGCGAGCACCGGCGAATCATGCGCCGCCGAGGTCGCCCGAGTGCAGTTCGCCCGCATCACACAGCGCGTGGATTGCGAAGCACTGGGCTTCCCCCTGTTCAAGCTGCGTGCCGACACCGCTTCACCGGCCCCTGAGGCTCCCAGGCGGTTCCGGGATTCTCACCACGCGCTCGCCACGACCACACCATGGTCGGACCTGCGCGCGGGCAGCCTGGAGATCTCCGCGGATCCTCCGGGGGCCCCCGAGCCGGACCGCTCCCCTTGGGAGGGGATGTCGGGGGCCGCGGTGTGGAGCGGCGGGTACGTGATCGGCGTGGTCAGCGAGCATCACCGCGCCGACGGGTGGGGCAGGCTCGCCGCGAGTCAGGTGAAGCGCTGGTACGGACGCCTCACTCCGGCCCAGATCAGCGAACTCAACGATCTGATCGGCCTGCCGCGCTCCGCCTACGAACTCATGGAGCAGCCGCCCCCGCCGCTCCTGCCGCGCCCGCCGTCGCCGGACCTGTCAGAGCCGCACGGTGCGCCGGAGGTGCAGAAGTCGGCCAAGGAACTCGCGCGCGAGGTGCACACGCAATGGCGTGACGAGGAGCGGCAGCAGCAGGTGCACGACCCGTTGCGGCTCGACCTGCGTTTCCGGTGTACCCACCGGAATGTGTTCGATCACTGGGCCAACATCCGCCTGGCTCCGCTCGGGGCGGACCCAGGGCCCCTCCCCCTCAGCGGCCGTCTCCGCGGGATCGTGGGGGTGTACAGGTCCGTTCCGTCCCGTCGGCTCGTGGTGCTGGGTGGGGCCGGGTCGGGCAAGACGATCCTGACCCGGCGCTTCGTCCTCGACTGCCTGAGCGACCGGGTTCCCGGCGACCGGGTTCCGGTGATCTTCGGTCTGGGGTCATGGGACCCGGCCACCGAGTCACTGGACGACTGGCTGTGCGGCCAACTGGTGCGCGACTACCCCTTCCTGGCAGCTCCGGTCGGGCGTGGCGGGACACTGGCCGACGTCCTGCTCGACGAGGACAGGATCCTCCCGGTCCTCGACGGCTTCGACGAGATCGCGAGTGGCCTGTACGGCGCGGCGCTCGAAGCGCTCAACCTCACCACCAGGCCGCTGCTGCTCACCAGCCGTCCCGAGGAATACAGCCAGGCCGTGAAGGAGGAGTACGGCCAGGGTGTGAGAACCCGCGTGCTCACCGGAGCCGCGGTCATCGAGCTGGAGGACCTCACCGTAGACGACTATGCCGACTACCTGCGTCGCACCAGCCCACTGGTCAGAGGGAACGGCAAGGACACATCCGTCTGGGAACCGGCCCTGCGCAGGCTGCGCGAAGAGCCGTGCAGCCCCGGCGCAGCGAACCTCGCCGCAGTGCTCACCTCCCCGCTGATGGTCGCCCTGGCCGGCGCCATCTGTCGCGGGACCGGGCGCGACCCCGCAACCTTCCTGGAGTTCGCAACACGCGAGGACCTGGAAGCGCATCTGCTGGCAGACTTCATCCCCGCCGTCTACGGGTCCCTACCGACCACCGGCCGTGGCACCAGTCACCGCCGGCACCGTCACTGGACGCCCGAACGCACCCGGCGCTGGCTGGGCTATCTCGCCGCGCATCTCAAAGAACTCGACACCCACGACCTCGCCTGGTGGCAACTGGGCACCACTTCGCGCCGTTCTTCGCGCATTCTCGTGGTCGGGTTCCTGGCGGCACTGGCCTTCGGTGTGACGACCGCCGTGCAGAACCTGCCCGTGGACCTGGTCGCGGCGTCGAAGGGGCTCGGGTTCGCGATCACGCGGGGGCTCCTGGTCGGGTTCCTGCACGGTCTTGTCGCCGGTCTGGCCTTCGGAGTCGTCTACGGATTCATGTCCAAGGGCTCGCCAGTTGAGCCGTCGCGCCTGCGCATACAAGTCTTCGGCGGGAGCAGGGCGAGGCGTGCCAAGTTCCTCCCCAGATTCACACTGGGACTCAGGTTCGGGGGCGCGGCCGCGCTCGTGCTGGAGCTCCTGGACAGGTGCGTGGTAGCACCGCTGGGGTACGACGACGGACTCAGCGGCGGCCTCGTGGGAGGGCTCCTGTTCCCGCTCGAGGTCGGGCTCGGGGCCGGGCTCGTCCTCGGAATCATGGCCTGGCTCGAAGTTCCCATTGACACCGAATCCGAGGTGAGTGCCTCGGATCTGTTGAGCGCGAACCGCAGGAATGTGGTCTTCCATATGCTCGTGTGGATGCTCGTGCTCGGGCTTCCGGCCGGGCTGGTCTTCGGGTTCGGGAACGGGCCCGTTCGCGGGCTCCCGGCCTGGCTCGGGCACGGACCCCTCCGCGGGCTCCTGGGCGGCCTCGTGTTCGGGCTCACGGCGGCGTTCGGGGGCGGGCTCGGATACGGGCTGAGTTTCACCGCTTGGGGCCAGTGGGTGGCACTGGCGCGTATATGGTTGCCGCTCACGGGTCGACTTCCCTGGGCGGTGATCGCTTTCCTGGAAGACGCTCATCAGCGAGGTGTGTTGCGCCGGGCCGGCGCGGTCTACCAATTCCGTCATGCTCGGCTCGAAGACCATCTGACCTGCCTCTTCGAGGCACAGCACCACTCTGGCCCAGCACGTCGTTCGCCGGGCACGGCCGGCCCGGAACCAGACCCGGAACCGTCCGCGACCAGAGGGGCGTCCTGATACCGGGGACACCCGACAGCCGCATATTCCGGGCCGCCTGACAGCGGCATACCGATAGGGAAACGCAGCGGAACAACTCACGGGGGTGAATGGCATATGTCTGCCGAGCGCAGGATGGGAAGGCCAAGGGCGAGGATCGCCCTTGGGATGGTGACGGCATTAGGGGCAGCCGTCGGAGTCATGGGGATCTCCGGAGCCGGAAGCGCGTCCGCCCAACCGGTTTCGCTCACGCTGAAGTACACGTGCAAAGTTCCGTTCCTCGACCCCCAGCCCTTCACGGCGAAGATCGACGCGGACATCCCGCAGTCGGTCGCGGTCGGCGAGTCCAGCCGGAGGTTCGCCATCGACGCGGGGACGACGGTGGACGCGGACCTCACACCGAAGCTCCACGCGATCGGTGTGCGGAGCGTTGAGGGCAGGGTGGACGCGAAGATCGGCGTGGCCGCGCCGGAGGGCGACAGCCAGATCAAGGTGCCGCTCAACATCGGCAAGACCCGCGTCCCGGCTTCTGGTTCCCTTGACGTGACGGCGAACGGCACCGCACCCGCCCTCACGTTCAGCCGGCCCGGCAAAGGAAAGATCACCGTCGGCGACATCGGCGTGCACGTCGTCGGGAGGAAGGCGAACGGCGACGTCTTGGGCACGGCCGACGCGCAGTGCACGCTGAACGACGGACACGACGCGGTCGTCGGGTCGTTCGAGATCACAGGGACGGGAACGACGACTGGCTCGACCACGTCCGGCACCTCGGGGTCCGGCACCTCGGGCACGACCGGGGGCACGACGTCCCCGGGCACGACGCCGCCCGGCGCGACGCCCGGTGCGCCCTCCGCGGGGAGCTCCGCGCCGACGGGATCCGCGACCCACGGTACGGGGAGGGGTACCACCGCGAACACCGGCCTGGACACCGCGGGCCTGATTCTGCCGGCCGCGGGCATTCTCGTCGCGGGCGTCGTCGCCTTCGGCGTCGGCTCACGGCTGAAGAACCAGCGCCGCGGCGGTGACGACGGCTGAGGTGACCGAAACAACCGAGGACCCGGTCAGATCCGACCAGGGCCGGAGCACGCCGCATGGCCGCCCAAGAAGACTCGGCGGCAGCGAAGTTTTCACTGCCGCCGAGCCGGTAGTCGCGCGTCCGGTCCGCGGAGTGCAGCAGGAACAGCGTCAGTGGCCGTGGCCAGTGCCGGTCACCGGGTGCTGGTGGAATGGGCGGCCAGCAGATCGTTTCGCCTGACCGTTCCCGTTGGATCGGAGAGAGATCCGACATGCGCTGGCAGCACAGGGACAGGGACAGGCACCAACCAGTGGTCATGTGGTGGGTGTTGACGGTCGGAGGCGTCGAGTGTCGCCCGACCCCCGCGCTCCGCTCCTGGCCCGTGCGCCACGCCACGGGATCGCGGCTGGAACTGCAGGCGTTCCGAAGGACTCGTCAGCGGCCCAGGTGTATGTGTGCGGCCCAGCGTGACGGCTCGTCCGGTGCGTCCCTGCGGAGGTCGTGCACGGCGTGGTGGAGGATCCTGGCGGCGTCTTCGGGGTCGAAGGACGGGGCCAGGCCGGTGTAGAAGTCGTCCGCGATGCGCCCGGCGGAGCTGTCCGAGACCGGCCAGAGCGTGCCGATGACGTGGCGGTAGCCGACGAGTTGGAAGGCCGCGGCGATGTGCACGGCCTCGTCGGCGAGTGGCTCGTTCGACCGCGCCGTCTCACAGGCCGAGAGGTAGGCCAGTCTGCCTTGCGGAACGTTCAGTGCCGACAGTTCGATCGCGGTGAGCGGAGCCGAGACGTGGTCGTGCAACAGCAGCCGGTTGAGGGAGGGGGACCGGGGGTCGGTGACGGCGTGACAGGCGAAGTGGGCGATGCCGTGTTCGGGCAGTGCCCCGAGTATGGCGTCCCGCGTGGCCCGCGCGCCGGCGAGCAAGGTCAGGTCCGGCACGAGCTCGGCGAGACGCCGGGCCTCGAACCGGGCGCCCGGCAGCGCACGTACCCCGGGCGCCTCGCTCACCTCGACCACCAAGTTCCCGTGCCCGGCCTGCGGCCACCGGCGAACGCCCGCGCGCTGCTGGAGCTGCGACCTGGGCGACAGCGGTGACCGCACCGGGTTCCTGGAGCTGGCGACGACGGTCGTCACCGCCGCGACACTGCAACCCTTCGTCTCGGCCATCGCGTCCAAGGCCGGCGAGGACATCTGGCCCAAGATCGCCGACCTGATCAGCCCCGGGCGACGGGAGCGGATCAACGCACGTCTTGCCGACACCGAACTCCTCGAAATCGCCACGCACGAAGGTCGGTTGACCATCGAGATGCCCAAGCGGCTCCCGGGGAAGGCCGCCCGGGATCTGCGGGGCGTGGTGGCAACTTTGGAAGAGGCCGACGGGTGTTTCCGGATCTCCTACGACGCCGCGTCCCGACCTGGACCCGTGGCCGAGTCGACGGGGTCCCCGTGCGGTCGACGCACCGCCTCCCAACACGGTCACCGATCAGGAACCCTGTTCGACCGGACATACCTCTTGATCGCTACCTACCTCTTGATCGCCAAGAGGGCGGCTTCCGAGGTGGGCCCACAGTGCCGCCGTGAGTCCGGTGGCGCAGGAGAGGAGGTGGCCGATCGGCGCGGGTTCGGCGTCGCCGATGCCCTCCAGCAGGGCCGGGGTGACCACGGCCAGCAGGACCACCCATACCGCCCGCAGCCAGACCGGCCGTGCGAGCACGATTGCGATGGTCATGGCCGCTACCACCACGTAGGACGGCCCGGTGTCGAGCCCGTGCGATTCCGAACCCGGAAGCTCTCCGTGGTGGATGCGCCACCACACCAGGGCCTGGGCTACCACGCTGGCCCCGATGTGTGTGCCCGCCAGGGTGAGGAGCGCGCGGCGGGTCCCCAGGGCGGAGACTGCGGTGTAGGTCGACAGGGCGAACAACGGCCAGAGCCAGGGCGATGCCTGGGGGACGAACGCGGAGACGACCAGCGCTTCGACAGGGTGCCCGGCGGGCCAGAGGTGCAGGTTCGCCAGGTTTGTCGACGACCACGCCATGAGCTGGTTGAGCCGGTCGGGCGGCAACAGTGCCTCGACCATCCAGGCGACGGCGAGCGCCACGACATACCAGGACGCAGGGTTCTTCAGCAGGGGGCGCATCCGCGTCCGGTGGTGCGGTCCACTGTGTGTTTGTTGTGCCTTACGCAACGCGTGAATCCGTTTCAGTTCTCGTCGATCCGTTGGGGTCAATGGCTGATGAAGAGGCCCTGGAGGATCACGCCGATCCTGCCTCAGGGGACGTCAACTTCGCCTGCGCAGAGCCGATATGCCAGGTCGCTCGGGTTGCATGACCACGACCACGAAGAGCCGGGTAGGTCGCGGCGCCGCACCCGCTCCAGCCGAGCCCGGTCCTCACCGGTCAAGTCAACCCGTCCGGATACCACACCTCTCCAGACACACACCCGAAGTGTTTACACCTCACCCCAACTGTCGGTCTCAGAAGTGGAGATCGTCGCCGTCTCGTCAGCCTGATACTGCGTCGCAATTCAGTAGCGAGCACCGCAAGGCGTTCGGGTCAGGTGGTACGGGGAATCTCCCGTACCAAACCACATGCCGCCTCCGACAGCCAATGCAGCAGTACGCGTAATGGCTGCTTGGGACAGCCCTTTGGTGCGGCGCTCGACGTAGGCACGGGTGCGTCCGTCGAAGCGCATGCGGGTGGGCACGATGGTGTGCAAGACGTTGTTCGCTGCCCGGTCACCGCCACGGTTGATGCGGTAGCGGTGCTGCGCGTCCCGTCGGCGCCGGCTGGCCGACTGGACACACCGCAGAGAGCGCGCTGTACGCGGGGCTGGTGGCGGACGCCCCCACGCGCCCGCCACGAGCCCCGCTGCATTCGGGAGCACCGCCGTCGGTCAGGTGACGGTGATGCCCTCGCTGACGCCCGTTCTTTCCGGCTGTTCTTCGGGCTGCTCCGGCTTACTGGCCGTTCATCAGCCGCTCAGTGCAGGACTTGTCCTCCTGGCCGATCTCGGTCTTGCCGGTGGGGGTGGAGATCTCCACATCGTTGATGTACCAGATGTAGTGACCCTCGGCCTGCTCGCCGTAGTTCACCCGGATCCGCCCCTTGGCGTGGTGGATTTCGGCACCCGCGGTCAGCGAGCCCTTACGGCCCGGGCTGATCGTGACGGTGTTGGAGTTGGTCCGGCTGACGGTGTTGCTCCAGTTGTAACTGGCGTTCAGGCCGCCCGCGAATTTCCCCGCGTCGAAACCGAGTTCCCCGCCCACGTTCCAGCCGGCGGACCATGCCTCGGTGCTGTCGCTCCGGTGCTGGATGGGCTGGGTGGCGCCGGGGTTGCAGTTGGTGACGGTCTGGCCGGTGTCCCGCCACTCCCAGGCGTCCCACTCTTCGGACGACTCGAAGGTGCAGCCGTCGAGCTTCCGGGCCGGCTTGTAGATCGGTATCCCCGGCTGTGTCTGCGGGATCTGGATCTGCTCCATACGGCCGGGGCAGTCGTTCAGCAGCTGTTTACGGCTCAGCCCGTCGTCCGCGCTCGCGGGGGAGGCGAAGACGACGGTGGAGCTCGCGAGCACCGCCGCTGTACCCGCGAAGGCCGCTCCTCGCGAAAGCAGCGGACGGCGCCGCGCACGCCCGGATTCCGAAGCCTCCGACTCCTGCTGCACCTGGCCGAGTTCCTGCCGGGCGATACCGATTTTCCGCATTCGCGGGTCACCATTCCTTCGAGCATGGGGGATGGAGAGCAAAGGCAGCCGTTACCGCCGCCACGGAGAAGTTCCCCTCTCATGCTGGCTGCATCACGGTGTCCGGGCCCGCCCACGCACCGTTCCGGTGCGAACAGCCGCGGCGCGGGCCCAAGCGGACATATCCGTGAAGTGCGGCCACCTGGCGGCTTCGCTCGCACCCAACAATTCCGCACGGAACCTGAGGATTTGATGAGGAACCAAGGCGGTGACACGGGATCGACCGGCGTATAGGCAGGCCGAAGCTCACGGATCCTCTCTTCGAGGATGGTCATCCCTCTTCCCAGCCGATCCGCTCAGCGCTCACGGTCGCGGCCATCGTCGGGGTCTCCCGCAGCAGTTCCCTGATCTGCACCTCGACCGCATCCACCACCGAACCCTTCGCCGGCCGCTGGTATTTCGCGGCCGGTCGTGGCCAGGGCCCTTTTCACCGTGTTCTTCGAGATGCCCAGATGCCGTGCGATCGCTCGGATCGGCATCTGTTCCGCCCGGTGCAACCGACGGATCTCTGCCCAGTCCTCCACGAGGATCGCCCTTCCCTTCTGACCTTGATCACCAAGGTCAGAATCTGACGAAGATCACCAAGTGGGTGACTTTGATCCGCGCCGTCAAGCGGTCAGGGTTCGGCCG
>NZ_KN708638.1:7120000-7150906 GCF_000805335.1 Streptomyces sp. CT34 | reverse complement strand
GGCGGGGCCCCCCTGCCACTGAGCCGTCAGGCCATGTCGCCGTCACCGGCGGAAGCCCGGCGGAGCTGCCCAGGAACTGCTCCAGCGCGGGCATGAAGTCCCCCAAGGACAGGCCACGCAGATAGCGCAGCGGCAGCACCTCGCTGTTTTTGGGACCGACAACAGTCCCACGCATGCCGGGAGCCACGAAGGACCCGGGTACGCCGGCCCTCGTCGTGCCTGGCCACTGCGCGCCCGGTCCCGGGAGAAGCGGCAACGACGCCTCATGGCGAGTGACGGGATATTTCGTTGGCATAGTCGTATGGTGGCCACGCTCGGTAATTGCACTACGACGCAGAGTGAAGGAGAGGTGTTGTATGTCGGACTACGCGAACAGCGTGCTGAGCGAAGAGCAGTTCGTGGAGATGTCCGTACCCCTGACGGGCTTCCACCCTGAGGACCTCTATGCCACTGGCATGGTGGAGAAGTACCGGGACACGCTGGTCGAGCGGATCGGTCCGGGGCGTGCCATCGATCTCTACACCCACTACGAATCCGTGGGCAAGGAAACGACGGCTCTCGGGCGCGAGTTTTACATCCCGGACCCCCCGCCCTGGCCCCAAGACGTGCTGCTGGCCGACGCGGCACGGGCCGTCGTCAAGATGTGGTATGTCGGTGCCTGGTACGGCCTGACCTCGTCGGCCGGAGAGGCGAAGCTCCGCGAAGAGCAGAACGCCTATGCCGATGTCGTCCCGGCCCTGCCCAACGTCGCGTTCATGGTCTCCCCCGACGCCTATGTCAACGGCCTGGTGTGGAAGCTCTCCGGCGGCCACCCGCCGGGTGCAAAGCCCACCGGTTACGGCAGTTGGAGCGCGGAGCCCGCACCGATCCCCGCCACCCCCACCGGACCGTACGAGGAGGCCGGCCAATGACCGCCGATCGGTACGAGCGCGACCGCGTCCGCTATCACGCCGTTATCGTGGGCGGCGGTGTCTTCGGCAGCCTGGTGGCCAAGCGTCTGTCCGAGAACGGGTGGAAGGTCTTGGTCCTGGAGGCCGGGACCGGCTCCGCCGCCACCTGGGAGGGCTACACGGCCGCGGTCGATGACTTCCGCTCCGCGCTGAGCAAGTCACCGAATTCGCCCTACCTGGCGAACCCCGCTGCCCCGTCCCCGGACAACACGCACCCGCTCGACTACTTCGTCCAGAAATCGGCGCCGGAGTCGCTGTACGCCAGCGACTATCTGCGCACGCTGGGCGGGACCACCCTGCACTGGGAGGGCGTCGTCCCGCGCATGTACGAGAAGGACTTCCTCACCAAAGCCAACTACGGCGTGGGCGAGGACTGGCCGCTGGCGCGGAAGGATCCGGGCGGTAAGGACCTCAGCCAGAAGACGTTGGACATGCTCAACAAGTACTACGCCGAGGCCGAGGCCGAGCTCGGGGTGGCCGGGGACGCCACGCAGGTGCGCGAGAGCGGGGTGATGGCACCCAAGTACACGTACCCGATGAAGCAGATCCCGCAGAGTTACCTCGACGAGCAGGTCCGCAAGGCGCTGGCCAAGAAGGAGCTCATGGAGATCAAGTTCGGCCCGAAGGATGACACCGTCCAGCCCAATTTGGTCCCGGCGCCCCAGGCCCGTAACAGCAGCCCTACCCCCAACTACCGCAAGGGTAAAGGCTACCGGCCGGTCGGCGCGGTCGGCATCCCCAACTACGGGGAGCGGTGCCAGGGCAATTCCAGCTGCATTCCGATCTGTCCGGTCCAGGCGAAGTACACGCCACTGCGCACCCAGTCGCAGTTCAAGCCGGACCTGGTGACCGTCGCCACCCGCAGCGTGGTCTCCCGCGTCCTCTTCAACGATCCCCACGACAAGACGCGCCCCAACAACGGCCGGGCGACCGGGGTGGAGTACAAGACCTACGACGACCCCCGATCGCGCGCGTTCAGCACGCATTACGTCGAGGCCGACATCGTCGTCCTCGCCGCGCACGCCATCGAGAACGCCAAGCTGCTGCTCGCCTCGCACGTCGACAACAAGCACATCGGCTCGTATCTGATGGACCATCCCCTGCTGTACGCAAAGGCGTTGATGCCCGACACCAAAGGCGTCGGGGGAAACATCGGCCCGCATCGCGGCCCGCCCGTCACCTCCTTCATCAACGAATTCCGCGACGGCGCATGGCGCTCCACGTTCTCGCCCTTCCGGGCCGCGGTCTTCAACTGGGGATGGGGCGGCATGCCCGATTCCTTCTCCCACGAGGTGCGCGCTCTCGTGGATGAGGGATACCTGCCCCTCGTCGACGAGAAGCCCGGAACGCCGCTGAGCGGCCGCGCCCTGCGGAAGCGGCTGGCCGATCACCTTCCGCGCCAGTTCCAGATGGAATTCCTGCTGGAACAACCCGCCGATGCCAGGAACAAGGTGAAGATCGACCACAAGTACCGCGACAGCCTCGGCAATTTCCGGCCCGTCATCACCTACGGCATCGACCCCGACCCCGCGAAACCCTATGTGGTCGACGGGGCGCACCAGGCCCTGGCGGTGGCCCGGAAGGTGTTCAAGGCGCTAGGCGCGAAGGAGTACGGCAGCAAGGTGGAGAACCCGGGCCGAAAGCCGGGCGACGAGGCGGTGATCCGCCGCTTCAAGGACGGCGCCTTCTACTACGACATCATCGGCGCGCGGCACGGCGCGGGCACCCACAAAATGGGCTTGAGCGCCGAGGACTCGGTCGTGGATGAGTTCCAGCGCAGCCACGACCACCCCAACCTGTACGCGATCGGCTGCGGGTCCATGCCGGCGATCGGCACCGCGAACCCGACGCTGACCGGCGCCGCCATGGCGCTGCGCAGCGCCGACCAGATCCACAGCGATCTGCTGGACATCCACAACACCCTCTACACGGCAGTGAAGCGGAAGGCCGGCCAATGACCGATCCCTGGGTCTACGACCGCAACGAACTCACACAGAAGAAGGCCACGAAGAAGGGGCTGTTGAAACTCCTCCAGGCCGCGCTGAAACTGGAACTCACCACCGTACCGCTGTATCTGACCGGCATGTACACCATCAAGCCGGGCACGAACCGGGAAGCGTTCCTCACCATGCGCTCGGTCGTGATGGAAGAGATGCTGCATATGGCGCTGGTCTCGAACCTGATCAACGCGCTCGGTGGGCAACCCGTCCTCGACGACCCGCGGTACCTCCCCAGCTATCCGGGGCAGATGCCGTACGGCTACTTCGACCCGGCCAAGAGCGACGGGAACATCGCTCTCCTCGGGTACTCGTCGGCTGCGTTGCAGTTGTTCGTCAACATCGAGAGCCCTCCCTGGGACAAGCCGGCCCTGGACAACAAGGGTTGGCGCACCATCGGGCAGTTCTACGGCCTCATCAGCAACTGGCTGGAGGAACTGCAAGAAAAGGACGAGGAACTCTTCAACGGAAACCCGTCACGACAGTTGACCCCGGAGCACTTCTACAACTCGGGCGGCGAGGTCGTGGAAGTCCACGACTACAAGAGCGCGTGCACCGCGATCGAGGTCGTCGTGGAGGAGGGCGAAGGGCTCGACGGCAGCTTCTTCACCAGCGACGACAAGCTGTTCAACGAAGAGCGGCAGGAGGCCCACTACTTCCGCTTCATGGAGATCCTGTACGAACACCGCTACGGCCCGTACGACAAGGTCCGTGACATCCCCAGTGGAGCGTCGATGGACATCGACTGGAAGAGCGCCTACCGCATCGACGGAACCAAGCCGGTCGACAGGGAGCAGCTGAGCCACGAAGCCGTTGCCCGCTTGGACACCTTCGACCTCACGTACACGAAGCTGCTCCTACAGATCCACAAGGCGGTCAACGGGGCGCCGGATTCCATGAAGAACGCCATCCCCACCATGCTGGACCTGCGCTATCAGGCCGAGGAGATCTTCCGCATCCCGCGCCAGGACGCGTGGGACACCAACGGTCGGCCCCTGAGCCTGCACCCCTCCTTCACCGTGACCACGGATCTCATCAAGCAAGTCCGTGATTCCGACACCAAGCTCGGCGTCGTCGACAGTGAGATCGTCGCGCCGGTCAAGCACTGATCCCGGCGCCTCCCGACGGCCCGCCGATTTCCGGGGGGCCGTCAACGGGGGAACGAGCGCGTGATCTGGTGCCGTCGGTGGTCCGTGGGGTCCTCGTCACGTGGGCACCACGGACCACCTGTTCAGGTCGTGCCGGCTCACCCTGCACAGAGCGGCACACCAGGCAGCGGTGCGTCATTGTTCCCGCCTCGAACCAATACGTCTGAAATCCAGTCGTCTCGTCGATCAGGGAGGAGCCGTTGTCGGTGCTGCGGTCGTCGTTCACTACGCCGAGCACGGACGTGCCTTCCCGGCCGGTGCCGCGAACACCGGTCTTGCTCGGTGACCTATCGATCAGTCACCCGGGAAGGCACGTCTTCCCCGAGCCGATCCACAGGTCTTGAGCATTACTCAGGTCCAGGTGCTGCGGCAGATCGTCGTAGGGCTTGGGCCTGTGGGCCGGGCCGGCGGCCCTGTCCGTGTTGGTGGAGGCGCTCCAGCAGGCGGCAGGCGTCGTCTCCGGTGGCGAGGATCCTGATCTCGGGCCGGGTGGGGTCTTGCCCAGACGGACCGGACGGCCCTAGCGGCGCCCCCACTCCTCGTCGACCAAGCCGACCAGCGGATGTCCCGCCGTGCGGGCGACTTCCTCCAGCGCGGCGCGGACCTCCGTGGTGACCAGTTCCAGTCGTCGGGTCAGGGCACCCACCGCGGCCAGGACGTGGGTGGAATCGGTGCGCTGCGTGGTCCGTTCGCGTACGAGTCCGGCCTCCGTCAGGCGGGCGAGCGCCAGGTCGAGGAGACGGCCGGCGCGATCGTCCCGGGTGAGGCGCTCGCGGAAGTCGGCCGGCACGCTCAGACGCAGAGGCTGAGGAGGTCGGCCAGGTGCGGAAACCGCAAGGTGATCCCAAGGTGGCTGGAGTCGAGGTGATGAACGCGGAAGCGGTTGTGCGGGGTCAGCCGGTCGGCGTCGGCGATCATCCGGACTTGCAGGGGCGGGGTGATCAGGCGGTCGCGGTCCAGGCGGATGTACGTGCGCGGGACGGTTCCCCAACTGGCAGGATGGCCACGTGCGTCTTCGAAGCTGACGGTGGCGCTCTCGTCGGGCTGCTGGAAGTAGTTGAGGGCGACCAGCAGTTCGCGGTCGGTGGCCTCCGCCATGGCCGCGGCCCGGTAGGCATCCAGGAAGGTGCGGTCGGCGGTGCGCCAGTTGTTGCGGGTGATCCGGCTGCGTTCAGGGTCCCCCAGCCCTGGGGGTATCGGGTAGCGCCGGTAGTCGCGGTTCTCGGGGGCATCGATGCAGTCGAACGCGGTGGCCAGAGCACCAGTGCAGCAGACCGCGTCGACGTAGACCAGATGATGCAGCAACTGCGGTACGGCGTTGGCGACACGGTGCATGACCGCCCCGCCCAGGCTGTGCGCCACCAGGACGACAGGGCCGTGATGGTGGATGCGGTTGACGGTCTCGATGACGGGCTCGGCGTAGTCGTCCAAGGTCGCGTCCGCCAGTCGAGACGGTTCCGTGGCATACGCCCCCAGGCGCTGGGGCGCCTGGTACGCAGTCGACAATTCGGCCTGGACGCCGTGCCCGGGCAACTGCGCTGCGATACTCCGATGGCCCCGCAGGGCGAGCTCCCTGACGAGAGGGGACCAGAAGAACTCGGTGCTGCTGTTGCCGTGGATGAGGACGAACGTGGGCGCGCGGCTGGGACTGGCGGCCTGCGCAGTGGGCGCAGCCATCGTGGCAGCGACGGCTGCGCCCAGGACGGAAGTGCGGCGCAGGAACATTCGGCGGGACCCGGTGGTCATGTGCTGCTGCTCCTTGTGGCGAGTTCGAACAGGGTGGTCGGCTCGTGTGTGCGGGCCGTCCAGGTCGAGACCAGGATCCGTACCGAAGCGGACGGCAACGTCATCGAGGGCACACCGGATGACCCGGGCCATGGTGAGGGTGTCGAACTATCGGAATTCGCCATGGTCCCGGCCATGTCGGCGGATCGCTTCCACACTGGTCACGGTTGCGCTGTCGGGCGACGCGTAGCGGTGCGTTCCGTCAGTGGAGCGGGCACCCGCGATGATCTCTCCAAGTGCCGCCAGACCGCGGGGATTTTCGCGGACGAACTCCACGCAAGCCTCCAGGTAGGCGTGCAGTGCGTCGGTCGCGGTGGGTGCGGCGTCGGGCCGGGCCTGAACGTACGAGGCACCGGGGGTGTACACCTCGCGCACGACCTCGTTCATCAACTCGATCCGGTTAACGCCTCAGCGGCCTGCCACCGACCGAGGAACCGCCCTCACCACGACCACCAACCGCCTCCAGACTTTCCCGGACCAGCACGGCATCCCCCGGTCGAAGTCCTTTCAAACCCTTGGCAGTTGGCCTCGAACCGCCCAAGATTCCCGAGAGGGTCACGTTGGGGTTCGGCTCGCCATCGTCGTCGGGTGCGGCGGTGGTCAGGGCGCGGCCGATGGCGTCAGAAGGCATCGATCACGACGGCGCGGCGTTCGTAAGGGCTGGAGAGGCGGCTGAAGGCGTTCTGCCGGGGGTGGGTGCCCCGGTCGCGGCGCGCAGGATCCAGCCGGGTGCGGGCTCTCGGAAGAGGACTTCCCTCGGACGGATCCCGGTGCGGGGTGCGGTACGAACTCAGCGGTCACGAGCCTTATGGGCGCGGTCATTTCCGCTCGGTCCTGATCCTTCGAGACCGTCAGCCCCGCACGGGCCTGAGGCCGGGGGCGGCCGGTTGCCCCGGCCCGGCCAGGGCGTGGTTCAGCTCGACGACGTTGGCATAGGGCTGGCCCAAAAAGCCCAGGACGCGCCCGTGGATGTGGTGGGCGACCAGCTGCCTGACCTGGGCGGGGGCCAGGTGGCGGGCCTTGGCGACGCGGTTGACCTGCTGGTACGCGAAGGCCGGGGAGATCGCCGGGTCGAGGCCCGAGCCACTGGCGGTGACGGCGTCCGCGGGGACCGAGGCCGGCCGGACGCCGTCGAGGGCGGCGACGGCGGCGCGGCGGGCCCGTACGGTCGCGGTGAGCTCGGGGTTGGTCGGGCCGAGGTTGGAGGCGCCGGAGTGGGTGGGGTCGTAGCCCCCGGCGGAGGGGCGGGGCTGGAACCAGGCCGGGTCGGGTCGCGGGGCCTCGTTCGGGTCGTGGGGGTTCTGCTTCGGCAGGGTGAAGTTCTGGCCGATCAAGCGGGAGGCGACCGGTCGGCCGTGCGCCGTCAGCGTCGAGCCGTCGGTCTGGTCGGGGAATCCGGCCCGGGCGATGCCGGTGACCAGCAGCGGATAGGCGATGCCGGTGAGGACGGTGAAGACGAGCAGCATACGCAGGGCTGCCAGGTGGTGGCGTAGCGCGGCAGGGAGGGTGGGGTGCGCCATGGTTGCCTTCTCCTGTCGTGGGGCGCCGGTGGGTCCTCCTCGTCCGCAGGTCAGCGCAGGCCGGGGAGGAACTGGATGACCAGGTCGAGGAGTTTGATGCCGAGGAAGGGCAGGACGAGGCCGCCGAGTCCGTAGAGCCAGATGTTGCGGCTGAGGAGTCCGGCGGCGGAGGACGGGCGGTAGCGCACCCCGCGCAGGGCGAGCGGGATCAACGCCACGATGATCAGTGCGTTGAAGACGATCGCGGAGGCGATCGCCGATGTCGGGCTGTGCAGGCGCATGATGTTGAGCCGATCCAGGCCCGGATAGACCCCGGCGAACATCGCGGGGATGATCGCGAAGTACTTGGCGACGTCGTTGGCGATGGAGAAGGTCGTCAACGCCCCTCGGGTGATGAGGAGTTGCTTGCCGATCTCGACGATCTCGATGAGCTTGGTCGGGTTGGAGTCGAGGTCGACCATGTTCCCGGCCTCTTTGGCGGCGGAGGTTCCGGTGTTCATGGCGACGCCGACGTCCGCCTGGGCGAGGGCCGGGGCGTCGTTGGTTCCGTCGCCGGTCATCGCGACGAGCTTGCCGCCCTCCTGCTCGCGGCGGATCAGCGCCATCTTGTCCTCGGGCGCGGCCTCGGCGAGGAAGTCGTCCACGCCCGCCTCCTGGGCGATGGCGCGGGCGGTGAGCGGGTTGTCGCCGGTGATCATGATGGTTCTGATGCCCATCCGCCGCAGTTCGTCGAAGCGTTCGCGCATGCCTTTCTTGACGATGTCCTTGAGGTGGATGACGCCGAGCACGCGGGCGTCGGGCGTACCGCCGTGCCGGGTGATCCGGCCGACGACCAGCGGGGTTCCGCCGCTGGCGGAGATGCCGTCGACGACGTGCCCGATGTCCTCGGTGGGATGCCCGCCGTTCTCGCGGACCCAGCGCATCACCGCGGTCGCCGCTCCCTTGCGCAGCGAGCGGTGTTCCCCGGGGGCGTGGAGGTCGACGCCGCTCATCCGGCTCTGGGCGGTGAACGGGACGAACGTGGCTCCGTCCAGTTCGCCCTCGCTCCGGCCGCGCAGTGCGTACTGCTGCTTGGCGAGGACGACGATCGAACGGCCCTCGGGGGTCTCGTCGGCGATGGAGGACAGCTGGGCGGCGTCGGCGAGTTCCTCGACGCCGACCCCGTGCACCGGCAGGAATTCGGCGGCCTGGCGGTTGCCCAGGGTGATGGTGCCGGTCTTGTCGAGCAGCAGGGTGTTGACGTCCCCGGCTGCTTCGACGGCCCGTCCGGACATCGCCAGGACGTTGCGCTGGACGAGCCGGTCCATGCCGGCGATGCCGATCGCGGAGAGCAGGGCGCCGATCGTGGTGGGGATGAGGGCCACGACGAGGGCGACGAGGACGACAAGAGGCTGCTCGGCGCCCGCGAAGACGGCGAAGGGCTGCAGGGTCACCACCGCCGTCAGGAAGATGATGGTGAGCGAGGCGAGCAGGATGTTGAGCGCGATCTCGTTCGGCGTCTTCTGCCGGGCGGCCCCTTCGACGAGGGCGATCATCCGGTCGATGAAGGTCTCTCCCGGCTTCGAGGTGATCTTGACGACGATCCGGTCCGAGAGCACCTTCGTGCCGCCCGTGACCGCCGAACGGTCGCCGCCGGACTCGCGGATCACCGGTGCCGACTCGCCCGTGATGGCCGATTCGTCGACGCTCGCGATGCCTTCGACGACGTCGCCGTCGCCCGGGACGGTCTGTCCGGCCTCGACGACCACGTGGTCTCCGAGCCGCAGGTCGACCCCCGGTACTTCCTCCTCCACGGCGTCGGTCGTGCCTGGTTGCCAGCCGACGAGGCGCCGGGCCGTCACCGTGGTCTTGGTGCGGCGCAGGGTCTCCGCCTGGGCCTTGCCGCGGCCTTCCGCCACCGCTTCCGCCAGGTTGGCGAAGACGGCTGTCAGCCACAGCCATGCGGTGATGATCCAGGCGAAGACGCTGGGCGTCCTGAGAGCCGACAGCGTGGTCAGGACCGCCCCGACCTCCACGACGAACATGACCGGGTTGTGGACCATCGTGCGCGGATTCAGCTTGCGCAGGGCGTCGGGGAGGGACCTCACCAGCTGCTTGGGATCCAGCAGCCCGCCCGAGACCCGGTGCGGCCGGTGGCCGGCGCCCGGCGGGAGGGGGGACGGCGCGGCGGTCGTGGACATCAGCGCAGCCCCTCCGCGAGCGGCCCCAGCGCCAGCGCGGGGAAGTACGTCAGACCGACGACGATCAGGATCACGCCGGTCAGCAGGCCGACGAACTGCGGCCGGTGGGTGGGCAGGGTGCCGGCGGTGACCGGGACCGGCTGCTGCCCGGCGAGGGAGCCGGCCAGCGCCAGGACGAACACCATCGGCAGGAACCGGCCCAGGAGCATGACGACACCGAGGGCGGTGTTGTACCAGACGGTGTCGGCGCTCAGACCGGCGAACGCGGAGCCGTTGTTGTTGGCGGTCGACGCCAGCGCGTACAGGACCTCGGAGAAACCGTGTGCGCCGGGGTTGAGCATGGCTGCCCGCTCGCCGGGGGATGCCATGGCCAGCCCGGCGCCGATCAGGACGAGGGCGGGGGTGGTCAGGATGTAGAGCGAGGCGAACTTCATCTCCCGGCCGCGCAGTTTCTTGCCCAGGTACTCCGGGGTGCGGCCCACCATCAGCCCGGCGACGAAAACCGCGACGATCGCCAGGATCAGCATCCCGTAGAGGCCGGAACCGGTGCCGCCCGGTGCGATCTCCCCCAGCATCATGTTGACGATGGTCATTCCGCCGCCGCCCGGAGTGTACGAGTCGTGGGCGGAGTTGACCGCTCCGCACGAGGTGAGGGTGGTGGCCGCCGCGAATAGCGCCGAGGACCAGATCCCGAACCGGGTCTCCTTGCCCTCCATCATCGCGCCGGCCGCCTGTCCTGCCGAACTGCCCACGCGGTGCAGCTCGTTGGCGGTGACGATGGCGACCGAGGCGGCCCAGATCAGCGCCATCACGGCCACGATCGCGTACCCCTGGCGGTGGTCGCCGACCATCGCGCCGAAGGTCCGCGGCAGTGAGAACGAGATCACCAGCAGCAGGTAGATCTCGATCAGGTTGGTGAGGGCGTTGGGGTTCTCGAAGGGGTGCGCGGAGTTCGCGTTGTAGAAGCCGCCGCCGTTGGTGCCCAGTTCCTTGATGGCCTCTTGGGAGGCGACCGGTCCGCCGGTCAGCGTCTGGTGGCCGCCGGCGAGGGTGGTGATGTCGTGGGCGCCGTGGAGGTTCTGGATGACGCCGGCGGCCACCAGGACGATCGCGAAGACGAAGGCGAGGGGCAGCAGCACGCGCAGTACGATCCGGGTCAGGTCCACCCAGAAGTTCCCGACGCATTCGGTCTTCTTCCGGGTGAAGCCGCGGATCAGCGCGGTCACGACGGCGATGCCCACGGCCGCGGAGACGAAGTTCTGCACCGCCAGGCCCGCCATCTGCACCAGGTGACCCATCGCCGACTCGCCGGAGTACACCTGCCAGTTGGTGTTGGTGACGAAGGACGCCGCGGTGTTGAACGCGAGATCCGCCGGGATCGGCCTGGTGCCCAGGGAGAGCAGAAGGTGGTTCTGCAACCGCAGGAACGCGTACAGGAACAGCACCGACACCGCGGCGAAGGCCAGGACACTGCGGAGGTAGACCGGCCACCGCTGGTCGGCGTCCCCGTTCACCCCGCCCGCGCGGTAGACCAGGCGCTCGATCCGCCAGTGGTGATCACCGGTCAGGACGCGCGCCATGTAGTCGCCCAGGGGACGGAACGAAAGTCCCAGTGCCGCCACCAGGACGCTCATCTGGAGCCAGCCGGCGAGGGTGTCGTTCATCCGGCTGCTTCCTGGAACTTCTCGGGGAAGACCAGGCAGAGGACGAGATGGCCCACGAGACCGGCGGCGACGACCAGCCCGACGATGTTCTCCACGCTCACAGGCGTCTGACCCCCTTGGCGACCAGACCGACGAGCGCGAACACCACGATCGTGAGGCCGACGTAGACAACGTCCGACATGCGTGCGGCACCCCCGCAGAGTCATCAAGGGCGGGAACGTCCACCACGCCCGGTTGGATGGGGATCGAACATTTCTGACGCTATATCAGCCAAGAGGCAGGGCTGCCTGTTGCGCCGCTGGGCGATGGAGTGACGGCGCTACGAGGGCTTCACTGCTCGCGGCCGGCTGCCGGTGCACCGCCGGGCGAGGAGCCGGGGAGAATCAGCGTCACCGTGAACGGCACCCCCTTGCCCGTCGTCTCCAGGCACCCGTCCATGGCCTCGGCCAGGTCGCGCGAGAGCCGCAATGCCAGGCTGCCGGCGCGGGCGCCGGTGGCGCCGGCTGTCGTGGCCGCGTCGGCGGCGGCGCCGTCCGCCACCCGGATCGCCACCCGGCCGTTCGCCGCCTCCGCAGTGATGACGGGCGGTCGGTCCGGCGGACTGTGACGCAGCGCGTCGGCCCCCAGGGCGGTCAGGGCGCGAGTGAGGAGCGCGGCGTCGGCGATCACGTCGGGCAGGTATTCCGGCAGTTGCAGCACGATGGAGTGCCCACCGGGCCCGAGGTCGTCCAGCGCCGCCCCCAGTGCCTCGTCCAGATCGACCGGACGGAGGTAGAGGTCCAGCGCCCCCGCGTGCAGCCGACTCAGATCGTCAAGATCGGCGACCAGCTGCGTCGCGCGGCGCACGGACGCGCGTGCGGTGTCCAGCAGCCGCTTCTCGTCCGGCGTCCGCTTGCCAGCGCCGCGGCGCAGCCGCACCAGCGCCTTCTCGGCGGTGCGCAGCGGCGCGCGCAGATCGCGGCCCGCGGCGAGCAGCAGCGACGCCCGGGTGCGTTCGGCGTCGGCGAGCAGGTCATCGGGCCCGCCGGGGCCGGTGATGCGGCCCCGGGCATGGGCCAGCCCCAGCTCGGCGGCACACGCGGCAAGCACCCGCCGTTCCTCCGTGCTCAGTGCCGGCCCCCGGGCGGCCAGTGTGAGATCGTCGTCGACCGGGCTCTCCACATCGGCCTCGTACGGCTTCTCCGGCGGACGCTCGCCGGCGCTGGCGACCACGTACCAGCGCGGTACCGGAGAGGCCCGTGGGTCCCGTTCGAGCAGGCTGACGGCACTCAGGCCGAAGTTCTCCCGGATCAGCTCCACCAAAGCCGCCAGATCCTGGCCGCGCATCATGGCGGCGGCCAGCCGGCTCAGCGTCCGCGCCTCCGACGTCGCCCGCACGGCTCGCTGCATGTGCCGCGCGGCAGCTCCCGCCGCGGTGCCGACCAGCACCGCCGTGGCGATGAAGACGACGAGGGTGGCGATCTCGTCGGGGCGCTCGATGTCGAGGGAGTGCAGCGGCGCGGTGAAGTAATAGTCGGCGAGCAGTGCCGCGGCGACGGCGGCGAGCAGCGCGGGGTAGACCCCGCCGACCAAGGCCACCACCACGATCACCAGCAGATAGATCACCAGGTCGCCGGCGAGCCCCAGCTGGCCGCGTACCGCGGTGAGCAGGAGCGTCAGCGCGGGCAGCAGGACCGCCGCACCCGCCAGCGCGGTGCCGTAGCGCCGCAGGCCCATGCCGTGGCCCGGACGCGGAAGCCGCAGCGCGGCGTTCCCGGCGGCCTCCTCATGGGTGACGATGTGCACGTCGATGGGGCCGGACCGGTTGATGGTCCGCTCTCCCACCCCCGCTCTGAGCAGCGTGGCCAGGCGGCCGTGTCGGCTCGCACCCAGCACGATCTGGGTGACGTTCTCCGCCTCGGCGAACTGCAGCAGGGCCCCGACCGGGTCCTCGCCGGTGGTCTGGTGGTAGCTGCCGCCGAGCGATTCCAGCAGCGTGCGCTGGGCGTCCAGCACGGCCGGGTCGACGCGGGTGAGCCCGTCCTCCTGGACCACATGGAGGGCCAGCAGCTCGGTTCCCGGCGTACGGGCGCTGATCCGCGCGGCACGCCGGATCAGCGTCTCGCCCTCCGGGCCGCCGCTGAGGCCGACCAGGATGCGCTCCCGGGTCTCCCACGGGGCTACGATCCCATGCTCGGCGCGATACCGCTGTAGCCCCTCCTCCACCCGGTCGGCCAGCCACAGCAGGGCGATTTCGCGCAGCGCCGTGAGATTGCCGACGCGGAAGTAGTGGGTGAGGGCGGACTCGATGCGGTCCGGCGGATAGATGTCGCCGTGCACCATCCGCCGGCGCAGCACCTCCGGTGGCAGGTCGACCAGTTCGATCTGGTCGGCCCGGCGCGCCACCTCGTCGGGCAGGGTCTCCCGCTGCCGGACCCCCGTGATCTGCCGCACCACGTCGTTCAGGGACTCCAGGTGCTGGACATTGAGCGTGGTCACGACGTCGATACCGGCGTCCAGGAGCTCCTCCACGTCCTGCCACCGCTTCGCGTTGCGGGTCCCGGGAACGTTGGCATGGGCCAGCTCGTCGACGAGCGCGACCTGCGGCCGGCGAGCAAGCACCGCGTCGAGGTCCATCTCGGTGAAGGTCGCTTCGCGGTGGGTGAGCGTGCGCCGGGGGATCGTCTCCAGGCCCTCGGCCATGGCCGCCGTCGGCCGCCTCCCGTGCGGCTCGACGAAGCCCACCACCACATCCGCACCCAGCGAACGCAGCCGCTGCCCCTCCGCGAGCATGGCGTACGTCTTCCCGACCCCTGGGGCGGCCCCAAGGAAGATCCGCAACCTTCCACGTCCCACCGACGGACTCCTGCCAGGTCGAACCCCGTGTTGTGCGTGTGCCCTTCCATGGTGCGCCGGTTCCGGCCGTGGGCACGCTCAGACGGGTGGCGACGCGCTGGAGCGTGCCGCCCAGCCATGTCCATGTGCGCCCTCCGCCGTGCTGCCGTCCGAATCTGCACGCCCATGGACGGCAACACGTCGCTGTAACAAGTCTCCGCCGTGGTGTCGGCATCGGTGCGGCTTCATAACTCAAGCCGCCCTACGTCCACCGTCACCAGAGGTGGCTTCGTCATCGTTGCGCTGGACACATGGACGTCCGAGGCGTTTTCCGGGTCGCTTCGACATCAGGATGCTGAGGGGCCGGCTGGGTCCGGCCGTCCCAGCGGGTGCAAGATCAGGGCCGGCGCCGGGGGGCGGTTCCCCTCCGGTTTCGGCGAACGCGATCACGGCCTCGATCAGCGGTGGACGGGTTGGCGCCCAGCCACTCGGCGACCTGGACGAGCTTGGCCGCGCCGTGCGTGGACAGGGCCGCCAGCAGTCGGAACTTCGGAACTGCGGCGGGGTCGGTTTACCACTTGCTGCACCCCTCACCCGTCACTGCCCGCCCCCGCTCACCAACTCGCCGGTTGGGCAGGCAGTTCGGGAACGGCTCACCGCCTGCCTGATTCAGCGTACGAAGGCGACCTCCGGATAGTGGTGGGAGGGGCCGTCGAGGAGGTGGCTGTGCCGGTGGCGCAGTTCCTTGTCGAAGAAGGCCGCGAGGTAGACGCGTTGGATCTCGATGGCGCGGTCGGGGGCGATAGGGCCGAGTGCTTGGACGAGTGAGGCGGGAGTCTGGTGGAAGGCGGTGGGCGCCTCGTGGAAGAGAGCCTCCCAGTCCAGGAAGGAGAGGTGCTCGGCGCCGCGCAGCTTCAGGTCGTACCGATCGCCGTGCAGTTGTTTCCAGAAGGTCGCCCAGCTCCCGTCGTCGTTGCGGTTGTGGTGCTGGGAACTGAACAGCAGGAAGGGGCGGTTGAGGTTCCGGGTCCTCTCCGGTCCGAAGAATTGTCCGTCGAGGTCCGCACCGGCGCGGATTCTGGAGTCCGCCTGCATGGCCGCCGGCACCGTTCCTCCGCCGAGGGAAGCGCCGAACATTCCGATGCGGTTCATGTCTATCGCGTGGGCCAGCCCGTGGGGAAGAGGCGTGTGTTCCACGGTCGGGTTGTGGCCGTGGTCGATGGCGGCCAATTGGTCGATGACGAAGCGGGTGTCGGCGACCCGGACTGCGAACACCTTGGTCGCGGGGGTGCCTGGCGGCATCGTGCTCGTCTCCACCCGCCCGCCGGGGAACTGTACTTCGGAGGACTCGTGGGTGTCGTCGAGGGTGACGACCAGGTAGCCGCGGCTGGCCAGATCCTCGGCGAGCGCGGTGCCCGTCGCGCGGTCCGAGCCCCGCCCGGGCGAGTACAGCAGTACCGGCAACTTGCCGGCCTTGTGATCAACCGGGGCGCCGGTGTGCCCGGCGGTGGTGGGCAGGGCCACCGTGTTCGGCGGCACCTGCATGGCGGCCAGGAGGTGTGCGGCGGCCGCGGACTGCATCCAGGGCGCGGCGGGGTGGCGAGCGGTGTGCGTGGCCGGGTACCACAGCGAAACCATCAGCTCGCGCGGCCGACTGCCCGGCAGCCACGGATCCGTGCGGTGCGGGTCGACCAGGTGGAGGTCGACCGTCCCGACCCGGTAGTGCCCGGTCGGGGCGGGAAGCGTCAGCTGCCCAGGGGCGTTCGCCCTGTCCTCCGGCCCCGTCTTGATATGGGGAGACGCCTTGCCTTCGTGCGTCGCCTTGGCCTTGGGTGACGCCTGGTCTTCGTGCGCTGCCCTGCCCTCCGGCGCCGCCTTGGCCGTGGGCGCCACGGTGGCCTTCCCGGCCGCGGCGGCCGACCCGATCCCGGCGGTCAGGAAGACGGCCAGTGCCCCCGTAGTACCGGCGACCCGCGCCCGTATCGGGCTGCGTTGTTTTCTCCGTGCGTGTTTCATGGGCAGCCGCCCTCCTTCGTGGCGCTTCGCCCCGTGATCAGCACTTGGCGGTACCCGGCGGCGACCGCGGCTGCCGCCAGGGCTCTCCTCGGTATGGAGAGTCGAGGGGAGCGCATATCTCAACTCTTTCGTGTGGGGGAAACGCAGGGCATGCCACGGGCGCCCTCGCAGGTGAATGCAATGGGGATGGAGAAGCGCACATCTATGCCCTGGGTAGAGAATCTTTACCGTACTTGTGGCCCGTAGGGCAATGACACCCTGTCAACCACCTTGGCTTTCCTGGGAGTAGGGCTGGAGCGTATGCATTACGTAGCCGTATCACCCACCCACGCTCGGTAATCAATGCAGTGGCACAACACCCGATTCGGCATTTGCTACCGGCAGGTATTGCGGGGCGCGGTTCGGGCATGGCTACGGCCACCGCGATCATGAACAGTTGCCGCACAGCGTTGCGCCCATGTCAGATGACTGACGCCGTGCAAGCGGTGCGGCCGGGGCTCCGCGGGAATCTCGGATCTTCTGCGTTTCACGTCTGGTGGTCTCGGGGAATTCGCGGCCATGGCGGTCTTCGAACGCCCGCCCGTTGTCCTGCTGGCGGCGACTCGTATGGTGGGACGCCGAACGGGGGTCATGACCAGGCCCCCTACGGGGAATGGAAAGGCAAGCCGTGACCGGCGAAATGAAAACCCAGGAAAAGACGCAAGAACAGGACGGGTCGGACATAGCCCCGGGAGGCGCCGTGGGCGGCCCGCCCGCGGTCCGTATCGAGGGCCTGTGGAAGAGGTTCGGGGAGCAGATCGCCGTCCATGGCATCGATCTGACGCTGCCCGCGGGCCACTTCATCGGCCTGGTCGGCCCCAACGGTGCGGGCAAGACCACCACGCTGTCCATGGTGACCGGTCTGCTGCGGCCGGATGCCGGGCTGGTCGAGATCGGTGGGCACGACGTCTGGCGCGACCCGGTGGCCGTGAAGTCGCGTATCGGCGTGCTGCCCGAGGGCCTGCGCCTCTTCGAGCGGCTGTCCGGGCGTGAACTCCTCGGCTATATAGGCAGGTTGCGCGGCTTGTCGGGGGACGAGGTGGACAAGCGGGCCGACCAGCTGCTGGACGTCCTGGACCTGTCCGGCTCGCAGCACAAGCTCGTCGTGGACTACTCCACGGGTATGCGCAAGAAGATCGGGCTGGCCGCGGCCCTGCTGCACAACCCCGAGATCCTCTTCCTGGACGAGCCGTTCGAGGGGGTCGACCCGGTCTCCGCGCAGACCATCCGCGGCGTCCTGGAGCGCTACACCTCCTCCGGGGCGACGGTGATCTTCTCCAGCCATGTGATGGAGCTGGTCGAGTCCCTGTGTGACTGGGTCGCGGTGATGGCCGCCGGGCGCATCCGGGCCCAGGGCCCGATCGCCGAAGTGCGCGGCGATGCACCCTCGTTGCAGAACGCCTTCCTGGAACTGGTCGGCGCGCACCGCGGCGCCGGGAAGAACCTGGACTGGCTGGGCGGCGGCGCCCGATGAGCGCCACAGCCGCCCCCGCCCCCGCGTCGCCGACCGCCGTCTTCATCCGGCTCAAGCTGACGCTGCTGCGCAACGGCGTGCGCCAGTCACCGGGGCGCACGGTGGGGTACATCGCCTCCGCGTTCATGGGCCTGGTCGTCGCGGGCCTGGCCGTCCTCGGCCTGATAGCGCTGCGCGGCACACCGCACGCCGGCGCGCTCGCCGCCCTTCTCATCGGCATCCTCACCCTGGGCTGGGCGGTGATGCCGCTCTTCTTCCCCACCGGCGACGAGACCCTCGACCCGACCCGGTTGGTGATGCTGCCGCTGCGGCCGCGCCCGCTGATCCGTGCGCTGCTGGTGGTGTCGCTGATCGGGATCGGCCCGGTCGTCACACTCGCCGTGGCGACCGGCGCGGTGATCTCGGTCGCCAGCGGGGCGGTCGCAGCTGTCGTCGGCGTCGCGGCCGTCGTCCTGGTGGTGCTGGTGTGCGTCACCCTGGCGCGGTCGGTCGCCACCGCCTCGGTGCGGCTGCTGACCAGTCGCCGGGGCCGCGATCTCGCCGTGCTCGGCGGCCTGTTCATCGCCCTCGGAGCCCAGGGCTTCAACCTCGCCGTGCAACGGCTGGGCCACCCCGAAAACCTGCCTGTCCTGGAGTCGCTGGGCAGTGCGCTGCGCTGGGTACCGCCGGCCTCCGCGATCAGCGCGGTGGACGACGCCGGGCACGGCGCCTACGGGCGCGCGGCGGCCGGCCTGGCGCTGACGGCGCTGGCATTGGCACTGGTCCTGTGGTGGTGGCAGCGCACCCTGACCACCCTGATGACCGCCCCGGACTCCTCCACCCTCCAGGCCGTCGAGAAGGACGGCGCACGCCGGGCCGACGCCGGGGGACGAGGGCTCGCACGGCTACTGCCGCAAGGGCGCACGGGCACGGTCATGCTGCGTACGCTGCGCTACGCCTGGCGCGACCCGAAGGCGAAGATGTCCTGGACTACGTCGCTCGGCTTCGGCTTGTTGATGCCGGTCCTCTGGTCCGTGCAGGGCAACCGCAGCATCTACACCGTCTTGTGGGCGGCCGGGATGCTCGGTTCGCAGATGTCCAACCAGTTCGGGCAGGACAACTCGGCGTTCTGGATGGTGGCCTCGACGATCGCCACCGCGCGCGACGCCTACGAGGAGCTGAAGGCGCGTGCGCTGGCCGTGGCCCTGGTGGCCGTCCCGTACGTCACGCTGGTCACCGTCGCCGCCGCGGCCTTCATGGGTCCGTGGTCGGCCTTCCCGGAGGTATACGGGCTCTCGCTGGCCCTGTTCGGCGCACTGGTGGCCACGGGCGCGATGGCCTCGGTGCTGTCCCCGTATTCGATCCCTTCGGAGGGCAACAAGAACATCGCGGCCGGCCAGGGCTCGCTCGTCTGGTCCAGCTTCCTCATCGGAGTGCTGGCCGCCGGCGCACTGATCGCCCCGCTGCTGGCACTGACCATCGTGCTCCATATGGCAGACCTGCACGGCTTGTTGTGGATCGTGCTGCCGGCAGGCGCCGTTTACGGTCTCGGCGTCGCGGCCCTGGGCCTGCGCCTGGCGGCCCCCCGGGCGGCCGGACGGCTGCCGGAGATCCTGGCGGCGGTCAGCAAGGGCTGAGGCGGGGCGGCCCGCCTCCACGGCCACCGCTTTCCCGGGATCAGTGCCGTGTCGAGGTCCCCCGGCGCCTCCTGCCGGGGGACCTCGACCCAAGGAGACAAGGAATCTCGTGCCCTCACGGCAACCGGCGCAAAGAAGCCGGAGATACCGAACCTGCCCGTCTGGTCACCATCCCCGTCGGCTTCGTCGTCTCTGTCATCCTCGGCGAGCACTGCGGCTTCCCACGTCTGCCCGCCGCGGAGCGGGCCGGCTGTGGAGATGACCGGGGTCTTGCTGTGTACCGACTGTGCCGCTACTTCTCCGCCGTGGTGCTCCTTTTCTACGGGTTCGCCAAGATCAACGGTGCTCAGTTCACCGTGCTCGACTCAGAGCTGGACAAGCCCATGGCGAAGGTGTCCGGGTTCTGGCTGACCTGGCACTACTTCGGCTTCTCACCCGTCTTCGGCACGCTCGTCGCCGTTGGCCAGATCGTTCTCGCGCTGCTGCTCTGCTGGCGGCGGACAACCCTGCTGGCCTCCTGTATCGGCCTGGGCATGATGACCGTGATCCTGCTGATCGACATCATCTACGGGGTCGATTTCCAGGGGACATTCGCCGCGTTGCTAACGGCAGCATCCCTTGGAGTCATCGTCGCGCAGCATCGCAAGGACCTCCTGCGACTCTTCTGGACGGAGCAGGCAGAGGCGCGACCGCATACACCGCGAAACCGTCGACTGACCAAGATCGCCGCCCTGACAGCACTCCTCCTCGCAACAGGAGCCGGAACCTACTGGATCGCCAACGAGAACAACGTCTATCCGACTCCCCTCGACGGGGCTTGGAGCGTCACAGCGGGCCAGTATCACTCCCCCGGGATGCATCGACCGCTTGACAAGGTGTACTTCGAACGCAACCGCGCCTACATGGTCGTTTTCCGATTCGGCGACCAGCAGGCACAACATCACTTTGAGGTTGACCCCGCATCCAAGAAGCTGAAAATTTGGGAACATTGGGAAGGTAAGGGGCGTCAGGTATTCTCAGGGACGTATCAGTTCAAGAACGCTGGCCACCTGCTGCTTGAAGGGAAGTTCGACGGAAGTGGCCCTTCAGACCAGCTGGATCTGACACGAACTCCTTCCGCGCGGTGAGCGCAGTCCGGTCCCGAATCGTTGGGACGCTGCGTCAGAACTCCCTGTAATGGAGCCCGCAGCTCCCCTGAACCGCCCTACGGACATGCGTCTCACACCGAGGGTGCGCGCCGAAGCAGCACGCACACGTTCGGCCCCCGGCATCGGCTCCGGCGCCCGTCTGGCATCCGATGCCCTCCTGCGCGCGGTGCGGACCCTGCTGAAGACCACCGCTCCTGCTCAGGAGGTCGCCTCTTTCGCCGACCGGCTGCTGGTCTACCTCACCGGCTGCGAGGCTCGGCGGCTGCACACCTGGGAGCGTGTGCCGTGGTGGACCTTCCTCAAGGTCGCGTCGATACCGCCATACCGGACGGTAGTTTGCAATCCGTTCGCGTGAGCAGGAGTGACGTCATGAAGCACGCGCACAAGAACCTCATCGCAAGGGGCGCCCTCGCAGCCGTGTCCGTCGCAACCATTGCGGTGAGCGTCCTGACCTTCATGGATCCGGACTCCGATGTCCGCCCACTCATCACGTTGGTGCTGCTGCAAACCGCACTGCTGACTGTGGGGCGGCACGCGGGCCGGCTGGGGCCGTCCTCTCGCCGTGACGAACTCTCCGCCTGAGAAGGCGGCGGTGAATGGTCCGGGACGACGCCGTGATCGGCTGTACCGGAGTGCTGCTGATCGGCACTCGCGGGGCTGCCGGCCCCGGTGAGGTTCTGGTGCGGATCCGGGGCGGCTCCGAGACGTTTCTCGCCTGGTCCGCCGAGCCCCTTCCGGCAGGAACGACCGTGCTCGTGAGCGAGTCCCGTGGCGAGCGCCAGGTCGACGTCATGAAGTGGGCCGAGCCGTTGGACGCGTCACCCGGCGATGCCGGCGACGCCGATTAAGGAGATGACAAACATTGTTGGGTTACCGCGTTCCCGCCCCTGACCAGGCCATGCTGATCTCTGGAGGTAAGCGTGGCCAGGGCGGCGCGCCGTTCCGCGTGGTCACCGGCCACGGCACGTTCGTACTGCCGGTCTTCCGCAAAGTCCGCTACCTCACCCTGGCCATGTGTGAGGCCGAGGTCGCCGAAAAGTGCGTCACCCGGCAGGGCATCACCCTCACCGTCCGCTCCGTGATCGCCTTCAAGGTCGCCAACGACACCGAGAGCATCGTCAACGCCGGTCAGCGGTTCCTGTCCGACCAGGACCAGATGGCAATACTGACCGGCCGGATCTTCGCCGGTCATCTGCGGTCCATCATCGGCTCGATGACGGTCGAGGAGATCGTCACCGAGCGGCAGAAGCTGGCCACCGAGGTCCTGGAGACCTCCAAGACCGAGATGGCCAAGATCGGCCTGATCGTCGACTCGCTCCAGATCCAGTCGATCGACGACGGCGACACCGGTTACATCGAGGCGATGTCCGCCCCGCACAAGGCCGCCATCCAGCAGCAGGCCCAGATCGCCCAGGCCCAGGCCACCCAGGCATCGGTAGAAGCCCAGCAGGAGGCGGCACGCAACCAGGCCGAGTACCAGCGGCAGACCGCCGTGGTCCAGGCCGACTACAGCGCCGAGGTGGACCGCGCCCAGGCCCGTGCCGCCCAGGCCGGCCCGCTCGCCCAGGCCCACGCCCGGCAGGAGGTGATGGACGCGCAGACCGAACTCGCCGAGCGCGCCGCCAAGCTGCGCCAACAGGAACTGGTCGCCGAGGTCGTCAAGCCCGCCGAGGCGGAGGCCGAACGCATCCGGCTGCTGGCCCTGGCCGAGGCCGAACGCATGAAGATCCAGGCCGAGGCCGCCGCCTCGCACGACCGGGTCGCGCTCGACCGGATGCTCATCGACCAGCTCCCGCAGATCGTCAAGGAAGCCTCCGCCGGCCTCGCGGGCGCCAACGTCAACGTCCTCAACGGCACCGACGGCCTCGGCGAGATCGCCGCCGGCCTCGTCGGCCAGGGCATCACCATCCTCGACTCGGTCCGCCGCAACCTCGGCACCCCCGACGGCTCCACCAACACCGCGGACAACAACGGCACCGGCACCGGACCCGGCACCGCGCACAGCAGCCGCGTCGAAATCGAGTAGCCGAGGCGAGGCATCTGGGCGGAGTGGGGAGCCCAAGCCCTGCCACGGTCCCGGGTGTCATCGCCCGGGACCGAAAGTACGCACCGCGAGAGTTCTGATCGACTCCGGCTTCCCCCGTGAGTAGCTACCGAGGCCCGCCGAGGACGAGGTGAGCGATCTGCTCAGCGATGACGACCGCGACGCCGGATCGAAAGAGGACGAGGCGTAGGACTGGGACCGGTGACGAACGCGTAGGTCACAGGATCGACGGTTCGGGCGGATCCGTTCGAAGCAGAGGACGGAGCGCCGGGCGGGGGCTGTCACACTCTGCGCCCGGCGCCCGGAGGGTACGGGTCGGCCCCGGCTGCTGTCCCACGGGGGAAGGGACCGCGGCCGGTGCCGGATGCTGTCAACACTGCGGGGCCAGACGGAAGTTCCACCCGCTCTTTCGGCCATCGCCGCAGCGTACAAAGGCTGGGGGTACGTCTCGCGGCCGAGAAGGCACAGAAACCGGGATCGCGGACGAGGTATCTACTCGATGTCGCCCTCAACCGGCCGCGACGGCACAATGGTGGAGATCGCATTCTTGTAGACCAGCTGGGACAGATGATCGCGGAGCAGGATCGTTGCGGTGTCGACGCCCACGATCAGCCCCTGCAGTTTGCTGCCGTTCGTGAGATAGATCGTCACAGGCACCCGATCAGCGACCAAAGACGACAGGAACTTTTCCTCCACCGGCTGCCTCCCACGTCACATGTCCGGTCTCCCATATTGACTGGACGAGATCACGAAGCCTCCCATACCCCAGCCACGGCGAGCCCGGAGCCACACCGCACGGGCGACCCGGTGAAGCGGGGAGAGAGTCGAGCGTGTCCTTGACACCTACGACACGGCCCGTGTGCCAACGGTGCGGAATCTACGGTCGGTACGAGCGAAGCGAGCCCGGAACTCGCCCAGCCCTCGATGGTCACCAACACTTTCGCCGACGGCGCTGAAGCCGTTGACACGACCCGAGCTACCACATCGTGGGGGCGGGCGATGACGGACGTGTCCCGTGAGCAACGCAGGCCCTTCGTCGCCTGCCCGGCCTGCGGACCGGTCGGCGCGCCCGATCCTCCACTGTCAACCCGATCCTCCACTGTCAACGCGATGACGTACAGCGCGCCGACGACGAGCACCAGGGGCACGGTCTGTCGTAGGCGATGGTTCGTGCCCGCAGTTCTTCGGGCGTGATCTCGGTGGTCCAGCCTTCTGGTGGCTCTTGGTAGGGCGAGCACGCCCCGCACGACGCACATGTCCACCGCCCGTAGATGCCGTGCACCTCGGTCCCGCACCCGGTGCAGTCATCGGTCGTGTAGTACGAGTTCGCAGCCTCGTATGCGTTCACAGTCACTGGATGCCCGACGCTCCGCAGTTGCACGACCAGCTGCCGTCCGGCGCCTGAATCACCGCCGCGCCGCACCGGGTGCAGTTCATGAGCCCTCCCCTTCAACTCGCCCATGCCGCCGTTGTCCCAGCCGGCCGGACACGAACCCCAGGAGCACAAGCAACCGCCGCACGTTGTTGATCGACTGTTGACCGGCTGCTGACCGGTTGCTGATCGACTACCGCAGCCCCTCCAATCCGATGGCTGGCCGATGCCGGAACCGCCTGTGACCGGCACGAGCCGATCGCTTCCATCGCCGGCAAAGCCCCCGCACCGGAAGTCGTTGGACACGTGGTGAACCGCTCCCAGTAGAACGGATCAGGGCCCGTAGCCGTCACGCCACGGGCCCTGACCTTGAGCTGGGGACCGAGGCGCCGGCGTCTTCCGGACGCATCGGATGACGTCGCGCAGCGCGCGCCACACGTCCCAGTGGTCAGGCTCCACGGCCGGCTCGTTGCGGGGGAGCCGCTGAACGTCGGCGGCGCCCACCTCCCCCGCACGGCGGGGCCGGCTACGGGAGCCGGCATGGCGTGTGAGGACACTTGTCAGCTGACGTACTGTCACTGGTCGGGTGTCCGGGGAATCGCGCCCGTGCCGCCCGACCCCGACCGGCGCGCCCGTACGTGACATGTCGAGAGGAATGGGTCGTGTGCGCACGGGCGTCGGGCGGGAACTGCCGGGCCTACTTGGCGAGTTTGCCGATGGCGTTGGCCTCCTGGACCTGGCTGGACAGGAAGTCCCATGACAGGTTGACGTAGCCGCCGTCGCCCCAGTTGCCGCCCCAGGAATTCTCGACGCGGACGCCCTGGTTGTTGTATCCGACGATGGTGATCTCGTGGCCGCCGAGAACCGGGTCCTCGGCGCCGCCGGGCCGGTAGGAGTAGTCGGCCGCCGTCTGCTGGGAGATGTCCTGGAAACTCTGGTGAACCGGGAGGGAGATGGCGACCGGTTCGCCGTCGGCGAGGGCCTGCTTCACGTCGGCCTGGATCTGGTTGCCGGTGTGCAGCTTGGTGTGGCCCGACAGCTTCCAGTGCGCGGCGTTCTGGCGCTCGGCGTCGGTCGGCTGGGTGGTGAAGTCGAAGTCCCCCTGGGTGTAGTCCGACTTCGAGTCGACGCCCTGCGACTCCGCGATGCTGAACGTGTCGTCCGGGGTGCTGCCCTGGTCGTTGCCCTTGGATATCTGGGCGTACGTGTACATGGGTGCCTGCGGACCGCCGGATATGCCCTGCTGCTTCTCCTGGATGCTGTAGCCGGAGTAGTCGATGGCCCAGGAGACGCAGGAGCCCACCCTGCCCTGGTTGCCCGGCGCGATCGCGTACTGGCTCAGGTCTACGCTGTCCGGCACGTCCTGGGGCGCGCCGCTCTCGTGGGGTGAGAGGGCCGCGAGGCGGGAGACGACCGAGGCGTGCGAGGAGAGCGTGCTCACCTTGCCACCGGACGGCAGCTGGGCGCCGAGCGCGAAGTGGTGGTGCGCGTCGGCGTGGGTGTCGAAGGTGCCCGAGGCCGAGGCGATGCCGGCGGACAGGGCGGCGATGGCGCCGGCGGTGGCCGCGGCGATGACAGCGCGGGCTCTGGTGTTCGTCTTCTTCTTGTGCGAGGTGGTCATGTGGGGGGTCTCCTAGGGACGGACGGAGGTTCTGTGACCCGGTGCGGGTCAGGGGCCGCCGACCGGAGCCGGCCGGCGGAGCTTGGAGGGGGAGGCGGGGTGCGCCTGGGATCCGGTGGTGCCGGGCGCGGGCATACGGAGCAGCGCAGGCCGGTGCTCGTACGGAACCGTTGCGACGCGTGCCGTGCTGTGGTGGCCGAGGTGGACCCGGCGAGCCCGCTGACCAGTGGCCTACGGAGCTGTTTTTCAACGCCCCTGTGAGGCAAGGAAGTTCAACAAGTGTGCCCGGTCGGCGGCAGGTGGCACGGCGCGGAGTGGTGGGTCGAAGGGCGCGTGGCTATCGCGCGGGGCGACAGGTGCCCGGGACGGCGCCAGGTGTGCCTGTCGTCAGAGGGCGGGGTGCGGCAGCGGGTGCGCCGGAGCGGCACGGTCGGGATCGAGGCGAGGTCCGCAACGGAGTCTCCTTGCGTAGGCAGCAGCCCGTGCCCTTCGGCCGCCGGGGCGGTCGTGGTGTTCGGGCGGCTCCATGGGTGTGGGGGGTAAGGAGCCTGCAACGCCGGACTGCCGATCTTGGAGAGTCCAGCGACAATTCCGGTGGAACCTCTGTTCGGCGGGCCGACTTGGGGCAGGAAGTTATGCGGCTGCCGCATCGGGCGTCAACGGCCGAAAGTCGTTGTGTGGCGCGCAGTTGGTGGCACCGGCGCCCTGAATGTCCCAAAGATTTCAAGTGTGTTGGTGTGAGGTGGTGAGGGTAGGGATCGCTCGCTCTTGTCGGCGGGATGGCGCGGGATGGCGCAAGTGGTGTGTGGGGTGAAGCCGGCCGTGGGTTCGCTTCCGTGACCAGGGGGGATGCGGTCGGGGGTGGCGGTTGGGCGGGGCGAACGCGGCCGTCAGGACGGCGCGCGTTCGAAGGGTGGGACCAGCCCGGTGGAAAGCGCGCCGGGCACTGGCTGCACCCCCCTTGTTTTTTCCTTCCCTTTTCTCTTTCATGGGGTTGGGAAGGCATATGACGAACGCCGATGCAATGCTCCCCGCCAAGAACCCTTCCAGGCGCTTGTCTTACACCGAGGGCGTGCGGTCGGGTTGTACCGGCTTCCGGGCGCGGCCGGCGTCGAACGCCATCGGATCTCGTGGGTTCTCCACAGCCGCGCTCCCGCTGTGCCGCAGGCACAGGAGCAGGCTGGATCATGAGTCGAGGTGGTCCCGGAGGCACTCGCCAAGTGCGGACGGCCATGACGTAGGATCGATGCATCGGAGTAGAAACGCGCTTCGGGTGCCGAGCGGACAGCCGGACAGGGAGCGCGCGCACACGCGGTATCGGACGATCCGCCACTTCTTCCCTGGAAGGAGTGCGTCGTAAAGGCAGCACGGTTCAGCCGGTTTGGCGGCCCGGAGGTCCTTGAGATCGTCGATCTCCCCGATCCCCATCCCTGCGCTGGAGAGATCCGCATCAAGGTCCGTGCCGCTGGGATCAACGCCAGCGACTGGAAGAAGCGTCAGGGCCTGTTGGACCAGGAACTGCCACAGACCCTGGGCTACGAAGCTGCGGGCATCGTGGACGAGATCGGCGACGATGTCTCCGGCGTCGCGGTTGGCGACCGTGTCTTCGGAGCCTCACCCTACGGAGCCGCCCAAGCGGAGCTGACCGTGCTGTCATACTGGGCCCCGATCCCGAACTCGCTCGACTATGCGAGGTCTGCAGCGATCCCCGCGGCAGCCGAGACCGCAGCAAGGTCACTCGACCAGCTCGGCGCTACAGCGGGCAGCACCGTGCTCATCAACGGGGCATCCGGCAGCGTTGGGAGTGCCGTTGTCCAACTTGCCGTGGAGCGTGGCGCACGCGTGATCGGCACGGGTAGTCCAGGCACGCACGACACCCTCCGCTCGCTCGGTGCCGAGCCGGTGGCATACGGCGACGGGATGTCCGAACGGGTCCGGGCCATCATGCCGTCGGGTGTCGATTTCGCACTGGACGTGGCCGGCAGCGGGGTGCTTCCCGAACTCGTGGAGCTCGCCGGCGCGCCCGAGCACGTGATGACGGTCGCCGACCTCCTCGGCGCGCAGCAGACCGGCGTCCGCTTCAGTCACGGCGGTACCGGCCGTGCCACCTACGCGCTGGCCCAGGTTGCTCGAATGGCCGAAACCGGGCGATTCTCCATCAAGGTCGGCCAGACCTTCCCCTTGGCCGAGGTGGCCCAAGCGCACCGCGTCGGCGAAGCCGGGACTGTGCGCGGCAAACTCGTGCTGCTCGTGGGGTGATGAGCCTGCCCATCAGTCCGCGACCGCGGGTCCGGTCGGACTCGCGACAGACGGCGATCATCCGCTGGTGGATACCCCCGGTGGCTTCGACCTCGACGCGCAGCAGGGAACAGGGCAGCAGGCCAGCCGACCAGCCGGCCTGCTCGGGCGGCAGCTCGGCGTACTTCTCGCTGTTCGTCAGCTCCAGGACCGTAGCTCGCTCGTCGGCCGTCAGCGCCGAGTGGTGGAGGCGCTCACGGCACAGCACTGCGCCCTTCTCGTTCATCGGCCATCGGCGCGGCGTCGTACGCCGGTCGGCGCCTGTCCGGCCCCAACCCGGGTGGGGTCGTCCCCTACATCTATCGTCCCCGGCCGGTCCTGCCCATTCGCGCGGGCGGTTGGGCCAAGCGACTGAATATGGCCCGCGAGCGCTGGCTCCCTGCGGGTTGTCGGCAGTCTGCGCGGACGGCCGCAGAAAGATACGTCTCGATCAACAGGCCGATCTGGCAAGGAGCGTCGTGAAAAGACTAGTGCAGGCGGGACTGGTGCAGGCGGGAACCCTCGCCGGGGCGTGCGGTCTGGTGCTGTTCGGCACCGGAATCACGCAGGCCCAGACCCCACCGACCAACCCGGGAGGATCCCTGCTCAACGCCGCGATGGGTTCTAATCTCGGCTCCCTCACGGCAATGCTGTCCGGCGTGCTGTGCAACAACCGCCTACCCGACTTCGATTACAAGTCGCCCAAGATCAAGTCGCCGCATCCTTGCACCGGCGGGCCGGTCAAGAGCGGCAACAGCATGAAGAGCAACAATTTCCTCAACCACGGAAGCCCGGTGAACAGCGGCAACATCGAAACCGCGGCTGGCTCCACCAACAGCCTCAGCTCCGCCGGCGGTTCCGAGTCGGGCAGCAAGAACAACATCTCCGAGCTGCTCAAGCCCCTCCTCCCCTGACCCTGGACCTGGCCCGGCAGCGTCCGGAAAACGCCTCAGGCCCCGGATTTCCCGGGGCCTGAGGCGTGTGCGGATACCCACGTCGGTGGACGGGCGGCGCCGCCGTACTTGAATGACGGGCAGAGTCAGCCCGATTTGTTGGAACTGCCCGACGAAGAACCCGACCCGGTGTTGCCGGAGTTGCTGGAACCGCTGTTGTTCGGGGGCTGCCGCCGTCGGTGGCCTTCGCCGGCAGCTGGACGTTCTGCGAATTGCGGGAGTTTCCGCTGTTCACGGGCCCATTGACCCAGAAACGGGGTGCCGGGCCCTCGCACCGGAATCCGGCCCGGAAATTGTTCCAGGTGTCGCCGGACGCCGCGTTCGACGTGTCGAACGGCCACTCCTCCCGGCCAGGGCGGGCGACGCGGCACCACCGACCAGGAGCAGGCCGAAGAAGCCCGCGATCACCATTCTGCCGAGGCGCGTTGCGCTGGATCAGCAGCAGAGGCCCGACCGCATCCAAAAGGCGGACTCGGATTCGCGGCACAGCAGAAAAGTGCAGCAACCTCTTCGACCGCATGAGCTCTCAAAGAACCCCGGTGAGGGGTGCATCGACCCTTCGGGCCGATGCAGGCAGTGCCGCGCCCGGCCGGCACCCGCGCCGTGACGCCATCGTGCCGACGCTGTGACCCGCCGTTCAGCGCTTCGCGCCGGCGACGTCCGCGCCCACTCGATCAAACGCATGGCCTCGGGGGTCGGCGAAGGCGCCATGGCCGTCGCGCTCGTCCACCGCTAGCGGGCAGCGAACGGAGCACCGCCCCAGCCGAACCGTCGCTGAATTCCCCCGGGCACCTCGGCACCCCTCACCACCGGCCAGTCACACCTTGACGCGACCCGTACGCGTGGCACCACCCGACAAGTCCCCCTCCTCACCGGACAATTGGCCCCATGGTCTTCTCATCTCCCGTCCGACCGTGGCTGCTTCCCAACGCCGCGTTGCTCGCCGCGCTGACCCTGTGGGGCATCCTTCGCTATCCGCACCTGCCGAGCCGGATACCTGAGCACATCGGCGTCGAGGGGGTGGACGCCTGGACAGCGCGGTCGATCGGTAGCGCGTTCGTGCTCGTGTTCGTGTACATCGGGGCGACGGTGCTGCTGACCGCCTGCGCCGAGCTGACGCTGCGGGTGACTCCACAGGCCGAGCTGCCGAAGGAAGCGGCGTCGTTCGCCAACGGGTTGGGCGGCTCCTCGCTCAACCGGCCCCGCACCCGTGCCTCGGCACTCCGTATGGCCCGGGCGTTGCTGGTGCTCAACGCCTGCACGGGGGTCTCGCTCCTGATCGGCTGCGGGGTGCTGTGGCGCTCCACAGCCGATCAGGAGGTACCCGGTTGGCTGTTCGCCGCGATGCTTCTGCCGCTCCTCGCCGGGACCGCCGTGACGGTTGCGGTCCGGTTCCGCGACCGGCGCACGCCCGCGAACTGAGCACACGGCCGGGACAGGGAGGCATCCGTGGATCGGGCATGGTTCGGGCATAGATCGGGCATGGATCGGGCCATCGGGTTCATCAGGGGTACGTCAAAAGCGGTGCGGACCTCTTGAAGGCGGATGCGGGGCGGAATTTGATGGGGACTGTGAACAGCGCCTGGCTCCTCCTCGACCGTCCGCCTCATCCGGCGGCCCGGTGTCGTGCGCCGCGCTGCACGGAGAACTCCGCCTCGCGCTGAGACCTCTCCCGCATTCGGACGGGGCGCCCTGACCTGACCAGGCGCCCCGCTCTTTGTGCGCCCGTACGCCATAGCCCTGAGCAGCCCGTACGGCGCACTCAGCCCTTTTCCTCCCTCCCCTGAAATGGATCATGTCCGTCTTCGACCTTTCCTCCCGTACCGTCCTGGTGACCGGCGCCACCTCCGGCATCGGCTACGAGACCGCCCGCCAGCTCGCCGAACGCGGCGCCACCGTCCTCGTGCACGGCCGCACCGCCGAGGAAGCCCAGGCGGCAACGGATGCGCTCGTCGCCACCGCAGGCATCGACGCCGCACAACTGCACACGTTCTCCGCTGACTTCACGCACCTGGAGGAGGTCGAGACGATGGCGCGGCGCGTCATCGTCGAACACCCCCACCTGGACGTCCTGGTCAACAACGCCGCCACCGCCGCACCGGAGCGCCACACCCTCACGGCCGACGGCAACGAGATCGCCTTCCAGGTCAACTTCCTCGCCCATTACCTGCTGACCCGCCTCCTGGAGCCGGCCCTGACGATGGGGTCTCCCCTGTCCGAGCGAAGCCGAGAACTCGGGGAAAAGCCCGGCGGACGCGTCGTCAACGTCTCCTCCTCGCTGCACCGCA
>NZ_KN708638.1:7064738-7119990 GCF_000805335.1 Streptomyces sp. CT34 | reverse complement strand
CCCCCCCCCCCCCCGCCGCTACTCCCGGCTCGCCGCCTACGCCCAGTCACAGCTCGCGCTCACCGTCTTCGCCGCCGACCCCCGGGTCACCGCGGTCTCCGTCCACCCGGGCGTCTGCGAGACGGACCTGCTGTCCCTCTACGGCATCCAGGGCGACACCGCGGCGCAGGGCGCGGCCCACGTGGTCCGGCTGTGCGACCCGGCCACCGAGATCGTCAACGGCGCCTACTACGACCGCGACCAGCGCGTCGACCCGGCACCCACCGCCACCGAGAACCGCACCGTCAAGCGCCTCAGCAAACTCGCCGACCAGCTCGTCGGCCAGCACGCCTGAGGCACACCACCGACTGACGCACCATCAGGCGCGGTCTCCCGCAACACGAAAGGCCCGCACGTCTATGTCCAAGCGCGCCCGCAAGAAGAAGGCCCGTCGCAAGAAGAAGGCCAACCACGGCAGCAAGGCCAACCAGGGCTGAACCACCGAGCGGGGCGGCGCCCGGTCGCCCCGCCCTTCGCCCCGCGCTCACAAGGAGCCACCGTGATCAAGCTCTCCCACCGACAAGCCGGCGCCGTGTCGCCCTGGTTCACCGCCGGGCCCCCTGGGGCGACTGCGCTGGCCGAACATGCACTGACCTCGGGGGCCGGTCACTGGTGGGCCGACCGTCCCGTCGCCCCCCGTGCCGTCGCGGTGGCCTGCGCCGACCACCTGCTGCTCCGCGGCGAACCAACCGCCCTGGCCCCGCTCGTGCTCGCCCCTTTCTCCGCTCACTATGTCCAGGCACCGGACCGCTTCCTCCCCCTGCTGGGCTGCGCGTTCGAGGGCCTCGTGCCGTGGGAGCGCATGGGGTACGTCCACCGAGTCCCCATCTTGCCGCCGCGCCCGCCCCATGGGGTGACGGTGCGTCGGCTGACGCCCTCGGATGCCCCAGCGGTTGCCGCGCTGGGGACCGATTCGGCCTGGATTCATGCCAGTTGGGGCGGACCGGCGGGCCTCGCCGCCTCCGGGTACGGCTGGGCAGCCTTTGACAAGCACCGTGTGCTCGCCCTGGCCTGCACGTACTTCCGCGGCAGCGCGTATGAGGACGTTGCCTGCCTCACCGTTCCCGAGCACCGGCGCCAGCGCCTCGCACTGGCTTGTGTCACCGCCCTGTGCCAGGACATCGCCGCCCGCGGCCACACCCCCAGCTGGACCTGCTCGCGAGACAACCGCCCCAGCCGGCTCCTGGCCTGGACCGCCGGCTTCCGCCTGGAGCACGAGTACGTCCACTACCGCACCGGGCCGCCCGCCCGCCGCACCGCGGGGCTCGCTGCCTGAACACCACCGACATCTAGGAGTCCTCTTGACAACACGCCGCATCCCCCGCGCCCCCCTCGCGTCGGCGAAGATCCTCAACGGCGGCCACGAACTCTCCGTCCACGACCTGAAGCGGCAAGACGACTCCTTCACCCTCCACTACACCATCGCCCCGCCCCTCCCGAACGCCGGCGACGCCACCCCCGTGCTGCTCTCCCTCGAGGCAATGGACGACAACGGCAACGCATACTTCGACCGGGGCGGAGCCTACGGAGCCGCCGGCGACGGCACCCACACCCCAGGCAGCATCTCCGCACAACCCGCCCTCGCGCCCAAGGCAGGTGAAATCCGCGTACGGCTCACCTTCCTCCGCAACGGCGAGGAGCACCCCTGCCATCTGATGCTGCTCACCTCGGCCACCAAGCCCTGAGTCCGCACCCACCTCCGCTCCGGTCCACGACCGCTGTGCACTTCTCCCCCCTGAGCTCCCAGCCAGGACTCCGCGACCCTGGCCGCCGGACTGCTGTCACCGGACGCCACCGTCATCCTCGTCCTGGTCTTCGTGACGCTCGCCGGCACACTCCCGGCTCGTACCTCAGTGCCGGCCTCGTCACAGTCACCTTCGTCGCCGGACGGCACGGTGTTCGGCGTGTCCACGGAGGCCGGCGCCGGGCACTGGCGAGTTTCCTGGCGCGCCAGGCTTCCATGGCCGCCCGGTCCGAGGCATTGAACGTGGATGCCGGAGGCCAGGAGGTCCTGGACCGCAGCTCATGTCGGATCGGCGCGCCTCCGTCCGGCGCCGGACGAGCCGCGTGGGCGTCAACAGCGGCCTGGGCCCGGCGCGGTGACATTGCGGTCGGGTGTCTCGCTGCCCGGCAGCGGTCGGCGCATCGACGCTCCCGAGGCGGCACGCCTCCTGTGCCAGGTGCTCCCGGACATCGTGCGACGTACGCTCTGTCACGAGGCGCTGGACACGGTGGCGCCGCAGGAGGTCGTCAACACCGTCGGGGCCTCCGCCGCGCTACGGGACGCCTCGCCGCACTGGCCCGTACACGCCTGAAACCGATGCAGTGCCACCCCGGACTGCTCGACGCATTCACCGCCGAGACCGGGCTGATCCCGACCCCGTCATGACATCACCCCGAACCGAAAACCTCAGTAGCTCGCACCCACTTCGGCCAGCGCCAGTGAGAACTGACACACCGTCACTCTCGTAATCAAGAAGCCTCATTTTGTTGGGAGTCGTTACCATTCACGAGTTGCGTTGCCGCCAGCTCGGCGTAGAGGGCGTCGCCCTGGACCAGGTGCGCATGTGTGCCCACGGCTCGGACGCGCCCGGCCTCCATCACCACGATGCGGTCTGCACTGACGACGGTGGAAAGGCGGTGCGCCACCACCAGGACGGTCGTGGTGCGGGCCAGGTCACCGGGCAGCGGCTGGGTTTCCACGACGCGTGGGTGACCTTCACGCCCGACGACGGGCGCTTCCGGGTGCAGGTGCCCGGAGCCGTGCTGCGCGGCTCCTTCGTGGTCGAGGGAGTCCTGGTGCTCACAGCCGTGACGGTGCCGCTCCGGTCCGCCCGGTGAGCGGCCTGACAGGGGCAGCCACGCTCCCCCCCCCCACAGCAGGTCACGGTGATGTTGCTGCAACTGGCCACGGTGGTCGCACTGGCCGGTTTGCTCGGCCGCGCCGCTGCCAGACCGGGTATGCCCGCGGTCGCCGGTGAGCTGCTGGCCGGGGTGGCGCTGGGCCCGCGCTGGGCGCCGGGGCCGGCCTCCTGCTCCCGGAGGAGTTGGTCCCGCACTCCACGGGGCGGACCGCATTCGCGCTCTTCCTCGGGGAGGCGCTGGGGCTGAGTTCGCTGCCGGTGCTGGCGAAGTTCCTCACGGATCTGCGGCTGTCCGCCCGTCCGATCGGTCAACTCCCCCTCTCGGCGGCGGTGTTCGACGATGTGCGCGGCTGGCTGCTGCTGGGGGCCGTCACCGCTCTGACCACCGGGTCCGCCCTGGTGCACGCCGTCTGGCTGCTCCCGGCTGCGGCCCTGCTCGCCGTCGCCGCGGTGGGCGGGACGAGGTATGCGGTACTACGGCTGCGGCTGCGCCGCCCGGACACCGGGCGGCTGATCCAGGTGACGGTGGTGGCGCTGCTGGTCTGCGCCGCGGGTTCGCAGGCGGCGGGGTTTGAGGCGATGCTCGGCGCGTTCCTCTGCGGGACGGTGCTGGCCGCCGCACCGGGGGTCACCGCACGGCTGGCGCCGCTGCGCACCTTCGTCACGGCCGTGCCAGCACCCCTGTTCTTCGCACTCGCCGGACTGCGCATGGACCTGTCCGCGCTGGCGCGTCCGATGGTGCTGTTGAGCGCGCGGGGCCTCCTGGGTAGTGGCGATCTGCGGGAAGTTCGCGGGGGTGTATCTGGGGGCGCTGCCGACGCGTACCGCCCGGTGGGAGCGGCTGGCGCTGGCGGCCTATCTGAACACCCGCGGGATCGTGGGCATCGTGGTCGCCGCGACCGGCCTGCGGGCGGGCCTGCTGTCGCCCGGCGCGTACACGGTGGTGGTGCTGGTCGCGCTGGTCACCTCGCTCATGGCGGGGCCGCTGCCGGTACGCGCAGTCGCCCTGGGCACCCGCGCCGGCACATTCGTCGAGACGCTCCCCCAACCGCGCCCGGGGGTAGCCTGCCGGAGCAGGGCCCTGTGTCGTCGGAGAGGATGCGATCGTCCATGGTGAGTACGGATCAGGTGCGAGAGCTGGCTCTCTCGCTCCCCGAGGCCGAGGACCAGGACCATCGTGGGCGGCCGTCCTTCCGGATCCGCGGCCGGATCTTCACCACGCTCTGGCCGGATGCCGGGATCGCCGTCATCAAAGCCCCGGCGGACGAGGTACACGCCTGCGTCGAAGCGTCGCCGGAGACCTTCGAGATCCTGACGTGGGGTCAGAGCGAATTCCTCAAGGTGCACTTGGAGCACGCCGACCGCGACGAGGTCGCCGAACTCCTCACCGAGGCGTGGGCGGGCCAGGCACCCAAGTCCCTTGTGGAGCCGCATGTCGCCGAGCGGTGACCTGGGCGGTGAACGGCCCATGGCGGCACGGCCGCTGGCCGGGCACGCGCTGCCGACTCCGCCCTCCCCCGGTGCGCGGCTGCGCCAGGTGCGGCACGAGTCGGAGCTGGGCTGCTGGGAGACCGTGTGGCGCCGCCCTTTGCCGTCGTTGCGTCGCTTCGTGGCCGGGTACCTCGGCTATGACGAGAGCGGCCGCAGCTTCCGGCTACGGCGCGAACTCCCCTCCGACCTGATCACACTGGTCGTGGGCTTCGAGCTCTCCGTCCGCGTACTGCGCGGTCAGCAGGCAGACGAAGGCGGTGGGCCGGAGGGTGGACTGCGGCAGCAGATCTTCGTCATCGGCGCCCAGGACCGCTACCGCTGCACGGAGACGGCCCCGGTCTCCAGTGGAATTCTCGTACGCTTCACCCCTGTCGGCGCGCGGGTCCTGCTCGGCCTACCGATGCATCTGATGGCCAACCAGGCCGTCGGCGGCGCCGAACTGCTGGACGCGCTCCTGCTGGAACGGCTGGCGCAGCTGGCAGGCAAGGCCGGCTGGGAGGAGCGGTTCGCCACCCTGGACACGCTGCTCGCCCAGCGGCTCACCGCCTGCGCGGACGGGCTCACCCCCTCACCCACCGAGCGGGCCTGGCGACAGATACGGCGCAGCGCCGGGCAGGTAGCGGTGCGGGACCTCGCGGCGGCCACCGGCTACAGCCACAAGCATCTGATCGACCGGTTCCGCGACGAGATCGGGCTCGCCCCGAAAACCCTCTCGCAGGTGATGCGCTTCCGCAGCGCCGTACGGCTGATCGACACCGGAACGCGCCTCACCGACATCGCACACAGCTGCGGGTACACCGATCAGTGCCATCTGAGCCGCGAATTCGCCCGCTACGCCGGGCGCTCCCCGTCGGCGTTCTCCCGGTCCTGGCTGCCGGACGGCGGCGGGTTGCGCGCCGACTGAGTAGCCGTTCGAGGTGAAATCCGTACAAGACGCGCCCCTGACCGGCCCCTAGCGTGGCTCGCGTACGCAACCGATCGTTCCCCACCCGAGGAGTCCTGATGAAACAGCAACCCGCCCCGAGCGCCCCCAGCATCAGCCCGTACCTGTTCTACAAGGAGCCGGCCAAGGGGTTCGCCTTCCTGCTGGAGGCGTTCGGACTGGAGAAGCGGATGGTGAACGAGGTCGACGGGCAGGTGGTCAACGCACAGGCCGGGATCGGCCCGCACACCGTGATCATCGGTCAGGCACGGGCCGAGACGAAGCTCCAACCCGCTTCCGAGCTGCCTGCCGTACACGCCGGGGTGATGATGACCGTCGAGGACGTGGACGCGCACTACCGGCACGCCAAGGACGCCGGTGCGGTGATCGAGTACGAGCCGCAGGACATGCCCTACGGACTGCGCGAGTACGGAGCGCGGGACCTGGAGGGCAACCTCTGGTTCTTCGCCTCGCACCTCACCAGTTGAGCCCCGTCGCCAGCTCGGTGACGTCCGCGTCCGGCCGGGCCGCCGCACGCGCGGCGAGCTCGGCGTAGGAGCCGGCCAGTACCGCGGCCGGGGCGTCGGCGAGGTGCACCCGGTCGTGGTACAGCAGGGCGTCATAGCCTCCCCGTACGGGGACCAGCGTGAGGTCGCAGGCGAAGCGTGTGCCCAGTCCCTCCGGGACCAGCAGGTCGAAGCTCAGGCCCCGCGCGGGCAGCAACCGGGGTGCCTCGGCCACCAGCTGGAAGACCATGTCGTCCGGACGCCGCCCCGGCTCCCGCGTGAGCTCCGGCAGCGACAGCAGCTGGCGGGGCACCTCCGCGTGTCCGAAAGCGCCCCGGACGGTGGTGTGGGTGATCCGCACGAGGCCGGCGAAGCTGCCGCGTGCGGGCTGCCGGCTGCGCGGCAGGACCATGCCGGCGAGGAAGCCCACCACGTCCCGCGTCTCGGGGCGGGAGCGGTTGGCGAAGAGCGTGGCCCTGGTGAGGCCTGGCCGAGGTGTTCCCCGCGACCCGCACGCAGTGGTGCTGGGTTCACAAAACCGCTCACCTTCTGTGAGCGCTTGAAGATCCCAGTCCTGGCAGACAAGGCCTACGAAGGAGTCGGCGGCACTACCTTCTGCCCCCCTTCAAACGGCACTGCGGACGCGAACTCACCATCCAGCAGAAGGCCGTCAACCGCGCGCGCTCCCGGCTGCGGAGCCCAGTCGAGCGCGCCTTTGCACGACTCAAGCGATGGCGGATCTTCCGCAAGCCCCGCATCAGCCCCAACCGCCTCACGTCAATGATCCAGGCAGTCCTCACGCTGGAGAGACAACGCCGAAGAAGCTCGGTGAACCTCTTCCATCCTGCCTCTGGAAGGGTGAAATGCCTGGTCAGCGGGGTGGGGCGACGAGGCAGGGCCGCTCGTCGTTGGCGTGCTGGCATCACTCATCACGCAGCGTCCGAGGGGCCCTGTTGGTTGGGTATTCTTCCACGCTCGACGTTCCGCACGAGCTCGTCGAGCACGTCTCCTGGCTGATCTACGCTCGCCGACGCGAGATCAACACACGCCGGCGGAGGCTGGGTTGCTTCAAGCAGACCCTGCTCGTGCTCGCACATCTACGAAAGAACGAGACGCTCGCGCAGGTCGGAGCAGGATTCGGAGTGTCGAGGCGACAGCCTGGCGGTGCGTCGACGAAACCCTCGGCCTTCTCGCCTCCTGGCACCGGGCCTCCACGAAGCTCTGGTCGGCCTGGGTGAAGGCGACTTCGTCATCGTTGACGGCACCCCATCCCCACCTATCGGATCGCCGCGGATGAGCCCTACTACTCACAGAAGCACAGGCAGCACGGCATGAACGTACAGGTCATCGCCACACCGGACGGAACCCCACTGTGGTTCTCCCGGCCACACCCGGCCGCACCCACGGCCTGACCGCAGCCCGTGCACACGGCATCGTCCAGGCCTGCGTGACCCGACAGATCCTCATCCCAAGGCGCTGGCGCCACCGTCCGCACACCCTGAAAGCGCCACCACGAACAACCCGACCATGACAAGCAGTTCAACCGCGACCAGGCCCGCCTCCGAGCCCCCGGCGAACGCGCCTTCGCCCAACTCAAAACAATGCTGTGCATGGTCGCCGAAGTGGTGTTCATCGGCGCCTTCATCACCTGGTACGGCGCCGGACAGACGCGTACGCCGACCGTTTCGGCCACCCGCCGCTCCCTCCGCGCACGTCCGGTAACCACCACACCGAGTCGGGCGGTTATCCACGACCGCTCCCATCGGCTTGCGGCATAAGTGGACGTATGTGGCAAAATGGGATACGTGGCATTTAGCGCTGTCGAGAACTTCCTTGCTGAACTTTCGGCCGGGAAGGCTCAGACAGGCGAGAGGAGTGCATCATGATCGTCAAGCTGCTCCGCAAGCTGTCCTTCACCCGCCACTACGGTGCGTACGGGGCCGGATGGGACGCGTACGCCGACGACAGGGGCTGACCGCACTGTCGGCGGGCACCCTCGGGCTCCCGCCGACTACTCCCAGACACGCTGCCGACGATATCGGCCTGGGCAGGTACGAGAGTCGGGGACGATCTCATGGGCCGGAGGAATGAGCCGCCGCGGTTGCCCGAAGGCAGCTTCGCGGCCTGGAGCCGCGACCGGCTGGCACTGGCGCGCCGTGGCGCTGACGAGTGTGGGGACGTCTGGCAGCTGGAGCCCGGTGTCTACATAGCCGCTACGGCTGGGCCGTGTGAAGCAGTTCTGCGCCGCGCGCAGGAATTCCGCCAGGCGTCCCCGCCTCTCTTCCCGCCGTTGAAGCGGTCGAGCGGAGCACCGACGCCTGAGGAGCGTGCGCACGCCCACGCCGCCCGCATGCGCGGTCTACGCCCGCAGGCGGTTGCAGCCCGGATCGGTGAGATTGCGCCCGGGGCCGCTCGATTTCCCGACCAGTGGCCCACAGGCCAGGACGTCGAGGTTCTGCCGCTGGTCCGAAACGCCCTGGCAGAGATCGGCGTGCACTACGTCTTCTCCGAAGACGCTCCGACCCTGCTGCCCTTTGCCTCACAGCTCTTCCTGGCCCGGGAGGTGCTCGAACGCCCCTCGCGCTGGGTATGGCCGCGCTGGGTCCCCACACCGGCACGGCGGTTTCGCACACGGCAGCAAGTCGCCTTCACCAACGCGTTGCGGCCCATCGTCCGCCGGCGCCGTTCATCGGGCCGGCTCGGTGACGACATGCTGGGACAGATGCTCCAGCCCTCCTCCCGCTACGGCCTACTGACGGAAGAGGCCATCCTCGACACACTCCCTGGAATCACCGTCGCCACCTTCGAGACGCCTTCCCGGGCAGCCAGTTGGATCCTGCTCCACCTGGCCTGGTACCCCCAGGCAGCGGGCCGCGTGGCGGCTGAAGCCGCCTTGCTTCCCACGGACCCGGCGGCGACGACCAGCACCCACCTCGACAGTCTGCAATACACCCAGGCACTGGTACGCGAGGTGCTCCGACTGCACCCTCCGAGCTGGCTACTGGTCCGGCGCGCCACGCGACAGACCCAGCTGGCCGACTACTCCATCGACGCCGGGTCCACCGTTCTCGTCTGCCCCTACACCGCCCACCGCGACGCACGGGAACACTCCGAGCCGGACCGGTTCCGGCCCGAACGCTGGCTCGATGATTCGGGCTCGCCGGCGAAACCCGGGGTCTTCCTCTCCTTCGGTACCGGGCCGCATGGCTGCGAGGGAGCCGCTCTGGCCATGGCGATGCTGACGCTCCTGACCGCGCAGACCGCCCGCTGCTATCACTTGAGCGAGCCGCCCGGACCTCAACCCGGCTATCAGGTCACGACCTTCGGAGGTCTCGCAACTGTCGGCTTGCGCCTGCGTGCCACCTTGCGCAGCTAAGGGCAGTACCGCTTTCAGTGACAGGCCGCCTCTGGAAGCTTCCCCTCGATCGTGGGCACCTGGAGACTGGGACATGAGAGACCTCACGGTGCTAAGACGTCGTCTCATTTGGCCTCGTCGGTAGTCTGGGCTCGTGCTGATCGTGGAACGCCTGGTGCCGGACGAGCTGTACGACCTGTTCCAGCGGGTGGTGCCGCCTACTCCGTCACGGCCGCAGGGCGGGGGCCGGCGCCGATACGGAGACCGTGAAGTCCTCGCGGCGATCGTCTTTGTGGCCACGACGGGCTGCACGTGGCGGCAGTTACCGCCGGTCTTCGGCCCGTCGGGGCCGACCGCGCACCGGCGCTTCACTGAGTGGACCGCCGCCCGGGTCTGGGCCAAGCTCCACCGCGTCATCCTGGACGAACTGGGTTCGCGCGGGGACCTGGACTGGTCGCGCTGCGCCATCGACTCGGTGAACATGCGGGCCCTGAAAGGGGGGAGCTGACAGGTCCGAATCCTGTCGACCGGGGCAAGAAGGGATCGAAGATCCACTTGATCACCGAACGGACCGGTTTACCCCTGTCCATCGGTATCTCCGGAGCGAACCTGCACGACAGCCAGGCACTCAAGCCGCTCGTCCGGGGCATCCCGCCGATCCGCTCCCGCCGCGGACCGCGCCGACGACGGCCCGCCAAGCTGCACGCGGACAAGGGATACGACTACGACGACCTGCGTCGATGGCTCCGCGGGCGAGGTATCCGGCACCGAATCGCCCGCAAGGGCATCGAGTCCTCCACCCGACTGGGTCGGCACCGCTGGACGATCGAGCGCACGATGTCATGGCTCGCCGGCTGCCGCCGCCTGCACCGCCGCTACGAGCGCAAAGCCGAACACTTTCTCGCCTTCACCGCCATCGCCTGCAGCCTCATCTGCTACCGCAGATTCACCAAATGAGACGACTTCTAAGAGCTCCTAACGCAATGCGGTTTGCAGGCGGCGCCAGCAGATGAGTGAACGGCGTGGGTCTCCCGCTCGTCGGCCAGACGGGCGGTGCCGACCTTCTCCAGCGGCGTGACCACACCGGGCCGGATCACCCTCGCCGAGCGCAGGTGCACACGGCCCAGGCGGAACAACAGCAACGGCGAGTCGTGCTCCATTGCGGGGGCCAGCAGGAACCCGTCCAGCCCTTCAGCTCCAGCGACTTCACTGGCCGCAACCCCAGGTACTTCGCCGCCTGGCACAGCTGGTCCGTACGCGTCTGCGCCCGGGACATCCCGTAGCCGCGCAGAACCTCGACCGGCATGCACCGGCTCCACAGCGACGGGCCAGGCCAGGAGCTGCTTCTCCGCTGGATTCTCGGCGAGCACTGCCGGGGCCCCGTTGATCCCCGCGAGTTCGCGAAAACTGAAGGCATTTCGGCGGGAACCCGCGGGTCGGATGCCCTGACGGTAGGGCGTGCCCGACGGGTCGTGTGACACAGCACCGATCATTGACATCCCGGACGAGGCCCTGACGGCCCTCGCCTTCGGCCCGACTGCGACCGCGTTTTCGAGTTGGCCCGTGAGCGGTTGAGTTGGCCGCTGAGCGCCGAGTTGGCCCGCAGGGTAGCGGCTGGTGCAAGACTCGGATGCCGGCGCGGAGGCAAATCGACTGCTGTTCGACCTCGTGTGCGTCTGGTAGTCGAGATATCCACGAGGACTGCGGGCTGGTTTATCTGGATTTTGGAGCAATTGATCGCATTGGCCATGATGGGGCGGTCGCAGCATTAGCGGTGTGTTAGTGCGTCATTAGCCGTCCGGCAGCGCCTCGGATCAGGTTGGTAGCGAAACGGACGACGGTGCGCGCCCGGTCCCGAGAGGTGTGCCACCAGATGACGACCAGTTGACAACCAAACGGGAGGACAGCGATGACGCATCGCGTAACAGGGCGAGCCGCGAACCGGAGAGTCGGGCGGCAGGGTGCGCGGATCGCCGCGGTGGGTGCCATGGGCGTGGCCGCGGCCGTGCTGGCGGTCACGCCGGCGTTCGCCAAGGGGAGCGCCACGCTCAGCGCGGTACCGGGCACCGTGAAGGTCGGGCAGAGCGTGCACGTCAAGGGGCAGGGCGACAGCGACGGGCTGCGATACGGGAAGTTGTGCGTGCAGGACCGCGTGGGGACGCACGGCGCCTGGCACGCCGTGAAGTGTGGCCGCATCGTGGAGTTCGACGGCGGTGGGGTGGCCAAGGTCGATGTGAAGGTCAAGGCCACCCATCGCGGCGTGCTCCAGTTCCGCGGTGTTCTCTACGGTGTCGACGGCCCGCGCGGCGGTCACCCGACCGGGGAGCGGACCACGGAGGTCCGTACGGTCCACGTGCGCTGACTCACCATCACCTCGCAGCCGGTGCGTACCGCTTGGTGAACGGCCGTCGGCGGAACCGGAGTCGGGGGTGCCCATCCGGGAAACGCGGCCGGCTCCGAGCCGGGGTGACGGCGGCCGGGCGGGGCACGGGCAGCACAATCGGGGCCACCGGCACGGCTGGGCCGTCGCCCTCGTGCCGCGCGGACGCGGCTTCGGCGCGAGCCGCGTCCGCAGCCTGCCAGGCGCGGACATGCTCCCACTCTCACTCGCGGAAAACAGTCCACCCCGACGGATGAAAGCCTGTCCTCGCAGATACGGCAGATACAAGCGAGCCCCGGACCGGTCGGTCCGGGGCTCGCTTCGCCTGCGTCACACACGGCGAATGTCGCCGATCAGCAGCCGGCCCGGCGAAACGGGCCCGACTGTGCCGCCCGCCTCAGGGATTGAGGACGAGGACACGGGACGACTGCCCGTGCCGGCGCTGTGGGTCGGCGGCGGCGACGATGGCCGTCGGGCCGGTCGGAAGCGGGATGGGGTGGCGTGGTGGCAGTGCGCTGGCGCCCGTGGGGCAACTCCCGGTCAGAGGGAACAGGCCGTCAACGGCCGCTTCAGGCACTGTCTGATGATGGACAGGCCCTCGTGGGGCTACTGCTCCATTGGTCAGACGAAGTAGAGGCGTTCGAGTTCGTCGCTGTCGGGTGACCTGGTGTAGAGGGTGCCGCCGTCTTGCGTGACCTTCTCCAGATAGGCGTAGATCTGTAGAGCCCGGTTGATGGTGTCGGTCTTGGTGTCGCCGGTGAGCTTGACGGCCTGGTCCAGTGCCATGGCCGCCTTGGGGGCGAGGTTGACGGTGATACGCGTCGGGCCGGCGCTCTGCCACTCCTGGGCAGCGGCTCCCTTGTGCGAGGTGGACATGTGACGGCTTCCCCTTCGTCCGATCCGTCCGCGGCCTGACCTGACCAGACCCCTACAGCATCCAAGATGCCCGATCGTACATACGCTGTCAAGCAATCGTATGGACACTACGCGCATCATGCATGCACAAGACATGCTTCGCGGATGAACACCGCCCGATGCCGTCACCACCGCGTCGGAACTGAGTAACAGTCACGTAAGGGAAGGAAAAGTAAAGTTGATGCACATCGCAGCTGATCGCTAGCGTCGGGGTGTGAGCGGTTTAGGAGACGGAGGACAGCTGAGGGGAGAAGGACCAGAGATGGCCACCAGGGATCTCGACCTCAGCGTGGAAGAACCCAGCAACCGCGCGGACGCGGCCGTGCTCAAGGAAAGCACCGGACTGACCTTCAAGTGGGAACTCGGCCCCGCCAAAATGGAAGTCTCCACCGACGAGGCCCAATCCATGTCGCCGTCCGCGATCGGCATCGCCATGCTGCTGCTGTCCGCGGGAAGCAGCGTGCCGGCCGTGGTCCTCGCCCTGGCCAACGAGTTCCTGCACGCCCCTGCCGTGCTGATGGCCATCGGATCGATCACGCTGTTCCTGGTGGTCTTCGCCACCGGCACGCTGCTGATGCTGCACGGCGGGGCAGTCGGGAAGTCCCCGCACGCTCCCGCCTCTGCGGACCGCCCGGCCTCGAACAGCAGGCACACGCGCTACCGCCGGCTGCGGCCACGCCGCCGCGAATCGCGTAGCTCCCGCTGATCCCCCGCCCCTCGTGGCCCTGCGCGAGGGGCTCATCGCCTGGAGGGCTCCAGCCCAGTCTCCAGCCTCCTTCCGGGACGCTGTCCCACTCCTCGCCCTCGCGGAAGAGCTCATCGTCGTTCTCCGCGGCGATCTCCTCGGCGTGCGCACGGCTGCGGACCGGGGTCTCGCACCGGTTGCTGACCACCTCGCCGTGGACGCTGGAGTTCACCGCACCGGCCCCGGCCGCTGCCCTTCCCCCGTGGCGCAGCATCCGGGGCCGACTCCTACGCTCGGGTGCCGGGTGGGCACGGTCGGCCCCGTGGCGAGCGGGACTCGGACGTCGTCGGTATCAACGGAGCCGCCGCGCACCTGGTTCATCCCGGTGATCTGGTCATCCTGATCAGCTACGCGCAGGTGGACGACGCGGAGGCCCGTACGCTGCGGCCGAAGGTCGTACATGTCGGTACGGACAACCGGATTGTGGCCCTCGGTGCCGACGCCTCCGAGCCGGTGCCCGGCGGTGACATGTCACGCAGCCCGAGGGCCACGACGGCCTGAGAAGAACGGGCATCGAGTGGTGGACCATCCGTGCCAGCTGTTGATGCTGTGGTCCGCCACCGCGGCAGCGCGCCGACCCCCGCGTGAGCCTCGGGGCTTCCGTCGCCGTGGCATTGACCGGCTTGGCGCCTCGCCGAGCAGGGTATGCCGTGCCCGATGCTGTGCCTACCCACCTACACACCGGCCCTGCGCGGCCGCTTCGCGGCCGACGGCTACCTGCCTCTGCCCGGGCTCATACGGCCGGATCTCCTCCGGGCCCTGCACGACGAGACACGGCGGCTGGAGAAGCTCGCCATCCGCCGGGACTTCGCCATGGAGAGCATGGCCGACTCCCCCCGCCGCATGACCATCCTCGGCGGACAGATCATCGCCGCAGAGTCCGCACTGATCCCCCGGCTCTACGGCGATGCCGAGTTGATCGGACTGATCGGCCGCATCGCACAGCTGCCGACCGTCCCCGTGCGTGATCCGGTTGAGCGCTACGTGCTCAACATTCTCCACCGCGAGGGCGACACCCATGGCGCGCACACCGACGACTATCCGCTCGCGCTGGTGCTGTTCGTCGAGGCCCCGCTCGATCGCGAGGGCGATGGACTGCTGGAGTACGTCCGTCACACGACCGACCTGCATGCCTGGGGGACCCGCGCGGTGCGCTGCGCGCACCACTGCCCCGGTGATGCGTATCTGCTGCGCAGCGACACCACCGCCCACCGAGTCACACCGCTGAACCGTCCGGGGTTGCGCCGCACGGTCCTCAACTTCGCCTACACCACCCCCGCCCGGCAGCAGGCCAGAACCGACTCCGCCGCCAGGCTCTACACACCCGAGAACCAGCCTCCCGGAGGGAATGCCCCATGAAGATCGCGTTCCTCGGATACGGAGAGATCGGCGACACCGTGCTTGCCGGAATCGCCGGTAAGCACGAGGTGAGTGTGGTCGTCACACACCCCGCGCGCTTCGGCGGCCTCCAGGAGACCCACGTCGTGCGTCGGGCCGCCGAGCTCGCCCTACCGCTCGTCGAAGCGCGCCACGCAGACGATCCCCATGTCGTGGCCACACTGCGCGACGCGCGACCCGAAGTCCTGCTCTCGGCCAACTGGCGAACCGTGGTGCCCGAGTCCACGCTGGCGATCCCCACGCTGCTATCGCTCAACGTCCATGACGCCCTGTTGCCCTCCTACGCCGGTTTCGGCTCGGTGAACTGGGCGATCCGCAACGGAGAGAGCGAGATCGGGCTGACGGTACATGTGATGGCGGCCGAACTGGACACCGGGCCGATCCTCTGGCAAGTCAAGGTGCCCATCGGTGCCGAGGACACCGCCACCACCGTCTACCGCCGACTGCTCGACGCCTACCCCGGAGCCGTACTCACCGCACTGGACCGCGCCGCGGCCGGCGTCGAACCGCAGCCGCAGTCCACCGAGGGAGCTTCGTTCTACCACCGCATCACCGAAGCGGACACCCGCATCGACTGGTCCCAGCCGACCGAACGCCTCCTCGACATCGTCCGCGCACACAGCGACCCCTTCGTCAACGCCTGGTGCAGACACGCCGGCACCAAGCTCTTCGTCAAACGCGCCACACGCCCCTCCCGCGCCTATCGCGGCACCCCCGGGCACGTGGTCCGGCACACCGACGGCGGCGTCGCCGTCGTCTGCGGACCGAGTTGGGCAACGGGCTCCGACGGGATCATCCTGCTGGAAGTCCAACCCGAAAACGGACGCCGTCATCCGGCGACGAGCCTCCTCAGCCCGGGTACGCGGCTGTCCTGACAACAGGGATGGGGCCGCCGCCCGCCGATCCTGCTGGGCGTCGATCAGCGCCGCTCCACCACAACGCTGGAGCGGAAGACCCCGGTCAGCTCCGAACAGGCGCCTCACCGCCACCACGCCAACCGCGCCAGACCGCGGCGCGACGGCACCAGCGGCTGATGCGCCTGGTTCTCCTTCGCCCACGGGTCCACCTTCCGGGCCTTGTACTCGGCGCAGCACAGAGCGAACACGGCCCAGGTGCGGCGACCGAAGGTGAGGGCGGGCCCACCGATGTCATACGGCCAATCGTTGCGGCTGTAGATGTGGCCGATCGCGAACCGGATGCCGGGGGTCTTCGTCGTCCAGGTGCCGGCCGCCCAGCGGCCGAAGTCGACGCACCTGGAGGCCTCGTGGTTCATCGGGCCGACTCGCACTGCGCGCCCGACGTTTCGCACTCGTAGAGGTACGTGCCGGGCGGCGCCTCGCGCAGCGGCTCGTCCGCGCCAATGCGGTTCGGTGTCTCGTCACCGTGCTCCACGACGATGGCCAGGAAGTGTCCTTGCCGACCCAGACACCCTTGTGACTTTCTGGAGTCTCTCCAATGCTGTTTGTAGTCGGCGGTCGGATGAATGCTGAAGGGACGGCGATGAGCACTGCCCACGCGGCAACCGCAGGTGACGAGCACTCCGCTCCTCCGACCAGTCCGATCAGAACGGTCGCGGGGACCGGGTCAAGCACGGTCGCCGGTACGGGCACCGCGGGCTGCGGTGGTGACGACGGCCCGGCCGCTTCGGCCCAGCCGAGCCACTCGTACGGGCTCGCTGTGGACCGCGTCGACACCCGCTACGTCGCCGACCGCATGGACCAGCGGGTTCGGAAGGTCGTGTCGGCGAGGCCGGTCGGGCTGCCCGCATCGGGCACGGTCGTCTCCTGGGCCAACGTCCAAAGCAGGTTGCGGACGGCGGTCGTGCGTGAGTCCACCAAGGACGGGCCGAGATCCGCCAGTCTCTCGCTGTCCCGTACGAGATCGCGGACCGGAACAGTGGGCTGCTCCTGAGGGTCGACTCCCCTGCCCGCACGGCGATTTGAGCGGTACGGGGCGGAGGGCGACCCTCGGGACGGGCAGTGGCAGCTGCTCCCCGTGTGACGCACGAGGGATCCACGGAAACGCCTTCCCAGGCAGTGGAGCCCGTAACAACTTCGATCGTCGGAACGCGCGCAGGTGCCTGTTGTCATGTCACCGAGCGCGGTTCGACCACATCAGTCAGGACGGTGAATGCCTTCCAACGCGTACAACCTGGAACTGTCCAAGCGTCAGCCGCTGACGAAGAAGAACCTGCGGGAACTCAACATCGAGCAGACCTGGCAGTCGATCCTGGACCACCCCAACCTGGTCTATGTCGACGACTACGGTGTGCGCCACAAGCCCGTCGGGTTCTCCGTGAACAAGTCGCGCTTCGGTGCTTTTCCCGGCTCCGCGTACGAACGGGGCTGGCTCGCCTACATGAACCTCGGGGAGCCGCTGATCGAGGAGCGGGGCAACATCAGCCAGCCCCCGCCCGACACGTTCTCCTCGCGCGCGTACGTCAACCGCAGCCAGAACTCCAAGATGACCTTTACCGACTCGGTCGATTTCACCGTGTCGAACGGGGTCACGTGGTCGCTCCAGGGGCAGGCCCAGCTCACCTTCGGCGGCAGCGTCAGCGCGCAGCTCCAGCTGCAGCTGCAGAACACCCTCCGGATGGACCTCCAGAAGCAGCTTCAGTCGCAGCTCCAGAACGAGGTGGCGAACAGGAACACGAACACGGTGACCAACAAGAACAGCCCGCAAAACACCGGGGTGGACAACGCAAACGCCACCGAGATGGCCATGAGGAACGCGGCGACGAACACCGCAACGACCTCGGTGACGGACTCGGTGCAGTTCACGACCACGGGCACCGCCACCGGCACCGCGACGCTCAACGCCCAGTTGATGCTGGGCATCACAGCCTCCGTCGGCGGCTCCCTGACCACCAGCTGGAACTCGAAATCACAGATCTCCGGCGAGGTCCCGCCGGGCTCGCGCGTGGAGACCATGGTCACCCAGCGGCGTACCCGCAAGCAGTACTCCTACGAGATCCCGGTGACCTTCTCCGGGTTGGTCGCGGTGAAGTACGACGTGCCGGTGGCGGTCCTGTCTCCCCCGCAGCCCGGGGACTACCCCGGCCTCGACCACGTGGTCGCCCGGGACATCGCCGACCTCGACCTGGCGGGCGGTGGCTTCCGCATGAAGGGGCTGGCCGAGGTCGTCTCCGCCCTGGAGGTCCACCACACGATGTTCGACGGCGAGAGCCTGATCGACAACGAACGAACGCTGCACAAGCAGCCTTGACCGGGCGGGCGGTGCCGCCACGACGACCAGGGGTGACGACCATGGTGTTCGACAACATCTTCGGCTTCGCAAGTAAAGGCGCGGGGCTCTTCTCAGTGACCGGCGACGGCGTCAAACCGCAGCCGGGGGCGGGCGTCGACTTCGAGGACGCCGACGACGACACGTACGACGACACGAGCGCGAGCCTGTTCAACAGCTCGATCCACGGGGCCAATTCCCGCGCGAAGGTCGTACAGGAGACATCGCCCGAAGCGCGGGTCGTCCTGGGCTTCCTCGGCTCCTTCATCCAGACCACCCAGGCGGCGGCCAGTGCGCAGGCCCAGTACGCCAACGATCCCAGCTCGGTGTCCACGGCCGCGGACGCCCGCATGCAGGCATCGAGTCCGACGGTCACGGAGCACAGCGACCTTCAGAAAGACGAGGACCTGAAGTCCAAGCCGAAGAAGAGCGATTACGCCAATCCCCCCGAGGTTTCCGAATCCCCCAAGGCCGAGACACCACAGGCGTCCAAGACGACCGCCGAGAAGCCGTCCCGTTTCCCCAAAGATTAGGGTTCCCAGAGGTTTAGGGTTCCCAGAGGTAGGGGCGAGGCCCCCTCATCACGTTCCATCGAGTGGCTGAGGTTCGGTGGCCACTCAACTCGGCGGATTTGGCAGTAGCTTGGGGCACTTCCGATCGCTCGGTCGATGACTTTTCGATAGTCCTTCCTGCGACCGCTGTGGCCTCGAATATTGCCGTGGATGACGGTATGCGCTTCGGTCGTCCATTCGTTTCCCGAGTATTTCTCGATCGAGGGCGGTTGAGCCTGCGGTAATTCCGCGCGAACAGGCCGCGGCATTGAGCGCCCGATGGTTCGTTCTCCACATCCAGAACAGGTGAGGTTTCCGCGATGTACACCCAAGAACGCACGACGATGGCGAATTTGGTGGTCGGCGGCCCGGTAGCGGTGAACAGCTACGACAACGCCATCGTGGCAGCGCTGGTCGAGAATCGACCGGTCATGCTCGTCCACGCCTTCAACGGCGGCTTCCTGCAGCCCGCCGACCTGAAGGCGGACGTCCACGACAAGGGGGTCAAGCTGGCCACCGCGCTCGACCCGGACACCAAGGAAGCGCAGGGCCACCTCTGGTACATCACCCCCGCGGGCTTCTTCGGGCAGCGACCGCTGTACTTCATCGAGAGCGCCGCGGGCCAGGTGTCGCCCAAGCCCGCAGGCGAAGCCGACGCCGGCCGCGGCGACGACGGTGCGCCGAAGCCGAAGCGCAGGCGCATCACCGTCCACCAGGACGCCCCCAAGAGCAACCCCGCCGACACCGTCCAGGTCGGCCTCCCCGACAAGGTGGGCGAGAAGTGGCGCGGGAAGAACGGCGCGCCCGAGGACACCCAGCTCTGGGTCGTCACGGTGACGCCGTGGGGCGGGATCACCTTCGTGCCGATCACCCACCCCGACGCCATCCTCGGGTTCAAGGCCTACAAGGTGGAGGAGGGCGGCAGCAACGAGGTGCGGCTCACCTACAACTGGGGCGGGGACTTCACCGGGACGGTCATCAACACGTTCTACCCACGGCTGCCCAATGAGTGGAGCGTCCCGTACCACCACGTCTTCACGTGATCCGTGGCCAGCACCGCGCCACACCCGCCCACAGCCAACGCCCGCACGCCTGGAAGAGGCACCACGATGTCTGTGCCCACGGAAGAACTGAAGCTGGAGATCGTCAACGCCGCCACGGGGAAGACCCTCGACGCCAAAGCCGCGCGGAACGCGGACGGGGCGCTCGTCGTCCGCGACGTCCCCGATGGCGGCCCGAGCCCGGAGCAGTGGCAGCTCACCCCCGTGCAGTCCGCGCAAGGCGGGCAAGCACAAAGCGACCAGGCATATGTGATCCGCAACGCCTACGGCAAGGTGCTCGACAACACCACCACCGCGGACCAAGGCGTCCGCCAGTTGAACGCCTCCGCCGGCAAGAAGAGCCAGCAGTGGCGCATCGTCCCCGTCGAGGGCGGAGCGGGCCTCTACGTCATCAAGGACACGACCAATGGCGCCGTTCTCGACCTCGCCGACCCCGGCGCGGACGACATCCGGGTCGTCCTGCGCGAGCACGACGACAGCGCGGAGAGCCAGCGGTGGCGGTTCGTCACGGCCGAGCCCGAGCGCACCAGCGACCCCGTGCTCCGCTGGGCAGCACTGGACCACTGGAACGGCCGCCGGTCCTGGCGGCTGGTCCGCTCGGCCGCGCTGCGGCCGACACCCGACGCGACGCCCTCCTTCAGCGACATGCTGCTGGTCCTTGGGCAGTTCGGCAGCGACCAGGGCGCCGGCGGGTGGAAGAGGGAGGGGGCCAACCTTCCCCAATCTCTCGGCTCCGCCGGAGCAGGGGATACCCCATTCCGCAGCGGGCAACCGGGATGGTGGGCCGGGCCCGGTGACCGGTTCCTCGCCGACACCACGGGAACAGGGCGAAAGGACATCGTAGGAATCAAACCCGCGAAGGGGGCCGTGACGTCGGCCGGCAGAGGCGACGGCACGTTCGGCGACGAGCGCGTCCTGTACCAACCGTCCTCCCCGAGCCCCGCGGACCTGTGGACCCTCGCGGACATGACGGGCGACGGCAAGCCCGACGTCGTCGTCCTGGCCGCCGACGGTGTCCGGGTGTCCACTCAGGACGAGGGCGGGAAGTTCACGCCCGCGGGCCGCGAGCCGGTCCTCAAGGCGTTCGGACACGGCAAGCAGGCCGGCGGGTGGCTTGCCGACAAGCCCCCCCGCTACCTCGCCGACACCAACGGCAACGGCAGGCTCGACATCATCGGCTGCCACGACAACGGCGTCTGGGTATCACTCCAAGACGAGGAAGGAAAGTTCGCCGCCCCTCTGCACAGCCTCGATGACTTCGGGGTCGACCAGGGGTGGAGCTCGGTCGAGGAGCACCCCCGGTTCCTGCTCAGGACCACCGGTGACGGAGCACTGGACATCGTCGGGTTCGGCCCGCAGGGCGTCGTCGTCTCACGCGGGCGCGGCGACGGCACGTTCGAGCCCTCGAAGCTCGTCCTGAACGACTTCGGGCACGCCCAGGGGTGGACAGGCGGGAAGCATCTCCGCCTCCTCGCCGACGTCACCGGCGGCGGCAACCCGGACATCGTCGGCTTCGGCGACGAGGGGGTCTGGGTGTCGCACAGCCGCGGCGACGGCCGGTTCGAACAGGCCCAGTTGGTGTGCCGCGGCTTCGGGTACAACGAGGACGCAGGCGGCTGGCGGGTCGACCGCCACCCCCGCTTCCTCGCCGACATCACCGGTGACGGACGCGTCGACATCGTCGGCTTCGGCGGTCCGGGCGTGTACGTGGCCCGGAACCTCTTCCGCCGCTTCAGGACCCGATAACCCTCGAAGGACCTCCACAGCCGCACCACGGCGACTCGTCCTCGGCGGGGTGAGCGTCGCCCATCCACGCGGAGGCCGAGGCCGCCTGACGTGTTCACGAGTCCTGTTCCGCTCGCCCGGTGCGGCCGCGCTCAGCCCGCTTTCCAAGGGCCGGGCGCGCCCGCGCCGCTACGTGGCCCCGACTACCCGTAGCGCTTCAAAAGCGCTTCCCCGCCGTCGACTTCGGACGACGCGCCCGACCCATGGTCGGGCGTGATGTGTCCGGTTGGTTGCCGTCTTGGCCCGCCGCGCCGCGTTGCCGTTTTGGCCCGCCGCACCGCGGTGGTGAGCGTTACGCTCCCCGCTTCTCGAAGCGGAGAAATGCCTGGCGCATTCCTCCCGACTTCCATTCGGCCTCCAGCTCGTGCTGCATGGCGAGCGAGATGCGCAGGCGCCTGCGTTCCGGGCTGTCGATCTGCTCGCTGCCGTGGCCGTCCAGCGCCGCCCGGGTCCAGTCGATGCTCTCCCGCCAGAAGGGCGTGGTCTCGGCGGTGTGGTGCACGACGCTATAGGGGTGTTTCGCGATGCAAGGTAAGTCGACCTGGACGGGGCGGCGTTGGCGCTCCCGTGCCCTCATCAGGCATGGCCGGGCAGGCAACGCTGCGCGACCAACCAACCGTGCTGAGGGGACACGGCGGCGAGGCGATGGCGGCCGGACTCGTCGAGCACCTCCGCGCGCCCGCCTTCGGCGGCAGCGTCCTCTCGGCTTGCACCAACCCCGCTACCGTCGCTCTGGGTTGACAGCCGCTCGGCCGGGACGCGGCGGTGCCGCGTCCCGGCTGTGCACGGTGACTACGCCTTGTCGGTGGAGTCCGGCGCGACGCCGCAGGAACAGGCGCAGTTGCAGTGGCAGTTACAGCTGCAGTTGCAGTGGCAGTTGCAGGCGCACTCGGTGCAGTGGAACGCCTTGTTGAGTTCGGTGAGGCCGTGTCCGCCCGTGTTGGGCGAGTCGGTCGGGATCACCTGGAAGCTTTCCACAGCCAGGTCGTTGAGGTCGAGGGCGATTGCTGCGTTACTCATGGTGCTGTTTCCTTTCTGGGTTGTCTGAGCCCGCCCGGTCGGGTGGGCTCCATTCAGGGAGTCGGCTGGTTCGTCTGCGGGATGTGCTTGAACTGGTGGCTGCCCCCGGTGGTTCGCGTGGTCGGGATGCGTGCGGGTGCTGATGGTTTGGCTAGCTGGTGTCAGGCCGTGGCTGAGCCTGCGTCGCGCAGGCAACCGGGCCTGGGTTTGCCCAATGTGAGGAAGGAGAGGCTGCGTTGCCGCGTTCCGGCGAGGCCGAGGGCGGCGTCGGTGGTGTCGTTGGTCCCATCGGAGTGGATGCGCGCGGTGAGGCCGTGGGCCGTTGCGGCGAGCGTGGCACGGTGCATGAGGAGCCCGGCTTCGATCTGCTGCACCCGGTACCAGCGGTCCCCGAAGGCGTCGACGCCTGCGAGCGGGTCTCCCGCCGGGATCAGCACCGCCGCGCACTCGCCGAGTGCGGGTCGGGTGTTCGGCTGGAGCGGTCCGCGTGCCACCAGGCCCGGGGCGTCGGCGTCGCCGGTGCGGAACAGTGCGTGTGTGCCGGCGTCGTACCAGTAGGCGCCTGGTGGGATACCGGCCACCCGTCGGATGAGGAGGTAAGGGGTGACGGTGGCCGGCGTGCGGTGGGTGCCCGGGAGGTCGCCGGGATAGCCGGCAGTCGCGGCGGCCAGCACGGTGGCGAGGGTGACGAGGTGTGTGTGCGCCGGGAGGAAGCCGTTGGGTGGCGAGGCGCGATGTGCTACCCCTTCGGAGAGTTGGCGGGGTTGTGGCTTCGGTAGCGACACCGGGGGTTGCCTGACCTGCGGCGGCCGGGCGGGTGAGCGAACGGTGGCCGGCGTGCCCGTCGGCTTGCCGGCGGCTCGGTGCAGAGCGGTCAGGTGCGGGAGCAGCTTGCTGACCGGTGTCGGTTGCGGCACCGCTTGGGCGGCGGGGCGGGCCAGCAGGTCGGTATAGGAGGGGAGTTCCGAGGGTGTGTCATGCCGGTTGTGGGGTGGCGCGAGGGCGAGGATCGCGAGCGCGCCTTCGCCGACGCCGTCCAGGCCGAGCAAGCCTTCGGTCTTCCGCTGGGCGAATCGGAGGTGGACGGTCAACGCGCGGTCGAGTGCCTCGGCCAGGGCCAGGGCCTGGGCGGTCAGGACCCCGGTCTCCTGGCAGTGCAGGCGGTAGGCGAAGTCGCCGTACTTGAAGCCGTTGCGCCAGAAGACGGCCGACAGCACCAGCAGGAGTTCCGGTAACCGCACCGGCCGTTGGGCCAGCAGTCCGGTGAGCGCGGCACGGTGGTCGCCGGGGCGGACCTGGTCAAGACAGTGATGGGCGGCGTCGTAGTGATACAGGCCGGCGGTGGGACCGGCGGTCGCGAGGTATGCCTCGATCGGGTAGAGAGCGCCGCCGGAGGGGGCCGGCCGCCCGAGGCGGACCTCGGGTGGCCCAACGGTCGGCTGCCCGGCCTGGTCTGTGGGGTGGACCCAGTAGGCGCGGGTGAGGCCCAGCAGGTCCCGCAGCAGCCGGCCGGTCGGTTCGGACGACCGCCAGGGCAGGACGATCCGGCCCTCCGTCGGGTAGCGCTGGTAGGTCGGCGGCGCAGCGGACCAGTCGATCGGCCTGGATGGGCGATCCCGCAGGGCTTGCAGATAGCGGTGGGTGGCATCCCCGACCGCGGTGGTCTCGGTCATGGAAACTTCCAGGTCACGGGAACGGGTGCGGGAACGGGTTGATGTCCTCGGGCGGAAGGTCGGTGTCCCGGTACCCGAGCAGGCGGGGCACGGTGGACAGCCGCGGCAGCCCGTGGCTGCGCCGGTAGCGGTGGCCGAAGGTCATCGACAGGGTGCCTGGCACGATCACCTTGGCGGAGGCGAAGCCGCCCACCCGCTGCTCGGGCGAGGTGGTGTCGACGGCGATGACGTCCAGCCCGCAGGCGAGGTAGCGGCTGACCAGCTCGCCGAGGTCGTCCGAGAGGTCGTGGTACTGCGGCCAGGACCAAAGGCCGGCGAAGTCGGACAGTGGGCGTGCCGGACCGTCGGTGGGGAGGAAGGCCAGGCGTGGCTGTGCGGCCGGAAGGCCGTACAGCAGCGCGTGGTCGTCCATCTCCCGGACCAGGTCGGGCGTGCGGAGCAGGTCCTCGGCGCGCCGGGCGTCATAGCGTCCCGTCAGCGAGGCCACGCCCGAAACGAGCTCGTGCAGGGCGCCGAGCAGGGCACGTTCGGGTTGGAGGTGGGCGGCGGCCGCGCAGTAGAGCCGGGGACGATCCGGCCCGCTGTCGGGGTCGACCGCCATCAGCCAGAACGCGGGGACACGCTGTTCCACGGTCGTCGCGAAGGCGAGCGCCTGGTAACCGTGCTGCTGGCGCAGCAGCTCGACCGCGAGCGGGATGCGCGGATCGTGTGCCGAGGCCAGATCGAGCCGGGGGGCGGGAAGCCGGGCGTACCACGTCATCAGGAATGCGTCTCGCTCGGCGATCTCCAGCAGGCCGTACAGAATCGCCTCCTGCAAACTGGAGCCCAGTGCACAGCCGTTGGAGCACTCGTAGGTGGATCCGGGGTCGGTCTTGGGCCGGTGGCCGTAGTAGGCGTAGGTGGCGGGAACGAGCATGGGCACGGCGCGGCTGAAGGAGTACCCCCAGACCCAGGATGTCTCGCAGCCCGCGTCGAACCGGGCGAAGCGGAAGCCGGGCTGGTCGTACCAGTCATCCGGGTACAGGCCGAGCGTGCGCGGGTCGAGGGCCTGATCCGCGATGTCGGCGTACGCGGCCCGGACGGTGATGCGCCGACCGCGCGGATGCGGTCCGGTCATGCGCTCCAGGGCCTCGGTCAGCGCCGTCAGCCGAGCGGAGCGGAAGTCGCGCGTGCGGCCGTAGCCGTGGTTGCTGTCGTGGGCGGCACGGGCCGGGCTCAGCCGGGCCACCGCAGTGGGGCTGCCGTGTGCCGAGCTGCTGTCGATCGACGCGATGACCCCGGTCTCGGCGTCCACGTAGAGCCGCCTCAACTCCTCCTCGCGGTCGATGAGTTGGCCGGTGCGGAAGGTGTTCGGGCGGAGCTTGGGCAGGCGGTGCGCGCGGATCACTGCGGCATCGGCCGTATCCGGGGGCAGGTGGCCGCAGTCCGGGCACAGCGGGTCGGGCAGCAAGGGGTGCCGGCTGACCGCAGAGCTGGTCAGGCAGAGCCGCAGCAAGGCGCCGTTGGTGCGCGCGGTGGACGGATCGTGCAGCAGCCGGTCGAGTTCGTCGGCCACCACGGTGGCGACAGTGTGCGCGATCAGCGGCGTCACAAGGGCGCTCGGGCGGCCGGCGAGCGTTGCGCTGTGCTCGGTGCGCAACAGCTCCCGGGCCTTCCCGTCGGGCCGGTTGGCGCTGCGGCGGCGCTCGGCGCAGGTCGGGCAGCCCGGAGCGCCGGGCCGCACGGCCGGGCCGATCAACACCCACGGCCCATCGACCCGCACCGGAAGCCAGGCAGTCGCGTGCTCGGCCCCGGCTCGCCGCACGGCAGGGTAGGCGGAGGTGTCGTCGGCGTCGCCGAGCACCGCGACGGCCGCGCAACCGGCCGAAGCGTCCGGCTCGACGAGCCGGCAGCGCTCGCCGAGGGCGGCGGCGAGGGCGGCGTGCAGCAGCCCCGATCCGACCAGGCCGATGGACGGTGCGGCAACGGTTGTCAACGAGGCCCGGCGCTCCAGCAGTTCAGTCATCGCAGAGGACCACCTGAACGACATACGGCAGGAGTTCGGCCACCTGCCCATCCCCGCCCAGTGGCACGGCGACCGGCGTGCGCCCGGTCCGTCGCAACGCCTCGGCCAGTGTGCGGCAGCGGGGATCATCGAGGGGAGAGCCGGGCTGCGGATCGGTGAGCCCGACCGGCCAGCGGCACACCAACGGTTCACCGAGCCCTTGGCCCTCGGTACGGGTTTGCCAGGCGAGCAGGGTCCGTTCCAAGCCGTCGCGTACCGCCTCGGCGGCACTCGCGGCGCAGGTCGTCACCATGGCACGGCCGCCGGACCGGCACCCGTACCCGGGGATGCCCAGGACGCCACCGAGGTCCGTGATCTCCACCGACTGCCCAGCCGCCTCCAGCAACCGCAGCAACTGCCGGGCCGGTTCATCGTCGACCTCGCGCACCAGGGCGCCCGCATCGAGCGGCTCGGCGCCCGCCCGTTCGGCGAGCAGCGATTCGCAGTGGGCGCGCAGCCCCGCGGCAACCGCGTCGCTCCAGGACAGCCCGGCAGCTGCCCCGACGGCGGCCCGGTACGGCACCCGGGTGTCGGCGCGCGGCGCGGGCACGGCTCGCGGCTGACCGGAGAGCAGGTCGAGCCCCCAGGCGCTGCCCTCGGCAACGGTCAGCGTTCCGTACGTGGTCAGCGCGGCCAGCAACGAGCGAAGCCACGCGGTGGAGCGGTCCCGCCCCCACCCCATGACGCTCGGCGCCGGGGACCAGGCAGGCAGCAGGCCCAGCGGGTCGGACAGCGTCGCCCGGCAGACCGACAGCGGCACCTGGGTCAGCTCCTGTTCGTCGATGCTGCCCAGTACGCCGGTCCACGCATCGATGAACGAGCCGGCCTGCTCCAGGAGTTGATCACGGGCGAGGACGGCACCGGCGGCCAGCTGGGGGAGCCGCTGCGGATCGTCGGCCGGTCTGGGCCTGAGGGGGCGGACAGGGTGCGTGCGGGTGGCGAGCGTGCGCAGGTCGATCCGGGTGAGCGCAGGAGGCCGCGGGCTCTCCTCGGGTCGGGGTAGAGCGTCCAGCCCGGTCAGGTACGAGAAACAGGACAGCACCACATGGGCCGCAACGATGGCCGGTGTCGGGCCGGTCAGCCAGTCGACATCCGCGGCGGGCTCAGGATCCACGAAGCGCTGAGCGGTCAGGCGCTGCCAGCAGGACCTGGCCTCGACCACCTCCGGGCGGCCCACAGGAGTCAGCCAGACCTCCGAACTCCCGAGCAGCACCTGGCCCGTGGCCGTGCCGCAGTCTTCTGACGCCGCCATCAGATCGGCAGGCGAGAACCCGATGTGCAGTGCCACATCGGCGGTTTGCCCGGGCTCGCCCGGCACCCCGCAGCGCACCTCCTGCGCACCGTCCCGGCGCGCCCGCTCGGCAGTCTGCCGCAGGTCCGCTAACTCGCCCTCGGGAGCGAGCACTTGGACCTCACGCCATCCGGAGCGGAGCCCGGCCTCCAGTAGTGCGCTCAACACGGCACCGGAGCCGCGCAGCACGATCCGGGCCTCACGCAGGCGTTGGAAGCGCCGCTCGGCCGAGTCGGTCGCGTACCGGATGAACGCGATCTCGGCGGCATAGGTCTGCTGCTCCTCGGCGTTCAGGGAGTGCGGCTCGTCCTGCCGGGCATCGACCAGCAGTCGGTGCTCCGAGAGCGTGCGCACCAGTTCCTCGACCACCCCGCGCTTGTCCGGCTGTAGCCCGCCGACAAGGTCCTCCAGCTCGTGCTCGCCCGTCAGGTACGGAGCCAGTCTGGATAGCCATTCGTAGGCGTTCTGGCCTTTGATGATGCAGCGCCCGCCGTCACCCTGGAGGAAGACGCCGTCCGGGCTCTGCACATACCGCACATCATCGCGCAACCGTGGACGCATTAGCAGATCTCCACTCGCAACTGCCCAGTGCTACAAAGAAGTAGGCCAGACGGGGGGAATCGGACGCTAGTGGCGCCGGCGAAGTGCACACGAACGGGCTACCGGGGGTTCGTTGAGACTCGTCGGTAGACGTCGGTAGACGGGGGCAGACGGGGGTTGATGTGCGGTCGGGCCGGCCGTGGAGCCCTCCGCAACCCACACCGCGGCGTCGACGCCGTCGGCATCGGCATCGTCATCGGCATCGGCATCGGCATCGGCATCGGCATCGGCATCGGCATCGGCCCCATGTTGCCGCCGCCGCAATCGGGCCGGTCGTAGCGGCTGGTGGCTCCGGCCCGGTCGGTGACCGCGACGGGCAGACCGGCCGGGTTGCGGCCGATCCGGGTGGCGTGGCCGAAGGGGTCGGTGTCGGAGGCCGGGTTGCCGGTCTCGTCGTAGCCGTAGTGGGTGGTGGCGCCGGTGGGGTCGATGAGCGAGGTACGGCGGCTTGACGCCCAGGGCGAATGGTTCCGCGGCCTGCATCCGAACCGCCTCGCGGCGTCGGCGTGCCACCGGGGTCAACCCGCCCCCGTCCGCATACCTCACACACCACGGACTACCGTCAATACCCCACCAGTATCAGCAAGTTCAGTGCGGCCAGCACCCCTCGAAAGACCGCCGACAGAGTTACGGCATTGCCTTTGATTCTTCAGGTAGCGGGGGCGGGCAGGGACACCACGGCGTGGGCGCATTCGTCGGCGAGTTCCTGGTCATGGGTGATCAGGATCAGGATCTTGCCCATGGCGGCGAGTTCTGTCAGCGCCCCGGAGACCGATTGCATGGCCCGGTAGTCGAGCCCGGAGGACGGTTCGTCGAAGATGTAGACCTCACGGCCCTCGACGAGCGCGGAGGCGATGGCCACCCGTTGCTGCTGGCCGCCGGAGAGGGACAGCGGGTGCCGGTCCGCGAGATGGCCGATCTCCAAGCGGCGCAGCGCGTCGTCGACGGCGGATGGCGCGATGTCCTGCCGTCCCAGGGTCAGTTCCTCGCGCACGGACGGTCCGAACAGCTGTCGGTTGACGTCCTGCGCGGCCAGGAAGGCGCGGCGGGTCCGCTGCCGTCGTGTCAGGGGCCGGCCGTCGAGGGTGACATGGGCCGGCGTCTTTTCGAGTCCGGTGAGGATGCGCGCGGTGTGCGTCTTCCCGACGCCGTTCCGTCCGACCAGTGCGGTCACCTTGCCGCGTGGGAAGAGGAGTGTGCCGAATCGCGGGTGGTCGCACGCCAGCCCGGTGTGCTCATCGGCCGCGGTCCTGGGGGTCTTTGCCGCCGCTGGGGGATGCAGGCTGCGCAGTCCCAGTCCGCGGCGCGTCTGGCCCGGGATGTTCCAGAAGTCCGCTGCGGAACAGGTCTGCGCGGTCCGGCCGGCGTCCATCCGTACGACGCGGTCGACCAGTCCCCGCAGGTAGTGCAGCCGGTGTTCGGCGATCACGATCGTCGCGCCCGATGCACGCAGCCGCGTCAGGGTGGACCGCAGCACTTGCACCGCCTCATCGTCCAGATTGGCCGTCGGCTCGTCGAGGAGATAGATCCGTGGCTGGTCGCAGACCGCCGACGCCAGCGCCACGCGCTGTTTCTCTCCACCGGACAGAGTGAACATGCTGTGGTGGGCGAGGTGTGCGACGCCTTCCCGGTCTGCGACCCGCGCCACCCGGGCGCGGAGGCCGGCCGGTGCCTCGCCCGCGTTCTCACCGCCGAATGCCATCTCGGAAAGCGGTTCGGTACAGAAGAACTGGGTTCGTGGGTTCTGGAACACGGTCGACACCATGCGGCCCGTCTCCCACAGGGGCCGATCCGCGGGACTGTGTCCCAGCACCCGGACGCCGCCCGACACTTCGGCGTCATGGACGTGTGGGATGAGGCCGTTGAGCAGCCGCATCACGGTCGACTTGCCGCACCCGCTGCCGCCGGTGAGCAGTACGCACTCTCCCTCCGACACCTCGAACGAGAAGCCACGCAACGATGGTTCGTCGCGCGCCGCGTAGCGCACGGTGACCTCGTCGAGCGCGATCGCCTGCCCGCCGTCCATGAGCCCTGCTTCCTTCGTGCCTTCCTTCATGTCTTCCTTCGTGCCTTCGTCCATGCGCTTTGCCCTACCTTGTCGCCTTCAGAGAGCCGCGGTCGCGGCCAGTGCCAGCACGACGAGCGCGAGGAGCGCATCGCGGTACCCGAATCCCAGCCGAGCAGTGGTCGTCGGCCGGACCTGGGCGCCGAGCCCGCGGCACATCGCCGCGGCGGCCAGATCCTCGCCGGAGCGCACCGATGCCGCCAGCAGCGGGACGACCAGGTACTCCACGGTCCGCAGGGGGTGGCGGATCACCGCCGCGGGGCCGACCAGCCCGCGCAGCCGCATCGCATCGATGATCGCCGCGGCGTCCTCGCGTACGGTCGCGCTGAACCGCAGCATGACCGCGAGCGGGATGATCACGAAGCGGGGTACGCGCATCCGGTTCAGCCCGCCGGTCAGCTCGCTCGGAGTGGTCGAGCGGACGAAGTAGTAGCCGTATCCGGCCGCGATCACGTACGGGATCGTGTACAGCAGCGCCGTCATGATCACCGCGCCGCCCGGCACCTGTGGCAGCACCCATCGGCTCAGCGCCATGACGGCGGCCCATGCCCCGACGATCCATGCGGCGCCGCGCACCGCGCGCTCCAGCACCAGCAGTGCCGCCAGCGCCAGGAGGGCCGGAACCTGGACGAACCGGGTGCCCGACGACAGGAGCAGCAGGTCGACGACGATGACGGCGAGCAGTCTGGTCCGTACGTCGAACCGGCCCTGGCCGTGCGAGACCGGACTATGCAAGGCCGGCCTTCACGAAGTGCTTGGTGAGCATCCTGCGACCGAGCAGCCCGCCGAGCAGGCCCGCGACGAAGTAGCTCGCCACCATCGCGAGCACCACGCCCGGCGTCATCAGCCCGGCGAAGGAGTCGGCGTAGGCACTGCCCATCTGCGTACGCACCTGGGCGATGGTGTCCGCGCGCAGGAACAACAGCGGGAGGACGGCGCCGGCCGACCACAGGCTGAAGAACGCATATCCGAGTACGTCGGAGGCGGCCGGTGCCGCGCGCTTGGCGGCGATCGCGATCTCCGCGGCGACACCGGCGACGAGAGCGGTCGCCAGAGTGATCGGATGGTGGCCGAGCAGCAGTGTGAGGGTGCCGAGCAGCAGCGCCATCAACGCCACCATTCCGGTCGAACGTACCCGGGCCCGGAACAGCATGAAGACGATGCCGCAGATGACGATGGTGACGAACGAGGTGAGGGGCTGGAGCAAGGGGGTGAGGGAGGCCAGCATGTTGATGGCGAAGTAGAGGACCAGGTACACGGCGGTGAAGACGCCGAGCGACACCAGGTCTCTGGCGCGGAAGTTCACGGTTGTTCTCCTTTGTTACTTGCTGCTCCGGCCTTGTCCGGCCGGTGAGGTCCGCTCTCGCGGGAGCGCCAGAACTGCGCGTACCTGCCGTTCCGCGCGATGAGGTCGTCGTGCGTGCCGTGTTCGACCACCACGCCGCCGTCCAGGAACGCGATCGAGTCGGCCTGCGCCACCGTGGCCAGGCTGTGCGCGATCACCAGGACCGTGGCGCGCCCGGCGAGCAGCCGGATGGATTCGGTCACCACGGCCTCGGTGGTCGGGTCGAGCGCGGCGGTGGCCTCGTCGAACAGCACGACTGGTGCGTTCTTCACCAGGGCCCGGGCGATGGAAACCCGCTGGCGCTCGCCGCCGGACAGCGCCCGGCCCCCCTCGCCGACGGTGCTCTGCCAGCCGTCGGGAAGGCGTTCGGCGATCTCGGTGACCGCCGCAAACTCCGCGGCGTGGCGCACCTGTTCCTCGGTGGCGTCGGGGTTGCCCAGACGGATGTTGGCTTCCAGGGTGTCGTCGAAGAGGTAGACGTCCTGGAACACCAGGGACAGCTGGGCCATGAGGTCGTCGGTGGCCAGCTCGCGGACGTCGGTGCCGCCGATGCTGACCGCTCCGTCCTGGACGTCCCAGAAGCGCGCGATCAGTCGCGTCAGGGTGGTCTTCCCGCTGCCGGACGGGCCGACCAGCGCCACCATCGAGTGGTGCGGGACGGTCAACGACAGCCCGTTGAGGACGGGTTCGCCGCCTCTTTCGAGGTCTTCTCCGTACCCGAAAGTGATGTTGTCGAAGACGATGTCGTGTCGCGACGGCGGCGGGCTCGGCGTCGCCGGTTCCGGGAGCCCTTCGAGCTCGACCAGGTCGCGTACGGCGCCGACCTCCACGGCCGAACGGCGCAGCGCCGTACCGAGTTCGGCCAGGATCTTCAGCGGGCCGCTGAACTGTGCGCACAGCCCGATCAGCGCGACCACATGGACCGGGTCGGCGGTGCCGCGCACCGCGAGGTAGACGCCCAGCGTCACGGCGGCGCCGAACGCCGCCTGGACGACGAAGCCCTGCAGGACCAGGCCGAGCACCGAGGACCACAGGGCCCGCCGTCCGGCCCTGCGCTGCTCGTCGATCGCGTCGTCGAGTGGTGTGTACGCGGTTCCCTCGATACCCGCGGAGCGCAACGTCAGCTGCTTGTCGGCGAATTCGAGCAGTCGGGAGTTGGTGGCGGAAGCGGCGTCGTGGATGCGCCGTTCGGCGGCTCCGTTGCGGCGGCCGGCGAGGGTCGCGGACAGCCAGATGACGGGGGCGGCGGCCAGCAGCGCCAGCCCCATCCGCCAGTCGTAGAAGCAGGTCGTGACCGCGACGGTGAGCGGCGTGACCACATGGAGCGTCAGCGGCACCAGGATGTCCATCGCCGTCTGCGCGACGAACATCGTGCCGCGCACCGCAACATGCGAGGTGCGCCCCGTGGTGGCGGGAGTGAACCAGCCGATCGGCAGCTCGACGAGCCGTTGGCCGAGGCGGCGGTGCATGGCGACGATGACGTTCATCGCGACGTGGAATCCCCACATCGTCACCCGCGTCAGCAGCGTGCCGCCGGCCACCGCGACCAGGCCGAGCACGGCCAGCCAGCCCCACGCCGCGCCGGTGTCGTGGTGGTGGAGCGAGAGCAGTACCGGCACCAGCGTCGCCAGTGCGAGTCCCTGGAGGACTCCGACCAGCGTCGCGAGCGCCAGGAAGCCGCGGAACTCACGGCGGGTCGCGGTGCCGCCGATGGCTATGAGCGCGGAGATCACCGGGCCACCCCACAGACGTCGTCGTTCCAGTCGTTCCTGTCGTTCCAGTCGTTCCACATGCGGGCGTAGACGCCTTTGTGCTCCAGCAGTTGGGCGTGGGTGCCCTGCTCCACGACGCGTCCGTCCTCCAGCACCACGGTGTTGTCCGCCCCCGTCGTGCTGCCGAGCCGATGCGCGATCATGATGACGGTGCGGCCTTCGGCCAACCGCCGGAGGGCCGCGTGCAGCAGCGCCGCCGCATCCGGGTCGATCGCGGACATCGCCTCGTCGAGCACCAGCACCGGGGCGTCCGCCAGCAGCAGGCGGGCGATGGCGATGCGCTGCGCCTCCCCGCCGGACAGCCGGGCGTCCGTGCCGACCACCGCGTCGTATCCCTTCGGCAGCGCCGCGATCCGGTCGTGGATCAGCGCCTCGCGGGCGGCGCGTTCGATCTCTGCGCGGGTGGCGTCCGGACGGCCGAGGGCGATGTTCTCGGCGACCGATACCGCGGGCAGCTGCGGTTCTTGGAGCAGCACCCCGACGGTGCGGTACAGCTGCCCGGGCGGGATGTCGCGGACATCGACACCGCCGAGGCGGATCTCTCCCCGGTCCACGTCGTGGAAGCGCGCCAGCAGCGCCGTCAGCGTCGACTTCCCCGCACCGGAGGGACCGACCAGGGCGGTCGTGGTGCGGGCCGGGAAGGTGAGCGTGATGTCCCGCAGTACGGGCCGGTCCTGGCGGTAGCCGAAGCTGACGTCGCGCACCTCGACGGCTGCACCGTCCAGCTCCGCCTCCCGGTCCGTGACCGGCAGCTCCGGCTCGTCGAGGAGGCGGACGATGCGTCCTGCGGCCTCGACCGCTTCGGCGCGGGCCTGGGCGCTCGTCGCGATGGTGAGGATGGCCGCCGGGAGCATCATGGCCACGGTCGACACCACGAGCACCGAGGCGGCCCGCGTCCAGTGCTGCTGCACGCTCCAGACGCCCACCGCGAACACCGAGCAGGCCATCACCGACGCGGTCAGGAAGACGCTCGCGACGGCCTGGGCGCGCATCGCGGGCCGGACCAGGCCGGTGAACTCCGCGCGGAACCGCTCGGATACGGCGGTGAAGCGCCCGTACTTCTCACCGGCCCTGCCGAACACCTTCAGCACGACGACCCCGCGGAAGTAGTCCGTGATCGCCGCGCTGACGGCGCCGAGTTCGTCGGAGACGCGCGCCATGATGTCCCGGTTGCCGGTCCTGGACAGTGCCGAGAACACGGTGAAGTACAGGACCATCGGGGCGGTCACCGCCAGCCCGAGGCGCCAGTCGACGGCGAAGCAGAAGACCAGCCCGACAGCCGGGGTGAGCACACCGGCGACGGACTCGACGAGGGTGTGCGCGACGAGCTGGTGCAGCGAGTCGACGTCGTTCTGCACGATCTGCCGCACCCGGCCCGAGGAGTGCTCCCCGAACCAGCCCAGCGGCAGCCGCCCCAGCTTGGTGCTGAGCGTACGGCGCAACGTCGCCTGGAGTCCGACATCGGCGAAGTGCGTGATCAGCAGGGCGAGAAAGCCGCATGCCGACTGGATGCCGAGCCCGGCGACGAACCAGATCAGCGCCCCGCCGACATCCTGATGTTGCGTCAGTCGGTCGGCGAGTTCCAGGAGTGCACAGAACGGGATCACCGAGCACAGCGAGCCGACGGCCTGCACGGTGACCGCGACCGCGGTCGGGCCGAGCACCGGCCGCAGGACCCGGAACAACGGTCCCGAAGTGATCCGCTCCACCCCGCGCGGTCGCCTGGTGTCCTGGTCGTCGGTCATCGCCGGACACCCCCGTGAGCGGCACCGGTCGGGGCACCGGACCCGGGTTCGGCGCAGACGGCCCTGACCAGTTCCGCGAGCCGGGTGTCCGGCGCCCGCAGGTAGAAGTGCCCGCCCGCGCACCGGACGGGGGCACGCTGCACGGCGGAGAAGTCGTTCCACTCGCCGATGCGTACCGGATCGACCTCGCCGTCACGGTCGCCGAAGACCACGCGGATGTCCGGGACCACGGCGCCGGTGCACTCGTACGTCTCCAGCAGTCGGTAGTCCTCCCGCACCACCGGCAGGAACATGGCGCGGAGTTCGGGCACCTGCCAGAGGTCGGCGCTGGCCGGGTTCTGCCGGACGATGTCGGCGATCAGGTGCTCGTCGGTGTCCCGATGGAGTGCGGTGCCCACGCGGTGGGTCGGAGGGTTCTGCCCCGACGCCACCACGCGTACACCGTGGACACCGCGGGCCGCCAGCGCCGCGGCGGTCTCGTAGGCCACCAGTGCGCCCATGGAATGCCCGACGAGCACGGGCCCCGCCCCGCCGGGACCGTCCGGACCGGCCAGACCGGCCGCCGTGATGTCGTCCGCGGCCGATCGCGCCAGGCCGACCAGGCTGTCGCCGTGCGGGAGGTCTTCGTGCCGCTCCTGCAGGCGGGTATCCCGTCCGGGATATGTGACGCCGTACAGCCGGGCCTTGGGGATCACCCCCGTCCAGTGCAGAAAGAACCGCGGACTGCCCCCGGCGTGCGGGAAGACGACGACGGGTACGCCGCCCTTGCGTGCCTCGGCATCGCTCAGCGGTGCCACCGCATTCACGAACAGACCTCCAGATCGTGGACGTTGATGAGTTTCGGGGGTACGGAGGGCACGTCGGCCGGTCGGCCGAGCCGCGCCGATATCGCCTCCCAGTGGCGCAGCGTGGCGATGTCCCGCTGCCCGAGGGGCCGGCGCCCGGCGCTCACCGCCTCGGCGAAGCCGCCGACCGCCCGGGCGATCCCCTCGGCCCACAGGCCGGTGAAGACGGTGTCCCCGGTCCAGTGGTCCGGGCCGAAGAGGTGCGACAGGCGCTGTTGCGGGTGCCGGAGCCGCCCCGGGGCCTCCTCGTGCAGCCGGGGCTCCCACCGGGTCGGGCCGTGCACATGCGCCAGCGAGAGTTCGCCGTCCGGGGTGCCGAGGACGAAGCCCATGAGGGGCTGGCAGTCGTCGTCCGGGGTGCGTGCGTCGTAGCCGTTGCGTACCAGCACATCCACCGCGACCCCTCCCCAGTCCGTACTGACCAGGGACTTGGCCGTCGCCGCCGCCGGATGCACCGCGATGTCCGGGCCCGGCGGTGCGGTGAGGATCCGGGAGAGCACGCCCAGGCTCGCATGCAGGACCTGGATGCTGGTACGGAGTTCGACGCCGGTGACCGGGGAGACGGCATCCAGCGCCCGCGCCGCGGCGATGAACCGGCGGACCGGCGCCAGGTGCTCGTAGAAGCCGGTCACCGCGAACGCCGCCCCCGACCGCTGCGCAACCCGGGCCGACCGCACCACGTCCGCGGAGTGCACCGGAAGCTCCTGCAACACCGGGATCCCGCGCCCCAGGAGGTCACGGCAGATCTCGTCGCCCTGGCCGCCGACGATCGCGGAGCGGACCGCGACCACGGCGAGGCCGGCCCCCGAGGTCTCGATCTCGTCCGTCCCGGCCAGGTAGCGCACCCCGAGTTCCGCCGCCAGGTGGCGCCCGGCCTGCCCGCCGGTGCCGGCCACGCCGACGAGTTCCACGGGCGAGTACGGTCCGGCCAGCGCCCGCGCATAGTGCGCGCCGAAGGTGGTGCCGACCACCACCGCGCGCGGCCTGTCCCCGCTCACAGCTCGCCCTCCTCGAACTCCCGGTACGACGTGGGCATGTTGGCGCCGTGCGGGGTGTCGGCGGTGTCCAGGACGAGCGACGCCCCGGGTACGTCCGTGGCCATGCGGTCCCAGAAGTGCCGCGCATCGACGTACTGCGACATCCAGACCGCACCGGTCCTGCCACGCGGGTCTTCGAGGGCGGCCAGCGCGGCCACGGCCCCGGTGAGGGCGTAACTGTCGGCGCAGTGCAGGACGGTGTGCACGGTGGCGCGGTCGGAGGTGCCGTGCAGGCTGATCCGGAAGTGCGGCCGGGCCCCGGAGACCGCGGCGTCGATGGTCCGGAGCGTTTCGGCGCAACTGCGCTGCCGGCCGAGCGCCTTGGCCAGGGCCTGTTCGATCTGCGCCGAGCCGGTGACGTTCCACCACCGCAGGGCGGCGAGGCCCAGCTCCTCGGCCGCGTCCCGGCACTCCTCGTCCAGGCTCACATGTGCGTGCGCGGTGCCGTTGTCCGGGTCCGGAGGCAGCGTGCGCAGGGCGCCCCGCTGGTAGATCTTCCCCGGGTGACCGGTGCGGGCCCGTACCGCGTGCAGGTACTCCTCCAGCCCGGCGCGGCTGAGCGGTTGCACCCCACCGCAGTGGGCGTCGATCCGCGTCGTCGCGGGGTCCGCCAGCCGGGCGGCGACCGCGCGTACGGCCACGCCGGCCAGCCCCGGCTGCACCCCCGCGCCGAACACGGCGAGCCGGCCGTGCGCTGCGGCCGCTGCCGCCGTCGCGTCGATGACGGACCGGTCGCCACCGGCATCGACGTAGTGGGCCCCGTACCGCAGTGCGGCCGTTGCGGTCAGCGCGGAGTAACGGTACGAGGGTCCGGCACAGTTGACGACGACATCCGCCCCGGCCAGGACGGACTCCACCGATTCATGGTCGTCGAGGTCCAGCCGGACCGTTTCCGTCTGCCGCGCCCCGTCCTTGCTCACCTCTTCCCGCAACACCCCTGCCAAGCGCGGGAGATCACGCGCCGCGGCGACCACCTTGGCGTCCGTCCGGTCGATCAGGGTGCGCACACAGGACCGTCCCACGGCGCCGGAGGCACCGAGCACCAGGTACGTCACGCGCCTCCTCCCCACACCTTCTTGAGGACGTCCGTCACCGCGGCCGCCGCATCACCGGCGAGGCAGTCGAAGTGCGTCCCGTCCACCTCGGTCACCGAGAGCTCACCGAGGCAGTACTCGCTCCAGAAGGCCGTCATGTCCTCCTTCAAGGAGGGCAGGAAGTGCAGATCACCGCGCTGCCGCAGGAAGGTGATGTCTCCGAAGTAGCCGGGGTGCCGGAAGGAGGCGACCGCCTTCAGGCTCGCCACATACGCCTCGCGGAGCTCCAGCAGCGTCTCCGGTGTCCAGGCACCCGCGGGGTCGGAGGCGGCGAGCCGGGCCATCCGGTCCCGTACGCTGCCGGGCGCCGCCGCGACCGCCTGGGCCAACTGTGGGTATCGACAGGCCAGTTGGGTCACGGATCCCTCGGGTACCCGGTCGCCGTGGCGGGCGCGCGCCTCGTTCAGCAGGGCGCCGAGTTCGTGCTCGTCGAAGTCGAGACCGGCGTCGGCCGGGTCGCGGTACATCAGCCTGGCGAAGGAGTAGTCGAGCATCGGTCCGTCCTCGATGAGGAAGGGGATGCGGTACGAGCTGACCACCGTCAGCGATCCGGCCGGGGTGCCGCGCTCGGCGAGCCGTTCGGCCATGCACGCCGCGGTCAGGCCGCCCATGCAGTAGCCGACCAGATGGATACGGCCGTGGGTCGGGTCGAGGCCGAGTCCGTCGTCGGCGAGCGCACGCACATAGCGTTCGGCGAGGGCGTCGAACAGCTCCTCCGGCGGGGTGCCGGTCAGGCCGTCGCCGGGGGTGCGCCGCACGCCGAACACGGCCGGCCGCTCGGTCTCCGCCGCCAGCCGTGCGATGAGGTCGCGGTACGGGCCGAGCCCGCCGGAGCCGTCGTGGACGAACACCACGGCATCGCGCCGCCACCGGCTTCCGCGGCCGTCGAGCAGCCGGACCAGCGGCCGTTGCGCCGCTGCGGCCCCTTGTGCGGTCGCCGTCCCTTCGGCGGGTGCCGCCGTGCCGCCGTCGGAGAGCGCCCGTACGCACCCGGACACCGTGGGGTCGGCGACGATCTCCCGCAGCAGCCGGTCCCAGGGTATTCCGGCGGCCCCGGGTATCTCCCGCCGCAGCCTGCCCACACAGCGGGCGATCAGCAGGGAATCGCCGCCCAGCTCGAAGAAGTTGTCGTCGGCCGTGACCGGATGGTCCGGGGCCAGGCCCAGCACTTCGCGCCAGATCCCGGCCACCGGGCGGTGCTCGGCGTCGAGCCGTGCCGGTCCCGTTGCGCCCGCGCCGGCCGCGTGCTGCGGGCCGGCGGCGGTGGGCCCGGCGGCGAGCTGCGCGACGGCCGCCCGGTCGACCTTGCCGTTCGCGGTCAGCGGGAGCGAGGGCAGCACCACCACACGGGACGGCAGCATGTAGCGGGGCAGGCGCTGGGCGGCGCCCTCCAGCACTCGCGCGGGTGTGGTGGCCGCCTCGTCGAGCCGCGCACTGGCGAAGAACACCGACTGCGCCGCCGGGCGCAGCACGCTGTCCTCGGCGGGGAAGTCCACGAACCGCTCGAACTTCGACGCCTGCAGCGCGTCCTTCCACTGCTCCAGGGAGTAGAACGCATCGTCGGTTCCCGCCCGTTGGTCGGTGAAGCCGGTCAGCCCCTCCTTGAACTCCATCGACACCAGCAGCGGTGCACTGATCCGCGTGGAGTCGATGGCTGCCAGGGTGCCGCCGGGGGCGAGCAGCCCATGCAGGCGGTCCAGGGCGGCGGGAATGTCCCGGGCGTTGTGCAGCACATTGGCGCACAGGACGACATCGAAGGAGCCCGGTGCCATGCCCTGCCGCTGCGGGTCCTCGTTGAGGTCGAACAGTGCGACGTTCACCTGGGGCCGGCGCTGGGCCGCTTCGTCCAGGAAGAACCGCGAGACGTCCGTGAACGTGTATTCGGTACGGCACCCTTCGAGGGCGGCCAGCACCGGGGCGGTGGTGCCGCCGACCCCGGCACCGATCTCCAGGACCCGCAGCGGCAGTCCGGCGGCGTTGCGCTGTGCGGCCCGCTCCCTGATACCCGCGCAGACCAGGCCGTTGAGGTACCGGCCGGTGAGGTTCTCGCCATAGGCGGCCCGGGCGACGTGCATGCCGCCCTCGGGGAAAAGCAGCGCCAAAGGATCGACCTCGCCGGACAGCAGGCCGGACAGCCCGGCCAGGCAGCGCTCCACGTAGGCAAGCTGCTCATCGCCGTAGTCGAGCGCGCGGCCGAGCGCGCGCACCTCGGACCAGCGCCGTAGCAGCGCCGCGTCCTCATGCGGCTCCGGCGGGGCCGTGACGGTGCCGTGCTGCGACACCGTGAGCCTGCCCTCGTCGCGCAGCGTGCGGATCCAGCGCCGTACCAGTGGCCGGTGCTCGCTGCCGCCGAGCGCGGCGGCAAGGTCCTCGACCCCGGTGGTGCCCCGCGCGTACTCCTCGGCGACCTTGCTGCCCATTGCGTCGAGGGCCACCGCGTTCATCCGGTCGAGGAGGGTGGTGAAGGCGTCGGCGTCCAAGTGCGCGGTGAACGCGGCATGTTCCGCGGCGACGGCCCGCTCGACCTGTTCCGCGGCCCGCACTCCGCCGGCGCGCTGGTCCGGCCCGCGCTGCGGGACCACGGCGGCGACGAGCGCCTTGCCCCGCCCGGTGTCGGTGGTCGCCGCGACGGCGGCCGCTATCCCTTCCACCGAGCCCAGGGCGGATTCGACCTCGGCCAGCTCGATGCGGTGCCCCCGGATCTTCACCTGGCCGTCGAGGCGTCCGAGGAACTCGATCTCGCCGTTCGGCAGCATCCTGCCGCGGTCGCCGGTGCGGTAACAGCGTTCGCCGTTGTCCGGGTGGCGGTAGAAGGCGGCGGAGTCGGTACCGACATACCCCGCGCCGACACCGTCGCCGCCGATGTGGATCTCCCCGGTCTGCCCGGTGACGGCGGGCTCTCCGTCCGCGTTCAGCACCCAGACCCCCTGACCGGGCAGGGCCATGCCGTACGGAACGGACCGCGCGTCCGGCGGCAGCGGCCCGGTCACCTCGTGCAGGTTCGACCAGATCGCGGCCTCGGTCGCGCCGCCGAGCGCGAGGAAGCGGGCCTCGGACGCGTAGCGCCACAGGTGCTCGGGCTGCCGGACCGGGACCCAGTCTCCGGAGACCAGCACCGCGCGCAGGCTCGAAAGCTGCCGCGCCGGGGCGCCCTCGTCGTCGAGGTGGTCCAGCATCAGCTGGAGCTGTTCGGGCACCGAGTTCCACACCGTGACCCCGTGCTCCGCGACGGCCCGGGCCCAGGTCTGCGGGTCGGCGGTGACGCCCGAGGACGGCAGCACCACGCGCCCGCCCGCGGCGAGCAGGCCGAAGACGTTGAACACCGACAGGTCGAAGGAGTGCCGCGAGACGGCCAGCACCGCATCGTCGGCGGTCAGGTGGAGCAGATCCTCCATCGCGTCGAGGGTGGTCGTGACCTGGGCGTGGGTGAGCGCGACGCCCTTCGGCGCCCCGGTGGAGCCCGAGGTGAAGATGACGTAGGCGAGTCCGTCCGGGTCCACCGCGCCGGTGCTCACCTCCCCGGCGGGCGCAAGGACGGTGTCCGAGTCGATCACGAACACATCCGTGCCGGTGCCACTGCCGGCACCGTCTTCGCTGAGCGTCGCGAGGATGTGCTCCCGCCGCGCAGCGGGCCACTGTGTGTCCACGGGCACGAAGTGGCAGCCCGCCGCGAGCACTCCGATCTCCGCCGCGATCTGGTCCGGCCCGGGTGGCAGCGCCACCACCACCGGACTGCCCGGCTGTACCCCGGCGTCGGCGAGCGTCCGGGTCACCGCGGCTGCCCGCTCGGCGAGTTCGCCCCTGCTCACCGTGGTGCCCTCGTGTACGACCGCGACCGCGTCGGGGTCGGTACGGGCGTGCTCCAGTATGCGGGTGTGCAGCGCACCCCTGGTACGACGCCGTGCCACGCGCGGTACCGATGGCAGCGCGCGGCGGTCGAGGACATCGCTGTCCCAGGCAGCCTCGTCCGCCGCGAGCAGTTCGACGGCGCGTACGAAGTCCCCGAACGCGGCGTCCAGCACGTTCTCGTCGATCCCGCCGTCCCTGCTGTCCCACACCAGCGAGGCCCCGCCGCCGTGCGGGGCGGCCTGCACGTCGAGCAGGACCTGCGGGGTCTGGCTGAGCCCGGCCTCCACCACGGGCCGCAGCCGGCGGCCAACTCCCGTGCCTGCTCCCACGGTCGAGGTGAGCACCACCTGCGGGGTGCGGCTGTCCCCACCGCTGCGGCGCGCGAGCATCCGGCCCACTTCGACGCCGCTGACCGCGCCGTGGTCCATGGCCTCGAAGAGCGAGTCCTGTGCCCGGCGCGCCAGGTCGGCAAAGGGCACGCCGGGCTCGCCCGGGGCCTCGGCCGGCGCGGTCGAGGTGAAGTCGCCGACGATCCGGTCCACGTCTTCGGTGACCGGGCTGCGGTCCAGGACCGTCACGGTCACCAGGGAACAGTCGGCGTCGGTGTAGCGCCGGGCCACCCGCCCGAGCACCGCGAGCAGCAGCGCGGACGGTGTGACGCCGTGCTGCTGTGCCGCGGCGGTCAGGGCGGCCCACCGCTGCGGCCCGATGATGTGGCTGCGCCGCGCATAGCTGACCGGCCCGGTCTCCCCGCGGTTCCGGGGTTCTTGGAGTGTGCCGGGTTCCCGCGTGGCGAGCGGGAACTGCATGGCACGCGCGAGCAGTTCGGCGCGCTCCCGCCAGTGCTTCTCGTCCCGCTCCCGGGCGGCGCGGGCCTGCGGCGTACCGGCCCGCCTGCGCATCGTCAGGATGTAGTCGCGGAAGGTGAGGGACGGCTTCGGCAGGGGCGTCGCGGGATCGGCGAGGGCTGTCTCGAAGTCCTGCAGGATCACTTCGAGTCCGCGGAAGTCGGTCAGGATCAGATCCACCGACAGGTGCAGCACCGTCTCGTCCGGGCCGCGGGTCACCACCGCATCGATCATCGGGCCGGCGCCGAGCTGGTAATTGCGGTGCTGCAGCCGCGACCGCACGCCTCGGCGGGTCTCCTCGAACGCCTCGGAGGTCGGGCGGTCATGGACGACGAGCGGTACGTCCATGTCGGGCTCGATTCGCTGCCATCCGTCCGGGGAGACCGTCACCCGCAGCATCTCGTGGCAGTCCACGACCCGCTGCCATGCGGTCCGCAGTCGCTCGGCCGGTCCGCTCAGGTCCTCGGGGACGGTGAACTCGGCGTAGCCGTGGCAGCCGACACCGCCGTCCTCGTAGGCGTCCGTACGGCCGACGAGGTAGGCCGCCTGGACGTCGGTGAGGGGGAAGGGCCGGTCCGCGTCGTCCGGCTCCCACACCGGGGCCTCGCGGTCGGACAGTAGCGCGATGACCTCGTCGCGCCGCGCGGCGACCTGCTCGCGCAGCTCGGGGCCGAAGACGCCGTTCGGTGCCTTGAAGCGGAGCTTTCCGTCTTCCAGCCACAGATCGACGCCCCTCATCTCGATCGTGTCGACCAGTTGCCGGGCGGATGTCATAGCTCACCTGCCTCGTAGTCGTCGTCTTCTTGGTCTTCGGTAGGGGCTGTCAGTTCCGCCACCGCAGCGGTGAATGCCTCAAGGTCCGGGTGGGCCAGGAGGGTTCGCAGCGTGATCCGCGGGTCCAACTGCTCCTGGAGGAGGCGGATGCAGCGGGTCGCGCGGAGCGAATCGCCGCCGGAGCGGAAGAAGTTGGCCCCGCTCGGGGGAAGTTCCTTGTCCAGCGCGCGCTCCCACGCCTGCCGGATGACGCCGGGCAGGCCGTCGTCCGCCCGCGCGGGCCCGGCGTATGCGCGCAGCCTGCGGGCGACCCCGTCCACCACGGCCTGTGCCCGTGGGGCGCCGATGAGCTGGGTGACGTGGTCGGCCGTGATGTGCAGTCCCCGGCAGTCGTCGTGGACCTGGAGGTCCAGCACCGTCTGCGGGGTCTGCGAGCAGGCCGACACCAGCCGCCCGAAGCCGAAGTCGTCGGAGCGCAACGCCGGGTCCTGCATCCCGAGCCCGCAGGTGAACACCACGGGATACATGCCGCGCACCGGATCGCCGGTCTCCTGCACGGCGCCGCGCTGGAGGTCGATGGCGGTGATGCTGCCGTGGTCCCGCGCCGCGGCGAGTTGCAGCTGGGCGCTGCGCCCGATGGAGACGAGGTCGTCGCCGCCCTCGGCGAGGTGCACTGCGACCAGCGTCAGCGAGGTGAAGTCGCCGACCACCGCGTCGATGCCCGGCACGGTCAGATCGCGGTCGAAGGTGGTGACATTGACCGCGAACCGGTCCTGACCGCTGTCCGCCGCGAGTTCGGCGGCGTACGCGGCGAAGATCAATGCGGCGGGTGTGAGGCCCGCCTCCCCGGCCGCGGCGCGGACCGCGTCCCACTCCGTGCGGTCCAGGCCGGTGCCCACCCGGCCGAAGACCGGCCGCTCGGCCAGCGCCACGATCTGCGCCGCACTGACGAGTGCGGGCGCCTCCGGCACGGGGTTGGCGGCCCAGTACGCGGCGTCCTGCTCGGTGGGCGCGTCGGCGTGCAGCCACGGGCGTGCGGCCACGTACTCGGCGAAGGAGACGGGCAGTGGGTCGCGTTCGGCCACCGTGGCTCCCGCGTAGAGTGCGCCGACCTCCCGCAGCACCCGCCACATCGAGGCGCCGTCGAGCATCAGGTTGTCCATCCCGATCGCGACCGTGAGCGTGGTCCCGGACGCATCCGGGCCCGGCCGTCCGATGCGCACCGTGAGCGGGCCGCGTCGGGAGGGGTCGGGGACCTCCGCCGCGGTGCTCCCCCTCGGATCGCCGTCGTCGAATTCGACGGGCGGGTGCACCGGCTCCTCGCTGACGAGCCCGGTCGGCACGCCACCGTCGTCAACGACCGTGGTGCGCAGGGCCGGATGGCGGAGCACCACGGCCTCGACGGCGGCGGTGAAGCGCTCGGCGTCGAGCCGTGGCGCCTCGAACTCGAAGTAGCAGTGCGAGGCGACGCCCCCGAGCAGCTGCTCCTCACCGCGGCCCGTCAGGTACGCCTGCTGCACCTTGGTCAGGGGGAAGGCACGGGTGTCCGTGGCCGCGGCGCGCGCCGGTGTGAAGGGTTGCCCTTGGCGCTCCAACTGCCCTATGTACCATGCAAGTTCACCGAGCTTCGGGGTGTTGAAGAGGTCGGCCAGCCGTACGCCGGTGAAGCCGTGGCCGTGCAGCTCGGCCAGGACCCGGGTGGCCGCGAGCGAGTTGCCGCCCAGCGTGAAGAAGTCGTCGTTGCGCCCGACCGAGGGCACGTCTTCCGGCAGATGGCGGCGCCACAGGCCGGTGAGAAGTTCCTCGATGCCGGCGCCGGGGGCTTTCTCCGGTGGAGACAGGGTCTGGTCCACCGGCGCGGCCGTGCGGGCGGAAGGGATCACGGCCACCGCTTCCACGGCCTCATGGTCCTCGTAGTGCACGAAGCCGTCATGGTCCTGGTCCTCGTACTGGGCTTGCAGGAGTGCGAGTTGCGGGGTGGGAGCGCTGACCGAGACGGGTCGCCAGCCCCGTTCCACCAGCCAGTTCCACCAGGTGGGTACCGGCCACAGCGGTGTGGTCGCCGGGTCGGCGATGCGTGGGTCCAGCAGTGCGGTCACCAGGGAGGCCGGGCCGGGCTCGGTCACCTCGGCCAGCAGCAGCCCGGCCCCGGGTGTGACGGGGATCTGCGTGAGCATGCCGGCCAGGCGGGTGTCCCGGTGCAGGGCACCGAGCGCAACAACGACGTCCACCGGTGTCTCCGGCGGCGCGGAGAGGGATTCCAGCCCCCGGTCCTCACCGAGATCGCGCAGCAGCGGGGAGCATTCGACCGGGACCCACTCGATGTCCGTGTCCGCCAGCTGTCCGGCGAGATTGCCGTGCAACGGCCCGGTGCCTGCGCCGAGTTCGACAACCCGCAGCCTGCGGCCCGCGGCCTCCGCGGCGCGGCGCAGCTCGCCGCACACCCGCGCCAACAGGCCGCTGGACTTGACGGAATGGCTCAACAGCACCTCTGGCGCGAGCCGTTCGTGCTCCAGCAGCCGCGTGACCCGCACTTCGCCGGTGAGGCACTGTGCCAGGAACTCGGCGTCGGCAGCGTGGGGTTCGCGCGCTGTGTCCATGCCGGTGAGCTCGGCGCGCCAACGGGCGAACACGGGCGCCAGCGCGGGCCTGATCCGCTGTGGGTCCACGCGCTGCACACAGCGCCGCAGTGTTGCCGCCAGCTCGCCGTGGTCCGGCGCGCTCGGTGCTGCCGTTGGAGTTGCGCTCCCGGTGAGGCGCCGGATCCGGCCGGTGAAGGCGGCGAACGCCCGCTCCAGGAAGCCCGGTTCGAAGACCCCGGTCGGGTGGTCCCACCGTAGCTCGATCCCCTCGCCGCGTGGCACCACCTGGCAGTCGACGAGTACGCCGGGGGTCCTGGTGTGCGACCAGACCGCCTTGACCTCACCGGCGTCCTTGACCCCATCGGCGTCGCCGCCGAACAGGCGCTGCGCCGACGGCAGACCGAGGGTGCTGGTGAAGACGACCGGGAAGGCGGCACGGCCCGCCCGCGCGATGTCCCGCTCGCCGGGCGCATGCCCGGCGACGGCTTGCCCCAGCGCGCGGTGGACCTGCTCGGCGCTGATCCCCGGACCGCAGCGGCAGAGCGCGAGTTCGGTGAAATTGCCCAGTACCTCCATGGGCGTGGTCACCGGCCGACGGGACATCGGCACGCTGATGTCCACGGTCTCGGTGCCGGCGGTCTCGGCGAGGGCCCAGCCGAACTCGGCGAGGAGCAGCGAGGTCACGGTGACCTGCCGGTCCCTGGCAATGCGGCGCAACGTGCCGGAGCCGTCGGCGTCGAGGTGCAGGCCGCGAGAGTGGATGGCGGCCCGCGCACGCGGAATGTGCCGTACCGGCAGCTCCGGTGGCCGTAGACCGGGCACCGCGTCCCCGGGCGCCGAGCGTGCTTCCTCGGCAGCGGTATCCGCCGCGTACCGGGCGAACACCGCCAGGGAAGGGTCGACCGGTTCGGGCGGCTCGCTCCCGCATGCCTCGGCGAGGAGCGTGTTCAGCACGGACATCAGGCTGCGCGCGTCCAGTCCGAGGTAGTTCAGGCTCAGGCCGATCTCCCGCTCGTGGCCCCGTACCGCCACCGCGGTCAACACGGTCGACGAAGTCGACGGATCGGTGTCCTCGTCCAGTTCGGCCAGCCCCGAGCGCAGGCGTTGCGACGCCCGGGCGGCATCACCGCTGCCGGGATCGTCGAGCCAGATGAGGCCGGGGGGTTCGCCACCGGGCAGTACGCGCTGCGCCGCGATCCCGTGACGTACGCACCGCAGCCCTTCGAGGCGCGCGCACACGCTGCTCATCGCCTTCGCCCAGACATCGAAGTCGATCGGCTCGGCGGAGCAGATCACGACCGAGTACCGCGGCGCCGTACGGACGACCCCGGAGATCCCGTCCGCGCCGAGTGCATACGCACGCTGCAACGGAGTCAGGGGAAACTCCCGCGCGGCATCGTCGCCGGCCGCGTCCCGCAGGCGCGGGCCCGGCTTTTCCGGCAGCGTCGGCGCCTGGACACAGACCGATGCGAACGCCGCCAGCGTCGGGTTGGCGAACAGCTGGTCCACGCCGGCCTCGATGCCCCTCTCCCGCAGCCCGGCGCAGACCCTGGTCGCGGCGAGACTGTCGCCGCCCAGGACGAAGAAGTTGTCCTCGCGGGCCAGGTGCTGCACGCCGAGCACGCGCCGCCACTCCGCGGCGACCTGGCTGTGCTTCTCTCCGTCCCCCCTGCCGTCCCGGCCCGCAACGCCGTGGCACGGGGACGGCCCTGCCCCGTCCGCCTCCAGCTGCGCGGCGGCCCACTTCCGGTCCACCTTCCCGTTCGAGGTGAACCGCAGCTCCGCCGCCCGCACGACCACCGACGGCACCATGTAGTGCGGCAGGAGACGGGTGAGCCGTTCTCGCAACATCTCCGCATCGGCTGAGCCAGACGCGGATCCGGCCGATCCACCGGATTCAGTGGATTCGTCCGGGACGATCAGCGCGCCGAGCGCCGTGCGGCCGCGGATCGGCGTCACCACGGCCGCCGCAATGCCCTCGACTCCCCGGACCGCATGCTCGATCTCGCCGCATTCGACGCGGTGGCCCTGGATCTTGACCTGCGTGTCGAGTCGGCCGAGCAGGAACAGCAGCGGCCCTTCCCGCCACACCCCGAGGTCACCCGTGCGATACCACCGCTCTCCTCGTCCATCGGTGACGAACCGCTCGGCGGTGAGGGCCGGCGCGCGGTGGTACCCGGCGGCCACCCCTGCCCCGCCGATCCACAGCTCACCGGCGATGCCGTTGGGACGGTCTCGGCCCGCTTCGTCGACGACCCGGTATTTCTGCCCGGACAGCGGCACGCCGTAGGGGATCGACTGCCACGCCGGGTCGATGTCGTCCTCCGAGCGGATCACGTACTCGTTGGACCAGATGGACGCCTCGGTGGCCCCGCCCATCGCCACCAGCACCGCCTGCGGCGCGGCGCTGCGCAGCCCGCGGAACAGGCTCGGGTCGATCCAGTCCCCCGAGCACATCACCGTGCGCAGGGTGGCCACGTCGTCATTGGCCGCGAGCAGCATCTCGACCAGGGCGGGAACGGTGTTCCACACCGTCACATCGAAGCGGCGGACCAACTCGCCCCACACGAAGGCGTCCCGGCGGGCGTCCTCGGGGATGGTGACGATGGACGCGCCGCAGGACAGCGGCCCGAAGATGTCGTACACGCTCAGATCGAAGTCCAGGGCGGACACCGCCAGCACCCGGTCGTGGCGGCCGACCGCGTTCCTGGTGTTGACGTCGGTCACCGTGTTGAGCGCCGAACCGTGGGTGACCGCAACGCCCTTGGGCGCTCCGGTCGAGCCGGAGGTGTAGATGATGTACGCGAGCCCGTCGGCCCCGGCCGCCCGTGGCTCGGGAAGGGGCTGAGGTGCGGCGGCGAGATCGTCCGCGGTGAGCACCCATTCCGCTCCTGCCGCCTCGGCTATCGCCTCCGCGCGCGCATCGGGCACATCGACCCCGATGGGCAGGTAGGTACAGCCCGCGAACAGCACCCCGAGCACCGCGACGATCTGCGACGGCCCCTTCGGCAGCCGGATCGCGACGACGCTGCCGGGCGCGGCCCGCGCGCTGACCGCAGCGGCCAGTCGCAGCGCCCGGTCCTCCAGTTCCGCATACGACAGCCGGCCGGACTCCTCGACACCGACGGGGTCGCCACTCGCGCCGTACTGGCGCGGATCCCAGCGCACCGCCTCCGCCTGCGGGCGTTCCCTGGCCTGCCGGCGGAAGTCCTCGTACAGCAGACCTCTCTCGCGCGCGGGCGCGGTCGAGTTGGCCGCCAGGCGCTCGCCCCTCACGGAGCGACACAACTCCAGCTGTGGCGCGCCGTGTTCGATGACCTCGCGGAGCGACTGCACGAACAGGTCGTACATCTCGCGCGCCATCCCCTCGGGCAGCGCATCGCGACGCACATCGAACGCGATCTCCACGCCCGCGCTCGTCAGCCGGAAGACCCGGCAGTCGATGATCACCTGTGGAGTCGTCGAGTAGAACTCGGGCTCACCCAGTGCCGCCACGGCATCGTCACCGAACACCGGCCGCTTGGCCGCGAAGGTGAACACGTACGGCGACAGGCCGGGGTGCCCGCTCCCGTTCTTGAGTGCGTCACGCAGTTCGGTCGTCGCCTCGACGCCGCGCGAGATCCGGTACCTGAGTTCGTCGCCGACCTCGCGGACGGTCTCGGCGAACGTGTCCATGGCGTCGGGGCAGGCACGATGCGCGTAAGTGACCGTGCGGTCCACGATCTCGTCCTCGGTGTCGGTGGTGTCGACACCGGTCACCGTGACGAGAAATTCCGCGCTGGAGGAGAACCGGCGCAGCGCCCGTTCGTACAGTGCGAGCACCAACGCCGCCGTCGTGCACCCCAGTTCCCGCGCCCGCTCCTCCAACCGGTTCCACTCGGCATTGCCGAACCCGGTGGTGAACCGCTCCACGAGCGGGTGCGCCGGCTGCGCGGCCAGGTCCGTCTCCCCGCCGTCGCGGGAACCGGCCCCGTTGGCGCGTCGCGGCAGCTGAGGCGGCGCGAGCAGTTCGGCCACCCTGGCATCGACGACCTCCTGAGCCACCGCCGGCCGCGCCCGCTCAGCGCGCCGCAACCGCTCCTGTACGGCACCCAGCTCCCGGCGCGCCGGGAGGACTCCCTCATCGAGCGCCGCGGCCAACTGCGATGCCAGCGCGCCGATCGCGGCGACATCGGCGATCGCCAGGGAGATCGCCATATGCACCGTGACCGTCCCGTCGGGCAGCACACTGGCCTCGACCGACCAGGTCCGGCCGCCGGTCAGGTCCAGCGGAGCCGACAGCATCCGGCGCCGGGTCCGAGCCAACGCCGAAGCCGCCCGTTCCGGGGCCAGCCCTCGCAGATCGTGCCGACCCAGCCGCGGCGGCAGCAGCTCTGCCTCCTCCAGGGTGTGCGCGTCGACGAAGCGCAACCGCAGATACGGGTTGGCCGCGAGCGCGGCGACGGCGTCGCCGAGGCGGTCGATGTCGATGCCCCTGCCGCTGAATTCCAGGTACGCGACACAGTCGACCCCACCCAGCGGCAGTTTTGGATCACGCCCGGCGAAGTACGCGGCCTGGATCGCCGTCGCCGGTAGTTGTTGCCTCATGACCGTCACCCAATCCTCGCCGCAGCCCACCGTGATGCAAACGATAATCATATTCATCTAGCAACCGCAACTCGGTCGGGCAGCCTCACAACGAACTGGCCTTCACCGATGTGGTGAGCAGTGGGCGGACATGGGCCCGCACCGACACCGGAGCCGGGGATTCACCTGCGGGCCCCATCCGTTGGGGATGAAGACGTTCACCTACCGCCGGCTCAAGCTCCGGCGGTGCCGCGTTCCTCGACGAGCCGCCTGCTGCCCGCCGACCACGCAGCCCGGTTGCCGGCGCTGCGGGAGATGCCGCCTGCCCTCTACTGCCACCGGCGCACAGGCGAGACCGACTCGCCTGTTCACCATGAACTCCTTCTACGTCTCCGGATCCTGCGGACGCGCCACGGGTTCGGCGGGCCCGTGCCCGCTGTTCATCCGAGCACCGGCCTCCAGAACCTGATCGATGATGCGACGGCGCATGTCGCTCTCCGGATCATCCTTCAGCCCTTGAGAAAGCCGCTCGGCAGTCAGGTAGCAGCCGGTCAGGACCGGCCGCTCGAAGTACCGGTTGAGCTGGCTGAGGGTCTGCCCGTACACATGCAGATACGTACGGTTCAAGAAGGCGGCCAACGCCGCAGCGACCCCCGCGATCGCCGCCACGAACACCTTCGTCGCCCCTCCGGTGAAGTACAAGCCGGCCGCGAAGCAACCAACGATGATCAGGAGCCCCAGCGCCATGGCCCGCTGAGAGGACCGGAACGAACGATCCGCCTGATCGGTGGCAATGCCGTGATACTCGTCGATCTGCGCCTGGTTCAGCTCCAAGAGCGTAGCCGGAGGCGTCACGGTCTTCAGCTGACTCAGCTGCTGCGTATGAAGCTGTAGGCGCGCATTTCGCCTGTCCCATTCCTATTGACCGTGGCCTTTGTCCGGCCCAAGGGACGGCGTGATGAGACGAACTCCCGCCTGATCGTTCACTCGTCGTAGTGCTGATCCCGGTCTTGATCTATGCAGCGGGTCCGGTCGGCACGGGCAAAGCGCATCACGGTGCGGTGCGGGCGCTGACGGGAAGCGTAGGCGCTTCGCGCTCCGGGCTGCGCGCCCTGCCAGTGATGGCGGAGACACCTCACTCTCAAGAGGAGGCGCCAATTTCCCCTGGAAGAGGAGCGCGTGACCGAGCCCCACGACTTACCCACGATCCTGGCCCAGACTGCGGCTGTCATAGGACCGCCGCTTCGCTCCCGGGTGAACAGCCTGCCCCCACAGATCCGGCACGTGTGCGGTCTCCACTTCGGCTGGTGGACGGACCACGGCACCGCCTCAGACGCCCCCGTCACCAGGCAGGTCATAGCGGGGAGCGACCCAGTTGTGGCGGGGTCAGCGCAGCTGTTGGCGCTCTTTGATTTTGATTTTCCCCACCCGGTGCTCAGGGGGTCACCAGACCTGCTCACCCTGACTCCCCACCCGTTGTGCGGGCTGGACTCGTATCTTGGGACACCAGTCGAAGGTAGCTGTGCGTGACGTTCACGCGTGCCGTCGGCGGCGCTGTCCTTGGCAACTGTGTGGCTGACGGTGGCACCCGGGGCGCTTGTCTTGTTCTTGCCCGAGGTGGTGTTGAGCTTGCGCCCGCCCCCGCCTGCCGCGTGAGGCGGGGCGGCGCGAAGAGATCGTCACGCGTGGACCTGGAGCGGCTGTACGCGGGCGGGTGAGGCGGGCTGACGGGGTTCAGTCGTGGGGCAGGAGAAGGCGGGAGAGGGTGGCGGTGGCGAGGAGGAGGGTTGCGACGGCGAGGAGGCAGAGGCGCATTCCTGGGAGGGAGAAGCCGCCGCCGGGGCCGGAGAGCAGGCTGCCGAAGAGGGCGACGGCGAGCGCACCGCCGGTCTGGCGCAGGGAGTTGAGCAGCCCTGACGCGGTCCCCGCGCGCTCCCCCGGAACGGCGTCGATCAGCAGCGCGGTCAGCGCGGGTACCGCGAGTGCCCCGCCGATGCTCAGTGGCAGCAGCAGGAGCAGCACCAGCCACACCGGGGTGCGTGCGGTCAGCGGCAGCATGGCCAGCATGGCCGCCGTGAAGACCAGTTGACCTGCGACGATCACTGGCCGTCGCCCGATCCGCTCCGACAGGCGCGGCGAGAGAAGGTTGGTCGCCGTCACTACCGCCGACATCGGGACGAACATCAGCCCGGCCGCTATCCCCGACATCCCGCGCAGCTGCTGGTAGTACAGCCCGAGGAGGAAGATCCCGCCGTAGAAGGCGGCGTTGACGGCGAAGCCGACCGCAAGTGGGACGGACACCTGGCGTTCCCTCAGCATGGCCAGGGGGACAATGGGTTGGCGATGTCGGGACTCCACCACGCGGAAGGCGAGCCCGGAGGCGACGGCGAGCACCGCGGCGATCAGCACGGGGAGACTGGTCCAGCCCAGGTGGCCGCTTTCGATCACCGCGAAAGTCAGCCCGGCCAGGGCCAGTACGGCGGTGAGCTGGCCGCCGCTGTCCAGCGCGGCGGGGCGGCTCGGGGATCGCGGCACGCGCACCAGCAGGCCGAGAATCACCGCGCCGACCGGGAGGTTGAGCAGGAAGACCGCCCGCCAGCCGGCCGACTCGGTCAGGAGCCCGCCCAGCACCGGTCCCGCGGCCATCGCCACCGAGCCGCCGACCGTCCACAGCGCGATGGCGCGGGCGCGCTCCTGGGTGTCCTCATATGCGTGCCGGATCAGAGCCAGCGAGGCCGGCATCACGACCGCGGCTGCGCCGCCCTGCGCCAGGCGCGCGGCGACCAGCACACCGATACCGGGCGCGAGTGCGCAGCCGAGGGAGGTGAGGGTGAACAGGGCCACGCCCCAGGCGTAGGCGCGGCGGGCGCCTGCGCGGTCGGCGATGGCGCCGGCGGAGAGCATCAAGGCCGCGAACATGAGGGTGTACGCGTCCACCACCCACTGCTGCCCGGCCATCCCGCCGTTGAGGGAGTCCCGGATCGCGGGCAGTGCGATGTTCACGGCCGACACGTCGATGGTGATCACTGTGAACCCGAGGAGCGAAGCGACCAGCGCGACGCCTGCCCGCCGCGGCGGAGCAGCGGCGCTGGCGGGCGGCGCGGTTGATCGGGCTCGGTCCGGTTGGCGTCGCCGCAGCCGGGGAGCCGACAACTCGGGGCCGTGCCCGTGCTCGTGGGCGTGGGCGGGGGCGGTGGGTGGTGAGGGGGAAGGGGTGCCCGGCATAGTGATCTCCTGGACGAGGCAGACTGGTTGACGGTGTCCATCAGGGGGGCGGTCGGACGGGCGGCCGCAGGCCGTCGGGGCCGCGGTCCGGTGTCTTGCACCCCCTGGGCCCCGGCGGCCGGGCCGCCCGCTCCGGGATCAACTCTCCACCCGCCCGTGATCGCCCGGCAGACCGCGCTGTACCCGGGGTGCGGCGTTCCAGGCCCTGACACGGCCCCCCACGGCCCCCGCCTGCCTGCCACAATGGGCCGAATGGCAGCAGCAACGGACGTGCGGGGCACCGAACTCGGCAGGTATTTGAAAGCCCGCAGGGCACAGGTGCGCCCGGAGGACGTCGGCCTCCCGGCCGGCGCGGGCCTGCGCCGCACTCCCGGACTGCGCCGGGAGGAGCTGGCCGCGCTGGCCGGGGTGAGTGTGGACTACTACATCCGCCTGGAGCGCGGCCGGGAGACCAACCCCTCGCCCGCTGTTGTGGACGCCCTCGGCCGAGCCCTGCGACTACGCGGCGACGCTTACGAACGCCTTCACGAACTCGCGGAGTTGGCCTCCGGCCGGGTCTCCGAGCTGCCGGCCTGCTCGGACCACACCGTCCGCGACTCGATACTACGGATGTTGGAGTCGGTACGCCCGCTGCCCGCTTATGTGGTGAGCCGATACAACCGCGTACTTGCCGCGAACCCACCAGGCCGACGGCTGCTGCCCGGACTGTGGGACTGGCCGGAGCACCAGCGCAACGTGACCCGCTATCTCTTTCTCCACCCGGTCGGACGGACGCTCTACGAGCCGTGGGAGGACACGGTCGCGCTCTCGGTTGCGCATCTGCGGGCGGTCGCCGGCGCCGACCCGGACGACCCTGAGTTGACCACGCTCGTCGGCGAACTGGTGCTGAAGTCACCGCAGTTCGCACGACTCTGGGAGCGGTACGACGTCTGCGAGCGAGGCGGCGGACAGAAGTTCTTCCGGCATCCGAAGGTCGGACCGATGACCCTGACCTACGAGGTCATGCGACTGGCCCGGACAGGCGACCAGCGGATGGTCGTCTACCAGGCAGCCCCCGGCACCCTGGACGAGCAAGCCATGCTCCGGCTGGAGTCCGCCGATACCCGACTGGAGCCGACGCCCGTGAGCCACCCGGATCCGGCCCCCGAGCCCCGCCCCACCCGGCCGCCGTCCCCAGCCCCCGCAAGCTGATACCCGCGCTGCCGCCGTCCTCGCACCTTGGCCGCCTCAGCCCCAGCGACCACGCAGTGACAGTGACTCCTGCATGAGCGGGGCGATCGTGGCGGGCACGCTCTGCTTCACCTCGTCCGGCCACATCAGACGTAGCCAATTCGCGGTTGCCGAACGAAATAGGATCCCGGGGCACAAGGCAGAGCCCGGACTCCCAGTTGAAAGGCGAATCCGCCCTCCTTTGTTGAGCGGGCAACCAAGTAAGGAACGCGAGCAGCCCTGGGGATTTCAGAGATCCCCATCAGCATGGTGGTGACCTGTGCGGCCGGGGTGCCATCGGGGCAGTGGTTCAGCTGCGCGGCGATCGCCGCGGGTCCGCCGAGCGTCAGGACGGGCAGGCGAGGAGTACGGCCGCGGTGAAGGATCCGGCTGCCGTGCGGGCGCGGGAG
>NZ_KN708638.1:7040257-7064728 GCF_000805335.1 Streptomyces sp. CT34 | reverse complement strand
CCCGCCAGTGCCGCGGCGGGGGCGGCGTGTCGGGTGCGGCCGGAGGCGATCTGGAGGAGTGCCTCGGCGACGGCCCGGCGGCCGGGGGAAGTGGCGGCGACGTCGTCCGCGCGCAGCTCGACCAGCCGCGCCACCTCTGCCCGTGCGTCACGGAAGAGCGGGATACGGGGAAAGGCGAGGGCGTCACTCCAGGCGAGTACGAGGGTGTGACGCTCGGCCAGGTGGGCCCGCTCGTGCGCGAGGACGGCCGCCAGCTGCACATCGTCCAGTGCGCGCAGCGTGCCGGTGGTGACGACAGTGCGGCGCCGGCGCCCGGGTAGGCAATACACGGCCCGCTCGTCGGACTCCAGGACGACCACTCCGCGCTCTATATCGGAGCGGCCGACCATGTCGAGGACGACGCGATGCCCGGCCCGCTCCCGTACCACACGCAGCACGCCGACCGTCAGGCACCAGGCCGTGCGCCCCAGGACCGCCAATGCCCAGCACGGCGCCGCTCGCCCCGGCGGCGGCACCGCCGGGTCAGGCGTACTGGGCCCGCAGCACCAACAGGCCCGCCCGGTCGGCGCTGGCTCGGGCGGTCGGCACGACCAGTGCGATACCCGCTATCGCCGCCGCGGCGAACACGGAGAAGCTCGCCGCTAGCCACAGGGCGATCCCCGGCCGCGGCGCGCGGTCGGCCCAGTCACCGCGCCGCAGGATGCGGCCGCCCGTCGCCCCGAGCAGGGCGGCGTAGCCGAGCAGCGCGAGGGCGATGATCACCGCTTGCCTCCGGAACCGCCACGGCGGCGACCGTCGGGCTCCTCGGCCTCGCCTCGTCCCAGGCAGCACCGCAGCCCGCAACGCACGTCGCCACCGTGGCATCGTCCGCCGCCGTGAAGACAGCCTGTATGGCGGACATGCCGGTGATGTCCCCCACCACCCATCACCGCATGCACAGGGGCACAAACGACTGCACCTGCTGCATGCCCATGTCCATGAAGTGCTGCGCACAGGACCGCTGCGGCAAAAGCCGGTGGCGTAGCGCCACATCGCACCTGCTGTCGCACAGCCCCTCGCTCCACGACCCAGCGCAACGTTCAGTACCGCTCGGTCCCCATGAAACCCGTGCTCGCGTCGTCGTCGGCACCGAAGGCGTCGGCGGCGGCGGTCGGGTCGAATCCGGGCGGGCTGTCCTTGAGGGTCAGGCCCAGGCCGGCCAGCTTCGCCTTGACCTCGTCGATCGACTTCGCGCCGAAGTTGCGGATGTCGAGCAGGTCCGCCTCGGAGCGCGCCAGGAGTTCACCCACCGAGTGGACGCCCTCACGCTTGAGGCAGTTGTAGGAGCGGACCGTGAGTTCCAGCTCCTCGATCGGCAGCGCCATATCGGCGGCCAGGGCGGCGTCCGTCGGGGACGGGCCCATGTCGACACCCTCGGCATCGATGTTCAACTCACGGGCGAGACCGAACAGCTCGACCAGCGTCTTGCCGGCCGACGCCATGGCGTCGCGCGGGCGCATCGCCTGCTTGGTCTCGATGTCGACGATCAGCTTGTCGAAGTCGGTGCGCTGCTCGACACGGGTCGCCTCGACCTTGTACGTGACCTTGAGCACCGGCGAGTAGATCGAGTCGACCGGGATCCGGCCGATCTCCTGGCCGACCTGCTTGTTCTGCACGGCGGAGACGTAGCCGCGACCGCGCTCGACGGTCAGCTCCATCTCCAGCTTGGCCTTGCCGTTGAGCGTGGCCAGGACCAGGTCGGGGTTGTGCACCTCGGCACCGGCCGGCGGTGCGATGTCGACGGCGGTGACGACGCCGGGGCCCTGCTTGCGCAGGTACATCACGACCGGCTCGTCGTGCTCCGAGGAGACGACCAGCTGCTTGATGTTGAGGATCAGGTCGGTGACGTCCTCCTTGACGCCCGGCACGGTGGTGAACTCGTGCAGGACACCGTCGACGCGGATGCTGGTGACAGCAGCGCCGGGGATCGACGACAGGAGGGTGCGGCGGAGGGAGTTGCCGAGGGTGTAGCCGAAGCCCGGCTCCAGCGGCTCGATCACGAACCGGGAGCGGAACTCGTCGACGACCTCTTCGGTCAGTGACGGACGCTGAGCAATCAGCACGAGGTATGGCCTCCAGTGTTTGGCGCCCGCTATGTGACGCCGTAGACATCCCGAAGGGTACGGGCGGTTCGGCCTCCGATGAGGCCGAACCGCCCGTCCCCCGCCCGTCTGCCGGCCGGTCGGCAGGCTCGGCTCTTGCCGGAGTGGAGTCCGGCGTCAGTCACTCCTACCCTGAAGAGTCAGCAACTAGCGGAGTTCGTAGGTGCATACTGGGGGCAATGACAAAGCCTGCTGCACCGAAGCGTCATTTGCTCACCAGCCCCTTCAAGGCCCCGGTCACGCCGGCTCCCAAGCACTTCGCCGTGGGCGACCAGGTCACACACGACGTATACGGCCTCGGCCGGGTGATCGGCATCGAGGAGGGAATCGCGGCACTCGTGGATTTCGGCCCGGCGCACATGCGGATCTCGAGCCCGTACGACAAGATGACCAAGCTGTAGGACCTCAGCGCGTACACGAGCGCCATCGGGCAGACGGTCGACCCCATGCAGCCGTCGCCGTGGTCACGCGTCGGCCACTGAACTACCGTGCCGGGCCGCCTCCGTCTCCGGATCGGTCCGAGATTGGAGACCGTCGAGAGGGCCCCTCCCCGGCCGACCCCATATCCGCGCTACCCCGCCCAGCGGACCGGCGGGCGGGCGACGCCGATGATGGACGGCGACGCCGGGTGGGCCCGCTCATTGATCAGGAAGTCGAAGTGCCGCACCCGCTCGATGGTGAACCCGGCCTCGGTGATGGCCCGTTCGGTGTCCCGCGTCAGATGGCAACCGCCTCCCAGCCGCCGCCATAGCGGGTTCAGCAATCGCTGCCACCGGAAGAAACCGGGGTTGCGGGAACGGACATGCTCGTAAAACCGCAGCTCGCCGGTCGGCTTGAGCACCCGGGCAGCCTCGGCCAGCGCAGCGGGGACATCGGCGATCGTGCACAGGACCAACGAGACCACCACCACATCGGCGCTACCGTCCTCGACGGGCATTTCCTCGGCCCGGCCGGGAAGTACGTTCACCGGCACGGACACCGCCTCCGCGGCCCGCTCGGCCAGCGCCCGTAGCCTCGGCTCCGGCTCGACCGCGATCACCTGCTCGGCACCCGGCCCGTAGTGCCGGAAGTTCGCGCCCGTGCCCGCGCCGATCTCCACCACCCGTCCCCGCACGCCCTCCAGCAACTCCCGGCGGTGTTCGAGCGAACCGTGCGCCTCCGTGTAGGCGTTGATACGGGGATACAGGCGGGCGAACAGCGGATGCGAGACCGTCTTGGCCATGAACCTTCCTACCGTCGTCACGCTGCGGCCGGGCTCGCCAGCGTTATCTGGCTTGATGCAGGTCGATCGCTTCCTCGCACCAGAGGGTACGCGGAGCCGAGGCGCCAGAGGGTACGCGGAGCCGAGGGAGCCGAGGCCGTCGACTCGGCTCGGATCGAGGCGGAACCCGCCGAGTGGCGGGCCGGGTAGCGCAAAAGGGCAAGATCGTGAGACAGAAGTGCCGTGTTCCTCGAATGAGACAGCGGATTAAGCCCAGACCACCGCAGCGGAACGGGACATTCCGAATCTGGGCCTACAGAAGTTCCCGCTGCTGCTCTGCGGCCTCCTCGGCCGCTTTGAGCGCGACCGTCTCCTTGCGGCCCCGGGCCCACAGGAAGTAGCACAGGGCTGCAGCAACGAGGGCGAGGAGCCCAGTGAGCACAATCCACAACCACATCGGCACGGACCACCCGCTGCCCCTACGCTGTCCCTGCCTGCGCCCAAGAGCCACACCGTGGCCAGCACACCAAGGACAAGGCCCGCTGTCGCGCCGGACGAACTGGGAGGCTTGCTCCTTCGGACGTAGTGATGCGTACTCAAACGAACCCCGATCATGAGAATCGGTCGACCATAAAGCCGATGGATCATGCCGACTGAGCGAGTCTCGCGTTCCACGTCATGCTCAGCGGAAGAACGCTCAGCCAACTGGCTTGATTCCAGCTGGCCTTGGCGTGCTTCCGACCTTCGCGTGCCATCGGACCAGCCCCCGCTCCACCGGCTGCCGGGGCCGCGCCGGATGTCAGACCTCGCTGCCATCATCGGGCCATGCTCATCAGCCCGAAGTCAGCCCACGCACGCCGGGGCAAGAGCCGAGCGCAGCACAGCAAGCGTGCGATCACGCCACTGCCCGCTCAGAACGCTGCCCTGCGTGAGCCCCTCGTCTCACAAGCTCCCCACCCCCGGCCCCAGGCTGCGCAGACAGGGCTCGGGGCCGGGGGCAGTACGTTAACGGCACGGATACCGAAACCAGCCCGGTACACGAGGCCGGACACACGCCCGCAGCACAACACGATCCGTATGGTCCACAAGACGGTCGCCGCATCACCGGGCGCTGATCGCCGAGAGCCACGCACCCGCGGTGCTGCCTCGCCGTCTGTCGCCCACGGAGAGCCAAAACAATGGGCAAGACCAGCTGTGCGTGTCGGCACCAGCCGGCAACCTGAACGCGGTACCGGATACGCAACGCTCTCCCCCGTACGGCCGCACGCCAGGTCCGGCCGGGGCGCGCCGTCGCGGTCGCCCGGCGAGGCTGAAGCTGCGTCCCAACCGTGGCTCCCTGAACACCACCGGAGCCACCGCCCTGTCACCTCGCAGTGGCCGTTGCGGTGCCCGGCCCGCACCCCCGGCGCCGCAGACACACCGTCCGCGCTTTCGTCGTCAGGGCTGTGGGCCTTGTCGGCCCGCTGGTACCGGGCGCGGCCGAGGAACTCGTCGATCTCGGCCGCGGGCGCGGACTGGTGATCAGCTTCGCCCCGAGCCGGGCCACCTTCTCCCCACACTCGGCCACTGGCCGGCCCTCGGCCAAGACGGCATCGATCTCGGTGGCTCACCTCGCTGGGCGGTACTCGGTTCTCTTTTCCACAGGTCAGCCGTCTGGCCAAAGGCCAATGGGCACGGCAGGGCTCATCCGTCCAACGCGCGCCCTCGGACGGTGACGTCCCGGTAGTGCCGGCGCGCCACGCGGGGGTGGGCGCGCAGCCATCCCTTGAGCTCGTTGCGGCCGTAGGTGGTGAATACCGGGTTCGCGGGGTCCTGGGTACTGCCACGGGCCTCGCCGGCCAGGTGGGGTGGGAGCGGTACCGGGGTGATCTCCGCGTCGAGCCGTGGGTTGAGGAAGCAGGCGATCGAGGTGCGGTCCGCGCCGGCGGGCGGGCTGAGGACACGCGCTGTTCGTATCGGGTAGATCGAAGAACCGCCGGGCCAGCTCCAGTAGTTCGGCCGACCGTCGCTCGGTGATGCCGTGCCCGGTCAGGTGGCAGAAGCCGGACCGGTGTGCGAACGCCGCCCGCGTTGCGGGGGCGTGCCAGGCCCGCAGATCCAGTTCGGGCGCGCGGCTGCGTGCGCGGCGGTCATTCGGTCCTGCCGAAGTACCGGCTGCGGGTGTAGGCGTTGAGCTGGCCATCGGGCGTCGAGATGTACGACAACGTGGCGCTGATGCGCGGTGTGGCACCGTACACCGGGGTGACCCGGTGGAGGGAGACCCGGCCGAAGTGCAGTACCAGCGTCCCGGGAGTGGTGGCCAGTTCCCGCGTGAGTGCCTGCCGCTCTCCGGCCACGGTGGCTCGCAGAACATCGTGGTCCTGCTCCACCTCGGTGCGCGAACGCGGTACGTACTCCAGCACCCCGCCCTTCTCGGGCGCGAGAATGTGCAAGACGATCGTGTACTCCGACACATCGAAGTGCCAGTCCTGCTCATCGCGGTCACGGTGAACATGGATCGTCATGGCGCCTAGATGAATGAGTCCGATGTTCTCAGTGGTCGAAGGCGGTCAGGGATCGTTTGATCTTGGCGCCGGTGGTCCAGTTGTGCCAGACACCTGCTGCGAGTGCGAGGAGTCGTTGGCCGGTGCGGGCGAACACTCCAGGCAGGGTTCTGCCTCCGTGTTGTTCCAGGCTGAGCTGGCCTTTGAGTGTGGCGAACACGGCCTCGATCCATTGGCGGACACGGGCGAGACGGCCGTGTCGCACGGGCTCGTCCTTCCGGTCCGGACGCACCAGATGGACGCCCAGGCTCTCGGTCAGGAACGCCTCGAACTCCCTTCCGGCGAAGCCCTTGTCGGCGAGGATCACTTGGCCGGAGCGTACGAGGTGGTGGTCGCGTTCCAGCAGTGCGGTCATCACCTCCCGTTCGCCGATCTTGGGATGGGCCAGGCACCAGGAGATGGGCATGCCTTCCGCGGTGGTCAGCAGGTAGAGCCGAAAGCCCCAGAAGAAGCGGGAATGGCTGGGGCAGTATCCGTATCCGGCGTGCCCTGCCAGTTCGGAGCGTTTGACTGTCTGGCGGGAGGCGGCGCACGGCAGTGGGGTGGAGTCGACCAGGCGCAGGTTGTCGTGCCAGGTGGGCACCTGCTGGGCCAGTGCCTGGAGCACGGCCGAGATCAGTGGGCCGGCGGCGTTCAGGCGCTTGTTGTAGGCGGATTGCTGGGGCAGGTAGCGGAAGAGGTGTCGTAGGCGGGCGTGCGCGAAGCGGATCCAGTGACGGGTAGAGGGAAAGCCGAGCAGGACCTGGGCGACGGCCAGGCACAGCAGTTCGGCGTCTGTCAGTTTCGGGGGTCGCCCGATCCGGCGACGAGGGGCCACATGGTCGTCGATGAACACGTAGAGTGCCGCCAGAAGGGCGTCTAGGTTTGTCGTCACACACGAGCCAACGGGCGCCCTTCGCCATGGTCGCGGCCAGCACAAACATCGGACTCATTCATCTAGCGGGTCGGCCGAGCGGAACACCTGTCGGCCCACGACCGCGGAGACGAACCCCAGCAGCGACTCCGAGTGGAAGAGCGCCTTGAGCGACGAGTCCGGCGCGATGCGGTCGTACGCGATCGTGCTCTTGGTGTGCGTCCGGCCGACGTCGGCGGAATCCGGCGTCCACCCGCATCGATGGAGGTGCCGAGGAACACGTTGTTGGAGCCGGTGAACCGGTAGCCCAGGGTCTCGGCGTCCTCCCGCGCGCGTGCCGCCATCTCCACGACCGCCTCCGGCCGCAGGAAACCGTCCAACACCCCCTCCCGCCGGTAGGTCGGCTCTATGGCCGAGGGCGATCACGTCCTCACGGCCGGACTCCATAGCACCATCCGCCGCACCGTCAAGCCCAACGCCACCCATACGAGTGCCCCACGCCGTCACCCCTTCTCCCCTGTCTTTCCAGCACTCACGCTCGAAGGACAGGGCACGGACGGCGATGAGCCGAGACACCCGCCCCATGGAGGTGTCAATCACGCCGATACCCCATCCATACCAAACCACCATCCACGACAGCAGTGCGCTCACGACGTGGATTGACCAGCAGAGCCGCAGCCAGGACGGGCAGCAAGAAGCGCGAGTCGGCGGGTTGCGCTTCGCTTTCCACGGCCGGGTCTCCACCGAGGACCACCAGGACCCCGAAACCTCCCGCGCCTGGCAACTGCTGCGTGCCCAAGCCCTCGTCTCCGGGTACGGCCGGATCACCGTCGAGTACTTCGACGTCGGCCGCAGCCGCACCGTCCTCTGGTCCCGCCGTCCCGAAGCCGGCGCCCTGCTCGCCACGCTCACCGACCCCGACCGCGGCTTCGACGCCGTTGTCATCGGCTCCAGCGAACGCGCCTTCTACGGCAACCAATTCACCGTCATGGCCCCGCTCTTCGACCACTACAACGCCCCCGTCTGGATCCTCGAACTCAGCGGTGCCGCCGCCCCCCAAACAGCCGGGCACGAAGGGCTCATGTTCCTCCTCGGCATCCTCGCCAAACGCGAAGTCGCCCGCGCCCGCATCCGCGCCCACACCTCAATGACCGTCCAGGCCCGCGACCAAGGCCGATACCTCGGCGGCCACCCCCCTTACGGCTACCGGCTCGTGGATGCAGGCCCCCACCCCAACCGCGCCCTGGCGCGTCGCGGCGTACGCATCCAACGCCTCGACCCCGACCCTCACACCGGCCCCATCGTCACCTGGATCTTCACCCAACGCCTATCCAGACACAGCATCGCCCGCATCACCCGCGCCCTGAACGATATGCACATTCCCTGCCCGTCGGCAGCCGATCCCGAACGCAATCAACACCGCACGGCACAACGGTGGAACGCAACGGCTCCCCATCCGCCGCCGAGCGATGCGGCCTCCACGATGGGAGCCTGCCCGCCCCACAGTCCGCGCCGCTGCGGGGGGCTGGGGGCGGCGGCGTGTCATGCGAAGGGCGGCCGCCGGTGCAGGAAGTCCGTGCGATCAAGTCCTTGCAGGCGCTCCCGTCGAGCAGCTGGCGACGGGAGCAAGTGAATCAGGTGCCCCATTACCATGATGTCGCGCACCTGCTCGTTACGGATTCGGTCGCTCCCGGGGTACCGGGCGCACTGCCTGCAAGTAGCGCAGCCACGGCCGGATGTCACCGCACCCCTGCAACGCGAACCCAGCGTCGGCGATGAGTCCATCGAGGCGCTCCACGCCGGAGTGCTCCATGGCATGGCCCGCCAGCACATGGATCAAGAGGCGCCCGAATCGGCTCGTAGGCGGGCGGAACTCGGCGACGATGAGGCGTCCCCCGGGGTGCAGCACGCGATACATCTCGCGCAGGGCGGCCGGCCGCAGTTCCTCCGGCAGGTGGTGCAGCATCAGGCTGCTGACCACGACGTCGGCGACGGCGTCCGGTAGGTCAAGCGCCTCGGCGGTTCCCTCCTGGTACGTGCACCGGGCGCCGGCGGCATGTCGGCCCTTCCGACGGGCGTAGGCGAGGACCGACGGTGACGGGTCGATGCCCGTCACCGCCCCGCCCGGCCCGACCCGTTCGGCCATGCGCCGGGTCAGGTAGCCCGTGCCGCAGCCCACGTCCAGCACCCGGTCGCCAGGCCGTGCGCCGCTCAGTGCGGCAAGTCGAGCGAAGGCGCGCCGCCGTCTGCCGCCGAAACCGAACTCGCTGAACAGTTCGTACGCGCGGGCCGGACCGATGGTCACGCCGGGAGTGTCAGACCGTGTTTCGCCTTGCAGAAATCTTCCGAGGGCCACGCCACTCCCCTTCACAACTTAGTGGCTACTAAGAATGTACTTAACTTAGTTGCGACTAAGGTGATGTGACAAGTCCAGGCACGCCGGATCCCCGGACGGCGTCGTAGGGGCATAGCGGGAATCTGCGGGGCCGCCGCCGGCGTCGGCGAGCGTGCATGGCGCACGGTGACAGCCCCGACGGCTGGCGGATCCCTGATCATGACGGCCGCCACGAGCGGCACCCGAGGCCGTTTCCAGAAAGCGAGAGACCCGGCCGCGCTATGTCCACGCCGCCGGGCCATGCCAGAGGTCAGAGTGCGGTGAGCGCCCCATGGACGGGTGTACGCGAGGTGCGACGGCTCGTTGCCCAGGTGGCGAGCACGCTGCCGATCAAGGCCAGAAGGACCCACAGGACGATTCCCGCGAACGAGATGTGGAGCGGGAGCGGCAAACGGAAGCTCGCGTTGCCCAGGACGTTGCCGAGGAGGAGGAAGGCGGGCACTGTCAGGGCGAGGACGGTGCTCAGAGCAGCGGCCGCGGTCACCTCGTAGATCACGATGCGTCGGACGGCAGCAGGGTCGGCTCCGAGGGTGCGCAGGACGGCGAACTCCCTTCTGCGTTCCGTGACGTTGGTCGCCATGGTGGCGCCCAGTCCAAGCAGCCCCACGAGCCCCATGACGGCGGCGATGCCGATGACCACGCCGATCAGCAGCGACACATGGCCTTCGACCGACTCGCGCAGTTCGGACACGGGAACGCCCCGGCGTACACGGGTGCCGGCGTCGGTCAATGTACGTTCGACGCCGGCGAGCACCGTGCGCCGCGACGTGTCGTCATGCCGGTCGCTGACGATGCGCAGGAGCGATGCGGTATCCCGCTTTCCCCGTACGTCATCGAGCGCGCCGGTGGCGAAGTAGGCCGTGGCGGGGCCGATTTCCTCGGTCACGCCGGCCAGTTGCCAACTGTCCGTCCGGCCGTGGATGCCAAGGGTGATCCGGTCTCCGGCCCGTGCGCCGGGGAAGCGCGCCAGTGCTTGTTGGTTGAGGACGACGGCGGTTTTCTCTCCGAAGCACAGCCAGCGACCGGAGGCCGGCGCGGGGCGCAGGAGCGGTCGACCGGGGTCCACGGTGAGTGCGGTGAAGCTGCCGTGCTCCTTGTCCGGGTAGGTGGCGGTGACCGGTATTCCGGGGCCAGGGTGGGCGAGTGCGGCGAAGGAGGCGGAGGGGGCGACGTGCCGGACACCGTGGACGGCGCCGACGAGGTGCGCGAGCCGCTCGACGTCCTGCGGGTGGTCGAGTCGGACTTCGAGGTCGTATGTCTGGCGTCGCAGTGCGTCGTCGGTGAGGGTGCGCCAGGCGGATGCGGTGTTGAGGCCGGTCATCAGCATGGCCCCGGCAGCGGCCACCAGCGTGACCGAGAGGACGAGCCTGCCCTTGCGCCGGAAGGCGTTGCGGAAGGCCATGACCACTGTGCGACCGGCGTCCCAGGAACGGGCCGTGCGCCGACGCGGCGGGGCCTTGGCCTCATGGTCGTCGAAGGCCTCACGGACGGTACGGCGACTGGCCCGGGTCAGGGGCAGCAGCGCGATCAGGTAGGGGACGGCCAGGCCCGCGACGACGGTGGCGAGTGCAACCCAGGCCGGCGGTGCGGCGTTCACGGTGTCGATGTTGAGCATGTCCGCCACTGCCTGTGCCATGAGTCGGCCGATGGCGACGGACGGCCAGATGGACACCGCTGTGGCCACGGCGGCGATCAGGCCGATCATGGTGAGGTACGTGCCGAGTATCTGGTGGTCGCGTGCGCCGATGCCCTTGAGGATGCCGATTTCGCGCACCTGGCGGGCGAGCAGTGCCTGGAGCATGGTCGCCACCAGGATCACCGCGAGGAGGAAGGCGATGACCGCGGCCCGAGCAGAAGCCCGATCATGGAGTCGAGAATCGACTGGTGCGGGTGGCGGTGCGGAGGGGGAATCTGAATTTCCTCGACCGTGGCGCCACGTTGGGCCAGACCGCTCGCCAGGGCGCGAGCCCGACGCTCGATGAGTCGGGTGTCCGTGGTGGCGGCGGTGTGCGGGCCGTCTGCCACCACGATCTCGAGTTCGTCGAACGGCGCCTGGATACCGAGCCGATGCAGAGTTGCCGGTGTGATGTAGCCGGATCCGGTGCGCTCCCGTGGGGCGGGAGCCAGTGCCGGATCGTGTACCGTCGCCGCCACTTGGAGGGTGTGGGCCACCCCGTTCTGCGCCGTAACGGTAAGGGGTTTACCCACCGACCTTCGCACGATGCCGGTCGCCGCGCGTTCCAGGTAGAGGGCGCCGGCGGGTGGCGGCCAGGTGGCGTCGTTCCTGCGGAATACGGCGACGTGCATCAGATCGTTGGCCGGGATGACGAACAACAGCAGGGGAAGCCAGGTGTCGGGCGCGACCTTCACCCTGGCCTCCAGGATCTGCCGCAGAGCCGCTTAAGCCCGCCTGGCCGGGACCGCGCCCAGGACAGGTCCTCGGCGGTGAACCGTTGGCTCACCCGGATCGTGGCGGAGGCCGGGTGCGTGTCGAGATAGTTGCGCGTCAGCTCTCGGGGCACACCGTCTGTGCGGAGAGCAGCGATCCGACGGCGCTGGGACTGACCGCGATGGCCGCCGCCATGATGGCGACGCGCACACGCGTTGCCGCGATATCCCGGCGCAGCTTGGTCCAGCGAGGGCGGCTCACCGCGCTTCCCCTGTCGTGCCGGGGTCCGCCACCCGGCCGTCGGCGAGGGTGATCGCGCGATGGACGAACGCGGAGACATCACGTTCGTGGGTGACCATCATGATGGTCTTGTCGGGCCCGGAGAGCTCCGTGAAGAGTTCCAGCACGGTGGTGCCGGTCTCGGCGTCGAGATTGCCGGTGGCTCGTCCGCCGGCAGCACCGGCGGGTCGTTCGCCAGTGCCCTGGCTGTCGCGGCACATTGCTGTTGCCCTCCGGACAGCGCTGTGGGGAGTTTGTGGCCGTGGTCGGCGATGCCGACCATGTCGAGCAGGTCGCGGGCCCGATCGGGACGTTGTCCGGGTGGGACGGTACGGCACAGGTCCATGGGCAGCATGGTGTTCTCCAGCACCGTCAGGGTCGGCAGCAGCTGGAAGAACTGGAACACCAGGCCGACCGTCCGCCCCCGCCAGGCGGAGAGCCTGGACTCGTCGAGGGCAGTCAGATCGGTGCCTGCGACTGTCACCGTTCGAGTGCCTTCGTCGGGCCGGTGCGCTCCGGTCAGGCTTCTGCTACTGGTGACTCGGCGGACCGGGACCGGTAGCCGAGGAGGTAGAGGGCGAGTGCGATCAGCTGCAGCACCGCTCCCACGAGCGGCAGGACGAAGACGCCGAAGCCGGTCAGCAACGCACCACCCACGGCGCCGCCCACTGCGGTGCCCAGGTAGATGGCACTGCTGTACAGCGCCATCGGCTCGTTTCCGGAGTCACCCGCGAGGGTCAACAGGCGCAGCTGGGTCGGGGGATACGCGCCCCACGAGGTGATGGCCCAGGCCGCGCCGAGGGCACAGAACAGCACGGCCGGTGTGTGTCCCCAGGCGATCGTGCCCGCAAAGGCGAACAGCACCACGGAGCAACCGGCGAACGCCGCCGTCAGCGTGGGACGCGGACCGGTGGAGTCGGTGAACTTGCCTCCAATGAGAGGGCCAATCAGTCCGGCCGCACCGGCGACAGCGATGATGACGGCCAGTACCCCTGAGGTCGCGCCGGCGGCCTCGCGTGCTGCCGGCGCGATGTAGGTGTAGAACATCAGCCCACCGCTCGTGGCGAACGCCGTACCCAGCAGCCCGGCGACGAGCGGGAGCCGGGCAAGGCCACCGAGCCGCTGGCCGGTGGACGACGTCTGTGCAGTGGACGGTACCGCCGGCAGGAAGACCAGGGCCGCGGCGAGAACGACGAGCGAGACACCGCCCACGAAGACGAACGTGGCGCGCCATCCGTACGATCCCCCGATCCACGTGCCCACGGGAACTCCGGCGATCAAGGATGCGGTGAGTCCCGCCGAGACGGCCGCCAGCGCCCGCCCCCTGCGCTCCGGTTGGGACAGGGAGCCGGCGGCGGCCAGGGCGGCGGGGGTGGCGGCGCCGGCGGCCAGCGCCGCCAGGACGCGCCAGATGAGGAGGGGCCCGTACGAAGAGGCGCTCGCGCCGAGGAAGTTGGCGAGGGCGAAGACTGCCAGCCCCACGGTGATCAGGGTCTTTCTGGGCAGCTTCGCCATCGCGATCCCCAAAATGGGCGCAGAGACGGCATAGACGATGGAAAAGGCGCTGATCAGCTGCCCGGCGACCGCCTCGCTCACCGCGAGCCCCTTGGCCGTCTCGGGAAGGATGCCGGCCACGACGTAGTCCCCGGTGCCGAACACGAAGGTGGTCGCCAGGAGAACGAGCAGCCATGGTGGTGTGGCGCGCTCCGAGGCCCGCCGCGCGGTGTCGTTCACTCCCACGGGAGCTTCCCGTATACCAGCTCGGTGTCGATGGCGACCGCCGCGGTCGCGCCTTCGGCGGCGGCGAGGGCGACCTGGGGAGTGGCGATGGGGATCTCGGGACGGCGTGCCATGTCTCCCACCGCGTAGACACCGCGGACAGCGGTGCGGGCGAAATTGTCGACCTGCACGCAGTCGTCGTCCAGGATGTCGCAGCCCAGCAGCCGAGGGAGATCGCTGCGCTGCTTCGTGGGCGGCTTCAGGAACAGGGCGCCGCGTTCGAGTACCGGCCCGGATTCGAAGACCATGCGCTGGAGTTCACTGCCCTTCCCCTCCAGCCGCACGACGGGCTCAGGTCGTACCTGGACGTTCGTCGAGGCGAGCAACTTCCGCTGATCCTCCGGAAGTTCGTCCTTGCCGTCGAGGCAGAGCACGACGTCGGCGCTCCACCTCGTGAGATGCGCGGCGAAGTAGGCGTCCTGCGGGCGCAAGGCGAGGACGGCGAAGGGCCGATCCCGCACTTCCCATCCATGACAGTACGGGCAGTGCACCGCGGTGCGCCCCCAGAGGGGGGCCAGCCCCTCGATGTCGGGCAGCACGTCGACCACTCCGGTGGCCAGGACGAGACGGCGTGCCGATTCGGCGGTGCCGTCCGAGAGTCGGACGGTGTAGCCGCCCTCCTGGCTGATTGCAGCGACTGCCTCGGCACGTCGGACTTCGACGGTCGGATATGCCGCGAGCTCCCGCAAGCCTATGGCGCGTAACTCCTCCGGGCCGGCGCCTTCGCGACTGAGGAAGTTGTGCACCTCGTGCGCCGGTTCGTTCCGTCCGGGACCGGCATCCAGCAGCAGCGTCGAGCGGCGGGACCGGCCCAGTGTGAGGGCGGCTTGGAGTCCCCCCGGACCGGCACCGATGACGATGACATCCAGCACAGCAACCTCCATTGCGTGCGGGCGCGCACCTGCCCGCCGTAGCGCCGTTCTTACTTAGTCGCAGCTAAACTTAGTTGCGACTAAGTAGTCGTGCAAGTGCGTCAGGCGAGGCGTCGCACCTGATGCGGAGGGCATATCGGGCCGGTCCAGGACTGAGTTCAGCTCGCGTGCGCGTAGTCGCCTGCGATCAACACCGCCAATTCCTTGCGGGAATGAACACCGAGCTTGTGGTAGGCGCGCTGTAGATGGGACTCGACGGTCCGACGGGACAGGTGCAGCCGGGCGGCAACCGCCGAGGAGGAGAAGCCTTCGCTGACGAGGCGCCCGACCTCCCATTCGCGTTGGGTGAGCCGTTGCAGCAGTTTCGCCGCCTTGCAAACCCTGTCCTGCGCCGGGAGATCCGCCTCGCCTGCCTGGTCGAGGGTGTATGTCGTTTCCTCGATGTCCGCCGCGAGCTGCGGGAAACCCAGCCGCTTCAACTCGGCAGCGCAACAGGAGCGTTGCTCCGAGTAGGGATCGGCCAGTGACGACGCCGTACAGGACCAGGCCCTGACGACGGGCCCCTGGGCAAGCTGTGAGATCTCGGCCAACGGGGCGGCCACCTGTGAGGCCACCCCCATCCGCGCAAGCGCGAACAGCGCGGTGGCACTCAGCATCAGGGCACCCGAGGCCCGGTTGAAGGCCGCGGTACGCCACAGGCGTTCCTGGGCCGCTTGATGATCGCCCTCGACCGCGGAGAGCCAGGCCCGGGCGATTTCGATGCTGGCGACGGGGCGCGTGAGCTGGGATGCTTCGGGCTGGGCCAGGGCCCGAGCCGCTCCTTCTGCATCTCCCACGCCGAGCTGCGCGCGCCCACCCGCCCCTCGGGGTGGGCGGGTGCCGGTCCGTCCGATCGGTTCCGTCCTCACTGCCACCACAGAAACCGGAGCCACGGCCAAGTGCGCCACGCACCGCACGGATATCCTGTCCCTGTGACCGAGTCCGAGCCGATGCCCGCCGCCGCGCCGCGACGCACTCGCATGTCCGCCGCGCATCGGCGAGAGTCGATCCTTGACGCGGCCATCAAGGTGTTTGCCGAGTCCGGCTACCAACGCAGCAAGATCTCCACCATCGCGACACGCGTCGGCGTGAGCGAGCCCGTGGTCTTCCAGAATTTCGGTTCCAAGCCCGCCCTGTTCGCCGCCGTCCTGGAACGCGCTGCCGGCCAACTCGCCGCCACCGTGCGGAGCGCGCTCGATTCCGGGCAACCGGTACTCGACTTCCTCACCGAGCGGCTGTCCCCACAGCACCTCGAAGCACTGCACGCACATGGCTCCCTGGGGGTGCTGTTCGCCGACGCCATGGGACTCACCGCCGACCCCGACGTGGCCGTCGCCGCCCGCGCTGCCGTACAGAACGTCGCGGATGTGCTCGCCGATCTCGTCCGCAAAGGCCAGGAAACCGGTGAACTGCGCCAAGACCTGACGCCCCTCGCCGGAGCGTGGTGGCTACTGTCACTGCTCGCGGCACACCGCTTCCGCGCTTCCGTACTGGAGGACCGGTCCGCCCTTGAGGAACAACTGGCCACCCTCTCCCTGGAGACCCTCACCCGCCCATCCGCCTAGCTTGCCGCGACCAACTGCACGAGCCGGAACCTGCCACCGCTCGATCCACGGACTCCCCCACTGCGGAGCCCGTTCACCGCTCCGACTACGCCCAGTAGCAGACGCAGATCCAACTCGCGCCCTCTGACGTACCGACACGGATCCCCACCTCACACGCCAACAAAGGCGCAGGTCAGGGCCCTGCCCCCGCGAGCCGCAAGTGTCGGACGCACACGAACTTCACAGGGGGACTTGAAACTTACACACATGCCGGTGATGCGGGGCGAATTGCAGTTGCCGTAGCTGTCGATTCAAGCCCTGGTGGGGCCCGCCGCGGTCACGGCCGGGGCGTCTGCCACTTGATGTGCTCGCTGATCCACTGCGTGGGGGACTGCATGTTGGACAGGTACGTGGCACCGTTGTGGGTGCCGCCCGGTATCTCCCACAGCTTGGTGTGGACCGGCCCCTTGCCGTACGTGGCCATGAACTTCTTGATGGCGTTGATGGTCGACGCGTGCTCCTTCGTGCCGACCTGGAAGGCGATGTAGACGTCCGGCCCCTTGGTGGCCACCAACTGCTTGGCCAGCGCCTCGGGGTTGTTCTCCCGCTTCTCCTTCCCATGGCCTCGCCACAGCGGGGAGTCGGGCACGATGTCGGGGCCGTTGGCGATGGCGGTCTTGAACTTGTCGGGGTGCTTCAGCACGGCCTTCAGGCTGGCGAACCCGCCGGTGGAGGAGCCCATGTAACTCCAGCCGTCACGGGACTTGATCGTCCGGAAATTGGCTTTCATCAGGTCGGGGACGTCCTCGGTCAGCCAGGTGCCCATCTTCGGCTGGCCGGGGATGTCGCTGGCGTCCCAGTAGATACCCTTGTCGTCCGGGCCAGGGTTGAGGATCGGCATGGCCAGCAGGAAGGGCTTGCTCTTGCCCTCCTGGTACCACTTCGAGACGCTCTTCTCCAACGAGAGCTTGTCCTTGCCGAACTCTCCGACCGACCAGTAGTTGCTGTCGTTACCGGGGCCGCCGGGCAGGGCGATCATGACGGGGAAGCCGCGCGACGCGAACTTCGGGTCCTGGGTGTACTCCTTGGGGGCCCAGACCCAGACTTTTCCCTTGAATCCGGACTTTTTCCCTTCCAGCGTGACGACGCTGACCTTGGTGCCGTCGCTCAGGGTCTTGACGCTCGTGAAGTCGGCCCTGGGGCCCGTAGGCATCAGGGTTTCGGAGTCGGCGGCCTTCGAGGCACCGGCCCGGTCGTAGCTGACAGGGTCGCCCCCGCCGGTGAACGGCGGAATCCCGAAGTGGCTCATCACCGGCCAGGCGATCAGCCCGAGGACGGCCACGGAGGCTACTCCCATGATCCATCTCCGCGCGACGGTGGCCCGGCGTCGACCACTGGACTGGTAGATCCGGGCCGGTGGGGTCGTCATCCTGCTGCTCCGGTGGGTACTGCCCCGAAGGGCATGAAGGTCAGTTCCACCCTGTGGGACAGGCAAGGCGGGGCCAGAGGTTCCGAATCGTCCCCGTATTCCGGACCTCTGTGACGAAACACTCAGAGGAAGCCGCTGGACCGCCCGTGCCTGGCATCGTCGCCCGGCCGCCTTGCCACCTGCGTGACCGGGATCAGCAGCACAAGGAGACGGCCGGCCATCCACGGCAGGGGGCAGCGGATGGCCGGCCGGCGGCGGCCCCTGCGAGGAAGAAGGCGGGCACCGGCGGACCGAGGCGCGCCGGGCCGCGTAACGGATTCCCTTCGAGCCGGCCCACCCGCCCATGGCCAGGCAGGGGCTGCACTCGCCCGTTCCAAGGGTCGGGCCGTGGGGCCCAGCCACTGCCGGCCCACGTGCGCGGTGGCCGTGCCGTCCTTGCGGTCCCCGGAGTCGTCGATGACGATGGCCCCGCCGTCGCGCGGCGCGGTCTCCGGCTGCTCGCGCAGCATCTCCAGCCGCCGGTCATTGACCTTCCCGGCGTCCCAGGTGGACTCCGAAAGGAAGAACTGCAGCCGCTGCACCGACGGTGCCCCGGCGCCCACGACCGGCTCCGCCCCGGTCAGGCAGTCAGCGTCTTGTTCCGGTCCCGCGGCGCCAGCAGCCCGGTCACGTACTCCCGAAAGCCGCGACGTTGGGCCAGACCGACGAAGAGGTCGTCGAACCGGGCCGCGTACTCCTCCAGCGGACCCGGCGCGGACGGACACGGACGACGCGCGGTCATCGTCAACCCCCAAGACACGGCCAACCCTCTCCACCGCTCTACGACCGCTCGGACAGCACGTCAACCCCCAACTACCGCCGGGTTTAACGAACTACCGGTAGTGCCGAATCAGGCAACGTTCGCCCTGCGGTGACACGTCACTCGATCGATGCGCTGGGCAGCCTGGATGATCACGTGGCTGAACGTATGCAGGTCCGGGAGATCGATGACGACGAGGGCACGAGGTTGCTCCGCATCGTCCGTAGAGGCACCGGCTCGGTGGTGACCTGGCGGCGGGCGCAGATGGTGCTGCTATCCGCCCAGAGCATGCCCGTGACCAAGATCGCCGAGGTGACGTTCACCAGCCCGGACCGGGCACGAGACGTGATCCACAACTTCAACGCCGACGGCTTCACCTCGCTCTACCCCAAGTACAAGGGCGGACGCCCCAGGACGTTCGCCCTGCCCGAACGCCGCGAGATCAAGAAGATCGCCAAGTCCAAGCCGGCCGAGCACGGCCGGCCGTTCTCCACCTGAAGCCTGGCCAAGCTGGCCGACTTCCTGGTCGCCGAGGGCTAGTGCTGCATCAGTCAACGTTCGCCCTGTCCACCACCTCGCGTAGGCGTTCATCGGTCGCCAGCTCACACGCGCGCACGTACTCCTGCACCAGCGGCCGGCGGTCGTCGGCGCGCCAGGCCAGGGCGAAGCGGCTGGGCGAGATGCCCCTCACCGTACGGGTGACGACTCCGCCGAGGGTGATCAGCGGGGTGTTCCCGGCCGCCAGCAGGACCACGCCGAGACCCGCGACGAGCGCCTCGTACGTCTCCTCGGTGCTTGCCACCTCCGCGCCGATGAGTGCCGGCTTCCCGCCGCGGGCGTCGGTGGCAAGCCAGTAGTCCCGCAGTGGCCCTGCGCTGTCGGGCAGAGCGAGGAACGGCTCGTCCAGCAGGTCGGTGAAGTCGATGGTCTCCCTGTCGGCGAGCGGGTGGGTATCGGCCATGGCGACCAGGCGAGGTTCCTCGGCGACCACCACCCACCGGTAGCGGTCCGGATCGGGCAGCGGTAGCCAGACGAACGCCGCGTCGCACGTGCCGTCGGCGAGCCCGGCGGTCGAGTCGTGCCAGGGGACTTGGCGAAGTGTGAGGCGGGCACCAGGGCGCGTGGCGGTGAAGCGGGAGCGGATCGCGGGCAGCACGCCCCCGCGCCCCGGGCTGGTACTCATGCCCACGACGAGGACGGCCGCCTGGTCGGCCACGGTCCGGGCGACTGTCTCCTGGGCTGCCTCCCATTCGGCGAGAATGCGCTGAGCGTGCGGCAGCAGTGCTGCACCGACCGCACTCAGGCGCACTTCGCGCCGGTCGCGCTCGAACAACGCGGCCCCCACCTGCTTCTCCAGCGCCCTGATCTGCTTGCTCAGCGCGGGCTGTGAGACGTACAGCCGCTCGGCTGCGCGCGTGAAGTGCAGTTCCTCGGCCACTGCGGCGAAGTACCTCAGGTCCCGTCCGTGAACGTCCATAACCATCGGCTATCACAGCGGATCTTGGACGGGCAACCGGTGTGCCTTGCAAGGTAGTTCACACACGGACCGCCGAGAGCAGCGGATCACCTGGCACAAGGAGAAGAACATGAACAAGGTATGGCTGGTCACCGGGGCGAGCAGCGGGTTCGGCCGGGCGATCACCGAAGCGGCGGTGGCCGCGGGCGACATCGTGGTCGCTGCCGCCCGCCGCACTGCGCTGCTCGACGATCTGGTCGCCGCGCACCCGGACCAGGTCGAGGCGCTGCCGCTGGACGTCACCGACATCGCGGGCATCCAGGCCGCGGTCGACGGCGTGGCAGCCCGGCACGGCCGGATCGACATCCTGGTCAACAATGCCGGACGGGGCATGGTGGGGGCGGTCGAGGAGACCACCGACGCGGAGCTGCGGGACCTGATGGACCTCCACTTCTTCGGCCCGGCCGCGCTCACCCGGGCCGCGCTGCCGCACATGCGCCGCCGGGGCTCGGGCGCCATCGTGCAGCTGACCAGCATGGGTGGGCGGTTCGCCTTCGCCGGAGTCGGCGCCTACTGCGCCACCAAGTTCGCCCTGGAAGGGCTCTCCGAGGCATTGGCCGCCGAGGTCGCCCCGCACGGCATTCGGGTGCTGATCGTCGAGCCCGGCGCGTTCCGTACCGGCTTCGCCGGCACCGCAACACTGGAGCCCGCCGCGGCCCTGGACGCCTACCAGGACACCGTGGGCCCCGTCCGCTCTGGGCTGCCGGGCGGAAGCGGCCAGGAACCCGGGGACCCGGCCAAGGCCGCGGCCGCCCTCCTCACCGCTCTGGACGCCGACGAGCCGCCGCTGCGTCTGCCGCTCGGCAACGACGCCGCCGACGCGATCATCGACCACCTCGACCGTGCCCGCACCGAACTCCGCTCCTGGGAAGAGCTCATCCGCTCCACCGACTTCGACTGACGCCTCCAGCCGTCTCCGCCCCTCTTCCCGCCCACCGTCTCCACGCAGGCGCGGCGGGAAACCCAGGCGGAGGGGCCTTGGCGCACCCGGTACGTGGCTCCCCACTACAGGCCCATCTGCCCGTGATCGCCCCCTGGCTTCCAGCCTCGGTCGCATACCTTCAAAAACGTCTCAGGAGTGTCCTGATGAAATCGCTGCTCACGTCCTCCCCTGGCCCGCGAGCCGCGGCCGCGGCTCCCGAGGCGGCCCGGGGCGGATCCTCCACGGTGCTCGGTGCCGCCCTGCTGGGCTTCTTCCTCATCTCGCTGGACGCGTTGATCGTCACCGTCGCGCTGCCCGACATCGGCCGCAGTCTTGGCGCCGGTATGTCCGGCTTGCAGTGGGTGGTGGACGGATACACGCTGATCTTCGCCGCCCTGATGCTCTCCGCGGGCGCCCTGTCCGACCGCATCGGGGCCCGGCAGGCGTACGGCGGCGGCCTGGTGCTCTTCGGGCTGGCCTCGGCCGCGTGCGGACTGGCGCCCAATCTCGGTGTGCTGGTGGCAGCGCGGCTGGTGCAGGGGGTGCGGCGGCCGTGATGATGCCGGCGTCACTGGCCCTGGTCCGGCAGGGCTTTCCCGACCAGGCCAAGCGGGCCCGGGCGATCGCCGTCTGGACCGTGGGCGGCGCGGTCGCGGTGGCGGCCGGGCCGGTCCTCGGCGGGGCACTCACCGCATCCGTGGGCTGGCGGTGCATCTTCTTCGTCAACCTCCCGGCGGGCCTGCTGGCGCTCGCCCTGCTCACCCGCGTGCCCGCCTCTCCGCGGCTGCCGGCCCGTCTTGACGTGGTCGGGCAGGTGACGGCGGTGGTCGCGATGGGCGCGCTGACGTACGGCGTGATCGAGGGCGGCGACAAGGGCTTCGGTTGGCCGCCCGTGGTGGTGTCGCTGCTGGTGGCCGCGGCCGCGGCAGCCGCCTTCTTCGCCGCGCAGGCCAAGGGCGCGCACCCGATGCTCCCGCTGCCGCTGTTCCGCTCCCGGGTGGTAGCAGTGTCCTTGGTGGTCGGCTTCATGCTCAACGCCGCTTACTACGGCGGGGTGTTCATCTTCAGCCTGTACCTACAGCAGGAGCGCGGGCAGTCCGCCCTGCACGCGGGCCTGATGTTCATTCCGATGACGGCACTGGTCGCCGTGGTGAACCTGGCCTCGGCGAAACTGGCCTCGCTGTTCGGCCCGCGGCTGCCGATGGTGGCGGGACAACTGATCGGGGCAGCCGGACTCTTGGCCCTGCTCACCGTCGGCCCGCACACCAACGTGTGGGTGGTGGCGGCGCTGATGGTGCCGGTCGGCCTCGGCGGGGCGCTGACGGTGCCGGCGCTGACCGCGATGTTGCTCGACGCCGTCCCCGCAGACCGGGCGGGCACCGCGTCCGCGGTGCTCAACACCGGCCGCCAGGTCGGCGGAGCGATCGCTGTGGCGGCCTTCGGGGCGCTACTGGCAGGGGCGGACACGTTCCCGGCCGGCATGCGGTGGAGCATGCTGATCGCGACGGCTGGACTCGTACTGACGGCTGGCGCGACGCTGACGCTGCCGCGGGACGGGCACCGGGGTGCGGAGGCGTGAGCCGGACGGTGTGTCGCGGCAGGGCCGCGGGGCTCCTCGCCACCGGAACGGTGCATTCCGAGCTACAGCCGGCCCCGCCTCGCTCGAGGCTTCGAGGCTCGCGTGTCAACTCCGCAGGTCCCGCCGCTGCTTACCACTGTCACAAGCCCCGGAACCGGAATCAGCGTGTTGTTCTTCTGCGAGTCCTGAAGGTTGTCCCGTAAGTGCAAGCTGGGCATAGCCTGGGCCACCTACCTGGGTATCGATCTTCTGGAGAGCGAGACTGCGCCTATGGGCATATCCCTGCGCGAGCTTGAGGACAGCGACCTACCGATCTTCTGGCAGCAGCTGACGGATGCCGAGTTGCAGCAGATGGCGGCTGTGACCAGGAAGTATCATTACGACCGTGGCCACTTCGACCGGCACTGGACAAAGGTGCGCTCTGACCCGTCCGTGATCTTGCGAACCGTTGTCGCTGACGGCGTTGTGGCAGGGCACGCCGCAGTCTTCGGTCCGCCGTCGGAGCGTGAGGTCACGTACGTCATCGGGCGAGCCCATTGGGGCCAGAGCATTGCCACCGCGGCCGTTGCCGAACTGATCAAGCTGGAGCCCACGCGGCCGCTGCACGCCGACGCCGCCGCTGATAATGCCGGCTCCATCCGCGTGCTGGAGAAGTGCGGCTTCATCGTCACGGGGAAGAGCAGGTGCTTCGCGCGGGCCCGCGACGAGGAGATCGACTTGGTGCGCTTGACGCTGAGCTGAGCACGCCGCCGCCGTCAGAACAGCTCAACCGGCCCAAGCGAGGTTGTGCAGGCGGGCGATGCCGTGCCTGGCCTGGTAAACGCCGTTGCCCTTGAGCCGACAGTCCCGCAGGATCTTCCAGTTCTTCAACCGCGACAGGGCGTGTTTCACCCGGGCTCGTGCCCGGCGGTGGACGGCACTTTTCGCTTCCTGCCGTGGGTTGAGGTGAGTCTGGCCTCGTCCTGAAACCACAGGTCCTGGAGGAGAACATCAGCCACGGCTGTTCATGATCGCGGATTTGGCTACCCTCCGTGGGTCGCTACCCGATCGGCCAGTGCCCGGTGCGGGCGAACAGCTCGATATCGGCTTCGTACGGCGCAGGGTCGAGTCCCCGCGCACGCACCCACTCCGTATTGAGGTGGGTGTTGCGGTACGGATCAGCGGCGTCGCCGATGATGGTGACGACGCTGCCCTGCATCCCCGCTTGATGCATCCGTGCCACGAGGTGGCACGTTCCCCAGAAGTTGGTGCCGGTCGCCGGTCCGGCTTCGATCCCGGCAGCAGCGCGAAGCCACCGCAGGGCCGCAACGGACGCCGCGTCCGGTACCGGGATCATCAGGTCGATCACCGCCGGCAGGAAGCCGGGCTCGGTGCGTGGGCGACCGATGCCAGGTATCCGCGAGGGCATCCCCGTGGCGTAGTCGCCACACCCGCTCGCCCACGCGGGGAAGTAGGCGGAGTTCTCCGGGTCCACCACGGCCAGCCGCGTCGGATGACCGTGTCACCGCAAGTGGCGTCCGATGGCTGCCGAGGTCGCCCCGGTTCCGGCACCCGTGACGATCCACTCCGGGACCGGGTGCGCTTCCCCGCGCATCTGATCGAAGATCTCGTCGGCGATCGTCGGCTCACCACACCCGGCCACCGCCCGCTCCGCGTCGCGGAAGTGGTCCAGGAAGTGGCCGCCGAGCTGCTCGGCCAACGCCCTCGCCTCCTCCTGCACCGCGGCGGGCGGCTGCTCACCCACCTGCCACCGTCCGCCCTCCCCCTCGATCCTGGCCAGCACGTCCGCAGAGGTCTTCGCCGGCACGACAGCGGTGAACACCAGGCCCAACAGCCTCGCGAAGCGGGCTCCGGCCACAGCAACCGCTCCACTCGCAGCCGCGATCACCGGCGTGTCCGACCTGATAGCACCGCTAGCGATCGCCTCACAGAACATCGCCCGCACCAGGCGATACTTCATGCTGCCGGTGGGATGCGCGGACTCGTCCTTGAAGTAGATCTCGACGTCCCGGAACGCGGGCAGCGCAAGCGGGCGCAGAGGCGTCGGTGCCAGATGCAAGCCGCCTGTCCGCACCCGCCGGATCGCCTCGGCAGCCCACGAGTTGGGGCGTTCCGTGGTCATGACCGGACCCTACTGCAGCCACGGCACCCGGCAGGTCGCGATGCTCGACGGCCATTGCCGACAACGAAC
>NZ_KN708638.1:6983625-7040247 GCF_000805335.1 Streptomyces sp. CT34 | reverse complement strand
CCGACACCGCCCCCGCCGCTACGCCCGCTACCGCGCTTCGGCTCGGCCAATTGCTTGGCCGACTGGATGGGATGACACGGCGGATCGCTTCGGTGAGAACGGTCATATGGCGTCACGGGGGACGCCCCCCCCACAAGAACTCCTCCTCAAGTGACAGGCACCCATGACATTTGTCCTGCCGAACCGGGGACGATCGAACCTGCAGGCGCGGCGCCCTGGCGTGAAGAATGGCTTTCGTCCTGAGGACGAACGAGACCATGAACTGTGACGCCACGTGGCGCAGATCACTTCACAGGACCGCACGTCCGCACTCCGGGAGCCCGCCCCCGGCGGGCGCAGGCCGCCTTGGCGTTTACTCAGTAGCGAGACTGCCCTGGACTCCGCGGCAGCAGTCGGCGACGACCGCTCCAGTAGCGCACTCGGGCTCTGCTGGCTGACGCCATCCTCTTGGCCCGTACCCTTCTGCCTGAATGCAGCTGGGAGTCGGTGGCGCGTGGGGAGAAGGAAGGCTAACCGGTGCATGGCCGGAATGTCGTCGATCCCTGGGAGCGCCAGAGGCATGAATCTCCGCAGGCGTTCGAGGCGTTCGCCGCGTACCGCGATCTGGGCCCCGCGCGGAGTATCACGAAGCGGGCCGCGGAGCTGTATCACGAGCACCGGGCGGACTGTGTGGTCATCGAGGCGAACAACGGCGGTGATTACCTGCCGGCGCTGCTGGAGCAGGTGGATCCGACGGTGAACTGGCGGATCGTGCATGCAACGCGAGGGAAGCGGGCGCGGGCAGCTCCGGTGGCGCAGCTGTATGAGCAGGCTCGGGTGCATCACGTCGGGGCGGCGCGGGTGTTCGCGGAGCTGGAGGAGCAGATGACGACCTTCGTCGGCCAGGGCGAGACAGAGGACTCGCCGGACCTGCTGGACTCGGCGGTGTGGGCGCTGTGGGATCTGTTCCTGGATCCGGCGATGCCTCCTCCGCGCCGCGGGGAAGATCACCGGCTGAGTGGCCGTCGGTGAGTCGGCTGGACATGCCTTCGGGGAGGTGGCCTCGGACCATTCCCTCGTCGGTCTGATCAAGCCTCGCCGGTCATGCCTTGTTGTCGCGTCGGTTCTTACGGTCTTCCATGTGGTTGATCACGAGGTTGGCCAAGGCGACCAGGAGGGTCGCGAGTAGGGCTGGAAGCCAGGGGTGTTGGACGCGGAGCCCGGGTGTGAAGGTTTCGACGAAGATGGCGGCCAGGAAGGTTGTCGCTGCGGAGATGAGCATCTCCGCTCCGCGTTTGGTCTTGTCGGTAGCGGCTGCCAGGCGCATCAGAAGCCGCGCTGGGTAGGCAATCACGCCTGCGAGGAGACCGCACGGCAGGAGCAGCAGGCATGCCCACACGAGGGTTGCCGCGCTGTCGGTTTCGATCAGGCTGCGCGCTGCGAAGGCGATGGCCAGGATGCCTGCCAGGAATACCACGGCTATGACGGTGAGTACGCCGAGTCCGAGGCCGGCCATACCGAAGGCGGCGAGCACCTTCTCCCGGAGAGACAGGGAGGCCCAAGTGGGTTCATCGTCGGGCGGTTGAGGGGGCATAGTGCCCTCCTTCGTGCACGGGAAGAGGGACGGGCGGCATCTGGACGGGCCGGATGCCGCCCGCGACGTCAACGGTGTCAGAGGGCGATCATCATGATGGCCTTGGCGATGTCATAGGCGACATCGGTGGGGACACCGGCCTTGACCATGGCGATGGCCAGCGCGGTCTCGCTCCAGCCTTCCACGTCCTCGATCGCGTCGGCGATCTTGCCGCCGTTACGGGAGATGAAGGCACCGCTCTTCTTGCTGACCTTGCCGACGATCTTCCCTGCCCAGGCGCCGCCATGACGGAGGCCGGCGACAATCAGCTTGCGCACGATCGTGCCCATGCCCAGCGCGCGCTTGCTGCGCTTGTGGGCGTCGGGATTCTCAAGCTGCTTCGCGTAGTCCTCGAATTCCCGGATCTGATTGGCGTCGGCGCCGTCGGCGCGCATGCGGGAGATGAGGTCGCGGACATCCTCGGCGGTCGGCTGCAGCGACTCGGCCGCCTGCGAGTTGGCCGCGAGGTCGCGGTGGGCTTCGGCTGCGCTGGCAGCGGGCGCGGCAACGCCGAGGGCTACGGCGGTGAGAGCGGTCGCGGCTGCTATTCGGATGTGGTTGTGCTTCACGTACACTTTCCCCTTGCAAGTGGGGGGGAGAGGGCATACGGGTACGCCGCTTGGCGTGGAAACTGAACGGCCCCCGTTCCTTCTCCCTCTGGTTTTCCTAGATGCCCGGATTAGTCAGGTCGGGCGGTGAGATGTGACGTTAACGCACATCTAAAGCAAGATTCAAAACAGTTGACAGCGAATCAGATCACGGTCATGGCGGGATTTTAGGGCATGTCCGATACGGTCGCCAAAGTTTCCTCATTCACTTTCCTTTTCTTGGTCAAGTTCGCTCCGGGATTCAATTAGTTGGTGGCGGATGACTGCCATCGGCTGGCCGCCTTCCCCCCATTACCACCGGCGAGGTCAGGGTGCGCCCCGGGCTGGCCGGGCGAAGGCATGAGATTCCGCTTCGTGCTGGTGCCGCCGAGCCGTCTCTCAAAGCCCCCTCCACAGGCAGCGGCTAAGGTTGCTGGCGGCGCGGGGCCGACTTTCTGGAGTGGATGTGGGCCTGCGCCAGTTCGTTATCGATGCCTGGTCGTGGCTGAACTACAAGCCGGTGATGGCCGATGTCTCCCGGCCAGGGAATTGGGCCTTTCCGGAGCTGGCGTCGTCGTGGTTGCCGCCGCAGGAGATGCGCAGGCTCGCCGCCTACAAGGTGCTGGCGGCGTACGACAACAACCAGGCCGGACAGTTGGCAGCTGACGCCGATTCCGCAGCGGAGCGCCGGGAGTTGGGAGACGCCTCAAAGGTCGTGGACACGGCGCTGGGGTACCTCCTGGGGTCGGAGCAGAAAGTCTCTGTGGAGGGCGCCGAGCACGCCGCGAGCGAGGTGCCGAAGCCGGGGGCGGCGGAGGCCGCCGCGATGCAGGAGCGGCTTCGGCAGTGGGCAACCAAAGAGCAGCTGACACTGCGGATCCAGCAGGCGGAACGGTCAGCTGTGCTGCTGGGCGACAGCGTCTACGCGCTGGCGTGGGACCCGGAGAAGCAGCGGCCGACGCTTCGGGTGTACGACCCGGGCTTCTACTTCCCGCAGTGGGACGACGACCAGGACCAGGACTACCCGAGCAGGGTGCATCTGGCGTGGGAGCTGCCGGAGGATCCCGAGACCGGTTTGAAGGCGCGGGTTCGGCGGGTGACGTACGAGCTGGGGCCGATCTCCGAGGACGACGCGAGCGTGGTGCGGGAGTACCCGTGGGAGCCGGGACGGCCGTCGCGGATGACGTGCTTCTTGACGGACGCGGAGTGGCTGCTGGAGGACCTGGGGCGGGGCCAGACGCTGGACCGGTTGCCGATGGACAAGGCCGCCTTCCGGGTACGGCCTGACGGCACAGAGTTGAAGCGGCTCGACTTGTGGATCGACTTCGTGCCGGTCATCCACATCGCGAACACGATCCCGCACGGCGGTGAACACTGGGGTCAGCCGGTCATCGCGAAGGTGCTCCAGGGCCTGGACGAGCTGGCGGCCACCGATTCGGACAGTGCGGCGGCGTCGGCGACGACGGGGACGCCGATCATCGGGCTGGCGGGCGCGCGGCTGCCGGTGGACCGCGCGACAGGCAGGCCGGTGCAGCTGACGGTGGAGGCCGGCGCGGTGTGGCAGCTCGGGGACTCCGGGCGAATGGATGCCCTGGACACCTCGCCGCAGCTGGCCGAACTCCGTGCGCGGGTGGAGCACTTGCTGGACCGCATCGCGTCCAACTCGCGTATCACGGCTGCCGGGTTGGGGACGCTGGATGCCTCGCAGGTACCGTCGGGGTACGCGCTGAAGCTGGCCCTCGGGCCGCTGGATGCGCTGGTGGGGGCGATGCGGCTGGCCAGGGAGCACAAGTACCAGCTGCTGCTGAAGATGGTGCAGCGGCTGTACCAGGCCGGGCGCGCCCTGGGATGGCCGATGGGGCAGTCGCTTCCTGCGCGGCTGGTGTGGGCACCCCATACGCCCAACGACCGGGCGGCGGTGTTGGACGAGGTCACCCAGGCGTACGGGGCGGGGGTGCTGTCGCTGGAGACGTCGGTGGGGATGCTGATGGACGCGGGCTACCCCGATCAAGGACGCCGCTGAGGAGGTGGCGCGTATCCGGTCGGCCACGGTGCAGGACCAGCAGCAGGCCGCGCTCCCGACCATGGCGCCAGGAGCGGACGGCGGCAATCAAGGAGCTGGAGGCGCGGCGATCACTGCCGATCAAGGGCCACGTCGGTTTGGGTTCACGACACCGCCAGGGAGGTAGGGCCGGACCCGAGGTCCGGAGGGCGCGCCGTTTGGCCCTCTTCGGATGCGAGCGGGGCTGTGGGGGTTGAGCGTGGAGGTATGGCTGATGCTCCGATCGTCGTGCATCCGCCGTCGCCGACTGGCGGGCGGCGCGTCACAGCCGACGGACAGCCCCTTGGCGTGGCGCGAAACGTGGCTGATCTGCTCGAATTCCTGCGGCGCGCCGGTCTTGATCCGGATGATGTGCAGCTGGCCGACCCCAACTTGATCGAATGGCGTGGTGGGGGCCGGATGTGTGGGCGTGAGTTGATCAACGTGTGAGTGGCTGGCCTGGGGTCTGTCCGACGGATTCCGGGTTCCTGACCCCTCGTACGCGCCCTGGGACCTGCCCGGCATGTCGTACGGTTGTGCCCTGTTCGGCTCTTACCGGCTGGCCCGCTATGTGTCCCCTTGGGACTCTTGGTTCCGGCCCGACGACCTGTCCGGCCGCCACCGATAGCGAGGGAGAACCGGCCATGGCGAATCGGCTGTACGTCGGCAACTTGAGCTTTGACACCACGGAAGACGACCTTTATCGACTCTTCGGACGGATCGGCGAGGTAGACAGCGCCCAGGTCTTGACGGATCGCGGGACGAACAGGTCCAGGGGCTTCGGCTTCGTCGATATGAGCGACCGGCAGGCGGCGAAGAAGGCCGTTGCCCAGCTCCAAGGGGCCAAGCTGAAGGGCAGGGCGATCAGCGTCAGCGAAACCCGCCCCATGCCGGCCTAACCTGTCCGACGCGTCTCCTGCGACCCATCGGACGCTCCCAAGCCGCGGGTGTGGGTGGCTACACTGGCCCTGGCGTGGGGGCACGCACCGGAGGAGACGTATGGCCCGGCCCCTACCCATCTCTGACTCGTCGGAGGATGAGTCGCATGAGCAGCTGGATGCTGCGGAATCCCCTGAGCAGGAGCAGCAGGTCACCGTTACTCAGGACCGCCTGGGCAAGCTGCTGACGCGGGAGAAGTCCCAGGGCGAACGCGCAGCCATCAAGCGCCTGTTGGCGACCTTGGGATTCGACTCCCCCAAGGCTTTGACGGAGTTCGTCACCTCGCAGCGCGAGGCTGAACAGGCCGCGTTGTCGGAGGTCGAGCGTCGGGAACAGGCCACTGCGGAGCGGGAGTTGCAGGCTGCTCGTCGTGGGGAGCTGGCCGCCGAGCGGGAGCGAGCGGCACTGCGGCGCGCGGCCCTGGTGGCGTTGGGTGCGTCGGGCGAGGATCTGGTGGACGCGGAGCGGCTGCTGACCACCGATGATGACGACGCGGACGAGGCGCAGATTCAGTCGGCGGCCGAGGCGCTGCGGGCCCGGCGGCCGGAGCTGTTCGGTGACGTCCGGGCCCGGTGCCGGCGGCTCCCGGTGGGGCTCCGGCGGGGCGGGGCCCGTCGCGTACGCTTCCGGCGCGGAACCCGGGCGCGGCAGGGCTGGAGATGGCCCGTCGTCGCGGTCTGCTGCCGGAGTCCGACGACGCCCGCTGAGCTACAGGCCGCAGAGGGTGGGGACCACGCCCCTTCGACTTCGTGGACAGCATCGCCTCGGATGGGCGGTGCGCGGAAGGCAACCGCATTCGTCCATGGAGTTACGCAACATGTCCATTCAGCCTGTTTCGAAGTCCGAGCACCTGATCGCCAACCGCGAGTGGCTGGCGTCCCTGCACGGCACCGACTCGACCGACACGATCACCCTCGACCTGGAGCTGTTCTCCGAGGGTGTGCACTACCAGTGCGGTGAGTGCGACCAGCCCTACGGCCGGGTGCTGTCGGGTGTGCCGGTCGGCAAGGTCTCCGAGTCGGGCCTGTACGGCCCGTACGACCCGGAGTCAGCGAACCCGCATGGCTCCGGGCCGTGCCCCGCGTTGAGGATGTGAAGCCGGTGGACGAGTTCCAACGCTCGTGGCTGCTCGCACAACTCGGCCCCGACACCGACCCAGCCGACCTGGAACGGCGCTTCTTCCGGCTCGGGTCAGTACGTGCGGTCGCACTGGAGGTCCTGGGCGAGCGGCGCGCGAAGCTGCTCGCGGACCCGTTGAGGGTCACCGTCGATGGCGTGGTGACCATGGACTTGCAGGAGAACCTGCACGGCATCGAGCGGCAGATCGACCAGGTCAGCCAGGCCCCCTCCCCCGACGAGCCCGACGGGGAAGACGGAGGCGACAACGTACTGGCCACGACGTGGATGACACCCGCTCGCCACTACCGGTAGGCGATCAGGCGGCGCGTGCTGGGAGCCGGTCGCGCCACTGCTCAAGGGCGTCGGTCGCCTGCCGCAGGTCGCGGATCAGCTTGTCGATGGTCGGCACGGTGGCAGCCGGTGCCACCTGGGTCCGACACCGCACCGGCCCGCCCGTAACCGCCACCAGTTGAACCGCAGGCTGCGGGCCACCTGCCCACGTTCCGACACTCTTCGGGCACGGTCACGGGACCGGAAAGGGCCACCGACAGAGTGGCCGTCGCTGTACCCAGCGACGGCCGAGCGTTCACGCAGGTTGAACCGCTGCTGTCGGCCGGGCAGCCGCGGCGGTGGGGTGCACCGGCTACCGGGTGAGCCGGCGGGTCATCAAGGAGATGGCAGCGAGGGTGAGCATCGCCTCAGTTTCTAGACGGGCGGTGCCTGGATGCCGACGGGGTTGACAAAGGTGGCCGGATGGGTGGCGCCGTCTTGGTTAGCGAGCTGGCCTCAGGGCCACTCGAATGCTTCCGTCACTGCGGCGGTGGAGCTGGCCCCGCCGGAGGTGGCTCCACCGCCGCAGCCGGGCGGGCATCTACTCGTGGGCGCTGATCACACCGCCGGCACTGAGCACGATGTGTACGCCATTGGCATCGAGCCCGGCGTCGTGCTGGTTCGCCTCCAGGGTGGCGTCCACCGAGCCCTCGTTGCCGAGGATCTGCGCGCGGTACCGCAGCTCGCCGATCTTCGTGACCTTGGCCGTCAAACCGCCCGCGAGCTTGAAGGTGCCCGGTCCCTGGTGTCCGCCGCCCATCCAGGAGTGGACCTGGCCGCCCAGCGTGAGCGTGACGAACATGTCGTTGGCGTCGAGCCCGGCGTCGTGCTGGTTCGTCTCCAGCGTGCCCAACACCTGACCGCTGTGGACGATCTTGGCGCGGTAGTGCTGGGCGCCGAGCTCGTAGATCTCGGCCTTGCTGCCGTCCGCCAGGTGCTGGGTGCGGGTCGGGGATGCCATCTTGGCCGTGGCGGCGTGCGAGTTGCCCGACCGCTTGCCCGCAGCGCCCGCCTTGGTGTCGGCCTTGGCACCGGGGCGCGCCTCAGCATCGGAGCCCTGCGCTCCCGCGGAGGAGCCCGCGCCGCCGGACTCGGCGGCGGCCGTGCTCGTGTCCGTGTGGCCCGCGGACTTGGTGCCGGTGGCCTCCGAGCCGGAGCAGGCGGTCAGGGTGAGGGCAGCGGCTGCGGTCAGGGCCGCGGCGGCAACGCGCAGGGTGCGGCGACGCGCGGTGCGGACTGTGGTGCTGGAGCTCATTTCGGGTTCCCCGGGGCAGTCGGTGTCGTTGTTTCCTCGGTACGTCACCCACTCTGATCGGAGCCGCTATCGCGAGGCTGCCGCTCCGCTAACACCCGGCTAACAGTGCTGTGAGCAAGGGAAGGACGCAACCTCAGCAGCCTTGACCTCAATCACGCTTGAGCTTCTAGGGTCGGCTGCATGGTCTTCACTGAGAGGGAACACGAGTACCTCGCCGCCCAGCCGCTGGCCCGCCTGGCCACCTCCGGTCCCGACGGATGCCCGCAGGTCCGTCCGGTGGGCTTCCGGCTCAACGACGACGGCACCATCGACATCGGCGGGCCGACCATGGCCCGCAGCCGGAAATACCGCAACGTGCAGGCTCGCCCGGAAGTCTCCGTACTCGTGGACGACCTGGCCCCGGCCGACGACCCGGTCGCGGGCGGATGGGGGCGCGGCGTCGAGATCAGGGGCCGGGCCGAGGTGCTGACTGTCGATGTGCCTCCCGTGGCGCCTGATCACTTCAGCAGCGACATCATCCGAGTCCACCCCCGACGGGTCATCACCTGGAACCTGGAAGCACGCGGGACCACCGCCCGCGACATCGGCTGACAGGTACGGGGACGTAGTCCTGGGTGGGGCCTCCGGCCTCGTTCTCCGTGCCGAACTCGACGTGTGTAGGCCGACGGCCTACGTCCGGGGTGAGGTAGTCCTCGCTGCATGTGGGCCCGTTCAGGTGTAGGCCGGAGGAACCCGGGCAGGGGGTGGTGAAGAACGGATCACGAACAACGGGGTGAAGTCCATGCACGGCGGCGGAGGATTCAGCGGGGGCGGCCACCACGGGGGTGGATTTGGTGGGCACCATCACAGCGGTGGGGTGGGCCACCACGGCAACCACCACCATCACACCGGGGACTCGCCGGGCTTCGTCGGGATCCCCTTTTCCCGGCGTCGTGGGTCATCAGGCCATTCCACGGGAGTGGCCAAGCGCGCGATGCTGGCCTTCGGTGTGGTGTTGGTCGTGGGCATCATTCGGCTGCTGGCGGCCCACTAGAGCTGCCTGACGCGCTGCGCCCCCGTTTCCGAGCTTGATCGGAGTGGGGGCGCAGCGTTCGGAGGTGCCCGTTCGGATTGCATTCGTACAGCCAGATTCGGCCATGGGGTCGAGGCCGAAGTCGAAGGCGTCGAAGACGAGCCCGAAGGCGTCCAGGTAGGCGCGCACGCCCTTCGCCAGGCGTGCCGGGGTGTCGATGAGTGAGTACGACAGGGCGTCGTAGTGCCGACGCCAGTCCAGGCCCGGGGAGCCGTGGAACCCGGTGCCCAACCGACGCGATAGGCGGGCCCTCAACCTGTCCGCACACCGCCGAACCAGCCAAAACGGCCCGCCAGTTGAACTGGCGGGCGTTACGAAAGATCAAGGCTAAGAGGTTGTCTCACATGGGCAGGTTCCTGAGCTCCTTGCAGCAGGTCGGGGCGGACCATAGCTGACCATGGCTCCGCCAGTCGTTGCGGACCACGTACGGGATCTTGAGACCACGAGCAGCCCATGTCAGGCTCGTGCCGCATGATCGATGAGTTCGCGAAAGACAACCTGCACAAGAGACTGCGGCGGGACCGTGAGGCGCTGCTCTGGAAGCTCGATGGCTTGTCCGAATACGACGCGCGCCGGCCTCTGACAGCGACCGGGACCAACCTCCTCGGCCTGGTCAAACACGTGGCCACGGTCGAGGCCAGGTACTTCGGTGAGGTCTTCGATCGCCCTTCTCCGGAACCGCTGTGCCGGTGGCAGGACTCCGACGGCAGCGATCAATGGGCGGCCGAGGACGAGACGCGCGATCAGATCATCGGGTTCTACCGGCGCGCGTGGGAGCACTCGGACGCGACGATCAACGAGCTTGCCCTCGATGCCCCTGGCCACGTGCCCTGGTGGTCGGAGCCTTATCCGAACACGAACCTGTTCGCCATCATGGTCCATGTCCTCGGCGAGACCATCCGGCATGCCGGGCACGCCGACATCCTGCGTGAGGGCGTCGACGGCCGGACCGGGGTGCGCGCCGAGAACGAGCAGCCGATCGACGAGGAAGCCCGTGCCGCCTACTGCGCGAAGATCGAGCAGGCCGCCATCTGCTTTCCCGAGCCCGGATCGCCGAGCTTGTCGAAGCAGCCGGCTACACAGCAGACGTTCTCCGCACCACCCCGGGAGGGAAGGAGAACCGGTTGTACCGGGTGCTCGGGCTGCGTATGACGTACCAGCCCGCGAAACGCGTCATGCGGGCCGGGATTGCTCCCGACCCGCATGACGTTGGCCAGTGGTCAGTGTCCGAGGGGTGAGTTGCACCATACACACATGCCGGTGATGCGGGGCGAATTGCAGCTGGCGTAGCCGTGCACGGCCGGCACATGTCTACCGCGTGCCGCACAGGAAGCTCTCTCCTTTCCGCAAGTTACTACTCTGCAGGTGCGCGGGTACATAGCCCGTCCGCGAAGGCACGTGCCGTGGATACGGGCAGACAGCGCCCGACATGGAATTCGATGAGGCCGGAAGGTGGTCCGCGGTATCCACGCTCAGCGTTCGAACCGGTGCGTCTCGACGACGGCCGGACCAGGGTTCCCCCGACGCCGACACTCGACGGCGTCATTGACGCCGAGTTGACCGAGAACTCGTCTCGACGTACGCCGGCGCCATCACGCACCGCACCTGATGCGTCACGGTGCGAGCGGAACAACGGTCGAAGACCGAGCAGGCGGCACCTGGAGGAAGAGAAGGCGTGAAGGCGGGAGAGGGGGCGTGATGCGAACCAGCGACGAGATCTATCACCGTGTCTGCTGGGACCCACGGTTCGACCCGGCCCGGTTCGTGCTGGGGATCAGCCAGCGCAGGGATGCCGTCAAACGCATCCCGCTGCCTTCCTTTGTACCCGGGGGCCGACATCCCGTGGCACCGGGTGATGTTCATCGAGGCGGACGGCGAGGTGGTCTGGGACCGGGGCACCGGTGTGGACCGCATCGAAGCGTCGGGGGCCGGCCAGGCGCTTGCCCCACAAGCGGACCCGAGCTTCGCCAGGAGCGAGCCCGCCGGCGTCCTCCATGTGTCCCCGACGGCCCGCACGGCGGTGGCCTGGATCCCGCCTGCGGAGCTGTGGCCGCCGATCCAGGACATCTGCCGGGATTACGATCCGCAGATCCACCGCTGGCCACCGCATGTCAATGTGCTCTTCGGCTTCGTGCCGGAGTCCGACTTCGAGCGGGCGGCCCCGTCGCTCGCCGCAGCGACGGCCGAGACGCCGGTCTTCACCGCCCGGCTGGACGGGGTACGCACCTTCCAACAGAGGGCGTACGTCATCGTGTGGCTCGACCCGACGGCGGCCGGCGAACACCGTGGGCGGATCTGCACCGCGTACTGCGGCAGCGGTTCCCGCGCTGTCGTGGGCCCGCAAAGAACTTCACCCCACATCTGTCCCTGGGCCGGACCCGGGATCCGCGGCGAGTCACCGCACACTGCGCCACCCGGCTCGACGCCATGACGGCGACGGTCTGGGAACTCGTCCTGCTCTGACGCAGGGGCGACGGGCCGATGGGGGCACGGGCCACGGTCGCCCTGCGCTCGGGCGAGGTCCGCTGGCTGCCCGCGCTCGGCCCCCAAGCGCCGGGCCCGGAGGACACGGCATGGCTCTCCGAGATCACCGACGGGTGAGGTCATAGCCAGGTGGGGCAGAACGCTGTCCGCTGAGGCGGCGGATCTTGCCGTGGCCTGGGCGGTGCCGCAGGTCTTGTCCTGCAGCGGCACCACCCGCCAGGGCAACCCGGCTCCACCGCCGCCCTCTGTACGGACGGCCTGGTCGAACGCAGCGGCGGGAACATCGACGAAGGCATGGCCGTACCGGAGCGTGCTCTCGCTGATACTCAGGCACTCCCGACGTCTCCTGCGACCGGGTCATACGGACCCGGCATTGACGCCGATCACGGCGACGACGTCACTGTGATGGTCCTTCAACCTCCTACCCGCACCGGTGCGGACGCCGAGCCCTTCCACGACGCAGCCCCACGTGCCTCGGGCTGCGCCGCACCAACCGCCGACTGATCGTCGAGGTGACGGATGGGGACCACCTGCCGCGTCGGCGGCGGTGCCGGGCCGGCCGACGAGACCGGCCGCGGCATCTCGGTCGTCGACACGATTGCCTCGTCGTGGGGATCACGCCGCACCCCGGGCGGAGGAAAGGCCGTCTGGTGCGAACTGTCCTCGGATGCCTGGCACAGGGCATCCCGACACCAGAGCTTCTTTCGGATCTTGCCGACAGGCTTTCGCCATGGACGAGGCGCTGTCGGGCGGTCAGGGCTGGTGGGGTGCGGTATGCCGTTGCCTACGGGCGCAGGACGCCATGGAGTCCGTAGCGCCGTATGGTCGGTGGCCGGGGAACGGCATCATGTGCTTGGCGGGCACCCGCCTGCTGGACTCCTCTGCTCCGGCCCGCCGTTGGTAGAGCGCACCTGACCGACGGTGCGGCAGATCGACGGTCCGCACCTTCTCGAACCCCTGGGCCTCGTAGTAGCGGCCCAGGTCGGCGTTGGTCTTCCACACATCAACACGGAGCCAGCGCTTGCCGATCCTTTCCGCTTCACGCGAGGCCCAGTCGAGCATCGTGCTCCCCAGGGGAGCGCCTCTGCTGCTGGGACGGGTGATCAGTCGGTGCGCATAGAGAGCCTCGTCGGGGGCATCGGCCGGTACCCAGAATTCGGGATCGGCGAACCCGTCAGTGGTGATCGTCCCCAAGTAGCGGCGCCGTCGAGCAGCACACAGCCCCGCGCCGAGGCCCAGCCGGGAAGTCGCCTCCCGGCTGGGCTGTGAACGCGGGACCTCAGGGATGGAAGATCATGCAGGTGGTGGTGGCGTGGGCGATCAGCTTGCGCTGGGCGTCCAGCACCTTGCCTTCGGCCGTGGCCGTGCGGCGGCCCGTGTGGATGACGGTGCCTCGGGCGGTCAGTTTCCCGGCGTCCAGGGGCACGGCGCGGATGTAGTTCACCTTGAGTTCGAGGGTGGTGTAGCCGACGCGTGGCGGGAGGGTGGTGTGGACGGCGCAGCCCATCACCGAGTCGAGCAGGGTGGCGGCGATGCCGCCGTGCACCGTGCCGAGCGGGTTGGCGTAATCGGGCCTGGTGTTCAGGGACATGACGACGCGGCCCTCTTCCACCTCGTCGATCTCCATCCCCAACAGACGCCCTATGGAGGGGATATCGGGCTGCTCCTGTTGCTTCTTCTGTGCCCAGCACAGGAATTCCAGTCCGGACATGGCGGCGGTGTCGGCGGGTGGCATGGCGGGTCGTCTCCTCGTTCAGGGGTTGACGGTGTCCTCAGGAAGTGACGGTGATCCCGGGGAGTGACGATGACCTCGGGGAGTGACGGTGGATGTGCGGGGCGATCGGGCGTCAGAGTTCGCCGAGGAAGCGGGCGTGGTCGAGCTCGGCCGGGCTGCGGGTCTGGCTGCCGAGTTCGAGCAGGCGACGGAGTCGGGCCTGGGTCTGTGGGCGGGCCAGGGCGAGCTTGGTCTGTCGCCATTCCTCGGCCAGTCCGTCGCTGTCGGGCAGGGTGATCGGGTCGACCATGCCTTTTGCGGCGGCGACGGCGTCGGGTGGGAAGGAGGCGATCCGGCGGGCGAGGCGGTCGACGAAGGCGTCCAGTTCGGCATCGGGCAGGGCGCGGTTGATCCAGCCGTAACGCTCGGCGAGTGCGGCGTCGAAGTCCTCGGAGCCCAGGAGGATTTCCAGGGCACGCGCCCGGCCGGCCAGGGCGGGGAGTCGCTGGGTGCCGCCGGCCCCGAGCACCATGCCGACCGCGACCTCGGGCTGGCAGAAGACCGCCCGCTCGGCGGAGGCGAACCGCAGATCGCAGGCGAGGACGATCTCGCTGCCCACACCACGGGTCCGTCCCGCGATCTGGGCGATCGAGACCTTGGGCAGGGAACTCAGCCGCTCCAGTACGGCCCAGAACGGCGGGTCCTCGGGCCAGTCCGCCTCGGAGTCGGACATATCCGCGTGAGCGATGAAGAAGTCGGGGTCGGCGCTGTCGAACACGATCACCCGGACCGCGTCGTCGTCTGCGACCTGGTCGATGAACCGGGTCAGCTCGGCGCCCATCGCGAGGGTGGCCAGGTTGATCGGAGGGTTGTCGAAGGTGACCCGGGCCACGTCGTCCTGCACCCGGACCCGCAGGGTGTCGAATGCGTAGGTCATGGCTTGTCCCAGCGCTGTTCGGTGACGTAGCGGGCGAGTTCCAGCTCGACCGGTCCGGGGCGCTGCAATCCGAGCTGCATCAGACGGCCCACCCGGGAGGCGGTTTCGGGGCGGGTGGTGGCGGCGCGGAAGATGCGGTTCTCCTCGGCCAGCGCCTGGTCGCCGGGCAGGGTGATCGGGTCGACCATTCCCTTTGCGGCGGCGACGGCTTCGGGTGGGAAAGAGGCGATCCGACGGGCGAGGTGGTCGACGAAGGCGTCCAGTTCGGCGTCGGGCAGGGCTCGGTTGATCCAGCCGTAACGCTCGGCAAGTGCGGCGTCGAAGTCCTCGGCACCGAGAATGATCTCCAGGGCGCGGGCCCGGCCGGCCAGGGCGGGGAGCCGCTGGGTGCCGCCGCCTCCAGGGATCAGACCCACGCTCACCTCGGGCTGCCCGAGGACGGCCCGCTCGGCGGAGGCGAACCGCATATCGCAGGCCAGGGCGATTTCGCTGCCCGCGCCGCGGGCCCGTCCGGCGATCTTGGCGATCGAGACCTTCGGCAGTGCCGCCAGCCGCTGGAGCACCCGCGGCAGGGACGGCAGGTCGCGCGGAAGGGCCTCGCCCACGGCGGTCAGGTCCCAGTGCGCGAGGAAGAACTCCGGGTGGGCGCTGTCCAGGACGATGACCCGCACCGCCGCGTCGTCGGCGGCCTCGTCCACCAGGCGGTCCAGGTCGAAGACCATCGCCGGATCGACGAGGTTGATCTCCGGGTTGTCGAAGGTGGCCCACAGGACGCCGTCGGCGACCCGGGTACGCAGCGTTGTCAGTTCGTATCCCATGCCCCGCTCCTCTCCTCTCCCCCCTCCACTAACTATCCATTTGATAGCTACTGATTCCAGGATAGCCGTGTGTGGCGGGTGTGCAAGCAGGGCGGCCGTCCGTACGGCTCCATGCCATCCGCTATCCGGTAGATAGTTACTCTCGGAGGAGGGGGCGCAGGAGAAACAGGGAGAAAGGAGGGGGTGCAGCATGGACGACGCACTGCGTCCTTACTGCCCGTACTACGCCAAGGCCGTCGAGATGATCGGACGCCGCTGGGCGGGTGCGGTGCTACGCGCGCTCCTGGCCGGCTCCGCCCGCTTCAACGAGATCGCCGCCGCGGTCCCCGGCATGACCGACAAACTCCTCTCCCAGCGACTGAAGGACCTGGAGGCAGACGGGCTGATCACGCGACGGGTTCACGGCACCACCCCCGTGCGGATCGAGTACGCTCTCACCGACAAGGGCGCCGCCCTGGGGCAGGTACTCCTCGCCCTCAACCGCTGGGCCGTCGAGTGGATCGAACTCCCCGAGGAGGCCGAGCGCCCGGCCCGGTCCAGCTGACCTTCAGCCCGGCCGGATGTGCGGGACTTCGCCGCCGCCCTCGGGGTACGCGCGCGGGGCGATGGGCGCGAGCGCACCGAAATGACGCTGGACTACCTCGGCGGCCTCCAGACGCCGGCCCTCGCGTACATCTGACCGATGAGCTGGACGCCCTGCGGCATGCCGTCCGCGAACCCGATGGACACGCTCACCGTGGGCACACCGACAAGGGAGGTCACGGTGCACAGGGCTCCCACCAGCATCATCCGGGCAGGGCTCTTGGCGTCGGTGTCGTCGGGCAGCAGTTGGGGGAGGTGTGAGCGGTGGAATCGCTGGTGAGTTGGACCGGTACCCCACGGATCACGCCGCTCACCGCCGAATTGGGGCTGTCGCGGACATAGGTACAGATCAGGGTTATGTCGCGCGGATGCGGTGTCCGGGATGGCCTGCGGTGAGAAGGTCGCCCCAGGCCCAGCAGACGATGGGGAATCCCAGAGCGTCCAGGGCAAGGCGAGCGGTCTCCACGCCGGAGGGTTGGGTACCGGTCGCCTCGGCTAACAGGTCCGCGACGTAGTGGAGGCCAGTGCCGACGAGGGCGTACCACGCACGGCTCTGACTGAACGTGGCGTTGTGCGCTGGGGGAAGGCGTAAGCAGGGCCCGGCCGCGCACGGCATACGTGCGCGCCGAAGCGGAAGGGCATATGGGTGGGCAAAAGTGCGTGAAGGTGTTGAACGTTTGTGGTGGGGTCCTGGGGCAGGATTCACGCTTCGTCGGCAACCGGCGAGGTCCCAGACGCGTTGTAACCGGTCTGCCTGGGAACCTTCTCCCCTTCCCGCTTCAACGGCGCCCTGCGGAAGTGGTACGGGCCGCGCACACCATACGGAAGGGCAGGCGCCGTCCCGTCACCCACCGGCGCGCCCGTATGTGACGTGTCGAGAGGGATCGATCTCGTACACACGGGCACGCCGGCCGGGATGCCGGGACTACTGGGGACTACGGGGGACTATTGGGGACTATTGGGGACTATTTGACCAGTTTGCCGATGGCGTTGGCTTCCTGGACCTGGCTGGACAGGAAGTCCCACGACAGGTTGGCGTAGCCGCCGTCGCCCCAGTTGCCGCCCCAGGAGTTCTCGACGCGGACGCCCTGGTTGTTGTAGCCGACGATGGTGATCTCGTGGCCGCCGAGAACCGGGTCCTCGGCGTCGCCGGGCCGGTAGGAGTAGTCGGTCGCCTGCTGCCGTTTGATGTCCTGGAAGCTCTGATGGACCGGGAGGGAGATGGCGACTGGTTCGCCGTCGGCGAGGGCCTGCTTCACGTCGGCCTGGATCTGGTTGCCGGTGTGCAGCTTGGTGTGGCCCGACAGCTTCCAGTGCGCGGCGTTCTGGCGCTCGGCGTCGGTCGGCTGGGTGGTGAAGTCGAAGTCGCCCTGGTTGTAGTCCGACTTCGAGTCGACGCCCTGCGACTCCGCGATGCTGAACGTCGCATCAGGGTTGCTGCCGTGGTCGTTGCCCTTGACTATTTGGGCGTACGTGTACATGGGCGCCTGCGGACCGCCGGATATGCCCTGCTGCTTTTCCTGGATGCTGTAGCCGGAATGGTCGATGGCCCAGGACACGCATGAGCTGACCCTGCCCTGGTTGCCCGGGGCTATCGCGTACTTGCTCAGGTCCACGCTGCTCGGCACGTTCTTGGGGGCGCCGTCCTTGTGCGGTGAGAGGGCGGCGAGGCGGGAGACGACCGAGGCGTGCGAGGAGAGCGTGCTCATCTTGCCGCCGGACGGCAACTGGGCACCGAGCGCGAAGTGCTGATGCACATCGGGGTGGGCCTCGGGCGCGCCCGAGGCCAAGGCGATGCCACCGGACACGGCGGCAATGGCGCCGCCGATGGCCACAGTGATGACCACGCGGGATTTCTTGTGCGCCTTCTTCTTGTGCGAAGAGTTCATGTGGGGGGCTCCTCGAGAATGGATGGATGTTCTGCGACCCGGTACGGGTCACGGGGCCGCCGACCGGGGTCGGTCGGCGGAGCTTGGAGGGGGCGGCGGGGTGCGCCTGGGATCGGGTGGTGCTGGGCGCGGGTGTACGGAGCAGCGCAGGCCGGCGCTCGTACGGAACCGTTGCTACGCGTGCCGTGCTGTGGTGGCCGAGGTGGACCCGGCGAGCCTGCCGGCCAGTGGCCTACGGAGCTGTTTTTCAACATCCCTGCGAGGCAAGGTAGTTCAACAAGTGGGTCTGGTCGGCGGCAGGCAGCATCGGCGCGGAGTGGTGGGTCGAGGGGCGCGTGGCTATCGCGTGGGGCGACAGACTCCCGGTACCGCGCCAGGCGTGCCTGTAGCCAGGGATAAGGGTGCGACAGCGGGTGCGCCGGAGCAGCGCGGCCGGGATCCAGGCGAGGTCTGGCTGAGGCTCGCAACCGAAGACCCAGTTCGGCATGGTCCCCTCAACCTGCCTGGGACCGCCTGCGGTTCCGGCGCCGTATCGCGATGGTGCCGCCGGCCAACGCGACCGCGACAGCTCCCGAGGCGCCGAGTTGCGTGGGGGCAACGATGGATGGGGCGGTGTGGAGGCCAGGCCGTAGCCGCCAGCCAGTCCTTTGCGGTCATACGCGGACCCAGGCATCTTGTCCACGTAGCGGCTGTGTACCAGCTTCTGGTAGGCGGCGAGCGTCATCGCCCGCTTGCCCTGCAGCCCTGAGGTTGCTTCCCGGTTGAGCGGTTCGACGATGCCGTTCTTCAGGCGGTACCAGGCGTGGATCTGCGGCTCGGTGAAGACCTTTGAGCGGTCGGTGGTCTGTTTGCCGTAGGTCAGATCGCTGTCGCCGTCGCGTACGCCCATCAGGTGCCAACTTCCGCTGTTGCCACCGCCCTTGGCCGTGGAGGAGAGCAGGACCGTGGCCTTGTGCCCGTTGGCGTCGTTCACCCGGGAGGCCAGGTACGACAGGCGTGTCACGTTGCCTGTGGTGGGCTTCGTCTTCCCGGTGACGAATTCGGGTGTGAGCTCGTACAGGGCGACCGGGTCGTTCAAGCTGAACGTCTGCTGGTCGTTGTGTGCGCCAGGCGTCATCGGTGCCGCCGCACCCGAGCCGCCGTCGGCGCCGGCGTTGGCCGTTGTACCGAGGAATCGGGAGACCGCGGTGTGCACGTGCTATGTAGAAGGATCCGGAGTCCGACCAGATCCAGCGGGAGTCGTTCTGCACGGCCTCGCCCTGGACGCGGCAGGTCATCGAGACTTTGCTGCCGACCGTGGCCTGACCGACGATGCGGGCGGAAAGGCTGGCCGACGACCTTTCGTTGATGCTGCGGTGGTTGCTCCGGCCGCCGGTCACGCTACCGGACACCGAACCGGCCTTGGCGTTGCCACCGCTGAGCAGTAATGCGGCGGCAACTGCGGCTACCGCCATCACCGTTAATGCTCTCCAGAGAGTTATGAAGCGGGGAAGACGCATGTATGGACTCTTTCGAGGTGTGGGGGGATTTCTTGCCCAGGCCGTTGGGCGGTTGGTGTTGGAGCACGTCGAGTCGTCACCCGGCGAAGTCCGTACGGAACCGGCCGGTGCACGTTTCGCGAAGATGGTTCGGACCTAACCCGCCCAGGACACCTTCGCCTGTGCTCCCTGTTACCGGTTAATTCCGCTGCGCATACCCACTGCCGTGCGTGCAACGAACGGCAGCCATGCCTCCCTGGCCGTCGCGCTCGGAATGCGCTGGGGAATTGGTATCGCATCTTCACCGGCTCTTCAAATGACGCTGCGTCAACTCGCTTACACTACTGGGGAGTACTGGGGAAAAATCGCCGGTCCACAAATGCCGCAAGAGCTTTCGGTAGCCCGACGGATTGCAGGATCCTGGGTAGCTTTGCGTAATTCGCGACGTCGCATCGAGTATCGCGACCCGATACTGACGGTCACCCGCCGGTTGTCTTCTTCCGTACGGATTCCGCCCGCTGCTGATGGCCGGCTGCAAGTTCGGCGTTGAAAGACCCGGTCGGCCAACTGTGCGGTAATAAGAACTCTCCGTATAAATAAGGGACTTAGGTAGAGCATGGGGAATCGCCTATTACGATGAGCGCCAACCGCTCGCTGTTCAGGCGGCGTTCACCCCCACGGAGAAGGTCTGCTCGTGAAACACGCACGAAGGCGTCACAACCGGTTGCGCACCCGGGTCGCCAGCACTACTGGAGCGCTGGCCGTCCTCCTGGGCGCCGGAGTCGGGTCGGCTGCCGCCGCCGGGAAGAACACCGGGACGCCCCTCACCGCCGCGGCGGCCCTGGACCACGCGGCACAAGCCCCGGGCCAGGCCACGCCTCCGGACGCAGCCCCGGCCCCGGCCCCGGGCCAGCTGACGCTCCCCGCCCCGACCGGGCGCCATCGCGTCGGCACGGTCGACCTCCACCTGCGCGACGCGAAACGCATGGATCCCTGGGTGCCCGGACAGCAGCGCGAGCTGATGGTCTCGCTGTGGTACCCGGCCACGCACACCTCCCGCTACCCCGCCGCACTCCTCCCCAACAGCCAGCAGGTGCTGCCGGGCGGGGTGACCCTGCCCACCACCGCCGGGCACACCGGCGCCCCGGTTGACCGCAAGGCCGGCAAGCTGCCGGTGCTGCTGTACTCGCCCGGCGGGCGCGGGAACCGGGCGACGGGCACCGCACTGGTTCAGGACCTGGCCAGCCGCGGCTACCTGGTCGTCACCATCGACCACACCCACGACACCGACGATGTGGTGTTCCCTGGCGGACGACACGAGGCGAGCATGCTGCCGCCAGCCTCCAAATCGCGCGACTTGATCGACGTCCGGGCGGCGGACGCCCACTTCGTCATCGACCAGCTGGCCGAGATCGCCCGCGGCCACAACCCGGATGTGGAACACAAGCCGCTCCCCCACGGGCTGACCCCGGCCGTGAGCACGAAACGCGTCGGGATGTTCGGCGCTTCCCTCGGCGGAGGGTCGGTGGCCGCTGCCATGCACGCGGACTCCAGGATCGACGCCGGCGTGAACCTGGACGGCCAGCTCTTCGGCTCGTCGGTCCACCAGCGGCTCGACCGCCCCTACATGCTGTTCAGTTCCGAACACCACAACCGCAACAGCGACCGGAGCTGGGCGCGGCTCTGGGAAAACCTGCATGGCGAGCGGCTCGACCTGAAGCTGCGCGGCTCCGGGCACAACTCCTTCGTCGACAACCAGGTCCTGTTCCCCCAGGCGCCGGGCGCATTCGGGATAACCCCGGAAGTGATGCAACAGGCACTCGGCACGATCGACCCCAATCGCTCCATCGAGGTCCAGCGCACCTACGTCGCAGCCTTCTTCGACAAGTATCTGCGCCACCGGCACAGCCACCTGCTCGACGGCCCCTCGCACCACTACCCAGAGGTCGACTTCGTCCGCTGAACCGACCGGAGGCCACCGTCGACAACTCCACCGTCGGCCACTGAACAGGTCGACGGTATGCCGCCGCGGCCACACCTTGAGGAGATTCATTGCCAGAGCAGCCCGGCATCTCGCCGCCCTCGTACTGCTCATCTTGGCCCTCGTCGTTCCCGAGGCCCTCCAGGCCACTGCCCGCGCCGAGACGGCTCCGCTGCCGTACCCGACACGGTCCGACTACCGCATCAAGGGCATTCAGCCCGACTTCTGGTCCAACAAGGACGAGATCGCCGGCAACAACGCCGGCGGTGTGTCCATGAACCTCCTCTGGGCGGCCTGGGAGCCAAGTGCCAGAACAGCGCCCTGCTCGCCACCGCCCAGTCCTTCGGCAACATCGCCTCCTGCGCCGTCGTGGGCGTGCTGTGAACCGCCGTCCCCCACTGCCGCGTTCACCTACCCCACGGCCTCGACGGGCCTGGCCTCGCCGGCCTCCTGTACGCCGCACGCCGACCGACCGCCGTAAGCAGGCCCGCCGGTTCCCGAACCACGGACTCAACTCCGGCTCCCGGGGCCAACACCCCGTGGATTCCCGTCCGTTCGCCCTCCGCAATTCCCGAAATCGCTGGAAACCGCCGACGGAGAAAAGATGAGACTGCAGCTCACGCAGATGGTTCCGGTCATGCTCGTCTTCGGGACCTTCTTCCTCGCGATGATCGTCTTCGGCATCGCCGTGTACGAGGAGACCCAGACCTTCACCGACTTCACCCTCGGCGGCCGCCGGCTCAACGCCTTCATAGCCGCCCTGTCCGCCGAAGCCAGTGACATGTCGGGCTGGCTGTTTCTCGGCCTGCCCGGTGCCGTGTACGCGGCAGGGATCGGCGCCACGTGGATCGCGATCGGACTGGCCATCGGCACATACCTCAACTGGCGTCTGGTCGCGCCCCGTCTGCGCACCTACACGCAGCTGGCGAACAACTCCGTGACGCTCTCCGCCTACCTGGAAGAACGGTTCGAGGACGACAGCAGGGTGCTACGCACCGTCTCGGCCGCGGTCACCGTCGTGTTCTTCACCGTCTACGTCGCGAGCGGATTCATCGCGGGCGGCCTGCTCGTCGGCCAACTCTTCGGCACCGGCTTCGGGTTCGGGCTCACGGTCTTCGCCGTGGTGATGGTCACCTATTCCGTCCTGGGCGGCTTCCGCGCCGTGAGCACCTCGCACTCGGTCCAAGGCACCCTCATGGTTCTCGCCGCATTCGCCCTCCCCCTGATCGGGCTCTGGCAGCTCGGAGGCTTCGGGCCGCTGTTCCACGCGCTCGCCGCCAAGAGCCCGTCCTTGCTCGACATGGGGACAAAGGCAAGTTTCGATCACGGCCAGTGGGGCGCCGGCAAACCGCTCGGCGCCATCGCGGTGATCTCCCTGCTCGCCTGGGGGCTCGGCTACTTCGGGCAGCCCCACATCCTGGCCCGCTTCATGGGCATCAGCAGCACAGCCGACATCCCCGCAGCCCGGCGTATCGGTGTGAGCTGGGTGTTCGTCGCGCTGGCCGGTGCCAGTCTCGCGGGACTGATCGGGATCGCCGAGCTCCACCAGCCGCTCAAAAAACCGGAGTTGGTCTTCATCGCCCTGTCCGCACAGCTGTCCAACCCATGGGTCACCGGCCTGCTGCTCGTGGCCGTACTCGCCGCGATCAAGTCCACCGCGGACAGCCAACTGCTGGTCTCGGCGACGTCGCTCTCCGAGGACTTCTTCCGCGCGTTCCTCAAGCGGCGGGCCCCGGACACGGCGTTGGTATGGGTGGCCCGCGGGACCGTGATCGTCGTCGCCCTGGTCGCCTATGTGATCGCGCTCAGCGGCGGCGACACCGTGCAGGACATCGTCGCCTACGCCTGGGCCGGCTTCGGCTCCTCCTTCGGCCCGGTGCTCCTGCTGTCGCTCTACTGGCCGCGGATGACGAAGGCCGGGGCCCTGGCCGGCATCATGGCGGGTGCCCTCACCGTGGCGCTCTGGAAGTACATCGACCCGCTGCTCGGCCCGCTCCAAACCGGTCTCTACGCGATGGTGCCGGGGGTGCTCGCCGCCACGGCCGCCGCGCTGCTGTTCGGCGCCTTCGTCGGCCGGCCTCCGCGGCGCGTCTGGTCGGGTTCCATGGAGAAGAAGGAGCCTTCCAGGGTGCCCATCGGCTGAGTCGGCCGGCTCCACCGCGCGCCACGGTCGCCCCGACAACAGACCGAGCCGTTCGGCGTCTGGTGCCACCACGCCACCTTCGCCCACAGCCGCGACGGCCCCATACATGTCTACGACGCCGCCCGCGCCGCGGCGCTCACCAAGGTGGTACTCGCCACCCTCCACAACCGACCCTGGACAAGGCGAACTGACCAGATGAAACTCGGTTTCCTCACCGCATGCCTGCCCGCCCTACCGCTCGACGAGATCGCTGCCTGGGCCGCAGAACACGACTACCAGGCCCTGGAAGTGGCCACCTGGCCCGTCGGCAATCGCGACTCAGCAGCCGCCCACCTCGACGTGGCCCACTTCGGCCAAGCCGACGCCGACCGGGTCCGTGCGCTCATCGACCGACACGGCCTCGAACTGTCGGCCTTCGCGTACTACGAGAACAACCTGCACCCCGACGAGCACCGCCGCGCCGAAATCGCCACGCACCTACGCCACACCATCGATGCCGCCTCCCTGCTGGGCGTTCCGTACGTCGGCACCTTCATCGGCCGCGACCCCGACCGCACCGTCAAGGAGAACATCGCACTGGCCGAGAAGGAACTACCGCAACTCGTCGACTACGCAAGCGAACGCGGCGTGAAGATCACCATCGAGAACTGCCTGATGACGGAGTGGCACCCGGACGGCTACCCGGGCAATCTCGCCTACTCCCCCGAGCTGTGGGAATGGATGTTCTCACTCGGCCTCCACCTCAACTACAACCCCTCGCACCTGATCTGGCAGGGCATCGACCCCGTCGAAGCGCTCCGCCGCTACGTCGACCACATCCCGCACGCGCAGGCCAAGGACACCCAACTCGACCCCGTGCGCCGCAACCGCCACGGCGTCTTCGGCAAGAGCATCGAGCGCGACGACCCATGGGACAACAGCTGGTGGCCCAACCGCATCCCCAGATTCAGCGACCTCGACTGGCGGCACATCGCCGACAGAGTCGAGAACGACGGCCCGTGGCACAACGGCTGGTGGCGGCACCGCATCCCCGGTCTCGGCGACATCAACTGGCGACGCATCGTCGACACCCTCTACGAGGGCGGCTTCACCGGCGTGCTCTCCGTCGAGCACGAGGACCCCGTCTGGAGCGGCAATGAGAAGAAAGTCAAAGACGGCCTGCGCCTCGCCCACCGCACCCTGCGCCCGCTCATCCTCACCTGACCCCGGCCGACCCGCCGCCGGCACCCCTCCCGACCGACTCTCCCCACAGCGCGCGCTCCACGATCCACACCCACTCCGAGCAACTGCACACCAATCGGCCAGGTGCCACTGTTCGGCGAGACCGTCCGGGGCCGGCTCCCACCAGCTGGGCACCGGGACGCGGCTGGTTCCCCCTCGTCCCGGCTCGTTCGTAACTGCCGTACCCGCCGCACCGGTCCCCGCGGGGACGGCTCAGCGCAGCCCGTGTCGCCGGGCCACCATCCGCTCGACCGTCGCGGCGGACAGCAGCGGTCGCAGGAGGAGGACCGCGGGGGCGTTGCTGTCGACCCGTAGTGCGGGCTGGGCCGGGCGGTGTCGATGGCCCTGAGGACGGTGGCGGCGACCTTCTCCGGGGCGACCTCGTTCGCCTCGTTGGCGTTCACGGCGGCCGTATCGTCCGGTACCCGCCCGCGAACGGCGAACCGTCGGCCAGGTACTCGGTGCGCCGCTCGCTGATGTCGGCGGTCACATCCCCGATGACCAGCCCCTTCACAAGATCACGCCGACCTTGCAAGAGCTTGCAAGAGCCCTGGCCGCTCACCGGTGACAAATCGCGGCCACCTTCGCACGACCGCCATCACTCGAAAAACTTGAGGCTCCAGCCGGTGTTCGTGTTCGGGCCGGGGACATTCGCGTGCCCGTAAGTGATATCGCCCCACCAGCAGAACGAGCCGGTGTACCAGTACCGGTTCTGCCACGAGTACGGCGTTCCCTTCGAAACCGCGTGGAACATCAAGGGAAATCGCGCCCCGGCAGGGGGGCTGGTGTTGATGTCGCCGTTCAAGAGGACGAAGCTGTGGTGGCCGGGACCATCGGCGAACAGCGTTGGCTCCCAGCCTCGCATCATCGTTGCGCGGTGGGAGCCGAACAGGCAGCCGTTCGACTTGTACCAGTCCCACACGTTCGTCGGGTCACCGCCCGCCCGCAGCCTCAGGTCGGCCAGGCAGTACTGGTCGCTCCAGCTGCCGTTGGCGGAGTACACGATGTGCAACTGTCCGTTCGGGTCCTTGATCGCCTCCGGTGCCTCGTTGACGAACGGGTAGCCGACCACCCGCTCCCAGCTCTCCCGCGGCTGGGAGATGATGTGCCGTGCGCCGGTCGGCGTGGTCGGGCTGCTCATCCGGGTGATGTAGAGATTCTGCTCGACGTTGACGTCACCGGCCCAGCCTGACCAGACGAACCAGCGCTGACCGTTGAAGCTGAACGTGGTTCCGTCGATGGCCCACTTGTCATCCGGCAGATCCAGCTTCTTCTCGGTGGTGTATCCACTGTCCGGGTTGGCGGAGCTGATCACGAACATCCTGTGGGCCGGTCCGCGGCCGGCCGAGAAGTAGACGTAGTAACGGCCGCCGTCCATCAGGATCTTCGGAGCCCAGACCTCACCGAGGCCGCGTGTGTCCGACCAGACCAGCCGTGCCGGCACCGAGGCCAGAGCGCCTGTGGACGGAGCCTGCCGAACGGCGATGCCTCCACCGGTCGATTCCACCGAGATGTAGGTGCCACCGGCCCGGAGCACACTCGGGTCCGCATTGCGGATACCGGTTCGAGTCGCCTGGGCGGGCTCGGCGGACGACAAAGACATCACGCCGGCAAGGACGCCGGAAAGCAGCAAGGCGACAGCGCCGGAAAGCAAGCGAGAAGACTTCATCCCATAGTCCCCTTCCATGGCCAGGCTGCGACTTTCGCAGCCTCGTGAACGTTGGATTGGAGTGGCCCGACGGTGTCACAGACATGAGGAATATCGGCAGTGGCTCTTGGCGGGTGACGTCGTATCGGGCGCAGCAGGCGGAAGGTGAGGGCGCACTCCAGGCCGTCGAGGAGAAATGGCCCGCGCGTCGGTACCGTGCTGTCGATTGCGAGGTCGGCGTCGCCAACCGGGTGGCCGGCCCGGCGCAGCGTCCATTCCACCGCGGCGGGGTACTTGGCCCAGCCGGGCACCGCACCCGGATTCAGCTGGTCGATCGTGAGCACGACGATCCTGCCCTCGGCCCGGCTGCATCAGCCCGTCGCCGCGGCGGTGGGCCTCGACGTGGGTGGCGTGCGGCAGGGCGATCGGCAGGACGAACCCGTGGTTGTAGTCGGTGTGTTCGCCGATCAGGTTCACCGGGCTGGCGGAGGCACAGGCGCCCTTGGGGGCGTGGCCGTAGAGCTCGGCGAAGGCGAAGGCGGCGGTGGTGTTCATGAAGTGACCTCCCGCAGCCGGCGGGCCGCTTTCTCGGGGGTGACGTCGTTGACCAAGGCATCCATGCCGGACTCCGCGCCGGCCAGGTACTTGAGTCTGTCGGAGGTACGCCGAAATGGTGAACAGCTGTAGTTGCAGGGCGAGTTCGGCCCGCTGCCCGGTCGGCGCCTGGTGCCAGGCGGAGATGTACGGGGTGCGGCTGCCGCCGAAGAGTCGGTCGAACTGGCCCAGCAACTCGAGGTAGGGGAAGGGAATTCGGCGCGTTGCGGCTCGTCGAGGCAGGTCGGGTCGGGCAGCGGGCGGTGCGGGTAAAGGTGCACCTCGTACGGCCGGCGGCCGGCGAAGGGAACGAAGGCCATCTGGTACTCCCTGGCGGTCACCGCCCTTGCGCCGTGGGCGCATTCGGCGGCGAGGAGGTCGTCGAAGAGTTTGCCGGCCGGTGGCGGCGCGGTGCGCGGTGGCGCGCGCGACCGTCGGGGGCGGTGAAGGGGAAGGCGCAGATCTGGCCGTGTGGAGAGGCGAGGGTGATGCCGATCTCGGCGCCGCGGTTCTCGAAGCAGTGAACCTGCTCCACGCCGGGCAGGGCGGATGCTCCGCTGGAGGGAACACCCGACCACCCTTCACGTGGAAGCGCGAATCACGAGTTCGGTGGGCAGGATCACGGGGGATTCAACGGCTTTGCCCTGGATCTGTGCGTCCAGCAACTGGACCAGGGCGCCGCCGAGTTCCTCGACCGGTTGTCGCACCGTGGTGAGGGGCGGATCGGTGTGGGCGGCGAGTACCGAGTCGTCGAAGCCGACCACCGCGACGTCGTCGGGAACGGGCGCCCCCGCCTCGCGCAGGGCGTGCAGCGCGCCGAGCGCCATGACGTCGGAGGCGACGAACACGGCGTCGAGGTCGGGCATTGTCTCCAGCAGGCCGGCCATGGCCTGCTGTGCTTCCTCCTGGCCCATGCCGCCGTCGGCGATCAGCGGGAGGAGCGGGCGGATGCCCGCCGCCTGCAGGGCGTCCCTGAAACCCCTGAGGCGGTCGATGCCGGAGCTCATGTCCTGCCGTGCGGTGATGGTCGCGATCTGCCGGCGTCCGGTGGCCAGTAGGTGGGCGACCGCCTGCTCGGCGCCGCCGCGGTTGTCCACATCGGCGTAGGGGACGTCGGGGTCGCCGAGCGGACGCCCGGCGACGGCGACGGGAACACCGGCGGTCAGGAGCGTGCCGGGTAGTGGGTCGAGCCCGTGCAGGGAGACGAGGACGGCCCCGTCGACGTGGCCGCCGAGGAGGTACCGTTCGAGCCGTTCACGCTCCTCGGCGCTGTGTGCCATCAGCAGCATGAGGTGCCGGTCGGTGGCCGAAATGGCGCGGCTGGCGCCTCTGGTCAGGGCCGCGAAGAACGGCTCGGCGGAGATGTGGGATTCGGATTCGCTGACGACCAGCGCGATGGTGTCGGTACGCCGCGTCACCAGCGAACGGGCCGCGTTGTTGGGCGTGTAGCCGGTTTGCCGGATGGCGTTCTGCACGGCGGCGCGGACCTGCGGTCGCACGTGGGGGTAACCGTTGATGACCCGGGAGACGGTGGCGGCAGAGACCCCCGCCACGGCGGCGACGTCGTTCAGCGTCGGCCGGTCCGTGCCGGTGGGGCGTTCGTGGTCCACGCTCACAGATTCGTCTCCGCCAGTCCGTTGCGCGCGATGACCTCGGCATACCACCGGGCGCTGTCTTTGAGAAGCCGTCGGCGCGACGGGTAGTCGACGTGCACGATGCCGAAGCGCTTCGAGTAGCCCTCGGCCCACTCGAAGTTGTCGAGGAGGGACCATAGGAAGTATCCCCGTAGGTCGACGCCTTGGCTCATGGCCAGGCGCGCCGCTCGCAGGTGCCGGTCCAGGTAGTCGATGCGCTGCGGGTCGTGAACGTCGCCCCCCGGGTCGGCGATGTCGTCGTAGGCGGCGCCGTTCTCGGTGATCACCAGAGGTGGTGCCGGGTAGTCGCGGTGGACCCGCAGCAGAGTCTCGGCAAGGAAGTCCTGGTTCACCTCCCAGCCCATGGCCGTGACCTCCGTGCTTCGCGTGACGAACGTTACGTCCTCGGCGCCCACCCAGGGAGAGGGGCGGGCGGGCTCGCCGTCGCCGGAGCCGGAGGCGATCAGGCGGGTGTAGTAGTTGATGCCGAGCAGATCGAGCGGGGCGGCGATCAGCTTCGTGTCTTCGGCCTGGATGTGGCTGAGGTCGCTGACGTGGTCCAGATCGGCCAGGACGTCGTCGGGATAGCGGCCGAGCAGGACGCCGTCGAGGAAGAAGCGGTTGATCAGTCCGTCCAGCCGGCGTGCGGCGTCGGTGTCCGCGGGCGCTGAGCTCGCGGGAGTGATCGGTGTGAGGTTGAGCGCGATGCCGAGCTGGTTGCCGTCGTCGTGGGCGCGGAGCGCCTGCACGGCCAGGCCGTGCCCGACGAGCAGGTGGTGGGCTGCGCGGACCGCGGCCGTGCGGTCCTGCACGCCGGGCGCGTGCACGCCTGCGGCGTATCCCAAGTAGGCAGCACACCACGGCTCGTTGATGGTCAGCCAGTGGCCGACCCGGTCGTGGAGCGCCGCGTACACCGTTGTGGCGTAGTCGGCGAACCTGTGGGCCGTCTGTCGGTCGGTCCATCCGCCCTGGTCCTCCAGCGTCTGGGGCAGGTCCCAGTGGTACAGCGTGATCCACGGTTCGATGCCGTGGGCGAGGAGTTCGTCGACCAGGCGCTGGTAGAAGTCCAGGCCCTTGGTGTTCACCCGGCCTTCGGGGCAGATCCGGGGCCAGGCGAGCGAGAGCCGGTACCCCTGCACGCCGAGGTCGGCCATCAGTGCCACGTCTTCGGCGAACAGGTGGTAGTGGTCGGTGGTGACGTCTGCGGTGTCGCCGTTGCGGGTCTTGCCCGGGGTGTGGCTGAAGGTGTCCCAGATGGAGGGCGCGCGGCCGTCCTCGGTGACCGCTCCCTCGATCTGGTAGGCGGCGGTCGCCACACCCCAGGTGAAGCCGCGCGGGAAGCGGAGCCGGCTGGTCTGCTGAGCGGTGGAGGTTGCTTGCGTGGTCATCCCTTGACTGCTCCTTGCATGATGCCGCCGACGATCTGACGGCCGAGGACCATGAAGACGAACAGCACCGGCAGGATCCCGAGCAGGGTGCCGGCCATGATCTCCGACTGGTCCGGGACGTAGCCACTGGACAGGGCCGCGATCTCGGTCTGGACCGTCGGGTGGTCGGACCCGCCCAGCGCGATCAGCGGCCAGAACAGGTCGTTCCAGGTGGACATGAAGGTGAGCATCCCGAGGACGGCCATCGCCGGGCGGGCCGTCGCCAGCACGATCGACGAGAAGATGCGCAGGTTCGACGCGCCGTCGATGCGGGCCGCTTCGATCAGCTCGTCGGGCAGGGCCGTGATGAGGTACTGGCGGAGGAAGAACACGCCGAACGCGCTGACCAGGGTCGGGACGATGACGGACTTGAGGTCGCCGGCCCAGTGCAGCTTCGCCATCAGCAGGTAGAGCGGAACGATGCCGATCTGGTACGGGATCATCATCGTGCCGATGGTGAGGCCCAGCAGGGCGTTGCGGCCGCGGAACCTGAGCTTGGCGAAGGCGAAACCGGCGAGCGTGCCGAACATGACGGTGCCGGCGGCGACCGCCGTCGACACGATCACCGAGTCGAGCAGCGCTTTGCCCATGTTCACGTCGGTGAAGGCCCGGCCGAAGTTGTGGAACAGGTTGGGTCCGGGCAGCAGGTTGGGGGTCGCCTGGTTGATCTTCGTGTTCGAGGTCGACGCGGCGACGACCGTCCACAGCAGCGGCGCGGCCGAGACCAGCGTGACGGCGGCCAGAACGAGATAGGTGAACTTCCCCGCGGCGAGCTGGCCACCGGCCTGCCCCGCCTTCGGGGCACGCGGGCGCGCGGACGCGATGACGACGGTCATGGCTACTCCGAGTCCTTCATTCGCCGGGCGATCAGGGCATTGATGACGACGAACACCAGGATCACCAGCAGCATCGCCCACGCGATCGCGGCGGCCCGGCCCAGGTTCTGGTCGGTGAAGCCGCGCTCGTAGAAGTACATGGACAGCGTCTGGTAATCGCGGTTCGGGCCACCGCTGACCTTGTTGCCGGGCGCGAACAGGTAGGGCTCGCCGAAGATCTGGAGCGAGCCGATCGTCGAGACGATCACTGTGAAGATGATCGTCGGGCGCAGCGCCGGGATGGTGACGTGGCGGAACTGGCGCCAGCGCCCGGCGCCGTCGATGGCAGCCGCCTCGTAGAGCTCGGACGGGATCGACTGCATCGACGCCAGGTAGATCAGGGCGTTGTAGCCGGTCCAGCGCCACATGATGATCGTGGCGATCGCGATCTGGCCCGGCCAGCGCCGGTCCTGGAAGTCGATGTTCTTCATCCCGAACCAGTGGTGCAGGACGTAGTTGACCATCCCGTAGTCGCGGTTGTAGAGCTGCGCGAAGACGAGCGTGGCGGCGGCGATCGAGGTGGCGAAGGGAAGCAGGACCGCGACCCGCCAGAACGTGGAGCCACGGAGCCGGTAGTTGAGCAGGTGCGCGATCCCGAGCGCCAGCAACAGCTGCGGCACCGCCGACAGCAGACCGATCGAGAGGGTGTTGCGCAGCGCGTTCCAGAAGAACTCGTCGTGCCAGAGGCCGGCGAAGTACTGGAACCCGACGTACGAGCCGGTCTCGTCGACCCGCTCAAGGATCGTGTGGTGCAGCGAGATCCAGGCCGTCCACAGCAGCGGGTAGAGCCCGAATACCGCGAACAGGACGAAGAACGGGGCGACGAACGCGTACGGCGTGAACCGCTGGTCCCAGCGGGTCGCGAGCCCCGCCGCGACCGGCAGCCGGCGACGCGTCCCCTGCTGCGCCGTCGAGGACTCGACGGCCGGTGGTTGGGTGAGCATCATGAACCGTCCCCTGCCGGTCAGTTGCCGATGGCGGCGGCGATGTCGGTCTTCACCTGCGACCAGCTCTCGTCAGGGGACCGATGCTGGGTCTCGACCCGGGCAATGCCCCTGTCGATGGCGTCCCTGATCGTGCCGTCCTTGGAGCCGGTCGTGGCCACCGTCAGCTTCGCGGCCGAATCACCGAAGATCTTCCCGATCGCCGCGGCCGATTTGCCGTCGGGGCCGCTGAAGTACGTGTCGGTCGCACCGGTCACCGACGGGTCGGCCGCTGCCTTTCTGTTCGACGGGAACATGCCGACATTGGCGAACAGCGTCGCCTCCTGCCGCGCCGACGTCAGCCAGGCGATGAGGTCGTACGCCTCCTTCTGGTGCTTCGACGCCTTCGGAATGGCCAGGTACGAGCCGCCCCAGTCGCCACCACCGCCGGGGATCGTGGCGACGCTCCAACGTCCCTTCGCGCTGCCGGCCTGCGACTTGATGTAGCCGATCATCCAGGACGGGCAGGCGATCGTCGCGAACGATCCGGTGGCGAAGGAGGTGTTCCAGTTCTGCGAGTACTGGCTCAGGCCCGCCGTCATGTCGGTCGTCGCGATCTTCATCGACTCGTCCCACGCCGACTTCACCGCCGGGTTCGAGTCCCAGACCACCTTGCCGGAGCCGTCGTAGTACTGCTGCCGCGACTGGCCGATGATGGTGTTGTAGATGCCGCTCGCGGTGTCCACCCAGTGCGAGCCGGCCGGCGCGTGCTGCAGGTACTTCTGGCCGGCCTGGACGTAGCCGTCCCAGCCATGGGCCCACAGTGCCGACACCGAGGCCGAATCGGTCGGCAGCCCCGCCTGCTCGAACAGGTCGGCGCGATAGCAGATCGCCAGCGGGCCGATGTCGTTGCCCAGGCCGATCTGCTTGCCGTCCGGCGTCATCGACGCCTGCCACTTCCAGTCGTAGAAGTTGTTCTTCAGCGACGAGGCACCGAGCGTGTTCAGGTCGACGAACTTGTCGCCGAGGTTGTGCGTCGCGTCGGCGATGTGGCCGACTTCGAGCCCCTGAACGTCGCCGAGGCCGCTGCCGGACGCGAGCGAGGTCTGCAGGGCGGTGTAGTAGCCGCTCTCCTGCTCGGTCGTCGAGTAGTCGATCCTGATGTTCGGGTGGAGCTTCATGTACGCGTCGAACAGACCGGCCTCCTTGTAGCCGAACGTCCCGAACAACCGCACCTTCAGAATGACTTGGCCGGACGAGCTGCCCTCATTCGACTGCGAACTCGAACACCCGGTGACTGCAACGGCGTTGGCGGCCACCAACGCCGTGAGCGCGGTCAGCCAGCTCCGCTGTCTTGCCCTCAGCATGGTGCCTCCTGGGATGGAAAGCGATTGCAAAGGAACGTGCCGAGGAGCATGCAACCCACGCGAGATAGTCGTCAAGACCCGAACTCGACCCGTTTCCCGGGATGATGGGCCGCCCGGCACGCGGAGCCATCCCGCGCAACGAATGCCCGCGTTGCGCACGGACAGGGATCGGGCGGTCCGCGTTGCACTGCCTCTGGTCGGCGGCGAGCCGACGCTACCCAGGTCATCACCAGCGGGGACAGCACTTCGAAATCAGGGGTAGCCGGGTTCGGGGTGCCCTCGACAGCGATCTTCCTCAACTCCGGATCAGCGTTGCCCAACCGCCGCAGATCCGCGGCGACCCGGCCGGTGCGCACCGCAGGGGACTCGCCTGAACTCTCAGAGGGCGGTTCGTGAGTTGAGGTCCGTTTCGAGGTGAGGTTGGGGCATGGCTGCTGGTCGCGGGCCTTCGTCGGTTACAGCTTCCTGGCGAAGTTGCCGGTATCGATCTCGGTCAGGATGCCGAGCTTGACCAGGCGTTTCAGCTTGGCGCGAGTGCCTTCGATGTTCTTTGGCAGCAGTTCGTGGTCGAGGGCTTCGCAGACATCGCGGGCCCGCAGCGGGCCACTGGCCTGGTTGAAGACGGCGAGGATGTGGGGATAGTCCGGGTGATCGGGCAGTTCGGGTGAGGTGGCCTGGGCGGGAAGCCGGTCGGCGAGGGCGGTGACGGTCTTCCGGGTGATCGCCAGGTGCTCGAGGTGGGTCTCAGCCTCGTGCAATCGCCCCTGCAATTCCGTGATCTGGGTGCGGAGACCGTCGGCCAGGGCCCGGGCGGCATCCTCCTGGAGGCCAAGCGCGTCGAGCAGGGGCTCGACGTTCACACTGTCACCGCCTCGCGCCAGGTGGGGGTGTTCGCACCGGTCAGGCGGCGGGCCATGACATGGCTCATCGCCCAGTAGACGCGGGAGGCGGAGGAGGAGGGGCGGTGCTCGTAGTCGCGGACCAGACGCCGGTGCAGTATCAGGATCCCGTAGGTCTGCTCGACCCTCCACCGCTTGGGCAGCGGAACGAACCCCGCATCCTGCGGGTTGCGTTCGACGATCTCGACGTCGATGCCCAGGCCGGCTCCATGCGCGACGACCTGGTTTTTGAAGCCTTGGTAGACCAGGGCCTTGCGGACGGTGCCGCCGGCGTGCTCGGCGACCTGCTCCAGCAGTGCGATGCCCGCGGCGTTGTCGTGGGTGCTCGCGGCCAGCACGATGACGGCGATGACCAGCCCGAGCACGTCGACGGCCAGGCCCCGCTTGCGGCCCGGCACCTTCTTCGCCGGATCCCGGCCGGTCGTCGTGGCGGGGACCCCGGCGGCCGCATGGACACTCTGGGTGTCCAGCACCACCAGGGTCGGGTCCTCTAATCGCCGGGCCCGCTCACGGACCTGGCAGCGCAGGAGCTCGTGGATGACCTGGTCGGTACCGTCGTCCCGCCAAGCCGCGAAGTAGTAGTACGTCGCGCTCTTCGGCGGCAGATCGTGCGGCAGGTAGGCCCACTGACACCCGGTCCGGCCCTGGTAGAGGATGGCGTTCACGATCTCCCGCATCGCATAGGCGCCCTGGTGGCCGCTGACCGAACGGTGCCGGTCCTTCCACCCGGCGATCACCGGCTCGATCAGCGACCACTGCTCGTCCGATAAGTCACTTGGGTACGGCTTGCGTTCACTCACTCCGCCACACCAGCAGATCACCGGCTGCGGACCGGCAGATTCCGCCCGTGCCCACACCATCAGGCGACGACAGAGCCACCCAAAGACTCACGAACCGCCCTCTCACAGGCGATGCGACAGAGACTCGAACTCCCCTTTCTGCCCTGAGGGTTGACACCGCTGACCGTTGATGTCATGTTCACAGCTCGCAAGCGCTTGCAATCGCGCAGTTCACTTGACATGGGCGCTCGCCGGGGAACCGTCACGGCCTGACCGGCGGCTCCGGCATCACCACCCAGAGCGACACCTCAGCCTTCGGCGCCCCCCACACCGGAACGCCCGGCCGCCCTGATCCGGCCTGGCTCCTGCGCCACGGATCAGGGCGGGTCCCCCCTTACCGGAGGAACTCTCCACGGAGGTAACAGATGCTCAGAAGGAGGAAGCAGATGCTCAGGCCCCTAGCCCGATGGTTCATGGCCATCGGCTTGGCCGCCGCATCCTGCCTGGTCGCCGTCGTCGGGAACGGTCATGCGCGGGCGACGACCGCAAGCATCGCCAGTTCGTCGACCACCTGGCAGCACGTGGCGATCGGGGGTGGCGGCTACGTCACCGGCATGGTCGCCCACCCGGCGCAGAAGGATCTGATCTACACCCGCACCGACGTGGGCGGCGCCTATCGGTGGAACCCGGATGACGGGAGCTGGACGCCGATCACCGACGGGATCAAGGCCGACGATCGCGACCTGTACCGGATCGAGTCGCTGGCGGTCGCCCCCACCGAACCCGGCACCGTCTACCTGGCGGGTGGCAGCGGCTCAGCCACTGAAAGCGCCATCATGAAGTCCACCGACCGCGGCGCCACCTGGACCGTCAACCGGATCGGGATCCCGATCGACGGCAATCCGGGCGGCGAGAGCGACGACCCGGCGCGCAGTTCCGGTGAGCGGCTCGCGGTCGACCCCGGCACGGCCGGCATCGTCTACTACGGCTCCCGCAAAGACGGGCTGTGGCACAGCACCAACGCAGGCACCACCTGGTCCAAAGACACCCGGTTCCCCGTCACCGGCACACCCGGCCGCGGCGTGACCTTCGTGCTGTTCGCACGCACCAACGAACCCGCCGGCACCCCTACCCGGACCCTCTACGCCTCCGTGTACGGCAGCGGCATCTACCGCAGCACCGATGCAGGGGCGACCTGGGCACTGCTGAAAGGCAGCCCCACCGAGCCCAACCGTGCGGCACTGGCATCCAACGGAGATCTGTACGTGACCCACAAGAGCGGCGTCGCCAAGTACTCCAACGGGACCTGGAGCGACGCGACGCCTCCGACCGCCGCGCAATACAACGCGATCAGCGTGGATCCGGCCAACCCCTCCCACGTCATCACGATCGCGGCCAACCGCACCAACAACAACCCCATCTACCAGTCCACCAACGCCGCGGGCAGCTGGACCAAGGTCTCGTACACGAGGAAAAACACCGTCCCGTGGTGGCCGGACTCCTACTGGTCGGCGAGCCCGGCCAGCGTCACCTTCGATCCGTTCCACGCCGGCCGGGTCTGGTACACCGACTGGTACGGCACCTGGCGCACCGACGACATCACGGCGAGTCAGTCGACCTGGACCAACTACGAGAAGGGCCATGAGGAGACCGTGGCCGTCTCCAACATCGCATCACCTCCCTCCGGGCAGGCCCTCCTGCACAGCGGGGTGGCCGACAACGGCGGTTTCGACCACACCTCATTGACCGGCTTCCCTGCCGCGAGCTACCGGGCCAGGGGCTTGCAGGGCACAACGACCGGCCTGGACTTCTCCGAGGCCCACCCCAACTTCCTCGTTCGCGTCGGCCGCGACGGCAACAGCGGCCCCACCTCCCAGAGCGGCTACTCCACCGACGGCGGCAACACCTACACCCCGTTCCCCAGCCAGCCCGAAGCCGCCGGACGCGTGGCCGTGTCAGCCGCCTCCGACCGGATCGTCTGGGCCGCACAAGGAGCCGGCAACGGACAAGTCCGCTACTCAACAGACCGCGGATCCAGCTGGAAGGCATCGGCGGGCGCCCCCAGCGGCCTGATCCCCACCGACACGAACTGGAACAGCTGCCATCCGCTCGCCTCCGACCGGGTGGACGGCAACAAGTTCTACATCTACAAAGCGGGCAGGTTCTACCGCAGCACCGACGGCGGCGCCACGTTCGCCGACACCGGCGCAACCGGCCTGCCCAACGTCGGGTGCGACGACTCCTTCGGAGCGTTCAAGGTCGCCGCTGCCCCCGGCATCAACGGCGAGGTGTGGATCAGCTTCGGCACCAACGGGCTCTACCGGTCGACCGACTCCGGCAAGACCTTCACCAAGGCGGCCGGCGTGTCCAACGCCCGGGTGTTCGGGTTCGGCAAGGGCCCCGGCACCGGTTCGCCGAACCCGGCCGCGCCACCCTCGCTCTACGTCCACGGTGTCGTGAACGGGGTCGACGGCATCTTCCGCTCCGACGACCTCAGCGGCAGCTGGACGAAGATCAATACAACCGAGGCGATCGGCTGCCGACTCAAGGACATGACCGGCGACCGCCAGGTCTCCGGCCGGGTCTACATCGCCACGGACGGGTGCGGCATCTACTACGGCCGGCCGGCCACCGCTGCGCCGCCCGGACCGATCCACTCGGCGCCGGCGAGCCACAAGTGAGCCGACGACAACACGGGCGGTCGACCGCCAACGACAAAGGCCGGTCCCGATGTGGGACTGCAACGACACCAGCGCGCAGAACTGACACTGGGCCAACGGAGTCCAGCAGCACGACGGACCGAGCGGCAAGCGCACGAACCTCACCGAGGCAGGGCGCGTCGAACGGCACGCTGGTGGAGTTGCGGGACTGCAACGGGGGACGAACCATCAGTGGACGTTGCCATAATCCCCATGCGTGAAAGCTGACACAGGGGTCGCCGCAGGCGTCGTCGTCCTGGCTGGTGCCAGGACGACGACGCTGCTTGGCCGTGGTCACCCACTCGATCATCCAGCGGACCGGAGTAGCCGCCGATCAGCGTTGAGTCAGCATGCACCCTGCCAGAGGAGGTTTCAGCTGGCGACACATGCACATGCGCCAATCCGCCCCGCACCACCCCTGAGCTGCAAAGGTGCTGGCCAACCCGCTACTCCCACAACACCGCCGCCACCCCGGTGTCATGGGAACCCGAAGAGCTACAACAAGGCATCGTTGCAGGTCAGAGGGTTTTCGAGGTCAGCAAGTCAGTGCAAAGTCAGCATCGGCGGCGCCTCACCAGGGAACGAGCCGGTTCCCGAGGCCATACGCCGACGCCGCGGTCCCAACCTCCGCAACGTCCGGAGGTTGAACCTGGTGCCAGTTATGGCGCCACAGTACAGCCGTCTTCGGTGATCCTCGCACTCCGGCTGCCGGGGCAATTCCTCCTTCTCTCCGGCATGCTGTGTTGCCCAGTAACCATCACCTCGGCCTGCCACCAGGAGAACGATGGCGGGCCGAGGTGAAGCTCCATGACACCGTGTCAGGGGCAGAACGCCTGCGCGGGGGTGAAGGGGGCTCCGTCGTACGGTGACGTCCCAGGGCGCTGGGTGCCGTTCTTCATGGCGATGAAGCCGAAGCTCGTCGATGCTCCGGCGGCCAGGCTGCCGTTGCCGTTCGGCCTCATCATCATGACGTTGCCGCTGCTGCCCCAGGTGGGTGTGCCGTGCCACGGGCCGGAGATCCTCCGCGGAGGCGTGATGGTGACGGTCGGGTTCCCATCGCTGATCGCGGAACTGCCCGCGGTGATGGTGACCTTGCCGTTGAAGCGGTCACTCCCTTCCTCGGCCTTGCTGTACGCCGGGGGTGCCGCCGAGCACGGTCAACACCGCGTTGTACGCGGGCTTCTTGGTGTAGTTGTCGTCGAAGAGCAGTGGCGTTCCACCAGAACGCCACGAGTACTTGTCGGTGACGCCCCAGACGGTGATGCCAGTGCAGCGCGAGACCGCCAGGCAGGCCCGCACGGCGTTGCGGTAACCGTCGGCCTGTGCCGCGCCCGAGCCCTCAATGTCCAGCTCGGTGATCTGCACGTCGACGCCGAGGTCGGCGAAGCGCCGCAGGTTCGCCTGGTAGTCGGACGGGACCGGGGAGGCGCTGTTGAAATGGGACTGGAAGCCGACACAGTCGATCGGTACGCCGCGCGCCTTGAAGTCCTTGACCAGGTTGTAGACGGCATTGCTCTTCGCGTTGATGCCCTCGATGTTGTAGTCGTTGTAGCAGAGTTTGGCGGCCGGGTCGGCGGCACGGGCGGTGCGGAACGCCTCCTCGATGTAGCCGTCGCCGAGCTTGTCCTGGAAGGGCGAGCTGCGTCGGGCGCCGCTGTCGCCATCCTGGAAAGCCTCGTTGACGACGTCCCAGGAGTGGATCTTGCCCTTGTAGTGCTGCATGACCTGGGTGATGTGGTTGTTCATCGCCGACCTGACGTCGTCGGCCGTGCCGAGGCCGCCGACCCAGCCGGGCAGCTGGTTGTACCACACCAGGGTGTGCCCGCGGATCTTCATGCCCTTGCTCTGGGCGTGGTTCACGATCTGGTCGGCGGAGCCGAAGGTGAAGGTGCCGCGGGTGGGTTCGGTCGCGTCCCACTTCATCTCGTTCTCCGGCGTCACGGAGTTGAACTGGGTGTCGAGTGTCGAGGCGTACGGGGCTTCGCCCAGGTGGTTTGCGGCGACGGCGGCGCCGAAGTAGCGGCCCTGCTCGGCGGCCGCGGCGCCGAGCGTATTGGCGGCCTGGGCGGTGCCTGCGAGGGCGGTGACGCCGGCGGCGGCGAGTAAGCCCGCCGTGCCGAGGGCCAGTGCGGTGTGGGTGCGCGAGCGTCGGGGCCTGCGCTCAGGAGGCGGGTCGATAGTCGTGCGGGTCGCCATCTTGTCCCCATTCTTCGGGTGGTGGGCAGGATCCGGCGGCATAACCGGGCAAGGCGGGCATTCCGCCGTCCGAAAGTTTCGGAGCAATTTCCGAATTATTGACGGACCTTAGAAGCCCTCTCCTCTGGCGTCAACAGACTGCGCACCCACAACTTCAGTCAGCGCGGAAGCCCCCTCGGCGGGGCCCCGGCCCCCTGGCGACTCGAAAGTTTCGAAGGCTCTGCGTCTACCTTGCGACGCTCTCGGCACGGGACCCCTGCCGGTACCGACACTTCGGGCCCCGGGCCGGCCCCAGAAGTCATTCACCGTCGTCTGCACGTGCTCCAGCTCGACAACCGTCCGCCGCCCGTCACCCTCCGGCATGAGCCGTCCCCAAGGCGCAGCGGCCGGGCATCCGACGCCCTCAACCGCCAGCCGCACCGGCCCTACGACAAGGCCCGGGGGGGGTCCGGCTCAGGTGGTGGACACGCCGGGCGCGGCCCCGGTGCTCTCCCGGACGACCAGGTGCGTGGCCAGCTCCATCCGCAACGTGGGGCCGGGCAGCACCGCGTCCGCGCCCTGCAGCACGATGCGGGCGGCGAGGGCCGCCATCTCGCGCAACGGCTGGCGCACCGTGGTCAGCGGCGGGGATGCCCAGGCGGCGTTCGGGACGTCGTCGAACCCGACGATGCTCACGTCGGTTGCGACCCGTAGTCCGGCCTGCCGGATCGCCTCATATGCGCCCAGGGCCATCAGGTCGCTGCTCGCGAAGACCGCGGTAGGAGGGTCGGCGAGCGCGAGCAGGTCACGCATGCCGGAGAACCCGGTCGTGTAGTAGAAGTTACCGGGTTGCTGCAGTGCCGGATCGACCGCGAGGCCGGCTCCCTCAAGCGCCGCGCGGTACCCGTCCAGGCGCGCCCGCGCGGACAGGGTCTCTTCCAGGCCCTGCAGGATGCCGATCCTGCGGTGCCCCAGGTTGATCAGGTGCTGGGTCGCGGCCATGCCGCCTTGCCAGTTCGTCGCGCCGACCGTCGGCACTCCAGTATCGGGGCTGCCGACCGGGTCGATCAGGGCAAGCGGGATGTCCAGGGAGTTGACGTGCTTGCGCTGTGCCGGGGTGAGGTCGGTGACCGCCAGGATGACTCCGTCGGAGCCGCGCTGTGACACACGGTCCAGCCACCGCCGGGTGTGGGTGGTGGTTCCGTGGGTTGCGGTCACCACCACCTCGCTGCCGTGCTCGGCCGCCGCGCTCTGTACCCCCTGCATCAACTCGCCCGCCCACAGGCTGTCCACCTCGCGGATGACCAGGTCGACCAGGCCGACCGTCTTCTTCGGGCGGGCGCGACGGCGTAGATAATTGTGCCGTTGCAGCAACTCCTCGACGCGGGCCCGGGTCTCCGGCGCCACCTCGTCGCGGCCGTTGAGGACCTTGGAAACCGTCGGTGCCGACACCCCGGCCTCACGGGCGATCTCGGCGATGGTGATCCGGGCGGCGGGATCGGCGGCCCCGGACGTGACCGTCGTTCCGCTACTGCTCCGTCGGCCGGGCATGGGCGACCTCGTCTCTGTGTCGGCTCGTTGTGGCCAGCATACGCGCGAATAACTCCGATTATTTCGGAAAGTTTTCGGCATGCCCACCCGGCAACAAGCTCCGATCCCTTTCCGTGACCTGCCCGAAATGTCCGTTGACGCCGCAGCGGGGGTGCTCTACGTTGCCCGACACGTGTCAGAGAAATATTCGGAAAGTTTCGTCGTACGGAAGGGGTCGCGATGAAATCTGGCAGAGCACTGCGAGGCACCACGGTTGCCGCAGCCTCGGTGCTGGTGCTGGCCCTCGCCGCCACGGGCTGCGGCGGCTCCGGCGGCTCGGCGTCCGGAAAGGTCACCATCCGGATCTCCACCTTCTCCAACATGGGTTTCAACAAGTCGGGGCTGTTCCAGGAGTACGAGAAGCTCCACCCCGACATCACCATCAAGGAGGACAACGCCGCCGATGAGACCACCTATTGGCAGGCCCTGCAGCCCAAGCTGGGCAGCGGTCAGGGCCTGGGCGACATCGTCGGTGTCGAGGTGGGCCGCATCCGCACCATCGCCGGGAGCAAGGCCGGCATGTTCGCCGACCTCTCGCATGCCCCGGGCGTCCGGCCCGGCTCCTTCTATCCGTGGAAGTGGGCCCAGGCCAAGGCCGAGGACGGCGAGGTGCTCGGCCTGGGGACCGACATCGGCCCGATGGCCGTGTGTTACCGCAAGGATCTGTTCCAGCAGGCCGGGCTGCCCACCGACCGCACGGCCGTCGGCAAGCTGTGGGCGGGTGACTGGGCGAAGTACGTGGATGTCGGCGAGAGGTTTCAGAAGCAGACCAAGGACAAGAGCCTGCGCTTCATGGACACCGGCAACGGCCTCTACAACGCCATGATCTTCGGGCAGGCCACGTCCTACTACGACGCTTCCGGCAAGCTGGTCTACGACAGCAACCCCGGTGTCAGACGGGCCTATGACCTGGCAGCGCGTGCCAACACCTCGGGTCAGACCGCCAAGCTGCAGCAGTTCCAGGCCAATTGGCGCACGTCGTTCTCGGCTGCCAGGTTCGCCACCGTGGTCTGCCCGTCCTGGATGCTCGGCCAGATCTCCCAGAACTCCGGGCCCTCGGGCGAGGGTAAGTGGGACATCGCCAAGGCCCCCGCCCCTGCCAACTGGGGCGGATCGTTCCTGACCGTTCCCAAGAACAGCAAGGTCAAGGACGAGGCCGAGAAGCTCGCCGCCTGGCTGACCGCTCCGGCTCAGCAGGCCAAGGTCTTCGCCAACGCCGCCGCGGGCAACTTCCCGTCCGACCGGACCGTGGCCGCCGCCCCCGCGGTGGCCGGCACCCGCAACCCGTACTTCAACAACGCTCCCGTCGGGCAGATATTCGGGGTGGCGGCCAAGAGCATGCCCACGGTGAACATCGGTGCCGATCAGCGCATCATCACCGACGCCATCTCCACCGGCCTGACGCGGGTCGAGCAGCAGGGCATGGACCCGGACACGTCCTGGCGACAGGCCATGGGCGAGATCAAGTACGCCATCGGGAAGGGCTGAGGGATCCGCATGGCATCCGCCCACACGGCCACCGCCTTATCCGACGCGCGGCGCGCGACACGGCGTGGCCGGCGCTACCGCTGGGACCTCAAGGCCACCCCGTATGCGTATGTGGCGCCGTTCTTCGTCCTGTTCGGAGCGTTCGGTCTCTACCCTCTGGTCTACACCTCCTGGCTGTCGCTGAACGACGTGCAGCTCTTCGACCTCAATGCGATGTCATGGGCCGGGTTCGCGCACTACGGCGAACTGTTGACCAGCCCGCAGTTCTGGAAGGCGTTGCGCAACACCTTCTCCCTCGGGGTCATCTCGGCGGTTCCGCAGCTGCTGATGGCGCTCGGCCTGGCGCACCTCTTGAACTACCGGCTGCGCGGCGCGCTGGTGTGGCGGGTGGCGTCGCTGGTGCCGTACGCCACCTCGATCGGTGCCGCCGCGCTGTTCTTCCAGTTCGTCTTCAGCCGGGACTTCGGCCTGGTGAACTGGGCGCTGCACGGCCTGGACCTGGGCCGGGTGGACTGGGAGAGCGGCACCCTCTCCTCCCAGCTGGCCGTCTCGGCCATCGTCATCTGGCGCTGGACCGGCTACAACGCGCTGCTGTACCTGGCCGCCATGCAGGCCATCCCGCAGGAGCGTTACGAGGCGGCGGCGCTGGACGGCGCCTCCCGCTGGCAACAGTTCTCGAACGTCACGATCCCCGGCATCCGCCCCACCATCGTCTTCACCGTCGTGATCTCCACCATCGGCAGCATCCAGCTGTTCGGCGAACCACTGATCTTCGGGGGCGGCCCGCAAGCGGTGCAGGGCGGCGCCAACGGCCAGTACCAGACGCTCGGTTTGCTGCTCTATCAGACAGGTTGGGCCGACGGGAACGCCGGGCGGGCCTCGGCGCTGGCCTGGCTGATGTTCCTGCTGATCGTCGTGATCGCGTTGATCCAGGCAGTTGTCGCGCGCCGCGTAAGGAAGGGATGACGCCGTGAAGGAAGGGATGACGCCGTGACCGTCCCGATGGAGACCACCAGTACCGGCCGGTCCCTGACGCTACGCCGCCCCGATGACCCCCGCCCCCGCCCCGGCCGCCGCTCGCGGCCGCTGTTCAGGCCCGGTGCCGGGCGGCAGGCGCACGCCGGCCCGCTCGCCTACTTGCTGCTCGGCCTGATGACTGTGCTGTCGCTGTTCCCCCTGTACTGGACGATGGTCGCCGCCTCGACCTCCAGCCAGGCCATCAACCGGGCGAACCCGCCGCTGCTTCCGGGTGGCAACCTGATCAGCCACCTGGGCACCGCTTGGCAGCACGCGGACCTGGGCACGGCGGTGCTCAACTCCTTCGTGGTTTCCGGATCGGTGGCGCTGTCCACCGTGCTGTTCTCCACCCTCGCCGGATTCGCCTTCGCCAAGCTCCGGTTCCGGTTCCGCACCGCACTGTTGCTGGTCGTCATCGCCACCACCGCGGTCCCGCCCCAGCTCAGTGTGATCCCGCTGTTCCAGATCATGACCTCGCTGGGCTGGTACGACCACCTGCCGGCAGTGATCGCCCCGACGCTGGTGAGCGCGGTCGGCGTGTTCTTCATGCGCCAGTACCTCGCCGAAGCACTGCCCTACGAACTCATCGAGGCCGCCCGCGTGGACGGAGCGGGCTCCCACCGGATCTTCTGGCACGTGGTCCTGCCCATGGCCCGGCCCGCGATGCTGGTGCTGTTCCTCATCACGTTCGTGCAGTCCTGGAACGACTTCTTCTGGCCGTTCGTCGTGCTCACCTCCGAGAACCCGACGGTGCAGGTGGCGATGGTCAAGCTGGCCCAGGGCTTCGTCCCCGACCAGTCGGTGATCATGGCGGGCGCGCTCCTTGGCACCCTGCCCCTGCTGCTCCTCTTCCTGGTGTTCGGCCGGCGCATCGTCGGCGGCCTGATCCAGGGCGCGCTGAAGGGCTGACCACGCCCGCCGACACTCCGTGCGCGTCGATGACCCACGTGTGCCGCCGGTTCCGGCGCCATCACCGGCACCGAGCCGAACAGACAAGGAATACCCCCATGCCTCTTCCCCACGGATTCCTCTTCGGGAGCGCCACCGCCGCCTACCAAGTGGAGGGCGCCGTCGCCGAGAACGGCCGCACCCCGTCCATCTGGGACACCTTCTGCGCCCGCCCCGGGGCCATCGCCGACGGCAGCAGTGGCAAGACCGCCTGCGACCACCTGCACCGCTACCGTGAAGACGTCGCCCTCATGGCCGAACTCGGCCTGAACGCCTATCGGTTCTCCATCTCCTGGCCCCGGGTGCAACCGGGCGGCCGAGGCCCGCTGCACCGCACGGGCATGGACTTCTACCGCAGGCTCGTCGACGAGCTCCTTGAGCGAGGCATCACCCCGCTGCCCACCCTCTACCACTGGGATCTGCCACAGGAGCTGGAGACTGCATCCATCAGCGGCTCCGCCGCGGGCGGGGGCTGGCCGGAACGGGCCACAGCCGAGCGCTTCGGCGAGTACGCCGCTCTGGTCGGCGACGCGCTGGCAGACCGCGTCACGACCTTCACCACCCTCAACGAACCCTGGTGCAGCGCCTTCCAGGGCTACGCCTCCGGAGTGCACGCCCCCGGCCGCACCGAACCGGACGCCGCGCTGCGCGCCGCCCACCACCTCAACCTCGGCCATCTGCGAGCCGCCGAAGCGCTGCGCACACACCCCGGGGTCCGGGTGGCGATCTCCCTGAACCTCCACGAGGTCCGCCCACTCACCGGCTCGGATGCCGACCACGACGCCGCGCGGCGCATCGACAACCTCGCCAACCGCATCTTCACCGGACCGCTGCTGGACGGCAGCTACCCCAAGGACCTGTTCGCCGACACCGCGCAGCTGACCGACTGGTCCTTCGTCAAACCCCAGGACGTCCCCCGCGAACCCGCGATCGACCTGCTCGGCATCAACTACTACACGCCCACCCTGGTTTCCCGTCCCCGGCCCGGCGACAGCGACGTGTCCGGCGAGGACGGCCACGGCACCGGCGCCGCCTCTCCCTGGCCGGGCACCGACGGCCTGGTCCGCTTCCACCAGCCGCCCGGTGAGCGCACCGCCATGGGCTGGACGGTCGATGCCGGCGGACTGCGCGACCTGCTGCTGCGCACGACCCACCGCCACCCGAGGCTGCCGCTGCTCGTGACGGAGAACGGCGCCGCCTTCGACGACGCCCTCGACCCGGATGGTGGCGTCCATGACCCGCGCCGTACCGCCTACCTGCACTCCCACCTCCAGGCCGTGGAGCAGGCCGTCGCCGGGGGCGCGGATGTGCGCGGCTACCTGGTCTGGTCGCTGCTGGACAACTTCGAGTGGGCGTACGGCTACGAGAAGCGCTTCGGCCTGGTGCGGGTCGACTACGACACCCAGCGCCGCACCGTCAAGGACAGCGGTCGGTGGTACGCCCGGGTCGCCCGCACCGGGACCCTGCCCCCACTCGCGCCCGCCTGACACCCGGCCGCGCAGTACCACGACATCCTGTCGCGCCCGGTTCCCGCGACACGCATCCGCTTGACGAACAAGACCCTCGAATCGCCCTTCGGACCTACAGGCAGGCCGCCCGCCGAGGTCCCCGAACACGAGGATGGCCGCCACCATGTCGGCACACCTACCAGTCGATGCCCCCCTTCCCGCCCTGCCCCCGTGGAAAGACGTCGCGCTGCCCGCCGAGCGCCGGGTCGCCGCACTGCTTGAGCGGATGACACTGCCGGAGAAGGCAGCGCAGCTGTACGGCATCTGGGTCGGCGCGGACCCGCAAGGCGACGGGGTCGCCCCGCACCTGCACGAGAACCTTCCGGCCGATGTCGACTGGCAGGCCCTGATCCCGCTCGGGATCGGCCAGTTGACACGACCGTTCGGCACCGCCCCCATCGACCCGACACTCGGCGCCCAGGCACTGGCCCGCGCGCAGCGGCAGATCACCGCCGCAGGCCGGTTCGGCATCCCGGCGATGGCCCACGAGGAGTGCCTGGCCGGGTTCGCCGCCTGGAGAGCCACCTGCTACCCGGTGCCCCTGGCCTGGGGAGCGTCGTTCGACCCCGACCTGGTGGCCGAGATGGCCGCCGCCATCGGGCGCGACCTGCGCAGAGTCGGCATCCACCAGGGGCTCGCGCCCGTACTCGACGTGGTGCGCGATCCGCGCTGGGGACGCGTGGAGGAGACCATCGGCGAGGACCCGTGCCTGGTCGGCACCGTCGGCTCCGCCTACGTACGGGGCCTTGAGTCGGCCGGAGTGGTCGCCACGCTCAAGCACTTCGCCGGCTATTCCGCCTCGACCGGGGCCCGCAACCTGGCGCCCGCCCGCATCGGACGGCGGGAGCTGGCCGATGTGCTGCTGCCGCCGTTCGAGCTGGCGCTCCGGGAGGGCGGTGCCCGCTCCATCATGCACTCCTACGCCGAGATCGACGGCGTACCGGCGGCGGCCGATGCGCAACTGCTCACCCAACTGCTCCGCGAAGAATGGGGGTTTGCCGGGACGGTCGTCGCCGACTACTTCGGCATCGCCTTCCTGCAGACCCTGCACCGGGTCGCCGCGGACGCCCCGGAGGCCGCCGCACTCGCGCTGACCGCCGGGGTGGACGTCGAACTGCCGACCGTGCACGCCTACGGCACCGAACTGATCGCAGCTGTCGAACAGGGGCTGGTAGCCGAGGAGTTGGTGGACCGGGCGGCGCGGCGGGTGCTGCTGCAGAAGTGCGAACTCGGCCTGCTGGACGCTGACTGGGACCCGCAGCCCTCCCCTGGCCCGGTGGATCTCGACCCGCCGGGCAACCGGAAGCTGGCGGCCCTCCTTGCCGAGGAGTCCGCGGTGCTCCTGGCCAATCCGCATGGGCTGCTTCCGCTGGCGCAAGGGCCGCGGCGAATCGCCGTCGTCGGCCCGCTCGCCGACGACCCGGCGGCCATGCTCGGCTGCTATTCCTTCCCGATGCACGTCGCACCGCAGCATCCCGGCACGCCGCTGGGCATCGAGATCCCGACGCTGCTTGAGACGCTGCGCGCGGAGTTCACCAGCGCCACGGTGACGCACGCGGCGGGCTGCACTGTGGTGGACGACGAGGGCGATAACGAGCCCGACGACTTCGCGGCAGCCGTGCGCGCGGCGGCGGAAGCCGAGGTGTGCCTGGCAGTGCTCGGCGACCGTGCCGGACTCTTCGGGCGCGGCACCTCGGGAGAGGGCTGCGACGCGGCCGATCTGCGCCTGCCCGGCCGCCAGGGCAGGCTGCTCGATGCCCTCGTCGAGACCGGTACGCCAGTGGTCCTGGTGCTGCTCGCGGGCCGGCCCTACGCACTCGGCGACTACAGCGACCGCCTGGCCGGGACGATCCTCGCCTTCTTCCCCGGCGAGGAAGGAGCCCAGGCGGTGGCCGGGGTGCTGTCGGGCCGGGTGTGTCCATCCGGCCGACTGCCCGTCAGCATCCCGCACGGTCCAGGCGGCCAGCCGTGGACGTATCTGCAGCCGCAGCTCGGCCTGGCCGGCGACGTCAGCAGCCTGGACCCCACCCCGCTGTACCCCTTCGGGCACGGGCTGTCGTACACATCGTTCTCCTGGGAGCCGGAGTCGATCGCCCCCGGCGCGGAGGAGATGACGGCGTACGGAGCGGTGGAGGTACCGGTCGTGGTGCGCAACACCGGCACGCGCTCCGGGACCGAGGTCGTGCAGCTGTACCTGCATGACCCGGTGGCCCAGGTGACACGCCCGCACATGCGACTGGTGGGATACGCGCGCATCCCGCTGGCACCGGGCGAGAGCGCCCGCGTGGTGTTCCGGTTCCACGCCGAGCTGGCCGGCTTCTGCGGTACGGCGGGGCACCGGATCGTGGAACCCGGCGGCCTTGAACTGCGCCTGGCGGCTTCCAGCGCAGCGGTCCGGCACACCTGGCGGGTGCGGGTCGTGGGAGCCGAGCGGCGGCTCGACGGGGTGCGGATGCTGCGCTGCCCCGTACGGATCGAACCCGGCCCCGAGGAGCACAACCAACACTGACCAACCGGGCGCAGCGGAGCGCGCCCGGGTGACAGAGAGAGGAAACCACCATGAGCGACATACCCAAGCGGCCACGACGCAGGGCCGGAGCAATAGCGGCTCTACTGGCCACCGCGCTCATCGGCACACTTTCACTGGTGACAGTGCCGTCGGCATCGGCGTCACTGGTGACGGCGCCATCGGCGTCGACCGGCACCACCACCCTCTGCGACCAGACAGGCAGCACGGCCGTGTCGGGCGGAAAGTACATCGTCCAGAACAACGAGTGGGGCGACAACATCCGGCAGTGCATCGACGCCTTCGACGGCGGCTTCACCTACGCCTCGGGCTACCACAACCTGGCGGGCCACGGTGCGCCGGCGGCCTATCCGTCGATCTACGCAGGCTGCCACTGGGGCAAATGCTCCAGCGGCAACGGCCTACCGCAACAGGTGTCGTCCTTCACCAACCCGCAGTCCAGCGTGAACCTCACCACCCCCAACAGCGGCCAGTGGGACGCCTCCTACGACATCTGGTTCGACACCAACCCCCACCCCACCGGGCAGAACAACGGTGAGGAGCTGATGATCTGGGCCAACCACTCCGGCCCCCCGCAGCCATTCGGCACGAAGGTCGGCACCGTCCAGCTGGAGGGCGCCAACTGGGACGTGTGGTACGCCCGCCAGGGCACCAACACCCAGTGGAACACAGTCTCCTACGTCCGCCAGCAGCCCACCAACACGCTGACGGTCAACATCAAGGACTTCACCAACGACTCGATCACACGTGGCTACCTGCAGCCCTCCTGGTACATGACCAGCGTCCAGTTCGGCTTCGAACCATGGGTCGGCGGCCCCGGCCTGGGCGTGAAGAACTTCTCCTACACCCCCAACGGGAGCGCCTGGCGGGCGGCGCGGTCGTGAGGCAGCAGAGCAGAAGCAGCCCTGACCCCAGCGGCCGGGGCAGCTCGGACGGCACCCCCGTCCAGTTGTGGGACTGCTCCGCCGACCGGAACCGGCAGCAGATGACGGCAGGCTCCACCGTCGTCAACCCGAGGACGGGCAAGTGCCTGGACGTGTCCGGCAGCACTGCGAACGACACCCGCACGCACCTGCGTTCGTGCAACCGCACCGCAGCGCAGCAGTGGCGGTGCCACACGAACGGCACGGCCACGAACACGCAGTCCGGCACGTGTCTGGACGCCGGCGGCTCCGACAGCGCCGCCCTGCTGCAGATCCGGGACTGCTGGGCCACCTCCAACCAAGTCTGGTCGCGCAAGTAGCACTACATGGGGGAGCCCGGTGGCCATCCCGACCACCGCTGCGGCCCCGGGCTCCCCTCCCCGATCCGCAGACGGGCGCCCCTTGAAGATCCACCGCTCCCGGATCCGCACCACCCACGAGGCGATGCGGGACAAGAGCGCCTGGACCGGCAGCGGCCGGGCGACGATCGACCCGAACCACACCCGTCGACCGAGGGTGACCACTACCTGACCGCCGTCACCCCCACTCAGCAAGGAGCCGTCGAGACCATCATCGAGGACGCCCAGCACGACATGCTGCGACGTTCCCACCCGCCCACCGTAATCACCGAAGAGGACGCTGCGGTACTGGCCGAGGGCTATCCGCAGCTGGTCGCTGCCATGGACCTGGACGACGCGGCGATCGCCGAGCTGGTCGGCGGGCAGCGCGATGTGTTCACCGCGGCTTGCGGTGACCAGCTCTCCGGGCTGCACGGCCCGAAGGGAAAGCCCTGTCCGGCCCGCCCGTGGGTCTGTCTACTCTGCCCGTTGGCGGTCTTCGCCCCACGGCACGCGGTCAACCTGCTGCGGCTGAAGGCGTTCTTCTCCCGGCAGTGGCAGCAGATGCCCGCCGCCCAGTTCACGGCCGTTTTCGGGCCCTACGCCGCCCGCATCCAGCAAGTCCTGGACCGTTTCGATCCCGCCGTTCTCGCCCCGGCCGCCGCTGGTGTCGCCGACCGGGATGACGAACTGCCCCTGCTTCCCGAGGAGCTCACCGCGTGACCGCCCCCGCTGCCGTCTCCTCCTTCGACGGCCGTTCCGCAGTCCTCCCAGGCGCCGACGTCTGCCACGAGGCCGGTCTTGCCCTGCCCGACGAGGCGAACCGTCCGCACTTCGAGGACGACATCTGGGACTTCACCCACGTCGTCGGTCTGCCGGCTCAGATGGCCCGATGCACACGGCGCTTTGACTTCGCGGCCATCACCGATGCTCGTTGGCCGCTGGTCGCCAAGGAACTCGTGCTGGCGATGCTCGCCCCCAGACACGCGTCGGTCATCCCGCTGCCCCGCGCCTATCGAACCGCCTTTTGCACCTGACCACCTGCGCGGGCCGGCTGGGTGAACTCAACCGATTCTTCGAATGGTTGGAAGACAAGCAAGTCCCCGGTCTGGAACAGCTCGACACCCGGCTCTGCGAGGCATACCTGGCCCACCGCCGCTTCGTGCTCGACGAGCACGGGACCGTCGTTGGTGAACAGAGCCACGGAACCAGGCGCTCGGCCGCACAGGTCGTCGTCGACCTCGTCAATTACCGCGAGCTGTTCACTGCCGACCGCGTCTCTGCGGACCTGCGGCCGTGGGGTGGTGCCACGGCCGCGGCCGTCGCCGAGATGCCCTGCGGCCGGAGCCAGAACAAGACCCCACCGGTTGAAGGCACCGTGCTGCAGCCGATGCTCGCCGCCGCGCTCTATTGGGTCTCCACTCTCGGTCCTCACGCTGTCGAACTCGCCCGGGAAGTACGGGAAGCCGACCGCAGCTCGTCCTGCAAGGCGAAAGGGCTCCGCCCGGCTGGTTCCGCGCCGGTGGCCGAGTTCACGAGCTTGCTGGCCGAGTACGAGCGAACGTGCACACCGCTGCCGATGCTGGCCGACCACCACATCGCTGACCGGCTCGCCGGCGGCTGGGATCCTGATGATCTGCTGCTGCCGGTGGCCACGGGCGTTCTGGCCCGGCAGGCCGGGGCCAGCCAGTTCTGGTCACGATGGCTCCCGATCCTGCGCGGACCGCTGGAGACCACCCTTGCAGTGGTGGGAGTGGAGAGGGCCTTCGGCCGTGATGCTGCTGAGGTCAAGGCAGCGGACGGGACATCCTCGCTGCCTTGGACACTTGCCCTGCACCGGCTGGAGGCCGTTGCCCTGGTCGGCATCGTCCGCACCGCCGCGATCATCACGCTGGCCACGGTGTCCGGAATGCGCGCGAGTGAACTGATGGAGCTCCGGGTCGGCTGCCGCCGCCCGCCCGAGGAACCTGTTCCCGGCCTCAGCCGGTTCCGGATCGCCAGCAAGGTCGTCACAGGCCAGCCGCTCGGCGGAACCGACGACGAATGGGTCGTCGTCGAGCCGGTCTATCGCGCCGTCGAGCTCACCGAGCAACTGCACGACAGCCCAAAGGATGGCGCCCTGCTGTTCGGCCGGTTCGCCTTCGACGTCCGATACCGATGGTTCAGGAACTGGATCAACTCCAGCTCCGGGCAACGGCTCGGGCTCGCACCCATCCCTGACGGGCCTGTGAATCTGAGGATGCTGAGGCGGACCCTGGCTCTGGAAATGGCCTACCGGCCCGGCGGAGTCCTGGCTTCCAAGATCCATCTCAAGCACGTCGCCGTGGCCACGACAGAAGGCTATGCTTCCCGCCCTGGCGGGGCTCAGGCCGAGCTTCTCGCCGAGGTCAACAAGCACGAGAGCGACCGCAACCTCGACCTCGTCCTCGCCGAGTTCCGAAACTACCAGCAAGGCGTCCTCCCGGCAGGCCCCGGCGCCCGCAGCCTCACCGAGTTCTTCGCGCACATCGACGCCGAACTCGACGCGACCGCCGCGAAGGCGCCGAAGACCCAGCGCAGTGACCGCGACGTGCTCAACCTGCTGACCAAACGCGCCAAGGTCCTCCACCTCGGGCCCGCGAACTACTGCTGGTTCACCGACCCGTCCCGGGCGCTCTGTCTCAAGCTGGCCGGCACCCCGACGGCAAACCGTCCACTGGTCGGGATGTGTGACTCCGCCCACTGCCCGCAGGCCACCCATCACCCTTGTCACCGCCCCGTCTGGGCCGAGCACGCCGAACGCACCGGGACTTTCCTCGGCCAACTCGGCACCACACGCAAGACCGAACGCTCCCGGCTTCAGGCCGACTACGACCGAGCCCTCCGTGTCGTCGCCGAGATCGACGCCGCCGGCACCATGGACGAGGAATCTGCATGAGAATCTCCGCAGCCCAACGGGCCGAGAAGGAGAACCGCATCCGGGCCGCCATGGACCGGCTCCTCCGAGGCGAGATCCCGCCCGGCGGGAAGTGCGACATCAAGACTCTCGCCAACGAGGCCGCCGTCGACCGCACCGCGTTCTACGGCACTCGCCCCTACGCTCATCTCCGCGAAGTTTTCGAGCGACGTCTGCAGGCCCTGCAGCAGGTCGGCGAGATCCCCGACCCCCGCGAAGCGCAAATCATCCGGCTCAAGACAGAGATCGCCAAGCTCAAGGAACGGCTGACCGCGTCGGAACAGGCCGTCGACGAGCTCACCGACTTCCGCACCCAGGCCCTGGCCCGGCTCGCCGCCCAACACGAGGAGATCGTCCACCTTCGGCAGACAGCCGCTGACGCGAGCCGCGTCACCCGGCTCCCCTCCGGACGTTCGTCGGCGACGGTCAATTGATCGTGCAGTTGAGACGCGCACATCCTCGGGCGCGTGGCCCTGCGGCCATCGGAGACTCGCTCCCTTCGCAGCCAAAGCCGCTCGTTGACCTTGCCCTTGGGGCAAGCCACAACATCAGCGGGCCGGCGGAATCACCCGGCAGGAAGAGGAGCGAGGATGGACACCGAGATCCACCAGCTGCGTCACCGCGAGCTGATACGGGAGGCCGACCGCTACCGCCTCGCCCGCGAGGCTATGAAGACCGAACCGGCCTCCCAAGCCGCCGCACCCGGCAAGAGTCGACCGAGTCGCCTGGCCGCCCTGAACAGGCTCTGCGGAACACCATGGAGGAAACGGCGCGTGATCGGGAACGCTTCAACACCCCACCAGCGGCAGTGATATGCATCACAAAGTCGCCGCTGGAATGCAACACGCACGTCGGTCAATGTGACGAATAAGGCGTCCTCGGAATGGCTGCTCAATGACCACACGGACTCATCTGCACACGGCCTCTGCGGGCACAAGCCACATCTTCGTCACCGACGCCATCATGAACGGCCTGCCCCCGCACATTGCCCAGGTGATCTGCGGGCACAAGAGCATCGACACCACGGTTGGTTACAAAGCGGTCTATCCCGCCGAAACTATCGAGGCCCACCGGGCCTTCATCGCCCGCCGGCGGGCAACTCGGCCCAGCGAGGAGTACCGGACCCCGACCGAAGAGGAGTGGGACGCCTTCCTCGCGCACTTCGAGAAGCGGAAGGTGTCCATCGGCACCTGCGCACGCGCCTTCGGGACCCCGTGCATTCATGAGCACGCATGCGTCAGATGCGCACTCCTTCGACCTGACCCGGCCCAACGCGCACGGCTTACCGAGATCCGCGACAACTTGATCGCCCGAATCGCTGAAGCCGAGTGGGAAGGCTGGCTCGGTGAGGTCGAAGGTCTCCAAGACAGCCTCGCGGGCGCCGAGCAGAAACTCCGCCAACTCGATCGCCACCCCAGAAAGCACGTGGCCGTCGACCTCGGCATCCCCGTCACGCGGGGTGATCGATGAACCCACGAAGCTGGGCCGCCGCACGGCCCACAACCAAGATCGAGAAATAGTTCAGAGAAGCAGGCTGCGCTGTTCCCTCCTGCGCCCCGATCCCGCCCAGCGGGGTCGGCTCGCCGAGATCCGCGACAACCTGCTCGACCGCATCGCCGAAGCCGAGAAGGAAGGCTGGCTCGGCGAGGTCGAAGGACTCCGCGTCAGTCTCGCCGGGGCGGAGGACAAGCTCGCCCAGGTCGACCGCCGCCGCGGCAAGCGCCCACCCGTCAACCTCGTGATCCCAGCCTTGCGAGTATGACGTTGCCCCAGACACGCCACGACCACTCACGAGATAGTGGGGACCGCACGTGGAAGCGAACCCCGGGGGGAATACGTGATCACAGGTGCTGAAGCCGCGACGGTGGCGAAAGCCAGCGCGAGCATCGCCAAGGGCATCAAGAGCACTCTCGCCCAGCCCGAGAGCAAGTGGCCCAACGTTCGCGAAGCCCTCATGGAGCTGTTCATCATCCTCGACGATTGGTGCGAGAGCGCCGAGGAAAGTAACAGAGTCGCGCGAGAAGCACTCCGTGCGCGACTGCCGATGCCTCTCGCGCCCCCACCGGCTCCGCGGATGCCGCCCGGGTCGGGGGTGCCTTCGCAGATGGCGACTGGGCACTTGAATATCTTCCCCGGGTACATCGAACGCACCACCGTGGACATCGAAGGCGTGCTCAGCCCTTCAGGCCCTTGGCTCAAGCGGTGGCGAGCTTCGAAACGCCGGGCTGCGGCGCGGCGCACCCTCCGCAGCATGCTGCGGATCTACTGCCCTGACCTGCTGGCCTCGTTCGAAGAAGCGGTGACCAACCGCGCGACCTGGGTGACCGAACACCGGAGCCGATTCACTGCGACCTTGACGGACCCTCAGACCTCCGTGGAGACACTCCGAACGATGGTGATCCACATGGAGGGGACGCTCCACAACTTGCGAGTGGCTCGCGATGACCTCCGCGAGCTGATCCACGACAACTACCCGCTGCCGTCCACTGATCAGGGCCCCGTATAGCTGTGGGTTGTACCAACCTCTGCGGAGACAAGTTCAGAGAAGTCTGCCTGACCTGCCCGATGTTCGTCACTACCCCGGAGTTCCTGCCCCAGCACCGGCAGCAGCATCAACAGCTCCTGCAGATCGTCTCGGCCCCCGAAGGCCCGCGGCCAGCTCCGCGTCGCCGAGATGAACCAGCAGGTCCTCGGCAACCTCGACCAGATCATCACCGCCCTGGAGGACGACGAGGCCGGCGGCGGATCGGAGGTGGCCGATGCGGGCTGACAACTCCCGACATATCGTCGACGCGGCCCGCAACCGCCACGAGTACCCCCGGGCCAAGGCGATCCAGGCCCTGCGCGAGATCGACGCCGCTGGCGCGACCGTCACCTTCGACACCGTGGCCCGCGCGGCCGGCGTCTCGCGGTCCTGGCTCCACACCCAGCCCGACCTGCGAGCCGAGATCGAACGGCTTCGGGCCGCGCGACGACGAGCGTCCGCCGACTCGGTGCCGGCCCGGCAGCGGGCCTCCGATGCCTCGCTCCTTCGACGGTTGGAAGCCGCCAACGAACGCAACCGCCGGCTCACCGAGAGAACCGTCAGCTCCGGAAGCAACTGGCCCGCGCGCTCGGCGAGCTCCGCGCCGCCCGATGGCAGAGCCAGCCCGCCCCCGGGCGCCGTTAACAGACGCGTCACTGGCCCCGAACGATCACAACGAGCCCCATCAACGTCGCGCATCGGGGCGACGGTGTGGTCGGCGTTGGGCCGAGGTCGATCTTGGCTCCCGCCCGGCCCGCGGTGGTGTCCGCCATGCGGCGAACAAGATTCCGGCCGCGCCGATCACGGCCTGAAGCGCCGCCGCACCAACTGACAGGCAGATCGCTGTGCAGGCGGCCAGGATGCACACGAGCGCGATCAAGTCGACCTTGCGGTGATCGAGCTCCGCCGGGGATTCCCGGGCGGCTTCAGCACCCGAAACAGCAGAGTTCTCTTCTGATGGCTCAACCTGCGACGACACCGCCAGTCCTTCCCAGTCGGGAAGGGCGGGCCCGCGAGGAACTCAGCCCCCGGACAAGCAACAAGCCGCTTCGCGCCGCATGTCTCCTGGGGTTGATTCCCCGGCTTCCATCGCTTGCGCGATGAAGCCCGCCCCCCAAAAACATGCAGCCAAGCGGCTACACTCAACGTACGTAAGTGGAGAACCGACGCCGTGTCAACTCCCTTCACCGCCTGTCTTAGACGTCGTCTCATTTGGTCTTGTCGGTAGCCTTGACTCGTGCTGATTGTGGAGCGTTTGGTGCCGGACGAGTTGTACGACCTGTTCCAGCGGGTGATGCCGCCTACTCCGTCACGGCCGCAGGGCGGGGGCCGGCGCCGATACGGTGACCGCGAGGTACTCGCGGCGATCATCTTTGTGGCCACAACGGGCTGCACCTGGCGGCAGTTGCCGCCGGTCTTCGGGCCGTCGGGACCGACCGCGCACCGACGCTTCACCGAGTGGTCCGCCGCCCGCGTCTGGGCGAAGCTACACCGGCTGATCCTTGATGAGCTGGGCTCGCGCGGTGATCTGGACTGGTCGCGCTGCGCGATCGACTCGGTGAACATGCGAGCCCTCAAAGGGGGGAACTGACAGGTCCGAAT
>NZ_KN708638.1:6887435-6983615 GCF_000805335.1 Streptomyces sp. CT34 | reverse complement strand
CGTCTGGGCGAAGCTACACCGGCTGATCCTTGATGAGCTGGGCTCGCGCGGTGATCTGGACTGGTCGCGCTGCGCGATCGACTCGGTGAACATGCGAGCCCTCAAAGGGGGGAACTGACAGGTCCGAATCCTGTCGACCGGGGCAAGAAAGGCTCAAAGATCCACTTGATCACCGAGCGGACCGGTGTACCCCTGTCCATCGGCGTCTCCGGCGCCAACCTCCACGACAGCCAGGCCCTCACGCCCCTCGTGCGCGGAATCCCACCCATCCGCTCCCGCCGCGGCCCGCGCAGACGACGCCCCGCCAAGCCGCACGCGGACAAGGGCTATGACTACGACGACCTGCGTCGATGGCTCCGCAAACGCGGTATCCGACACCGAATCGCCCGCAAGGGCATCGAGTCCTCCACCCGACTGGGCCGGCACCGCTGGACCATCGAGCGCACCATGTCATGGCTCGCCGGCTGCCGCCGCCTCCACCTCCGCCACGAACGCAAAGCCGAGCACTTCCTGGCCTTCACCGCCATCGCCTGCAGCCTGATCTGCTACCGCAGACTCACCAAACGAGACGACGTCTAAGGTTTCTCCTCGCCGGCCTGCGCGGGCCCGTCGGTCACCGCTGATGTCCCGTCGGTCGTTGTGCGCACCGTCGTGGGGCGATGTGCTCGGTCTCCAGAGCCTCGCCGCCGACCAGTTTTCCGGCTGCGGCGAGGCTGCCGATCCAGCCTTCGCATTCCTTGCGGTATGCGGCCCGGTCGGGCTGGATCCGACGGCGTGCCTCGTCCGTCTCGAAGATCGCGAGTGCGTATTTCTTGAAGGTTCCTCTCCAGCCGCCTTACGAGCAGCTGCTGCTGATGGGGTGTAAGGGGACGGTCTGGTCACGTGGTGGTGTCCGCTGGGGTGATGCGGGCGAGTGTGCCGATCTCCAGTGCGGTCCACAGGGCGCCGTCGGGACCGGGGGTGATGCCGTGTGGTTCGGAGTGGGGGGTGGGCAGGTCGTGGACGGTGAGAGAGCCGTCGGGGGTGATCGTGCCGACGCGGTTGCCTGCCCATTCGGTGAACCATGCAGTGCCGTCACTGTCGATGGTGACGGCGTGCGGTCGGGCGGTGCGGTCGGGCAACGGGAACTCGGTGATCTGCCCGTCGGGAGTGATCCGTCCGATCTGCCCGGCAGCGATCTCGACGAACCACAGCGCTCCGTCACGGCCTGCGGCGATCCCGACCGGCGCTGACTCATCTGTCGGCAGAGGATGGAGGGTGACCGCACCGTCCATGCCGATCCGCCCGATGGCGTTGGCCTGGTTGAGGGTGAACCACATCCCGCCGTCGTCACCGGCGGTGATCGCTGAGGGGAATGCTCCCGTGACGGGGAGCGGGAACTCGGTGATGTGGCCGTCGACGGTGATGCGGCCGATACGGTCGGCGGCGGTCTCGGTGAACCACAGCGCACCATCTGCTCCCGCCGCGATGCCGAACGGCCCGCAGCCGGGTGTGGGCAGGCCGTATTCGTCGATGATGCCGTCGGTGGTGATGCGCCCGATCCGGCCCGCCCGGTATTGGGTGAACCACAGCGCGCGGTCGGGGCCGGGCGTGATGATGGTCGGCCCGCAGTCGGGGGCGAGTTGGTGGCTCGTCGGCTTCTCGCCGGGGACGAGGCGGCCGATCCGGCCGTTGTGGACGAGGGTGAACCACAGCGCGCCGTCCGGTCCCGTGGTGAGGGCATAGGGTCCGGCCGTGCTGTCGGCCACCACGTGCTCTTCGATGGATACCTGGGGCGAATGACTCAAAGGGGCTTGTCCAATCCGTGCTCGGTGGCGATGCGTTCGATGTCGGCCGGGGTTCCGGCCATGATGGTGCGGGCGTGTTCGGTGACGAGGTCGGCGGGCCAGTCCCACCACGCGGCGCGCTGCAGCCGCTCGATGTCGGCGTCGTCGAAGCGCTGCCGGATCGGTCTGGCCGGATTGCCGCCGACGATCGTGTAGGGCGGGACGTCGGCGGTGACCATGGCGCCGGCCGCGATGATGGCGCCGTCGCCGATCCGTACGCCGGGCATGACGGTTGCCCGGTAGCCGAACCACACGTCGTTGCCGATCACCGTGTCGCCGCGGCTGGGCATGGTGGTGACGATGTCCAGGGTCTGCTCGGCCCACCGGCCGCCGAACATGGTGAACGGGTACGTGGAGGCCCCCATCGTCGGATGTTCGGCACCGGCCATCAGGAAGGTGGTTCCCGTGGCGATCGCGCAGTACTTGCCGATGATGAGGCGCTCCGGTCCGTAGGCGTAGAGGACGTTGCGGTGCTCGAAGTCCGTGGCGCCGTCCGGGTCGTCGTAGTAGGTGTACTCGCCCACTGCGATGTTCGGTGAGGTGACCAGCGGGTTGAGGAACACCACGCGGTTGTGGGCGGGCAGCGGGTGAACGGTGGTCGGGTCAGGTGACAAGGCCGGGGTCCTTTGCGGGGTTGCGGGATGCTGATGTCGCACACGGTCCGGGACGGGCGTTGCCGGGGCATGGCCCGGATGTGGCTTGACGCGGTGGGCTGTCAGGCGTTCTCGGGGCCGGACGGGGTGACCCACTCGACGAACTGGACGATCACACCGTTGGGGTCGGTGACCTGGAAGAGGCGCTCGCCCCAGGGCTCCTCGCGCAGCGGCATGGTGATCCCGACGCCCTCGGCGCGCAGCCGCTTCTCCTCGATCTCGATGCCGGTGGTGGTGAAGGCGAGGATCAGGCCACAGGCGTGCTGATCACGTTGGTCGGCCGGCAGCACTTCGGTGCCACGTGCGAGCAGGACGATGTCCATCGCCGCGTCGTCACGCGAAAGGGAGGCGAACCCCTCGGCAGCAGCCTGCTCGACGTAGCCGAGATGGGTGGTGAAGAACCGCTGGGACGCGGCGACATCGTCGACGGTGAGCGAGACGGTGGACGCGGTGATCTGCAAGACGGATCTCCTCATGGATTCTTTGTGGAGCCGGTCGCCGCTGGTAGGCGAGGCGGGGCGGTCGGATTGTCGGGAGCAGGCGGTATCACGGCTTGCTCCCCTTCTTTCTGAAGGGGTGTCAGTGGGGCGGAGGTGCGGCACTGGCGGTGGATGCCGCGGCCATGCGCACGGCCGGGTGTCGTCCTGTCCGCACCCTCGGGTACTTGTGATCGGCTGTCACTCTCAGGGAGTGCCGAACCAACCACTGAGCGCTTCTCGCAGTGCGGGGCCGGCGCTGTCGGCTGGTTCGTCTATGGTCGCGGCCCAGGCGATGTGGGCGTCCGGGCGGATCAGGAGGGCATCGGCCGGCCGATCGTCGCATTGGGCGGTGTGGACCTCGACGCGCTGTCGCCAGCTTTGGGCCCTCTCGCGGAGCTCTGGGCGGTCGGCGAGGTCTAGAAGGAGGGGGCGTGCGGTGTGCATGAGTTCGGCGACGGTGGTGGTGCCCCGGTCGGTGTGCAGCGTGAGGTCGGCTGCGAAGGTGCCCGCCAACGCGTGAGGGTTGGCGCCGGGCATCGCATAGCGGGTGTCGGACCCGGCGACGAGCGCTCCCATGCGGCGCAACGGCTGCTCGTCGACGAGCAGTTCCTGGAGGACCTGGCGAAGCGCTTCGGCGGCCGGATCGTGCCCGCGCCGCAGGGCAACCTGCGCTTGGGTGTGCAACATGGTGCGGGCGCCGGCGAGTTGGCGTTCGTCGTGGTAGGTGTCCAGTAGACCAGCCGGTGCCCAGCCGTGGACGTCGGCGGCCAGTTTCCAGGCCAGGTTGACCGCGTCGAGCATGCCGGCGTTGAGTGCCACACCAGTGGCGGGGAACAGATGGGCCGCATCGCCGGCCAGCAGGATCCGCCCGTCGCGGTAGCGCTCGGCCTGCCGGGCCTTGAAGGTGAACCGCGACAGTCGAAGCGGTTCCCCCAAGGGCAGGTCCGCGCCGAGCACGCGGCGGACGCTGCCCTGGAGTTCGGCCACGGTCATCGGTGTGTCGTCGTCGTACTCGGTGGTCTCGTCTTCGATCGTGTAGAGGGAGACGACCTTGGAGGTCGGCGTTGCTCCGACTCCGAGGAGGCCGCGGTCGGTCCGGGTGAAGCCAGCAGGGATCACGCCGAAGCCGGGGACGTCGAGATCGCCGTTGCCGAGCACGGCCACCGTGTCGGGCAGGGTGATCTGGGCCAGTCGGTTGACTTCCGGGTAGGTGGTGCCGGGGAACGGAATGCCGGCCCGGTCGCGGACCCGGCTGCGCGCGCCGTCGCACCCCACCAGATAGTGGCTGGTCACCCGGTACGGCCCATCCGGGCCGCGCACGTCCACGATCACCGCGCCATCGTCCTGGCTCACCCCGGCCACTTCGTGTCCGCGGTCGATGTCGACGCCGAGTTCGCCGGCGCGCTCTTCGAGCAGTCGCTCAAGCATCGGTTGCGGCAGCGGCAATGCGCGCATCGGCGGATCCGTCAGTCGGGTGAGGTCCAGATGCACACCGCCGAACGGGAACCGAGGAGCCGGGACGGGGTCGGTGCAGGCGGCTTCGAAGCGTTCCAGCAAGCCCCGGTAGTCCAGCAGTTGAAGGATCTGCCCGCCGAGACCTCCGGCCTTGGGGGTATCTCTGCGGGCAGGTTGCCGCTCCAGCACCAGCGGTCGTACACCGGCAAGGCGCAGTTCAGAAGCCAACATCAGGCCCGTCGGGCCCGCACCCACAACGATCACATCAGCGTCCACCACTGGTCACTTCCCCCACAGTCCTTTGGCGGCGATTCAAATTCCAGAACGACACGGCACGGGCCGTGCCGTTTCAAGAGTGTGATCAATGAGGCCGGACTCTGTCAACACGGCACGTACCGTGCCGTTAGAGTGGTGGCATGACCGATCGCCGCGCCGGCCGTGCCGACCATCGCACCGAAACGATCACGAAAGCCGCGCTCGACCTGGCCCTGGAGGTCGGCTACGCCAAGCTCAGCATCGAGGCGGTCGCCACCAGGGCCGGCGTGGGCAAACACACCGTTTACCGCCGCTGGCCTTCCCGAGGTCTGCTCTTCCTGGACGCGGTCCTCACCCTGAGCACCGACGGGCTGAGCCATCCCAACACCGGCGACGTCGTCGCCGACCTGCGCGAGACGATGACCAAGGCCGTCGACCTGCTGGGGCAACCGCCTTGGGGCCCGCTGTACCGCGCCCTCATCGGTGAAGCGCAACACGATCCGGCAGTCGCCACCGCGCTCCACCAACGATTCATCGAGCCGCAGACCGCCGACACGCTGGCACGCCTCAAGATCGCCAAGGAACAGGGGGAGCTCGCTGCCGACTTCGACCTCGACCTGGCCTTCGACGTCCTGTCCGGCCCCCTCTACTACCGACTCCTGATCACCCAGCAGCCGATCACGCACGAGTACATCGACCGTGTCCTACGAGCAGTCTTCGCCGGGATGAGCCCCAGAGCGCCAAAGGGGTAGAGGGTATCCACCAGCGCCTACCCGTCGCGATCGTCGCGTGCGGCCTCTTCCTCGACGAACCGTTCAGCCTCCCAAGACGGGGATTGTTCGATTCGGATGTAGTTCAGGCCCGTCGCCTCGGCAAGGCTCGGCTGGGCGCGCAGGGCACGTGCAAGCTTGCCGGCCCAGAGCTCTTCGTTGACGAAGGGCCGGTTGCGGTAGTCCTGCTGAAGCATCTGGAGGCGGTTAAGACGTCGTCTCGTTTGGTGAGTCTGCGGTAGCAGATCAGGCTGCAGGCGATGGCGGTGAAGGCCAGGAAGTGCTCGGCTTTGCGTTCGTGGCGGAGGTGGAGGCGGCGGCAGCCGGCGAGCCATGACATGGTGCGCTCGATGGTCCAGCGGTGCCGGCCCAGTCGGGTGGAGGACTCGATGCCCTTGCGGGCGATTCGGTGTCGGATACCGCGTTTGCGGAGCCATCGACGCAGGTCGTCGTAGTCATAGCCCTTGTCCGCGTGCAGCTTGGCGGGGCGTCGTCTGCGCGGGCCGCGGCGGGAGCGAATGGGTGGGATTCCGCGTACGAGGGGCTTGAGGGCCTGGCTGTCGTGGAGGTTGGCGCCGGAGATACCGATGGACACGGGTACACCGGTCCGCTCGGTGATCAAGTGGATCTTTGAGCCTTTCTTGCCCCGGTCGACAGGATTCGGACCTGTCAGTTCCCCCCTTTGAAGGCTCGCATGTTCACCGAGTCGATCGCGCAGCGCGACCAGTCCAGATCACCGCGCGAGCCCAGCTCATCAAGGATCAGCCGGTGTAGCTTCGCCCACACGCGGGCAGCGGACCACTCGGTGAAGCGCCGGTGCGCGGTCGGCCCCGACGGCCCGAAGACCGGCGGCAACTGCCGCCACGTGCAACCCGTTGTGGCCACAAAGATGATCGCCGCGAGTACCTCGCGGTCACCGTATCGGCGCCATAACGGCCGGTTTGGCCCCTCGACGGAAGCCGCAAACGCGGGCTGGTCGTGCCGCACCCCGGTCATCTGCGTGAGTGTGTCAGGCCCTGCTTGCCTGAGTTCCAATGAGGAGCGTCCGGTGATCCAGTGGCCTCCTCACGCGGCGTCCGTCCCCAACGGCCCCCATGAGATCCGTTGGGGACGGCTCCAGTTTCAGAAGAACGTCTTGTCCCAGTCGTCTGCGACAAGGGCCCGGACCGCGTTGTCGAAACCGTTGGCGACCCGCTGGATTCCCGCGTCACCGGCAAGGTAGACGTCGCCGTTGTCGGCCAGCAGAACGGCCTCCTGCGTATCGGTGGCCGTTCCGACAAGCAGGACGGGACGGCCGATGCGCTTGCCGAAGATGCTCACACTCCTGGGTAGTGAGTGCGCCGAGTCCATCGTCTCCTCCACCGAAGTGGTGAGGAACGTCTCACCGAAGCGGTAGGACCAGGTCACGGTGAACTCGCCGTAGGTTTCCAGGAATTCCCGGACACCAGCGGTGAATTCGAACCCTTCCTCTTCGTATCGTCGACGCGCCTCCGCGATATTCAGCGGGTGGATCTCGAAACGCGCGCTTCCGGCAAGCGAGTTCCGCAGCTCATCGAGTTCCCGACGTTCGGTGTTCCCGCTCATCCGGTGAGCACCTCCCCTCCGAACCCAGGCACCCACGTCTGGCAATTGGCACACATCTTGAACTTTTTTCCCTTGGGGTTGACGGTAACCAGGTCGATGTTCTTGGGATCCGCGCCATCCTTGATCGCGTTGGTGAACATCCGCGGTTCGCCGCACACTCCGGGCGGGCGGCCGGTCGGGTGCTGCGATTCGGCAGGCATCGCGTCGGTCACGGCCTTTTCGTGGCCGGTGTCCGGGCCGCTTTCGCCGTAGTAGGTCTTACCTGTTGTGCGGTCTCGTCCCACAGAGTACGCGCCCGGGGCCTGCTCGCCTTCCTTGAGGGTGCCGGCGACATCTTGGATGCGCTGCTTGCCGAGGTCCATCAGCTCCTTCCGGAGATCGGTGCTGTCGTCCGGCATGAGGCCGAGGGGGTCGCACCAGGTGTGCGGGTTGTGGACGTAGGCGTTGGGATTCGGCGCGGGACTGAGACCCAGCGGGTCGGGGGTGGTGTAGCGGGCGGTCTCGGGGTCGTAGTAGCGGTTGAGGTTGTAGTGGAGGCGGGTCTCGGGGTCGAAGTACTGGCCGGGGAAGCGCAGGGGTGTGGTGGTGGTGCTGTCGGCCGCCCAGGTGGAGTTGCCCCAGAGGGTGGGGACGGTGCGCCAGGCGATGGTGTCGGTGGCGGTGTCGATGAGTTCGGTCGGCGTGCCGATGAGATCGGTGACGATCGCGAAGAATCTGCGGTCGATCTGGTCTTGCGGGCTGTCGGCGGTCGCCGGGGTGGTGATGGATTCGGTCTGGGTGAGTGGGTGCCGGCCTCGGTGTTCCCAACTCATGGTGTACGGGCCGGGGAGGGCGGGTGCGTAGGTGGTCTGTTCGGCGAGGTTGGCGCCGTCCCAGGTGAAGTCGGTGCGCTCTTCGGCGGTGGTGCCATCCGCGGCGAGGCGTTCTTTGCTGATGCGACGGCCGAAGGGGTCGTAGGTGTAGCGCCAGTGGCTGCCGTCGGGGGTGGTGACGTGGGTGAGGCGGTCCTCGGCGTCCCAGGTGTAGTGCCAGGTGGCGGGCTTCTTGGAGAGGCGCGTGACCTGGCGGAGCGTGATGCGGCCCGCGGCGTCGTATTCGTAGCGGACGCGGCCGGCAGTGGTGAGCCGGGTGCCGTCGTATGTGCGGTTGCCTACTGCCGCTCGGTGGGAGCCGGAAGCGGGCCAGTCGGCGTCGGTGAGGTTGCCTGCCGGGTCGTAGGCGTAGCTCTCCGTCCAGGTGGCGGCCTGCACGGCCGTGACGCGGCCGGCGGTGTCGACGTCGAAGGTACGGGGGCCGCTGAGCAGGTCCTCGACACCAGTCAGGATGCCGTCGGCGCGATAGGAGTAGTCACGGCGTTGCAGCACCGTCCGTCCGGACCGGAGGATCTGGCCGGTGAGGCGGTGTTCGGTATCCCACGCGCTGGCCAGGGTGACACTGCCACCGAGGGCGCGTTCGATCTCGTGGCCGGCTGCGTCGTAGGCGAAGTCGAGCGTGCCGCCGGGGGTGGTCAGGGAGGTAGGGCGGTCTGTCTGGTCGTAGGTCCAGGTGCTGGTGTGGCCGCTGGGGGTGGTGCGGCTAGTGAGGCGACCGAGGAGGTCGCGGGTGTGGGTGAGGGTGCGTCCGTTGACGGTTTCGGTCAGCAGGTTGCCCAGGGCGTCGAGGCTGCGGAGGACGTCGGCGTCCGGGCTGGTGGCGCGGATCAGGTGCCCGGCGATGTCGTACTGGTAGCTGGTGGTCGTTCCGCCGGCGTGCTTCGTGACCAACTGGCCGAGCACGTCGTAGCTGTACTGGATCTGCTGGCCCAGCGGATCGGTGCGCGAGATGACCTGTCCGGCGGCGTCCAGGCGGTAGTTGACGGTCCGGCCGTCGAAATCGGTCTCCGAGATGAGGCGGCCGGCGGCGTCGTAGGTGTAGGTCCAGCTTTGGCCCATGCCGTTCGTGACGGCGACGAGTTGCATGTGGGCGTCGTAGCGGAAGGTGAGCCGCGTGCCGTCGGGGTCCGTCCGGGCGGCGAGGGTCTCGAAGGGGGTGTAGGCGAAGCTGGTGACCTGGCCGAGCCTGTCGGTATGCGCGAGGAGGTTGCCCTCGTCGTCGTATTCCCACGTCTCGGTGGTTCCGTCTGGGGCGGAGTACGAAGTCAGCCGCCCCTCGATGCTCCACGTCAGCCGGGTGACCTGCCCCAACTGGTCGGTGATGGCGGTGACTCGGCCGAAGGCGTCGCGGACGTAGCGGCTGGTGGCTCCGGCCCGGTCGGTGACCTCGACGGGCAGTCCGGCCGGGTTGCAGCGGATCAGGGTGGTGTGGCCGAAGGGGTCGGTGACAGAGGCCAGGTTGCCGGTCTCGTCGTAGCCGTAGTGGGTGGCGGCGCCGGTCGGGTCGGTGAGCGAGGTACGGCGTCCGGCCGTGTCGTAGGTCTGCCGCCAGGTCACGCCGCCCGGCCTGGTGATGAGCGTGGGCAGGTTGGAATCGCCGAAGTAGGTGGCTGTGGAGTGTTCGCCGTCCGGGCGGATGACGCTGATGAGCCCGCCGGTGTCGTCGTAGGCGAAGCGGGTGGTGTGGCCGAGCGGGTCGGTCTGGGCGAGCAGGGTGTCGTACTCGTCGCGTTCGAAGGTGGTGGTGTTCCCGAGCGGGTCGGTCTCGGCGACGATCTGGGCGCGCTCGTTGACCTCGTAACGGGTGGTGTGGCCGAGTGCGTTGGTCTCGGTGTGGACCTTGATGCCGGTGACCGGATCCGGGTCGCCGTATGCGAAGCGGAACTTGAGCGACCCGTCGGCGCCGCCCTCCTCCACCACCCTGTCGAACTGGTCGTAGGTGTAGAGGTATTGGGTGCCGTTGCGGTCGGTCCAGGAAAGGATCCGGCCCTGGTCGTCGTTGGCGAAGGTCAGGGGCCGGCCGGAGGAGTTGTAGACCGCGGTCAGGTGACCGTCGGTGTAGCCGTACCGCGCCACCAGGGCGTCAGTGCCGTCCCCGCACGCGCCGACCAGGTACAGGGCGGTGATCCGGCCGGCGTCCACGGTGACCAGGAGGCGGTAGCCTCCGGAGTGGGTCATGCTCAGCGGGGTGCCGTCCGCCCCATAGGCGAAATCAACCCGGCGCCCGGCTCGGTCGCGTATTCCGGTCAGCAGCGCTGTCTCGCCGTCCGGCTGCGGCGTGAACTCCCTTACCAGGCCCGTGGCGACATCGGTAAGGATGTAGCAGCCGGTCGGCTCCTCCACCTCCAGGTCCAGGCGGGCGCCGGCCGTCGCCTGGGTGGGCTCGTCGGACGCCGGGTGGGGGTACGCCTGTGCGGTCCGGTCCGCACTGAGGTACACCACGCCCTCGGCGTCGATCTCCAGCCGCTCGTCGAAGGTGCACACCCAGCGCGGGCCCATCCAACGCCCGGCCTGGTAACCGGACTCGAAGGAACGCTTGAACAGCAGCGGCAAGGACCCCGGAAGCGAGAGATCCATCTGCTCGATGAACATCCGGCCCGTCGCCATGTCGACCGGCTCACCGCCGGGACACACGGACTCCGGCGGACGCCCGGCCTCATGCGGGTTCTCCACCTGCTGACGCCCCCGGCCTCCGGAGGATGTGCGGCCGCCGGACCGGCCACCTCCGCTCGTGGGGTGCGGGGCGCGCGGCATGTCTCCCTTGTTGCCCTTGAGGAGCTTGTCGAGTTCGGCGGCGTGTTTGGCGTCGTTCTCGGCGTGGTTGGTGGCGACCTTCTTCAGCCGGTCCCCCGCCCCGTGATACAGGTCCCGAACGGCCTTGCTCGCGTCCTTGGCCAGGGTCTTGCCCAGCTTCTCCGCGCCGTGCTCCAGCGCCTTGACGATCCGGTTGCTCATCCGAAGCTCACCCCCGCGGCCTTCGACTCGAACTCAGCGGCGTGCGACGCCACGGTCTGCGCGTGCCCGCGCAACACCTCCGCGCGCTTGTGCAACTCCTCGGGATGGATGGAGAAACTCGCCCCCGCGCCACCGCCCCCGCGGCCGGAGACGCCGAGCGCGGACTCGGCGGCCTGGAAGACCATGCCGCTCACCGCCTTGCCGACCACCTCCACCAACGGGTCGATCGCCGCCTCGATGACCTGCCCGATGATGTACTGCTCCAACTGCTGCTCAAGGAAGTTCACCAGCTTCTTGCCCGCCGCGATCACCAACGCCTCGGCCGCCTCCGCGATCCCGAGAGTGACCGCCGCGGCAGCCTGATCGGCCACGAACGTGATGGCCAGCACGATCAGTTCGCCGATCGCCTCCACCTTCATCGCCACGATCGTGTCCGCGGCGACATCCAGGGCGGTGGCCACTGTGTGACAGGCGTTGACCAACTCCGTCATATGGCTGTTGGATAGCTGTCCCCACTTGGCCAACAGCGCCTCGTACGACGCCCCTTGATATACCTCGGCCAACTGATGGACCGTCGAGGTCGAGTCCTTGTGGGTCTCTTCCAGCTTCTGCGCGAAGTCCCGCACATGGGACGCGAACTCGCGAACCTTGTCCTCATTGACGTTCGGCCAGTTCACCCCGATGAACTCAAGGAACGACACCACCTCATCCGGCAGCTCAATCGCCATACGGAATCCCCCCAGCCATGCGCATCCCCTCGGTAGAACGTGCCGACTACAGGGCATCAGACATAAGCCAGGAGAGGGATATGAGAGGGCAATGAAATGCCATGGATAGTCCCATCGGCATGCCAGGCGACGAACGCCCGTCGGCTGATAGCGGCGCCGTTGTCGGCCGCGAACGAGAGCGTGGGATGCGCAACTGCTTCGCTTCGCCGCCCTGCCACAAGGCGTTGAGATGGACGTTTTCGGACGGCGGCGATCGCCGTACCGATCGGCGGGTCAACGGCACGCGGCCGATGCGGCGATGCACGCCTCCCAGCCCGGCCTTGTGCACCAAGCGGCGAGGCGCTTGCACCCGACACAGAGGCCGTCGATCTTAGAGATCGTCTCAACTGGCGTGATCGTTAGTGCGTGACGCTGTCGGGGATTTTGGAGATCAGGATTTCCCCGCAGTGCGCCATGCGGTTGGCCGTGGGATGCGCTGCCAGTCCAGGAAGCTCTGGAGCGCGGTGGGCGTTCGGGGCTGGCGCTGTGACGTGGGTGTCGTGAGTTCTGCGTTGACGCGCTCGATGTTGACGGCGATGGCGGTGAGGACGTGCTGGACATGTGTTTTGTACTGGCTTCTGTAGCGGGCTTGCCGCATGTCGTGGCCGTTGACGAATGCGTTGACCGTGCTCTCGATGCCAGCGCGCATCGCGTAGTTTGCCTTCCAGGGGCTGGTCTGCTGCGCGGCCCGGGCAGCAGCTTGCCGTTCGTAGAGCTGCTGCGGCAGGAAGGTCAACGTCCGTCGGTCACTTCGGGTGCAGCTGGACTTGACCGGGCACTGGCCGCAGTCCTCCTTGGAGAACCTGACCTGGACATAGGGAGTGATCGCCGGCGGCGTCGCCCACTGCCGGTTCAGCTTGCCCTGCGGGCATACGACGTGCTGCCGCTCCCAATCGATGGTGAAGGCGTCGCGGTCGAATACGTTGCCCTTGCGTGACTGGCGGGTGCGCTTCTGCCGGACCGGTCCCACGAGAGTGACCCCATGCTTGCGGTCCACGTGGTCCTGCTCCACGACCGAGGTGTAGCCGCCGTCGACCAGGTGCTCGCCGGGCAGAAGGTCACGCTGGGCAAGCCGGTTGTGGATGGTGGGCAGGGCCCTGATGTCGTAGAGCGTGGAGGGGGTGGTGGTCACGTCCGTGATGATGTTCACCGTGTCGTCGTCGCACGTCTCGGTGACGTGCGCCAGGAACCCCTTCCAGCGCATGTCGTTCCGGCGGGAATGACGGGCGGTCAGGTCGTAGGGCGAGACGATCGCGACGGCTGAGGGCGGCAGTCCGGCCTCGTCGTCGCCGGGCTCGCGCCATCGCACGAGCGCTCGCTCGTCGATCCAGTAGTTCTGCAGAAAGATCTGCCGTAGTGCCTGGACCTGCGGCCCTTGCCACAGCGTGCGAAGGTAGGTGCAGACGTAGCGCAGCAAGAGGTGGACGTCGTCGCCGGTGTTCTTGATGCGGGTCTTCGGCCGGGTCGGGTTCTTGCCGAGCCGGGCGGCCCGTCCGTAGCGGGTGCCCCATTCTTCCGTGACCAGCCCGACCAGTTCCTGTGGTGCCTGACGTGCGATTTCCTCCAGGGCAGCACGCATGGCGTCGGTGACCATTTCAAGGCGCGTCAGGTCCCGGACGGCGCTCAGGATGTGCGTGGAGTCGGTCCGCTGCCGGCCTCGCTCCGTGACCAGTCCGGCGGCCTTGATCCGCTCTAGGGCCTGTCTTCAGTCGTGATCAATGGGCGTTCAGGAGGCCGCTGGAGTCGTAGAGGGGACGATGGCAGTCACGCAGCAACACCCCACCACACCGCCCACGGTACGAACCCGACCGCGGCCAGCCCGACCGGGGCCAGGCGCAGCCAGACCGCCCAGCTCGGCGTCGGCCGTCGGCGCCAGAGTGCGGCTGCCGAGACACAGGCGGACACCACCACCGCGACGGCGAGCCCCTGCACCACCAGCCACGAAGCCGGACGGCCCCACGCAACGGGCGTCGCCGCACCGTTCCCCGTCACGTAGACGGCGATCGGACAGGCCACCGTCGCCACGACCGCCAGCAGGCCGAGTCCGGCCAACCACCGCACCGGGCGCAGGACCGGGCCCCGGCGCAGGAGGGCACTCATCGGATAGGCGGCGAAGCCGAGGAGGAGCAGCGCCGGGGCGAGCCAGGCGTACCAGGTGTGGCCCGGTACGGGGGTGGTGGCGAGTGCTTGCCCGGGTGCGGGGGCGGCGCTCGAAGCCGGTGGGTGGCCGGTGGCGACGGCCTGCACCCATGAGGTCATGGTCTGCGCATAGTGTGGGGCCAGTTCCCCTAGCTTCTTGCCGTGGAAGAGTGGGCCGCCGTTCCGGTCGAACCCGTCCGACGTGCGGTGCCCGTTGTGCGCACCGCCGGCGACGAAGCCCATGACGGCGTGCTGGTTGCCCGCACGGGCCAGGGCCTCGCGGAAGATCTGTGCGCTCTCCCGGGGCGGCACCTGGGTGTCGTGATCGCCCCACAGCGCCAGTACCGGCGTTCGGTGGAGTCGCTCCAGCATCGGCACGGGGTCGTAGCCGGCCGAGGGGAACAGGCCGGTCGAGGCCATGAATTGGGCGCTGGGGCCGGCCACGGTGCGACGGAACGGTCCGTCCACCCCTTGGTGGTGCAGATGCGTGGTGAGGTTCCAGGCCTGGGTACGCAGCGGGTCGTAGCCGGGCCCGCCGATGGTGACGACGAACGCGACGTCGGTCGAGCGCGATGCGACCAGCGGCGCCACCCAGCCGCCCTCGCTGAACCCCCACAGCCCGACCTGGCGTGGGTTCACCCCGCTCCTGGACTGCAACAACCGCACTCCGGCGAGGGCGTCGTCGGCCAGCAGGCCGAAGTCCTTGTGGAGCCGGGAGTAGCCGACGGTCCGCTTGTCGTAGACGAGCGTGGTGATCCCGGCTCGGGCGAACGCCTCGGCCTCCTGCCGGTACTCCTCCCGGGGCCCGGGGCCCGCGCCGCCAACGAGTACGATGCCAGGTTCCGGGCCGTGTGCTCCGTTTTCGCTGAGGACGGTGCCGTGCAGGACGAGTCCACCGCCGCCCCGGAAGGTGACCTCCTGGCGGACCAGCCCGTCCCCGCTGGCGTACGCCATTGGCGCGGCCAGCAGGAGGAGGGCGCCGACCAATACCCCGGACAAAGCAGCCAGTACGATGCGTATCGGTGATGCGGACGCAGTTGAGAACAGCACGGCGTGTGTCCCCCCTTCTTTGTCGGTTGGGCCGCGCGGTCAGTCGGTCTCGGGAATTCCGAGCAGCCGGACGAGCACGGTCCGCGCCTCGGGCGCATTCCCTTGTTCCGGGGCCGAGTACCGGTAGAGGAGCGCGATGTACTCCTCGAAGAACGCGCGGAGTTGGTCGGGGTCGACCCGGAGTGTGGCGCGTGAGAAGAGCGCCGCGTCGGCCCAGGGCCCCAGCGTGTCGCGCGCCTCCTCGAACCGCCGGGCGGAGTCGATCAGTTCGGCGAGGCTGAGCCGATGCATCTCGGTCAGCGCCTCGCGCATCTGCGGCGTCTGCCGGCTGTACGGCGGGAACCGCCGGTCCCCCGGCACGGTCCGCCACCACCGCTCCCGCCCCTTCGCCAGCTCCGGGACCTCCTCGACGAAGCCGTGCTTGGCCAGCTGGCGCAGGTGGTAGCTGACCAGCCCCGTGCTCTCGCCCAACTCGCGGGCGAGCGCGGCCGAGTTGGCCGGTCCCCGGCGCAGGCATTGCTCGATCTTCTGCCGCATCGGGTGCGCGAAGGCGCGCAGCGCCTCGACATCGGTGATCTCTTGGGTAGGCGGTTGTTCGGCCATGCCAGAAGACTACGAGTTGCAAAGGATATTTGCAAGGAGCCCTTGCAGCTCTTGAGTACGGACCGAGCCACCGCCTCGCCGCACATGGCCGACTAGCGCGCGTGTTGAGTTGCGGTCAAAGAACGGTTCTCGTGAGGTCCTTGAGCCAGATCATCGAGGCGCGCAGGTGGAGGCCGGCGAGGTAGCTGTCCGGGGTCTTGTCGTACCGAGTGGCGATGCCTCGCCAGGCCTTGAGCTTGTTGATCAGGCGCTCGACGGTGTTCCTCTCCTTGTAGGGGTCGGCGTCGTGACTGACGGGCCGGCCACCCCTGGAGCCTTTCTTCTTCCGGTTGGCGGCTTGGTCCTTCTTCTCGGGGATGACCGCCTTGATGTGGCGTTTGCGCAGGTGGGACCGGTTGCCGCGGGACGAGTAGGCCTTGTCCCCGGCGACCGCGTCCGGGCGGGTGCGGGGCCGGCCAGCGGGCCCGCGGACCCGTACCTTGCCCAGCACCGGGATGAACTGCGGGCTGTCCGCGGCCTGTCCCGCGGTCAGGACGAACGCCAGCGGGCGGCACTTGCGGTCGGCGGCGAGGTGGACCTTGCTGGTCTGCCCGCCCCTGGAGCGCCCGAGGAGGGCGGCCTTCAGCCGGAGTCTGCGCCGGCGCCGGGTGCGTCGTCGCTCCTCCCGTTCGGGATCTGCTTCGGCTTCCTGCCCGTTTTGTTCTTCGGAGCCGCCCCTTTTGACCTGGCCTTCTCCTCCTCGGCGGCGGCCTTCTCCAGGGCGGTGAGGACGTCCTGGTCCAGGTGCATCCCGGCGGCGTCGTGGTGAGCGCGCGCGGTGGGGGAGTCGATGCTGACCAGAGACAGGCCCACCTCGCCCCGCTTCGCTGCTTCCGCGATCAGGCCCTCCAGCAGGGCCTCGAAGACGCTCGCGTCACGCCACTGCCGGAAGCGGTTGTGCACAGTGGACCAGGCACCGAACTCCTTCGGCATCTCCCGCCACTGCCCGCCGGTCTTGAACCGCCAGATCACACCTTCGAACTGCTGCCGCAGCCGCTCGGGGTAGGGGCCGTACTCGCCGATCGGCAGGTACGGCTCGATGAACTCCCATTCCTCGTCCGTCAATTGCACTCGCGTCACGCAAGAAGATCTACTGGTCCAGGCCCCGCCGCGAGGGCGATTCACGCAGATTGATCACGACCCAATACGCGCGCCAGCGCGCGCATCCAACGGCTGGAGAAAACCGGCGTCATCACCGGCTACCGAGCCGAGGTCGACCCGGCAGCCCTCGGTCTGAACATTCACGCGGTCATCCGCCTGCGGACCACGCACGCCCAGCTCTCACGCGCACTGGATTTCTCCTCCCGTATCCCCGAGATCACCTCCACCCTCAGAGTCACCGGGGAAGACTGCCTCATCTTCGACATCTACTGCCCGCAGGCAGGGCGACTCGAAGAAGTTGTCGACGCACTTGCCCGCTACGGCCCTGTCACCACATCGCTCGTGCTCCGCGCCTACCCCCAGAAGCCGCTGACCGACGCCGCGTCAACAACGTCATGACCTGCAACATCTAGATGATCAACAAGGCCCGGCACTCCGACCTGGGCCTTCGCTATGGAGCGGGTGACGGGAATCGAACCCGCGCTCTGAGCTTGGGAATCAGGGGCGGGTGCCCGGTGCCCGGTGGCTGTCTGACCTGCGAGGACGTTGCTACTGGGCGAGGTGCGCTCGGTTGCGTCTGTGACCCTTGTCGGCCGTTGTTTACCGCTCCATCTGGCACGGGAGTGGCACGGCGGCTTGCAGGGGGTCGTAGTGCTGCTCGGCGTGGGCCGTGGGGAGGGCGACCAAGGCGTTCGGGCCGGTGATCGGCTGCGGATTGCTGTCGTGAATGCGGCCTTGCAGCCTCCGCACAAGTGGTGGAGTGGCGGATCCCGGTCCGGCAGAGGACGCCGTCTGCGAGGTCATCGGTGAACTGCTGGAGCGCTCTCAGCTCCTCGCCGAGTGGCGGGTGGAGAAGTACGAGGTCGAACTCCATCCCGAGGTGGCGCAGCAGAATCTCGACGCTGCTGAGGGCCCGAATGCCCCACCCGTGATCCTGCGGAACGCGCGGCCCGGCACGCCGAGGCGGTATCGGCGACTGTGCCTGTCGGCCTCAGCGAGGCCGAGGTGGAGAAGACGCGGGTCAAGATACGGGCACTGGCGCCTCGGCTCGAAGCATTCGAGCTCGAATCCTTCGGCTAATGCGTTGATGACGAAGAGGAGCCCTACGTTGATCGCGCGGGCGCGGAGCTCGCCGCCGGCGCGCTCGTGTACACCAGCGACACCCTGGTCGACCAGCTCCTCGACGACGCGGAAACGCTCGGCGAGGAGCACGACAACGTCGCGGTGTGCGACGAGCCGCTCTGGCTGCTTGACCAGCTGCCCGGGCAATTCGCCCACCACACGGCCAACTTCGCGCGTCGCCTCCTCGTCCAGGCCGTCGACCTCACTGCACGCCTCACCCGGCCGGGCTTCGAGCAGCTGAGTTGCGTCGCCGAGGAACTCCCCTCAGGCTCCTCCTGGCCGAGGCCGAAGTGGCACTCGATACGTACGGACTCCTGGACGATGGGGTCAAAGCCGCTTGGGAGGCTTTCGCCCGCGAGGTTTATGAGGATGCCGACCACGAATGGCTGTACCAGCCGGCCCTCGACGGTATCGACGAGGATCCCGACTACGCCCACCTCGGTATCGCCCCATGGGCGTCAAGGAGTGGTTCTCCTCCTTCAACGCGCACGGGTACGTCCACCCGTATGCAGAGGAGGGCAGGGGGTTGATCCGCCGAGCCTGGATCACCCACCGCTGGGATACACGCCCTTGACGCAGACCGTGACAACCTCCTAACTCCTAATCTGCGCTACCTCTCAGCCTTTTTGACCACACTGGACTTGAGTTGCATGGGGCCGAACCCGTCGATCTTGCAGTCGATGTCGTGGCCGCCCGCTCCGTCCACGAGACGGATATTGCGCACCTTGGTACCTGCCTTGATCCCGGTGGGGCTACCTTTGACCTTCAAGCTCTTGATCACGGTTACCGAGTCACCGTCGGCGAGCACGTTTCCGACCGCATCCCTGATCACCCTGTCTCCGGTATCACCCGCGGGTTCAGTGGACTCGCGTGACCACTCGTGCCCGCACTCCGGGCAGATCAGGAGCGCGCCCATCTCGTAGGTGTACGCGCTGGAGCACTCGGGGCACGGCGGCAGATTCTCGGTCACCGAAGCAGTGTATTTCAGGTATTTCAGCCAGGAGCTATGCCGCCGACTCGGCCCGCAGGGCGCAATCCATCGATGCGGGCCACACGGTCCGGGTCAAGCGCTACGCGGTCCCGCCGAAGGTCTTGATCTCTTCCCGCTCCGCTTCGGTGAGTTCCCGTGGTACCTCACCGCTTTCCAGCTTCCGGCTCTGGACCTGGTGGCGGATGCTGTCGACGACCTCGGGGTTGGCCAGGGTGCTGATGTCTCCGACGTCCGCGAAGTTGGAGATGCCCGCGATCACCCGGCGCATGATCTTGCCGGACCGGGTCTTGGGCATGTCGGGGACGATCCAGACCTTCTTCGGGCGGGCGATCTTGCCGATTTCGTGCTCGATGGCTCGGGCTACCTTGTCCTCCAGCTCGCTGCTGGGTTCGAGGCCCGGTTTGAGTGCGACGTACATCTCCACGACACGCCCCCGTAGTTCGTCGATGACGGGGACGGCCGCCGCCTCGGCGACTTCCTCGGCCGTCAGGCATGCGGATTCGATCTCCTTGGTGCCGAGCCGGTGCCCGGCGACGTTGATCACGTCATCGATGCGACCGAGAATGCGCAGATAGCCGTCTTCTCCTTGGACGGCGCCGTCGCCGCACAGGAAGGGCCAGTCCCGCCAGTTGGTGCTGTGCGTGTCGCGGCAGTAGCGGGCGTAGTACAGCTCGACGTAGCGCTCGGGCTGGCCCCAGATGGTCTGCATGATCCCGGGCCACGGGTTGCGGATGCAGACGTTGCCGGCCCGGCTGCTGCCCGGTTCGACGACGTTGCCCTCGTCGTCGTAGATCACCGGGTAGATGCCGAGGACGCCGGGGCCGCAGCTGCCCGGCTTCATGGGCTGCAGCGCCGGGAGAGTGGCGCCGAGGAATCCGCCGGTCTCCGTCATCCACCAGGTGTCGTCGATCACCGCCTCGCCCTTGCCGACCTCCTTGTGGTACCAGCGCCATACCTCCGGCTCGATCGGCTCGCCGACCGTGGTCATGTGCTTGAAGTGGTGGTCGTACTTGAGCGGTTCGTCCGGGCCGAGTTTGCGGAGCATCCGGATGGTGGTGGGGGCCGTGTGGAAGATGTTCACGCCGAGGCGTTCGGCGATCCGCCAGCAGCGCCCGGCGTCGGGGTGGGTGGGCGCACCCTCGTAGAGCACGCTGGTGGTCCCCAGGGTCAGTGGTCCGTAGACGATGTAGGAGTGGCCGGTGATCCAGCCGATGTCGGCGGCGCACCAGTAGGTGTCCTCGGGGTGGATGTCCAGGTAGTACTTCGCGGTGCCTGCCACGTAGGACAGGTAGCCGCCGGTGCTGTGCTGGGCGCCCTTGGGGCGGCCGGTGGTTCCGCTGCTGTACATCAGGAACAGAGGTGCCTCGGCGGGCATGGAGACCGGGGCGATGCGATGGCCGCGGTAGCGGGGCAGCAGCTCGTCGACGAAGAAGTCCCGGCCCTCGGCCATCGGGGTGTGGGAGAGATAGCGGTCCGGGTAGCGGCGCCAGACCAGCACTTTGTCCACCGGCTGGCCGAGCTTTTCGGCGGCCTGGAGTGCCTCGTCGGCCTTGGCCTTGTGGTCGGACAGTTTCCCACCTCGGTGGTAGCCGTCCATGGTGATCAGGATCCGGCTGCCGGAGTCGGCGATGCGGTCGCCGCAGGCGGTGCCGCTGAATCCGCCGAACACCTCGGAGTGGATCACGCCGAGGCGCGCACAGGCCAGCATGCACACCGGGAGTTCGGGGACCATCGGCAGGTGGAAGGTGACCCGGTCGCCGGCCTTGAGTGCGCAGAAGTCCCGCAGCAGCGCGGCGAACTCGTTGACCTGTGCGTAGAGCTCCTGGTACGTGAGTGCGCGGGTCTCTTCCTCTTCCGGCTCGGGTACCCAGAGGAAGGCCGCCTTGTTCCGGTTGGCCGCCAGATGCCGGTCGACGCAGTTGTAGCAGGCGTTGAGCCGGCCGCCGGCGAACCACTTCCAAAACGGCGGGTGACTGGTGTCCAGCGTGGTGTGCCAGTAGGTGTCCCAACTCAGCAGGTCCGCGTACTCCCGGAAGCACTCGGGGAAGCGTTCCTCGCCGAACCGTTTCAGGATCGCGGGGTCGGCCGCGTTAGCCTGGCCGATGAAACTCGCCGGAGGCTGGTAGTACTCCTCCTCGCGCCAGTGGACGGCGATCTGTGCCTCGGGGACGTCGCGGCCTGGTCCTGCCGTGCTCATCGCTCAAGCCTCCAGCCTCCGGGATGCGCCACGGGGCGGTGCCCGGTTCGTCATGCGTCGATCAGTCCGGAGCACACACCGAATTCATGCACGTTGCGGACGGCCACTGCCTGGCCGAAGAAGATCTCGGCATCCCCGCGCGACAACGAGTGCCAGCACAGGGCATCGCCAACAGCCAGGGTCCGTACCACTACCGGACGCAGCGTTGAGGGTGGCCGCGTCTCCGCGTCCCGGCGCAGCGCGATCACCTCTCGGGCCAGCGTCGGGTCCTTCTCGGCAACCGTCCGCAGCTCGGCCAGGAGCTGGGACAACTCTCCGGCGAGGTACTCCTGCGTCATCTCCATCGCCGCCCCGTATCCCGCCTCGGGTACGACTTTCAGGATAGGTTCGCGCCCGGCGCGTCGCGACGCCGCACCGTCGCCACTCACTGGCAGCACTCCCGATCGGCCCTCGGACGCGCCGCGGCTGGATCCACGCGAACGGGGCCCTCTCCATGTGTAGTGACTATGCGAATTGCAAAAATTAGCAATTCGCTACATGCTGTATCGGTCGTGCCCGTAGTAGCCGCGGGCACGACGCTTCAGGTGTGCCCCGCCCGTGGCAGGGCTGTGTGTGGAGTGATTGAGGATTTCCGTGCTGGTTCCGCTGTATCAGGCCAAGGCTGAGTTTTTCCGGATGCTGGGGCATCCGGTGCGTATACGTGTGCTGGAGCTGCTGCAGAACGGGCCGATGCCGGTACGGGACCTGCTCGCGGAGATCGAGATCGAGCCGGCGGCGTTGTCCCAGCAGTTGGCGGTGCTGCGTCGCTCCGGCATCGTCACGTCCACCCGCGAGGGCTCCACCGTCGTCTACGAGCTGGCCGGCGGGGATGTGGCGGAGCTGATGCGGGCCGCGCGGCGGATCCTGACTCAGATGCTGTCCGGGCAGAACGAGCTGCTGGCGGAGCTGCGGGAAGCAGAGGTCGCCGCCCAGTGAGCACGTCGCTGCCGGGCCGGGCCTGGGGCCTGGTCCGTTCCCTCCTGCCCACCCGCGCCGACCTGGCGGCGATGGGCCGCAATCCGCGTCGGGATCTGTTGGCCGGGCTGACCGTCGCGATCGTCGCGCTGCCCCTGGCACTGGGCTTCGGGGTCTCCTCCGGGCTCGGAGCGGAGGCCGGGCTGGCGACCGCGGTCGTGGCGGGCGCGCTGGCGGCGGTCTTCGGCGGTTCGAATCTCCAGGTGTCGGGCCCGACCGGCGCGATGACCGTGGTGCTCGTACCGATCTTCGCGAAGTACGGGCCCGGCGGCGTGCTCTCGGTCGGGCTGATCGCCGGTGTGCTGCTGATCGCGCTCGCCGTGGCACGCGCCGGACGGTACATGAAGTACGTGCCCGCGCCGGTGGTGGAGGGCTTCACCCTGGGCATCGCCTGCGTGATCGGCCTGCAGCAGGTCCCAGGCGCGCTCGGCGTCGCCAAGCCGGCGGGCGACAAGGTCCTGGTGGTGACCTGGCGCGCGGTCGAGGAGTTCGTACGGCACCCCAACTGGACCGCCGTCGGCCTCGGCCTCGCCGTGGCCGCCGTGATGCTGATCGGCGCCCGGTGGCGGCCGGCCATCCCCTTCTCCATCGTCGCGGTGATCGCGGCGACCCTCGCCGCGCAGCTCTTCCACCTGGACGCCGCCGAGCCGATCGGCGACCTCCCGGCCGGCCTGCCCGCACCTTCGCTGTCGTTCCTGGACCCGGCCGCGCTCGGCTCGCTGCTCGCACCCGCCGTGGCGGTGGCAGCCCTGGCCGCACTCGAATCGCTGCTGTCGGCATCCGTCGCCGACGGCATGACAGTTGGCCAGAAGCACGATCCGGACCGGGAGCTGTTCGGGCAGGGGCTGGCGAATCTGGCCGCGCCGCTGTTCGGCGGCGTCCCGGCGACCGGTGCCATCGCCCGAACCGCCGTCAACGTACGCACCGGTGCGGGCTCCCGGCTCGCCGCCCTCACCCACGCCGCCGTCCTCGCCGTGATCGTCTTCGCCGCCGCGCCACTGGTGTCCAAGATCCCGCTTGCGGCACTGGCGGGCGTGCTGCTGGCGACCGCGATTCGGATGGTCGAAGTCGGCTCGATACGCGCGATGGTCTTGGCCACCCGCTCGGACGCTGTCGTCCTGGTACTCACCGCCGTGGCCACCCTGGCCCTGGATCTGGTCTACGCGGTCATCATCGGCCTGGTGGTGGCCGGCGCGCTGGCGCTACGCGCAGTGGCCAAACAGGCCCGGATGGAACAGGTCTCCTTCGCACCCCACCTCCCGGGTGAGGACCGCCAGGAGGAGCACGCACTGCTGGCGCAGCACATCGTCGCGTACCGGATCGACGGGCCGCTGTTCTTCGCCGGCGCGCATCGCTTCCTGCTGGAGCTCGCGGAGGTCGCCGACGTTCGCGTGGTCATCCTGCGCATGTCGCGGGTGACGACCATCGATGCCACCGGGGCGCTGGTCCTCAAGGACGCCGTGGAGAAACTGAACCGGCGCGGCATCGTCGTGATGACCTCCGGTATACGGCCCGGCCAGCATCAAGTCCTGGACTCCGTAGGTGCGTTGGGGCTGCTGCGGCTGGAGGGCCGGGAGTACGCCACCACCCCCGAGGCTATCGCAGGCGCCCGTGCCCACCTGCAGTGCACCGGAGTCCTTCCCCTCCCCGCTCAACGGCCACAACCCGCTTCCCTGATCGCCGAGGAGGCCACCCCGTGACTGTCCCACCGACCGCCGTGCGCCGTATGGTCGACATCTCCGGCGAGGAGGCCCTCTACCTGCTCGCAGGTGCTTCGCTGGGACGGCTGATGTACGAGCAGCGGGACGCGCTCGCAGTCCGCCCCGCTTCGCATGTCCTGGAGTACGGGCGGCTCATCGTCCGTGCGCCCGTCCCCGCCGCGGCTCTCTCAGCACGGGTCACTGTCACCTACCACGCCGACCAGATCAATCCGACCACGGGCACCGGCTGGGCGGTGACCGTATCCGGACTGGCCGAGGCCATCGCCGACCAGAGCGAGGCTGCCCATTACCTGCGTACCCTGTCCGGCTGGGCCCATGGCCCGCACGACACACTGCTGCGCATCCATCCGCAGACCGCCACCGGCTACCGTTTCGCTCGCGCCGCCGACCACGCCGAGGCGCCGCCCGGCATGCGGGGGCCTGCGTCCCGGTGACTACCCAACCCGTTGCCCTGCCGATGCGCTCTGTGCTCGTTGCGCCGAATGTTCCCGCCTCGGTCCGGCTGGCTCGCGAAACGGCTGAGTTGACCTATGAGGGTTGGCGCATCAGTCTCCAGCATCCCGTCTTGGGGCCGGCCCTGTTGGTGCTCAGCGAGCTGGTCACCAACAGCGTCCAGCACGCCGCTGAGTACTCGCCTCAGATCACCGTCACCTTCGCGGCAGGCGCCGACGTACTGGCCTTCGCCGTCCACGACCGCCACCCCTACGCGCCCGATCCGCTGAGCTTCCCGCAGAGTCCCGGAGGGCTGGCCACCGTCGCCGAGGTCACCGCCGAGCGGGGCGGCACCTGGACGGTGCGGCCGGACGCGGACGGCGGCGGCAAGGCCGTATGGATCACCCTGCCGCTGTGACCTGACCTCATCACACCCGCACAGGGAAGAAGAATCGCGGAGAGACCATGACGATCCAGTGGCGCTACACGAGCGACGATGACCTGGGCATCCTCTCGCTGGCCGGCTACCTCGACGCGCAGGACACCGACCGCTTCGCAGGCGCCATTAGCTGGGTGCTGGCACACGGGGCGGGCCCGGTGGTCTTGGACTTGACCGCGCTTGAGGGGTGGACGGTGGCCGGGCAGAGCGCGATCGTCGAGGCCGCCCGGCAACTGGCCGCACATGGCAGGCCGTTGGAACTCGCCGCGATTCCCGCGGACGGCTCCCTCGTCCCCGATGACACCTGCCCGCCCCTGCCCGTACATCACGACCTGAATACCGCCGTGGCCGCCCATCCCGCGGCGGGTGCCCCGGGCGCGCGCCAGCAGTGGCGTACTGCCGGCTGGCCGACGATGCCCTGATCAACCACGGCTCGCCTGCGGGGCCGTAGGTGCGGGCAGGGGGCCGAGGTGGGTGGCGACGCGGTCGCGCAGGAGCAGGTACTCCTCCCAGCGGCGGGGCAGCGGGCCGACGGGCCGTTGGACGACGCGTGCGCCGGTGACGGTCTGTCCGCCGGTGAACTGCTCCAAGGTGAGGTCGAGATCGATGCCGCTGGGCAGGCGGTTCCACCAGAGGTAGCCGGCCGGCTGCCCGGCATCGTGCACATCGCCGAGCACGAGGGCGCCGCCGAAGAGGTCATGGACGACGAGGGCCGTGATGTCGCAATGACCCCGGGCGGGATTGCCGGGCCGTCAGTCGGCGATGTCATCGGGTGAGCAGGTGTCGGCGGCCCAACTCGCGCGGAAGGCACGGTCGATATCGATCAGGTTCCACGGTGTCATGCCGTGCAGTGTGCCGGTCGGCGCAGACAATTCAGTCCTGTCGCGTCCTGCCGGACTACGCCTTGCCGTCCTGCCTCTTGCGTGAGGGAGGCGGGCCCGGCAGCGGCACCACCGGAGTAGACGCCGCTGCCGGGTGCATCCCCCTCGCCTCTCCGCACCGAGGGAGGAGGTTCTCAGCCCTCGGGAGTGAGGGAGTCCAGAGCAGTGTCGAGGTCCGGGTAGACGATCAGCCGCGGCTGGTGGGCGGAGAAGGCGGGGGTGGGCAGGTCGCCTGTGCCGCACAGGACCAGTGGCCGGTCTTCGGTGCCGAGGCGGTGGGCGGCGTCCACGACTGCGGCTTCACCCTCGGCGTCCCAGCTGACCAGGCCGGTGAGGTCCAGAAGTATCGATCCGGCGGCGCTGCGGGCCCGGACCCAGGAGACGGCGCCGGCGAAGCGGGCGGTGGCTTCACCGCCGAGGTGACCGGTCAGTGTCAGGACCGTCAGGTCGCGGTGGGTGGCGTACTGCCAGTCCAGGCTCATGCCCTCGCCTGACGGTTTTGCGACACAGAAGCCACGGCCCCATAGCCGCCCCGGGCGAGGTCCAGCCGGATCATGCGGTCGTGGCCGCAGGCGGGACAACGGCCCTGCGCAGCCAAGGCGGTGGGGCGGCAGGTCAGGCCGCAGGCCGGGTCGGGGCACTTGAGCAGAACGGCGCCCGCGCCGCGCAGGGGTGTGATCCGCACGAATCTCCCTCCAAAGACTTCTAGAGTTGCTAACTTTAGCAATTAGAGAGGTCATGACGCCGGACATGCTCGGCGAGGATGGCCCTATGACGTTGACGAATGGGTGGACTCGATGCGCGGGAGAGCGGTCACTGTGGCCGTCGAGGACTGGCGGGAGGCTGGTCCGGTGAGTGCGCCGCTGTATCAGCTGAAGGCGGAGTTCTTCAAGACCCTGGGGCATCCGGTGCGGATTCGGGTACTGGAGCTGCTGAGCGAGCGGGAGCACGCGGTCTCGGAGATGCTGACGCAGATCGATGTGGAGCCGGCGTATCTGTCCCAGCAGCTCGCGGTTCTCAGGCGCGCCAATTTGGTCGTCACCCGCAAGGAGGGGTCGACCGTCTATTACTCGTTGACCAGTCCTCATGTTGCGGAGCTGCTCAAGGTGGCGCGCACCATCCTCACGGGGGTGCTGGCCGGGCAGGCCGAGCTGCTGGCGGACCTGCGGGCCGCCACGTCGGAGCCGAACCCGCCGGGCCGCGCACCGTCGTAACCCCTAAAACGGCGGCCGTTCTCCGAGCGTGATCCCGCGCTCTGGTGGCAGCAAGGGGGACGGCCGCTCCGCGCATCGTGAGGCACCGGAATTGCTGACGTGTAGGAGTCTGTGATGAGCCTGCTGCGCAAGATCTGTGACACCGGGCGGGTGGCGGAGCCCGCTCCGCCGCGGCCCACGGCCACTCCCTTGCCCGCGGCCCGGGCGCTGGGTGGCTCCGCGCAGGTGCGATGCATCGACGCCGGCTCGTGCAATGGCTGTGAGATCGAGATCGCGGCGGCGTTCAATCCGGTGTATGACGCCGAGCGGTACGGCGCCCGGATGGTGGCCTCGCCCCGGCATGCGGATGTGGCGCTGGTGACCGGCCCGGTGACGCGGAACATGGCCGAGCCACTGCGCCGTACCGTTGCCGCGATGCCCGAGCCCCGGGTGGTGGTCGCGGTGGGGGACTGCGCCGTCAACTGCGGTGAGTTCGCTGGGGGGTACGGGGTCGAGGGGGCGGTCGGCGACGTGGTGCCGGTGGATGTGGAAGTGCGGGGATGTCCGCCACGGCCTGAGGAGATCGTGGCAGCGCTGCGGACCGTGACCGGCCGATGAGCGTGATCGGGCCCGCACTCGGCGCGGCGTCCGCGCTGGCCAGTGCGGGCGCCGTGGCCGGGATGCTGGTGCGCGGTCGGGGGCGGGCGGCGGCGGTGGGGGCCTGCACCGCGGGGGCGGGGGGTGCTGGCCGAGCACCAGGAGAGGGCCTCGGTACGGCACGCCGGGCTGTGGTACGCGGTGATGACCCATCTGGGGCTGGTGCTGCTGCTCATCGGCCTGGCACTGTTCGCCGCGCAGGCCGGAGGGCAGAGCTTTGCCGAGCTGCGAGCCGGGGCGGCGGGGATGTCGCCGTCGATGCGCTCGGTGGTGTTCGTCGCGGTGGCGTCCGGGTTCGCCTCGAAGGCCGGGGCGGTTCCGCTGCACGCCTGGCTGCCGCGCGCTCACCCCGAAGCCCCCAGTCACGTCTCGGCGTTGATGAGCGCGGCGATGGTCAATCTCGGGATCTACGGGATCGTGCGGGTGGGTTTCGACCTGCTGGGCGGTGGGCCGATGTGGTGGTGGCTGGGGCTGATCGCGGTCGGCGCCGTGTCGGCGGTGTATGGGATCTTGCAGGCGGCGATGGCTTCGGATCTCAAGCGGCTGCTGGCGTATTCGACGAGCGAGAACATGGGGCTCGTCCTGGTCGGCGTGGGGGTGGCGGCGCCGTCCTGCGCGCCCTCCCCGACCCCGCCCGAATGCGCGCCGTTCGCGACGACATCCGCCAGATCGCCGACCTCGCCCTGGCCCACTCCACCATCCGCGACCGCTTCACCGGCACCGCCCACCTGACCACCACCGCCGCCCGCGACCTTGGCTGCCTCGGCTACATCGCCCGCGCCAGCGGCCTGCCCACCGACGCCCGCACCGCCCACCCCTTCCACACCGACAACCAGCCACCTACGGTCCCCGTGCATACCCGCGGCGATGTCCTGGCCCGCTTCCTCGTCCGCGCCGAGGAGATCGACGCCTCCACAGCCCTGATCAACCATCTGGCCGACAGCCTGCACCCCGGCGCGACCACCACCTGGCCACCCCTCCCGGACCCGGAGGCCCCGGGCTCCGGCGTGGGCATCGTCGAGGGCTGGCGCGGCACCATCACCACCCGCGTCGAAACCAACCCCGACCACACCCTGGCCCGAGTCAAACCCGTCGACCCCTCCTTCTTCAACTGGCCCGCGCTCCCCCTCGCCCTCAATGACACGATCGTCCCCGACTTCCCCCTGACCAATAAGAGTTTCAACCTCTCCTACGCCGGCAACGACCTCTGACGACGAGGCGGGCCAGGCCGGCGGCAAGCCGGCGCAGGCGAAGCCCACTACGTCAACACGGGTCCGGTGCCAACCAGTCGGTAGCCGGTGACGATGTCCGGGCTGATGCGTACGACCTGGTCCACGCCACCGCCACCGTCGGCCCAATGAGTCAACAGCCTCCGGTAGCAGGCCAGTTCCGCCGAGGCACGCACCAGGCTCGTCCTACCCGTGACGACCACGCTCCATCCGGTCCGGGTGGCCGGGGCGAGCACGTCGGCCTCATACGCGACAACACCGCAAACCGAGGCCGATCCCACCAAGGACGCGTCCTGGTGGGCGCGGATCACCACACAACCGTCGTCGATGAGGTGAGAAACCAGACAGACGGCGGGCAGCGCGTGATGCGAGAAGACCACACGGCCCACCGTGACCGAGGCCAGCAGCTCCATACACTCCTGACTGGAGAGGTCGACCCTGCGCGCGGGACCCAGCGGCGCGGCGTTCACGACGGCTCCTCAGGCAAGGGCAGCGTGCTGTAGCGGGCGTAGCCGGGCGCCCAGAGAGTCTCGGTCGCAATGCGCCGGCCGTGGGCGTAGGCGATCACGTCAGCCGTGGCGTCCTGGTCATGAGCAGGCGAGCCGTCCCAGACCGCCAGCAGCTGAGAGCTGGAGCAGACCAGACGTTCATCGGCGCTCACGCACGCGTCCCGGTCCGCGGGGTCGTACGACAGCAGGCGCACATGCGCGGCGAGGAACAGCAGCTCCCCAGCCGCCGCCTGGTCGCGCCCCGAAAGGAGCGCGGGCACCGCGTCCTGCGAAGGCAGCACCACCACCAAGGGCAGGCGGGCCCTGCGCGCGGCCCGCCCCGCCGCAACAGGCAACCCACAACCGGCCCGTACCAGGACCATCGACCCAGGCTGCGCCAGACGCTGGAGTCTGTCGCTCAGCTCGGCCTCCAGCAGCTTCAGTGTCTGCGGGGTGAGATCCGCATGACCCACGACAGCGATCACCGTCTCCGCCTTCCCTTCTCCCGTACCACCGGGGCACCGTGACGGCTACTTTCCGGCGTGACTGCCGAGGTAGAACAGGAGCGCCATGAACCCCAACAGGAGGTGGCTGCCGGCGATGTAGAGGAACACCCGCCAGGACGCGCCCCGCTCCTTGCGCTCCTCGGACATCCCACCGCCGAAAGACGGTTCGGGTATGGACTGGTCGTCGACCTGGTCGTCAGGCATGGCTGCTCTCCTGGGCGTGTTGGATATCAAGGCTCGGTGGTCCGATGACGGGGTGTATGCGGACCGGCCCCCCCGTCCGGCCGGCACACTCGACCAGCATGGCGATCTCGTCGAGGCCCGCCTCATGCGACGGACAGTCGCCGTCGGCATGCAGGTACGTGATCTCAAAGCACATGGAAAGGGCCTCCATCCGCCGCGGCTCACCGGGCATCAGCACCGGGGATGAGGAAGCGGGCCAGGACATCCTTGCCCTGGCCGGCCCAGTCGGGCTCGACCGTGAGCGTGCCACCGAACCGCGCGGTCAGTTCGGCAACGGTCCGCAGACCCGCACCCACCGCATCGCCCTCCACTATCGGGATCCGAGGGTCGTGGTCGGCAACGCCGATCACGAGCTGCCCCGCGCCGACCGTGACCCCGACATCCGCCGTGGGCGACCGGTCCGCGGCATGGCGCAGCACATTGGCCACCAGCTCGCTGACCACCAGCAGCGCCGCGTCCGACAGCAAGGAACTCGGGGTGATACCGAACTCGGCAAGCTTCGTGGCAGCCTCCGACCGGGCGACGCGGACCGCACCGGGCCGGACGGGCACGGTGAACACATGCCGCCGCACCTGCGGCACCGCGTGCTCACAGGCCGCATCAGACGGGATCTGCCGCCGCCGCGGCAGGAACCGGCCCACCCACCTCACGACGCCCCCTCGCGCACACCCGCGCCGGACTCCCGAAGCTCGGTGAGCAGGCCCTGCTGCCCGGCCAGCAGCTCCACCAGGATCCGCCGCGCCGCCCCCAGCAATTCCGCCACATCCCCGCCCGCCAGCTCGTACACCACCGTTGACCCGCCTCGCGTTGCGGTCACGATCCCCGCCCGGCGCAACACCGCCAGCTGCTGCGAAAGGCTGGACGGCTCCACCTCGATCGCCGCCAGCAGTTCCCGCACCGGCTTCGGCCCGTCCTGCAGCAGTTCCAGCACGCGGATACGGACCGGATGCCCCAGCATCCGGAAGAACTCCGCCTTCGCCTGATACAGCGGAACCTGCATCCGGTTCATCCCGCGCCTCCGTTCTCCGCCTCCGGGGCGGCATCGGGATCCACGCCAAGGCCGCGTGCTACCCGCAGCGCGTCGTCCAGCTCGTCCTCGGCCACCGACACTTCGTACGCGTCCTCGGCTTCGTACGCCGCCGCGACAGCGGCCCGCGCCCGCCGTACCCGCTCCTGCACTGCTTCGGCAAAGCCGCCCACCCAGACCTCCACACGGCGACGCGATTGACCACTACGACATCTTGCGAATTGAAGAACTCTGCAAGTCTAGGCTGCGGTGCCCGTGCGGGACACCATCCGGGGCCTCTCCACGGCGCCACAGGGCGGGGCGGCTGCAGCCGGGAGGCAACCCCTGCGGAATCGTCGGACGGGGCCGTGAAGGCGACTGCCGGCGCTACTGCGCTGCCGTACCCGGCCTGCTCGCCCCCGCAGCCAGCGATCGATGTCCTGGGCGAGCATCAACATCACCGTCGAACGGTGCAAATCCGTAGTCCCTGCCCCGGACAGCGGACGGCCCCAAGCACCACGTTGAGCACGCAGACAGCCAGCGGCACTTGGGGTCAAGAAGGTCCCCCAACGCCCCGGCACCGCCACGACAGCGGAGCGGAGGACCAGGGCGAGGCGGACCCCTTCACCGCCACTAACGACAGCCCGCCACGCAAGGCACGCCACCGCAACGGGCCACCGCATGGTCGCAACGCCGGCTCATCGGTGCGGTGGCGTCGGGTAAGTCCGTCGCCGTGATCACGACTCGCGGGTATTTATCGACAACGCTCGTGATGGATATGCCTCAGTCGTCCCCCGCCGGCCGGACACCGTTGATCAGCTCGGGGCGGATACGCACGACGTAGTCCGTCTGCTGGTCCGACCAGGGGGGATCAGGCTCTGGTAGCGGGCCACGTCCCGGGAGTTGGTGACCAAGCGGCAGTAGCCGGTGGCGAGGTCGGGGAGTCCGTCCGCCCGCCTCGTGACGCTATCGAGGGGGGCGGGATAGCAGGCCACGGTGCCGCCGGCTTCGCGGAGGTCTTGCCGGAGCTGGTCGACACCGTGTGCTCCGCCGGGCCGGTGCGGGTGCGGCAGTTCCCGCAAGAAAGCCATGACGCGGTACCGGGCTCGGAGAAACGGCCGCGGCCGGGCGAGGGTCGTCGGGATCCTGTCCGGCCGGACCGCTCGGCCTCGGCCTGGTCGGCCACGACCCGGGTGATGAAGCTCGTGGTGTCCACCCAGTGTTGGCAGGCGCCTGCCGCAGCCTCTGAGCGGTGGGCTGCTGGTTGGGATGATCGGGACCAGGTCAGCAGCCAGCGCGGGGTCATGATCGGTGGGATCACAGAGCGCCGGGCAAGTGGCGAATCTCCGGGACGGTCCGGTCGACCGGGTCGGTGCTGCAGGACTCAGCGGGTACCCAACCACGGCCGGGAGACGTTTCTCGCGCCTGCCTGATCACCGGCAGCTGGGCTGACTGGTTGCAATACAGCACCCAGTAGACCTGTTGTATCCGGATCCGGAGGGCGAGTTTCACGTCATCGGCCAGGTCAAGGCCAGCGGACCCTCTCGTCAGCGGGCTGTGGCTCTTCTTCCTGGTCCTGTTTCCCTGGGCATTCCGGGGGCGACGCCTGTTCTTCCCCTGCTTCGGCCCGATCGTCGCCCTGCACCATCCGTACGGCATCGCGCAGAGCGTGCCGTTGTTCCGGCGACATCATGCCGAAGAACGCCACAAGAGCGGCAGCGGGGTTATCGCTGACAGACCATGCTTCGTTCATCAGTGCGGCCGAGTAGGCGGCGCGAGTGGAGACCGCCCTATAGCGATAGGCGCGGCCTTCCGCTTCGCGGCGCACCCAGCCCTTCTGATGGAGGTTGTCCAATACGGTCATGACCGTTGTGTAGGCGATCGACCGTTCCTTCTGGAGATCTTCCAGGACTTCTCGAACGGTGACCGGGCGGTTCCACTCCCAGACCCGCGTCATCACCGCGTCTTCCAGATCACCCAAGGGTCTCGGCATACGAGAAGAATAGTGGGATATGTCGTGAATGCTGGTAGCCCGCAGAAGGGCAACCGAGCCCGGTCGGCGGGTGGCACACGAACTTCATCGCTGCCGCCGTCCGACCAAGGAATGCACGGTTCCGGGGCCCCGGGCCGTGTCCCTGACAGCCACGGCCTGTGGGCCCCGGTCTGCTGTTGGTCAGCTGCCTGCGACGGCCAGCCGGAGGCTTTGCCGCGCCTCCCCCCTTTATCGATGTAGGGCCGATCCTGCCCTAATCACTCTCTACGTTGGAGACGTCGGGCGGAACGCCAGATTCCTCCCGAACACCCACTTTTCCGCTACCACAGGGAGGATGCAGTGGATTTCGTCTCGATCCGCGCCCCAACGGGCCTGCCACATGCCTCCTTGTGATTGCCATCAGTACGCGACCTTGGTGGGACCGGTAGAGGCTGCCGGTGGGACGCCGTACTGCTCGGGGAATCCGCTGCTGTGGCCATGCAACCAGCGCGCGTCTAGGGTTCTCCCGCAATCTGTCGGGCATGCTCGGGCATGCGGGGAAGTGAAGGTCACGGGTGTCTGATCTGGGGCGGCTCATAGCCGACCGTTACCGGTTGGCGGAGCATGTGGGCCGTGGCGGGATGGGCACCGTGTGGCGGGCCGAGGATGAGTTGCTCGGCCGGTACGTCGCGGTGAAGAAACTTCACGTTCCGCTGCACTTGCACGACGACGAGGTCCAGCGGCTCTACGAGCGCACCCGCCGGGAGGCCCGAAGTGCCGCCCGGATCACCCACCCCAACGTGATCGTTGTGCACGATGTTGTCGACGACGAGGGGCTGCCGTGCATCGTCATGGAGTACATACCCTCGGTCACACTGAGCGACGTTCTGAAGCGGCAGAATACCGTGCCACCCGGCGAGGCGGCCCGGATCGGCCGGGCCATGGCCGCCGCGTTGCGCGCCGCGCACGACGTCGGAGTGCTGCACCGGGACGTCAAGCCCGCCAACGTTCTCCTGGGGAACGACGGGCGGATCGTCCTCACCGACTTCGGGATCGCCGTGGAGCCCGGAGCACCGTCACTGACCAAGACCGGCGAGCTGGTCGGCTCGATCCAGTACCTGGCGCCGGAACGCCTCCGGCCCGGGATCGCCGAGCCCGGCCCCGCCTGCGACCTGTGGGCCCTGGGAGCCATGCTGTACCAGGCGGTCCAAGGACGCACACCCTTCCAGCGGGACACCGCGATCGAGACGGCGTACGCCATCGCCACCGAGGAGTGCCCGCCGCCAAGCAACGCCGGGCACCTCACACCGGTGATCGAGGGCCTGCTGGTGAAGGAACCCGACCGGCGCATGGACGCCCATGAGGCCGAACGCCTCCTGGGCCTCGCGCCCGGAACGGAAGCCATTCCCCTCGACCCACCCACGCGGTCGGAGGCCCGTGAGGCCAGCCCGGCGGTTCCGGTGCCAGGGGGCAAGCGGGGCCGCCGTATGGCGCTGTGGATGGTCTCGACGGTGGTGGCGGCCGCAATCGCGACGGGCGGTGCGCTGCTCTGGCCCGGGGGTGGGGAAGCCTCGCCGAGCGCGCACCCGTCGGGGGCAGGCGCCTCCGGCCACCCGCCGGGCCCTGGTCCTTCGTCGCCGTCATCACTCCCACCGCTGCCCCGCGGGTACCACCTTGAGAAGGCGGGCCAGGGCTTCTCCTTCCCTGTGCAGGACGGTTGGACCTTCCGGAACATGCCTGGCGGTGAGGTCGCCTACATCTCCGGGCTGGCCAGCCTGAGGATCGACGTCGTCGAGTTCGCGGGCGAGGATCCTCTTCGGCACTGGCGGGAGACCGAAGAAGCCCAGACGCGTCGCGACAACCCGGGCTACGAACGGGTCAGGATGGGCCCCACGACGTTCCGGGGACGACCCGCGGGGTACTGGGAGTTCACGTTCCAGGGCAGAGCACGGGGGTACCGGGCAGTGGAGCTGGCCTTCAGCGGCGCCGACGGCACTCAGTACGTGATCTACCTCTCCGCGCCGAATGAACAATGGGACCGATATCGGCCGGCCTTCGACACCGCCGTCAAAGGAGTCCGCCTCCGCGAATAGCGGCGCCCATGGCAAGCAGAGGGCATGGCGCTTGGGGTGCATCAAGAGGACCTGGGCGGCGGTGGAAGGGCGGGGAGGGTGATCCATACGACGGCGCCGCCGTCGGGGTGGTTGTAGGCGCCGTACTCGCCGCCTGCGGCGCGGGCGAGGTCTACCGCCGCCTGATGGCCGGCGAGACGGGCACCGGCTCACCCAGCCAGGAGGCGGCCGATCGCCACCGGCATCGCCTGCTGGAGCTGGCTTCGCCGGCCATACCGGAAGCTGAGTCCCTCGACCTGCTCGGCGAAGGTCCGACGCGCACACGAGGGCTCCCCGCATCGGAACCGGCGGACCGTCAGGTATATCGTCACCGGCCGGCCGCCGGTCGCGACATCGGCAAGCCGCCGACGGTATCGGTCATGGACACGGTGCGATTGCGTCCCGCAGCCCGGACACCGTGAAGTATCCGCGGCAACCAAGGCGGTGATCCGCACCCCCGCACCGATGACCTGGATGTCCTCTATGGCCACCGCCGTCAGATGCGGCAGCAGCACATCAACTATGTGATCACGCAACACATCAGCTCAAAGAGCGAACTGACAGCCGGTCACGCTCGGTCATCCCGAAATGTTGATCAGAGCCTTTGGTTTTCCCCACACACGGCCACCTGATGGGGAGTCACTTGGCCATGTCGAATTTCACACTCAGTGACGATGGCCAGCTCCGCCCCTGATCGGCTGGCACAGGGCGATACGGAACCGCCCGGACTGCCCTCAGAGGCTGAAGGCAGGGCAGTTGTCGGCGCCGGGGCGGCGCCGCCTTCACTGCGGCGCGCTGCTCGTCGACCGGCGGCCAGAAGGAGGCAGCGGTCCCTGCGTCAGCCGCCGCCCCTACTCAGTTCCGGCGCCTCAGAAACCGGCACTCCTGAGGTAATCGACGACACCGCCCACAACCTTGTTCGCCTCGCCCGGCTGAGTGTTTTCGTTGTAGACGCCGATGACGACTGCCTTCTTCGTCTTCTCGGCGAGCACCCCGGCGGCTCCCCGCTTACCGTGAACGCGGGTCGCGTCCACCTCGATCGCTAGGTACTTCGTGCCCGCGACGTGCACGCCTCCCGCAAGCAAGACGGCAGGATCGTCGAACCCGGCCTTGATCTCATGGAATTCTTCGGGCGAGAGAGCGAAGCCCCTACTGGCCGCCCACTGCCCACCATCGAGACCGTAGATCGCAGCATTCCCGATCTTGCCGCTGCCTACAAGGTTGCCATCCACATACGGCTGCCAACTCACACCGTGCTCCTCTCACGAACTCGGACATCGTCGCCTCAGCGGGAGGAACTCTTCCCCTCCCTCCCGTCGTTGGCATACGCAGTGCCTACGGATGGCCCTGGAGGGTGTCGCCGCGACGGTGCGGGCGGCACGACGGCACTTCGGCGATGACTGACCGTGTTCAGTAGCCCGAGCGCGGGGAGCGTAAGTGGCCGCCAGCGGGGACCGCCCACAGGGAATCGGTAACCGTACGCGGGGAAACGATCTTGGCCGCTGTCAGTCATGTAGCTACCGCCATTTTGATATCGAACAAAGAAGAACTTCGTGCCGTGTGCCTGGCCGCCTTTCGGGTTGCTCGCACGGGTGGCTCGGCAGTGGTTCGCTGATGGCTCGACACTGGCTCGTCATGCGGCTGAGCTGGGAAAAGGCAACCAAGCCAGCGACCAGAGCCACGATGACTCGGTCAGCCTGCTGCCGCGTCGCCGGATCGAACACGCACGCCGCGCGATGTCAAATCCGGCCGGTCGCCTCTCTATTACTTCACGTCAGCACCAGACGGACCGGTCCCGCTTTTCGGGCGCCACCTGTCAATGTCCACCACCCCACGCCGCACCACGGACCCCGCTCGTCCGCGTATCGCACGTCCCTTGCCGACGACCATCTGGCTCCCCGCCCCCGACCAGCCGCACGCCGCACCAGCTCCGGGCACCGTGCTGCCCGACTGGGCCATCGAGCGCATCCGGACCGTGTTCACCACCCGGCCCGGTCAACAGCCCGCACCCCTGCTCAAGATCTCCGTACGGGACACCGAGCCGGGCATGGACGTGCGCATCCCCGTCATCACCTACACCAACGGCACCCCCAGCAGGCTCTCGCTGCTGCTCGCCGAACTCCACCCCGACACCCTCCCGGACCCCACCGAGGTGCCGGTATGCGGGGTCAGCGAGATGCCAGGAGCCATGGAAGACGGCTGGGCCGGCTTCTTTCACCGTGCGCACCGGCTCCTGCCCGCCGACGGACTGCTGCTGGCCACGCGCCAGCGTCGGGACGAGGGCATTCTCACCGACCCGCTCGGCTCCCTCATCGCCTGTGCCCGCACCGCCGGGTTCCGGTACCTGCAACACGTCATCGTCGCGCACGCCCACCCCGCCGACGACCGCCTCATTCCCACCCCACCCGCCGACGCCAGCCCCGGGGTGGCGCACAGCGACCTGATCGCCCTCTCCGCCATCCAAAGTTGCGTGGGTTCATGAAAACTGACGTGAATTCAGGAGTAACTGAAGTGCTCTTTCGGGGATCAGGCCGGTCCGGCACTTGGGTTCGTGGTGAATCCGAGGGGTTGGTTCTGCGCGGGGTCGGCGAGGAGTTGCCGGGCGGAGTCCGCGTACCTGATGGCGGTCGGGGAGCTCAGGCCGAAGACCTCGGCGAGGTGGAGTGGGTCCGGGCCGTTGGTCAAGGCTTCCTCCAGCAGTCGGTCGATCCGGAGCCGTTCGAGAGTCGCGGGCAGTCCGCGCAGGGACGGGCCGACGGGCCAGGTGCTGCTGGCCGGGGTGAGGCGTACTGCGGTCACGTGGTTGATCAGCAGGTACGGGTTGGCCGTGTGGGGCCATCGCTGGGTGCGGTAGGCGAGCCAGTTGTGCAGCAGGCCCCATGTCAGGTCGTCGAGCCGGTGAGTGCGGCCGGCGACGGCCAGGGTGCGGCCGGGGAGGTCGACGTCATCGAGTCGGAGGGCGCGGATGTCCGCCGATCGGGCGGCGTAGATGGCGGCGAGGGCGATAGCCAGGCGCTGGGCCGGGGTGTCGACGGCGTCGATGGCCGCCTTGATGTCCTGCGGTTCAAGGGGCTGGAGGACGTTGTGCGCAACGGCGTGCATCTGGATGTGGTGACAGGGGTTTTGGAAGATCAATTGGTGTTGCTTCGACCAGCGCAACAGCGAGCGCAGAGCGGTGAGGGTACGGTTGCGTGGCCATCCGGTGAGCGGGGCGAGGTGGTCCAGCACGTCCTGGCGGGTGACTTCGCGCAGATGGTCGTAGCGGGTGCACCAGTCCTTGAGCGCGGGCAGCGCGTGAACGAGCTGGGTGATGACCGTGCCGGTGCTGCGAGGACGGCTGCGCGGGCCGCCGCGGCGGAGGGTTTCGACCCACTGGCCGGCCGGGGTGGCGAAAGCGGGGCTGAGCGGAGCGAGTTGCTTGGTGATCCACCTGTCCAAGGCTGCGGGCCGGTCGTCAACGAGCAGCCCGATATCGCTGAGGATCTCGTTGGTCAGGCCGATGCAGCCCAGGCGCCTCAGTGCCTGATGGTGCTGGGAGGCGTAGAGCGGCTCGCCGTCGGGATGCCGGGCCAGAAGCAGGAGCAGACCGCGCCGGACGTTGCCGTAGACGAATTCAGACCATCCCCGGGCCTGGCGTCGCTCGTCGGCGACGTGCAGAGCGCGGTGGAGCACGGGGTTGTCCGGGATGGGTTCCTTGCGCAGATCGGGACGCTGCGCGGCGTCGTAGTCGCGGACGTGGTGCTCGAACAGCGGCGGCGCGTGCCAGGCCGACGGTGGCAGGGACCGCAGGGGCTGCGCAGCAGCACGGGCCCGGCGGTGGGCGGTGGTGTTCAGGTCGACGCGATGGATGAGGTCGGCGAGGTAGAGCTGGTGGTGACGGACCTTGGAGACATGCGGCAGGAGCAGCGTGTAGGTACTGCTGGAACGTTCAAGACGGCCTTGGTGCCAGCACAGACGGCAATGCTGTTTCAGCAGCGGCACGTGGCGAGCGCAGGCGGAGCAAGGCCCGATGGGACGGCGCCGCACATGGCTCTGTGCGCAGGCCCGGCACAGACCGCGGCGCCGGAAGACGCCCCAGGCCAGGCACTCCCGACAGCTTTCCGGACCCCTGACCCGGGCGGGGAGAGTCTTCACCGCAGCTCACCTGGGCGGCAGTGTGCGGCCGTCGCGGCGACGGGGCACGATCTGCGCCGGCCCGGACGGAGATGCAACGGCGGACGCTGCTGCTGGTGCGCTCTGGGTGGCGGGCCGGGTGACGGTCTCGGGCTCGGGCAGCAGCAGGTCCGCCACCGAGCAATTCAACGTGACACAGATGACGTCGAGGTCGGCGAGCTTGACCGATACCGGCTGGCCGACCCACAGCGCGGACATCTTGCCGGCGGAGATGGTCAATCCGTGTTCCGCCAGCGCGCGTTGCAGCTCGGAGGCCTTCCACACCCCGCGCTGTGCAGCGGTCAGCCTCAGGTTCCATTTCACTGGCCCAGTCCCCTCAGCCGCTCGGCGGCGCGTTCTTGCGCGGCGGCCCATGCCTCTTCGATGCGGGCGCGGTGAACATGTAACGGTGGGCTCGGGTATTGGAACCCTCCGAATGCCTGCCTGTGGGCAGCCGCGCTTTGCGCCGTTTACATTGATCTGCCCTGTCCTTCGTAGGACAGCCTCAGCAGGTCTTGCCGCCGCTGGCCGAGGTACCAATTGCCGGTCTGGTCAAGATCGATGGTGGTTCTGATGACGGCGGTGTCGCCGGACGTCACCTCGGCCAGGACCTCTCCTCGCGGAGAGATGATCATGCTGGGGCAGTGCTGGTGAGGGTCCGCGACGTTCGCCGCAAGGACGAACCGCTGGTTCTCCGCTGCGCGGCTGATGAGGTGGCTTCTCCAAACCCCGGCTGGCTCGGCTGTATTGGCGGCGTGGGTGAGATAGATGAACGCCTGCGCCCCGCTGCTGGCGAGGTGCTGCCATTGCTCGGGGAAGCGGATCTCCCGGCAGATTTGGACACCGAGGCTGACTTGCCCGCCGGTCATCGGGATGGAAAGGGGGGAGAGGTCGGTCCCCGCTTCCAGTCGGCCGCGTTCGTTCATCGCCAGGTTGATCTTCCGGTAGATCCACCTCGCGCCGTTGGGTGAAAAGTAGACGGCGGCGTTGCTCCAGACTCCCTGGTCGAAGAGCAACGTGCCGCAGAACAGATGGACCGCTTTCCGCTGCGCCAGGTCGGCGACATGGTCTGTGGCGTTCGCCAGGGCCAGAGTGTCGAGGTCGCCCAGGACGGAGAGGTCAGGCCCATAGCCTGACAGCGCGCCCTCGGGCAGGACGACGATGTCGTCGGGCCAGGCTTCGGCCAAGACCTCGGAGATCAACTCCACATTCCGCTTAACGTCCCAGGTGATAGGGAACTGTGCGACCGTTAGCGATGCCCTCATGAATCCTTCTTCCGGCGGCTGATCTCGGCTGCGTATGCCGCCCAGTCTCCGGCGGCGGCTCGTTGCCACTTGACGGCGACGGTGATGTCGATGCCAAGGGTGCGGGCGAGGATCGCGGCGGGCAGTTCGGTGGCGAGCTGGAACAGGGCGGTCGAGCGGGCCTGGGCGAGCCGGATGCCGAGTTTGCGGAGTCGTTCGCCCATGGCCCAGGCGCTGATCGGGCGGCCGGGCTGGCCTCCGGGGAAGAGCCAGGTCGAGTCTGTGCGGCCGAGGACGGCATGGCTGCGGCGAACCTCGACCTGTTGGAGGGCCAGTTCAGCGACGGGTGCGGGAAGCTCGACTGGGACGGCGCCGAGCCGGAGGCGGATTGCTCCGTCGGTCTCCTCGATATGATCGATGGTGAGCCGGGAGATCGCCGCGGGCCACTGGGCGTAGAGGAGCAACAGCAGGCCGGCGAGGCGGTCTTCGGGCTTGAGGGTGTCGTCGTGCAGCAGACGGCGGGCGGTGGCCCAACGGGCCTCGTCGTCCATCGGCTGCGAGGGGCCGTTCCATCGCTCGGCCGGGAAGCTGAGATCGCGGGCGATCTTCTGGGCCAGGGCCCAGCGCACGAAGTGGCCTGCCTCCTGGCGAAGACGGGCGTCCTCGCTGGTCATCCAACGTTCAAGGTCGGTCTGTCGGCAGGTGGCAAGGGTCAAGTTCTGGCCTTCGAGCCAGTTCAGGAGATAGACCCCTGCCCGCAGGTGTTGCCGCGCGACCTGGAGCTGGTAGTACGTGGTCTCCTTGCCGCGACTGCGACGGCGAAGCCGTCGTAGGAGGTGCCAAGTCGCGTACCGGTGCAGGATCTTCCGCCCCTCGGCCGTCGCATGGGAGGTGACGAGGTCTTTGACGTGTCGTTCGAGACGGACCATCTGCTCGTCCCGCGTGGGCAGGGCGCCACTGGCGACGAGGACGCTGCGGATGTGCTCGACGACCTTGCCTTCGGGGAGTTCGTCCAGGGCTTCGTGAGTGAGGAGGCGGCGGCCGGAGCCGAGGTCGGACAGTACGGTGGAGACGATGCCGCCAGAGAGCCAGCGCAGCCCGGTGGCGGCTCGTTCGGTGTTGGCCAGGGCCTCATGGAGGGCTTGAAGCTTCGGGGGTATCGCGCCCGAGCCGTTGGCGAGGAGTTCGTGGAGCCGCTGCTTGAGCGTGCAGCGAGGGCACGGACCGGAGGATCGCAGTCGTTCCGCTTCCCCGCAGGTGGGACAGGGGCGCCAGAGCTCGGCGTCCGGTGCGGTGCAGTGTCCACAGATGGGGACTTCGGCGGTGCCGGAGTGTATGCCGCGGAGCCTCCCGCAGGAGGTGCAGTGAGCTTGGCGTCTGTCGCAGCCGCCGCAGCGGGGCAGTCCGGTCAGACGGGAGTGGGTGCCGGGTGCGGTGCGACCACAGATCGAACAGACCAGGATGGGCAGGGGGCAACAGTTGGGGCAGAGAGGACCGTCAGAGGTGCGGTTTTGTACTCGGCGACGCTTGCCGCAGCCGATGCAGACCTCGACGTTCGCAGGGTCGTTGACCAGGCAGTTCGGACACAACGGCCGTCCCTCGTCATCGCGAGTGGCTGGCTCGCGTCGGGCTCCGCAGCGTACGCATTCTTCGATGCGGGACTTGGCGATGCAGTTGCGGCAGACTCGCTGCCCGTCGAGCGGCTTGTCGATGCGGACCACCCGGCGGCAGCGAGGGCAGACGGGCCTCACGATCCCGGCGACACCGGCCTCATGCAGAAGGTCGATGAACTTCAGGATGGCGCGATGCGGCGCCAAATGGCCCTCCCCGGTCAGCAGTCGGGGGTTCTCTTCCAGGGCCCAGACCAGTCGCTGCCGGTAGGTGGGGCGGTGGGGTGCCGTGTGGCGGAGGGCCTCGGCGATCGCATCGCGGTCGGCATCCGGGGTGATCGCGGTGATCAGGTCGTGGACGACCGTGACCGGATCACGTTCGTCGATGTCGGGGCACATCTTGCAACGCGGCAGGCCCTTGCGGTCCCGGAAGCCGACGCGTCGGACGTTGCCGCAGGTGGTGCACTCGGCGGTCTCCTGTCCGCAGACCGAGCAGAACCAGTCCTGGCCCTTGCGTTGGAGGGTTCGTAGCTGCTTGCCGCACTCGGCGCAGACCGGCGCCGTGATCGCCGAGGCGCCGACCTTGCGGAGCTCGATGAGGAGATCACCGATGGCCCGTGGCGCCGGGGACCGGCCGTCGGTCAGGACTGCGGGCCGCATCGCCAGGGCCTTGGCCAGCTGTCGTGACTTCGCGCGGCCGCCGACGACGGCGGTGACCACGGCCCGGATCGTGTCAGCGTCGAGTGCCTTCTCGGCGTCGGCGACGAGGTCCGTGATCAGGCCGATCGGGTCTGCAACGGCGCGGTCGAGATGGTCAGCGGTGGTCATGACCGGTCAACACCCCTGATCCTGGCCCGCTTTGGCCGCAGCCCGCCAAGTCCCTCCGAACCGGATGACGGGCCGCCGCCGACGGCCGCCTTCTTCGGCTTCTTCACGGTCCCAGCCACCGCGATGGGCTCGATGAGGTCGTCCATGGTGCAGTCGAGGATGTCGAGCAGGGCCATGAGGATCTTCAGGCTCAGTCGCTCCGGTCGCTCGACGACGAGTCGGTAGACCTGACTCGACGACAGGCTGATGCCGCGTTCAGCGAGCGGAGGGATGAGGTCGGTGGTGGAGAACATCCCGCGGTCGGCCATGACTTTGCGCAGGTGCCAGTGGTAGTCGAGCTTGGCGGCCATCGCCGGATCCCTCCTGTCAGGCCCCGGCGAACGCCGGCACCAGTGCCTTGTGCAGGGAAGTGTTCATGAAGTCGTCGCTGACGTGCGTGTAGATGGCCAGGGAGCTGTCGCACTCGTGGCCGACCTGCTGCTGGATGAAGCGCCGGTCCACTCCGTCCTCGGTCAGATGCGTGACGTAGGAATGGCGAAGTCCGTGCGGGGTCAACTCTTTGTGCAGCCCCAGGGCATCCCGATATGCCTCGAACCGATCGTTGATCGACCCGGGCTGAAGGCGGCCCCCGCGCTCGGTGATCCACAGAGCAGGGTGATCGGGGAACCCGAAGCGCGGGCGGACATTTTCGACGTAGTCGGCGACCGCCTCGACGGCCCAGTCCATCACCGACAGCACGTTCCGGCGCCGTGGCGGCTGACCCTTCTTCGCCTTGCCGTAACGGACGTTGAGCGTGCCGTACCGGCCGAACTGCCGGGCCTGCGGATTGCGTCCGAAGTCGACCACATCGAGCTTGGACGTCTCGGTCCGCCGAAGCCCCCAACCATAGATGACCTTGAAAAGGGTGGCGTCCCGGTAGGCGGCGAGGGCGCCCTTGCGTTTGGACTTCACGGCGCGTGCGACCTGGTCGTCGGCATAGTCGAGGAACCGCTGCAGCTCTTCCCTGGTGAACGGCCTCGCTTCCGGGTCGCCTTCGTAATCCTGCAGGTGAGGCAGGGTATTCCACTCATGACAGATCGCCACCGGAAAAGTGCCGAACGCTTCCTCGCAGGCCGGTCCCCAGCCGTATCGGGCGTCGATGAGGAGGTCGGTGAACAGCCGAACCGTGCCCTGGTAGCTGCGGATCGTGGACGGCGCCAGATGCTTCTCGCTCGTCAGGGTGGCCGACCACTCGTCCAGGTGGGCCGGCGTCCACTGCCACGGATACTCGTTCGCGAACTCGAGGAAGCGGCGGATCAGTCGTTCCCTCGGGTCGATCGTCTCGTCCTTCAGCCCTCGCGACTTCTGCTGGGCCCGCCAGCCCCTCAGCATCGCGTCGAACATCGCGTCCTCGGGGCGCAACTGGACCACCCCTGAGACAAGCTCCATACGAGCCGACCCCGCCAGGGCCACCTTCTGCTGATGCACCACTCCAGACCATCCCTTCTGGAGAGCAGATCATGCATCAGAAGGGATCGTCTCGGCAACACCCCTGCTCAGACGGCCAGTTCGTAGAGGCTGCGGAGTCCTGCTGAGCCCCGCCGTGACCACGTGACCTGCGGCTTCTCGCCCACCTGATGCAATTCCCGAGGGTTGACGTAACCCATGGTCGTCGCAATCCACGAGTGGCCCAACAGCTCTTGAATGGCCACCAGGTCCATGCCTTCCAGGTAGAGCTGGGAGGCACAGAAGTGCCGCAATACGTGCGGCGTCAGCTTGCCAGTCCAGGCGGGCAAGTGGGTGGTACTGGCCGCGGCCAGGCTAGAGCGCAGTGCGTCGTATCCGATCCGCCCGTTGAGTCCGTTCAGCCAGCGGCGTTCCGACGGAAACAGCGGTGCACCAGCCAGGGAGTGATCTCCGCCGAAGTGTCCCCAGACGTCCTCGACGTACCAACGCAGGGTCCGTGCAGCGTCGTTGATCAAGGGGACCATCCGTTCTCGGGGCCCCGATCCCCGTGCGCCCTTGCCATGCCGGACGTGGAGCTTTCCGAAACGGCCCAGATCCCACTTCACATCCGCCAGATCCAGCGTGCGTGCCTCGTTCACTCGCAGCCCGACCGCCGCCATCAGCTGGGCAGCAGCGTAGTTGCGCGCGTGGGGAGCAAACTTGCGGCAGGTCGCCAGCTCCTGGGCCCAACCGGAGAAGAGCGTGTTCATCTCCGGCGCGGTGGGCGGAATCCGCAGCCGCGCGTCCTTCTTCCCGCGCGGACGGTTCATCTCATCCAGCGGGCACCGAGCGACGTGGCCGGTCAGTGTGTGGAGCTCGGCCTGAAAGCGCAGCTCGAGGAACTCGATGTACACCGACAACGCCTGCGACCGGCACAGCCGGGTCCCGATCGGCGCCTGGCGCAGGACGGTCCCGAAGTAACTGTCTGCGTCGCGGGGCTCCATCTCCCACAGCGGCCGTCCGAACCACAGCCTGATCTGTTCGAGATTCGACAGGTCACTGCGAATGGTGCCGTCCGCCAGTCCGGCCGAGGCACGCGCCAAGACGAACCCGGACAGCACGTCAGTCTCCAGCCGGGCGATCTCTTCAGCAGTGGCCTGCGGGCGTCGCTCACGCAGGTCCCGCACTACCGCCAGCGACACCGAGGCACTCCTCGTCTTCAGCAGCACACCGAATCCACCGGACAATCAGAAGGTACTTCACAAATGCTGATGAAACATCACATGACATCCGTGCGTGTCTCCGGCTACAGCACACCAGGTCAGAGCACCAGACCGCACAGCCTGTCCCCAACGAACCCAAGCGATATCGCTTACGCCTGAGCCAAGGAGATTTCTCGTGACGCGCTCCTCTTCGGTGTGGAACACCGCCCCCACCTCCGCCCCCGCCCAGCGCAATGGCCGTTACCTTCCCGACTCGTCGGCGCACCCGGCCAAGATGCACCCCGGCATCGCCTCCCACGCCATCCGCGCCTACACCCAGCCCGGTGATCTGGTTCTGGACCCGATGTGCGGCATCGGCACCACCCTCGTCGAAGCCCTCCACCTCGGCCGCAACGCCCTCGGTATCGAATACGAACCCAAGTGGGCCACCCTCGCCTCGCTCAACGCCCGCGCTGCCGCACAAACAAGTGGCACGGGCACCGGCATCGTCCGCTGCGGCGACGCCCGACGCCTCGCCGACCTCGCCCCCACCGATGCTCGCGGCGAGGTGGATCTCGTGGTCACCTCACCTCCCTACGGGCCCAGCGTCCACGGGCAAGTCCGCTCCTCCCGGGAGACCGGCGAACCAGGCGTGGTCAAGAAGGACTTCCGCTACGGCCACGACCGCGCCAATCTCGCCCATGTCTCCACCGCCCACCTCCTGGAGGCGTTCACCGAGATCCTTGCCCAGTGCCGCACCATGCTCCGCCCAGGTGGGACCGTTGTCGTCACCACCCGGCCCTGGCGCGAACGCGGCGAACTCATCGACCTGCCCTCCGCCGTCCTCGCCGCCGGCAGAACAGCCGGCCTCATCCCTGCGGAGCGGTGTGTAGCCCTCCTCGCCGGCATCCGCAACGGTCACCTGGTCTCCCGCCCGTCGTTCTTCCAGATGAAGAATGTCCGCGACGCCCGCCGGCAAGGCATTCCCCTCTCAGTGGTGCAGCACGAGGACGTTTTGCTCTTCACCCGCTCCCGAAGAGGCACCGGCATGCCGTCTTCCAAGAGCCGCACACCGGCTTCTGCAGCGGGCTTCCGCTCCCGCACCTGCGCCCCGAGAAGTCAGCCCGGTGCCACTGAGGGCCCTGGGGGCCGATCTGTGTCGTCGGCTGCCCTATGGCGGCGGGGTGAGTGATGACGACGAACCCGTCACACCACGCGATGGCCCCCGAGACCACGCCGCGGACACCTCCTGACGCCGCGTCGCCCGAGCTGACGGTGCAGCTGCCCGAAGAGCCCCCGCGCCTCACCGAGATGGCGGCAGCAGCCCTGCTGCGCTTCGTCCGTGAGGAGTACCACCGGCTGGTAGACGCGCCACCGGAGCACACCAACCCGTAAGCCACGTGGGCATGGCGGACGACTGGCCCTCTTCGCAGAGCAGGAGGTACCACTAACCGCCGTCATCCGCCGTGCCCACCGCACACCAAGCCAGAGAGCCAACGACCATGGTCCACTTCGCTTTCGCCGGACGCTGCTCCACCGAGGACCTCCAAGACCCCGAGACCTCCCGCAACTGGCAGCTCACCCGCGCCCGCGCCCTCATCGAACCCGCCGGCGGTGAAATCGTCGCCGAATACTTCGACACCGGCCACTCCCGCGCCCTGCCCTGGAAACGTCGCCCCCAAGCAGCCGCCCTCCTCGACGCCCTCCGTAACCCGGACCGGGGCTTCGACGCCGTCGTCATCGGCGAGCCTCAGCGCACCTTCTACGGCAACCAGTTCGGCAACACCTTCCCCCTCTTCGTCCACTTCGGCGTACCGCTATGGGTGCCCGAAGTCGGCGGTGCCATCGACCCGAACAACGAGGCCCACGACCTGGTCATGTCCGTCTTCGGCGGCATGAGCAAGGGCGAACGCAACCGCATCAAAATCCGGGTGCGCACCGCCATGGCCGCCCAAGCCCAGATCGAAGGCCGCTACCTCGGCGGCCGGCCGCCCTACGGCTACCGCCTCGCCGACGCGGGCCCGCACCCCAACCCGGCCAAGGCCACTGACGGCAAACGTCTCCATCGCCTCGAACCCGACCCCGACACGGCCCCTGTCGTCGTCCGCATCTTCACCGAATACCTCCGCGGCACGGGCCTCTACGCCATCGCCGAGGGCCTGACGCGCGACGGCATCCCCTGCCCCTCCGCCCACGACCGCGCCCGCAACCCTCACCGTCCCGGCTACGCCTGGTCCAAGGGCGCAGTCCGGGCCATCCTCGCCAACCCCCGCTACACCGGTCACGAAGTATGGAACAAGCAGCGCAAGGACGAAGTCCTTCTCAACATCGACGACGTCACCCTCGGCCACCGCACCAAACTCGTCTGGAACACCCCCGACGATTGGATCTGGTCGGCGCAGCCGGTCCACGAGCCGCTGATCTCCAAAGACACCTTCAGCCGCGCCCAGGCCAAGCGCCAAGCCCGCCGCACACAGACCCACCTGGAGCGAAAGCCGCGCCCCACCGACCGCGGCTACGCCCTGCGCGGTCTGCTCCACTGCGCCCTCTGCCACCGCAAGATGCAAGGCACCTACAACAACGGGAAACCGCACTACCGCTGCCGCTACACCGCCGAATACGCCAAGAACACCGCCCTGGACCACCCCCTGACCGTCTACGTACGCGAGGAACTCCTCCTCCCCGCGCTCGACAAGTGGATCGCCACCACCTTCGCCCCCGGACGACTGACCACCACGCTCCGCACGCTGCAGCAAAACCAGGCCACACGGTCCCCTGACACGACAGCCGCCGCGGCGGCCCGGCGCACGCTCACCGCATGCGACCGGCGCATCACCCAGTACCGGGCCGCGCTCGACGCCGGCGCCGACCCCCAACTCGTCACCACATGGATCAACCAGGCCCAAGCCGAGAAAGCCTCGGCTCAGCAAGATCTCCTCGCGACGGCGACCGCACAGCCCGAGACCCTCACCACAGAGCACATCGAGCACATGGTCTCCGCGCTCGGCGCGATGACCGACCGGCTTCTTGCCGCCGCCCCCGAGCGCAAACGCCCCTTGTACGAAGGCTTCGGACTCAAACTGGCCCTCGACATGCCAAAGAAGGCTGTGACCGTAGAGTCACAACCCTCTCAAACATGTACATATGGGGAGTGTCCGTGGGGTGAGTTGGACCAATACTCCACGGATCACGCCGCTCACTACCGAGCTGGAGCTATTCCAATAGCCCAGCTGCTACATATCTCTACGGTACTCGGAGAGCGTTGCGCCGTCATCGCTCGATCGTGTGACATCTGCCATTCGTCCGTAGGCGGCCGACAGTGGGACTGTATAGGTGAGGCACCCGCGCGCGAAATCCGCGTTCAGCGTTCGCGACACGGTCTCCTCCCGCATCCACCGGGCCACCGTCCAGGCACGCGCCGACGGCTGCTCGGCCATAGGCATCGCCCTGGTTGGCCTCGGTGGCATGCAAGTGGGGTGGTTCCAAGCGTGAGCTCCGTGTCGGTGCTCGTGAGCCTGTTCCGCGTTCCGGATCAGACTCACGAGCTGCGTGCGCGAAAGGGCAGAGCGCCGCCTGCGCATATGCTCAAAGTGGGCTAATTACGCAGTAGGCGCATAGCCAGCACTGAACCGTCAGGATGTATGGAGACGGGACCGTTCCAGCGTGGGGCCCAGGTGTCGCGCGGCCAAGTGGACCGGCGCGCGTAGATTTCGCGGCGGTATTGTTCCAGGCGTCCTTCCTCAAGGTGGCGGAAGAGGTCCTCCGCGACTCCGGAGAATGCTTCAACTCGCTTCCGGTTGAGCCGGAAGACGTGGTCTGTGCCGACGAAGTCGATGCCGAAGAACCGTTGCCGTGCGTCCTGGACGCTGTCCGTGGCCGCGTGTGTAAAACCAGCGAAGTGTCGTTGCCCTTGTCGTTTCGTGAGGTACGGGGCGGTCGCCCTTGCGTCTCCGGCGAAGGCGCTAAGACCGGCTGCGGCTGTGCGGGCGAGCGTGTGTTGGAACCACGCGTAGCGGTCGGGGCCCACGTGATAGCCGGGTTCGGGCTCCGTGGGCTTGTCGCCTTGCGCGGGCGGCTGGATGCCGGGATAGACGTTCTCGTCCTCCAGCGCGTGATCAAGAACGCGGCCCGGAGCGTCCAGCCAACCTCCTTCTCCGCCCGCCTCCAGGGTGTGGACCATCAGTGGGCCGTCGATTGGGAGCTCTGTGCTGAACACCAGGCACGGTGTCTCGTCCCATGCCCCGATGTGGACTGCCTCGACGTGGGCGGAAGCCGAGGCGAGCTGAGTATGGGAGGCGGAGAGCCCGCTGTGGTTGCCCTTGCACGCGATCGGGAAGACGCGAGAGGGCTCGCCGGGCCTCCATACCTCGGCGAAGAACTGAGGCCGGTACCGGTAACCCGACTTCGTGCCGGAGTCCCTGCTGGTCAGGGCCCACCCTGCGCGCAGAGCCGTGTCGGCCGGCACGATCGAGACGAAGTGCTGCGGGTGACGCCTACTCAGGAGTCGGGTAGCGATCGCCAGCGCGAAACCGGTACCGAGTTCTCCCGACTGAAGCGCCTTGTAGTAGTCCGCAGTCTCCCTGCCCTCCGCCGAGAGGGCCATGAAGGTGTCCGAGTTCCCGGTCAGAGCCTGGTTGTACTTCAGGCAGCCCCAGTGCTCGGCGAGTCCGCGTCCCGCTCCCCGCCGAGCCAAGGTGATTGCCCGTCCGAAGGAGTGCAGCACATCCCAGGGTGTGAGTTGCGCGAGTCGGCCGAGGTCCTTCGCCGGTATGGGCCGCAGTCCTGGCTTGCGGCGAAGCTGATCAAGCTCCTTCTCCTCTCGTTGCTTGTCGTCGTCCGCCGCCGCGACGCTCACGTCCCCGGCCAGTTCCGGGTTCGAGTGAGCTGCGACGTTCGACGGCTCCGCAAGGTCTTTCAGCACTTCTGCCGTGGTCTTCAACCTGCTCCCCCTAGTGATCCGATGTGCCTGGTCTGAGCGCAGTGGCCCGGCAGCCACGTCGGGGCCTTCGCACGTGCTGGCTCTACGCGCCGGCTGCGGGTTGGCTGGCCGCGAGGTCGTTGAGGGCGCCGTTCACGACGTACCACGACACGGTGAGCGTGTCGCGGTCGGGAGTGTGCGCCTCGCGGAACTCACACCGTGGGTGGACGAAATTGCGGTACTCGCGAAGGGCCTGGCTGAAGCGTTCCATGTCAACGTCGATCCAGCCCTCTTTGTGGCAGATGCCTATGAGAGCCTTAAGGCCGATGAAATCGGGATCTTTGTTGCCCAGCAGGGAGGCGTCGCGCTCTTGGATCACCGTGAGCAGGACGCCTTCGAGGAGGCTGCCCAGCATGATGATGGCCGCGACGTGAGCACCGTTGACGTAGCAGGTGCGGGCCTCGTCCAGGCGGCGCTGGAGCAGCGCGGCCATCCGTGCTTCACGGATGATCTCGGCCATGGTGGCCTTGAGTTCGACTGGTGCCTGCTGACCCGGGTGCGCCATAGCCGGGTCGCAGACGACAACCCTGGGCCGACCGCCTGGGTTCTCCAGGCGGAAGCCTTCGTGGACGAGGAAGGTGTTGACCGCGTTGACGACGGTCGGGAGGACGTCGGGCTCTTCAAGGTATTCGCGCGCGTCCGCGAGTCTGACCAGCACCTTCTCCAGCTCGGTGGGGCTGTCACGACGCGCAGTGAGGAGCTGGAGCGTCCACTCGCCGCGGTACTCGCCGTCGTACTCGGGCACATTGCGCCACCCGGCGTTCTCCAGGAACTGGGCAATCTCGAAGCCCCTGCGGTAGTAGAGGTGGTCGTCGCCACAGATGACGCGGGCCAGCTCTTTCAAGGTGTTGCCGTCGAGCGGGCCCAGAACGGTTTCCTGCGTCATGCGGCGTTGTCCTCCGTGGTGTCGTCGTCGTTTTGGTCATCGGACTGTTTGTCCCCGGTGTCCTCGTCATCCGTGAGCCCGTCGTCCGAGGAGAGATCGAGTGGCTTCCACCCGGCAATGGAGCCAGCTGGCTGGGTGGCTGTCGCCGACAGTGTGTAGTTCGCGGGCCGGATCCCCTGGCGGTCGAGTTCTTCCCACAGGCCGTCGAGTGCCGCGACGGGATCAAAGCGGAAGTCGCTCTCCCGTACCCGCCAGAACTTCCAGCCCACGCGCTTCAGTTCGCGGTCCCGGCGTTGATCGCTCTCGATCTGCTCCCGCGTGGCGTGGTGGAAGGCGTCACCGTCGCACTCCACGGCGAACCGACCGCGGGCCCCTACGACCACCAGGTCGATGCGCTTGCTGCCAGCCGGGAACTGCGGGACCACGTGGTAGCCCCGTTCCTTGATCTCCAGGTACACCTGCTGCTCGAAGAGTGAGTCAAAGGGAGCCCTCCGGACGTCGGGCAGCACCGGTCCGATGTCGTCGGCGGCTTCCAACGCGGCGGGCGGGTTCTCCATGTACGTCAGGAGGTTGAGCCGCAGGTCGTGTGGCTTGAGACGGTCCGGCGGGACCGAGTAGAAGAGCCGCATCTGGTCCTGGGCACGGCTGGCGGCGACGTTGTATGCCTGCTGCTCGCTCTTGTTCCCACCCGCCGCGCGCGGCGGGTTCGTCACGACCATGGACAACAGGATGACGTGACGCTCGTCGCCCTGGAACGAGGCCGCGTTGCCGACGCGAATCTGGTGCTTCTCACGCACGGTGGCCGGCAGCCGCTGCTCGATGAGGGTCTCCAGGAGCTTGGTCTGCCCGAAGCCCTGGAGCACGATCACGCCCATGGTCTTGTCCTGGTAGGCAGGGTCCTTGACCAGGTGGCTCATGCAGTCGACGATCGCCTCGGCCTCCTTGGGGTTGTGAACACGGCTGTCGCGACCCGCGACCACCGCGCCTTCGACGAAGTGGGTACGCAACGGGTCCAGCCGTTCGGCGCCGTACTGGCGCAGGGGCAGGAGCTTGTTGTCGTAGAAGGTGCTGGAGGACCAGTTGATGATCTCGGGCACACAGCGGAAGTGCTCTTCGAGACGGATCACCTGCGGGAAGAAGTTGCACAGCAACTGGTAGAGATTGGTGTGCGGCATATAGAGGTGGCGCAGCCGGGTAGGCATGTCCGGCAGATGGGCCGCCAGCTTGTCCTGGATGGCCTGGTGACGGCCGTTGCGCGTGACGGTAGGCGCGCACTGTTTGTCGTCACCGACGACGATCACCCGGGGAGCCAGCCACAGGAGGAACAGCGCGTCCATGCCCGCCTGGCTGGCCTCGTCGACGATGACGACGTCGAAAGCGTCCCGCTTGGCTTGCACCATTTCGGCGACCTGGGGGATGGGCATAACCCATGCGGGAACCGCATCCTGGGCCACGGACATCGCGTCGCGTGCCGCGGCTTTGAAGAGTCCCGTGTTCCGCCCCTTGCCCTTGCCGAGGGACGTCACGTGCGTCCGGTACGCCTGGAGCGCCGAGCGCTGTTCCTGCGTCATCCGCTCCAAGCAGTGCAACCGGCCCCAGGCTGCGGCGAGTTCACCCGTCACATGCTCCAGCCGGGCTTCGTGCTCGCTCAGGTCGCCTTCGAGCTTGCGCTCCAGACCGGGCGTGCGCTGCTTGTCCATGAACTGCGAAGCCTTTGCCCAAGCCCACGCCCGTTCCAGGGACCCCAGCCGATCCTCCCAGTCGGGATCGTCGGCGCTGTCGACGAGGCGGCCTGCGAGCAGAGGGTGGCTGGCGCGTAGGGCGCCCAGCAGTTCGGCGCACCGACGCGTGCGGTGCTCCCGCCGGTGCGCGGCGGCCAGAGCCTCCTTACTGATCATTTCAGAATGAGTTTGTGTTGGGGGCTTGGCAGTTGGGGTGAGAGACGGCAGTCTTCTGCGGGTGTCCGACGATCTTGTGCCTGATGACCTGTGGGAACGTGTCGCGCCGTTGCTTCCTCCTCGGCCTCCGCGGCGCCGTCGATATCCGGGCCGGCTGCCGGCGGATGATCGTGCTGCCCTGCGTGGGATTGTGTACGTGCTGTGCAAGGGCGTGAGCTGGGCGGATGTGCCTGCGGAGAGGGTCGGTTGCAGTGGGGTGACTGCTTGGCGGCGGCTTCGGGACTGGACCGAGGCCGGTGTCTGGCCTCGTCTTCACGAGGTCCTTCTGGCGGAGTTGCGGGTGGCCGGTTCGCTGGACATGGATGACGCGGCAGTGGACGGCTCGCACGTCAGGGCTCTCAAAGGGGGGCTCACACCGGACCTTCGCCGGTCGACCGCGCGCGTCCGGGCAGCAAGCACCATCTGATCACCGACCGGCACGGAACACCGTTGGCGGTCTCGTTGACCGGCGGAAACCGTCATGACGTCACCCAGCTGATGCCACTGCTGGACGCGATACCCCGCATTCGCGGAGTCCGGGGTCGTCCACGTCATCGGCCGGGCCGGCTCTTCGCCGACCGCGGCTACGACTACGACAAGTACCGCCGCCTTCTGCGGGCCCGCGGCATCACACCGAAGATCGCCCGCAAAGGCACACCTCACGGCTCCGGCCTGGGCAAGACCCGCTGGGTCGTCGAGCGCACCTTCGCCTGGCTCCACCAGTTCAAACGCCTGCGGATCCGCTACGAGATACGCGCCGACCTCCACCTCGGCCTGCTCCAACTCGCCTGCAGCCTCATCTGCTTGAGGAGACTCCGGACCTCATTCTGAAATGATCAGTTAGCCTCGGCATACGTGTCCACGTCCTGGTCGCGAAGGGCCTGTACGAGTGCCATGGCCTCCATGGACGGTTGTGTGCCACTGACGGGGGCGCGAAGGAGCTCGTCCCACGCGGCCAATTGCGCGACCGCCTCGTCGGCGAATTGTCGGCCGTGGAGCGCGGCGACGCCGGTGTTGAAGTCCTGCCACGTCCGGCGGGAGGTGATCTTCAGGCGTAAACCGTGACGTACGAGAAGCTCGTCGATACGTTCCCGGGCTGAGCCGAATGCCTGTACGTACTCGAGGCGCGCGGCCCGTGCGGTCAGTTCGGCCAGCCGTACCTCCACGTCTCCCGGGGGGACCGCGGCATCTACCTGTTGCCAGCGCGTGGCCGCGCCGGCGAGGGCGGAGTGGGCCCTGAGGTGCGCCAGTACGGCGTCCAGGTCCTCGGCCGTCTGCGGCGCACGGCCGTTGACGGTGCAGGAGGCCAGCAATTCCCGGGCGTTCTTCTGTGCCTTGCTCGGAATCCAGGGGCGCAAGGTCTTGCCTTTGGCCAGGTGGGCTCGGAGCGCGGTGCCGGCCGTCGCCAACTGGCCGGCCTTCTGGGCCGTCAGGCCCTCGGGCACGGTCACCAGGCGCAGACCCAGCGCGTCCACGTCCCGCGCGACCTCGCGGATGTCGTCGGTGACGGCTGCCAAGCGTTGCCACAGTCCGAGGTCGGATCGGGAGAGCCGGCCAGTCAGCGCCCGGGTGATCCAGGAATCCGGATCCCAGCGCGTGGCGTCGGCAGGCACCCCGAGGTAATGAAGGGCCGTCTCGCAGGCATCAAGCAGCGAGGCTAGTTCGGCGGTCACGGACGCGTCGAGATGGGCGAGTACGTTCCGGATCTCGACGGCCTCCGCGGACAGACCCTCGTCGCTGAGGCGGCTCGCCGCGAAGACGTCCGCGACGTGCTTGGGCGAAGGAAGCTCGTCAGGGACAGGCAGGGCGCCGCCCGCGCGTGGCTCACCCGCGCCGTCACGCAGCAGTAGGAGGAGTTCCTGGGCTTGCTCGGAGGCCAACGGAGGGGCGTCCTCGGCGGTGTCCGGGAGAGGGCTGATCCATGCGAACTCCTCGGCACCGGCGTGGACCCGCTCCACGATCTCGGCGAGTGTTCCCTCGTATCCCGGTGCCACGCTCCGATGCCGGTACTCGGCCTCTCGGAGCGAGATCACCTGCTCCGTGAGCGTCTCGATCCGTCCCCGCACCTCGTCCCGTTCGCCGGTGAGGCGGCGAATCTCGGCGCGTAGTTCGTCGCGGTCGCTGGCGGCCACCTGGTCGGTGAGTGCATTGATGGTGCGTTCCAGTTCGCCCGCGCCGTCGTGGCGAGTGGAGCTGAGCAGCAGGACACACAAGTCCCTCACTGGGGACGGAAGTTTGTCCCGTAGTACGGTCAGCGCCTGGTCGCGGGCGCTGGTGACGAGCACCCGCTGGCCCTGTGCGAGCAGCGCGGAGACAAGGTTGGCGATCGTGTGAGTCTTGCCTGTGCCGGGTGGCCCCTGGACCACCACGCCGGTGTCGTGCTCCAGGCGCCCCAGCACGCTGCGCTGTTGTGCGTTCGTCTTGCCCGGGAAGAGGGGATCGTCACCGAAGAGCGGCGCCCTCTGACCCCCGTTCCACGCGGATCGGTCGTCGGCCTCGATCGTCATGGCCATTTGGGCCAGGCCGAGCGGTGCACGGCCCTCCGAGGCCACCGCTTCCGCGATCTGGTCGTAGAACCGCAGCAGAGAGTTGAGGTTGCGGGGGCGCATGACCAGGGCGGGCGCGTATGTGAGACGCGCCGCTGGCTCAGGTGCGCGGGGTGGCTCCCACGTCGCGCTGAAACCCATGGGACGCGTGGTCGCCCGCTCCTGCCATTGAGCCAGCTGCTCCAGCGCCTCGGGCTTCAGCGGATCCATCCCCCGAGCGGTGATCTCTTCCGAGAGAGCGGCCCCGCGCTCGCGTACCCATCCGTCGTCGCTGTCCAGGAAGTCCTGGTCTTCGAGACGTAGGGCGCTCTCCGGCGATAGCCGCACCGTCAGCCTTGCCGTGCGGCGGTCCACCGACGTCTCCACCCGGTGGGTAAACAGATGGCGGTGCACCGTGTCCTCGTTCGGGCTAGTCCAGGTCAACAGCCCTACCCCGAGGATGAGTTCCGTCTGGTCGTCCTCCTGGGTCAGCTTCTGGTGCCACGTGTAGACCCGGTCGTAGAGTTCCCGGAGCGGTCGTTCCGCGCGCTCCCGCTCCGCCCACCTGCGCCAGCGGTCCAGCCAGGTGCCATAGGCCCGCAGCACGTCACCCGCATCTTCACGACGCAGCGTGCCTTCCTCCTCCAGCCGCTCCCTCTCATCCGCGACGCGCACCAGCTCGCGCCCCGGACCCTCCTCCGCAAGAGGCGGATCACCCCCGTCTGGGTCCAGGCAGCGCGTCGGCTCCACCCAGCCGTCGAGCGAGGCGGGCAGGTCGGGCGGCGCGCTCTGCGGCACGTGGTCGAGTGTCATCAGTACGCCGTCATCGCGCGGTGCCGGCCTGCGGATGGGCTCCGGCAGTCGGGCCAGCCACAGGCGTTCACGACTGCGGTCGTCACGCTGTCGCTGGTGGCTGCTGTGGACCATGTCGCGCAGGAAGTTGACCAGCCCTGCTGTCTGCCCGATGACGTCGGGATCACTCGCATGGCGTCGCGGAACGTTCACCATTCTCCTTCTCAGCCGCTGACGAACGTTCCAGGATGAGGGTCCGTCAGGGGCACAACAACGGGCTCCGGGCAGGATGACCGGATCCGCTTCACCGCTTCGGCGCCGTGCACGTCGCCGAACGGGCTGGCCGTGGACGTGCCGACCGGTCTTGACGGGAGCACGCTTCGCAGGGCTCCCGCCAGGTGCCTGTACACAGGTGGGAGGCGATACGGAGACGCCGTCGGAGGACCCCTGATCGCGGGGACCCACCTACCGCACCTACCCTCATGCGTGGCACCGCGGGTGGGCGAACGGCAGCTTGGGACCCCGATGAACGATGACCGGTTATGGCGCAAACTGAACGTCAGGCTTAACAGCTGAAGCGCCCGCAGTGACCATGGCATGAGGGACTGCGAATACCGGTAACTGCTTACTGATCTTGTCAGAATGAGGTCGGAGTCTCCACAAGCAGGTGATGTTGCAGGAGTTGGAGCAGGCCGAGGTGGAGGTCGGGCGTATCTCTTTGCAGATCCGCAGGCGTTTGAGCTGGTGGAGCCAGGCGAAGGTGCATGCGACGACCCAGCGGGTCTTTCCCGGTCCGGAGCTGTGGGGTGTACCTTTGCGGGCGATCTTCGGTGTGATGCCGCGGGCCCGGAGAAGGCGCCGGTACTTGTCGTAGTCGTAGCCGCGGTCGGCGAAGAGCCGGCCCGGCCGGTGACGCGGACGACCCCGGACTCCGCGAATGCGGGGTATCGCGTCCAGCAGTGGCATCAGCTGGGTGACGTCATGACGGTTTCCGCCGGTCAGCGAGATCGGCAGCGGTGTTCCGTGCCGGTGATCAGGTGGTGCTTGCTGCCCGGACGCGCGCGGTCGACCGGCGAAGGTCCGGTGTGAGCCCCCTTTGAGAGCCCTGACGTGCGAGCCGTCCACTGCCGCGTCATCCATGTCCAGCAGACCGGCCGCCCGCAACTCCGCCAGAAGGACCTCGTGAAGACGAGGCCAGACACCGGCCTCGGTCCAGTCCCGAAGCCGCCGCCAAGCGGTCACCCCGCTGCAACCGACCCTCTCCGCAGGGACATCCGCCCAGCTCACGCCCTTGCACAGCACGTAAATGATGCCTCGCACGGCAGCACGATCAACCGCTGGCAGCCGGCCCGGATATCGACGGCGCCGCGGAGGCCGAGGAGGAAGCAACGGCGCGACACATTCCCACAGGTCATCAGGCACAAGATCGTCGGACACCCGCAGAAGACTGCCGTCACCCACCCGAACTGCCAAGCCCCCAACACAAACTCATTCTGAATTGATCAGTAAGGAATCCGAGGCGTTCCGCCTCACGGTCCGCGAACCCAAAAAAGTGGTTCTGGCTCGCCTTGGGTGTTGACCCAGCGCCATGTAATTTGCCTACGGTGCACCACCGTTAAGCGCGGCCTGCGCGTACACGGGCAGGCACCACTGAAGCGTGGGCGCACCGGCCTCAGAATACTGCGGCGCCGCGTCCTGCTCTCATCCGATGTCGGCTGGTGTCCATCGCGCGATCAGCCGCATTGCCCAAGCCTCCCTGTGCCCGGCATCCTGATCCGATGTTATCTACAAGCTCACAGATCTGGAGTGCCGTCGGCACGTTCTTCCTGCTCGCCGTGGGCACATGGCTCGGGTACACCGGAGCAAGTCAGCAGTCCGAGCGGGATGTCACGGTGCTGGAGCGCACCATCACCGCTCAGCTGCGGCTGGCAGAGCAGCAGCAAGCGCTTAAGTACAGGGCCGAGCATGCTGAGCGCGCGCAAGCACGGATGACCGAGGCGTACAACGTTCTCGCGCGCTGGTTGAGGGAGCTCTCCCGGACGATTGACGAGGTGTGGGCCGGCACGGTGACCTCGAAGGAGGACGAGGCCGCGAGGTCAGAGCTACTGCTGGACCAGTGGCCGTGGGAGACCTTGCGCATCCCTGTCGATATCGCTTGGGCCGAAATCTATTGGAGTCGCGAAGTACGCGATCTACTGGACAAGTTCCGTGGCACGTCAGCGACCTTTGTCAGGGATGGGAGGGCCGCCCTGCGGCTTTCCAGCGAGAACAACCAACTTGCCCAAGACGTCGGACGGGAGTTCTACGCCCAGAAGGATAAGCTCCACGGGGTACTCGCTGACGTTCGCGACCAGGCGCGTCAGGAACTCCTCGAAGCCGGCCGGCTCGACAGGGAGTGACGCATCAGTCGTGTACCCGGTCAGCGGGGAGCTTCCTCTTCCACCAACGCTTGGACGGAGGACGCCGAGGCACCGCCTCTACGTAGAGGGGCGTCGCCACGACGAGACGTGAGCGCCCCTCCCGGAAGTCGATATCCATCAGAACGCTGGCGAGCCCCCGCAGGCGACCACGAGTGTGCGGCGGATACTCGCGATCGAGAATCCTGAACACGGAGTAGGGGGCGGACTCCATGGCATTAGCGCACCGTGTGGGAACGAGGTGTTCCAGGAACTCTGGAATGACGCACACCCCCTCTTCCTCACGGCGAGTCAGCTCCAGGATGACCTCGTGGAACCAGCCCGTGTCGGAGCCCATACGGCCGCCCGAGGCAGCGGTCGCACGGAGGTGGCGGATCGACCCGCACAGCAGGAGGTTGGTCTCCCTCCCATACCGGCCGCCGGGCCTTGGATCAGTCCCAGCGAACATTGCGACATCGTCGGGGAGCAGGCTGCTGTCCTCATGCATTGTCCGCTCGCTCATGTCGAGGTCGAACCGTATCCACCAGTTCCGACGCAGCTCGGGCTCTTTCAGGTCCAGGATGTCGTCATACCGTTCCAGGCGGCCGATCGCCCGTTCCAGCTCCCGTTCCGAGAGCAAGCCAGGATCGCCGTCTTCCCCCGGGCCTGGGTGCGCTACCTCCACCTTCACACCCGGCAAAACCGTCACTGAGCCGTTGAGCCGGGGCACCACTGGGTCGACTGCTCCGGGGAGCACTGCTCGGACCTTGTGTTCTGATACATACCGCAAGTAACGCATCGCTCCCCCGTCTCGTCATGGCTGCGTTCTCAACAGAATAGAAGAGCCAAAGGCTCACCTCAGACCCCTGCGCACCACCGGGCGCGGCAGAGTCGACGCCTCAGATCAGCGGACAGACCAGCCCACGGCCATCCATCGTCTATGGCGGGACTGGTCCGAAAATAGAGCATGAGCCCTGGTCATCGGGGCGGGGGCTGTGGGGTGTTTATGCTGCCTCGATGGGGTCGAAGCGGACGGTGAGGCCGAGGCTGTTGGCTTCCTTGATCATGCGGCACATGGCGCGCTGGGGGGCGGAGCAATTATCAATACCTGTGGTTTGGTTGATCGTCTGTACCTGCTGCATCCGTCCTTTGTGCTGCACGGCAAGTGGATGAGAGTCATCTCACCGAGGGCACCGATGAGATTCGGCTCGTTCGGCAGTCCAAGTAGTGAAAGCTCACACGTACCACCGCATTGGGAGGACAATGCTGAGTAAGCCGCCCGCATGGTTCGACGTCACTGCCACGGACGCCGCGAAGTCCCGCGAGTTCTACGGAGAGCTCTTCGGCTGGGAGGTCAAAGTCGATGAGTCGATGAACTACGGCTTGACGGTGACCTCGGAGGGAGTTGCCGGCGGTATCGGTCAGGCAACGGAGGACAGTCCCCACCCCGTAGGTCTCGTGATGTACTTCCCGGTGGCCGACCTCGAAGCAGCCCTCGAGCGGGCCAAGCAGCTCGGTGGCAGCTGTGCGGTTCCCCCTTGGGAGATCCCCGGACTTGGGAAGATGGCCGTGTTTCACGATCCTGATGGCAACCGAGTCGGCCTCTGGCAACGCTGACTGCGCCGCTTCGACGCGTTTCGATGGCTGGTCGTCAGTCGACGCCGGCACCGCCCCACCCCGGTCCGACCACAGACCGGGGTGGGGCGGTGCCGGTCCTGCGAAATTTGCGGTCATGCCACGAGGGGCTCGGGGCGTTCGAGTAGGTGGCCGCGTTCGAAGCGAGCTCCGGCGCGGACGAGGGCGACGAGGTGAGGCGCGTTCACGGCCCGCCATCGAGCCTGGGCGGACTCGACGAGCTTGAAGACCATGGCCAGGGCGGCAGCCGCGCTGCCGGCCCCGCGGGTGACCTTGGTGCGCAGCCGGACGGTGGCGAAGGTCGACTCGATCGGATTCGTGGTCCGCAGGTGGATCCAGTGCTCGGCAGGGAAGTCGTAGAACGCCAGCAGCTCGTCCACGTCGTCGGTGATCTTCTTGACGGCCTTGGGGAACTTCACGCCGTATGCCTTCTCGAACGCCGCGACGGCCTTGAGCGCGTGGTCGCGGTCCTCGGCGTTGTAGATCTCCTGCAAGGCCTTTTTCGCGCCGGGCCGTGCGGATTTCGGCAGGGCGTTCGCGATGTTGGCGATCTTGTGAACCCAGCACCTCTGATGGCGGGCGTCGGGGAACACTTCGGCCAGGGCCTTCCAGAAGCCCAGGGCACCGTCACCGACCGCGAGGACGGGAGCACGCATGCCCCGCCGTTGGCAGTCCCGCAACAAGTCGGCCCAGGAGTCCGCCGATTCGCGGTAGCCGTCGGCCATGGCGATCAGCTCTTTGGTGCCGTCCGCGCGCACCCCCATCAGCACCAGGACGCACGACTTCGCTTCCCGCAGGCGTATGCGCAGGTGGATGCCGTCGGCCCAGACGTAGACGTAGTCGCTGCCCGACAGATCGCGCTCGCCGAACGCGGCGTGGTCGGCCTGCCACTGCTGGGTGAGCCGGGTGACGGTCGCCGCCGACAGACCGGCCGTGGAGCCGAGGAACTGCTCCAGCGCGGGCACGAAGTCGCCCGACGACAGGCCGTGCAGATACAGCAGGGGCAGCACCTCGCTGATCTTCGGGGACTTGCGGCACCACGGCGGCAGGATCGCGGAGGAGAACCGCTTGCGCTCGCCGGTCTCGGCAACGGTGCGCTTGTCGTTCACCCGCGGGGCCTTCACCTCGACCGCTCCAGCCGCGGTGGTGACCTTGCGAGGCTGGTGGTGCCCATTGCGGACCACGAGCCGTCGGCCGTTCTCGTCACGCTGGTCAGCCAACTCGGCTATATAGGCGTTGTCTTCGACTTCCAGCGCGGCGGCCAGCATCCTTCTGGCGCCTTCCCGGACGATCTCGTCGATCAGGGAGGAGCCGTTGGCGGTGGTGCCGTCGTCGTTCACTGCGCTGAGAACGGAGTGCCTTCCCGGCCGGTGCTGCGAACACCGGTCTTGCTCGGTGACCTATCGATCAATCACCCGGGAAGGTACGTCTTCCCCGGGTCGATCCACAGGTCTTGAGCATTGCTCCTGGGGGCGCGGTCGGACCCCGTTGTTCGACGGTGATGCCACAGGTGATGAAGAACGCCTGTACGCGGGTCCAGAAGGCGGTGGCGGTCTCCATGCGCTCGTCTCGTGCGCCTGTGCGCTGGTGACATTCCCTCACCCGCTGGGTATCCCGCCCATAGCTGAAAGAACGCTCAAGCGGACGCTGGCGCCCCTCACCTCAGTCGCGCAGAGTATCCAGCCCCACAGAGGGAGCAGTGGTGCAGGCGGACTGTTACGGACGGTCGCGCAAGCGTGCACGAAGTGGTGCAGCCGAAGGGAGGTGGCACGCATGCCGTTGAACGCTTCACCCTCTGGTTCCACCCCCAACACCACGCTTGCGCACAGCCTGCTGGCGGGTTGGGCGCACGAGCATGGCCAGCCACGATCCACGGCCATGGTCCAGACGCCCCCGGGGCTGCGGTTCGCGTTCTACGGCCGGGGCTCCACCGAGGACCACCAGGATCCCGCTACTTCGCGGTCCTGGCAGCTGCTGCAAGCACAGGCGGTCACCTCCGGATACGGCCGAGTGGTAGCGGAGTTCTTTGACGTCGGCCACAGCAGAGTGCTGCCATGGTCACGCCGCCCTGAAGCGGCCGCTTTGCTCATCGCCATGGCTGATCCCGAACGGGATTTCGATGCGATCGTCATCGGCTCCTGTGAGCGGGCCTTCTACGGCAACCAGTTCGCGACGATGGCGCCGCTCTTCGAGCACTACGGCGTAGCGCTGTGGGTACCGGAGCTGGGCGGCGCCATCGACACCGACCTCGTCGGCCAAGAGGAACTGATGATCCTCCTGGGGATCCTGTCCAAGCGGGAGATCGCTCGCGCCCGGATCCGGGTACGCAGCGCGATGACCGTGCAGGCCCGCGACCAGGGCCGCTATCTGGGCGGACGGCCGCCGTACGGCTACCGGCTGGTGGACGCCGGCCCGCACCCCCACCGCTCCTTTGCCCGCCGCGGGGTCCGGCTCCACCGCCTGGACATCGACCCCGAGTACGGTCGGATCGTCAGGTGGATCTTCACCCAACGACTGGCCCGGCACAGCGTCGCCCGCATCACCCGGGCCCTCAACGACGCAGACATCCCCTGCCCAGCAGCAGCCGACCCGGAACGCAATCGGCACGTCGCCGGCGAGCAGTGGTCCCTCACCTCCGTACGCGCGATCCTGCAAAATCCGCGCTACACCGGTCGACAGGTATGGAACCGCAACGCACCGACCACGAACTGCTCGATCCACACAACACCAGCCTGGGACACCGAGACGTGATGCGCTGGAACGCCCCTGAGGACTGGATCATCTCCACCAAACCCGCGCACCCGGCGCTGGTCAGCGAAGCTAACTTCATCGCAGCGCAACACATCCGAGCGGCCAGGACGACAGCCCCGGAACACATCTATATGCTGGCTGGCCTGTTGCGCTGCGCAGCGTGTGACCGTCGAATGGAGTCCTGCTGGGCCCGTCGCGCCGCGTATCGCTGTCGACACGGCCACTCCAGTGCCAGACGGACCGTCCCCGGCCGGCCGGCGAATGCGTATGTCCGCGAGGACCACATCCTGCCGCACCTGCCGGCCCTGCTCATCCGGCTCACCACCGACGGAGAACTCCCCGAACCTGGCCGCGACGAGCTGCCGACCGAAGCCGATGCCGTCAAACACCTCCGAGCTAACGGCACCACCCTGACCTATCACCCAGAAGCAAAGACTCTCACTACCGACGCCCCGCAAGGAGAAAGGATCAAGGTAACTCTCGGCTGACCGTGGCAACCTCTGCAGACCCTGAAGGGAGAAGAGCAAGAGAGACCTGAAACAACAAACACCCGCTCCCGGGCGGGAGCCCGAGGCGGGTGCCAGTTACGCCTGCCCGCGAAGCGGGCACCGTATACAGAAGGTGTGTCCGAGGGGGGACTTGAACCCCCACGCCCGATAAAGGGCACTAGCACCTCAAGCTAGCGCGTCTGCCATTCCGCCACCCGGACCAGGTGTGTTCTTCGCGGGGCGTTGCCCGCGGCGACAGGGACAACAATACCAAGGTTTCGGAGTGCCTTTCACCTGCGTATCCGTGCGGGACATAAGGTCCGTTTATGGGTGAGGGATAGGTGGGGTCGCGCAGGCCGCGGGCGCTTTCGCCGTTTCCGGAGCACTTGCGGGACACGTTCTGGTTCGCGCCGACGGTCGGGCTGATGGGGGCCGTGGTGCTGTGAGAGCGAGACGCCGGCGCGGGGGGCCGTGTCCGTACCGGTGGTGCAGAGTCTGCTGACCTTGGCGCTGGTGGTGCTGAGTCCGCTGCTGTTCATCGCGTATGTGTCCGCCACGCTGCGGTTGATGCAGGTGGGGCCGGTGGTGGACCGGTTCGCGAAGAAGACGTGGCGGATGGTGGGGACGGTGGTGCGACGCGGTTGCCCGGGGAGACGGGGCGAGTGGTGTACGAGGAGGTCGGCAGGGTGGTGCGGGATGTGAATGTGGCGCGGCTGGTGGGGGCGGCGCGGCGGTAGGGGGTGGTGCTGCGGCTGATTCCGAAGATCGGGGACTTCGTGATGCCGGGGACTCCGGTACTGGCGGTGCACGGCGGGCCGGCGCCGTCGTGGCGGGCGTTGCGGTACACGGTGTCGGTGGGGGTGGAGTGGTCGTTTCACCAGGATCTGGGGCTGGGGCTGGGGCTGCGGCAGTTGTCGGACATCGCGCTGTGGGCGGTGTCGCCGGCGGTGAACGATCCGACGACCGCGGTGCAGTGCCTGGACCGGATCGTGCAGATTCTGGCGGCGGTGGTGGAACGGCCGCTGGGCACCGTGCACCACCGGGACCGGCGGGGGCGGTGCGGCTGGCGCAGACCGTTCAGGGGTGGGCGGATCCGGTGGGCCTGAGGCTCGCCGAGATCCGGGGGTGCGCGGTGGGGAGTCCGCAGGTGACGCGGCGGATCCTGGCCGGGATCGACGATCTGCTGCTGCGCGCGCCGGAGGAGCGGCGGGCGCCGCTGGTGCGGCACCGCACCCTCCTGGTGGAGGCGGTGGAGGGTGCGGTGCCGGCCACGGCGGAACGGCGGTTCGCCCTCTCCCCCGACCGGCAGGGGATCGGGTAGCGGGTGGGGTCCCGGATCGGGGTAGGAGGTGGGGTCCCGGATCGGGGTAGGAGGTGGGGTCCCGGATCGGGTGGGAGGCGGGGGCCCAGCCGCACCGGGGCCGGGCCTACCACGGGCCCGCCGTGCCGGGGCCGCCCTACGGCATCAGGTGGTAGTCCGGGAAGTTGCCGGGGAGGCGTTCGTCCGCGGGGCCCTCGGTCACCGCGCGGACGAGGAGGTCGCCGCCCACGAAGGCGCCGCGCCAGGAGTTGCCGAAGCCGCCGAAGAGCTCGTCGCGGTCGCCGCGCGAGCGGGGCTTGTTGTGGCCGACCTTGAAGGCGCGGATCTGCGGTGCCAGGCGGTCGTAGGTCTCGTCGCAGTCGCAGGAGAGCGTGGCGACGAGGGCGCCGTTGCTGGCGTTCATGGCGGCGAGGAGTTCCGCCTCGGTGTCGACGAGGACGATGGTGTCGACGGGGCCGAAGGGTTCGGCGTGGTGGAGGGGGGAGGACGGGGGCGGGGACAGCAGGGTGGTGGGCGGGAGGTAGGCGGAGGTGTCCTGGGAGGGCAGGAAGTTGCCGTCGGCGAGGGTGCCGCGGTGCAGCGGGACGGCGCCGCGGGAGATCGCCTCGGTGATGAGGTCGGCGAGCTCCTTGGCCTTGGCGGCGTTGATCAGAGGGCCGAAGTCGAGCTCGGGGAGCGGGGCGGCGGGGTCGGGGACGGCCAGTGGGTGGCCGAAGCGGACGCCGCGCACGGCCGGGAGGTAGGCGGCGAGGAAGTCCGCGAACGCCTCGCGCTGGACGACGAAGCGGGGGTAGGCGGTGCAGCGCTGCTTGGCGTAGTCGAAGGTCTTGCGGAGCTGAGGGGTGAGGGACGGCCAGTCGGTGAAGTTCCAGATGGCCCAGGTGTTGAGGCCCTCCTGTTCGAGGATGTGGCGTTTGCCGAGGTCGGCGACGGCGGTGGCGACCCGGGCCCCGGTGTCGCGTCCGCCGACGAAGGAGACGCAGCCGATCTCCGGTGAGCGTACGAGGGCGGGCGAGAGGGCGCTGCCGCTGCCGCTGACCAGGGTGGCCGGGACACCTTCGCGGGCGGCCAGGGCACAGGCGAGGGTGAGGCAGACCAGGCCGCCGTCGGTGGGGGTCTTGGCGATCACCGCGTTGCCGGCCAGGGCCTGGACCAGCATCGCGTGGATCAGGACCGACATCGGGTAGTTCCAGCTGGCGATGTTGCTGACCGGGCCGGGCAGCGGGGACCGGCCGGCGAGCATCCGGTCGATCTCGGTGACGTACCAGCGCACGCCGTCGATGGCGCGGTCGACGTCGGCCCGGGCCGCCTTCCAGGGCTTGCCGATCTCCCAGACGAGGAGCAGCGCGAGCAGGTCGCGGTGCTCGGTGAGGGCGTCGAGGGTGGCGGAGATGCGGGCCCTGCGTTCGGCGAGCGGGACCTGGCGCCAGGCGCGGTGCTGGTCGAGGGAGGCGCGGACGGCGCCCAGCGCGGCGTCCGCGTCGAGGCGGGGCGGGCCGGCGATGGCGGTGCCGTCGACGGGGCTGACGGCGGGCAGCGGGTCGCCGTCGGCGTGCCAGGTGCCGGCCCAGAGGTTGCGTACCCGGTCGTCGCGGAACGCCTCGGGGGCGGCGGCCCGGCTGCGCTGCCAGGCGTCCTGCCAGGAGGTGCCGGGTTTGAGGGCGAGTGTCGGGGTGGTTGCGGGGGTGGGTGCCATCGGGTGTCTCCACTCTCGGTGCACGGCCGGAGGGGCAGGGTGGTGGCGCTCGGCGGCTCCCGGAGGAGCCGCGTTACTGGACGGTAGCGGTGTGTGGTGGCGCGCGGGCCGTTGCGGCGTCGGGTATGGCGAGTGTCACTCGGGGCGGTCTGCGGGACCACCCGGGGGCGGCGACCGGTGGGCAGGGGGTTCCCGTACGGGGTGGCGGACTGCCAGGGGCTCGCGTACGGGGCGGGCGATGTGGCGGGCGGCGCGTTCCCCGGTGGAGCGCGCCGAACGCGCCGATGGGGGCGAGGAGTTGGGCGGCGTCGGGCCGGGCGTGCGGCCGGGCCCTGTGTCGACCGCTCCACCCCCGCCGCCGGGGCTCGGTCCGGACCGTACCGCGCCCCGGCCGGCGCGCGCCGTGCGCCCGCTGGACATCGGCGATCCGATGAGGGATAACGGGACCATACAGTATTCGTCGACTGTATGCAATCTCCTGCAAGTCCGGTCGCTGTCGCCTGCGCGGCACCAGGAAGGGAAGCGATGCACATGCCCCAGGACGCCCAGGACCTCATCTCCGGTGGGCACTTGGTCGCCAAGGCGCTCAAGGCGGAGGGGGTCGATGTCATCTACACCCTCTGCGGCGGCCACATCATCGACATCTACGACGGCTGCGTGGACGAGGGCATCGACGTGGTGGACGTACGCCACGAACAGGTCGCCGCGCACGCCGCGGACGGCCGTGCCCGGCTCACCGGGAAGCCCGGCTGCGCGGTGGTCACCGCGGGTCCCGGCACCACCGACGCGGTCACCGGCGTCGCCAACGCCTTCCGCGCCGAGTCGCCGATGCTGCTGATCGGTGGTCAGGGCGCCCGCACCCAGCACAAGATGGGCTCGCTCCAGGACCTGCCGCATGTCGAGTTGATGACGCCGATCACCAAGTTCGCGGCCACCGTCCCGGACACCGCACGCGTCGCCGACATGGTCTCGATGGCGTTCCGCGAGTGCTACCACGGCGCGCCCGGCCCCTCCTTCCTGGAGATCCCGCGCGATGTGCTGGACGCCGAGGTGCCCGCCGCGCAGGCCCGGATCCCGCGGGCCGGGCGCTATCGGGCCTCGACCCGTTCGGCCGGCGACCCCGAGGCCGTGGCGCGGCTGGCCGATCTGCTGGTGCACGCCGAGAAGCCGGCGATCCTGCTCGGCAGCCAGGTGTGGACGACGCGTGGCACCGCCGCCGCCATCGATCTCGTCCGGAGCCTGAACATCCCGGCGTACATGAACGGCGCGGGCCGCGGCACGCTGCCGCCCGGGGATCCGCACCACTTCCAGCTGTCTCGCCGGTACGCGTTCGCCCACGCCGATGTGCTCGTCGTCGTCGGCACCCCCTTCGACTTCCGGATGGGGTACGGCAAGCGGTTGTCGCCGGACGCGACGGTGGTGCAGATCGATCTGGACTACCGGACGGTGGGCAGGAACCGCGACATCGACCTCGGGATCGTCGGGGACGCCGGGCTGGTTCTGGCGTCGGTGGCCGACGCCGCGTCCGGCCGGGTCAACGGCGGCGCGCCCCGCCGCAAGGAGTGGCTCGACGAGCTGCGGGCCGCCGAACAGGCCGCGCTGGACGAGCGGTTGCCGCAGCTGCGGTCCGACGCCTCCCCCATCCATCCCTACCGGCTGGTGAGCGAGATCAACGACTTCCTGACCGAGGACTCGATCTATATCGGCGACGGCGGCGACATCGTCACCTTCTCCGGGCAGGTGGTGCAGCCCAGGTCGCCCGGCCACTGGATGGACCCGGGCCCGCTGGGCACCCTCGGTGTCGGGATCCCCTTCGTCCTGGCCGCCAAGCAGGCCCGGCCGGACAAGGAGGTGGTCGCGCTGTTCGGCGACGGCGCGTTCAGCCTGACCGGCTGGGACTTCGAGACCCTGGTCCGCTACGACCTCCCGTTCGTCGGCATCGTCGGCAACAACTCCTCGATGAACCAGATCCGTTACGGCCAGAAGGCCAGGTACGGCGCGGCGCGCGAGCGGGTCGGCAACACCCTGGGCGATGTGCACTACGACAAGTTCGCCCGGATGCTGGGCGGTTACGGCGAGGAGGTCCGCCACCCCGCGGACATCGGGCCGGCGCTGCGCCGGGCGCGGGAGTCCGGGAAGCCCTCGCTGATCAACGTCTGGGTGGATCCGGACGCCTACGCCCCCGGAACGATGAACCAGACCATGTACAAGTAGAGGGAGTCCGCCGTGACCCAGGCGCTCGACGGTATTCGCATCCTCGACATGACGCATGTTCAGTCCGGGCCGTCCGCCACGCAGTTACTGGCCTGGCTCGGTGCGGACGTCATCAAGCTGGAGGCCACCACCGGTGACATCACGCGCAGCCAGCTGCGCGACATCCCGGACGTGGACTCCCTCTACTTCACGATGCTCAACTGCAACAAGCGCAGCATCACCCTCAACACCAAGACCGCCCGCGGCAAGGAGTTGCTGACCGAGCTGATCCGCCGCAGCGATGTCCTGGTGGAGAACTTCGGGCCGGGCGTGGTGGACCGGATGGGCTTCACCTGGGAACGCATCCAGCAGATCAACCCGCGGATCGTCTACGCCAGCATCAAGGGCTTCGGCGAGGGCCCGTACACCGGTTTCAAGGCGTACGAGGTGGTGGCCCAGGCGATGGGCGGTTCGATGGCCACCACCGGCTTCGAGGACGGGCCACCGCTGGCGACCGGGGCGCAGATCGGCGACTCGGGGACCGGTGTGCACTGCGTGGCCGGGATCCTCGCCGCGCTCTACCAGCGGACCTCGACCGGCCGTGGACAGCGGGTCAGGGTGGCCATGCAGCATGCCGTGCTCAACCTCTGCCGGGTCAAGATCCGCGACCAACAGCGGCTGGCGCACGGACCGTTGACGGAGTATCCGAACGCCCGCTTCGGCGACGAGGTGCCGCGCAGCGGCAATGCCAGCGGCGGCGGGCAGCCGGGGTGGGCGGTGCGGTGCGCACCGGGCGGGCCCAACGACTATGTCTATGTGATCGTGCAGCCGGTCGGCTGGCGACCGCTCACCGAGCTGATCGGGCGGCCGGAGCTGGCCGAGGACCCGAACTGGGCGACGCCACAGGCCCGGCTGCCCCGGCTGCCGAAGATGTTCCAGCTGATCGAGGAGTGGAGCAGCACCCTGCCCAAGTGGGAGGTGCTGGAGCGGCTGAACGCGCACGGCATCCCCTGCGGACCGATCCTCTCGACCAAGGAGATCGTCGAGGACGCCTCGCTGGCCGCCGACGAGATGGTCGTCCGGGTCGAGCACCCCGAGCGCGGCGCCTTCACCACCGTCGGCTCACCGCTGAAGCTGTCCGACTCCCCCGTCGAGGTCAGCCGTTCCCCGCTGCTGGGCGAGCACAACGAAGAGGTGTACGGGGGCGAACTGGGGCTGGACGACGAGGAGTTGCGGCTGCTGAAGGCGGACGGGGTGATCTGATGGGGATTCGGGCCGCGGCGACATGACCGACGTCAACGACCTCACACCGGACGGCACCTCAGGCGGCAGCCGCACCTACCGGGAGATCATTGACGGCAGGGGCCGGGTCTACCGGGTCGGCGAAACCGACCGTGAACTGCTCGGACAGTCGCGGAAACTGATGGTGTATCTGCCCTGGATCGCGATGATGGCCATCAGCGTGTCCGAGTACGCCTACGGCTCCGCCGAGGACACCCTCTCGCGCGCCCACCACTGGACGCAGGGCGACGCCTTCTGGATTCTGAGCGTCTGGGTGTTCTTCCAGGCCGGGATCGCCTTTCCGGCCGGCTGGCTGCGGGAGCGCGGAATCCTCACCGCCCGCCGGGCGATGTTCCTCGGCGCGGTGCTGAGCCTGTTCGGGTTCGCCGCCCTCGCGCATCTGGACAACGTCGTGCCGGCGATCTGCGGCTTCGGCGTCGTCGGCGGCACCGGCTCCGGACTCGTCTACGCCACCTGCATCAACATGGTGGGAAAGTGGTTCCCGGAGCGCCGGGGCGCCCGGACCGGGTTCGTCAACGGCGGATTCGCCTACGGCGCCCTGCCGTTCGTCTTCCTCTTCAACTACGGCTTCGACACCGGTGACTTCACCGAGGTGCTGGACCTCATCGGGGTCTATGTGCTGATCGTGGTGGCGGGCTGCGCCTGGTTCTTCAGGGACCCGCCGAAGAACTGGTGGCCGGCGGACATCGATCCGCCGGGCTTCGGCGGCGGCCGGAAGAGCGCGGCGGGCCCGGCGAGGAATCCCCCGGCGGCACGGCAGTTCACGCCCGGTGAGGCCGTCCGCAGCGGCATGCTTCCGGTGATGTGGGTCGCCGTCGTGCTGACCGCCGGCGTCTCCGTCTTCGGGATCTCCTTCCAGGTGGACTTCGCGAAGGAGGTGGGATTCGGCCCGCTGGTGGCGGCCTCGTCGATGGGTGTGATGTCCGTCGTCAACGGCGCCGGGCGGACCGTGGTCGGCTGGCTGTCGGACCTCTGGGGCCGGAAACCGACGCTGGTGTGCGTCATCGTCGCCCTGGGGCTGGCGCAGTTCGGCGTGATCTGGGCCGGCGAGATCCACAGCCAGTGGCTGTTCCTGGTCTTCGCCCTTCTCTCCGGCTTCGGCGGCGGCGCCTGCTACCCGCTCTTCGCGGCCCTGACCCCCGACTACTTCGGTGAGAACCACAACGCCACCAACTACGGCCTGGTCTACAGCGGAAAGATCATCAGCGGCCTGTTCGGCGGCGGCCTCGGCTCCATGGTGGTCACCGCCTGGGGCTACGACGGCGCCTACGCCCTGGCCGGCGGCGTCTCCATGGTGGCGGCGGTCTTCACGCTCCTGCTCCACCGGCCGGGACACCCCCGCACCCGCGACGTCACGCCCGATCCGCGCCCGGTCAGCCGGGAGTTGCTCTGAACGGCGATGCCGGAACGCGGCGGGCCGGGCGCCCGGCACCGGAGGACTCCCGGCGGGGCGCCCGGCCCTGCGGGAGCCCTCACACCGCCTCGTGCGCGGGGTCTTCCCCGTTTTCCCCGTTGGTGCGGTCGGCGATGGCGCGGTGGTGGCGGACCACCTCGTCGATGATGAAGTTGAGGAACTTCTCGGCGAAGGCGGGGTCGAGGCGGGCGTCCTCGGCCAGGCGGCGGAGGCGTTCGATCTGGGCGGCCTCGCGGGCCGGGTCGGCGGGCGGCAGGCTGTGCCGGGCCTTGAGCTCGCCGACCTGCTGGGTGCACTTGAAGCGTTCGGCGAGCAGGTGCACCAGCGCCGCGTCGAGGTTGTCGATGCTGCCGCGCAGGTAGCGCAGCCGCTCGCGGGCCGCCTGGTCGGCGACGGAGGTGGCGTCGCCGACCGCCGGCGCTGTCCCTTCGCTCATGTACGTCTCGCCGTTTCTGGTCGGTTGTGGGGCTATGTCCGCGATGCGGTACCGCGTGACCGCCTGCACATTACCCGGACCGCGGCGAGTGATTCGTGCCGGTCTCGCGGATCGGACGGGCGCGAAAGCCGTCCGGCCCGGCCCGCCGTCAGGCGTCGTCGCGCGGGCGCTCGTGGTACGTACGCCGGGTGTGCTCGGTGTGCGCGCGCATCACGGTGGTGGCGCGCGTCTCGTCGCCGTCGGCGATCGCCGCGATCAGCTCGCGGTGCTCGGCCCAGGACTGCCGGCCGCGCTGCCGGGCCACCGGCGTGTGGTACCAGCGCACCCGCCGCCCGACCTGTGCGGCCAGCTCCGCGAGCACCGCGTTACCGGCCAACTCCGTGACCTTGGCGTGGAATTGCGCGTTGCACGCCACCGCGGCGGCCACGTCGTCGTCGCGGACGGCGCGCTCGCCCTGCTCGCACAGCCTCTCCAGCTCCGCGACCCCGGACGCGTCCGCGTGCGCCGCGGCGAGCCGGGCGGCCTCCGCCTCCAGCAGCGTACGGACCGTCAGCAGTTGGTCCGCCTCCTCCTCGGTGGGCTCGTGGACGAACGCGCCCTGCGCGGGCCGCAGATCGACCCAGCCGTCGGTGTTCAGCCGCTGGAGCGCCTCGCGGACCGGCTGCCGGGAGACCCCGAGGTGGCCCGCGAGTTCGCTCTCGACCAGGTGCTGGCCGGGCCGGAGCGCACGGGTGGTGATGAGTTCGAGCAGCGCCTCGTAGACGCGCTCGCGGAGCGGGCCGGGGCGTTCGAGCTTCGGCACGGTTCCCTGCGGTAGCCCTGTGGACAGCATCGCGGTCCCCCTCTGCGATTGGTTATCGTCTACAGTCTACTGACGCGCGGACCGCGCTCCACAGTCCGGACCGCGCTCCGCCCCCGCCGAGCCGGTCGGGCAGCTGCCGGCCGCGGAGCCGACCGCCGCCCCGCGCTCCCGGTGCAGGACAATGAGATCGCCGAGGTCACCGCACCGCACGACAGCCCGGTGACCACAGCACCCTCCGTATCGCGGGTCGCTTCGGCCACCCGCACTGCCGCAGCACTGAATCCGACGAATGGGACTGGTCAGACATGGGACGGGTCACCGAGCGACGCCGCGTCATCCGCATCCGCGACGGTGCCGTGAGCACCCGTCCGGACACCCTGGTCGCCGAGGAGCCGCTGGAGATACGCCTGGGCGGCAAACCGCTGGCGATCACCATGCGGACCCCCGGTGACGACTTCGCACTGGCGGCGGGCTTCCTCGTCAGCGAGGGCGTCCTCGCGGGCGCGGACGAACTGGCCACCATCGTCTACTGCGCGGGCGCCACCGAAGACGGCACCAACACCTACAACGTCGTGGACGTCCGGCTGGCCGACGGGGTACCGGTCCCGGACATCACGCTGGAGCGGAACGTGTACACCACGTCGTCCTGCGGGCTGTGCGGCAAGGCCAGCCTGGACGCGGTCCGCACCACCGCGCGCTGGCCACTGGACTCCCCCTCCGGCGACCGCCTCCGTATCGACCCGGCGACGCTGGCCGCCCTCCCCGACCGGCTGCGGGCCGCGCAGCGCGTCTTCGAGCGGACCGGGGGCCTGCACGCCGCCGCGCTGTTCACCGCGGACGGCGAACTGCTGGACATACGGGAGGACGTGGGGCGGCACAACGCGGTGGACAAGATCGTCGGGCGGGCGCTCCAGGACGGCCGGCTGCCGCTGTCGTCGTGTGTGCTGATGGTCTCCGGGCGGGCGTCGTTCGAGCTGGCGCAGAAGGCCGTGATGGCCGGCATCCCCGTCCTGGCCGCGGTCTCCGCCCCGTCGTCGCTGGCCGTCGACCTGGCCGCCGAGACCGGGCTGACGCTGGTCGGGTTCCTGCGCGGCGCCTCCATGAACGTGTACGCGGGCGAGCAGCGGCTCGCCCTGGGCGCGGCGGCCACCACCGGCTGAGGCCGCCCGGCCGGTCAGCCTTCCGGCGCCACGATCCGGGTCAGCAGCGCGATCAGCTGGGCCCGCTCCTCGTCGCTCAGCGCGGCGGTCAGCTCCGCGTTCGCCGCGTCGCCGAGCCGCTGGGTACGGCGCAGCCGCCGCGTCCCCTCCGCCGAGATCCCGACCGCGTTCTTCCGCCGGTCGCTGGGGTCGGGGGTACGGGTGACCAGCCCGTCGCACTGCAGGTCGTTGACGATCGCGACCATGTCCTTGGGGTCGATGCCCACCGTCCGGCCGAGCTCGGCCTGGGAGACCGGGCCGAGTTCGGCGACCGCGGACAGCACGGCGTGATGCGTCATCCGCATGCCTTCGGTGGCGAGCGCCTCGGCCACGAGCCGGTGGCCGCGGGCGGCGGCGCGACCCAGCAGCCAGCTGGGCAGGGCGCGGATACGGCTGGGGGCATAGGGGGCGTCGGCCATGGGGCCACCGTAGCGAGAGTTTCATGGGAAGCGCCAACATAGGGACGCCCAACGAAAACCATTGGCGGACCCAATGGTTGCGGCTATTGTTGGAGCACCCAATGAAACCGGTCGGAGTGCGACCGACTCCCGTGGAGGTGACGGCCCATGCGCCGCGTCCGATTCCATGCCTACGGCGGCCCCGAGGTCCTGCGCCTGGAGGAGACCGGGGAGCCGGTGCCCGGCCCCGGCGACCTCCTGGTGCGCACCGAGGCGATCGGCGTCACGCTGCCGGTGGTGCGCCAGGTGCGCGGCGACGGGAAGGGCGGCGGGGTGCCGCTGCCCGGGGTGCTCGGCGGGGAGATCACGGGAGAGGTCGTCGCACTCGGGCCGGAGGTCAGCGGCTTCGCCGTGGGCGACCGCGTCACCTCGCTCACCCTCACCGGCTCGTACGGCGAACTCGCCCTCGCGCCCGCCTTCCTGGCCAGTCGCATACCGGACGGCGCGAGCGCGGTGCAGGCGGTGGCCCTGGTCCGCAGCGGGCATGTCGCGCTCGCCGTGCTCAGCACCGCCGCACCGGCCGCCGGCGAGTCCGTACTGATCACCGGCGCGGCCAGCGGCACCGGGCACCTCGCCGTCCAACTGGCCAAGCTCCAGGGGGTGCCGCGGGTGGTGGCCGCGGTCAGCTCCCCGGCCAAGGCGGAGTTCCTGTACGGGCTGGGCGCCGACGAGGTGGTGACCTACGACCAGGAGTCCTGGGGCGAGCCCGCCGACATCGTGCTGGACGGCGTCGGCGGCGACCTGCTGCCGCGCGCACTGGCCGCGGTCGCGCCCGGCGGGCGGCTGGTCTTCTTCAACTCCGGCGGCGGCACGGTCCCGGCGTACGAACTGCTGGCAGGTGCGAAGACCATCACCGGACTGACCATGCGGCGCTTCTCGACCGTCCACCGGGAGCTGTACGAACAGCACCGCGAGCAGCTGTGGGAACTGGCCGGATCCGGCCGGCTGCGGGCCGCGGTACACGCCGAACTGCCGCTGGCGGACGCGGCGAAGGCGCACGAGATCATCGAGGCCAGGGCCAATCTCGGCAAGGTGGTCCTCCGGCCGTGACCCGTCCGGTACGCGCCCCCGCGCACCCCGGGCGGCGCACACGGCGCATCGCTCCCGGCCCGGGAGAGTGAAATCCGCCGCCGGCGCGGAGAACCGACGCGGGCTCCTTGTCGCGGTCCGCACGCGGCAGTAGCTTCCGTCGCACCTGCACATAGGACGTTGGATGTCCTGATGACCCGACCCGATGCCTCGAAGGGCAGGCCGGACCATGACGTCGGTTCTCCGCGCACACCCCCGCCTCCGCAGCAGACCCCGGCGCCACCGCGCGCCGGCCCCCCGCACCCCCCGCGCCGCCCTCGCCGCGCTGACCGCCACCGCCCTCACCGCGCTGGCGACCGCCCCCGCACAGGCCGCCCCGGACGCCCCCTCCGGCGGCTTCGACCAGCAGGTCCTCTTCAAGTCGGCCCGGGAGAAGGGGTACTTCTGCTTCCGTATACCCACCATCGTGCGGACCCCCCGCGGCACCCTCCTCGCGTTCGCCGAGGGCCGGGTGCACGACTGCGGTGACGCGGGCGACATCGACCTCGTCCTCAAGCGCTCCACCGACGGCGGCCGGACCTGGGGCCCACTGCGGGTCGTCAACCACGGCAACGGCGACACCCACGGCAACCCGACGCCCGTCGTGGACCGCCGCACCGGCCGCATCGTCCTCGCCGAGACCTACAACAAGGGCCGCGCCGACGGCCTCAGCTGCGACGTCCCCTGCGACCGCACCCCGCACCTCCAGTACAGCGACGACGACGGCGCCACCTGGTCCGCGCCCCGGGACCTCACCCCCCGCATCCGCCCCCGGCAGTGGAACTCCTGGTACGCCACCGGGCCCGTGCACGGCATCCAGCTCACCCGGGGCCGGCACGCGGGCCGGCTGCTGTTCGGCGTCAACGCCGAGAGCTACGCGGGCCACCGGATCACCGCCAACCACGCCGCCCTGATCCACAGCGACGACGGGGGCGCCACCTGGCGGATCGGCGCGGTGGACACCTGGCCGATCGCCGCGGACGGCACCTTCCGCCAGAAGCCGTCCGAGATGACCCTCCTGGAACGCTCCGACGGCTCCGTCTACGTCAACGGGCGGGAACAGGACGGCACCGACCTGGGCAACCGGACCGCCGCGGTCAGCCGCGACGGCGGCGACTCCTTCACCGCCCCGTTCCGCGCCATCCCCGACCTCTACACCCCGATGGTGCAGGCGTCGGCGCTGCGCCTGCCGCACTCGTCCGCCGCCGGGGGCCGCAGCCGCACCCTGCTCGCCGCGCCCGCCGACCCGGACCGGCGGCGCACCATGACCATCCGGTCCTCCTACGACGAGGGCCGCACCTGGGAGGGCGTCGACCGCGGCGCCCGGGTCACCGCCGACTGGTCCGGCTACTCGGACCTGGTCGCCGTCTCGCCCCGGGTCACCGGCCTGCTCTACGAGGGCGGCACCGCCGACGCCCGCGACGAGATCCGCTTCGCCCGCTTCACCGAGGACTGGCTCGGCCCGCGTCGCGCCCCGGACCCGACCACGCCCGACACCGCCCGCGGCGCCCGCCCGGCGCTGGTCCTGGGCGGCGCCCGCCCCACCACCGGCCCGTTCGGCCAGGCGCTGTCCTTCGACGGCCGGGACGACGCGGTCCGCCTCCCCTTCCGCAACTCGCTCCCCCTGGGCAGCCATGACTTCACCTGCACCCTGTGGTTCCGCTACCGGGCGACGCGCGGGGAGCAGCCGCTGCTGTGGATGGGCGGGGTGGGCAGCACGTCCCCGCAGGTAGCGGTGGTCGGCGACCCCGCGCACCGCCGGCTCACCGCCCGTCTGACGGCCGTCGACGGGGCCCGGCCCCCCGCCACCGCCCAGGTGTCGGCCGACGGCGCCCACAACGACGGCGGCTGGCACCACCTGGCGCTGCGCCGCACCCGCGGCCGGCTGCTGCTCACCGTGGACGGCACCGCGACCACCACCGCCGCCGACGTCCCCGGTTCGGTCAGCCGCACCTCGGTCTTCGGCGTCCACCTGGGCCAACGGCCGGACGGTCGCGCCCAGTTCACCGGCGCGCTCGCCGGGGTACGCGTCTACCGTCGGGCCCTGACCGACTCCGAACTCGCCCGGGTCCGGGGCACCGACGCCCCCGTCGCCGGCCCGCTGGTCCTCGGGCTTCCGCTGGACCGGGTGAGCGGGGGCGGACCCGACTGACCCCGCCCGGCACCGGCGGCGTCCGGCGCCTCCCCCGCGTCCGCCCCATCCGCCGTCCGCCCGTGCCGCGTCCCGTTTGGCGAGCACCGCGCACACCATCAAGTGCATCTGGTGGAACGGCATCAGCGGCAGCACCGCCGGCCCGGCCCGGGCGCCGAAGAGAACCGGCGGCTCGCGGGCGGCGGCATGGACGGCGCCTCCCGGAGCACCGGGCGCCGGGGCGATCGGGAATCCCCCTCACCGTGGTGACTGCCATCATGAAACGAGATGAGCCGCCCACGCCGTCGGTCCGCCCCTGGAGGTTCCCGTGTTCGAGCCCGTGCAGCTGCGTACCTTCCTCGCCGTGGCGCAGACGCTGAGCTTCACCCAGGCCGCGAACCGCCTCGGGCTGCGGCAGTCGACGGTGAGCCAGCACGTACGGAAGCTGGAGGAGGCCGCCGGGCGGCGGCTGTTCGCCCGGGACACCCATGCCGTGGAACTCACCGAGGACGGCGAGGCGATGCTCGGCTTCGCGCGCACCATCCTGGAGGCCAACGAGCGGGCGACGAGCTTCTTCACCGGGACCCGGCTGCGCGGGCGGCTCCGCTTCGGCGCGTCCGAGGACTTCGTGCTGACGCGTATGCCGGAGGTGCTCGAAGGATTCCGGCGCGACCACCCCGAGGTCGATCTGGAGCTGACCGTCGAGCTGTCCGGCACACTGCACGAGCTGCTGGCGGCCGGCCGGCTGGACCTCGTACTGGCCAAGCGGCGGCCGGAGGAGCGGCGCGGACGGCTGGTGTGGCGGGACCGGCTGGTGTGGGTGGGCACCGAGCGGCTGCGGCTGGACCCGCAGCGGCCGGTCCCGCTGGTCGTTTTCCCGCCACCCGCGGTGACCCGCACCCGCGCGCTGGAGGCGCTGGAACGCCAGGGCCGGGAATGGCGGATCGTCTGCACCAGCGGCAGCCTGAACGGACTGATCGCGGCGACCCGGGCGAGCCTGGGCGTCATGGCGCACTCCCTGGGGATGATCCCGCCCGGCCTGGTCCGGATACCGCCGCGTGCGGGGCTGCCGGAGCTGGGCGGCGTGGACTTCGTCCTCCTGCACGGGCAGCGCGCCGGCGCCGCCCGCGGTCCGGCCGAGGCCCTGGCCGCCGCGATCCTGGCGGGCGGCGACCGGCTGCACCTCCCCTAGATCCAGGCCCTCCCGAACAGCACATCCAGGCCCTGCCCGATGGGCCCTCTAGGGTCTGTCCCATGGGCCGGCGGCATCTTGCGCGGATCTCCCGAAGATCTCCCAGAGATCTCCCGCGCAGCGCCGCACTCCTCTCAGGGGGCGCGCCGGCACCTCGACAGGTGCAGAGATTTGGTGCAGATCCGGTCCCGGCAGCGTGTTCGTCCGGCGGCGAAACAGCCGGATAATGTCCGCGGTTACCCGAAGTAACCCGATTTCGCCGCTTGGCCAGTTCCGGTGGCGGACCGTTCGCGGCGTGCTACCGCACTCCCGCCCGCCGCCCCCGTGGGGTACGGTCGCGGCCTTGTGAGAAGCACCACGAGGAGCTGGGCAATTGCGCGAGTTCACCGTCCCGCCGCTGGCGACCGCGCCCCGGGTCGGCGGGCTGGCCGACTCCGTCTACGACAACGCCGCAACCGACCCGGAACGGACCGCTCTGGCGCGTAAGGACGCCGCGGGGCAGTGGGAGGTCGTCACCGCCGCGCAGTTCCGGGACGAGGTCTTGGCGCTGGCCAAGGGCCTGCTCGCCCAGGGCGTCCGGTTCGGTGACCGGGTCGGCATCATGTCCCGCACGCGCTACGAGTGGACCCTCTTCGACTACGCGCTGTGGTCCGTCGGCGCCCAGTCCGTGCCGCTGTACCCGACGTCGTCGGCCGAGCAGGTCCTCTGGATGCTGCACGACGCCAACGTCTCGGCCGCGCTCGTCGAGCACGAGGACCACGCGATGACCGTCGGCTCGGTCGTCGACCGGCTCCCCCAGCTGCGCAAGCTCTGGCAGCTGGACGCCGATCCGGTGGCCGAACTGACCGCGGCCGGTGCGCACATCGACGACGAGGTGGTGCACCGCCACCGGATGGCCGTCACCCCGGAAGCCACCGCGACGATCATCTACACCTCCGGCACCACCGGCCGCCCCAAGGGCTGCGTCATCACGCACGCCAACTTCATGGCCGAGGCCGACAACATCGTGCTGCGCTACGACAGGGTCTTCCGCTCGAAGCCCGGCGACGAGGCCGCGACCCTGCTCTTCCTGCCGCTGGCGCACGTCTTCGGGCGGATGGTGCAGGTCGCCGCGATCCGCGGCCGGGTCAAGCTGGGCCACCAGCCGGAGCTCGCCGCCCGCGCCCTGATCCCGGACCTCCAGGCGTTCCGCCCCACCTTCATCCTCGCCGTGCCGTACATCTTCGAGAAGGTCTTCGCCGCGGCCCGGCGGCGCGCGGAGGCGGACGGCAAGGTCGGCCCGTTCGACAAGGCCGTCGACATCGCGGTGCGCTACGCGGAGGCGAGGGAGCACAAGGCGTTCGGCACCGGCTCCGGGCCGGGGGCCTCGCTGCGGATGCAGCACCAGATCTTCGACAAGCTGGTCTACAGCAAGGTCCGCGAGGCGATGGGCGGCCGGGTGCGGCACGCGATGTCCGGCGGTTCGGCCATGGAACGCCGGCTGGGACTGTTCTTCGCCGGCGCCGGCGTACGGATCTTCGAGGGCTACGGCCTGACGGAGAGCACCGCCGCCGCCACCGCGAACCCGCCGGAGCGGACCCGCTTCGGCACGGTCGGCACGCCCGTCCCCGGCACCACCGTCCATATCGCCGAGGACGGCGAGATCTGGCTCTACGGGGGCCAGGTCTTCCAGGGCTACCACAACAACCCCAAGGCGACCGATGCCGTGTTGCAGGACGGCTGGTTCGCCACCGGGGACCTCGGCGCCCTGGACGAGGACGGCTATCTGACGATCACCGGCCGGAAGAAGGAAATCCTCGTCACCTCGGGCGGCAAGTCCGTCTCGCCGGTGTCCCTGGAGGAGCGCGTACGGGCGCATCCGCTGGTCGCCCAGTGCATCGTCGTCGGCAACGACCGGCCGTTCATCGCCGCGCTGGTGACCCTGGACCCGGAGGCGGTGGCGCACTGGCTGGCCATGCGCGGCAAGCCGGAGATGCCGCCGACCGACCTGGTGCGCGACCCGGATCTGGAGACCGAGATCCGGCGCGCCGTGGTCGCCGCGAACACCTCGGTCTCCCAGGCCGAGTCGATCCGCACGTTCCGGATACTGGCCAACCAGTTCACCGAGGAGCACGGCCTGCTGACGCCGTCCCTCAAGCTCAAGCGCAAGGCCATCGAAGCGGCCTACTCGGTGGAGGTCGACGCGCTGTACCGGGGGTGAGAGGGGCCGGGCGCGGAACGGTGCCGCGGGGCCGCCGGGAGGGGTCCCTTGCGGGATGCCCCGGAATTCCGGAGCCTGTCGGCATGCGCGGGAATGTCCGGAGGCGGATGATCGTTGGGATCGCAGTACACGAAAGCCGACGTAAGGATCGATTCCCCCGTGAGCACGGTTCCGTCCATCACGCTCAACAACGACCTCGCGATGCCCCAGCTCGGGTACGGCGTCTGGCAGATCTCCGACGACGAGGCGCTCGCCGCCGTCGGGCACGCCCTGGAGGCCGGGTACCGCAGCATCGACACCGCGGCGATCTACGGCAACGAAGCGGGCACCGGAAGGGCGCTCGCCGCCTCGGGCCTCCCCCGCGAGGAGCTCTTCGTCACCACCAAGCTCTGGAATTCGGAGCAGGGCTACGACTCCACCCTCCGCGCCTTCGACGCCTCGCTGGCCAAGCTCGGCCTGGAGTACGTCGACCTGTACCTGATCCACTGGCCGCTCCCGGCCCAGGACACGTACGTCGAGACGTACAAGGCGTTCGAGAAGATCTACGCGGACGGCCGTGCCAAGGCCATCGGTGTCTCCAACTTCCAGCCCGCCCACCTGGAGCGGCTCCTGGGCGAGACCTCGATCGTCCCGGCCGTCAACCAGATCGAGCTGCACCCGCAGTTCCAGCAGGCCGAGTCTCGCGCGTTCCACGCCCGGCACCGCATCGCCACCGAAGCATGGTCGCCGCTCGGCCAGGGCAAGGGTCTCCTGGAGGACCCGACGATCGCCGGGATCGCCGCGAAGCACGGCAAGACCCCCGCCCAGGTGGTGCTGCGCTGGCACCTCCAGATCGGCAACATCGTCATCCCCAAGTCCGCCACCCCGTCGCGGATCCGGGAGAACTTCGACGTCTTCGGCTTCGAGCTGGACGGCGCGGACCTGGCGGCCGTCGCCGGCCTGGACTCGGGCAACCGCCTCGGCCCGGACCCGGCCACGTTCGACATGGCCTGAGGCCCCGAGGCCGCCGCGCGGCCGATGCCCGTACGGCGCCGCCCCGCTCCGTTCCCGGACGGAAGGGGCGGCGCCGCGGTGCCGAGTGGCGGGGTCGGCGGGCGGCGGGAAGTGTGGAAAGGGGGGCGCTGCCGGCGGGCCGGTTGCACCGGCCGGCCAACACTCCGCTCCGAGGAGGCACCGATGCCCGACGTCACCACTCCCTACGCTCCCGGGACGCCCTGCTGGGTCGACCTCGCGGCCCCGGACCAGCAGGCCGCCCTCGACTTCTACGCCGACCTCCTCGGCTGGTCCGGCGAGATCGGCCCGTCGGAGACCGGCGGTTATGCCGTGTGCCGGCTGAACGGGAAACCGGTCGCCGGCATCATGGCCGCGGTGCCCATGGGCGACCAGCCGGCGCCGCCGACCGTCTGGACCACATATCTGTCCGCCGCCGACGCGGACGCCACCAAGCAGTCGGTGGAGTCCGCCGGCGGCACCGTGCTGATGCCCGTGATGGACGTGATGTCCCTGGGCCGGATGTTCCTCGCCGCCGATCCGACCGGGGCGGTCTTCGGCGTCTGGCAGCCGGTCGACTTCCCGGGCGCGGGTGTCGTCAACGAGAGCGGCGCGCTGATCTGGAACGAGCTCAACACCAGCGACCGGTCCGCGGCCTCCGCCTTCTACCGGGCCGTCTTCGGCATCGAGTCCGCGACCATGGAAGGCGCCCCGCACTACTACTCGCTCAACGTGAACGAGCACGCCGTGGGCGGTATGCAGCCGATGCCGGAGCAGCTGCCCGCCGACACCCCGTCGCACTGGCTGACGTACTTCGCGGTGGCGGACGCCGATGCGGCGGTGGCCAAGGTGACCGCGGCCGGCGGCAACGCGATCAAGGAGCCCTTCGACATGATCGCCGGCCGGATGGCCATCGTGACCGACCCGCAGGGCGCGGTCTTCGCGATGATCCACCCGAAGCCGATGACACAGGGCTGAGGAGTGCCGGACGGCATGCGGCGATGACCGCCGGCCTGCCGCCCGCTCACGGCGGCGCCGTGAAGGTGACCCGCACGCAGCGCACGCCGGTGCGCAGCAGCAGGCCGGCCGAGAGCTCCTCCGCGGTGCGCTTCTCGTGCAGCCAGACCGCCACCGCCGAGCCGAGGAGCAGGGGGTCGAGGCGTGCCGCCGGGTGGCCGAACGACCGGGGCGCGTGCGCTTCGAGCAGGACCTCACCGGTGCGCAGGAGCAGCAGGCAGCGGTCGTCGGCGAGGGCGGCGACCGCGACGTCATGGCCGGCGTGGGCGTCCGGGATCCGACCGCGCAGCCAGTCCACGGGCGCCAGTTCGGCGTCGGTGACGGTACGCGCGACGACCGCCGCCGACGACCGCTTGTAGCCGCTGGTCTCCTCGTCCGTGACGGCCAGGAAGCCGCGGGACTCCTCGTCGACGAGGCCGCGCGGCTCCTCGCACCCGGGGCGGACGGCCGGCCAGCGGCGCAGGGCCACCGAGTCGTCGGGCAGCACCTCGCCGGTCACGTCGTACGCGGTCGGGCCCAGGTGCCGCTCCGGGCGCGGCTCCGGCACGGGGTCGGGGTCGGGCGGTGTCGCGGGCGGGCGGATGTGCCGGCGGGCGAGGAACCGGTACATCACCTCGCGGTGCCGCCGACCCGCTTCGCCACGGGCCGCCAACTGGGAGTCCGTCGGCCCCTGTTGCCGCTCCGGGTGGTGCCGCTCGGCGGCGGTCAGCAGCTGGTCGAGCAGATCGCCCTCCGGGTCGAGGCGGGGCGCCGCGCGGCTGAGGGCCGCGGTGGGCGAGGCCGGGTCGAGCTCGTCGAGTCCGGTGGCCGCGAGCAGTACGACGCGGTCGAGCGCCGCCGAGTAGAAAGTGGTGCTCCCGTGGTCGCCCACCACCCAGTCGCTGGCGATCAGCGCGGCGCGCCAGCCCTCCTCCGGCGGCAGGACCAGCAGCCCGGCGTCCATCGCCGTGCCGAGCAGCCGGCGTACGCCGTAACGGCTGTGCCGGGCCCAGACGTTGGGGTGCAGCACGATCGCGACCGCGTACTCGTCCGCGGGCAGCGCGCTGACCAGCTTCAGCGGCAGGTCCGGATGGCGGCCGAGGAGGGAGTGCTCGCTCCAGGTGCTGTTGATGACGACCAGCCGGCGGCCGTGCCCCACGCCCAGGGACGCCCGGTACAGGTCGCGGCGTGGCACGCTCTGCGCGATCCGGTCGAAGCAGTAGTCGCCGATGAGATGGGCGACCGGCACGGCCTCGGGGCAGGTACGGGCGAGGCGGGCGATCTGCTCGTCGTGCGAGACCCCGATCGCGGCCGGCACCACCCGCCCCCACCGGGTCAACTCCCGCCGGGACAGACCCGCGGGCGCGCTGGGGTCGCCGGTGGACTCGGTGACCAGCCTGTTGTACCCGGCGCCGTGCGGCATCACCATCAGCGGCGCGTCCAGGCGCCGCATGGAGGGGTGGACGGCGCAGGCCACGGCCAGGTCGAAGCGCTGCCGGGTGGCCTCCCGCCAGCTGAGCACGGTGGCGCCCAGCGCGTCGAAGTAGTCGGCCAGCCCGTCGCCGAACACCGAGCCGGGGTTGACCGTGACGGACACCCTGATGCCGTCCTCCGGCGGCAGCAGCCGCAGTACGTCCATCAGCCGGGTCGCCGAGGTGAGCGTACGCGCCACCCCCAGCACCCGGGCGTCTTCCGGAACGGTGTTCCAGCGCGGCCACAGACGCCTGCTGCGGAGGCGGCGGGGCGACAGGGGCACGGGGAAACCACTCTCGGGACGGAACGGGGTGCGGCGGGAGGCGGGGGAAAGGAACGCGGACAACGCGGCACGGGGCACCGGGAAGGACCGGCCGAAGCGTCGCACGGGGCCGTCGCAGCGGACCGTCGTACGCGGGTGGCGGACTCGGGTTGGTTGCGCGACCGTCGTGCGGGGCGACGGTGCCGGGTGACGGATCCCGGCGTCCTGCGCCGTGGTGCGCGATCAGCCCATGGGGCCGCCGATTCCCGCGTGCTGCCGCAGCTCGCGCACCTTGCTGCGGCTCGCGTGCTGCACCTGGGTGCTCTCTATCCGGTCACCCAGCTCGGCGGTGAGCTCCAGCGCCTCCGCCAGCTTCACCACCTGCCCCAGCTGATCGGCCAGCAGCGCGGCATCGGTGACCGCCGCCAGCGCCTCGTCCAGGAGTCCCAGTGCCTGGCAGGCCCGGCCGCGGACGATCCCGATCCGCGGCCGCATCGCGTCGTCGCGCTCGGCCTCCGCCGTCGCGAGCGCCCCCGCCAGCAGCTCCAGCGCCTCCCGCGGACGGCCGGCGGCAAGCGTCGCCTGGCCCAGGTTGTAGGTCTGCACGACGATGCCGTGGGCGTCGCCCTCGTTGGCGCGCAGCGCACGCTCGAAGAGGGCGATGGCGCGCTCGGGCTCCTCGCGGGCCAGGCAGATCAGCCCCTGGGTCTCCCAGATGATGCCGGGCAACCGGGCGTCGGCGACCAGTCCCAGCAGTTCCTCGGCGCGGCTCAGCTCGGTGTCGGCGAGGGCGTACTCCTTCAGGGAGTAGTGGGCGCGGGCGAGTTGGTTGTGCATCCGGACCTGCGCGTCGACCCGGCCCTCCCACCGGGCGGCCTCGATGCCCAGGCGGTGGGCCTCGATCTGGTCCGCGTAGTGCTTGCGGCTGTGGTAGAGCGCCCACAGCGATTCGCACAGCCGCCAGACGGCGTCCGGTCGGCCCTCGCCGGCGGCGGTCCGCAACACGGCCAGGAGATTGGCGCGTTCGGCGTCCAGCCACTCCAGCGCCTCGGCCTCGGTGCCGAACAGCCCCTGCGCGTCCTGGCCCAGCCGGTCCGCGAGAACGTCGGGGGCTTCCTGGAGGCGGAAGCGCCGGCCCAGGACGAGGTGGTCGGCGCGGGCGGCGGCCACCAGGTAGAAGTCGGTCACCCGGCGCCGCGTGGCGCGCAGTTCCTCCTCGGGGACGTCGCGGGTACGGGAACGGGCGTGGGCGGCCACCACGTCGTGCAGCCGGAAGCGGTCCGGTCCGCCCGCGCCGACGGCCATGTGGGCGGTGCGCAGATCGCGGAGCCCGTCCTCGAAGCGCGGGACGCCGGCGGCGCGGGCGACGGCGGAGGTGAAGGTGGTGCCCGGGTGGCAGCCCAGGAAGCGGTAGAGGGCCCGGGTGTGCTCGGGGAAGGTCTCGGTGACCGCGTCGAAGACGGCGGCCACCGAGCCGTCGGCGGCGTGCAAGGGAAGCTGCTCGGCGGTGAGTTCGCGGAGCACGGCCTCCAGGCTCATGTGCGGGCGCTCGATGAGCCATTCCCCGGCCGCCCGCAGCGCCAGCGGGAGCCCGCCGCAGGCCGCGACGAGCCGGGCCGCGGCGCCGGATTCCGCCCCCGGGTCCGGGGCGGCGGCACCGGGCTCCGGCGCGCCGCTGCGCCAGCGCCGCACCAGTTGCACACCGGCGTCGGTGTCGAGCGGGCCGACCGTCACCGAGACCGCGCCGTCCATCTCCAGGGAGGCCAGCCGCTTGCGGCTGAGGACGACGGTCAGGCCGTGGCTGGGCAGGACCGGCCGTACCTCGGCGGCGTGCTGGGCGTTGTCGAGCACCACCAGCAGCCTGCGTCCCGCGGTAGCCGAGCGGAACGCCGCCGACCGGTCGGCCGCCCCCGCGGGGATGAAGCTCTCGTGGACGCCCAGGGCGCGCAGGAAGGTCCCGATGACGCCGCCGACGTCGATCCCGCCGTCGTGGCGCACCTCGGCGAGATCGGCGTACAACTGGCCGTCGGGGAACCGCTCGGTCAGCTCGCGCCGCACCCACTGGGAGACCAGTTCCGTCTTGCCCACACCGCCGAGGCCGGTGATCACGATGGTGGTCGGCGGGCTGTCCGGCGTGCAGGAGGCCAGCGCGGCGTTGAGGGCGGCGAATTCCCGGCTCCGGTTCACGAAACCGGCCTGGGGAAGCGGTACTTGACGCGGCGTCACCGGGGTCGGGGCCCCGCCGCCGAACTGGATGGAGTAGATCCGCTCGGCCTGCGTCAGGGGGCCGTTGACGACCGCGTTCCCGGACACGCCGTTGCAGACGGTCCCGCCGGATCCGCCGGTCCCGCCGGCGCCGCCCGCACCCCGGGCGCCGCTGCCGCCGCCGGACGCCGCCCTGTTGCCGTCCATCGGGTCCATCGCCTCCCCCTTCTCCTGCGCCTGCCCGGCACCATCGTCACCCAGCGTATTGCCTGGGACCGACAACGGCGGCGAGTCGGGCCGATCCGGTGCGATCGGCGGGCGCCCCGCCCTCGCCTCGCCTCCCTCGCCTCGTCTCACCTCGTCTCGCGTCTACGGAACCGCCTTCCGGACCGCCTTCCGGACCGCCTTCCCGGACCGGCGGGCCGATCACTGTGCGCGCGCCGTGTGCACCGTCTGCGCGGCGAGCAGGAAGGCGTCCGGTCGGCGGGTGATGCCGGCCGGGTCGTAGGGGTCCGTGAGGCGGGCGAGGGTGCTCAGGTCGTCCGGATCCAGCTGGTCGCCGTAGAGCTCCATGGCGCGGGTGAGATTGGCCTGGATGTAGTGGCGGGCGTCGGCGGAGAGGGGCGCCGGCAGGTCCAGCAGGAAGCTGCGGGTGCGGGGAGTGCGCAGGCCGGCGTCGGCCAGGAAGGCGGGCCAGTCCTCGATCGCGCCGGTGGTGTCGGGGAGCGCCGCACGCATCTCGGTGAACCAGTCCTCGGCCGCCGCGTCCAGGCGCGACTGGAGTCCGGGCCGGCCGATGCCAATGTCGCGCGGCAGGAAGCGCGGCGCCAGGCCGCCCTCGGAGACGGCGAGCAGCCCGCCGGGCCGCAGGTGGCCGGCGAGGGCGGCGACCGCGCCGCGCTGGTCGCCGACGTGGTGCAGCGCCCGGCTCGACCAGATGAGGTCACCGCCCCCGAGCGAGTCCAGCCCGTAGGGGACTTCGGCGAGGTGAGTGTGGATCCGGCCGTCGAGGCCGAGGCGCGCGGCGCGGGCCCGGGCACGCTCCAGGAGTGCCTCGTTGGCGTCCACCGCGCACACCTCGGCGGCCGGGAAGGCGCGGGCCAGGAGGCAGCTGACGACGCCCGGTCCGCTGCCGACGTCCAGAATCCGGCCGACCGCGTCCTCCCCGGCAACGGCACCGGCAACGGCACCGGTGTCTGACGCGACATCAGGGATCAGCAGGTCCCGCAGCCACCCCGCCGCCTGTTCGTACAGCGGGGTCTGGAGGGCGGCGCCCCGTTCGAGGAGCGGACCGAGCTGCGCCCAGTCGATGGCGGTGCCGTCCTGCGGATGCCCGGATACGGGGCGGTCGTGACTGCTCATGACATCGAGCCTCCGTTACGGGTCGTTGCGGGGCAAACCGCCGTCCGGCCGGAGGTCCCCGCCGTGGCCCCTGGTTACGGGCCGGCGGCGGGCCACCGTAGGGTCGGGACCTGTGGCTACTCCGGGATGGATGCCGCCGACGGATACCGAGCGGCGGCTGTACGAAGCGACGGCGCGTGGTGACTGGGACGGACAGGTCGCGGCGATCGCCGGCGAGGATCTGTATTTGGCGGTGCCGCAGCAGGGTCAGGACCCGCTCCCCGTTTACGACGACCCGGCGGCGGGCGGTAAGTGCATTCCCGTACTGACGCGCGGCATGCTGCCGCCCTGGCAGCCGCAGCAGTTTTTCGACCGGGTGTCGGTCGAGGAGCTGGCGCAGGACTGGCCCAACGACCGGTGGCGGCTGGCGGTCAACCCGGGCACACCGTTCGCCGCGTACCTCGCCGCGACACCCGCCCACCGCGCCGGCTGGCTGCGGGTCCGGGCGCAGTACGGGGTGCGGCCCGGCGGGCTGCTCACCACGCACCAGGGCGCTCCGCAGCACGGCCCGGTCGCCCAAGGGCTGGCCTGCGGCGCGCCGCTCGCGGTGCAGCACAGCGTCCCGTGGAACGAGCTCGGCACCGCCTTCCTGGACTACGCCGCGGACGCGCAGACGCTGCGCGAGCAGTGGTCGGTGACCGACCCGGCCGGCTGGCAGCAGCGCTTCGAGGCGCTGCTCGGCGGGCAGTTCGTGCCGGCCGGGACGGAGGCGGCGCTGCGCGCCCGGCACGGCGGGACACCGGGGGCACCGGCCCCGTCCGGGGAGGCGCCCGCGGTGCCCGAGCTGGTGGGCCGGTACGAGGAGCGCTTCCGGGCGGACGGGCTGCTGCCGGCCGGCGGCCGGGTGGTGTCGCTGACCGCGCTCGACCTCGTGCACGCCGTCGGTCTGGTGCGGTGGGGTCTGGGCGCACGGCTGATAGCGCCGCCGCAGGCCGAGCAGGCGGTGACGCGGGTGGCCGCGCGGGCCGGTGAGGTCTACGGCTCGTGGGAGGAGTTCGCCGCGGGCCATGCGCTGGGCCGGATGCTGGCGTTCGACAACGGCTGGTTCGGGGCGCCGTACGCGGAGGCGGTGCACGTCCACCGGGTGCTGACCCAGGATCCGGCCTCGCCGTGGCGGTCCCTGCCGTTCTCCTGACGGGGCGACGGGCGGCACCGTTCGCCTGACAGGGGCGGCGGAGAACCGGGATGATGCAGGACCAGTACGGCACACAGGACGGATACGACATGGGTGGAAGCGGTATGCGCGGCGAGGCGCGCCGGCGGACCACGACGGCGGAGCGGGCCCCGGAAGCCGGCGCCGCACCGTCCGGGGCCCCGGCTCCGGTCGCCGCCGGGCGCCCGGCCCACCGCCCCGCCTGGAAGCGGTACCGCACCGCGCTGCGCCGTACGCCGCTGTCCGTGTGGCACGGCGATGTGACGGACTGGGCGGCGAGCCTGACGTACTACTCCGTACTGGCGCTGCTGCCGTCGGCCATCGTCACCATCTCGCTGATCGGGCTCGCCGATCCGGCGGGCACCGAACAGCTGATCAACCGGCTCAGCTCGATCGCGCCGGCCGAGTCCGGCACGACGGTCCGCCATGCGCTGGTCGTCATGGCCCACCAGCGCACCGCCGCCTGGGTGGTGGTGGGCGGTGCGCTGGCCAGCGCGCTGTGGTCGTCGTGCAGCTATCTGGCGGTGTTCCGGCGGGCGCTGCACGCCATGCACCGTACGAAGGACGACCGGCCGCCGTGGCGGAAGGCGCCGCGGATCATCGTGACGGCGCTGCTGCTGATGGCGCTGCTGATCAGCAGCGCGGTGGCGCTGCTGGTGAGCGGGCCGGTGGCGACCGCGCTGGGCCGGGCGCTGGGTCTCGGGGAGGCGGGCGAGGCGACCTGGAACGTGCTCCAGTGGCCGCTGCTGCTGCTTCTGGCGACCGTGCTGGCGATGGTGCTGTTCCGGTCCGGGCCGCCGCATTCGCGCGGGGTGCGGCGGGCGGGGCCAGGCGGGGTGCTGGCGGTGCTGCTGTGGCTGGTGTCGTCGGCGGGTTTCGCGTTCTACGCCTCGTACGTGGGCACCTTCAACCGGCTCTACGGTTCGCTCGCCGGGCCCGTGGTGTTCCTGATCTGGCTGTGGTTCTCGAACCTGTCGCTGCTGTCCGGCGCCCAGTTCAACGTGGAGCTGGCGCGCGCCGGCCGGATCATCAAGCCGCGCGCGCCGAGCTGACGGGCGCCCGGCTCAGTCGGCGCCGTGCGCCGCGGCGATCTCCTCGATCCGGTGGGCCAGGCCGAAGTCGAGAGCGGTGATCCGGCCGCCGATGCTGTGCGTGTTCACCGCGACGGCGAGCCGGTTGTACCCCAGGGTCAGATCCGCGTGGTGGCCCAACTCCTCCTGGATCCGGGCGATGTGCATCACCATCACGGCCGCCGGGAGGTGGCCGCGGAAGTGGTAGCGGCGGCACAGCAGGGTGCCGTCGACGGTCCAGCCGGGCAGCTCCGCGAGCCGGTCCTGGATCTCCGTGTCGCTGAGCGGTTCCACCTGAGCCTGCATCGTGCTCGCCTCCCGCAGTGTGCCGGTGCCGCCCTCCGGGTGCGGCACCTCCAGCCTGTCACGGTGGACCCGGTTCGCGCGCCCGGGCACGGAGGGTGCGCGGCACCCACAGAAGTTACCAGCGGTAACATCAGTGATGTCGGCTACCTTCCCCCCATGACGACTGCCGCGGCGCTCGCGTCGGAATCCACGGGTGTGGGCACCCTGTTGCGGGAATGGCGCGACCGGCGCCGGATGAGCCAGCTGGAACTGGCGCTGCGCGCCGACTCCTCCGCCCGCCACATCAGCTTCGTCGAGACCGGCCGCGCCCGGCCCAGCCAGGAGATGGTGCTGCGGCTGGCCGAGCATCTCGACGTCCCCGTACGGGAGCGCAACGTCCTGCTGATAGCGGCCGGTTACGCCCCGAGCTTTCCGGAGACCCCGCTGGACGACCCGTCGATGACCGCGCTGCGGGCGGGACTGGAACGGATGCTGACCGGCTACGAACCGTACCCCGCCCTGGTGGTGGACGGGACGTACCACGTGCAGGCGGCGAACAACGGCCTGGCCGTGCTGCTCGACGGCATCGACCCGGCCCTGCTCGAACCGCCGCTGAACGCCATGCGGATCACCCTCCACCCGCGCGGCCTGGCTCCCCGCATCCGCAACTTCCTGGAGTGGCGCGGGCACCTTCTCGACCAGATGGAGCGGCAGTTGGCGCTGCTGCGGTCCGCGCCGCTGCGGGAGCTGTACGACGAGGTGAGCGGCTACCCGCTGCCCGAGGGCGGGCGGGAGACCGCGGCGTTCGGCGAGCACCCGCCCTTCGCCCTGCCGATGGTGATCGAGCACGACGGCCGGGTGCTGTCCTTCATCTCGACGATCGCCACCTTCAACACCCCGATGGATGTGACCGTTTCGGAACTGGCGGTGGAGACGCTGCTGCCCGCCGACCCCGAAACGGCCGCCGCCCTGCGGACCCTGGCGTGACGCGGGCACCGGCCTCCGGCCGGGCCTGACATCACAGGCATCGCTCCCCCGTCACGCCGGTTCCGCCGGGCCCCTCACACCGCCGGGACGCGGTCCAGGAATCCGAGCACCGACCGGATCCGGCCGTCCTCGGCCAGCCGCACCACGTCGAACCCGGCGACCGGCGCCGCCCCGTCCGGCGCGACCAGCTCCCAGCCGAACCGCGCGATGTCGTGGTGGCCGTCCACCGCCCCCAGCAGCCGGAAGGCGAACCCCGGGAACTGCTGGTGCGCACCGGCGATCGCCGCCGCCAGCCCCTCATGGCCCGCGACGTCGGCCAGCGGATCGGTGTAGGTGGCGTCCCCGGTGAACGCCGCGGCGACCGCCTCGGCCCGCTCGCCCTCCTCGGTGGCGTTCCACGCGTCGATGTACCGCGCAGCGGCGACCGAATGATCGACGTTCTGACCGGCGGTGCCCTGCTGCCCGTTGCGCGACTGCCCGTGCCCGTGCTGCGACATGGCGAACTCCTGGTGATATCCGGTATCCGGAAGAGACGTATCGGCACCGGTTCACGGGCCGGAGTGCGCCGGCCCGTGAACCGATGCCTTCACTCTGCCGGTGCGGCCCGGGAGGGTCGATTACGTCGGAGGTAATCCCGCGGTCCGGTAATCCCGGGTCCGCCCAGGGCTCGCCGCCGGCTACGCTGCCGGGCCGCCGCCGCTCGGCGCCGCGGCGGCCACCGGGGACGGCGCGGCCTCCCGCGCCTCCTCCGCATGCTCCGGCCCGTCCCGCCGCTCCGCGCGGTCCGCGCGCCGGGCGGCCATCAGCGCGTACACCAGGATGCCGGCGAAGAGGAACAGCACGCCCTGGTAGATCGCCGCGTAGCCGGCCCCGGCGACGAGCCAGAAGGTGAAGCCGAAGGCGATCAGGGCGAGCGTCAGGTCGCGGGCGAACCGGCCGGGGCGGACCTTGTCGCGCCGGCCGCTGACCAGGAAGTAGATCTGCGCGCCGGCCGCCAGGAGGTACGGGACGGTGGCCGAGAAGGTGGTGATCAGCACCAGGATCTCGAAGACGCCGCCGGTGCCGACGAAGTAGTTGATCACCGTGAGGGCGCTGGCCAGCACGGCGGCGGCCAGCACACCGAAGGTGGGCACGCCGCGCCGCTTCTTGAGGAACGCGGCCGGGAACAGGCCGTCCTTCGCGGCGGCGTACGGGGACTGGGCGCTCATCAGGGTCCAGCCGTTGAGCGCGCCGACGATGGAGATCACGGCCGCCGCGGCGATGACCGTACCGCCCCAGTGGCCGCCGAACATCGCGTCCACCGCGTCCGAGAACGGCGCCTTGGACGTCACCAGCTTGTCGTGGGAGACGGTGCCGAAGACGGCGAGGGTGCCGAGCAGGTAGACCACGGCGGCGCCGATGGTGCCGAGGACGGTGGCCCGGCCGACGTTACGCTCCGGGTCGCGGACCTCGCCGGCGCTCATCGCGGCTGACTCCACGCCGACGTAGCTGTAGAGGAGGATCGCCGCCGCCGCGGACAGCCCGCCGAGGGTGCTGCCGCCGCCCTCGTGGAACGAGCCGAGCTTGTGCGGGTCGAAGAAGAAGATCCCGACGATCGCGATGAACAGCAGCGGGACGAACTTCAGGACGGTGGAGACCAGTTGGACCGCGCCGACGTAGCGGGTGCCCGCGAAGTTGGCCAGCGCCGGCAGCCACAGCGCGCCCAGGGCCACCGCGAGATCGACGCCCTTGGACTCGTGCCCCGGGAAGAGGACGTGCACATAGCCGACGGCGGCGACCGCCAGCGCCGCGTTGCTGACCCAGGTCATGGTCCAGTACGACCAGGCGGAGAGGAACCCGGCGAAGTCGCCGAACGCTTCGCGCGCGTAGACGTAGGGGCCGCCGGTGTCCGGATGGCGCTGCGCCAGCCGCCCGAAGACCAGCGCGAGGGAGATCGCACCGAGCGTGAGGACGCCGAAGGCGACCAGGCTGATGGTCCCGAAGGGCGCCACCGAGGCCGGCAGCAGGAAGATGCCGCCGCCGATGATGTTGCCCATCACGAGGGCGGTGGCGGTGATCAGATTCAACCGGAACGGACGGTTCGCTGGAACGTCCAGGTCAGAGGCGGTAGGGGTGACCTCTACGGCAGGATCGCGGTGCATGGTGTGTGACGCGTCTCTCGTCGTGCTGACTCGCCGGGGTGCCGGCTGGGCCTATGGTCACCGCACGCCCGCACGGCTCAAAATCGCCGCGAATCCTCCTGTCCGACCCAACTGCCAGGCGAAGATCTTCGGTCACACCACCTGCGGACCGGACGACCGGGGTGCGATTCGTGCGCGCTGCATCGATATCGCCCGCACACGGTGCGCGTCAGGACCCGACCTCAGGCGGCTGCGGCGCCGCCGTCCACGGGGGCACCGTGCCGGTGATCCAGCGGGACTCGTCGGACGGCAGGAAGAGCGTCACCCGCGCCATGCCGTCGGGCAGCGCGATGAAGTTCAGCGGGGTCTGCGCACCCGTGCCCGCTTGGCCTCGTCGCTCGTCGCGTCGAGGCCGCCGAGCCGTTCGGTGACGGCGACCGACTCCGCGACGGACTCCTCCGACGTGGCCTCGCCCACCACGAAGGAGGCGTTGCCGCCCACGCCGGTGATCTCCTCGCAGAGCGCCGCCGGCCGGTCCTCCCGGCGGGCCATGAGCCGGAGCCATCCGGACCGCCCCGGCCACGACGGCCGCCGCTCCCTCGTCGACCACAGACTGCGGGCCCTGGGCCACGCCCCAAGTCCCGTTCCCCACCGGGCTGCTGGGCGCCGCCACCCGGCACCGCGAACCCCGGCTGGCGACCGTACTGGTCAGCACGGCACCCCGGGTGTGGCACCGGCTCCGGCCGGCGCCGGCGGGCGGAGCCGGGGAACCGGCGGGCGGGACCGGGCGACCGACGGGCGGGGCGGGGGGCGTAGTAGGGCGTCGTAGCGGGACGTCGTAGCTCGGGCGCCGCACGCGCAGCCGGCGGGATCCGCCACGTACCGCTGCGGGATCCGCCGCGTAGTGCTGCCCGCCGGCTCAGGTACGGCCGGCGCCCGAGGTGACCTCGTCGAGGACGCGTGACGCCCCCACCGGCAGGTCCCACAGGTCCTCGCGCGCGAGCCCGGCCGCGGCCCAGGCGGCGCGGACCCGGCGCAGCGGCTCCAGCGGCGGCTCCGCGGACAGCAGGAACGTGGCCCAGTGCATCGGGACCAGGCACCGCGCTCCCAGGTCCCGGCAGGCCCGTACGGCCTCCTCCGGGTCGGTGTGCACCGGCCGCAGCATCCAGCGCGGGTCGTAGGCCCCGATGGGCAGCAGCGCGAGATCGATGCCCGGATGGCGGCGGCCGATCTCCTCGAACCAGTGGCCGTAACCGGTGTCCCCCGCGAAGTGGATGCGCCGCCCGTCGGGCGCGGTGAGCAGCCAACCGCCCCAGAGGGAGCGGCAGGTGTCGGTCAGCGTCCGCTTGCTCCAGTGGTGCGCGGGGACGAAGTCGAAGCGTACGGACCCACCGGGCGCGGGCAGTTCGACCGCCTCCCACCAGTCCAGGTCGGTGACCCGCGTGAAACCGCGCCTGCGGGCCCAGGGCGCGAGTCCCGCGGGGACCAGCAGCGGGGTCTCGCGCGGCAGGCGCTTGAGAGTCGGCGCGTCCAGGTGGTCGTAGTGGTTGTGGCTGATCACGACGGCGTCGACCGGCGGCAGATCCTCCCAGCGGACCCCTACGGGGGTGACCCGGGCCGGCGTGCCGAGGATCTTGCGGGACCAGACCGGGTCGGTCAGTACGGTCAGCCCGCCGATCCGGATGACCCAACTGGCGTGCCCGGCCCAGGTCAGCGCCATGGTCGAGGGCCGGACGTCCGGCATCGGGCCGGGTGCGAAGGGGAGTTGCTGGATCTCCAGCAGCGCCTCGGGGGCCGGCCGCAGCTTGCCCTCCCGGGCGATCCGGGCCAGCGCCCGGACACCCGGCAGCGGCGCGGTCAGCCGGTCGGTGAAGTCCCGCGGCCAGGTGCGGGGTTCCCCCAGTGGGCGCGGCTCGGCGGGCGCCGGGGCGGTGTCCGGGAGCGCCGGGGACGCGGCGGCGCCGCGGGCCGTACCGGTGCCCACGGCGGCCGGGCCGGTCACGTCGGTCACCACGTCCCCGGCATCGCCGGCAGCGGGCCCTGTAACGACGTTACGGTCGGCATGCGGGAGCTGCTCGGTGCGGGCGGGCTCGGCGAGGGAGCGCTCGGTCTGTTCGGTCATCGAGGGGCTCCATTCGGTGGGCGAAACCAAGACGGGAGCGGGGCGGCAACGGGTACGGCGGCCGGGTCCGGGGCCGTGATGGGACCCTGGCCGGGTCGTCCGGGG
>NZ_KN708638.1:6882355-6887425 GCF_000805335.1 Streptomyces sp. CT34 | reverse complement strand
GCTTGCGCGGCAGCCGCCGCACCACGGGCATCGGGGGCACCGCAGGGCACGGGCGCCGCGGCACCCGGAAGGACCGGTGGATCAGCTGTCCCCGCCCCCGTCCCCGTACGAGCCCCCGTCCGCGTACGCCTCCCCCTCCGGTCCGGGCAGCCCGCTCGCCGCGCCCACCCCGGCGACTCCCCCCAGCCCCTCCAGCACCCGCGCCAGCGACGCCAACGCGGCCCGCACATGCGGCAGTTCCAGCGGATCCGGGGCGTCCAGCACCCGCTGCCGCGCCGCCGCGTCCGCACCGAGCAGCGCGTCCACCCCCAGCCGCACCCGCAGCGCCTCCGGATCGTCACCGAAGCGGTACCCGCCACGGGCCGACCAGGGCGCCAACTCGCTTTCCAGAGCGGGGGATTCGGTGATCCCGCGGGCGGCCAGCGGTCGCCGCAGCGGCTCCAGATCGGCGTAGAGGTGGCTCCCCGAGTGGGGCGGCCGGCAGAGCGCACCGGCCTCCGTCAGCGTGTGGTGCAGCGCCTTGGCGAGCACCCCGTACACCCGGGCGGCGGTCGCGATACGGTCCCGTACCTCGTCGGGCTCGCGGAGCGCATGGGTGACCGCGCAGGCAAGCGGTCCGGGGAGCGGGACGTGCAGCCCGGCGAGCACCGTGCGGGTCGCGTCCCGGAGGACCTCGCCCCGCCGGGTGCCGGGGAAACGGGCCAGCGCGACCGGCCAGCAGGCCGGCACCAGCGCGGCCCGCAGATCGGTCAGCACCACGACCTCACCGGGCAGCATCTCGGCGGGGCTGAGCACCACGGTGTCGTGCGGGTCGTGCAGCAGATCGCGGCGCGACTCGTCGCTGATGACCCACAGCCCCTCCTCGGCCGCGGCCTCGCACACCTCGTGCAGCTGTTCCGGCGGCGGGCAGGTGCCGGTCGGGTCGTCGGCGACGGACAGGACCAGGACGCGCGGGGTGTCGCCGTGCATACGGGCCCGCCGCACGGTCTCCAGCAGCGCGAACGGATCCGGCACCCCGCCCGATTCCGCCGGTACGGGCGCCAGATGCACCGGCCGCCCGAGCAGCCGGGCGGGCGGCGCGTACCAGTCGGAGCAGGGACGCGGCAGCACCACCGCGCCGTCCGCGGCGGCGTACAGGGCGAGCAGCAGCGCCGCCCCGGGGGCGGCGAGCACCCGGTCGGCTGGGGTGAACAGGCCGCGGCGCTCCCAGTAGCCGCAGGCGGCGGCGCGCAGCGGCGCGGAGCCGCCGGGGGGTTCGGGCGCGGTGCGGCCGGCAGCCGCGGAGAGGTGCGCGGCGAGTTCCGGGAGGACCGGCAGGCCCACCGGCGGGTCCGGATCCGGCTCCCGCTGCGGATCCGGGGCGGTCCGCTGCATCCGTACCTCCACTCCACGGCGGCCGGTCGATCGTGGGCCCATCACATGATGGGCGGCCCTGACCACCTTCGCAGATCACCGGCGTGGCGGCGGGGGACGACACGTCAGCGGAGGGTGGGCGCTGGTCCGGTGGGACGCAGTGCACGCGGGACCAGGCGGCACACGGGGCCGGACGGGGCACCGGTTCGCTCGTGCGTACGACTCGCCGGCAGCGGAGCGGGCCGGCGCTATCCGGCCGGCACCACGCGCGCCGGCGCCTCGTACCGATGCACCTCGACCACCTCCACCACACCGGCCGCTCCGCCCACGGTCCATTCCTGCCGCTCGGTGCCCCGCCGTACCCAGCCCCGGCGCTCGTACAGGGCGACCGCCGCGGTGTTCGTGGTCTTCACCTCCAGTACGAGCCGCAGCCCGCGGGCCGCCGCCTCCGCCTCGACCGTCGCCAGCAGGCGCGCGCCCAGGCCGCCGCCGTGCGCGGCGGGCGACACGTACAGCCGGCTGACCTCGCCACCGCACAGCGCGGCATGGCCGGCCACCGCGCCGTCCACCTCCGCGACCCAGGCGGCCGTCAGCCCGTCCGGCGTCAGCCAGCGCGCCGGGTCGGCGGGCCAGTGATGCGGATAGCCGCTGCGGGTGTGCACCTCTGCCAGCACGGCCACACAGGCGTCGAGGTCGGCGTCGCTCCGTCTCCTGATCATCCGCGCAGACAACCACAACTCCCCGCAGCCGTCCGCCCGTTCATCCTCCTCGCCTCCTTCAGCTGCCCACATAACGAGACGCCACTCTCGCGATACGAGACACAGGCGTACGGTGGGGACACCACGCCGACGGGTGGACGCACCGCGGGCCACGGCCCCTCGCGCGTCCGCCCCGCCCTACGCGAAGGAGCCGACCATGGCGCACGAGTCCGCCGTCTACACCCACGGCCACCACGAGTCCGTACTGCGCTCCCACACCTGGCGCACGGCCGCCAACTCGGCGGGATACCTGCTGGATTCGCTGAAGCCCCATATGCAGATCCTGGACATCGGCTGCGGTCCGGGCACCATCACCGCCGACCTGGCGGCGCTGGTGCCCGACGGCCGGGTCACCGGCCTGGAACACGCACCGGACGTCCTGGACCAGGCCCGCGCCACCGCCGCCGCCCGCGGAGTCGGGAACATCACCTTCACGGTCGGCGATGTCCACGCACTGGACTTCCCCGACGACACCTTCTGCGTGACCCACGCGCATCAAGTCCTCCAGCACGTAGGCGATCCCGTGCACGCACTGCGCGAGATGCGGCGCGTCACCAAGCCCGGCGGCATCGTCGCCGTCCGCGATGCGGACTACGCGACCATGACCTGGTACCCGGAGGTCGAGGGCCTGGCCGACTGGCTGGACCTGTACCGCCGGGTGGCCCGCGCCAACGGCGGGATGCCGGACGCGGGACGCCGGCTGCACGCCTGGGCATTGGAGGCGGGCTTCGCCCAGGAGGACATCACCGCCACCGCGAGCGCCTGGTGCTACCGGACCCCCGAGGAACGGGCCTGGTGGTCCGGGCTGTGGGCGGACCGCACGGTCGCCTCCTCCTACGCCGGGATCGCGGTGGAGGGCGGCCACGCCACGTCGGACGACCTGTCCCGGATCGCCGCGGCCTGGCGGGAGTGGGGCGCCCGCGAGGACGGGTGGTTCGCCGTGCTGCACGGCGAAATCCTGTGCCGGGTCTGACGAAAGATCAGTTCCGGAGGTGCGCCCTGGCCCTCGGAGGGCCTCCGGGGGCCAGGGATCGCGCACCCGCGGCCGATCCAACTAGGCTGATTCACATGGACATTCTGGGGACCTCACTGCGGGTGTGCGTCGGCGATCTCGACGCCGCGATCACCGTGTACGAACGACTGACCGGCGCGGAGGCGATCCGCTTCCAGCGCGGCGGTGTGGCGGTCGCGGCCGTCGGCTGCTTCTTCCTCATGAGCGGCCCCGAGGCGGAGTTGTCGGTCCTGCGGAAGATCACCGCGACCATCGCCGTCAAGAGCGTGGAGGACGCGGTGGCCGATCTGACGGCGGTCGGCGCCGAGATCATCGCCGGCCCGCTGTCCACCCCCATCGGCCGCAACCTGATCGCCCGGCATCCCGACGGCTCGGTCTTCGAGTACGTCGACCGCGCCCAGGACGCCTAGGATCCCTGCGGACTCCCGGGCTCCTCCCTCCGGTTCGCCACCGCTCTCCACGGGCCGCCTCAGCCCCGCACCGGCCGCATCCGGCACTCGTAGCGCTCCGGCAGCGGATGCTCCCGGCGTGCCCTGGCGGCGACGTCCTCGGTGACCGGGCCGTCCCCCGCCACGATCCGCTCGCCGATCGCGTACCAGGTGTCACCGATCGCCTCGTCGCCCTCCCTCAGGTCGGCGATCTCGAAGCCCTCGTCGAAGATCTCGCGGGCCGCGCGCGGCCCGCCCTGGGCGAGCAGGACCCGGGCACGCAGCAACCGGAAGCGGCCCGCGGCGAGTTCGGCCGGGCGCAGCGCCGCCAGCGTTGCGGCGGCCTGCTCGATGCGGCCGGCCGCGAGCAGCGCGGGCACCGCCTCGCGGGCGAGTGCGGGCAGCACCGCCCGCCGGGCCCGTGCCACGGCCGGGTCGTCCTCCGTGGCCGACGCCGCGGCGCGGGCGAACGCCTCGGCGAACGGGTCGGCGGCATGGCGTCGCGCGGCCCGCCGCGGTCAGGGTTGCGCGAAGACGCCTTCCAGGAGGTCGGCGAGGAGCACCGCCCCGGCTCCCGTGGGGTCGCGGTCCGGGTCGTAGATGGTCACATCGACCCCCGCACAGCGCGGCGAGGCGGCCAACGGCGCCAGCAGCGCCCGGAGTTCGGCCACGGACAGCCCACCGGGATCGGGGCTGTCCACCGCCGGCATCACGGACGGGTCCAGCACATCGGCGTCCAGATGGATCCAGAACCCGTCGAGCGGGGAGTTCTGGAGGTGCCCGAGCGCGGCCCGCGCGACCGCCTCCGGGCCGCGCCGCCGGATCTCGCCGACGTTGCTGCAACCGATGCCGAGCCGGCTCAGCTCCGGCTGGTCCTCGTCCGCGTCACGTACCCCCAGGAGCCGCACGTCCTCGTCGCGGACGTACGGCCGCAGGCCGTCGATGTCGGTCAGATCGGGCTGTCCCCGTCCGGTGATCTGTGCGACGCCCTCCCCCGCGGCGGCACCGACCGGACCCGACACGTCCGCGTTCCCCGGATGCCGGAAGTCACCGTGCCCGTCCAGATAGGCCACGCCGTACCGGCCCAGCCGCCGCAGCCCGAGCACGGCCCCCAGGAGGATGCTGCAGTCACCACCGAGGACGACCGGGAAGTCGCCGCTCCGTACGTGTCCCGCCACCCGCCGCGCCAACCGCACGCTGTACCCGGCGATCGCCGCGGCGTGGAAGACCCCGTCCCCCTCCCGCCACTCCCCCAGGGCGTAGCGGGGCGGCACCACGACCCCGCCCTCCAGCGCCCCGAGCCGCCGCAGCAGCCCCTGCTCCCGCAGCGCCCCGGCGAGCTTGCAGCAGCCGGGCACGGCGCCGGGCGCGGGGGGCCGTAGCCCCAGATTGGACGGGGCGTCGATCAGTACGTTCCGGCGCATACGGGGATCGTAACGGCCCTCAGGGGAACGGCCGTTGGTTGCCGGGGGTTGCAGGGAGATCCCGGTCGAGCGCCCCGCCGGCCCCGGTCCGGTGG
>NZ_KN708638.1:6857132-6882345 GCF_000805335.1 Streptomyces sp. CT34 | reverse complement strand
CCCCCCCCCCCCCCCCCGCCTCTCCCGTGGGCCCCTCAGCTCGTCGCTCCTCCCCCGCCCCGTTCGTTGAACCGCAGCCGGTTGCCGAACGGGTCGGTGAGGGTGAGCGAGGTCCCGAACTCGTCCTCCTCCAGGCCGGGGTGCTGGTACGGATAGTCCTTGGCGGCCAGTTCGGCGTGGAGGGTACGGACGCCGGTCAGCTCGGTGTGGACCGTGGAGCCGGGGGTCGCGTCCCCGTGGTGCTCCGAGAGGTGCAGGACCAGGGCGCCGCGCGAGACCTGGGTGTAGAGCGGCATTCCGGGTGCGAAGCGGTGCTCCCAGTCGACGGCGCAGCCGAGGTAGCCGACGTAGAAGTCCTGCGCCTTGGCCACATCGAAGATCCGGAACACCGGTACGGGGCGCTGGAGGACGACGGGTTGGGGCGTGTCCCGGGAGCCGGTGGGTCGCTCCACCGCGTCCGGGAACATCTCGCTGGTCATGGCCCAGCGCTGGTGCCCGCGCCAGGCGCCGTCGATGAACAGGAAGTCCGGGGAGAACCCCTCCAGCCGGAATCCGGCGCGCCGCACCAGGGCGATCGACTGCCGGTTGTCCGGCTGGACGTTGACCTCCAGGCGGTGCAGGCCGAGCTCCCCGAAGGCGTGGTGCAGGACGAGCCGGAGCCCCTCGCTCATCAGGCCGCGTCCGGCGGCGTGCGCGAAGGCCCCGTAGCCGATGGCGCCGCAGCGGAACGCGCCGTGCACGATGTTGTTGACGGTCAGGTAGCCGGCGATCCGCCCGCTGTCGTGCTCGCAGACCAGAAAGCCCTCGCGGTCCGGTTCCTGAAGGCGCGCCAGATAGCTGTCGTAGGCGTCGTCGGTGACCGGCGGGGAGAGCCAGGGGCGGTGCAGCTCGGCGCTCTGCCGGGCGAGCGTGGTGAATTCCGCCCGGTCGGCGGCGGTGAAGGGCCGGATGCCCACCCGGGGGCCGCGCGCGAGGTAGCGATCATCGGAGCTCGTCATCGACAGATCGTACGAGGGGCGGCGGTGTCCGACCAACCGGAAGTCCAGGTGCCGGCCCGTCCCGCCCGTACGAGGAGGCGACCCGGCTGCGGACCGGCTCCGTACGGGCGGGAGACCGGGTGGCCTCACGGGGGCGGGGTCAGCGCCATAGGGGCGCGTCCGCCCCCCAACGGCCCGGTGGCGTCGCCCAATTGGCCGGTCCCCCGTCGAAGGCGACCGGCGGGCAGGCGTGCCGCAGCCGGCCCACGGGGCCGTCGGTTTCGCGGAGATGGCGGTCGGGGTCGTAGCCCGTGGGAGAGACGGCCGTCCCCGTGGGCGCGGTGGCTCCCTCGGACTCTTCCCCCAGGTCGTGCGTCAGCCACCGCGCCGTACGGGCCAGCGCGGTGGTCACCAGATGCCCGCCGCCGGTCCGGGCCTGCTCCGTCAGCGACCGCAGCACCGCGGCTGCCAGCAGATACCCGGTGGCGTGGTCCAGCGCCTGCGCGGGCAGCGCGCCGGGATTCCCGTCGGCGTCCGCCTCGCAGGCCGCGATGCCGGTCGCGACCTGTACCAGGCTGTCGAATCCCCGCCGGGTGCCCCAGGGGCCGTCGTCTCCCCAGGCGGAGAGCCGGGCCACGACCAGTCCGGGGCGGCGTTCGGCGAGCGCTTCGGGGGCGAGCCCGAAGCGGTCCAGGGCGCCGGGGCGGTAGCCGGTCACCACGACGTGCGCATCCGCGAGCAGCGCCTCGAAGGACCCGCGACCGCTGCGCGAGCCCAGGTCCAGGGTGGTGGACCGCTTACCGAACCCGGTGTCGCTGTGCGCGTCCTGACTCTCCGGGAGCTGCGGGGCGTCGATGCGCAGGACGTCCGCGCCGAGGAGGGCGAGGGTGCGGGTGGCGACCGGCCCGGCGATCACCCGGGTCAGGTCGAGCACGCGCAGCCCGGCCGCGGGCAGTGTCGGAGTGCCGGCGAGGGCGGGCAGCGGGCACGGCGGAGTACTGCCCCCGAGGGCCTCGCGGCTGAGCAGCGGCAGCCGGGCCAGCGCGGCACCCTGCGGGTGGGCCGCCCACTCCTTGGGGGTGCGGGCGGCGACGGCCAGCCCGCCGGCCGCGTACACGGCCGCCTCGATGTCGTCCGCGGTGCGTCCGGCGACGACGGTCTCGACCTCGGTCGGGCCGGCGCTCTCCGGGAGGCCCAGCGCCCGCAGCAGAGGGGCCCGGTGGTGCGGGTAGTTGGCGTGCGTGCGCACCCAGCCGTCGGCGGTGCGCCAGAAGCGGGAGAGCGGCGCGAACGCCGAGGGGGCACGGCCGTCGATCCGCAGATGGCGCTCGCTGACGAAGGCGGTGGCCACCGCGCCGTCGTCGACCCGTACTTCGGGCAGCGGGCCGCCGTCGCGCTGCGCGGCCAGCTCCGCCGCGGCGAGCGCGCAGACGGCGACGGTGGCACGGGCCAGGTCCATCACCGGGAGCCGGGCCGCCAGCAGGCCGGGCAGCCCGCCGTAGGCGATCCGCCGGGTGAGCCCCGGGTCCCCCGCCAGCGCCGCCCAGGCCAACTCCGTGCCGGCCTCGTGCCGTTGCTCCATGTCATGCCGTTGCCCCATGAAGCGAGTTTGGCACTCAGTGCCACCGATGACCAGGGGATCCCGGCATCTCGCGGATCACTGCGCTCCACGCGGATCACTGCCCTCAGGCGAGCGCGCCGCCCACCGCTCCCCCGCACCGGGCGCCGCCAGGGCCAGCCGGCGATGGGTGCGGCGCAGCATCGTACGGGCCATGAAGGGGTGGACGCGCCGCACGAGGGCGAGGTAGAGCCGACCGCCCCGGTGGTGGGTGCGGACGACCGTGCCGAGGGTGACCTGGCCGTCGGCGACCAGGACGGAGGCCCGGAAATCCAGGTGGCCGGCGTCCTTGCCGAGCAGGATCTCGCCGCCCTGCCGGCCCACCACCGGGAACGGCGCACCGCGCAACACCCCTTGCCAGGCTTCCGGTTCCACCGGCATGCCGGGGCGCAGCGGCAGCTGCCACGCGTCCTGGAAGTCCGTCCGCGGGAAGGCACCGCGTGCCAGTCGAGCGCCCTCCGGGAGGGCGACGGCCGTCGGGCGGTCCCACAGCAGGCGGTTGAGCAGCCGCGCCCGTGGCGACCGGCGGACGGGGGCGCCGAGCCGTCCGGTGGCCGCCCGCTCGATGTTGTCGAGCAGCTCCTCGACGACGGTGTCGTGCCCGGCGCGGATCGCCAGATGCCACACGAGCCGGCGGGCGAGGCCGTGCCGGCACTCCAGGACGTGCTCGACCCGGCAGCGGTCCGGGCCCAGGGGGCGGACGGTGAACTCGTGGTGGCCGGTGAGGTCACCGTGCGGGCCCGGGAGGAAGTCGAAGCGGATACGGCGGCCGGGTTCGTGGACGGCCACCCGGTAGGGGCCCAGGCCGTGGTCGCCGACGGCACCGACCCCCAGGGGGCGGTCGAAGCGCATCGGATGCCAGGCGGGCGTCGGGAAGAGCGGATCGGGATCGCCGCCGAGCCGGTCGAGCAGGGCTCCCACGGCGCTCGCCGGGGCCTGGACGGTGCGGGAATGGACGTTGCGGACCGTGCGCACGGAACACCTCCATACGGTGGCGTATGTTTTGCCATACGGTAGCGTATGGCCATGGTGCGAGAGCGAGAGAGGGTGGCCCGCGGCGGCGCGCGGCAGCGGCTGACGGTGCGGGACTGGGCCGACGCGGCGCTGGCGGCCATGGGCGAGGGGGGTCTCGCGGCGGTGGCCGTGGAGCCGCTCGCGGCCCGCCTGGGCACCACGAAGGGCAGCTTCTACTGGCACTTCGCCAATCGGGACGCGCTGATCGAGGCCGCGTTGGAGCGCTGGGAGGAGAGCCGCACCGAGGCCGTGATCGCCGAGCTGGCGAATGAGCCCGACCCCGGCGCCCGGCTGCGCCGGCTGTTCCAACGGGCCACCCGCCGGGCCGCCGAGGACCCCCTGGAGGTGTCGTTGCTGGCGTCCGCGTCGGATCCGCGGGTGGCAGCCGTGCTCGCCCGGGTGACCGGCCGCCGCATCGGCCATATCGCCTCGCTCTTCGCCGAGTTGGGCTTCCCGGAGGACGAGGCCCGGCGCCGCGGCCTGCTCGCGTACACCGCCTACCTCGGGCACACCCAGCTCAGCCACGCGGTGCCCGGGACGCTGCCGGCCGGGGACGACCGCGACCGCCATCTGGACGCGATGCTGGAGACCTTGTTGCGTCCGGCGGGAACTACCGGCACAAGTCCGGACGTTCGCGAGATGAGCCCGGATCTTCAGGTATCGGAATCCGCCGCCGAGAGGGGGTGAGGGCAGCGAACGGGGCCGATTCCGCACCGAGTTGACCGGACCGCACGGGGCGCCGCGGGCATCGCGTGGGGACCGACGCGGCCGGGCTCGCGTCCAGGGCCGGCATGTCATGCGGGAGTCCGGCCGCGACCTCCCGCCGCCGACCGGCTCGCCTCACCCGCACGGGAGGAATCCGTGACCGAGACCGTCTCCTTTCCCCAGGACCGCACCTGCCCCTACCCCCCGCCGGCGAACTACCGGCCGCTGCGCGAGGCGGGCCCGCTCGCGCACGTCACCTTCTACGACGGCCGCGAGGTCTGGGCCGTGACCGGCCACACCGAGGCACGGGCGCTGCTGACCGACCCCCGGCTGTCGGCCGACCGGCAGAACCCGTCGTTCCCGATGCCGGTCGAGCGCTTCAAGGCCGCCCGGCGGTTCAGAGCTCCGCTGATCGGTATGGACGACCCCGAGCACAACGCCCAGCGCCGGATGCTCATCCCCAGCTTCAGCCTCAAGCGGACCGCCGCGCTCCGCCCGCAGATCCAGCGGATCGTGGACGAGTTACTGGACCGGATACTGGCCCAGGGACCGCCCACCGAGCTGGTCTCGGCATACGCCCTGCCGGTGCCCTCGATGGTCATCTGCTCGCTGCTCGGCGTCCCGTACGCCGACCACGAGTTCTTCGAGGAGAAGTCCCGCCGGATGCTCCGCGGTCGTACGGCCGAGGAGGGCGAGCAGGCCCGCATCGAGCTGGAGGACCATCTCTCGGACCTGATCGCCCGCAAGGAGCGGGCTCCGGGCGACGGCCTGCTGGACGAGCTGATCGAGGAACGGCTGCGGACCGGCGCCGTCGAGCGCGACGAGCTGGTCCGGCTGACCATGATCCTGCTGGTCGCCGGCCATGAGACCACCGCGAACATGATCTCGCTCGGCGCCTTCACCCTGCTGCAACACCCGGAGCAGTTGGACAGGTTGCGGTCGGACGAGGGACTGATACCGTCCGCGGTCGAGGAGTTGCTCCGGTTCCTGTCCATAGCCGACGGGATGCTGCGGGTGGCGACCGAGGACATCGAGATCGCCGGTCAGACCATCCGGACGGGTGACGGGGTGGTGTTCCCGACGTCTGTGATCAACCGCGACGAGACCGCCTATCCGTCACCGGACGAGCTGGACCTCGGCCGTTCGGCCCGCCACCACATCGCGTTCGGCTTCGGCGTCCACCAGTGCCTCGGGCAGAATCTCGCCCGCGCGGAGATGGAGATCGCGCTGCGCTCGCTCGTCACCCGGATCCCCGATCTGCGACTCGCCGTGCCGGCTGCCGACATTCCGTTCAAGCCGGGAGACACTCTGCAAGGAATGCTCGAACTGCCCCTGGCCTGGTAGCGCCGCACGGTCTCCACCCAGGAGGCAGCCCACGGAAAGGGGTCCGACATGCGGATCACCATCGACAAGGACGTCTGTATCGGCTCCGGCCAGTGCGCGCTCACCGCACCGTCGGTGTTCACCCAGGACGACGACGGGTTCAGCGCACTGCTGCCCGGCCGCGAGGACGGCGGAGGCGACCCCCTGGTACGCGAGGCCGCTCGCGCCTGCCCCGTACAGGCCATCACGACCACGGAGGAATGACGCCCGACGACTCACCCCTCACGCGCGGACGGCCCGGCCGGCGCCTGCGGCCCCCGCACGGCTCCCGGCCGGCGCAAGATGACCGCGGCGCGCCCGCGACGTCCCGCCCTCGACTCCGATCACCACGGTATATCGATCACTACGGTATCGATCACTACGGCAACCACCTCATCCGCTACCGCAACACCCCTTCGGTGACGGGGAGTTCGAGGACCCCGGTGTCCTCGGGAGCGCTGGTGACCGTCACCCGCTTCAGCCCGCGATTGCCCACATAGGCGGTGTCACTCGCGGCGATCACCAGCCGCAGCCGGTGCCCCGGCTCGTAGCGATGCACGATGCCCGGGAGTTCCACGGTGAACTTCCGGGTCACATCGGGTACCCGGACCGGGGCCACCAGCCGGTGCACCAGCGTCTTGCCGCCGTCCGGCGCGACGTCGTAGAGCTTGGCGAAGAGCACCAGCCTGTCGGCCGCGTCCGGGGAGTTCTGCACCTCCTCGGCCTGCGGCGAGGAGACCTTCAGCGTCACCTTCGGCGCGCCCACGACGTCCACCGGTCCGCCGGTCACCGGCGCCGAGGTCCAGTCCAGGTAGGTGCCCTTGATGTCGTACGGCGGCATGTCCGGGAAGCCGAAGAGGGCGGCCGGCGAGTTCTCCGAATGGCTGGTGGGCACCAGCAGATTGCGGTATTCACGGCTGCCGCGCGCGACCTTGCCGCGGTCGTCGACGAGCCTGCCGTCGCCGGAGAGATAGAGCCGCTGACCGCCGCCCGTGGGGAAGGCGGACGAGGTGGCATAGGCGCTCGGGCCGGTCGCCCAGTCGCGGTAGTACGCGAAGGCCGGGCCGGTGCCGGCCTCCGGGCGGTGGCGCAGATAGCGGTCGAACCAGGCGAGGATCCGCTGCCCCACGTAGCTGCTCTCCAAGTTGCCCATGTCCGGGCTCAGTTCACCCCTTGCCGGGTCCTTGATCCCGCCGCTGTGGCCCCAGTACTGCCAGATCATCCTGACCGGGGTGCCCTGCGCGCGCAGGGTCCGGTACGTGGCCGCGGCCTCGTTGAGGTTGAAGAGGGTGTCGGCCTCCCCCTGGATCAGCAGCGTCGGCGCCTTGACCGACTTCAGGTACGAGACCGGTGAGACGCTGCGCGCGTACCGGAGCATCTCCCGGGTCCGGCCGGGCGGATACCGGTGGGAGTTCAGCAGCCGCTTGGTCCGGCAGGCCGGCTCGACGAAGTGCAGACAGCCGGCGCTGCCGATCCACGACGGGTCCAGCCCGGGATGGAGCAGGCCCTGCGCCTCGCCCATCAGGAAGAAGCCGTTCGTCCACTCGTGTTTGTACGCCCCCGGCACCGGTCCGCTGACGCCGCGTGTGCGGCCGGTGTTGTTCGGGTCGATGGAGTAGGCGAGGTCGTTCCAGGTGATCTGCGGCACCAGGGCGTCGACGCGGTGGTCGATGGCGGCGGTCGCCATCTGGATCGCGCCACCGTAGGACCCGCCGATCATGCCGACCCGCGGATCGCCGGGCCCGTCCTGGGTGACGTAGTCGATACGAGTGCCGTCGTCGGCGGTGCGCGTCCCCGCCAGCAGGTCGATCAGCCGGCTCGCCGCCTGGCCGTCGATCCCGGGGTCGTCGAGGGAGATCGGGCAGCCGGACCGGCCGAACCCGAGGCCGGAGTAGGCGAGGGTGACGTAGCCGCGGGAGGCGAAGGCCCGGGCGTTGGCGCCGGTCACGCCGTCCGCCTTGCTGCCGCCGAAGCCGTTGGTGGTCAGCACGGCGGGCGCCGGGTGCGCGGCGTCCACGCCCCGGGGCCGGTAGAGGTCCATATCGACCGGGCAGGTGCGGCCACCGGCACGGACGGTCATCCGGAGCGCGGTGACCGTGTACGGGGCGGCGGCGCCCCCGGCCGCGACGGGGGCGCTCAGGACGACGGGCACGGTGAGGGCGGTGCCGGCCAGCAGGGCGAGGGACGTGCGGAGTACGGGGCGGGACACGGCTCGAGACACGCAGGGCACGCAGACCTCCACAAGGAACGCCGTACCAACCGGTCGGTAGCGGCGGGGTCATGGTGTGGCACGAGTAGGGACATGTCAACGCTCACGAGACGCGGTGGTGTCGGAGCGTCAGTTCATTGCTACCCACGGATATATAGGGCGATCGGCGGCCCGGCGGCGACCGTTTTGACGCGACGTCAGCCGAATGCGGGGCCGCCCGCCGTCACACCAGCGCGGGTATCGCACACGTCAGCGTGCCCGCCGACGCGTCCAGCTCCGCCGGGACCCCGAGCGGCACGGTCAGCGCGGAGTCGCCGTGCCCGAACCCGAACTCCTCCACCACCGGCACCCCGAGGCCGCCCAGCCGGTCCGCCAGCACCTCCCGCACCCGCTCGTACGGCCCGCAGCGGGCCCAGGAGCCGAGGACGATCCCCGCGACGCCGTCCAGCCAGCCGGCGCGCAGGAGCTGGGTGAGCGCACGGTCGATGCGGTACGGCGGCTCCCCGGTGTCCTCCAGGAGAAGCAGACCCCCGGCCGCGCCGGGGCGGGACCACACGGTGCCCAGCTCGGCGGCGAGCAGGGTCAGACAGCCGCCGAGAGTCACCCCGCGGGCGCGGCCCGGCACCAGCGGCCGGGCGGCGGCCGACGCCAGAGTGCGGACCGTCTCCGGAGCGAAGAGCGTGCGCCGCAGATGCTCACGGGTGGACTCGTCCCGGGAGAGGGCGCGGCCGGCGACGGACGGGCCGTGCAGCGAGGTGACGCCGGCGCGCACCGCGAACGCCTCGTGCAGGGCTGTCACATCGCTGAACCCGATCAGCGGTTTCGGCACCGCCGCACGAAGGGCGTCCCAGTCCAGGAGGTCGACCATCCGCTGGGCCCCGTAGCCGCCGCGGGCGGCGAACACGGCCGTGACGGACGGGTCGCACCACGCCTCCTGGAGGTCGCGGGCGCGGGCCTCGTCGGCCGCCGCGAGATAGCCCAAAGTGCCGTGCCCGGCCTGGACATGCGGCGCGGTGACCGGGTCCAGGCCCCAGCCGCGCAGGATGTCCAGCCCGCCCGCCAGCGGCTCGGGCGCGACGGGGCCGCTCGGCGCCACGACGGCCACCCGGTCGCCGGGCCGCAGCCGCCGGGGCCGGGTCGGCTCCGCCGCCCCCGCCGCCGTCATGTGTGCAGCTCCAGCGGCGCGACGTCGCCGCGGGCGATGCCGAAGGTCTGGGCGTAGAGGGCCGGCTCGGCCTCCATGGCGCGGGCCCGGGTGTCCGCGCGGGAGAGGCCGTGGCCCTCTCCGGGGAACACCGGACAGGCGTGCGGAACGCCGCGCCCGGCGGCTCCGGCGTGGCAGCGCTCGCCCCCGGAGGGCGGGCAGGCAGCGTCGTCAGCGGCCTGGAGCAGCAGGAACGGTGCGGTGATGCGGTCCGTAGGCGGCACCGGCGAGCGGTCGCCGGCGGGGAGTTCGCCGGGCGGGCCGGCCGGCGTCTCCGAACACCGCGGCTCCGGGTCGCCGCTCCCGCCCGCCGCCCGTGCGGTGAGGTCCGGGACGGGGTGGCGGAGTACCCCGCAGGCGTAGAGGTCGGTGGAGGTCGACGAGGCGGCGACCACCCAGCCGCCGCTCCCGCCACGGATGGCCAGCCGTCCGCGGTCGGCACTTCCCTCATCGGCCAGTGCCCGGGCGACGGCGGCGCAGTCCTCGACGGCCGCGCTGCCCGGCCGGCCGCGCGGCCGCTCACCGTCCTCCCGGCCGTGGCCCGTCGGGCCGCCCCGGCCGACGGCGGCGACGCCGAAGCCCCGGGAGGTGAAGCAGGCGATCCCCAGGTCGGGCACCGGCGGGTCCGGGTCGGCCGGGCCGCCGTGCGCCCACACCACATAGGGCGGCAACTCGCCCTCGGGGGCGGTGCGTTCGGGATGGTGCGGCGGGTAGATGCGGGCGTGGACGTGCCGGCCGCCGGGGCCGGTGAACGTGCGCACCTGGGGGTCGGTGCGGTAGGCCGGGTCCAGCGCGTCGGTGTGCCGGGCGGCGATCGGCCGGGAGCGGCCGGTGCGGGCATCCAGCTCGACGATCTCGTACCCGCCGCGCGGGCCGGCGGCGACGCCGATCACCCGGGTGCCGTGCACCGCGAGCGTGGCCGCCCGGTCCGTCCAGGGGCCGGCCGGGTCGACCACCTCCCCGCCGACCGGGTCGAGGATGCCCAGGGTCTGCGGGCCACGGCCGTGGAGCACCGCGAGGGTGCCGTTCTCCAGGGGCAGGAACCAGCGCTGCCCGATGGCCCGCAGCGGGCCGCCGAACTCCTCCCACCGGCCGGGGCACAGCGCCCGGCCACCCGTCTCCCCGCCGTCCGCCGCGTCCGGGTCGAGGCGTATCGGCTGCCACCGGCCGTCGCGGCCGGAGACGCAGAGGAGCGATCCGCCGGCCGCCCACTCGACCTGGGCGATCGGCTCCCCTCGTCCGCCGCCGCCCGGACGGCCCGGTCCCGGGTCGCCGGCGAGCGGCCGGATGTCCGCGAACTCCCCCTCGGGGGTGACCTCGGCGACCATCGCCAGGGTGCCGTCCCAGGGCGTCACGGGGTGGTCCCAGGCGAGCCAGGCCGCCCGGCGGCCGTCCGGTGAGATCCGCGGGCCGGTCAGGAAGCGATACCGGTCGTCGCTCAACTCCCGTACGGATAACCGGCATTCCGCCGCCGAGCCGTCGAGGGGCACGGCGGCGATCACCCGGCGCGGATCGGTGGGCCGCTCCGCGGTGGGCTCCTCCAGGACGCACCACACCTCGCCGAGCTCCGGGCGGAGCACCGGGTCGGCCCAGCGCAGCCCGCCGCCCACCGGTGAGCGCGGGGTCAGTGGTCGCGGCGCGGCGGCGCCGTCCGGTTCGCAGGCGTACAGCCGGTGGTCGGCGGAGTCGCTGAAGACGACCAGCGGGCCGCGCGCGGTGGCCGTGCCGGCCCAGGGCCGGCCGCCGTGCTCCGCCACCCGGCTGCGGACGCTCCAGGGCGCGGGCAGCACCGACTCCTCGGCGCCGTCCGGCCGCCGGCGGATCAGCGCCCGACGGTCGCCCTCGGCGGGGCGCGGCTCCGTCCACCACACGTCGTCGCCGACGAAGCCGACCCACGCCGGGCGGCCGTCGCGGGCGGCGACCGTCCGGGCGTCCAGCGGGGACGCCCAGGAGCCGTACGGAGCCGTGGTCACCATGCTGTCACTTCCTCCTCTTGGGTGTCCGGGACGGTTCGCCACCGGCGGGCCGGACCCCGGTGGCCGGCGGCCTACCGCCCGTCCTCCGGCGCCAGGGCCGGTCCGACGGTTCGGGCCCTGCGTCCTGTCGTCAGACCCCCGCCTGCCTGCCGACGCCCGGCCCGCCCTTTCGGGCGGACGACGGGAGTTGACGACAGGGCCTAGGCGCCGCGCAGAAAGTCGTCGAGCACCCGGACGCCGAAGTGCAGGCCCTCTGTCGGTACGCACTCGTCCACGCCGTGGAACAGCGCCTGGTAGTCGAAGCCCTCGGGCAGTTTCAGCGGCGAGAAGCCGTAGCCGACGATGCCCAGCCGGGAGAACTGCTTGGCATCCGTGCCGCCGGACATGCAGTACGGCACCACGCGGCCCTGCGGGTCGAAGCGCTCGACCGACGCGCGCATCGCGGCGAACGTCGGGGAGTCGACCGGGGCCTGCAAGGCGACCTCGCCGTGGTGGTAGTCCCACGTCACATCGGGTCCGGTGAGCGCGTCCATGGTCGTGCGGAACTCGGCCTCGCCGCCCGGGACGACTCTGCCGTCCACATAGGCGACGGCGGATCCCGGGATCACATTGACCTTGTAACCGGCCGTCAGCATCGTCGGGTTGGCGCTGTTGCGGACCGTCGGCGCGACCAGCTGGGCGGACGGCCCGAGCTTGCTCAGCAGCGCGTCGACATCGCATTCGGGGCTCTCGACGTCGACGTCCACGGCGTGCAGCGCGGCGAGCTCGCGCAGCGCGGCCCGGACGGTCGGGGTGAGCCGCACCGGCCACTCGTGCGCGCCGATCCGCGACACCGCCGAGGCCAGGCGGCTGACGGCGTTGGCGTGGTTGATCTTCGAGCCGTGCCCGGCCCGGCCGTGGGCGGTCAGCTTCAGCCAGGCCGTGCCGCGCTCCCCCGCCGCGATCGGATAGAGCCGCATCCCACCGCCGGCGTGGAAGGTGAACGCGCCGGATTCGCTGATGCCTTCGGTGCAGCCCTCGAAGAGGTCGGCGTGATGGTCGGCGAGGAATCCCGCACCGTCCTCGGCACTGGCCTCCTCGTCGGCGGTGAACGCCAGCACGATGTCGCGCCGTGGCCGCACTCCGCCGCGCGCCCACCGCCGGACGGCGGCGAGCATCATCGCGTCCATGTTCTTCATGTCGACGGCGCCGCGGCCCCAGACCACACCGTCGCGGACCTCTCCGGAGAAGGGGTGCACCCGCCAGTCCCCTGGCACGGCCGGCACCACGTCCAGATGGCCGTGCACCAGCAGCGCGTCGGCGGACGGTTCGGTGCCCTCGATCCGGGCGACGACGTTCGTCCGGCCCTTGCTGCGCTCCAGCAGGACCGGTTCGATCCCCGCGTCGGCCAGCCGCTCGGCGACGTACTCGGCGGCCGGGCGCTCCCGGCAGGCGCCGTCACCGGCATTGCTCGTATCGATACGGATCAGATCGGAGGTGAACCGCACCACCTCGTCCAGCGCCTGTTGGTCGACCGCCCCCGCGGCCGTACCGGCGCTCTGCTCCGCCCGCTGATTCTCAGCCATATTGTTCCTCCACGGCGGACGAGACGACCGTGGTGACCGCCTTGAAACACCGGATGGCTTCGTACATGTCCTGACTGGTATACGCGACCCGGCGCTCCGCGCAGCGCTCCACGCCGGGCACGCACGTCGCCGCACCCACCAGGTGCTCCGCGTCGAACTCCAACTCGAACCGGAACGGACCTGCTTGGGCCGGATCGTGACGCACCGCGAGCGCCGCCCCCTTGCGGGCCGCCGCCCGGATCTCGTCCGCCGTACGGGCCGGCGGGCGGCAGACCGCCGCATAGCGCGACACATAGTCCTTCACCGCCACCCCCGGCGCCTGCGGGGCATACCCCTGCGCGTCCTGGCACGTCCGGTCGTCACCGGTCACCAGCACCACCGGCACGCCGTACTCGGCCACCACAAGGGAATTGAGATACCCCTCGCTCGCCCGCACCCCGTCGACCCAGACGCCCGTCAGCGTATTGGCGAGATACGTATGCGCCAGCACCCCTTCCGTGCCGGCGCCCGTGTGGTATCCGACGAAGGCGATCCCGTCGACATCTCCGTGCTGCACCCCTTCCACCATGCTCAGTGACTTATGACGTCCCGTCAGCATCTCGGCCCGCCGGTCGAGCTGCTCCAGCAGCAGATTGCGCATCGACCAGTGCGCCTCGTTGACGAGGACCTCATCCGCCCCGCCGTCGAAGAACCCGGCGACGGCCGCGTTCACATCGGACGTGAACATCCGGCGGCAGCGCTCCCACTGCGGCGTACCCGGCAGCACGTCGGCGGGCCACGTCACGCCCGTGGCACCCTCCATGTCCGCGGAGATCAGGATCTTCACTGTCTGTCAGTCCCATCGCAGGTGAGAGGCCGTATGAGCGGCCCTTGATCCGTCACGGTACGCGGCCTCGAACACCCGGACCAGGGCTGCGGACAACTCCGCCGGACCGGACCACCGAAGATCGTCTGTGTGGCCCAGCACGCCCTGCCACCACCCCTCCGCGCCCCGCCTCCCGCACCCCGCCGCCGTGGTGACCGAGTACCGCATGCCGGTCCGCACGCCCGCCGCCGCACTTCCCTGCTCCCCCGCTGCTCCCGCGCTACTCCAGCTCTTCCCGGCAGCGCTCCAGCCAGTCGAGGTCCGCCTGGAGGTGGAGCATCGCACCCTCTATCAGCAGCTGCGCGACCTGGTTGTCCCGGTTCCCGGCCGCCGCGAGCCGGGACAGTTCGCGCATGCTCTTGAGGTAGTGGCGGCGCTGCTTGTCGATCAGGGCGATCCGGTCGGCGGTGCCGGTACGGGGGGCGAGGGCGAACTTCATGAAGAACTCGTCGCGCACCCGCGGCTCGACGGTGGACTCCTCGAACCAGGCGTCCACCGTCTCCCGGCCGGCCGCCGTGATCCGGTAGGTGCGCTTGTTCGGGCGGTCCGGCTGCTCGATGTCCTCCCCCTCGATGAGGCCGGCCTTCTCCAGCCTGCCCAGGGTGACGTAGATCTGACCGACGTTCGGGGGCGGGTAGGCCGCACCCAGAAGGGTCTCCAGGGCGTGTTTGAGTTGGTAGCCGTGTGCGGGTCCGCTGACCAGCAGCGCCAGGAGTGGCAGCCGCACGCTCTCGCTCTCCCTCCGGCACTCCATGTCGGTTATCCGGTTCCCCCGTTGGTGAATCGGTTCGCCGTCGTCTCGCCCCGAGGCAGCCAGTATCCCGCACCGCCAACGGCTCTTCACGGGCCCGGCCCACCGCCCGGGCCCCGCCGGCGCACGGTGTGAAGAGGGCGCTACGGGGTAGCCGTACGACAGGCAGCCGGCTGCCGGTCTTTCCCACCCGGTCCGCACGCCCGGTCCCCTCGCGCGCCGTACCCACCAACGCCGCCCACGGTGTCGCATGTCACGCCCACGGTCCGCTTCCCGCCCGGTGACGGACACCGCACCGCTCGCCCAACGCCCAGACCTCGTACGGGAATTACGGGTGGTGCCGACCCAGCCGTACCGGGCCGGGTGATTAGCAGTTAAGTACGGGCGCGACACCCGTTCCACGCAATCCCGGGCACCTCTGCGACAACTTTGAACAATCCGTTGACACCGAAAAGACACCGCTACCTAACATGCATGTATAACAGCAACTCGCAGGCGGCCAGGCCGACTTGCACAGGTAAGAACGGGATCACGGCAGATGCTCACAGCCACCGCGCAACGCGGCCACCCGACCGCCACCCAGGACACGGACCGGCGCTGGTGGCGCGATGCGGTCATCTACCAGGTCTACCTACGCAGCTTCCGCGATACCACCGGCAACGGCACCGGTGATCTCGCCGGGGTCCGCAGCGGGCTCCCGTACCTCAAGAAGCTCGGTGTGGACGGTATGTGGCTCAGCCCGTTCTTCCCCTCCCCTCAGCACGACCACGGCTACGACGTCGCAGACTACCGCGACGTCGATCCGGTGTACGGCGATCTCGACGAGTTCGACCGCCTGGTGGCCGAGGCCCACCAGCTCGGCCTGAAGGTGCTGCTGGACATCGTCCCCAACCACTGCTCAAGCGAACACCCATGGTTCTGCGCCGCGTTGGAACAGGGTCCGGGAAGCCCGGCCCGGGCGCGCTTCCATTTCGCGGACGGGCGCGGGGAGCACGGGGAGCTGCCGCCCAACAACTGGCGGGCGATGTTCGGCGGTCCCGCCTGGTCCCGTATCACGGAGGAGAACGGCACTCCGGGCCAGTGGTACCTGCACATGTTCACCCCCAAGCAGCCCGATCTGAACTGGCGCAACCCCGATGTGGCGGCCGACTTCGACAAGGTGCTGCGCTTCTGGCTGGACCGCGGCGTGGACGGCTTCCGGATCGATGTGGCCGCCGGGCTCTACAAGCACCCCGAACTCCCCGACTCCCCCGACCCGTCGGCCGACGAGCGCACCCGCGACGCGTTCAACCCACTCGCCTGGAACCAGCCCGAGGTGCACCAGGTGTGGCGCGACTGGCGAGCGCTGTGCGACGAGTACACCGCCCGGGACGGCCGCGACCGGCTCCTGGTGGGCGAGGTCTCGGTGCGCACCCCGCGTGAGCAGGCCGCGTACGTCCGGCCGGACGAACTGCACCAGGCATTCCTCTTCCACCTGCTCACCGCGCGCTGGGACGCGGCCCTCTTCCGCAAGGTGATCTCCGAGGCACTGACCGATATCGCGGACACCGGGTCCACCGTCACCTGGGTGCTCAACAACCACGACCAGGTGCGGACCGTCACCCGTTACGCGGGCGAACCGGGCACCCCGGAGGGCGCGTTGGGCCCGGCCCGGGCCCGTGCCGCGGCGCTGCTGATGCTGGCCCTCCCCGGTGCCGCGTATGTCTACCAGGGCGAGGAGCTGGGCCTGCCGGAGGTCGACGATCTGCCGGACGCGGTGCTCACCGATCCGATCTTCCACCGCACGGGCAGCCGGCAGCACATCCGGGACGGCTGCCGGGTGCCGCTGCCGTGGTCCGGGGACACGGCGCCGTTCGGCTTCAGTACGGGAGCCGAGGGGGAGCCGTGGCTGCCGCAGCCCGCCGGGTTCGCCGGGCACACCATGGACCGGGCGGTGGCCGACACCGGCTCCTTCTGGCACCTCTACCGCGAGGCGCTCCAGCTGCGCCGGGGCCTTCCGCAGCTCGGCGAGGGCACCCTGCGCTGGCTGGAATCACCGCCGCAGGTGCTGGCGTTCGCGCGCGGTGACGGTCTGGTGTGCGCCATCAACTTCGGCACGGAGCCGGTGCCCGCACCCGTTGCGGGTGTGCCGCTGCTGGCGAGCGGTGCCTGCCCCGCCGGGACACTCCCGGGATCGACCGCCGCCTGGTGGATGAACCCGGCGCAGCAGCCCGGGCTGCCGTAACCGGTCCCGTCGGAGCCCGCCCTCAGAGCCCTCCCGTCAGGGGCAGGGCCCGCCCACCGGAATCCTGCCGCCGGGCCGGTCGGCGGGTGCGTCCGGCCCGCTCTTCCGGTTCCCGCCGCGCCCGGCCAGGGTGCTGTCCGCGACCCCGGCGAGCACCTTCTGCAGCAGGCTGTACGCCAGGATCGGCAGCAGTACGTGCGGATGGTCCGGGAACCGGGTGGTGGCCAGCACCGCGCCGGCGCTGCTGTTGTTCATCCCCGAGGTGAACGTCAGGGCGACGGCGTCCGCGTGCGCGGCCCGCAGGGCGCGCGCCAGGCACCAGCCCAGGAGGAAGGACGCCGTGCACATCGCCGCCGCCGCCAGGGTGGCGAGCGCGAGCAGCGCCGGCCGGGGGCGGGCGATGATGTCGGCGAAGGCGCCCGAGGCGTTGACGTAGGTGAGGGCGAGGGCGGCGCCGAGGGCGAGCAGCTTGAGCCAGGGCAGGGCCGCGGTGGCGAAGCGGCCGGGCAGCACGGCGCGTACGGCCAGCCCGAGCAGGCACGGGGCGACCACCCCGGCCGCGGCGACCGCCCCGCCGGCCACCTGCGCCATCCGGCCCAGCGCCGCCGAGTAGTTGCCACTGGTCACGGCCGAGGCGCCGGCCAGCGTGAGCGGGATGGTGAGCGGACTGAGCAGCGTCGAGGACATCACCAGCCCCACGACCAGGGTCTGGTTGCCGCCGGCCCGGCTGCCCCAGACGGTGGCCCCGCCGGCGACCGGCATCGCCGCGATCATCGCGAGCCCGGTGAGCAGCCCGCTGCCGCCGTCGGCGTCCGGGAGGAGCAGGAAGGCCCCGGCGAGCAGGGCCAGGATCAGCAGCGGGAGCGCGGTGTTGGCCGCCGTGCCCGCCACGAGTAATCCGGGCCGGCGCAGCAGGACCGTCAGTTCCCGTACCCGCACCTGGAGTGCCGCGGTGAACAGCACCCAGGCCAGCAGCAGGCCCTGCGCCGTCAGGGTCCCCCGCCCGCCGGGCAGCGGGAGGGTGCCGCAGGGCAGGTGCCGCGCCCACTGCCCGGCCTGGGGCAGCACGGCGGCGGACACATAAGCGACCGGCATGGCCCAGGTGAGATGTCGTTGAGCCCGCGCGAGCAGGCGCTGTCCACTGCCGGCATGCAGTACTGCGGTCGTCACCGGGGTTTCGTCCTCTGTTCGCGACCTGGAGCGTCTACAGCAACGTAGACCGACTACAGCACGGTAGACGCCCGGGCGCACGACGGGAGTTGCGCCGCCCGCGGAGGAACGGCGGACATACGAGCGAGCGGACCCCGACACCGAAGCCCTTCTAATCGTCAACGAGGGGTTGACGCCCCATCTGCCGTCAACTTACCGTTGACGCATGACGAACCCAGTTCCCATGACGAACCCCGTCCGGCTCGACGACCTGATCGAAGCCATCAAGAAGGCGCACACCGACGCCTTGGACCAGCTCTCCGACGCGGTGATCGCCGCGGACCACCTCGGCGACATCGCCGACCACCTCATCGGCCACTTCGTGGACCAGGCGCGGCGCTCGGGCGCGTCCTGGACCGAGATCGGCAAGAGCATGGGCGTCACCAAGCAGGCCGCCCAGAAGCGCTTCGTACCGAAGGCGATGGACCCGGCGACGGATCTCCATCCCGCGCAGGGCTTCAGCCGCTTCACCCCCCGGGCCAGGAAGGTCGTGGTGGCGGCGCAGGAGGAAGCCCGCGCGTCCGGCAACGCCGAGATCCACCGCGAGCACCTCGCCCTCGGGCTCCTCTCCGAACCGGAGGGCCTCGCCGCGAAGGCCATCGCGGCGCAGGGCGTGTCCCCGGAGGCGTTGCGCGAGGCCGCCACCGCGGCGCTGCCGCCCGCCGCGGAGAACCTCCCCGCCCTCATCCCGTTCGACGTCCCGTCACGAAAGGCGCTGGAACTCACCTACCGCGAGGCCCTGCGGCTGGGCCACAACTACATCGGCACCGAACACCTCCTGCTCGCGCTGCTGGAGCTGGAGGACGGCTCGGGCGTCCTCACCGGCCTGGGCATCGACAAGGCCGCCACCGAGGCGTACATCGCCAAGGCGCTGGCCGCCATCACCGCCTCCCTCCAGGGGAAGTAGAGCGGCCCGGGCACGACACCGGGAAACCCGCCCAACTTCGGCTGAATGGGCCGTGGTTGGGCGGGATTCGTGCCATGACCGGGACGGCGTGCGGGCCGGGGGGCGCCATCGCCGCGTTTCCGCCGGCAGGGCGGCGTACCGGCGCGCACGGCCCCGGTCGGCCGGCCTCAACCGGCCCCCGCCATCGACCGGTTCGTCGGCAGCTCGACGATGGGCGGTCGCTCCTTCGTGGGCCGTTCCCGCACCGCCGCCACCACGGTACGACCGCGACGGAGGCGGCGGGCAGCACTCCGCGAAGAGGGCGTGCGCCGGAGCGTGCGCCCCGTGTGACGTCGCGTCAGTCCTCGTGCCCCAGTTGGAGATCGCGTTCGGTGTGCCCGCCGCCCGCCACCTGCAACACGGTGGCCACCGGCGGGTATCCGGCGGCGATCACGGTGTACTCGCCGGCCGAGAGGTCCACGAAGCGGAACAGCCCGTCGGGGCCCGTCGTCGCGGTGTCGACGACGTTGCCGGCCGCGTCCAGCAGTGTGACCCGGGCGTCCTCGACGGGCCGGCCGCCACCGGCCCGTACGGTCCCGCGCAGCACCGCGCCGCCGGCGAGCTCGATGTCCTGGCGGGTCTCCCGGGACGCCTGGACCGTCACCGGCAGCGCGGCCGGCCGGAACGCCGGCGCGCTGGAGGCGAGGGTGTACTCGCCGGCCACCAACTCCCCGATGACATAGCCTCCTTCGCGTCCGCTGCGGGTGGTGGCGACCACCTCGCCGCGGACGTCGGTGAGGGTGACCATGGCATCGCGCACCGGTGTGCCGTCGGCGGTGGTGACCGCGCCGGCCAGCCGCCCGGCGCCGCCGAGCACCACATCCAGCTCCACCGGCCGCTCGCCGACGGTCACCGTGACGGCCTGCGGCTGGTGCCCGCCCGCCGCCGCGATCAGCACATACGCCCCGGCCCCCGGGGTGCCCAGCGCGTACCGGCCGTCGTCGCCGGTGGCGCCGCGGCCGATCTGCCGCCCGGCGACGTCGATGAGGGTGAGCGCGGCGCGCGGCACGATGCTGCCGTCGTGGTGCTGGACCGTGCCGCACACGGGGACGCCGGCGCCGATCGTCGCCACCTGCCCGGCGCCCTGGCTGTGGGGGTAGCCGCCCGTGTAACTCCCCTTGGAGCCATACGAGTTGCCCGCGGGCGCGTACCCGGCTGCGTCGTGCCCGGTGCGGGCCGGCGGCACGGCGGCGGGCTCCGCCGGGTCGCCGTACGGCGCGTGCGGGGTCTGGGGGGCGTGCGAGGCGTGGGACACCAGGGGTTTCTCTTTCAGGAAGAGGGCGAGCAGGAAGCCCAGGACGAGTACCGGCACGAGGTAGAGGAAGATCCCCGGCATGGCCTTCGCGTAGGCGGCGGCGTAGCTGTCGCGCAGTGCGGCGGGCAGGGCGCGCAGCAGCTGCGGAGTGATCGACTCCGGATCGGGCAGCCGCGTCGGGGGCGGCAGCCGGTCGCCGAGTTGGGCGGCGAGGCGGTTGGCGAACAGCGCGCCGAAGAGGGCCACGCCTGCGCTGCCGCCGAGCTGCCGGAAGTAGTTGCCGGCGCCGATCGCGGCACCGAGGTCCTGGCGGCGTACGGAGTTCTGCGCGGCGAGCACCAGCACCGGCAGCACCAGGCCGAGGCCCAGGCCCAGGATGCCCGTCCAGAGGCTGTAGACGCCGCGGGAGGTGTCCGGTCGCATCCGGGACAGCAGCCACATGCCCTCCGCGGCCACCGCGCAGCCGAGGATCGGGAAGATCTTGTAGTGGCCGGTGCGGCTGATGAGTTGCCCGGTGCCGAGCGCACCGAGCACCACCCCGCCCGTCATGGGGAGCATCAGCAGTCCGGAGGCGGTGGCCGTGGCGCCGCCGGCCATCTGGAGGAAGCTCGGCAGATAACTGGTCGCGCCGAAGAGCGCCAGGCCGATGGCGGCGCCGATCAGGCCGGTGAGGTTGAAGACCGCGTCGCGGAACAGCCGCAGCGGAACCAGCGGTTCGCTGACGGTGTGCTCGACGACGAGGAACAGCCCCGCGCTGAGCAGCGCCCCGGCGCCGAGCCCGAGGACGGCCCGCGAGCCCCAGGGGTACTGCGTACCGCCCCAACTGGCCAGCAGGACAAGGCACGTGGCGAATGCGGCGAGCAGCAGCGCACCGCCGACGTCCAGCCGGGGGCGGGCGGCGGGCCGGGGCAGCCGGAGCGCGACGGCGACGAGGAGGAAGGCCAGTACGCCTGGCGGCACGTCGAGGGCGAAGCACCAGCGCCAGGAGGCATGGTCGGCGCAGAGGCCGCCGAGCGGCGGCCCGGCCACCGAGGCCAGGCCGAACGCGGCGCCCATCAGGCTCATCCAGCGCCCGCGGGCCCGCGGCGGTACGGCTTCGGCGACGATCGCCCGGACGCCGATCAGCAGGCCGCCGCCGCCGATGCCCTGGACGGCCCGGAAGGCGACCAGCTGGTCCATCGAGCGCGACCAGGCGGCGAGCGCGGAGCCGGCGGTGAAGACCAGGACGGCGAAGAGGAAGACGGGCTTCCGGCCGAGGAGGTCGCCGAGCCTGCCGTAGACGGGCAGGCCGATGGCCGAGGCCAGGAGGTAGGAGGTCACCACCCAGTGCATCGCGTGCAGTCCGTGCAGCCCGCCGGCGATCTTCGGGAGTGCGGTGGCGGCGATGGTCTGGGCGAGGGCGGCGGGCAGCAGGGTCAGCAGCAGCCCCAGGAAGAGCGTCCGCGTCCGGCGCCGGCTCATCGGCGGCGACGCGCCGTCGCCCGCTGCCGGGTCGGCCGGCTCCGGCGCCGGGCCCGTCGTGGCGCCGGCGGCGGGCGGTCCGGTCCGCCGGCCCCGCTCGCTCAGGGTGGTCCCGCCCACGTCCTGCTCCCCTCGGTACGCCTCATCCACCTCATACGGCCGCCCATTTCTCGCATCGGGCGACAACGGCGTTCAAGCGCGGAGAATCGGAGCACGGTGGGCGGGAACGGACGTCAAGTACGTTGCCCGCGGCGCCTATTGGGCTCCCATCAGGGGTTTCCGCCGGCCCGCCGGCCGGCGGGCCGGAAGGTGCGACGCGGCGGAAACCACCCGAACCGGTGAGCGTGACGGCGCCCCGAAAGGGTTACCGGAGCGAGGGTGCCGGGTCACTTCTCCATGTGGGCGGCCAGGTTGGCGAGAATCGTGTCGTAGATCCGGCCAAGTCCCTTGGGGGCAAAGGTCCGCTCGAAGAAGCCGCCGATGCCGCCGGCGCCCTGCCAGGTGGTGGTGACGACGACCTTGGCGCGGTTCTCGCCGGCCGGGGTGACGACCCACGTGGTCACCATCGAGGAGTTGCGGTCCTTCTCCACCAGCTGACCGTCGGTCGGCTCGTCGACCTCCAGCAGGCAGTCCCGCACGCGCTTGCTGGTGGCCTGGAGCTTCCAGTGGACGAGGGTGCCCTTGCCGTCGCCGCCCTCACGGATCTCGTACTCGCTGAAGTGCTCGGGCAGCAGCCGCTGACGCGTGCCGCTGTAGTCGGCGATCGCGTCGAACACATCCTCCGGGTCCGCCGCGATCTCGCGCTGCGTGGTGGCCTCGACCTGCCCCATGTGTGTCTTCCTCCAGTAGTCGGCTGCCGGTCCTGCGGTGCGCCGCCAACCTGCGGTGCGCGGCCAAGCCAACCACCACTGCGCACCGGGCCCAAATCCGGTTGACGAACGCGAAGGGAACACATGTTCTATTATCAGAACGGGGGGCGACAGGATCACAACAGGAGGCCCCTATGCGCTGGGACAATCTGGGTGAAAGCCCGTCCGCGCTGTTCGGGACGGATGTCATCACCCGAACGGTCGACACCCCGGAATTCCGCGGCATCACCTTCCACGAGGTGCGCGCCCGCTCCCTCGTCAACCGCGTACCGGGCGCCTCCCGGATGCCGTTCGAATGGACCGTGAACCCCTACCGCGGGTGCAGTCACGCCTGCGTGTACTGCTTCGCCCGCAAGACCCACAGCTACCTGGACCTGGACACCGGCCTCGGCTTCGACTCGCAGATCGTGGTGAAGGTCAACGCCCCCGACCTGCTGCGCCGCGAACTGGCCGGCCGCCGCTGGCGCGGCGACCACATCGCGATGGGCACCAACGTCGACTGCTACCAGCGCGCCGAGGGCCGCTACCGCCTGATGCCCGGCATCATCGGCGCGCTGCGCGACCACGCCAACCCGTTCTCGATCCTCACCAAGGGCACCCTGATCCTGCGCGACCTGGAGCTGCTGCAACAGGCCGCCCGGGTCACCGACATCGGCATCTCGGTCTCCGTCGGCTTCCTCGACCGCGAGCTGTGGCGCACCGTCGAGCCCGGCACCCCCGCCCCCGAGCGACGCCTGGACGTGGTGCGCACGCTCACCGCGCACGGCATCCCCTGCGGCGTCCTGATGGCGCCCGTCATCCCCTTCCTCGGCGACACCCCGGACCGGCTGCGGGCCACCGTCCGCGCCGTCGCCGAGGCCGGCGCCGACTCGGTCACCCCCCTCGTCCTCCATCTGCGCCCCGGCGCCCGCGAGTGGTTCATGGCCTGGCTGGGCCACCACCACCCGCACCTCGTGCGCCGTTACGAGACGATGTACGCCGACGGCGCGTACGCGCCCAAGTGGTACCAGCGCCGGATCACCCGCCAGGTCCACGAACTGGCCGCCGAATACGGCCTCGGCCCGGCCCGCCCCGGGGAGGCCCGGCGGATCACGGCGCGCGACGGCAGCGGCTCGGGTACGGACGCGGACACGGATGCGGATGTGGATACGGATGCGAAATCACCCGCGGCCGGCAACCCGGCTTCCGGGGCTACCCAGTTGACGCTGCTGTGACGGCCCGCCGCGCGTCCGACGGCGCCCGTGCGGGCCCGCCGCGCCCGCCTCGGTCCCGGACGCCGGAAGCGGCCGGAACGGCCTCCAGGGCCCGCGCCAGGCGGTCACGGGCGGCCGTCTGGGCGGCTATGCGCGCGTCGATGACGGCGAGCCGCTCCCGGGCTATCCGCAGGCCCTCGGGCGAGGGCGGTGCGGTGGTCATGTCGCCGTCGAGGCAGGCCCGGAAGCACTGGACGTCGGCGAGCGTGAGCCCGGCATCGAGGAGATGGCGGATGTTCCGGACCCGCCCGGCCGTGCCCACGCCGTAGACGCGATAGCCGTTGTCCGCCCGCTCGGAGCGGATCAGTCCCGCGCTCTCGTAGTTGCGCAGCGCACGCGGCGACGCCCCCGTGATCTCCGCCAGTTCACCGATCCGCACCCGATGTCCTCCCGTCGTCCCGCCCCGCTCCACCGCCGGGGGCCGGCACCGGCCCCGGGCGCCGCCGGGGCGCGGCCTCCCGTACCGCGCAACGGACGCCCGCGCCAATCGGTTCCCCCGGCCGGCCACCACCGGTCAGCCCGTCCCCTCAGCCGACGACCGCTCCGCCGTCCACCGGGAGGACCACCCCGGTCACGAACGACGCGGACGGTGCGGCGAGCCGGGTGACGGCCCAGGCGACCTCCCCGGCGCGTCCGAGGCGTCCCATCGGGGTGTGTGCGATCTGCCAGGCGCGCAGGGCCCGCCGGCGTTCCGGGGACCAGCCCTGGTGGTCGGCGATCGGTGTCTCGATCGCCCCGGGTGCCACCGCCACCACCCGTACGCCGCGCGGCGCGAGCTCCACCGCCCAGCTGCGGGTGAGGAGTTCGAGGCCCGTCTTGGTCGCGGCGTAGACCGCGTTGTGCGGCCAGGCCCGCTGCCCGACCGACGTGCTGATGTTCACCACCACCCCGCCGGTGCGCTCCAGATGGGGCACCGCCTCCTGGGTCAGCAGTACGGGAGCGACGAGGTTGGTCGCCAGCTGCGGCGCGATGGACTCCCTGGTGTACGAGCCGAGCGCGCCGCCGCCGACCACCGCGGCGTTGTTGACCAGCACGTCCACCCGGCCGTAGGTCGCGACCGCATGGCGTACCACGGCCTCGGGCACGCCGTCCGCGGTGATGTCGGCGGCGTACGGGACGATCTCGCCGTCGCCCTCCGCGGCGAGCGCGGCCGTCTCCGCGAGCGGTTCGGGCCGTCGGCCCACCGCCACCACGCGCGCCCCTTCCGCCGCGAACGCCAGCGCGGTCGCGCGGCCGATTCCGGTGCCCGCCCCGGTGATGACGACAACTCTCCCGTGAGTCCCGGGCAGTTCGGGGCCGTTGTCCGCGGTACGGGCACGTGGGTCGGAGGTCGTGGTCGTGGCGGCATGCGTGCGCTGTTCCATGCCGGGAGTCTCGAACCCTGCCCCCAGGGGCAAGGTCAAGCGGCCGGCATCCGGAGGACGATCGTCCGGACGGGAGGGGCGACTGGGGAGGGCGGCAGGGGAAGCCGACCGGGGAAGCCCGTTGCCGGGTGTCCGGGCGGGCCTCGAACCTGTGCCGCAGGGAGGCCGCGTGGAGAGGGACGGGGAGATGACCGGGGAGTCACCCAGGAGGTCGGGGCGGGACGGGGCAGACGGGGGGATGCCGGAGCAGGCATCGTGGCTCATCCGGATACGTGAGATGACGGAGGCCGATGTCGACGCGGTCTCGGGGGTCCGGGTGCGCGGCTGGCAGGCGGCATACCGGGGGCTGATGCCGCGAGCGTACCTGGACGCGATGAGCGTGGCGG
>NZ_KN708638.1:6854665-6857122 GCF_000805335.1 Streptomyces sp. CT34 | reverse complement strand
CTGGGAGCCGGTGGCGGAGCGGGCCGGGGAGGTGGTCGGCTGGGTCGCTCTCGGACCGGCCCGGGATGCCGACATCGCCCCGGAGGGCGGCGGGCCGAGCGGTTCCCGGCTGCCCGTGGGCGAGCTGCCGGCCCTCTACGTGGAGCCCGGTCTGATCGGCACCGGCGTCGGCCGCGAACTGCTGGCCGCCGGGACGGACCGGGCCCGGGCGAGCGGGTTCGGCACGCTGTGCCTCTGGGTGGTGCGCGGCGATCTGCGCGCCCGGCGGTTCTACGAGCGTGCCGGGTTCGTGCCGGACGGGGCGGCGGAGGCGTACGAGGTGGGCGGCCGGAGCGTCCCGGAACTGCGCTACCGGCGTCCGCCGCCATCGCCCGCCTGAGTCCCTGGACGCCCGGGCCGGCGCCGCTCGCCCCGGCACCTACGGCGCGTCCGCCGAGGGGCCGCCCCGGGGTCCGGCGTCGGCCGCGGCCCCGTCCCCCGGTGTGCCGCCGCCCGCCGTCCGCGTCGCGTCCTCGTGGACGCCGAGCCGCGCCAGTGAGGCGGCGGCGGCCGCGGCGAGCCGGGGGTGGGCGGTGGCGGCCGTCAGTGCGGGGACCGCGCGCCGGTCGCCCAGGGCGCCCAGGCCCTCGACGCAGGCCAGGGCCACCCGCCAGTACGGGTTGTGCGGGATCAGCAGCCGCTCCAGGGTGGCGATCAGCGCCGGGACGGACTGCGGGGCGCGGAGCTCGACGAGCAGGCGTACCGGGTGCAGGGCGTAGGCGGTGCGCAGCGGGTTGGTGGCGAGGGCGGCGGCGGCGCGCGCGGTGCGCGGGTCGCCGAGCTTGCCGAGGGCGTGTGCGGCGGTGGCGCAGCGGACCGGTTCGCGGTAGTTCAGGAGCAGGACGAGGGTTTCGAAGGCGCGTTTGTCGCCGGCGCAGCCGAGGATGAAGGCGGCGATCTCGCGGGCCCACAGGGGGCGCTCCACGGCGACCAGCATGCGGGCCAGTTCCTCGCGCCCCGCGGGGGTGTTCTTGCGGGCCAGCCCGAGCAGCCGCTCGTAGGCCACCAGATCCTGTGGGGAGCGGAGTTCGGCCCGCACCCGGTCCGTCAACTCGTGGAATTCGTCTTCCATTTGTCGCTCCCCTCCCGCCTGGCCGCCCGGATCCGCGCGACGTGGCCTGCACCACAGCCTAATGACCCGCACTACCCCTGGCGCTTCGGTTACCCACCGGTTAACCTGCTGGAACGAGCAGTACCCCTGCTCGGGCGGCCTGGTGACGCAGCCGCCGAAGAGTGAAGTCGGTTCGGCACCGCACAACACGACGCGTGGCACGCTTCCTCGCCACGCACCGCACGACACGTACGGAGAAACGGCACGGCCCCGGGACAGGGCCCGCCGCGCCTCCCGCACCGCCGGCGCTGCCCGCAGTGCTGCGGCCCGCGGCCCCTCGCCGCCCGCCGCTGCGCGCTGCTTCTCACGCTCCGTGCGGCCCGTTCGTCCGCTCCGCGGACACCCCTCAGTCGTCACTTCTCCCCTGCCCCAGGGGAACACCCTCAGGAGTCTCGCGATGGGCCCTCAGTCCACCCCTGACCTCTCAACACCCGCTTCCGCACTGTCCCTTGCCACGGTCGCCGTGGTCGGTCTCGGCACCATGGGCACCGGCATCGCCGAGGTGCTCGCCCGCGCCGGCCGCGAGGTCATCGGCATCGACACCGATGACGCCGCGATCCGGCAGGCCCGTGCCACCCTCGAAGCCTCCACCGCCCGCGCCGTGCGCCGGGAGCGGCTCACCGAGCGGGAGCGGCAGGAGGTGCTGGCCCGCTTCCGTACGTTCGGCGACCTCCAGGCCGCCGCGGACGCCGATCTCGTCATCGAGGTGGTGCCGGAGGACTACGAACTCAAGCGGCAGGTCTTCGCCGCGCTGGACGGCATCGTCCGGCCGGAGGCGATCCTCGCCACGGGCACCAACGCGCTGTCGGTGACCCGGCTCGCCGCCGACTCGCCGCGCCCCGAGCGGGTGCTCGGCGTCCACTTCTTCAACCCGGCACCCGCGATGAAGCTGGTCGAGGTGGTCTCGTCGGTGCTCACCGCCCCGACCGCGGTCGCCGCCGTCACCGAGCTCGCCCGCGACCTGGGCAAGGATCCGATCGCGGTGGGCGACCGGCCCGGTTTCGTCGCCGACGGGCTGCTGTTCGGCTACCTCAACCAGGCCGCGGCGATGTACGAGTCGAAGTACGCGTCCCGTGAGGACATCGACGCCGCGATGAAGCTCGGCTGCGGTCTGCCGATGGGCCCGCTGGCGCTGCTCGACCTGATCGGGGTGGACACCGCCCGTACGGTCCTGGAGGCGATGTACGCCGAGTCGCACGACCGGCTGCACGCCCCGGCGCCGATCCTGGGCCAGCTGGCGGAGGCCGGGCTGACCGGCCGCAAGGCGGGCCGCGGCTTCTACACCTACGAGGCGCCGGGCAGCGCCG
>NZ_KN708638.1:6830546-6854649 GCF_000805335.1 Streptomyces sp. CT34 | reverse complement strand
GGGGGGCGGCCCGCCGGCCGCACGGTCCGCAGCGTCGGTGTCGCCGGTTCCGGGACGATGGCCAGCGGGATCGCCGAGGTCTTCGCCAAGGCGGGCTACGCGGTCGTACTGGCGGCCCGCAGCCCGGAGAAGGCGGAGCGGGCCAAGGAGCGGATCGCCAAGTCGCTGGGCCGCTCCGTGGACAAGGGCCGGCTGACCGCCGAGGCGCGCGACGCGGCGCTGGCGGCGATCACCCCGGCCGGTTCGCTGGACGCGTTCGCGGACGTCGATCTGGCAGTGGAGGCGGTGGCCGAGGACCTGGCCGTCAAGCAGCAGCTGTTCCGCACGCTGGACAAGGTCTGCAAGCCGGGTTCCGTGCTGGCCACCACCACGTCCTCACTGCCGGTCGTCGCCTGCGCCCGCGCCACCTCGCGCCCGCAGGACGTCATCGGGATGCACTTCTTCAACCCGGCGCCCGCGATGAAGCTGGTCGAGGTGGTCCGTACGGTCCTGACCTCCGACGAGGTGCACACCACCGTGCGCGAGGTCTGTGCCAAGGTCCGCAAGCACCCGGTGGACTGCGGCGACCGGGCCGGTTTCATCGTCAACGCGCTGCTGTTCCCGTACCTGAACAACGCGATCAAGATGGTCCAGGAACACTACGCGTCGCTGGACGACATCGACGCCGCGATGAAGCTGGGCGGCGGTTATCCGATGGGCCCGTTCGAGCTGCTGGACGTGGTCGGCCTGGATGTCTCGCTGGCCATCGAGAAGGTGCTGCACGCCGAGTTCCGCGACCCGGGGCTGGCGCCGGCGCCGCTGCTGGAGCACCTCGTCGCAGCGGGCTGCCTGGGCCGGAAGACCGGCCGCGGCTTCCGTGAGTACGCCCGGCGCTGACGCGCGGCGGCGCCCCGGGTCCGGGGGCGGATGGGGCGGGCTGCTGGAACCGTCGGACGGTCGTCCCGGTGGTCCGCCCCAGGTCACAGGGCCGGAGCCGGTACCTCATGCCGCAGGGCGCGTGAATATGCAGTACCGTCCCCACATGTCCCAGCCCGCTCGCCCGCAGTCGTCCGACGCCTCCGAGACCTCCACTCCCGGCACTCGCCGCGCCGCCGCCCAACGGCTCAAAATGCGCCGCGAACTGTCGGCCGCCGCAATGGAACTGTTCGCGACGAAGGGCTACGAGGCGACGACGGTCGACGAGATCGCGGCTGCCGCGGGCGTCGCCCGGCGCACCTTCTTCCGGCACTTCCGCTCCAAGGAAGAGGCGATCTTCCCCGACCACGACGACACCCTGGTCCGCGCCGAGGCCGTCCTGGACGCCGCGCCGCCGCACGAGAACCCCCTCGACACGGTGTGCCGCGGCATCAAGGAAGTCATGCGGATGTACGCGTCCGCCCCGGCGGTGTCGGTGGCCCGCTACCGCCTCACCCGCGAGGTACCCACCCTCCGGGAGGCCGAGATCGCCTCGGTGGCGCGCTACGAGCGGCTGTTCACCCGCTATCTCCTGGGCCACTTCGACGAGGGCGCGCACCGCGAGGGCGACGACGATCCGCTGCTCGCCGAGGTGGCCGCGTCCGCGGTGGTCACCGCGCACAACCACGTCCTGCGCCGCTGGCTGCGGGCCGGCGCGGAGGGCGACGTGGAGGCCCAGCTGGACCACGCCTTCGAGATCGTCCGGGAGACCTTCGGCACCGGCATCGGCGCGGGCCGCGCCACCGCGGAGACGCCGCCGGCGACGGTCTCGCGCGAGGGCGAGGTGCTGGTCGCGGTGGCCCGCACGGACGCCCCGCTGGACGAGGTCATGCGCACCATCCGCAAGGCGCTGAAGGCGCACGGGTAACCGTCGCCGGCCCGCCCCTCGCCGGGCGGGCCGGCGGCGGCCCCTCGGGCCCGTTCCGGTCGTGCGGTCCCCGCCCCCGTGGCAGAGGGGACGGCGCCCCCGGAGCGGGCCCGATTCCGTCTTCCCGCGCCCGCGCCGGCGGAGTACCGCCCCGGCGCCGTCCGACCTGTCACACGGACGGCCCAACCACACCTCCGGTCACGCACTGCACGCCAATGACGTCATAACGCGACAAAACACCTTGCCGGCAGGGAATGTGTTGCTCATGCGTGCCGGCCAAATGACATCTGAGAGAAATTCTTGGCACTCAGTGTCTTGTCCAGTGGCACGCGGTGTCATACGTTGAGAGTGTCCGGGCGGCCGGCGCATCGACCCGACAGTGGTGCGCCGGCTGTCCCCACAAGCACCTTGTGCGCCCGGACGCCTGCGTCACAGGCACCTTGATCCGCGCTCACCCGCGCGATGCCGAGCACCACCGGCCGAACCGACGGCACCACCCAGCACCACCCCCGACGTTCCCTCAAGCCGTTCCCGTAGACGTGCTTCGCCGGAGGCATACCGTGAATCAGATTCTTGACGCGATCCTCGCGCCGGACAGTACGCGCGAAGACTTCGCCGCCCTGCCCCTCCCCGACTCGTACCGCGCGGTCACCGTGCACAAGGACGAGGCCGAGATGTTCGCCGGCCTGCCCACCCGCGAGAAGGACCCCCGCAAGTCCCTGCACGTCGAGGACGTGCCGGTTCCCGAGCTCGGACCGGGCGAGGCGCTGGTGGCCGTGATGGCCTCCTCGGTGAACTACAACTCGGTCTGGACCTCGATCTTCGAGCCGCTGCCGACGTTCGGGTTCCTGGAGCGCTACGGACGGCTCTCCCCGCTCACCAAGCCCCACGCCCTGCCGTACCACGTCATCGGCTCCGACCTGGCGGGCGTGGTGCTGCGCACCGGTCCGGGGGTCAACGCCTGGCACCCCGGCGACGAGGTCGTCGCGCACTGCCTGTCCGTCGAGCTGGAGTCCTCCGACGGCCACAACGACACCATGCTCGACCCCGAGCAGCGCATCTGGGGCTTCGAGACCAACTTCGGCGGCCTGGCCGAGATCGCGCTGGTCAAGTCCAACCAGCTGATGCCCAAGCCCGGCCACCTGAGCTGGGAGGAGGCGGCGGCCCCCGGCCTGGTCAACTCGACCGCCTACCGCCAGCTGGTCTCGCGCAACGGCGCCGCCATGAAGCAGGGCGACAACGTCCTGATCTGGGGCGCGAGCGGCGGACTCGGCTCGTACGCGACGCAGTTCGCGCTGGCCGGCGGCGCCAACCCGATCTGTGTGGTCTCCAGCGACCAGAAGGCGGAGATCTGCCGCAGGATGGGCGCCGAGGCGATCATCGACCGCAACGCCGAGGGGTACAAGTTCTGGAAGGACGAGCACCACCAGGATCCCCGGGAGTGGAAGCGCTTCGGGAAGCGGATCCGCGAGCTGACCGGCGGCGAGGACGTCGACATCGTCTTCGAGCACCCGGGCCGGGAGACCTTCGGCGCCTCGGTGTACGTCACCCGCAAGGGCGGCACGATCGTGACCTGCGCGTCCACCTCCGGCTATCAGCACGAGTACGACAACCGCTACCTGTGGATGTCGCTGAAGCGGATCGTCGGCTCGCACTTCGCCAACTACCGGGAGGCGTGGGAGGCCAACCGGCTGATCGCCAAGGGCAAGATCCACCCGACGCTGTCGAAGACGTACACCCTTGAGGAGACCGGTCAGGCGGCGTACGACGTGCACCGCAACCTCCACCAGGGAAAGGTCGGGGTACTGGCCCTCGCACCCGAGGAGGGCATGGGCGTGCGCGACGAGGAGATGCGCGCCCGGCACATCGATGCCATCAACCGCTTCAGGAACGTCTGAGAACCTCTGAGAGACGGACACATGACTGAGCGTCAGAAGGATCGTCCGTGGCTGATGCGGACGTACGCCGGGCACTCCACCGCCGAGGCGTCCAACGAGCTGTACCGGCGTAACCTCGCCAAGGGCCAGACCGGCCTGTCGGTCGCGTTCGACCTCCCGACGCAGACCGGATACGACCCCGACCACGTCCTGGCCCGCGGCGAGGTCGGCCGGGTCGGGGTCCCGGTGTCCCATCTCGGCGACATGCGGCGGCTGTTCCAGGACATCCCCCTGGAGCAGATGAACACCTCGATGACCATCAACGCCACCGCCATGTGGCTGCTGGCCCTCTACCAGGTGGTCGCGGAGGAGCAGGGTGCCGACATCGGCAAGCTGTCCGGCACCACGCAGAACGACATCGTCAAGGAGTACCTCTCGCGCGGGACGCACGTCTTCCCGCCGGGACCGAGCCTCCGGCTGACCACCGACATGATCACGTACACGGTCAACCACATCCCGAAGTGGAACCCGATCAACATCTGCAGCTACCACCTGCAGGAGGCGGGGGCCACTCCGGTCCAGGAGATCTCGTACGCGATGTCCACCGCGATCGCGGTGCTCGACGCGGTGTTCGCGTCCGGTCAGGTCCCCGAGGAGCGCCGGGGCGATGTCGTCGCCCGGATCTCCTTCTTCGTGAACGCGGGCGTCCGCTTCATCGAGGAGATGTGCAAGATGCGCGCCTTCGGCCGCATCTGGGACAAGATCACCCGTGAGCGCTACGGCATCGAGGACCCCAGGCAGCGCCGCTTCCGCTACGGCGTCCAGGTCAACTCCCTCGGACTGACCGAGGCACAGCCGGAGAACAACGTCCAGCGGATCGTGCTGGAGATGCTGGCCGTCACGCTCTCCAAGGACGCCCGCGCCCGCGCCGTCCAACTCCCCGCCTGGAACGAGGCGCTGGGGCTGCCGCGGCCGTGGGACCAGCAGTGGTCGCTGCGCATCCAGCAGGTGCTGGCGCACGAGAGCGACCTGCTGGAGTACGACGACATCTTCGCCGGGTCGCATGTCATCGAGGCCAAGGTGGAGGCGCTGGTCGCGGACTGCCTGGCGGAGATCGACCGGATCCAGGAGATGGGCGGCGCGATGGCGGCCGTCGAGTCGGGCTACCTCAAGTCGCAGCTGGTGTCCGCGCACGCCGAGCGGCGGGCCCGGATCGAGGCCGGCGACGAGAAGATCATCGGCGTCAACTGCTACGAGTCGACCGAGCCGAACCCGCTCACCGCGGATCTCGACACCGCGATCATGACCGTCGACCCGGCCAACGAGGCAGGCGTCGTACGGGCGTTGCACGCGTGGCGGGACAACCGGGACGAGGTCCGCGCCCAGGAGGCGCTGTCCGCCCTGAAGAAGACCGCGGCGGGCGACGCCAACCTCTTCCCGGCCACCCTGGAGTGCGCCCGCGCCGGTGTGACGACCGGCGAGTGGGCCTGGGCGCTGCGGGACGTCTTCGGCGAGTTCCGGGCGCCCACGGGGGTCTCCAGCGCCCCGGTGGCGGTCACCGCCGAGGAGGGCTCCCCGCTCGCGGTGGTCCGGGAGAAGGTCGCGCGGACCGCGGCCGACCTCGGCACCGGCCGGCTGCGCCTGCTGGTCGGCAAGCCCGGCCTGGACGGGCACAGCAACGGCGCCGAGCAGATCGCGGTACGCGCCAGGGACGCCGGCTTCGAGGTGGTTTACCAGGGCATCCGGCTCACCCCGGAGCAGATCGTCACGGCGGCCGTCGCGGAGGACGTGCACTGCGTGGGGCTGTCGATCCTCTCCGGCTCGCACGCCGCGCTGGTACCGGACGTGCTGGCCCGGCTCCGGCGGGCCGGCGTCGACGATCTCCCGGTGATCGCCGGCGGCATCATCCCGCCGGCGGACGCCGCCGAGCTGATCGACGCGGGCGTCGCCGCCGTCTTCACACCCAAGGACTTCGGCATCACGGAGATCATCGGCCGCATCGTCGACGAGATCCGCCGAGCGAACGAACTCGACCCTCTGGAGGTCACCGCATGACGCCCGCCACCGTCCCGGAGGGGCGCCGCCTCCGCCCGCGCCGCTCGTGCCTGGCGGTTCCCGGCAGCAACCCGCGCTTCCTGGAGAAGGCCCAGGGGCTGCCGGCCGACCAGGTCTTCCTGGACCTGGAGGACGCCTGCGCGCCGCTGGCCAAGCCGGAGGCCCGGCACACCGTCGTCACGTTCCTCAACGAGGGAGACTGGACGGGCAAGACCCGGGTGGTGCGGGTCAACGACTGGACGACCGAGTGGACTTACCGGGACGTCACCACGGTCGTCGAGGGCGCCGGCCAGAACCTCGACTGCATCATGCTGCCCAAGGTCCAGGACGCCCACCAGATCGTCGCGCTCGACCTGCTGCTGACGCAGATCGAGAAGGCGATGGGCTTCGAGGTCGGCGGGATCGGCATCGAGGCGCAGATCGAGAACGCCAAGGGCCTGGTGAACGTCGACGCGATCGCCGCCGCCTCGCCCCGCCTGGAGACCATCATTTTCGGCCCGGCGGACTTCATGGCATCGATCAACATGAAGTCCCTGGTGGTCGGCGAGCAGCCCCCGGGCTACCCGGCGGACGCGTACCACTACATCCTGATGCGCATCCTGATGGCGGCGCGCACCCACGACCTCCAGGCCATCGACGGCCCGTACCTCCAGATCAAGAACGTCGACGGCTACCGTGAGGTCGCCGGCCGCGCCGCCGCGCTCGGCTTCGACGGCAAGTGGGTGCTGCACCCGGGCCAGGTGGAGGCCGCCAACGAGGTCTTCTCGCCGTCCCAGGAGGACTACGACCACGCCGAGCTGATCCTCGACGCGTACGAGTGGTGCACGTCCGAGGCGGGCGGCAAGAAGGGTTCGGCGATGCTCGGCGACGAGATGATCGACGAGGCCAGCCGGAAGATGGCGCTGGTGATCGCCGGAAAGGGCCGGGCCGCCGGCATGACACGTACGTCCAAGTTCGAAGCCCCGGAGGCATGACCGCGATGCAGTTCGGCCGTACTTACGAAGAGTTCACCGTCGGCGACGTGTACAAGCACTGGCCGGGGAAAACCGTCACCGAATACGACGACCACCTCTTTTGTCTGCTGACCATGAACCACCATCCGCTGCACATGGACAGCAACTACGCCGAGAAGACCACCGACTTCGGGAAGAACGTGGTCGTCGGCAACTACATCTACTCGCTGCTGCTGGGCATGTCGGTGCCCGACGTCTCCGGAAAGGCCATCGCCAATCTGGAGATCGAATCGCTGCGGCATGTCGCGCCGACCTTCCACGGCGACACGATCTACGGCGAGACGACGGTGCTCGACAAGACCCCGTCGAAGTCCAAGTCCGACCGCGGCATCGTCCACGTGGAGACCAAGGGCTACAAGCAGGACGGCACCCTGGTCTGCGTGTTCCGCCGCAAGGTGATGGTGCCGACCGCCACGTACATCAAGGAGCGCGGCGGCGAGCAGCCCGGCCGCCCCGAGTTGCAGGCCCCCGCGGCCAAGAAGGAGAAGTGACTTCGATGGCGCGTCTCGCACAGACCGAGGGTCTGACCGACATCCAGCGGGAAATCCTGTCCACCGTCCGCGATTTCGTGGACAAGGAGATCATTCCGGTCGCCACGGAGCTGGAGCACCGCGACGAATACCCCACGCAGATCGTCGAGGGCCTGAAGGAACTCGGCGTGTTCGGGCTGATGATTCCCGAGGAGTACGGCGGCCTCGGCGAGTCCCTGCTCACCTATGCGCTGACGGTCGAGGAGATCGCCCGCGGCTGGATGAGCGTTTCCGGCATCATCAACACGCACTTCATCGTGGCGTACATGCTCAAGCAGCACGGCACGCAGGAGCAGAAGGACTATTTCCTGCCGAAGATGGCGGCCGGTGAAATCCGGGGCGCTTTCTCGATGTCGGAGCCGGCGCTGGGTTCCGATGTCTCGGCCATTTCGTCCAAGGGCGTGCGGGACGGCGACGCGTACGTCCTCAACGGCCAGAAGATGTGGCTCACCAACGGCGGTTCGTCGACGCTGGTCGCGGTGCTGTGCCGGACGGACGAGGGCCACCCGGAGGGCACCCCGCCGCACAAGTCGATGACGACCTTCCTGGTGGAGAAGGAGGCGGGCTTCGGCGAGGTGCGGCCCGGCCTGACCATCCCCGGCAAGATCGACAAGATGGGCTACAAGGGCGTCGACACCACCGAGCTGATCATGGACGGGCTGCGCATTCCGGCCGACCGCGTCCTGGGCGGCGAGACCGGGCGTGGCTTCTATCACATGATGGACGGTGTCGAGGTCGGCCGGGTCAACGTGGCCGCCCGCGGCTGCGGTGTCGCCCAGCGCGCCTTCGAGCTCGGCGTGTCGTACGCACAGCAGCGCCACACCTTCGGGAAGCCGATCGCCCAGCATCAGGCGATTCAGTTCAAACTTGCCGAAATGGGGACAAAGGTCGAAGCGGCCCATGCCATGATGGTTAATGCCGCACGCAAAAAGGACTCCGGCCAGCGAAACGACCTTGAAGCGGGCATGGCGAAGTACCTGGCCTCCGAGTACTGCAAGGAGGTGGTCGAGGACGCGTTCCGCATCCACGGCGGCTACGGCTTCTCCAAGGAGTACGAGATCGAGCGCCTCTACCGGGAGGCCCCGATGCTCCTGATCGGCGAGGGCACGGCCGAGATCCAGAAAATGATCATTGGGCGGCGGCTACTTGAGGAGTACCGGATCCAGGGGTGAACGCCCCATTGGGGCCGTTTTGGGCTAGATAAAGATCACACCCTGTCATCGTTCTTCGGCCACGGATTGGCTCTGGCTCTTGGCCAGTTGCCGCTCGCAACCGATAGCATCCCAGGAAAGCCGCCGTCCCCCGTATCCATACGCGGCATCCTCCGCTACGAAGGTCATCCATGCCCCACAGCCAATCCTCTGCACAACGCGGTCGCGTCCGCCTCGCGCGCGGAGCGTCGCCGTGGCTCCTCCCGACCGTGGCAACGGCAGCGGTCAGCCTGGCACGTTCCCGTCGTTCGGGACGCTGGGCTGCCGTCGCCGTGCCCACCACCGCACTCGCGGCGGGCATGCTGTGGTTCTTCCGCGACCCCGAGCGAGAGATCGCTCAGGGACGCGTCATTTCTCCGGCCGACGGCGTGGTGCAGAGCATCATGCCGTGGAAGGACGGGCGCACCCGCGTCGCGATCTTCATGAGCCCGCTGAATGTTCACGTCAACCGCGCTCCGCTGGCCGGCACGGTGACGTCCGTGGAACACGTCCCCGGCGGATTCGTTCCGGCGTTCAACAAGGAGAGCGAGAACAACGAGCGGGTCGTCTGGCACTTCGACACCGAGCTCGGCGATATCGAGATGGTGCAGATCGCCGGCGCGGTGGCTCGCCGCATCGTTCCTTACGTGCCGCAGGGCAGCAAGGTCGAGCAGGGCGAGCGCATCGGCCTGATCCGCTTCGGCTCGCGCGTCGACGTCTACCTCCCGGAGGGCGTCGAGGCCGCGGTCGAGGTCGGCCAGGCCACCACCGCGGGGGTGACTCGCCTTGACCGTGATTGATCCTGAGACACAGGCGGGCTGGGCGCCCGAAACCGACGAGGACGAGGACGACATGCCGCTGTCCACGCGGCTGTCAATAGCGGACACCCTCACCCTCGGCAACGCCATCTGCGGCTTCATGGCCGTGTACTTCACCACCACCGGCGTGCTCATCCCGCATCTGACGGGCACCGAGGACGGCGGGATGGCACGGCACAGCGCGGCGATGGCCGTGATCCTGATGCTGCTCGCCTCGGTCTTCGACCTGTTCGACGGACTGGTGGCGCGCAAGCTGCGGGCCTCGGCGATGGGGGCCGAGCTCGACAACCTCTCCGACCTGATCAGCTTCGGTCTGGCGCCCGCGTACTTCGTCGTGACCTGGGGCATGGTCGCCCAGGACGCGCACCAGCGGGTGTCGGTGGTCGCGGCCGTGGTGGTCCTGCTGGCGGTCGTCCTCCGGCTCGCCCGCTTCTCCTGCGTCACGATCCGCGACGGCATCTTCCAGGGCATGCCGAGCCCGTTCGGCGCCCTGACCGTCGTCGCCATCGTCCTGCTGGAACTGCCGTTCCTGCCGACGCTGCTGGCGATCATCGGCGTGGCCTGGCTGATGGTGAGCCGGGTCGAGTACCCCAAGCCGCGCGGCCGGCTCGCGGTGGCGATGCTCAGCTGGATCGTCCTCAGCATGGGCATGCTCGCCGCCTGGGCACTGGACGCCCCCGGCGGCCAGCTGCTGCTCCAGACCGGCTGCTCTCTCCAGGTGGTCATGGGCGCGATGATCCCGCTGTTCGCGACGGCCCGGAGGGTCAACACCTTCCGCGGCAACCGCCGCGAGTCCCGCGCCGAGTCGCGCGCCGCGCACCAGCCCTGACGGGGCAACCGCACAGCACGGCACAGCACGCCGGGAGGCCCCGGACGGAAGAGATCCGTCCGGGGCCTCCCGGCGTTCGGGGACACGGGAGGCCGCCGGCCGGAAGCGGTGCCTCCGGTGCGGGCCCGGCGCCTCCGACGTACGTCGGGCCGGGACCCGCCGGATCGTCCCCGTCAGGCCCCGGCCGGCGGGCTCAGACCAGGAAGTCGCGGGCCAGACTCTCCGCCGCGCGCTCCAGCAGCGGCCCGGCCTCGGCCATGCAGCGGGCCGGGTCGGACTCCAGGTCCGTCAGCGCGTACGCCCGCCGGATACCGGACGCGGCTAGCGCCTCCCGCGACAGCTGGAGCCGCCCGCAGACCGCGACCACGTCGATCCCCGCCGCCCGCGCCGCCGCGGCGACACCGGCCGGCGCCTTGCCGTGCAGCGTCTGCTCGTCGAGGGAGCCCTCCCCCGTGATCACGAACGTGGCCCGGGCCAGCGCCGGCGCGAAGCCCAGCACGTCCAGCATCACGTCGATACCGGGCCGGAACGTCGCGTCCAGCCCGACCAGCGCGCCGTAGCCGATCCCGCCCGCGGCCCCCGCCCCGGGCGCCAGCGCGTGCTCGGCGGCCTTGGCTCCGACGGCCCGCTCCAGCACCTCGGCGTAGTGCGCGAGGGCGGCGTCCAGGGTGGCGACATCCGCCTCACTGGCGCCCTTCTGGGGGCCGTAGACGGCGGGTGCGCCCTTCGGGCCGGTCAGCGGATTGTCGACATCGCTGGCGAGCACGATCTCCGTACCGGCCAACCGCGGGTCGAGCCCCGACAGATCCGCCGTGGCCAGCTCGCGCAGCGGCCCGCCACCGGGAGCCACCGGCTCCCCGTTCGCGTCCAGGAACCGCGCGCCCAGCGCCGCCAGCATGCCCGCGCCGCCGTCGGTGGTCGCGCTGCCGCCCACCCCGAAGACGATCGAGGTCGCCCCCGCGTCCAGCGCCGCGAGCAGCAGCTCACCGGTGCCGTAGGTGGTGGCCGTGAGCGGCGCGAAAACGCCCTTCGGGAGGTGCTGGAGACCGGACGCCTCCGCCATCTCCACCACCGCAGTACCGTCGCCGCGCAGCGCGAAGGTGGCCGTCACCGGCTCGCCGGTGGGGCCGGTGACACGGGCCTCGTGCCGGGTGAAACCCGCCGCGATCGCCGCCGCCGTCGTCCCGTCGCCGCCGTCCGCGACCGGCACGGCCGCCACGTCCAGTCCGGGGACCACGCGCCGCAGACCGGCCGTGACATGCCCGGCGACCTCGACGGCCGTGAGCGAGCCCTTGAACTTGTCCGCGGCGATCAGCACATGTGCTGTCCTTGTCCTTGCTGCGTCCGCCACCGTGTTTCCCCTTGCTTTCGAACTGGCAGTCGCGCCGCTGCGACCTTATCCGGCCAGGGGCCCGGCGAACAGAGCGGACGGTTCCGGAACGGGCGAAGGGGACGAAGGGGAGGGCGAGGGGGACAGGGTGGACGCGCGAGAGGTACGGCGGTCAGCAGCCCGGAACGACCCGCGCACACCCGGCACGCCGGGCACTCCGGGCACTCCGGGCACGCCGGGAAGCACCCGCTCACTCCCCCGTCTCACTCCCACGTAGCGCTCTCCGGGTCGACACCGTGCGCCTCGGCATTCGCGAAGATCACGTCTCGCATCCAGGCCATGAGGCCCGGCGCGACACCTTCGTAGTACTCGGCGAACCGGGGATCGCCGACGAACATCCGCCCCAGACACACCTGCATCGCATGTGTGCAGTCGAAATACGTCGACATCATCGCCCGGTGCCGCTCCGCGAGGGCGTTCGCCGCATCGGAGCCCGGTACGGCACCGGCGCGCAACGCGGCGGCGAGATCGGCGTTCAGCTCCTCGGTCGCCGCCGCCACGCGCTTCCAGTCCTCGGCTGTCATCCCCGCGGCCCGCTCGGCGTACTGCGCCCACTGCGCGGTCCCGCCCCAGCGCTCCTCGGCCTCGTCGACCCAGGCCGGCTGCCAGTCGTCACCGAAGATCTCGACCTGCTCCTCGGGGGTCAGCCGCATCCCGGTACGCGACGCCTCCATCATGCGGTCGACGGCACCGAGCATCTGCTGCAGGCGGGAGATGCGCTCCACGAGCTGCGACCGCTGCCGACGCAGGTGGTCGCGGGCATCCACGGCCGGGTCGTCGAGGAGCCGGCCGATCTCGGCGAGCGGAAAACCCAGTTCCCGGTAGACGAGGACCCGGTGGATTCGGGCCACGTCGTCGCCCGAGTACACCCGGTACCCGGCCCAGGTGCGCCCGCCCGGTCGCACCAGGCCGATCGCGTCCCAGTGGTGCAGCGTCTTCACACTGACCCCGACGAGCGCAGCCGTCCGGCCGACGGTCAGGCCGTCGGTACCGATCGGTTCTGCGACCGCCCCGGTGGTGGTCGGTTCCTGCTCGCGGGGATCACTGATCATCCGCACAGTGTCGCGCACCCGGCCGGGAACCCGGGCCTGAGCGCGGCAGCCGTCGCCACCGGTCACGGGTCGCGGACACGGGTCACGGGTCGCGGGTCACGGACACGGGTCACGGGTACGCAGCGGCTACCGGAAACCGGCACGGCACACCCGCCCCTCCCCTCCCCCTGTGTCCTAGGCTCGCGGCGTGACGACCACGGACTACGCCACCTATATCGCCGGACTGCCCCGGGTGCTCGCGGGCGCGGCGGTCATCTTCCGGGACGCGGCGGGCCGCATCCTCCTCGTGGAGCCGAACTACCGCGACACCTGGGTCCTGCCCGGCGGAACCATCGAGTCGGACACCGGCGAATCCCCGCGCCAGGCCGCCCGCCGGGAAACCCTGGAGGAGATCGGTCTGGACATCGAACCGGGCCCGCTGCTGGCCGTCGACTGGGTACGCGGAGCGGCCCGGCCGCCGGTGGTGTCGTATCTGTTCGACGGCGGGGTACTGGACGCGGAGCAGTTCGCGGCGATCCGGGTGCAGGAGGAGGAACTGCTGTGCTGGCGCCTGGTGCGCTGGGACGAGGCCGAGACGATGCTGGCCGAGGGTCTGCGGCTGCGGGTCCGCGGCGCACTGGACGCGCTGGCGGGCGGACACGGCCCGGTGGAACTGGAGGACGGCCTGCCGCCGGCCGGACGCGCAGCCGCCGGCGGTCCGCGGTGAACTCGCCCCGCACCGCCGGTTCATGACACCACGTAGAACCTGGGCATGAGACCCCTGGGCCGACTCCCCCACCAAATGCCGAGAACCGTAGGTTGATTGCTCCCGCTCCCCCGCGATCTAGCCTTGTGCCATGAACGAAAACGCCACCCGCATCGCGCAGGTGCCGGGAGTCGTCGGGGTCATGCTCGGCGGCAGCCGCGCACGAGGAACCAACCGTCCCGATTCCGACTGGGATCTGGGGGTCTACTACCGGGGCGAACTGGATCTGCCCGCTCTGGAGAGACTGGCGGCCGAAGTGACCGGCAGACCCGTCGAGATATTCCCGCCGGGCGCCTGGGGCCCCTGGGTCAACGGCGGGGCATGGCTGGTCATGCCGGACGGCAGCCATGTGGACTGGATCTTCCGGGACATCGACCGGGTACGGCGCGTGTGGGAGGACTGCCGCGCGGGCCGCTTCGAGACGGGCATACAGGCCGGTCACCCCCTGGGGTTCTGGTCTCCCGCCTATCCGGGCGAGGTGGCCCTGGGTCGCGTACTGGCGGACGACACCGGGGAGTTGGCCCGCCTCAAGGAGGAGACCCAGAACTACCCGGAGGCACTCCGCAAGGAACTCACCGGCGCCGCCGTCTGGGACGCGGGCTTCTCGGTGGCCATGGCCGCCAAATCGTCCTCGACCGCGGACGTCCTGTACCCGTCCCTGTGCCTGTCGCGGGCCGTCGGCGCCCTCGTCCAGAGCCTGCACGCCCACCACGGCGTCTGGTGCCTCAACGAAAAAGGCGCCCTGGCCGCCGCCGCGGCACTACCGCAGACTCCACCCGACTTCGGCCCCCGAGCCAGCACTCTGCTCGGCGAACTGGGATGCACGAAGGACGAGTTGCGCCACTCCCTGACCGTGGCGGAACAACTGGTGGCCGAGGTACGGGAGGTGGTCGGAGCAGCGGCCTGACGGTCCGAGGGGGAGCGGTCGCAGGGACGGCCATACTGCCGCTGAGTCGCGAGGGCGCATCCCCACGCCACGCAGACCCTGCGTCTCACCACCCCCTTGTCTCACCATCCCCGCGTCTCAGCACCCCCGCGTCAAGCGCCGCGCCAGGAGGCGTCGTTCGGCCGCAGTCCGCCGCCGGGAACAGTCCGTCGTCGGTGCGCTCGAAGGCGAGCAGGCGGCGCTTGCGGTCGAGGCCGCCGCCGTAGCCGGTCAGGCTGCCGTCGGCGCCGACGACGCGGTGGCAGGGGACGATGATGCCGACCGGGTTGCGCCCGTTGGCCAGGCCGACGGCGCGGGCCGCGGTGGGGACGCCGAGGCGTTCGGCGAGCCGGCCGTAGGAGACCGTCTCGCCGTACGGGATGGTACGCAGGGCCGCCCAGACGCGGCGCTGGAACGGGGTGCCGTGCAGTGCCAGCGGCAGGTCGAAGGTGGTCAACTCGCCGCGGAAGTAGGCCCGGAGCTGGGCAATGGTCGCGGCGAAGGGCGGGTCGGCGGGGTCGGCCGGGCTGCCGAAGGTTTCCTGGGGCGGGCGGTGGCGCTGGTCGGTCATGTAGAGGCCGGTTAGAGCGTCGCCGTCGGCCACGAGGGTGAGCGGGCCCACGGGGGTGTCGTCGAGGACGGTGTGGGTGGTCCGGTCGGCGGCGGGCCGGTCGGTGGTCGTGCGGTCGGTGGTCGTGCGGTCGGGGCGTGGGGTGGCAGGGGTCATGGTTGCGGCTCGGTTCGTGGGGAGGGGCGGGTGGTCAGTTGGCGGGGAGGTGGTTGATGGGGTGGTCGTCGGTCGCCCAGAGGTACTGGACGGCGTAGGCGCGCCAGGGGCGCCAGCCGGCGGAGTGGCGGATGAGGGCCGCGGGGGTGTCGGGCATGCCGAGGCGGGCGGCGGCGCGGCGCAGGCCGAGGTCGGTGGGGGTGAAGGCGTCGGGGTCGCCGAGGGCGCGCATGGCGACGCATTCGACGGTCCAGGGGCCGATGCCGGGCAGTGCGGCGAGCCGGGCGCGGGCCTCGTCCCGGTCGCTGCCGACGCCGAGTTGCAGTGCGCCGGAGGCGAGGGCCGCGACGACACCGGTGAGGGTGGTGCGGCGGGTACGGGGCATCGCCAGGGACTCCGGGTCGAGTTCGGCGAGGGCGGGGGCGGACGGGAAGAGATGGGTGAGGCCGCTGGCGGGGTCGTCGACGGGCTCGCCGTGGGCGCGGACGAGTCGGCCGGCGTGGGTGCGGGCGGCGGCGGTGGAGACCTGCTGGCCGAGGACGGCGCGGACCGCGAACTCGTCGGCGTCGACGGTGCGCGGTACCCGGCGGCCGGGCGCCTTGTCGACGAGCGGGGCGAGTTGCGGGTCCCCGCCAAGGAGTCCGTCGACGGCTTCCGGGTCGGCGTCGAGGTCGAGCAGGCGCCGGCAGCGGGCGATGGCTCCGGCCAGGTCGCGCAGGTCGGTGAGGGAGAGGCGGCAGTCGATGTGGTCGGGGCGCGGGGAGAGGGCGACGATGCCGTGCCCGTAGGGGAGGCCGAGGGTGCGGCGGTAGGCGCCGTCGCGCCATTCCTCGACTCCGGGGACGGCGGTGGCGGCGAGGTGCCCGAAGAGGTTGTCGGGGTTGAGCGGCCGGCGGAAGGGGAGCCGCAGCGCGAGGGTACCGGGCACGGCGGTGCGCGGGCCGGGGCCGGCGCGTCCGCGGAGTGCGGAGGGAGAGAGCGCGAAGACCTCCCGTACGGTCTCGTTGAAGGTGCGGATGCTGGCGAAGCCGGCGGCGAACGCGATCTCGGCCATGGGGAGTTCGGTGGTCTCGACGAGGAGCCGGGCGGTCTGGGCGCGCTGGGCGCGGGCGAGGGCGAGCGGTCCGGCGCCGAGTTCGGCGAGCAGCTGGCGTTCGATCTGGCGGGTGCTGTAGCCGAGGCGGGTGGCGAGGCCGGGGACGCCTTCGCGGTCGACGATGCCGTCGGCGATCAGTCGCATGGCGCGGGCGACGAGGTCGGCCCGTTCGTTCCACTGCGGGGATCCGGGGCTGGCGTCGGGGCGGCAGCGTTTGCAGGCCCGGAATCCGGCCTGCTGGGCCGCGGCGGCGCTGGGGTAGAAGCGCATGTTCTCGGGCTTGGGGGGCACGACCGGGCAGCTGGGGCGGCAGTAGATGCCGGTGGTGAGCACGGCGGTGTAGAACCAGCCGTCGAAGCGGGCGTCCTTGGACTGCACGGCGCGCAGGCAGCGCTCGGTGTCGGTGTGCATGTCCTCAAGGATTGCTCAGGAGGGCGGTCGGGGCTGGCGGAAATCCGACATCAACCTCGGCGCCAGCTGCGCGGACGGTGGATCGCCTCGTACCAGGATCTGCCTGCGGCCACGGGGGCTCGCGCGTGCCCCGGGTGCTCAGGCGCCTTCGGGGTCCTCGGCGGTCTCGCCCAGCTGCGCCTCGTACGCGCGGCGGGCCCGGTCGTCGAGGACGACGCAGCGGATCTCGTCGAAGGTGCCCGGGGCCGCGGCGACGGCCGCCCGGACGGCGGCGACGGCGATACGGGCGCCGTCGTCGATCGGCCGGCCGTGGACGCCGGTGGAGATGGCGGGGAAGGCGACGGTGCGGGCGCCCAGGTCGGCGGCGGTGCGCAGCGACTCCCGGTAGCAGGAGGCCAACAGGGCGCTACGGTCCTCGCTGCGGGAATGCACCGGGCCCACGATCTGAAGGATTCCCCCAGGCTCATGCGACCAGGACCGTCCGAGCCCCCACGGCGAGAGGGAACGTCGTGACCCGCCCCCATGCGTCACCATCTCCGCCGTGCGGGCATCGGAGTCGACGACCACTGAGACAGTTCCGGGTGTCGGCCGCCCCTGTGGCCCGCCGAAGCGCAACTCCGTCATCTGCTCCGTCGCCGGGAATTCCTCGCCGAACGCGAACCGCACCGCACCTGTGGTGACGTAGACCTTCACCCCCAGCTGACCAACTTCTCCCGACGTTCCACCACTCTTGATGCGTCCCAACTCGGCATACGTCAGCGGGAGGCACTTGCAGGTTGGGGCCGGGGCCTGTCCCGGCGCGGTGCTACGCGGGCGTACGCAAACGGTGCCGGCCGAGTCTCGGCCAGCACCGTTCAGGCAGCGCATCGCGTCGAGGATCTTGCTTGCGCAGCTATAGCTTGATGCCCAGCCCGGTGAGTGCCCGCACTTCCATCTCCGCTTGCTTGCCGGGGTCCGCGGGCTGCTTGCTGAAAACGGTCCCAAGGTAGCCGCAGACAAAAGAGAGCGGAATGGACACGATGCCGGGGTTGGTGAGGGGGAACCAGTGGAAGTCGACACTCTTCACGATCGACGTGGGTGTGCCCGAGATCGCCGGGGAGAAGATGATGAGGATGAGGCAGGATGCCAGACCGCCATAGATGCTCCACAGTGTCCCGGTCGTGTTGAAGCGCTTCCAGTAGAGCGTGTAGAGCATGGTCGGCAAGTTGGCGGACGCGGCGAGCGCCAGGGCCAACGACACCAGAAAGGCGACGTTCTGGCCGTCGGCGACGATGCCGCCGACGATGGCCAGACACCCGATGACGACCGCAGTCAGGCGGGCGACGCGCACTTCTGACCGCGGATCAGCGTCGCCGTTTCGGACGACGTTGGCGTAGACATCGTGCGCGAACGATGCGGCGGCGGCCAGCGTCAGGCCGGCGACCACCGCGAGGATCGTCGCGAAAGCCACCGCGCAGACGATTCCCAGCAGTACCTCCCCGCCGATCTTGAAAGCGAGCAGTGGAGCTGCGGAGTTCTCTCCGCCCGGGGCACGCAGAATGGCGTCCGAACCGACCAGGGCGGTGGCGCCGTAGCCGATGACCAGAATTCCCAGATAAAAGACGACCATTGTCCACGAGCACCACACCACCGAACTGCGTGCCTCCTTGGCGTTGGGCACCGTGTAGAAGCGCATGAGCACGTGCGGCAGGCTGGAGATACCGAGTACCAGCGAGAGCGCGAGCGAGACGAAGTCGAGTTCGGTCATCGCGTTCTTGCCGTACCAGGCACCTGGGTCCAGAATGCGCTCGCCGGAGGGGCTGTTCTGCGCCGCATGCTCGAGGATCTGCGAGAAGCTGAACCCGAACTTGCCCAAGAGGAACACGCTGATGAAGATCACGCAGAGGAGCAGGAGGGTCGCTTTGACGATCTGGACCCAGGTCGTGCCCTTCATGCCGCCTACCAGGACGTAGAACACCATGACCGCGCCGACCCCCGTGATGATGAGGGCCTGTCCGCCCTTGCTCTGCACATGGAGCAGCAGGGCGATGAGCCCGCCGGCGCCGGCCATCTGGGCGAGCATGTAGAAGAGCGTGATCACCAGGGTGGCGTTGGCCGCCGCCGCACGCACCGGGCGCTGCTTCATGCGGAAGGCCATCACGTCGCCGACGGTGAACCGTCCGGTGTTACGCAGCCTTTCGCCGACGAGCAGGAGGGCGACCAGCCATGCGACAACCCACCCGACCGAGTAGAGAAACCCATCGTATCCGTGGACGGCAATCGCCCCGGAGATGCCGAGGAAAGAAGCTGCGGAAAGAAAGTCGCCGGATAGCGCTAGACCGTTCTGTACGCCGTTGAAGGCGCTTCCAGCGGCGTAGTAGTCGGATGCTGTCGGACTGCTACTGCTGACCTTGTAGACGACGAACAGGGTGATGGCAACGAAGGCAAGGAATATGCCGACGTTGATCGTTGGGTTGCCGGTAGCGCCGGCCGCTAGCTGCGCTGTCATTCCTTGCCGACTCCCGCCAGTTCCTTGATTGCATCCACCTGCGGATCGAGTTTCTTCCCGGCGAAGCGCCGGTACGTCAACGCGATCACGATCGTCGTCACGAATTGCAGAAGACCGAACAAGGTGCCCATGTTGACCTCGCCGGCCACTTTGTGCTTCATGAACCCGCGGTCGTAGGCCGACAGAACAGCGAAAGCCATGTACCAGCAGAAGAAGGCGGCGCTCATCGGGAAGACGAAAAGCCGCAACCGCCTCCGGAGCAGAACGAACTCCGGACTCTGCTGAATTGCCGAGGGATCGGCGCCGCCTATATGTGCGGGATGGGCGGGGGCTTCGACCGGCGACATACCAGGGTCGGCGGGTGCCCGGGTGGCGAACTGTTCGACTGAACTCGACACGGGCGACCTCGACTTTCTCGTCATGGTCCTCTCCAAGGGTATTTCAGTAAAGGCATGGTTCGACCGGCAGCATGCGCGTCGTTCGATCAGCCTGGCGAGAGTGGGTGACGAAACCACCTGGCGGGGACGCAAGTGTAGCGAGGTGTCGGATGCGGTCAACGACCGGCCCGACCAAGGGAGCTGACGCAGCGGCGGAGCACGGTCCTCATGCCCGTCCTGCCCTAGGTCTCCGCGTTTTCAACAGCATTCGAAGTCATAGTGGACATTTCACCTTGTTGTTCTGATTTCGGGGCCCCAGTCCCGCGCGACGGACTGTAGTGATATGCCAAAAGCGATTGCCGCGGCATGCTTTACGAAGAGATCAAGAAGACTTTGTAAAAAATGGCCACATCCCGGCGGTGTCACTGGTATCAGGCGGCCCGCGTCCGGCGCCGGTTCCGTGGCGGAGGGAAGGCAGTGGCTGTTGTTACCGCTGACGGGGTTGCCCTACACTCCCCACCTCGGAGGCGCTGGACATACGCGCGAATGGTCGCCGGTCGGAGTGGTTCCAGGGTTGTTCCCGAGGGTGGAAGGTGGGTAACGGGTGAGTTTTCTTGAGCGCTCCCGCGTCTTCGCGGAGCCGGGGTGGAATCGATGGCTGATTCCTCCGGCAGCTCTTGCGATTCACTTCTCGATCGGCCAGGCGTACGCCTGGAGCATCTTCAAAATACCGTTGGAAAAATCTCTCCAAATCTCGAGCACGGCCAGCGCCCTACCGTTCCAGATCGGCATTCTCGTACTTGGGCTCTCCGCCGCCTTCGGCGGCACCCTGGTCGAGAAAAAGGGGCCTCGGTGGGCCATGTTCGTGTCGCTCGTGACCTTCTCCTCGGGCTTCCTGGTTGCTTCGCTCGGCGTGGCCACGCGTAGTTACTGGCTGGTGGTCCTCGGGTACGGAGTCATCGGTGGGATCGGGCTCGGAATCGGCTACATCTCACCGGTATCCACTTTGATGAAGTGGTTTCCCGACCGGCCGGGCATGGCTACCGGTATCGCGATCATGGGCTTCGGCGGCGGCGCGCTGATCGCGTCCCCGTGGTCGGCGAGCATGCTCTCCGCCTTCGGTGCCGGCCCGGGCGGTATCGCGACGACCTTCCTGGTGCACGGTCTGGTCTACGCCGTTTTCATGTCGCTCGGCGTGGTGCTCGTACGTGTGCCCCCGGAGAACTGGCGGCCGACCGGCTGGGAGCCGGATAGCGGCACCGGAGGGAAACTCGTCACCACCGCGAACGTATCGGCGAAGAACGCGATGAGGACGTATCAGTTCTGGCTGCTGTGGCTCGTGTTGTGCATGAACGTTACAGCGGGGATCGGGATCCTGGAGAAGGCGTCCCCGATGATCCAGGACTTCTTTCGCGGCACCGCCAGCCCGGTGAGCGCGACCGCCGCCGCCGGATTCGTCGCGCTCCTTTCGCTGGCCAACATGACCGGCCGCTTCGTGTGGTCGTCGGTGTCCGACGTGATAGGCCGAAAGAACATCTACCGTCTCTATCTGGGGGGCGGCGCTCTCCTCTACCTGACCGTGCTGCTCGGCAAAAGCGGCAGTACCGCGTTGTTCGTCGTCTCGACGATGGTGATCCTTTCGTTCTACGGCGGTGGTTTCGCCACCGTGCCCGCCTATCTGAAGGACTTGTTCGGCACCTACCAGGTCGGCGCGATCCACGGTCGGTTGCTCACCGCGTGGTCTGTTGCGGGGGTGGCCGGACCGGAGATCGTGGATGCCCTCGCGGATTCCGGCAAGAAGGCCGGGCACACCGGTCCCGGCCTTTACACGTTCTCGTTCGGCCTCATGATCGCACTGCTCGTCGTCGGCTTCATCGCAAACGAACTGGTACGGCCTGTCAATCCGAGGTTCCACGAACCCGAGTCGGCGGCTCAGATCGAAACCGAGCACACTCCGGCAGAAAGGGCAGTCAACTGATGACCGATCAGGACGGCGCTCCGTCGACAGAGACCGCGAAGTCTTCTTCTGTTCTGCTGGTTGTGGTGTGGCTGTGGGTCACCGCCCCTTTCGTTTATGGCATCTATGAACTCACCTTGACTGCTCGCAAACTGTTCTTGAAGTAAGGGGAGCCGCGTCGGCGTATCGTCACGGCACAGGGTCTCCCCGCGAGCCTCCCGCCCCGTCGATCTGCCCGCGGCCGACCCGACCTCCTTCTCGTGGGAGGTCCAGGAGAAACGGCGTAGTGATGTATCCCCGTGGGAAAGCCGCTCCGGGATCGGAGCACATCTCATGACCGCTGCCAGGCACGCTGCTTCGCGCGCACCCCGGTCATGGTGGTGGAGCGCTGTCGTGAAGTGGCGGAACTGGCGACTGCCGGTGAAGGTCGGTGCCGTTCTCGTGGTGCCCGCCCTGCTGGCCGTCGCATTGGGCGTCGTGCAGATCCAACGCCAAGTCGAGAGTGCCAACTCCTACGCGCGCACGGAGCGATTGGTCGATCTCCGCGACGGGCTGGTGCCGTTGATCGGGGCCCTGCAGATGGAGCGGACCATGTCGGTCGAGCGTCTGCGTGGCGGAGCGTCCATCGATCCGGCCATGCTCCGGCAGCAGGCTGATCGCGTCGACACCGCCCAGGCCGCCGTCGCAACCACTGTGCGGCGGGCCTCCCTTCTTCAGGGCGCTTCGGCGAATCGCTACCACGAGGCCGTCGGCCTCCTGCGCGGGCTACCCACCCTGCGTCGGCAGGTGGCATCCGGTCACCTCGCGGCATGGACGGCGGTTGGCGACTACGGCGTGGTCATCAAGGGGTTCTTGGACCTGGACCAAGCACTGGTCAGCGAGTTCGGCGACCCCCGGTTGTCCGGGCCCGCTACCGCCCTGTACGACCTGGAGATGGTCCAGGAGCAGATCCACCTCGAACATGCCATCGTCCTGGCCGCCCGGGGACGGAACGATACGCCGGGAACGGAGTTGATCAGGCCGCTTCAGCAAGCCGACATCCGACTCCAGGACAAGCTTGGTGACTTCAAGGCCGTGGCCACCGCGGCGGAGCGGTTCGACTACGAACGGACCGTCACCGGATCGGCCGTCAGCCAACGTGCGCAGGTGGTCAACGCGCTGCTCTCCCAAGGGCCGGATGGCGAGCAACGGGCCGGCGTCACGCCGTCGACGATCCCGGCCGCCGGCTGGAACCAGGAGTCGGAGACCACCGGTCGGCTTGTCGGGAAGGTGGCGGCGAACCTCGCCGACCGGCTCCGTACGACGTCCGCCGCGCTTCAGGACCAGACCAGCAACGGGGCCGGCGCCGAGTCCGTGCTCGTCTTCGCCGCGCTGCTGCTCGCCGTCTCCGTCGGATTCGTCATCGGCCGGAACCTGCTGCGGTCTCTCGCCGTACTCAGGACAAGCGCCCTCGACGTGGCTGATCACCGGCTCCCGGCAGCCGTCGCGAGCATTCGCGAGGGCCGGGCGCCGACCACCGCGATCGGTGCCGTACCGGTGCACACGACGGAGGAGTTCGGCCAACTCGCCAGAGCCTTCGATGCGGTGCACGACCAAGCCGTGCGCTTGGCGGCGGAGCAGGCCACGCTGCGCAGCGACTTGAGGAACACCCTGGTCAACCTCTCGCGGCGCAGTCAGAGCCTGGTGGACCGGCTCTTGCGGTTGATGGAAGAGATGGAACGGCATGAAGAGGACCCGGACCAACTCGCCAACCTGTTCAAGCTGGACCATCTGGCGACCCGGATGCGGCGCAACAACGAGAACCTGATGGTTCTGTGCGGCAGCACACTGGTCCGCCCGTCCGACCGGTCCGTGGCGCTGAGCGATCTGCTGCGTGCCGCGGTCTCCGAGATCGAGCACTACCCGCGCGTGGTGGTGCGCCCTGCGCCGTCCCTCGAAATTGCCGGGTACGCGGCAGCCGACCTGGTGCGGTTGATCGCCGAACTGCTCGACAACGCCACCGAGTTCTCTCCGCCGCAAACCCGGGTGACCGTCACCAGCACGCGCGATCCCGACGGCTCCGTACGGATCGACATCCACGACCGCGGAATCGGGATGACCAGCGCGGAACTGGCCAGGGCAAACCAGCGGGTCGCGACCGCCGGTTCCGAAAGTTCCCCCGAATCACGGCAGATGGGCCTGTTCGTCGTCGGTCGTCTGGCCAATCGGCACAACATCACCGTGGAGTTGAGCGAGGCGCTGGACGCCCCCGGGCTGTGGTCCGGCATTGTGGTACCGATCGAGCTGGTACACGCGGCCCGGCCGGTCCACGACGGCCGGAGGGACTCGCTGTCCGACTCCGGACCATGGGACGCCGCCGGGCCGGGCGGCGTGAGCCCCGCCCGCGCCGTCGCGGACTTCCCTGCGCCGAGGCCGAAGTCGACGCGGCGACCCACCACCGAAGCCGCGTACGGCCACCCGTTCCCGGTCAACAACAACCCGCCGCAGAAGAAGGCGGGCGACTCCGCGGCGAACCGGTCCGGCGAGACCGCGGCGCCGGTGGACGACCAGGCCGGGAAGGTCCCGAAAGAACCCGCGGCGGCGCAATCGCCCGGACCTGCCCACCAGGAACCGCCCCGCTCGGCCTGGTTCGCACCGGCCTCCTCCGGAACGGTACCGGCGGGTTTTCCCGCCCAGGACACTGGACGCTCACCGGGGAAGCCCGCGACCACGCCCGAGCAAGGCAACGCCCCCGCCACGGAAGCGGATGACGCGGCCACCTCCGAGCCCTTGGCGTTCCGGCCGGCCGACAAGCGGCCGTC
>NZ_KN708638.1:6818170-6830536 GCF_000805335.1 Streptomyces sp. CT34 | reverse complement strand
CCGGTTCCCCCCCCGCCCCCGCCCCTCTGCCACGCCGCCTCGACCAGCGGCGGGCGAAGCCCGCCGCCCCCGCACATCCGGTCGACGCCGAGGCGTCGGACGCCCGGGGGACATCGGACGCCCGGGAGACAGGCGAACACACGCCGGCCGGGCTGCCCCGGCGGGTGCCCCGCAAGCCCCCGGCCACGGACCGGGCCGACCAGAGCAGCGCCGTACAGAAGACATCCACGCACCTGGCCGCCGACCGCGCCCACACGTTCCTCAGCAGCTACCAGTCGGCCATCCACCGGGCCCGCCCCGACGAGACATGACCAGCATCGACGAATCCGAGCAGGAAGAACCCATGACCTCATCGCAGACTCGGGAGGTGAGCCAGTTCGGATGGCTGGTCACCAACTTCACCGAGCGCGTACCCAACGTCGCCCACGCCGTGGTGATCTCCGCCGACGGCTTGTTGCTCACCGCATCGAACCGGCTGCCGGACCATTGCGCCGAGCAACTCGCCACCGTCGCCGCGGGCGCCATCAGCCTCATCCAAGGAGCTTCCCACTGTCTGGACAGTGGGAACGTGCTGCGTACCGTGGTCCAGATGGAGCGCGGGAACATGCTGCTCATGTCGGTCAGGGACGGCTCGTGCCTGGTGGTACTGGCCGCTCCGGACTGCGAGATCGGTCAAGTCGCCTACGAGATGACCGTGCTCGTCGACAAGGTCGGTGAAATGCTGACCCCCGAACTACGCGCCGAGCTGCAGGATGTGAAACCGACCGCAGCCCGCTAGCCGTTGAGGAGATCATGAGCACCGGTGGAGATCCCTCTTGGGGCGACCCGAGAAAGGGCGAGGGTGCCGAGGACGACCACACGTTCGCCGATGTGCTCAACGCGTTCAGTTTCGACAACGCGCGGCGCAGACGGAGGAAGTCCCGCCCCAGTGGCACGCCAGGGGAGGCGGCTGCCCGTGATGGAAAGGAAAGCCCACCCCCGGCCCCCACGCGCGCCTTCACCCCGGCCCCGGACGACGACGAACCGCAGCCTGGCGCTTGGGGGCACGAACCACAGCCGTCCACTTGGGAGTTGGAACAGGAGCCGAACCAGGACGAGGAACAGGAATCCGCCTCGATAGTCCGCGCCTACGCCTGGACCGGCGGCCGGACAAGGCCGCACTACGACTTCCGGATCGAGACCCTGGTGACGACCACCGAGCTGGGCCACCGTTCCGCCGGTGTCACGCAGGCCGACCACCAGGCGGTGATCGTGCTGTGCTCGGAGCCGAGATCGGTCGCCGAGGTCGCGGCGCGGCTCTCGGTGCCTTTGGGGGTGGCCAAGGTCATCCTCAGCGACATGGCGCAACACGGGCTGATCTCCGTCCATCAGACGGCCACCGAGAACGGCGACGTCCCGGACCGCGCACTGCTCGAAAGAGTCCTGAGCGGACTTCACCGACTCTAGCCGGCAACCGGCCGTGCACGGATGCCGGCGTCCCGCCTTGCACGGGTCCGTGGTAAGCCGGTCACGAACTCCCAGGTCGGCCCACCTGGTAAGCCGCACGCGGAACTCAGACAACCCTCCTTCCTCCCCTCTCCGGCCTGTTCTGGGTGGGGGGTGGGGTGGGGCTGGGCGTGTTTTGGGGGCGCGGCGCGTGAGTCGGGTCCGCCGCGCTCACTCGCCGCGCCGGCCGTTACCGCTTCTGATGCGGGGGTGTGGCCGGGGTTCTGCCGGGTGGTGAGCGCGATGATGAGGGGCCGTTTGTGTCGACGGCGACCGCGCCCACCTCGGACCCCGAAGCCTCGGACCAGCCAGCCGCTTCATCGTCGACCACGCCCCCGCCCCGTCCTGCTGGTCTGGCCCGAGCCCGCACCCGGTATGGCCACCCTGCCGCCACCGCCGCCTCATCCACCCCACCACCGATAGGCCATGGGACATGGGCTGCGGGAGGAGCGAGCGGCGGTGCGGCCAGTGGCGCCGAGGGCTGCCGGACTCGTGCGGTGGCTGTCTCGGACCCCACCGCACACAAGGCCCTGCTCCGCCGGGGCTTCGCCCTGGAGTACGCCGCCCTCGGTTGGAACGTGGCCGGCCGGCCCCACGGGCGCATCACCGCGCATGCCGGTACCACCAAAAGCAGCGCGATGGAGAGTGTCTCCTCAAACGACGCGTTCGGAACCGGTCCTTCCCCGCCAATACCAACGGCCCCTCATCATCGCGCTCACCACCTGGCAGAACCCCAGGCGCACACCCCTGCACCAGATGTCCTGTGCGACTGGAGGCTTCGCCGTCGGGTGCGGGTGACCAGCGGGACGAAGAGTGTGTCTTCGCATCGCGTGCCGAGGCTGTGCAGACTTGCTTTGCGTCAGAGCGGGTCGAGATGCATCAGAACCTCGTCGCGGTCGTCCCCGTCCGCGAGACGGAGGGCACCGGGCCAGCGGCCGACTTCCTTCCAGCCGAGACGCCCGTAGAACGCTTCGAGCCCCACCCCGCCTCGTGCCGCGAGGTGGAGCTGTTCGAGCCTCATCTCATCACGGGCGATCCGGCGAACCTCGTTCATCAGGGCGGCTCCGAAACCTCGCCCCTGGTGCCTCGGCCTGGTCTGAACGTGATGGAGCGTTCCCCAGTGCGCTATCAGCTCAAAGGGGTCACGGCGAACATTGAGCCAGCCAATGAGTTCACCGCCGGCCGTAGCGGTGAGCAGTCGACTGGTGTTCAGGGAGAGCGCGTTCACGACCTTGTCGACGGCCGGAGCCGCTTGTTTCTCGTCGATCGGGGGGAAGGGAAAGCCTGCCGCGCCCCCAGCATTGGTGACCTCAATCCAGCAGTCGGTGAGCGCGCGCTTCACCTGTTCGGTGACCTGGCTGGGGGCTGTGTACTGCTGGAAGCTGGGAATCGGCATTCCCGGATCCTCTCACGCGGATTCAGCAGCACTGAGTGCCTCCTCCGCCCGCCGGCGTCGAAGGCGTGCGGCCCCGGCTTGGAGTTCATTCCTGGCCGTTCCCCGCAGGCAGGGTCTGCAGCCACTCCTCGACGGTACGGAGTTCATCCGAGGTGTATTCCCCGCTGCCGCGTCCGAGTGCGCGATACAGCCGGGCTTGAGCTGGACGCGGCCCGCTGCTGTTCTCAGTGCGTCGACGACCAGGGTGGCGCGGTGGTGGTCGGCCATGGAGTAGCCGACGATTTTGCGAGTGGCCAGGTCGAGCAGGTCGCGAGCTCTTCGGCGGCAACGCCCGTATGGACGTCGAATCGGTGCCGGACGGCGGGAAGGGAGTTCCCCCCTCCGAGCCGACCCGCGGCCCCCTCGAACGGCCGGCCCCTGTCGCACCATGGTGGGGCACTGTTATCGCCCCGGGCCACGTGGAGGGAAGCCGGACGCTCGGCCAACGTCGATACACCAGTTGCAGTTCACTGCACTCAGAGACCGGCTCCTGACCAACAGGAGCAGCGAACTATGGCTGGAGCACAAAGCGGCCTGCCAAGTCCGGATGATCGCCGGGTAGCGCGCTGAACTGCGAAGGAAATCCCCTACGCACGAGATCATTTGGAGTGTCCTGAAAGCGGTGCGTGCGCCTTCCGTTCTTTTCCGTCGGCCCACTACGGTGTGTGGCGCCATAGCGCGGTGACGTGACCGCTGTGGCATCTGGACAGGACAGCAGTCCAGCAAGCACACAAGGGGGATCTTCATGCGAAAGTTCATGTTCAGCCGGCGCGCGGCGGCGGTACTGGTGGCTACCGCGGCGATCGGCGGGGCCGTAGCAGCGGCCCCGGCAACGGCAGCCGAGTCCCGCCCCGCCGGAATGACCTCGTCATTCGTCGCCTACCCGGGAACGAGCTTCACGGGGCAGCCGGTCGACATCAATGGCTGCGGCCTGCACGACATCCCCGCCCACGGCTCCTACAAGTGGATTGCCCGGGGGCAGAGCGGGCGCATGTACGACCAGCCCGGCGCAGGAGGGCCTGTTCACACCGTCCTCGCCAGCGACGAGAACGCGGAGCAGTCCACTCCTTTCGGTTGGCAGAGCATCTTCATTGTCTGCTGACGCCAATGACGGCGCCGAGAGGCCATTGACCAGGTAAGTGCGCGGGTCCCCGGGAATCAGGGGACCCGCGCCAGGGCGGCCCAAAACAGCGTCGCTATCCCACCTCGGACCAGGCGGCACGCGATGGTGCGGCGGGCGAGTGCGAGAAACTGGTTTCCCCGGGCATGGGTGCGCTCGATCGGCGGCCTTTTCGCTTTTATGGCTTCGGCTTGCCCGACACCCCGTCGCGCTCGATACGGACCCGCTCCGGTACGCCGTGCACCGCGCCGACAAGGCGGCCGAGCCGCAGCGTCGTCAGCCGCGGGAAGGCGCTCAGCCAGTCAAGGTCACGTCGGGTGTCGTAGACCACCAGGTGCAGATGTGTGAGCCGGTCGGCGACCAGACCGTCCACGAGCTCCTCCGGGGTGAGCTGTTCGGCGACCCTGATGCGCTCCCGGCCGCCGAGGCGGCGCAGTTCGGCCAGCTCGGTCCGGTCCGTGACCGTGAAGTACAGCCCCTCCGGATCCAGATGGGCGATGATCTCGGTCGCGTACCGCTCGGTGTCGAACCGCCGCCATGCCGCGGCCAGTTCGGCCCGCACCGCGAGCGAGCGGTGCGAACGCAGCCGGGCCAGATAGTCGATGGCCGCGTCGTCCCGTATCCCGCAGGCGGTCGCCGCCAGCAGTAGTGCCCGGTGGTCGGATGTCCCGTCCGGCTCGGGCAGCAGTTCCAGCGCGATCGGTCCGATCCAGCCAAGGCCCCGCGCGCTCTCGATGGTGTCCGGCTGTACCAGGAAGCGGGTCCGTTGCCGCACTATCGCCCGTGTCTGAGGGCTCATCTCGGTCGCATGCTCCAGGCAGGCGGCAGCCAGCAGCTTGCAGTACTTGGCCTTGGCCGCGGGCAGCCCGGGGCGGGGCGAGACCAGATTCTCGATCATCGTGGCGCACTCATCGGGCCGGGCCAGTGAGACGGCCATCCGGATGACCTCGTCCCAGTCCGATCGATGTGCGTTGTTGACCAGGAACGGGAAGTCGTGCCGCTCCACGGCTTCCTTGGCACTGAGGTAGTCCTGGAAGGTGCGGTGGACGAAGTCCACCGAGCCCGGCGCCGGGATCCGCAACAACCCGGTGCGGTGCAGCAGGTGGTCGAAGAGTTCCTCCGCCGTGCCCTGCTCCCCCGCGCTGGGGATGGCGGGAAGGAAGCGTGCCAGAATCTCGACGGCCGTCCTACGGTCGAGCTCGGTCCGGTCGTTGAGCAGCATCCAGTGGGCCAGCTTCTGCAGCAGCCGCTCCTTGGCCTCCCGGTCCAGCACGATCCCGTCGGCGTCGACCTCGCGTTCTGGATCACGCCGCTCCAACAGCATCGCCAGCGCCGCCTTGTAGAGCGCCTTGCGACCGCGCGGCAGGATCCCGTTGCGATCCCGGTTCAGCGCACAGATCAGCCCGCACATCAGGGGGTTGGCGGCCAGCCGGCGCAGTTCACGGATCAACCGGACCGAGTGCAGCAGCTTGCGCTCGTAGTCGGGAAGCCGAGCGTGGTCGCGGCCGACGTCGCTCGCGGCGGCTGCGTGCCAGGAACGGATGAACCGGGCCACCTGGTCCCGGTTCATCGGCGCCAGGCTCATTTCACCAAACCCCTGTGCGGCCAGCCAGTTGGGCCGTACGGCGGCGGGCCGGGAGGTCACCAGCCAGACGTTCCCCGGGAACTGCCGCAGCAGTTGATCCAACTCCGTGCGGATCTTCTCGCGGCGCTCGGCCGGCGCCTCGTCGATGCCGTCGATCAGCATCAGCCCGCGACCGGACCTGAGTACCCGTAGGGGCCAGGCGTCCGGCTCCGCTCCGGACAGCGGATGCCGCGCCGCCGACAGGAATTCGACGGGTAGGGGCAGGTCCCGGTCGGAGAAGCGCCGCACGGGCAGCACGAACGGCACCCGTCCGCGGAGCGCGTTCAGCTCCGCGGGAAGCTGCTGTTTGGCGGTCGAGACAGCGAGCCACTGCACCACCGTGGTCTTCCCGGACCCGGCGATCCCGCGGAGCAACACCCGCTCCTGCCCGGCCAGTGCGTGCTCGACGGGCACGGGCGGCTGCGGACCGTACGACTCCGTCCCGCTGACCGGCCCGTCCGCGCTGTGATCCGGCTCCCCTTCCGGGAACTCCACGCCCAGGCTCAGGTAGGTGGCGTCCAGCGACCAGCTGTCCGGCGAGTTGGCGAAGTCGACCCCGACGATGGTCACTTGACTGTGCTGCTTGACCAGGCTGTCCGCGTACTCGGCCTCGAACGCGGCATCCGCGGCGGACTGGGGCGGCGGCAGCCGATCCAGCAGCCCGATGACCTCCTCGATGCGGCGGCTCTGCTCGACCAGGGTCCGGGCGACGAACGTCGAGCGCTGCGTGAAGAAATGCAGGATGTGCACGCTTGCGGTGTCCACGAGCCGGTCGTGGAACCGCGCCCCGTCCTTCGACAACTCCCGGCAGGCGTCCGGCGCTTGTGCCCGAAGTCGCCGCGCGAACCGCTCGGGCCCGAGCCCGACGGCCTGCACATCGTCCATGTCCAGCTCACCGAGGCCGTACAACGTCCGGCATACCGCGTCGGTGACGGCCGCGTGCTCGCCCTCCCGGTACCGGTCGTGCGGCCCGACGGCCCGCTGGGCCCGCTCCACCAACGCACCGGTGAGCTTGCGCAGGTCACTGTCGGAGAGCGTCCGCTTCTCGCCCCGGAACGACACCAGCCCGGAGACCCGGACGGCCCGTTCCACAAGCCCGGCACCCGGACCGTCCTGCCGGAAAAGCCGCTTGACCAGCGGCACGCAGACACTTGACGCGATGCGTAACCCGATAGTGGTCGGCTCCATCTTTCCGAGCGTAGGGGAAAGAACGCGATCGCGATGGCGATGTGCTCATCCCAGGGCCCCAGAAGCAGTGCACCCGTGGTGAGGTGCGAGGCCGCCGCAACTGGCGGGCCATGGCTCGTCGTTCGTGGCAGATGGTGCGGGCTTGCCGATGTCGGCGGCGGCACTACCAGCGGCTTGTTGACGGCAGAGGTGTATGCGCCACTCCGCTGGAGCGGGTGGGGACGGGTCATGCTACTGGTGGGCATCCCGATGCGGACACGTCCATGAAGCCGGGCATCCACGTCCGGTGTACGGCCGCCTCAGGAGAGGCGGCCGTACACCGGATGCTGCAAGGTCGGGGACTCGGGCACCACAGGCGAACCGAACCGTGGCTCGCTACCGGAGTTGTGCGGCGAACGCCTCGTACGCCCGCTCGTCGAAGAGGACGAACCTGACCTCCTCGACCGCGGTCCGCGTGCCCCGCACGGTCTCCACCGCGATCCGGGCGGCGTCCTCCATCGGCCACCCGTAGATCCCGGCGGAGACGGCCGGGAACGCCACCGTGCGGGCGCCCAGTTCGTCAGCAACCCGCAACGACTCCCGATAGCAGGAGGCCAGCAGCTCCGACCGGTCCTCCTCGTGGGTAAAACGCGGGCCCACGGTGTGGATCACCCAGCGGGCGGGGAGCCGGCCGGCGGTGGTGGCGACGGCGGCGCCGGTGGGCAGGCCGCGGCCGTACCGGTCGGCGCGCAGGGCGCGGCACTCGTCGAGGATGTCCGGGCCGCCGCGCCGGTGGATCGCGCCGTCCACTCCCCCGCCGCCGAGCAGGGAGGAGTTGGCGGCGTTGACCACCGCGTCCACGGCCTGTTCGGTGATGTCGCCCTGGATGAGGGTGAGGGTGGTGTTCATGGGCGAAGAGCGTAGTAGGGAGGGCGGGGGCGGGGCGGCCGGGACGGACGCGCCGGGGTCAGCGGCGGCGGGCGCGGAGCCGGCGCCAGACCGCCTTGGCGGCGTAGTGGCCGGACATGCCGTGGACGCCGGGGCCGGGTGGGGTGGCCTGGGAGCAGAGGTAGACCGCGGGGTGGGCGGTTTGGTAGGGGACGCGGGCGAGTTTGGGGCGGATGAGGAGGCGCAGGCCGGCCGCGGAGCCGGTGGCGGTGTCGCCGCCCACGTAGTTGGCGTTGCGGGCGGCGAGCTGCGGCGGGCCGGCGACGGCGCGGGCCAGGACGCGGTCGCGGAAGCCGGGGGCGAAGCGTTCGATCTGCCGCTCGACGACGTCGGTGGCGTCGCCGTCCCAGCCGTTGGGGACGTGGCCGTAGGCCCAGAAGGTGTGCTTTCCCTCGGGGGCGCGGGTGGGGTCGATGGTGCTGGGCTGGGCGGTGATGAGGAACGGGACGGAGGGGTCGCGGCCTTCGGAGGCGGCGTCGAGCGCCGCCGAGATCTCGGCGCTGGTGGGGCCGATGTGGACGGTGCCGGCGCGCTGGGCGTCCTTGGCGGTCCAGGGGACGGGGCCGTCCAGCGCGTAGTCGATCTTGAAGACGCTGGGGCCGTACCGGACGTCGCGGTAGGCGTTGCCGAGGCGGGCGATCCGGGCGAGTGCGGTGGGCGAGGTGTCGAAGATGTAGGCGCGGGCCGGCGGGAGGTCGTCGAGGCGTTTGACCTCGAAGTCGGTGTGGACGGCACCGCCGTGGGCGCGCAGCAGTCCGGCGAGGGCGTCGGAGAGGGCCTGGGAGCCGCCGCGGGGCACCGGCCAGCCGTTGGCGTGTGCGGCGAGCGCGAACATCAGGGCCAGCCCGCTGGTGCCGAAGCCGCGGAGCGGGGCGATGGCGTGGGCGGCGAGGCCGGCCAGCAGGGCGCGGGCCTTCTCGTCCTGGAAGCGGCGGTTGAGGAGGGTGACCGGCTGCATGGCGACCAGCCCGAACCGGGCGTAGGTGACCGGGTCGCCGGGCAGCCCGAGCCACTGGGTGCGCAGGAAGTCGCGGGAGAGGGCGTCCCACTTGCCGACGAACGGGGCGACCAGCCGGCGGTAGGTGCCGGCGTCGCGCGGTCCGAAGGACATGGCGGTCTCGCCGACGGAGTGGGCCAGTACCCCGGCCGTGCCGTCGGGGAAGGGGTGCGCCATGGGGAGGTCGGGGTGCAGCCACTCCAGGCCGTACCGCTCCAGGGGCATGGTGCGGAAGGCGGGTGAGCCGATGGCGAGGGGGTGGACCGCGGAGCAGGGGTCGTGGCGGAAGCCGGGGAGGGTCAGTTCCTCGGTACGGGCTCCGCCGCCGACGGTGTCGCGCGCCTCGAAGATCTCCACGGACATGCCGCGGCGGGCCAGTTCGACCGCCGCCGTCAGGCCGTTGGGTCCTGCGCCGATCACGACGGCATCGAGCATCCTCGGCACCTCGCCACTCCCCTCACGTCCGACCCTCGTCGGTGAGGATCAGTTGGCCGCTGCCAGCAGTCCGAGGATACGCCGCGCCGTGTCGGCGTCCCGTGCCGCGGTGAAGGGGAGCGCGTTGCCGCCGGCTATGCGGAACGGCTGGCCGGCGACGGTGCCGCTGGCGCCGCCCGCTTCATGGACGAGGAGCAGTCCGGCGGCGTGGTCCCAGGCGTTTTCCCAGCTGAAGGCGGTGGCGTCGATGCGGCCCTGGGCTATGTGGAGGTATTCCAGGCCGGCCGAGCCGCAGGGACGGGGGGCGATGCCGTCGGTGTCCAGGGCGGCCAGCACGCGCTTCTGGTCGTCGTCGGTGAAGTCGTGGTGGGAGGTGGCGACTTCGAGGGCGGCGCCGGCGGCGGGGTGGCCGGCGGTGAGCCGTTCGCCGTTCAGCCAGGCGCCGGCGCCGCGGCGGGCGGTGGCCATCAGGCCGAGGGCGGGCGCGTACGTCCACGAGGCGAGCAGTTCGCCGTGGTGGGCGAGGGTGACCAGGGTGGCGAAGCCGGGGTCGCCGTGGACGAACTGGCGGGTGCCGTCGACGGGGTCGACGATCCATACGAGGGCGTCGCCGCGCAGCGCGTCGAGGACGGTGGGGTCGGCGTGCACCGCTTCCTCGCCGACGACGCGGGAGCCGGGCAGCAGGGCCGTCAGGGCGGCGGTCAGCTGCTCCTCGGCGCGGCGGTCGGCGACGGTGACGAGGTCGTGCGGGCCGTTCTTCTCGACGATGTCCTCGGCGGCGAGCTGCCGGAAGCGCGGCATGATCTCGTCGGCGGCGGCCCGGCGGATGGCGTCCTCGACGGCGGCCAGGTCCAGTGTGGAGAGGTCCGGCGACGGGGTCACCGGGGCCGCTGCGGGGGTGGTCGTGAGGGCTTCGGTGATATTCGTGGTATCTCCCGAATCTTGGGTACGAAATGCTTCGATCATGCATCCATCGAACCACGGGCCACTGACACGGCAGCTGGACTCCGGGTGAACTCCTGATGCCGCGGAGGGCACGGGCGGGTGCGGCGGGGCCGGCGGCGGCCGGTCGCGCACCCGCGCACCGCCCCTTCTCCGGCCGCCCCCATCCCCGCTTCCGCCCGCGCCGGCGGGCCGGTGCCGTCCGCCCGCGCGCGGGCCGGTGCCGTCCGGCGGGTCGGTGTCAGCGCCCCACCGCGTATCCCTGCATCCCGCGCGGGTTCGCCGCCGCCGACAGCACCCCGGTTCCCGGGTCGCGGGCCACCGCGCACAGCCGCCCCTCCGACCAGGCGGCCCCGACGGTGACGTCGTGCCCGCGCCGCCGCAGCTCCTCGACGACCTCGGTGCCGATACGGGACTCGACGGTGACGCTGCCGGGCCGCATCCCACGCGGGAAGAAGGAGCCGGGGAAGGAGTCGTGGTGCCAGTTCGGGGCGTCGATGGCGCCCTGGAGATCGGGGCCGCCGCGGACTTCCGGGCGCAGCACCGCGGCGAGGAAGAAGTGCAGCTGCCACTGGTCCTGCTGGTCGCCGCCGGGGGTGCCGAAGGCCATGACGGGGACGCCGTCGCGCAGCGCGAGGGACGGGGTGAGGGTGGTGCGGGGGCGGCGCCCGGGGGTGAGGGTGTTGGGCAGGCCCTCTTCCAGCCAGGCCATCTGGAGCCGGGTGCCGAGCGGGAAGCCGAGCGCCGGGATGACGGGGTTGGACTGGAGCCAACCGCCGGAGGGGGTGGCGGAGACCAGGTTGCCCCAGCGGTCGGCGACGTCGAGGTGACAGGTGTCGCCGCGGGTGGTGCCGTCCGGGTCGACCCGGGGCACGGCGGCGGACGGCCCGCCGCGGGCCACGGTCGGCTCCCCCGCCCCGCTCCCCGAGATGCCCAGCGGGTCGAAGCCGCCCGCCCCCGTGGCCACCGCCAGGGCGTGCCGGGCGAGCCGGGGCGGGCGCCCGTCCGGGCTGCCGGGCCGCAGGGCGTACGAGGCGTGGTCGTCGACGAGCCCGCGGCGCTCGGTGTTGTAGCCGTCGGCGAGCAGGGCGGGCAGCGGTACCTCCGCGGCGTCGCCGTACCACGCCTCGCGGTCGGCCATCGCGAGTTTGCTGCCCTCGATGAGCAGGTGGACGTATTCGGGGCTGCCGTAGGCGGGCAACTCGTCGGGGAGCAGGGTGAGTTGCTGGAGGAAGACGGGGCCCTGGGACCAGCCGCCGGCCTTGGCGACGGTCCAGCCGCGCCAGTCGTGGGTGACCGGGTCCTCGTAGGTGGCGGAGTAGCCGGCCAGGTCGTCCCCGGTGAGGGTGCCGGCGTGGCGCTCGCCCGAGGTGTCCAGGGCGGGGCGGGCCGCGAAGTCCGCGAGCGCCTCGCCGATGAAGCCCTCGCGCCAGATCCGGCGGGCGGCGTCGAGCTGCGCCTCGCGATCCGCCGACGCGGCCTGCGCCTCCGTGATCAGGCGGCGCCAGGTGGCGGCGAGCGGGCGGTTGGTGAGCAGTCCGCCGGGGGCCACGGACCTGCCGCCGGGGAGGTAGATCTCGGCGGACGAGGTCCACTCGGTGGTGAACAGTTCCCGGACGGTCTCCACGGTCTCCCCTATCCGCTCCACGGCGGGGTGGCCGTGCTCGGCGTAGCCGATGGCGTACCGCAGGACCTCGGCCAGCGTTTTGGTGCCGTGGTCGCGGAGCAGCAGCATCCACGCGTCGAAGGCGCCGGGGACGGCGGCGGCGAGCGGGCCGGTGCCGGGCACCAGGTCGAGGCCGAGGGCGGTGTAGTGGGCGACGCTCGCCCCGGCGGGTGCCGGGCCCTGGCCGCAGAGCACCCGCACCGGCCCGCCGGCGGGCGCCAGGATGATGGGCACCTCGCCGGCCGGCCCGTTCAGGTGCGGCTCGACGACGTGCAGCACGAATCCGGCGGCGACCGCGGCGTCGAAGGCGTTGCCGCCGTCCTCCAGGACGGCCATCGCGGACTGGGAGGCCAGCCAGTGCGTGCTGGCGGCCATCCCGAAGGTGCCTTGGAGGGTGGGGCGGGTGGTGAACACGGGGCCTCCTTGCCGTCGGTGGATCGGTGCGCGCCGCCTGCGTCCGGAATCCGCAGGGGTGTACGGATCACCCGTACCCTCCCCGCACGGCCCCGCACCGCACCGCGCTCCCCCGCCACGCCGACGGCGCCCG
>NZ_KN708638.1:6791468-6818160 GCF_000805335.1 Streptomyces sp. CT34 | reverse complement strand
GGCCCCCCGCCGGTACGGGCTCGCGCTCGCGGCGGACGGGCCGGGCCGTCCGGCGCTGCGCTGCGAGACGGCGGACGGGCGGCGGCCGGGGATGGCGCTCACCGAGGACGCCCGGCCGCCGGTGCGGCCCCTGCACCGCGCGGACGAGAGCCCGGCGACCACCCTTGCCACCGGGCACGTCCGCGGGCGTACGAGGAGCGCGTCGCCGGGCCGGCGCGGCGGCGGTACGGCGGCGATCGTTCGCACCCCTGAAGAGCGCCGCGGCGGGCCGGCGGCTGGACGCGGAGCCGCGGGAGCCGTTGCCCGGCTCCGGTCCCACCCGCGGCCGGTCGCTGCCCAGGAGTGCCGCCGCCCAGGAGTGCCGCCGCCCGGGACGCTCCCCAGCCACCGCTGGGAGGCACCCCGGCCCCGAGGCACGCGCCGGGCCGGCACCCGATGTCACCCGCTGACGCCCTCGAAACCGGGTCGCCGTGCCCCGCCTCCTTCCGTACGCTCGCGCCATGGGCAGCACGGAGGAGCCGGCTGCGGCCGGCCGGGCGCAGCACCGTCCGCTCGTCGCGATCCTGAGCGGCGCCGGGATCTCCACCGACTCCGGGATCCCCGACTACCGCGGTCCGAACGGGCTGTGGCGGCGCGACCCGGATGCCGAGAAGCTGGTCACCTACGACGTGTACATGGCCGATCCGGAGATCCGGCGCCGCTCGTGGCGGATGCGGCGGGAGAGCCCGGCCCTCCGGGCCCGGCCCAATGCCGCGCACGAGGCGGTGGCCGCGCTGGCGCGGTCCGGGACGCCGGTGCGGGTGATCACCCAGAACGTGGACGGGCTGCACCAGCTCGCCGGACTGCCCGGGCGCAAGGTCCTGGAGCTGCACGGCACCGCGCGCACCGTCATCTGCACCCGCTGCCGTGCCCGTTCGCCGATGGCGCGGGCGCTGGAGCGGGTGGCGGCGGGCGATCCCGATCCGGCGTGCCTGGAGTGCGGCGGGATCCTGAAGTCGGCGACGGTGATGTTCGGTGAGCGGCTGGATCCGCAGGTGCTCGGTACGGCGCTGGGCGTGGCGAAGGCGGCCGAGGTCTTCGTGGCGGTCGGTACGACGCTCCAGGTGCAGCCGGCCGCCTCGCTCGCCGGGGTGGCCGCGGAGCACGGCGCGCGGCTGATCATCGTCAACGCCGAGCCGACGCCGTACGACGGGCTGGCCGCCGAGGTGATCCGCGAGCCGATCGGGACCGCGCTGCCCCGGGTGCTGGCGCGGTTCGGCTGAGGGCCGGCGGCCGGACGGAGGCAGACGCGGACCGGGGCCGGCGCGGACGGGTTCGCCGGCCCCTGCGCGGTGCGGATCAGAAGGCCGTGTGGGCGAACCAGTGGTCGAGCACCACCGGGTCGCCGGAGACGTCGAAGGCGGACTCCTGGTACGTGCGCCGCCCGTAGAGCAGCAGCAGGAGGTCCGCCGCTCGCCCCTGGACGGCCGCCTGCGGTTCGGGCGGCGCGGCGTCGGCTCCCGCCGGAGGCAGCAGGCGGAAGCCGTCCGGCTCCAGCCGCACCCGCCACTCCTCGCCGGTGCCGCCGGCCGGGTCCGCGCACCGGAAGGCGAGGATCTCGCCGGTGCCGTGCAGCTTCGCCACGCCCGGGGCGAAGAGGCCCGCGTAGGGCAGGTTGACGAGGAACTCGTCCACCCCGTCCGCCGCCAGAACCGCGTCGATGTCCGGCTCCCGGCCGACGGCGAGCTCCGCGTCCACCCGGTGCACCAGGGTCTCGCACAGCATCCGGCGGGCCCAGAACCGTGCGTGCCGGTCCGCGCCCCAGGCCCACATCGCCGCCTCGGGATCCGTGTCCCGCAGGACGCCGGCCACGCTCTCGACGCCCGCGGCGACCCAGCCGGCATACTCCCCGGCGCGTTCCGGCAGTCCCAGGTCCACGTCGCGGCTGCGCGGCGGCTCCTGCACCAACTGGGTCAGCAGCGAGCCGAACCAGCGCTGGAGCGCTCCCACGTGGCGGGCGAGTTCGGCCAGCGTCCAGTCGGGGCAGGAGGGCACGGCGGTCGCCGGGTCGACGCCACCGACCAGCTCGGCGAAGCGCAGGGTCTCCCGCTCGATCGCCTGCCGGTAGGTGTCGTACGGCAAGGGGTGTCCCGGCCGGCTCGTGGTCTCCATAAGCTGCCGCCTTTCCGTCCGCAGCGCGGGTCGTCTCCCGGTCAGTGTGGCGGCTGGAGTCCACTCGAAGGCAAGTCCGGCCGGCGCGGCCGTTACGGTGGTGCCGAAGATCCTGGTTTGCCAGACTCCGGCACCGGCCCGGGGCAGTCCGGGTCACGGTGCCGACGAAGCGGAGAGTGTGCGGTGCACGGCGAGTACAAGGTCCCCGGCGGCAAGCTGGTGGTCGTCGACCTGGACGTCGAGGACACGCGGCTGCGCAACGTCCGCGTCGCCGGGGACTTCTTCCTGGAGCCCGACGAGGCGCTGCTGGAGATCAACTCCGCGCTGGAGGGCGCACCGGCCGACACCGACACCGCGGGGCTCACCGCCCGCATCGACGCCGCGCTCCCCGAGTCGGCGGTGCTGTTCGGGTTCACCACCGAGAGCGTCGCCGTCGCGGTGCGCCGCGCCCTCGCCCGGGCCACCGACTGGGGCGACTACGACTGGCAGCTCATCCACGAAACGCCCCAGCCCCCGGCCCTGCACATGGCACTCGACGAGGTCATCACCGCGGAGGTGGCGGCCGGCCGCCGGCCGCCCACGCTCCGCGTGTGGGAGTGGGACTCCCCCGCCGTGATCATCGGCAGCTTCCAGTCGCTGCGCAACGAGGTCGACGCCGCGGGCGCGGCCCGGCACGGCGTCACCGTGGTCCGCCGGATTTCCGGCGGCGGGGCCATGTTCGCGGAGCCGCGGAGCACCATCACCTACTCCCTGTCCGTCCCCGAGGCGCTGGTCTCCGGGCTCTCCTTCGCGGACTCCTACGCCTATCTCGACGACTGGGTGCTGGCCGCGCTCGGCGACCTGGGGATCAAGGCGTGGTACCAGCCGCTCAACGACATCGCCACCGAGCTGGGGAAGGTGGCCGGCGCCGCGCAGAAGCGGATGGTCGGACCCGAGGGCGGGCCCGGTGCGGTGCTGCACCACGTGACCATGTCCTACGACATCGACACGGACAAGATGGTCGACGTGCTGCGGATCGGCAAGGAGAAGCTCTCCGACAAGGGCACGAAGAGCGCGAAGAAGCGCGTCGACCCGCTGCGCCGGCAGACCGGACTCCCCCGCGAGGCGGTCATCGAGAAGATGATCGACTCCTTCCGGTCGCGCTACGGCCTCACCCAAGGGACCGTCACCGCCGAGGAGATGGCCCGCGCCCACGAGCTCGTCCGCACCAAGTTCGCGAACGAGGAGTGGACCACGCGCATCCCGTGACCCGCCCCGGCCGGGGACGGTACGTGCGGCACGGGGCGGCAACTCGCCCCGCACCGGCGCCCGTTCAGTCGGCGAACGCGGGAATGACCTCCGCTCCGTAGGCGTCGATGGTGGCCTCCCTGGCGTCGTGCATGGCGTAGAGCGCGAACTGGTCGACGCCCAGCGCCTGGAGGGCGCGCAGCTTGTCGCGGTGGGCGGCGACGGGGCCCAGCAGGCAGAAGCGGTCGACGATGGCGTCGGGGACGAAGGCGGTGTCGGGGTTGCCGGCCCGGCCGTGGTGGGCGTAGTCGTAGCCCTCGCGGGCCTTGATGTAGTCGGTGAGTTCGTCGGGGACCTGGCCGGAGTGCTCGCCGTAGCGGGCGACGAGGTCGGCGACGTGGTTGCCGACCATGCCGCCGAACCAGCGGCACTGCTCGCGGGCGTGGCCGAGGTCGTCGCCGACGTAGGCGGGTGCGGCGACGCAGATGGTGACGTCGGACGGGTCGCGGCCGGCGTCCGCCGCGGCCTGCCGGACCGCCTTGACCATCCACTCGGTGAGGAACGGATCGGCGAGCTGGAGGATGAAACCGTCCGCCAACCGCCCGGTCATCTCCAGGGCCTTGGGACCGTAGGCGGCCATCCACACCGGCAGCTTGCCGCCCCTGATCCAGGGGATCCTGATCCGGTGCCCGCCGATGTCCGCCTCCCGGCCCTCGGCCAGGTCGCGGATCTGGCCGATCGCCTCCCCCAGCCGGGCCAGGGTGTTCGGTGGCCGGCCGGCCACCCGCATCGCCGAGTCGCCGCGGCCGATGCCGCAGACGGTGCGGTTGCCGTACATGTCGTTGAGGGTGGCGAAGGTGGAGGCGGTGACCTCGGGAGTGCGGGTGGAGGGGTTGGTGACCATCGGGCCGACGACGAGCCGCTCGGTGTGTTCCAGGATGCGGCTGTGGATGACGAAGGGTTCCTGCCACAGCACGGCGGAGTCGAAGGTCCAGCCGTAGCGGAAGCCGTTGCGCTCGGCACGGCGCATCAGCTCGACGACGGCGGAGGCGGGCGGATCGGGCTGGAGGACGACTCCGAAGTCCACGGGTGCTCCTTACGCGGTGGGGTACAGGTGGTGCCGGGTGCGGGCGGGCGGCTCAGAGGAGGTACTGACAGGTGCCGCGCGGGATGTACTGGCCGTGCCCGGCGCGGCCGGTGAACTGCCGGTTGTCGATGACGAGTTCACCGCGCGACAGGACGGTCTCGACGCGGCCGGTGAGCCGCCGGCCCTCGTACGCCGAGTAGTCGACGTTCATGTGGTGGGTCTTGGCGGAGACGGTCTGCTCGGCGGTGGGGTCGTAGAGGACGAGGTCGGCGTCGGCGCCGGGGGCGATGGTGCCCTTCTTCGGGTAGAGGCCGAACATCCGGGCCGGGGTGGCGCAGGCGATCTCGATCCAGCGGCGGCGGCTGATGTGCCCGTCCACGACCGCCTGGTGGAGCAGGTCCATCCGGTTCTCCACGCCGGGCATCCCGTTGGGGATCTTGGAGAAGTCGCCGCGGCCGAGCTCCTTCTGGCCGCGGAAGCAGAACGGGCAGTGGTCGGTGGAGACCACCTGGAGGTCGTTGGTGCGCAGTCCGCGCCAGAGCGCCGCCTGGTGCTCCCGGGGCCGCAGCGGAGTGGAGCAGACGTACTTGGCGCCCTCGAAGTCCGGCTCGGCGAGGTTGTCGGTGGACAGGAACAGGTACTGCGGGCAGGTCTCGCCGAAGACGTTGAGGCCCATCCGGCGCGCCCGGGCGATCTCGTCGACGGCCTGCTCGGCGGAGACATGGACGACGTAGAGGGGTGCGCCGGCGACCCGGGCGAGCTGGATGGTGCGGTGGGTGGCCTCGGCTTCGAGGAGGACGTGGCGGACCTCGCCGTGGTAGCGCGGGTCGGTCCTGCCGGCGGCGAGCGCCTGCTCGACCAGGACGTCGATGGCCAGTCCGTTCTCCGCGTGCATCATCACCAACCCGCCGTTGCCGGCGGCCCGTTGCATGGCGCGCAGGATCTGCCCGTCGTCGCTGTAGAAGACACCGGGGTAGGCGGTGAACAGCTTGAAGGAGGTGACGCCCTCGGACACCAGGAGGTCCATCTCCTTGAGGGTGTGCTCGTTGACGTCGGAGAGGATCATGTGGAAGGCGTAGTCGACGGCGCACTGGGCGTCGGACTTGGCGTGCCACTGGTCGAGGCCCGCGCGCAGGGAGTTGCCGCGGGACTGGACGGCGAAGTCGACGATGGTGGTGGTGCCACCCCAGGCGGCGGCGCGGGTGCCGGTCTCGAAGGTGTCCGAGGCCGCGGTGCCGCCGAAGGGGAGTTCCATGTGGGTGTGGGCGTCGACGCCGCCCGGGATGACGTACTTGCCGGTGGCGTCGAGGGTGCGGTCCGCCGACTCCGTCCAGCCGGCGGCGGTCCGGCCGCCGGATGCGGCGAGGGCGGCGATCCGGCCGTCCTCGACGAGGACGTCGGCGTGCATCTCGTCGGCGGCGGTGATGACCAGTCCGCCCTTGATGACCGTACGGCTCACCTGTCCCATCTCCCTACCTGACGCGACGTCACCAGCTGGTCTACACCCGTAGATTCCGGTCGAGAAGGAGACACCGTAGAAGCATGTCACCCACTGTGGCAATACCGTGACGGTTGATGAGCCGGGGGCGGCCGTGTTGCACCGACGATCAGCCGGGCGGTTCAACCCGGATCCGGGAGTGCCGCGGCAGGGGTGCGGGCACGGCCCCGTGGGCAGTAAGAAGACTTCGGACCCACAACTTCGAAAGTTATTGCCGAATCACACCTTCACAATCAGCACCGAGAGCGTCAGAAAGCGCACAAACGACGTAAGAAAGGCGATGTGCCATGGAGCAGAGCACACCGTGGGAGTTCTCCGACGACCGCGGGCGCCTGGTGGTGGCCGGAAACCGGCCGGAACGGATCGTGGCGTACATACAGGCGGGCGCGACGCTGTGGGACCACGGCATCCGCCCGGTGGGGATCTTCGGGTCCCAGCACGACGGGGCGGCACCCGACCCGGCCAAGGGCGGTGAGCTGCCGCTCGTGGAGATCCCGTACCTGGGGGCGGGGGCCGCACTGCATCCGGACACGTTCCTGGCGGCCCGGCCGGACCTCGTGGTGGCGGTGACCTACGACGGCGAGCAGGTCTACGGGCTGGAGGCGAAGACCGCGGTGGAGCTGGAGACGCACGTCCCTGTGGCCACCGTCGCGGTGGGCCCCGGGCGCGGCCTCGCCGAGGTGCGGGAGCGCTTCGCGGCGCTCGCCGGGTCCCTGGGGCACGGCGAACCGCTCACGATGGCACGGGAGTTGGATCAGGCCGAGGACGTGCTGCGGCAGGCGAGCGGCGGCCCGGTGCGACCGCGGGTGGTGGCGGTGTCGCCCGCCGGGCCGGAGCGGGTGCACCTGGCCCGGCCGGGCGCCTGGCCGGATCTGCGGGCGCTGGCCGAGCACGGGGTGGAGCTGCCGGAGCCGGCGGCCGGCTCCGGCGCGAACTGGTCGACGGTCGGCTGGGCGGAGGCCGCCGCGCTGGCCCCGGACGTCGTCCTGATCGACGTACGGGCCAACGCCGCCCGCGTCGAGGCGCTGCGGACCGACGAGCACTGGCGGGCGATCGAGGGCCGGGCCCGGCTGCTGCCGTGGAATCCGGAGGCCCCGGCGAGCCGGCGCGCACACTCCCGGTTCTTCACCGACGTGGCCGAGGCGGTCCGCGGGGCCGCCCGGAAGTAGGGCGGGAGCACCACCGCCACCGCTCCGACGGCGGCACGGGCCAGGCCACCGGCCGGCTCAACGGTCCGGCGGTGGGCCGGAGTTACCAGGCCGTGGCACCCGGCCGCCGACCGGCCGCGGGGCCGCCCCGGGTCGCGTTCCGGGGCGGCCCGCCGGGCACGCACGGGCGGGCTACCCGTCGCGCAACCGCTCCTGCGCCCATCGCAGCGCGTCCGCGAGCAGCTCCGCGCCCTCCTCGGCCTCGGCGACGGTCAGCGTCATCGGCGGCGCGATGCGCAGCGCGCCGCCGCCCAGGCCGCCCTTGCCCACCAGCAGACCGTGCTCCCGGGCCGCCTCCAGGACCAGCGCCGCCGCCTCGGGCGAGGGCTCGTCGGTCCCGGGGCGGACCAGCTCGACCCCGATCATCAGGCCCCGCCCCCGCACCTCGCGGACCACGTCGAGCCCGGCGGCCACCGCCCGCAGCCGCTCGATGAGCAGCCCGCCGACCCGCCGGGCGTTGCCCTGGAGGTCGTGCTCCAGGAGGTAGCCGAGGTTGGCCAGGCCCGCGGCCATGGTGACCGGGCTGCCGCCGAACGTCGAAATGGAGTTGGCGGACAGGGAGTTCATCACCTCGGCGCGGGCCACCACGCCGCCGACGGACATCCCGTTGCCGATGCCCTTGGCGAAGGTGAGCAGGTCCGGCGGGCCGTTCTCGCCGTGCGCCTGCCAGCCCCAGAAGTGGTCGCCGGTGCGGCCCCAGCCGGTCTGCACCTCGTCGCTGATCCACAGGATCCCCTCGCGGGCCAGCACCTCGCGGAACGCCGCGTAGAGCCCGTCCGGCGGTGCGGTGAACCCGCCGACGCCCTGGACCGGTTCGGCGATCAGCGCGGCCACCCCGCCCGCGGTCTGCTGGAGCAGGTCCTCCAGGTCGGCGACGCAGGCGGCGATGTAGTCGGCGTCGGTCAGCTCCGCGTACGGGCCGCGGGAGCGCACCCCGCCGTGCACGTAGAGGGTCTGGAGCGGGGAGAGGCTGGTCGGCGACCAGCTCCGGTTGCCGGTGATGCCGACGGAGGAGAACGACCGGCCGTGGTAGCTGTTGCGCATCGCCAGGATCTGGTTGGAGCCGCGGTACGCGGTCGCCAGCAGCAGCGCGGTGTCGGTGGCCTCCGTACCGGAGGTGGTGAAGAAGACCCGGGCGTCGGGGATGCCGGAGAGCGCGGCGATCCGCTCCGCCAACTCGACCATGGGCCGGGAGAGATAGAGGGTCGAGGTGTGCAGGATCCGGCCGGCCTGCTCGCCGACCGCCTTGGTCACCTCGGGCAGCGCGTGCGCCGTCATGGTGGTGAGGATGCCGCCGAAGAAGTCGAGGTAGCGGTTGCCCTCGGCGTCCCAGACGTGCCGGCCCTCCCCGTGGGTGAGTTCGAGGGGCCGCTCGTAGTAGAGGCCGAGCCACTCGGGCATGACGGCCCGGTGGCGGGCGCGCAGCGCGTCGGGGTCGTGGGAGTGCTGGTTCACGGCTTCACCAGCCCGTCGTAGGCGTCGGGGCGGCGGTCGCGGTAGAACGCCCACTGCTGGCGCACCTCGTCGATCAGCCCGAAGTCCAGGTCGCGGACGACCAGTTCCTCCTTGGTGTCGCTGGCGACCTCGCCGACGAACTGCCCGCGGGGGTTGACGAAGTAACTGGTGCCGTAGAAGTCGTTGTCGCCGTACTCCTCGACGCCGACGCGGTTGATCGCCGCGATGAAGTACTCGTTGGCGACCGCGGCGGCCGGCTGCTCCAGCTTCCAGAGGTACCCGGACAGGCCCCGGGAGGTGGCCGACGGGTTGTATACTAGCTGGGCTCCGTTGAGCCCCAACTGCCGCCAGCCCTCCGGGAAGTGGCGGTCGTAGCAGATGTAGACGCCGACCTTGCCGACGGCGGTGTCGAAGACCGGCCAGCCGGCGTTGCCCGGCTTGAAGTAGTACTTCTCCCAGAAGCCCTTCACCTGCGGAATGTGGTGCTTGCGGTAGCTGCCGAGGACCGTGCCGTCGGCGTCGATGACGGCCGCGGTGTTGTAGTAGAAACCGGACTGCTCGACCTCGAAGACCGGCACCACGATCACCATGCCGGTCTCACGGGCCAGCTGCTGCATCCGGCGGACGGTCGGGCCGTCGGGCACCGGTTCGGCCCAGCGGTAGTGCTCCGGCTCCTGGACCTGGCAGAAGTACGGGGCGTTGAAGACCTCTTGGAAGCCGATCACCTTCGCGCCCTGCGCGGCCGCCGCTCTGGCGTACTCCTCATGCTTCGCGATCATCGATTCGGTGTCGCCGGTCCAGGTCGCCTGGACCAGTGCGGCACGCACAACATCGGCCATGAGCTGCTCCTTTGTCGGTGCGTCAGCCTGCGGGCACGCGGATCTACGCGTGTGGAGGCGACCGTAAGCCCCGTCACGCACCGTGGCAAGACCATCTCTCAATGCGGCGCGTCCGCCGGGCGGTCAGCGCGGCGCCGGGTGGCCGGCGGCGCGCAGGGCGTGCGCGACATCGCTCAGCCGGGAGGGGGAGACGGTCCGCGCGGCCTCCAGGAGCAGCGGCCCGAGGGCGGCCGGGTCGGCGGCGGCCAGCGCCGCCGCGTCGTCCGGCGTACGGGCCCGGACCAGCGCGGCCAGCAGTTCGCCGGCCTGCTCCGGACGCCGCCGGTCGAGCAGCGCCAGCGCGGTCCGGGCCACCTCGGCGACCGGGCGGGCCACGCTCTGCCGGAGCAGCGCGGCGGCGTCGCCGGTGCGGCCCGCGGCGACCAGCTCCGCGGTGGCCGCGGCCAGCCCGTCGGGCGGCAGGCAGGCCACCTCCCAGAGCAGGGTGGGGATGTCGGAGGCCAGCCCGGCGCTCTCCAACTCATCGAGGAGTAACGGGAGTTCGTTCGCGGGACGGGCCGCTGCGGTGCAGATCTCGACGTACGCGGGGCCGTCCTCGCCGGGCGGCCGGTGGTGGGCCAGGCGGTAGGCGGTACGGGCGGCGCAGCGGCGCGCCTCGGGATCGGCCGCACCGCCCGGCCAGGCGTCGCCGGGCCCGTCATCCGGGGCGTCGTCCGCCCCTCCGTCCGGGGCGGCGTACGCCCCGGCGAAGCGGGCGCCGCGCGGGGCCGGACCGGCCGCGGCGGGCACCACCGCGGGCCCGACCGGCGACGTACCGTCACCGGCGGGCGCGGCCTCCTCCACCACCTCCAGCCCGGCGAAACGCGCCCCCCGCGGCCGGCCGGCGGCCCTGGCCTTACGGGCCGGGAGCTTGGCCGTACGGGCGGGGAACCTGGCCGTACGGGCGGGGGCGGCGTCCTCAGGAGCGGGGGAGGCGGCCTCTCCGGCGCGGGTTTCGCCCTCCCTGGCGGGAGTACCGTCCCCGCGCGCCTGGGCGTCGTCCGTGGCGGCGGGTGGGTCGCCCTCGGGGGTCGCGGCCCCGACCCCCTGCCCGGCTCCCTCCAACGCCGCCAGCCGCGCCCGCAGTTCGCGCACCCGGGCGCCCGCCCGGAGGTGGTCGTCCTGGGCCCAGGCCAGCTCGCGGGAGAGCCGCTCGCCCTCCGCGGGGTCCTGGGCGAACCGTGCGGCGGTACGGAGTTCACGGGCGCGTGCCGCCGCCTGCCGCTGTTCGCGGACCATCACCGCCAGCCGGTCACGGAGCGCGGGCCGGCCGCCCGGCTGGGCGTCGTGGCCGGCGACCGCGCGGGCGTACAGCTGCCGGGCACGCGGGCCCATGGTGCGCACCGCCGCGTCCCCGTGCTGCGTGGCGAGGTCGTACAGCAGGGACTCCACCACGTCCCAGTGCGGCACCTCCCGCCCGTCCAGGCAGGCCCGCAGGCCGTCCGGATCGCGCTGCGTGAAGACCCCGTACCAGCCGGCGGCCGGATCGAGCAGCCGCCCGAGCTCGGTCAGGAATCGGGCGAACTCCTCGGAGGGGCTCCGGAGTTGCGTAACCGTCATGCGTGCCTCTCCCCCTGCGGGCCGGACTTCTCCGGCCTGCCCGCATTCGACACCCGGCATGTTTCCAGGGCGATGACGACCGTGCTACGGGAGTTTTTCGGAATCCGCACAGAACGGAGAACGGCCGGAACGCGCGGCGGCGGGGCGGGCGGGCACCGCACTGCGGCGTACGGCGCCGGGGGCCGGGCACGACCACGTGCGGCTGCCGACGACGGCCGACGACCGACGACCCCGGCCGACGACCGCCTACGGAAAATACCCGGCAAAACTCGACAGGGAAACTTGCAAGTTTCCCTGTCGAGATTCTAGGGTGGGAGCATGCCGAACAAGGACCAGGAACGTCTGGCGACCGACCTCGGCGCGACGGTGTCGCTGCTGATGCGCCAGCTGCGCGCCGCCTCGCCGCAGGGCGCCCTCACGCCCACCCAGCGCGCGGTCATCGCCCTCGTCGACCGCCAGGGGTCGTCCACGATCGCCGCGCTGGCCCGCGCCGAACTGGTGCGCCCGCAGTCGATGCGGATGACCGTCGGAGCGCTGGAGGACAGCGGGATCCTCGCCCGCAGCCCGCATCCCACGGACGGGCGCCAGGTCGTCTTCTCCCTCACCGACCACGGCCGCCGGGTGCTGGCCGACGTACGGCAGGCCAAGAACAACTGGCTGGCCGTGGCCATCGCCGACCGGCTGACCGCCGACGAGCAGCAGACCCTGGAGGCGGCGACCGCCCTCATACGGCGGCTGGTCCGGGAATGAGCGCCCCCGAAGCCTCCGAAGCCCCTGGAGCCCCCGGCCGGAGCGGCCGGGTCGCCGCCCGCCGGACCACCGCCCCCTCCCCCGACCCGGGCTTCGGCGCCCGGCTGATGACCCCGCTGCTGCTGGGGTCCCTCCTCAACCCCATCAACTCGACGATGATCGCCACCACGCTGGTGGCCATCGGCCAGGACTTCCACGTCGGGGCCGCCGACACCGCCTGGCTGATCTCCGCGATGTACCTCGCCAGCGCGGTCGGCCAGCCGTCGCTGGGGCGGCTCGCCGACCGCATCGGGCCGCGCCGGGTGTTCGCCGCCGGTGCGGTGGCGGTGGTCGCCGCCGGCCTCATCGGGGCGCTGGCGACCACCTTCACGCTGCTGATCGTCTCCCGCGTCGCCCTCGGCATCGGCACCGCCGCCGCCTATCCGGCCGCGATGGCGATGCTGCGCGCCGAGTCGCGCCGGGTGGGGCGGCCCGCGCCCCGGTCCGTCTTCGGCCGGATCTCGCTCGCGGCGTTGGCCAGCGCCGCCGTCGGCCCCACCCTCGGCGGGCTGCTGGCCGCGACCTGGGGCTGGCGGGCGGTGTTCGCCGTCAACATCCCGCTGGCGCTGCTGGCGCTGGCCGGTGCGCTCGCCTGGCTGCCGCCCGACCGGGAGACCCGGCGCACGGCCCGGGACGCGGACGGCACCGGCCCGGACGGCGGCTCCCTCGACCCGCTCGGTATCGCGCTCTTCGCCGCCGCCCTGACCTGCGCGATGTTCTTCCTGCTGCGGCTGGACGCGCCGCGCTGGCCGCTGCTCGCGCCGACCGCCGCGCTGACCGCCGTCCTGGTGTGGTGGCAGCTGCGCCACCCCGCGCCGTTCCTCGATCTGCGGATGCTGGCCCGCAACCGTGCGCTGGTGCTCACCTACCTCCGGCACGGGCTGGCGTATCTCGTCATCTACTGCGTGCTGTACGGCTACAGCCAGTGGCTGGAGCAGGCGCACGGCCTCGCGTCGTTCCACGCCGGGCTGATCATGCTGCCGATGTCCGGCGCCGCCGCGGTCTGCTCGCTCGCCGGCGCCCGTACGAAGGGGATCCGCGCCCCGCTGACCGTCGCCGCGGGCTTCCTCGCCGTCGGCAGCGCGGTCCTCCTGCTGCTGGACGGCGGCAGCCCGGTGGCCGTACTGCTCGTCGCCGGCGCGCTGTTCGGCATCCCGCAGGGCCTGGCCTCCACCGGCAATCAGGCCGCCGTCTACGCCCAGGCCCCGGCCGACGGCGTGGGCGCCGCCGCCGGACTCCAGCGCACCGCCCAGTACCTCGGCGCGATCTCCGCCTCCAGCCTCATCGGGCTGCTGTACGGGCAGCGCGCCACGGACTCCGGGCTGCACGCCATCGCCCTGGCCGGTGCCGTCCTGGCCGTGCTGCTGCTGGTCCTCACCCTGGCCGACCGCTCGCTGCGCACCGCCCCGACCCGCACGACCGACACCTGACTCCTCGTCAACCCACCACCCCCACAGGAGAATTCATGCCCGCGACCACTCTCGACCCGCGGACCGCACTGGTCCTGATCGACCTTCAGAAGGGCATCGTCGCGCTGCCCACCGTCCACCCCGCCGCCGAGATCGTCGCGCGCGGCGCCCGACTGGCGGCGGCGTTCCGCGAGCGCGGGCTGCCGGTCGTGCTGGTGAACGTCACCGGCGGCGCGCCGGGGCGTACGGAGTCCCCGGCCGGCGGCCACACCCCGCCGGCCGACTGGGCCGAACTGGTCGACGAGGTCGACCGGCAGCCGGGCGACATCACCGTCACCAAGCAGCAGTGGGGCGCCTTCCACGGCACCGCCCTGGACCTGGAGCTGCGCCGCCGCGGGGTGACCCAGATCGTGTTCGCCGGCATCGCCACCAGCATCGGCGTGGAGTCCAGCGCCCGTGCCGCGCACGAGCACGGCTACCACGTCACCGTCGCCACCGACGCGGTGACCGATCTGGACGAGGCGGCGCACCGCAACAGCCTGGAGAAGATCTTCCCGCGGCTGGGCGAGACCGGCAGCACGGACGCGATCCTCAAGCTCCTGGGCTGAGTTGGTCGCCGGGCCGCCGGTCCTGCCACCGCAGCGCGTCCTGGAGCTGGGCGGCCAGCGAGATCAGCCGCGGCTCGGTATGGGCCGGGCCGAGGAGCTGGCCGCCCAGCGGGAGCCCGTCCGCGCTGAAGCCGGCCGGCACGCTGACCCCCGGCCAGCCGAGCACGTTCCAGGGCCAGGCGTACGGGCAGGCCGCGATCATCGCCCGGTCGGTGCGCCAGCCGCCGAGCTCGGCGAGCGCGCCGACGCGCGGCGGCGGGGTGGCGGTGGTCGGCGTCAGCAGCACGTCGTAGGGGCCGAACAGGGCGCCGATGCGCCGCTGTTGGCGGCTCTCGGCGGCGCGCGCCCGGCGCAGTACGGGCCCGCCGAGCAGCCGGCCCAGCCGCGCCGCCTCCCGGGTCCGGCGGTCCAGCAGCCGGGGGTCGGGGACCCGGGCCGCCCACTCGCCGACGCCGGCCGTGGCGCGCGGCACGAAGGCCAGGCCGACGAGCCCGTAGTCCGGTTCGGCCTCCTCGACGAAGTGGCCGAGCCCGGCCAGCGTACGGGCCAGTGAGGTCACCGCCGCCCGGACGTCGGGGTGCAGCGGTTTGCGGGTGAAGGTGGCGGCGGCCTTCCAGGAGAGCGCGATGCGCAGCCGCCCGGGGTCGCGGCGGGCCGCCTCGCGGGCCGCGATGGCCGGCGGCCGGTGCAGGTCGCCGGCGTGGTTGCCGCTGGCCACGTCCAGCAGCAGCGCCGCGTCCTCGACCGTACGGGCCAGCGGCCCGATGCCGGTGATGCCCTGGAACGCCTCGGCGTCCGGCCAGGTCGAGATCCGGCCGCGCTGCGGCTTGATGCCGACGAGGTGGGACCAGGCGGCGGGGATGCGGACCGAGCCGGCGCCGTCGGTGCCGAGGGCGGCCGGTACCAGTCCGGCGGCGACCGCGGCGGCCGAGCCGCCGGAGGAACCGCCGGGGGTGTGCGCGAGGTTCCAGGGGTTGCGGGTGTCGCCGAAGGCCGGTCCCTCGGTGAACGGCCACTGGCCCAGTTCGCAGGAGTTGGTCTTGCCGACGATGACCGCGCCGGCCGCGCGCAGCCGCCGGACGACCTCGGAGTCGCGCTCCTTGGGCGGGAACAGCCCGGCGCAGCCGAACGCGGTCGGCTCGCCCGCCACGTCCGTGTCGTCCTTGACCGCGACCGGCACCCCGAGCAGCGGCAGCCGCTCGCCGGCGGACAGTCCGCGGTCGGCCGCCGCGGCCTCGTCGAGCGCCGCCTCGGCCCGGACCCGCCGGAAGGCGTTGATGCTGTCCTGAGTGGCCGCGATCCGCTCCAGGCAGCGCCGGACGAGTGCGGTGGAGGTGACCCGTCCGTCGGCCAGCGCCTGCGCCTGTTCGGCGAGCCCTTCCCACTGCCCGTCCAGTTCCCCCGCCGTCCGGCGGATACCGCGTTCTGGGCGTCTCGGCCGTTCCTGGCTCTCGTCAACGCTCATGCTGCGTGCCCTCCCTGGGACCGCTCATTCGAACGCACGGTCCCAGGAGGCTAATCGGGCACCGCGGAGGCCGGCAACGACACGCGCGGCGCGGCACATCGACGACACACGGACGGCACACACGGGCCCGTCGTGTGCCGCCGGCGTTACGGGCGGCCGGCTCGCTGCCGCGCGCGGCGCGGGGCCGCCCGGCCAACTCCCGGCGCCTACGGGCCGGATCGGGCTGCGCCGGTGCGCGGCGGGCCGCGGGCGGCCGGCCACCGGGCGGGCGGCGGGGCGGTGCCCGGCGCGTCGGGACCGGCCGCCGCGCTTCCCTGCGGCGCCGGTCCCGCTCACGGCAACCCCCGGCGGACGGAGGGCATTTCGGGCAACGGGTGCCATCCCGCCCTCCTCCCTCGAACACACACCCGGGCAGCCGCTACGCTCGCCCGCCATGGACGACACCCTGCTGCTCCTGACCACGGCAGCCGTTGCCCTCCTCGTGGGGCTCGGTGCCGGCTGGGCCGTGCAATCGGCGCTGACCCGCCGGAAGCTGACCCGCGAACAGAGCTTCTTCGGGCTGCCGGCCGGTTCGGAGTGCGTCCTGGTCACGCACCGGGACAGCACCTCGGCCCACTGGAGCATCCCGCGGCACGACGCGCTGGCGCTGCTCGGCCTGGCCTCGGTGGTGGAGAACTGCGGTGCGCACCCCGAGCTGGCCCCGCACGACACCGGCCTCCAGGGCTTCGGCGCGCGTACCGAGTTCTGCGTCGGCGACCCGACCGCGCACCGCCGCCTCGCCGCCCACATGGCCAATCTGCTGCCCGGTGTCGCGGTGCACCCGGGCGACGGGTCCGGCGCCGGCCGCGGCACGTTCACCATCGGCGGTACCGCGTACCGGATGGAGCCGGGCGCGGTGGAGTACGTCCTGCTGGCCCGGCTGACGGCCGGGGAGGGCGACCGCCCGGTGTTCCTGGCGGCCGGGCAGCGCCCGGTCACCCACCGGGCCGCGGTCCGCCATCTGGTCCGCAACCGGGCCCGGCTGGCCCGCAAGCACGGCGCCGGCGGCCAGTTCTGCCTGCTGCTGAAGGTGATCAACTCGCAGGCGTACGGGCCCGATGTCGTCGAGCTGGTCGCCGATGTCACCAAGGCCGCGATCGCTCCGGCGGAGCTGAAGGGCCAGCACCGGGCGGCGGCCTGAGCCCGGTGCACCGACGGGCAGCCGCCGGGCTTCTCTGCGAAGCTCGGAGGCATGATCGCGCCTCTCCGTTCGGCCGTCCTGCACTGGACCGGTGTGCTGCCGGTCGCGGCAGTGGTGCTGCTGGCGCTGACCTGGGGGCGGTCGCTGCCGGTCGCGCTGGTGGTGCTGGTGTCGGTCTTCCTGGCCGGGGCGGTGCTGGCCGCGGTGCACCACGCGGAGGTGATCGCGCACCGGGTGGGCGAGCCGTTCGGGTCGCTGGTGCTGGCGGTCGCGGTGACCGTGATCGAGGTGGCGCTGATCGTCACGCTGATGGTGGACGGCGGCGACAAGAGCGCCGCGCTGGCCCGCGACACGGTCTTCGCGGCCGTGATGATCACCACCAACGGCATCGTCGGGCTGTCGCTGCTCATCGGCTCGCTCAAGCACAAGGTGGCGGTCTTCAACGCCGAGGGCACCGGCGCCGCGCTGGCCACGGTCGCGACGGTGGCCGGCCTCAGCCTGGTCCTGCCGACCTTCACCACCTCGACGCCGGGTCCGCGGTTCTCGCCTCCGCAGCTGGTCTTCGCGGCGCTCGCCGCGCTGGCGCTGTACGGCCTGTTCGTGGCCACGCAGACGGTCCGGCACCGGGACTACTTCCTGCCGGTGACCACCGCCGGCGAGGTCATCGACTCCGAGGACCACGCCGAACCGCCCACCGCCCGGGGCGCGCTGGTCAGCCTGGGGCTGCTGGCGCTGGCGCTGATCGCGGTGGTGGGGCTGGCCAAGGCGGTGTCCCCGGCGATCGAGTCGGCGGTGGCCGCCGCGGGGCTGCCGTCGTCGGTCGTCGGCATTGTGATCGCGCTGCTGGTGCTGCTGCCGGAGACCATCGCGGCGGTGCGGGCGGCCCGCCGCGACCGGGTGCAGACCAGCCTCAACCTCGGCCTCGGCTCGGCGATGGCGAGCATCGGCCTGACCATCCCGGCGGTCGCGCTGGCCAGTATCTGGCTGAAGGGTCCGCTGATCCTGGGCCTGGGCGCCAGCCATATGGTGCTGCTCGCGCTCACGGTGGTCGTCGGCGATCTGACCGTGGTCCCCGGGCGGGCCACCCCGCTCCAGGCGTGTGTCCATCTGGCGCTGCTGGCCGCGTACATCGTGCTGGCGGTCAGCCCGTGACCCGCTCGTCCCGGCGCGCTCGCGGGGCCCTGCTCGACGACAGCCGGTAGGGGACGTTGATCACCGTCACCCCGGGCGTGAACAGCAGGCGGGCCTTGAGCCGCAGCGCGCTCTGGTTGTGCAGCAGGTGCTCCCACCAGTGGCCCACGATGTATTCGGGGATGACGACGGTGAGCGCGCCGCCGGGATGGCGTGCGCCGACGTCCATGATGGAGGCGATCACCGGGCGGGTGAAGTCCCGGTAGGGCGAGCTGAGCACCTGGAGCGGTACGTCGATGTCATGGGCGTCCCACTGCTCGCGCAGCCCCTGCACGTCCCGGGGGTCGACCGCGACGGTCAGCGCGTACAGCGAGGTGGGCCGCAGCGCGCGGGCGTAGCCGAGGGCCTTGAGCGTCGGGGCGTGCAGTGCGGAGACCAGCACCACCACGTGGTTCCCGGCCGGCTCCCAGGGCCGCGCGTCGGGCGCGACCGCCAGTTCCCCGGCGATCCGCCGGTAGTGCTGGTGCACCCCGCGCATCGCCAGGAACAGCAGCGGCATGGCGATCGCGACGATCCAGGCGCCGTGGGTGAACTTGGTGATCAGCACGATGACCAGCACCACCCCGGTCAGCAGCGCGCCGACCGCGTTGATCGCCTGCGACCGCCGGTAGCGCAACCGCACCGGCCGCCCCAGTCCGGGCCCGGCGAGCAGGCCGCGCCAGTGCCGCACCATCCCGGTCTGGGACAGCGTGAACGAGACGAAGACGCCGATGATGTAGAGCTGGATCAGCCGGGTCAGCTCCGCCCGGAACAGCACGATCAGCCCGATGGCCGCCAGTGCCAGCAGGATCACGCCGTTGGAGAAGACCAGCCGGTCCCCGCGGTTGTGCAGCTGGCGCGGCAGATAGCTGTCCGCGGCGAGGATCGACGCCAGCATCGGGAATCCGTTGAAGGCGGTGTTCGCGGCCAGGATCAGCACCCCCGCGGTGAACGCCTGGAGCAGGTAGAAGAGGGTGTGCGCAGCGCCGAAGCTGGCCCGTCCGATCTGGGCGAGGGCGGTGGCGGTCGGGGTGTGCGGCGGCAGCCCCAACGCGGTGGGATCCGCCGCCACATGGACCTGGTACACCATCGCGAGAAAGGTGATGCCGGCGAACATGGTGATGGAGAAGAAGCCCATCACGAGCAGTGTGGTGGCGGCGTTCCGGCTCTTGGGCCGGCGGAACGCGGGCACCCCGTTGCTGATCGCCTCGACCCCGGTCAGCGCCGTGCACCCGGACGCGAACGCCCGCATCCCGAGCAGCACCAGCGCCGCCCCGGAGTAGCCGGACGCGGCGTGCAGCGGCAGATCCGCCGACTCCGCACGCGGGGTGGCGCCGGTGGCCATCCGCACCGCGGCGAACCCGAACATCAGGTACACGGAGCAGATGAATCCGTACGTCGGGACCGCGAAGATCCGCCCCGATTCGCGGACCCCGCGCAGGTTCATCAGTGCCAGCAGACTCACGAAGCCCACCGACAACGCCACGTCGTGCCCGCCCAGTTCGGGCACGGCCGAGGTGATCGCGGCGACTCCGGACACCACCGAAACGGCCACCGTCAGCACGTAGTCGACCAGCAGCGCACTGGCCGCGGTGAGCGCCGCGTTCCGGCCGAGATTCCGCGCACTGACGACATAGGCACCGCCGCCGCCCGGATACGCGTAGCAGGTCTGCCGGTACGACGCGACGACCACCGCCAGGACGACGACGATGGCCGCCGCCGCGTACCAGGCCAGGTGCAGCAGCGCGACCCCGCCGAGGCCCACGACCAGCAGCAGTTCCTCGGTGGCGTAGGCGACCGAGGACAGCGGGTCGCTGCAGAAGACCGGCGGCCCCAGCCGTTTCGGCAGCAGCGTCTCGCCGAGCCGCGCGCTGTCCAGCGGGCGGCCGACCATGATCCGCTTCGGCCTGATCAGGTGCCTCATAGCCGGACAAACTAAGGTCCGGCGGAGCGGGCGCTCCCCTCCCACTCCGGCGCGGTCCGGGAAACCCTCCGGCCCTGCGAGCCGAACGGGTACGGAACCGGCGGCGCACGGTGTCGCTCCGCCCGCCGGCCGCGGGCCCGTGAGAGCCCATGGGGGGTGACGTCCGATCACCCCGCCGTGACGCGGCGCCTGCTGCTGCGCACCGCCGTGGTGATCGGCACCCTCGCCACCGTCCGCGGGCTGCTCTCCCTGGGCGACGCCGCGCCCCCGCCGGGCTCCGGTCCGCAGACCCGCGGCCGGCCGCCGGCCGGCGCGCCGGGCTCCGCCCCGCCGGACGGGTACCGGCCGCGCCCCCTGGACGGCGAGACCTCCCGCTCCGGGCCCGGCGCCTCGCCGCCGCACGCCGATGTCGCCTGCACCGTCCCGGCCGGCGCCGGCCGGATCGCGCTCACCTTCGACGACGGCCCCGACCCCCGCCACACCCCGGAGATCCTGGAGGTGCTGCGCCGCCACGGCACCCCGGCCACCTTCTTCGTCGTCGGCCAAAGCGCCGTGGCGTTCCCCGATCTGCTGCGCTCCATCGCCGACGAGGGCCATGCCGTCGGCAACCACACCTGGACCCACCCGCAGCTGACCACCCTCCCGCCCGGCCGCGTCCGGGCCGAACTCGGCCGCACCGGCGCCCTGATCGAGGAGGTCCTGGGCACCGCCCCCCGGCTCGCCCGCGCCCCGTACGGCGACTGGGACCAGGCGTCCCTGGACATCTGCGACGACCTGGGCATGTCCGCCGTCGGCTGGTCGGTCGACTCCCGGGACTGGACCCGCCCGGGTCCCGAGAGCATCGCCGACACGGTCCTGGACGAGCTGCGGCCCGGCGCGATCGTGCTGTCCCACGACGGCGGCGGCAACCGCGTCGAGACCGCCCGGGCCCTGGACCGGTATCTGCCGCGGCTGCTGGACGGGGGCTTCCGGCCCGTGCGGATCACGCCCTGACGCCCGCCGGCCGGCCGCCCGGAGGTGAGACCGGCCGGCCGCCCTGAGGTGAGAGCCGTCACTCCGCGTACCGGATACCGCGGTAGTGGTTTATCGTTCAAGTGGCAGCGCGCCCCTCAGGCGGCAGCGCGCCCCCAGGACAGCCCCGGCCGGGTTCCCCCGTCCGGCCGGGGCTTCCCCCTCCCTCACCGCCGCGCCCGGGGAACCACCCGTCTCACCCGCTCCGCATGCCGCCCCGGCGAAAACCTGCCTTGAATGCAGGCATGTCGTTGCCGAACTCGCCGAGCGGGCCGGGCAGCCGGCGGCGCGAAGGAGCGCTGGGGCGCCTCGGGGAGTGGTGCGCCCGGCATGCCCTGGTGGTCCTGGCGCTGTGGCTGGTGGCGCTGGCCGGGGTGCAGATGCTCCAGCGGACGTTCGGCGGCGAGTACTCCGACCACTTCTCCCTGCCCGGTGTGCAGTCGACCCAGGGGCGGGACGTCCTCGCGCGGCACGATCCCAAGGGCGGGCCCTACATCAGCCAGGTGGTACTGCACGACGGTGCGAGACCGCTGACCGCGGTCGGCGGGCAGATCGACGGCGCGGTCCCCGGCCTGCGGCGGCTGCCGTACGTCCTGACGGCGCAGAGCCCGCTGCCGCCGCCCGGCTCCCCGCCGAAGCCGGCACAGGGGCCCCCGGTCACCAGGCCGCTGTCCGCCGACGGCCGGACCGGGTACATCGCGGTGCGCTTCCGGCTCCCGCCGGTCACCCTGGGGACGGACCTCGTCGGCGTGGACCGGGCCGTCGCACCACTGCGCGCCGCCGGGGTGCAGGTGGAGTACGGCGGGGCGCTGGGCCAGCTGGCCCGGCCGGCGACCGACGACCGGCTCAGCGAGGCGATCGGGTTCGCGGTGGCGATCCTGGTGCTGCTGGCCGGGTTCGGGAGCGTCCTGGCGGCCGGGGTGCCGCTGCTGGCCGCGCTGATCGCCGTGAGCTGCGGGCTGGGCTGCCTCGGGCTGCTGGCCGCCGCGTTCACCCTCGGCACCGTCTCCCCCACCCTGGCCACCATGATCGGTCTGGGCGTCGGGATCGACTACGCGCTGCTCCTGATCACCCGTCACCGGCAGCACCTCATGGACGGCGCCGACCCGGCGGTCGCCGCGGGGCGGACGGTGGCCACCGGCGGCCGGGCGGTCCTGGTGTCCGGCGTCACCGTCGTCGTCGCGCTGACCGGCCTGTCCGTCTCGGGCGTCGGCCTGATCGGGAAGCTCGGCATGGCCGCGGCGGTCACCGTGATCACCGCCGTCCTCTGCGCGCTCACCCTCGTCCCCGCACTGCTCGGACTGCTCGGCCGCGGGATCGACCGGTTCCGCGTCCGCCGGCCCATCGCGGAGTCGCGTCCCGCAACCGGCGGCGCGACACCGGTCGGCCGGGACCGGTACGCGCAGCGGGTGGCGCGCCGGCCCTGGTGGTACCTGGTGGGCGGTGTGGTCGTCGTCGCGGTGCTGTCGGTACCGGTCTTCTCGATGCGGCTGGGGCACATCGGCAACGGCGCCGGCCCGACGTCCGCCACCGACCGGCGGGCCTTCGATCTGATGTCGTCGGCGTTCGGGCCCGGCTCCACGGGGCCGCTGACGCTGGTCGTCGACCGGAGCGAGGTGCCGCAGGCGGACCGCCCGGCGCTGGCGGAGCAGGCTCAGCGGGTCCTCGGCGAGGTCCCCGGCGCCGCCGCGGTCACCCCCCTCCGGCCCACCCCGGACGGCGCGGTGCTGACCGCGACCGCGTACTCCGACCAGGCCCCGCAGCAGCCCGGCACCACCGCGCTGGTCGACCGCCTGGTGCACACCGTCCTCCCCAAGGCCGTGCGCGGCTACGACGCACACGGCTACGTCACCGGCACGACGGCGGGCCAGGTGGACTTCCTGGACGTGGTCGCCGGCCGGCTCCCGCTGATCATGGCCGTGGTCGTCGCCCTCGCCTTCCTGATCATCCTGATCGTCTTCCGCGGCGTGCTGGTCGCGGTGAAGGCCGCGGTGCTCAACATCCTGTCGATCGCCGCCTCTTACGGCGTGGTGGTGGCCGTCTTCCAGTGGGGCTGGGGCGGTCCGGCACTGGGTGTCTCGGGCACCGTGCCGATCGAGAGCTACGTCCCGATGATGATGTTCGCCATCGTCTTCGGGCTGAGCATGGACTACGAGATCTTCCTGCTGTCCCGAGTCCACGAGACCTGGCTGCGGACGGCGGATTCCCGGGCGAGCGTCGCGCACGCCCTGGAGATCACCGCCCGGGTGATCACCTGTGCCGCGCTGATCATGGTCGGCGTCTTCGCCGCGTTCCTCCTCAGCGACAGCATCGTGGTGAAGATGCTCGGCCTGGGCCTGGCCGTGAGCGTGCTGATCGACGCGACGGTGGTACGGCTGCTGCTGATGCCCGCGGTGCTGACGCTGCTGGGGCCGCGGGCCTGGTGGACGCCCCGGTGGCTGGACCGGGTGCTGCCGCACGTGGCCGCCGAGGGGCAGGTGCCGCGGCACCCGTCGCCCTGCGCGGACCGCCGCGGCCCCCGATCATCGAACTATGACCCCGACCGCCGGCCGCGGCTCCCCCGATGAGCCCGACCACCGCGACACCCCCGAGAGCGCAGCCGCGTCCCCGTATGCCGGGTACCCGGTGATCCAGCCGATGCTGGCCACGCTCGGGCCGCTGCCCGCCGAGCACGAGCAGCCGGACTGGGCGTTCGAGGCGAAGTGGGACGGGGCGCGGTGCATCGTGAACACCCCGGGCGACGGGACGGTGCGGCTGATCACCCGGGCCGGCAACGACGCGACCGGGACGTACCCGGAGCTGGGCCCGCTCGGCGAGCAGCTGCGCGGGCGGCCCGCGGTGCTCGACGGCGAGGTGGTGGTACTGGACGCCGACGGCCGGCCCGACTTCGGACTGCTGCAACGCCGGATGGGCGTGGTCAACCCGCGCCGTACGGCCCGGCTGGCGATGGAGTTGCCCGTTCAGCTCGTCCTCTTCGACCTGATGTACCTGGGCGGCTCGCTGGTGGACTTCCCGTACCACGAGCGCCGGGCGGTGCTGTCCGGGCTGCGGCTCGGCGGCCCCAACTGGTCGGTGCCGGCCTACGTGGAGGGCCGCGGCGAGCAGGCGTGGGAGGCGGCGCTGCGCGGCGGCCACGAGGGCGTCATGGCGAAGCGGCTGACCTCCCGCTACCTCCCCGGGGTGCGCTCCCCCGACTGGCGCAAGACCAAGCACCTGGAGACGCTGGACATCGTCATCGGCGGCTGGACCGAGGGCCGCGGGGTGCTCGCCGGGCTCCCCGGGTCGGTGGCGGCCGGCGTACCGGAGCCGGCGGGGCTGCGGTACGTCGGCTCCGTCGGGTCGGGCATGTCCGACCGGGAGCGGCGGGAGCTCGCGCGGTACCTGGGGGTGATTCCGCTCGACCGCTCGCCGTTCCACAACCCGGTGGATCTGCCGGGTGTCCACTGGGTGGAGCCCCGGCTGGTGGCCGAGATCAGCATCACCGGCTGGACCTCGGCGGGCCGGATCCGGCATCCGATCTGGTACCGGCTGCGGCCCGATCTGACGCGCCTGGGCTGACCGGCACCGGAGGGCGACCGGGGTCCGTCGTCCGCCGGGCGGCTGATGCGGCGGGAAGCCCGCGACGCCCCGGGAAGGATCTTCGGGACGCGCCCCGAAGCCGCCCAGGCCACGCTCCGAAGCCGCCCCGAAGCCGCCCCGATGCCGCCCGCGGACGAAAGAAGCCACCATGCCCGATCCCGGTCCCGCCGCCGGCAACTCCGCCCCGGATGCCCGGCCCTTCAAACGCTCCCGGAGCCACTTCGCCGACCGCATCACGGCCGACGGCCGCGACGGCTGGCCCGTGGAGGCCGGCCGCTACCATCTCGTGGTCAGCCGCGCCTGCCCCTGGGCGAGCCGTTCGGTGATCTCCCGGCGGCTGCTCGGCCTGGAGGACGCGCTGTCGCTCGCCATCGCCGACCCCCTCCAGGACGACCGCAGCTGGCGCTTCACCCTGGACCCGGGCGGCCGGGACCCGGTGCTCGGCATCCGCTTCCTCAGCGAGGCGTACGACGCCCGCGAGACCGGCTACCCGGGCGGGGTCAGCGTGCCGGCCGTCGTCGACATCCCCAGCGGGAAACTGGTCACCAACGACTACCGGCAGATCACCCTCGACCTCGCGACCGAGTGGCGGGCGCTGCACCGGCCCGGCGCGCCCGACCTCTACCCGGAGGCGCTGCGCGCGGAGATCGACGAGGTGATGGAGGAGATCTACCAGGACCTCAACAACGGGGTGTACCGGGCCGGTTTCGCCACCGGGCAGAGCGCGTACGACGAAGCCTGCGGCGATGTCTTCCGGCGGCTGGGCCTGCTCTCCGCGCGGCTGGCCGGCCGGCGCTACCTGGTCGGCGACACCCTCACCGAGGCCGATATCCGCCTGTTCACCACCCTGGTGCGGTTCGACGCCGTCTACCACGGCCACTTCAAGTGCAACCGCTTCAAACTGACCGAGGACCCGGTCCTGTGGCCGTACGCCAGGGACCTCTTCCAGACGCCCGGCTTCGGCGACACGGTCGACTTCCACCACATCAAGCAGCACTACTACCGGGTGCACACCGACATCGACCCGACCGGCATCGTCCCCCTCGGCCCCGACCTGGCGGGCTGGCTGGCCCCGCACCACCGCGCGGAGTTGGGCGGCCGGCCGTTCGGCGACGGCACCCCGCCGGGGCCGGTCCCGCCGGGCGAGGAGGTCCCGCCGTCGGGACGTCCCTGATCACCCGGCCGACCACCCGACCGGAGCGGGCACGGAATGTCGGGTCCGGCAGCATGGCCCTTCCCTAGCGTGAGGGATCGAAAGGGAAGGAGACCGAGGTGCTGGAGCGGCTGAACGAAGCCATGGAGCACATCGAGCGCCACCTCGACCAGCCCGTCGAGGCGACCGAACTGGCGCGGATCGCCATGACGTCGGAGTACCACTTCCGGCGGATGTTCTCCGCACTGGCCGGGATGCCGCTGTCGGAATACCTGCGGCGTCGGCGGCTGACCGTCGCGGGCGCCGAAGTGCTGGCCGGCGAACGCTCGTTGCTGGACATCGCGGTGCGGTACGGCTACGGCTCGGGCGAGGCGTTCGCCCGCGCGTTCCGGGCCATGCACGGCGTGGGTCCGGGCGAGGCCCGGCGGACCGGTGCGGCACTGCGCTCCCAGCCCCGGATGGCCTTCCGCCTCATCGTCGAAGGGAGCAGCACCATGCAGTACCGGATCGTGGAGAAGGACGCGTTCACAGTGGCCGGCAAGAAGGCCCGGGTCCCGCTGATCTACGAGGGGGTGAACCCGCATATCGCCGCGTTCGTCAAGGGCATCGGCCGGGAGACGCTGCGGCGGATCGAGGAGCTGTCCGACCAGGAGCCGGAGGGCATCGTCGCGGTCTGCGACAACGCGGATCCCAGCCGCGCCGAGGGCACCGAACTGGACTACTACCACGCGACGTTGACGGGCAACGCCGATGTCCCCGACGACCTGGACACGCTCGCCGTCCCGGCCGGGACCTGGGCGGTCTTCGAGAACACCGGCCCGTTCCCGCAGGCTCTCCAGAAGATGTGGGGGGACGTCTTCGCCCAGTGGTTCCCGTCGAACCCGTACCGCAGCCGGCCGGGCCCGGAGATCCTGCGCACCCGTACGGCGCCGGACGGGTCGGGGGCGACCGCCGCGCTGTGGATACCGGTGGAGCGCACCGCGGCGTGATCCGGCGGCCCGGGTGACCGGTGACGGAGGAGGGGTGTGCGGAGGCCGCCAGGCCCCCGCACACCCTTCAACAAGCCCTGGCACGGCAAGAGTTGACGGCACATCGGGCGTTCGGCTACTCCGCCCCACCGGCCTCCGGCGTGCCGCGGCCCAGTTCCGCGAGTACGTCCAGCGCCTCGGCCAGTACGTCGAGGGGTGGGGAGGCCAGCGCCAGCCGTACCGCGTTGGGTGCGTGTCCGGTGCCGATGGTGAACGCGCCCGACGGGCTGACCGCGATGCCGCGGCGGGCCGCGGCGGCGACGAAGGTGTCGGCGCGCCAGGGGTCCGGGAGTTCCCACCAGCAGTGGTAGG
>NZ_KN708638.1:6784576-6791458 GCF_000805335.1 Streptomyces sp. CT34 | reverse complement strand
GGGGGGGGAGCCGCTGGCGGGCCGCGGCGTCGGCGCGTTTCGCCTGCTCGACGGCGGCGGCGGTGCCGTCGCCCAGCCAGCGGGTGGCGGCGTCCAGCGCGAAGCCGGTGGCCGTCCAGGCGCCGGAGCGGAGCGCCCCGGCGAAGTCGGGGGTGGCGGCGCCGGTCGGCGGCACCAGGAATCCGAGCGTCAGTCGGGGGGGGAGCCGTTTGGAGAGGCTGTCGAGGAGAACGGTGCGTTCCGGCGCGAGGGCGGCAAGCGGCGGCAGGTCGGCGCGGAGGAATCCGTAGATCGCGTCCTCGATGGCATGGATGTCCAACTCCCCTAGCTTCTCGGCGAGTTCCTCCCTCCGGTGGGTGGGCATGGTGACGCCGAGGGGGTTGTGCAGGGCGGGCTGGAGGTAGACGGCGCGCAGCGGCGCGGCGGCGCGGAGCGCGTCGGGGGTCACGCCGTGCTCGTCCATCGCCAGCGGGACGAGGGTGACGCCGAGGCGGGCCGCGATGCCCTTGACGACGGGGAAGGTGAGCGGTTCGACGCCGAGGCGGCCACCGGGCGGCACCAGCGCGGCGACGGCGGCGGCGATGGCCTGCCGGCCGTTGCCCGCGAAGAGCAGCCGCCGCGGGTCGGGCGCCCAGTCGCCGCGGGCGAGATGCCCGGCGGCGGCCTGCCGCGCGGCAGCCGTACCGGCCGCGCCGGCCGGCCGCAGCGCCTCGGCCAGCGCGTCGCTCCGGTGCACCAGATGCGCCAGGCTCTTCGCGAGCAGCGCGGACTGGTCGGGCAGCAGCGGGAAGTTCAGCTCCAGGTCGACCCGGTGACCGCCGGGCTCGGCCAGCGCGGGCTCGGCCGGCGGCGCGGCCGTACGCACGAAGGTGCCGCGGCCGACCTCGCCCACGGTCAGTCCGCGCCGCCCCAGCTCCCGGTAGACCCGCGCCGCCGTCGACGGGGCGATCCGCCGGTCGCGGGCGAACCGCCGCAGCGGCGGCGGCAGCCGTTGGCCCGGCCCGAGGCGGCCGGCGGCGATGTCCGCCGCCAGACCGTCGGCGATCGCGCGAAAGTCCTCCACCGTCACGCTCTCCCTCCCTATTGCACCGAGCACATTGACAACATTGTGCCGAGAGATTGCCCCTTATAGCATCGAGCCGTCAACTCCAGTGCAGCGCGCGAAGGGAGATCCCGTGGGATCGGTCCACTCCGGAGAGATAACGGTGACCTACGAGGACGAGGGCAGCGGCGAACCGCTGGTCCTCGTCCACGGGCACCCCTTCAACCGCTCGATGTGGCGGCCCCAGATCGACCGCTTCAGCCACGCCGGATGGCGGGTGATCGCCCCCGACCTCCGCGGCTACGGCGACAGCACCGTCGTCCCGGGGAAGACCCCCCTGGAGACCCACGTCCGCGATATCGCCGCCCTCCTGGACCACTTGGGGATCGAGCGGTGCGTCCTCGGCGGGCTGTCCATGGGAGGGCAGATCGTCATGGAGTTCTGCCGGCTGCTCCCGGACCGGGTCCGGGCGGTCGTGTTCGCCGACACCTTCGCCCCGGCCGACACGGACGAGGGCCGGGCGGTGCGCCACCGGACCGCCGCCCGCCTCCTCCGCGACGGCATGGACGACTACGCCCGGGAGGTGCTGCCGAAGATGATCTCCCCGCGCACCATCGCGCGGCAGCCCGCGGTCGCCGAGCACGTCCTGGGCATGATGCGCACCACCTCACCCGAGGGCGCCGCCGCCGCACTGTACGGCCGCGCCGAGCGGCCGGACTACACCGGGCTGCTGCCACGGATCGCCGTACCGGCATGGGTCGTTGTCGGTGCCGAGGACGCGTTCACCCCGGTCGCCGATGCGCGGCTCATCCACGAATCGGTGCCGGGGGCGACCCTGACCGTCATTCAGGACGCGGGCCATATGCCGAACCTGGAGTGCCCGGACGCCTTCAACGCCGGTCTCGCCCGGTTCCTGGAATCCCTTGACGGGAAAGCATCCTGACTGCACGTCAGCCTAATTCCGGACCGGCCGCCGGCGCCCCGCCCCGACCCCCGCACATCTCGGTACGTGCCGTAAAATCCTTTGACAGTAGTCGAGTTGGGGAAGCCCGGCCGGGTCGGCGGCACCGTCGGGCGGAACGCGCCGACCCGGCGGCGCCCGGTCGGAGTCGACGAGGCCGGCCCGCGCGGACGGCGACCCGGTCGGGGCGCCGTCCCACGGACCACCCCCAGACACCCAAATTGGCATTCCAGATGCCACTTCTTTATAGTCCGGGTGTGCGACTGACCAAGAGCACCGACATCGCGCTGCGGATCGCCATGCGCCTGGCCGTGCTGGACGACACCGAGGACGCCCCCACCACCCGCGAGGTGGCGAGCGCCATCCAGGTGCCGTACAGCCACGCCGCCAAGGTGGTCAGCAGACTCCAGCACCTCGGCGCCGTCGAGGCCCGCCGCGGCCGGGGCGGCGGGCTGACGCTGACCACCGTAGGGCGCACCGGCTCACTCGGCCGCCTGGTGCGCGCACTGGAGGGGACCGATGACGTCGTCGGCTGCGAGGACGACCCGCCCTGCCCACTGCGCGCCGGGTGCCGCCTGCGGGGCGCCCTGCGCGCGGCCCAGGAGGCGTTCTTCGCCACGCTCGACCCGCTCTCCATCGAGGACCTGATCGGCACCCCCACGGGCCCGCTCCTGCTGAGCCTGACATCCCACCCCGCGGACTGATCCAGGCGGCCCGCACCGGCACCCGGCCCCCTCCTGCCCGGCCACCGCACGCCCAAAAATACGCATCCCACATACCACTTTTCCGACCGGCCCCCGCCGCCCACCGACGAACGGAGTGCCCTACCGTGCTGTCCCCGAAGTCCGCCGCCACCGTACGCGCCACCCTCCCCGCCGTCGGGGCGGCCATCGGCGAGATCGCCCCGCTCTTCTACGAGAAGCTGTTCGCGGCCCGGCCCGACCTGCTCCGCGATCTGTTCAACCGCGGCAACCAGGCCGACGGCAGCCAGCAGCAGGCGCTCGCCGGATCCATCGCCGCCTTCGCCGTCCATCTGCTCGCCCACCCGGACACCCGGCCGGACCTCCTGCTCACGCGGATCGCGCACAAGCACGCCTCGCTCGGGGTGCGCGAGGACCAGTACCCGATCGTGCACGAGCACCTCTTCGCGGCCATCGCGGAGGTGCTGGGCGACGCGGCGACCGAGGAGGTCGTGGCGGCCTGGGACGAGGTGTACTGGCTGATGGCGCACGCCCTGATCGCCATCGAGAGACGGCTGTGCGCGGCGGCGGGCACGACGGACGGCACGGTGTGGCGGACGTACCGGGTGGCCGGCCGGGTCCAGGAGACCGCGGACGTCGCGACGTTCTTCCTCCGCCCGGCCGAGGGCGCGCCCGTACCGCCGTACCGGCCCGGCCAGTACGTCTCCGTACAGGTGCAACTCCCGGACGGGGCACGGCAGATACGCCAGTACAGCCTGTCGGGGCAGGTGGACGGCGGGCTGCGGATATCCGTCAAGCGGGTCGCCGCCGGCCCGGACGGCACACCGGGCGGCGCGGTCTCCGGGTATCTGCACGATCGCGTCCACGGCGGCGAGACGCTGCGGGTGAGCGCGCCGTTCGGCGACGTGGTGCTGGCCGACGGCCCCGGCCCGGTCCTGCTGGCCTCCGCGGGCATCGGCTGCACGCCGATGATCGGCATGCTCGCCCACCTGGCGGCCGAGGGCTCCTCGCGCCGCGTCATCGCGGCACACGCGGACCGCTCCCCGGACAGCCACGCCCTCCGCGCCGAACTCGTCCAGCTGACCGGCAAACTGACCGGTGCCACGGCGGAACTCTGGTACGAGGACGGGGCCGCGCCCGGCGCGGCGGAACCGGGCCCGGCCCCGGCGGTGACCGTACGCGGCGGCCGGATGGATCTGACGCGGCTGGACATCCCGGCCGGCACCACCGCCTACCTCTGCGGCCCGGTCCCCTTCATGAAGGCCGTCCGCGCCCAGCTGCTGACGTGCGGCGTGCGGCCCGCGGACATCCACTACGAGGTCTTCGGGCCCGACCTGGGCCTGTGAGCGGCACCGGGCCGGGCGGGCACCGCGGGCCGCGACCGGGCATCACGACACCGGGCCGGCCACCCGCCCGGACGCCAGCAGCGCCGCGTGCGGCAGCACCAGGTCCCCGTCCGGCCCGGTGAACTCCCCGGCCAGCGCGGCGAACTGACGCCTGATCCGTTCGGTGACAGCCGCTCCCCGGCTGATGACGATCTGGCCGATGGTCGCCACTCCGGCCGCCGGGCCGTGCCACCACTCCTCGGGCGTGGTGCGGTGCTCCCAGGACAGCGCGGCGCAGCGCACCTCGGCCAGCCGCCCCGCCGTGCGCAGCAGCCCGGCCAGCCCCTCCTCGGTCCGCGGGAAGTCCTCTTCGGGGGCGAGGGCGGGCAGTTCGGCCGGGCGGCTCACCCCGGCGGCCTGTACGGCGCGGCCGAGCAGTGCCTGGCCCGGTGCGGCGGGGGCGGCCCAGATCGTCAGCGCGACGCGTCCGCCGGGCCGGGTCACCCGCCGCAGTTCCGCGAGGGCGGCCCGCGGCCGGCCGACGTGGTTGAGGACGAAGTTGCCGACCACGGCGTCGAACTCGCCGTCCGCGAAGGGGAGTCGGGGCAGCGCGGCGACTCGCACCTCCGCCTCGGGAACGGCGTGCGCCGCGTACCGCACCATGTCCGGTTCGGCGTCCACGGCGGTCACCCGCGCACCGCGCGCACCGGCCGCCGCGGCGACCACCCCGGTGCCCGTACCGACGTCCAGCACCCGTGCGCCCGCGCCAACCGCCGCGGCGTCCAGCAGCCACGGAACCGGATACGCGCACAGCTTGCCGAAGCCCGCCGCATACGCCGCGGCCCGACCCGCCCACGCCCGCCGCTCATTCGCGTCGAACGGCGTCTCCGGCACCGCCCCCTCCCGCACGGCGGACTCCTCACGCATACCGGTCATCCCGCCCACCCGGCTCCCGTCCGTCATCTCGCACCCCTCCTCGGCCGAGCTCTCCCCCGCAGCAGCTCTTCCCACACTGGCCCCCGCCGCCCCTCCGAACACCCCCGCCCCACCCGGGCGTTACCCACCCGTAACCTACCGATGGGTTACCGGAGGTAAGGGGCGGACCTTACCCTCCAGTCACATCGAGCCGCCGGATGCCCCTCCTGTCCTCGGACAGCATCCGCGCGGCTCGCATCGAGATCTGGAGCAGAAGATGACGCCCTCCCGCACGACGCTGCGCGCCGCGATCGGCACCGTCTCCGCCGCGGTCCTCACCGCCACCGTTCTCATCGGCGCCCCGGCACACGCCACCGGAGCCGCGGCAGCCCACCGCGCCGCGCCCGCCGCCCCGGCGCGGTCCGCCGCCGCGCTCCCGTCCCTGAGGTTCGTCGACATCAAGGGCGAGGGCGGGACCACCCTCAAGGCCAACGTCTTCACACCGGCGGGCACCGACGGCACCCGGCGCCACCCGCTCATCGTGCTGCCCACCAGCTGGGCGATGCCGCAGATCGAATACCTGGCGCAGGCCAGGAAGCTGGCCGCTGCGGGATATGTCGTCGTCGGGTACAACGCCCGCGGATTCTGGCAGTCCGGCGGGCAGATCGAGACGGCCGGACCGCAGGACATCGCCGACGCCTCCAAGGTCATCGACTGGGCACTGGCGCACACCCCGGCCGATCCGCGGAAGGTCGGCATGGGCGGGGTGTCGTACGGCGCCGGAATCAGCCTGCTGACCTCCGCGTTTGACAAGCGGGTCAAGGCGGTCGCGGCGCTCAGCGGCTGGAGCGATCTGATCGACTCGATCTACAGCGGGCGCACCCCGCACCGCCAGGCGGCGGAGGTGCTGGGCGGCCTGGGCGAGCTGACCGGCCGGCCCAGCCCCGAACTCCGCCAGGTCCTCAAGGACTTCCTGAGCGCCAACATGTCCCGGGAGAAGGACATGATCGCGTGGGGGAAGAAGCGCTCTCCGGTCACCTATATCGACAGGATCAACGCCAATGGCGCGGCGATCATGCTCGGGAACGCCTGGGGCGACTCGCTCTTCCCGCCCAACCAGTACGCCGCGTTCTTCGAGAAGCTGAAGGGCCCCAAGCGGCTGGAGTTCCGTCCCGGTGACCATGCGACGGCCGAGGGGCTGGGCCTCTTCGGGCTGCCCAACGACACCTGGACCGACACCGAGCGGTGGTTCGACCACTACCTCAAGGGCGCGGACAACGGCATCGACCGGGAATCGCCGGTACTCCTCAAGTCCCGCTCCACCGGCGCCTACGAGGGCTACAAGAGCTGGCAGGACGTTCCGTCCGCACACCGCAGGATCGCGCTCGACAACAGCCGGCGGATCCGCACCAATCTGGACTCCGGTGCCGACGGCGGGCTGATCTTCCTCTCCAGCATGATGGACCAGTTCCTCAAGTTGCCGCCGATGGCGTCGATCCCGCTGCTGCCGCGCTCACTGGCCGCCGTCTGGCAGTCCGCGCCGTACGGGACCGGGCAGCGGGTCCGCGGGACCACCCATCTGCACACCACCGTGACCAGTACCGCCGAGAGCGGCACCGCCATCGCCTACCTCTACGACGTGGGCCCGCTCGGCCTCGGCAAGCTGGTCACGCACGGCCCGTTCACCTTCCACGGCAGGACGCCGGGCCGGCCGTTCGGCGTGGACCTGGACCTCTTCTCCACGGCGTACGACGTCCCGGCCGGGCACCGGCTGGCGGTGGTCGTGGACACCGTCGACCCGCTCTACATCGCGCAGAACCCGGCCGGCTCCCGGCTGACGTTCTCCTCGCCGGCGAACGATCCGTCGTATGTGTCGGTGCCGGTCCGCGACTGACCCGCCGCGCCCCGCGCGCACCCGGGCCCAGGCCCTGTCGTCAC
>NZ_KN708638.1:6779785-6784563 GCF_000805335.1 Streptomyces sp. CT34 | reverse complement strand
GGGGGGGGCCGGGCGGCGTCCGGTACGTGCCCGAAGGGCGGGCCGGGCGACGGCCCTGTACTGGGGTACTGGGGCCGTTGCCCGGTGCGGCGAAGGGGGACCCCACACCCGAGCCGTGCGAAGCCGGTACGAGGGTGGGGGCACGTGCAGCGCGTCGCCCGGCAGACGGGAGTGCGACGACAGGGCCTACGCCCCCGGCCCTACGCCCCGCGCCCGAAGCGGCGGGCGGGAACGCGTGGTTACGCTCCCGCCATGAGAACTCTCCCCCCGGCCCGCGAGGCCGGGCAGCGCAAGCGGGACGCCCTGCGGCGGCTGGAGTCGGACGAGGACGCCTGGGTCTCGTCCGCCTCCGCCGACGGGGCACCCACCCTGGTGCCGCTCTCGTTCGTCTGGCACCGCGAGCAGTTGGTGATGGCCACCAAGGGGCGGAACCCCACCGCCCGCAACCTCGCTGCCACCGGGGAGAGTTGGGTGGCGCTGGGGACCACCCGTGACGTGGTGCTCGCCCACTGCACCGCCGAGGTCCTGGCGAGCGACGCGCTGGAGCCGGATGCCGCGGACGCGCTCGCGGCGAAGCTCGGCTGGAACCCCTGGGGCCGCGAGCGGTGGGTCTTCCTTCGGTTCACCCCGCGTCGGCTGCTGGTCTGGCGCGAGGAGAACGAAATAGCCGACCGGGAGCTGATGCGGGACGGCGTCTGGCAGGTCTGACCCCGCCGGCACCCCCGTCGCCGCCCGTAACCTCCGGATACGGCATGATCGCGGCATGCGACACCGCGACACTCCGCCGCCCGGCCGCCGCCGGCACCCGCACCTGCCGACGACCGAGGCCGCGGTCACCGCGATCCGGGAACTCGCCGCCGAGTACGGCCTGGAGCTGACCGTCACCGACGACATCGGCGCGGACCGGACCTCGCGGCGCACCTCCGCCGGGGCGTTCACCGTCCTCGACCCGGACGGCTCGCTGCCGCACGAGGCGTTCGTGGAGCTGACCGGCACCCCCGCGGTCACCGTCCAGCTCTACCCCGAGGACGACGCGAGGATCACCGTCGACGCGGTGGAATTCGCCGATGTGCCCCGGGACGCGGTGCCGGCGTTCCTGCGCGCGGTCCACGGCGACCTGGCGTATGTGCAGAGCCGGTTCTTCCCACCGGGGCAGTGGCTGGTCGTGCCGCTCCCCGGCGACGAGACCTACAAGGAGCTGATCGGGCACGCCGCACTCAGCCCGTGGATGGCCCGCCGGTTCCGCTGAACGGGCCGCCGGACAGGGCCCGTTCAGCCCCGCGCCCGGTGGTCCCCGCGGCATCGGGGCACCGGGCCGGGACCGCGCCGGCGCCCGGCCGGGCGCCCGCGGGGATCACCCGGCGGTCAGCCCTCCGCCACCTCCGCATACACCTGGGACAGTTCGGGGGCGCCGTCATCGGCCCACTCATGGCCGGCCGCCACCACATCGATCTCCCGGCCGGACTCCAGCCGCACCACCGGCTGCCCGTCCGGCCACACGTGCCAGACGGCGCCGGGCACCGTGCGGACCATGACCGTGCCGAGATAGAGCCCCGCGTCGTTGCCGAGCCAGAGCAGTACCTCGGGGTCGTCCCGCCACACCGGCTGCAACTGGTCGAGCGCCGCCAACGACCCCACGGAGTCGTCCAGTTCGACCCCCGCGCCGGCCGCTTGATCGCGCAGCAGCTGGCACTCGGACAGCAGCTCCACGACGCTCTCGGGGTCCGCGCGCACCGACTCCGCCAGCGGCACCGAGCCGGCCCGCGGCGCGCGCCTGCGCCACCTGTCCAGGAAAGACATGTTCATGGTGCGAGGGTCCCACCCGCCCCCGCGCCAGGGCCACAGGCGCGCGGCGCGGCGCGCACGCCACCCCACCGCCACCACACGCCTCCCCGGCGGGGGCCGGCTCCGCCTAGGCCACTGTCGTCAAACTCCCGCCCGCCTGCCGACGCCCTGCACGGGCGCCACCCTCGACCCGGCTTCGCACGGCTCGGGCGGGGCCCCCTTCCTCGCATCGGGCAACGACCCCAGTACCCCAGTACTCCAAGTACAGGGGCCGTAGCCCCGCACGCCGAGAGCACGCACCGGACGCCGCCCGGCCCGCCCTTCGGGCGGACGACGAGCTTGACGACAGGACCTAGACGTCCAGGTCCACGACCACCGGGGCGTGGTCCGAGGCGCCCTTGCCCTTCCGCTCCTCGCGGTCGACATAGGCGTCCGAGACGGCCTTGGCGAACGGCGCGTTGCCGTAGACCAGATCGATGCGCATGCCCTTGTTCTTGGGGAAGGCGAGCTGGCGGTAGTCCCAGTAGGTGTAGGGCCGGTCGTACTTCAGGGGGCGGGGCACCACGTCCGCCAGGCCGGCCTCCCGCAGGGCGCCCAGCGCGGCGCGCTCGGCCGGCGTGACATGGGTCTGGCCGACGAAGACGGCGGGATCCCAGACGTCCTCGTCCGTCGGCGCGACGTTGAAGTCGCCGAGGACCGCGAACGGCATGGGGCCCGCCGCCTCCGCGGCGACGGCCGTCTTCAGCGCCTCGAACCAGCCGAGCTTGTAGGCGTAGTGCGCATGGTCGACCTCGCGGCCGTTGGGAACGTAGACCGACCAGACGCGGGCCGGGCCGCAGGTCGCCGAGATGGCGCGGGGCTCCTGCACGCCCTCGTAGTCCGGACCGCCGGGCAGCCCCGAGACCACGTCCGCGAGGCCCACCCTGGACAGCAGCGCCACACCGTTCCACCGGCCGCTGGCGTTGACCGCGGCGTCGTACCCCAGCGCGCGCAGCTCGTCGTGGGGGAACTGCTCGGCGGAGCACTTGGTCTCCTGGATGCACAGCACGTCCGTGCCGGTGCTCTCCAGCCAGGCCAGCAGCCTCGGGAGGCGGGCGGTGATCGAGTTGACGTTCCAGGTCGCGATGCGCATGTCTGCCAACCTACAACCCGGCACCGACAGCTACCCCACCTCGGTACCGGTGCCCGGGGTCAGCCGGCCGTGGTCCGTCCCGCCCAGCTTGTCGATCAGGGAGTCGTAGACCGGCCGGGCGTGGTCCTGGAGCAGGCTGTCGTGGATGTCGATGGCCCGCCGCGGCGCCACCTCGCGGACGTAGTCGATGATCTCGGCGACCTTGTTCCAGGGGGCGTGCACGGGCAGCAGCAGGGTGTCGACGGTGCGGCCCTCGGGGACGGTCAGCGCGTCGCCGGGGTGGAACACCGAGCCGTCCAGCAGAAAGCCGACGTTCGTGATGCGCGGGATGTCCGGGTGGATCACGGCATGCAGCTGGCCGTGCACCTCCACCTCGAAGCCGGCGGCGGTGAAGGTGTCGCCCTCCCCCACGGTGTGCACCCGCCCGGGGAACGCCGCGGAGATCTGCCCGGCGACGCTCGCCAGGGTCCAGATCTCGGCCCCCGGGTTGGCCTCCATGCCCGCCCGGAGCCGGTCCTGGTCGAAGTGGTCCAGGTGCTCGTGGGTGACCAGGATCGCGTCCGCCCCGACGGCCGCGTCCGCCTCGCTGAAGGCACCGGGATCGATGACCAGCGTCCGCCCGTCCTTCGTGATCCGGACACAGGCGTGGGTCTTCTTGGTGAGTTCCATGGGGCCATCCTGCCGCCCGGCGGCCGGGGGCGGGTGGCGATCGTCCGCCGTGGCCGTCCGCCCCACCCGCCTCGCGGGCCTCTCACGCCTCCGGAGTCGTCTCCTCCTGTATGACCTTCTGGGCCACCGTGAAGGCGGAGTTGGCGGCGGGGACGCCGCAGTAGACCGCGGTGTGGAGGAGGATTTCCTTGATCTCCGTGGGGGTGAGGCCGTTGCGGAGGGCGGCGCGGGTGTGCAGCGCGAGCTCCTCGTAGTGGCCGCGGGCGACCAGCGCGGTGAGGGTGATGACGCTGCGGGTGCGGCGGTCGAGGCCGGGGCGGGTCCACGTCTCGCCCCAGGCGTAGCGGGTGATGAAGTCGTGGAAGTCGGCGGTGAAGTCGTCGGCGGCGGCCTCGACGCGGTCCACGTGGGCGTTGCCGAGGACCTCCCGGCGGATCTTGATGCCCTGCTCGTACGTGCCACCGCGGACCTGGGCGGGCTGACTCAGACCGGACTCGATGGCGGCCGGGGCCGTCGTCGGCATCGGCGGCGGCGCGATCTGGGGCTTGGGGGCGGCGGCGCCGATGGCGGCCGGGGCGCCGGGGCCGGGCTTGTCGTGCCAGGCGGTGCTGAAGTGCCGGATGAGGAGCTCGGTGACCGCCGCGGGCTGCTCGACGGGGGCCAGGTGCGAGGTGCCGGGGATCAGCGCCAGGCTTGCGTCCGGTATACCGGCGACCAGGGTGCGGGCGTCGGTGGTCGGGGTGACCTGGTCCTCGGAGCCCACGACGGCGAGGGTGGGCACGCCGACCCGGCCCAGGGAGGACCGTACGTCGTAGGCGGCCAGCGCCTCGCAGGCGGCGATGTAGCAGCCGGGGTCGGTGGTCCGCACCATCTGGACGGCCCATTCGACGATGGCGGGCTGGGCGCCGGCGAAGTCCGGGGTGAACCAGTGCTCGGGTGCGGTGCGGGCGATCGGGTCGAGCCCGTTGGTCCGGATCACCACGCCGCGCTGGCGCCAGGCGTCGGCGGTGCCGTAGCGCGGCGACGAGGACACCAGCGCCAGGGAGGTGACGCGGTGCGGGCGGGTCAGGGCCAGCTGCGTACCGATGGCGCCGCCGATGTTGCAGCCGGCGTAGCCGAAGCGCTCGACGCCCAGGAGGTCGAGCGTGGCGATCAGCCGGTCGGCCAGTTCCGCGATGGACGTTGCCGCGTG
>NZ_KN708638.1:6774609-6779775 GCF_000805335.1 Streptomyces sp. CT34 | reverse complement strand
GGGAGGCCCCGCCACTGGCGGGTCAGCTCGGGGATCTGCCGGTCCCACATGTGCCATGTGGTACCCAGGGCAGCACCCAGCACCAGGACCGGGGCATCTTCTGGCCCGTCAGCGCGGTATTGCAGGGTGTTCTTCGGTGTCTCACTCACCCGCCCGACCCTCTCACCTGTCACGAGATGTCACATCGCCGGGGTGAACCTAGCGGGCCTTGTCCCGCTCGCGACGGCAGGTCCGGCACCGCCGGAACCCTTCGATGAGCCCAGGTATGTGCTCTCCAGCGTGCACTGGTGACCATATCGACAGTGGGCCTCCGGGCACATGCCTTCCCCCTGGTAGATCGCGTGGCTCACACTTGCCCCTCCGCCGCACCCCCGTGCAGGCCCTCCCAGGTGGTGGCGGCTCCGCGAAGATCCTCTACGTCCGGCTTGACGTACCACCGCTTGGTCGTCTTGACATTCTTATGCCCGGCCCATCGCGCGAGGATGTGGTCCGGTACACCGCGGTTGGCCAGGTAGGTGAAGCACGCCGCACGTGCCAGGTAGAGCCTGACGCGACGGAGCCCGAGGAGCTGCATGAGCCGGTACGCGCGCCGACGAAGCTGCTTGATCGTGAAGGCGACTCCTGTCTCGTGCACCAGCACGTAGCCGGACACCACGTACGCCTCCCCCAGGGCGAGCCTCTCCTCGACCTGGAGAGCCCGGAACGCCTTGAGGGCATCTAGCACCGGAGCCGGCAGCGGCAGAGCCCGCTCGCCCGCAAGAGACTTGGTGTCCTTCTCCACCACGTAACGGTTGCCCATCATCGTGCGCGTGTTGGCAATGTCGATCGTGGCATTCTCCAAGTCAACGTCTTCCCACCGAAGGCCGCAGACTTCAGCTGGACGGAGCCCCATCAGCGAAAGAAGCAGCGCAGCGTAGAGACGCTCTCCCCTAATGCCATGGATGAACTTCTGAACCTCCTGGACATTCCAGGGCTGCACCTCCTCCTTATTCTTGCGCTCCTCTTTGCGCGCCCTGCGGGGAATGGTGACGTGTGCGGCGACATTGACGTACACCAGCCGCCGGGTAACAGCCCTCCCCAGAGCTTCCTTCAGCCGAGCGAGGCTCATATCCACACTGGTGACACCGAGCGGCGTCCCTGCTCTCTTGCCACGCACACGACCATGCGCCAGCGCCCAGTCCCTCCATTCCTCCACATGCTCTTCAGTGAGATCCTGGAGAGGGATCTTGCCAAGTTTCCCCCGAACTCGGTCCAGGGTAATCGTGTAGTTGTAGATGGTGGTTTCTTCGAGATCATCGGCTTTCATGGCCAGCCATCGGTCGAGCCACTCGTTCACGGTGATCTTGTTGGGCGGAACGAATGAACCCTCGTTCCGCCGGTTAGATATGCTCGCGTACTCAGCCTTCGCTTCCTTCAACGAATCGAAGGTGCGCCTCAATTGCTTACGCTTCCCCGTTTCGGGGTCGATCCCTACGTCGACAACAAAGCGGTATCTAACCTTCCCCTTCGAGTTCGGCGGAAGTTTCTTGATGGGGTCGGACAGAAGGCTCACTCTCCTCGAATACATGGAAATATCTGCACTACGCCGCCTCCGCGGGTTAGGCGAATGGGCTACACCGTCCGCTCCGACTCCACCGCCAAGCACAGCCGAAGACGAACGGCATCAATGGTCCGGACGATCCCCGGTTTCGCTAACCGGGGATCATCTGCTATGTATCGCGCTGCGCGACGGGGGCGCCCCGGCTCATCTCTCCCGCGTTGGCCTCGGTCAGGAAGCCAGTCAGTAGGAACGGAAAGCGGGGGTCACGCCGTCGGTGACGAGCACCAAGAGCCCGTCGTCAGTGAGTCGGTCGAGGTTGCGGGCAACGACACGTTCGGAAGCCCCGACAGCTCGGGCGATGTGCCGAGTTGCAGCGCCAGGGTGCGTCGCGATGTGCGCGAGAACCGCTCGGTCACGGCGGTAGTCGCGTTGCAGCAAGTCCTCGCCGAACAGCCCGGCCGCGCAGACGCAGAGACACAGCCCCGTGGAGAAAGCGCCGTAGTCCTCGTGCTCCTGTGCAGTCCAGGCGTTCAGGGCACCAAGCGCCAAGAGGGCCGGAGCCGTGAAGCGGGCACATCGGAGAGTGGCATTCGACAGGTGGGACTCCTCGGGTTGGGGCCTCAGCGACGAGACCTGCAGCACGGGGCACGGGTGTTCTACTGGTCGACCAGAAGACCCTCACCCCTTCGCTGACCTGGTGTTTTCCGGGACGTTGTACGTTGACATGGTTCCGAAGGAGGTTCCAGTCCTTGGGGCCTCGTTCTCGTCTGCCGTGGGCGAATGCCCAGACACCAGATGCGGCATCAGCCGGTCCTATCGCTGGCCATCTGGAATGGGCGTCGGAGCCCCTATCGCGGAACCTGCAGCCGGCCTCGCCGGCTGCAGGTTGGTGGCCAGCCATTGGTCGACTCGCTCAGATGCTCACGCCCGCCGCATTGCAGGGCGGTATGTAGCAGACGATCCCCGGTTACCGAACCCGGGGAATCTGCGGATCGTTGCGTGTAGCTCGCGCTGCCCGTGGGGCGCGGGTGGGCAGGCGCCTTGCCTGCCCGCGCCAAGTGAAGCGGGAGCGGGGCTGGGAGGGGTATCGGCTGGCCGAACTCGCCCTGGCAGCCATTGGCTTGTGACGCTGCGGATAGGGGCGCGGACGCAGTTCGACAGGAGGCCGTCGTGGAACAGCTGGCTGAGTCTGCCGTGCTTCAGGTGCCTCATCGGCCAGGTGCCGAGTACCGGGGAGTTGCCCGATGGGTGGTGGAGGAGCTGATCAACCCCGAGAAGTATGGTGCTTTCGGTATGAGATCGGCAGCGGGGCTGGCGACGCCTTCGTGGGCAAGGACTTCCTGGTCCAGGTTCTGAAGCACATGCCGGACGAGGCCGGGCGGGCGGCGCTGACGGTTACCGATGCAGCCTTCACGGTGCTCGTTCACGCGGTCGATGTGGACATTGCGTCCGAGCAGATCGCGGCGGAGGCCAAGTGTGCCGCGCTGCTCATGCGCGGGATCGGTGAGGCGTGGCAGGCCGCCCGCACCGTCCATGTGCAGAGCGTCCGGTGTGCGAAGGAGCTACTCGAACGCATGGAGGAGATGAAGCTCAGCGTACGGATCATCAAGTGTCCCCGCGTGTGTCAGCCTGTCCTGCATGGCAGAACTACCTTCCCAGCTACCGGCAGCGGGCTGGCAGCACGCGCTCGCCTCCGCCCTCGCCGAGTTCTCTGCCCGGGATGGACGTATCCGCGAGATACGCGTCCATGGATCGGCCACCGGCTGTGCCGAGACGATGGATCAGTGGTCTGACCTTGACGTGATGATCAGGGCCCGGGAGCCGCTCGCCGTCGCCGAGGATGTGGTCCAGGAGATCGTTGAGCACCATGCTCCGGTGTTCGCCAGCAGCCGGAGCGGGGACACCAATCGGTACACGCTGCGGCTGGTGCTGTCTGACCTGCGCCGGCTCGATATCACTATCGTGGATGCAGCCCAGCACGGCCCGGACGCGATAGCCACCTCACCGCCCCCCGACGTGAGCAGTCTGATCGATCCTCTGATCAACGACTTCCGATTCGACGCGGTGCTTGCCGCATGCAAGACGGCCCGCCGAGACGTACTGATCGGCGCACATCTCACGCTCGGCCTCGCCCGTCACCTCCTGGTCGCAGCGATGGTCCTCCGCGACCAGAGCAAGGGCACCACCCATCACACACACGGCGATACCCGCTTTGACGCCTGGGCAACACGCCTAGCAGCTGCACCGCCCCCATACGATCCCGCGGGGATCACCGGCGCTATCCGGTACTACACCGTTGCCCTGCAAGACCTGCTCACCGAACACGGCCTGCACTCCCATCTCGACAACGGCCCCTTGCTGGCCCTCCTCGATGTCGTCGACCACGACATCTTCGGAACTAGCAATGCCAGTACAGACGTCGCCAAATGAGGTGATTCCAACTTGACGGTCCCCCGTCGCCCCACGGACTGGCTCAAAGGCGCAATTGTCCGCTTCCGACCTAGTGGTCAAGGGAACGCTGGGGTGCCGCAGTTCACCGCACCATCAGCCACCCGGACGATCTTCTGGGAGCCAGCGACCATGGAGAGCCCCCTCACGGCGCAAAAACGGAACTGAGGTCAGACAATTCCCCGACCGTCGAGCCCTTGTGCCAGCAGAAACTGGATTGGCCTCGTTCACGTTCAGCAGCAGCGTTTGTCGATGGGGTTCGACAGCAGTTGGCGATCGACGCGCTCGGAGATGTTCACGGGAAATGACGGCACTGTCGTCAGTGAGGGCGTTCGCGCGGACCACTGAGGCGACTAGCGCCTCCGGAAGATCAGGCACGGTAGCCTCTGGCCATGCCTGAGACATCGGTGGCGCACTTTTACGACGAACTGGCCGACGACTACCACCTGATCTACTCAGACTGGGACGCCAGCATTCGCCGACAGGGGGACGCCCTCGACGCCCTTATCGGTCAGGATCGCGTCGAGGTGCTCGACTGTTCCTGCGGCATCGGCACGCAGGCCATCGGCTTGGCGCTGCGCGGGCACCGCGTCACCGGCACCGATCTCAGCCCTCGCGCCGCCGCCCGCGCTGGCCGTGAGGCCGCCCGCCGAAGCCTCAGCCTGCGCACGACAGCCGCCGACATGCGACGCCTCCCGTTTCCCGATGGCCGGTTCGACGTCGTCGTCTGCGCTGACAACTCGCTGCCCCACCTGCTGACAGAGCAGGATGTGCACGCCGCCCTGACCGCGATGCGCCGCGTGCTGCGCCCCGCCGGCCTGCTGCTGGTCAGCACACGCCACTACGACGACCTGCTGCGCGACCACCCCGTTTCGACGCCTCCACAAGTCCACCGGACCTCCGACTGCGCCGACGTCGGAGAACGGACCGTCACCTTCCAGCTCTGGCACTGGCACGACGACGGTGAGCACTACGACTTGGAGCACTTCCAACTCCTTCCGGCAGGCGCAGAATGGCGCGTCAAGGTCCGCCGGAGCACCTATTGGGCCCTCAGCCAGGACCGGTTGGCCGGCCTCGCAGCCGAGGCCGGCTTTGTCGACGCCCGGTGGCGGATGCCGCAGGAGACAGGCTTCTTCCAGCCGCTGCTTGTGGCCCGCGCCGACGAGTAGGTGATTCCT
>NZ_KN708638.1:6704588-6774599 GCF_000805335.1 Streptomyces sp. CT34 | reverse complement strand
GGCGGAGCCAGGACCGGCAGGTGTCAGCCCGCTCCCGCTCCCGCATCGTCATGCCGGCCCGGTGGTCCCGCCAGATCGCCGCGTACAGCTCGACCTTCGACATCTGCGGCATAACCAGGACCTTTCACCGGGAACACCCCGATGCTGTCCTGGCAAGTACCCCGGCGCTGACAAAACTCGTGAACATCACCCGCCCGTGGATCCGGGCGCCTCCCAAGCCCATGTACAACCGCTGACGCAGCCGGTGAACAAAGCCACTGGATGCACAATTGTCATCCTGAAAGAGCGGGAGTTGAGCGCCCGAGGTGGCCGTGAGGGCCAGTTCCGGCGCTCAGGCTCAGCTCTCTCGACATCAGCTCGCTGTTCGTGTTCAGGCAGCAGCTGTCCGTCCTGCAGCAGGCGATAGCTTGGCGGAGTGCCGTTGATCGACACTGGCGACCAACGCCACAGTGTCAGCGTTCGGGGACGACGCGCTGACGTCACGCAACAACGCGTCCCGCTTAGAGCAGGCGTTGCGGCAGGTAGGGGGATGTAACCTGGATGTTCCAGCCCTTGCGGCGGGCGTGGCAGGTCAGGGCCAGGATGTCGAGGTTGATGGCAGCGTCGCAGTCATCCGCGCGGTCAGCGATCCGATAGTGGTCGCGGTGCGCTTCGAGGGCGTCGGCCAAAGCTAGGTTGAAGCTCTCCTCGTCGCCGTCGACGAGCTGCGAGAAGAGGACCGCGGGCGGTGGGAAGAAGCCCCAGTCTTTGGCCTTCTCGATTTCCCGCAGGGCCTCCTCGGTTGCTGGCTCGGGGTCGGCGGCTCTGAGGTAGTCGTGGAGGGCTACGCGGTAGGCGGCGAATGCGGAGCTGTCCTTGACGCTGTAAGTGGGGCCGGTGAGGACTAGCGGGGCGAGGTCCTCGCGTGCGCCGGTGATCAGGGCGAAGTTGACGGCGACCTCCCAGTGGCCGGGGCTTGTGTTCTCGTCCCGGGTGGCCGGGTAGCGGAGCGTGCGGCCGTCGATCGTTACCTCGGCCTCGGTGCCCGGATCGGCCAGGGCGATACGGAACAGGGCCGCCCCCAGTTGGGAGGCAAGGCGCAGGTTGGCCAGCTGGGCGTCGGTGACGTCGTCGGAGTGGGAGGCGCGTGTCTTGAAGAGGATCTCCTGATCCTGTAGGGCGCTCGCGACCGGCCATACGGCAAGGGGTTTCACGTCCACGGGGGTGATGGCTTCCCGGGTGTGCTGCTCGAACAGGGCCTCGCCCTCCGGGTGCATGGGCAAAGCGCGGTCGGGCCGCTCGACCACGAGAGGCCCGGAGGCCAGTGCGGCGACTGCGTCCGAACGCCGGTTGCGGCCGAGGCCCTCGACCCGTGGGCCGGGGGTCTCGAATCCGGTCACCAGAGCGCGCGGGAGGTAGTCGGTGTGGAGAGCCGGCGCCCAGCCCAGGGTCCGGTACGCGAGCGCGGCCACGGCGATCGGAAGGAGCGGGAGAAGGCTGCGTGGCCGGGCGCCGGGTCCGGGAAGGGCGCTGTGCGGGAGCAGGAGGGCGCTCAGTCCAGAGTCGAAGGCTTCCCGGTCGTCGGCGGCCAGGGCGCGCAGGGTCCTCAGTCCCACGGTATGCGGGTGGTCGAGGAGGCGTTCGCCGCTCTCCTCTCCTCGGCTCCGGATCCGAGCCACTGCAGCGTCGATGGCGGCGAGCTTTTGCTGCGCGCTCGGCGGGTAGTTCGCGTTGTCGTCGCCTATGTCGCCGAGGACGTAGGCCATGAAGCCATTGATGAGTTCGACAGCAGGGATGCCCGCCGTGTTCCCGCTGAACTTCATACGGGCAAAGTGGAAGGCTTCACCATGCCATGCGGCCTTGTCCGAGAGGATCGCCAGACAGAACGCATCGATCCATTCCTGAGGGGTGACTCGCTCCTGCGCATGGTCCTCGTCGTCGGGCTGGTAGCTCATCCCGAAGTTCACGTAGTTGAGCATGATGTGGAAGGAGCAGTGCGGGTGGTAGGCCGCGTACGCGACAGCGCCGGCCGCGGCCTCCGTGGCGTCCTGGAGGACCGCTTTGGCCTCCGGGCTGTGGAGATCGGGCGTCTCGACGGAGAGGGCGCCGAGGTAGTCGAGGAACTCCTCCGCGAGGTACTGCCATTCGTATGTGGCCATCCGGCCACCCCTCGACATGGACCGGACCTGCCCCCCGATCCGGCTCGCGAAGTCTGTATGCGCTGCCGAAACCGCTGCCTCGCCGACTCGGTGACGCTCTATTCGCACTGCCGCTCCTTGATCTTCGATCTGGTTTCCAGCTTAAGGGGGCTGTTGTGGACCTATGCTGTCGACATGGGGACTGGGCTCGCGCTGGCATACATAGCCATTGGCGTCGTTCTGCTCATCGACTGCGGCGGATTCGTCCGGCACTGGTGTACGCGAGTACAGCGCAAGGCAGCTGAGCGGCACCGCGACATGCTGTGGCGAAACGGCCGCGTGGAGACGCCGTACGTGCCAACGATCAACGCGCGTCCGGGCTGCCTGCGCGCCATGGGAGCCCCGCTCGTGGTACTGGGCAGCCTGCTACTCGTGTTGAAACTGGCATAGGCCGGCCAGTCAGCTGGGACCTCGACCGGGCCAGCTCTGGGGCATGAACCCTTTCGGGGCGGTGCGACGCAGCCGCTGTGGGGCAAGCTGGACCCACGGGATTCATCCAGGAGCCGCACGACGACCTGTCGCCCGTACAGGCCACGTTCCGTGTGGCCTACTGGCTGCCACAGGTGGAAAGGATCCGTCGGCATGGACAGCCCCACCCACCTCGGAGAACTCGCCGATGCCCTGCGGTAGGAGGCCAACGGGGAAGCTCTGTACCTACCGTCGTCTCCTCTGCGAACAGCGAGAGCATCAGCCGCTCTGAAGGTCCTCCGCGACCTGCGCGGCCATAAGGCGTGCGGGTTCAAGGCGAGGGTCCTCGGGGTGAGCGTCCGGAGCCAGGATCTTCGCGCAGACGAACAAGGTCATCAGCCTGCCATCCCGGCTCTCCAGATCGTCGCGCCGCTCGTGACGGACACGCTCAGCCAGAGCCGGGACAGCAAGGGAGTTGCCCCACAACGACGCGGCATCCAACCCTTGAGGGGCCAAACCCCAGTCCTCCCAGTCGAACAGGCAGAACTCCGGCCCGGTCACGTTCGCCCAGTTGAGATCCGCATGTGCCGGCAGCCACCGTTCCACCGTCGTGTCGACACCGCCGGGGAGAAAGCGGTGGATCGCCGCGGCGACACCGCTCTGCGTGATCGTCACAGTGTGCGGCGTGGCGACACGGCTCGTGTGCTGCTTGGCCAGGGCATCCAACGACGCATTGAACGCCTGCCACCAGTCGTCCGACAGCACAGGGTCGGCGGCCAGGACACTGCTGCCGACCGGCGCACCGGGCAGGAGGTCTGTCTCATCGGCCCGCCACATTACGCCGCCCCCAGGCTGTCGCCACGCAACGCCTCGGTGCCACTGGGGCTTTGCCACTCCATCCAGGAGGGCAGCACATTCGGTGCCGTTCCAGCCTTGGCTGCCGATCTTGTCGAAATGGCGCCTCTCAACCCGCACCCACGTGCCACGAGCTGTACGTGCCCCCAGCGACCGCCGCTTGCACACCAGGGACCCCCGATCCAGTTCCGTCTGAAAGGCGCACTCAACCTCGTCGAGTACGTCATCAACCGGCTCGACTCGCAGATCTGCTGGGACGTTGGCGGACAGAGAAGACGACATCGGACCCCCTTGGCGAAGGGCCGAAACTAGCAAGAATCCCGGTCATCTGCCTGTTGAACGTGGGCAAGATGCTCGCGCAGACCCATCCACGGAAACGGCTCTGCCTGTGACGGCGTTCGTCGCCTACTCCAGCTCGGCGGCTTTCCAACGGGTGACAGCCTGGTTTGCAGAAGCGCCTCGCTCAGTGCCATGCCGAAGACGGCCAGCACACTTTCAGCTTCCCCGCTGTCCTGGAATCCTTCGGTGAGGCGCTCGGCAGTCCCGCTATCAATCAACAGGAAGCCGTGCCGCACCACCCGCACCGCTTCGGTGTCACGTGGGGAACTCGTCCATTCTTCCGGCTTCGCCGCTTGCGGGTTGACAACGCGGTGAGATTGCAGTGTCAGGAGAGCGGTAGCCCTGACGACACGGTCGGCAGGCTTGCCGCTTCTCCCGACTCCCACCGCTGCTACCGAGGAGAGTTGGCCACGATCGCCCCGATGAGGTTGGTCGCTTCGATCTCGTCGAGCTCGACCAAGCCTGCATCCTTCATGTCCCCCGTGGAGCCTGGGACCTGGTCTGTCGGCTCCCACCGGAGGTTCCGGGTGAACAGCTCGTCACACTGCTCGTCTCGCAGCTCACGACGCCTCAGTAGCGGCCCCTGGCCATCTGCTGCGGTGTAGTACGAGACGCGCCCTTCGGCGTCGACGGCATTGAGGACGGTGTCGCTGAGCGCGCTGAGGGGCGTGGTGCCGAGATGGCCCTGCAGAGTTCCCGGCCGAAACAGCGCCCCTGTCAGATCGAGGAAACCGGCGTTGTCACGGACAAACTCCCCGCCGCGCTCGTAGAAGAGGACCAACGGCTCGTAGAGATCAGGGAGATCGGGAACCGCGGTCGGGTTCTGTGCCCGGAGTTCTGCCAGACGCACTGCACCCACACAAGTGCGCCTGACAGCCCCGCTGGGCACATGACCCAGGTATTCCTCAAGCTCTGAAGCTAGTTTCAAGGGAAGGTCAAATTCCGGGTCCACATATTGAGTAACGTCAAAGAAAGGCCACTCACTCTCAACCGAGTAGACCTGGGCCCACAGGGCCGCCCGCCGCAAATACTCACGCAACAAGACGCGGCGAGACATGACATGACCAAATGCATAGTCCCAATCCCCCATCCATTCCACCGCGCGAAGACGATCCAGCATGGGAGATGATGTCCGGTCGGTCACTTCAGCTCAATTCCCTTCGATCGCAGCTCTTGGAAGAGGGCCGCCATCACCTCGTCGATGTTGGAGAGATTGGGCGCCAGTTCGACCTTTGGGACCTCAAGGCCCAGCCCGCGCCAGTGGTTGAAGCCGCCCCGGTTCTCGTTCGCCGCAAGCTCGTGGGCGCCCGCATCGTTCGGCCTTTTAGGCCAGTCACGATAGTAGCCGGATTCACTCTCGTTACGGAAATACTGCCAAAGGTGCGGCTCGTCACGCAGGTATGGTATACCCGCCTCGATCAGGTGACTCTCCACGTATTCATGTGCGATGTAACGCTCGAACTTCATCGCTTCCTGAGGACTCAAGCTGCGCTGACTGGCCGCCTGCCAAATTTCAGCTAGGTCGCTGCGGGGCGTGAAATACGCCAACCGTACATCACCAGGAGCAAGGGCAACCACGTGCTTGGTGAGGAAGAAGTGGGTACGGACACGATCGAGCACCTGAGTGCTAACACCAGTGTTCTCGGAAATACTCCCGATGTCCAAGGAATTCGGGTTGGCTCGGATCTCATCGTAGAACCGTGCCGCCTGGACATCTTCTGGGGCAGGCTCTTCGACGTAACGAGCGCCGTCCGGCCTGGGTTCGGACCCACCAGGGAGGATCGGGCTCTCGGGCTCGTGTGGAACCGACCCGTCACCAATCGCGTCGTGACCCGCATGGCCCAGGTCGTCCACACCTCCGGCGCCGACGGGACCATCGCCTTGGTGCGGGACAGACGGGCCGTCGCTGGAGCCATGACCACCGGTGCCCGCGCCGCCTGCTTCCGTGGCGTGGCCTGCGCCACCTCTGGAGTTATCCAGTCCGCCAGTACCCGGGGTGTGGTGGGTGCTCCCGTCGCCGCCCGGGGTGTGGCTGCTAGTAGGCATGCGGTTGCCCGCACTGCCACCTGGGGTGCCATGGTCGCCGGCGCGGCCCGTGAGGGTGTTGGCGCCCGAACTGGTGCTGCCGTGGCCTACGTTTTCGCCGACGCGGCCCGGGTCGGAGATCTCCGAGCCGACGCGTGTGATGTCGTCGCCGCGTCCGCCAACGCCGGCCAGGACTGGCTGCTCCTGGCGGGCCGGGGTCTCGGTCCGCGGGTTGTCCACTCCGGTGGCCGGTGTGGTGGTCTGTCCCTTGGGGGCGTCTTCGGCTTTCTGGAAGAGGCTGCCGTCCTCGTTGTAGAGGTCGCCTCTGCCGCTCGTGTACTTCCCGGTGAAGGGGTCCTTCACCGTATTTGGCGGGAGGGTGACGGTGTCCTCGGGCAGCCTGATTCTGTCGTGAGGGAGCTTGGTCGCCCCGTCCGGGACTGCGGTGCCCTTGGGGAGCTGCACCGTGCCGTCCGCGAGCTTGGCGGCGCCTTCCGGGAGGCTATATGCGCCTTCGGAGATCTTCGGGACCTGGAGGTGGCCGGCGTTCTTGAGGTGGGCCATGACGTCGCCGATCTTGGAGATGCCGGCGCCTGCGCCTTTGAAGACGTAGGTCATCGGGTCGATGACCTCGCCCACTTTCCCGGCCATCGACACGGCTCTGATCGCCACGCCGGCCTTGCTCGCGCCCTCGACGGCGGCGCCGCCGCCACGGGTGATGATCGCGGTGATGGCGTTGAAGGTGACCGCCCCGGCGGCCCTGGAGCCGTTGGATTCCCACTGGTCCCACGCCACGAACGCCTTACCGGTCTCCAGCATCGCGGTACGCGAGTCCCGGAACCAGGAAGGCATCATGTGCCCTGGCGTCATCAAGTAGGGGGCGGCCAAGCCGGGCATGGCCAGGATGAGCGACGTTGTGGTGGTGAGCTTGGCCAGGCCGAGCCATGCCTGTCCGGCGGCCTCCGAGCCCTCCCAGCCGAACAGGGTCAACAGGCCCTTGATGCTGCCCCACGCACCGTCGATGAAGACGCCCTTGCCGAAGTCGTAGGCGTGCCGCCACACCTTCCACCAGGGTACGGATTCCTCGACCGCCTCACCCCACGGCAGGCTCTTGGACTGCTTGAGGGTTTCGGCGTCGTAGCCGTACCCCGTCGGGTGGGAGGCGTCGATGGCGTGGAGGGCCTTGCCGCCGACCAGGCCGACGATCTTGGCGTGGCAGTCGCGCTCAGCTGCCTGGAACGCAGCCCAAACCTCGGCGATCTTGTTGCGACGCGCCAGGTTCTCGTCGGTCAGGTCGCCGTCTTCACGCCAGTCGTCGTCGCTGGAGTCGACTTTGTGGCGGAAGTCGGCGGCGTCCTGCTTGAGTTGCTGGAGCTGCTTGACCAGCGGGCGGACCTCGCGGGCGTAGGTGCCCAGGGCGCCGGCGATGACGCTCATGTCGTGGCCGACCTCGCGGGCCTTGTCCGCCACGGGTTTGGTGACGCCGAACAGCTGCTCCGCCTCGGGCGCCTTGTAGAAGGCAGACAGGCCACCGAAGGACTTGTGGACGTCCGAGCCGGCAGTCTCGACCTTGGGGCCGCCATGGGACAGCGCCTTGACCTTCGTTTCGAGAAGGTCCAGATCACCGGTGAAGACCGGCACCTCGAACGGGTCGACCGGCGCGTCGTCGCTCATCTCTGCTTCCCCCCGAAGTCCTTGAGCGCATCCAACTGCAGGTTCCGAGCGGCGCTCTGGGCGTTCTTCGCCGCCTCCAGGTCGCCCTGGACGTACTCATTGGTGGCTTTGGCCGCGCCCAGGACGGCGGCCTGGCAACGATCGGCCATCGCCTTGAAGACCTCGCTGCGGCCCGCTGCGTACTGAACCAGAGCCGTGGCAACCGGCCCCGACGACCTCTGCGACAACACGGGCGTGCCCGTCGGTCCCTTTAGCGTGGGTGCCGGCATCACGGGCCCGTGCGGCGGCGCGGCTGCCTGCGAGCCTGGCACAGCCGTACCCGCCGCCTCAGCCGCCTCCCGCAAATCCGCCAACAGCGTGCTCAGGACGTCCCCCAGGTCCTCGGCATGTGCGCCGACGACCTTCAACTGGCCCTGCACTCCCTGCGGCTGAATGTCCCACGACGCCATAAACGCCCCCGCATTCCTCTCTCTACTGCACCATCACCGCCACCACACCCCGCGCTGCGCTACCGCCTTCTGCGGTCGGCAACGCGTTGGCGCACTGCGGAGGACCACTCCTCCCGCTGATGCGCCTAGGTGGTTCAGCCGATGTTGTCGACCGCGGACTTCGCGCGTGCGAGCGTCTGGTGCGCGGTGGCGTCGTTCTTCTCCAGCGTGGTCTTCAGCAGGTGGATGATGTTCTTGACCTCCTGCGAGGCGCGGTTCCAGCGCAGTTCCTTGCCGTGGTACTCCTCGGCCACACCGTCGGCCGTGAAGTCCGCCATCGCCTGCTTGACCTGCGCGTCACGCGCTGCGATCACCTGCTCCAGGCGCGCGATCACCGCCTGGATGTTGCCCTGTGCTTCCGCCGATGCGCCCGAGTCATACGAGCGGCGGTCCATGCCAGCAGCCATCACAATCACTCCCCCTGGGGTCTTGAGTACTTCTTCCGCGATCGGGCTGTCAGCGGCCCGAGAAGCGGGCGGCGTCGAAGTTCGCCGCCGACATCTGCGACCGGGCGTTGTCGGCCTGCTCCTGAACACCGGAGCCGAAGGCAGATTCCATGCCCGACTGGCCGCCCACGATCGCGGCCAGCGCACTGTTCAGCTCCGCCGTGATCTCGTCCGCGTGCGACTTGAACGAGTCGAACGCGGCCTTGCCCGCGCCGTTGAACTTGCCCTCCAACGGCTGGGCTGCCTGGACGAGCTGGTGGATCAACGTCCCCAGTTCCGTGCTCGATCCCTGCGACTGCGACCTCAAGGTCGAGAGCGTCTGCGCTCCCATGTCGAACTTCATCGGGCTCCCCCCGCGGACTTGACGATCGTATGTACGGACATGCCTATCAACAGCGTTGTCATTGCCGCAATCCGTAAACACCATGCTATGGCGAGGGTGTGACAACGGCTCAGCGTGGGGTGGCGACGACCCCGCTCCAGGGGCCTTACTCGCCCTTGAGATGCCGCATCAGGCGCTCGAAGTCCTGCCAGCCCGACAGGTCCGACGGATCGCCGGGCAATGCGTAGTACATCGCAGGGCGGGTCTTCGGACCGAGAGGAACAGGCGGCTGGGACAGCGGGGTGCGTCGGGCGCGGTCATCGGGCATCTGGCGGACCTCCTCCGCGCCGAGCACGAAAGCAACCGGGACGCCCGGGCCCTCGAAGCGGGGCGACACCGCCAGGTCGCGGCGGGCTTTGCGGAGCTGGACAAGCATCGACTGCAGGCGATGCCGGGTGGCCAGCACCTCCGCCACCCTGGGCAGGGCCTCCACCGGCGGCTGCTCGTCGGGGCCGTAGCCGAACATCAGCGTGACATCTTCCTCCACACCCGCCTTCGTACGGCTGATGCGCACCGTGGCAAGGCCGGGCCGATCCGGGCTGCCGACCGCCACGGCCCAGGTCGGCTCCGGCGCCCGCTCACGCGCAAGGTCGGTAATCTGGCGCGGCGACCAGGGGAGGTTGGCGGGTTCCGCGGTTCCCCACCCGGCCGGGGGCGCACCGGTCAGTTCACGCCAGGTCGTCTCCAGCGCGCCGCCGAGCACCAAGTCTTCGCCTGCGGGGTGGACGGTGCGGAACGTCACGGCCAGCTGACGCTCGCCGGTGACCGTGACCTCCTTGTAGGAAGCGGCCACCGGGGTCCGCGGGTCGTCCGCGGTCGCCTCAGCCGACGGTACGGGGGCGAACATGCCGTCCTGCCAGCGCAGTACGGCTCCGGTCAGCCCGTCGTAGTAGCCATCGCGTTCGTCGCGTACGACCCAGCGGGAGGGCCAGATACTGAGGCTGTCACGTGCGGCCGGGGAGAGCGTGGTTCCCGGCGGGGTGACGACTTGGAGGCCGAGCTCGGCGGTGGCGGCGGTCTGGAAGGCGTCGGAGAGCCAGGCGGTCATGGCGAGAACCGGGCGGTCCTGGATGACGACGGCGACCTTGTCGGTGAGGACATCGACGGCGGGCTGCTCCGCGGCGGGTGTGGGCGCGATACTCACGCCGTCGGTCTCCACCACAGCCAAAGAGCGCGCGGCCTCGGGCGGCCAGGTGGAGCCGTCGGCCAAGGCCGCCAGACGAGCCGCGAAGGTACCCGCAAGGCGCTCGGCCTCTTCGACGCCGGTGGTGGCGCGGGCCTCGGTCCACCAGTACGGCACCGGCGGCGCGGTGGCTCCGAGCAGCCGCTCCGCCTCACCCGGGACCTGGACGAGCAGCGGCGCCTCGACGGAGACCAGCGGTCGGCCCTCACTGTCGCACAGGCGCACGACGGCGCCCTCGCCCCTGGTGTCCACCAGTTTGTCGGGGCCTCCGGAGAGCAGCCCGGTGAGTATGGCCCCCGGGTCGGGCATGCGCTGGGTGAGGGCGATGACGTCCTTGGTCATGGGGTCGTCCGGTCCTTCGCGTTCGTGGCATGGATACCGCTGGCTGCTCTTGGTGCGCATGCGTGCGCGGGAGAGGCTGCCGGCTCATCACGTCGGGGAGTACAGGGTCTGGATCAGGCGGTTGGACTGGCCTCTGCGGATGAGGACGCCGCGGCCGGGGGGCTGTTGGGCGGCGTAGACGCCGGGGAACAGCTGTCCTTCGCCGCGGTCCCCCGCCATGACCAGGGCTGAGGAGCCCGACTCGCGCAGGCTCTGGACGAGGGGTTCGTAGAGGCCGCGGGAGGCGCCTGCGACGCGGCGGGTGAGGACGAAGTGGAGGCCGATGTCGACCGCGGAGGGGATGTACGGCAGGAACGGGGCGAGTGGTTCTTGGCCGGCGGTGGTCAGCACGTCGTAGTCGTCGACGAGGACCACGATCCGCGGACCGCCGCCCCAGCTGCCGGGTTCCAGGTCCTGGGGGCGCGTGCTGTCGTCGGGCAGCCGCTTTTCCAGGACATCGGCGATGCCGGTGGCAAGGCCCGCGCACAGCTTGGCGTTGTAGGCGTAGCCGCCGTTGAATTCCTCAGGGACCGCGCCGCGCAGGCTACGTCGGGGGTCCATGATGGCGAAGACCAGCTCGTCCTCGCTGTACCGCTCGATGAGACCGCTCGCGATGGTCTTGAGCAGGTTGGTCTTGCCGCATTCGCTGTCGCCCATGATCAGCAGGTGCTGGTCATGCTGGAACAAGTCGAGCAGAACAGGCTGGAGTGCCATCTGGTCCAAGCCGATGGGCACTCGCTGTGGTTCAGCGCCCGGGCCTGGCAGGAGGTGGGGCTCCAGGAGGTGCGGCAGTACCCGTACGGGCTGGGCGACGTCGCCGCTCCAGGTGGCGCGGATCGTGCGGGTCGTCCGCTCCAGGACCGCGCCAATGTCGGCGGCATCGGTGAGTCCGTCGGTGCGGGGCAGGGCGACCTGTGCGAAGAGCTTGCCGCTGGTGAGGGCGCGGCCGGGCTCGTCGGGTGAGAGGGTTGCGGCCAGTTTGTGGTCGATGCTGGATTCGCTGGGGTCGTTGAGCCGTAGTTCGATGCGGGTGCCGAAGTTGGACTGGACGGCGATGCGGGCGTCGTTCCAGCGGAGCATGCTGGCGACGACGTGGACGCCGTAGCCGCCGCCGCGTTTGAGGATGTCGGTGATGTCGTCGTCGAGTTCCTCGAAGTCGTCGCGCAGCGCGCCGAAGCCGTCGATGACGAGGACGATCTCGGCGGAGGGCAGCTGCGGCAGCCGGCCCTCCGCGTGCAGGTCGCGCAGCTGGGAGAGCGAGTCGATGCCGTGCTCGCGGAAGAGGTCCTCACGGGCGGCGAGCATGGTGCGTACTTCTTCGACGGTGCGGGCGGCGCGTTCGCGGTCGGCGCGGCCGGCGATGCCTCCGACGTGCGGCAGACCTGACAGGGCTGCCAGGCCGCCGCCGACGAGGTCGAGACCGTAGACGCCGACCTCGCGTGGGGTGTGGGTCAGGGCGAGGGAGAGGACGAGGGTGCGCAAGAGCGTGGTCTTGCCGGACTGGGGGCCGCCGATGACGGCGGCGTGCCCGCCGGCCACCGTGAGGTCCAGGTACCACTGGCCCTGCCACTGCTTGGTGGGGTCGTCGAGCAGTCCGAGCGGGACTTCGAGCGGGCCGCGGCGCCCGGCCAGCTGCGTACCGCGCGCACCGACGTCCAGGGGGCCGGCGACCTTGTCCAGGGCGAGTGCGTCGGGCAGCGGGGGCAGCCAGATGCGGCGCACCGCGCCGGAGGCGTTGGCCAGTTGCTCGACCATGACGGCCAGTTCGGTCGGTCCGGTCTCGCGGCGGCGCATCGTCGGCTCGGCCGCGTCCGCATCCTGGGTGTCGGCTGCGGTGTTGAAGGTGTCGTAGGGCAGGGCGAGAGGACCGGTGTCCTCGTCCTCGGAACGCTGTACGGGGCCGCGGTAGGGGCCTGAGACGTAGCTTGCCTTGAAGCGGTCGTAGTGGCTGGTGTCGACCTTGAGGTAGCCGAAGCCGGGTATCGGCGGTAGGTGGAAGGCGTCCGTGGTGTCCAGGACCGTGCGGGATTCGTCGGCGGAGAAGGTCCGCAGGCCGAGCCGGTAGGAGAGGTAGGTGTCCAGGCCCTTGAGCTGGCCGCCCTCGATGCGCTGGCTGGACAGCAGCAGGTGCACACCGATGGAGCGGCCGATGCGGCCTATGGACAGGAACAGGTCGATGAAGTCCGGCTTGGCGGTGAGCAGTTCACCGAATTCGTCGATGATGACGAACAGGTGCGGCAGCGCCTCCAGGTCGGGCCGCCCGTTGGCGCGCAGCGCGGTGTAGTGGCCGATGTCGGCGATGTTGCCCGCGTCCTTGAGGACCTGCTGGCGCCGCTTGACCTCGCCAGCAAGGGAAGCGTGGACGCGCTCGACCAGGCCCGCCTGGTTCTCCAGGTTGGTGATGACGCCGGCAACATGCGGCAGGTTGGCGAACGGCGCGAAGGTCGCGCCGCCCTTGTAGTCGACGAGGACGAGGGAAAGGTCCTCGGGTGGGTGCGTGGCCGCCAAGGCAAGGACGATGGTGCGCAGGAGTTCGGATTTACCGGAGCCGGTGGCGCCGACGCACAGTCCGTGCGGGCCCATACCGAGCTCGGAGGACTCCTTCAGGTCCAACAGCACCGGCTCGTGCGCGTCGTTGAGGCCGATCGGCACGCGGAGGAAGGCTCGCTCGCTCCGGGGTGCCCACAGGTGTGGGAGGTCGAGCCGGGCCATGTCGTCGATGCCGAGGATGTCTGCGAAGTCGATCGGCCCGGTCAAGGGTGCGTCGGCGAGCGACTCGGCGGACAGGCGCAGCGGCGCCAGCATCCGGGCCAGGCCCTCGGCGAACGGGATGGTCACGTCGTCCGCGGTGCCGTGGGCACCGATCGGCTCGGGCCCGCGCAGGTCCTCGATGACCACCTGGTCGCCATCGATGGTGATCCGGACCCCCACATGCCCCGGCTCTTGCACGCGCTGCTCCAGCAGGTGCAGGACGGTGACCCCCATCTCGCGCAGGCCGACCGCCTCGTCGGGACGCGGCAGGTCGACGGCGTCGTCGCCGTGTCCGTCGGCGACGACCAGTAGCCGGGAGGTCATCGACAGGGCGTCGTTGCCGGACAGGCCGCGGCGCACCTCGGCGGCGTAGGAGGCGCGGCGGCGCAGTTCCGGGCCGAGCTGCCGGGCGAGCTGGAGGGCGGAGGGTGCTATTCGGCGGGCGGCGACGGGGCCGTCGAGCTGCTCGGTGTCCAGGAGGTGCGGCAGCCACTTGGCCCACTCCCAGTCGGCGAGCCGTTCGCCGGGCACCGCGAGGGCCATCGCCACATCGTCGGGGGCGTGCATCGTGGCGGCCTGGACGAGCAGGGCGCGTGCGACGCGCAGGCAGTCCTCGCGCGGTCCGATGACGCTGATGTTGCCCACGCGGTCGAGCGGGACGGTCAGAGGCAGATCGGTGCCGGTGCGGAAGCGACCCATCAGCGCCGACGCCTCGTTGAGCATGAACCGGTCGGGCGGAGTGAGGACCGACGAGCCCTGCTGGGCGACCTGCATCTCGCGCACCGGCATCTCACCGGTGCCCACCCGTACGCTCAGGAAGTCGCCGTCGGTGCGGCGGCGCTCCCACAGCCGAGCCGGGTCCCGCACGATGTCGTAGAGGGCGGGTGGCGGCGGGTTGAGGAGCTCGGCGCGCTCGCGACGCCCGCGCTCGTCGGCAGCGAGCTCCTCGCGCAAGTCCTCCAGGTATGCGAGGTACGCCTCGCGCTGGGTGCGGCGAGTGCGCTGGGCCTTGCCGCGCTGTGAGAAGACGAGCGCGACGGAGCCGATGACGGTGACGACGAGGATGATCGCGCCCAGCCCGGCGAACTGGCTGTTGCGCACCACCGTCATCATCACCACCGACGACATGACGCCGGCGACGGGCAGCAGCGACATCGCGATGTTGCCGGCCTTCCCCTCGGGGAGGTTGGGCGGGGCCTCGATGATGCGCGCCTCGGAGGCGGCTGGGGGCCGGGTGGTCCGGGCCGGGCGGTGGATCAGTCGAGTACTCATCGTCGTCGTCCGTCATTCACGATCGGGCACAGCATCGGTCAGTAACGCTTCTGGGAGAGCTGGAAGACCTCCGCAGCAATGCGCGCGGTGGCTTGCCTGGTCGGCGGAGCGAGGAACTCGGTGTGGACCGGTCCGCCGGCCGCCAAGTGCCGGTCGTACGGCAGGACCTGGACGCTTGCCCCGGTGGACTTCAGTTGCTGGGTAGCCTCGTCGAGGTCGACTCCTTGGTGCGGCACCAGTTCGGTGAGCACCACGGCCGTGCCGGCGATCACCTGCCGGGGCAACCCCTGCATCCACTGCAGCACGGAGTACGTGCTGGTGATGCCTTCCGGCGTGGCCGGGGTGGTCAGAACACGGCCGTGGGCGGCGGCGAGCGCGACCCGGGCGACTTCGGCGGGCAGCGTCTCGCAGTCGATGACCATCACCCCGAAGTAGCGGCGCAGCGCCACCACGGCCTGCTCGTACGCGCGGCTGTCCAGCATTGCGCCGATCTGGCCCTGGCTCGCGGGCAGCAGCCAGGCGTTGTTGGGGAGCTGGACGAGATAGCCGGTGACGTCGAGCAGTGACATGTCCGGCTTGACGATGTCGGCGACATCGCTGGTGGTCCAGCGCAGCGTCTGGGCACCGAGCCGCAGCGGCAGCGAGCCCAGTGCCGGATCGGCTTCCAGGAAGAGGACCGGGTCTTGGCGGTAGTGCGCGAATGTGGTGCCGAGCAGCGCGGCGACGGTGGACTTCCCGGCGCCGCCCCGGATGGAGGTGACGGCGATCTGTCGACCCGTCGTCACAGGCTGCTGGAGCGTCCCGGCGATCTGGGTGGCCGCGGCTACTTCACGCGCGGCCGACGAGGAAAGAGCGCCGCGGACAGCGCGTACGGCACGCGCCGTGAATGACTCACCGTGCTGCGGCTTGCGGCGCACCACGCCGACCAGCCTGTCGTCCACAACCGACTGGGATTCGGGAACACGGTGCGGCTGGGGTTGCTGAGGGGAGACTGCCGACGTCTGCTGCTCCCCGTACTGGCGCCCCTGGTACGAGACGCCCTCGTGCTGAGGCGTACCACCCCCCGACGCCGGGAAACTCTGCGTCGGCAGAACTGGGCTCTGCGCGGAACTGCGGTACGCCTGGTCGCCGGGCCTGTGCGTGCCCGGCTGGGCGCCGCCTGTCAGGTCGCGCAGGACATCGCCCTGCCAGCCGTTTCCGTTCGGCATACCTGCCCTTCACCTCTACCCTGCTGCCCCGCCCGGGAGCGCCTGCACATCGACTCAGAACTGGTTGAGCAGCTGCCCGTACACACCGAACACACCAAAGGCGAGCGGGAACAGCCCCACCATGCCCACGGACTCGACCAGATCAGCCACGCGCCGCAGCCGCACCTGCACATGCTCGGGCACTTCCACTGCCAAGACCAGCAGCGGCAGCACCGCTGCCACACACAGCACGACGAGCGGTCCAGCGCCCCCTGCATGCTCCATCCACAACACCACCAGGCGCACCACAAGACACGACGCGGCAGCGAGCAGCGCCACGACCTCGGCGACCAGCGGGAAAGCCCGCGCCCTCGATACCAGCACGACGATCACGAGCGATGCCAAGGCCACGGTCCACACGGTCGGCTTCTCGGCCTGGGTGAGCAGCCAGCCGGCGAAGGTCGCCGAGACCGCGGTGACGATCGTCGACAGGGCAAGACCGCGGTGCGTCGCCGCCAGCGCGGTACCCACCTGATATCGGCTGACAGAGACGCCGCCCGCGCGGCCATCGTCGAGCGCGGTGAGCCCCGAGGCCATCAGGGCCAGCCGCGGCAGCACGCCGAGCAGCACCAAAGACACGACTGCCATCACCGCGCCGAGCCGGGAGGGATCATTCTGAACAGCGGCAACGGCCTCCCATGCGAGGGCGAGCACGCCGATCGTCGCCGCGCCCACGAGCCCGCCCTTACCGAGCGGTGAGAAGTAGCCGAGGGCCGCAAGCGTCACCACCAGCGCGCCCGCAACCGCAGCGAGCCGCGCCGTTCCCGGCCAGCCGTACGCATCGGCAGCCGTCCACGCGGCGAGAATCCCGAGTCCACCGGAGGCAAGCAGGAGCGCCGCCGCCAGGCCCCGGTTGCCGCGCCCGATCTTGGCGACGAGCGCACCAGCAACCACCAGCACGACCGTGACAGCTACCAGAACACCGGTCAGGGCACCGAGTGCGAACTCACTGCGAGCGAGCAGCGCAGCGATCACCATGAAGGCGATGGACGCTATGCCCGCGCTGGCTCGGCGCGTAGCGGGACGCCAGCGCCAAGCCCGCAGATCGAGATCGTCAGCCACCTCGTCAGTGACGTCGTGTACTAGCGGGGCGGGCGGCGCAGAGTGCATCCTGACGAGCCGGAGCACGGCGCCGTCGGTGATCCCGGCCGACGCCAGCGTGCTGTCGTGCGGCAGGACGGAGCCGTCGGCTGTCATCAACTGCCGGGTCATCGGCTGTGATGCAGACCGGTCGTCAAGCAGTTGAAGGATGTCCGGGAGTAGCTGCCCGATTGGGGTGTCGGAGAGCAGGACGATGTCGGCCCGGCGTCGCTCGCCGATCAAGGTCACTCGGCTTAGTTGCGCCTGGGAGGTCGTTGTTCTGCTCACCACTTACGGGAACCTATCATCGCGGTGTTGAGGACTCTTGGGTCAACTGGACATGCCCATCCTGCCAGCCCCCGCCTGCCCGGCTTCAGGGAACTCTGCTTCCTGTTACGAGAATCCATCGCGCATTTTCCGGTGGGATACAGCAAAACATTCTGGATCTGCGGAGTTCTACGATTTCTCCGGCTTTGCCGGCCGCTCGTACTGCTGCACCTGACGCTGCTGCTTCGTCTGCTCGGCCTTCTGCTTGGCCAGCGTGTGCTGAAGGAACGACCATCCCACGCACCCCGCGCACAGGACAGCCGTGATCGCGATCCCCGCGAACACCTTCCCGAGTCGCTCGTCAGCCGTGCGCCGCCCCCGCTGCGCGCCGAACAACAGGGCATCTCGCATCCTGCGTCGGCGTACCGCGACCGACTCCAGCAGCTGGCTGTCGTAATCCCGTGCCATTTCCCGTCCGTCGCCTCAGTCGTCCGCTGCCTCAGACTCGTCGATGTCTTCTCGGTCACCGACGCCACACCCCGTCGCCACGAGGCACTCTCGCATGATGGCGCACTTTCCCCCCGCCCGTCGTGTGCACGGCCCTGCCGGGTCATTGGCCACTGAGTGCCCAGGTCCAAGCAAGGAGCCCTGCATGTCCACAGTAGCCACCCGCCTTAAGGACCGGGCGACGAGCGAGGGCTGCGTGTAACCGAAGAACCACGGCCGCCTCAAAGAGCAGCATCGGCATCCCACAATCCAGCCCACGCGCTTACCTCGAAGAGGAACGCAAGTCCTCTTCAGCCTGTGCGGGCTCACGGGCGCGGACGACGTGTTGTCAGTGGGTCCGTGCATCATCATTTCCATGACGCAGAGCACCACTGAGACCCTGCACGCGCTCGCCCGCACCCACCTGCCCGCAGACATCGCCGAACGATGGATCGGCCTGCTGCGGCCAGGGCTGCGCCTGGAGAAGTCGGTAGACACGGATGCTGGCCCCGTCATCGGCCAGCTCGGCGGCCTGCCGAAGCTGCCGGAGAACGAGGAGTGGCCGGCGTGGGAGGGGCACGGCCCCCTCTCCTTTATTGCTTCGCTCAACTGCTCCATGCTCCCCTCCGCCGCGCTCGACATCACCTTGCCGACGGACGGCACACTGGCCTTCTTCTTCTTTGATGGGCAGTTGGATGACGGCTGCGCAATGGTCGCGCCCGACGAACCCGACAGCTGGGCGGGAGCGCGCGTGCTGTACATACCCGGGGACGCCTGCGTCGTCGAGCGGGCAGCGCCGGAAGGGATCCAGCCGTATCCCGAGGTGCCACTAACGGCCCGTGTGGAGACGACGGCACCGTACCTCTGGCACCCTGCGGTCTACCAGGAGTTCGCACCGATGCCCGAGAGCCACCCGCTGTGGGACGAGGACTTCCAAGAATCCCTGTGGGACCACTTCGAGGGCACCACGCACCGCGTCGGAGGCCACGCCAACCCGGTACAGGACGATGTGGAATCCGAAGTTGCCCACGGCGCACTGGGCAATCCACCCTGGAATGACCCCCGCATCAAGGAACAAGCACTCCACTGGGTGCCGCTCACTCAGTTCGACACCGATGACGACGCCGACATGATGTGGGGCGACTGCGGCACCCTCTACTGGCTCATACGTCCGGAAGATCTGGCCGAACACCGCTTTGACCGAGCGATGTTCACCTGGCAATGCAGTTAACGGGAATCCCCCGCCGCCGCCCGCGGTGCCCAATCCCTCGGGAATCAGACAGGCCCGCGCCGGCAGCCAGCCTCCCCGATGCCCGCAAACCAGCACATAAGGAAACCTGCAACGCCACGAACGTGGTCATGGCGTGGAGTCCGTTCCTGCTGGGTCGCTGCAACTCCGTGGATGCGGTGTATGTACCGATGCACAACTACGGTCGCAGAGCGGCCAAGCAGCACTCGCTGTAGTTAGCGTTCACTGCCAGCTCCAGGCAAGCCCCCTGAGAGTCATCCGGCCTACCGTAGAAAGCTGCAGGAAGGTGGGCAGGCACTGCCCGGACCAACTGGGTAGCAGTTCGGGCGTTCAACAGCATGTTGGCTCGCCAGCATGCCCGCGCGAACCCGGTCAGCGGAGCTGCGTCACGGGAAGGTGCCATCCGGTGCGTCCAAGGCATTACGCGCCTTCTCGGAGAAGGCAGAAATCTGCTGTCGGAGTTCTGTGACAGTAGCGCCAACCCGCCGGGAGCGGCCCATCAATGCCTCGCCAGCAGTTCCTCGGCGCCCGTAGACGATCTCCCAGACGCCATCGGTGTGTTCGAACACGTCCATCCGCACGTGCTGCTTCAGCCCACGCAGCTGCTCGCGGAACGCTCCACATCGAGACCGAGCCGCCCTGCGAGGACCGGAATGTCCGCATCCTGGAGCTCCAGCCCCGTGATCTCCGGGACATCCTCGAACCGGTACCGGTCACCCGGAGCATTGGTGCGCTCCACCAAAAGCAAAAACACCCGCCGCGCCATCGTGTCAGCGATATCGAGGCCGCGCACATACGCGAGGGCATGCCTGTTCACCATGAAATCCCCCTACGTCTCCGGTTCCTGCGAACGCGCCGCGGAGTCGGCGGACCCGTACCCGCCGTTCATCCGAGCACTGGCCTCCAGCACCTGATCGATGATGCGACGGCGCATGTCGCTCTCCGGATCATCCTTCAGCCCTTGAGAAAGCCGCTCGGCAGTCAGGTAGTAGCCGGTCAGGACCGGCTGCTCGAAGTACCGGTTGAGCTGGCTGAGGGTCTGCCCGTACATCTGCAGATACGTACGATTCAAGAAGGCAGCCAACGCCGCAGCGACCCCCGCGATCGCCGCCACGAAAACCTTCGTCGCCCCTCCGGTGAAGTACAAGCCGGCCGCGAAGCACCCAACGATGATCAGGAGCCCCAGCGCCATGGCCCGCTGAGAGGACCGGAACGAACGATCTGCCTGATCGGTGGCAATGCGGTGATACTCATCAATCTGCGTCTGGTTCAGCTCCAAGAGCGTGGCCAGAGGTGTCACGGTCTTGAGCTGGCTCAGCTGCTGGGCATGAAGCTCCCGCTGCTGCTCAGCGGTCTCCTCCGCCGCCTTGAGCGCGGCTGTCTCCTTGCGGCCCCGGGCCCACAGGAAGTAGCACAGGGCTGCAGCAATGAGGGTGAGGAGCACGGTGAGCACGATCCACAACCACATCGGCACGGACCACCCGCTGCCTTTACCGCTGTCCCGGCCTCCGCCGAAGACCCACATCGTGGCCAGCACACTAAGGATAGAAAGACCCGCCGCCGCGTCGAACGAACCCGGCGGCCTGCGCCTTCGGACGTAATGGTGCGTACTCAAGCGAACCCCTCATAAGACTCGGCCGACCATAGAGCCGGCGGATCACGCTGACTGAGCGAGTCTCGCGTTCCACGTCATGCTCAGCGGAAGAACAGTCATCCAACTGGCTGGATTCCAGCCTGGCTTGGCGCCTTTCCGACCTTCGCACGCCATCGGGACCAGCACCCCGCTCCACCGGCTGCCAGGGTCAGCGCCGGATGTCAGAGCTCGCTGCCATCATCCGGCCATGCTCATCAGCCCGAAGTCAGCCCACGCCGCCTTCACCGACCTCACCCGGAACTGTGCTCTCCCCCTTATGCCGGACGTCCTACTCCGCACCAAGTTGTTTCGCCACCACGGCCACATCGTCATCGGCGACGTGGCGCTGCGCGGCTACAAGCACAAGGCGCGCTGGACGTACGACGAACGCGACGTCCGCCGCGCCGGCCGTGCCCTCGCAGAAGCCCCCATCGACTTCACCGACCTCGTAGAGGTGCAACTTCCCGAGTACCGCGACCACCTCGGCCGGGAGGAATGGGGCCGCCCAGACTGGCGTCGCCAGCTGAGGTCCTGGATGTACGACGCCGCCTTCCACAAGAAATACCGAGAACGCCGGTACGACGAGGACTGGCGGAAGATCGGAGAGAACGGCCTGCCAGGCGGACTGACGATGACTGAATTCATCGAGGCCCGCAGCGACATGCCGCACGTGCACAACATCGCGGGCACCAAGCCACGCGGACTACTGTCCTGGTCCGGCCAACACTGGCTTCTCCCCCGCGCCTACGTGCAGCTGCTGGACCGCTGGGAGCACCTGGAAGCGGACCTGGTCAGCCAGGCCCGCATCTGCTCCGGCTGCGGAACCCAGGGGCCTCCACTGGGCGACTGGCGGACTCCGACCGCCAACGGCTACGTCACGTTATGCCCGCCATGTTCAGGGGTGGCCTACCAGGGCTACCAAGGCCACCTTCGCGGCGCGTTGTATGAGTCACTACGGCGCACCATGCGCGCCGACGACTACCTGTGCCGGCTCTGCGGCCAGAGCCGGGCGTTCACCTGGGACCACTGCCACGACCACGGCTACGTGCGAGGCCCACTGTGCGCCAGCTGCAACACCTTCGAGGGCAAAGGGGTCAGATTCCTCCGCCGGGAAGGAAGTGTGCTGCACCTCCTGGAGTGCCGCGCGTGCCTGGAGCAGCAGACCCTCCCCCGCCGCTTCCGCATCGACGTGATCCGCAACCATCTGGAAGAGACCGAGCGACACGGATGTTGCTGGAACCACCCCGATGTCTGGGAGCTGGAGCACACCAACGACGTGTACCGGTTCATGTTGGCCTGCCACAGCACTCGCTGGACGAAGGAAGTCGCCGCGGCCGAGGCCGCCGATCTCGTACGGGCCTTCGTCCAGAGAGCCCTGACCGAAGCTCTCCCACGCTCAACCAAGTGAAGTCGCCCGGAGCCCCACGCGAAGGAGGCCCGGTCCAACACGGACCGGGCCTCCTTCATGTCGTGCCGGTAGGACTACTGGTAACGCTCCAGCAGGCCCGGGGAGCCCGACAGGCTGCTCTCGTAGGACCACCCCGACTCCCTGTCCAGCCGGGCGGCGGTTCGACCTACCAGGGCAGACGCCCGCAGACGGCGTCGATCTTCTCCCGGAGGCCACTGATGTGACTGAGCGTTCCAAAATGGTGGTCTCGGCAGATGCAACACTCGATTTCGGCGCGCTGACATGGCGCTTCATCACCGGCTCGGCACTGTGACCGTACCCGGGACAAGACGAAAGGTGGAACGGGAACACATGGGTGAGGATCCGCTCATAGCCGCGGTACGGAGCGGAGACGCCAAGGCGGTATTGGCGCTGGTGGACGGGGGCACGGACCCCAATGCCGTGGACGAGCACGGCATCTCGGCCTTGTCCCTGGCGGTGGAAGCCTTCGACCTGCCGGTCGTCGAGGCACTGATGTCCTCGGGCCACCCGATCCAGCTCAATCGCGCCGCTCCTGAGGGCCGTACGCCCCTGCTGCGTGCGATCGACCATGGCGCCTGAGAGATCACATCCGAGCTCATCGCCCATGGAGCAGATCTGAGCCTCAAGGACACCGAGGGGCGTAACGCCCTGGCGCTGGCCCGGCGCTGGCATGTGACGGGCATCGAGGCCGAACTGCGCCGCAGGAGCGGGGCGACGGGCCCGGCCGTGCGCAAGGCGGCGCGGGACGGCTGGGAGAACGACTGCCAGGAACTGTCGCTCGGTGACCTGACGGTCCGCAACGGGCACACCGCGATCCTCACCGAGCTGGAGCCCAAGTACGGGGTCAAGCCGTCCTTCGTAGAGCTGATGGGCCGCGCTCTGGCCGAGCCGGACGTCAACCAGCCGGTCTGGGCCTCCACGACGCTCACGCTCCACGAGCGCCACGACCCCGCCGTGTGGGCGGCAGCCGCCGACCTGCGGGACCGCCCGGAGCCGCTGGAGCGGTACTTCGGTGCGGAAGTGCTCCACCTTGCCATTCTCTTCGACGAGAGCGACGACGACTCCTTCGAGCGGCCGATCGTCGAACTTTTCCTTGCCTGGGCGGTCCGGGAGGAGGACTCGCGGGTGTTGCGCGCCCTCACCGCCGGCTTGGCCAACGCCATGGATGCCCGGGCCGAGCAGTCGCTGTACGCCCTCATCCGGCACCGCGACCCGCAGGTACGGCGTACGGCGCTCTCCGGCCTGACCCGGGCAGTAACGAGGGGACAGGCCGAGGCAGTGACTGCCGCCCTGGAGTGCACCCGGGACACGGACCCCGCGGTGCGCGAGCAGGCATGCAAGGCGCTCGCCGACTCACCCGCCCCTTCGGACACTCTCGCCACTTCCCTCCACGACGAGGCCGAGGCCGTACGGATCTCCGCGGCGATCGGGCTGTTCGTGCGCGACGACCCACGCGGTGACGCGGTCCTGCGCGCCCTCGGCCCCGTCGACCAGGACTCGCCCTACTTCGCGGCCTTCCACCAGGTCTGGTACCACCACCGAGCCGAGCAGTCGTCAAGAGTTGTGGATGAGTTCTTTGGCCACGATCGCTGACCAGACCTCACACTGCTGGCGCGCTTCGCTCTCGTGATCCACAACGTCCTCCAGGACCTGCTGGGACGTTGTGGCGTACTCATCACAATCAGCGTTGGCTCTCTCATTTACCGGAAGTTCGCCGTGCGATCAACCGTGGAGACGGAAAACAGCAGAAGCATTTACACTTTCAGCCATGGCACAGAAGACCGTCATCATCTACACAGACGACCTCACGGGCGAAGAGACCTCAGAGGCGGCAACGCACACCATTGCTCTCGATGGCGTGGCGTACGAGATCGACCTCGGCCCGGACAGCTACGACAAGCTACTTGAGGCCGTTGATCCCTTCCTTAAGGCCGGCCGCAAGACCGGCCGGGCTCGTAAGCCCCGGAAGGCCGCTGTCGGTGGTGACGACACCGCGGCGATCAGGGCATGGGCGAAGGAGAACGGCTACCAGGTCAATGACCGCGGTCGCGTCCCGGCTGACATTCGCGAGGCGTACCAGAAGGCTCGCTAATCCACCTGAATAAGACGGAAGCCCCTCATTTCGCATGAGGGGCTTCTTCTTAGCACCTAGCAAATCGAGGATAGTTTTCCTCCGGAGTTGCTGGTCTTCAATCGCGCCGAAGGCGAGTCTCCCCGGATTTGCTTTACGCCTTGACCATCGGCCAGGCGACGAACTTCGGGTAGGACCATATCTGCCCGCGGCTGGCCTTGACGGTGCCGATGATGGCGAAAACGATGCCGGTGATGACGAATGCTCCCAGCAGGGCGAGCACGCTCAGTAGCACGATCGGGAGGGCTAGCGGGACGACCGGTTCGGAGCGCTGGTCCACCGTGGTGAGGGAGAGGGTCATGACGCCGCTGAGGTACATGATGAAGCCCAAGACCACCATGATGCCCTGGGTGATGCCGAAGTTCATCGCCTGGGCGCCGTGATGGCGGACGAGTGGGTCATGCAGGTTGCGGGGGTTGTTGCGGATGGTCATCGGGGCGATCCAGCCGAGGATGCCGCCGAGGCCGCAGCAGAAGCTCGCGCCGACGGTGATGGTGAGCAGCGCGGAGAGATGGGTCCACATGGCTGCGGTCGACGGCGGCTGTGCCGGGTGCGGGTAGCCGGGCCGCCCGCCTGACCCCCATCCAGGTCCTGGTCCGTACAGGCCAGGACCTGCGTCATTTCCAGGCGTCGCGCCGTGGGGAGGCTGAGGCTGCGACTCGTCGGGCTTGTGGAACTCGACCATGCGTCGATGCCCCCATAGTTCTCGTTGCGGTACGGGTGTGCGAATTTGTTGCTCAGGGTGACTCTACGGGATGAGTCGGACATCCCTGGTGGGCGGCCGAGCTGTGCGCCCCAGCGCAGGGTGGAGGCCGTCAAATGCTCTGCCCGACGAGCCCGAACCATCTGAGGGTCGGCGTGGTGTTCCTTACGGCATCGTCGAGAGATCGGGACCGAAGGGGGGAAGCCCTGCCCGCCCTCAACGGGGGGATTCAGACAGGCAGGGCGGTCATGACACGGCCTCTCGCTACGAGCAATAGCGAGCGAGCAGGCAGTTGTTACCCGTAGGGACCCGCTAACTGTGTCATGGTTCTTGGTGCTTGGCACATCACAACGGTGATATCTCTTCGAGTCCGGCAAGCTTTAGCACCTGCGACCCCTCGGGCTCATCGACCCGCCTCCGACGCAGAGTCGCGATGCGCCGAGGAAAGGTGCTCCGAGGGACTATTCCCACCTGCCTGAAGCACAGTTACATGAGTCATGAGGTCGACGGCACCTCGCGATATGCGGAGGCGAAGAGAGGGTCCGGCTCCTAAGGTGAGCACTCACCGTCTCGTCGCTCCAGAGGAGGGCGTGCATGTTCGAGACGAACGACATGTTGCACGACCGGTTCGTAAACTTGGCGGAGATTCCCGAGCAGGGCTCGGTAGTGGACCTTGGCTGTGGGGCCGGCCCGGCCCTTGGCGCCTTCTCCAAACGCTATCCGCAAGCGCAGCTCATCGGATACGACCGCGCTGGCGAGTCGTTGGCGAAGGCTCGGGCGCGGCTGAAACGCCACGCCGGGCCGGTGAAGTTGGCTGCCGCAGACCTGCGGGAACAGTTCCCGCTCGAAGACGCCAGCGTGGACGTGGTCATCTCCTCCAACCTTCTGGAATGCCTGCCCGAGCCGTCCCTGCTCCTGGACGAGGTGTGGCGGGTGCTCCGGCCTGGCGGGCGGGCGGTGTTCTCCCACTCGGACTTCGACTCGCTCATCATCTCCGGGCCGCCCGCAGGGCTGGACAGGAAGATTCTGCACGCCTTCGCGGATGATGCGCCGGCGTGGATGGACAGCTCGGACGGGCGCATGGGCCGCAAGCTGCCAGGGCTTGTGGCGGCTTCCCAGCTGGCCAGGACGCATGTGGAGACGCTGGTGACCCATTCAACTGAACTCGCAGGTCATGCAGCGCGCAGGGTCGGGGACATCCGGGGCGCCTTGCGCGCGACCGCCCTCCGGGGCTGCGGGCAGGTGGACACCGTCGAGGTCGAGGAGTGGTTTGCAGCGGTGCAGCAGGCCGCAGCCGAGGGACGCTTCTTCTTCGCCGAGACAGCAGTTGTGGTTGCGGCCAGCCGTGTCTGACGGTTCTAGGTTGTGGTCCGGCTACCGACATGGTGGGGCCGCAAGGTAGCTCGGTCAGCGAGCATCGGCACGAACTGTGCGCTGACACACAATAGTTCGCCCCAGGCTCATCTGTTGTGTGGGCCCGGGGCCAGCGAGCGCGATCAGGGCCCGAGCATTGCTCCACATCCACCGCAAGGCGACTCTGTAACGCACGGCCTACTCTGCGCCCAACCGTCGGGTACAAAGCGGCCGCTCAACGTTCGGGGGCCGCCTTGCGGAGGGCGGTGATGCAGGTGGCGATGGCCTGCTGGAGCTCTTCCAGCCGCTGGACCATGTCGTCCTCGTAGATGTCGTCGGCGTCGTCGAAGGTCAGCTCTTCGAACACCTTCGTCGCCTTCTGCAGACTGCTGTAGAACTTGGTCCGGCGTTCCTGGACGCGCAGTTCGGGATCGGCCTCGACGGCCTGGACCACGAGGCCCTTGACCGTGTCGTACGCCTCGGTGACCCACTCACCGACCTCTTCGTCATCGTCCAGTTCATCGAGGAGGGACAGGTGCCGCTCGGCCTCCGCACGCAGTTCGACGGGGGCCTCGATGGTCTGTCCGGCCGGGGTTTTGACCTGACCGTTCTCCACGATCTGGCGCACGTATCCGATCCGGTCGGCCGCCCGGCTCTCGTTCGCCACCGCCTTCTTCAGCCCGTCGGTCCGCAGGACGTCGCGGGCCAACTCCGCCTGCAGGGCCGGATCCTCCTTGAGCCGATCCAGCAGCCCGGCCCGGGCGGCCCCGGCGGTAGAGGGGTCGGCGAGGATCGCGGCACGCAGCGCGGTGGGGTTCTCCGCAACCTCCAGGGCCTTGGTCGGCCGGATCCCCTCGGCCTCGGCCGCAGCAGTGATCGCGGTACCGCGGACGGACGTGGCGCTGTTCCGGGAGCTGTAGTACGAGAGCCACACCTCGGCATCCGGCAGCTCGATGTCCTCACCGGGGGCCAGCGCCTCGAACTGCGGGACGACACCGTCATCGGCGGCCATGTCCCACGCCTTGTAGAACCGCATCACGCGCTCCGGCGAGCACCCGGCCAGCTCGGCGAACTCCTTCGCGGAGACCTTCGGAGTCTCCCCCGCGGCCTGCCCGCCGGGCCGCACGCTGCGCGCGACCTTCAGCGCGAACGCCCAGCCGCCGGTCCGCGCGTACGCCCCGAACTCGCGGGCATCCCGGACAACGAGGTCGTCTGCAGCGCCCGCCACGACCTCACTGCCGGACGACGCCCTCTCGTCCCAGAAACTCTCTTCTTCCGACGTCTCGTCGGCGGGCGGGACGGCCGGTTCGGTCGCTACGGTCACAGGGAACTCCCCAGATCAATGCGGCGGCAACAGACGGAGCGAGCAGCCTATATGAACCCCTTCATGCGGTTTGCGGGCTCCCGTTGAGGTGATCAGCTCTACTGGTGACAGGCGCCGCCGGGCGCGCGACCGGTTCCGACAAATGAAGGGGGTATTTCCGTGCCCGAGAGGGTCACCAAGGAGAAGGTGCTGTGCTACGTCGTGCGCGACGGAATGCTGCTGGTCTTCCGGCACACCGCCTACAGCTACGAGGAGGTCGGTATCCAGGTACCGGCCGGCAGCGTCCGCGAGGGTGAGACGCCGGAGGCGGCGGCGCTGCGCGAGGCCAGGGAGGAGACCGGCCTGAAGGGCTTCAAGGTCATGAGGAAGCTCGGCGAGACCGAGTACGACCTCAGCCCGTACCGGTTCGAACTGCAGCACCGCCACGTCTTCCACCTGGAGCTGACCGAGCCAACTCCGGATCGGTGGATGAGCCAGGAGGATCACGACGGGGAGCAGGGGCCCACGCACTTCGAGTGCTTCTGGATCCCGCTGGAGGCCGCTCACGTCCTGCAGTCCGGCCAGGGCGCCCTGCTGGGGCGCCTGTACGACTGATCCCTGTAGCTGAACCAGGTAGCTCGGGCACCTCACGGCTGGGTCGCACGCCGAGCTGGACCCCTCCTCCTGCTGCCGTGCCGCGAGGCGGAATCGCCGGAAGCCTTGACCGGCCTACGAGACCTACATCACACAGGGCTCGAAGGTGTGTCGGCCGATAAATCGCTGGCCCGTGTGAGAGTCGCCCCTTACTCTCGGTTGCAACGCGATGACGGAGCCAAGTAACCCGGGTCCCGCGAGCCGAGAGAGCCGCCTGGTGCTGTGACGGCGGCCTCGCGTCCCGGAGTGAATCCCCTCCCGAGTGCGAGGAGGAAAGGCCACAACGGGTGGCCCCATGCCTCGCCGGCCGACCCCCGTCACAGGGTTTAGAACGAGGCCGCCACGCTGTTGGCGGCGAAGGCGCGGTGGCACCGCGAGTTGCCCTTCTCGCCCGCGCCCCCAAGGGATCACGCCCTCGCCGAGGGCCTGGTCGAATGGGAGAACCAGCTGATGCTGGACATCACCCTCATCCGCACACAACCCGAGTACGTGCGTGCCGCGCTGGCCAAGCGCGCCGTCCATGTCGACATCGACGCCTTCCTCCGTCTGGACCACGAGCTGCGCGATGTACGCAGGGACGTGGAGAGGCTGCGCGGCGAGCGGAACACGCGCTCGGGCGAGATCGCTCGCAGGCAGCGCGCTGGTAAGGCCGTCGAGGACCTGCATGCCCGAGCCAAGGCGCTCATCGGGCAGCTGGGCGAGGCCGAGCAGCGGCTGGGAGAGCTGGAGGAGGCCCACCGCGCTTTCCTGGACCCGTTGCCGAACCTTCCCGACGACGACGTACCGGCCGGTGGCAAGGAGAACAACGAAGTCGTTCGCACCATCGGGCAGCCACCCCGGTTCGCCTTCCCGCCGAGGGACCACGTGGAGCTCGCCGCCGGGCTCGGGCTCGTCGCTCACCGGCGCGGTACCAGGCTCGCGGGCGGCGGATTCTGGATCTACCGCGGCAACGGCGCACTGATGGAGTGGGCGTTGCTCAACTACTTCACCGAGGCGCACGTCCGTGACGGCTACGAGTTCGTGCTGCCACCACACATCCTGACGTACGAGGCGGGATACACCGCAGGGCAGTTCCCGAAGTTCGCCGACGAGGTGTTCACCCTGGAGGGCGAAGAGCGCGGTCCCGCAAGGTTTCTGCTGCCGACCGCGGAAACCGCGTTGGTCAACCTGCATCGGGACGAGACACTACGGGAGGCCGAACTGCCCCGGCGGTACTTCGCCTACACGCCCAGCTACCGCAAGGAGGCCGGTGCCCACCGGGCTGCGGATCGCGGGACGCTGCGTGGGCACCAGTTCAACAAGGTCGAGATGTTCCAGTTCACCACACCCGACCAGGCGCAGGCCGCCCATGACGAACTCCTGGGCAAGGCCGAGCAGTTGGTCGCCGACCTCGGCCTGCACTACCGGGTCACGCGCCTGGCTGCGGGCGACATGAGCGGCGCGATGGCGAAGACCTTCGACGTCGAGGTGTGGCTGCCGAGCCTGGGCACGTACGTCGAGGTCAGCTCGGTGTCGAACGCCCGCGACTACCAGGCCCGGCGCGGCAGCATTCGCTACCGTCCCCGCCAGGGCAAGCCGGCCTACGTCCACACCCTGAACGCCTCGGGACTGGCCACGAGCCGCCTGCTGCCGGCCATCCTGGAACAGCATCAGCAGCCCAACGGCACAGTTCCCGTGCCGGAGGTGCTGCGGAAGTGGCTGCCGTGCGAGGTCCTGGCGCCAGCCGCCGGAAGCTGGTCTTCGGGTGCGTGGACACAGCATCTGTCTGCTGTGGTCACAGGTACCATCCGCGCCTGTCGGCCAGCCACCGCAGCGTGACCTCACCGCACCAGGTCTGGTGCTGGCGAATGTACGGAGACCAGTCCGCCGGTGGGTGCGCGCCAGATACCAGGAAGAAACCGGAGAGGGCGGCGAGCACAGCATCAAGTTGTTCTCCGTCCACGCCTCGGGCTGTGGGATGGGCGTGAAAAAGCGCGGTCGCATCGTGGCCGTCGGCGAACGCGGTAGCCAGCAGCAGCACGAGGTCGAACCAACTTGCCCCCAGGCAGGGCCAGTTCCAGTCACAGATCCATGCGGTGCCGTGCGCGTCGATGAGTACGTTGTCCTGACGCAGGTCGTTGTGCAGGACCGCGTTGCCAGCCGCGGATTGTCGCCACTCCGCTTCCAAGTTCGCCAGTACGTCGACCTTCTCCGTGGGTACCCATTTGGGGAGGGTGACCGCGCCGGGGCCGGTGGAGGCTTGGGTACGCCAGTCGTCGAAGTCGCCTCCGTCACCGAGCGGCTTCAGGCCGATCTGTCGGAGTCGTTCAGAAGGGGCTCCGAGTGCCTCGGCGGTCTGCGCGTACGCGTCGAGGGTGGCGGTGAGCTCGTCTGCCCGCCACGGGGCTACCGGCATATGGCCGTCGATGGCATCGAAGCCCAGGACGAGCCATCCGTCGCGCTCCTCCCTCCACTGGATACGAGGTGCCGGCACGGGCGCGGGGAGGGCCTCGTTGATCAGTGCCTCCCGACGGTAGCTGTCGGCGACCACAGCGTTGGCCGAGGCATTCACTGCTTTGACGAACTGGGAGCCATGGGCGCCTCGGATGACGGCGGCGTACCCGCTGGTGAAGCCGCTCCCCACGCTTCGCCCCGGCTGTACGGCACTACCAAGGTGGCGTTCGACAAGCCCACGCACGTCTTGAGGGAGCTCGGTCCAGCGAGGCCGCACGGCGGTGGCGGTGTACGGAAGACGTGGGGTGAGAATCTTCGGCATGCAGCAAGCGTGGCGGAAGACCCGCCACCGCGCGACGGGTTTCCTCCCCGTGCCAGAGCCGTTCGCCTCTGGAATTCGGAGCGTCAACGCGGCTGCTGCCGGGGGGCAGAAGGACAATCCGCACGCTTGTCGGCTATTGAGCTCAAACTTCGTGTCGTCGGGCGGTAGGCGGCTCAGGGAGATCTATTTGCCGGAAGCAGCTGCCTGTCCCGGGAGGTCAGGGTTTCACGTTGAAATCAGAGCTGCTGATCCAGGAGGTGATTCATTGGCCTGAAACCGGAGCTCTCGTAGAATGCCCGAGCCTCCTCGTTGAAGTCCCAGACATCGGTTACCAGGCGTCGGCAGCCTGCGCTCCGTCCCACTTCACGTACGGCTTCCAGGAGTTCTGAGCCGACTCCAGTACGAGCAGCGTCAGGTACCACGGCAATCTGGTCTAGCGAGATGACCGTGTCTGGCCTTATGAGCGCGTTGCCGCGCCGGTTGATGACTCGGACGATGGCGTATCCGAGAGCCCTGCCGTCTGCCCCGTCTGCGACGAGGACAGTAACGGACGGATCGGCTATCTGGGCCTTGAAGAACGCTTCTTGTTCCGGAGAATCGACGAACAGATCGGGTCGGTGCCGTACGTGCAGGTCGTGAACGATGGCGTTGAGGGTCGCGAGTAAGGCAACGTCGTCTGTCGATGCAGTGCGGATCTGGGTCACGTGTCCATCCTGAGCTGCGCTCCCTCCCCCTGCAACGCCTTTGTGGGCTCGTGCGGGCATGCCGGACTTGAAACGATGGACCAGCAGAACTCGCCGATGCCATATACACCGTGGAAGAGGTCCATGAGCGCCGACACCATCTGCGTCAAGAACAGCGTGGCCTGGTCGACCAAACCCAGGTCTAACTCGATCGCCAGTTGAGGAGCCCTGCATGCCCCGAGCGCCCTTCCAGGTCCTTGTCCTCCCCTTCCGCGCAGTTGGCGCTCAGACCGAGTTCGCTGTCCTACGGCGCGAGGACATGAACGTCTGGCAGCCCGTGGCTGGAGGTGGTGAGGCCGGTGAGAGCCCGGTACAAGCCGCCGTACGCGAGGTCAGTGAAGAGCTTGGTCTCGACGAGCCCGTACCGCTGTACCCGCTGCAGACCACAGCCAGCATCCCGGCGCGGTTCTTCAGCGATCGCGGCATCTGGCCCACCGGAACCTACGTCGTCCCAGAGCACTCGTTTGCCGCCGACCTGACCGGCGTAGAGGTCAAAATCTCCCACGAGCACACCAACATCCAGTGGCTGGACTTCCAGGCAGCCCACAGTGCGCTCCGATTCGACAGCAACCGCACGGCACTTGGCGAACTGCACGAGCGCCTGGCGGCTGCTGACCTGTCCCTGCCGGTCGGGTGATCACCAGTGAGTCGCCGCCAACTTGAAGACGCCAGTCAAAGGGCTGGTGTGATTGGTTTCTCGGGTACTCGTGCTGGCCGTGTGCGCCAGCCTGAGGCGTAGATCGTCCTCAGCAGGCGCTTTCAATCCCGACGGCTCGGCAGCGAAGTAAAGCAGTTCATTCTCAGGTACCTATGGCATTACCGTGGCGCGATGGTGCATGTGAGGGAGATGGATGGGGCTGACATCTCGGCCGTCTCGACGATCCGAGTCCGGGGATGGCAGGCGGCGTACGCCGGCATCGTTCCCCAGACGTACCTGGATGCAATGACGGTCGAGGGTGATGCCGTTCACCGGAGGCATTTGTTCTCTCAACCCCGTCGGCAGTCACGAGATCTTGTGGCGCTCGATGAACGCGGCCCGGTGGGGTGGATCTGCTTCGGGCCGTGTCGAAGTGAGATGTCTGGTCCGGGGCAGGTTGGTGAGGTCTATGCCCTGTACGTGTCGCCGGATCTGATCGGCCAGGGCATCGGCCGGAGGCTCCTGGAGGAGGCTCACACTCAGATGAAGAGTCAGGGCTTCGAAGCGTCGGCCTTGTGGGTTCTCTCTGACAACCAACGAGCCCGGCGCTTCTACGAGCGGGCCGGCTATCAAGCCGACGGCGCCATTCAAGACGACTCCTACGACGAGATCACGCTCACCGAGCTTCGCTACCAGCGTGTGCTCCGAGTTCAGGGACTATGAGGCATGCGCCCGGATGACTGGCACCTCACCGTAGACGTCGACGACTTCCTTGCCCGCGCCGGAGACTTCTTGCGCTCCCGCCCCGCCCTGCACACCATCCCGCTGACCGTGACCGAGACACTGCGCACGCGTGGGGCTGACACGTACGGCACCGAAGCCCCCATCTTCGGCTGGCTGGAGCGGGCGGGCGAGGTGAGTGCGGCCTTCTTCCGCACCCCGCCCCGCCGCCTCATCTTGACCCCGCTCACCCTCGACGAGGCCAATTCCCTCGCCGCCCACCTGGCCGGCCTCAGTCCCCTCCTCCCCGGTGTCACTGCAGACCACGACACCGCCACCGCCTTCGCCGAGGCATGGGGGCAGCGCACAGGCGCGACGCCGACGCTCCACGAGCGGGAGCGCCTGTACCGTCTCGGCACGCTCACGCCACCGGAGCCGCTCCCAGAGGGACGGGGGCGAGTCGCCTGCGAGCACGACCGTAAGCAACTCATCACCTGGTACCGCGAGTTCGTCGACGCCATCGGAGCGGTTGGCCCCGCTGACCCCGGCTCCTGGGCCGACACGCGCATCGCCTACGGACGCGTCACGCTCTGGGAGAACGTGGACGGTACCCCGGTCTCCATGGCGGGCGTGACTCCGATGGTCGCCGGCCAGATCCGGGTGGCCCCCGTCTACACCCCGGCGCATCTGCGCGGCCGCGGTTACGCAGGCGCCGCGACGGTCGAAGTGAGCCGGGCCGCGCTGGCCGCAGGCGCGGCGGACGTCTTGCTGTTCGCGGACCTGGCCAACCCCACCAGCAACGGCCTCTACCAGCGGATCGGGTACCGCCCGGTCACCGACTTCGCGGTCTACGACTTCTCGCGTGCCGCGTAGGACATCCGTTGGATTTGAAGGGGGCCGTTCTGGCTGCCGGCGAGGAGCACGGCCTGAAGCTCGGCAAGGCCCAGGCACCCGTCCGCGTCGCGATCACCGGCCGCATCATCGGCATTGCCCTCTTCGAGTCCCTGGAGGTCCTACGCAAAGATCGCGCCTTGGCCCGAATCGACGCGGCCCTAGCCAAGTTCGCCGCCTGACCGGATCGCGATCAAGATCCCGTCGCTCGTGTGGGAAGGCGGGCCAGCCCCCGAAAGCTGGAAGAAGTGCGGACTGGCCGGGCCATCAGGATGGTTGCTGTGGCTCGGCCAGCCGACAAACTATTTACTGGAAGGCTCAGTTGGACCGGAAATGTCCGGCGCCTTCCAAGCTCTTGGTTCGCACCAGCTCGGCTGCCTGTTCAATGAATGCGGGCAGGGAGAGCGTCTGTTCTTCGCCGGAGCGGTAGCGGACCGTGACACTGTTGCCTTCGGCTTCGCGGCGGCCTACGACGAGGGTCAGGGGGATCTTCCTGGTCACAGCCTTACGGATCTTCGCGTTCAATCGGGCGTCACTGCTGTCGACGTCGACCCGCAGGCCAGCCTTGGACAGTGCCTCTCGAACACTGTGGGCGTAGTCAAGGAGATCGGGCATGACGGGGATGACGCGGGCCTGTTCCGGCGCGAGCCAGATGGGGAAGGCGCCGCCGAAGTGCTCGGTGAGGAAGCCGACGAACCGTTCGTGGGAGCCGAGCGGTGCGCGGTGGATGACCGCGACGGGCTGTTCAGTGCCGTCCTTTGCGGTGTAGGTGAGGTTGAAGCGGCGTGGGGTGTAGAGGTCAACTTGGTTCGTGGAGGCGGCATAGGGCTTGCCGGTTACCGTCTTGAACATGAAGTCGACCTTGGGCCCGTAGTGGGCTGCGCCGCCGGGATCTTCAATGTAGGGGATGCCGGACTCTTCCATGGCTTCCCGGGTGATGCGCTCGGCGTCCTGCCACATTTGCTCGTCGTCGTGGTACTTGCTGGTGTTCGCGGGGTCGCGAAGGGCGAGGACCATGTAGAAGTCGCTGATTCCCAGGGTGCGGTAGTAGTCCGCGTGCATCTGCATGACCTCAAGGAACTGGTCCTTGGCCTGGTCCAGCGTGCAGTAGATGTGGGCGTCGTTTTGGGTGAAGCCGCGGGCCCGCATGAGCCCGTAGAGCTGGCCGCTGCGCTCGAATCGGTACACGGTGCCGTATTCGGCGATCTTGTAGGGGAGGTCGCGGTAGCTGTGTGGCCTGGCCCGGAACACCATGTGGTGGTGGGGGCAGTTCATCGGCCGTAGGTAGTACGTCTCTCCCTCGATCTCGATGGGCGCGTACAAGTCGTCTGTGTAGTAGGGCAGGTGTCCGGACAGGTAGTACAGGGCGTCCTTGGACAGGTGTGGGGTGGAGACTCGCTGGTAGCCCAGTGCCCGCTCTTGCTCCCGCGCCCAGTTCTCCAGCTCGTCGCGGATGACCGTTCCGTTCGGAAGCCACAAGGGGAGCCCCTTGCCGATCTCCTCACTGAAGGCGAACAGGTCCAGTTCCTCGCCGATGCGACGGTGATCCCGTTTCGCAGCCTCCTCAAGCCGGAACAGGTGCTCCTTCAACGCGTCGCGGGTGGGCCAGGCCGTTCCGTAGATCCGCTGGAGCTGGGGGTTCGCCTCGTTGCCACGCCAGTAGGCAGCAGCGTTCCGTGTGAGCTTGAAGGCAGGGATGAGCCGGGTCGACGGCAGATGCGGGCCGCGGCACAGGTCGGACCAGCACACCTTGCCGCTCTTGGCGTCGAGGTTGTCGTAGATGGTGAGCTGGCCCTCGCCGACCTCCATCACCTCGCTGGTGTCGATCCCCGCACTGCCTTTGAGGTCAATGAGCTCCAGCTTGTACGGCTCCTCCGCCAGCTCTGACTTTGCGGCTTCAACGGAGGCGACGGCCCGTCGCTGGAAAAGCTGTCCGGCGCTGATGATCTCCCGCATGCGCTGTTCGATGCGCTCCAGGTCGTCGGCGTTGAAGGGAGTGTCGGTGGCGAAGTCGTAGTAGAAGCCGTCGGCGATGGCCGGACCGATGCCGAGCTTCGCGTGGGGGAAGAGATCCTGCACGGCCTGGGCGAGGACGTGAGCGGTGGAGTGTCGCAGTACAGCGAGCCCGTCGGGGCTCGACATGCGCACCACGTCGACCTTCGTGTCCACGTCTGGCGCCCAGCTGAGGTCCTTGAGGGCGCCGTCCGAGGTACGCACGACGACCGCGGCGTTTGGCCCGTGCTGGGTGAGGTTTGCTGTTGTCACGGCATCACCGCACGTCGTGCCGGCCGGGACGAACACGGACTCGGCTCCAGCTTGGTCGCGGTGATGAACGGACATCACGGGTCTCCTCGGGTGTCAGAAATGACGGTGGGCATGAGCCAGCCCAACGTGGGTGGCCCAAGACAAGGGGTGGTGGGGCCTTCAGGCCCAGCGCGTTCGGTGAGCGATCCAGGCTCGTGCAACAGTTGCCGCGCGGGCCTGGTGCTCGCGCAGGAACGGCACTCCGGGCGGGTTGGGGCGCCGGGCGCTGATTTCCCAGTAGCCGCACAGTGCGATGGCGAAAGACGTCAGCACCTCTGGTGAGGGCATCGGCAGGTGGGCTACGGCCTTCTCGGCCTCGCTGGCGGTGTGTCCGGCCATGATGAGCTGCGGGATGAGGACGGCGGGGTCAATCCACCGGGCGCCCTTGTGCGGATAGGACCAGTCGATGATGACGGCGGTGCCATCGGCGCGCAGGACGAAGTTGTCCGGGCGGAGGTCCCAGTGGATGAATGTCTCTCCGCCTGCTGCGGACTGCCACAAGGGCTCGGCCTCGGCCAGGCGGTCAAGGTTTCGCACGGCCCAAGGGTCGAGGTCATCCGTGGGACTGGCGGCGAGATTGGCCCAGCCGGTCAGCCAAGAACCGACGCGCTTGGTGATCGGTTCGGCATCGGCCAGAGGAGCCGGTGTCAGCGCCTTGCCCGCTTTCTCGACGGCTTCGATCACTGCTGCTGTGGCGGCGGATCCAGGGGCAAGGGTGGGGTTCCCTCCGGGTAGGTCCTCCAGGCACAGCAACCACCAGCCTGCCCCCTCTTCGGGGGTCGTGGACCACAGCACCTTGGGCCCGATGCCCTCGGGGATCAGGGGCGTGATCTCCACCTCGGACCGGTACTGCGGCGCGAACGGGTGGTCGCCATCGATGCCCTTCAGAAATGCGCGCCGCCCGTCGGCCAGCTGGAGCCGGCATGCAAGACCCGGTGTGTAGCCTGCGCCACATGTCATCGCCTTGGTGACGCCGGCGCCGAGCTGCTTCTCAGCGTAGGCGCGCACCCGGGCGGGCAAACTGCTCCAGTCCGGTCGTACAGAGGTGGCGGCGTGCATAGGTCCCCAATCTAGAGGCAACTGCGGTGTGGCGCTGGCACATTACGAAGTTCGCCACACCGCCCTGCCACCAGCGGGCATGGAGCTGGCGGGCGCGTTTCAGCCAAAAGGACCCTTGTCATGCTGGCCCAAGAGACGGAGTAGACGTTCTGAGGCCCCGTTCAGAACATGCTCTGGCATGCGGTAATTAAGGAAGGGGTAGAACCGCTGGCTGATGAACCGCCGCCCGTAGGTGGTGGTCAGGAGGTAGCGGGTGTGGCTGGAACGGTTCTGTGCACCGCGGTGCCAGGTCTGATTGTTCACGAGGTAGACATCCCCCGCACGGGCGAACAGCGTCGTCGCCCTGGCCCCGTCGGGGAGCGTCTGGTTGCGGGGAGGTGTTCTCCCGGAGAGATGGCTTCCCGCAACGACCTGCGTAGGTCCGTATTCCTCGGTGGGTGTGTCGCTGAGCAAGACCATCGCGTTGAGGCTGAAGCACGGCACCGGCAGTGCGTCCTTCGGGATGTGGCGAAGATGCGCGAGCAGCGGATTGAACAGCTCCCCGTCAATGTGCCAGTTGACGATGCCCTTCCCCGTCGGTGTCCGCAACGCGTTTTGTGCGACAACGTGGCAGTCGGGCCCCAGCAACGCCTCCGCTAGGTCAATGATGGGAGACAAGGTCATCATGTCGCGGAACGCCTGGTGGTACTCGAACATGCGCATCAGGCTCACGCCGCCCCGCACCAGGTCCAGGCCGGGTCCCGCCGCGTGGGTGGCCGGGTCCCGATATCGGTGTTCGATCAGATCGCGAAGCTGCCGCACCAGGTCCCTGGCGACGACGGATCGCAGGATCACGTATCCATCCTCGTGGAACCTGGCTGCGGCAGCATCGATCTCCGGCAAGGTCTGCAACGCTAGCCCTTGAGGCTCGGCATGGTCGCGTAGTCCTCCTCCGGAACCTCCGGTGGCACGTGCTCAGCGCCGACCCAGATACGGCGGCTGAAGTCCTCGTACTGCTCGGTGTTGAGCATGAACGAGTGCCAGACCATGTCGACGGGCCCGGACGGCGCGTTGTGCTCGGCGGGGAAGAGCATGGTCAGGGCAACGTACTGCCGGAACTCCTCGATCAGCGGGATTGCGTACTTCTCGAAGAAGTAGTCGCGGAATTGGATCGCCTTCTCATCCGTGACGCCTTCGAAGTCGCCCGCGGAAGGGTTGAACACCAGCCACTGCCTCATGACCTCGCTGGTCCAGTAGCGGCAATGCTTGTCCCACTGTCCGAACCAGAGCAGCAGCGGCAGGACCTGCTCGTTGTCGAAGAGGCGGCCGTCACGGAGCAGCCGGCGTGGGCTCAGGCCCAGCAGCAGGAACCCCATGTCGTATTCCTCCAGCAGTGCCAGGCGCTTGCGGAGGTCATCTTCCATGTCCGGTTTCGCCGCGAGGCACTTGTCCACGATCGAGCCGGCTTCGGCCACCAGTGTCTTCTTTTCCACCTTCACTCCCGTTCGTGATCTAGGTTTGCACGAATTGCTGGGGAGGGCCGGCCGCAGCACAGCGCGTGCTGCGGCCGGCCCGTGGAACAACGGTGGTGCCGCTACTTCTCTGCGACCGCCGGGGCAACGCTGTAGCAGTTGGAGCAGGTCTGTTCACCATCCGGCCAGTGCTGACCGTCACGGGCGCCGAAGACCGCCTCCAGGCGGTTCCTCGTGTCGTGGTAGATCGGCGCATAGCCTTCGGCTGTGACCTCGTTGGACGGCACATGCGTGCGCATTTCCAAGCCCTCCTCTGGGTTGTTGGAAGTGAACGTCGCCCACCAGGCGGGCGCTTCCCCTGCATCGGGAGAGAGTCCTCTCCCCGCGCGAGGGCGACTGCCCGGCTCAGGCGACGGCTCACTCGGAGGCCGTACGACGACTAGGGTGCCGCTCTTCGCGATGGCAGGCACATAACAAGCGTGATATCGCTGGCGTGATACGAATCCACACTGTTTCGAGAGCCGATCCAGGATCAGCATTCGACTGCCGTCGGGGACCGTCGACCCGCGGCCTGCCCGGCTGCCGAGGCCCCGCGCCTTCAATGGCGCCATCACCAACGCCAGTACCGAGTCCTACGGCCCAGCTCACACAACAGCACAGAAGAGCAAGAAATTGCGGCAACTCGTCAGGATACGGACTTATCCCCAATCTGGGCCAGCCCTCGACGCACAGCTGTTGCTGCGGCATCGAGCTCATGCCGCTCACGCACTCGCCACTCAGCTTCCAATCGGAATCCATCACCCTTGAACCGAGGGAAGACATGAAGGTGCACGTGGAAGACTTCTTGGAAGGCCGCCTCGCCATCAGCGAGGAACAGGTTGACGCCTTCGCAACGAAGATCCGAGCGACGCAGCGCCCGCCCGAGTTGGTGTGCTACCTCCCATACTCTCGCTCCAGTACGGGTATCCAGGTCCTCCAGCCCAACAGCGTGGAACCTGGGAACGACCAAGAGATGTCCCTGGGTCACAGGTTGGAGATCCATGAACGCCAGTACCGTCTCGTCCGCATGGACAACACTGGCCTCCGCCTCTCCCCGAGCGATGGCGCAGAACACACAGCCCCCAATGCTCACTGCTGACCTTCCTCCCAACGCAGTTGACTCAAAAAGTGCCGGAGCAACGGCAGGACCGTCGCTGGTGCGGCTTCCCAATATGCAGGATCACGAACAGGTAGACGAGACCATTTCCATCTGTGACTGGATAAGCAGAACCCGCCTGGCGCGCAAAGCAGTTCATTGTCCTCCCGTCACCCGTCCTGTTCTCGTCTCCCTCGGGGGATCTCAGCCTGCCCCGCACCCGGCACCACACAGAGCTAAGACTGGTCACCCGACCAATACCGGGATCAGGAAGGATTCAGGCAGGTGGTGCTGGGCTCAGCATCCGATCTCGGGTCTGGAGAGGGACGGACACTGTGTCCGGCTTCCATAGGCCCGGTGGATACCTGCTCGTACAGGGGACCTAGTTGCTACGAGCGCCAAGCGTCGGCGGTGCTCAGACCCTGTGCCTGGAGCGACGACCATGGTGGTGTTGGCCCGGTGCCGCAGGTATTTCAGTGGCTGCCGCCGTGCCGTGTCGGCCACTGTGTGATCATGACCGTCTTCTATCTGGTGCAGCACGCAGAGAAGGAACGGCGTCCCGGTGACCCAGGGCTGACTAAGCGGGGACGACGACAGGCCGCCAGCACCGCCGATTGGCTCCAACGTGTTGGTGTGCACGCGGTCTTCAGCAGCCCTTTGCGGCGCGCTCGCGAGACTGCATCGTTCATTGCTTCAAGCACCGGCCTGCGTATTCAAGAGGACACCCGCTTGCGCGAGAGGATGAGCTGGGACGGGACCCAAACCCTCGGGGACTTCCTGGCGGACTGGGGCACCTCGGTGAAGGACAGGGATTTCGTTCCTGCCTCCGGTGACTCCTCTAACGCTGCCGCAGAGAGATTGCGCGCCTGCTTGGTCGACTTGACCGGAGAGCCGGGTCCTCTTGCCCTCGTGACGCATGGCGGAGTCACCGTGGATCTGTTGCGTACTTTGATCGGCGACCCGGCGGTGCCGGTCGAGTTGATGCAGAACGGTGTCCCTTCCTGTGCGATCACCACGCTCGATGGCCTCTCCGTAGTGGGCATCGCTTCCGTTGCGCACCTGGGTAGAGCTGCGTACGGTCGACGTCCCGCAGGATGAGGGTTTGCGGGGATCCCTTCGGCCCACCAACAGGTCGGCCACCTAGCGCCAGCCGCGTCCCACGACACGAGGCACGAGCCCGTGTCGCGGGACGCAACTCACAGCCGGTTATGGCGTGAGCCGGTTCGGCCCGCGGAAGAGGAACGTGGCTTCGCGAATCGAGTCCAGGCCCAGCATCACCATCAGAACCCTGCCCAGGCCCATGCCGAGACCGCCGTGCGGCGGGCACCCGAACCGGAACGCGTTCAGGTAGTCCTGCATCGGCTCGGTGCTCATCTCCTTCTCGGCGGCCTGCTTCAGCAGCACGTCGTACCGGTGCTCACGCTGCGCGCCAGTGGTGACCTCCAGCCCCTTCCACAGCAGGTCGAAGCTCAGCGTCACGGTCGGGTCGTCAGCCGGCCGCATGTGGTAGAAGGGCCGGATGCTCACCGGGTAGTGCGTGATGAACACGAACTCGTGGCCGGTCGCCTGCTGGATGTGCGCCGAGACGCTCCGCTCGCCCTCCGGGTCCAGGTCCTCCTTGATCCCCGACGGGTCCCAGCCCCCCTTCCGCAGGATCTCGTGCGCCTCGGCCATCGTGAGCCGCGGGAACGGCGTCGTGGGGACGGTGACCTCGACACCGAACTGCTCGGCGATCGCCTCACCATGCACGTCAGCCACCCGGCCAATGGCGTGAGCGAGCAGCTGCTCCTCAAACACCATCACGTCCTCGACACCGTCGATCCAGGCCAGCTCCACGTCCACGCCCGTGAATTCGGTGGCGTGCCGGGAGGTGAACGACGGCTCGGCCCGGAAGACCGGCCCGATCTCGAAGACCTTCTCGATACCGGCCGAGATCGCCATCTGCTTGTAGAACTGCGGCGACTGCGCCAGGTAGGCGGATCGGTCGAAGTAGCCGAGCTTGAAGACCTCCGCGCCGGACTCCGAGGCGGTGCCCATGAGCTTGGGGGTGTGCATCTCGGTGGCGCCCTGCACGTAGGCGTACTCGCGCATCGCCTGCTCCAGGGTGGTCTGAACAGCGAACAGCATCTGGGCGGCGGGACGGCGGCGCACGTCCAGAAAACGCCAGTCCAGCCGCTGCTCCATGCCGGTGTGCTCGTCGATCGGCAGCGGCGTAGCTGCCAGGCTCAGGACCTCGACCTCTTCGGGGACAATCTCCAGTCCTCCGAGTTTGACCTGGGCGGCATCGATGACACGACCCGTGATCTTGACTGCGGACTCGGGGGTGAGTGCTTCGAGCTGTTCCTCCAGCAGCCCGCCGTCGCGTTTATGGGTCACCTGCACCATGCCGGTGCTGTCCCGCACGATGACGAACTGCAACCTGCTCTGCAGACGGAGTGTGTTCGCCCATCCGCAGACGGAAACGGTACTGCCGACGTGTTCTCGGAGGTCAGAGACGTATACGCGGCTGTGGATCATTGCGGTCCTCCAAAGGTAGGACATCGTCATGATCCCTTGGGAGTGCGGGCGAGAAGGGCAACTCGCGGTGCCACCGCACTTTCGCCGCCAGGCGCTGGCGGCCTCATTCGGGCCCGATGACGGGGGCCAGCCGGCGGGGCATGGGACCACCAGACGGGGTCGTTCCTCCCCGCACTCAGGAGGGTCTTCGCCTCGGGGCGTGAGACCGTCTTCCCAGCTGCCGGCGGCTCTCTCTGCTCGCGTGATCCCGGGCTACTCGTCTCCGTCAACGCGTTGCCCAGCAGGATACGGAGCGCGCGGCAGCGGTGGCAATCAAGAACCTACTCATGGAGGGGAGAAGTCGCTGTGAGCGTGTCCGTGCGACGGGCCCTGGCCGCCGACTCCGAGGAGCTGTCCCGAATGCGCCATGTCGGAGAGACGCCAGCTTTCGTTGACCCGCCCGTCGAGGCTTATACGGGCCGGCCCTCGACGCACAGCTGCTGATGCGTGGATGCCGTCGGTCCGCATGGACACGTAGCCGAGCCCCGACAAGACACGGGTCGTGAATACAGCTTGGTTAGCGGACCCCGCTGGGCGCCTGGTCACCCCAGTTGGTACGAGCCTGGGCGAACTGCCCCGGCGAGACCCTCACATCCACCATGTCAGCCGGGGAGACACCCGAGTGTCAGTTCGGCACGCGCCTCTGTCAATCTTCTTCCGCCGCGACCGTTGATAGCCACGCTGGCTGCATCGGGCAGATGGAGGGCCGTAGCATCGGCCCGGTGAGCTCTGGAGGAGCTTGCAGCCCGTCGAGCAGTTGAATGATCCTGTCGATATTGGTCAGCCTGCGGGTATCGGATTCGAGATACGACAAGAACGCCTGACTCAGACCGGTGGCCATCGCAACGTCTTCTTGTCGAAGTCCGCCGAATCGACGGATGAGGCGACACATGAGTCCGAAGTCACGCTGGATTAAAGCTCGTCGTACTTCCGGTAACTCCCACACGTGGGCGGGTACGCCGGGGCGAGTTCGCGACAGCGGTCGACTGCTACGGCTGCATTCCGCACAGTACTGCTCCTCGTTATAGCGACTCAGCAGGCAATTGCAGTGTTCACATCGCCTGGGGTTTCCCGTAGACATATGATCGGCCTTCGGTAACGCCAAGATGGCAGTCTCCTTGGTCTATCGAGGCAGGTCCGACATGGGCGTACTCGTGCCGGCCGCTGGCATGCACCTGTGCTGCATGCATCAGCAGCCAGCACGGCGAGCTTGCCGACCCTCGTGCGGTCGACTTGGCCGCACCAGGCTCCGCGCAGGAGGGGCACTTGTCACTTCGATTTGGCGAGACGCAACAGCAAGATTGCACTCTGTGAGCAACGTGCACGGACAGACTGTCCACAGGTATCGCCTCCACGCCCCTTGACATCTCAGTGCGTACCGCACTCAACCCTCGCCCAGATTGCCACTATTTATTGCTATATACCCCTTTAGCTATGGGCTGGGCTTCGCGGCGTTCGACGCCAGCCGCCCTTCCAACCAGACATGCCGGGCTGGCTACCGCGTCAACACTTGACACTCCCGTTCGCAGGGCAGGAACAAGTCCGTACTCTGAACCAAGTGCTTCATCGCGAAGGGACCGATCCGCCGATGACCAAACCCGTGACACTAGGAGACCGTCTCCGTGTAGCTCGCAGGACACGGAAGCTGTCTGCCGGACAACTGGCACAGAAGGTCGCGATTTCTCCAAGCTACGTACAGAAACTTGAGTCCGGTAAGCGGAAAGCCTCGCCGTCGCTGATCTTGGCACTCGCCAAGGCTCTGCACTTCGGACCTGAGGTTCTGACCGGTCAGCCGTATTACGGCGAACCTGAAGCTGAAGACGGTGTGCATGCAGTGGTTCCCGAGCTGCGCCGCGTCCTACTCTGTTACGACAGCCCCGACGACATGGAGATGAGCCCGAGGCCACTCCCGGTGCTCGTCTCAGAGGTCGACCAGATCTCGGCCCTGCGGAGAGACGCTCGCTACGCGCCGATGGGCCCCCTCCTGCCAGCGATCATCACAGAGCTGACTCACGTGGCGCTGGGAGGGCGCGTCGAGGATCAAAGCAGGGCCTTCTGGCACCTTGCTCGCGCCTACCGAGCAGCGAATTCGCTGGCTCATAAGTTGGGGCACCACGACCTGTCGAACACCGCTTTGGGGTGCGTGAATTGGGCCGCAAGGCGGTCCGGCGATCCGTTGATGCAGGTCACCTCCGGATACTTGGTGGCCGGCGCCATGCTGCGCCAGGGGGCATACACGTCGGCCCGCCGTAAGCTCCTAGGACTGCGGGAAGAGCTGGAGAGGCTTCAGCCAGAACGCTCGTTCACCAACGACGCACTCGCAGTGGATGGCGCACTGGTGCTGAAGCTCGCAGTGTTGGAAGCTCGCGAGAACAAACCAGACCGCGCGAACGAGTACCTCCGGGAGGCCAAGGACGTGGCCCGGATGGCCGGGAACCGTGACTCGCTGGCCTACGAGACGTCATTCGGTCCGACGAACATCCGCATTCACGACGTGCACGCGATGATCGATATGGGAGATACGGAGCAAGCTCTGGCCCGACTCACCGAGTGGGCACCCACATCTGGAGGAGAGTGGGCCCCTCCTGCGACCACGGTTGGGGAGCGGTCAAGCCACCACTTCATCGATGTCGCCTCCGCGAAGCTGGCGGCTGGCGACCGGGCCGGAGCGTTCAGCGACCTTCGTCGCGCCCGCAAGATCGCCCCCAATCACACGCGCTTCCACCCGTCAGTGCGAGAGACGACTGCCGCCTTGTTGCGCATGGACGCTCACCCGTCCAACGAGCTCTCGGCTTTCGGCAGTTGGGCTGGCGTAAGCACAACCTGAGTCCCTGTCAAGGCACTTGGGTGAAAATTCCTGCGGACAATCTGTCCGCGCGCTGCGCTTGCAGGGTGACATGGTCTCCTCACACGTTGTAGTGAGGAGACCATTGCCATGTCGGAAACTAATCCGGCAGCCCGCACTTGCCAGCCCCGGTGGATGCCCATAGGCCACGAGGTTGAACTCTGCTCTGCTGGCGAGTGGTGGGATGCCATACGCGTGCCCGAGGTCGTTGGTCAACGCGCCATCGAGCTCCTCAGAGAAAGCCAACCTCGGATTGGTCCGGTGATCCTGGACAGTGGAGGGCCGGAGCCACGGCTGTACTTCCTCGTGCCCGTGGGGACCGCCGACTCGTGGAACGAGCCCGGGACGGTACCGCTCGGGCGGCGGTGCCACGTCGTGGTCCCGCCGGCGTCCGCTACAGCCCCTCCTGGGCTCCATTGGAATGTCCCCCCGCCGGCCCCACGCGCCCTGACTCCGCCCGAGGCGTTACGCAACGCGCTTCGCAAGACTCGACAGGAACGACGGGGACCTGCGGAGAAGGCCACTTCCTGATGAAGCCGATCTATCACCCTGCGGGCACGGATGATGAGCTTCGTGCGGCCATGAAGCAGTTGCAGGTCGGCCGTTGGATAGCGATGCGTGATCTCCTGGCCGAGACGGGTTCGAACTGGCCGTTGAGGAGTTTTCGCACGCAGGCGCTCGGCATTATGGCGGCCGGCTCCGATGTGACGGAAGCATGGCTGGCCGAGGAGCCGGACAGCTACGACGCGCAGGTGATGCTAGCCCGGGTGTCGGTGGAGCGGGCGCTGCGATCACACCGTCAACAGCACGGCGCTGCTGAGAGTCTGGAGGAGCGGGCGCGGGCCACGGCGATGGAGGCGACCCGTCATGAGTGGCGTGATCCTGTGCCGTGGCTGTGTCTGCTCACACTGGCTCAGGTCGATGTTCGGCAGGAGTGGCGGGCACATCGTGAGCGGGCTCCTGAGCCTATGTTGCCGACGGGCCCGTGGCAGTTGCTGTACGAGGTCAACCGGCGTGATCCCGGGAGTCGAGAGGCGTACCACCGGGTGATCCAGTTCCTTCTGGCTCGGCAGGTGGCGGAGGCCGGTCAAGACCGCGGCCTGTAGTCGCAGCTGCCTGACCACCCCCGTCCGCTCCGGCTCGAATGCGGACCACTCGTTGAAATTTCCTTTCCCAGGAGTCCTTATGTGCCGTCACCTCGCCTTCTGCGCGGACCTCGTGTTGGAGCACAACCACGACGTGCTCCACAGTCTCCGTGCTCCCAGTGCCGCGTACGCCTCACACACTCGACATGCACTCGCCAGGCGCTCCCCTGAGGCGGGGTGGGCATCATGACCAAGATTCCCCCTCTCCCGCAGCGGACGAGCATTCCGGGCGGTGTACTGGATTGGGCCTCGTGTGTGCTGGGCGTCATCACGGGCGTGCTGGATGCCTCGCGGAGCCGCGCGAACTCCAGGGTATGGGAGTTGACCTGCACGGACGGTACCCGGTTCTTCCTGAAGATTGCGTCGACCAAAGCCTCCTACGACCGCGAAGTCCACGCTTACAGGTTCGCGGTACCAGCTCTGGGTCCCGGTCGCGCTCCACGTCTCCAGGCGACTGACCCCGACGAGTTGGCGATGCTCCTGACCGCATTGCCCGGTGAGGCAGTGGCACCGGCCGTGCTGGATATGAACGACCACATCCGGGTGCACCGCCAAGCGGGCTATCTGCTGCGTGAGCTTCATGACAGGCCGGTCGTCCCCCGCGGCTCGGTGGATGTGCTGGCAGAGGTGCGCGCACGGACAGCGTCCGCGGGGCAGGGCGTGGCTGCTGCCGGTGACCTCCTCTCGCATGCCGAGCAGGAGCTGGTCCTTGGCCTTGTCAGGGAGCTGCCCCAGCTGGAGGGGTGCCCCACGGCGTTCGTCCATGGCGATGCTCAGGAAGGCAACTTTCTGTGGGACAGGTCCACAGGTTGCGCTGCACTGCTCGATTTTGGGCAGGCGCGGCCTGCGGTGGCCGTCGACGATTTCGTTCATCTGGCCGTCGGCCCGTGGGTGCGATATCCGCGGCTGAGGCAGATGTTTTTCACCGGGTATAGGCGTGAGTTGACGGATCCGGAGCGAAAGGTGCTGCCGGCCCTGGCCGCGATGGCTGCCGTCGACGGGCTGGTTCAGGGTGTCCGTGCCCGCGACCCCGAGATCACCGAACGCGCCCGAATCGCCTTGAAGTTGCTGGCGGACGGAGTGCGTTGGTGAACATGCCTTGCGCAGCTTGGACGCCGCCCGTTCTCGCCTCGAATGCGAGCGCCACGGCGCACAGCTCGTGCGCATCCGCCCTCATCGATGCGGCTACAACGGCGGTCGCAATGACGCTGTGTCCCAGCGCGGTGGTCGACCTGGTGGCGCCATCCGCTCGATGCCGCAATCGCGGCCCCTTCAAGCCCCTCGTTTCCGGCCGGGTCCTGTGGGGGGACCGGCCGGAAACGAGGCCGCTGTGGCGTCCGCCGCACAGCCGACCCGAGACCCGGCAGCAGGCCAACCCGCTCTCCGGACGCCCGTCGCACAGCAGCCTCCGCCACGAACCTGCTCATGCCTCCCTGCCCTATCGACCGCTGCGTGAGGAGCCCATGTCCGGCCCGGAATCCCGCCCGCAGGGCCGGAGGCGATTCGGCCCCCTGGAGCAACAGCGCCCGGCTACCGCACAGGTCTGCGAGACGCCCGCCGAAGGGAGCCGACCGTGAGGTGGAGCCGAAAGGCCGCTGAAGCAGCCGGGACGGCGACAGCAGACGAATCGCCCTCGGAGCGGCTGCTGTTCGGCGGGCAGCTGCGTTACGACCTGGGCTGGAACTCCCACCAGGACGCCTTCCTCCAACTGAAGTTGGGGGCGATGGCGACCCGGCTGCCGTATCTGCTGGGCCTGACCGTCGGTCTGGCCCGGAAGGCGGATCCGCGCGCTTTGCGGAGGGTGGCGGTCGCAGAGGTCGGTCGCGGGGGAAGTCAGGCTCTGGGGCTGGTCGCCGTGAACCGGGCTCTCGCGCACGTCATGGGCCAGGGCGCTGTCCCCGATCGGCTGTCCGCGGCAGCCCCTGCCCTGGCCGCAGCCGGAATCTGCGCGGCGGCCGGTGCCCTGTTCAAGGCCATCTCTACGGCCGGCGCGGGGCGGCTGGAGCCGAAGGTAGAGCGGGTCGCGACGGAGATGTATCTGACGCAGACCGCGAACGTCGAGCTTGAGGCCATCGAGGATGACGAGTTCCACCGGCTTCTCGACAGCGCCCAGTACGGTGCCGGCGCGGCCCGTCGCATGGTCAGGTACTCCACAGCGATCGTTTCCGCTGCGTTGTCGCTGATCGCGATGGCGGGGGTTCTCGCCGTGCTGCATCCCCTGCTCTTCCCGATGCTGATCGGAATGTCCCTGCCGAGCGGCTGGGCTGCCTTGGCCGTAGCGCGCCGCCGCTACATCTCCTTTCACAGTTTTCTCCAGTACGCGCGTGCCGGACAGCTGATCAGCCGCCTGCTGATCTCCAAGGAGGCCGCCCGAGAAATCCGCGTCCACGAAGCGGCCGGCTTCCTGCTGCACCACTACCGCTCGATGTCGCGGGACCAGGAGAACGAACAAAAGCGTCTGGCGACCCTGGCAGCGCGCACGGGGCTGTTCGCAGCAGCCTGGACAGGGCTGGCATCCATCGCCGCATACGGAACCCTCACCGCTCTGGTGTGGTCCGGAGCGATGGCCTTGTCCGTGGGAGGCACCGCCGTGCTCGCCATCCGCAGCGGCGCGGGAAGCCTGCAGAACCTCGTACTGCAGATCAACTCCGCACACGAAGAGAGCCTGTTCATCGCCGACCTCCACCGGATGTGCGAGGAGGCCGCCAAGCGCGCCATCCCCCAGGGCGGTGACGCGCTCCCCGCCGCGCCGGCCCTGATCACCATGGAAGACGTCCACTTCACCTACCAGGGCAAAGAAGGCAATAAGAAGCCTGCACTGGCCGGGGCGAATCTGACCATTCCCACCGGGAAGGTTGTCGCGCTCGTCGGGGAGAACGCGAGCGGGAAGAGCACGCTGATCAAGTTGCTGTGCGGCCTGTACCGTCCGAACTCCGGCCGCATCCTGTGGGACGACGTCGACATCGCCACAGCCTCCAGGCACGAGCTGGTCTCCCGTATCGCTCTGGTCGACCAGGACTTCTACCACTGGCCGTTCACCGCCGCGGTGAATATCGGCCTCGGCCGACCCGACGAGCCGCTGTGCCAGGAACGGCTGGACGAGGCCGTCGCGTACGCGGGTGCGGAGGAACTGGTCAAGGAGCTGCCGAGCGGCCTCAACACGCTCCTGGCCCGCGGATACAAGGGCGGTCACGAGCTTTCCGGCGGACAGTGGCAGAGACTGGGGATCAGCCGCGCTCACTACAGGCGCGGCGACATCTTGATCGTCGACGAACCCACCGCGGCACTCGACGCACGGTCGGAGCAGGAATTCTTCGAGAAGATCCGCGCCCTTGCCCGCGACGGCCAGACCATCATCCTGATCACCCACCGGCTGGGGTCCGTGCGGGTAGCCGACCTCATCCACGTCCTGCACCACGGCCGCGTCGTCGAATCCGGCACCTTCGCGGAACTCATATCCGACGAGTGGGACGGCCCGGGAATCTTCCGCGACGGCTACCGGATCCAGGCCGCGCAGTACGCCGACGTGCCCGCACCGAGCGGGAACACGCCTGCTACGGATGCGATGAAGGCCGGTCCGCGATGACCTCACCGCTCCCCCGTCGCGCCCGTGACCCACGTCGGCCCTGGCAGCCCCCGCAGCGCACGGAGGATTCCGTCGCCGTGTTTCCCCGGCCTCGCCAGGGCGGATCGGCTGCCGCTTGCGGTCGCCGGAGTGTGCTGTTGATCTGCTTGGCCTGGCAGATGAACGCGGCCTCGGGTTCCGCGAAAGCCACCGCGGCTCTGGCCGTCGGGTTGGCGGGGGCCGGGCACCGGGCAGTGATCGTCACCGCGGCCCCGCCCATGCTCGGGCCCAGGCTTGAGGGCGTGGTTGTGGAGCAGATCGACCTGCCCGTCAGCCTGCCCTGCCCGCCCGACGCGCTCCGCGAGGCAATCGGCGGCGGCGCGTGGGGTCTTCAGCGTCAGCTGCGGTCGCTGATCGCCCGGCACAACGCCGACACGGTGCTGTTCACCGACGCGCTGTGGGGCCTGGGCCGGCTGCACATGGATCTCCCCGCCGGGGTGTGCCGGGTGCTGGCGGTGGACCAGCTGCCCGATGACCGCGACGCGATGGCGCTGAGATGGGCCGACATCGTGCTCGCCTCCACCGCAGCGGTCCTCAACGCGGCACACCAACGCGGCTGGGACACCTCAACGTGGCGTGTGGTTCCCCACGCTCTCCTTCACGAACCGCCCGAACCAAGGCCCGCCAGCGTCCTGTGCCGCCTGCAGTGGGGCGACCTTCGCATTCTGAGCGCGGTAGGGGACACCTTCGACGGCGTGGTCGCCCTGCTGCAGGCGGCACGGCGCCGAAGGGCGGCCGTCGGCTCGTGCGTGGTGCGTGTCGCGGCAGCAACGCACTACCTGCAGTCGGGACCGGCCGGCGTCGCCCTGGCGGATGCCTGCCGACGCCAGGTGGAACGGGCCGAGCACATGCACTGGCGCGGAGAGCTGCCATGGCATGCCGTTCCCATGTGGCTCTCGGGGGCTGCGGTCGTGATCGCGCCGACCACCTCCAGCTCACTGGGGATGGTGGCTCTGGAGGCCATGGCCGTGGGAGTTCCCGTCGTCGGATACCGGCGCGGGCACCTGCCCTACCTCGTTGGTCCCGCGCAGCGCGGACAGGCGTTGCTGGCCGAACCGCACCACGGGCCTCGCGCCCTGCTGGACCTCGCCCACGGTCTCCTCGCGTCCCCCCGCGTGTACTGCGAGACGGCGCAGGCTGCCTACGCACAATCCCGCCACCACAGCAAAGCCCGCGTCACCCAGCGGTTCCTTGCCGCCGTACCTCCCCGCGGAACGCTCCCGCACGACGATCGGACACAAACCCATGTCCATGCCCATTGAGGATTACGCGCTCATCGGCGATATGCAGACGGCCGCGCTCGTATGCCGGGACGGCTCGGTCGACTGGCTGTGCCTGCCCCGCTTCGACTCGCCGGCGGTCTTCACGGCGCTGCTGGGCACCGAGGAACACGGCTGCTGGCGCATCGGCCCGGCCCATGGGCCCGGCGCCAGCCCTCAGCCTGCTGACCGCCGCCGCTACCGAGGCGACAGCCTGGTGTTGGAATCCGAATGGGACACTCCGAGCGGCACGGTCCGGGTGATCGACTTCATGCCGCCGCGCGACGGCGCGCCGCAGGTGATCCGGATCGTGGAGGGCGTCAGCGGCCGGGTCCCGGTGCGGTCGGAGCTGCGGATGCGGTTCGCGTACGGCAAGGTCGTGCCGTGGATCCGCTCGGTTGACGGCCGGGCCCTCGCGGTGGCCGGCCCCGACGCCATATGGCTGGACGCCCAGGCCAGTGCGACCGCCCACCATGGAACAGTGGTCTCCGAGTTCACCGTTTCACCGGGCGAGCGGATCGCGTCCACGATCAGCTGGCAGCCCTCGCACCACCAGCCGCCGGCCCTGGCCGAGCCGGAGGCGTCGCTGGAGGCGACCGAGGAGTTCTGGCGGGAGTGGGTCGAGCACTGCACCTACCACGGGCCCTACCGGGACGCGGTGGTGCGCTCACTGATCACGCTCAAGGCGCTGACGTACGCGCCGACCGGCGGGATCGTGGCGGCGCCGACGACGTCCCTGCCGGAGTGCATCGGCGGGGTCCGCAACTGGGACTACCGCTTCACCTGGCTCCGCGACGCGGCGATCACCCTGTCGTCGCTGCTGCGCACCGGCTACTGCGAAGAGGCCCGGGCCTGGCGGGAGTGGCTGCTGCGGGCGGTGGCCGGCGACCCGGAGAACCTCCAGATCATGTACGGCATCGCCGGCGAGCGGGAGCTGGGCGAGACCGACCTCAACTGGATGCCCGGGTATGAGGATTCGCGCCCGGTGCGGGTCGGCAACGGCGCCGCGGGGCAGCTCCAGCTGGACGTCTACGGCGAGGTCACCGAAGCCCTCCACGTCGCCTACGCCTCCGGCCTGGCACACGATGACCACGCGGTCAGCCTGCAACTGAAGCTGATCGCGTGGGTGGAGAAGCACTGGAACGAGCCGGACGAGGGCATCTGGGAGGTGCGCGGGCCGCGCCGGCACTTCGTGCACTCCAAGGTCATGACCTGGGTCGCGGTGGACCGCACGGTGAAGCTGATCGAGTCCGGGGACGTGGACGGGCCGCTGGAGCGGTGGAAGGACCTGCGCGAGACCATTCACCGGGACGTCTGCGAGAAAGGCTACGACAAGGAGCGCAACACCTTCACCCAGTCCTACGGCTCCCAGGAGCTGGACGCCTCACTGCTACTGATCCCGCAGGTCGGCTTCCTGCCGCCGGACGACAAGCGCGTCATCGGCACCATCGAGGCCATCCAGCGCGAGCTGTCCACCGAGGACGGCCTCATCCTGCGCTACCCGACGGCCAGCGACGCGCAAGGCGTAGACGGCCTCGAAGGCGACGAAGGAGCCTTCCTGGCCTGCTCGTTCTGGCTCGCCGACGACCTAGCAATGATCGGCCGCGTGGAGGAGGCCCGCACGCTCTTCGAGAAGCTGCTCTCGCTCCGCAACGACCTCGGGCTGCTCGCGGAGGAATGGGACCCCCAGCTCAAACGCCAGATAGGCAACTTCCCACAGGCATTCAGCCACATCGGCCTGATCGAGGCAGCACTCAAAATGCCGGTCAGCAGGGCGCACATCTCGGACACAGCGGCGAGACAGCGCGACGTCCCGAGTCGGCCCGAGGAGTGCTGATGTATCCCGTGTATGACCCGGCAGGCAGCGATGATGACCTGCGCGTGGCCCTGGTAGAGCTGCGAGCCGGACGGTGGTCGGCCACCCGGAACCTGTTGTCCACCACGAGGTCTCTGGCGCTGAGGACGTCCCGGACGCAGGTCCTGGCGGTCGCTGCTGCCGGGAGCGACGTGATGGATGTGTGGCTGGCCGAGGAGCCGGACAGCTACGACGCCCAGGTCATGCGAGCCCGGGTCATCGTGGAGCGGGCCCTGCGCGCTCACCGCCAACACCACGCCATCGTCTACGAGTTCGAGACCCGGGGCCGGCATGCGGCGCAGATGGCGGCATACCGGGCTCCGCACGATCCGGTCCCGTGGGTGTGCCTGCTGGCCCTCGCGCAGATCGACGTGCGTCAAATGCGTCCGGAGCACCGTGTGCCGTCAAGGGAGCCGATGCTGCCGCCGGGGCCGTGGGAGTTGCTGGGAGAGGTGCACCGTCGGGATCCGTTCAACCGGGAGGCATTCCACCGCATCCTGCAGGCCCTGCTCTCCCGGGACGGCCCCGCCTCCGGGGGGCTGGCTGCCGTCTTCGACTTCGGACGGTGGGTGGCGTCCTGGGCGCCGGCCAAATCGCCCCTGCTCCTGCTACCGGCATACGCCCAAGTCGAACAGTGCCGCCAGCAGATGCAGCGCGGCAAGGTGCACCCGCTGTGGCGACGGCAGTGGGCCGAAGACCCATTGCACTCCTACACCCGTAACGCCTTCCACCACTGGTTCAAGACCGCAGACCCCGCTCTCCGGTCGCTGACCGACCTCAGTCACCTCGCGTATGCGCTGTGGGCCGGTCACCAATTCGCAGAAGCGGCGGAGGTGTTCACCGCTATGGAGCCCTACGCGGCTCACGAGCCATGGTCCTCGGTGGAGGACCGGCTCCTGGGGGACGACGGCGGCCAGGACCTGATGCTGCGGGCACGCCGCGAATCGCTCGCCTACACGCACAGGAAAGCCCCGCGCGCCGGCCCCCCTTGTCCGTGACCTGCCCAGCACCGCCACCACGGGCACCACTCAGCGCATTCACCCCTCTTCTTCACTTCCTGGAGGTTTCGTGTTCCGCTTAGCCCAGCACCGCCGGTCCGCACGCTCCCATCGCGCCCCGGATGACGCGTACTTGCGCGAACTCGGCTACGAGCCGGTGCTCACCCGCCGCATGGGTCCCTTCGGCAACTTTGCGATCAGCTTCTCCGTCATCAGCGTGCTGTCCGGCTGCATGACGCTGTACGGCTTCGGCCTGACCACCGGCGGCCCGGCGGTGATGATGTGGGGCTGGATCGCAGTCGGTGTAATGGTGATGTTCGTGGGGGCCGGCCTGGCGGAGGTGACGTCCGCCTACCCCACCTCGGGCGCCCTGTACTTCCAGGCGGAGAAGCTCGGCGGGCGCAAGGCTGGCTGGTACACCGGCTGGCTGAACCTCCTCGGGCTGCTGGGCGCGATCGCCGGCATCGACTACGGCGCCGCGCAGTTCACCGCAGCGCTGCTGAACCTGCAGTTCGGCTTCGAGCCAACCGCGGGCAAGACGATGGCGATCTACCTGATCATCCTTGCCCTGCACGCCTCGTTGAACCTGTTCGGGGTCCGGCTGGTCAGCATCCTGAACTCGATCAGCGTCTGGTGGCACCTGGCCGGCGTCGCGCTAATCGTCGGCGTCCTTGCCCTCGTGCCCGCGCACCACCAGTCCCCCGGCTTCGTCTTCGGCTCATTCGCCAACCACACCGGCTGGTCCAGCCCCCTGTACGTCACGGCCATCGGTCTGCTGCTCGCCCAGTACACCTTCAGCGGTTACGACGCCTCCGCGCACCTGTCGGAGGAGACCACCAACGCCCAAGTCAGCGCCTCGCGCGGCATCATGCGAGCCATCACCTGGTCCTGGGCGGCCGGGTTCGCGCTGCTGGCCGGTCTGACGTTCGCGATCCAGGACTACGCGGCAACCCGCGCCACCGCGACCGGGGTGCCGCCCGCCCAGATCTTTCTAGACGCCCTCGGCGTGGCCGGCGCAAAAGCGCTGCTGCTGGTCGTCATCGTCGCCCAGCTGTTCTGCGGGAACGCCGAGACGGCCGCGGCGAGCCGGATGGTGTTCGCGTTCAGCCGGGACGGGGCCCTGCCAGGCTCGGGGCTGTGGCGGCGGGTGCACGAGCGCACCGGCACGCCCCGCAACGCGGTCTGGCTGGCCGTCGGCGCCGCGGCCCTGCTCGCCGCGCCAAGTCTGTACAGCCCGAGCGCGTACGCGGCGATCACCAGCATCAACGTCATCGGGATCACCCCCGCCTATGCCATCCCGATCTACCTGCGCGTCAAGCACCGCGCCCGCTTCCGGCCCGGCCCCTGGAACCTGGGCCGGTGGGGTGTGACGGTCGGCGTCGTCGCCGTGGCCTGGGTCGTGTTCGTCACCGTGCTGTTCTGCCTGCCCCAGACGAGCCCGGTCTCCGTCGGCACCTTCAACTATGCCCCGGTCGCCCTGATCGCCGTACTGGTGCTGGCCTGGGCCTGGTGGCGGGCCGCGGGCAAGCGTGCCTATGACGTGCCCTCCCGCAGTTTCGACCGCTCCACCGACCGCTTCGATCAGGAGATCGTGTGATGCCGGCAGCCAACTCCGACAACGGTGCCGATGCGCGCCTGACCCTCGAACGTCTGCGGGCCCTGGTCAGCTCAGGGCGGATCGACACGGTGATGGTGGCCGTCCCCGATCTGCAGGGCCGGCTGAAGGGCAAGCGGTACAACGCGCGGCATTTCTGCGAACGTGTTGCCCGCCAGGGCGCCGAGATGTGCGCGTACGTGCTGGCCACCGACGTCGACATGACGCCGCTGGATGGTTTCACGCTGGCCTCGTGGGAAACCGGCTACCAGGACATTGCGGTCACCCCGGCCATCTCGACCCTCCGGCTCGTGCCGTGGATGCCGGGCACCGCGCTGGTCCTTGGTGACGTCGCCGACCGCCACGGGGAACGCATCGAGGTAGCGCCGCGGCAGATGCTGCGCCGGCAACTGACCCGCCTCGCCGCCCACGGCCTGCACGTCAAGACCGGTTTGGAGACCGAGTTCGTGCTCTACCGGGGCACCGGCGACCAGGACATGACGCCGTTGACCGCCGAGAACCTCGATTACGCCCTGGACCACACCCCGGTAGCACTCCGGTTCTTCCGCCGCCTAGAAGCCGAGCTCGCCGGGGCCGGGCTACCGGTGGAGGCGGTCAAAACGGAAGGCGCCGGCGGACAGGTCGAAGTCACCTTCCCCTACGGCGAGCCGATCGCAGCCTGCGACGGGCACCTGGTCTTCAAGCACGCCGCACGCGCCCTGGCAACGCGAATGGGGCTCACCCCCACGTTCATGGCTGCGCCGCAGACCGGGATCGGCAGCGGATTGCACCTGCACCTCTCGCTGTGGAAGAACGACACCAGCGTGCTCACCGATCCGGACGGCGCCCTGTCCACACTCGCCGAGCACGCCGTCGCCGGCCTCCTCGACGCTCTCCCCCAACTCGGCCCGCTGTACGCGCCGAACATCAACTCCTACAAGCGCTACGTGCCCGACTCGTTCGCGCCCACCGCCTTCACCTGGGGATACGACAACCGCACCTGCGCGATCCGAGTCGTCGGCCACGGTGAAAACCTGCACTTGGAGGTGCGAGTGCCCGGTGCGGACGCCAACCCGTACCTCGCCGTGACCGCGGCCATCGCAGCGATCAACCACGGCATCACCGAAGAACTCACCCCCGGACCTGCCCACACCGGCAACGCCTACGGCGCAGGCGGCACCCCCCTGCCCTCCACCCTCAAGCAGGCCCAGGTGGCGTTCCGGCACAGCCCCATCGTGCGCGAGGCCCTCAGTGCCGAGGTCGTCGATCACTACGCCCATCTCGCCCGCCTGGAAATCGACCACCACCAACGCATCGTCACCGATGCCGAACGCCACCGCTGGCTCACCCGCGCATGACCACCGACCAGGAAGACCAATGACCAGACACGGCAGTTACAACCTCCTCTTCGCTCTTTCGGTACCGCGCACCACCGCGGAGGAACTCACGCTCGGGGCACAACAGATGGCCCTCCTCGGCATAGGGAGGTGAATTTGCGATGCTGCACCATCCCAACTGCCCTGATTGCCTGCGCGCGGACCACATTCACGGCCATGTCCCGCCGGACCCGCCCAAGCCGGACCCGCCGATGCGTACCGCGACATTCATGCTCCTGTTTCTGATCCTCCTACTGTTTGCCGGTGGATTGCTGGCCTCATGTGGCTCGTGACATTAGACACCGGCTGGCCCTAAGCAATTCGTCGGGCGCCAAGCCGTCTGAGAGCGTCGGCGGCGAGCCCTACCGGCCCCTGGGCCAGCAGGACATGGTGCTCACCGCACAAGGCACACACCCGCATCCGGCGAACGCAGACCTCGCACCACACCAGACCCCAACAACGCACGAGGGGCATAACCTTGATCCGTATCGCGAACCTGAACGCTTACAAACTCAACCTCGATGCGCGTGGCAGCGCCGCCTGGCAGGCACGCGTCGCCGCAGTCCACGAGATCGGCCCGCACATCCTCGGCCTTCAGGAGGTAGTGGTCGACGAAAGCGCGACCGCCAAGCACGAGTGGGACGAGACGGCCGCTGAGACCATCAAGGCATTCGCTGCCGACTGCGGACTGACCGCGACCGTCGAAAGCACGCCCGGGTACCCGTACGGCACCGCCATGGCCGCGAACTCCCATCGCCCCTGGTATACGGCGCTCTTGTGGAACGCGGATGCGGTAAGTGTCGTGCCGGGCAGCTACCGGCCTTACGGGGCACCCGATTTCTGGCACGGATTTGCCACCGCGCGCTTCGACATTGGAGCGTGCGAACCGGTCACGGTGGGCTCCTACCACGGTGACCCCTTCCGTCCTGACTTCCGCGCCAATGAGGCTCTGCGGGTGAAAGGCATCTACCGGCGAACCGGCGGGGCGAAGCCAGGGTTCGCCATCGGTGACTTCAACGCCCCCTCTGCAGCAACGGTCGTCGAGGGTGGGGTGCGGCGTTACTACGACGCCGAGCCCTACCTCGACCAGGACCACGACGATCTCGAATACCAGGTAATCCCTGACACGATCGGTGGCGAACAGCTGGCCGACCGGGAACAGACCCACGCCCTCCTCCGCCGCGGCTTCATGGTCGACGCTGCAGTTCACCTGGGAGTCCCCCCGCACCCGACCGTCGGCCACTGGAAAGACGGCACGGGCGACCCGGACCCTTGGGGGCCGCGCCGCATCGATCTCATCCTCGCCACCCGCCCCACAGCTCCCGCACTCGTGCGCTACGGAGTCCACCGCAGCAAAGCCGCGGAAGCGGGGTCGGACCATCTCCCGATCTGGGTGGACGTGGACCCCAGCAAGGTGGAGGGTGGTGCGTGATGAGGGACTTCTGGGCAACGCATCACTGGCCGGCAGGCGAGCGTCGCGCACACTGGCATCTGCTGTTCGACGACCAGCCCGCCATGCACAGCTACGCTCGCGCTCACGCCGAGCTCCTCAGCCGCCACCCCGAACTGAGCCCGGTGCCCGTCGAGTGGCTGCACTCGACCCTGCTTTCCATCGGCTCACTCACTCCGGCCCAAGCTGCCGCGGTCGCCGCTGCCGGCCAGTCGGCGCTGCGCGGCTTTGATCCGTTCGACATCGAAATCGGGCCAACTCAGGCCATCCACAACGGCGTCACCCTCGCGATCTATCCCGAAGACCGGATCTCCGCACTGTTCTGGGGCCTGCGACGCGCCACCGAAGGCGTCGTCGGCCCGGAGGCGATGCCGGCAGCCCCGGACGACAGCTTCTGGCCACACATGAGCCTCGCGTACAGCGGCGCCCAATGGGACCACGACGAACTCTCCCGAGCACTCACCAAACTCCGACCTCCCCGTGCCAGGATGACCGTGAAGCGGGTCTTCCTCGTGGACCAACAGCAGACCTGGCGGGACCGATACACCTGGACCGTCCTCGCCGAGGTACCACTCGGCCAGGGGCACCAGGGCGCCGAGCAACATGTCGGCGCACGGGCAGAAGGGAGTCAGCCGTGAGGAAATTCGTACCCCAGTTCCAAGGATCACCCTGGCGTGACGGCGCCCGTGTCCTGCATGCCTACCTGGTCCCGGACCTCACTGTGGACCAGGACCTCGCGCAGCTCGTCAGGTCATGCCATGAGGCGATGAAGCCCTACCCGATCACCCCGCTGAGCGACAACCTGCTCCACGCGACGGTCGAAATGGTCGCCGACACCACCGCAGACCGCATCACCGATGACGAACGCGAAGCGCTCGCCCAGACCCTACGCCACCACCTCGACGGGGCCGTACCGTTCCAGGTCATGGCCGGCTCACCGATCGCCAACAAGGCCGAAGTCGCTGCTTAATCAGCGTGTCCCATTCTCCGTACACCCCTCTCGCAGAGAGCGCGGCAGTCTGTTGCAGCAGGTCATGTCGGATACCTAGGGTCCAACGTCATGCACCTGATCAACTTCTCTGCGAGAGGGTGGGAGTCCTGGGATCTTGATCGGCAGCCGCTGATCCGTGACCGGATGCCCGTCATCGTCGATGACGACCTTCGCTTCGAGGACGCCCCGGGGGTACCTCGGCCAGCGATGGTCGCGAACCGGTGGCTCCGGGAGCTCCCGCTCGACGGAGCGCCGGCGGAACGGACTTGGCGGAACCACGCGAATACGTTGTGCGAGTGGATGTCCTACCTCCAGGAGCGTGGAGTTCACCCGCTGGGCGGGCGGCGGGAGCTGCGTGCCGCGCTGAGCATGTATGCGGAGGACCGCTTTGCCGGTCCGCTGAAGAAGCGGTGGGACGGCAGCACCTGGAACCTCCATGTCGGTCACCTGTCCGCCTTCTACAAGTGGGCACGAGCCGAAGGGTTCGCGCAGTCGATCCCGTTCACCTACCGGATGGGGAAGCGCGTCGCCGATGGCGTCCTCGTGGACGTCGAACGGAACCTCGCTCGGGTGCGGAGCCCGCGGCCGCACACTTCGATCAAGTACATGGAGCAGGACTTCTGTGGCCTGTTCGTCCGCGCTCTGGCGGGCCTTGAGCCCGACGGTTCTCCGGACCGGGTCTTCCGGGGCCGTGAGTGTGCGCGGAATGCCGCGATGGGCGAGTTCGTGTTGTCCAGCGGCCCCCGGCGGCAGGAGTTCACACATCTGACGATCTACGAGGTGCCGCCGTTGCCGCGGCGCCGGTCGTCGCTACCGGTGTTGTTCCCGCTGGGCCGGGCGCTGACGAAGGGCAAGAAGGACCGGACGACGTGGGTCCAGTACGACCCGCTGGCCCGCATGCACCAGTACATCGACCTGGACCGGGCGGCGTCGGCCGAGGGGTTCGTGTGGCGGCCGCCGTGGCGGTTGGGTGAGCCGCTGCTCGTGGAGGCGCCGGACTGGGAGGGCGCCACGATCAACGGGGTGCGGCGATCGTGGCGGAAGCTGACGCTGCGCGAGCGGCTGTGCCTGGTCACGCCGGAGGGCCAGTCGCCGCTGGTGGGCCTGCAGTCCTCGGGCAAGCCGTTCGTGGACTGGGCTACGGTCTTCCGCCGTACGGCGGCGCGGATCCGGGAGCGGTTCGAGCCTCGGTTCCCGACGGTCTCCCCGCACCGGCTGAGGCACTGCTTTGCGATGGCCACGCTGCAGCAGCTGATTACCGGCCACTACCAGCGGGCAGCCGAGTTGGTCCTTGCGGCCGACGAGGACGCCGCGCTCGCGCTGTATCTGTCCAAGCACGAACCGATGCTGGTGCTGCGAGACTTGTTGGGCCACTTCAGCGTGCTTTCGACGGAAGTCTATATCGCGCGCCTGGACGTGACCCGGATTTACCGCGAAGCATATCGGGAGACCGCAGAACGCATGGGGCTCGACGTGCCGCAGGCGGTAGCGGACGAGGGGGCTTCCTGATGCCCGCGATCGTGATCGAGGAGCCCCTGGCGGTCCGGTTCGTGCTGCGCAACGGCAGCACGTGGACAGCCGACTTGGCTGGGCTGCCGAACCCGCAACTCGCCCGTGACCTCGCGGTGGGCCTGGCCGGATGCGCCCATCCGCACGGCGGCATCGGAGCGGAGAACACCGCACGGCGGTATGCCGCTTCGGTACGGCAGATGGTCAAGAAGCTGGCGAAGATGGGCTTCGTCGGATCCGCGGCGGGCCTCACGAAGGCGCTGTTGCTGCGGTACTGGATGGCGGGGACGCACGAGTGCGAGTGCGGCACCCGGATCGTACTGAAGGCCATGGATGAGGAGAATGACTGTCTGCGACCAGAGGTGAGGGCGCTGTTGGAGGGGCACGCGGTCCTGCCGCACCCGCCGGTTGGGTCGTACGAGGCGTACAGCGACGGCGAGTGGGAACGGATGCACTCCGCCTGCCGGAGGGTCATCGAGGACAGCCGGGCTCGGCAGAGCCAGATGCTCAAGGCGGCCGAGGCGGGACAGGACCCGCGCGAGAGCCGGCGGCACAGCGAGGACGACATCGCTTACCTCCTGCTGCGCGATGGCCCGATGTCCGGGTTGGCGTACCGGGAGTACATCAAGGGCTACGTGCGCAGACGCGCCGAGGGTCCCGACGGGACGTACGCGGCGTTGCGCAGGGTGCGTGAGGCGCTGTTCCCCACTCCGCGGGTGCAGACGGCGTATCGGTTGCTGTTCGGCATGTACAGCGGGATCGTCCCGGATGGAATTGCTGATCTGGAGCTGGGCGATGTCGAGTGGGCCGGCGACTCGACGATCCTGCTGAGCTACTACAAGGGCCGCAGCGGACCGGAGGGCGCCACGCCGCCGCGCGAGGCGGCTCGGCTGCTTCAGTGGTGGCTGGCCCACGCCGAACCTCTGCGGCGGTTCGCGCCCGAGGGGTTGCGCCAGGCTCTGTGGATTGCCTGCGAACCGCACGGTGTCAACGGGGTGTTGGGGTTGCAGAAGAATAACCAGCCGCAGCGTGCCTTCATCCGGGACATGAACTTGGTCGATGACCGGTGCGAGCGGCTGGAGATCAACCGCAGCCGGATCCGCACCACCTACGAGGAGCGGCTGGCGCGACGGGGCTGGACTGGCCGGACGACGATCGACCCCAATCACACCTCCCGGACGGAGGGCGACCACTATGTGACGCCGACAACGCCCGCGCAGTTGGCTGCCGTGGAGTCGATCATCGAGGACGGGCAGGCGGACGTGCTGCGCAAGGCCCTGCCCCCGGTCGTGCTGTCCAGCCAGACGGCCGCCGAGGCGGCCAACGCCTTCCCCGAAGCGGTCCGGCGCCTGGAACTGGACGCGGCTGCACTGGCCGAACTGCTGGGCGGCGAACACGACGTGTTCACCGCTGCCTGTGCTGACCAACTGGCCGGGCTGCACGGCCCGAAGGGCAAGCCGTGCCCGGCCCGGCCCTGGGTGTGCCTGCTGTGCCCGCTCGCGCTGTTCCTGCCCCGCCACGGAGCGAACCTGCTGCGGCTCAAGGCGTTCTTCGCCCGGCAGTTTCGGCAGATGCCCGTCGACCAGTTCCTTCGAAGCTTCGGCCCGTACGCCGACCGTCTGGACAACGAGATCCTGCCCAAGCTCACCCAGTTGTCCAAGACCGCGGTCGATCGAGCCCGCCTGGAGGTGGCCGACGACGACACCGAGCTGCCCCTGCGCCCCGAGGAGATCAGCGCATGATGCCCCGACCGATAACTGTTCCCGGTCCGCGCCGGGCCCGCTCCGCCTTCGCCGGCGCCGACGTGTGCCATGTCGCCGGCTTGCGCCTGGTGCCCGGTGCCCCGCGCGTCATCTTCGACCAGGACCGTTGGCGCATGCAGCTGGCCGACGCCCACCGACAGATCCAACCGTACGAACTGGACTGGGACTTCACCCAGATCCTCAACCCCGCCTGGCGCGTGACGGCCAAGGAGATCCTCCTCGCACTCCTGGCACCCCAGCACGATGCGGTCGTTCAGTGCCCGCACGCGCCGCGAACCATGCGCAGCCCGCGCACCTGCTATCGCTATCTCCTCTACTTGACCTTGTGGTTCAACTACCTCACCCGCTGCGGGATCCGCCGCCTGGACGAGGTGACGCAGGAGATGTGCGCACGGCATCTGGAGGAGCAGTCCTGGTCCTCCCCCTCCCTGGGGCTGTCGCGATGGCGTCTGGACCCCGAATCCGTGACCATCGTCGTTCAGGCGATGCAGGTGATTACCCTCTATGCCGAGCTGCTGTCCACCGACGCCTACCAGGAGGGGTTCGTCCCGTGGGACGGGCGTCCCTCTTCGGTGGTGACCGGCGTGAAGAACCGCGGCGAGAACTCCGTGCAGCCCGTGCCCGACGAGCTTCTGCAGCCGCTCCTGGCGACCTGCCTGTACCTGGTCAATGTGGTGGGCCCGCGCCTCGCCGATGTGGTGGAGGCACGGCTCGCACACGAGGAAGTCCGGGCGAGGATGTCGGTGGCGCGCATCGCTGACGTTCCCGCGCTGAGAGTGTTGTGCGAGCAGTTCCGCGAACGGGCGGAGCCGTTGCCGAAGGTCGCCGCCAACCAGTTCGCCCGGCACTCCGACCGCAGTGGCGATCCGCTGCGGCCCCTGGCCTGGGGACACTTGGTGAGTCTGGCAGGCTTCCGGAAGATCGCCGATTCGGCGAAGCCGCATCTGCGGCCCGTCCTGTTGGACGTGGCCGAGGCCGTGGGCTTCGCCGGCCCGTGGGCGCGCAACGCACCGAGCATTCCGCGCTACGGCGACAACGAGCTGATCCCGTGGACCGCACCGCTGGCCGGTGACGACCTGCGCACTGCGGTGGGCCACGTTCTTACCGCCTGCGCCGTGGTGACCTCGGCGCTTTCGGGGATGCGTTCCTCGGAGTTGCTTGAGCTGGAGGTGGGCTGCCGCAATCCCGCGCGGACCGTGACCGGCGGAGGCCGCCGTTTCCGGCTATCGGGCAAGGTTATCAAGAACAAGCGGTTCGGCGGAGTCCCGGACGAGTGGGTGGTCATCGAAGAAGTCGACGGCGCCATCGCGCTCGCAGAACGACTCGTGAGCCGGCCTCGAGGATGCGCGCTGTTCGGCAACGTCGACTTCACCGTGCGGGTGGGGAACTTGCGGGCCTGGTTGGAGCGCACCGGGCTGCGCGCCCGCTGGGGGATGCCGGTGATCCCCAGCGGGCCGTGTGGTTCCCGTATGCTGCGCCGTACGCTGGCCCTGTCGATCGCGCACCGGCCCGGCGGTCTGCTGGCGGCCAAAGTGGGGCTGAAACACATCAGCGTGGCCACCACCGAGGGCTACGCCTCGCGCCCCGGCGGCTCGCAGCGCCTCTTCCACGCGGAGATCGAGGCCGCGGAGGAAGCAGAACACCTGAAGCTGACTGTCCAGGCATTCCGCGACGCCCAGGCCGGAATCATGCCGGCAGGCCCCGGCGCCCGCAGCCTCATCGACGCCTTCACCCACATCGACACGGCACTCAAGGACGCCGCCCGCACCGACCCGAAGATCCTCCACGATGACCGCCACCTGGAGAACCTCCTGCGCAAGCTGGCCAAGACCCTCCACGTCGGACCCGCGAACTTCTGCTGGTTCCGCGACCCGGCCAAGGCACTGTGCCTGCGGATGGCCGGCACCCCGGATGTGAAGAAGCCGCTGGTGGGCATGTGCGACTCGGCCCGCTGCCCGCAAGCGACCCACCAGCCCTGCCACCGCCCTGTCTGGGCCGGGCAGGCCCAGACCATCGACGTCTTCATCGCCAGCCCACGCATCGCCAGGGGTGAGAAGCAGCGGCTGATTCCTGAACGCGACCGCGCCCTGCGGGTCGTCGCCGAAATCGACGCCGCCAGCGCCGCCGCACCGGCCGGGGAGGAGTGACCGTGGCCCGGCTCACCGAAACGGACAAGGCCCGCAACGAGGCCGCGATCCGGGCCGCCATGGAACGGATCCTGGCCGGCCGCCTCCCGCCCGGCGGCAAAGCCGACCTCAAGACGCTCGCCACCATGGCCGGGATCACCCGCACCGGCTTCTACCCGAAGAAGAACCGCGACGGCACCCCCAGACCCGGGCCCTACCAGCACCTCGCCGAGGAATTCGAGCGACGGCTACGCGAACTCCACGCCGCCGGAGAGATCGTCGATCCTCGGGCCGCCCAGATCGAACGGCTCAAACGAGAGATCGCCGAGATGAAGGAGAGGATCACTGCCCGCGACGAGCAACTGGCGGAGCTGTCTGAGTTCAAGACCTTGGCTATATCCCGGTTGGTTGCCCAGCACGACGAGATCGAGCGCCTGCGTCGGCAACTCGCAAGCACCGGCCCCGTACGGCCACTGCCAACCAGTACCAGCAGCCGGGCACCGTACGGCTCGTGTAGCTGAGCGGTGTCGAGAGGGCGTGGTGTAGCCGAAGCCGAGGGGTCTCCTTCAGCCAGTGCGACAGGCCGCAGAAGACCAGGGCGGCCTGGATGGCGCGGAGCCGTACGAGGGTGTGGGCCTGGTCCGTGCCTGCACCAGCATCGGCCCTCTCACACCACCATTCCGCGCCCGTTCTTACACGATCTTCCGGGCACGCTCCAAGTAATGATCTTGGCGGAGTGAAAGGTAAAGCGGTAACCGTTCCGTATGATTGAGTTTCGCAATCCACACGACAGAGCGTTATGCGCAGCAGTATCCAGACGGGGGCCAGCGCGTCAAGCGGTCCCCGGAAATGTCGGCGTTGATCGGGTCGCTGGACGGTGGCAGCGAGCTGGGTGGTGAGAACGACCTATGACGGAATCGGCAAAGACGGAGGCGCGGGAGAGAAAGCAGCCGACGGGGAGACCTCCGAGAGGTGCCGTCAGTGCGGTGCAGTCCGTTGACCGGGCGGTCACCGTACTGGAGATCCTGGCCAGGCTGGGCGAGGCCGGGGTGACCGAGATCGCCGACGAGCTGGGTGTGCACAAGTCGACCGCGTTCCGGCTGCTGGGTGTGCTGGAGAACCGCGGGCTGGTCGCCCAGGAGCAGGAGCGCGGCAAGTACTACCTCGGCGCAGGGGTGTTGCGGCTGGCCGGCGCCGCAGCCGTACGGCTGGACATCTCGCAGGAGGGTGCGGCGATCTGCCGGACGCTCGCCGACGAGCTGGGCGAGACGGTCAACATCGCGGTGCTGGAGAGCGACGCGGCGGTCAACATCATGCAGACGCGCGGACCGGCGTCGGTCACCGCGCAGAACTGGCTCGGCCGCCGGACCCCGCTGCACGCCACGTCCAGCGGCAAGGTGCTGCTCGCGTACCAGCCCCGGCCGGTCCAAGAGGCCGTGCTGTCACGGAAGTTGCCGCGTCTGACCGAACGGACCGTCACCTCGCCGGGCGAACTGCGCGATCAGCTGGCCGAGGTGGTGGAGCGGGGCTTCGCGGTGGCGGTCGAGGAGCTGGAACTGGGGCTGCGCGCGGTCGCGGCGCCGGTGCGGGCGCACGACGGCTCGGTCATCGGCGCGATCAGTGTCTCAGGGCCCGCGTACCGGCTCGACGCCGAGCGGCTGCCCGAAGTGGTCAAGCGCACCGTCGCCGCTGGTGAGGAGCTTTCGCGCCGTATGGGATACGCCTGTTGAGGAGAGCTCGGCGGGCCGTGCCGCGCGCCGGCTGACCGCCGTATGACGGCTGGACGTCGCGGGGCCGGGCGGCGACCCGGCCCCGCCGCCCTGTGCGTGCACCACCGCGACGCGGCCGAGCCGGATACCGTAGCCCTCGGTCATGCCCGACCGCTTCATGCCCCGGCTTGCCCCGATCGACCGGTGAACGTCCGGCCGCTTCACCGCCGCCGGGGGCCTTGGTGATGGCGCCGTCCACGGCGATCCGGTCCAGTACGAGACCGACGACGCGGTCCTAGGCGTCGAGCGCGATCTGCTTTAGCCGGGCGAACAGCCCCAGGCGTATCCACTCGTCCCTGCGTTTGCTGATGGTGACGGCCGAGCAAACGGAGTCCGCGATGGCCTGGTAGAAGCAACCGAAGCGAAGGACTCGCAACAGTCGTCGACGACGATCCGGTCACTGATGCGGCGTCTGTGGCATCTCAACGTGTGGACCGGAGCGAACTCGGGCCGCTGCGGCAGCAGAACGGCGAATTGGTTGCACAGCGGTTCGGACGGCCATGATGGCAGCGCGGGCACAGGTCTCTCGTGATCACAGAGCATCGGTGTCGGACGTGGGTTCGTCACATCGGGAGGGTGTTCTCGACGACGGCCGAAACGATGGCTCCGGCACTGAAAGTGATCCAGAACCAAGGTTCAGCCCACGCCGACAGGTGTTTCCGGCACCTGAGCGGGCGTGAGCGGGGCCGAGGCGGGCACGGGGGCATACGGCCTGCGGGCCTGGCCGATGGTCCGCCACTTCCGGAGATGCGGAACCCAATGCCCAGTTGTTCGTCGATTGTCGGCGTGGTGATCGGCCGCCCACCACGCCGACAATGAATGGTGGCGCCTACCTACGCTGTGCTGTAGATGAGGAGGTAGTTCGCGCCAGAGGACCGCGTCACGGATCCTCCAGGAGTGATGCAGTTCGCTATCTGGTCGCTTGCGCGGATGAAGAGCTCACAGACGTTCGCGCCCGCGAACATGCCGCCTGTGACGGTGCCACATGCGAGCCCTCCTCGCTGTCCGAAGAGACTGACCGCGGTGATGGTGTCGAGTTTGTAGGTGGACGTGTTGTTTGTGCCCACGTATTCGACGGTGCCTGTGGCGTTGATGGCGGTGACCGAGTCGCAGCTGGTGGTGAGGTTTCCGCTGTCCGAGGTCCGGGTGACGGTGATACCTGTGTCGATGACGCAGGCGACATAGCTTGCCGCGTCGTCGAAGGGAACGATCCCGGGTACTGCGGTTACCCCGCCGCCTTTGTAGTTGGTGTTGGCGGTGGCTGGCCCGCAGAACAGGTGCAGGGTCGTCCCTGCCAGTTCGATGCCTGCAGTCAACTTCTCCATTTTTCTGTCCTCTTCTTGAGGTGTGGGTGCTTGCTCGATACGTCGTTCTTGGCCTGCCTCTCCTTTCCTCAGTTGTTCGGGTCCCCGCTCCCGGCGGTCGATTCGTCACGATGACCGCTGGAGTTCATCACGCTTTGGTTGTGGTCGAGGGCGGCCCAGGGGGTGGCGCCAACCGGACCATCTGCTGCAACAGCGACTGGATCTGGGTCAGCTCCTCAGCTCTGCCGAGGTGCCGGTAACCTCCGACGATGTCGTCGGCGGCGATGAATACCGCGGTCGGGGTGGCGGTCACACCGAACAACGTCGTCAGCGCGGTGTCGGGGTCAAGGAGCACCCGCGTTCGCAGCCCGCGTTGCTCGGCGAGGCGCCGGCACGGTTCGTGCTCGGCCGCGCAGACCACGATCACTTCGCCGCCGGCCTCGGCGGCCAGGGCATCCAGTCGGTCGAGCGCGGACGAACAGGGCAGACATCCGGGCTTGGTGAACAACATGACCCGGCGCTGTCCGGTGAAAGCGCCGCCGTCAACCGTCTGCCCGGACAGATCCACGGCAGAGAAATCCGGCATTGGCCGTCCGGTCCGCATCCCGGGGGCAGGAGAAGGGAATCCGTTGGGTGGGACGGACGCGGCGCCCGTCTGCGGGGTTTTGTGGACGGCGCGAGTGAGTCCCAGCAGCACCAGCCCCTGGAAGACGACCAACAGCCACAGCGCCAGATATGACAGCAGCAACCCCGTGGACATCACAGATCACCTCCGGATTCGATTCATGCCGAATTCACTATGACCTATGGCCTATGTGGCAGATGGCCAGGAACATCGCATGACGATGACCGAAAACACCGCGCTCAATGCGTCGGCTTCGCTCCGCGCAGCACGGCAATGAGCTGAGGGAAATACAGCAGCCACCCGGCCACCATCGCGACGCCCCATGCCAGTCCTAACGTCGCCACCAACTCGGCGGACCGGATTTCCCCGACCCGTAGTGGTGGAACCCCCGCCAAGAGACTGGACGCGGCCACGAAGACGACCCCCACCGCCAGCAGCCCGATCCTGGCGAGAATGCGCCATCCGATGCGCTCACCCCGGGCGCCAAAGCAACCGCAGGAGATGATCCGTCCCCGGCGCAGATTGACCGTCACGCCCACGGCAAAGGCGAGCAGACATAGCCCGGCGCCGCCAAGTCCGAGCATCAGCATCCAACCCGTCGACACAGCCATTCCGATCAGGAGTTCCGCGGCGATCAGTGAGACCGCCGCCACGTCCGTGATCGAGCGTGGCGCGATTCGATATTCCCTCACCGTGTGCGCGAATGCCCTTGGAGACGTCACTTTTGACACTCCCGAAACAAGAAACACCGCGCCCACATCGAGCTGCACTATATGAGTCAGCCAGACCAGCCCATTACTCTCCATCGCCTCCCCTTGTAACTCCTCGCAGACGCTGAGAAGCGCATGAGGCCCGCCCTAAGTATGCATGGCTGAATATAGACCGCAACCCGATATGCGCTTCGAACATTTCTTCAATTGCCCGCCACCTGCTTCCGTTCCCACCTCGGACCCTGACGCCGATCACCTGATCGAAACAGCACCAGAACATCATTAATCAACTCTCAATCACACTGACCCCAGGGGTATAAACCCAAGCCTAGAATTCCGGGCCAAAACCCCTTGTCGTTCTTTGATTTACGACGCGGCGAAGGGGCGCTCATCCCTGAAGTAAGGGGCGCGCACACCAACTTGAGCGCCGAAGTCTGCAACTTTCTCCCCCTGCAGGCATTGCCTCTAACACCCCAGTTGCAGTTCGCTGCCACTGCTGGCCAGAGCCGTGTTTCTGAGTGCACTTGGGTGACGTCCCGTCAGGTTCGGGTAGTTCGTGACCTCGGGTGCGGCGGGCCGTTGCGCTGATCACGCAAGACGATGTGCACCCCGACGTCTGGTCGGCGGAACTGGAGGAGCTATTCATGCAGGTCGGCCGCCAGTTCTCTCGGTCCGACCTGCGGCGGCGGATGCACGCCTACGTACACGGCCTGCTGGGGCCGGTGGGGCGCAAGAACGGCTGGCAACTGGCCGAGTACGCCGGTCACCGCACGCCGACGGGGCTGCAGCACCCCTTGAGCTGCGCCCGTTGGAATCCCGACGAGCTACGCGATGACCTGCAGGAATACGTCGCCGAAAAACTCGGCACGCAACCGGCCCCCGCGGAGACCGCCACCGCGA
>NZ_KN708638.1:6579821-6704578 GCF_000805335.1 Streptomyces sp. CT34 | reverse complement strand
GCGGCTTGCCGACAGGGGGGGCGGAAGCCGCATCTCCGCGACCACGGTGCGGCGCTGGGTGCTGGAGGTGATCGAACTGCTCGCCGGCCTGCCCATCGAACGGTTCATCGAAGCCGACCACGCCGAGGGCGCCAGCGAGATCGACCTACCCGGCTCCACCCGCGCTCTCGGCGATCATCAGCCGTTCCGCACCTCCGGCGCCCTCCTGCCCGGCTACGTTCACCACCAGGGCCCCGCCGCCGGCAGCTTCGCCAACGGAGGTCACCGAACACGATGCACACCTGCGGGCAGACCGTACAGAGCAGAGACAGGTCTCCAGCGCCGTACAGCCCACCCAGGCGAGAGGAAACCGCGTGATGGATCCATCAGCCCGCCCCGGAACGCGTTCCCGCCCTCCTCACCTCACCCACGACGAGGCGCTGGACCTTGGATCCCTACGGCCGGTCCGGGCCCGCATCACCGGGCCGGACAGCCGCATCGACTCTGAGCTGGTGAAACGGCTCACCCGACAAGCACTCGGAGACGCCAACGACAGGGCGAGAGGCTTCCCACGCCCGCCGGCTCGGGACACAGAGGCCGATGAGTGATCTGTGCCCGCCCGGCCCTGGCACAGGAATCGCCGTTCACTGCCCGGAAGTTGGACAGCGCCGATACGGTCGGGACGCATGCGCCCCTTCGTCTTTCAACGCGCCGCCGGCAAATGGCCCGAAGGTGCAACCCTCCTGCACCTATAGGTCGATATCTCGCGTAACCCAGACCTGGCCGCTCTCGTGCAGGTTGCCTGTAGGTTCGCATTTCGCGTGGCCCTTTCTCATTGACCGTGGCCTTTGTCCGGCCCAAAGGACAGTGTGATGAGACGAACTCCTGTCTGATCGTTCACTCGTCGTAGTGCTGATCCCGGTCTCGACCTATGCAACTCCGCCCTCCCGTCTGATCGTGGAGACGTCGCAGCTGATCGAGACCGGGATATCTGCCTCCCCGCTCTCGCTGCTCGGGGGTGGGGTATGTCGCGCATAGTCGGCGAAGTCTCGATGAGTTTCCGTCGTACGGACGGGGAGCCCTCCGGCCGCGCAGGCCCACGGCGTGATGCAGGGGGAGTGATCCTCGGGGCTGTACCGGATGAAAGGCGGCGCGGCCCAGTTCGGCGCGCTGCCCGGTCAGGTCGGTGCTTTCGGCCGGTACGGCGCCGAGGTGCGCGATCCTGGAGGCATGGAGATCGAGGTCTTGTTCGTACCGGACTGCCCCCACCGGCAGCTTGCGGAGGAGCGGCTGCGGCAGGCGCTGGATGCCGTCGGTCTGGCCACCACGAGCTTTACCACGCGGGTGGTCGGCGATCAGGCCGAGGCCGAGCGGTCCGGTTTCACCGGCTCCCCGACGATCCTGATCGACGGCTGTGACCCGTTCGCCGAGCCGGGAGCCCTGCCGTCGGTGGCCTGCCGGATCTACCGCACCTCCAGCGGCTTGGCCGGTGTGCCCGAGGTCGGCCAGCTCCAGGAGGCCCTGCGAGCAGCAGTCGACACGGGCGGCGGAGTGTAAGCGCGGTCACCGTCTGGTCGGTGGTCGGCGCTCTAGCGTCGCGGTATGGACCATGAGGATGGCGTCGGAGGTGGCTGGTCATGATGCGGGCTGTGTGGAACGGCACCGTGCTTGCGGAGGCGGAGCAGACCGTTGTGGTGGAGGGGAACCACTACTTCTCGCCCGAGTCGCTGCGCCGTGAGTATTTCACCGAGAGCCGGGCCAGGTCGCTGTGCTTCTGGAAGGGGCTCGCCCGCTACTACACCGTGACCGCGGGCGGGCGGACCAACAGGAACGCGGCCTGGTACTACCCGCACCCGAGCCCGCTGGCCCGGAGGATCAAGAATCACGTCGCCTTCTGGAACGGCGTCGTGGTCGAGGAAGTCGCCCCGCAGGTGAGCCGGTGAGCGCCGCACGCGGGCTGCGGGCTGTGGCCTGGACGGCGGGTGCAGGTGGTGCGCTGACCGCCGCCTGGCTGGGTCTGGTGACCGGCGCCGTTCCCCTCGATGTTGGCGTGGGACGCCGGATGCGGCCCCTCGGCCCGCAGACCGTGGACATCGCCGCCCTACGGGAGACGGTGTTTGATGTAGTGGCCCACCCGTACCTGGGCCGCACACCGCGGGCAATGGGCGAGAAGCTGAAGGTGCTGGAGCGCGGTAGTGACCTGGTGCTGGCCGAGCACTACACGCCGATCGCGGGCGGGCGGCTGAGAGCGGTGACGGTGGAGACGGTCCGCTTCACCCGGCCCGAGCGGATCGACTTCCGTCTGGTGCGCGGCCCGGTGCCGCACGTGACCGAGTCCTTCGTCCTGGAGGAGACTGGGGCGGGGACACGGCTGGTGTACTTGGGCGAGCTGGGCACCGACCTGTGGCGGCTCGGACAGTGGTGGGGTGAGGCGGTGGCTGCCCGCTGGGAGGCCACGGTCGCTACCTCACTCGCCTCGGTCAAATCCGAGGCCGAACGCCGCGCCGCCCCGCGCCGGTGAATGCGGGGCCGGTTCGGTGAGCGCGCTTACAGTTCCCGCCGCCCCGGCGCCCGTAGCGTCACGCACATGGTGCTCCGTCTCGTTCTCGGCGCGGTCTACACGGCGATGGCCGTCGGCCAGCTCGCCTCCGCCACCGACATGCCGGCCATTCTCGGCGCCTACGGTCTGGTGCACGGCGCCCCGGCCGTCGTGCTCGCCGGGCTGCTGATCGCCGGTGAGCTGGTGTGCGGGGTGTGGTTCCTGGCCCGCCCCCGGTCGACGGCTATCGCCCCGGTGTGGGTGTACACGGCCGTGTCGCTGGTGTGGAGCGCACTGGCCGTCCAGGCGTACACGCGGGGCCTGGAGGTGGACAACTGCGGCTGCTTCGGAAACTACCTGACCCAGCGGCTGAGCTGGTTCGTCCTGCTCCAGGACGCCCTGACGCTGCTGTACGCCGGTCTGCTGCTGCGTGGCGCCCGCAAGGCAGTCACTCGGGGCTCAGCGGGTGGGGCGGAGGTGGGACCTGATGACCGTATCCCGTGAACACCCTGGACTGAGGCTGGTGATCGCCGTCGCCGGGGCGGGGCTGGTCATGGTGGTGTGCTGCGCCGGGCCGCTGCTCTTGGGCGGAGCGGGGCTCGGCGCTGTGGGTGGCGCGCTGGCGAATCCGTGGCTGATCACGGTCGGCGCGGTCGTCGTTCTGGCCGGCACCGCCTATGCCCTGCGCTGCCGGGTCCGGCGTCGCCGCGGCACCGGGTCGGAGGACTGCTGCCCGACCGTCCCAGACCAGCACCCCCATGAGAACCCTGGCCCGGACCGCGATGTCCACTGATCGACTGCAACCGCCCTTTTCGAGAGGAGCAGTGTGATGACTCAGGCCCCGGCGCCGCGGCGCAAGGTGGACCGGGACGAGGTGTTCGTGGAGTTCACCAAGTCGATCTGCCCCATGTGCAAGGCGCCCGTCGATGCGCAGGTCAACATCCGCGAGAACAAGGTGTACTTGCGCAAACGCTGCCGCGAGCACGGCGAGTTCGAGGCACTCGTCTACGGAGACGCCGAGGAGTACCTGGCCTCGGCCCGGTTCAACAAGCCCGGCACGATCCCGCTGGTCTTCCAGACCGAGGTGAAGGACGGCTGCCCGAGCGACTGCGGGCTGTGTCCGGAGCACAAGCAGCACGCCTGCCTGGGGATCATCGAGGTCAACACCGGCTGCAACCTGGACTGCCCGATCTGCTTCGCCGATTCCGGCCACCAGAGCGACGGCTACTCGATCACCCACGAGCAGTGCGAACGGATGCTCGACGTCTTCGTGGAGAGCGAGGGCGAGGCGGAGGTGGTGATGTTCTCCGGCGGCGAGCCCACCATCCACAAGCACATCCTCGACTTCATCGACCTCTCCCAGGCCCGCCCGATCAAGAACGTCAACCTCAACACCAACGGCATCCGCCTGGCCACCGACAAGAATTTCGTCGCCGAACTCGGCCAACGCAACCAGGTGCCGGGCAAGTCGGTGAACATCTACCTGCAGTTCGACGGCTTCGACGAACGCACCCACCGCGAGATCCGCGGCCGGGACCTGCGCGCGTTCAAGCAGCGGGCGTTGGACAACTGCGCCGAGGCCGGGCTGACCGTCACCCTGGTCGCCGCCGTCGAACGCGGCCTGAACGAGCACGAACTGGGCGCGATCATCGAGTACGGCATCGACCACCCCGCCGTCCGCTCGGTGGCGTTCCAGCCGGTCACCCACTCCGGCCGCCACGTGCCCTTCGACCCTCTGAACCGGCTCACCAACCCCGACGTCATCCGGCTCATCAACGAACAGCGCCCGGACTGGTTCCAGAAGGGCGACTTCTTCCCCGTCCCGTGCTGCTTCCCCACCTGCCGCTCCATCACCTACCTGCTGGTGGACGGCAAGCCGGGCAGCCGCACCGTCGTGCCGATCCCGCGGCTGCTGAACGTGGAGGACTACCTCGACTACGTCACCAACCGCGTCATGCCCGACACCAGGGTCCGCGAGGCCCTGGAGAAGCTGTGGTCCGCCTCCGCGTTCATGGGCACTAAGACCACCCAGGAGAAGCTGCGGGCGACCGCCGAGGCGCTGGACTGCGCGGACGCCTGCGGCATCGACCTGCCCCAGGCCGTGAAGCAGCTGAACGACAAGGCGTTCATGGTCGTCGTGCAGGACTTCCAGGACCCCTACACCCTCAACGTCAAACAGCTGATGAAGTGCTGCGTCGAGGAGATCACCCCCGACGGCCGGCTCATCCCCTTCTGCGCGTACAACTCCGTCGGCTACCGCGAACAGGTCCGCGCTGAGATGTCCGGCGTGCCCGTCGCCGATGTGGTTCCGAACGCGCTGCCGCTGGCCGACCGGCTCACCACCACCTCGCACGGCTCCAAGACCGCGCGCACCGAGGCCACCGTCGAGGAGACGCCATGACCGACCGGAACGCACTCCCATCCGGCCCGACCGGCGACGAGCTGAAAACCTGCTGCGCCGCCGCGTACTCCTCGGACGTGGTCGCCCTGCTCCTGGGGGACTCCTATCATCCCGGCGGCACCGCCCTGACGCGCCGCCTCGCTGACGGCCTGGACCTGGGCGAAGACCGCCGCATGCTCGATGTGGCCTCCGGCCGAGGCACAACCGCCCTGCTCCTCGCCGACACCTACGGCGTTCAGGTCGACGGCGTGGACTACTCGCCGGCCAACACCGCCCTCGCCCAGGGCGCCGCCCAGGCCGCGGGACTCGCCGACCGAGCCGAGTTCACGACCGGGGACGCCGAGCACCTGCCGTACCCGGATGGCGTCTTCGACGCGGTGGTGTGCGAGTGCGCCCTGTGCACCTTCCCCGACAAGGCCCAGGCCGCCGCCGAGTTCACCCGCGTCCTGAAACCCGGCGGCCGACTCGGCATCACCGACGTCACCGCAACCCCCGACCGGCTCCCCACCGAGCTGACCGGTCTCGCCGCGCGCATCGCCTGCATCGCCGACGCCCGCCCCCTCACGGAGTACACAGAGATCCTGGCCGCCGCCGGACTGCGCACCGTACGCACCGAGCGCCACGACCACGCCATGACCCGCATGATCAACCAGATCGAGGCCCGGCTCAACCTGCTGCGCATGACCGCGGCGGCCAAGCTCACACAGGCCGGAGTAGACCTGGACGCCGCCCCCGCCGTACTGGCCGCAGCCCGCGCCGCCGTCGCCGACGGCACCCTCGGCTACGCCCTGCTGATCGCCCAGAAGGCGTCCTGACGGCCGTTGTACCTACCGGCCCGTACGTAAGCGCCCTCACATACCCGCACCAGCGGGCCGCCCTAGCGTCGCAGGCGAAAGCAGAAGGATCGACAAGGAGAGGACTGACCGTCATGGCAACCACCGTGCACACCTCCCCGCACACCGCCGTTCTCCCGGTGCACGCGCTCTACGGCGCGGCGGCCGGGCTGGTCGGTGGTGTCGGGTTCGGAATCTGGATGTCGGTGTCGCGGCCGATGATGAACACCGCGATGATCACCATGGTGGCCGGGCTGCTCGGCTCCACCAACGCCGTCGTCGGCTGGCTGATCCACCTGGCGATCGCGCTCTTCGCCGGCATCGGCTTCGGCATCCTGCTGGGTGAATTCGCCCAAAAGCTCGCGCCCGCCGCCGTCCTCGGTCTGGCCTACGGCGCCGTGTGGTGGGTGGTCGGCGCCCTGTGGATCATGCCCGCGAACATGCACATGCCGGTCTTCGACTGGAACCCGGTCAGTCGCTCCAGTCTCGGCGGTCACCTGCTGTTCGGGCTGCTCATCGGCCTGGCCTACGCCTGCATCGCCCAGGTGACGGGCAAGCGCACCACGGGTGCGTCCGGGCGATGAGGCCGACACCGGACGCCTTCTCGGACAACCCCAGCACCGTGCCACAGGACGCGCCGCCGCGCGGCAGCAGTCCCGGCGGCGGGGCGGTGCCCTACTGTCTGGCCGAGGGCACCGGCGCGCTGGCCGCCCCTGCCTGGGGCGCCGCACCGCCACCGTGGGCCCCCGGGCGACGCGAGGAGACCCACCGCATGATCGAACACCACGACGACGTAACCGGCGATCCGGACCGCACCTGGTGCATCTCCGAAGTCGACATCTTCCGCGACCTGTCGGAGCAGGAGATGGACGCCATCGCCGCCGCGGCCCCGATGAAAACCTACGCGGCCGGAGAGATTCTCCACTCCCCGGCCCAGCCGTCCGAGGTGCTGTTCATCCTCAAACGTGGCCGGGTCCGCATCTTCCGCGTCTCCGCAGAGGGTCGCGCCCTGACCTGCGCGATCATCAGCCCCGGCACGATCTTCGGCGAGATGGCCCTCTTGGGGCAGCGCATGTACGACAACTTCGCCGAAGCTCTGGACGACGTCACCGTCTGCGTGATGAGCCGCGCCGATGTCCACAAGTTCCTGCTGTCCGACGCCCGGATCGCGGCCCGCATCACCGAGATCCTCGGCCGCCGCCTCGCCGACCTCGAACAACGCTTGTCCGACAGCGTGTTCAAATCCGTTCCCCAGCGCATCGCAACCACCCTGACCACCCTCGCCACCCGCACCGAGACGGCTGCCGGGAAGCTCCGTCCGGGCACCCGGCACCCGCAGATCGCCCTTACGCACGAGCAACTCGCCGCCCTGGCCGGCACCTCCCGCGAAACCACGACCAAGGTCCTTCGCGAGTTCGCCAGCCGCGGGTTGCTCCGCCTGGCCCGCGGGCGCATCACCGTCCTCGACCCGGACCGCCTCCTCGACGAAGCCGGATAGCCTGTCACGGCAGAGAGCCCGACCCGCGCCTCGTGGCACGGTCGGACTTGAAAGAGAAGATCCTCCACTGCTGAGATCCGGACCCGAACCGGTAGAGCCTTCGCATGCCTGCAGATGGAGCGGCAGCCCTCAAACGACAAGATCGTGAGACAGAAGTGCCACGTCCCGCGAATGAGACGATTGAGAAGTCCCAGGTGAGCACCCCGGAACGGGACATTCCAATTGAGGGCCTACATTGCCGGAGTCCGGGCTGCGACGGAGGGGGATCCGCTGACACACGTCGGGCACGACTGGTTTCACATCACGCTCTACCAGCTGTCGGAGAAGCCGGCAGAGCAGATCACCCAGGTCGAGCGGCAGGCCATCGTCAGCGAGCTGGAGAAGCATCTGCAGGAAGTCGAGCCGTTCTCCATTACGGTAGGCAGCATCCTCCCGTACGCCACAGGGCTCATCTTCGACCTCTCGCCCGACGAGCCGCTGAACGCCCTTCGTACAACCGTCACGCGTGCCTTCGAGGCGGCGCGAGGTGTGGCTACCACCTACAAGACTGGCGTTCTCCACCTGACCGAGTCCTACGCCACCCAGGAAGTGGACCTCGACCACTTCCACGACATCCACCGGCGCGTACGCCGAGTCCGCCCCAGCCACGCACCGCTGCTCGTGGACGCGATCGAACTCGTCAATGTCACCGCCGTATTGGCAGAGAAGACGATCACCTGGGACTCCCTCGCCCGCATCCCCCTCGGCGCGAACCGAGGACCACGAGGGCATGACGTGCGTCACATTCACGTTCGGTGAGTCGAGTTTCAATGCGACACCGCAGCCGGGGTCGAGCGCAACACGCAGCCTGCATGATCCGAGCACCAATCCGACATGACCTGCGGGGGACACGGCCTGTGCCGCGACTTAGGCCGGTGCCTTGCTGGACCTCTCGCCGGACGCCCCTCTGGTCGATCTGAGGAGCCGCGTTCGCGAGGCGTTCCGCGAAGCCCGCGGTCCCGACGCGGTCAGAGGGCGGGACGGTGGTCGGCCCCACATGTCCCTCGGGTACAGCTGGGACACGGCCAGCAGCGACAACCTCCAAAGCGCCCTGCGCCGAATCACACCCAGCCATGCGCCCTTCCACGTCGACCGCGTGCAGCTCCTCGACGTCCAGTTCCGCGAGCGCGCCCGCCATCCGGAAGCCGCAGCATGGGAAATCTCGTGGCAGCCGGTCGCCACAATTCCCTTGGGCTGCTCCACCTGATCGTCGAACAGGAAGACCGAGGCCGGTTCCGATCCCCGAATGGCGCTGTAGGTTCGCACTTCCGATGTCCCCCTCCTATTGACGTTGGCCCCTTTCTGACCCAAGGGACAGGGCGGTGAGACGAACTCCCGTCCCGCCCCTTCCGGCCACAAGCCGCCTGATCCACCCCAACCGAGGCCACACCGGGAGGCCAGCACATGACGACTAACGCCTTGCTCGCCCATCTATCGGGCCGGTTCAAGGCCAGACGTGAGCCGATAGCTACGGAAGCCCTCTACTACCTGGCGGAGCACTACTGCCCGGCCCGTGAGGCACTCACCCGATTCGTCCGGAACGCCGAGCTGCTGACCGGCCATCCGGAGGGACTGCGGTTTCGCAGCGAAGCCACCTCTCCGGAGCGCGAGGGCAGGCCGGACGTGGTCGGCGAGGTCGACGGTCTGCCGTTGCTGATGATCGAGGGAAAGTTCGAAGCGAGCCTTACGGAGTATCAGCCCAACGGATACCTTGCAGGACTTCCGCGAGGAGGCACCTTGTTGTTCGTGTGCCCCGGCCGCCGCGTCGTCGCACTGGCCCGCCAGCTCGCCGAGCTGATACCCGCCGGTCAAAGGACTGGTAGCTTCGAGCCGGACTCGGCCACCAGTACGCACTGGCTGAAACTCGACAACGCTCGGCACCTTGCCGTGATTGGGTGGCTCGACCTCATCACAGCCCTCCGCGCTCACGCCGGCCACGAGGACCCGATCCTGGAGGGCGAACTCCGTCAGCTGGAGGGGCTCGTGCAGGTCTTCGAGAGCGGTCTGGAGGCGCTGACCCATCACGAGCTGGCCTGCGGAATCGGGGACAGCTTCACCAAGGGCATTGTGGCCACTCAGCGTGTCGTGGGTGCCCTTCAAGGGCAAAAGCAGATCACCACCACTCCTAGGGCGCCTCGCTGGAAGGTCGACCCCATCCTGGATCGCTACTACTACGGCTCAGTCTTCAGCGTCGGGCCCACCACCGTGCACATCGGTTTCGAACCGGCGAGCTGGACACCCGATTGCCCTTCCCCGGTCACGTTCTGGATCTTGCGGTCCTCCATCGAGGATGCCGATCAGCGAAGCCACGTACATGGCGCATACAGCTTGACCGTGGCCGCGATCAACTCGAAGTTCGGACAGCACTTCGACGGCTTCGAGTTCCCCGCCGAAGAGCTGGAGGCGGACTACTGGTGGGCCCCCATCCCGATCCCTCCTGACGCCTCCGAGCAGCACTGCGAAGCTGCCGTCAGGGATACGCTCGCCAACCTGGTGCGCGGCCTGGCTCCCCCTGACGAGGAAGCCTAAGAGGTTGTCTCACGTGGCTAGTTTCGCGAGCTTCTTGTAGCAGGTCAGGGCGGCGGCCATCGCCTGGCCTCGGCTCTGCCGGTCGTTGCGGATCATATCCGGGATCTTCAGACCACGAGCAGCCCGTGGCAGGCTCATGCCGCATGATCGATGAATTCGCGAAAGACAACCTGCACGGGAGACTGCGGCGGGACCGCAAGGCGCTGCTCTGGAAACTCGACGGCCTCTCCGAATACGACGCCCGCCGACCTTTGACAGCGACCGGGACCAACCTCCTCGGCCTGGTCAAACACGTGGCCACCGTCGAGGCCAGGTACTTCGGCGAGGTCTTCGACCGCCCTTCCCCGGAACCGCTGCCCCGGTGGCAGGACTCCAACGGCAGCGATCTGTGGGCGACCGAGGACGAGACCCGCGATCAGATCATCGGGTTCTACCGGCGCACGTGGGAACACTCGGACGTGACGATCAACGAGCTTCCCCTCGACGCCCCCGGCCACGTGCCGTGGTGGCCGGAGCCTTATGCCGACACGAACCTGTTCGCCATCATGGTCCATGTCCTCGGCGAGTCCATCCGGCATGCCGGGCACGCCGATATCCTGCGCGAGGGCCTCGACGGCCGGACCGGGTTGCGCGCCGAACACGAGAAGCAGATCGACGAGGAAGCCCGTGCAGCCTACTGCGCGAAGATCGAGCAGGCCGCCAGGTCGGCTGCACCAATCAAGGCTTAGAGTCCAATTCACGCGATCGCCCTCCGCAGGGACGGACGTGCCTGTGTCCGCATAGCTGACCTCGCCCGCCTCATCACCCGACCAAGGTGACAGGATCGTGAGACAAGATACTGCGGCCCGCGCATGAGACACATTGCGAATACACAGGTCGCTGTCGCGGAACGGGACACTCCAATTGCGGGCCTACAGGCGCCTTTGCGGCGCCGCTGGGCCTGGTCTCGGCTGTCAGGGGGCTCAGCGGGGAGTACGGGGCTGGCGGTGCCGAGGCTGATCGCTGACGCTATCGCTAAGGGTTCGGTCCCCGCCGCGATCACGACAACAACGGGCTGACCCCTGGCCATGCCCCACGGGGGCTTGGCCAGGTCCCTTGCGGGCACGCTTGGCCTGCTGAAACGCTACTGTGCACAATCGTTTTCCGTTCCTGGGCACCGCCGCGCGCTGCGGTGTGATCCATACGTGGGGGCCAACCGCATGCTGATCCAAAGGGCCGAGTTCACCGATGCACGGGAACTGACCAACGCACTGAGTGATCGGGCCCGGTGGACCACCGAGGCTCTCCTCGCCGAGGACACCGTGGCGCATGAAGCGGACCGAACTGCTGGCCTACTGGCCGCATGGGCGGACATCCTCGCGGCGGCTGTCGGGGACGGGCCCGCGGTGTTCGTCGCGATGCGTGGCTCGTCCGAAACCTGGGTCAAGCTCGGGCAGTCTCTCGTCGAGACCGCCTGCCGCGGCAACCGCAGGGAGCTGGAGGACGCCGCACGGCACGCGGCCTCGGAGCTTGATGTCCATGGTCGGGCCCGGCTTATCGCGCATCTGGCGGAGATCGTCCCCAGCATGGTGGGCATGGCCGGCGGTATCGACACGCTGTTGGAACTCGATTCGCTGCACCAGCTGTCGGCCGGGGCAGAGGAGCTGTGGGTCAGCACGGCGGCGTGGATGATCGGTGCCCTCAGCGAGTTGCACCGCAACGAGATGGGGATGCGTCTGGCCAGCCTGGTGGCCGACGATCGCGGTCCGGACCTGTGGCGCACCTGGCTGCAGGTGGCCGCCACCGTCATCCCGGCAGAGGCCGTGGCGGGTTTCCAGCCACGTGCCATGCCCTCTCAGTTCGCGGAGAGCTACCCGAGGGAGCTGGCCAAGGAGTCGATCACCGCGGCTCACTGCGGTGATGCCGACCGGATCGCCCAGTCTCACGCCCAGTTCAACGCGCTCTCCCATGAGGCCCAGGTCCTGCTTGAGATGGACCTCGCCATGATGATCGCCACCATCCGCCGCCTCTCGCGCCACAAGAAGAACCCCAACGCCGGCGGACCCGCAGAACCTTCCCCCCGCTCCGCTGATCGTGACGAGCTTCGTGAGATCGCCAGCACGATCATGGACGCTATGCCGGCGGAGGTGGTCGAACGCACCGGTCGCATGCACGCGTTGGCACGGCGCGCCGTCCTCGCGTTCATGGATGAGGACAGCACCACGCTCGCCGCCATCGTCGACCGGATCGCGACGTGGGAGAGCAAATCCGGCCACTCCTCGTACCCGGATCCGCCCTTCCGGTTCCCCGCGGAGCAGTCGCTGACGCAGGCGAACGACCTCTTCCAACTCGGGCTCCAGTACGGCTTCGGCATCTCCAAGCGGGCAGTCGCCGACGGGGCCATCGAGCTGATCGACCGCCTCTCGCCACCAGAGCATCGCGAGGCAGCACGAGATCTCCTGACGAAAATGAAGCGGGCCGGCCTCGACCAGATCGTCGAGGTGGACCAGCTCGACGATGCGCCCGGCTTTCTCGCTGCCGCGGCGAGCGCGGCATGGCTGGCCTCGAATCGGACGATCTTCAAAGCGCGGGAGACCGTACGCCTTTCCCTGATCAAGGAGATCAGGGAAAGCGAGGCAAAGGCGCTGCGCGTCCCGGACCGCGAGCAGATCACCGACATCAGTGATGACGAGGCGCTTGGCTTCCTGGAAAGGATGTACGGCGATGGCTATCCCCTGCCCCGCGATCCGGACGAGCGTGCGCTGTGGGAGTTGGACATCGTCGCGGTCATCAAGCAGCACCTGCTCGAAGTGCCCGCCGACGCCACGACCAACGAGCAACTCAAAGAACTCGATGCCCGTGTGAAACGCATCCTCCAAGCCGCCGCCGGCACCCCGCAGCAGGCCCCGAAGAAGGAACGCGCCCCCGTATCCCGCAAGCAGCCCAAGCGTCAGCCGAAGCGGAAGCGCAAGTAGGCCCCGATCATCGGCGTGACAGCGATCGCCGAAAACCGACTGTGGCGCCGGTCCCAGGCGGGGAGACAAGCGGTCCGGCCACGAGCGCGTCGCATGATTCTCGGTGTCCACCCACACTCATCGGCCTGAAACCCCGGGGCCTTGTCCTGGGCAAGCGGCGTATCGCTAACGTGGGACCAGCCGCTATGAGCAATCGCAGTACCTCGCCGATCACGTAGCGTGGACGGCTGGGCGCTGCCGCGTCAGCGGCTGGGGGCATCTGTGGTGAGAGGGGCACTGTGGGGACACACGAGCACGATCCTGTGGAACTGCCGGGCGGGTCGACGGACGCGGACGGCCGGCCGGTCGACCAGCAACTGCTCGGTGAGCTGATGGCAGCGGCCCTCAAGGGCTGCACCGGGTGCATGGACCGGCTGCTGGGCCAGGTGGCCGCTGATTCGGCCTGCGTGGCACGCCTGGTAGAGGTCTCCCGGCTGACCGCGCTCCGCGTCTACCGTGGCGAGTTGCCCCCGTTCATGACGGACGATGGCGATCGGTCCGGTCCATGCTCGGCGGAACTCCGGCGCCTTGTTCGAGCCGTGACCGCCGCTGAGCCGCTGTTCGAAGAGTGCGAGCAGCTGACGGTCGCCGAGCGACGGAGCGCCGCCCACACCGCGCTGGAACTGTTGGTCGGACACTTGGTGGTCGCGAACGAGGAGGGCCTGGATACCGCGCAGACTCTGTCGCAAGCATGCTTCGGGCTCAGTGCGCTGATGGTCACGTGGTGGTTCGAGACCAACCGCTTCGCGGCCCGGGAGTTCTCGGACTTCTGGAAGGAGCACGCCTTCGCGCGCCGGGAGTTGGGGCTGCCGCACGACGGCGCCGATGCCGTGGGGCTGCTGCTGGGCGCGGTACTCCACCACCAAGCCATCCAGGATGGCGTCTCCGTCGAGCAGATCCGTGCCCTCATCTTCACTCGCGCGATCCCCGTTCTGCAGGACACGGAGCAGGTCGGCAGCATCCTGCGGAGGTACGTGGCGCCGCCCGAGATCGACGACATCGCCGTGCCCGTCAAACGCCTGGCACGAGCTGATGCCGGATTCCTGGCCGAACTGTGCCAGTTCGCCCGGCTCACGGTCGCCGCCCATGCTGCCGGCTGTCCACACGGCCTGCGCCAGGTCGAGCACCAGTGCACCCTCGCGCACCGGGCCTCCGCGATGCGCGGGGACACCCGCGCTCAGGTGGCCGCGCCCACGGCTGAACAAGGACGACGCGTTGCCCTGCCCTACAACGGGTACAGCGAGGACGAACCCGTCGAAGGGGCCCCGGACGGCTACCCCGAAGACCAGACCTGGCAGATCAATGTCGGCTGGATCCTCGTGGAACGGTGGGATGCCGAGGTGGCACGCTGGAATGAGGTGATCTCCGAGGACTCCTCGATCAGCGAGCCCAACTACGACCACGAGACCGGCCTGGAGGCCCTGGCGTGCCCGGCCTGCGGCAACCGGGAGAACCATCTTGTCGAGGGTCGCTGGGGCGACCCGCTCACCTTGCACTGCCGCTGTGGCGTCACCGTGATGTCTCCCGCCGGCGACCTCCCCGGCAGCCAGCTGGGCCGTCGCCTCCTCAAACAGCTGATCTTGTGCGAGGCAGACCCCGCCTACGAGGCTCGCCGCCTGATGCCGCTGGTCACGGAATACCAGCAGCGCAAGGCCGACGCCCGTAGCGCCAGCTGGTACCGCGGCCCGGATGCCGAGGACGTCGCCCTCGTCGAAGCGATCGCCCCGATGGGAGAGGACCTCGCCCAGGCCCTGACCACGGCCCTGCGACCGAAGCTGCCCCAGCGGCACAGCGGCCGGGCGATCACCCTCCTCCTTCTCAAGGTGGCGTACGCGCTGTCCAACCCGAGCGTCAAGGACAGCCCAGACGGACAGCGTCTAGAGTCACAAGTCCGTGCCCTGGTAGCCGACCTGAAGCAGGAAAGCGACCGGTGGGCAGCGACCCGGCAGACCGTGCTGGACCGGCTCCAGGCATGGCAGGACGAAGGCGGGCCGGAAGCGTGGCAGGCAGCCTGGGCCCGCACGATGGAACTGGCCGGCCGTCGGTTCAAGGGTTACCGCGTGGGCGATGGAGACCTCAGCGACGGCTGCGCGGCACTGACCCTCGCCCTGTACATCCTCTCCCACGAATCAGGCTCCGGCATCGAGCAGGTCGGGCTTGATGACGTCCGCAGCCTGTTGCCCGCCAACACCACCGACGGCTCCGCAAAGGAGATTCCGCAGCGGTGGGGCGCACGGCTTCAAGCACTCGGGCACGACCTCGATTCCGAGCGCGATCCCGTCGCGTTGCTGTGGCGGCACCTGCGCGTCGACCGTCCGATCGACACGTACAGCGATCGCCGCGAACCGGCCCTGGTGATCGGCCTCAGCTGCGTCCTCGACCCGGCCTACCTCGTCCGCTTCTGACGTCCATGCCCGCACAGGCCGAGGCGGGCCGCACGCACAAGTCCTTGCCCTCAGCGTTCGTCTTCTAGATTCACGGCCCAACCGGTGGCAGGAGTCCGCAATGCCCGCTCACACTGACAGTCCCAGTCCGTGGGACGACGCCGTACGTCGCGCCACCGCCGCGATTGCGGCTGAACGCCCCGGTGGAATGGATGAGAGCTGCTGGGACGACGTGGCGATGCGTGGCATCGTCGCCATGGTGCTCTACGCCCTGCACCTGCGTGAGCGCCGCGCCGTTGACGAGATCCGATGGGAAGCGGTGCTGTGGCAACTGCGCGACGACCAGCGCGTCGAAGCGCTGGTGACCGCGGTCCTGCCAGGAGCTGGGCACGACCTCACCCGTACCGCGGCGCCCGGTGAACCGGTGGCCGAGTGCTGGCGCTGGCTGACGCGCACGTGGGACCCGAACGCCCCGACGAAGGGTTCCGCCCTGGCCTTCATGGGCCCGACGCACCAGCCCGAAAGCCTCTGGGTACCGGACACCCCGGAATTTCGGTGGGATGGCATGAGCCGCGGAGTCGGGTCCGGCCTTCCCGATCCTGCCCTGGAGGTAGGCGTCAACTGGGCAGCCGGCGTCGTCCAGTCGGCGATCACCTCCGAAAGTGGTGGCTACGGCACGCACCAGCGCGTGAAGGTCAAGGCTGGACCGCTCAAGGGACACCGCGGGTATGTACGGGAGTTGGGCTGGGTCTTCAACGACGAGGCGCAGACGGTGGAGGGGCCCGCCGGCTACGTGGTCGACCTTGACGACGTCGAGGGCCTCGAACGCCTCGACGCCGATCACCTCACGCGCGGCCGAGATCACCAGTGGCCACGCCGCCCGCAAGGCACTCTCAAGGTCTTCCCTCCGCCCCTTCGTGATCCGCTCCCGCCCCGGAAGACATGCGGCCAGGACCTGGAGGAGATCCTCGACCGGGCCAGCAACCCCGAGATCGTCCCGCCGCAGCTGCGCCAGACGATCGCCTCCGCCAAAGAACACCATCACCTGACACTGGACGCGCAGGCCACCCCCGCACCCCAGCGGTTCACATGGCACGTACTCATGCACTGGTACCAGCTCACCGAGCACTACGCGGACGACCAACGTGCCGATCTCTACGAAGTCGTCATCAAACGGCACCTGCACGACACCTCGCCCAAGCACTATCTCGCGCTACGCGAGGACGACATGCCCGACTTGATCACTCGATGCATGGCAGCGGCGGAGTAGTCCAGGAGCAGCGCCTGCCATGGCCGTAGGTCTTTCGTTCACGGGCGCTCAGGACGGTGAACAAGATCCGTCGTAGCGCGCCAGGAATGCGCGCTCGGCTTCCGAGAGGCGGCGGGGCCGACCAGTGTCGAGGTTGTAGGCGGCGATCGTGGTCGTGCCCTCGACGTACAGTTGGTCGGCGTCGCGGATCTCGTAGGCCAGCTCGAAGGAGACGGCCCGGTGCTGTGCAACCCAGACGTGTACGTCGACGGGAGTTTCGCGGTAGTGCAGAGGGGCTCGGTAGTCGATGCTGGCGCGGCTCACCACGAACGCGTTCCGGCGACGGTCTGCTTCGTCCGCGGGCAGCATCTCGCGGAACATCCTGGTGCGCGCTTCCTCCATGTACCGGAGGAACAGTGCGTTGTTGATGTGTCCGTAAGCGTCGGCGTCGGCCCAGCGCAGCGGGCAGGGGTAGATGTAGCTGTGCACGGAAAGGGCTTTCTACGAGGAGGCCGGAGGGAGGGTCGCAGGGGCTGCAGTGGCGTGAAGCTCGCCGCCGTGTCGTTCGCTAGGCCCCCGGCCTGAGAGCTTGCTGCGCCAAGCCGGGCCGCAGCTCATAGACTTGGCTGTCCGTGTCTCGGCAGTCGGGCTGTATGTGGTCGTGCCCAGACAGGTCCTCCTGGATTTCGCGCAGGAGGCGCTGCTCCTCGTCGAGTTCGCCGAGGAGCAGCTCGATGCGGGAGTCGGCGGCGTCGCGGGGTGCGGGCAGCGCGATGCGTATCAACTGCTTCATCTCTGCTCGTGCCTCCGGCGGCAGAGTTCCCCGTGGGACACGGGCGATCACTGTTGAGGGCGCCACTTCGCTTGCGCCCCACGCTCCCGGTCCCTCTTCGATGGCCCAGATCACAGTGCGTTTGGACGGCGAGAGAGTCAGCTGGCAGTCGGGCCCGAGGAGGCGGCTGAGGGCAGGCAGATGGACGCCTCCCGCGCCTGCCCGCGCCGCGGCCTCATCGGCGCTTTCCATCACGAGGCGAGCGGTGCGGACATCTTCGGAGCGGAGTCGCTCTGCGTCCGCGATCCGCTCCTGGGCTCGGTGTCGGTCGCCTGGCGTGTTGTGGGTCTGGTCGACCCAGCCGTTGCGGATACCGCCCAGTGCGTCCCGCTGACTGTCTGATTCCGCCTCCACCCAGGTCATGACGACGAAGCGGCAGTCGGGCATGATCGCGGGGTATGCCACATGGCTGACGATCTCGATCGTCTTCCATCCCAGGGTCGGCACGCTGGCCAAGAAGACGTGGCCATCGCGGTGCTCAACCATGTCGTCGTCCGAATCCCAGATCTGCCGTACCTCGGGGTTCTTTCTGACGTCCTCGATCAGTTCCTGCAGATCCGGGTCGTCACGCTGGTTGGTGAGCGCAAACCGGAGCATCCGCACGAAGACCGTGGCGTGCTTGTGCCAGTCGTGATAGGTAGCGCGCCCCTCGGCGGTAGTGAGGGCCCAGCGGATCAGATTGGCCCGGGGCTCCATGACCCATGGCCACAGCTCGGCCATGGCTTCGTTGTACGCGAGGATGTTCCAGTTGCGGTCGGACAGATAGGTGGGGCTGGGCATCTGCCGGTCGATGAGCAGCCTCAGCGCCGGCTTCACGTCAGGGCGCCCCTCGGAGGGTGCGGCCCGCAGGTATGTGCCCACGTTGTGGAGCAGCAGGGCATGGCGTTCCTCTTGGTCCAGTTTGAGAACCTCGGCTAGGGCATCGCACTGGACCTGCGAGAACCGCGGCGTCGCTCCCTTTTCGATCATGCGGTATTTACGTTCGGAGATGCCGAGGGCCCGCCATACGGGCCGCTGCGTGAGGCCGGCGGCTTTGCGCCACTGCACGAGCAGTGCGCCGAACCCCATGTACTGACCGGCGACTCCGGTGGGCCGTTCGGAAGAGGCTCTCTTCCCGGCAGCGCCCTTGCTACTGCCGGCCCGCCGCTGCGCGACCATCAGCCCTCCTGTCGTGTCCTGGGGAGACGCGCCTGCTTTCGGGCATGAAAAAAGAGGGGTCAGCGCGATCGCTGGCCCCCCTGCGTCTCGCGGTAGACAATACGCAAGATTTTGCGATCTTGTGCACTTGTGGTACCGGCCACATACTGCAGAGAATGTCACGGTTCAGGCTTGAACATTCCAACCGGAACGGTGGGGGCGATTACGTGCGAAAGGGGCATCCCTCCCGCCCACCTCGACAGGGATCACAGGACCGGCAAATGTTTGCCGGTTTTCACCCCCCCTCATCGCAGCCGGTCTAGACCGCGATTCCGGAGCCACCATCCAATCCTCCGGATTCCCTCATTCCGCTTGTAAAGCAAGGCAATTGAGGGGTCACAGGCACCCCAGCAGGCGCACGCCACCCGAGCAATCTATCCATGCAAATCGGGCATAAGGTCGCCGTTGACGCCCTCTTGGCGTCTGACTTAAATCCTCTTACCGACTGATTCGACAAGCGGTCGCGGCATAAGACCCACGGGGTCGAGTGAAGATCATTTCCGGCATCATCGGGGTTCTTTTGCCCGTCGATGAGGCGCAGCAATGCGGCACTGATGCCCCTCGCCCCAGCGCATCGCAAGATCGACTGTGTCGGGAAGCCATGAGTATGAGGAACAGTTATGTGGTGGTGGAACGGTGCCCCGGACGCCCGGAATGGCCGTGTCCATAGAGCGGCGGAGGCCGAGGGGCGCGGCGAGGGTACGGATTCCGACGCAAGACAGCCGGGGGCCGCGGTGCGGCACCGGGGACGCACCTGGCGTAAGCGTCCGGCCGACAGTAATCTGCAACGTCGCATCCGGCAGGAACTGCGTGATCTTGACGTTCAGCCCCTGGGCGTGGAGGCCCTGACGCTGGTCGTCGGCGTGGTCAGCACCGTGACCCTGGCCGCCTCCCGGTCCGCTCTGACCGGCGTGGGGACCGCGGACACGACCGTTCCCCAGGTCGCCGCGTTCTTCGGCCTGTACTTGCTCTACGCGCTGGTTGCAGCCGCCTACTGGACCCGGCAGCGCGGGCTGTTGCCGACGCCGGCCCCCTCGGCGGCCGGTCAGCCGACGGTGACCTCCAGGTCCCCGGCCTCGGCGACCCGGATGGACACGCTGGTGAGGTCGGCAACCGTGGCGTCCGCCTCGAGCTGCTCCGCCTGGTGCGTCGTGGTCAGGGCGATGGTGGCCATGCCGGCCGCCTTCCCGGACGCCAGTCCGGCGGGCGAGTCCTCAACCACGATGCAGCGGGCGGGGTCGAGGCCGAGCTGCTCGGCCGCCACGAGGAACGGCTCGGGGTGGGGCTTGTGGCGGCTGACATCGTCGGAAGTGATCAAGAACTTGGGCCGGATGCCGACCGGGGTGAGACGAGCTTCGGCCACTCGCCGACTGCCGGACGTCACCACGGCCCAGCGGCCCTCCGGCAGCGAGGCCAGTAGTTCGACGGCACCGGGTACCGCCTGCACGCCACCAGCAGCCGCGTCGGCCACCTCTGCATCCACCAGGCGCTGCACGCCCTCTCGGACCTGCTCTTCCGGTAGGAGATCCGCAATGATCGCGGCAGCCGGCCGGCCGTGCACCTCGACGCGGCTCATGGCCTCTTTCAAGGTCATTCCGTACGACTCGGCCCACCAGCTCCACACGCGTATGACCGATTGCAGGGAGGAAACCAGCGTTTCGTCGCTGTCGAATAGGAGGGCATCTGCCGAGAATCGCATGACTGGGAGAGTACATGGAATGCGCAAGCAAGCGGACGTCCCGGACGTTGCCCGGCGCCCGCCCCTAGGTCAATTGCGTCCCATTTCTCCGGATCACCTATCAGTGAGCTTCACCTCGGCTGAAAGTGGAAGGGCGCCCGCGTCGCTGGCAGTTGGTGCGGCAGGGCTCGTGGTTTGCACCTGGAGCGAGAGTCGGGATGCTACTGGAATGGGCTGAGTGTAGGGGGAATTCCGATCTTGGTCATTGAGTCGCCCCACGCCAGCGCGAGTTGACCGTGCGGGTGCGCGACGACGACGCGGTTGCTTCGGCGGTCGGCCAGGTCGGAGCAGTCGGGCAGTCCCGAGGGGTGCAGCACACGTCGCTGCGCCATCGAACTGACCCGGCACAGGCGCATTGCGCCCCGTGCAAGATCTTTTACCTGCTCGGGCGTAGCAGGAACGGGGGGAATCGGCAGTAGGGCAGGCACGAGAGATGAGAAAGGCGGCCGCAGGGATGGCCATTCGCCGAGCGCTTGAGGGCGGCGAGATTCGACGGCTGAGTAGGCACTGCATGCGGAGGCTGCATGATTTCCCGCTGCCCAACCCATACAGGCTGAAGAGCTTGATTGCGAACATTGAGCAGGCTCGCGACTGCACCATTCACCTGCTGCCCGTGACCACACCGGCGACCGACCTTCGCTCGGCATGCGGTCTGCGCCTCAGCGTCGGTCAGACGCAGATCATCGCCTACCGTCCCCGCCCCACGCCTAACCAGACCTTCAATATCATTTTCCACGAACTGGCCCACCTATGGCTGGACCACGGCAACGAAGCGGCAGTAGCCGATGAATTGCTTGCAGAGCTTCAGCCGATTCTTCCCGAACTCGCGGACTCAACAGCGGTGGTGAACGCCCGCGCGCACTACGGCACCGCTGAGGAGCGGGAGGCCGAGCTGTCAGCCTCCTACATCCGCCAGCAGATACGCCAGCAAGCGGCCTTCGGCAAGGACCTGCTCAGCGTCATGGAAGCCACCCTCACCCACCCCCTTGCCCCGCTCCAGCGGGGCCGACGGCCGTGAGGACGACGTGAACACCTTCCTCCTGTTCGTCTGCATCGCGATGACCGCCGTCGCGCTGTGGCGCCTGCCCGCCGTCCGCTACGGCGACCCCCTGCGACGCACCCTGTGGGGCTGTTCCGCCGGCTTCGCCGTAGCACTCTGGTCCCGGTTCCCCCCGGTCAGGCACGGCATCGACAGCCTCGGCATCACCGACCTGAGCGGATTGGTCAAGGATCTCTCCGCCATGGCTGCCGCACTGGCCCTGCTCAGCTACGCAGTGACCAGCTACGGCGTCAGCCAGGACGCCCCGCCACGCCACATCGAGATCTGCCGCCGTGTCGCACGCATATCCCGGCGCGCCACTGTGGTGGTCATCCCCTTGATGCTGATCCTGTTCGGCATCGTGATCGACCGCTCCGTACCGAGCCGCGACTTCACGGCCGATCACGCCGGACAGTGGGGCGCATGTCTGTTCGCCACCTGCTACTACCTGTATCTGGGCTCGTCGGGCGCGACCTGCGCCTACCAGTGGGGACACGTCAGTCGGCGCGCCGAATCAGCCGTGCTGCGCATCAGCTTGGCCCTGGGTGCCGCGGCCTGCTGGCTGTTCGCGGCGTACTCGGTGATCCGCGTGACCTTCATGTGGGGCGCCATGGTCATTCCCGCTTCGCCCGGACGTACCCACCTCGTGGTCTCGCTCAGCGACCTGCTCAACATGCTGGGCGCGCTGCTGTTCATGTGCGGGGCCAGTCTGCCGACCACCGGGGTGGCAGTCGAGCGCTGGAAGATCCGCCGAACGCTGTGGCGCCTGCATCCGCTGAGTCGGGACCTCGCCCACCAGTTCCCCGGCCTGTGGTTCCAGCCTCCTGCTTCGCGGCTGCGCGAGGCAGTGCGCCACGCCCCGGCCGTGGACGTCCGCCTGGACCGCACGATCCAGGCGATCGGCGACGCGGTCGAGCAGCTGCGTCATCACGTGGTACCCGAACTCTGGCCGGTCGTCGCCCAGTCCACGGCCGACCACCCAGACCACGAAGCTGCGGCTGAGGCGTACTGGATCGCTGCCGCACTGCGCTCAGCCGGGGAAGGACGCCGCTCGCAGCGGCCTGCGCCAGCCCTGCCGTCCAAGCCCTACAGCGACAGCATCGGAGAGGGGCGCTGGCTGGTACGGGTCCAGGACGTCTACGCCCGTGTGACTCCCGCCTCGGTCGACGAGATGCTCGATCGCGCGGGTCGGCCGCCGATGGCAGCACGTGAACATGAGGTCCCTGAGGGGCCAGTACCGGTTCGTACGAGCTGATCCTGCGCACCGCCGGCTGGGCGGTGCGCAGGGCTACTTCTGCTTGCCGGACTTGCGCAGGAGAAGTTCCTTGATCGTGGCCACCATCTCGGGGGAAACACCGTGAGCTGCCCCGCGAGCGTTGACCGTCGCTCCGCCCTCGCGCTTGTCCGCCAGGAAGGCCAGGCGGTCGAGCACTTCCTGCTCCACCTCTTCACCGTCCTGGAACTCGAAGGGCGCGACGCTCAGCGCCTTCGCCAGCCCTTCGCGGACGGCTCCCATGGACAGCCCGGCGAAGACCTGCTCCGCGCTTCGAGCCCGTGTCCTCACGTCCTCGACGTCCTGCGCCTCCAGGCCGGCCCCGGTCGTTTGGTTGACGGCTGCGGCCACATCCGCGTTGGTCACCTTGGGCCGGCACTCCAGCAGGAAACGAAGCCTTTCGGTCAGCCCCCGGGGCGTCTGATGCGTTGGCATCGGAGCCGGCGTCATGGTGCTGAAGGAGCGCTTCTGGGCTTCTGCAAGCTCATCGGCCGTGACACCGTAGAGGGCAACCACACGGATACGCAGGTCCGAGGAGAGCGGCTTCTTTCCTGTTTCCGCATTGCTCAGCGGCACACGAGTGATGCCGAGGGCCTCAGCCGCCCTGGACTGCGTGAAGCCGGCGTCCGCGCGAAGGTCAGCAAGGTCCGGCGGCCCGAAGCGGGGGAAGAGAACATCCAGATCCTCGCCAAGGGCCTTCGCGATCGCTGGCAGCCGCTCCGGCGGAGGGCACTGCTCGTCGTCCTTCTCCCAGTCGATCACCGCGGTCTTACTGACGCCCACCATCTTGGCAAAGACGGCCTGGGTAAAGCCGGCGCCGCGGCGCATCGTACGCAGGCCCGGACCATTGAACTGGCGAGGCGGCACGACTTGACTCCACAACTTGGCGACGGATCGGGACAGACGGGAACACTCTAGCCCCATGATTGCTACCAGAATCGACTTCAGGTAGGTTCTCGTATCGATCGATGGGGATGTCTTCCAACATCCCTCGTCGCAACCCCTATATACCCCGCTCCACAGGAGCTGGGCACCCGGCCGGTCACGCCCACGGCCTCACAAACCTGAAGTGACCGGGCCGGGTGGATACCCCCGAACATGCGGAGACTTCATGAGTGTGTCATCTCCCGAGCCCCGCGCGCACGCCGCGCGGCGATTTCGGTATCCCGTCGTGCTTGGCGCGGCGGCTGCGCTGGGCGCGGGTGCGCTGCTGGCGCCGAGCGCGTCGGCGGCTGATCAGTGGGGCCGGGGTTTCCTGATCTCGGACTCCGCCGGACACGCGGACGCCTCGCACATCGGCGACTACGAATCCGCAATACCGGACGCGGTGGCCTACTGCGCCGACCCGGGCCTTGCCGGCCCGCAGGCTGCCGGCGGCTACGGGGCGGCTCGGGACTACACCGCCTGGACGTCGCAGGCCACCGGCAAGGCTGCGACCGCCGCGCAGGTCTCTCAGGCCGCGTACATCTTGTCGAAATACGGCAAGGCCGGCTCGGATGCGCAGGCCGCCGCGGTCGACGCGGACGTCTACAGCCTCCTCAACGCCGGATCCACCTATGCCCTGCCCGACGGGACGCGGGCCATGCAGCGGCTGTCATACCCGCAGGTGGCCCCGCAGGCGAAGACGCTGGCCACCGCCTACCTGAACGAGGCCGCACGGTTCGCCGGCCCGTACACGGTCCACCTTCAGCCGCTGGCCGCGCTGCGGCCCGGCGTGACGACCGGCATCAAGATCACTGTTACCTCCGCCGCCGGAAACGCAGTGCCGAACATCCGGCTCAGCCTGAAGGCTGCCCTGAACGGGACGAAGGTGGCGGAGGACACCGAGTCCACCAACGCCAAGGGCATCGCCTACGCGCACGTCACGGCCGCGAAGGGCCAAAGCGTCACGCTCACCACGGAGGCCACGGGCCTGCCCGGCACCACACTGCGCGCCGTCCTGCCGCACAACAAGGACGCGCAGCGCATGGTCATCGCCGGCGGCACCACCAGCGCCACGGCGCAGCTGACGATGACGGCCACCGGAGAAGGCGGCCGGATCAAGGTCGTCAAGACCGCAGGCGACACCGGCAAGCCGCTGGCCGGCGTCAAGTTCGCGGTGCGCAACAAGGCCGGCAAGACGGTCGCGACCGGCACGACCAACGCCAGCGGCGTGTGGCAGACCGCCGAGCTGCCGGCGGGCGAGTACAGCGTCCACGAGGTCGAGGCGGTCGACGGCTACCAGCTGGCGGCCGACCAGCAGGTGGCGGTCAAGGACGGCAAGGCCACCGCGGTCGCCGTGCAGGACACCAGGATCCCCAAGCCCAAGGCACCCAAGCCGCGGCCCGTGACGATCAAGGTGCTGCCGAAGACCGGCGCCTGACCCCCCGTCGGTGCGCGGTCTCCCACCGCGCACCGACGTGAAACTCCGCAGCGGGGCGGGGGCCCTGAGCTGGTCCCCGCCCCGACGCGTACCTCCGTCCTGACATCTCGCGCTCTGGAAACACCCATGACTGAGTCCCCTAACCTTCCCAGCAACAATGCGAATCCGGCAGATCAGACTCCTCTCCGGACGCCGCCCAGCAACCTGTCACAGCGTGCTGCCCGTTGGGGCAAGCACCGCCGAGGTGTCATCGCCGTCGGCGTCACCGCCGCCGTCGCGCTCTCCGCGACCGGGGTGGTCTTGGCGCAATCCAGCCAGGCTCCCAAGACACACGCAGCGTCGGACACCCCGGCACCGACCGCGCCATCCCACGCAAGCCCCTCTCCGGGCGGCACGGGTGAGACGTCCAGCCCTACGGCCGCGACCCGCGAGGCCACTCATGCGCTCGCCGGCTGGGCCGTTCACCCCTCCCCCTCGGGCGATAGCGCCGTGTCAGGGGCGGGAGGGCCCATCATCGACGTCGTGCGCATCCCCGCCCTCGGGCGGAACTGGGCACAACCCGTCTACCAGGGCACCAGCTCTGAGCAACTGCGCTCCGGGCTCGGGCACTTCGATGGCACGGAGGAGGCGGGAGGGCTCGGCAACTTCGTCCTCGCCGGCCACCGCTCCGGCATTCCCTCGCCTCCGCTGCGGGACGTCGACAGCATCAAGCCGGGAGCCTCGATCATCGTGTCGACGCCACAGCGGATCACCTACACATACACCGTCACCCGCATCTCCACCGTCGACCCGACCGACGTCGCTGTCACGGCACAGGTCCCAGGCCAGCCCAGCGCGACACCCACCAAGGCACTGCTGACGCTGGTGACGTGCTGGCCTGCCGAAGGGCATAGCAAGCGGGTGGTCGTCGAGGCCGCGCTCGTCTCATCCCGAGGCGGCGAACGGTGACTTCTGCGAAGACGAGTCGCGTACCGCAGCAGAGCTCAACGGGCCGTCCGGAGGCTCCTGCGCACCCCGAGTCGGCACTTCCTTAAGGCCCACCGAGTCCGGACGCTCTGCGACTTGTACCGCGGCCTTTAGCTAAGTCTGGATCTTCTCGCGGCACCCGCATATGTTCGTCGTCCCTCGCCGGGCTCCCGCACGGCGGCTGACGTCAGAAGGAGCGGCATGCGGTTTACGCGAGCCAGCCGGGCCGGGTAGCCCGCAAACAGCGGCGGCGCCCGAGAGGTGCAACTCACGGACGCCGACCGCCACATGGAACTCCTGCCTGTGCAAGGGCCGGAGATTTACCCACCTTCACCGCACCGGGCCCTTCCAAAATCACGCCCCGGAGCGGCTTCACTTCAGAGGAGAGTGTTGCATGTCCGCTGCCTTGCGCAAAAGGCTGGTCCGCCCAGCCTGCGCGGCAGGCCGCTTCCCTTCCGCCGGCTCCGGCCACGCGCCAGTGCGGCGGGGCTACCTCCCGCGCCGTCGCGGAGGTGGGGTCTGATGGCACGCATCCGCACGATCAAGCCCGAGGCGTTCGAGTCGGAGGACCTGGCCTCGGTCAGCCTCACCGCGATGGTCACCTTCTTTGGGCTCCTGACCCAGGTCGACGACTCAGGCCGGCACCGCGACCACGCCGCCATCATCGCCGGACGGCTGTGGGCGCTGCGTCCGGAGCACACCGCCACGCACGTCGCACGCGACTTGGATGAGCTGGCCTCTGCCGGGCTGATCTGCCGGTACGTCGGCTGCGACGGCAAAACCTGGCTGCACATCGTGACCTGGGACCGGCACCAGAAGATCAACAAGCCGACCGCTTCCCGCCTGCCGCGCTGCCCCGTCCACCAGGCCAAGCAGAAGTGCGGCAAGTGCCAGGACGCGGCCTGCCCCAGCACGCGGGCTGAGATATCACCTCCGGTGGCACTGACTCCTCCCGGAGGACTCCCGGAGGATTCCGGGAGCCCGCAGGTAGGGCTCACCAGCCCTACCGTCAGTGCTGACAACGCCCCGCAGCGCGCGCTGGAGCCCGAGGCGGCACCGGTCGGCGACCCTACTGCCGCCGAGTCGGCACTTACGGATAAACCCGCAGGTCAGACGGCACTCCGGGAGGACTCCCGGAGGACTCCCGGAGGACTCCCGGAGGAGTCACGCCCTGGATCTAGGATCTTGGATCCTGGATCTTTCCTTACGGGGCGCGAGGCGCCCGCGCCCGACGACTCCTCGGCCAAGGTCTCGGCTAAGCAGCTGGTGGCCGAGTACGTCAGAGGCTGCAACCGCCGCCCGCCGGAGGATTTCCTCGGCCATCTGGGCCGGAAGGTCAATGCCCTGCTCGACGAGCGGTTCGAGGCGGACCACATCCGCGCCGCGCTGGAGCGGCTGCGGGCCAAGGGTCTGAACCCGAGCGTCCTGCCGAGCCTGGTGAACGAGGTCGTCAACGCCGCGCCGCAGGCCACTTCGGCGCTGTCGTCCGCCTCCGGCGCGGGGCCCTGGGCCAGCTCCGCAAGCTCCTACACGCCATACCTGAACCCCACCGCCGAGCCAACGACGTTTGGAGGCCGCCTGTGACCCGCGCCCGCTCCGCCGAACCGCAGCCCGCGATCTCCGAGCGGCTGCATGCCCGCCTACAGGCCAAGCTCGCCGAGCGCGGATTGGACCTGGACCGCACACTGCCGGACACCCCGGAGCCGATCCCGGCCCTGGAAGCCGCCCAGGCACGCATCCCGGTCGACTACCGCGCCGCCCTGCCCGAGCACCCGGACGTCATCGCGTGGGTGCGGGCCATCGCCGGTAACGCCGTGGCGCCGAATGCTGAGGGCCCCAACCCGCACTACGGCACCGCCGGGCGCCGGGAGATCACGCACGGGCCCAGCCTGCTGCTGTGGGGCTCCACCGGCGCCGGCAAAACCCACCAGGCGTACGGGGCGATCCGCGCGCTGACCGCCGCCGGATGCGGCGTGCACTGGTACGCGGCCACCGCCGCTGACCTGTACGCCGACCTGCGACCGCGCGCCGGGGTGGACCCCGAGCACCTACTGCGGCGGGTCATGCGCGTCCCCCTGCTGCTGCTCGACGACCTCGGGGCGGCCAAGCCCAGCGAGTGGACCGAGGAGATCACCTTCCGGCTGGTCAACTGGCGCTGCCAGAACCAGCTGCCGACGATCTTCACCAGCAACATGCCGCCCGTGCGCACCGACCGCATGCCCGCGCACCAGGCGGTGCTGCGCGACAAGGTCGGCGACCGGGTGCTCTCTCGCCTGTCCGGCATGTGCACCGCCGTCGAGTTCACCGGGCCCGACCGCCGCTTCCAGCGCCGCTAACCCCGGTCCCGCGCTACCGATCTCGCTTGTGCGGCCTCTCCCGCCGCACCCTGCCCCGCCTCGCCGCACACCGCAGCACCGCGGTGCTGCCTTGCCCGCCTTCTGACGAGGCAACCCGGAGACTTCCTTGCGCTACATCACCACCAACGACTCCCCCGCACCGGACCTGCGGGGAATCGCCGACCACAGCTGGCACCCCCGGGGCGAATGCCACGGCATGGCCCCGGCCCGCGCCGACAAACTGTTCTTTCACACGCCCCGAGACCACCAGGCCATCGCAGAGGCCAAGTCCCTGTGCGGCCGGTGCCCGGTCAAGAAGGACTGCTTCAACTACGCGATCGACAACCAGATCCGCTACGGCATCTGGGGCGGGCTGACCGACAAGGAGCGCCAGCCCTGGCTCGCGAAACTGCGCAAGCGCGTGGACTACGGCCGCGTGCGCGCTGCCCTCCACGGCCGCGATGTCCACCTCAGCACCGCAGAGCGCAGCACCTTCATCCACCACGCCAACCTGCGTGGCTGGAGCCCGGAACTCGTGGCATACCTCCTGAGCGCCGACCTCGAATGGATCCGCGACCTGATGCGCGAAGCCGGCCACGTCGTCGAGGACCGGGACCGCTACTGGGACTTGGAGGAGGACGACGACGGCGAAGAGAACGACGACGCGGACGACACGACCGACGGCCCATGTCGGCTGCAGACCCACGCCCTGATCGCCTCGCTCGGAAAGGCTGCATGACCCCCACCGCTGCACACCCCGCCGTCGCACCTGTCGGAACCTGGGACCGCCTCGCCATCGTGGCCCTCGGCTTCGCCGGATGCGCCCTCAGCTACGACGCCTTGCAGCAGATGGCTGTCGCCATCCACATCCGCGGATTCCTCACCTACCTCTTCCCGCTCGTGATCGACGGCTTCATCGCCTATGGCGTACGCGCCCTGCTGGTCCTCGCCCAAGCCCCATGGCAGGCGCGGCTGTACATATGGACGCTCTTCGGCACCGCCACCGCCGCGAGCATCTGGGCCAATGCCCTGCACGCGGTCCGCCTCAACCAGCAGACCACCCACTCCGGTCTGCGTCTGAGCGACACGGTCGTCGCGGTGCTCTCTACCCTCGCCCCGCTCGCCCTGGCCGGCGCGGTCCACCTGTACATCCTCATCACCCGCCACCACCCGGGCGTCGAGGTTCCGGTGGACCACACAAGGGAGGTTGCCGAGGAACGGACCGCGAGCGCGGACCAACCAAGGAGCTTGGTCCGACGCATGTGGACCAAGCTGCGCCGCCGAGGTAATGATCCACAGACCACGGACCGTGCCCGGCGGACCACGGACCACCAGACCGACTCGGCCCCCGCGGACCACGTTGCTACGGCGGCAGATCAGCAAACCAAACGCACCCCGGAGCGCGCGGACCAAGACGCGGACCACGCCGCAGCCCGACCGGCAGACCACGACGCGCCTGCCGCAGACCGGCTGACCGCCTCCGGTCCGCCGGAGGGCACACGTCAGTGGCGGACCAGCAGCGCCACGGGTCAACCGGCTGACAGCTCACCCCGTCGGGCGGACCACGAGCACGGACGAGCCGAAGAGCTTGGTCCGGCGCATGTGGACCAAGGCGCTCCGGCGGACCAGGACCACCTGCGGACCACGGACCACACCGCGCGGACCGCGGACCAGCCGACGGAATCCGGCCCCACGGACCACGACGGTCCGGCTCCGGACCAGCGGACCGCCCCCACCCCGGCGGACCACGACGCGGACCATACGACGGACCAACCGGCGGACCAGGACGAGGACGACTCCTCCGGCGGACCGCAGGGGGCACGGACCGCGGACCGCGGTGACGCCCCGGCTACGCCGCGGGCCAAGCCAACGGACCAGGACGACGAGGTCCCATGGGAAGTGAAGGTCGAGGTCGCCCGCAAAGCCGCCCTCGAAGAAGGCCGGATGACCCGCCAAGCCATCCGACCGCACCTGCGGCGCAACAACATCAGCATCAGCAACGCGCTGTTCAGCGACCTCCAGGCCGCCCTGTACGCGGACCCGGCACTCGCCCACCTGCCCCACCCCGCAAGGAAGGCCCGATGAAGACGTGCGCGCGCTTCGAGCGCATCAAGAACGGCTATGAGCAGGACATCGCATGCCTGCGCCAGTACGCCGCAGCCAACAAGGGCACACCGGCGGCCAAGGCCAACACGACGATCGCCCTCACCATGAAGGGGCGCATGGCCAGGGCCCTCGTTCGACACTTCGACCACTGCCCGATATGCGGATGAGGGGGCGATAGCCGCAGGTCAATCGCCCTATCTACTCCCTGCGACGCGGTGGCCCGGCCTGGTACCGGGCCACCGCCCCGACCATGGAGGTCACCATCCGCTCCCACAACACCCGCGCCTCGATCCCGACCGCAGCCGAAGCGAGCGCCTGGGCAGAGGTCCTGGTCCGCCACCACCTCCTGCACGCGGCCGTCCTGACGCCGAGCGGCCAGTGGCTCGTGCAGACCGCTCCCAGGACGCCGGTCCGTGTCCTGGACGGGCCGGCCGCCATGGTCGGTCTTGCCGCCCAGATCCAGCACCGCACCCGCACCGCGAGGAACCGCACCCGATGACGAGCCCGAATGAACGCCAGCCCCATCCCCCTGCAGAGTCGGTCACGAACTCGGTCTCGCGGGGAGCAAGTTGGGGCGGAAGCGTAGCTTCCGCCGACCCCGCCCCCAAGGGGGCGGGAGCGGACCAGCACCAGGGGGCGCAGGTCCGAGTGGCTTCGACCGAGGGCGGACCGAAGCCTGGGCAGGACAAGAACCAACCGAACCGCCGCCGTCGCCGCTCCCCCGCCGCGCCGCGCGCCCGTCAGCGCCCGCGCCAGCCGCGCGAGAAGAAGCGTCTGCACCAGCCCAATGCCCGCTTCAACGATGAAGAGTTCGCCCTGATCAAGTCCGCCGCCGCCAAGTCGAATCTGTCCGTCGCCGGCTTCCTCGCCCGCTCCGCGCTGCGCGCCGCCCGTGACCTTGACCGCACCGCCGCTGAGATCGCCGACGACCGCGAAGTTCTCACCGCACTGTTCGACTCCCGCCGCCGTCTCGGCTGGGCGGGCAGCAACCTCAACCAAGCCGTCAAGGCACTCAACTCCGGTGCCGAAGCACCGCAGCTCGAAGCGACCATCGCCGCCGTCCGTGCCGCAGCCGGCCGCGTCCATGAGGCGGCCACCCAGCTCATCGCCCGCCAGCAGACCCCGGCATGATCCCCAGCATCAACGAGTCCGGCGACAAGACCATCGGCCTGCTCCACTACCTGTATGGCCCCGGGCGTGCCGAGGAGCACGTCGACCCCCACCTCGTCGCATCCTTCGACGGCATGGCGCCCGACCCCGGCCGCGCCGACGACTTCGCAGCCGCCATCAGGGACTTGGCGCTCCTGCTCGATCAGCCCGTCCAGGCCCTGCCGCCGCACGCGCGGCCCGCCAAGCACGTGTGGCACACCTCGGTGCGCGCCGCTCCCGGCGACCGCGCCCTGTCCGACGACGAATGGGCGGACATCGCCCGCCGGGTGGTTGCTGCCACCGGCATCGATCCCGGCGACGGCGAGCCCGGCTGCCGCTGGGCGGCCGTACGCCACGCGGACGATCACATCCACATCGTCGCCACGCGCGTGTGCGAGGACGGCAGCAGCCCCGACGACTTCCGCTCCTACAAGCGGGCCCAGGCCGAATGCCGTCTCATCGAGAAGGAGTTGGGGCTGACCTTGGTCAACGCCGGCGACGGCACCGCCGCCAAGCGGCCCACCAGCGCGGAGCGCCACAAAGCGGAGCGTCAGGGCCGGGAGCAGACCGCCCGTGAGGAACTGCGCGAGACCGTGCGCCGCGCGGTGGCCGGCGCCCAGAGCGAGGCGGAGTTCTTCGACCGGCTGGCAACCGCCGGTCTGCTGGTCCGCAAGCGCTTCGCGCCCTCCGGTGACCTGCTCGGCTACAAAGTCGCGCTGACCGACGACCGCAACAAGGACGACGAACCGGTCTTCTTCCCCGGCTCCACCCTCGCCCCCGACCTCTCCCTGCCACGTATCCGCGAACGCTGGTCCGCCGACGCACAGCAAGACCCCACCGCTGCCCTGGACGACCCCACCAGTACACCGAACGGTCCGGCACGAGCACGACGCCGCGCGGCAACCGCGGCATGGCAAGCGGTCCTGGTCATCGACCACGGCAACGACCACCAGGCCGCGGCACACATCGCGGCAGCCGGGGAGGTCCTCGACGCCCTCGCCAAGACATCCGCCGCCCACACCCGCAAGCAACTGCGTGAGGCGGCACGCGCCTTCGAGCGAGCCTCCCGCTCCCACGTACGGGCCGAGCGCGGACACGACCGCGCCCTGCGCCAAGCCGCCCACGACCTCGTCTACGCGGGGCCCGCCCTCGGCCGCGGCGAGGACGGCGCAACCACCGCCATGGTGATCGACATGGTCGCCTTCCTGGTCATCACCGCTGCCCACTGGCACGGCAAGAGGAACCACGCCCAGCAGGCCGCCGCCGCCCGCAAGGCCGCCGAACACCTACGCGCCGCCTACCAGTCCGCCGCCCAGCACCCGATGGCCATCCTGCACCACCGTGGGCGCCGCCTCTCCCAGCCCCTCCAGCACCGCCAGGCGGCCCACCTGCGCCAGGCAGTGCCGGAGCTAGCCGAGCAGATCCTCGCCGAGCCCGGCTGGCACGCGCTCGCCGCCACCCTCGCCGACGCCGAAGCCGCCGGCCACGAGCCCGCCGCGCTGCTCGCCGAGGCCGTCGCGCGACGCGAACTGGACACCGCCGACTCGGTCAGCGACGTACTGGTATGGCGACTGCGGCGCATGGCCGACCTGCCCGCCGACGCCTCCGCCATGCCCGAGGCCACCTCCGCCACGCCCCAAACCACCGGACGGCCGAAGCGCCCCTCCCCGCAGCGCAGCAACCGGCCGGGGAAACCTAGATGATTCCCGAATTTGCAAGTTGCGGCAGGTCAGGGACCTAGTGCACTCTCCGTGTGGCCGATGAACGACGAAGAGGGGGACACATGTTTCGACGACGTGCCGACCGCGAGTTCCGCGAAGCCCAGCGCGCCAGCCAGACCCTGCTGAAGATGCACACGAACTGGCCAGCGCCCGACTTCGCCAGCCCGGCCCCCGAGTCGGCGCCGACCTCCCCGCTCGTCGAGGAGGTACCCGACTTCCTGCCACCGGACCTTCGCCTGCCCTCCCGCCAAGAGGTCGAGGGCTTGATGATGCGCTGGGAGCAGCCGCTCGTTATCGACGGCGAGGTCCGCGAGTGTCCGCAGTGCGGCGCATACCGTGACTGGATCGTCTTCAGTATGCGCGACGACACGATCTGGTTGCGCTGCCGCTCCGGCCACAGCACCGCCGAACCGCGCCTGGACCCGGCCTGGTACAACCGCAACTCCGGCCCGGTCGACCAGTGGCACCCCACCCTGAACGACGGCCTGCGTCACCTCGGCCACTGACCTTCTTACCCCCTATCCGCCGACACGCCTCACGCGTCGGCCCAGTCAGACCATCCGCTCCGCGCACCCCGGGGGTTTCGCATGCGTCGCCACACCGCCACCGCTCTCGTCCTGACCACGCTCACCGCACTCACTGTTGCTGGCTGCTCCAACGACAGCGCCAGCACCTCCGCTTCCTCCAGCGCATCGTCACCGGCCACCTCCACACCCCGAAACGGAGACAGCGCACCGGATGCCGAGCCCCTTTCCTCGGCCGCCCTGAGCAAGCGACTGCTGACCGTGGAGGACCTGGGCGAGGGCTACGTACGCAAGGCGGAGCGTGCCCAGCACAATGACGACGTCACGGTGCTCGGCTGTCCCGCACTGGACAAACTGGGCGGGGATGCGGCCACCGGCGGAACCCTCAACTTCCCCCGCAAAGTGAAGGTCGCGTTCTCCTACGGCGCCGCCAGTACCTCCGAGGTGAGTGAAGAGCTGTACAGCGACACAGCGCAGAAGCTGTCTGAGGGCGTTGGCCGCATCTTCGACGCGATGGCTTCCTGCCCGAAGTACCAGGTCGTCTCGGGCAGCACCTCCATCGACATGACCACGCAGAAGACAGCCGCACCGCGCCTGGGCGACGAGCGGTGGAGCCAGCTGCTCACCTACTCCACCGGCGGGCAGCGCAGCATTGTCAAGCAGACGGCCGTCCGGACTGGCGGCGTGTTGGTCATCCTCACCGGCAGCCCGGGCCTTGTTGACGCCCATGTGGAGAAGGCCGTCGACAAGGTTCACCGCGCGGAATGAGTCCGATGCCCTTCTGGCCCAGGCGAAGGCAACGCACGGACCGTGTTGAGCGGCGGGCCTTCGACCTTTGGCCAGAAGAAGCCGGGGGTGTCGAAGATGTCTTGCCTCACCTCCAGCTGAGTAGCCTCTTGGCTGCCCGTTCTCGTACGGCGCCGTCTGTGCTCAGGGCGGCGTCGGCGACTAGATGGATATGCCAGTACAGATGGAGTCGGCTTTCGGTGGTGGGGTCCGGCTGGCTGGCGAGGGCGAGTACGGGGGTGGGGTCGTCGAGGTCGAGGCGTACGGCGAGGCGGGCGAGGTCGGACCGAAGGTCGCCGAAGATGGCCAACTCCCAGTCGATGAGCAGCCGGGAACCAACGGGTTCGCGAAGGAGGTGGCCTGGCTGCAGGTCGTGGTGCAGCAGCACTGGCTGGATGGTGTTTTCGCCGGCCTCGACTTCTTGGTGGAGGAGTCGGACCGTGGCGCGCAGAGCCGGGGCAGCTGTGGCATACGTGTGCAGGCGGTTGTGGAGGTAGTCGGTCCAGCGGCGGTATTGCCGGGCGCTGACGAGGCGGCCGAAGTGGGTGCCGGGGATGCGGTGGATGGCGGCCAGAGGTTCGGCGAGGTCCGCCAGGAGCCGGTCGACGGGCACAGGCTTCGCGTGAAGTGCGGTCTGTGCGGTCCATGGAGGGGTGCTGCTGCCGCTGGACGCGGCGAGTAGCTGCGGAGCTGGGGCATGGTGCGTGGCCATGAGGCGGAGAGCGGCAGCTTCGTTGGCGGCGCGGCTCGGGTCGCCGTAGTGCTTGAGGATGTACGGCGTCGGTCCGCCCACCGACCAGACGCGGTTGGCCTGGCCGGTGGTGATGTCGCGGGCGTTGAGTGGGACGCGGCCGTCTATGCCGTCCATGGTGCTGTCAGGCGACATCGCCGAGGTAGGTGTCGGGGGGCGTGGGCGCCGCGGTGAGGGTGGCGATGGGCTGGCGGATGGCATGCGGGAGCAGGTTGATGGCGGGGATTTTGCCCAGCGGTACCCATTCCAGGCCGGTCTGCACTTCGTCTTGGGAGTGGCCGCCGAGTTGGCCGGGGTCGCTGGTGGGGGTGCACAGGAAGATCGCTTCGATGCGGTGGGTGTTGGCTTCGCTTACGGGGTGGTCGTGGTGGGCGCCGATGTATTCGCGGAGCCACAGCAGGCACTCGACGGTGATGGTCAGGCCGGTTTCCTCGTCGACTTCGCGGCGGACGGCGTCGCTGAGACTCTCTCCGGGGTGTTGGCCGCCTCCGGGGAGGAAGTAGCACTCCTGGTCGTCCCAGACGGCACGCATGAGCAGGACGTGGCCGTCGTGGAGGATGACGGCTTTGGCGGAAGTGCGGATTTCGGGGGTGGCGGGCTCGGTCACGTTCTGGTCCAACTTCCTCGTGCGGATAGCGTGGTGCTTTAGCGTTCAGTTTTGCCGAAGGTAGTCGGGTGTCCGGTGATGTGGCGGAGAATCATCCGCCAGGGGCCGGCGAGGCGGATGAACGGTTGGGCGGGGCTGCTTGCGATCAGCGCCGCGCTCCGGCCGCGCGTAGGGCGTGGGGCGGCAGCGATGTGGCTGGTCGGGGGAACGACCGCGGCATGGAGGGCAGGGGCCAGCTTGATGAGTCGGGCGGTCAGGACGGGGCCGTGCAGCAAGAGACCCGCGAGAGCGAGTGCGGAGCACAGGGGGCCGGACCAGCAGGCGGAGATGACCACGGCTGCGATCAGTGGGGCGGCGGTGACCCAGGCGATCTCGTCGGCCCATTCCCGGAGTACCAGGAGTGCCTTGCCACTGCGGGGGAGGGTGCTCGGCAGGTGAGCGACGGCCTTCGCATGGCGGTCTGGTCGGGCTGAGGTGAGGAAGGCGAGCGCGTGGAGGTTGGTCAGGCCGCGTGGCTCGGTATAGGGCTCGTCCAGGACGGCGACGGGGGCGGGTGCGATGTCGGCACCGAGGAGGGAGAGGCGGTGGCCGGTGCCGAGATCCTCCATGGGTTCGGGGAAGCCACCGAGGTCTCGCACGGTCGGCAGGTGGACAGTCATGCCGCAGCCGACGCCGTAGACCATTGGCCGCATCAATGTCCGTACAGGGCTTGCAACTTGGGTGGTGGTGAGCCATTGCGTCAGGCGGATGCGGGCGAGCTCGATGCCGAGTGAGCGGCGGAGTTGGTAGAGCCATTCTCCCTCCAGGAGCAGGCCGGTGGCGCCGGACGGGAAGGGGCGGCGACCGAGCAGTGGCAGGCGCTGCTGCTGGATCAGGGACGGTGGCCGGCCGGTGAGCGCCCTGTGGCGAGTGGCTGTCTCGGCGAATGACATCAACGTACGGACGTCTGGGATGGCGTCGGCGTCGTAGACGCAGAGGAAGGTGTTGTCCGCGTCGTTCTCGTCGTGCCAGCCGAGGGGGCCGAGGATCTTTTCGAGGTGCTCGGCGGCGTGGTTGAGCTGTCCGGCTTTGCGGCCACCGGTGTCTGGTTGGTGGAGGTGTACCAGGCGCAGCCCGACGGCCGGCTGGTCTTCGGCGAGGGCGGCGATGGTTTCGCGGGTCGTGGGTTCGGCGTCATACAGCTCGGTGAGGAGGGCGAGGCGCTTCTCCGTGGGAGCGGCGTTGACCTGGTCCGCGATGTCGCTGCAGTTGGCGCGGGGGAACAGCCCGTGCAGTTGCGCTTCGTTGAGGTGGCTGGTGGCTGCCAGGGCCGGAAGGCGGTCGCGGTCGCGATGGCGGGCGTTCTCTTCGCGTTCGGTGGTGATGGCGATGACCGCTGCACGTTCTCGTGGGTAGTCGAGGGCGGTGAAGACGGCGATCGTCTCGGGGGCGAGGGCTTGCTCGCGGAGCATGGGCAGCAGGACCACCAGCCACGGCCCGTCCTCGTCGGCCGGGGCGGGGTCTCGGTGTGCGTTGTCCAGCAGCCACCGGGCACAGAGTTCGACCGCGACGAGGGCCCAGAGGGCGCGGGCCAACAGGAGGGTGAGCAGGACGGGGACGGAGTAGTGGAGCCAGAGTTGGGCGATCGTCATTGTTCGTCCTCCAGCAGGCGGTAGACGGCGCGGACTTGCTCTGCGATGCGCGGCCAGGCGAAGAGCTCGGCGCGCTCTCGGGCTGCGGCACGTCGTGCGGCATGGGCGGCGGTGCCGAGTTCGCCAAGGAGGGTTTCGACGGCTTCGGCGGCGGCAGCAGCGTCACCGGGCGGTGCGAGGAGAGTGGCCGGGCCGTAGCCGGTGTAGTACGAGATGCCGCCGGTGTCGGTGGCGACGACCGGGGTTCCGCAGGCCAGGGCTTCCAGGAGTGCGTTGTTGGCGGTTGCGTCCGTCAGGGGGAGGAGCACGGCCGCGGCCTGGCGGTAGAGCCGGGTAAGCGTGAGTTCGCTGATTCCTTCCAGCACGTGCACGGCTGGGTGCCAGGTGCGTTGGTCAGCCTGACGGGTGACGACGACGAGTTCGATGTCGTTGTCGTGCCGTTGGTGGAGCTGGTCGTGGACGGTGTCCAGGACGTCCCAATCGCGTAGCCACCAGCCCACGGTCAGGACCAGTGGCCGGGTGTCGGGCTCCGGGACGCCTGCCGGTGTGAAGGCGGCGGTGTCGATGCCGTGCGGGATCAGGTGCACGCGCTCCTCGGGCAGGTGGTCGGCGAAGAAGGCCCGCTGGTCGGGAGCGAGGGTGATGATCTGGCTTGCGTGTGCGGAGAGTCGCCGCCAGTTCGTGGCCGGCATGAAGCGGGTCAGGTGTGCGGGTGGCTGGTGATAGGTGACGGCGGTGGGGCCCGGTCGGTGGCGGGAGAACCAGAACTGCTCGTCGCCGTAGAGGACGTGGGCGGGCCCACGCCGGGAGAGGACGCGTACATCTGTGGCGAAGTGTTCGGCGGGGTAGAAGGGCAAGGGGCAGCGGCGGCGAAGCCAGCGGTGGGCCACGGCGGCGATCTTCTGGCTGGTGATTCCCTGCGGCGCGGTGATCCGCTCGGTTTCCGGCAGGTAGTCAAGGAGCCGGTCGTAGCCTCCGTGGTGACTGTGCCAGGGGACGCGGACGGCCGAGGCGATCACGGTGTGCGGCACGGTGCCACCACCTTCGTAGCTGTGGGCAGCAGACCCAGGTCGCGGAGCGCCGGTGCAACTGCCGCGGGTCTGGTGAGGCGCAGGACGGGCAGCCCGTGGGGCTTGTTGGGGCCGAGGTGGTGGTGCCAGCGGCGGCGGTGCTGGCGGTGATGGGCCGGACCCCAGAGGAGAATCGAGTCCTGGGCGAACAGGTGCCGGAACGTCTCCCGGTTGCCGGCGAACAGTTCCTCGCCGCGAGCGGCTCGCCGGAATGAGCGCTTGAGGAGGCGGGGAAGGCAGGTACGTAGGGGGAGGTCGAGCCAGATTGCCAGCGCGGCGTGGGCCAGCAGCATCTCGCCGGCAGGCCCGCTGTAGTTGCCGTCGGCGATCCAGGTTTCTGTGCCGAGCGCGTCTCTGACCCGGTTCTGGAAGGTCTTGGCGTCGACTGGTGTCCAGCCCGCTCCCCAGAACAGGTTGTCGAGGTCCAAGTGAGGCAGTCCCGTGTGTTCGGCGATCTCGGTGGCGAGGGTGGATTTTCCGGAGGCCACGGGACCTACGAGGGCGATGCGTTTCGGGATCATGAGAGCCTCCTGGCGATGGTGTCGGCGAGGCGTTCCAGCAGGTGGGGAATGCGAACGCCGGCGGTGATCCTGAACACCGGGACTTTCGCGACCAGGTCGTCCAGTGCCTGGGCGGCCTGAGCGCGCAGACCGTCCACCGAGTGGTTCCGATGTGCGAACCACGGGTGGAGCCAGTCCTCGTCGTCAGGGGTGCAGCACGCTGCGGCCAACTCGGCACGTGCGGGTTCGCCGTGGAGGCGCCGGATGCTGAGCGGGGTGTCGTCGTCGCGAAGCCGGGGCAGAAGCGCGAGCCGTAGTGGAGCGCCTTCGCGGACCTGGGCCGCGAAGGCGGCGGCGAAGTCCCGCGGGGTGCAGCTCGCCTTCTGATCCGTACCGAACGTTCGGGGAAGCACCCTGTGGGGTGGCAGGGCCTCGCGCGGGGCCAGGGCGGAGAGTGTGCCTCCGGCGATGCGCGTGGACAGCGGGACGCCGATGACGTCGGCTGCGTTCTGTGTGAGCATCGCGCGGTCGGAGGCCACTAGGTCCGCGCGGCGGTGGCAGGCGAGGGCGGTGAGCACGGTGGTCTTGCCGGCCGTGGTCGGTCCGGCGATGAGCACTCCGTGCCCTTCGACGGACGCCGCGGCGGCGTGGAATGCGCTCCAGCCCCGGTCTTCACCGCACCGCATCACGACTTCCCGGATGACGCGCAGCAGATAGCGCTCTCCGCGGTGTGCATCAGGGTGGAGGACGATGTGCAGGCGGCCGGTGGAGTCGTGAGCGTAGAGATGGTCCTGGGCCAGATGTGAGCAGGGGTGAGGGCGCCACCACTCCACGCCACCCACCCGCGACCACAGGTACGGCTCGCCGCGGAACGGCTCGACGCACCGGCTTTGCACCGTCTGGAGACGGGCGGCCCGGTCTACGAACAGCTCGCGATTGTTGCGGACGCGGATGCGGGTCAATCTTCCACAGAGTGGGGACAGCGTGGTCTCGGGAACGAAGCTCTGCAGATGAGTGCGCTGTTCAACGGCGAAGTCCTCGTCCACCTCAACATCGAAGACGTGTCCGGCGAAGGTGACGGACGTCGTCATGCTGGTGGTCATGAGCGGCTCCCCGCAGGAACCGCGTCCTGGCTGCCGAGAAGTTCCTCAGTGGTTCCCGTGACCAGGCGGCGTGCGAGATCGATGCCCATCTTCACCGCGTGGTCCATGTTGCCGATCTCGTACCGCCAGGTACCGAACCGGCCGCGAGGGTAGATCGCCTGGTCTTCCAGCCATGGCACCGTCAACGCCAGCGCCGCATCCCGGTCCAGGGTGGGGATCGGGTAGGCGTACGGGATCACCTCCACATGAGCGGTGGCCAGCTCTGCCAGCCCGGGGACCAGACGATGCCGCCGCAGCGCAGCATCGGCGGCTTTCACCAGGGCACGCCGGTTGACCCGAGTCCCGGACATCACGGAGATCTCCGTCATCCATGAGCTGAAGGCAGTGGTATCGGCGCCGGGGACGTTGGCAGGCGCGTACTTGCTGAAGTTGGTGGCGCGGTAAAACGGCACGTCGTCCTCGGGGAAGTAGAACCATGACCGCTCGTCCAGGGTGGGGGCCCGGTAGCCGAGGCCGACCATGGCGACGGTGGTGTGCTTCAGCCGACGAGCCGCCTCCCGCATGTCGGGCGGGCTCGTCGTCATGGCGACAAGTCGGTCCAGCGGCAAAGTGGCCACGACCTGGTCGTAAGGCACCGCCTCCCCGCTCTCCAGCCGCACGAGGCGGGCGTCGAGGTCAATCGATGCGGCCGGGGTGCGGGTGCGGACTCGGTTGCCAAGACGGGCGCCCAGTCGGCGCCAGATCTCCCCGGTACCCCCGACAGAGGGGAAGGCGAACGTGGAGTTCGGCCCCCACCGAGGCACGGGGGCCGCGACGCCGTAGAAGGCCGCCAGGATCTCGTCGAGGTCGACCGGCGCCACTCGCTCCGCGACCCAACTCGCGCTCATCTTCTCCGGCGAGATCGCCCAGACCTTGGTGTTGTACGGGGCGAAGAAACGCTCGACGAGACCGCTTCCGTACTGAGCCTGGAGCCACGTCGCGAAGTCCGTATCGGTCGGCAGGGTCTGCTCACGCTGCCGGCAGGCATGGGCCAGCGACCGCAGGCACGCATCGGCGTCGGCCTGCGGCAAGCAGTGGAGGTGCTGCTGGAAGGGATAGGGCACCCAGCGGTCGCGGAACCGGATATACGAGGACCGGTCGTGATGCAGCAGCTCATGCGGCGCGAACAGCTCACCCAGGATCCGGTCGAACTCCCCGAAGTGGGAGAAGACCACGTGGCCACCCAAGTCCCAGGTGAAGCCGGCGCGATCGACCACGGAAGACGCAAGCCCTCCGACGCTGGGCGCCGCCTCCAGCAGCGTCCAGTTGCGGTGACCGAGCCGATCCAGTTCGTCCGCGCATCCCAGTCCGCAGGGGCCAGCTCCGAGGATGACGATGCGGCCGGGCGGTAAGGGCTGTCGGGCCTTGGGCATGAATTTCTCTTTTCTGTAGGGAAGTTCGTGCTTGGCGTTGGTGTGGCGCGCCAGGTCAGGTCTCGCGATTGGGCGTGCGAGGGCCAGGGTCAGTGATCTTGAAGGTGAGCCAGACGGTCTTGCCGAGGCGGTGCTGGTGGTCCACGCCCCACTCGTCGGACAGTTCGTCAACCAGGAGCAGTCCGCGGCCCGAGGGATCATCGAGGCTCGGATGCTTTCGACGGGGCCGGCCTGGCCCCAGGTCGTGAACCTCCAGCCGAACCACCGGGCCACTGATGGCCAGCCGTGCCCGGAATCCGATGCTGGGCGGGCCTGCATGTACGAGCGCGTTGGTGGCGACCTCTGACAGGCACAGACACACGTCATCGAGTCGGTCCCGGACGCCCCAAGCCGACAGAGTCTCGACGGCGAACTTTCGTGCCTCACTTACGGACGAGCCGCGGTGAGGAAAGGACTGCTCTTGCCACAGGGGCAGGCCACTGCCACTCCACCTTGCCTCCGTGCTCCGGGTCTCGGTACGGGGATCTGCCTGTCGCTGCGTTGCGCTTTCTCCTGCTGCTGGCACGGTGGAACACCACCTCGTCGCTCGCGTTCAGGGCGGGCATCGAGCCTGACGGGCAAGCGGCACGCCTCACCACGACATGAGCGCCGACGTCTGATCCGGGCTTGAGGAGGCGGCCGACATGGGTACCGTCACGATGCCGCCGTCTCCACCGTCATCTCCCCGCACGCGGCAGTGCTCCCCTCCCGGATGGCGGCATTGCGGGGTTACCGTCGAACCGACGAGCCGACCGGAACCCATCGGGGGATTGATGGCTCAAAAGCCCACTCTTCTACGGACGTTGATCACCAGCCGTCACTGGCAGGTGTTCGAGACCTTCAAGCTCCACTTCGAGCGCACCGCCAACGAACTCGCCGAGCAGGACCGTGACCCGACGCTGGTCGGCCTGACGGTGTCGAAGCGGCAGTTCGAGCGGTGGTACGGCGGCGAGGTCAAGACCCGCCCCTACCCGGCCTTGTGCCGGGTGCTGGAGGCAATGTTCCGATACCCCGTCGATGTCCTACTCGGCCCGGCGCAGGAGAGCAGTGCCGCAGCCGACGCCGTCCCCCGGCTTCGGCTCGTCATGCCGACACGACCGCCGTCCTCCCCGCTCGAACCCACCGACGGAAACAGCGGCTTCGACGGCATCGAGTTCACCAACACACCCGTTCCAGGCGACAGCACCGGCCGGGACACGTTAGAGAGGCAGGTCGCCATGGCGGCTCGTCGTGCATTCCGCTTCAGCGCGATGGCAGAAGGCAGCACCATAGGTCCCGAGACCCTGGACGAACTCCACCAGGAAGTACGTCGCCTCACCGCCGCCTATCCGCGGCTGCCACTGGCCACCCTCCTCGGCGACCTCGTCGAAATCCAGGACCTCTCCTTCCACTTCCTCGAACACGGCCGCGTCCGACCCACCCAGGCCCGCGAGCTGTACCTGCTCTCCGCCATCACCTCCGGCATGCTCGCCAAGGCCAGCCACGACCTCGGCGACCCGCGATCGGCGATGACACAGGCCCGCACCGCCTACGTATGCGCTGACAACGCCGACCACCACGCCATGCGCGCCTGGGTCCGCGGCCTGCAATCCCTGATCGCCTACTGGGACAGCCGACACCACGAAGCCTCCCAATACGCCGCCCTCGGCATCTCCCAGGTGACAGGCGTAACCGGCACCAGCGCCGTATGGCTGTCCTGCTTGCACGCCCGCGCGGGAGCCGCACTCGGCGACGCGACAGCCGTACGGGAATCCCTCGCCAAGGCCGAACGGGCCCGCGACACGGCCTCCCCCGACGACCTGGACGAGTTCGGCGGCATCATGACCTTCCCCGTCCCACGCCAGCTCTACTACGCCGCCGACGCCACCGCCTGGCTGCCCGACGCCCCCGAGGCACAACAGCAGGCCGAAGCGGCCGTCGCCGCCTACCGGCAAGCCGAACCCGAAGACTGGGCATTCGGCGACCAGGCCGGAGCGCACACCGACCTCGCCCTCGCCCGCGTCCGCGCCGGAACCCTCGACGGCGTCGACGAAGCCATACGGCCCGTTCTCGACCTGCCCGCCGATCAGCGCATCAACGGCATCGTCGCCTCGGTACGGCAGGTCCACACCGCACTGCGTGATCCCCGATGGCTCACCGCACCCGAAGCCCGCACAGCACGAGAGGAGATCGAGGCATTCACAGCAGCCCCTGCTGCCGCCCTGCCCAGGTAACACCGCCTGCGGGTAGGGTCCCGACCATGCACCCGGTCGACATCGCCGGCCCCCGGCTTCAGCTGCGCGAACTCACCAGCAACGACGTGGAAGCCGTACACGCCATCTACGGCGACGCCGACGCCACCCGCCACCTCAGCTTCGAACCCCGAACCCGCGAACAGGTCAGGGAGATCGTCGCCCACTCCATCACCTTGTCCAGCGAGCAACCCCGCACCGAATTCGCCCTCGCCGTGGTCCGCCAGGAGGACAGGAATCTGGTGGGCTACGCCCGTCTGGCACTCGACCCGCACGCCCAGAAGGCCGCCACCATCGGCTTCGCCCTGCGCCCGGACACCTGGGGCGCGGGCCTGGGCACCGAAACCGTCCACCTGATGTGCGCCCTCGGCTTCAACCACCTTGGCCTGCACCGCATCTGGGCCGCCCGCGCTCCACTGAACGCCGCCTCCGCCAAGACCCTGCTACGCGCCGGCATGACGGAGGAAGGCCGCATCCGGGAGCACGTATTTGTACGCGGAGCGTGGAGGGACTCGATCACGTACTCGGTCCTCGATCACGAATGGCGGGCGCCAGATGGATTCGCGCCGGCCAATGGATGACACCATCGCATCGCGACCGATTGGAGAGCCGCCGCGTGTCCGACCCGCCTAGCAAGCCTTTCTTGTATGTCGTGGTCTGCGCGGCCGGGATCGCCGGGGACGTCAGCAAGTTAGTCGCCGCCGCCCAACAGCAACACTGGGACGTCGGTGTCGTCGCCACCCCCCAAGCGCTCGGCTTCATAGACGTGCAGGCGATCGAGGCCCAGACCGGGTATCCGATCCGCTCTGCCTGGCGCACGCCCGGTGAGCCTCGCCCGCTGCCGCCTGCGGACGCGATTGCCGTTGCCCCGGCTACCTTCAATACGATCAATAAGTGGGCCGCCGGGATCTCTGACACCCTGGCGCTGGGCATCCTGTGCGAGGCATACGGCTTCGGCATCCCCATCGCTGTCCTCCCGTACCTCAACTCCGCCCAGGCCGCCCACCCCGCGTATTGCCGGAGCCTGGATCGGTTGCGCGAGATGCGCGTCCTGATCGGCTCGTACGAACCTCATCGGCCGAAGGCAGGTGGCGGATCGGAACGTTTCCACTGGGAGGAGGCGCTGGAGCTGCTCACTCCGGAGGCGCCGGAGCGGGCGTAATGCAGCTGTGGCCCGATGCATTCGATGCGCCGAGCCACAGTTGCTGGAGGCCATCCCAGATGAGGGGGTTCGCGCCGATTGCCACTTCTGCGTTGGCGAGCATTCGGGCGATCTGGATCGGGAGGTTTCCGAATTCCTCCATGGCGACGTCGAATGGGTCCACGTGGCTTGCTTCGCCGTCGCGCGCGATGCCTTCGATGACGTAGCGGAAGCCGCGTGGCAAGGTCCCGTCGTCCAGGACCTTCCATGCTGCACCGTGCTCGCGAATTCCGACATCCGCCACGTACGAGGCCAGATCGTTGTGGAGGGTGCCCCAGTCATCCTGCTCGAATTCGTCAAGCGGGAGCCCGGATACGTAATCCTGCAGCGGGCCGATGAAGATCAGCGCGTCCTGCTCGAATTGCTCAGCGGCAACGTTGAGCATCTCGGCGATCCCGAGCACATTCTCATGCGCGTCCTGGGTCCACTGGTCGAGGTTGGCCCGCGCCTGGTCCGCCTTGGAAATCTGCATTCCTTCTCTCCCGTCCACCCCAACCGTGTCGGCCTGCCGTCCGCAGACCAACACGCCATGTCCCACATCGCGCGAAGGTAGTCATGGCGTCGAGTGAACACGCCTCGCCAGCAACGGAATCGGGCTCCGCGGCGATAGCGTCAGCGCGGTGAACACCGACAAGCTCACCACCCCCGAAGCCGACGCCGAACGGCTCCGCAACGCCCTTGTCGACCAGATCAAGGCCGACGGCCACGCCCGCACCCCTGCGGTCGAAGCCGCTCTGCGCACAGTGCCCCGGCACCTTTTCGTTCCGGACGCTCCGCTCAGGGACGCCTACGCCAACGCGACGGTGAACATCAAGTACGACACCGACGGCACGTCGATCTCCTGTGCCTCCCAACCCGGGGTCGTCGCCCTCATGTTGGACCAGCTCCAAGCCCAGCCCGGTGCACGTATCCTCGAACTCGGCGCCGGCACTGGCTACAACGCCGCCCTCGCCGGCCATCTCGTCGGCCCGGCCGGACACGTCACCACCCTCGACGTCGACGACGACCTCGTCGAGGGCACCCGTGCCCACCTCGCCGCCGCCGGCGTCACCAACGTCGAGGCGCTCACCCGCGATGGCGCCCTCGGCCACGCCGAAGGCGCACCCTACGACCGGATCATCGCCACCGTCGGTGCGCACGGCATTCCTCACGCCTGGCTCGACCAGCTCGCACCCGGCGGCCGGCTCGTCACCCCCCAGCGGCTCAAGGGCAGCGTCTCGCGCTCCATCGTCTACGAGAAGCGCGACGGCCAGTGGGTATCGCTCGGTTCCGAGATGAACACCTTCATGCCGCTTCGCAGGGGCATCGCCGACGATGACCGCCGCGTCGTCCCGCTCACCGCGGACGGCACGGTACGGCTCCAGGCCCCGGCCGAGCAGCAGATCGACTCCGAAGCTCTCGCCAATGTTCTGGACCAGCCACGGACCGAGGAGTGGACCGGCATGACGGTCCGCGCCATGGAGAGCCCCGAGTGGATGGAGCTTTTCGTCTCCTGCTCGCTGCCCTCCGGCCTGATCCGGATGCTGTTCCCGCAAACCGCCAAAGGCACGGTGCTCACCGAGGACCCCTACCCCTCGTCCACGGCCGCCGTGGAGAAAGGCGCGGTCACCTACCTCGCCCGCCGGCTCTCCGAGCGCAAGACCCCCGAAGGCGGCAAGCTCTGGGAGTTCGGCGTCATCGGTCACGGCCCCGGCAGCGACGTCTTGGTCATGAAGGTCGCCGACGCCATCCGCACCTGGGACCGCGAATACCGTGGCCGGGAGGCCATGTTCGAGATCCTGCCGCTCGACGGCCCCATGGTCGAGGAGCGACCTGGTGTCTTCCTCCTCGACACCCCGCTCAACCGCATTCTCGTCACCTGGCAGTAGCACACGGACCGTGGGGCGTCCGCCACCTGATCGGTGGGTGCCCCACTTTGCCTCTTAACCCTGGGGACTCCATGGATCCGCACGGACCTATAGCCCAGCGCTTCCCGCTCATCTCACGATTCCGCCCCGCCTGCCTGCCGCTTCTCCGGCGCGTGCAGGCCCTGGTCGAGCTTGCCGACACCGGCAGCCGCCAAGGCAGACCAGGGACTGACCTCCGCGGTCTACAACCAGGCCGCGCTCCTCGCCTCCGACCTCGGCCTTCCCGACCACGCCCGCAAGATGTGCCACCAGCACGCCGCCGCCTACCTCCACGCCACCCCGCTTCCCGGCATGACCGCGATCCGGGCCCTCGAACCGGTCGTCAACCTCGCCCGCCTCCAGATCCGCGCAGGCAACACCAACGACGGCCGCCACCGCCTGCTCAGCCTCTACGAAGCCGTCAGCAACAGCACCAGCGCCCAGTTCGAAGACATCTCCATACCAGCCGACCTCACCACCAGCGACACCGACCGCCACGAAGTACGCGCGTGGCTATGGCGCGTCATCCTGGCCGACGGCACCCGCACCCTGACCACCGCCGGCCGCTGGGCCAACGCCCTCGCTCACGTCCAAGAACACCGAGGCATCGGGCAGCGCATGCTCGACGGCCGCCAAGTCGCTGTGCTCGCCACGCTCGGCCACAACCCAGCCGACGCCGCCACCGTCGTCGCCGAGACAGCACCCGGCGAGCCCTGGGAGGAAGCCGTGTCCGGCCTCATGCGGGCCGGACCGGGGTCAGCTGCGGTGGACGATGGTGAGGCGCTGCTCCGCGCTCTGTGGCAGCCGGTGGCGTGCCACGGGGACGGGCGAGGCGAGCGAGGCGGCAAAGACTGCGACCAGCTCGTTGGGGACGCTCGGGCTGAAGTTCGCGCACCACAGGTAGGGGGCTCCGAACAGGGGCTCCGCCCATGCCTGCCAGCCCATCAGGTCCTCTCCCAGATCGGCGTCGGCGATCAGCGGCGGCACCATCTCAAGCGAGACGTGCGAGGCGAAGCCCGGGTCCGTGGCGGCAGTGCTGGGACGGTCCACATCACGGAGCCAGCCCTGATCGTTCAGCGCCGTGACCACCACCTCGGGCGCATCAAAGCCGGCATCGGGCACCGCGCTGGCATCGAGCGCGATGAGGAAGTCGTGGAGCACTTCGGGCGGCACGCCGGTGGTGAAGTACGCGTTCCACTCCATCAGGGCGCTGACAGCGTCCGGACGGGCGGAGATCTGCAAGGCCACACTCAGTCCGCCCAGCGTGAACGGGCTGTTGGCCAGCACCCATTCGGCGCCGCGCAACTCGTCCGGGCTCACGTACAGCAGCGTGTCGCGGGAGGTCGGCCACATGCGCCAGCCCAGGCCGGTGAGGGTCTCGCCGATCCGCTCAGCGAGGGCATCGTCGTCACCCGCCAGGTGACGCGGGGTGACCCATTGCACCGGGTTCGGGAAGGCGGGACGGGGGAAGTCAGCGGGGTGGTGCGTGTTCAGGGGCGCCTCCATGGGCTCGGGAGTGGTTCACTGCCCGCCGCCGGGGCGGGTGCCGCGCCGACGGCGCGGCGGTGCCTCGGTCGGCTCGTGCCAAGTCAGCGCGACGGCGACGTCGGGCGGGAGCGGACCGAACTGCTCGGCCTCCTCCGGCTCGTTCAGGAACAGCACGGGACGGCCCTTCTCGTCGCGGGCGCCGGCAACGGCGCCTGCGCGGTGGGCCATCGGGAAGTCGGGGTTGATGGCCAGCCGCACCACGGCGTCGCGGTTGCAGGCCGACAGCTTGTCGAACAGGTCGCTGACAGTCGGCTCCGACAGCGCGCCAAGCGGCTCGTCGTCCTTGGCTTCGGCGATGAACACCACCGGTCGGCCGGCCTCGTCACGGGTGGGCACCACGCCGCCCAAGCGGCGGGCAGTGCGCGCGAAGGGGTTGATCCACAGCCGGACCACCACGCCGCCATCGCCGGCGGACAGACGATCCAGCAGGTCGTCGACGGTCAATTCCGGGGCCAAGACGTTCTCCTTGCAGTCACGGGCGCCCCCTGAGGGGACAGGGCAGGTTACGTGCCGTACGCGAGCGCGGCCCTGAGCCGCGTGGCGGCAGTGGCTCACAAAGGCTGGGAGGTGGCCAGCACGCGCTGGACCGTGGCCGCGACGATCTCCGCCGGCGTTTCGGTGTCGAACCTGATCCGGTAGCCGGGGACCTTGGCGGTGCCGGTGACGGCGAGCGTCCATCCGTCGCCATCGGTGCCAGTACGGCCGAGCGGGAACCATCCGAGATAGAGACGGCCGTCCTTGCTATTGATGTGGACATCGGCCCGGTCGTCGACGACGAGGTTGAAGAACTCCGCCTTGAAGAGGTCGGTGACCATCGTCGGCTGGCCAGGGCCTAGCTGCCATGAGCGCAGTTGCAGGGCCTCCGCGGTGGTGGAAAATCCGGGCGTGGATGCGTTCACGGTCACAGGCATCACCTCTCTGACCTGGGGTTTCCGGGGAAGGTCGTCTACGTTGACATGCCCCTGCAGCTTCCACCAGCCCTTTCGGGATCTTTCCCGTCTGCCGCAGGCGAACTAACGAAAGGGAGGCAAGCCCTGCCTGCTGCCTGCTGCCTGCTGCCTGCTGCCTGCTGCCATTCAACCGAGGCGTCTGACATTGAACCCAGACGTGTTGGGAGAGCCTTTGAATGGTTCGTCTTCGCTTACGAGCGAGTGGTGGGGGTGTAGGAAACTTCATACCGTCGGTATTGCGGCCCACCCGAGTCGGTAGACCCAGTGTCGACGGTTGGCCCGGAAACCCGAACGGCAGCCAGGTGCGGGAGCCGGTCCGCCCACATCCCGTAGACCCAGCGAGCCACGTCGGCGGGACCGCATCGATCCTGTAGCGCGCCGTCGACCTCGTTGAGATGCCGGAGGTTGACCTGCCCGGCGACCCACACGTCGAACTCGGCAAAGGCAGTGTGCACGGCCACCGACTCGTCCTCGGTGAAGTTCCCCTCCCGGGAAACATCCAAGGTCACGGACCATTCGTGGCCGTGGATGCGGGCGCAAGGATGCCAAGAGGGCAACCTCGGCTCCGCGTGCGTCGCGCTGAAGTCCGCCTTGTGAGTCAACGTCATCATCGGCTCGCGTCCCCGTCGTCCGTCGTCGTCGCCTTCGAGGAAGGCTACCCGCCACCCTGCCTGGGCTGCAGCGATCTGTCCGACGTTGGCGGACGGACGCATGGTCAGAGATCAAGACGGCTGGGTTCGAAGCCAATCGCCTCGATTGGATGACGAGGGAGAACGGGAACACGGAGGAGCCCGAGAGATATCTCGGAATCGAACAGATGATTGAATAAGGGTATGGCGATCGCCTCCTATCCCGCCGACCTACTCCAAGCCCAGCGTGACTGGCGCCGCACGTATGAAGCGCTCTCTGTGCTGCCTCCCACCGCGGGAACCACGGCGCTGCGCCGCCGACTCCTGTTGCTGTCCTCCCGGATCGTTTGGCACCAGCACTGGTCGGTTCGGCGTTCTTCGCCGGCTGCTCGGGTGGAGCTGCGCCGCCAGGCACGCGCGCTGGAGACCAGGGCCGCGTAAGTGGGCAGATCGCTGTGACCGGGTCTCCGTCCACGCCCTTCGCCTTGATCACATTGGTCACGCCAGACCAGCAGGAAATACGGGTGCGTCTGTACGAGAGGTTGCAGACCACAGGGCGGTTTCCGTGGCGCTTCCGCATTGGCGTTCCTTCATGGATCGCGACCGAGGACGGTGTGGAGCCTGCCGAGTATTCGGTGTGGGTCACGGACCGGCAGCTCCGGCCGATCGAAGGAGTGGACCTGTCGGTCGTACCGACGCACCGGCGTCTGGAGGCGCTGCCGCTGCCGAAGCCTTCGGGCTGGGTCGTGCGCCCCGACTCGCAACGTCGCGGCGGCCGGCTCGTGCACGACACCGCGTGCCGACGCGCCGCCGATGGGGGTCAAGAACTGGGCTCCCTGGAAGCACTGGATGCGCTGATGCGCCCAGGGACGAAAGCCTGCGGCGACTGCGCTGCCGCCGAAGTTCTCCTTCCTGCATTGGAGTTGGGTCAGGGCTACGCGTAGCCGCCGCGGATCGGTCCCGCCTGGGCATCGCCTCTCGGAGGGCGACGGGGATCCTCTACCGTGTCGGGCCATGACGTCCTGATCATCGGCGGCAGCGAGTTCCTGGGCACTGAGCCGATCCGCCAGGCGACGGCGGCGAGACACACGACGGCCGCAGCCTTCACGCGGGAGCGCCGTCCCGGCGCTGCTGCGGTGCATGCCAAAGCCTCCGGAATCGCGAGGTGGATTCCGGGGGCGGGGTTCGGTGGTACAGGTGAGGTCAGCTCTCGGTGGAGGCGTCGTCGTTGAGTCGTCCGTACGGCGTCGGCGGGCAATGACCAGGCGCGTAGGACCTCGGTCGTTCGGGTGTAGGCCGGCGGAACGCGGGCAGGGGGTGGTGAAGAACGGATCACGAACAACGGGGTGAGCACCATGCACGGCGGCGGAGGATTCAGCGGGGGCGGGCACCACGGGGGTGGATTTAGCGGGCACCATCACAGCGGTGGGTTGGGCCACCACGGCAACCACCACCATCACACCGGGGACTCGCAGGGCTTCGTCTCGATCCCCGCTTTCCGGCGTCGTGGGACATCAGGCCATTCCACGGGAGTGAATCCCAAGCGCGTGGCACTGGCCTTCGGCGTGGTGCTGGTCGTGGGCATCATTCGGCTGCTGGCGGCCCACTAGGGCTGCCTGATGAGTCGGTAACGGCCCGCTTCGCGGATCGTTCTTGCCCCCATCGGTCAGACCCTAAGGCCCCGGGCCACGACGCAGGCAGCGGCGTGGCCAGGTCATGGCGGTGTCAGTGCGCGTACGCGTAAGACCCCCGAGCTGTCGCTCGGGGGTCTTGTCGTCGTTGGAGTTCTGTCCTGGGCTGCTGGCCGTCGGCGACCGGTCAGTGGACGTCGATGGTGGCCTTCCAGGTCGTGACAACGTGGGGGCAGGTGTGCCCAGGAGCTGTCACGACGCAGTGGTGGTGCGCGGTGATGGTGCTGTGTCCGGGCTCTTCGGCTTGGAAGGCGGCTTTGGCGTCGCCATTGGGAGAGGTGCCTCCCTCAGTCCGTCGCAGCACGTCGGTGGCGGAGGCTGCGGGTTTGTCCCACACCCACTTCACCCCGTCACCCCGCATGGCTTTGAGGTTGACCCTGATCTTGTCGCCGGGCGCGGTGGAGATGGTCCTCCCGTTATCGGCGGCGCTCAGGGGTGTGGCGCTCCGTGTTGCCGCGTGGGCGTCGGGAAGCGTTACCGGGGCGGTCAACGCGGCAGCAGCAAGCGCGGTGACGGCGAGAACAGTCCTGCCAAACACGGTGGTCCTCCTGGAAGGCGTGACGTACGCAGCCAGTGAACAGGTGCCCCCATAGGCCAGGTCGGTCAACGCAGTCCGTTCACCCGAATGGGGCCGGGTGCTGCCGCCGCTCTATGCCCTGTCGGCACGCCCCATGCGCACGGCGGCGACGAGAACCGCCACAATGCCGGAGCCCTGGGCCACGCCCTGGAAGAAGTCGGAGGGGATCAGGAATCCCGTCCCCAACAACAGCAGGCCAATCACCATCAGGCCGGTCACGGGCGAACTGGTTACAGACACTCGCTTCATACGGTCACTGTAATGGGCAGGAACAATGCGCCGTTGATGCAGCATCCCTAGTTGGTCAGCTCTCGGCGGTGCCGTCATCGCTTTTGCCTTGCGTGCGGCGGCGGGCAACGAAGACCGCGATCCCGCCGGCGGTAAGGAGTAGTGCGGCGCCGCCGATCAGCCACGGGGTGGCGTCGGCGCCGGTGTGCGCAAGCGTGCCGCCATTCGCGGGGGCTGCGGTGCTCGATGTGGTCTCGTCGATGGACGGGGTACCGGAGGGCGAGGCGGAGGGGGACGAAGTGTCCTCGTCTCCCTCCGGCTGGTCGGGGGTCGACTTGTCGGTGGGCTGCTCCGTCGGCTTGTCAGTGGACTGCTCCGTCGGCTTGTCGGTCGGCTGCTCCGTCGGCTGCTCCGTGGTGGAGGTCTTGGCGTTGGTGACGGTCACGGTGACGGGAGTGCCCGGCTTGGCTGTGAAGGTCTTCGAGGGCGTGGAGAGGTCATAGCCGTCGGGCGCGTTCGTCTGTTTGGCCCAGAAGTCGGTGCTGGTGCGGTTGTTGACCGGCAGTTGGGCGGTGGCAGTGCCCTTGTCGCCGGTGGTGAGGGTGAGGAGAGTCTTGTCGCCGGTGCCGATGTTGACGGTGGCGCCGGGCAGGAGTTTGCCGCTCTTGTCGTCCTTGGCCTGCAGCAGGAGTGAGGCGGGCTTGAACGGGTCGATGATCGTCAGCGGGGCGGCGGTGCCGGGTGTGACGATGACGTCCTGGTCTTCGACGGTGTCGTGTAGCTTGCTGCCGCTGGAGTCCTCCTTGAGGCGGTAGACGCCCGGCGTCAGATCCTTGAAGACGAGCTGTCCGTCGGCGTTGGTCGTGCCGTTGGCTGCCTCCTTGCCCGCGGAGTCGAGGAGGCTGAACGTGGCTCCGGAGAGGACGTCGCCTGCGGGGTCCTTCTTCAAAATGGCGATCCCGCCGGTGTCTTCCGCGGCACGCGGCGCGGGGGCAGTGGAGTTGGAGGGGGTCGGCTCGGGGCTCTGGGCCGAGGCGGTTGGGGCCCAGGCCAGGGTGCCGGTCACGATGGCAGCAACAGCGACAGCGGCGGGAAGACAGCGGACAGAACGGATGCGCAAGAAGGCACTCTCCTGGTTGAGTTGTGACTGGAATGCCCCTCAGTGCAAGGGCGTTCGGGTTTTCGGGCGGTTCAGCGGGATCGGCCCGGCGTCGGGCCCGGAGGTGGGACCGCAGGTGCTGAGCTGCGGCGCGACGGGGCGTTGATCACGTAGCGGCGTGCTGCCGCTCGCACGAGCTGCTGTTGCTCTTCGACGGGGCGTTGTTCGATGTGGGCCATGCCCTGGGCGATGGCGTGGCCGAAGGGCGAGCCGGCTTCGAGACCTGCGGCCTGGACGATCTGTGCGGCGGCTTCGGCTTCGACGAGGAGGCCGTACTCAGCAGGGACGCCAAGCATGAAGGGGACCTCCTGCCGCACGCCGCTGAGGGCCTCGGTCAAGGTCATGCCGTCGTACATGACGCTCTCGACCAGATCGAGGGTGGTCGCAGTGGCGCTGTGCAAGCGGTCACGGAAGGCAGGGTCGGTGAGCCAGAAGCCGTTCGGCCCTGGCGATGGGGTGGGCTCGCTGCCCGCAGTGGTGTGGGGCTGGGGCGGGCGGCGGCGTGAGAGCAACCAACGGGGCGGCGGCATTGGTCTCCGTATACAGATGAGTGGTCAGGGGGTGCGGCCGCTGCTGCGGATGGGCTGCGGGGGCAGTGCGGTACGGGAGATGGGGCTCGCAGAGCGTGCCGCCGTGTGTGCTTTCCAGGCGCCGGGGAACCACACGTTGCTGTATTGCTCGATGGCGTCGCGCAGTCCGGTGGTCACGGCGCCTTCCCACGGTGGTTTGCCGGGGCGGTGGTACCTGCTGAACGTGCCGTACTTCTCGCTCTGCCGGGGTGTGTTCAGGGCTTCGTCACGGCGGTGGAAGGTGCCGTGGTCCACGAAGCTGAGCGCCACGGCGTCAGTCTCGCCGTTGTCTGGATGAAGCAGTGCGGCTCGAAGGCCGCCGTAGGTGTCCGCGTAGATGGTCTTGGTGAAGTCGATCCGCAGGCGTAGCGGTGCGCCCTTGATGGGGGTGGCGTAGTAGGTGTTGCCCACAACAGTGCTGTCGGTGAAGGGAAGGCACAGCTCAGCGAAGAACTCGGCGGCTTGTAGGGGGATTTGGCTCCTCCGGGGCTGAGTTGGGTTATCGGCGCGGGCCGCTGCGGGTAGCGGGCGTGGCGGGCGGGAGTGTGGTGGTGCTCCAGCGGGGCACGGCGTGCGTGCCGAGCGCGGGCGGGCGTCGGCGGGCAGCGGCAGCGCGCTGAATGTCGAGTGGGGTGGGTGCCGCGGGCTTCGGTGGCTGGACAGGGGTGAGCTGGGCCAGTTTCGCGAGCTGAGGGTTGAGGTCGTTCTTGAAGCGGGCGATGGGGGTGGGGTCGACGAAGCCAGCAGCCGTGGCCGCGATCAGATGCTTCGGGGTGCGCGCGGTGAAGTGCGCCTCGGCACGGGTTCCCCACCCGGAAGGCCCGGCCCACAGCCTCACCACCTCGGCGTCCGGGCCGGTGCTGACGACGTCGATGCTGGCGCCCGCCAACCGGTCGGGCGAAAGGAACTCCAGCTTGCCGTAGGCGAGCGGTTTGCTTTCCCAGCCGGCGTCGAGCAGGGGCTGTACCGCGTCAGGCCACCAGTACGACCGGTCGGTCAGGAAGCTGTCGCTATCCTCGTCCCACTCGTTGGCCAGGGCTGTGGTCAGGCCGCGGACAATCTCGGGCGGCATGTTGTCGTTGAAGCTCGCGGTCCAGCGGGCCGCGGAGACAGCGTCCTCGGCGGCGCTGATCTTCCACACGTCGAAGTCGTCGCCGAACCAGCCAATCTTGATGCGGTAGTCCGGGGAGGTGATGAGGAGCTGGCAGGGACCGTTCATGTGGTGGTGCGGCCAGTGGGCTACGGGCTCGAAGCTGGGGTCGCCGGTACCGCCGAGGCCGGCGAGGTAGCGCGGGGAGACGTAGACATCTCCGTCGATCGGGGTGGGGTTGGTCATAGGGCACATCCGTCGGGGCGGGGTTCATCGGGTGGCGGTCGGGCGCGGGGCGGGCGTGGCCGGCTTCGACGGGGCAGCCGTGGACAGGCGCGGTGTCACCGAAGCCGGGGACGGTGGGGCGAGTTCGGCCAAGACCTGGCGTTTGAGTGCGCCGCGTTGGTCGGCGTTCAGGACGGTCGCATCCAGGCGGCCAGGGCTGGTCTCGAAGAGACGCAGCCGGTGACGGATGTGGTCGTAGCCGGTGGGGTGCTCGTCGGCCAGGCGGCGCAGGGCTTGGTCGAAGACGCGACAGTGGGCGGCGTGGTCGGGCTCGTCCTGTTCGCGCTGGGTGATGGTCCGGGCGAACTGTCGGGCGAGGCGGGTGTTCTCGGCGGTGCGCTGGTGGATGGCGACCAGGAACCGTCGGGCGTTGAGGACGGCGAAGGCGGCCTGCCGCGGCATCGCGTCAAGGTCGGCGGTGAGCGGACCGAGTGCCGTGGGACTGGTGGCCCGGGCGAGCGGGGCGGTCATCTGGGCCAGTTGGTCCAGCGCGGTGCGCCAGCGGCGCAGCAGGAGTGGGTGACGCAGCTCGACGTTGCGCTCGTCCTGTTCGCGCGCGTCGTCGGCGACGGCGTTGCGGAAGGCAAGGGGGCTCCTGGCGAGCAGGTCGTGGACGGGCGGTGTCATGGTGGCGAAGAGGTAGCCCTCGCTCGCGCCCTGCTCGATCGCGTCGAAAACGTCGGCCGGACCGGGACGCTGGGCCGGGGGCTCAAGCTGGGCCGTGGCGTACTCCTGGGCTAGGAGTTGCTCGAAGCGGTCGCGGAAGGCGCTGCGCAGCCAGAGGCGGGCCGTGGCGGCGGAGTCAGTATCCACGTGGTGTCCGGCGGAGGCGCGGTGTTCGGTGCGCCGTCGGTCGGCTTCCTCGGCGCGGGCCTGGGCCAGGGCGGTACGGATCTGCTGGAGCTGGCGCAGGGTGCGTTCGGCCCGTGGGTCGCCAGTCCAGGTCATGCGCTCGGAGGCGACCTGCATCTCGCCCTCGGCCCAGCGCAGTGCGTCGACGAGGTCGTCACGGAAGTGTGGCCCGTGGAGCAGCTTGCGGGAACTGCGAGGCAAGTGTCCGGTCGCATCCGCGATGGCGGCCGTGACCAGGTTGCGGAAGCTGGCTTGCAGCAGCGGCTGCAGTTTCGCGGCGCCCATGTGAGCGACGTCGTTCAGGCGCAGGGAGTGCCGCTCGGACGATGAGGAATGGGAGGGCTGAGGCATGGCGGTGGTTCCTGTTCAGCGGGCAGGGCGCGGCAAGCGTGGGGAGAAGGCGCAGCGGGAGGTTCGCGGTTAGGTGGCGGGAGCCGACAGTTGGGGTTCGACGGCGAGGGTCAGGTGCCCCAGGGCCTCCTCAGCGCGCGCCTGGGCTAGCTGGGCCGTGGGCCCGGTGGTGATCAGGAATCCGGCGCGGGCGCTGAACCTATCTCCGTCCGGGGGAAGGACGACCGAGTCGCCGACCGTGCGCTGGAGGCTGAATCGCTCCAACCACGGTGCCTGGGCGGCGAAGGCGCCGTCGAGGTGGCAGTGGGTGAGAGTGCCGGAGATGCTCGGGTACAGCAGCCGGATCGCCGCTGCCGCGGGGCGCATCACAGTCAGGCCGGGGGCCTGGCCGCAGGCGATGTCGGCGGCGGCGCGGGTCAGGTCCACGCCGGTGGCGAGGTGGACCAGGTGTCCGATCATGTCGCCGCCGAGGCGGGCGTTGACTTCAATGAGGCGGGGGCGACCCGAGACCAGGCGCATCTCGACGTGCTGGACACCGTCGGTGATGCCGAGCGCCTTGATGGCCGCGGCGGCGACAGGTGCCACCTGGTCGAGCAGCGGATCGGCGCCATCGACGCTGTGGGCGACTTCCTCGAAGAACGGCGGATCACCGAGAGTCTTGCGGGTGACGGCGACCGCGGTGGTGTGGCCGCGGTGGGTGACGCACTCGACGGAGACCTCGGGACCGTCGAGGAATTCCTCCACGAGGACCTTTACCCTTCCGTCCCCGTCGTGGGCGCCGGCGGCGGTGAACTCGAAGGCACGGGGCAGTTCCTGAGCGCACTCGACGCGGATGACACCCACGCTGCCCGCGCGGTCGGTCGGTTTGAGCACGATCGGGTAGCCGATCGTCTCGGCGGCCAGTGCCGCCTCCAGCAGGGAGCGGGCGGTGATCGACACGGCCGAGGGGACGCCGTGGCGTGCGAACAGGGTGCGGGCGGTGGCCTTGTTGCGGGCGGCTTCCATCACCTCGGGGCTGTTCGTGGGAAGGCCGAGCTGTCGTGCCAGGCTCGCGGTTTGGACGAGGTACCACTCGGTCCACGTCATCACACCCGCCAGTTCGTGCCGCTCGGCCAGGGCCTGGCCGGCAGCGGCCAGCGCCTGGACGTCGTCGGGATCGGCGATCTCGAAGTCGGTGATGAACTCCTGCTCCCACGTGGGCGCGGCAGGAGTGATCAGGACGACGTCGTAACACGCGGCGACGGCTTCCAGGCAATATCCGCGGTATGACTCGTCCTCCGGACCGGAGCTGGAAACAACGAGGATGGTACGAGCGAGCAAGGGCTCTCCAAGAGGACGTGGATAAAGAGAAGTTCACGTACGGCGGTGCCGGTTTTAGGGGGTACGTCGGCGGCGCAGCTCGAAGACGGACGCCCACTGGGGGTGGTCCGCGATCAGCTGCCGCGCGTACAGCGCGGTGTAGTTGTTGTTGAGCCCGCGCAGCCCCTGCGGGAGACGCCAGCGCAGCGCCTCGAACAGTTCCTTGAGCCCGATGCGGGTGGCCCCGGCAGCCAGCCGCTCGGTCGTCAGCTTCTCCAAGGCCGCGTAAACATAGGGGTGTGCGGCGTCGAAGGCGAGGAACTGGTCGGTGATCGTGGGCCTTGATCCTGCACGGGAAGACGGGCGGGGCACCGGGGTAACGGCCGGTGCGGCAGCAGGCGTGGGCATCGGGTGGATCTCCAGGGGAATGGGCGGCAGGACGTAGCAGCCGGGCAGGAGCGAGGTCAGGCGAGGCGGACGCGAAGATCAGGGAGGGTGCGCAGGCGTACGAAGGCGAGACACAGACCGAGGGCCTGCACGACCGCGCAGCCGGTCATCGCGTAGCCGAGCAAGGCGGGCGGCACCGTGGCGACGAGGACTCCCGCCAGCGGAAAGGGCACCAGGAGCAGCAGGATCGTCAGGGAAAGGGTGGCGCCGAACACGGACTGCGGGATGAGATGAGAACGCAGGGTGCGCAAGACCACTGTCATCCCGCCTTCGCCGGCCATGAGCACCGCGATCAGCACGAGATACGCGGTGTAGGTGTGGGTGAGGGAGACGGCCAGACACGCGCTGCCGGCGAGGGCGGCACACAGCGCACCGACGGGCCACAGGCCCCAGCGGTCGATCGCGCGGCGGCACACAGCGACCGCGAGCAGGGAGGCGACGGCCGCCACCGACCAAATCAGCCCCACGTCCGCACTGGAGTGGTCGAACTGCCGGACCACCATCACGGGAGTCGCGGCCTGGAGCAGACCGATCGCCAGGTTGGACAAGGTCAGTCCGCACACCAGCCAGCCGAGCGCGGGCGCCGAGCGCAGCGTCGTCCATCCGATGCGCAGCCCCGCAAGGACCGGCTCCGGAGCCTTGGGCTGTTGGGCAGTGCACTGCCGCGGAGCGAAGACGCACGCGAGCAGTGAAAAGACGGCGATCGTAGCCAACATGCCGGCCGCCCCGGTCCGTTCCAGCAGTAGGCCGGCGACGGCGGGTCCGACCAGGGTGCCGACCTGGTCGATGCCCAGGAGCACCGACTGCACGCGGTGGGCGCGTGTCCCTGCCTGGCGACTGGCAACGCCGCCCGCCGTTTCCGCAGCGATGTAGGAGAACTCAGTGAGCACACCGGTCAAGACGGCGAGCAGCATCACGGTAACCATGGTGGGAAGCCCACGATCCAGCTGCGGCAGGGCGCCGGCGGCGGCCACGACCACTGCGGCCCGCATCGCCGAAGCCAGGCGAAGGACCCGGGTGGTGCCGTGTCGGTCGACCATGGCCCCGGCGACGACGAACGCGCCCAGGCGCGGGACCCACTCCAGCGCGAACGCAAGACCGGTCAAGGATGCAGAGTTGGTGGTGGAGAGGACCAGCAGCGGGATGCCGTACGTCGTCATCGCGAAGTCGCCGGCATCCATGCTGCGTGGCAGGTAGATGCCGCGCAGCACGGTGGGAGCCGGCCGGCGAGCATGCCGGGGTCCGACACCAGATCTCACGCAGCGGGCGCCCACTCATCCTCCGCGTGGGAGGAGCGGAAGCCCGTGTGATCCAGGACGTTCGGATTCGTCTGGAGCCAGGCGGCCAGTGCGGTCTCCGGCCCGTCGAGGGCGGCGAGGGCCTCCAGGCTGAGGACCGATCCACCGGATACGAGCAGCCCGCACGAGTCGCCGATCCGGGCTGCGCCGCGTGCGAGCGCCGGAGCCTGGCCGAGCAGTGCGAGGGCGTGCTGGACACGGGTGACGAAGTCACTGGCCACAGTGGGGTATCGGTGGGTGCGGGCCCAGCGTGCGGCCGTGTCGTACACGCCGGCGAGGTCTTCGCCGCTGGTGGTGAGCCGGTAACGGACCCGTTCATCCTCGTCGCGGTAGATCAGGCCGAAGTCACGGGCCCGCTCGATGGCGTAGCCGAGCTGGGCCGCAGTCAGGTCGTCGAAGGTGCTCTGCAGACTGCCGTGGCGGCGGCTGATGGGGCCGTTGTCGTCGATCTCACTCACCAGGCGGATCAGTGCGGGCAAGGACAGCGCCCGGATCACCCGGCGCGTCTGCGGGCAGTCGACGGTGGTCAGGTTGGTCATCGGCGCGGGCCTCCTGCCTGCGGGAGGGCGAGGGGGCGGGCCGGTATCTGGTGCGAGAACAGGGCCTGGGTGGACAGGACCGGGGCCGCTGCGAGGGGAGCGGGGGCTGCGGGAGCGGGTACGCGGGGCTGGGTGGTCAGCCACGGACCGGACTGGGTCTCAGTCGCGGCCGGCTTATGGCCCCACAGCGGGTGGGTGCCAGCGTCGGCGAGCGGGCGTCCCGTGGCCCAGGTGGTAAGAGCCCGGTAGACGGGGGCGAGCGCGTGGCCGTTGGCGGTCAGGTCGTAGAGGAGCCCTTCCTTGCGGACCAGGCCGTCCTCGACCAGTCGATCCAGCTGGGGATAGACATTGCTGAGTCGGTAGCCCGGCATCGCCGCGGCGGACACCGCCTTGGCACTGGAGGCGCCGCGGGCCTTGAGCACCCACAGGATCGGCGTGGCATGACGCGGGCCGATCAGCGCGAGGGTGTCTTCGATGTTCTGCGCGGGCGGGACCTGCGTCGCGGGTTCCAGCTTCCCGGTGTCCTTGTTCTTCACCAGGGGCTTTTCCAGGTGCACCTCGCCGTAGGCGGCGACCACGGTCAGGACGGGCATCAGGTCGGCGCCCCGTGCGGTCAGGCCGTAGGTGACGTGTCCCTGGGCGACTTCCGTGCGCTGGACCAGCCCGGCCTCGGTCAGGCGGCGCAGCTTGGGGTGGAGCGTGCCGTCATTGAGCCAGGGAAGGCGCGGCTTGATCTCCGCATAGCGCAGGGGCTGTGCGGACAGTGTCATCAGGACCCACACATTCCACAGCGGGGCGATCATCTCCAGCGACTCGGTGACGCGCGAGACGTCGACCTGGGTGGAGCGGGGCAGACCGGTGGTGGCCAAAGGGGTAACTCCTCAAGCGGGCGGGCGATTCAGCGGGTATGGGTGGCGGCGGGCTCTGCCGGCCTCGGTGGCACGGAGGCGCTCATGCGCGGCGCTGCCGAGGCCGACTGCGGGATGGGGACGCGGTGCAGGCTGCCGAGGACGGCGCTCACGGTCTTGGCGTGGGCGTCCCGGGTGGCGACGGAGTCGGCGATCCGGCGGGCGCAGTCGAGCAGGTGACCGGCCTCGAACGTGTCGATCTCCCGTTCCGGAGCGGCCAGTTCACGCAGGCGCTGGAGCTGGTAGTCGATGTTGCGTTCGGCCAGCTGCAGATCGGCGTGGCTGCTGGTCAGGGCGGCGAGCATGGGGTTGGCGTCGGTGTGGGCTTCGAGCGCGGCCATCGGCTGGCCGTACAACTCCTCGATGCGTTGGGCGATCGTCTGGGAGGTGGTGTGGGGCAAGCGGTGGGACTTTCACGGTCGGCGGGCCCGCACCGCACCGGCACCCGTGGGTGCCGGTGCGGGCGGGAGCGCGGTGGTCAGCTTCGGCTGGGTGAACTGCACCGGGTGCTCCACACGCGATCCGGGCGAGGGCATGGTTCGCAGCAACTCACCGAGGGCGGCGACATACCCGTCGCGGCCAGCCAAGGCCGCCTCCAGCCACTGCGCGTCCATCCGCAAGTCGTCGGCCGACAGCTCCCCCAGATCACGGTCCGCAGCGGTGGATTCGTGGACCCGGTCGCGGACCCGAACGACCTGCTCCTCGGCCAGGGCCAGCCAGGAGCGCAGCTCCATGGCACGTGTCAGAGCGGCAGAGGCGTCGGGGCTGCCGGCCTGCTCGTACAGCTCGCTCAGGGAAGCTCCGAAGGCTTCGGCCAGCGCCTTGTCCCAGCTGGTGGACTTGTGCAGCACACTCACCGCAACGCTCCCCGTACCGGGACCGACGGTACCGAGGCGGAGCGTGGTGCCGGAGCGGTCTGCAGGGCCGGACTGCGGCGCGAGGCCGCGTCCGCTCCGCGCCAGGCACCCGACCCCCTGTGCCCAGGGGAGTTGGGGTCGAGGTAGTGGCGCACGGCCACCGCCCGTCCATCACGCACCGATACGGCTGCGTTGACCTGGTGGGCCAGCTCCATGACCGGATCGTCCAGCGCGTCGCCGACGGCGCTGTCGAGGGCTGCGAGGAGGGCGTCCTCGGCCTTCTCCAGCGCCTCCTGGGCCTCTGCGAGCATCCCGTACCACTTCACGACGACGGTGGCGTCGTTGTTGGCGTGCGGGGCTGCGGCCACCGCCTGGCGCAGATCACCCAGCGGCATCTGGAAACGGGCCTCAATCTGTTGGGTGATCACGCCCATCACGTCGTCGGCGTCGTCGGACACGACACGACTCCTTCCTGTCAAATGCGGGATACAGGGACGCGCGCTTCGCTGCTCAGGGGCGAAGGACGAGGAAATGCGCCGCCGCGAATTCGCGGGACAGGGCGCCTGTTAGATGTCGATGCACGTGTAGACCTCGGGGTAGACATACGAGCCGGAAACCCAGCCCTCTACGCCCGTGGCCTTGTCGGTGATGTAGTGCCAATTGCCGCTGGTCTTGTGGACCACAAACGACTGGCCCCTGTAGAGCACGCCGAGGGCGGTCGACGTGGCACTCGCCTTGGAACGGATCGTGACCGCGCTCGTGTGCACGGTCCACGGTCCGGGCCGGTCACACGGGCGAGTGGCCGGCGCGACGGCCGGAGCCTGGGCCGGGGCAGCGCTCGCGGACGTGGCGGCGACGAGCGGAAGGGTGAGCGCGCCGAGAACGGCGGCAGAGACAGCTATGCGGGTGGAGCGCATGAGGAATTGATCTCCATAAGTGAGGAAGGGAACGCGAAAACAACCCCCGGGCTGACGCCGGGCGGGTCACGTTCAAGAGTGCGGAGAATCCCCGGTTTCGCTAACCGGGGATGTGCTGCTATGTTGCGCACTTCTCCGGATGCCGGCGCCTCGTGAATTCATTCCGAACAAGCACTGCGGCATGCGTGAATTCGTCTTTTCCATCAGCGAGTTGGACCACTGCGAGGCGCCGGGGGCATGGGAACGCCGGGCAACGCGGACGGTGCGATGTGCCGGGTCGCAGGCGGGGCGGTCGGTAGAGGAACACCCTCGCCCGACCAGTGGGCCTCCCACCAGTTGATGGCCTCCTGGAAGGTCGTGAAGCCGCCCTCGCGCAGGGTGTGCGTCCAGGTGTCCGCGTCGACCTTCTCCAGCAGCACCCGGAAGCGAAACGGTGCCTCCTCGTCGATGGCGGCCAGGAGCACCGTGATCTGCCGACGGTCCGGGGAGTCGTCGGTATAGCTGGTGACGAGGGCGAAGTAGTCGCCGTCGGACGTGAGGCGGTCCTCCAACGCCTTGGTCGCCTCGTCCGCCGGCGAGGTGCCCATGCCCTCGCGCAGCCCGATGGACTCCTTCGGACAGCCGCGGGCGATCAACCAGCTCTGCGCCATCGCGGGCAGAGGCAGTTCCTCGTGCTGGAAGCGGAAGGTGCGGGCGTCCACATCGCGCTGCAGATGGAGAGCCACCAACTGCGGCTCTCCAGGGATACCCCAGGTCACCGCGCCGTTGTGCAGAACGTAGTAGCTGTGCCGCTGGTCGTCGGTGTGGTGCTCGGCGAGCGCAGTGAGTTCGGTGGAGTCGATGTCGATGTGTTGCCAGAAGCGCGCGGCGACAAGATCGTTGACGGCTTCGAATCCGTCGAGGCTGAAGTCCGGTGGGGATGGGGGCATAGGAGGCTTTCCGGGGCGGGGGGGCACGGGGCGGTGCCTGTTCAGCGGCGGGCGGTTGAGGCAGTGGGCCAGCTGCCGGGCCGGGGCGCGGGAACGGCGCCGGGCGCCTTGGCCGACCGCGGGGCAGTCAGAGCCGTGCGGCCGGTGTCGGTCAGCGTGACGGGCTGGCCGGCCGTGAGCGGGTGAGAGGTGTCGCGCACCGCCAGACGGGCTTCTTCGAGGCGTTGCAGCTGGCCGTAGGGGATGCGGGTGCCGGAGGCGGTGACGACATACAGCTGCTGCGTCAGCAGGTTTTGGTGGAGTTTGGCGCCTTGGGTGATGGCGAGCAGCGCGGCGATGTCGGGCGCGGGCAGATCCGGTACGTCACGTAGAGCTCTGTCGCGGGCTGCGGCTTCAACGGGTTCGAGCGCGGCCATGGTCTTGGCCTGCTGCCGGTCTCTGGTGCGGGCTGCGTCCTGCAACAGGTCGACGGTGCGATGGATGCGCTCGAACAGCGCGTTGTCGACCGGATACTGGCCGGAGGAGAGGCTGTGGAGCTGGACCCGGTAGAAGGTCACGGAGTGCTCGGCCTGGACGAGCAGCCGGTGTGCGTCGACCAGCTGCGTGTGTGCTTCGTCGAGCAGGTCGCGGTCGCGGTGCTGCCACAGCCGGTCGATGCTGTGGCCCACGGCCGCCTCGATGCGGTGATCAAGCTGGGTCAGAGCCTTCTTCACCGGAGCATTGCGGGCTATAGGGAGGTTCCTTGGGGGATAAGGGGGCCGGTGCGCGAGAGCGCTGATGCTGAGGCGCAAGCGCACGTCGAGGTGCGATCCATGCCGCGTGTGCCGGACGGGCCCAAGGCGGCGCAGGAGGCGGAGCATCGGCGGGTTGACGCTGCGGTGTAGGCGCCCAAAGGGTGGGTGTGCTCGGCTGCGTGCCGGGCGAGGGCGGTGCCAATGCCGCGGTGCTGATGGGCGTCTTCGATCTGGAGCCCAGGTCGAAGACGCCCGTCTCCGGGCTGCTGGGACCGGGCGCAGACGAGGGCGATTGACTCGTCGTCGCCGCCGCGACCCCACCAGCACTCGGTGTGAGATAGCAGCTGGCCGAGGGGCGGTGCAACGGGTGCGTATGGCCCTGGCGGCGCAGCAGACATGCCGGGAACAACACTGGTGGAAGGCCCGGTGGGCGGGGAGTCCTCGGCCGTGACGCGCCGCAAGGCGTCGAGGGCCAGGGCTTCAGCCCGATCAGTCGGGCAGCGCGGCCTGCAGGGAGCTTCGCAGGTATCCCTTGAGCTGGTGGGTGCCGAAGCGGACATTGCGCGGGCGTGCCCCGTACGGGGCCAGCAGTCGGCCAAGGCGCAGCGGCGTGAGTTCGGCATACGACCAGCGGTCCTCCGCCATGCCGGGCAAGTGGCGCAGGCGGTCGGTGAGTTCGGCCGAGGACATGGCGGCGGGGTCGCCCGCGGCGGCGAAGGCGTCGAGGCAGGCGTGGACGATCGTGTGTACGGGTTCCTGGCAGGACCGGCAGTCCGCGTCGTCCTCGGCGTCGTCCTCGGCGTCGTCCTCTTCGCCGTTGTCGACGGTGCGGGAGCCGCAGCAATCGGTGCTCAGGAGGTTCGTCAGCTCGGCGCCGGCCAAGGCGCGCAGGGCGAGGACGTCGGTGAGCTGCTCCAGCTGCGTGTGGGTGTCGGCGGAGCCGCCGTCCAGCTCGCCTCCGGCCACCTCCAGGAGCTGCTGGTCGAGCTGCTGAACTCTGCGGTAGGTCTCCAGGATCGCCCGGTGGTGGGGGTTTTCCTGCGGGTGCTCAAGTCCGGCGATGACGGCCATCAGGTCATCGAGGCCGGCGGGGAAGTGGGTCGTCAAAGAGTGCGGTCCTTCGGGTTCGGGGACAGGGCAGGGCGGGGAAGGCCGGGTACCGCGTACGGTGGCGGGCCCGGCTTGGGGGCGGGGCGGTGCGTCTGTAGCTGCGGAGAGCGTGAGCGGGCAGCATTGGCGAGCGCGCTGGTGGGGTGGCGGGTGATGCCCAGGCGCGTGCGGGCGACGTTGTACACGTCGTGCTGGGCGCGCGGGCGTATGGCCACCACGTGGATCTCGGTGCGGTGTGCCGAGTCCGGCGGAGCCGGGCGCTGGGCGTACACGACGCGCCAGGCGTTGCGGTGATCGACGTACAACTTGCGGTAGTCGGCGAGTTCGGCGGTGAGCCTGGTGCCGAACAGCTTGGCGTTGACGACGTCCTGGAGCTGGGCGAGGACCAGGTCGCGGATGTCGCCGGGGGCCGCCAGGAGGTCGGTCAAGGCGCGCGGGTCGAAGGAGAGGCCGAAGGCGGGCCGGTGCTCGGCCCCGCTCATGCGGCGGCCTGGTCCGGCTCGCCGTGCTCCGGCTTGTCCGCACAGGCGGCGCGCGAGGAGCGGGTGGAGGGGGCGGGGCCGGGCAGCAGGCGGTGCGCGGGGCGGTCCGGGTCGGTCATGCACGCCGAGAGCGGTCCGCCCGGGGCGCGGACGTGGGCCAGGCCGTGGGTGAGGAAGTCGCGGTGCCACACGAACATGCCGCTGGGTCCGGACTCGGGGTCCTTGTGCTGCTGGTAGGCCATCCACAGGGCGTGGAGCCAGGCGACGACGTCGTCGTGCTCCTGCCACTCCTTGCACCACGGGGCTGCGGTGGTGACCTCGGCACCGTAGGTGTCCATGAGGAAGCCATCGACCCAGTCCGACAGCGCGTCTAGTTCGTCCTCATATTCCTCGCCGTCCAGTTCCAGGATCGGGCGCGGCTCTGGCGGTGCCTGGGCCGGCGCTCCTGGCATCCCGGGAAGGTTGGGCATGCCGAACGCCGCGAAAGGTGAGGGGCTCGGCGGTGCGGCGAGGCTGTCGAGCTGCCGGGACTGCTCGGCGGTCTGCTCCATGAGCTTGCGGACGCTGGCCTCGATGCTCTCCAGATTCGAGTCCGGCAGCCGGACGGGTTCCGTTTCCCCGTCGCCGGGGAGGTCTATGGATTCAGGCACGAAAGGGTCTCCTTGAGGCCGCTACCAGTGAGCGTGAATTGCGGCTCCACGATCCAGAGAATCCCCGGTTTCGCTAACCGGGGATCCGGTGCTATAACGCATCGCGCGGCACGAGGGAAAGACAGCCCGGAAGGCTACCTTCGCCCCGTGCCGACCTGCAGATCGTGCTTAGGCGGACAGGACGAAGTCGTCCTGGGAATGGATCTGTTGCATCGTCTGCAATAGCCGCTCATTGGCGACCTCGGCGTACTGCGGCGTCTTTTCGATGCCGATGAAGTCGCGTCCCTCCAAGAGCGCAGCGACCCCGGTGGAGCCCGATCCGGCGCAGAAGTCGAGCACGGTTCCGCCCGGCGGGGCGATCTGTACCAGCTGCCGCATGACGTCAACCGGCTTCTGCGTGATGTGCTTGCGGGCCTTGCCCGAGGGCTGCGACGCACTGTAGAGACCGGGCAGATACACCGGATTGCGCGAGGCGTCGATCTTGCCCTTGGCGCCCCACACGATGTACTCGCAGTCCTGGCGGAACTTCCCCTTCTGGGGCCTGGCCTGGGGCTTGTGCCAGGTCAACAGGCCCAGCCACAGCCAGCCGGCTGCCTGGAACGCATCGGTAGTGGCAGGCAGCTGACGCCAGTCGGTGAACAACAGCGCCGTTCCACCGGGCTTGGTGGCGCGGTGCGCCTCGGTCATGATCTGCGTGAGCCACAGCGTGTAGGACCGCTGATCCATGTTCTCGCCGGTGAAGTCCGGCAGCGTGTGCTGCGCGTCGGCCGAGGTGTACTTCTGCCGTGCACTGCGGCTGGTGCGCTCCTTGGCCGTCCGCCCACCGCTGTTATACGGCGGGTCGGTGATGACGGAGTCGACACATTCATCCGGGAGCGTCGCTAGCACGCTCAGCGCGTCGCCCTGATGTAGGGAAAAAGGCAAAGGGGATACCCCAATTCGGTCAGGTGAGGATGGGTTGAATCACTCCGGCTCACTCACAGAACCCGGCGGGGGAGAAACAGGCATGAAGATGCCCTAGGTCCACGACGCGGGGAGCGAGGGGAGGAAGTGCCAAAACTGTAGGGCACGATCCCCGGTGGAGCGGTGTCGCCGCCAAACCCCCCGGAATCAAGCCTTGATCAGACATGATTTCGGCAACCGGGGATCTGGGCTTACTGTTTTGGAGTTGCCCGGCGGACACCGCCGATGGCCCTCCCCCTCCCCTGCCCTCACCGAGGTAGCCCCTTTGCCCCGACACACCTGAACCCGACCGACGCACTCATGACGCGAGGTGCAACTCGCCGAGTACGTCGGGGCCCCGATTCACCCACCACCGACCGCCGTGGTCCTTCCACCCACACGCCCGCGCGGCCGGGACTTCACCCCTTCAAGGACGCCCTTGTGACAACTCCCCACCCACCCCTGCTTGAATCCCTGTCGCCGGGAGGCGGGCCGGATTGAAGGCGATAGCCGCCGGTATCGGCGTCGTCGTCCTCTCCCCCCTTCTCCTCGCCGGAACGGCCATGACCATGGCCACTGCCAGTCAAGCCGCTCAGACCAGCTCCGGCATCGACTGCCAAGGCAGCATCGACACCAGCGCAGTCACCAGCCAGGTCACAGCCCTCCTCAACGGCGCCTCCGGCAAGAACGTCCACATCAAGGGCCTGGACCTGCCAGGCGAGCAGGTCCCCAACGCCCGGACCATCGTGGCGACCGGCATCAGCCTCAACGTCCCTGCGCGCGGGCAGATCGTCGCGCTCGCCACCGCCATGCAGGAATCGCGGCTGCGCAACCTGAACTACGGCGACCGGGACAGCCTGGGCCTGTTCCAGCAACGCCCCAGCCAGGGGTGGGGCACCGCGCAACAGATCCGCGACCCCGTCCACGCGAGCGAGAGCTTCTACAAGGCGCTGCTGAAGGTCAACGGCTGGCAGCAGATGACCGTCGCCCAGGCAGCACAGACTGTCCAGCAGTCCGGCTTCCCCGACGCCTACGCCCAGTGGGAGTCCCTGGCGACCGCTCTGCAGAAGGCGATCGGCGCGACGTTCCCGCACACCGGCGCAGACAAGCCCGCCACCAAGGGCAACACGTCGCCGACCGCCGGCTGTGGGCCGGCCAAGGACGGTTCCGGATACGGGCCCATTCCCGAGGGCACGGTGCCGAAGGGCTACACGATCCCCAAGGACGCTGATCCCAAGGCACGCAAGGCCATCGACTGGGCGATGCATCAGCTCGGCACCCTGTACCAGTGGGGTGGCAGCTGCACCAGCGCGCACGGGCCGGATCCGATGGGGCGGTGTGACTGCTCCAGTCTGATGCAGCAGGCATACGCCCATGCCGGTATCCAGCTCACCCGCACCACCTACACGCAGGTGAATGAGGGCAAGGCCGTCTCCCCCAAGGACCTGCGCCCCGGCGACTTGATCTTCAGTCGCGGCAGTGCCGCACGGCCCGAACATGTCGGGATGGCGCTTGGCGAGGGCTTGGTCATCGAGGCTCCGCGCACAACCAAGCCTGTGAGGATCACTCCGCTCAAGGACTGGACTGTCCTCGCCGTCCGCCGCGTCACCTGACCCTCCTGGCTCGCCACGGCCACGTGCCGGCCTCGGTCGGCGCCTTTTCGCGCACTCGCGCAACTCCCCTCCCTTTCCTTCCCGTTCCGTCGACGTGCGGCCTGCGCAGCAAGGAGCCCGCCATACCCACCTCACTCACCCCTCACCTGTTCAATCTCGCCTTCGACCCGGGCATCTCGCCCCAGGGTGGTGGACTGCCTGGTCTGTCTGTCCTGAAGAACGTCGTCAACAGCATCAACATGTTCGGCCTGATCGCTGTCGTCGGTGCCTTGGCCGTCTCGCTCGGCGTGTGGGCCTGGGGCCACCACACCGGCGGCCACCAGGCCGAAGCCAACGGCAAGAAGGGCGCGGTCGTGGCCGCCGGCGCCGCGCTCGGCCTCGGTGCCGCCAACGGTATCGTCGCCTTCTTCTCGGCCCTGGGGTCGCAGGTCCACTGATGCGCACGCGACTCCCCTCCCTGTCCGGGGTCGGTGCCACCTGGTCGGCCAAGCGGCGCCTCGCGATCGTCGCGCTCGTCATCACCGGCCTGCTCGCCCTCGCCGCCACCGTCGCCCTGTTCACCGGGGGCGACGAGGATCACGACCAGGCTCCCGCTCCGTCGGCAAGCAGCAGCATCGCGCCGTCGCAGGATGCCCCGCAGCCGTCGTCGGGGGCAGGCCAGGTGGCCAAGCCCCCGCAGCTGTCCGAGCCGGTCGCCTACGCCAAAGCGGTCGCCGCCATGCTGTGGTCCTACGACACTCGTCACACCAGTCGCGACCAGCAGCTGGCCGGCATGCGCGTGTGGATGACCCAGGAGGCGAAGTACGCCGACTGGAACTCCGTCGCCGCCCAGGTCCCCGACCCGGTGCTGTGGTCGCGCATGGCCGACAACGGCCAGCACGCCGTCGCGAAGATCGGCGAAGGCCACTTCCCGGCCGCGTTCAAACAGGCCCTGTCCGACGACCCGTCCGCGATCACCAAGGCGTACGTCTACGTCGTCACCGTCAACGGCACCCAGCAGATCGCGTGGAAGGGCGGCGGAGGCGGCGCCGAGGACCGGTCGGTGACCCTGGCCGTGCAGTGCCGCCCAGGCCACGACTGTGCCCTGGCCGCCCTCGCTCCCCGCGTCGTGCCCTAACCCAACCCACAGAAAGGAGGTCAACTCCCCTTGGGTTTCTGCGACTTCCCTCTCGCGGACAAACTCTGCTCCGTTGGTGACGCGGTCTCGTTCGTCTCCAACCCCGGCCAGGCGATCGGTGACTGGATGGTCAAGAGCGCCGGCGACCTCGCAGCAGCCGCCGCCGACCTCGCGGCCAAGGCTGTGAACTCCACCACCAAAGTGGACCTGCGCGCAGGCTGGTTCATCGACAACTACCAGCTACTGCTGCCCATCGGCCTGATCATCCTCGTCGCCACCTTCTGTGCCCAACTGGTCAGAGCCGCCGTCCGCCGCGACGGCCAGGCCCTGACCCAGGCATTCACCGGCACGATGCACGGCGTCCTGTTCGCGTTCTGCGCCATCGCCGCCACCACCGTCGCCATCGAAGTAGTCGACGCCCTGAGTGATGGGCTGTTCCGTACCGCGCACCTGTCGATGGAGACCGCGGTCCGCCGCCTCGTCAAGGTCAGCCAGATCGCCGCGGTCGGCGGACTGGGCTGGATGGTCGCCGTGGCAGTCGGGCTCGGCGCCGCCCTCGGCGCCATCCTCTACTGGTGCGTGATGGTGGTCCGCAAGGTCGGCATCCTGGTCATGGTCACCCTCGCGATCTTTGCCGGCGCAGGCGGCGGCTGGGAAGTCGCCCGCCGGTGGCGCAAGGGATGGATTGAGGCGACAGCCACCCTCGTGGTCTCCAAGTTGCTGATGACGATCGTCTTCGTGCTCGGCATCTCCGCGATGGGCAACACCGAATCCAAGGACGGGCTCGGCGCGCTCGCCGACATCCTGTCCGGCATCGTCATCATGGTGCTGATCCTGCTGTGTCCCTACGCGGTGTTCAAATTCGCTCACTGGGCAGCAGCCGAAGGGACCTCCGGCGAGGACATCCACCGTGCCGGTGGCGCCGGCGCCCAGATGGCCCGGCAGCACGCCGAACGCGCCGGCCGCAAGGCTGCCTCCATGGCGGCCACCGCCGGAACCGGCGGCGCGGCAGCCGGAGCAGGCGCCGCTCAAGGCCCCTCCCCCGGCGGCGGTTTCCCCGGCGACATCGCCTCCAACCCCACCGGCGACGGTGGTTCAGACGGCGGTGGTGGCAAGGGTGGCGGCTCCCAGTCCCAGGCGTCGTCCGGCGGCCAGGGGATCAAGAACGGTCTGGAGAAGGCCGTGCAGCCCCCGCCCACCAGCGCTCGGGATGACACCAGCGGCCACGTAGGCGGCTCCCCCGGCCAGGCACCCCCCGGCTCGGGCGGCTCCCCCTCCGGCCAGGGCAGCGGGTTCATGTCCTCGCCCGCGGCGGGCGCTCCCACCCCGCCGCCGCAGGGCGCTCCGCCGGCCCCGACCACCGGTTCGGCCAGCGGGTTCTCCGCTCCCCCGCCCCCCCCTGCCGGTAGCTGACCCCTCCCTCACGTCGGGGCGGCGCACACCGCGCTGTGTGCCTGTGCCTGTGCGCCGCCCCGGCCCCGCCCGCGCTTCATCGGATCGCCCTTGTCTGCACTCTCCCCCACCTCCCCGCTCCCGGTGACCTTCCCTCACAGGTCCCGGCGCGGCATCCTCCTCGGCCTCTCCCTCCCCCAACTCATCCTCGTCTCCTGTGCATTGGCGCTGTTGCTAGTGACGGTGATCTCCACGGGGCTGCTCGGCGCGATCGTGCTGGCCCCGCTGTGGGCCGCGGTCGCCTCCTTGGTCGCTGTCCGCCGCCACGGCCGTTCGCTGATCGACTGGGCGCCGATCGTCGCCCGCTACGCGCACCGCCGTCGCACCGGGCAGACGTTGTGGCTCGCCCGTCCGGTCTCCCGCCCCCGCCAGGACGGCGTCCTGCACCTGCCGGGCACCGCCGCCTCGCTGAAGGTCGTCACCCCCGGCGACTCCACCAACGGTGCCGCCGCCGTGCACGACCCGCACCGCCAGACCCTGACCGCCATCGCCCGCGTCTCCTCCCGCGCCTTCGCGCTGCTCGATGCCGCCACCCAGAACCACAACGTGACAGGTTGGGGCCGCGCCCTTGCCGGCATCGCCCGCACGGGCCACGTCGCCAGCATCCAGGTCCTCGAACGCACCGTCCCGGACTCCGGCGACACCCTGTCCCGCCACTGGACCGAGCACGGCCACCCCCAGACCCCGGTCGCCGGGCAGGTGTATGCCGACCTCGTCGCCTCCGCCGGTCCGGCTGCCGCCCCGCACGAGGCGTACCTGGCGATCTCCCTGGACCTCAAAGCCGCCAAGCGCCTGATCTCGCAGGCCGGTGGCGGACTGCCCGGCGCGTTCACGGTGATGGAGCAGACCACCTCCGCCATCGCCCAGGCCGCCCGCAGCGCGGGACTTGCGGTGACCGGCTGGCTCACCGCGCGCGAGATCGCCGCCGTCATCCGCACCGCCTACGACCCCGCCTCCCTGTCCGCCCTGCAGCAGTGGTCCCCCTCAGGGAAGGCCGAGGCCGACCCGGCAGCGGCCGGACCCGTCGTCCAGGTCGAGGAATACGACCGCCTCGCCACCGACACCGCCCGGCACGCCACCTACTGGGTCGAAAACTGGCCCCGCACCGAAACCAGCGCGGGGTTCCTTCACGGGCTGATGTTCACCGCCGGCGTCCGTCGCACCCTGTCCCTCCTCTACGTCCCGCAAGCGCTGGAATCGGCCCTGCGCGACGTGCAGCGCAAGAAGGCCGCGATCCTGGCCGACGCTGGCGAGCGGGCCCGTCGCGGACAGGTCGACTCCGAGGCCGACAGCGTCGAATACGCCGACATCAAAGCCCGTGAACGGCAGCTGATCGCCGGACACGCCGACGTCGCACTGACCGGCCTGCTCACCGTCACCGCCCCCACCGACGCCCTGCTCGATGCGGCCTGCGCGCAGATCGAGACCGCCGCCGTCACCGCCCAAGTCGACCTGCGCCGCCTGAACTTCCAGCAGCCCGACGCCTTCACGCTCGGTGCGCTGCCGCTCGCCCGCACCGCTCTGTGACAAGGAGATCACCATGGGCACGTGGAGCACCGGCCCTTTCGACAACGACACGGCCGCGGACTACGCCCTCGCACTCGACGCGGCGAAGCCCGATGAGCGCGAGGCCCTCATCCGGGGCGTCCTCGCCCGCACGGCCCACGCCACCGGCGAATTCTGGGAAGTTCAAGAGGCGGTTGCCGCCGCGTCGGTGATCGCGGCACAGTGCCCAGGCGGTGAATCGGTCGACTCCGCCTACGGTCCGCAGGCAGCCATGCCACCGCTACCCGCCGATCTTCCAGCGCTGGCGGCAAAAGCCCTCGGCCGCATCCTCGACGACACCCACCTGACCACCTACTGGGTCCGTCCCCAGGACGCAGACCGGTGGCTCACCACCCTCACCCGCCTGCACGAGGTACTCGCCCCGCCTCCCACGCTGACGGGCATCGCATCGCATGGCCCAGCCACCCGCGCAACCGCCGACCGCACCCGTCCAGCGCAGCAGAAACCTCCAGTTCCGCCTACCACCGGTGAGTACACCGTCCTCCGGTCCAGGCAGACACACCGCTCCGCGCCCGCCAGTCCGACGAGCAACACGCCACACCACCGGCACCGCCATCGCTGAACCCGCCGTTCCAGCAAGGATTTTCTTGAATTCAGACCGCGCTCCCGACGCGCACCCCTACCTGCGAGCCGCCAGCGCCGGCATTCACCACCACACCCGCTCCCTCACCGGCGCAGCACAGACCGCGCCGCGCCAGGCCGCGGACCGCGTCCACCTCGACACGTTGCACGCCCACCTGACCGCGCTGCACCAGCTGCTCGACCACCTCGCCACCACGACCCGACCCCCGCATCCGGCCGCCGGGCGCCAGCTGGCCACCGCGCACACCCGCCTGTGGCAGTCCGCCGCCGCCGTGCACGAGGCGTTCCACCTCCTGCCCTCAGGAACCGAGGCCGCCACGGATACGCAGTGCCACCCCGAGCGGCTGCCGGAAGGCCCGCCAGTGCTGACCATCTGCCAGCGCCACCTCTGTGCCGGCCACGCCATCCGCCGCAAGACCACCCCCAGCGACCTCAACACCCCGCTGCACGGCCACACCACCGCCTGCAGCCGCTGACCCCGCACGAAAGCCGCTCGCCATGAACCACCGGCCCGCACGCCGCGCCCGCCGCGCCTCCGCCTCACCGCTGTTCACCCCGCACGGCACCGACCGCGCCGCCCGCCGGGCCGCCCGGCGCCAGCTCGCCGAAGCCACCGCCAAGGCACACTCCCAGGCCACAAACCACCCCACCAGCAGCGACACCGACGAACACACCATGCCGCTGCCCCTGTACCCGCCCGCCGGGCGGCCCGGCCCCGCCTCGGCCCGCGCGGGCAAGCTGAAACTGCCCGCCCACCGTATGACCACCGCCGTCGCCGCCGGCGCCTACCCGTTTCTCGCCGAAGGCGGACTCGGCGCCGAGGGCATCTACATCGGCCGCGACGTCCACGCCGAAGCGTCGTACTGTTTCGACCCGTTCGCGCTGTACGGCCGCATCGAGGGATTCACCAACCCGAACGTGTTGCTGGCCGGGGTCATCGGCCAGGGCAAGAGCGCCCTGGCCAAGTCCTTCGCGCTCCGGTCCGTAGCCTTCGGCTACCGCGTCTACGTCCCGTGCGACCCCAAGGGTGAGTGGACCGCCGTCGCCCAGGCCCTGGGCGGCACCTCCATCGCCCTCGGCCCTGGCCTGCCCGGCAAGCTCAACCCCTTGGATGCCGCACCACGGCCCCACAGCGTCTCCGAAGCAGACTGGGCGGGCGAGATCCGCAAACGACGCTTGCTCCTGCTCGGCTCCCTGGCCCGCACCGTTCTCGGACGGGACCTGCTGCCGATGGAGCACACCGGCCTCGACGTCGCCCTCGACGCCGTCGTCACCCGCGCCACAGCCTCCGGACGCACCCCGCTACTCGGCGACATCGCAGCCATGCTGAACAGCCCCGACGAACTCGACGCCGCCGGCGGCATGATGTCCGGCCGGCTCGGCGACGCCTCCCGCGACCTCGCCCACGCCATGCGACGGCTCGTCCACGGTGACCTCGCCGGCATGTTCGACGCCCCGAGCACCATCGCGTTCGACCCCAACTCGCCGATGCTCACCATCGACCTGTCCCACCTCGGCGGCTCCGGCGACGACACCGCCCTCGTCCTCGCCATGACCTGCGCATCGGCCTGGATGGAATCCGCACTCACCGACCCGAGCGGCGGACGCAGGTGGATCGTCTACGACGAAGCCTGGCGCCTGATGCGCCATGTCGGCCTCCTGCAGCGCATGCAGGCCCAGTGGAAGCTCAGTCGTGGCCTGGGCATCGCGAACCTCATGGTCATCCACCGGCTCAGCGATCTCCTCACCGCCGGTGACGCCGGATCCCAGGGTCGCGCCCTGGCCGAGGGCCTGCTCGCCGACTGCTCCACCCGCATCATCTACCGCCAGGAGACCGACCAACTCCACGCCGCCGCCTCCTTGCTCGGCCTGACCTCCGTGGAAATGGACGCCATCGCCCACCTCAACCGCGGACGCGGCCTATGGAAGGTCGCCGGCCGATCCTTCATCGTCCAACACCACCTCCACCCCCACGAGCTGTCGCTCTTCGACACCGACGCCCGGATGCATTGAAAACCCAGTGGGTTCACCAATCCCCACGTCCCAGTCATCAAGGACGCGCGCCGACCAACGCAGCGCCGCACAAGGAGACCCTGATGCCGAGTCCCATCACGCCAACTGCCCAGACCGCGGGGGCTGCCTCGCTTCGGCCAGCCTTGCCTGAAAGACGCCCCTCGGCAGCCGGGTTCATCGCACTCGTCTATGCCTACCTGCTCGCCTTCAACCTGTTGCAGCAGCTCACTGCCACGACGCACACCTCCACCGCTGTCCCCTACTTCTTTCTTGGCGTCATCGACGGATTCATCGCCTTCGCGCTCTTCGCCGCGGTACGGCTACGCTGCAACGAGCCCGAGGCAGGGGTATACGCGTGCACGATGGCGCTTCTTGCAATCTTCGTTCGTGGCATCACAGTCTTCGTGCTCGGTGTCCTGGGAACCCGGCAGAGCCCGGGGAGCGCGTGGCAGCCCGATGACGTGGCCGTCACATGGATGTCTGTCCTGGCGCCTGTCATCCTTGTCTTTACCGTCCACCTCTATGCCCTGGTCACCGAGCACACCGCGGCCCTCGCCCACCACGGGGATGGGCACTGCATCCAGCAGCGGAACCACAGTGGTGACTCCTGATGACGCCTCTGCCGCACCGTCCCCCCAACCTCACTGATGAGGAATGGGCCGACTACCGACAGTGCCAAGCCGAACACGACGACCTTCTGAGTCAGGTCGCCGATCGTGAAGCACAGATAGAGCACGGCTGGATCGATTCCTACGACGAGTACGAGTTCGCCTGGGGCGAAGCTGTTCCCGGCACCCAATCCCCGCAGCCCGCGGTTGAACACGAGCTGCCCAGCACCGCGTTGGGCAGCCGCATGGTCCTGGCCTCACTCGGCTGTACCCCCAAGGATCTGCTCGCACAGAGCCCGCAGATGAGCATCGCCGGGCACCACGCACGGCAGATCGCCGAGACGGCCGCGGCGCTCAACACCGTCCACGCCGAACTCCTCGGCGAGGCTGCTCGTGCCCGGAGCCGACTGGACCGCATCATCAGCGGCCAGGACTCCGGCCAGTCCGACACGTACGGCGTGCTGCAGTCCGCCGGGGTCCGCGTCGAGATCCTCTACGCCCAGCGCGGGCTGCTCGCGCAGCAGCTAGGAGACCTCATAGCCGACCATGGGCCCGTCCCCCGACGGCTGTCAAAGCCCCCCGTCCCGCGGTCGGCGGCCCCACCGCCAAGGCCCCAGCAGTCCGTCGGCCGCACTGCCTCTGCGGGCCCCCACCGGGCATGAAGGCGGGCGATGTACGACGCGCACCTCGGCCAGCTGCCCCCAGGCCGCATCCCGGGCGACCCCTGCGGGGGCCGGCGGGAGCGTAGCCCCTCATGTCCGGTTACCGAAACCGGGATTGTCTGGACTCTTGGACCATCCTCCCGGATGGTGACCGACGCCTTCGGTATCCGTCCCCGGAGCCTGCAGGCGCTTCACGAACCGGACGGGGCCGAGGACATGCTGGCTCAGCTCGTATATGCGCCGCACAGCAGCTCAACCACCTCGACCAGGAGTTCAGGCATCGGGCCCAGTGGGCTGCTGGCGACCTCAGCCGTGCGGCTGCTGGCACGGTGCACATCAATTCCCTGGGTGTCCTCCAAAACAGCGCCCCCAGATCGACATCCTGGCCGCACGACGTGCCGCCGCCATCGCACACCTCAAGGAACTGATCCACGCCTACCGGCACATCGCCACGCTCGAAGGAACAGCACCGCCACAAACACGACAGCCCAGCGCCGTTTAAAGCCACAAAACTCCCGCGGCTGCAACCTCCATACGCCCCTCGCTCAGACGGTGACAGTTCCCTCCACCCACCATCCGCATCAAACGTTCAGCCCGGCGTCAAGCAGCCCTTCCTTCCGAGGAGCCCACCACGACATCCAAGACGGACCAGTCCCACCTCGCTATCTTCGCCCGTCACCTCGCTCATCGGCTGCCAGGCACCTGGTCCAGCTCGTATCACCGCCACGCCAGCCTCGGCGAGCAGGCCGATCTCGGCCAGCGGGTCTGGGACATCGGCACCATGCTCTGGGCCGTCACCGAAACCTCTCTGGAACAGGACGCGGTCCTCACCGGCCCCGACGAGCAACAGCTCTTCGTCGTACATCGACCGCGCCATCCCGGGCAGTTCCTGATCGCCCCGCTGGCGCCCGGCGGTTTCGCCGACCACCATTTCGAGGAAGCCGCCGAGCCCAACGGCATCGCCGTCAGCAACGATCCAGCCCGCGCCGCCGCCGCAGTCACCCGCCGCCTGCTACCCCGGTACGCAGGCGCCCTGGCCGCCCTCCGCAGGGCTGCCGCCCTCCCGGATCCGCCGCCGGGACCTGCCCAGATACCAGGCGTGGTCCAGCTGAGCTGGAACTCCGACGGCACGGTGACGACCCCCTTGTCACACGTGCCTGTCGATGCCCGCCACGTCTTTTTTCTCCACGGGTTCCAGTACAAGCCCACCCGGGGGAACTTCGTACTGCCCGCGTACGGGCACGGCGCACAAGCCCTGAGGATTCAGGCCGTGGCCAGTTACCTCGGCGACCGCGGAATCGGCGTACGGCTGCGCAACGTCCCAGACAACGCTCCCGCTCTGCCTCCCGCCCGGCAGCCGAAGTACCTCCCCAGCCCCGGCCGACCACGACGCTGACCTGGCCCGCCCCCCTTTGGAGGACATCTGTCCACGCGCTCCTTCATCGCCCGCCCCACAACCACCGGCTACGCCGGCATGTACGTCCACTTCGACGGATACCCCAGCACACAACTTCCCCTGCTGCTCGCCGCCTACCAGTACCGCTTCGGCAAAAACGTCGAGGCAATGTCCCGGCACCTCATCGACACCGTGGACTACGGCTGGTCTGGCCTCGGCACAGATCTGCTCGACGGTGCCTCCGACGACCTGCGCCAGGCCCTGACCGGCGGCCGGGAATTCCCCAGCCGTAAGTACAGCAACGTCTTCAATACCAATGGTGCGCCTGCCGAGCGTGATGTCATCACGCCGGCCAACTGCGGCGGTCTGGACTGGGGCTACGTGCTGCACCGGCAGGGAATCGAAGTCATCGCGCTGCCAGAGGAAGACCGCGGTCCCGTTGTGGACTGGAACACCGACCCGCGGTCCCGCTTCAGCGACAGCTACGCGCTGTGGAGGCCCGGCCGCCCGATCCCGGCCACCGTCCCACCTCGTACCACCGCGCCCGCTGCCACGCCAGCTCAACCGGCGACCGCGCCCGCCTCCACCTCCCGCTCCGGCTTCCGCCGCTAGCACCCACCCTGCACCGCTTCCCCTTCCTGGAGGACTCCTGTCCCCGCACACCCACCCCAAGGTCACGGTCGTCATCGCCACCCAGCTGCGCGAGGACCGGCTCGACTACCTGGCCGCCATGCACGCCAGCCTGGATCGGCAAAGCGTTCCGTGGGAGGCGGTTGTTGCCATCGACGGCGCCGATCCCGCCCGGCTCCCGGAGCCGCTCGCGGCCGACCCTCGCGTCCGTACCCTCGTGCTTCCCCGCGTGGTCGGCGCCGCCTGTGCCCGCAACCTCGCCCTGAACGAGGTGCGCACGAAGTACGTCAACTGGGCCGACGATGATGACGAGTTCACCGATTGGGCCATGGCTGTTCGACTGCACACGCTGGAGGAGACCGGTGTGGGATGGTGCGCGGGATACAGCCAGGATCTGCATCCCGACGGCACGCTTCAGCTGTGGCGGTGTCCCACACCGCCGGGCCGGCACGAAGCCGGGGATGTGTGGACCTACTGGCGATCGCCGGCGGACACCATCCCGATCGGGCCGACCACGATCCTCGCCCGCACCGAGCTGGTGCGCGCCGCCCCGATGGGCGGCCTCGTCCAGGGCGAGGACTACCTGGCCGCCGTCGGCGTCACCTGCCTGGCTCCCGGAATTCTCCTGCCCATCCCGGTCTACCGGTACCGCAAACACTCCGGCCAGATGACGGCCCAGGACTCCTACGACACTCTCGAAGCCCAGGCTCGCCAGGTGGCCTTCAACTTCGGCCACAGCCTGCGCTCGGCAACCCGCGCCCTGTCGCACACCGCGCCCACCACAGCCGCGTAGCGGGGCGGCGGTCGTCACCCTCCCCGTGCCCCTCGTCGCTCCTTAAGACAGGAAGGTCCGCCGTGCCCTGTGACACACATCCCTCCCAGATCGCCCTCGCCGTCAGCCCGCAGGCCGGCATCGTCGCCATCCCCTTCGGCGAACAGCAGATACAGGCACATACCGTGCTGCGGGCCTGCGGTTTCGACCGACGGCCGGATGGCACCTACGCCTGGGCGGCGGGCGATCCCGACGCCACGCGCGCTGCGCTGGCCCGCCTGGCTGGCCTCGCCCGCCACCACGACACTGCGGTCACCACGACCACCCGGAGCTATATCGGCGACGTCGCCGCCGGCATCGCCCACCAGCTGCCCGGGGAATGGACCGCCGACGTGGAGATCTACGCCCTGCCCGAGTGGCAAGACGACCTCCACCCCTATCTGTGGGACAACGGCGAACTCGCCCACGCCGTCGCAACAACCCGCATCCCCTGCGCCTCGGTCCTCACCCATAGCGACGGCCCCAGCCTGCTGCTGACCGAACACCCCAAAGACGATCACACCTACCTGGTCGGGGCCTTCGCCCCCAACGGGTTCAGCGGTCACTTCGCCGACGAGCCCGACGCCCCACGCAGCATCGTGATTCCGGCCCAGCCGGCCCTCGCCGCCGATGCCATCACAGGGCGGCTCCTGCCCGACTACGACCGAGCCCTGCACGACCGTCGCGTCCGCGAAGTCTCCAGCGCCCTGTCCTGGGCCCGCCAGGAGCAACAGGAGTGGCAGACCATCGCCCAGTCGCCTGCCGATGTCGACGGGATGCCGCTCAGCTGGCACGAAGAGGAGTTACGCGACAACGCCTGGAACGCCTTCCGCGACTTCCTCACCCACGGGCCCGCCCTCTTCGACCGGTGCCAGCCCCTCCACCCCGAGCCCGGTAGGCCCCCAGTGGAGACGGACCCTGCGATGGGTCGACTTCGCGCCGCGCTGGAGGACGGGAGGCGGGCGGTGGTCGCTTGGAATGCCAAGCTCACCGAACTGCGCGAGACGCCCAGGGAATTGCCTGCCGAGACCTACCTCCACGCCAGGGCCCGGCGCAACGCCGCCGCATGGCCAGCCATCGAGACTTGGCTCGCCGACGGCCACGTCCTGATCCACCACGCCCGCAACGCACGATCCGCGCCATCCACCGTCGAACTCACCACGCCGCGACAGACCACCGTCGCAGCGCTCCCTCCACTTACGCCGAAGGACCCGGCCCGACGGCGCTGACAGCCCGGACCGCACAAGGCACCCGCGCTGACCACGACCAACCACCCGCAGGACCATGCCCGCTACCTCTCCCGCGCAGATCACGCTCTCGTTCAGCCGCACAGCCGGCCTCGTCGCCATCGCCCACGGCGAGCAGTACCCCTGGGCCCAGACCGCCCTGACGCACCTCGGCTTCCAGCGCCGTGACGACGGCACGCACACCATTGCCCTGGACGATGTCCGCCGCCGCCACGGCCTCGCCGCCGCTTTGGTGCGCTCCGCCCACCAGCACCGGGCCACGGTGACCACCAGCCACCGCCCGTACATCGGCGACGTGGCCACTGCCATCGCCACGCACCTGCCCGGATCCTGGAACGCCACGGTGGAGATCTACAGTCATCCCCTCTGGCAGGAAGACCTCGTCCCGTTGCTGTGGGACGCCGGGGAACTGTCCCACGCCGTACAGCGCACGCGCGTCCCGTACGCAGCGGTCCTCAAAGACGGCGCCGGAACCGAGCTGCTGCTCATCGAACGCCCCGGCCATCCCCATGACTACGTCATCGGGGCGTTCGCGCCGGACGGTTTCGACGACAACTACGAGGAGTCGCACGCACCGCACAGCGCCATCCTGCCCCCCGCTCCCGACCAGGCGGCCCGCGCCATCCAAGACCGCTTCCTGCCCGCCTACCAGCGGGCGCTGCACGCTCGGCGCATCGATGCCATCGCCTCGGCGCTTGAGCGCATCGACGAGGAACACGCGACGCTGGAGGCGATGCGGGACTCCGGCCGGTACAGCGACGGCGTCCCGCTCACCTCTCCCGCCGAGCAAATCGCCGATTGTGAGTACCAGTTCGCCGACCGGGCCTGGCTTGCCTTTGTGGACGTCCTCACCCATGCCCCCACGGTGCTGGAGCAGTGCAACCGCAACCCGGCCATCAGCGCCGAGGACAAGGCCACTGTGGCCGAGCTTCACAGGGCGCTCCTCCTCAGTCAGCCGGCGTGCGACGAGTGGAACGCCCAGACGGCCAAGTCGCACGCGAGACCGCCCCGAAAGTTTTTCCACGAGAGATGGAGCGACGTGCGCGCACGGCTCGGCACCCAAGCGATGCCGGCCATCGCCACCTGGGTGACCCAGGCCGAGGACTTCACGCGTATCGCCTACGCCGCCACCCCCGGCGGGCAGATGGCTCTGGCCGCACCCACGCCCCTCACTCACACCGCCGCACCCGCCCCCTCCCCTTCAGCACCGTCAGCCGCTTCGCGCCGCTGACCCCACACCACGGAGCTTGCACCTGTCTGACCACTTCCGCTTCGGCACCCATCCCGAGCACGGCTTCGTAGCCACCACCGCGAACATCCCCACACACCTGGCCCACTGGTTCCTGGTGCGCGAGCAGTTCGTGCCCGTCCTCGCCACACCCGGCCTGTACCGGCTCACCAACCCGGACCAGGACGGCATGCGACGCACTCGCCAGGCCGTCCACGACCTGCGCAGCTACGGCTACGCGGTCCAAGCCGACTACTCCCTCGACCCCGTCGTCACCCCTGGCCCGCCCCACAACCCGATCGCTGTCCACGGACACGGCGACGGGCACACGGAGCGACGCAGCCGCATCGCTCAAGCAGCCGCTGCCCGTTCGCCACAGCGTGGCCCCGCCTTGACCACGTCGCCCGGCGCCCGCGCCATCCCCCCGCGGCCCAGCTACTCGCCCACGGTCGGCGTCACCCAGTCCACCGGAGGGGCCCGGGGCAGGTGAGTCGGCCACCGAGCCGATCCGCCTCACCCGCCGGGTCTCCGCCCTCGCCGCTGACACACTCCGCATCGCAGGGGTGAGATCCCCGACCACGGAAAGCACCCCGCGTTGACCTTCCAGACCGGCCGCTCAGCGGCCCGCTCCGCCTCCCGCTCGCTGCTCGCCGAGCGGCATGTCGCCCGCCTGCTGCTGGGCACCTTGACCGGGCGCCTGCCAAGCGGGATGGCTCCCGTTGTGATCCTCCTCCTGGTCGCCGACCAGGGCGGATCCCTGGCCAACGGTGGCCTGCTGTGCGCGGTGTACGGGTTGGCCTCGGCCATCGGGCAGCCGGTCCTGGGCCGGATGGTCGACCGGCGCGGACAGACCCTGGTCACCGGAGTGGCGGTTCTTGTGACCACGGTCTGTCTGCTGGCTCTGTCGGCGGTCGAGGTCGCCCAGCAGTCCGGCCTGGCCGCAGCGCTGGCCGGACTCGCCGGGCTGAGCACGCCTCCTCTCGAAGCAGGACTGCGGGCTCTGTGGCCCACAGTCCTGCCGGACCAGGCACAGCGCCGGGCTGCCCTCGCACTCGACACCGGATCCCAAGGGGCGATCTACGTCATCGGGCCCCCGCTGGTCGCCGTCCTGTCCACAACGACAGGTCCGGGCACGGCGATGGGCGCCACCGCTGTGCTCGGGCTCCTCGGCGCCACCGCGGTACTGACCTCAGCGCCCTCCAGACGCTGGCGCCCTACGCCTGCAAATCACTCCACCGGGGCTCTCGGCCCGATGCGCCACCCGGGTCTGCGGTGGCTGTTCCTCGCCGTGGCCGGCATCGGCTTTGCCCTGGGCGCCGTGAATGTGTGGGCTGTCGCCGTCGCAGACCGCACCGGGGTGGAACTGTTGTCCGGACTGATCCCGGCCGCCCTATCTGCCGGCAGTCTGGTCGGCGGCCTCCTGTACGGCAAACGTGTCTGGCCCGGCACCCTCACCCAGCAACTCCTGGCAGCCTGCCTGCTGTTCGCCGCCGGATGGCTGCCCCTCGTCATCGCCACCGTGCCCGTGGCGGCGGTTGCCCTCACGGCACCGCCGGGCCTGCTCCTGACCGCCGTGATCACCAGCGCGTTCCTGACCGTGGACGCACTCGCCCCGGCGGGCGCCCTCACCGAGGCGTACGCCTGGCTGATCGCCTCGGTCGGCGCCGGTCAAGCTGCCGGAACGGCCGCAGCAGGAGTTCTGACCGCGCACCCGTCCGCCATCTCCGCGCTCCCAGCGGCCGGCGCCATCGCGTGCCTGCTCGTGCTGTTCGGCGCCCGCCGCAAGATCACCGTCCCCGGCGCCACCCGACGACAAGGACGCCACCGCCGCACCCTCGCCCATGCCGCCCGCTGACCTGTGCGGCCGGTGCGCGCACACGCCGCACAACCGCCACCACCGAACCACCCACCACCACAAGGAGATTGCCCGCACATGGCTGTTGTTGGTACACCCGGCTATCAGAACGTGCGGAAAGGCGAGTCAGGTAGCTGCGGGGTGGTGAGGCCCGCCCTGGAGCCTGTCGGCAGTCATTGCCCATCGTTCGTGGTCCAGCCACGCACCGTTGATGTGCTGGAAGCTCCGGGCCCGCCTCGCCTTCGCCCAACACCCCACCACTTTCCCGCCACCACCGATAGGAGATCCGCCTTGCCCGAAGCACCAGCAGAGCCGTTCATGACGATCCGGCACACCATCACCGGCGAGATCACCACCACCGGCTACAACGCCGCCGCCCGGCGGATCCTGCTCCAGGCCGGCTTCGAAGAGACGCCAGGCTGCGCCTGCCGAGCGACGGAACCCGGTACGGAGCGGACGCACGGGCCTGCTCGGCAGCCAGCGAGCTGCTCGTCGCCGGCCATCCCCTGCACCTGGACCGAGCCCTCGGTCGGCCGGTGAGCGCCGACCGTACGCCCCGGTTGGCCCGGTCGCCGATGTCGGCACAGTCCGTGATCCGCTTCGAGAGCGGCCAGCCTCTCCAGCGCATCGCCAACCCAACCCGCACCCGCACCTGTTGAAGGGGCCTCGTTTTGACCACACCCGGAACGCCTACCAGTCCAGCGCGCACCAAGGGCGGCGAACTACGGGCCAAGGTGGCCCGACTGCTGGCCGACCGGCAGGCGGACACGCTCACCATCGGGGACATGGCCAGGCAGCTGGGCCACTCCCACGGCGCCGTCCGCAACGCCGCCCTCACCCTGGTGCGACGCGGTGAGGCCGACCAAGGCGGAACCGGACAACCGGAGTTCCGCGCGAACGCGAAAACCGCCGCAGCCGCGCAGACCGCTGTGATCAGCCCACCGGGCACCCACTCTCCCCGCGCCCAGGCGGCCACGGCCCGCACGACCATTCCCGCAGCAGCCACGCCCAGGCAGACCGGCCCGATCCGCCGCGCGGGGGGCCAGCTCTACCACCCCCGGGAGCTGGCCGATCTGCCCGACGTCGAGGCGTTGAATCGCTTGCGCGACGCCGACGTGCCGGTGCTGCTCTACGGCCCTCCGGGCACCGGCAAGACGAGTCTGGTCGAGGCGGCGTTCCCGGACCTGCTCACCGTCGCCGGTGACGGCGACACCACGGTCGGCGACTTGATCGGCGAGTACACACAGGACGACGCGGGAGCCTACGTCTTCCAGTACGGTCCGCTAGTCACCGCGATGACCGAGGGCCGCGCCCTGCTAATCGACGATGCCACCTTGATCTCACCGAAGGTCCTGGCGGCGTTGTATCCCGCGATGGACGGGCGCAGGCAGATCCAGGTCAAGGCCCACAAGGGCGAGACCATCAAGGCCGAGCCGGGCTTCTACGTGGTGGCGGGCCACAATCCCGGCGTCCACGGCGCGGTGTTGACGGAGGCACTCGCGAGCCGGTTCAGCGTGCAGATCCAGATCGGCACAGACTATGACCTCGCCCTGGCGCTGAGGATCGATGCCCGGGTGGTCCGGGTCGCCCGACACCTCTCCCGCCAAGTCGAACTCGGCGAGCTGGGCTGGGCCCCCCAACTGCGGGAACTGCTCAGCTACCAGAAGACCGAGGCCGTCCTCGGCACCAAAGCAGCGCTCGCGAACCTCGTAGGCATCGCTCCTGTGGAGGATCGCGACGCCGTCGCCGCTGCCGTCATCAAGGCTGCCGGCGTCAAGAAGATCGCGCCCCTCACCCTCGGCAAGCAGCTCCCCGCCTCAGCCGCCCGGCAGCCCCCGGGCAGCACCGGCTCCGCACACCGGGGCCGCTCGCGATGAGCGCCCACCACCACGTCCAGTCCCCCGCCACCACGCCTGACGACGACGCCGACCTCGCGCGCTGGGACGACGACGGCGCCCCGCCCGCGCAACCCCGTTCCTCCCCGGACGCGTGGCTGCGCGTGGGAGCCGAACTCGGCGACCGGCTAGTCGACCTCTCCGGCCGCCAGGACCTCCTCGTCACCTGCCGCCCCGGCACGCGCAGCGGCGCACCGGCCGCGTTCTTCCCCACTCTGGGCGAGGTCGAGTTCGACGCCGGCCTGTTCGCCCCGCTCCAGCCCCACGAGATCAATCCGCGGATCGTGGGCGACGAGGAGCGGTATCCCGCCGCCTGGGGAGTGTTCGTCCACGAGGCCGCGCACGCGGCCCACTCCGTCTGGACACAGCCTGCCGGAGCGGACCCCCGTGTCGTCGAGGCCGCGCTCCTGCTGGAGGAGAGCCGCGTCGAAGGGGCACACCTGATCACGCGGCCCACGGACCGCACCTACCTGCGCACCAGCGCCCGAACCCTGGTCATGCCCGACATCGCCCACCCCACCCTCCAGGGCATAGAGCACGCCGCCGCCGTGGCGGCCCTGGTCCTCGGCCGCCGTGACGTCGGCATCCTGGACGCCGGCGAGACCCGGGCCGTCGCCGATCTGTGCGAAAGGGTGCTGGGCGCAAACCTGCTGGCCACACTCACCCGCATCTGGACCGCAGCCCACCAGTGCGCCGACCACGACGCCACGACCATGCTCGCGCACGCTCAAGAATGGTGCGACGCTCTGGACACCGCGGCCCCCGCCCTGCCCGTGCCGGAGAACCTCACCGATCTGCTGTCCGGCGCCGTGGGGGTCGTCATGGACAGCACGGCAGCCACCGACGCCGCCGACCTCGCGGCACAAGCCGCAGCGACCAACGCCATGGCCGCGCAGTCCAAGGCGCAGGCTCAGGACCGCGCCCAGCGGGCCGGCCAGCGACGCAAAGCCGCCGCCACCGCCAAGTCGGTCTTCAACGCCCGTGGCACCACCGTCACCCCCGACGGCACACCGGCGCCCTACGGCAACCCGGTCACCGGCACCCGCAGGCCCACCGCCGCCGAGCAGGGTGCCGCCGCGCGCCTGAGCCGCGCCCTGCGTGCCGCCGCCTACCGCGAGCGGACCGAGGAGCGGACCTCCAGCCCCACCCCGCCCGGCCGCCTCAACATGCGCGCGGCCCTCGCCCGCGACGCTCAGCGCGCGGCCGGGTCGGTCCCCACCGCGGAACCGTTCACCCACACCCGCCGCCGGAACTCCCCCACCCCACCGCTGCGTGTGGGTATCGCCGTCGACGTCTCCGGCTCCATGCGTGCCGCCTGCGCGCCCGTCGCGTCCGCTGCCTGGATCGTGGCACGCGCAGCAGCCCTGACCGACCCCGACTCCCTTACCGCCACCATCGCCTATGACCAGCACCTGACCGCATTGACCCGACCCACCCACCGAGCACCAGAGCGCGTGACGACGTTCGATGCCAACGGCGGCCACCACAACCTCGGCGACGCCATCGACGCACTCGACCACGGCCTCGAACTCAGCCGCCCCGGCGCCGGCCGCCTCCTCGTGATCGTCACCGACGCCCGGTACGGCAGCGACGAAACCGCTCAAGCCGTCACCCGCGTCAAGCAGCTCACGACCGCCGGCTGCGCCGTACTCCAGCTCACCCTCACCGCGGAGTCCCACCACTTGCCGGGGACCACCTTGCTGCACCTGTCCCAGCCCTCCAGCGCTCCCGTCGCCATCGCCACGGCGGCCACAAACGCCATCCGCAGGACACGCTGAGACGACGCAGAAGGCGGAAGCGTCCCCGAGACCACCGCCAAGCACTCCAGACCACCTCCGTCCGCCGCATGAATCGTGCATCTGATGCACGAACCTCCGCAACGACGCAGGCCACCACCCCAACCGCCAACGAAAGGCACTCGATTTGAAGCCCCAGACCAGCAGCCCGACCTCGAACGTAACGCCCATCAAACGGAATTCCCCGGGGGTCCGTACCTCCTGGGAAATAACCCACACCTGTGAACACACCGTGACGCACAACCTGTCCGACCGGCCCGCCGACAAGCGAGCCTCCTTCGCCCGATGGCTCGCGTCCAAGGACTGCACCGACTGCTGGAAGGCCGCCCGTGACGGCGACATCGCCAGCAAGGAAGAATGGCTCGCTGCCAAGCGCGCCGCCGAGCAGCAGGCCGCCGCCGAGTGGGCCACCCAGTTCGAGATGCCGCCGCTCGAAGGCCCCCACAAGATCTTGGGCTGGGGTGAGCGCTCCCGCCACCGTCTGGTCACCGCCGCCTACACCTCGCTGGTCACCGACGGCACCTGGGACGAGGCGGACTGGGTCACCCTCGAAGAGACGATCCGCACCATCACTCGCGCCGGATGGTGGGTCGACCAGCGGGACGCCGAAGCCACCGACCTGCCCGAACTCCTCGACGCCGCCACGGACAACGACCGCGGCACCGAGAACCCCTTCCGGTAGCACCCGGTGCCCGTTGGAGGGCGGGTGCGGGATGCCTTATACCCGACGATCCCCGGTTAGCGAAACCGGGGATCCTCCGGACCATTGGTCCTCCACCGCCGCCCCTGTCGTTCGTGGAAGGACCTCTCGCCGTGCCCGAAGCCACCCGCCCTCCCTACGCTCCTGCCGACATCCTCACGCCCGACCGGGATGTCACCCACCGGCACTTTCGGCCCGGCGACCAGGTCGTCGTCCTCAAGGGCGCCGCCGGCCACGAACTGTGGGGAGACGCCTACAAGGTCGTCACTGCCTCGTGGCACACCCCGACCGACGAGGACGGGTGGAGGCTCTATGACCCCAACGGCGGCGAGCGCACCTACATCACCGCGCACCCTCGTTACCTCGTCCATCTCTCCCGTCGCTGCCCTGACTGTCTCATCCACCAGCAGGCTCTGGCGACCTACCTGCTGCCGCGGCTGGCCGGCACCGGCGAAGTCGTCGACTGCAGTTGGTACTCGGTCACCGAGCTGAACCAGCTCGTGCACATAGCCGACGCACGGGGCGGCCGGTGATCCTCTACGTCCACCGCGAGCCGCTGTTCCCCAGCCAGGCCCTCGCCAACGCCCTCGGACGCCCTATTGCCGAGCAAGACGTACTCGGCGATGCCGTCGTCACCAGGTCTCTTGTGAACGAGACCGGGCTCAGTGGCCCTCCGCGCTCGTGGATGTTCGCCGACTGGGAGGACTACCTCGACGCCCCGGGGGACCTGCACCCCCACGTCATGGGCTCGAGCGACGCCGTGACCGGGCTCTTCCACTTCGCGGTGCGTCTGCACCCCGCCGATCGCGCCCTGGCCCGCCCGGAGTGGGCACTGATCGCCCGCCGGCTCACCCACGTCGCCGGCTTCACCCCAGCCGCCGAGGACGCACCGGGCTGCCACTGGGTCGCGTTGCAGGCCCGCCACGGCCGCCTCGACGTGATTGCCAACCTCATCCGATCCGACGGCTCCTGGGCGCCGGACGGCTCGTCCCTGTACCGGGCCCTGGATGCGGAGTGCCGACGCATCGAGGCGGACCTGGGTCTGACGGCGGTCCCGACTCGCACCACGGTCCATCGGGCACACACCGACGCATCGCCCTTCCAACTCCCCAAGCTGCCGAAGCCCACCGCGCCGCAGTCGCCGCCGAGCGTGGCAGCCCACATCGCCACCACGATGTGCGCACTCGCCAACGAGGACAAGGGGCCAATTGCCGGAGTGCGGGCCCTGGTCGAGCAGGCCGCACGCCGCCTGGAGGAACTGCCGCACGCCTACGGCCCCGACGCGGCACAACACCTGGAATGGATTGCCCGACGTCTTCACGGCGTCCAGCAGGACCTCGAAACGGTCGCAGCTGCCCTGCCCGGCGCCAACGAGCGAGCCGCCCTCGCCACCCGCCGTCCCGCCGCACCGCGTCCGATCCCAGCTCGCCGGTCCCGCTGAACGCCGAAGAAAGACATGCCTTGCCCCTTGCGCACCGCCACGGATAACCGCCGCACCAGCCCGCCACCCGCTCCCCCGGCCCTGCCGGACGGCGGCGCAGGCCCCCACCCCGAGGAATCCATGCACGACTCCACCCCCGACCTCGCCTCCTTCGCCATCGGCCTCACCGAGGAACTCCCCGGCCACTGGACGAGCGAGCACCAGCAACACCAGCATTACACCGATCAGTTCGCCCGCGCCGAACACGTCTGGGACATGGACCTGGTCGCCCACGCCATCGCCGAGCACATCCTGGACCAGGACGCCGTCCTCACCCGCGACGACGGCACCCGCCTGTACGTCATCGCGCGCCCCCGCAGCGGTGAGGAGTTCCTCGTCGCCGCCATCGCCCCGTCCAGCATCCGCCCCGAAGCCTTCCGCACCGTACGCGAGCCCGACGGCATCGCTGTCCCCGATAATCCGGTCCAGGCCGCCGAGGACATCGTCACCGACCTGCTGCCCCGCTACGACAAGGCCCTCGCCCAGGTCCACGACAACGCCGCCCGCCTCACCCCGACGCCACCGCCGGAACTCGTGGTGATCACCTTGGTCGGCCGGGACTTTCACGTCGCCAAGCCCGAACGGGCCGATGCCGCCCAGATCCTCGCCGACAACGGCTGCATCTACGACAAGGACCAGGACGCCTTCGTGCTGCCCGGCGAGGACACCGCCGCACAGGCACAGGCCGTCCAGGCCGCAGCCGCGCAGTTGGACCGGCTCGGTATCGGTGTCAGTGTGCGGCTCCCGCAGACCAAGCCCGCCCCAGGCACGGCTCCGGTCGCAGCCCCCGCCCCGGCCGCAGCGCCTGCGGCTCGGTCACGATGAGCGGGCCGCAGGACAGCGAGCCGACGTTCTTCGTCCTCGACTACGTCACCATCACGCGCGATCCGAAGACGCAGCTCGTCGTCGCGATCGGCGGGGACGAACGCGCCGAAGGGATCCTGCAGACCGCCGGGGGCTTCGTCTCCGCCGCCGGGCCCCGCGGCCCCTACCAGCACCAGCCGCACACCATGCCCGTCGAGCAGCAGCGCCAAGGCGCCACCGCCGCCGCCCACGCACTGCTGCTGGCCGGATTCAGCGTCCACCTGGATTCCACGCTCAACGTCCTAGCCACCGCCGACGGTGACCAGCAGGCCGCCCACCGCTCCCTCCAGCGGCTCGCCGAGCGGGCTCGCAACGCCGCCGATGACCAGGAGGTCGCCAAGGTCCTCACCGAAATCGCCGCGCCCCACGACGGTCTACTGCCGCGCATGGTGCAGACCCTGATCTCCACCTGGGCCCCGTGGGCCGAACGCCTGGAGAACGCCGGGCACGAACCGGATCCGGCACAGCGGCTGATGACGGCCACCAACAGCCTGTCCAACCACGCCCTGCAGATCGAGCTGATCCGCAACCAGGCCGCCCGCACCACCTCCGCGCCCGCACTGACCACAGCCCCGGCGCCACCCCTGTCCAAGTCGCCTGCCCTGCGGCGATAGCCCTCCGTACGAAGGGAGAAGCCCCGCCCGTGGCAAACAGAGCCGACGACGCAGGCACCGACGTCGAGATCTACCGCAGGCCCCCAACCGACACGATCCACGCCGACACCCCCACCGGTGCACCCGAGCAGCTCCTGGCCCTCCTCGACGCCCTCGGCCTGGAACGCAAAACCGAGGCCACCGCCGGACCCGTCTACGTCTGGCACGAAGTCCCCGACCACCTCAGCGAGGACGAGAAGAAGAAGGTCGCCACCCGAGCCATCCCCTCCCTGCTCCTGGCCGGATACGTCGTCGACATCCCGGAGGATCTCTTCGACCCCGCGGCCTACCAGGAAGCGGTCACCGACATACGCAACCGCCGCTCCCCCGCGGATCCGCCCAGTGGCCGGCCCACGCCATCGCCCCCCAGCCGCGCCGCCCCAGCAGCCCGGCGGTGAACCCAGCGTCCCGGACGCCTTCGCCCATGAGCCTCGCCGACGAGCACGACGTGGACGTACTGATCTCTCACCGCGACGGCACCCTCTGCGTCGGCAGCCGCACTGGCGCCCTCTCGCCTCAGCGCGGCCGTCGCCACCGGTATCGCCCCGGCGACGGCGCACTCGGCCACCGCAAGGAGCCCCCGCTCCCGCCGACTTCCCGTAACCATCCCCTCGGCCGGCCCCTTTCCGGGGCCGGCCCCACCCCGAGAGAGACCGCACATCCCCGCCCCCGACCGCACTCCCCCGCCCATCACCACCAGCCGGAAACCGCGCCTGGCCGGTGCCCTGTTCCGCCACTACCTGCGCGCCGTCGCCGTCGGCAGCCATGAACGCAGCATCCCTCTGGCCGGCGCCCGTCCCGAGGCCGTCCTCAGCGAGTCCCACCGCCGCGGCCGACGCAGCTGGCCCTCTCCCCCCTCGCCCCAGGAACCCCATGCCCAACCCCACCCCCTACGTCCTGTCGGCACCCGGCTACCTCACCGGCGGCGGCGACTGGGAACACCTGACCGAGTGGCTGCAGCGGGGCCACGGCTGGCGGGACATCTCCACGATCAACCAGCACACCGCCCTGGCCAGTCCAGACAACCGCCTGCACGTCCTCCTCAGCCGGCGGGCGGCCTGGACGTGGATCCTGCGCGCCACTGCCCCTGACGATCAGGAGTGGGCAGCGGTGCTCGGCGCGCACCTTCCCATCGAGTACATCACCGCGGTCGTGGACGCGATGCTGCGGCCGACCTGCGAACACGGCGCAGATGTCCTCGGCCCGTTGCAGGAGGCCGGGTGGACCACGGACCCCGAATCGCCCACGTCCACGGCCGTGTCACCGGACGGCCTGGTGCGCTTCACCGAGGAACGCGCACCCAGCGCGCCCAGGCCATGGCAGGCCGCCTGCACCGTCAACGGTTACCGCTGGTGGACGGCCGCCTTCAGCACCCATGCCCCGCCCGGCATCGTCACCGCGCTCACCCGCAGCCTCGCCTCCAGCGATCCGCTGCCGAGGATGGCCATCGGAACACCGCTGTACGGCTGCGGGCCCTACACCCGAATCGCCCAGACGCCACACAGCTACGACGACGAACAGGCACAGCTCGAAGCACGGATCGCCCAAGCCCGTGACCGTCGCCTCGCCAGGACATCACCCGCCGCAGCACCGCCCTCCACCGGCCGCTCCCCCCGCACCCGCCGGCTGTAGCCGCCTCTTCCGCTCAACTCCCCTGGTTTTGAGGAACTTTCCGCATCTCTCGCACCCCGCCGAACGCCAGCGCCGATCACCGCTGATCGTCCACCGCGTCTGGTCGTCTTCCTCTTCCGCCGATACCTGCGCGCCGTCGCCGTCGACAGCAGTACCCATGCCCTTCTTCTCGCTGGCGGACGCCCCAAGGCAGCCCTCGACGAGTCCCGTCGGGAGCCCACACGCCACCTCCTCGACAGCAACCGCACCCCTACATAGCAACCCCCAGCCCGCCCGTTCAGGAGTCCCATGCCCGACCCGTCGTCCTACCCCGTACGCCTCGCCGAGGACATCGCCAGCCTGATCAAAACCCTGGACGACCACCTCGCCCGGGCCACCCCGCGCCAAGCGGCCGAGATTCTGGGCAAGGTCCTCGACACCGAAGACGGCGTCCTGACCCGGGTGACCGACCTGGTCGGCACCGGGTCCCGGTTCGCCCAGAGCCAGGCCCACCGCGGTGTGCTCCCGCCCGAGGTGTGGCTCGCGATGGGCCGGGCCGCCAACGAACTGCACAGCGTCGGCATGGACCTTGACGAGCACACCGACACCCTCAAGCAGCTCGGGACACCGCCCGCCACAGCAAGCACCACGCCGCCCAAGCCCATCGCCTCCGCCATGGTTGTCAGGAGGAGCCGGTGAAGAAGCAGCAGTGGACTGGCTGGGGCCCCGGCGCCCCACACGCCGAGCAGCACTACCTGGTGGAACCCCGCTACCTCGCCGGCGGCGGAGACATCCGCCACGTCAGCGAATTCCTGCGCGCCTCCGGCTGGAAGGACAAGTCCAAGCCCGGCGGACCGCTGGTCTTCGACAGCCCGGACAAGTCCATCCGGGTCGGCTACGACCCGTTCACCCAGCCCGGCGGCTGGACGATCTCCGGGAAGGCAACCCCGGGCCGGGAGGCGTGGCACGCGGCCTTCACCCGCCAGGTTCCCGTGGAGATCGTCGCCGGCTTCACCGACGCGCTCACCCTCCCTCGCTCCGCGCACGCGCCCAACGTGTGGGCGCCGCTGCAAGAACAGCGCTGGCAGACCGAACAAGGCCAGCACTTCACCGCCATGAGCCCCGACGGCGGCGCCTGGCTCCAGTTCCACCAGTCCAAACCCGGCGAGGCGCACTGGTGGGCCGGGGCCCGCAACGAGCACGGGCGTATCTGGGACGCCAACTTCACCGCATCCACACCGATGCACCTCGTCCAGGCGTTCAGCACCGCGCTGGCCGACCCTCAGCAGGTCATGCGCCCACGCGGAAACGTGCCACCGTCCACACACATCCGCACCACCTCCGTCTCGGTACGGCCCGACCAGCTATCCGCCTGGCAGCAAGCCCGCGTCACCGCCGCCCGCGCCACCACCTGGGCCCGCAACTCCTGGGCCACCACCCGGCCCCGCCGCCAGGCCCCCACCAACCCGTACACCGCCGCAGGCGGCAGAGCCCGCCGCTGAATCGCCCTCATCCGCTCCCGATCGAAAGCCCCTCACCCATGCCCCAGCACGACGACCTCCTGCCCAGCGACATCAAGGCCCTCACCACCGGGCTGCTCCGCCTGAGCCAGCAGATCGACCGGGCCGAATCCCCCGCAGACATCGCCGCGGTCCTGGCCCCGATCGTCGACCGCCACGACGGAGTACTGCGCCGCCTCACCCAGATCTTCGAAGCGATCGGCGACGTCTGCAACGACTTCGTCCTCCAGGACCGCTACGTCGTCGACCTGCAGGCCGAAAGCGACGAAGCATTCGACGACTTGAGGAACATGCTGCACCGCGTCAACGGTCTCGACGAGAAGTTCCGCACCTTCGACCCGCAGGTCACCCGCACCCCCTCGGGACGCCGCCCGTCCCCGGACGCCCAGGACTCCGTGTCCCACGGCACACCCCATGCCCCCACCCCCTTGCGGCTCCGTCAGGCCACCGACACCCTCGCGGAACTCGCAACCTACGTCCGCACGTACCCCTCGCTCGACCAGACTCTGCCCCTGCTCCGGGCTCTGCTCGACGAGAACGAGGGCGTCCCGATCCTGCTCGGCGACATCCTGCGCGCCAGCGCGCACATCGTGAGCCAGCACTTCGACCATCCCCGCCACGACGACGTGCGCCACGCCGCCGAAGCCTTCCGGGACGCGGCCCAGGAGGCCACGGACTGGCACATCCTGCACTGGGACGTAAAGCGCCTGCGTACGCAGGCCGCCACCCGACCCGCCGATGCCCCGGGGCGATGACCGGTCCCTACATCCCCACCCGCGCCAACTCCCCGCACGACACCATCTGGTTCGAGACCCAGCCCCGCCATCTCGCCGGACGCGGGGATCCCCGGCACATCACCCAAGCCCTGCGGGCGGCCGGGTGGAAGAACCACTCCGACTCGGACTATCCCCACATCGTCCTGGCCAGCCCCGACTACCGCCACACCGTGGTCCTCGAACCCGAACCCAGACCGTACGACGCGTGGTGGCGCATCCGCGGCCAGAGCGAGGACGGGCAGCACTGGTACACCGAGTTCGGCGCCAACACCCCCGTCGAGATCCTCGCCACCCTCACCAACGCGCTACTCGAACCCATCCCCGAGCAGACGCCGCCGATCTGGTCACCTCTCACCGCGGCGGGCTGGTCGTACGAGCGCGACGAACACGGCAACGAGATCGCCCACCACCCCGACGGCACTCTCAACCTGGAGCGGTGGTCCGTCGAGCCGGGCGAGAAATTCCACTGGCGGGTCCAGGCCGCCCTGCCCACCGGCGGCGGTAGTTTCCAGCGCATCTGGCACGCCTATCTCGACGACCAGATGCCGCACCACCTGATCACCGCGTTCACCAGCGCCCTGGTCAGCGACGAGCCCGTCCAGCGCGCACGCTTCGACGTTCCGCACACCCACCTGGTCACCCAGGAACAGCGCGGCCCGCAGGGCGAGGAACTCGCCGCCAGGCATGAGACCCGGCTGAAGGCCATCCGCACCGCCGCCCGCAAGGCCCGCCGCAAGGCAGCCCTCGCCCCGCACCCGCCGGCGCCCGTCGCCGCCCCCGCCGTGTCCGTCACCGGCCGGGTCCGCTGAACGAGCCGGGCGGCACGCCCGCCCGGCTCACCGCGCCCCCTCCTCCGTCCTCCTTCTGAGAGCGCTCTTGTCCCCAACTGTCCCTTCCCCCACGGTGATTCACCGCGAGCGCCTGCACCAGCTCGCCGTCTTCCTGCGCGAGAGCGAACAGATCCTCGCCGACTGGGACGCCTACGCCGAGGAACACACCGACCTCGACAGCTGGCCCCTCGACCATGTCGCCTACGGTCTGCGGGCCGCGAAGCGCGACGCCGACACCTGGCGGTCCTTCAACCGCGTACGGTCCTTCGCCAAGGACCTGCTGGCCACCGCCGAAGTCCAGGTGCAACAGCTCAACGCCGCGCACCTCCAGTCCCGCTGGCCCTGGCAGCTCGGCACCCTCGACGACGCCCTGCGGCAGCTTGATGCGCTGCAGCAGCAATGGCTCGAAGCCCGTGACGCGCTGCCGTCGTCCGCCCAGCCAGGCACCCTGGCGTATGACGGCGCGCTCGCCGAGCGCAACGCGGAAGCCTGGTCCTACCTCGACGACTGGGCCGGCCACGGCAAGGTCCTCCTCGAAATCCAGGCCGCTGCCCAAGACCTCCCGCCGCGCCCGCCGGCTGCCCTCACCACCACCGTCAAGTCCCACCCCCGCCCCGCGGCCCCGGCGCCCGTGACCCGGAGGTGACCGGCATGCCGCACGACATCGAAGTGGCGCTCGTCGCGCCCCGGTACCTCGCGGGTCCCGGCGACCCGTCCTGGATCACGGTCCCCCTTCACCGCGCCTGCGGCTGGAGTGCCGCCGAGGACCCGCTGATGCCCCGGGTCATCCTCACCAGCCCCGACCAGCAGGCCACCCTGCGGATCGACCCCGACCCGGACGAGCCGTGGTGGACCGTGCGCCACGCCCGCAGCAGTGATCAGCCGGCGTGGTCGACGACCTTCGACGCCCGCACCCCGGTCGAGATCATCGCCGCCTTCACCGACGCCCTCACCGACCGCACACCGCCGGCCTCCAGCCCACACCCTTACGACCTGCTTGGTCAGGCGGGATGGCACGACGCCGGCGAGGGCCTGGTCTCGCCCGACGGCATCACCGCCGTCGAGCACTACGGCAACGATGGCCCCTGGTTCGCCGAAGCCCGACTCAGCGAAGACGACAGCGGCCTCCTCTGGCGTGCCTACCTGAGCAACACCACACCGCCGCGCCTGGTCGCCGCGTTCGCCCAAGCGCTCGCCGACCCCACACCGGTGCGCCGCAATCCCCACCGCATCCCGGCTCGCACCCGCGAACACACGCACACCCGCACCGTGCACGTCTCGGTCGGGGACGTCGCCTTCGCACTGGAGCGCCGTGTCGCGGACCTCTCCGCCCGTCGACGGGACACCGCCTCGACCACCCCCGCCGCGAGGCCACCACGCGTGCCGAAACAGCGCCGCGCCCGTTGACCCGCGCCTTCATCCCCCCTGCCAACGCCCCTGTACGGACCCTCTTTTGCCCCAGCCCTCCAGCTCGCCCACTTCGAACACTGACGGTTACGACATAGCCTTCCGCGTCCTGCTCGGCGCCATCGCTACCGCCGTCCCCCTGTCCAACCTCGCCTGGCTCGGCGGCAACCTCACCACCTGGGCCACCGACTCCGGCCCCACCGCCCCCTACCAGCCCGTACAAGCCCTCCTGCACCCCGACCAGCTGTGGCCCCACCTGGACGAAACGTCCCGCCTGATCGGCACGCGCATCCTGCCCGGCGCCGTGTTGATCGCGCTCGGTATCACCGCCGCCGTGCTGTGGAAACGGCGCAAGGACGGCAGTAACGGGTGTAGGCAGCGCGTGGCCGGCACGGCAACGCACAAGGACATCGAATCGCTGATGTCCAAGGCCATTACCGCCAAGGCCCGCTCCCTGCGCCCGAGTTTGAAGGCCGTCAAGCACATCGATGCCAAGGACACCGGCATCCTGCTGGGCAACCTCCAGGGCACCAAGCGCGAGGTCCGCATGGGGTACGAGGACGTCGCCGTCGCGATCATGGCACCGCGCTCCGGCAAGACCACGTCGCTGGCGATCCCCTCCATCCTCAGCGCACCCGGCCCGGTCCTGCTCACCTCCAACAAGGCGGCCGGCGACGCGTATACGGCAACGCTCGAAGCTCGTGCGGCCGTGGGCCGGACGTGGTCGATGGACCCGCAGCAGATTGCCCATGCCGAACGCACCATGTGGTGGAACCCGCTGGCCGACGCCAAGACGCTGGAAGGAGCTGGGCGGCTGGCCGGGCACTTCCTCGCCGCCAGCGTGGATGCCAGTCAGCAGGGTGACTTCTGGTCCAAGGCCGGCAGCAACATCCTGAGCCAGTTGTTCCTCGCCGCCGCTCTGGACGAACGACCGATCACTGACGTGATGCAGTGGCTGGCGTTCCCTGCCGACCGCACCCCGCTGGACATCCTGCGCGACCACGGCCATGCCGCCGTCGCGGCACAGCTCAGGGGCACCGTCGAGGGTCCGCCGGAAACACGCGACGGCATCTACGAGACAGCCAGGCAATACGCCGCCGCCCTCCTCAACTCCGAGATCGCCGCGTGGGTGACCCCGCAGAAGGACGTACCGGAGTTCAAGCCCAGCGAGTTCGTGACCAGCATGGACACGCTGTACCTGCTCTCGAAGGACGGCGGAGGCGGCGGCTCGGCGATTATCGCGGCATGCGCGGACTCGGTCATGCGAGCCGCGACCGCACAGGCCGAACGCGCCGGCGGGCGCCTAGACCCCCCGCTGCTCGCGATCCTGGATGAGGCCGCCAACGTGTGCAAGATCAGCGACCTTCCGGCCCTGTACTCGCACCTGGGATCGCGCGGCATCATCCCGATCACGATCCTGCAGTCCTACCGCCAGGGCCAGTCAGTCTGGGGGGACCAGGGCATGGACTCGTTGTGGTCGGCCGCGACGATCAAGGTGATCGGCTCCGGTATCGACGACCCAGATTTCGCCGACAAGTTGAGCCGACTGATCGGCGATCGCGACGTGGAGACCACGTCAACCTCGCACTCCGAGTCGGGCAAGTCGACCTCGGTCAGTATGCGGCAGGAGCGGATCCTGCCTGCCGACGCGATCCGCGCCCTTCCCAAGGGCACCGCCCTGTGCCTGGCCACCGGCATGCGCGTCGCCACGCTCGACCTGCGCCCCTGGTATCGCGAGCCCGGCGCCGACAAACTGGCCGCCGCCTCCGACCGCGCCTCCCAGAGCATCACCACCCGCGCCATCGCCAAGGCCACACCGCCGAAGCAGTCCGACTTCGGCGAAGCCGCCTGATCACACGCCCTCTTTGTGATGCCGGTGCCCCGCCGAGACGCGCACGCCCTGCGGCGGGGCACCGACATCACCCGCCCCGACCTCAGACCATCCAGCCTGAGCTCGACCGCTCCGGCACCACTACCAACGGAGACGCCCTTTGTCCCTGTATGAGCCCATCGACCTGTTCGACATGACGTGCCGCGAAGCCCTCGACTCCGTCCTCACCGATATTCGCGCCCATCCGGTAGACGCCGGCCCCGACGGCTTCTTCACCGCCCTGCGCCATGTCGACATTCTGGGTTACCTCGCTTCGATGTTCACCGGTCACGCCCACCACGTCCTCGCCGGCGACATCCAGACCACCACCCCCTCCCAGGAAGCACTCGCATCAAGTCAGGCAGCGGCAACGATCGGCCGCGCCCTGGCCCACTACACCCAGGCATTGCCCGCCCTGGCCAAGGTGAGCGACCCGGTCAGCCACACCACCACCGTCGGCGCGCAGCTGGAAGCTCTCCCGCACCACACCGCCCTGCGCCGCCACCTCGACGCCGCGCAACGCACCCTCGACGAGGCACGGATCGCACTGGCCGACACCACACCGCGGCCCCCGAGTCGCACAGGATTGTCCGTCGCGAAACCCCCTGCACCGCCCAACGCAGCCCACGGCCACGGCCTGTAGCGCCGCAGTCCGCCTGTTCCCGCCTCAATCGGCGCAGCGCCACCCACACCACAGCCTTCACTGACCACCACGACATTGTCCTCGGCAGCTCCGACGACAGAACCGTCTGCCTCGCCGTCAACAGCGCCTTTCCCAGGCGCACCAGTCGGTCCGTCGGCCCGACCGGCAGTCCTACGCCGCCGACCGCCCCACCGGGGCTGCTGACCTGCCCATCGCTCGACGCCGTCGGACCTGACAACCGCTGCCTCTCCCCGTCCCTATGGAGGTCGCCACGACCACCGATGCGCTCACCCCGCACGACCTCGCCCGTGCCCTGGCCGCCGAGATCGATCCAGACGTCCCCACCCGCGACGTGATCGCAAGCTTCCGGCTGCGCCCCCAGGCAGGACCCCAGTTCGGCTACAAGTCCTGTGGCGGTCCCGTCCAAGCCCTCGCCCAGTCCCTGCACGCCCGGCTCTACGGGCTGCCGACCGACCCCGACCCCCTACCCACCGCCCTGGACGAACTCCTCCAGGCCACACGCACGGCCCAAGACAACGAACAGCAGGCAGCCGTGCTCGTCCAACTCGCCGAGCAGCTCCGCAACGCGGCCGAGATCATCAAGTGGGCCCAGTACAACGCGCACTGGCGCCAGTTGCCCGCCCCCGTCTTCGACAAGTTGAAGGCCGCCACCACCACCGTTCGACACCTGGCCGACGGGCTTGAGCAGACAAGCCCGGCCTTCGCCGCGCGCCCGGCGCCCGCCACGACGCCGCCCGCGACCCTCCCCACCACGCACGGCACCGGCACCACCCCGGCACGGCGCTGAATCTCCCCACTCCCGGCCACCGCCCGGCCATATCCGTTCACTGCGAGGAACCACCATTTCCACATCCCCCGCACTTCGATGCATTTCTCTAGGTGCCGGAATTCAATCCAGCGCCATGCTCGCCCTGTCCGCCAAGGGCATCCTCCCCAAGGTCGACTATGCCATTTTCGCTGACACAGGATGGGAACCCAGGGCCGTTTACGCCCACCTCGACCGCCTGGAGCGAGAAATAGCCGCACCAGCAGGCATACCCATCCTGCGCGTCTCCTCCGGGAACATCCGAAAGGACGCACTCGACCCAGATCACCGATTCGCTTCCATGCCGCTCTACATCCTGAATCAGGACGGCAAGCCCGGTATGACCCGGCGGCAATGCACAGGCGAATATAAAATAAAGCCAATTAAGAAGCAGGTGCGGGAACTTCTCGGCTACCCCTACCCCGCACGCATCCCACGCGACGTGTTCGTGGAGCAGTGGGTCGGCATCTCTACCGATGAATTCCACCGCGCCAAGGACGCGGACGTGAAGTACATGCGCAACCGGCATCCGCTCATCGACATGGGCTGGTCCCGCTCCGACTGCGTCCGCTATCTGACATCGCTCGGCCTGGCGGATACCCCGAAGTCGAGCTGCCTTGGTTGCCCGTTTCACGGCAACGCGCAGTGGCGCTACATCAGGGATAACTCGCCGTCGGAGTGGGCGGATGCCGTCGCCTTCGACGCGGCGATCCGCAAGGGCAATGCCCGCGCCAACGCCGCCGGTAATCGACTGCTCGGAGAGGCTTTCCTCCACCGCTCCCGCGTGCCACTGGACCAGGCTCCGATCGACCACGTCACCGCCGCCGAATGGGCCGCCCTCCAGACGGAACGCGGCAGCACTGACCAGGACCTGGAGGGGCTGGAGCAAGGCGTCATCGACGGCTGTTCCCCGTGGGCCTGCCGTGGTGAAGCCGAATTGATCCAGGACAGTTTCGGGCTGGCCTCTTGATAGTCCTGGACCTCTTTGCGGGTCCGGGTGGATGGAGCCACGCTCTGACCGTCCTCGGTGTACGGGATGTGGGCCTGGAGTGGGATGAATGGGCCTGCAAGACGCGTGCGGCAGTTGGACAGTTGACGATTCGCACGGACGTGGCGACGTACCCCGTCTGGCCGGTCCGCGGGAAAACCGCCGGGCTTATAGCGAGCCCTCCGTGCCAGGCGTGGTCGATGGCCGGCAAGCGCCTTGGCCTGGTGGACCGGCCTCTGGTCCACCAGGCGGTCGCCGACCTCGCTCAGGGCCGCGACACCCGCGAGCAGCTCCTCATCTGCTGCCGCGACGCGCGCTCCCTGTTGGCGGCCGAGCCGATGCGGTACTTGCACGCGCTCAACACGGTCGGTCAGCCGGAGTGGGTGGCCATGGAGGAGGTCCCTGACGTGCTGCCGCTGTGGCGCCAGTACGCGGCGATCCTGCGCACCTGGGGCTTCTCTGTGTGGGCCGGGATCCTCAATGCCGCCGATTACGGGGTTCCGCAGACCCGGAGGCGGGCGATTTTGCTCGCCTCCCGCACCCATACCGCCGAACCCCCGCCCCCCACGCATGCCAAGGTTGCTGAGCCGGAGAGCCTGTTCGGTCCCGGTCGCGCCCCATGGGTGACCATGGCGCAGGCCCTGGGCTGGGGTGCGACCGACCGCCCGGTCCCCACCGTGTGCGCCGGCGGCGGACCTGGTGGCGGCCCTGAGCCCTTCCCTTCCGGCGCCCGCAAGACTCTCGAAGGCGCCCGCGACCGCGGCACCTGGAAACCGCAGCCTCTCAACCCCGACAGCCAAGCGAAAACTCGCCGCCGGAACATGCGTTGGAACGAGCCAGGCGATGCCAGTGACCACCACGTTGGCGACGCGCCCGCTCACCTCCACGCGCCTGAAGGGCAACGCTGGTCGTGGTCGCTGCGCAGCAACAACCAGGCCAACGCCACGGTTCGCAGCCTGGACGAGCCCGCAGGCACGTTGTTCTTCGGTCATCGCGCCAACGAATGCACCTGGGTCGCCGAACCCGCGCACGACGGGAACGCGGACTGCCCGGCGCCGGACCCGATCCGGATCACCGCCCAGGAAGCCGGCCTCCTGCAGTCCTTCCCCGCCGACTACCCGTGGCAAGGCAACAAGGGGCAAGTCTTCAGCCAGATCGGCAACGCCGTTCCGCCCCGCCTCGCCGCACACCTGTTGGCCCCGCACGTGGGTGCGACGTTCAACCCCGACGACTTCACCTTGGCCGCCTAATGCCCCGCACCCCCGACCCTGACGAGGACGACCTCGACGCTCTCCCGCCGGTGCACTTCGCCGAGCAGGCCCTCCTCGGGGCCCTCCTCCTCGAACCCCACCGTCTCGACGAGGTGCCCCCGATCGACCCCGACTGCTTCTCCACCGCCGCGCACAGTGCCCTGTTCGCCGCGATCCGCTCCCTGCCCGCCCCCGACCCGGCCCAGCACACCCAGAACACCGACTGGTTGGAAAAGGTACTCACCACCGCCCAGGACCACGTCCGCGGGCTGAGCGCCTCCTACCTACACACCGTGATCCAGGTCTGCCCACGCCCCCGGCACGCACCCGCCTACGCGCGGATGATCGAAGCCGAGCACGCCCGCCGCACCCTACGCGCCGGCGCCCAGCGCCTCGCGCAAACCGCCCGTGACCTCACGCACCCACAGCCGGTCCCAACCACCCTCGCTGAAGCCGACGCCCTCACCGCCATCGTCGACCACCTCGCCGCGACGTTCCCGCCCCACCCCGGATCGCTGCCCCGCACACCCGCACCGACCCCGGCCGCCCCACACAACGGCGACGAAGCGGCTGAGGAGGAGCGGTTGCTGCTCGCCGCCGCAACGGCACACCCTCGCGATGTCGAGCAGATGCGCTGGCTGACCGCCGGCGACTTCACCCGCCCCCTGCACGGCGGGCTGTGGCAATCCGCGACCGCCCTGGCGCAGCGCCATGCTCCCGTCGACCCGGTCACCATCCTGTGGGAGGCCCAGCAGCGCGGCCTGCTCACCGCTGACACCGAACCAGCGGAACTGCTCGACCTGCTCGGGGCACCAGCCGTCGGCTCGCCGCACTATTGGGGCGAGCGCGTCCTGCAACACTCCCTCCTCGCCACAGCGCACCATGTGGCCCTGCGCATCGAGGCGTTCACCGACGACCCGGCGACCACCCCGTACCAGCTCGTCGTCGGCAGCCGCCGCGCCCTGGCCGACCTGGCTGCCGTGCGTACCCGCTGGCATCACGCCACCTCGCCCGCGCCAGCCCCCACGCACCAGCCCACTAGAGCTTCAGCCCCGCCTAGAGCCGGCCCACCGCGGACCACAGCTCCGTCACCCTCGCGTATCTCCCGCTGACCCCTTAATTCGCCGGTGACCGGGTCCTTGACCCGGTCACCGGCAGAAGCGAGCAGCCTGCCATGACGACACCCTCCACCGACCTGCACGTCCACCTCGACACGCACCCCGCGCACCCCAGTGCCGTGACCGCCTCCGTCACCGGCCCCCGACACCAGCTGGCCCACGCCTTCCTGACCGCTCGCGGCTTCGACGCCCTCGACGAGCACAATCTGGTCATGGCCCGCATCGACCACGAAGAGCCCTACTGGGCGGAAAAAGTCGCCCAAGCCTTGACTCTCGAAGGCATCACCACCGAGATCTCCCCCGGCTCCGTGAGGCGATCGACCAGGGGCGGACCGGGGCCACCAACCCCGCCCACGCGGGCACGCGCGAGGAAGTCCAGAAGGCCGCCAGCCAGGCCAACAACATCCACGACGACATCCGGCACGGCCGCCTCATCATCCACGGCCACGCCCATCGGGACGGCGACACGTTTGCCGTCGGCACCTACCGCGAAAGCGGCGAAAGCGTCTTCCTCCGCGGGGAAGACAACCTTCGGCACATCACCAACAGGTTCGACTCGCCTGGCGAAGCGCTCAGCGCCTTCGAACACGCCCACGACAACATGCGACCGGGTCCCGCGCCCATGACCGCCATGGAGCGCCAAGTCGCACAGGCCCGCAGCACACTCGCCGCACCTGCCGAACCGGAACAACCCGCACTCCGCACCGAGATAGAGGTCGTGCCCGCGTATGCCGCCGATGCAGGCGACCACGACGCCCTCCTCGACAACTTCCTCGACGCACGCGATGACTGGCAAAGGTGGCGCACCTGGGACGAGAACACCTCGATCGCCAACCACGAATCACTCACCCTGCGCGCCCTGTTCGACCACGACGCCGAAGGTCGCGACATCAAGTGGACCCTCGCCGCCTACGAAACGCCGGTCAGCGACCTTCTCTGGCACGGGACGGCGACCGCATCAACTCCAGCCGAGATCGTCAGCACCCTGCTGAACTCCCTGGCCACCGAGAACGCGTGGGGCCGCGGCCCGTCCACCCGCGTCACCGAGACCACCATCGCCGAGGCGACCCGCCCGCTCGCCGACGCGGGCTGGAAGCACACCATCGACGGGCGCTACATCATGTGGGAAGCCCCCGGCGCCGAGGCTGCCGGCGTGCAGTTCGACGCCTTCGCCGCCCAGCAGACCAACAGCCCCCTCCCCACGTGGACCGTCTGGGGCGGCCACGCCGTCCACCAGCCGAGCTGGGCACTCCAGCTGTCCGCACAGGCACCGGCAGCCCTGCTGCAGGACATCACCTTCGAAGTGGCCGAAGGGAACGGCCAACGACGCGTACGCCCAACGGCTCCTGACGGCCCAGCGCTCCGCGCCACGCAAGCCCCGGCCCCGGCCCGGGTGGCAGCATCACCACCAGCCGCCCTCCTTCCTGGACGACCCCGATGACCCCCTAACCTGCGCTGCGCCCGTGCACACGTGACGTGTCCGACGCCCGCTGCATAATCACCGGCATGAGTACGGATATCCCGCACGAAATCCTGGCCCAGGTGGAGCATTCGGTCCGCGAGTTCACCGACGCAGAAGGTGCACTCGCGGAAGCCGAGCAACGGCTCGACCTCGCGCAGCAGGACGTGCTGGAACAGGTCAGACAACTCCGTGAAGAGATGGAAGCCGTCCACGCCCCGCCCCTGATCGGCTTGCTGAGGCACTTGTACTGGCAGCAGCCCGGCATTCACTCCAGGGCGCTGGCCGAGGCCGCTGGTCTCACTCTCAACGACATGCTCACCGCGATCGGCCCCTGTCCGTCGGGCATCTTCTGCGCGGCCTGTGGGACGGAGCTGCTGCGCACAAGCCGCTCCTGGAGCCCACCCGGGCGATTCGGTCCGCCGCTCTGCCCGCAGTGCGCTGCACAGGCACAGCAGGACACGTCGCGGCGGTGGAACCTGCAGCAGTTGCGGGCGCGGATAGTCGCCGAGGCAACTGTGCCGGCGTCGGCCCGCGACTGGCAGGCGGCAACCACACTGGTGCTGGCCTACCCTCCGCTGTCCCCGCGAGTCGCGCGGGGCAGCAGTGCGGACCAGCAGACGGGGATCTGGCGCGGCTGGGAGAACGCCCGTGCCCTTCGCGACCGCCTTGTCCGTATGGCCGTCAACGCCGACGAGATCGTGGACATCCCCGCAACCCACGCCAAGCTGCTGATCTCCACCGCGTTCGTCGTTGCGGACTGGGACTCGGCTCGCACCCAAGACATCCTCGACCCGATCACGCACGAGCCGGTACTCGCACTGCTGACCCGCCTGAACATCGCCCTCCGGGACACCACCCAGGCCGCTGAGCAGCGGGCGGCAGCCGCGTACCCCGAAGGGTACGAACCGAGCGCGGAGGAAGTGGCCATGCTGTGGAACGGCACCCCATAGGCCCCAGCGGCACACACAACGGCACCACAGGCAGGGCGATACATAGCACGGGATCCCCGGTTAGCGAAACCGGGGATCCTCCGCACCATTGGTAGTCCACCGCCACCCCTGACCGTCCCGTCGAGAGGCAGCAGCACGACGACCACCCACAACTCCACACTCCCGCCCGGCCAGTGCCCCGGGCGAGAGTCCGCTACGCCGCGGCGTAGCTGAGGCGGAACAGGTCCTGGGCGCGCTCCAGGTCCCGCTCCGTACGAAGCTGCACCTCCAGGTCGCCCGTGCCGTGGTGGCCGAGCCCCGTCACATCCCGGGTAAAGCCGGGAACGAGGTCGACCCCCTGCGGGTCCGCCTTGAGGTAGACGAGGAGCTTGGTCTGCTGCGGCAGGCAGACACAGGCAAAGTTCCGCAGCCGCTGGTAGGCGCGGTACTGCTTGCGCTGGACCCGGGTGATGCCGTCCCCGACACCAAGCAGAGCCTCGTCAACGGCCGCGGCCAGCTCCACCATCGCGCCGTCCTGCCTTCGGCCAGTCGGCAGCCCGGCCGCGTGCCGACGGCCTCGCCTGGCGGCGGCCGACTGCCCAGTGACCGAGGCCACGGTCTCAAGGCCGACGTGGTCCTTGCCGAAGTACCGGTAGCGGACCAGGTCGATACTGCGCCGGTGCTCGCGCACGGCGTGCGCGTCGTAGCGGGTGAAGTCGCCGGCGACGCAGATCAGCCGGGGTGCGCTCCACAGGATCTGGGACGCGGCCGGGGCCCCGAGCCGGTCGCGGACCAGGCTCCGGAAGGCATCCTTGTGGGCCACGAGCCACGCCATGTAGTAGAGGCCCTGATTGATCACCCCCGCGTCGGTGCCGCGCTTATATTCGACGATCACGGGTGCGAAATTCTCATCGATCCCGAGCGAGTCGATCCGTCCGCCGTCGACGCAGTCGATGACGTACTCGCTCGCCAGGAACCGGACGCCCAGCATCGTCTCCATGTGCGCCTCGATGAGGTCCTGTACATCCGCCTCGACCTCAGCAAGACGCGGCATGACCTCGCTCACGCCGCCCGCCGTGTTGAACAGCTTCAGACCCACCACTCCCCCTCCGTAATCACGGTGCCACACGGGAACGTCACAGAGTCCGGGGATATTTCCGCAGCCGAAGCCGTATTGAAAGGATCCGAAGAGTCAGACATGCACAGCCAGAACAACGTGATACCGGACATGGACGCCCAGTACAGCCCCTCGCGCATCCGCGCCACCTGGGCCGGAACTGGCAGCGTCGAGGACGCTTCCCGGGCCTTCGGGTTCTCAAGGGCGAAGGGCTACGACCTAGTCCGCCGCGGGGAATTCCCCTGCCGCGTGCTCCGCATCGGCCGCAGCACACGCGTCGTCACCGCGTCCCTGCTCCGCGTCCTCGACAGCGGCGAGCCGGAGTACAGCAATACCCACGCCTGACGCATCATCCAATGGCACGCCGGAGCAAACTGACAGGGCCCATCGCCTGTCCTGTCACGCGCGTGTCACGAACACCGTCGATGCACTGAGACACAAGGCCCCACCTGCGCAAACGGCACCGTCCTGGACCACGTAGACGTCAGAAGACGGTTTCGCCTACCTGGCTCTTATGAGCCGGCCCCGACATCGACAACCCCACATGGGACATCTCAGCCTCAACGCGCGCCCCCAGCAACCTGCTTGCCAATCTCGCCGAAACCCTCGCCCACGGAACCGGCACCCGCCATGTGACAGCCGCCCCCGCCGTGCGCAATCGCCGACTCAGCACTCTCCCGCCAGCAGCCCCAGCGACAACCGTTGGGCGCACAAGCAGACGCAACCTGTGACAGCTGGCGCGAAACGGGCCTCGATCGCCACCACGGAGTGCCCAGGAAGCGGATACGGACTGCACAACCGCATCGACCATGTGCTCTAGTCCACCTCGCCAGATCCACACCTGGGTTCCTGGGTAGGCGGCCCAGGCCGCGCAGCGCCGTCACATCCCCCGTTGATCTGGCCACCAAAGGCTCCAGCCAAACGTGATCAAGCTGGCCGACGTTCTGCGCCGGCCCGCGGCAGCGACGCGATCGGGGTCGAGAACCGCTCGATACTCCACGGACCAGCCGCCGTTCCGACGTCCATTCATTAAATATGACAGTCGGGCGTGAACTGCACTCTTTCGGGGACCTGCAACCCGGAACTGACCTTCGATAGCGTTTGCATAACGGTCGCCGTGCAATCCCATATGGGAATTGTGTCAGTCTGCGAAGGGCAGAAGTGGCGACAGGCCCAGGAAAGGAGAATGCACTGATGCCATTCAGGAACGGTGTTGCTGCTCGCGAGATCTCTGGTGTGACGTGGCAGAAGGCCAGCGCGAGCATCGGAAACGGTAACTGCGTCGAAGTCGCCGGGCTGCCCAACGGGGAGGTCGCGATCCGCAACTCTCGATTCCCAGGCGGACCGGCGCTCGTTTTCACTTCGGCGGAGTTGGCCGCCTTCATCGAGGGGGCCAAGAGTTCGGAATTCGACCACCTGACGGACGAGCAATCGTGACCGAGCGCTGATGTTCAGGCCATAGCTTGTGGTGACGGGCATATGCCAGACATGCTGAGGGCGTCCACCTGCCCCTTGCTGTACCGGAGTTCGTATGTCCGTCGCCCAACCCGAGCCGGAAGGCGACCCGTCCGTCGTTCGCATGGCGTCGCCGGACAGCAACGCGGCTGCGGGCGAAATGCTGGGCGAAGAGCTCCGCCGCTATCGGGAGCTGCGGGGTCTGACCTTGAAGGATGTTGCGCCTGTCATCCGAGGTTCGACGTCGAAGGTGAGTCGCCTGGAGCGCGGCGAAAGCCCGCCCAAGGCCCGCGATGTCTACGATCTCGCCCGATACTACGGACTGTCCGATGCACAGATGCGGGTGGTGGAGCAGCTCCTCGCGCAGACGAACAACCAGGAGTGGTATGAGCAGTTCGCGGATGTGACGCCCGACTACCTCCGTCGCTTGATTCGGCTGGAGGGGCGAGCCGACTGGATCACGATCTTCGAGAACCAGGTGGTCCCGGGGCTGCTGCAGACGCGCGCATACGCTGAAGCGATGGTGCGGCTGGTGCGGCCTGACGATCCCGAAGACGTCGTCATGCGCATTGTCATGCTGCGCCTGCGCAGACAGTTCATCCTGGGACAGGGGCGGCGGCTTACGCTTCTGCTGGACGAGACCGTACTCGATCGGTGTCGCGGCAACGCTCAGGTCATGTATGAGCAGATGGAGCACCTGGTCACGGCGGCCAAGTCCGACAAGGTCAACATCCGCCTCTTGAACAAAGACTGCGTACTGCCTCCCTACCCCTTCACGCTGCTGAACTTCCCTGCTGGTGGACCGTCCGAGCTGGCATATGTGGAGCACGTGAACAGCGCAACATACGCAACGCAGAGGAAGGCACTTGACGGATATCACAAGTGGCTGACCCTGATGCACGACGCGGCAGACAGCATGAAGGCCAGCCTGACGAAGTTGCAGGCAGCCGTGGAGCGGTACGCGCAGCAAGCCCGCGCTTGACGGCCGAGCCTCGCATGCACCGCTCTACGGCGTACCCACCTAAACGCGGGCTACGCCCCCCCATTCCCTGCAGTCCTTGGGTCGAAGACTCAACGGCGGTGGCGGGGTGTCCGGTCGCCAGTCGGCGATGTCCACCAGGCCCGGGGGCTCGATCTCCATGCCCTCGAAGTAACGGCGTACTTCGTGGCTCTGGCGGACCCTTCCCCAGCTGTTGTTGGTGGCCTCGGCCATCAGCGTCGTCACCTTCTCTCGTACGACAGGGTTGTCGCTGACGAGTTGGCAGGCGACCACGTAGCTGCCGGCCGGGAGGCTGGCGGCGACCCGCTTGACCAGCGCGGCCGGGTCGCGGTCGTCGCCTGTGTCCCGGAGGCAGTCCAGGACAGAGACGAAGAGGGCTGCTATCGGCTGCGTCCAGTCGAAGAAGTCAGCTGTGGCCTCCAGGATCTCCGCCGTATCACGCACGTCCCGATCGATGACCATGACATTGCTGTTCTCATGCAGGGTCGTCCGAGCGTGGGCGAGGACCATGGGATCGTTGTCGACGTAGGCGACCTTCGCGTTCGGGTTCGCTCGCTGTGCGACCTCGTGGACGTTGTCCCGAGTGGGCAAGCCCGAGCCGTGCTCGAGGAACTGGGTTACCTCGAATTCCTTGACGAGGATCCGTACTGCGCGCCGGAGAAAAGCCCGGCTCGTGCGGGCCAGCTGCTGGATGGTAGGGGTGATCCCAAGCAGTTTGACGCATGCGTCGCGGTCCGGCTGAAAATTCTCGGACCCCCCTAACAGCCAGTCGTACATGCGGGCGGCACTGGGGGTGTTCATGTCGATAGGGCGAGATTGGGATTTCTCCCCGTGGGCCATGCGCGCTCCTTGGGCCTTGAAGAAGGCCAGATGTCCCTGCGGAAGGGCTCATCGTAGGGGGCTGTGGCACACACGCCAATCGCTCAATCGAGCGGCAGGTAACTGGAGTTGCTGCTGATGCATGGTGAAGAATACGCAGGCGTGTGCCGCGCCGCGGTTGCTCGCCCGGGCGGCGTGCATGTCCAAGGGGAGGTGCACGGAGGGATGGCGCGTAGGCTCCGTTCGGCTGCCCTCAGCAGCGCCCGCACGGTGTGGTCGTCCACGCCCATGAGGGCCGCCACCTGCGCCACGGGCAGGCCCAACCTGTCGCGCAGGAGGACCACATCCGCCTGCGAATCCTCCAGGAGACAGTGCATGCGCCAGGTCTGGCCCGGTCGGCAGTGGGCGCGGACGGCGGCCTCATGACGCAACAGGCACCAAGCTCGCGCCGCAGGGCAGTGGCTGCGTAGGGCTGCTGGCCAGCCAGTGGACAGTGCTTCGAAGACGGCATCCACGCACTGGTTGGCCCGATTCCAGTCCTCGGTCCTCACGGAGGCGTAGCGCAGGTAGACGTCGTGGTGAAGTTGGCGGAATGCCGTGTACGCGAGTCGGAAATCCGGCGGCCGGCGGCGCGCTGTCGGTGCAGCAAGCTGAGATCGATGACGAGACGTGGTCATGAGGCCCCGACCCCTTCGTGTCCCGAGTCGCTGGAGTCGTGGCACGCTGCCCACAGTCCGCGGAAGTCGTCGTGGCCTGCCCCCAACTGGTCCAGAATCCTGACGAGCAGCGCCCAGGGGGGAACCAGTCGTCCGGCGAAGACGAGCGCAAGCTCCTCCCGTCCGGCATCGACGTGCGCACTCAGCGTCGAGATCTCCGGTCCGCCGGCGGCCAGATGAGCCCCTCGCAGAGCAGCCGCGAGTGCACTGGGGCTCTGCGAGGCAGCCGTTGACGCAGGCTGCCCCCAGGCGCGCTCCCACAGCAGCCGCAGGTCGGCGGGGTCGCCTTTCAGCAGGTCGGTCAACATATAGGTCACCGGCCATGGCGCCACGTGCGTCCCTTGCAGCATGAGGTTCACGACCGCCGGCGGTAGACCAGCCTGCTCAGCGACGCGTTCTTCACTACCGCCGAAGCGCACCTGCAGCGTCCTCAGTGCTTTCGCAAGCGCCTCGGCAGCATGGCAGTTCCTCGCGACGGCCGGCAGGAGCGCCACGTCGAAGAACGGGGCGACGGCCTCCCCTGTCCAGCCATGCCGAGCCCGTGACCGTATGTGGGCACTGCGCGAGGCACGGAGCGCGGCGGCTTTAGCTCCGCCCCATCGTGCCCGTGCCGCCGCCTCGCTCATCGTTGCCGCCGCGGCGACCTCCGACCAGCTGGCGCCTTCGGCACGGGCCTCGTCGACGGCAGCGGCCGCAAGGCACGAGGCGTCCTCCCGCACTTGCACGGCCAGCTTCAATAGCGCACCGAGCGGAACGGAGGTGCCTTCACACGCCAGCACCTCTTGGGCCCGTGCGGCAAGGTCGACAGCAACCGACCGGCGAAGCGTGCGGTTAACCCCGGCTGCCCGGCGTTCACGGTCCCGCTTCCGCTGTGCCCGGCGCCGACATGTCGGATCACAGTAGTCTCGTCGGCGCCCACGAGAGCTGTTCTGCGTGATCGGTTTTCCACAATACGCGCAGCCCATCGGATGCGGCGGCTCGAACATCAAAAATCCCTTCGCCGGCCCCGTGCAGTGAGGTCACCGCACGGGGCCTATGGCAGTGGCTCCACCCGGGCACTACCGCGAGGCAGTGCCCGCCCTCCGGCCGATCAGGTCGGCCGCACGCGCACGAATCGCACGCTGCTACGGCGAGACGCGGCCAGCAGCAGCGCGATCACACGCGCACCAAGCGGCCACACGACCGGCACCCCCACGATGGCGGGCCAGAGGTCGGGAAGAGCCACGACGATCACCACGAGGACGAACACCACCACCAGAAGGCTGGAACAGAGGTGCACCTCCCACCGATCAACGGAACGGGTTTCGTCGCCTTCCGGAGAAGGGATAATCCCCTTACGAGAAGCCGGGGGCTCCATTGACGATCCCCGGCTCTTGTTGATGGGCATAAACAAGGACCTTTCACGGTTATTGACGGCCTGTCAGGTGGCCTCGGGATGCCCCCCGAGGCCACCACACACAGCCGGCCATCACTCGACTGCGCGCAGTGACTGAACCATATCGTCACAACGAACCGCCCTTCACAATCCTTTCCTTTCGCCTCCATCGACCATCCCGCCACGGGAATCCCTCTCGCATGCAACGCGACGCACAATCGTCGATGTGATGCGCCACATGTCATCCCGTGACCCATCCAGCACAGGGGCGGGGAACCAATTCGCGCATCCGCTTCCATGAAAAGCTCACTACATGACCGACCTTGATAAGACTGCAGGTCAACGATTATGCGAACCTCGCTCAACTAAGCTCCCCAAGCGGAAGCATGGCGTCCGTGCCGAAGGCCCGTGCATATGGGAATTACAGCAAATCGCGAAAGCGAAACATGGGCCACACGAGCGCCGGACCCTCCTCGGCGCCCACGAGAACACCAGGCCATGCACCAGCGGAGGTGTCGCCGACCAGGCAACTCCGCTCGCCGACCTATTTGCCTGCAAAGCGGAGCCGAGCCTTCCCTTTAGGTGCATGCGAAACACCCAAGGTGATTCACTCATCATTTCGAATACTTGACCGATCGCGGAATGACTGGCCCAGGTCCGCCTGCGACCGAGCGTTTAGTCCAGTACGCGGAAACTCCCCTGCAGGTGCGGGGACGACTGGCTGTGCCGTCCCGCATGGTGCCGAGCACGGGAACTACCGCCGCGGGTGCGGGGTAGTTCCTCGACGCCGAACAGCACCCCAGTCGCCCCAAGAGGCAACCGCCACCTGGACGAGGAGTGGTTGCGGCTGGAGACGAAGCCGTTGCGACCCTCGGTCCACCGCATCGTCCATGGGGTGACGCTGACGGAGTTGCAATCCTCGGTCGCCCCAGGGAACGACCGCCACGTGTCGTAAGTCTGGCCGACGCCCTGCATTACATTGTTGCGATCCTCGGTGGCCCCAAGGGGCGACCGCCACGCCACCCTCGACCTTCTGGCCGGAGCCAACGCCGACGCGGGCGTTGCGATCCTCGGGTCGCCCTGGGGCGGCGACCGCCACCCCTGTAGCTGATGATGTTCCTTCGGCGGCAGGCACTGGTTGCGATCCTCGGTCGCCCCGGGAGACGACCGCCACGTGGACGAACCGGAGCTTGTCGCCGTGCTCCTCGATGTTGCGATCCTCGGTCGCCCCGGGAAACGACCGCCACGCCGGGCCCGGTGGCCGTAGCCGGCCTCCCTCGTGCCGTTGCGATCCTCGGTCGCCCTGGGGGGCGACCGCCACCTGTGCAGGGCGAGCAGTTCCCCGATGAGCGGAGAGTTGCGATCATCGGTCGCCCCGGGGGCGACCGCCACCCCCATGGCTACGCCGAAACCGGCGCCGCTCGGAGTTGCGATCCTCGGTCGCCCCGGGGAGCGACCGCCACCGGCAGTTCGGCTTATGCGGGTGGCTGCCGCGCAGATGTTGCGATCCTCGATCGTCCCGGAGGGCGGCCGCCACGGCGAAGTGTTGCAGTCCAAAAGCCAAGCTGTCCCTTCATGTTGCCATCCTCGATCGGCACGGAGGACGACCGCCAGACCGGACTTCCTCGCCGAGGAGTACAGGGCACACACTTGCGAACCTCGGTCGCCCTAGGGGGAACCCGCCACCCGGCAGAATGCCGGCGCACCGGGTGTACACCGCAGGGTTACAATCCTCGGCCGCTGCAGGTGGCGACCGCCACTGGAGACCGCACCGCACGTGCGCGCCCGCATCTTCGAGTTGCGAACCTCAGTCGCCCCAGGGGGCGACCGCCACATCCAGCAGGTTGATGCTGGTGCCGCCGGTACGGCTGTTGCGATCCTCGGTCGCCCCGGGGGGGAGACCGCCACCACGACCCGCTCCGCTATGTAAAGGTCCTCGTCCATCGTTGCGATCCTCGGTCGCCTCGGAAGGCGACCGCCACGGTGGGCATGTGGCTGGGGCCCTGACCGGTGATGTCGTTGCGATCCTCGGTCGCCCCAGGGGACGACCGCCACGAGACGTTCCGGCCGGACCTGAGCGAAGCCCTGCTGTTGCGATCCTCGGTCGCCCCGGGGGGGCGACCGCCACGCGGTGATCACAACGCGGGCGTCATCATGGCGTCCATGGTTGCGATCCTCGGTCGCCCCCGGGGGCGAGCGCCACCACCGGCGGACACCGCACGTACGTGTGCGTTAACCAGTTGCGATCCTCGATCGCCCCGCAGGGCGACCGCCACGCTGACGGTGAGTCTGCCGGAGCCGGCGCACTTCGTGTTGCGATCCTCGGACGCCCCGGGGGCGACCGCCACCGGCGAGGTCCCGGTACTTCACACGCACACGCGACGTTGTGATCCTCGGACGCCCTGGGGGGCGACCGCCACGATCTTGTCGATGGTCCAGGTGTCGCCGTTCTTGACGTTGCGACCCTCGGTCGCCCCCCAGCAGGGGCCGCCACGCCAACTCCCCCGCACTACTGGGTTCCTGAATGCGGGTTGCGATCCTCGGTCGCCCCGGGAGGCGACCGCCACCGATACCGCTGTAGCCCCGGAGAGTTCGGCCTTGTTGTTGCGATCCTTGGTCGCCCCAGAGACTACCGCCACCCATTCGCGACCGTCTTGTTGTGGCTGTCCTTAACCTCGTTGCGATCCTCGGCCGGGGAGCCAGTGCGGTGCTCGGGGTCGTTGCGATCCTCGGTCGCCCCGAGGGGCGGCCGCCACCGTTGCCTCGCGCAGCCGGTCAACGGCGTAGATGTCGTTGCGATCCTCGGTCGCCTCGGAGGGCCACCGCCACTGGGCGCTGGTGATCGATAAGCGGGGGCCCGTGCGGTTGCGATCCTCGATCGCCCCGGAGGGCGACCGCCACGACCAGGCCGGCACCGGTCATCCCGATCGAGTTGAGTTGCGATCCTCGGTCGCCCTGGAGGGCAACCGCCGTTGGCGATCACCGCGGCCCGCCGCTCCTTGTTGCGATCCTCGGTCGCCCCAGGGGGCGGCCGCCACGCGCTTCGCGGATGGCGAGAACATCATCGCCATCGCGTTGCGATCCTCGGTTGCTCCGGGGGCGACCGCCACGGGACTGGGGGCCTCTTTTCCCAGGTGGAGAGGGGGTTGCGAGCCTCGGTCGCCCCGGAGGGCGACCGCCACAGCTGGTCGACCCGATCACCGTCGCGTCGTACCTGACGTTGCGATCCTCGGTCGCCCCCGGGAGGCGACCGCCACTAGGCGGTGGGCTCGCCCGTGGGGCGGGTCACGGTATTGCGATCCTCGGTCGCCCCGGAGGGCGACCGCCACCTCGCCGCAGTTGCGGCACGGCTCGGGCCAGTAGCCGTTGCGATCCTCGGCCGCCCCAAGGGGCGACCGCCACGCCTTCGCGGTTGAGAGTGTGACAGCCACTGTCCAGGTTGCGATCCTCGGTCGCCCCGGGGGGCGACCGCCACAGGCGTTCAGCAGCGCCGCGTACAGCCGCGGGACGGAGTTGCGATCCTCGGTCGCCCCAGGGCGACCGCCACCGGCGCCCTCAGGCCGGGCTCCATGACAGCACAGAAGTTGCAATCCTCGGTCGCCCCCACTCAGCACGATCGTTGACGTCCATGCCGGCCTTGCGGTTGCGATCCTCGGCCGCCCCAGGGAGCGACCGCCACACCCGGTGACGAGTGCTCAGTGCGTGACTCTGTCGGGGGTGCGATCCTCGGTCGCCCCAGAAGGCGTCCGCCACTCGAGGGCCGGGGCACCGTCTTCGTACGAGCCCCGCGGTCGCGATCCTCGGCTGCTCAGGGAGCGACCGCCACGCGGGTACTTGTTTCCGCCCTCGTTGAGGCAGCCCTTGTTGCGATCCCCGGTCGCCCCAGGGGACGACCGCCACCGTATCCACCATCTCGCCCGCCTTCTGCGGGTAGTTGTTGCGATCCTCAATCACCCCAGAGGGCGACCGCCACATCAAGAGCTGTTGGTAGGCCCAAGCCACTCCGTTGTTGCGACCCTCGGTCGCCCCAGAGGGCGACCGCCACCCGACATCGAGGCCGCGTGCCGGCTTCGAGCCGATACGTTGCGATCCTTGGTCGCCCCGGGGGGCAACCGCCACGCCCCGGTGGCACCAGCGCGGTCCCGAGGAGCGGCTGTTGCAATCCTCGGTCGCCCCGGGGGGCGACCGCCACGCTTCCGGGGCGTCGGTCTTGAGGGCGATGCCAGCGTTGCGATCCTCGGTCGCGCCGGAGGGCGACCGCCACCCTCGCACAGCGCCTCGGCACCACGGCCGGGTTTGAAGTTGCGATCCTCGGTCGCCCAGGAAGCGACCGCCACGGACATATACCAACACATCGCGGACCGAGGTGACTTGTTGCGATCCTCAGTTGCCCAGGGGGCGACCGCCACCCGAGCCATCGGCACTCCATATTCCCGACTCCTCAAGGTTCCGATCCTCGGTCCCCCCCGGCGGCGACCGCCACCAGTCCGTCACCAAAGATCGAGAACGGGCAGTAGATGTTGCGATCCTCGGCCACCCCCAAGAGCGACCGCCACGACGAAGTGTTGCAGTCCAAAAGCCAAGCTGTACCTTCATGTTGCCATCATCGATCGGCCCCAGAAGACAACCGCCAGACCGGACTTCCTCGCCCGGAAGTACAAGGCACAACATTGCGATCCTCAGCCGCCCCAGAGGGCGACCGCCACCTCGCGCATGGCCTGGCCGACAAGATCGTGGTGCACGTGTTGCGATCCTCGGTCGCCTCGGAGGGCGCCCGCCACGCCCGTCTTTGTCGCGCGGAGGGTGTTGGTCCTGTTGTTGCGATCCTCGGTCGCCCCAGGGGGCGACCGCCACCGGGCTGGGTGGCCACCCAGTACCTCGCGGTGCACATGGTCGCGATCCTCGGCCGCCCCGGGAGGACGACCGCCACGTCTCACGAGTGCACCCGTTGTGACGGAATGGCAAAGGTTGCGATCCTCGGTCACCCCGGGGGGCGACCGCCGCGATCCCTCACCTCGGTCGCCCCGGGGGGCGACCGCCACGCCGCGCTTGACGAGGCCAGCCTCGACCAGTTCCTGTTGCGATCCTCGGTCGTCCCGGGGGGCGACCGCCACGTCGAGCAGTGCGGCCTCTTCCCGGCTGGCCAGCCGGGTTGCGATCCTCGGTCGCCTCGAGGGGCGACCGCCACTGTTGTAGAGGTCGGGGATCCAGCCCATGGCCTGGGCATTGCGATCCTCGGTCGCCCCGGGGGCGACCGCCACGGCGAAGACGACCCGACAATGTCCAGGTCACACTGCACGTTGCGATCCTCGGTCGCCCCGGGGGGCGACCGCCACGTCCTCCATCACGGGCTCGGCCTCTTCGGTTTCCGCGTTGCGATCCTCAGTCGCCCCGGGGGCGACCGCCACACGCGATGCAGCTTCGTGACGCGGTCAAGGCCGAGAGGTTGCGATCCTCGGTCGCCGCAGGGAGCGACCGCCACGGCAAAGTGTTGCAGTCCAAAAGCCAAGCTATTCCTTCATGTTGCCATCCTCGATCGGCACGGAGGACGACCGCCAGACCGGACTTCCTCGCCCGGGCGTACAGGGCACAATATTGCGATCCCCGGTCGCCCCGGGGGACGACCGCCACCTTCGCCACCGATCAGCGGTCGAAGGTTGGTGGACTCGTTGCAATCCTCGGTCGCCCCAGGGAACGACCGCCACGTGTCGTAAGTCTGGCCGACGCCCTGCATTACATTGTTGCGATCCTCGGTGGCCCCAAGGGGCGACCGCCACGCCACCCTCGACCTTCTGGCCGGAGCCAACGCCGACGCGGGCGTTGCGATCCTCGGGTCGCCCTGGGGGGCGACCGCCACCCCTGTAGCTGATGATGTTCCTTCGGCGGCAGGCACTGGTTGCGATCATCGGTCGCCCCGGGGAGCGACCGCCACCGGCAGTTCGGCTTATGCGGGTGGCTGCCGCGCAGATGTTGCGATCCTCGATCGTCCCGGAGGGCGGCCGCCACGGCGAAGTGTTGCAGTCCAAAAGCCAAGCTGTCCCTTCATGTTGCCATCCTCGATCGGCACGGAGGACGACCGCCAGACCGGACTTCCTCGCCGAGGAGTACAGGGCACACACTTGCGAACCTCGGTCGCCCTAGGGGGAAACCGCCACCCGGCAGAATGCCGGCGCACCGGGTGTACACCGCAGGGTTACAATCCTCGGCCGCTGCAGGTGGCGACCGCCACTGGAGACCGCACCGCACGTGCGCGCCCGCATCTTCGAGTTGCGAACCTCAGTCGCCCCAGGGGGCGACCGCCACATCCAGCAGGTTGATGCTGGTGCCGCCGGTACGGCTGTTGCGATCCTCGGTCGCCCGGGGGGGGCGACCGCCACCGTAGCGGGCCTGGGTCATGATGGCTTCGCCGGGAGTGTTGCGACCCTCGGTCGCCCCGGGAGACGACCGCCACGTCTCCCAGCCGTGGTGCCAGGCGGAGTCGAGGTGGTTGCGATCCTCGGTCGCCCCGGGGCGACCGCCACCGTCCAACTACGCGTGGGCAGCGCCGCAACGGCCCTGTTGCGATCCTCGGTCCGCCACCAGGGTGGTGGTCGCCTTGATGTCCTCGCTGATGACGTTGCGATCCTCGGTCGCCTCGGGGGACGACCGCCACGACGAAAATGTCGACGGTGGCCAGGAAGGTGACCGTGTTGCGATCCTCGGTCACCCCGAGGAGCGACCGCCACATCGACATCGAGGTCGTCGATGTTGCCGGGAACGATGTTCCGATCCTCGGTCGCCCCGGGGGGAGACCGCCACCGTCATCATCACCAGGCCGCAGCTCTGGCACTCCCAGTTGCGATCCTCGGTCGCCCCGGGGGCGACCGCCACGCGGCTCTCGTGACAGACGTCGCGGCCCCGGCCATGTTGCGATCCTCGGCCGCCCCGGGGGGCGACCGCCACGCGGTGATCACAACGCGGGCGTCATCATGGCGTCCATGGTTGCGATCCTCAGTCGCCCCAGAGGGCGACCGCCACTGTAGTAGTTCGCCGCGGCCGACCCTCCCACCAGAAGGTTGCGATCCTCGGTCGCCCCGGAAACCGACCGCCACAGGGGTGCGCCGGTCGGCGTCGATCCGGGAATAGGCGTTGCGATCCTCGGCCGCCCCGAAGGGCGACCACCACCCTGCGCCGCCCGCCCGGTGCCGCGACGTAGCCCAGGCCGTTGCGATCCTTGGTCACCCCGGAGAGCGACCGCCACTCGTGCCGACCAGCACCTTCGACCCGAACGAAGGGGTTGCGATCCTCGGCCGCCCCGGGGGGCGACCGCCACCAGGCCCGCGTCGTACCAGGTCCACGGGTCGTAGCAGTTGCGATCCTTGGTCGCCCCGGAGGGCGACCGCCACCGTACCGCAGCGCACGTCGATCACCACCGCCGATGCGATGCGATCCTCGGTCACCCCTGAGAGCGACCGCCACGCGGGGAGCCCTCGGCCAGCACCATCTTGTTCGGGAAGTTGCGATCCTCGGTCACCCCAGGAGAAGACCGCCATGATCTCGTCGGGCAACTTGCTGTGCGCGTACGTCCCGTTGCGATCCTCGGTCGCCCCAGAGAGCAACTGCCACCAGCGTGCCCTTGCCGTTGTTGCCCTGTTCGGAGTCGTTGCGATCCTCGATCGCCCCGGGGGGTGACCGCCACGAGCACTTCCCCGGTGAGGGGATGCTCGCCGTACTTGTTGCGATCCTCAGTCGCCCCGGAAGACGACCGCCACTTTCCCAAGAGCCAAAGATGATGCGTGGGCGCGAAGGTGTTGCGATCCTCGGACGCCCCGGAGGACAACCGCCACTCGAGATGGCCGACGGAAGCCCCGGCTTCAGAGTCGTGTTGCGATCCTCGGACGCCCCGGAGGGCGACCGCCACTGCGGGTACGAGGCCGGCCCAGCGTACCGACGTAGACGCTGCGATCTTCGATCGCCCCGGAGAGCGACAGCCGCGGCCTCACCTGCAGGCGAAGGAGATCGTGCCCCGGGCTGCGATCCTCGGTCGTCCCGGAGGACGACCGCCACACGCTGGACTCCATCCGCGGATCGCTGCGCGGAGACGTTGCGATCCTCGGTCGCCCCAGAGGACGACCGCCACCTCGTGGGAGCAGCTGCGCCGCTACGTCCCTGACGAGCTGCGATCCTCGATCGCCCCTGGGGGCGACCGCCACCGTTCCGCCGGGACCGGTGACCGCGGTGACCGACACGTTGCGATCCTCGATCACCCTCCGGGGCGCCGGCCACCACCTCGGCCAGGGAGCCGCTGCGGTGCTCGGGGTCGTTGCGATCCTCGGTCGCCCCGGAGGGCGACCGCCACCCTCCAGGGTCGCGCTGTGCCGGGGCTGGAGCACGGTATTGCGATCCTAGATCGCCCGGGGGGCGACTGCCACGCGCCAGGCTGACCTCGGCCCCGCCCGCCCAGGTGACGTTGCGATCCTCGATCGCCCGGGGGTGACCGCCACCCTACGGGGTCCTGCGATCCTCGGCCGCCCCGAGGGGCGACCGCCACGGGCACACACCAACACATCGCGATCCGAGGTGACTTGTTGCGATCCTCAGTCGCCCCGGGGACGACCGCCACGACACAAGGACGGGGATGCGGCATGACGAGGGAGCAGTTGCGATCCTCGTACGCCCCGGGGGGGGCGACCGCCACCCGGCGAGCCTCGGCGTCGCGGTCGCGGTAGTCCTGGTTGCGATCCTCGGCCGCCCAGGGGGCGACCGCCACCACGGGGTGCTCCTGGTTTGTGGGGTCTGTGACGCAGGTGCGAGCCTCGGTCGCCCCGGAGAGCGACCGCCACTCCCCAAGTCCGCTCGTCCTCGTGGACGTAGACCACGTTGCGAGCCTCGGTCGCCCCGGGGGGCGACCGCCACGCCGGTGCTCGGCGAACGGGTCCTGGTCGGTCATCCAGTTGCGATCCTCGGTCACCCCGGAGAGCGACCGCCACTGCGCAGATCATGCCCTTGTTGTTCGGTGAGGGCCAGTTGCGATCCTCGGTCATTTCAGAGAGCAACGGCCACGGCGGACAGGTCGGCGCAGCCGCCATCCTCATACGCGTTGCGTTCTTCGGTAGCGCCGAGAAGCGATCGCCACCTTGGTACGTCGGCCAGCCGACGTAGACGTTGCGATCCTCGGTCCCCCGAAGGGCGACCGCCGCCACCGCCTGGGCCCTGGCCGCGGTGTCCGCGACGGCGTTGCGATCCCTCGGTCGCCCCGCAGGGCGACCGCCACTCTGCTCGACGGAGATGACAGCCCAGGAGGTGCGAGCGTTGCGATCCTCGGTTGCCCCGGAGGGCGACCGCCACCATACTCCCGGTGGCTGCGTCCCTGTCCGGGATGGAGTTGCGATCCTCGGTCGCCGGAGGACGACCGCCACTTCGCCGCTGTCCCCGGACGCGGACCCGTGGCAGTGGTTGCGATCCTTGGTCGCCCCGGAGGACGACCGCCACTGCGCGGTGGACGCGCCCGCGCCACACGGGTACACAGTTGCGATCCTCGGTCGCCCCAAGGGGCAACCGCCACTTGACCACACACCATTCGCCCTTCTTCGAGTCGGTGTTGCGATCCTCGGGCGCCCCGGAGGACGACCGCCATGCGGTCGGGGCGACTGGTACCACGCGGACTTCGTGACGTTGCGATCCTCGATCGCCCCAGAGGGCGACCGCCACTTCTCTCCTTTCGTGAGGAGTGAGGAACTGGGTTGCGATCCTCGGTCGCCCCTGAGGGCAACCGCCACCCGGTGGTCTCGGACGCCGCCGTCGTCATCGTGGTGTTGCGATCCTCGGGCGCCCCGGAGGGCCACCGCAACTCTTCACGTCGCCGACCAACGGCACCGACTACACCCTGTTGCGATCCTCGGTCGGCCCGAAGGGCAACCGCCACGCCCTCATCCAACTTCAGGACCGACAGGCCCGGGTCGTTGCGATCCTCGGGCGCCCCGGAGGGCGACCGCATCCGGTTTCCTGGGGCCGGTCTCCCATGGGTGCTGTCACGTTGCGATCCTCGGTCACCCCGGAGAGCGACCGCAACGGCCTCACCTGCAGGCGGAGGAGATCGTGACCCGCGTTGCGAATCTCGGTCGCCCCGGAGGACGACCGCCACGTGACCATGGGCGACGCGCCCATGCCCATACCGTAGTTGCGATCCTCGGTCACCCCGGAGGGCCACCGCCACTTGGCGCGCGATTCGCGGCCGCGCCGGGTGTTCTTAGGTTGCGATCCTCAGTCGCCCCGAAGGGCAACCGCCACCCATACTCCGCGCGATTGCGTGGCTCATGCTCACTGCGTTGCGATCCTCAGTCGCCCCGGAGGACGACCGCCACTCACGCCCGCCAACTGGTGCACGTGCTGAAGGTCATGTTGCGATCCTCGGTCGCCCCGGGGGCGACCGCCACCTTGCCATCGGCCCCCTTGACCATGTTGGCCAGGGTGTTGCGATCCTCGGTCGCCCCGGGGGGCGACCGCCACCCTCCAGCATGAGACAGAGTGGGGCGGCCGTAGGAGTTGCGATCCTCGGTCGCCCCGGGGGGCGACCGCCACCCGTCAACATGTCACGCATGCGGGCATCCTCTCGCGCGTTGCGATCCTCGGTCGCCCCGGGGGGCGACCGCCACCCGTCCGCCTGGGCCATGTTGGCCTGCGGGCCGATGAGTTGCGATCCTCGGTCGCCCCGGGGGGCGACCGCCACCCCGAGCGCCCGCCGCTCCCCTCCCCCGGCCCCTCTCCAGTTGCGATCCTCGGTCGCCCCGGGGGGCGACCGCCACAGGCCGAGCTGGAGGCCCAGCGGACGGCCGCCGAGGAGTTGCGATCCTCGGTCGCCCCGGGGGGCGACCGCCACTGGTCTACGACCCGCCCTGTCGTCCCTGCCACGAGGCGTTGCGATCCTCGGTCGCCCCGGGGGGCGACCGCCAC
>NZ_KN708638.1:6536767-6578767 GCF_000805335.1 Streptomyces sp. CT34 | reverse complement strand
CCGCCGGCGTCAGCTGATCAGGAGGGTTGCGATCCTCGGTCGCCCCGGGGCGCGACCGCCACGAGCGTGCGCGCCGAGCCCTGGGCGTGGACGAGAGGGTTGCGATCCTCGGTCGCCCCGGGGGGCGACCGCCACTCTCGAATCGCTCGCCCGTGCCGACCTCGGTCAGCACGTTGCGATCCTCGGTCGCCCCGGGGGGCGACCGCCACCCGTCCGCCTGGGCCATGTTGGCCTGCGGGCCGATGAGTTGCGATCCTCGGTCGCCCCGGGGGGCGACCGCCACCCCGAGCGCCCGCCGCTCCCCTCCCCCGGCCCCTCTCCAGTTGCGATCCTCGGTCGCCCCGGGGGGCCATGGCGTTCTCGCTGCTCGGCGAGGTTGCGATCCTCGGTCGCCCCGGGGGGCGACCGCCACCTCAGGATGCGCGGCTTCCTGCCGCTCGGCCTGGACGTTGCGATCCTCGGTCGCCCCGGGGGGCGACCGCCACCTGGCCAGCCTGGCCGACTGGGACGTCCGCGCGTACGGTTGCGATCCTCGGTCGCCCCGGGGGGCGACCGCCACCGTCCTGTCAGATGAGGGACTGGTGGTGACGTCGAAGTTGCGATCCTCGGTCGCCCCGGGGGGCGACCGCCACGCGAGTTCGGCCGCCTTGCTCAGCGTCACGTCGGAGTTGCGATCCTCGGTCGCCCCGGGGGGCGACCGCCACCCACGAGCTGACGACCCACGGCTACGCCGTCAAGGCGTTGCGATCCTCGGTCGCCCCGGGGGGCGACCGCCACACGGGGGTATGTCGACAGGCGGACGGACCACCTCAGGTTGCGATCCTCGGTCGCCCCGGGGGGCGACCGCCACACGAGCCCCCTCCCTCCGTAGCCAGCCAGGCTTTAGCGTTGCGATCCTCGGTCGCCCCGGGGGGCGACCGCCACCACAGGATGCACTCGTCCATCAGTCGCCGCCGATCGTGTTGCGATCCTCGGTCGCCCCGGGGGGCGACCGCCACCTGGAAGCTGCCGCGCGCCAAGCAACGTCACGTGACGTTGCGATCCTCGGTCGCCCCGGGGGGCGACCGCCACCTGCGGGTCCGAGGGCAGTTGGCCCGTGCGCGTCGAGTTGCGATCCTCGGTCGCCCCGGGGGGCGACCGCCACGGCGGGAGTCCATCGCCGGGCCGGACCGATCGGACGGTTGCGATCCTCGGTCGCCCCGGGGGGCGACCGCCACGCCTGCACCGTTCGAGATCACCCCGAAAGCACATGCGTTGCGATCCTCGGTCGCCCCGGGGGGCGACCGCCACCAGGGCGCGTGGAATGACATGGATTTCGACCACGCGGTTGCGATCCTCGGTCGCCCCGGGGGGCGACCGCCACTGGCGGTCGCCGGCGACGCCGCGGAGCTCAAGCTGTGGTTGCGATCCTCGGTCGCCCCGGGGGGCGACCGCCACCCCCCTCGGCGGTGTACCGGTAGCCATCCTCCGAGTTGTTGCGATCCTCGGTCGCCCCGGGGGGCGACCGCCACCCCGCGCGGCTACGCCGGAGCAGGCCGAGGCCGAGAAGTTGCGATCCTCGGTCGCCCCGGGGGGCGACCGCCACAGCCGGCTGACAGCGTGGCTCATCTCCGAGGCACAGGTTGCGATCCTCGGTCGCCCCGGGGGGCGACCGCCACCCGCCGGCCAGGTCCTGGTCGGTCGTCGGCGGCCAGGTTGCGATCCTCGGTCGCCCCGGGGGGCGACCGCCACCCGGCTCGTCGACTTCAGCGAACTCCGCAGGTATGTTGCGATCCTCGGTCGCCCCGGGGGGCGACCGCCACGGGCGGCCAGCCACACCAGCCAGGACAGGCCGAAGATGTTGCGATCCTCGGTCGCCCCGGGGGGCGACCGCCACGAGCCCGCATAAGCCTTCAGGGAGCGAGCGTCGGCGTTGCGATCCTCGGTCGCCCCGGGGGGCGACCGCCACCCGCTGACCTCGGCGTTCCCGGTGACTTCGATGCCGAGGTTGCGATCCTCGGTCGCCCCGGGGGGCGACCGCCACTCCCGACGTGCTCGGGCACGGCCGCGCTGCCGACGCTGTTGCGATCCTCGGTCGCCCCGGGGGGCGACCGCCACTCAATGCGCCGGACGCCGCAGCACGTGGGCATATACGTTGCGATCCTCGGTCGCCCCGGGGGGCGACCGCCACTCATCTCCTCCCGCGCCCGCGAAGCCCAGGACTGACGTTGCGATCCTCGGTCGCCCCGGGGGGCGACCGCCACCTCCGGTCTTGGCGGCGGCGACGGCGGCGTTGAGCGCGTTGCGATCCTCGGTCGCCCCGGGGGGCGACCGCCACCGGCCTTCTCCTGTATGGCTGTGAGGGGGAGGAGTGGTTGCGATCCTCGGTCGCCCCGGGGGGCGACCGCCACCACCGCGGTGACGCTGGTCCCCATGCGCCTGGAAGTTGCGATCCTCGGTCGCCCGGGGGGGCGCCCGCCACTGGCTCGCGGTGTTCCAACCTCACGGCCACGACCTGTTGCGATCCTCGGTCGCCCCGGGGGGCGACCGCCACCCAAAAGCGATTCACTTACGGGAGAGGCCCATGGGGTTGCGATCCTCGGTCGCCCCGGGGGGCGACCGCCACGCCCTGTGCGCAGCCGAGGATCGGGGGACAGGAATCGTTGCGATCCTCGGTCGCCCCGGGGGGCGACCGCCACTGCCCACGCGGCCGGCGACCGCCGAGCCGTGGTGAGAGTTGCGATCCTCGGTCGCCCCGGGGGGCGACCGCCACAACCGCCGGGCCTTGCTCGTGTCCACCGGGTCATCAGTTGCGATCCTCGGTCGCCCCGGGGGGCGACCGCCACACGCGACTCCGCGTAAATCTCCGCACCGGAGTGGAAGTTGCGATCCTCGGTCGCCCCGGGGGGCGACCGCCACCCCCGCACCGGCCCCGGAGCCGCCTGGATCGAGGTTGCGATCCTCGGTCGCCCCGGGGGGCGACCGCCACGTCATCCCGGCTATCCAGCTCTACGCCAACACAGGCGTTGCGATCCTCGGTCGCCCCGGGGGGCGACCGCCACAGTAGTTCGGGACGCAGCCACCCAGGCCGGGATCGAGTTGCGATCCTCGGTCGCCCCGGGGGGCGACCGCCACCACCCGCGGATTTTGCAGCGGCGGCAACGGCTACTTGTTGCGATCCTCGGTCGCCCCGGGGGGCGACCGCCACGCTGCCCGAGCAGCGCAAACACCACACTCGAGCCAAGCGATTACCTGGCAGGCGACACCAGAGATACGCAAAAAGGTCATTCTGCTTCGGCGTGATCCGCGTGTCGTGTGTGTGCTTGAGGTTCCGAAGCGGTGGCGTCACAGGACGAGATCGTCTCGGTGTCGCTGTACTTCGGCGATACCTAGGGTCTGGACGCTTTCGAATCCCTCGTGGGGCAGACGGTAGATACGGATACTGTCACAGTCCGCGTTGACGATGCTGTCCAGCTTCCCCAGGAGCATCAGCAGGTCCTTGTCGTCGGAGACGATTTCGAACACGGACTTCTGGACGCGAACCCCATGGCCTTCGCAGAGTTTGGCAACGCGGCGAAGGCGGCGGCGGCCTTCCGGCGTGGTGGTATCCACATCGTAGGTCAACAGCAGGTCCATCAGGCCGCCGTCCACGGGAGGTGTCCAGGCAGATCGCCTCGTAGATGTCGGGCAAGGATGCGCGCCTGGACGACGGGCAGCAGGCCGGCGGGGACGTCACGGCCGGCGATGGGGTGCTCCCATGTTTGGGTCTTCCAGTCTTGCCAGGCACTGATGACGGTTTTGCGGCCATCTTCGGTGAGGCGTACAGCGCCGCCGGGGAGGTGTTCGAAGTGTTCGGCTCGGAGTTGGCGTCGGTTGAGTTGGGTGAGGGCGAAACGGTCGGCGAGGACGGGGCGCAGTTCCTCCATGAGGTCGAGGGCGAGTGCGGGTTTGCCGGGGCGGATGCCGTGGAGGTAGCCGACGTAGGGGTCGAGTCCGATCTGTTCAGTCGCTCCGTGGACAAGTCCGCGTAGGAGGCCGTAGGTGAAGGAGAGCAATGCGTTGACGGGGTCGGTGGGAGGTCTGCGGTTGCGGTGGGTGAAGGCAGAGATGCCCGCGGCGGGGCGTAGGAGGTGTTGGAGGGCGCCGAAGTAGCAGCGAGCGGCGTTGCCTTCGATGCCCATGATGATGTCGAGGGATTCGGCAGTGGCGGTCTTGTCAAGTGCTTCGGCAAGACCTTCGGCGGCTTCTCGGATCTGCGCGCGCTGTTGGGCGGGAGCATCACGGGCCGCGCGTAGGAGGATCCAGCGGCTGTTGCGGATTTTGCCGGCGACGATGTTGCGGGCGATCGCGAGCCGGGGTTCGAGTTGGTCGTGGAGATGGTGCTGGGCGTGCCGGAGGAGGACGTTTCCTTGGATAGCTCCGTCGAGGCGGGCGAGGTAGCGGCCGCTGCGGCTCATCCAAGTGACGGGGCGGTTGTCCTGTGCGCAGCGGGTGATCAGTTCCGTGGAGAGGTTGATGTGTCCGTAGACGACGATGCTGTCGATGCGTCGCAGGGGGAGGATTTTGCGTCCGGGTGTGTCGGGGAGGTGGACTCGGAGGCTGTCCTGGTCGAGGCGTAGGTCGGTGCCTTGGGTTTGAACGTAGAGGGTGTTGAGGAGTTCGGTGGTCAAGGGGCGTCGTCCTGGAAGTCGTCGAGGGTGTAGAGGTCGGTGAGGGCTTGTCGGTAGCGGCGGGTGCCGGCGAGGACTTTGGGCATGCAGCTGGTAGCCATCGAGCAGCGTCGACAACGACTGTCGGCGGCGGGTGGGGGGAGCGATCCGGTGGTGTGCATGGTGCGTACGGTGAGGGCAAGTTGACGTACGCGGGCGCGTAGTTCGTCGTCGACAGTGACCTTGTGGCGTCGGCGGTCGGCGGCGGAGTACACGGCGGCTTCGGGAACGTGCCGGCGGAACATTTCTTCCAGGCAGATCGCCTGTGCGGCGGCCTGGATATCGGCGGGCCCGCCTGGGTGGTAGGGCCCGGATTTGTGCTCCACGGGCAGGATGCGGCCGTCGTCGTGGAGTTCGACGGTGTCGCAGATGCCGGTCAGCCCGTAGCTGTCGCTCCACACCGGCAGCGCGTGGAGGGTGCGGACGGTGCCGCGGCCTCGGTTGCCGGGGGTGTCGACACGTTGATGCAAGAGGGTACCGCGGACAGTGGCGGCGTCGTCTGCGAAGGCGTCTTCCAGAATGATCAGCCCGGACTGGCGTGGACAGTAGGCGTAATGTTCCAGGGCGGAGAGGGGGACCTGGACCAGGTCCCCCTCTCCGCTGCCCTGGAGGGCTGGGTTGTTCATCCGATGAGGCGGACGAGGCTGACGCCGGCGGGAAGGTCGGTGTCGTCGATATCGCGCTGGTAGTCGGTGAAGGCGCGGGCGGTGGCGTCGCCGGGGCCCTTGATGGTGATGCGGTCCAGGAGCTGGCGGGCGGGGGCTTTGCCGTACTTGTCGTCGTGGGTGAAGACGTACAGGCCGCGGAGGTTGAGTTCACCGCGGGCGGCGGCGCGGTCGTGGTCGAACATGAGGGTGAAGGCGCGCCAGAAGATCTCCAGGTCCTGGGTGGTGATGCCAGTGCGGGCGGCGAGGGGGGCGCTGAAGTGGCCTTCGCCGCGGTAGAGGCCGTAGGGGACGATGTGCTTGGTGCCCATCTCGGTGTTCTTGCCGGAGTCGACGTCCTCTTGCTTGGTGGGCGTGACGCGGGTGATGCCGTATTCGAGCGGGGTGATGGGGTCCACCGAGCGGGAGAAGGTGAGTTGGAGCGGGCCTTGGACGCGGCCGGCCTGCTTGTCCTTCTTGCCGGTGGTCATGACGGCGCCGAACATACGGACGTCGAAGAAGGTCTCGCACATCCACTGGCGGGCATCGAGCTGGCTGGCTTTGTCGCCTAGGGCGTCGGGGGCGTAGGCGCGTTCGTGCTGGGCGTTGAGGGCGGTGCCGGCTTCGACGTAGATGTCGTAGCCGGGCTGCTTGGCGTCCTCGTTGAGGAGGGCAACGGTGTTGCGGATCTTCCGCTTGAGGGCGACGTCGGTGATCAGGCCCTGGCCGGAGACCGGGTCGGTGCGCGGCATGCCGCCGGCATCGGGGTCGCCGTTGGGGTTGGAGTCTCGGGCCTCGATGAGGAATACGAAGTCCATCTTGCGGTTCGGGTCGAGGTGCGCTGCGGTCATGTGCTGTTGCTCCTAAGTCGTGAAGAAGGTTGTGGGGCCGGTTGGATGTGCGACGGCTTTAGGCGGGGGCGTTGGTGCTCTCGGAGTTGTCGGCCTCGGCCAGTTTTTGTTCCTGGGCGGCTTTGTGGGCGGCGCGGGCGGCGTTGTCCTGGGCGCGCTGTTGTTCGTAGCCGAGGACGAACCATGCCTGTTGGCGGGTGTTCAGGAGCACGGGGATGCCGCCTTCGATGTGGGCCAGGGCTGCGAAGGCGTCGGACAGGCGTGCGTCCAGGGCGTAGTAGGTGCCCTTCTTGTCTCGGCGCAGGCGCTTGAGGTGGCCGTTGGCGCCATTGCGCAGGTTGGTGAGGACCGCGGCGGGGGCGGTCATGGCGGTGCCGAAGAATTTGTCGCCGATGGTGGCGTTGATCTCGGGCAGTGCTGAGCGCTGGATGGCTTCCAGTACGGCGAAGGTGCGGCCGCACAGATAGCCGGGCTCTTGGTTGGTGTCGTCCAGGCGGGGCATGGGGCCGGTTTGCTCCTTGTCGGTGCGGTTGGGGTGGAGGGCCAGGCGCAGTAGGGCGGTGCGGGGGGCGTCGAGACGGTGGTCGGCGCGGATGCGCTGGAGCAGGTGTGGCAGGAGTCGGGCGGGCATGGGGCCGCGGGTCAGGGCGGCGTGCAGCAGTTCGTCTTCCAGGCCGCGGGGTGCGCTGCGGGGGGCGTACTTGCCGGCCTTGTCGTCCCAGCGGCCCGATGCCAGAGCGAGGTGCCACAGGGGCAGGTAGCGGTAGGAGCCGGTCCACCCGTCGAAGACCTTGTGGTCTTCGAACCAGGCGCCGAGGTGGTTGCGCAGCCGCCCAACAGTGGTGTCCAGCCAGTCCAGGACGGCCACCCGGGCGTTGTTCAGGGCGAGGGTGAGCGCGTAGTAGCCGTTGGGATCGAGACGCTCAGCGGTGATCGGGTCGGGGCAGGCGTGCAGGGAGTCGACAAGCCGTGCGACCGTCTCTTCCGTGGGATGGTCCAGGGTGTCAAAGAGCGGGTCGGCGGGTTCGCGGGTCCACCACGCCGTGACCGACTCCGCGGCGCGCCGCCGGTGACGGTCGTCCGCGAGCAGGAGGTTGAGGGCGGCCATGGAGCGGGAGCCGCAGGTTTCGCAGACGGGCGTGTTGACCAGTTGGAGGGCGCCGCCGCGGCCGTGGGCTGAGGCGTTGATGCTCACCAACTGTGCGTCGCGGCCCACTCCGCTGGTGGGGATGGCACCGGACTTGATGCTCTCGGGAATGGTGGTGAGCAGTTCCCCCTCGCCCTCGCATACCAGGCACACGCCGATCGTGCCGCTGCCGGCTTTGCGTGCGCGGACCTGCGCCGCCCACGCCTCCTGCGCGGAGGGCCGAAGGTGCAGCCAGCCGGAGTCCGCATCCATCACCGCGACGGTGTCGGTTGCGTTCAACTCCTGCGGGATCTTCACGCGGGCCAGGCCGCCTGAGGAGACGAAGGTGGCCAGCGCGCTGACGCCCAGGTCGTCGGGGTGGCGTTCGGCCCAGGACAGCAGCAGGTCAGCGTACTCGTCCCGGCGGCGGTGGGCCTCTTGGATGGCGGCGTCGCTGACACTGCCGTCGGCCGCGACTTTCGGCACCCCAAGGACGTACTGGGCAGTGTCTACCAGCAGGGAGGGCGGCGGGGTCTTCCCGGATCGGTAGACATACGGAGCTGGCGTCTGCAGCGGTTTTTCTTTGGACCCCTTGGGCAGGCGCCGGTCGTACAGGTCGTCGGCGGTCATGCCGTCGGCGTGTACGCGCAGTACCCACTGGATCTTCTTCGTGCGGTAGTACGGGGGCGGCAGTTTCTCTGCCCGGTCGGCGTACTCCGTCAGGCGATGCAGCAACATGTGGTCAGTTCCCCCGCGCGGACGTTCGCGCCCCGACGGCGGGCAGTGCAACCTGGCTGTCGTCCAAGGGCTTCGCCGGAACGTTGAGCACGCCGTTGATGAGTTGAGCGCGGAACCAGCGGTATTGCTCCCCGCCGCCTTGGCCGTGCTTGGGATAGATGATGGAGTGCAGCATCACTCCCAGCTCCTCGTCCCTGTCGATGGTCGGGGCATCGGTAGCGGGGCCGAAGGAGCAGCTGAACTCACGGCATCCGAGGAACGGTTGGGAGAAGCAGGCCCCCTTGTCCACACGGCGGCGCAGCTGCTCCCGGTACTTGGCAGGGGACACGCCCTGGCTGTGCGCCGCAGGCTTCACCTGAGCTCGAATGCGGTAGGCGACATCCCGCAGCAGCATGGTGTTGCGCTGATCGCGGTCTCTTTCCACGTCGTAGCGCCGTTGCGGATCCTTACGCAGTGACGCCACCTCGGCGGCTGAAATCGCCGACTTCACCTCGTTACGGCGGATCGACGTCCATTCGATCGGCCTGAGCACCTCGATCGCCCGAACCACGTAGTGGAACTCCGGTTTCCAGTAGATGGCCTCCAGCACCCCTGCCGCCGCAGAGGGCGTCATCACCGGGTAGGAGACCCGCTCCACCTTCAGCTCGGGCCGGGTGAAGCAGGCCAGCGGACCTGCCACCTCCACCACCAAATCCGGATAGACCCAGCCCTCGTTGCCGCGCCGCTCGGCCAGACCGAGGCGCCTTCTGGTGTCCGACTCCACCCTTAACTCCTTCCCGAATACGCATCATTGGCGGGCCAGCAGCCTGCATGTCGCCGCTGGCACCACCTCGACTCCGCACCGTATCGGCGGCCACTGACAACGGCCCTCCGACAGCAGCGCTGCCGGCCGCATATCGGCAACGCCGCCGTGTATTAGGGCAGTTCAGGCCAGCTACAGAAGGAGTCGCACAGCACGTCGACGGATCACGAGCACGAGCACGAGGATCACGGTGACGACGGCGCTGTCGGGTTCAATCAAGGTAATTGCGGTCATGGCCCCTCCAGTTGCAGCTTCCATGTCGGTGGATTGGTTCTACTTGTGGTCGGAAGCGATCCTGGGCCACGGGTAGCTTGTGTGACGAGTGTTCGAGATGAAGTTCGCTCGATGGGGGCACGAGTGAGGGGCGGGGCTGACAGCCCCGCCCCTCACCGGTGCGGACCCTGGTGGTGCAGAGCAGCACCCATCCACCGACATGATTGCGACCCTCGGCCGCGGCAAGCGACCGCCATACTGGGGCAACTACCCCAGCAGCACGCCCCATTACATACGCGGCTCGTCGGCAGCCATCACCAAGAGGCCCACGAACCCGACCGCCGCGCCCATGGCGACGAACCGGCGTCTCCTGGCCTACCGGAGAACCTAAGCATTGACCGACATGCGGGGCAGCACTTGCCTATGGTGCCACGTCCTATGCCGACCACCCTGTCAACCGCGGACAGGCACATCCAAGGGGGACACTCGTCAGTAATTGAACGCGCTGCGGTCCTCGGGAGCGTCCGGGTCGAGTCCGCGCTGGGGGTGGTACCCCCCTTCCCACAGCAACAGGTCGCCGGTGATGGGCGTCGCCAGGCCAGAGCGCAGGGCCGCCTCCGCCTCACCGCGCGGCAGGGAAGCGGTGTGCGGCTGCAGGCTGCGCAGCACCTCAGGGCCGCAAGGATGCTCGAAGTCCCGAAGCTGCGCGATGGCCGATTCAATGGCCTCTCTATCGGCCTCCTGGCGAATGACGACTACCGGTGCACTCAGGGCGTCCTCGATCATCTGGAAACTGCGGTCGACCTCGGGGAAGTTGAGGAGGTGCCGCAGGTACTCGATCTCGGCCCCGAGCCCTGAATCGGGGGTCCCCTGTTGGAGGGTGTAGCGCAGGGGGTAGTAGCGCTCAAGAGCTTCCAGGTCGTCCGGAGCAGACCGGCCAGGCCCGAAGTGGGCGCCGCTGGCATTCAAGGCAGCCTCGTAGGACGTGCTGCGTGGTTGTTTGCCGTCGGAGGGCTGGAAGATGACGACGGTGCCGCGGTGCAGGCGGCCGTCGCGGTTGCATCGTCCCGCGGCCTGCTGCAGTGATTCCGCCGGCGCCCACGCGCGGTACACCCGCGGGAAGTCCAGATCCACTCCGGCCTCGATGAGACTGGTGGATACCACCTGCACGGGCTGCCCGTTGCCGAGCAGCTCCTTGATCTCGGCGATGACTTCGCGACGGTGGCCAGCAGTCATCCGAGTCGACAGATGCAGCACTTCGGCGCCGTGTGCCACGTGTTCATCGAGGTGGCGGTGGAAGCGTGCGGCATCCTTCGTCGTGTTGACCACCGTGAGCACCTGCTCATATGCGGCCACCTCAGCCGCGATGCTCTCCAACGACACATCATCGCCCGTCCGCCATGCGTAATCGACTCGCCGCAGCGCCTCGAACAGCCCAGACGGATCATCGACGATGTTCCGCCGCTCCAGCCCCTCCCACGCGGGCAGCCTCCAGAAGGAAGGCTGAGTGGCGGACGCCAGCACCACGGTGACCCCGAAGTGGTCGACCAGGCCCCGCAAGACGCTCAGGATCGGAATCAGCAGCCGATCGGGCAAAGCTTGGACCTCATCCAGCACGATCACCGAGCCGGCCAAGCGGTGCAACCGCCGCATCTGCGACGGCTTGTGCGAGAAGAGGGACTCGAACAGCCGCACCGTAGTGGTCACCACAAACGGGGCGTCCCAGTTCTCCGCCGCCAGCCGCGCCGTGTGGGCTCGCGACTGGAGCTCCTCACGCTGCTCATCCGTCAGGCCCTTCAAACGCTCCTCGGAGTCCAGGTCCACGGCACTGTGATGCTCCAGGACAACGGCTTCCTCTGGGGAGGACGAGTCGGGATCGAGCAACCGGCGGTAGACGGCGGCGTTCTGCTCAGTGATCGAGATAAAAGGCACCGCGAGGATCACCCGGCCCATACCGTTCGCCGCCGCATGCCGCAGCGCGAACGCCCCCGCAGCCATGGTCTTGGCACCACCGGTCGGCACATGCAGCACGTACACCCCCGGCTTTCCCGAGGCGGCCACGCACGCCTGCTCGTATACCCTCTGCCGCAGAGCGTCCACCGGAGAAGGCTCCCGGCCGGCCAGCAACTTCGCCCGCCGCACCTCGTAACGCTCGACCAACGCCGTCATATCCACCGACTCACGCAGGCGCACGCCAGCGCAACCGAAGTGTGCCGCGGTGTCGAGAAAGTCCGCGTCGACCACACAGCTGAACAGCATCCGCACCAACAGATCCAGCCCCAGGCGCCCCTGCCCCGAAGGCGCCCCCAACCACGTCGGGAGCGCTGGCCGCGGATCAGGGTGGATCTCCGGCACCACCGCCTCCACAGCACGGATCGCCTCCGCCACCCGCTGCGCTTCGTCGCCGCCTGCCATCGCTCGCACCAGCTCATCCTTGAGCTGTTCCATATCCGGCATGCCACCGTGGTGCCCGAAGACCACCGCCCCGAAGGGCAACTTCGTGTACTTGTCGGCAAGGAACGTACCCGCGTGCTTGTGCCCCACCCCCACCCGGCCGCCACCCTCACATTCGACGGCCACAAGACGGTCCTGCCACGCACACGTCCCCTTACCGACATCGTGAATCAAAGCCAGGTACGCAGCCAGCTCCCCACAACCAAACACCTCACCGAACCGCCCTGCCAGAGCGGCCGATCCCCGCAGATGATCCTCCAGCGAGTGCCGCACACCAGCCGAACTACGGCTGTGGGCAAACAACTTCCGGTCAGCCATACAGCGTTACCCCGATCCACCTCGAACTTGAATGACCGAGACGAACATAGAAGTCGCTACTGACAACACACATCGACGTCTGCCACCAGGGACATGTGGCTCCAATTGCTGGCGGTGACCCGGGAGCAGATCTGCGTGCTCGTCTTCTCCGGGACCTTCCTCGCCCAATCCAATCCCCACGTCGCCAAGATGCTCGCCGAGCGCGCAGCCGCCGGCGTCCGGGTACGCCTCTGCTTCGGCGCCCCCGATGGCCAGGCGGTCGCCGTCCGGGCCGCGAGGAAGGTATAGGCGACACCCTCGCAGCCAAGATCTGCGCCTCCCTGACCTACTACCGCCCCCTACTCCCCGAGGCAGGCTGCGACGGACGACTGCACGACACCACGCTGTACGCCTCCCTGTTCCGCTACGACGACAACCGGCTGGTCAACCCACACGTCTGGGGTCAACCGGTGTAGCGGCGGAAGACCGCGGCGGTAGCGCGGCGAAACGCTGACGACAAGCGCCGGTGGAGATCTTGACCCGCTTCACGGGCGCCCTGCCATGGGCAGTTGCAGTGAACTGTTCGCTGCGTTTAGCTACTGGCATGGCGCAGTCCCTCCGTCCTCAGGCCCTGGAAGCACACCGACCCGGATACCCAGGTCCCGACGGTCTGCAATCGCTCGCAGCACTGATTCAAGAACGCGGTTATTCTGCAAAACGCCAGCGCGCTGACTGCTTCTCCGTTCCGTCATTGGTGACACGCAGGCGGCCTGTCGACGCGATCGGCCGACAACCACGCCGACTCGGGGGCTGCTACGCGCAGAAGCCCGCCGGAGCGAGCCGACGGGGACTTCTTGCTTCTCGCGCGCTATCACACGTCGCCCCTATGACCGGGGTGTGCCGTTGGTTCGGATCGCTGCCTGGTAGGTGATGGAGGGGTGCAGTTCGAGACGTACCCAGTCACGCTGAGCCCGCAGCAGCACCGGGCAAAGCACGGCGTGCCCCTCACTCACGGCTTGATGACCTCGTCACTCGGGCTGCCGTCAGGTGCTCGGCTAGTAATCCGCCCCGGCTGATTCCGATCGCAGCACGAAGCGCCAACCTGTTCCCGAAGGGACCGTTGCGGCAGGCTGAAGCCATGGGGGAAACTACCAGTCGCGTTTCATTCCGCATCAGCTTCACCGAGTTCATGGCCGACCCGGACGACGATGACTGCCGACGCCGTGCAACGACCGTCCCGGCCGACCGGATCACGTTCGACAACGACCACCTGATCCTGTGGCTCGGCGACACGGAGCGCGTGCGCTTCCCCATGGGCACCGTCAAATCCATCGAGGTCGTCCACGCCCACAGCTCCAGCCGGCGCGAGGATCCGGATCGACTCCGCGCCCGCTACCCGAACTTCGGCAAAGCATGGAGCAGGGCCGACGAAGAGAGACTCCTGTCCCTGTACCGAGCGGGGCAGCGCGACTACGAGGTACTAGCCAGCGAATTCGGGCGACAGCCCACCGCAATACGCTCCCGTCTCGGCCGGCTCGGCCTGGAACAGCTATGACCGAAGCTGGACTAGAAGCCGCGATCCGCGCTGTAGCAGAACTCGCCCACCACGTCCATTGGATCCACGCGTGGCCCGAGAAACCGACATGGCGCGACCGACTCCACCGATGGGTATATCCCGAGATCTATCGCTTCGACCCAACCACCACCCCGCCGAGGCCCTGGCTAGACCGGCCTGCCGGGGCGTACGAACGGACAGGCTGGCGTATCCGAGTCGCCTACGTGGGGGACGAAGTCGCGTTCGAGGTCGAATACGTGGTGTGCTGGCCCTGCGCGATCGGCTGGGTGGAATCACCCGTCTCCTATCCTGGCTACAAGCGGCTCGGACTCGCCTCAGCCGCGCTTCGGTCTCTACGCCACCAATACCCCGGACTGGAGTGGCACACGGGCGGCGGGCACTTCCGCGAGTCCGAACCCTTCTGGATCTCCGTCGGCGCGGACGTCCCCGGCGGTTACACCCAGCAGGAAAGGTGTCACCATGTGGAGCCAAGGCGAGTGAAACGCACCTAAGAAGGCTGGGAGAGCTACCTCCATCGCCCGGAAGGTGCATGCCGATGGTTCGTGCGGGGCGGGAGTGCCTGTGGTCATCACCCACGGGGCGGCCCGAGGCCACGGTCGGGAAAAGCTACGAGGCAATATCCAGCTGGGCGACGTCCGGCATGCCGAACAGGTCGTCGAAGTGACGGGCTCCCTGGGCGGAGATGAGAAAGTATGGGGCGCCTGATCCCGCAATGCTGTGCGGCCCTTTCTGTCCCGCGACGAGCACATCGTACGGCGACCGCACATCAAGGCCATCGAAGACGTAGTAGACCGGGAGCTGTGTCCAGGCAACGAACTGCAAATGCGCAACCACCGCAGCCCGCTCGACAGCATGCCGCCCCGTTTGCCTGCTGGTCATCCCACCCTTGCAGTCGATTAGTACGAGGTCCTTGGCCTTCGCCGCAATGAGATCCGGGAACCACCGGATGGAACTGCCGGTGTTCCTGAGCGCGCATTGAAGCGCCCGGCTCAGCTGCCCTTGTCCCCAGAAGTCGACTTCCCACCCTCGCCTGGTGAGTTGCTCGGCGACGTACCGCTCATGCGCGTCACCTATCGCTTTCCGCTGCTGAAAGCTCGTCATGGATTCAGTGTGGCCCGCCAAGCAAAGCAGGTAACCGATCGTGGATTGAACCTAGCCAGTCCCGTTCTGTCTCAGCAGTTCTCACTGTGTACGCGTCAGTCCGTGGACGTCCGGCTACGTCCGCAGACGTTCACCGCAACTTGGCCGAAATTCGACAGCACAGCCGCACTACCTACCACTGGTCCCGCCTCAAAGCGTCTCCGCCCCTCAGTAGCCGTGACACCCCTGCATGGTTCCAAGGGGGCCGTTCCGGACTACGGCAGCTGCCAACCGCCGCGCGTAGAGCCCCCGCCGGCGCCTGCCCGGCGGGCGCCTCAGCTGTCACTGCCTATCAGCCCTATAAGCGGGGTCCTGGCTGTAGCTGGCCGACCATGTGGAAGACCTCCCAGGCCGCATACCGCTTGAGGCAACGGACGATTTCACGACGGGTCTTCCCCTCGTTGATCCGAGGCTCGTAGCAGTCCTGGGCAGGCCCAGCCACGGCGCCGCCCGCTGCGGCACTCAAGACGATCCCAGACGCCGCAGCAGGATCGAGGAGCGGACCTCGCCGCTGAGGAACGCCGAGCCCCCTGCCAGCACCTGCCCGCGAGGGGCCTCAGTGACCATCACGTGTCACATTGCTGTCACCAACACCATCGACGCACGTGAACCACGCAGACCCCACCCGCGTGAACGGCAGCAATCTGGACCACGTGGACGTCAGAAGACGGTTCCGCCTACCTGTGCCAGGTCGTCCCGAGGGACGCGCCCAGTACCAGTACGGGGGCGTCGTCGGGACCGTCGATCCGGTGCTGCAGGGTCTTCTCGCTCACCCGACCAAGCTACCCACTCCATGACGCGGTCCTGACACCCGGGTCAGGAACGGCCCGATAACCCGGCACGGCGCCGCGGGACGGCGGGCGGTGCGGCGCGGCCCTCAGAACGTCACGGTGGAGACGACGTAGACGACCGGGTGGCCCGGTTCATCGGTGCTGACCATGATCTTCTGGGTGGGCAGCGGCGCCTTCCTGGCGACCGTGACACCCTGCCAGGGCCAGTCGGCGTCGAAGTCCCAGCCGACCTTGGCCGCCTGTGCGGGCGGGATGGTGCTCGCGCCGTCCTTGAGGGCCGCGGTGCTGGTACCGACGGCCGCGAGATAGTGCGCCAGGCCCCACTCGTCGGTCCGGAACTGCACGAACAGCGAGCTGGTCTGCCAGGAGTTGGTCTCGTAGTAGTAGACCGGCGTGGAGCCGATCGGTACCGGGACGTTGTAGACCCGCTGCTGGAGCTTGGAGGGGAAGGCGTTGGTCAGGCCGCCGGCGGCGGCCTCGGCCGACGCGTCCTCGCCGCTCCGGCGGCTCTGCTCGGCGGAGATCACGAGATAGCCCGCCGGGATCGTGATCAACAGGAAGATGATCAGCGCCTTGAGGAAGGGCCGGGGGCGCTTGGCACGGGGCGGCAGCGCGGTGTGGTCGTCCCGTACGGGCGGCAGGTCGTCATGCATGGAGGGCGGATCCGGTTCGGTCATCGGCGGCCGGACCGTTCGTAGCGCTCGTAGCGCTCCACTCGGCGGCGGTTGGCGCGCCGGAAGCGGCGAGCCACCAGGCGGGCCAGGTCGGCGGCGCCGACCATGCCGGCCTCGGGGCCCAACTGGGCCTTGGCGATGGTGGCTTCGGGGCGGTAGCCGCGGCCGGTCAGATGGCGCCGGAAGGCGTCCCTGGCCGGGCCGATCAGCAGGTCGTCGGCGGCGCTGACGCCACCGCCGATGACGAAGCAGGAGGGGTCGAGGGCGGCGGCGAGGTTGGCGATGCCGACGCCGAGCCACTGCCCGATGTCCTGGAGCAGCTCGACGCACATGGCGTCGCCCTCGCGGGCCAGCTCGGTGATCAGCGGTCCGGTGATGTCCTGGACGCGCCCGCCGACCCGCTCGATGATGTTGTACGCGACCGGTGAGTCGGCGGCGGCCAGCTCGCGGGCCTCGCGCACCAGGGCGTTGCCGGAGCTGTACTGCTCCCAGCAGCCGCGGTTGCCGCAGGGGCAGCGGTGGCCGCCGGGCACCACCTGCATATGGCCGAACTCGCCGGCGACGCCGTACTTGCCGCGCTTGACGGCGCCGTCCTCCAGGATCGCGCCGCCGATGCCGGTGCCGAGCGTGATCATGACGAGGTGGTCCTCGCCGCGGCCGGCGCCGAACCGCCATTCCGCCCAGGCGGCGGTGTTGGCGTCGTTGTCGACCATGACCGGGACCGCCAGGCGGCCGGCGAGGCGGTCGCGGAGCGGCTCGTTGCGCCAGTTCAGATGCGGGGCGAAGAGCACCCGGGAGCGGTCGGCGTCGACCCAGCCGGCGGCGCCGATGCCCACGGCGTGCACGTCGTGCCGGTCGGAGAGGTCGAGCACCAGCTCGGTGATGGTGTCCTCGACGACCTTGGGGCTCTTGGACTTGTCCGGCGTCTCGGTGCGGACCTTCTCCAGGATGGTGCCCTCGGCGTCGACCACGCCGGCCATGACCTTGGTGCCGCCGATGTCGATGCCGACGGTGGGCACGCGCGGGGCGGTCAGGTGGGAGCGGCGCTCCCGGGCGCCGACCGTGCGCAGCACGGTGGCTCTGGCGGATCCTCGGTGCACCCGGTCCCGGTACATGCTCATCGGCCCACCTCTTCGCCGTTACGGCTGCCGTTACGGTCGCGGCGGCTGCGTGCTCGCAAGAGTCGTCTCGTCCCTGCGGGTCTCGGGGAGGCCGGGGCCTCGGCGTGGATGGTCCGCTGCGATTGTGCATCACCCGGGTGGTCCGGCGCACCGCGATGCGGGGGCGTGGGCCCCGCGGCGGCCGGAGAGCCGCCGCGGGGCGCCGCCGGGGTCACTCCGGGCGGTGGCCTCCCGGGAATTCGGGGGTCTCCGTACGGGCGAGCTCGTGGCTGAGCTGTTCCAGCTCGCTGCCGCCCGCCATCTGGCGGGTGAGCTCGTCCAGCGCGATCTCCGACTTGAGGTGGCTGCCGGCCATGGTGCCGCGCTTGAGGAGGACGAAGCGGTCGCCGACGAGGTAGGCGTGGTGCGGGTTGTGGGTGATCAACACCACGCCGAGCCCGGCGTCGCGGGCGGCGGCGACGTACTTGAGGACCACGCCGGACTGCTTGACGCCGAGCGCCGCCGTCGGCTCGTCCAGGACGAGGACCTTGGCGCCGAAGTAGACGGCGCGGGCGATGGCGACGCATTGACGTTCGCCGCCCGAGAGGGTGCCGATGGGCTGGTCGACATCGCGCAGGTCGATGCCCATCCGCAGCAGCTCACTGCGGGTGGTCTCGCGCATGGTGCGGACGTCGAGCCGTTTGAACGGGCCGATGCCGGTGGTCGGTTCGGAGCCGAGGAAGAAGTTCCGCCACACCGGCATGAGCGGGACGACGGCCAGGTCCTGGTAGACGGTGGCGATGCCGCGGTCCAGGGCTTCGCGCGGGGAGCCGAGCCGGGTCTCCTCGCCCTCGATGGCGAAGGTTCCGGCGTCGTGCTGGTGCAGCCCCGCGATGATCTTGATGAGGGTGGACTTGCCGGCGCCGTTGTCGCCGAGCACACAGGAGATCTCTCCCGCGTGCACCTCCAGCGACACGCCTGCCAGCGCCTTGATGTTGCCGTAGAGCTTGCTGACGTCACGAAGTTCGACCAGCGCCGTCATTTTGTGGCCTCCGCCCGCTTGCGGACCCAGGCGTTCAGCAGCGTGGCGAGCAGCAGCATCGCGCCGAGGAAGAACTTGTACCAGTCCGGGTTCCACTGCGCGTAGACGATGCCCTTGCTGGTCATGCCGAAGATGAACGCGCCGACGGCGGCACCGATCGCCGAGCCGAAGCCGCCGGTCATCAGACAGCCGCCGACGGCCGCCGCGATGATGTAGAGGAATTCGTTGCCGACGCCGTCGCCGGACTGGATCGCGTCGTACGAGAACAGCAGGTGCTGGCCGGAGATCCAGGCGGCGAAGGCGACGCCCATGTAGAGGCCGATCTTGGTCCTGGTGACCGGGACACCGACCGCCCGCGCGGCGTCCGCGTTACCGCCCACCGCGAAGATCCAGTTGCCGACCTTGGTCCGCAGCAGGATCCAGGTGGCCACCGCGACCAGCACGATCCACCACACGATGGTGATCTGGATGTCGACGCTGCCGATGGTCAGATGCGAGGCGAACAGCGCCCGCGCCGAGGCGAAGCCCTCCATGTCGGCGATGGACTTCGTCGAGACGGTGCCGCTGATCAGCTTGGTGAAGCCGAGGTTGAGGCCGGTCAGCATGAAGAAGGTGCCGAGCGTGATGATGAAGCTGGGCAGCTTCGTACGGGTCAGCAGGACGCCGTTGAGGACGCCGAAGGCGAGGGTGACCAGCAGCGACACTCCGACGCCGACCCAGGTGTTGGCGGTCATCTGGTAGCTGAACATCGACGAGATCAGCGCCGAGCTGACGACCATGACACCGGCCGACAGATCGAACTCGCCGCCGATCATCAGCAGCGCGACCGGGACGGCCATGATGCCGATCGTCGAGGACGCGTAGAGGACCGTGGAGAGGCTGGAGGCCCGCAGGAACGGTTCGGCGGCGATCGAGAAGAAGAGGAAGACCGCGGCGGCGCCGACCACCGAGCCCAGTTCGGGCCGGCCCATCAGCCGGCGCGCCAGCGAGCGGTGCAGCAGCCGCTCGTCGCCGGTGCTCTTGGGTGGCGGGGCGGGCTGCCGGGGAGGTGCGTCAACGTGGCTCATCGGGTCCCCCGCTTCGTGTAGTCCAGGAGCGCGTCGGCGTCCTTCTTGGTGATCACCTGGGGTCCGGTGAGCACCGGCTTGCCGCCGCCGAGGACGTCGGAGTTGTACTTGTACAGCCACAGCAGGTCGACCGCCTCGTAGCCCTGGAGGTAGGGCTGCTGGTCGACCGCGAAGCCCAGCGAACCGTCCTTGAGGCCGGCCGCGACCTGCGCGTTCAGATCGAAGGTGTCGATCTCGGCCTTGCTGCCGGCCTGCTCCCTGGCCTTGACGGCGGCGGGGGCGAAGGGCGCGCCGAGGGTGACCACCGCGTCGATGGCCGGGTCGGCCTGGAGCTTGGACTCGATGGACGCCTGGACGTCGGGCATGTTGGTGCCGTCCACGTACAGCTTCTCCAGATCGCCCTTGAACGTCTTCTTGGCGCCGTCGCAGCGCTGCTCGTGGCCGACGTTGCCCTGCTCGTGCAGGACGCACAGCGCCTTCTTCCGGCCGCGCTTGGTCAGCTCCTCGCCGACCGCCTCGCCGGCCACCGTCTCGTCCTGCCCGATGTGGCTGAGCGCGCCGAACGCCTTGGACTCCTCGGCACCGGAATTGACCGTGATCACCGGGATGCCGGCCTTCTCGGCCTTGAGGACGACGTCCTTCATGGCGTCCGGCTTGGCGAGCGAGACGATCAGCCCGTCGACCTTCTGGTCGATGTAGGACTGGACGAGCTGGCTCTGCCGCTGGGCTTCCTTGTCGTGCGCGTAGACGAACTTGATGTTGTCCTTGGCGGCGGCCTGCTGGGCGCCGTTCTGCACGATGTCCCAGAAGGTGTCGCCGTCCCCGGAGTGCGTGACCATCGCGAAGGTCCACCGGGGGGTGTTGACCGCGGCCTTGCCGCCGGCGGCCTGGGCGGCGCGCGCCTCCTCGGCGCGCTTGCCTCCGGTGCTGCTGCATCCCGCCAGACCGGCGCCGAGCACCGCCGCCAGCACGGCGCACACGACGCGTCCTCTTCTTCCTACCCTTGCCACGAGGACTTGCCTTTCCCGCTGTTGTCGCTGTGCCGGCCGCGTTCGCCGGTCCGTCCGTGCCGGCGGTGCCTGCCGTGCCTGCTTGGTCTGCTGTCGCCGCGACTCCGGCAGGCCGGGCCGGGCAACCTTCCAAGTATCCGTTACCGGCGATCTGTACCGGTTCATGGGGTCCCGCCTTCCCTTCTCGGTCACCGGGTGCCACGCCCCGTGTACTGCTCCAGCTGCGGTACGTCCTTGCCGGTGACGATGGCCGGCCCGGTGAGCACCGGCCTGCCGCCGCCGAGGACGTCGGCGTTGTCCCGGTGGAGCCGCAGCAGGTCCACCGCCTCGTAGCCCTGGAGGTAGGGCTGCTGGTCCACCGCGAACGCCACGTCCTTGGCCTTGAGGAGCCTGACCACCTCGGCGTTGAGATCGAACGTCGCGATCTGCGCCGAGCTGCCGGCCTGCTGCTTCGCCTTGACGGAGAGGGAGGCGAGGGGCGCCCCCAGCGTCACGACGGTGTCGAGGGAGGGGTCGGCCTGGAGCTCGGCCTGGAGGGAGGACTGGGAGGCGGGCGCGTTGGTCCCGTCGACGTTCAGGGTGTCGACCTTCCCGTGGAACGCCGCGCGGACGCCGGCGCAGCGGTCCTCCAGCGACACGTTGCCCTGCTCGTGGATGACACACAGGACGTGCCGGGCGTGCCGGCCGTTCAGCTCGTCGCCGACCGCGCGGCCGGCCACCGTCTCGTCCTGCCCGATGTGCGCGAGCGCCCCGTAGGCCGCGGAGAACTCGCCGCCGGAGTTGACGGTGACGACCGGTATGCCCTGCGCCTCCGCCTTTCCGACGGCGGCCTTGACGGCCTGCGGTTTGGCGAGCGTGACGATCAGCCCGTCGACCTTCTGGTCGATGTAGGACTGGATCAGCTCGGCCTGCCGCGAGCCCTCCTTGTCATGGGCGTAGAGGAATCTGACGCCGTCCTTGGCGGCGGCCCGCCGGGCGCCGTTCTGCACGATGTCCCAGAAGGTGTCGCCGTCGCCGGCGTGGCTGACCATCCCGATGGTCATGTGTGCCGCGCCGGCGCGCCCGCCGCTGCCGCCGGTCGCGCTCCCGGCCTTCCCGCCGGAGGCGCCGCACCCGGCGAGCAGTCCACCTGCGGCCAGTAAGGCGACGGCGGTGCGGAGCGTCGTGTGCCGAGCAGATACGGGTCGAGCCATGCGCGCGCAGATCATCGTGGACCGCCTTCGCTCCCCGGCCGCCGGATTGCGGCTGGAGGAGTTGTAACGGCGCGCGTCCGGCCACGTCAATAGTTTGTCCGAACATTCTGACGCGAGCGTGGTGGTCGGGCGGGGCGCAGGTCAGGCGGCGGCAGGCCCGCCGCTCCGCGGATACGCGCAGCCGGAAGCACCGCTCGCCGGCGGACGAAACCGCTGGTCGGCGCGGAAGGGACCGGACCGGCTCAGGGCCGGACAAGCAGCTGGAACTCGAAGGCGTAGCGGGACGCGCGGTAGACGTGCGAGCCGAATTCGACCGGGCGGCCGGTGTCGTCGAAGGTGGTGCGCTGCATCGTCAGCAGCGGCGCGCCCTCGGGCTCGTCGAGCCGCGCGGCCTCCTCTGCGGTCGCCGCGCGGGCCCCCACGGCCTGGCGGGCGCTGTGCAGGGTGATCCCGGCCGACCGCATCAGCCGGTACAGGCCGGTCTCCTCCAGGTCGGCGGTCTCCAGCTTGAGCAGCCCGACGGGCAGGTGGTTGCGCAGATGCGCGACCGGCTCGCCGTGGGTCAGCCGCAGCCGCTCCACCAGGGCCACCTCGGCGCCCTCGGCGATGCCCAGCGCGGCGGCGACCTCGGCGTTCGCCTCGGTGGTGGTGTTGAGCAGCACCCGGGTGGCCGGCTTCTGCCCGGCCGCCTCCAGGTCGTCGTAGAGGCTGCTCAGCTCCAGCGGGCGCTTGACCTGGCTGTGGACGACCTGGGTGCCGATACCGCGGCGGCGGACCAGCAGCCCCTTGTCCACCAGCGACTGGATCGCCTGGCGCACCGTGGGCCGGGACAGGCCCAGTCGGCCGGCCAGGTCGATCTCGTTGCCGAGCAGGCTGCCGGGGGCCAGCCTGCCGTTCTCGATCGCGGCCTCCAACTGCTGCGACAGCTGGAAATACAACGGGACCGGACTGTTCCGGTCCACGCTGAACTGGACGGGGCCCTCGGCTCCCACGGCTTCTGCTTCGCGTTTCCCCACGCCGGCGAGCGTATCCGTCCGGGCAGATGACGGGAAGTCCGGAGGTCACATTGTCCGGACAAGGCGGGTCGGAACCGTCGGGCGGGCCGGGCGTGACCGTCCGCCTACCAGGGCAGCGGGCGGCCGTCACGGAAGAAGCCGCCGGTCGGGCCGTCGTCGGGCAGGGTCACCGCGTACAGGACGCTCGCGGCCCCCTCCGCGACCGGCCGGCCGCCCGGTCCGCCCATGTCGGTGGCCACCCATCCCGGGCAGACCGCGTTGACCAGCACACCGTCGGCCCGCAGCTCGGCGGCCAGCATCCGGGTCAGCGCGTTCAGCGCGGCCTTGGACGCCGCGAACGCGGGGGTGCCGCCGCCCATGTTGGCCAGCGAGCCGGCCTCGCTGGAGACGTTGACCAACCGCGGATGCGCCGAGGCGCGCAGCAGCGGGACGAAGGCGATCGCCGTCCGCCACGGTCCGTAGAGATTGGTCTCGGCCGCCTCGCGGACCGCGCGGAGATCGGCGGTCACGGCGTGCTGCCCGGTGTCGTAGGCGATCCCGGCGTTGTTGACCAGGACGTCCAACCTGCCGAATTCGTCGGCCACTTGGGCCGCCGCGATGGCGACGCTGCGGTCGTCGGTGACATCCAGCCACAGCGGCCGCACGTCCGGGCGGGCGCCGTCCCGGCCGCCCTCGCGCAGCTCGTCGGCGGCCCGCCGGGCGGCATCCGGGGAGCGTCCGGTGAGCAGCGCCGTGTGGCCGAGCGCGGCCAGCTGGCGCACCACCTCGCGGCCGATGCCGCGGGTGGCGCCGGTGACGAGGGAGACGGTGGTGGCGGTCCGGGCCGCGGAGGTGGGAGGCATACGGGCTCCTGGGGTCGACGCGGGGTCGGCGGATACGTAGCCGGCCGGGGGCGGGCCCTCACGCGGCGGGCCGCCGGGCCGCCCGTACGGTCGCCGGACCGGCCGCCGTCGGTGGCGTCCGCCGGAGTGCCAAGGCACACTTGTCCGCCGGCGCCGAGCACCCGGCGTGGTCGCCCGCGCCGCCGGCGGCCACTCCCTCCGGCCGGCTCGCCCCGGCCTGGTACCCGGACGGCCACCGACGGTGCTCCGCAACGGCATTGAGGAGGTACGGCGGCTCCCGGTCCCGTAGCCTCCCCCCTGTCCGGCCCGCCGCCCGGCACCCCGTCTCCGAGGAGCTCCCGTGTCCGTACGCCGTGTCGTCCCCGATATCCACCTCGCCCCCGGCGGCGAGGCCGACGCGCTGGCCGAGAACCGCGCTTTCTACGGCCTGCTGGGCTTCGAGGAGGTGATGAACCACGGCTGGGTGATGACCCTCGCCTCGCCCACCCACCCCACCGCGCAGCTCACCTTCATGACCCGCGACGAAACCGCACCGGTCGCCCCCGACCTGAGCATCGAGGTGACGGACGTGGACGCGGTGTACGCCGCGGTGGTGGCCTCCGGCGCGCGGATCGTGCATCCCCTCCAGGACGAGGAGTGGGGCGTCCGCCGCTTCTTCGCGGTGGACCCGAACGGCCGGGTGATCAACGTCCTGGGGCACCGGCCCGCCGGTCCGTCCGGCACGGACACCGACTCTGACTCCGATACCGACACCGATAACTGACTGCCCGTCACTTCCCCAGCCACGCGCTCTCGTACTTCCGGTACGTGCCGTCGTGGGTGGCCAGGTGGACCCACTGGTTCACATACGCCAGGAACACGTCGTCGCCGCGGGGCAGCGCGTACGCCTTCTCGGAGAAGGTGAAGGGCCGGTCCGGGTGGACGGCACACAGCTCGGGGTGGATCCTCGCCTGGTAGCGGGTCTCACTGGCGTCGGTCATCATCACGTCCGCCCGGCCGGCGACGATCTCGTCGAAGATCGTGGTGTTGTCCGGATGGACCGTGATGGTGGCCTTCTTGAGGTGCGCCCGGGCGAACTGCTCGTTGGTGCCGCCGGGGTTGACGATGACCCGTGTCCCGGGCCGGTCGATCTGCGCCAGGGTGCGGTACCGGTCCTGGTCCGCGCAGCGCACGAGGGGCGTCTTGCCGTCGGCACGGGTCGGCTCGCTGAAGTACACCGCGCGGGCCCGCGCGAGGGTGATGGAGACGCCGCCCATGCCGATGTCGCAGCGGCCGGCCGCGAGGTCGCCGACGAGCTTCGCCCACGTGGTGGGGACGTAACGGGGCGTGGCGTCCAGGCTCTTGGCGAGGTCCCGGGCCATGGAGATGTCCACACCGCGGTAGGCACCGGTCTTCGGGTCGCGGTAGCTGAAGGGGCGGTAGTCGCCGGTGGTGCAGACGCGCAGCACATGGCGGCGCGGGACGGCGTCCAGCAGGTCGGCCGGGCGCCGGTCGGGCCGGTCGGCTGCCGGCTCCCGCGCCGCCGTCGCCCCGGCGGTCGGCGCGGCCCCCGGGCTCGGGGCGGGGGTGGCGTACGAGGCCGCCGGGGCGGCGGCGGTGAGGGCGAGCAGACCGGCGAGGGCGGGGAGCAGGGCGGCGCGCTTCATGGTGGGCTGACTCCTGATCAGTAAGCGGAGCGCTCAGGGTGGCAGAGCCGCTGCGCCGGGTGAACCCCTCGCCCGGCCCGTGGGACGGCACCGGCCCGCAACTCCCCGTTCCGCTCCCCCGGTTCGACCTCGGCCCATCCCCCGGCCCGCCCCCGGTCAGTCCCCGTAGAGGTCCATCGTCCCCTCGCCACCCGGCTGTTCCGGCACCGCGTCGGCGAGCCGTATCAGAAGGTCCGCGGCGCGCTTGGCGACGGTCTCGCGGTCCCCCTCCGACAGGGCCGAGCCCATCCCCACCGCGGCGGCGCCCGCGGCGATCCACTCCGGTGCGGTCTCCGGCGTCACTCCGCCGGTCGGCAGCAACGGCGCCTGCGGCAGGGCGGCGCGGACATCGCTGATCCAGGACGGGTGGCGCCCGGTGGCCGGGAAGAGCTTGAGCGCGTCCGCGCCCAGTTCCAGGCCCCGCACGATCTCGCTCGGCGTCGAGACCCCGGCGAAGACCGGGACGCCGTAGCGGTGGGCGGTGCGGATGACCTCGGCGTCCAGGCTCGGCGAGACCAGGAAGCGGGCGCCCGCGTCCACCGCCATCCGGGCCGACACCGCGTCAAGGACCGTACCGGCGCCGATGACGGCGTCGTCGCCCAGCTCGCGGGTGAGGGTGGTCACCGCCTCCAGGGCGAACGGGGTGGTGAGGGATATCTCCAGGCTCGTGATGCCGGCCGACAGCAGAGTGTCGGCGGTGGCACTCGCTTCGTCGTACGTGGTGCTGCGGACGATGGCGAAAACGCGCTGCGCCAGTGCGGCCCGGGTGATCTCCCAGCGATACACGGCAGTTCGCCGCCCTTCCTTCTTCTCCGACGCTCGCTGCCGCTATGACGCGGCTCACGGCAGACCCAGTACTTCCCGGGGCGCGCCGCGCCGGCTGACCGCTACTGGCCCGTATGCCGCCGATGCCCGCCCACTCCTCGTATCCACCGAAACGCTACCGGCAACCACTGACAATCCTCCCTCGGGGTGCGCCCCTGTGCGCCCCTTCTGCCGAGAATGGGCGAAGGAGAGGGAGAAGTGGCCGGTGAGGCCCGTAAGTCCGGGGGAGCACAACGGCGGCCGGGGTGCGGGTGCACCCCGGCCGCCGGGTGGACGGTCGGTCAGCTACCGCTGCCGCATCTCAGCAGCCGCGGTCGACGAGGTTGAAGGTCTTGTAGTGGTCGGCGGTGTAGTAGTCCTCCTGCTGCTTCTCGCCGGTCACGATGCGCCGGGCGCCGCGGGTGGGCGAGCCCGGAGTGACGACGGTGTACTCGTGGTAGTAGTCCGCGCTCTGGGCCGGGAGGACGCCTTCGGCGTTGGTGAAGACCGTCCCGTCCTTCGGGTACGGGAAGGGGCCGCCCTGGTCGATCAGCTTGAGGGTGTCGTGGGCCTGGGAGGGGAGCTGGGAATAGCAGACCTTGCCGACGTCGTTGGCGTGGACGGTCCTGACGTGGGCCGTGGCCACATGGGTCGTGGCGACGGCGGGCGTCGCGGCGACCGCGGTCCCGCCGACGAGCAGGGCCGATGCGAGGGCGCCCGCGGCGCCGATCTTCGTGATCCGTGGGGGGATTCTCATGCCGTACACCATGACGCGCGTAGACATGCCCCTGTCAATCCCAAGGCCCCGAAGTTTCCCGGGAGTTCACAGGGACACTCCGAGGACACCCCATTTGTTCCCCTGCGCCGCCCGCGTGGTCCCCTTGACGGATCACCGGTTCCGCTTCACCGACACTCCCCTGGAGGGACACCCCATGCGCGTCAAGGACTTCGACCACCTCGTGCTCACCGTGGAGGACATCGAGCGCTCACTGGACTTCTACTGCGGACTGCTCGGTCTGGAGCCGGTCCGGGTGGACGAATGGCGGGCCGGCAAGGCCCCGTTCCCCTCGGCGCGGGTGAGCCCGTCCACCATCATCGACCTGATCACCGGCCCCCGCGGCGGGTCCAACGTGGACCACATCTGTCTGGTCGTCGACCCGCTGGACTGGCAGCAGGTCATCGACTCGGGCCGCTTCACGGTGCTGGAGGGCCCGGTCGGCCGCTACGGGGCGCGGGGCGAGGCGCAGTCGATCTATGTGTCCGACCCCGACGGCAACACCGTCGAACTCCGCTGGTACCCGCAGGACGCCGAATAACGGGCCGCGGGCCCCGCGAACGGTCATTGCGGTCTTTGCCTCACAGGCAAATCTTTTGCCTGTGAGGTGAGGGCTGGCTATACCGGAGCCATGACCGAGCTCCCCGACGAGCCCTCCGGCACCGCTCCGGAGGAGTTCGCCACCGTCGCTCCCCGGCTGCGCGACCTGCGACGACGCGGCGGCCTGACACTGGAGGCCGCGGCCCGGCGGGTGGGCCTGTCGCCGGCGCACCTGTCCCGGCTGGAGACCGGTCAACGGCAGCCGTCGCTGCCGATGCTGCTGGCGCTGGCCCGTACGTACGGCACCACGGTATCCGACCTGCTCGGCGAGACCGCGCCCGAGCGCGACCCCATCGTGCGGGCCGGGCGCAGCGAGCCGTCGGAGGCCGGCGGCTGGACGTACTGGACGGTCGGCGGCGCCGGGCGGGCGATGCAGTCGCTGCGGGTCCGGGTGCCATACCGGGCGCAGCGCGAGCTGGTGCGGGTGCACCCCGGCGAGGAGTGGCTCTACGTCCTCTCGGGCCGGCTGCGGCTGACCCTCGGCGAGGCGGCGCATGTGCTGGATCCGGGCGACGCCGCGCACTTCGACTCGCTGACCCCGCACCGGATCGCCGCGGCGGACCGCGGCGGCGTGGAGCTGCTGTTCGTGCACACGCTGCTGCAGAGCGGCGCCGCCGGGCTGTGCCTGGGCGACGGGGCGTCACCACACCGCGGGGTCTGAGCCCGCACCGTCCGCCATTCACCGTTCCGGAAGGGAAGGCCCGTTCGCCGTGCCCGAAAACCCCACCCCCGCTTCCCCCGCCCCCTCGTCTCCCGAGCCCGCCCCCGCGCGGTACGTCGAGAACAAGCCGCCGCGCGGGCTGTACGTGCGGGTCTTCGTCTACGTCGTCGCCACCCATGTGCTGCTGGCCTTCCTGAGCCTGCTGGTCATCATCGCCAAGTCGCGCTAGCGGCCGGCCGGTGACGTGGAGTCAGCCGGGGCGGGACGCGCCCACTGCACGGAGTACGCCCCCTTGCCCCGGCCCGGCGATCGGGTGACCCTGCTGCCACCGCGCACGACGCGCGACCGGTAACGCGCCCCGGCGCGACGCACGCACCAGACTCGTCCCCTGACCTCGCTGCACCGAGGAGGACCGAAGGATGCACCGTACGCGCACCGCGGTTGCCACCGCCTTCGCCGTGGCCCTCGCCGTGATCCCCCTGGCGGGCATGTCGGGGCCGTCGGGCGCCGCTCCGGCCCGCGGCACCGACGCCCGGGACAGCCCCGGGAGCGCCGATGCCGTCTCCCCCACCCCGCGGTCCGTTCACGACCGCACCGACCACATCACCATCACCCGGTCCGTGACCGTCGTCGCCGGACCGGGGACCGACGCCCCGGCGCTGGCACTGGTCACGAAGACGCTGCGGGACGCCGGCGCCCGGCAGGTCGTACGGGCCGGGCAGGCGCCGCCCGAGGGCGGGCGGCTGACCGTCTACGTGGACGGGGCGGGCGCGGCCCGGGCGCTGCGGGAGCTGGGCGCGCGCGGCACCGGCGGACTGCCGGCCGACGGGTACGCGCTGGCCGTCGGCGCCGGCCGGATCGCGCTGGCCGGCCGGGACGCCACCGGCACGTACTACGCCGCCCAGACGCTCCGTCAGCTGCTGCCGCACCGCGACCGGCCCGGCGCCCGGGTGCGCGGCACCGCCGTACGGGACTGGCCGGCCACCCCGCTGCGCGGTGTGATCGAGGGCTTCTACGGGACCCCGTGGTCCCATCAGGCGCGCCTCGACCAGCTCGACTTCTCCGCCGAGCACAAGATGAACATCTACGTCTACTCCCCCAAGGACGACGCCTACCTCCGGGAGAAGTGGCGCGATCCCTACCCCGCCGACCGGTTGGCGCGGCTGCGGGAGCTGGTGGACCGGGCGCGAGCACGGCATGTGGAGTTCACCTACGCGCTCTCCCCCGGCCTGTCCGTCTGCTACAGCTCGGCCGCCGACGTCAAGGCGCTGACCGCCAAGTTCGGCACGCTGTGGGACATCGGCGTGCGGACCTTCGCGGTGCCGCTGGACGACATCAGCTACACCAAGTGGAACTGCGCCGCCGACAAGGCGAGGTTCGGGACCGGCGGCGGGGCGGCCGGGGCGGCGCAGGCGCAGCTGCTGAACCGGGTCAACCGGGAGTTCATCGCCCGGCATCCGGGAGCGCAGCCGCTCCAGATGGTGCCGACCGAGTACGCCGACCTGAAGCCCTCGCCGTACAAGAAGGCGCTGGCCACCCGGCTGGACCGGAACGTGCTGGTGGAGTGGACGGGCGTGGGCGTCATCGCGCCGACGATCGGCGTCGGGCAGGCGCGGCAGGCCCGGGAGCTCTTCGGGCACCGGATCCTGCTGTGGGACAACTACCCGGTCAACGACTACGTGAGCAAGCGGCTGATGCTCGGGCCGTTCAACGGGCGGGCGCCGGGGGTGCCGGGACAGCTGGCCGGGATCACCGCGAATCCGATGATCCAGCCCGCCGCGTCCGACCTCGCGCTGTACACCGTGGCCGACTACGTGTGGAACGACCGGGCGTACGACGCGCGGGCGTCCTGGCGGGGTGCGATCCGGGAGCTGGCCGGCGGCGACGCCCGTACGGAGAGCGCGCTGCGCGCCTTCGCGGACGTCAACTACACCTCGGCCATCAATCCGCGTCAGGCGCCCGAACTGGCCGCCGCCATCGCCCGGTTCGGGAAGGACGGCCGGGCCGGGCGGCTGGACGCGGTACTGCGCCGCCTCCAGAACGCGCCGGCGGTGCTGCGCGACCGGCTCGACTCCCGGGCGTTCGTCCGGGAGAGCAAGCCGTGGCTGGACGCCACCCGCGCCTGGGGGATCGCGGCCCGCGACGCGCTCCGGCTGATCGAGGCGGACCGCTCGGGCGACACCGCCCGGGCCCGGCAACTGCGGCAGCGGATCCCGGAGTTGGTCAGGACCGCGAAGTCGTACGTCTATGTCGACATGAAGGGGAAGCGGATCCCGGTGGTGGTCGGCGACGGGGTGCTGGACACCTTCGTCGGGCACGCGCTGGGCGGGCACGGCGCGTCCCGGGCTACGCGGTCCCGCTGACCGGTCCGGCGGCCGGGCGGAACGGGCGGCCGGGCGGGCGGCGATGAGGTGATTCCGCGCTGACCTGGGCGGGCGTGCTCCGTGCCGGAGGGGTGGCCGGGCCCTAATCTGAGGCCCCGGCCACCCGCTGCGCGCCCACCGGAGGAGATCCGCATGGCCCGACCCGCCGCCCCCCGGCCGAGCGCCACCGCCGTCCTCGACGACGCGGTGCGCGCGCTCGCCCCGGACCCGGACGCCAACCGGCTCGTGCGCCGGATCGCCACCGGCGAGGCGCCGCGCTCGGTGTTCACCACCTTCGCCCTGGAGCAGCACCAGATCATCGGCGCCGACCGGATCAGTTTCCAGCATCTGGCGCGCCGGGCGGACGGTGATCCGCCGATGGCCGACTTCTTCGACCTGCTCGCTTATGGGGAGGCGCTGGCCCTGGAGCAGCTGGCCGCGCTGGCGGACGCCTGCGGGCTGACCGGCCGGGACCTCGTCGCGTACCAGCCGCGCCCCGGCTGCCAGGCGTACCCGTCCTACGCGGCGCGCCTCGCGCTGAGCGCCGAGCCGGCCGACGCCGCCATCGCGATCACCGCCAACTTCGCGGCCTGGAGCGGTTATTGCGCGACGGTGCACACCGCGATGCGGGAGCACTACGACTTTCCCGAGGCGGCCCGCGGGTTCTTCGCGCTGTTCGCCGAGCCCTCGCCGGAGCTGGCTTCCCGGGCCCGCGCGGCGGTGCAGCACGGCATCGACACCGGCCAGGCGCGGCCGGCGGCGGCGCACCGCTACGGGCGCCTGCTCCAGGCGTACGAGGTGATGTTCTGGAACTCGGTCGACGACTGACCCGTTCTCCGCGGTCCGGAGCCGCACCGGCGGCGCTCCGGGCCCGGTGAGCGGGTGGGCGGGCGCCCCTGACCGGCCGTCAGGAGTGCCCGCCCGCCGGGTGTGTCAGCCGCCCAGTTCCCGGTGCCGGGACTCCAGGCGCGCGGCCCCCTCGGGCGTGAGGGAGCCGTGCAGCCGGAGCCGGGCGATCCCGCCGTCGGGGAAGATGTCGATCCGTACGTGGGTCACCGCGGGCGCGTCGTGCAGCAGGAAGCGGTGGACGGTGTCGGGCTGGAGCCGGGTGCGCGGCAGCAGTTCGACCCAGTCGCCGCTCTCGCCGTCGCGGCCGGACAGGGCCGCCCAGCCGGCCGAGTTGCCCTTGAGGTAGCCGGTGTCGATCTCCACGGCGCGGATCACGGACTGGCCGGTGAGGCGGTAGCGGACCCAGTCGTGGCCGCAGCCGCGGCGCCGCCGGGTCTCCCAGCCGTCGTCCATCTTTCGGGAGCGGCCCGGCTGGATGGTGTTGGTGGGCGAGGAGTAGAAGCGATCCGAGGCGTCCTCGACCTGGCCGCCGTTCTCCAGCGCGGCGAGGTCGAAGGTGCCCAGCGCGGCCAGCCAGCGGGGCGCCGGGACGACCTCGCCGTGCACCCGGAGCCGGGCGATGCCGCCGTCGGGGTGCTGGTTGAGCCGGAGGTGGGTGAAGCGCTGGGCGGCGTCCACCGCGAAGCCGTTGGCGGCGTGCCCGCCGATGGCGGTGCGCGGGACGAGCGGGGTCCACTTGACGTCGTCGGCGAGGAGTTCGGCCGGTGACGGGGAGCCGTCGGCGCAGGTGCCCTCGATGCTCACGGACTGCGGGTAGTTGCCGCGGAAGTGGGCGGTGTCGACGACGATGCCGTGGATCACGCCGGGCGCGCCGAGCCGGATCAGCGCCCAGTCGTGGTCCTCCTCGGCCGGGAAGGGGTGGTCCCCGTCGGTGCCGCGGCGCCGCCGGGTCTCCCAGCCGTCCATGATCTTGCCCTTGTGGCCGAACGCCTCGGGGTCGAAGTGGGCGGCCCCCGGTGTCAGGAGGTTCTCCCGTTCGGCGAAGAACTCGTCGTTGGCGGCGAGCACGCCGGCGCCGAGCCGCCGGTCGGCGAGGTCGGGGAGGTGGGTGAAGGCGAAGCCGTCCGGGCCCGGGGTGCGGTAGTCGGCGTACGGGTCGCCGCCTGCGTAGGGGGCGGCGTCGCCGGTGTAGCGGGGTATCTCGCCGGTGGTCATGCGCGCGGCCTTTCGAGGAGCTCACCGGTGGGTTCGGCGAGGGTGGTGCCGTCGTTGATCCGCCGGCCGCGCAGCCAGGTGGACCGGACGACGCCGTGGAGGGTACGGCCCGCGTAGGCGGTGATCTTGTTGCGGTGCTGGAGGGCCTGCGGGTCGACGGTGAAGGTCTCGTCGGGGGCCAGGACCGCGAAGTCGGCGTCCCGGCCGGGCTCGATGGCGCCCTTCCGGTGGAGGCCGACCAGTGCCGCCGGGGCGGTGGACATCCAGCGGACCACGTCGTCCAGGGTGTGGCCGCGCTCACGGGCGGCGGTCCAGATGGCGGGCAGGCCGAGCTGGAGGGAGGAGATGCCGCCCCAGGCGGTGCCGAAGTCACCGGACTTGAGGTCGGCGGTGGAGGGCGAGTGGTCGGAGACGATGCAGTCGATGGTGCCGTCGGCCAGGCCGGCCCACAGCGCGTCCTGGTTGCCGGCCTCGCGGATCGGCGGGCAGCACTTGAACTCCGTTGCGCCGTCCGGAATTTCCTCGGCGGTCAGGGTCAGGAAGTGCGGGCAGGACTCGACGGTGATCCGCACGCCCTCGGCCTTGGCGGCGGCGATCAGCGGCAGCGCGTCACCGGAGGACAGGTGCAGGACGTGCACCCGGGCGTCGAGCAGCTTGGCGAGGGCGATCAGCCCGGCGATGGCGTCGTTCTCGGAGACCCGGGGGCGGGAGGCGAGGAAGTCGGCGTACTTGGGGCCGTGCGCCTCGGGGGCCGCCGCCAGGTGGCCGGGGTCCTCGGCGTGCACGATCAGCAGTCCGTCGAAGCCGGCGATCTCGCCGAGCGCGGCGGCCAGTTGCTCCTGGTCGACCTCGGGGAACTCCTCGACGCCGGACGGCGACAGGAAGCACTTGAAGCCGAACACCCCCGCCTCGTGCAGCGGGCGCAGGTCCTTGACGTTGCCCGGGATGGCGCCGCCCCAGAAGCCGACGTCGATATGGGCCTTGCCGCGGGCGACCGCGCGCTTGGTGTCGAGGTGGGCGGTGGTGGTGGTCGGCGGGAGGCTGTTGAGCGGCATGTCCACGAGCGTGGTGATGCCGCCGGCCGCGGCGGCGCGGGTGGCGGTCCAGAAGCCCTCCCACTCGGTGCGGCCGGGGTCGTTGACGTGTACGTGGGTGTCCACGAGGCCGGGAAGCAGGACATCGTCGCCGAAGTCCTCGACCCGTGCTCCGGCCGGGGCCTCGGCGTCGTGCGGCAGGACGGCCGCGATCTTCCCGTCCTCGACGGTGACCGTCGCGGGGCGGGTCCCCTCAGGGGTGACGACGCGCGTGGAGCGCAGCACCAGCACTGTTTCGGACACCCAGTACCTCCTCGTATGGTTCTCTTCCATGGCCACGGGCCGGCGGCCGGGCGGGCTCGCCCGCCGGGGCCGTGGGGCCCCGGCACGCACCCCGGGACGGACCCGCCGGCCGGCAGGCAGAATTCAACAGTCTGTTGAATGAGTCTTCACACCGGACCCCGGCCCGTCAAGACCCCTCCACCACCGCGGGAGCCGCCCCGGCGCCGGTCCCTCCCGACAGCTCCGCCCCTCCCTGACCCCGGCCCTGACCTGCGACGGGATGATCTCCTGCGGGATCGGGCCGGCGCCCGCGGCGACCCGGGAGCAGCCGGAGACCAGGACGTGGAGCAGCCCCGAGAGCGCCATCCCGAAAATCCGGGAGAACGGCACAACGGCTCCGAAGGCCGGTATCAGCGCCGGCGCGGCGGCGACCGCGGCGGCCGGCAGGAAGGCGATCACGGCCTTCGGGCGGTAGCCCCGCCGGTGGTGATACGCCCCTCGACATCGGCCGAAAAGAGTGCGTCGACATCGATCCGGCCGCGCCGCACCAGGTCGTAGTCGACGGGCAGGATCGCCACCAGCGGGCCGGGGAAGACCCCGGCACCCCCAGGAAGTACTGGATCACCAGCGCCGAGGAGTACAGCCTCCAGGGCGGGACCACGACGGCCGGCACCGCGGTGATCATGCCGCCGCGCTTGAAGTCCGGGTACGTCGGCGCGAGGTGGGCGAAGTCGCGGGCGGGCGGCTCGCCGAAGCCCGCCATGACCACCCGCCGAAGGGCGCGTCCAGGGCGGCCAGCGCGCTGGGCGGGCAGTCACGGATCGAGGCAGTCATGGCAAGGATGCGCATGACGCTCCAGCCATTTGGAGGATTCCACAGAATGGACAGTAGATTTCGCGTAGCAGAACGGAGCTCTGGCCACTGGCACCGTGGAGAGATCTGCGCAAGGAGGTGGCACCTTGGGACATACAGGCCCTGACCGGCGGGAACGACTGCGCGATAGGCCGTGTGCCTGCGCGGTGTGACCGGTAGGCTGCTCCGGTCGGGCCCGGCGCCCGCAAGCACCAGAGCCGAGACCGATCAGACCCGCCCCGAAAGGAACGCGACGTGCCGCCGTCCAGCGCCAGCACCTCCGCCGCCGAAGCCAAGCCCGCAGGCGCCAGCGGCGGCGTCCAGTCCCTTGAGCGCGCCTTCGACCTTCTGGAGCGGATGGCCGACGCGGGGGGCGAGGTCGGGCTGAGCGAGCTCTCCACCAGCAGCGGACTGCCGCTCCCCACCATCCACCGCCTGATGCGCACGCTCGTCGCCTGCGGCTACGTCCGCCAGCAGCCCAACCGCCGGTACGCCCTCGGCCCGCGCCTGATCCGGCTCGGCGAGAGCGCCTCGCGGCTGCTGGGCACCTGGGCGCGCCCGTTCCTGGCCCGCCTGGTGGAGGAGACCGGCGAGACCGCCAACATGGCGCTGCTCGACGGCGACGAGATCGTCTACGTGGCCCAGGTCCCGTCCCGGCACGCGGTCCGCATGTTCACCGAGGTCGGCCGCCGGGTGCTGCCGCACTCCACCGGCGTCGGCAAGGCCCTGCTGGCCAACCACCCGCCGGAGGAGGTCCGCGCGCTGCTCGGGCGTACCGGCATGCCGGCCGCGACCGAGAAGACCATCACCGACCCGGACCGCTTCCTCGAGGCGCTCGCCGAGGTCCGCCGGCTCGGCTACGCGGTCGACGACAACGAGCAGGAGATCGGCGTCCGCTGCTTCGCGGTCCCGGTGCCCAACTCCCCCACCTCGGCGGCCATCTCGATCTCGGGCCCGACGGGCCGGGTGACGGAGGCGTCCACGGACAAGATCGTGCCGGTCCTCCAGGACGTCGCGGCACAGCTGTCGGTGGCGCTCGCCAACCAGACGCCGGCGTAACGGGGGCGGCCGGCGGGGCGGCCGGCTGCCTGGATTCACCGCCCCCTCGGCAGCTGGCCGAACCGGTCGATCCGTTCGCGGACCTCGGACAGCGCGGGCGACAGCGCGCTGACCGACCCGACCGCCCCGGCGATCAGCAGCAGCGAGCGGCGTAACCGCGGCACCTCCGGCATCCCGTGGCGCATCATCGCGTCCAGTGCGGCCAGCTCGTCGTCGGCAGCCGCACGGTCCGGTAACTCCGCGGGCAGCACGGCCAGTTGACGACGCAGCCGGGCCACCGCCACCCTCAGCTCCTGGACCCGCGGGTCGCCGCCGGCCCCGGTCACTCGCCTGTCCCCGCGCAGCTGTTCCACAACGACGGCGCCCTCCAAGGCCGTTGCCGTTCCGCAATGCCGGACAGTTAACGCCACTCTGCGCCGACCGCGCCATACGGAGAGCGAAAAAAACCGATCACCCGCGCTCAGGAACCCCGCTGCGGAGGGCACCGCGTCGGGTCATACCCGGACCCGGCGGCCGGAAGATCCCGGACGACCCCACGCGCCGTTCACCACCACGTCCCCGGAAGTGCCCCGCGGACCGACCGATGCGGCGGGCCCGCCCCGGTCGGCACGGCGGGCGCAGACCCGCACCGGGGCAGCACCTGTCCGGTCGCGGGCCACACCGTGACATCCAGGCCCGAGAGCTGATGGGTGATCAGGTGCCTGCCCGAAGTGCCCGTTCGCGGCGACGGTTTGACCGCCCGCCGACCTCTCCGCGCGGCTGCGCGACTGCGCCCCCGCGCACGCCGCGCGCGCATGGCCGGCGCCCGGCCTGATCATGCGTCAGCACGTGCGTTCCCCCGGGCACCCGTTGGCGTGGGCGTATCCGGTACCACGCGTACGGCCCGACGGGATGGAGCATTCTCCCTTCCGGGAAATATCCGGCATATCACTGGATCGGAGAACGCCATGGAGCCCAACCCAGGCCCCGAGAACGGCCCGAACTCCCGGCCCGTCAGCGTCGTGGAGCTCATCTGCTACGCGTACGGCCTCGCCGACGCGTCGGAGATCACCGAGGAGCACATACACCGCTACGTGAGCGAACGCCGGCGGGTGGACGAGCGGACGCAGCAGCTCCGGGACCGGCTGCGACCGAGGATTCCGCGCCCGCGGGCGTCGGGGGACGCGGCCTGACCCCGGCCGTGCGGCGCCGTGCCGTGCCATGAGGTAAGCAGTTCCCATGGCACACACAGGGGAGAGCGACCGCACCGGGGGGACGGCGTGGGCCGGACGGCCCGAGGGGAAGGTGGCCGGGCTGCTGCTCGCCGCGGGCGGCGGGCGGCGGCTGGGGGGACGGCCCAAGGCACTGCTCGACCACCGGGGACGCCCGCTGGTCGAGCATGCCGCGGGGGTGCTGCGGGACGGCGGCTGCGACCCGGTGCACATCGTGCTCGGCGCAGCCGCCGACGCGGTCCGCGAGCGGGCCGATCTGGCGGGGTACGGGATCTCGTTGAACCCGGACTGGGCGCAGGGCATGGGCTCCTCGCTCCGGGTGGGCCTGGCCGCGCTGGGCGGTTCGGGGGCGGACGCGGTCGTGGTGTCGCTGGTCGACCAGCCGGGCATCGGGGCCGCGGCGGTGGCCCGGGTGGTGGCCGCGTACGAGGGGCGGGACTCGCTGGCCGCGGCGGCGTACGGGGGCAGGCGGGGGCATCCGGTGCTGTTCGGTGCCGCGCGATGGGCGGACATCGCGGCGAGCGCGGAGGGCGATCGCGGCGCGCGGGCCTATCTCCGGCGGCACGCCGCCGCGGTCACGCTCGTCGAGTGCGGGGACGTGGCCGAGGCGTACGACATCGACACGCCGGAGGATCTGCGGCGGCTCGAATAGCGGGCGGCGCGAGAAGTGGCGGATGCCACAGCGCGGGCGCGGCGGCCCCGCCCGCGGACCGGAGCGGCCCGCGTGACCTGCGGACCCGCCCCGCAGCCGCGGTCATGGAGCGTGACCGCCGTGGCACCGAGAGCCATTCGATCTCGACTTCTGTCGACCCGGAGAATCTCGATATCAACAAACCATTGAAGTTCCGCGATAAGGAAACTAGTCTCCACTGGTCAGAAGCGCCCTGAACCCGAACGGCGCCCGCGACCGTATCCCGGAGCCCGCGGCACCCCGTGCCGCCTCTGGCGCCCCGGCGGCCGCCAGGCACCGCCGCTGAATGGAGTGACAGCTCATGTCCGCACCAGCGCCGTCCCCGCTGGCCATCGTCGAAGTCGACCCCGCGCACACCCCGGAACGGCAGGGCGAAGTCCTCACCGAGGCCGCACTCGCCTTCGTCGCCGAGCTGCACCGGCGGTTCACCCCCCGCCGCGACGAGCTGCTCGCCCGCCGCGCCGAGCGCCGCGCCGAAATCGCCCGGACCAGCACGCTGGACTTCCTCCCGGAGACCGCGCACATCCGCGCCGACGACAGCTGGCGGGTCGCCCCGGCACCCGCCGCCCTCAACGACCGCCGGGTCGAGATCACCGGCCCCACCGACCGCAAGATGACCATCAACGCGCTCAACTCCGGCGCCAAGGTCTGGCTCGCCGACTTCGAGGACGCGTCCGCCCCCACCTGGGAGAACGTCGTCACCGGCCAGCTCAACCTGATCGACGCCTACGAGCACCGGATCGACTTCACCGACGCCGGCACCGGCAAGTCGTACGCGCTCAAGCCGGCCGAGGAGCTCGCCACCGTCGTGATGCGGCCCCGCGGCTGGCACCTGGAGGAGCGGCACCTCCAGTTCGAGGGCCGCCCGGTCCCCGGCGCGCTGGTCGACTTCGGCCTCTACTTCTTCCACAACGCACAGCGCCTGCTGGACCTCGGCAAGGGCCCCTACTTCTACCTGCCGAAGACCGAGTCGTACCTGGAGGCCCGCCTCTGGAACGAGATCTTCGTCTTCGCCCAGGACTACGTCGGCATCCCGCAGGGCACCATCCGCGCCACCGTCCTGATCGAGACCATCACCGCCGCGTACGAGATGGAGGAGATCCTCTACGAGCTGCGCGACCACGCCTCGGGCCTGAACGCCGGCCGCTGGGACTACCTCTTCTCCATCGTCAAGAACTTCCGCGACGGCGGCGCCAGGTTCGTCCTCCCCGACCGCAACGCGGTCACCATGACCGCCCCGTTCATGCGCGCCTACACCGAACTGCTGGTGCGCACCTGCCACAAGCGCGGCGCCCACGCCATCGGCGGCATGGCGGCCTTCATCCCCAACCGCCGCGACCCCGAGGCCAACGAGAAGGCCCTCGCCAAGGTCAAGAACGACAAGGACCGGGAGGCCGGCGACGGCTTCGACGGCTCCTGGGTCGCCCACCCCGACCTGGTGCCGGTCGCCCGCGCCTCCTTCGACGCGGTCCTCGGCGACAAGCCCCACCAGAAGGACCGCCTCCGCGAGGACGTCTCGGTCGCCGCCGCGGACCTCATCGCCATCGATTCCCTGGACGCCCGGCCCACCTACCAGGGCCTGGTCGACGCCGTCCGGGTCGGCACCCGCTACATCGAGGCGTGGCTGCGCGGGCTCGGCGCCGTCGCCATCTTCGGCCTGATGGAGGACGCCGCCACCGCCGAGATCTCCCGCTCCCAGATCTGGCAGTGGGTCGACGCCGGCGTCGTCTTCCAGGACGGCGAGCACGCCGGCACCAAGGCGACCGCCGACCTCGTCCGCCGCATCGCCGCCGACGAACTCGCCGCGATCCGCGCCGAGTTGGGCGACGAGGCCGTCACCGCCGGCAAGTGGCAGCAGGCCCACGACCTCCTTCTGAAGGTCTCCCTGGACGCCGACTACGCCGACTTCCTCACCCTGCCCGCATACGAACTGCTGGGCTGATCCGAGGCCTCACCCCGCACCCGCCACACAGCCCGAAGGGCCGGTACGCACCGCAGCACCGCGGTACGTACCGGCCCTTGGTCATGCCGTCCGCCCCCTCACGTCACCGCCGCCCCCAAGGCCACGAAGGCGCAGACGAGGACGAAGAGGAGGGCGAGGAGGGGGGCGGCGAAGCGGAGGTATCTGTCGTAGCCGATCTTGGCGAGGGAGATGCCGCCCATGATGACGGCGGTGGTGGGGACCCAGAGGTTCATCCAGCCGCTGGCGGCCTGCCAGGCGGTGACGACCACGGCGCGGGTGACGCCGGCGAAGTCGGCGAGCGGGGCGAGGATCGGCATCGCGAGGGTGGCGTGGCCCGAGGTGGAGGGGATCAGGAAGGCCAGGGGGAGGTTGACGATGAAGACGATGACGCCGAAGAGGGCCGCGGGGGTGCCGGAGACCACGCCCTCGATGGAGTGCAGGACGGTGTCGGTGACCTTGGCGTTGTTCATGACGACGGTGACGCCGCGGGCGAGGACGATGACCAGGGCGGGCGAGATGAAGTCCGCGGCGCCCTGGACGAAGGTGGCGCTCAGCCGCTGCTCGGGCATCCGGGCGACGATGCCGACCAGGACCGCGCCCACCAGGAACATCGCGGCCAACTGAGGGAAGGACCAGTCGAGTTCGAAGGTGTACGGGGGTACGTCGGCGCGGCCGGTGACGGCGCCCGACCACGGGATGACCGAGAAGATCATGAAGGCGAAGAGGAGGGTGACGGTGACCAGGACCGCCTTGTGCAGGCCGGTCAGCGGCGGGGGCGCCACCGCCTCCTCGGCGGTCTGCGCGTGGTCGCGGTCGCCGGGGAGGAAGCCGCACAGCGAGCGATCGGGATCGGCGCGTACCCGGCGGGCGTAGCGGATGACGTAGCCGATGGTGACCGTGGTCAGCACCAGCCACATCGCCACCCGCAGCGCGATGCCGTCGCCGAGGGAGATCTCGGCGGCGGACGAGGCGACTCCGGTGGCGAAGGGGTTGACGGTGGAGCACAGCACGCCGATGCCGGCGCCGAGGATGATGGCGCCGGTGGCGACCAGGCGGTCGAAGCCGAGGGCGAGCATCAGCGGGACGATCAGGCCGTAGAAGCCGAGGGTCTCCTCGGCGAAGCCCTCGACCGTGCCGAGGAGGGAGAAGACCGCCATCACGCCGGCGATCAGGAGCGCGCCGCGGTCGCGGAGGCGGTGGGCGAGGCGGCCGATGCCGCGGTCCAGCGCGCCGGTGGCGAAGACGACGGTGATGAAGGCGCCGATGGCGAGGACGAAGAGGAAGACACCGGCGCTTCCGTAGAGTTCGCCGGCCAGGTCGGGGCCGACCACTCCGGTCTTGGCGTCCTTGATGCCGTAGAGGCCGTTGACGGGAGAGAGAAAGAGGTCGGTGAGGCGGTCGGCGAAGGTCTGGCCGGAGGGGTGGCGGTGGTAGGAGCCCTGGACCGGGCGGCCGGCGGGGGTGCGGGTGTAGGTGCCGGCGGGCAGGACGAAGGCCAGCGCCCAGACTGCGAGGGTGACGAGGACGAGGACGGTGAGGGCGCTGGGGAAGGTGAAGCGGCGGCCGGTGCCCGGCGGTTGCTCCGTTGATGCGTCGTCCGACGCTTCGTCAGGTCGGTCCGGCGTCATCCGGCGGCGCCGGCGCGGTGCGTGGCGGCGTACTCGGTGAAGAAGGCGGCCTCGGCGAGGAGGGCGGCGCGGAGTTCCGACAGCAGGACGCGTTCGTTGGGGCCGTGGAGGTTGCAGAGGTTGTCCTCGGCACCGAAGAGCAGGATCTCGGCGCCCGGTGCCGCCTTGGCCAGGCCGTTGACCAGGGGGATGGAGCCGCCGGACGCGGCGTGCACGGGGTCGGCGCCCCAGGCGCGGCGCAGCGCGGTGCGGGCGGCGCGGTAGGCGGGGCCGCCGGTGGCGGCCTCGTAGCCGGGGCCGGTGTCGCCCGGGGTGACGGCGAGCGGGATGCCGAAGGGGCGCAGGCTGCGCAGATGACGGACGAGCGCGGCCTGCGCCTCCTCGGGGTCCTGCCGGGGGTGCACGCGGAGGTTGAGCTTGGCGCGGGCGTGCGGGACGACGGCGGAGGCGGCGCGGTCGACGGGCGGGGCGTCCAGGCCGATGACGGTGATCGCCGGGCCGGTCCAGAGGCGTTCGCCGAGGCCGCCGGAGCCGATGAGGGGGATGTCTCGGGGGACGCCGGCCAGCTCGCGGAACTCGTCGTCGGTGAGGTCGGTGCCGGACCAGGGTTCGCGGCGCAGGCCCTCGACGGCGACGTCGCCGTGGACGTCGTGGAGGGTGGCGAGGGCCTTGACGAGGACGAGCAGGGCATCGGGGGCGGCGCCGCCGTACTCGCCGCTGTGGACGGCGGCGCCGAGGGTGCGGGCCTCGATGAAGACCTCGGCGGCGCCGCGCAGGGCGGTGGTGAGGGTGGGGGTGCCGGGCCGGATGCTGCCGGTGTCGGCGATGATCACCGCGTCGCAGGCGAAGAGGTCCGGGTCGGTGGGCGGGTAGCCGTCGAAGGCGCTGCCGTACTCCTCCTGGCCCTCGATGACGATCTTGAGGCCGACGGGCGGCCGGCCGCCGAAGGCGCGCAGCGCGCCGATGTGGACCATCACGTTGGCCTTGTCGTCGGCGATACCGCGGGCGCGGATGCCGCCCTCGATGTCCGTGGGCTCGAACGGCGGGGAGTCCCAGAGGTGTTC
>NZ_KN708638.1:6459238-6536757 GCF_000805335.1 Streptomyces sp. CT34 | reverse complement strand
GTAGAGGAGGACGGGGGGGGCGTCGGGGGTGGGCGGGGGGAGGGTGGCGGTGATGACCGGGGCGGTGTCGGGGAGGTTCAGCTCGCCGATATCGGTGACGCCGGCGTCTCTGAGGAGGGCGACGACGAGGTCGCGGGCTTCGAGGACCGGTTCGGGCGAGAAGCCGGGGAAGGCGATGGACGGGATGGCGGCGAGGCGTTTGAGGTCGGCGCACAGCTCGTCCATCAGGGCGTCGACGGTGGGCTCCAGCGCGTTGGTGTCGTGGTGCACGCGGGTCCCTCTCTGTGGCGGCGGGCGTGGGCGCACGTGACTCACTTTCGTGCCTTATGCAGCATATCGGGCATAAGGGGGCGGATGGGATTGTGCTCGTGGGGCGGCGGCCCGCGCTCGATTCCCTCAGGCCGATGGGGGCTGGCGCCTTGCGCGCTCCGGCCGGTGTGGGCTGGCCTCGTTGCGGGTTCCACTCGGTGGGGGCGGGCCGCTTCGCGGGTTCTGCCCGGTGGGTGGGGGCCGGAGGGCTGCACCGGAGTACTCCCCCAGCCTTCGGCCGGGAGGTGCCCCCACGGCGCGGGCGCATCTGCTCAGTCAGATGACGAATACCCCGGCGTTCGCTCCAGGTCCTGCGGGCGCGCTCCGGTACATCCCTCCGGCCCTGCGCCGTTGCCGACCGGCCGCCGGTGGCTCCGACCGCCACGGGAACCCGCATGCCACCCCGGCCGGCAGGTGGCCGCCGGCCCGTACGCCCATCCACCTCGCACCCAGCCCGTGAGCCCGTGAACCCGGGCATCGCGCGTACGCATTGGCCCCCGCAGGACGGCTCGGCCGCCAACAAGCGCGAGCACGCGTGGCCGTCCGACAGAACCGAGATGGCGGGACGGCTCGGCCACCGACCAGCGCGAGCACGCATGACTGTCGGACAGAACCGAGATGGCGGGACGGCTCGGCCAGCGACCGGCGCGAGCACGCATGGCTGTCCGACGGAACCGAGATGGCGGGACGGTCGCCCGCGGCGCAGGTCGGAGGGGATGTCCCGGGGTGCGCCCGCAGGATCTGGAGCGAACGCCGGGGTATGCCTCATCTACGTACCAGATGCGCCCGCACCGAGGACGTACCCCGGGGCAGCCCCTCCGACCCCCACCCACGTGCGGGGCGAAGCCACCCCGGCCCTCGCGGTGGGAGAGTCGACGATGTACGACGGCGACGGCCTACGGGCGGAGCCCGAGCCGGTGCCGGGCCGCGCCAACCCCGGCTCGTACTATGGATGTAGTAAGAGCGCGGTAAGGGGCGGGTGGAACGTGGCACGGCGGCGGGAGCAGGTGCTGGACGCGGCGGTCGAGGTGCTGGGGGGCGAGGGGCCCCGGCGGCTGACGTATCAGGCGGTGGACGGCGCGGCGGGGGTGCCGACGGGGACCACGTCCAACTACTTCCGCAACCGGGCGGCGTTGATCGACGGGATCGTCGAGCACCTCCAGATGCTGGAGCGGCGCGACTGGGAGGCGTTCACGGCCGGCGTCGCCCCGGCGGGCCACGCGGAACTGGCGGCGGCGCTCGCCGCGTTCGTACGGCATGCCGTCGGGCCGGCGCGGGTCCGTACGGCCGCGCGGTTCGCGCTGTTCCTGGAGTCCCCGGGCCGGCCGGAGCTGCGGGCACCACTGGGGCGGGGGCGGCAGGCGGTGCTGGAGTGGAGCACGGAGTGGGCTCGCCGCTGCGGGTCGTCGGCGCCCGAGCGGCACGGGCGGCTGCTGCTGGACTACGTGGACGGCGTGGTGCTTCATCAACTCGCCTTTCCGGAGGTCGGGTTCGCGCCGGAGGACGGGATCCGGGAGCTGGTGGGGCGGTTGCTGGGGTGAGTGTCCCGCCGGAGCCGGGGCGCCGCCCCGGCCCGGGTGATCTGGCGCGAAAGGGCCGCCGTGCGGCGTGCTGTGTGGTGGAGTGGCGCAGGTGACGAACCATCACCTCGACAGCCGGGCGGCCGGCTACCGTGCCGCGTACGACGAGCAGGTGCGGGGCCGCGGCTTCGCGCCCGGTGAGCCGGGGGCCGAGCGCATCGGGCCGGTGCTGCGCCGGGCGGTGCCGGGGCAGGGCGGGGTGATCCTCTACCGCGACCTGGGCGGGCTGGACGGGCCGGAGCTGGATGCGTTCATCGCCGCGCAGCGCGCGCACTTCGCGGCGCTGGGGCAGCCGGTGGAGTGGAAGTACCACGCGCACGACCTGCCGGCCGATCTGCCCGAGCGGCTGCGGGCCGCCGGGTTCACCCCCGAGGCGCCGGAGACGGTGATGATCGGGGAGGCGGCGGAGGTCGCCGAGGCCGCCGCCGTACCGCAACTCCCCCAGGGCGTACGGCTGCACGAGGTCACCGCCCGCGCCGACTTCGAGCGGATCCAGGAGCTAGCGGAGGCGGTGTGGGGAGAGGAGTGGGACTGGCTGCCGGACGCCATGGAGAGATGGGTGTCGGGCGCGGAGGATCCGTGCGTGGTCATGGTCGCGGAGTCGCTGGCCGGTGAGGTGATCTGCGCGGGCTGGGTGCGCTTCCACACGGGGACGCAGTTCGCGTCGCTGTGGGGCGGCTCCACGCTCCCCAACTGGCGTGGGCAGGGCCTGTACCGGGCGCTGGTGGCGGCGCGGGCGGCGCTCGCCGCGCGGCGCGGGTTCCGCTACGTCCAGGTGGACGCGCTGGAGAGCAGCCGGCCGGTCCTCGCCCGGGTGGGGCTGGTCGCGGCGGCGGTGACGGTGCCGTACGTATGGCGGCCGTCGGACGCGCACTGACCACGGGGAACGGCCAACCACCGCTCCCCCGCGGCCCGTTGGCGACTTCCGTTGCGAACCGGGACCTCACGTGTGACGGGTATACGACATCTTCCAAGTCTGGTAGGAAAGCTTCCTAACGATTGGGGAACCCCCCACGGCTCACTCCGGACAGGAGGACTCCATGCGCACCCGATCGATAGCCAGTGCCCTGCCCAAGACCGCGCCCCGCGTCGCACTCGGCCTCGCGCTGCTCGCCGTCCCCGCAACCGCCGTCTCCGCCACGGCCGTTCCCGCCGGCCGGGCGCCCGCGCACGCCGCCGTGCACGCCGTACGGGCCGGAGTCGGCCTCGACGACCCGGCGAAGAAGGAGATCGCCACGCAGCTGGTCTCCAGCGCGGAGAACTCCTCGCTGGACTGGAAGGCCCAGTACGGGTACCTCGAGGACATCGGCGACGGCCGCGGCTACACCGGCGGCATCATCGGCTTCACCTCCGGTACGCACGACATGCTGCAACTCGTCGAGCTCTACACGCAGCGCAAGCCCGACAACGTCCTCGCCAAGTACCTGCCGGCGCTGCGCAAGGTCGACGGCAGCGATTCCCACGACGGGCTGGACCCGGACTACCCGAAGGACTGGAAGACGGCGGCGCAGGACCCCGATTTCCGGCAGGCGCAGAACGACGAGCGGGACCGGCTGTACTTCGACCCGGCGGTCGAGCAGGGCAAGGCCGACGGGATCGGTGTCCTCGGGCAGTTCGCGTACTACGACGCGATCGTGATGCACGGCGACGGCAGCGACCCGACCAGCTTCTCCGGCATCCGCAAGCGCGCGCTGGACCGGGCGAAGCCGCCGGCCCAGGGCGGCGACGAGACGGCGTATCTGAACGCCTTCCTCGACGCCCGGGTGTGGGCGATGAAGCAGGAGCAGGCGCACAGCGACACCAGCCGGGTGGACACCGAGCAGCGGGTGTTCCTGAACGACGGCAACCTCGATCTGCACACCCCCCTGGACTGGAAGGTGTACGGCGACAGTTACCACATCGGCTGACCGGCGCCGCCGCGGACGGCGGTGCGCGCACGCCCAACGGCCCGTACGGCTACGGCGGTTGCCGTTCCCCTACGGGCCGTTGCGATGGGGCCGGTCGGTCAGTACGTGGGCGATGTCGCGGTCTCGCCGTCGTCCATCCCGCCGCGGTCGGGCTGGTGCGGGATCTCGGCGGTGGGCGGGGGTGTGGGGCCGTCGGCCGCCGGCGCGTCCGGTGCGGACGGGTCCTTCCGGCCGAAGTGGTTGAAGGCGAGGTTGAGGACGATGGCGGCCAGGCAGCCGGTGCTGATGCCGGAGTCCAGGACGACCAGCAGGTCCTTGGGGAAGTTGCGGTAGAAGTCCGGCGCCGCGATCGGGATCAGGCCGATGCCGAGGGCGGCGGCGACGATCAGCGCGTTCTCGCCCTTCTCCATGGCGGCGGACGCCAGCGTCTGGATGCCGCTGGCGGCCACCGAGCCGAACAGGACGATGCCGGCGCCGCCGAGGACCGGCAGCGGGACCAGCGAGATGACCGAGGCGGCGACCGGACACAGGCCCAGGACGACCAGGATCGCCCCACTGGTGGCCACGACGTAGCGGCTGCGGACCTTGGTCATCGCGACCAGTCCGATGTTCTGTGCGAAGGCGCTGTTGGCGAAGCCGTTGAACAGCGGGCTGAGGGCGGTGCCGAGGGTGTCGGCGCGCAGGCCGCCCTCGATGGTGCGCTCGTCCGCCGGGCGGTCCACGATCTTGCCGAGGGCGAGCATGTCGGCGGTCGACTCGGTCATGCAGACCAGCATCACGATGCACATCGAGACGATCGCGGCGAGGTCGAACTGCGGGGCACCGAAGTGGAACGGCGTCGGGAACCCGACCAGGCTCGCCTTGGTGATGACCGAGAAGTGGGTGATGCCGACGGGTATCGCGACGACGGTGCCGGCGACCAGGCCGAGCAGGATGGCGATCTGCTGGAGGAACCCGCGCAGCACCCGGCGCAGCGCGAGCACGATCAGGAAGGTGACCGCGGCCATCGCGATGTTCCTCAACGAGCCGTAGTCCGCGGCCTGTTCGTTGCCGCCCTCGGACCAGCGGAAGGCCACCGGGAGCAGCGAGACGCCGATCAGGGTGATGACGGTGCCGGTGACCACCGGCGGGAAGAAGCGGACGAGCCGGGAGAAGTAGGGGGCGAGGAGGAACCCCAGGACACCGGCGACGATGACCGCGCCGAAGATCACCGGCAGCGCGTCGTGCGGACCGTGCCCCTTGGCGATGGCCACCATGGGCGTCACACCGGCGAACGAGACGCCGTTGACGAAGGGGAGCCTGGCCCCGACCTTCCAGAACCCCAGGGTCTGGAGGAGGGTGGCGATTCCGGCGGTGAAGAGGCTGGCGCCCATGAGGAACGCGGTCTCGGTGGGGCTGAGCCCGCAGGCCGGCCCCACGATCATCGGCGGGGCCACCACACCCGCGTACATCGCGGCCACATGCTGGAGGCCGCTGGTGAACATCTTGAAGGGCGGGAGGGTCTCGTCGACCGGATGCTTCCGGTCCTCCTCCGGCTTCTGCCCGGTAATTGCGGCCACTGCGGGCCTCCTGTCGATTTCTGCTCCGCCGGGGGCGGCGGTGCGAGGCTGTCACGGAGGGCGTGCGATGTGGTGCGTGGTGCCGGAAGGCGCGCTGGTGAGCGTGCGGGTGGCCGCGCTTGTGGCGCGTGGGCGGTGATATGGGGGTTGGGGGATGACCGGCCCGGGGGTACGAGGTGATCCCGCACCCCCGGGGTCCGGCGCTTGTGGATCCCGGTCGGATCCACAAGCTCAGCCGGGAGCCGTCCCTCCCGACCGAGTCTTGTGATGTTGTGCCGCGGCCGGGGGGATCAGCCCTCGGCGGCGATACGGGCCAGACGCTGCGCCTCGGCCCGCGCGGAGCGGGCGATGGCGTCCTCGTCGACGTTGGTGAGGTGGTTGTCCTCGACGACCGGCCTGCCGTCGACCAGCGACAGCGTGACCGGGGCCGCCGCGCCGAAGACCAGGGCGGTCACCGGGTCGGCGATCGAGGAGTGGGCGAGGGTGTCCAGCTTCCACAGGACCAGGTCGGCGAGCTTGCCCGGCTCCAGGGAGCCGATCTCACGGGTCCGGCCGAGGACCTGGGCACCACCGTAGGTGCCGAGCCGCAGCGCCTTGCGGGCGTTGAGGGCGGCCTCCTTGTGGGCGCCGAGGCGGTTGATGAGCAGCGCGTTGCGCAGCTCGGTGTGGAGTTCGCCGGACTCGTTGGAGGCGGTGCCGTCGACGCCGAGGCCGACCGGGACGCCGGCCGCGAGCATGTCCGGGACCCGGGCGATGCCGGCGGCGAGGCGGGCGTTGGAGGACGGGCAGTGCGCCACGCCGGTCTTCGTACGGGCGAAGGCGGCGATGTCGGAGTCGTTCATGTGGACGCAGTGCGCCATCCACACGTCGTCACCGAGCCAGCCGGTCGACTCGAAGTAGTCGGTCGGGCCCATGCCGAACAGCTCGTGGCAGAACTTCTCCTCCTCCACGGTCTCCGAGCCGTGGGTGTGCATCCGCACGCCCTTGCGGCGGGCGAGCGCGGCGCCCTCCTTGAGGAGTTCGGTGGAGATGGAGAACGGGGAACAGGGGGCGGCGGCGATGTGCACCATCGAGCCGAAGGAGGCGTCGTGGTAGCGGTCGATGGCCTCTTCGGTGGCGATCAGGGCGCCCTCGGTGGTCTCCACCGCGAAGTCCGGCGGCAGTCCGCCGTCCTTCTCGCTGCGGTCCATGGAGCCGCGGGCGAGGGTGATCCGGGCGCCGATCCCGGCGACCGCGGCCAGCTCGGCGCCGACCAGGTCGCCGGAGCCCTTGGGGAAGACGTAGTGGTGGTCGGAGGCGGTGGTGACGCCGCCCTTGACCATCATGCCGAGCGAGCCCTGGGTGGCCGCGGTGAGCATCTGCGCGTCGATCCGGGCCCACGTCGGGTAGAGCGCCACCAGCCAGTTGAAGAGGTTGTGATCGGTGGCCAGGCCACGGGTGATCCACTGGTAGAAGTGGTGGTGGGTGTTGATCAGGCCCGGGGTGACGAGGTGTCCGGTGCCGTCGACGCGGCGGACCACGTTCTCCAGGCCCTCGGGGGCCTTGCCCGCGCCCAGCGACTCGATGATGTTGTCCGCGACGACGACGTATCCGCCGGCGTACTCGGTGTCGTCGGCGTCGACGGTCGCGATGGCGCAGTTCTCGATAACGATGCGCTGCTTCACCGCGCTGTCAGGGGCTGCCGATGCTGCCATGGGGCTTTCCTCGTTCTTTCGTGGCGAATTGGGCACGGCAAGGCCCTACGGGATTTGAGTGCCGGAGCCGGACGATGCGGCTGACAGTACCGCTGCCCGTGGTGCGCTCCGGGTGCCGAGATGGTGGAAGAACAGGTTGAGCAGGAGCGCGACCAGGGCTCCGGCGCTGATCCCGGAGCCGAGCACGGTCTGTGCCCAGGCGGGGAACCCGGCGTAGAAGGTCGGCGCGGCGAGCGGGATGATGCCCGCGCCGAGCGACACGGCCACCAGGATGATGTTGGAGCTGTCGTCGAGTCCGGCCTCGGCGAGCGTACGGATGCCGCTGACCGCGATCGAGCCGAACAGCACGATACCCGCGCCGCCCAGCACCGGCATCGGTACGAGGGAGACCACGGCGCCCAGGACGGGGAAGGCGCCGAGGACCAGCAGCACCGCGCCGGCCAGTGCGACGACATAGCGGCTGCGGACCCGGGTGAGCGAGACCACGCCGACGTTCTGCGCGAAGGCGCTGGTCGGGAAGCCGCCGAAGACCGGCCCGAGGAGGGTGGCGATGCCGTCGGTGCGCAGGCCGCGGGTGATGGTGTCGCCGGTGGTCGGGCGGTCGCAGATCTCGCCGAGGGCCAGCATCCCGGCCGACGACTCGGTCATCAGCACCAGCATCACGATGCACAGCGAGAGGATCGCGGCGGGTTGGAACTCCGGCGGGCCGAAGGAGAACGGGGTGGGCAGTGCGGCGACCGGGGCCGAGCGCAGCCCGTCGAAGCTCGCCATCCCGAAGGGGATCGCGGCCAGCGTGCCGGCGACCAGGCCGATCAGCAGCGCGATCTGCTTGACGAAGCCCTTGGTGAAGCGCTGGATCAGCAGCACCACGAGGAGGGTGAAGCCGGCCAGTGCCAGGTTCTGCGGGGAGCCGAAGCCGGCGGCGTGCCGGTCGCCGCCCTGCGCCCAGCCGACCGGTACGGGCATCAGCGTGACCCCGATGAGGGTGATCACGACGCCGGTGACCAGCGGCGGGAAGAAGCGCAGCAGTCTCCCGAAGAACGGTCCGACCGCCAGGCAGAACACCCCGGCGACCATCACCGCCCCGTAGATGGCGGGGAGTTGGTGGCCCTTGGCGGTGGTCTCGGCGATGGCGAGCATCGGGGTGATACCGGCGGAGCTGGCCGCGTTGACGAACGGCAGGCGGTTGCCGGCGAATTTCCGGATGCCGAGTGTCTGCAACAGCGTGGCGCACCCGGCGATGAGCAGGCTGGCGGCGATGAGCCGGGTCCGGCCCGCGGTGTCCAGGCCGACGGCCTGGCCGACGATGAGCGGAGGGGTGACAACACCGGCGTACATGGCGGCGATGTGCTGGAGGGCGGCCGGGACGAGCCGCTCGACTGCCGGCTTCTCGTCCACCGGATGGACCGGTGGCACGGGGGGGTGCGGGGCTTGCTCTTCCTGTGCCATGGGTCGTTCCCCTCGGGTTTCGCGTCCCCTCCCCGCTGCGGGGTGGGAAGGGGACACGAGGCACGGCGTTACGTCAAAACCGTCAGAGGTTCGTCAGATCCATCGGGATCCGGGCTTCGACGCCGTCGCGCAGAACAGTCGCTTCGATCAGGCCGTACGGACGGTCCGCCGCGTAGTAGACCTCGTTGTCGTTCTTGAGCCCGAACGGCTCCAGGTCCACCAGGAAGTGGTGCTTGTTGGGCAGCGAGAAGCGGATCTCGTCGACCTCGGACCTGTTGTTGATGATGCGCGCGCCCATCTGGTAGAGGGTCTGCTGAAGCGAGAGGCTGTAGGTCTCCGCGAACGCCTGCAGCATGTGCTTCTTGACCTGCTCGTACGAACGCTCCCAGTTGGGCATCCGCTGCTCGTCGTCGGTCCAGTTGAACCGCCAGCGGCTGGACACCTGCGTGGCGAGGATGCGGTCGTACGCCTCCTTCAGGGTCGTGTACTTGTCCTTGATGTACCCCCAGAACTCCGAGTTGGTGGAGTTCATGACGATCAGGTCCTTCAGGCCCGATATGACCTGCCACTGGTCGCCGTCGTAGGTGATCTCGGTCAGCCGGGTCTCCTGGCCCTTGCGGACGAAGGAGTGCTTGACGTCATCGGAGCCGATGAACCGCGAGTTGGCGTCCGACGTCTCGATCCGCTCCCAGGCGTACTCCTCGATCCGGATGCGGGCCCTCCTGATCGGCTCCTGGCTGGTCACGAAGTGCCGGGCCAGGTGGATGCCGAACTGCTCGGCCGACTCGATCCCGTACTCCTTGGCGAAGGCGTACACGGTGTTCTTGGTCGTGTCGGTGGGCAGGCAGTTGGCGTTGGAGCCGGAGAGGTGGACCTCTTCCAGATCGCCGGAGAGCGCGACCGAGACGTTCAGGTCCTTGATGTGGTGGGTGTCGCCGTCGCGGGTGATCTTGACGACGCGGTTCTCCGCTTTGCCGTACTGGTTCTGGCCGAGAATCGTGGGCATGTCGGTGCTAGCTCCCTCGGTATACGGAGTAGCCGAACGGGTTGAGCAGCAGCGGTACGTGATAGTGCTCGCCCGGCTTGACGGCAAAGGTGATTGCCACCTCCGGGAAGAAGGCTCCGCTGTCCCTTACGCGGGGGGCGTCCTGCTGTTCCTCGGCTTGCTTGTGGATGCTGTGCTGTTCGGAGACGAAGTACTCCTCGACCGCGAAGTCGAGGCGGACATGGGTGGTGCCTGCCGGCAGGGCCGGGAGGTCCTTGCAGCGCCCGTCCGCGTCGGTCCTGGACGCGCCGTGCGCGGTCCAGGCGCCGTCGCCACCGGAGCGCACCGCGAGCGTGAGGGCGACGCCCTCCGCGGGGCGGCCCACGCTGGTGTCCAGGATGTGCGTGGACACCGACGTCGGTGCAGCCGTCTCGCTGCTCATGCTGCGTCTCCTTCCGCGATGCGGGTCAGGCGAATGCGGTTGATCTTGCCGAGCTCCACCCGAACGATCTCTCGTTCCTGTTCCGGCGAGTTGTCGATCCGGTTACGGACCGCGTCGCGCATCTGCTCGCCGGTACGGCCGCTGGCGCAGATCAGGAAGACATGGCCGAACTTCTCCTGGTAGGCCAGGTTCAGTTCGAGCATCTCCGCCTTGAGTGCGTCGGAGGCGCCCGCCATGCCGCTCTGCTCGCGGTTCGAGGTCGGGTCCCCCGGCTTCGGCCGGCCGATGGGCGGGTGCCCGGCCATCGCCTCGGCCAGGTCCTCCGCGGACAGCTCGGCCATGGCGGCGTCGCTGGCGGCGAACAGGGCGTCGGTGGTGGCGTAGGGGCGCTGGGCGAGAATCTTGCTCCCCCAGGACCGGCTCGCACACACCTCGTGCAGAGCGGCCTGGGCCGTACTGTCGTCGGCGGCGTTGAACCGGGTGAGCCCTTGGGGCGTACTCGAAGACACGGGAAGCCTCCGTGGCCTGGTGCTGGACAGCTCTGTTTGGCTGGAAACAGCTAAGACCCCCGGCAACATAACGTCAACACTTTGTTGAAAAGTCGGCGACACAAAAGCCGCCGCCCGGTGACGTGGGGCGGCGGCTTCGGGCCTGCTGCGGGCGATCCGGCCGATTCGGCTCAGTCGGTGTCCTTCGCGGCGCTTTCCCGGTTCAGGTAGTTGTAAACGGTGAAACGGCTGACACCGAGCGCCCCGGCGACGGTTTCCACGCCGTGCCGCACGGAGAACGCGCCCCGCGTCTCCAGGATGCGCACCACCGACTGCTTGGACTTGCGGTCCAGCTCCGCCAGCGGCCTACCGTGCCGGCGCTCCAGCTCGGCGAGGATGTGGTCCAGCGAATCCGACAGGTGCGGCAGCCGTACGGCCACCCGGTCCCGCCCCTCCCAGGTCAGCACGACGTCGTCGCCCCGGGCCTGGTCCGGCGCGACCAGCTGTCCGCCCATCGCGTCCACCAGCGGCTTGACCGCCTGGACGAAGGGGTGGTCGGCGGGCTCGGTCACGACGCCTCCCCCTCACCCTGGTCGCCCTTCGCCGCGCCGCCCCCGTGGGCGTCCGCGATCACGTTGACCTGGAGAGAGACGCGGGTGGCGCCGGCCTCCAGGGATTCGCGCAGCAGGGCGTTCACCGCTGCCAGCACCCGGCCCGCCTCGCCCTCGGCCGTATTGCCGAAGGGGCCGACGTCGACGGCGTCCAGACCGGCGCCGGTGACGATGTCCCGCGCCACCACCGCATGAGCCGGCGCCTCGTCCAGATCGAACGGCTCCGTCGTGAACTCAACTCTCAATCGCACGCGGTTCAACCTACGCGCGGTTCGGCCCGGCCACCAGAAATTGGCTCCGGCCCCCCTTGACAGCCTCCCCACCCGCCCGGCAGTGTTCCATTAAGCAGAAAGAAAGTTCCGCAATCCGGAAGGAGCGCCGGCCCTATGGGTTTCACGGAGACGCGCTTCAACGTCAACCTGTCGATTCTGTTCACCGAGCTTCCGTTGCTGGAGCGGCCGGCCGCCGCGCGGGCGGCGGGTTTCACGGCGGTGGAGCTGTGGTGGCCGTGGGTGGACGCGCCCACTCCGGAGTCCTCCGAGCTGGATGCGCTGCGTGCGGCGATCGAGGATGCCGGGGTGCGTCTGGTGGGATTGAACTTCTATGCCGGTCAGCTGCCCGGTCCCGACCGCGGTGCGCTGTCGGTTCCCGGGGCGGAGTCGCAGCGGTTCCGGGCCAATGTGCCGGTGGCGATCGCGTTCGCCACCGCGTTGGGCTGCACCACCTTCAACGCCCTCTACGGCAACCGCGTCGAAGGCGTCGAGGCCGCCGTACAGGACGCGCTCGCCCTGGAGAACCTCACGTTCGCGGCGCGGGCGGTGGGGCGGGTCGGGGGCACGCTGCTGATCGAGGCGCTCAACGCGCCCGAATCGCCGCGGTGCCCGATCGTCTCGGCCCCCCGGGCCATCGAGGTCGTCGACGCGGTCAACGCCGCCACCGGGCTGGACAACACCCGCTTCCTGATGGACCTCTACCACCTGTCGATGAACGGCGAGGACCTCGAAGCGGTCATCGACCGCTACACCGGCAAGACCGCGCATGTGCAGATCGCCGACGCCCCCGGCCGCGGCGCCCCCGGCACCGGCACCCTCGACCTCCCCGCCCTGCTCGACCGCCTGAAGAACAACGGCTACGAGGGCTACACCGGCCTGGAATACAAGCCCAGCGGCCCCAGCGCCGACGCCTTCGCCTGGCTGCCCGCACCCCGACGCGCCGCCCACTGACCGGCCGCGGCGCCCGGTAGCCCGGGCACCACCACCCGCCGCCCCGTTTGTTGTGAGAGTTGAAAGAGGCAATCCAATGAGCAACCTGGCCGCTTCCTCCCGCCCGACCCGCCCGGTGATCGCGTGGATCGGGCTGGGCATCATGGGCTCGCCCATGGCCGAGAACCTGATCAAGGCCGGCTACCACGTCACCGGCTACACCCTGGAGAGCGACAAGCTCGAACGCCTCGCCCAGGCCGGCGGCACCCCCGCCGCCAACATCGCCGAGGCCGTCGCCGACGCCGACGTCATCATCACCATGGTCCCCGCCTCCCCCCAGGTCGAGGCCATCGCCTACGGACCCGACGGCATCTTGGACAACGCCAAGAGCGGCGCCCTGCTGATCGACATGTCCTCGATCACCCCCCAGACCTCCATCGACCTGGCCAAGGCCGCCGGCGCCAAGGGCATCCGCGTCCTGGACGCCCCCGTCTCCGGCGGCGAGGCCGGCGCCATCGAAGCCGTCCTGTCGATCATGGTCGGCGGCGAGCAGACCGACTTCGACGCCGCCCGCCCCATCCTCGAAGCCCTCGGCAAGACCATCGTCCGATGCGGACCCCACGGCTGCGGACAGACCGTCAAGGCCGCCAACCAACTCATCGTCGCCATCAACATCCAAGCCTGCGCCGAAGCCGTGGTCTTCCTGGAGAAGTCCGGCGTCGACCTCACCGCCGCCCTCGACGTCCTGGGCGGCGGACTGGCCGGCTCCACCGTCCTGGCCCGCAAGAAGGACAACTTCAAAAACCGGGACTTCAAGCCCGGCTTCCGCATCGACCTGCACCACAAGGACATGGGCATCGTCACCGACGCCGCCCGCACCGTCGGCGCCGCCCTCCCCGTCGGCACCGTCGTCGCCGGCCTCGTCGCCTCCCTGCGCGCACAGGGCGACGGCGGCCTCGACCACTCCGCCCTCCTCCGCGGCGTCGAACGCCTCTCCGGACACACCACCCAAGGCTGATTCCCACCATGGGGGCGCAGCGCATTCCCGCCGTACAGGCGGCCGTTGAGGTCATGAAGGACGAGGGCGTCGGCATCGCCTTCGGGTGCCCCGGTGCCGCCCTGCTCCCGCTGTACGCGGCGATGGAGCGGGTCGGCGGGATCGGGCATCTGTCCGTGCGCCACGAAGAAGGCGCCGTGCACATGGCTGACGGCTGGGCCCGTATGACCGGGAAGGCCGGCGTCGCCGCGGTGGCGGCGGGTCCGGGGGCGGCCCGGCTGATCACCGGGCTGCACGCGGCGCGGCAGGACGCGGTCCCGCTGGTGTGCGTCACCGGCCGGGAGGCGGCCAGCCCGCGCCGTGCGGCCGGCCCGCCACGGCACGAGGCGTACCGGCCGCCGGATCTGGTCCGGCTGGCCGGTGCGGTCACCAAGCGGGCCGAGCGGATCGAGGACCCCGCGCGGATCCCGGGCGCTTTCCGTGAGGCGTTCCGGATCGCGCGGGAGGGCCGTCCCGGACCGGTGCTGATCGATGTGCCGGCCGATCTGGCCGCGGCGGAGATCATCTACGGCCCGGGATGCGGCCCGGGACCGGCCGGCGGGACCGGGCGCGGTGGTCCGGCCGCGGCGACCGGTGTGCGGTGGACGGAGTCCGGGGCCGTGCTGTCGGCGGGCGCACCGCCGGGCGGTACGGATTCCGGCGCCCGTCCGGCCCCGGCCGACTGGGCGGCGGCGGAGCTCGCCGAGATCTTCGGCGCCCGGTCGCCCGCGGACACCTCTGCGGAGACCTATGTCGTCAGCGGGCTGCCGGAAACGCTCCTCGGTGCCGCCGCCGATCCGCGCCGCCACCGGGTCCCGCGCCGTGGCGGTCCTCCGGGATGGGAGGTGCCGGCCGCGATCGGGGTGCGGACGGCGCTGGACCACCGGGGCGAGCGGGATGCCGAGGTCGTGGTGGTCGTCGACGGCCGCGGATTCCCGTTCCTGGCCGAGGAGTTGGCGGCGGCGGCCCAGTACGAGGTGCCGTTCGTGGTGATCATGCTCGGCGGCGCCGAAGAACCCGATCCCTTCACGGATCACCTCAAGCTCGTCGAGGCGTACGGCTGCACCGGCCGCGACGTCCTCGATCCGGAGGAACTCCGCTCGGCGGTCCAGTGGGCCCGCAAGGAAGCCGTCTCCACGCGGCGGCCGGTCCTCGTCGAGGTCCGGTCCGGGCGTGCGGCGGGCGCCTGCGGCGGCCCCGCGGCCGGTCCGGTGCAGGAGTTCGCCCACGGGACCTGAAGACCCCTCCGGGCCCGTGAACACCAGCTTCCGGGCGGTGGCCGCGCTGACACCTGTCCTGTCGCGCCCAGGCGTGGCCGCCGCCCGGAACACCCACCCGGGTTTGTTTTCAACAAACTGTTGACGTTTGGTCGGAGCTGTTTCTACGCTCCGACATGCGGAAGCCAACTTCCGCGATCTCGTACGGAAGGTCACCATGTCGAAGCCCACGCTGACGGCGCGCACTCTCACCACGGAGGCCGGCGCCCCGGTCGCCGACAACCAGAACTCCGCCACCGCAGGCGTCGGCGGCCCGATCATTCTCCAGGACCAGCACCTCCTGGAGAAGCTCGCACGCTTCAACCGCGAGCGCATCCCGGAGCGCGTCGTGCACGCCCGCGGCTCCGGCGCATACGGCTACTTCGAGGTGACCGACGACGTCACCGCCTTCACCCGCGCCGACTTCCTCGGCACCGTCGGCAAGCGGACCGAGACGTTCATCCGCTTCTCGACCGTCGCGGACAACCTCGGCGGCCCGGACGCCGCCCGCGACCCGCGCGGCTTCGCCCTGAAGTTCTACACCGAAGAGGGCAACTACGACCTCGTCGGGAACAACACCCCGGTGTTCTTCATCAAGGACCCGATCAAGTTCCCCGACTTCATCCACTCCCAGAAGCGCGACCCGTTCACCGGCAAGCAGGAGCCCGACAACGTCTGGGACTTCTGGGCACACGCCCCCGAGGCCACCCACCAGATCACCTGGCTCATGGGCGACCGCGGCATCCCGGCCTCCTACCGCCACATGAACGGCTACGGTTCGCACACCTACCAGTGGACCAACGCCGAGGGCGAGGCCTTCTTCGTCAAGTACCACTTCAAGACGAACCAGGGCATCCGCTGCCTGAGCAGCGAGCAGGCCGCCGAGCTGGCGGGCAAGGACCCCAACAGCCACCAGACCGACCTGCTCCAGTCCATCGAGCGGGGCGTCTACCCGTCCTGGACGCTCTACGTGCAGATCATGCCGGCGGCCGAGGCGGCCCACTACCGCTTCAACCCGTTCGACCTGACCAAGGTGTGGCCGCACAGCGACTACCCGCTCCAGCGGGTGGGCCGCCTGGTCCTGGACCGCAACCCGGACAACGTCTTCGCCGAGGTCGAGCAGGCCGCCTTCTCACCGAACAACTTCGTGCCCGGCATCGGCCCGTCCCCGGACAAGATGCTCCAGGGCCGGCTCTTCGCCTACGCGGACGCGCACCGCTACCGCCTGGGCGTCAACCACACCCAGCTGCCGGTCAACGCCCCCAAGGCCGTTCCCGGTGGCCACGCCAACAACTACGGCCGGGACGGCCTCATGGCGTCCAACGCCTACGACCGCCACGCGAAGAACTACGAGCCGAACTCGTACGACGGCCCGGCCCAGACCGACCGGCCGCTCTCCGCACCGCTGGCCGTCTCCGGCCACGTCGGCACCCACGAGGCCCCGGCCCACTCCAAGGACGACGACTTCTTCCAGGCCGGTGAGCTCTACCGCCTGATGTCCGAGGACGAGAAGAGGCGCCTGGTGGACAACATCGCCGGCGGTCTCTCCCAGGTCGGCCGCGACGACGTGATCGAGAAGAACCTCGCCCACTTCCACGCCGCCGACCAGGACTACGGCAAGCGCGTCGAGGCGCGCGTCCGTGAGCTGCGCGAGGACTGACGGGAGGTCAGACCCCTTGCGCGACCGTACCGGCCGGCCCGTTGAGGGGTGGTCGGCCGGTACGGAGAAGCAGTGCGGAGCTCCGCGGTATCCCGGGGAGATTCCAGTGCGGTGGCGGGCTCACCCGACCAGGAGGGTGCGCCGCCTCCCCGCCGCGGAGCCCGCCTGCCGCCCCGCTTCCGCACCCCTCTGCGCCGACTCCGTCCGACGGTGTGGGGGTATTTCCCAGCGGTGGCTGGGGGAATGTCCTGTCGCGCCCATCTCTCGCGCTGTCGGGCGGGAACCACCCACAGGGCCCGGAATTCCGTACGGTCACGGATTCCGGGCCCTGTGTGCGTCCGGGGCCGTGGAGAGTTCCGCGCCGGCTCCGCGCGCCGCCCGGCCATGCGCCTCTCCAGGCGATGCCGATGCATCTCTCCAGGCAATTCGGTCCCCGACAAAAGGTTTTGGAGGGACCATGGAGCAGAGCAGCAGAGCCGTCTGTCTGCGCGCCCGACCTGCCAGGAGACGAGCATGGCCGACAGCGTGCCGGTGCGGTGCCCCGCGTGCCGCCGCGAGAACGCCTTCACCCCGCCCACCTTCCCGTGTGCCTGCGGTGCCCCGCTGACCATGCCGGTGCTGCGCGGCGGGGTACCGGTCGAGATACTGCACCGCACCTGGCAGGCGTCCTGGGTCGAGGTGCGCTGCGAGGTCTGCGGCCGGCAGGACGAGTGGCCGGCGCCGGAGGCCGGCTGTGTCTGCGGCACCGTCGTGCGGGTCCCGGTCGCCCCCGCGCCCACCCCCCCCCCGCCCAACTCCCCGCCCCCCGGCGGGCGCGCCCGGCCCGCGCCCGGTACGCGGCCGGAGGCGGGGCCGCCGCCGCTGCCGCAGCGGCCCGCGTTCCGCCCGGTGACCATCCGCACGGCCCGCGACTGCGTCACCGCCGCCGCCCAGTACCTGAAGTGGCTGGGGTTCGCCGATATCGCCCGGACCCAGGAGCGGACCGCCTCCGGTGTGGATCTCAAGGGCACCGGCGTGGTCGCCCAGGTCGACCCGACGACCCGCTCCACCGGCCTGCGCGAGATCGAGTGCGTCTGGCTCAACGGCCTCAGCGACTCGGCGATCGCGGTCTTCTTCTCGCTCGCCGGCTATGCCCGCGACGCCCGCTCGCGCGCCGACGACCTGCACATCCCGCTGTTCGTCATGGACCTCACCGGCACCCCGCAGCCGGTCAACGACGCCGCCGACGAGCTGATCACGTACGGGGCACGGCGGCGCTGAGCGGCGGGACGGGGCGGTGACGGCACCGGCGACCGCGGACGACCACGGCGGTAAGGCCGGCCGGCACCGCATCGGCCCCGGCCGGAACCGCCGGCTCCGCGGGAACTCCCCCCGGGCTGTGGTCCGTTCCGTTCGACCCGGGTGCCGGGGCGGAGGGCAGAATGCTCCCCATGAAGATCATCGTGACCGGTGCGACCGGCACCATCGGCAGCGCCGTCGCCCGGGAGCCGGCGGGCCGCGGCCACGCGGTCGTGCACGCCGCCGGCCCCGGCCCGGTCCGGGTGGATCCGGCCCACCCGTAGACCGACCCCCTGACCGGCGCACCGGCCACCCGCCCCACGCCCACCGCCCAAACCCACGCATCAGCAACGGAGTTGCCCTGTCATGACCACCCTGGTCGTCCTGGCCCACCCCGACCTCGGCGCCTCGCGCGCCAACGCCGCACTGGCCGAGGCCGCGCGCACCACCCCCGACGTCCACGTGCACGACCTCTACGCGGCCTACCCGGACCGGCGGATCAGCGTCGCCCGGGAACAGCAGCTGCTGCTCGCCCACGACCGGGTCGTGCTCCAGTTCCCGTTCTACTGGTACTCGGTGCCGCCGCTGCTGAAGTCCTGGCTCGACGGCGTTCTGGAGTACGGCTTCGCCTACGGCTCGCAGGGCACCTCGCTGCACGGCAAGGTGCTCCAGATCGCGACCACCACGGGCGGCCCCGCGGACGCCTACCACCCCGACGGCTACAACCGCTTCCCGATCCGCGATCTGCTGCTGCCGTTCGACGCCACCGCGCATCTGACCGGGATGCGGTACGCGGATCCCTTCGTCGTGCACGGCACCCGGGTGCTGACCGACGAACAGCTGGCGGACGAGACCGACCGCTACCGCCGCCTGCTGCGGGAGGAGACCGGCCGGCCGTCCGGGGACGGGGCACCGGAGGAGACCGAGGCGGTCCCCGCCGGCTGAATCCGCGGAATCCGCTGGATCGGGCGGCCGGGACCGGCGACACTGAACCCATGATCATCCGTGTCCCGGCCCCGGCCGACCTGCCCGCTCTCCGCGCCGTCGAGCGCGCCGCCGGCGAACAGTTCCGCGATCTGGGCATGGCGCGGATCGCGGACGACGAACCGCCGCCGCTGGCGCTGCTGACGCAATATCAGCGCGCGGGCCGGGCGCTCGCCGCGTACGACACGGACCGTCCCGGCGCGCCGCCGGTGGGGTATCTCCTCTGGGACCCGGTCGACGGCTGCACCCATGTCGAGCAGGTCTCGGTCCACCCGGACCGGGCCCGGCGGGGCATCGGCCGGGCCCTGCTCGACCGGGCCGAGCGGGACGGCGGACGGCCCGCCCTGACCCTGACCACCTTCACCGAAGTGCCGAGGAACGCGCCGTACTACACCCGGCTCGGCTTCCGGACGCTGGACGGCACCGAGCTCACCCCCGGTCTGCGGGCCATCCGCGTCCACGAGGCGGAACTGGGCCTGGACCGCTGGCCTCGGGTCTGCATGCGGCGGGACGCGGTGGCGGGCCCGGCAGGGTCGGCCACTTCGGGGCCGCGGACATAATGACCGCATGATCGATGCCCAGGCCCTTCGCTCCTTCTGCCTCGACTTCAACGGCGCGACCGAGGAGTTCCCGTTCCCCCGGCACCCGGAGGTCTCGACGTTCAAGGTCGGCGGCAAGATCTTCGCACTGACCACGCTGGACGCGCAGCCGCTGACCGTCAGCCTCAAGTGCGATCCGGAGCTGGCCGAGCGGCTGCGGGCGGCGCACCCGGAGGTGGTGCCCGGCTACCACCTCAACAAGCGGCACTGGAACACCGTTTCACTGACCGGCGGCCTCTCCGACCGGCTCGTCCGGGACATGATCGAGGACTCCTACGACCTCGTCGTCGCCTCGCTCCCCCGCGCCCAGCGCCTGCTGCTCGACTGGCCGGGCGAGCGCCGCTGACGCCAACTGACCGAATCACCAGTCGAGTTGCCGACCGGGTCGCCGGTCCGACGCAGCGTGGACCACGCCGGGTTCGTGGTCCGGGACGGCGGTGGACGGCTGACGCGCGCGGGAAACGCTCACTTCCACCACTGGCAGACCGCCGCGGATGCCTCGCGGTCGCACCCCCTGCTGGATCCGGTCCACCTGGGCGCCGGGTGGACGCCCAGGTGGACGAGGGGCTGCGGAACACCCATCAGGACCTACTGCGGGACATCGCGGCGCGCGGGCGGCCGGGGAGCCGGTGACGGTCCGCAACGCGCACGGCCCGTGGGACTACCCCCGGCTCAGCGGCGCCACCGCGCGCCGACCGGCCATCAGCCCTGCGGCGGCAGGACGGCGCGGATGCCGCCCTGGGCGGTGGCCGGGGCCACCGTGGCGTAGCGGCCGTCGACCGCACCGTTGCCGGCGTACTCGGCGGTGTAGCCGCCCTTGAGCACGTCGGCGCCGGAGCGCGGCTTGTCGGCGGTGCAGGACGCCCGCCCGGCGGCGTTGGTCCTGGCCACGCACAGCACCTTGCCGGTGGTGTCCTTGAAGGTGATGGTCGCGTGCCAGAGGGCGTCCTCCGGGCCGGCGTCCCGGGCCCGGACCAGGGTGGCGTGCAGCCCGATGACCTTCAGCGGCTTCGTCGACAGCGTGGCCTTCCCGGCGGTCAGCCGGGTCGCCATCTGCGGTACGGCGGCGGCCGGTTCGCACAGCCCCCGGGACCAGTCGAAGAGTCCGCCGGGGGCGCAGGTCACGCGCCCCTCGTGGGCCGCGACGCGATGGGTGACGGGATCGCAGCGGTAGAAGCCGGCGGCGCTGTCGGCGTCCACCACCGTCGGCGCCACGGTCGCCGCGTCGACACCGCTCGCGCAGCCGGCGGTGAGCACCTCGCGGGTGGGGTTGTCCGGGCTGCCGGGCTGGACGACATCGGCGTAGGCGGGGGCGGCGAAGCTCCCCAGAGCGGCGGCCACGGCGGCGGCAGTGGTCGCCCAACGAGCAATACGGGTCATGGAATTCCCCTCTTGACCGGATTCCTGGCAGGATTTCCGGCCTGGTTGTCGGCCTGGTGTTTGGCCTGATTCGCGGCCTGGCCCCCGGCCAGGTGCGGCCGAACGAGCCAGGTCAGGACCCTATCGACCGCACCGCCCGGCACCGACGGCACCCCCGCCGGCGCGCCGCGGCCCGGCCGTCGGGGTGACCGGATTGCCGACCCCTGAACACCGCGCAGGGCGGCCGGTGTTGACCACGCCGACCACCCGTACGCCACGGAGTCGGCACGGCTCACCGACAGGCTGCCGGGCCGCCCGCTCGGCCGGTCACGTCTTCCCGGCCCGGCCGCCCAGCCTGCCCTCCTGGCGCGGGGGCCGTTCCTCCGCCGGTGGCCGCTGTGCCGTCCCCAGCCGCCGGGCCAGCTGCTCCCGGAGTTCGACCTTGCGGACCTTGCCGCTGACCGTCATGGGGAAGGCGTCGACGATCTCCAGATGGCGCGGCACCTTGAAGTGCGCGAGCCGGGAGCGGCAGTAGCGGGCCAACTCGTCGCGGGTGAGCGGGTCTTCGGGGTCGCGGAGGATGACGCAGGCGGCGATCTCCTCGCCGTACTTCTCGTCCGGGACGCCGATGATCTGGACGTCGGCGATCTTGGGGTGGGAGTAGAGGAACTCCTCGATCTCCCGCGGGTAGACGTTCTCACCGCCTCTGATGATCATGTCCTTGATGCGGCCGACGATCCGGACGTAACCGTCGTCGTTCATCACCGCGAGATCGCCGGTGTGCATCCACCGGGCCGGGTCGATGACCTCGGCGGTGCGCTCCGGGTCCTGCCAGTAGCCGAGCATCACGCTGTAGCCGCGGGTGCACAGTTCGCCCGGGGTGCCGCGCGGTACGGTCACCCCGCTCGCCGGGTCGACGACCTTGACCTCGATGTGCGGCAGCACCCGCCCGACGGTCGCGGTGCGGTGCTCCAGGTCGTCGCCCCGCCGGGTCTGGGTGGAGACCGGCGAGGTCTCGGTCATCCCGTAGCAGATGGACACCTCCGGCATGTGCATCTCGGTGAGCACCCGCTTCATCACCTCCTCCGGACACGGTGAGCCGGCCATGATGCCGGTGCGGAGTGAGGTCAGGTCGTAGTCGGCGAAGTCCGGGAGGTTCAGCTCGGCGATGAACATGGTGGGGACGCCGTAGAGCGCGGTGCAGCGCTCGTCCTGGACGGCCCGGAGGGTGGCGGCGGCGTCGAAGGCGGGCGCCGGGATGACGATGCAGCCGCCGTGCGAGGTGATGCCGAGGTTGCCCATCACCATGCCGAAGCAGTGGTAGAAGGGCACCGGCAGGCACACCCGGTCGTGCTCGGTGTAGTCGATGGTCTCGGCGACCCAGTAGCCGTTGTTGAGGATGTTGTGGTGCGAGAGCGTCGCGCCCTTGGGGAAGCCGGTGGTGCCGGAGGTGTACTGGATGTTGACCGGGTCGTCGGCGGTCAGCGTCTTCTCGCACTCGGCGAGTCGGGTGTGCGGTACGGCCGCTCCGGCGGCCAGCAGCCCGCCCCAGGTCGGGTCGCCGATGTACACCACGTCGCGCAGCGCCGGGCACTCGGCCCGCACCTGCTCGATCATCCGCCGGTAGTCGCTCGCCTTGTGCGCGACGGCGGAGACCAGCACGCTGACCCCGGCCTGCTGGAGCACATACGCCAACTCATGGACGCGGTAAGCCGGGTTGACGTTCACCAGGATCGCGCCGAGCCGCGCGGTGGCGTACTGGACGAGGACCCACTCGGCGCAGTTGGGCGCCCAGATGCCCACCCGGTCGCCCTTGCCCACGCCCTTGGCGAGCAGCCCGAGCGCCACCTCGTCGATCGCCCGGCCCAGTTCCGCGTACGTCCAGCGGCGGTTCCCGGCCACCTCGACGAGTGCCTCGCGTTCGCCGAAGCGGGCGATGGTCCGGGCCAGATCGGCCCCGATGGTCCGGCCGAGCAGCGGACGGTCCGCCGCCCCGCTCGCGTACGACAGCTCGGTCTGCGGCTGGCTGCTCATCGCTGGTTCTCCTTCCGGTACGCGGCGCCGCCGTGGCCCGGCGCGCGGCCCACGCGCCGGGCGGTACGGCGGATCTCGCCGGAGACGGTCTTCGGCAGATCGGCGCATCCCCTGGCCTCAAGGGGCGAAAGCAGCGCTCCGCCCTCCGGAGGCACCCCGTCCGACACATCCACCCATGCGGTCATCCACTACTCCCAGAAGCACGACGTCGGCCATCGCTGCACTGCACCCGCAAGGCTGCCCACTGGAGAGGACGCGTCACTCCAGGAACATCCCCTACGCGCCTGGTACAGCATGGCGTCCCGGGTGCCCGAAAGGCCCCTGACTCGCCCGCCCTTTCGCACGCGGAGGCCGGCTCGCCCCGGACGGCAGCCGGCGCCCGGCAGCCGGCCGGCGGCCACCGGGCGCACTCCCCCCGCAACGGGACGCGCCCCGGCCCCTGTTGAGGGACCGGGGCGCTCACCGGCCACGCGTCGCCGTACCCGTGACGCCCCGTCACCGGGGCCTGTCCGATGGGTCAGGGGTGGGCGGGGACCAGTCCCAGGCGAGGCGCTCGGGCATGACGGGCCACAGGCACCGGTCGTCGGCGAAGGCGGCGGGGTCGAGGGCGCGCAGTTCTCCGTTCGGCTCCTTCGCCACGGCCTCGATGTCCTCGGGCATGTCGTGGTCCGGGTGGAGCAGTTCGGCGTTGCGGTGCAACGCGGCGAGGAACCGTGCGAAGAGGTCGATCCCGCTGTTCACGAACGCGACCCCGGCATCCCCGTCGAGGAAGATCCACACCTTCCCGGTGGCCCCGTCGAGCAGGGACGTGTCGGTGCAGGTGTATCCGGGAACGCCCCAGCCGTCGAGCGGCGCTTCGGTGAAGTCGCCGAGATGCGCGATGCGGTCCAGCGCACTCGTCAGCCCCGATCCCAGTTCGCCGTCGTCCCAGAAGACGAACTCCGGGACGTCGGGCAGGCCGACCTCCTCAAGGAACCGGGCCGTCGGGGCGTGTGTGACGGCCGGGTTGATCCGCTCCGGCGGAACCGTGGCCAGCCCCTCGGCACCGAAGACGGCCGCGATCTCCGCGCGCGATATCGCGAACGTCACAAGCTAGTTGACCTCTCGCTCAAGGCCCGACCAGTACGGGCGGCGGAGCTTGAACTTCTGGATCTTTCCGGTGGCCGTGCGCGGGATGGAGTCGCGGAACTCCACGGACGTCGGGGCCTTGTAGCCGGCCATGCGCTGCTTGCAGTGGGCGATGATGTCGGACTCCTGGGCCGTGGCACCCTCGGCGAGGACGACGAGGGCCTTGATCGTCTCGCCCCACTTCTCGTGCGGGACGCCGATGACGGCGACCTCGGCGACTGCCGGGTGGCTGAAGATCGCGTCCTCCACCTCGATCGACGAGACGTTCTCACCGCCGGTGATGATGACGTCCTTCTTCCGGTCGGAGATCGTCAGATGGCCGTCGGCGGGGTCGAGGGTGCCGCCGTCGCCGGTGTGGAACCAGCCGTCCACCAGCGCCTCCGCGGTCTCCTCGGGCTTCTCCCAGTAGCCGTCCAGCACCGTGTTCGAGCGGGCCAGCACCTCGCCGGAGTCCGAGACCCTCAGCTTGACGCCGAGGGCGGGCAGGCCCGCGCGGGAGAGCCTGCGGGCGCGCTCCTCGGCGGGGAGGCCGACGTCGGCAGGGCGGGTGCGGTTGAAGGTGAGCAGCGGCGAGGTCTCGGTCAGGCCGTAGAGCTGGGTGAACTCCCAGCCCAGTTCCTCCGCCACGCGCCGGATGGTCCTGGTGGGCGGCGGGGCGCCCGCGCAGATCAGCCGTACCCGGTCCCGTCCCGGGATCTCGCCCTCCCAGTTCGCCGCCGCGTCCAGGACCATGTTCCATACCGCGGGCGCGCCGCACATCAGCGTGACGCCGTGCTCGTCGACCCGCCGGAGGATCTCGGCGCCGTCGACCTTGCGCAGCGCCACCTGCTTCACGCCGAGGCCGGCCGTCACATACGGCATGCCCCAGCCGTTGCAGTGGAACATCGGCAGCGTGTGCAGGTAGACATCGCGCTCCCACACCCGGGTGTGCAGGCCGAAGGTCATGCCGTTGACCCAGATGTTGCGGTGGGTCAGCTGCACGCCCTTGGGGCGGGCGGTGGTGCCCGAGGTGTAGTTGATCGTCGCGGTGGCGTCCTCGTCCGGCTCCGACCAGGGGCGCGGCTCGACGCCGAACCGCATCACCTCGGTGTCGGTCTGCTCACCGAGGACGAACCGGTGGCGCGCCGTGACGCCGGAGAGCGCGTCGTCCAGTTCCGGGTCGACGAGGAGGACGGCGGAACCGCTCTGCCGGACGACGTAGTCGACTTCGTCGGGCTTGAGGCGGAAGTTGACGGGGACGCAGATGCGGCCACTCATCGGTACCGCGAACAGCAGCTCCAGCATGCGTGCGGAGTTGTGGCTGGCGACCGCCACCCGCTCGCCTTCGCCGACGCCGAGGGCGTCCAGCCCCGCCTGCCAGGCGCGGACGCGTTCGCCGAACCGCCCGTAGGTCGACTCGGGCACCGGCGTGGCGGGCTGCTGCGGCTCGTCGACCACGCCCGGGCTGTCCCGGAAGCCCAGCTCGGCCCGGTCGAGGAAGTCCGCGATCGTCATCGGTGTCCGCATGCTCTCTCCTGTATCCGGAACAGCACCTGTCACGGCCGGGCGGCCGTCCGCGCTGTCCTCATGATTGCCGCAGTGCCTGCTGCCAGCATGTAATCAGCGGCGGAGGTCCCACCACCCCCTGATGGGCGAAAGCACAGGTGGCGGCGTGCGGAGTGCGTCGGGGCGAGCGGTTCCGTCGACGTGGCGGTGGCGTCGTCACGGCCGCAGGGGGACGGGGGCGCCGGCCCGTCCCCCTGCGCGGCGACCGGCTGCGGCTACTTGTCCGCGGTGAGCTGCCCGGCCGCGCCCCAGCTGTCGGCCGGGTACTCCTGGATCCAGACCTGCACGGTCTCGGCGGGGATCCGGTACGCGTCCACGAACGCGTCGGTGATCTGCCGGACCAGCTCCCGCTTCAGCTCGACGCTGCGGGGACCCTGCTGAACGGTGACGATGGGCATGTCCGTACTCCTCAACTCGATGGCGAGCGGCGGCGGTTGGGATGTCCGTCCGCCCCGGGTTTCCGGGTGGCTCGCCGGGGTGACCCCAGTCCATCGCGAACGGGTCCGGTGACCAAGAAGCTGATCGCGCACGCAGCGATCACGAAGCGAGATCGCCGGCGGAGGACCGGTCACGGGGCGGGGTCGCCGGCGGCGGCGCGGGTCACGGGGCAAGGTCGTCGTCGGCGGTGCGGGTCGCACAGGCCCGGAGCAGCGCTTCGAGCCCGGGAGGCGGGTCGGCGCGGCGGACCGCGAGATAGGTGGTGAGCTCCATGCCGGGGTTGCGGAACGGGAGGTACGCCACCCGCGGCGTGCTCAGCCGGCGGGCGTGGGCCGCGTAGACGACCGTCCACATGCCCGCGGCGGACCCGCACGCGCCGATCGCGGTCAGGGTGTCGTCCAGCGAACCGTACGCGGGGCCCGGTACCGGCGCGAAGCCGGCGGCGTGGCAGGCGGAGACGACCAGGTCGACCAGCGCCCGGTTGTTCCGGCGCTCGGTCAGCACCAGCGGTACGCCCGCGAAGTCGGCGAGCGCGACGGTGCCCGGCGAGGCGGCGAGCGGGTGCCGGGCCGGGACGACCGCGACCAGCGGGTCCTGCCAGAGCGGGAGGTATCGCAGCCCGTCCCGGCCGGTGTCGGCCACCTCGCCGCGGAGGAACGCCGCGTCCAGCTCGCCGGCGGCGACCCGGTCGAGCCGCTCCCGGGTCCGTCCCGCGACCAGCTCCACACGGATCTCCGGCGCGCTGCCGGCGAGCGCGTCGAGCACCCGGTCGAGATGGGTGCCCAGGCCCGTACTCGTCCCCAGGCGGAGCGTGGTGGCGCGGGCCGCGGCCAGTTCGGCGACGACGGCGCGGGCGCGCTCCTCGGCGGCGAGCAGCGCCCGCGCCTCCGGGAGGAACCGCTCGCCGGCCGCGGTGAGCCGCACCTGGCGCGCCGAACGGTCGAACAGCTCGGTCCGCAGCTCCCGTTCGAGCCGCCGGACCTGCTGGCTCACCGCCGACTGCACGATGTGCAGCCGGTCCGCGGCCCGCCCGAAATGCAGCTCCTGCGCGACCATGACGAAATACCGCACCTGCCGCAGCTCCACACCCGCCCCTCCCCACCCTTCCCCGGCCCTCTCGGGCCCCACCCGGACCAACCGCGCCGGCCGGCGGTCAATTCCCTTGTCCGGCCGGCCGCGGCCCGGCCATCATGCCCGCATGATCGATACGACGGCACTCGCCGAGAAGCCGGTGCTGACCGGTGACCGCATCCGGCTGGTCCCGCTGTCGGACCGGCATGCGACCGCCTTCCACGCCACGTTCCGGGACCCGGAGACCCGCCGGCTGACCGGCACCCACCAGGACTGGACCGTGGCGGGGATGCGCGCCTGGATCGCCGAGTGCGCCACCCGCACGGACCGGCTGGACCTCGCCATCGAGGACCGGGAGACCGGCGGCTACCTGGGCGATCTCGCACTCAGCCGGATCGACCCGGCGAACGCCCACGGCAGCTTCCGGATCGCCCTGGCCCCTTCCGCCACCGGCCGCGGCATCGGCTCCGAGGCGATCCGGCTGCTCCTCGGCCACGCCTTCGAACGGATCGGCCTGCACCGCGTCCAGCTGGAGGTCTTCGCGTACAACGACCGCGCCCGGCGCGCCTACGAGCGCTGCGGCTTCGTGCTGGAGGGCCGGATGCGCCAGGCCCTGCGCTGGGACGGTGCCTGGCACGACGTACTGGTGATGGCGGCGCTGCGCCCCGAGCGGGCGGACGCTCGGTAGTTCTCCCCATTGACTCCTCCCCTTCGTGGACGGCTCCGTTGGGGCCCAACGGAGCCGTGGACGAGGGGGATTCCTGGCTCACGTCGCCTGCGGCCCGGCGGACCGGCAGACGGCGGACCGGCGGACGGCGGACCGGCGGACGGCGGACCGGCAGGTCTTGCAGGATCAGCGCCGGCCGGATACGAGACCGGCCCGGACCAGCCGCCGCAACGGGGTGCCGCCGAGGCAGCAGCTCACCAACTCCCGTACGCCCAGGGTGACATCGGGGAGAGGTCAGGGGTCCCGCTCCCCCGCCAGCCGGTCGCCGTCCTCCGTGCGCCGGTAGACCACCCGCCGCCCCACCCGCGTCCCCGCCACCAGGCCGGCCTCGCGCAGTACGGACAGATGGCCGCCGATGGTGCCGAGGGACTGGCCGAGCCGGGCGGCGAGTTCGGTGCTGGTGGCGGGGTGGGCGAGTTCGTGGAGGATGGCGGCGCGGCCGGTGCCGATGAGGCGCGTCAGGGCGCCGCGGGGGCGGCCGGGGGTGAGCGCGGTGGCCGCGCCGCGGGCCGGATAGACCTGGGCGTAGTGGCCCGGCGGGCCCTGGCAGAGCCAGGTGCCGGTGGACAGGCTGACCGGGACGAAGAGCATGCCGTCGTCGCCGATGACGCGCTCGGGGCCGGGGCGGTTGCTGAAGCGGATGGCGTCGGCGCCGACCCAGGTGCTGTGCCGGCTCATCTGCTCCAGGGCGCGGGGCCAGCCGTACGCGGCGAGGAGCCCGGCCCGGTAGGCCACATCGCGTTCGAGGAGGGCGCGGCGGCGGGGCCAGTCGGGGGCGATGTGGGCGGTCCAGAGGGCGTCGAGGAGGTCGGCGGTGCGGGGGCCCCAGTCGTGTCCGGTGAGCCAGTCCAGGTCGTGGCGGCGCCAGCTGTGGCTGAGCGAGGGCGCCAGCTCGGCGCGGAAGGCGTCGTCCGATACGGCGCGTACGGCCGCGAGTTCGCGGGGCAGGGCGGTACGCATACCGTCCGGTGGCGGAACCGCGACGAAGCCGGGCAGCCACTTGGTGGAGCTGATCAGCCCGATCAGGCCCCTGGCGAAGGGGTCGGCGTCGAGGGTGGCGGTGAAGTCGGGGAGGTGGCGGGCGCGCCAGGACGCGAACCAGGGGTCGGGGTGGGGCCGGGCGAGGGCGATCGCCGTGCCCAGCGTTTCGGCGAGAGGGGAGAGCGCGAAGCGGGAGCGGGAGAGGGCGAGCGGGCTCAGCCGGAGTGTGGTCATCGCGGCCTTCCGTCGGGGTGCGGCGTCGGTTTTCTTTCCGACCTTCTTCGCGTGTTCTGCGCGGTGTTCTGCGCAATCTTCTGCCTTCTGCGCGGTCTTCTTCCCCGAGTTCTTTCGCCTGGTGCCGAAAGCATAGGGTTCCCGGACGGGGCCCGCAGACTCCGTCGGGTGCGCTCCTCCCTTTTCTCCCTTGCGGATTTCCGCTGGTTCCTGGCCGGGCAGACGGTGTCGCTGCTGGGCAGTGCGATGGCCCCGGTCGCCCTGACCTTCGCGGTACTGGACGCCGCGTCCGGCAGTGCCGGCGATCTCGGCGTCGTGCAGGCCGCCCGTATGGTGCCGCTGCTGACGTTCCTGCTGGTGGGCGGCGCGACGGCGGACCGGTTCGGGCGCCGTAAGGTGCTGGTGGCGGCCAATCTGGGCGCGGCGCTCACCCAGGGTGCGGTCGCCTGGCTGCTGCTGACCGGGCACTACGCGCTGCTGCCGGTGGCCGGGCTGGAGGTGCTGAACGGTGTGCTGGCCGCGTTCACCGCACCGGCGCTGCGCGGTGTGGTACCGGAGCTCGTCGGCGCGGCTCGGCTGCGGTCGGCCAATGCGCTGCTGGGGTCGGTGCGGAACGCGACCAAGGTGCTCGGGCCGGGGCTGTCGGGCGGGTGCGTGCTGGTGGTCGGCAGCGGGCCGGCGATCGCCTTCGACGCGCTGACGTATCTGGTGGCGGCCGGGTGCCTGGCCCGGGTCTCGCTCCGCGGCGGGGCGCCGGACCGGCGCCGGTCCTCCGTGGCGGCCGAAATCCGCGACGGGTGGCGGGAGTTCCGGCGTATCCGGTGGGTGTGGCTGGGGACGCTGTCGTTCTTCGTCGTCAACCTGGTGCAGACCGGGACCTGGCAGATCCTGGGGCCCGCGCTGACCCGGCAGGCCGGCGGTGCGGCGGCCTGGGGCGTGGTGCTGAGCGTGCGGGGCGCCGGGCTGCTGGCGGCGGGTGCGGTGCTGTACCGGCTGGCGGTGCGGCGGCTGCTCGGACTGGGGCAGTTGACGAGTGCGCTGAGCGCGTTGCCGCTGCTGGTGCTGGGGGCGCGGCTGGGCACTCCCTGGCTGGTGGCCGGTGCGTTCGCCGCCGGGCTCGGGGTCGCGGTGACGGGTGTCGCCTGGGACACCTCGCTCCAGGAGCACGTCCCCCGGCACGTGTTGTCCCGGGTCGCGTCGTACAACGATCTGCTGTCGTATGTCGCCATCCCCGTGGGGCAGTTGTGCGTGGGGCCGCTCGCCAGGACGTACGGCGGCTTCCGGGTGGCCGCGGTGGCAGGGGCGGTCTCCGCCGTGGCGGCCGTGCTGCCGCTGGCCTCCGGTGCGGTGCGCCGGCTGCCGCACGGCGGGCGACCGGGCGGCGACGCGGACGGCGCGCCCGCGGCCCCCGGCGGGTGAGGGCAGGGGGCCGCGGGGCGGTGGCGGGGCGGTCAGGGCGCGGTGGTAAGGGCGCTGTGGTCAGGGCGTCACAGCCGCTCACCGAACCGCCGGATGTACCCAGCTCTTGACCCCCTGCGTCAGCGGGCAGTACGCCGCCAACGTCCCGATCAGCCACGGGAAGTAGCTCATCGGCAGCGCCTGCATGCCGAGCACACCGGCCACCGGCGAGAGCGGCAGCCACACGCCGACCGTCATGACGGCGACAGGGCGACAGGGCGGCGGGCGGCGGAAGCGCCGTGCGGGATTCGTTCCCGGATGCATTCGCACTCGCCGACGCGTTATCGGTCGCCGCCACTGTCGCCTTCGCCATCGCGTTCACACCCTCGCGGTGTGCTGCACGAACGCGGTGTGCTGCGCGAAAAGCGGCGTGCTGCACGAAAAGGCAACGGCACGGGCGCGCCCCCCGCAGGGATATCGCGCCCGTGCCGTAGCGGCCCCAAGGCCCGACCGCGGGGCCGGCGGCGTCAGGTACGCCGGTCCCGCGGGTCCTGCCGGCCCCGAGTCCCGCCGGACTTCGGGCCGCCCGGCCCTCAGGCCACCGACCCGATCCGCCCCACCGGCCGGGCCGTGTCGTGGTGGATCGGGGTGTGCGCACCGGTCAGCGGCGCGCCGGTGCCGCCGCGGCGGTTGGCGACGATCTCGGCGGCGATGGACAGCGCGGTCTCCTCGGGCGTGCGCGCGCCGAGGTCCAGCCCTATCGGCGAGCGGAGCCGGTTGAGCTCGATCTCGGTGAGGCCGACGTCGCGCAGCCGCTGCTGGCGGTCGAGGTGGGTGCGGCGCGAGCCCATGGCGCCGACGTAGGCGACGGGGAGCTTGAGCGCCCGTTCCAACAGCGGGACGTCGAACTTGGCGTCGTGGGTGAGGACGCAGAGCACGGTGCGGGGGTCGAGATCCTGGGAGTCGAGGTAGCGGTGCGGCCAGTCGACGACGATCTCGTCGGCGTCCGGGAAGCGGGTCCGGGTCGCGAAGACGGGGCGGGCGTCGCAGACGGTGACGTGGTAGTTGAGGAACTTGCCGACCCGGACCAGCGCGGACGCGAAGTCGATGGCGCCGAAGACGATCATCCGGGGCGCGGGGACGGAGGATTCGACGAGCAGGACGACCGGCGTCCCGCACCGCGAACCCTCCACCCCGATCTCCAGGGTCGTGGTGCGCCCGGCGTCCAGCAGGGCGCGGGTCTCCCCGGCCGCGGTGCGGTCGAGGGCGGGGTGTCCGCCGAGGGTGCCGGTGTGACTGCCGTCGGGGCGGACGAGGAGGGCGTTGCCGACCAGTTCGGCCGGGCCCTCGACGATCCGCGCGACCGCCGCCGTCTCTCCCGATGCGGCGGCGGCCAGCGCGGCGGCGAGCGTTGCGGCAGTGCTGTCCACCACAGGCCCCCCGGAGCCGCTGTCGGCAGCGGATCCGGGGGCGCTCACCTGTACCGGGGTGATGAGGATGTCGATGATGCCGCCGCAGGTCAGGCCCACGGCGAAGGCGTCCTCATCGCTGTAGCCGAAGCGCTCCAGGACCGGTTCGCCGGTCCGCAGGACCTCCTGGCACAGCTCGTAGACCGCTCCCTCCACGCATCCGCCGGAGACCGACCCGATCGCCGTGCCGTCGCGGTCGACGGCGAGGGCGGCACCGGGCTGGCGGGGCGCGCTGCCGTTGGTGGCCACCACGGTGGCCACGGCGAAGGCGCGTCCCTGCTCGACCCACCGGTTCAGCTCTTCGGCGATGTCCAGCATGTCGGTCTCCTTACGGATGGATGGGGGCCCCACTCGAGTAAAGCCGAGAGTGGGGGCGGACGGGCGTTACTTGATGCCCAGCCACTGCTGGATCGGATGGAGCGAGAAGTAGACGAGGAAGATGCCGGTCAGCACCCACATGAAACCGCCGATCTCGCGCCACTTGCCCTGGGCCGCCTTGATGGCGGTGTAGGCGACGACGCCGGCACCGACGCCGGTGGTGATCTGGTAGGTGAACGGCATCAGGGCCACGGTCAGGAAGACCGGGATGGACACCGCGCGGTCGCTCCAGTCCACATGGCTGGCGACGCTCATCATCATCGAGCCGATGACGACCAGAGCGGCGGCTGCCACCTGGGCCGGCACGAGCTGGGTGACCGGGGTGAAGAACAGGCAGGCCGCGAAGAGCAGACCGGTGACGACGGACGACAGACCGGTACGGGCACCCTCGCCGACGCCGCTGGCCGACTCGATGAACACGGTCTGTCCGGAGCCGCCGGCGAGACCGCCGATGGCACCGCCGGCGCCGTCCACGAACAGCGCCTTGGACAGGCCAGGCATCCGGCCCTTGTCGTCGGCCAGCTTGGCCTCCGTGCCGACACCGATGATGGTGGCCATGGCGTCGAAGAAGCCGGCCAGCACCAGGGTGAAGACGATCATGCCGACGCTGAGGGCGCCGATGGAGCCCCAGCCGCCGAACTGCACGTGCCCGAAGAGCCCGAAGTCCGGCATCGACACCGCGCTGCCGTTCAGCGCCGGCGGCGTGCCGCCCCAGTCCTTGGCGGTCAGTCCGCCGAGCTTGGTGGCGGCGATGGAGAACACCGAGCCGACGACGATGCCGATGAGGATGGCGCCGGGGACCTTGCGGGCCTGCAGCATGAAGATCAGCAGCAGGGTCAGGCAGAAGAACAGGACGGGCCAGCCGGAGAGGTTGCCGGTGGCGCCCAGGGTGACCGGGGTGCCGATGCCCTTGCCGACGAACCCGGCCTTCACCAGGCCGATCAGGGCGACGAACATGCCGATGCCCATGGTGATCGCGTGCTTGAGGGCGAGCGGGATGGCGTTCATGACCATCTCCCGCAGGCCGGTGACGACCAGCAGGCAGATGACGACGCCGTACATCACGCACATGCCCATGGCCTGCGGCCAGGTCATGTTGGGGACGACCTGGGTGGTCAGGGCCGCGGAGACGTTCAGGCCCGCCGCGAGCGCCAGCGGGACCTTCCCGACGAAGCCCATCAGCAGGGTGCAGACGGCGGCGCCGAACGCGGTGGCGGTGACCAGGCCGGCGTGCGCGAGGGTGTTCTTGTGGACGTCCTGGACCGAGCCCAGAATGACCGGGTTGAGCAGCAGGATGTAACACATCGCCATGAAGGTGGTGATGCCGCCGCGCATTTCCCGCGCGATGGACGACCCTCTGTCGGAGATGTGGAAGTACCGGTCGAGCCAGGACCGGCCGGCGGGCTGACGCGAGCCGTCGCCCGCGTCTTCCGCCGTGGTCATCGGCTCAGTGGACTGCTGGGTCATGGTGCCTTACTCCCAAGGTTCATAGGGGCACTCGCTCGGGGCGAGATTTGGGATGGATCTTCGGCTGCACGACCCGGGGGAACGGCCCGAGACGAACGGGGTGCTGCCGGCCCCTTGGTGGAGCGGGTCAGCGACTGCGTGGTGCGGGGAGATCTCCGGACGGTGCGCTGAGGAGGACGGACAGGGACACCCCTGAAACGCACCGCCCGGAGGGCGTGGGGGCCTGGGGAGGGTGGCCCCCAGGCGGTATGCGGTTAGGTGCCGGTGAGGTGCTCGGGGCGTACCGGCGTCTTGTTGAGCTCCAGCCCGGTCGCGTTCCGGATCGCCGCGAGGACGGCCGGGGTGGACGACAGGGTGGGGGCCTCGCCGATGCCGCGCAGCCCGTAGGGGGCGTGCTCGTCGGCGAGTTCGAGCACATCGACCGGGATGGACGGCGTGTCGAGAATCGTGGGGATGAGGTAGTCCGTGAAGGAGGGGTTGCGCACCTTCGCGGTCTTGGGGTCGACGATGATCTCCTCCATGACCGCCACGCCCAGGCCCTGGGTGGTACCACCCTGGATCTGGCCGACGACGGACAGCGGGTTGAGCGCCTTGCCGACGTCCTGCGCCACCGCCAGCTCGATGACCTTGACCAGGCCGAGCTCGGTGTCCACCTCCACGACCGCGCGGTGGGCCGCGAAGGAGTACTGGACGTGGCCGTTGCCCTGGCCGGTGACCAGGTCGAACGCCTCGGTGGGCCGGTGCCGGAACTCCAGCTCCAGGTCGATCGCCTCGCCCTCCAGGACGTCGACGAGATCGGCCAGCACCTCACCGCCGTCGGTGACGACCTTGCCGCCCTCCAGCAGCAGTTCGGCGGTGGCCCACGCGGGGTGGTAGGTGCCGAACTTGGCGCGGCCCAGCTGCAGGACCTTCTCGCGCACCGCCTCGCAGGTGTTCTTCACCGCACCACCGGTCATGTACGTCTGGCGGGAGGCGGAGGTGGAGCCGGCGGAGCCGACCTGGGTGTCGGCGGGGTGGATGGTGACCTGCTCGACGCCGAGTTCGGTGCGGGCGATCTGGGCGTGCACGGTGACGCCGCCCTGGCCGACCTCCGCCATCGCGGTGTGCACGGTGGCGACCGGCTCACCGGCCAGCACCTCCATGCGGACCCGGGCGGTGGAGTAGTCGTCGAAGCCCTCGGAGAAGCCGACGTTCTTGATGCCGACGGCGTAGCCGACACCGCGGACGACGCCCTCGCCGTGCGTGGTGTTGGACAGGCCGCCGGGCAGCGCCCGGACGTCGGCGCCCTCGCCGGCCGCCAGCCACTGCTGCTCCGGGGGAAGCGGCATCGCCTTGATGCGCCGGAGGAGTTCGGCGACCGGGGCCGGCGAGTCGACCGGCTGCCCGGTCGGCATGATGGTGCCCTGCTCCATGGCGTTGAGCTGCCGGAACTCGACCGGGTCCAGGCCCAGCTTCGCGGCGAGCTTGTCCATCTGCGCCTCGTACGCGAAGCACGCCTGGACCGCGCCGAAGCCGCGCATCGCGCCGCAGGGCGGGTTGTTGGAATAGAGCGCGATGGCCTCGATGTCGACGTCGTCGATGACGTACGGGCCGACCGAGAGGGACGAGGCGTTGCCGACGACCGCCGGGGAGGCGGACGCGTAGGCGCCGCCGTCCAGGACGATCCGGCACTTCATGTGGGTGAGCTTGCCGTCCTTGGTGGCGCCGTGCTCGTACCAGAGCTTCGCGGGGTGCCGGTGGACGTGCCCGAAGAAGGACTCGAACCGGTTGTAGACGATCTTGACGGGCTTTCCGGTGCGCAGCGCCAGGAGGCAGGCGTGGATCTGCATCGACAGGTCCTCGCGACCGCCGAACGCGCCGCCGACGCCGGAGAGCGTCATCCGCACCTTCTCCTCCGGCAGGCCGAGGACCGGGGCGATCTGGCGGAGGTCGGAGTGCAGCCACTGGGTGGCGACGTAGAGGTCGACACCGCCGTCCTCACCGGGCACCGCCAGACCGGACTCCGGACCGAGGAACGCCTGGTCCTGCATGCCGAAGACGTACTCGCCGGAGACGATGACGTCGGCCTTCTCGGCGGCCTCGGCGACGTTGCCGCGGACGATCGGCTGCCGGTGGACGATGTTGGGGTGCGGTACGTGGCCCGCGTGGTGGTCGTCGCGGTTCTCGTGGACCAGCGGCGCGCCCTCGGCGGTCGCGGACGCCTCGTCGGTGATCACCGGCAGCTGCTTGTACTCGATCTTGATCTTGGCGGCGGCACGCCGCGCGGTCTCCGGGTGGTCGGCGGCGACCAGCGCCACCGGCTCACCGTGGTGCCGGACCTTGCCGTGCGCGAGAACCGGCGTGTCCTGGATCTCCAGGCCGTAGTTCTTCACGTCGGTGGGCAGGTCGTCGTAGGTGAGGACGGCGTAGACACCGGAGGTCGCCAGCGCCTCGGAGGTGTCGATGGAGACGATCTCGGCGTGTGCCTCGGTGGAGCGGAGCGTGAAGCCCCACAGCATGTCCTCGTGCCACATGTCCGAGGAGTAGGCGAACTCACCGGTCACCTTGAGGGTGCCGTCCGGGCGGAGCGTGGAGGCGCCGATACCGGCGTCGGTCTTGCCGCCCTGGGTGAGGTCGGTGGGTGTACGGGTGGCACCAGCCATGGTCAGGCCCCCTGTCCGGCGGTCCGGTTCTCGCCGCGGGCGGCGGCCAGCCGGACCGCGTCGAGGATCTTCTCGTAGCCCGTGCAGCGGCACAGGTTGCCCGACAGCGCCTCACGGATGTCGGCGTCCGACGGGGAGTCGTTGCGCTCCAGCAGCTCGTCGGCGGCGACCAGCAGGCCGGGGGTGCAGAAGCCGCACTGGACCGCGCCGGCGTCGATGAACGCCTGCTGGATCGGCGAGAGCGTCGCATGCGGGAGGGTGCCGTTCTCCCCGGTCTGCGAGTCCGCCGGCTTGGCCTGCCACTGCTTGGCGGCGTCCAGGCCGGTGCCGCAGGCCCCGGTGGCGCAGCCGCCGTGCTCGGCGCGCTGCCTGGCGTAGTCGGCCAGGCCCTCGACGGTCACCACCTCGCGGCCCTCGACCTGGCCGGCCGCGACCAGGCAGGAGCACACCGGCACACCGTCCAGGCGGACCGTGCAGGAGCCGCATTCACCCTGCTCGCAGGCGTTCTTGGAGCCCGGCAGGCCCAGCCGCTCGCGGAGGACGTACAGCAGGCTCTCGCCTTCCCAGACGTCGTCGGCCTGCTGCTCGCGGCCGTTGACGGTGAAGTTCACGCGCACTGTGCGCTCCTCTCGTGTCCGCGGTAGGACTCCCAGGTCCAGCCGAGGGTGCGGCGCGCCATGATGCCCACGGCGTGCCGGCGGTACTTGGCGCTGCCGCGCACGTCGTCGATCGGGTTGCAGGCGCCGGATGCCAGCTGGGCGAACTGCCTGGCGACGGACGGCGGGATGGGGTTGCCCGACTCCCAGAAGCCGCCCTCCTCCAGCGCCGCGGCGAGGAACTCCTCGGCCTCCCTGGCCCGTACGGGGGTGGGTGCCGCGGAGCCGATGCCGGTGCGGACCGTGCGGGTCTCGGGGTGCAGCGCGATACCGAAGGCGCACACCGCGATGACCATGGCGTTGCGGGTGCCGACCTTGGAGAACTGCTGCGGTCCGTCGGCCTTCGGCAGATGCACCGAGCGGATCAGCTCGTCGGGCGCCATCGCGTTGCGCTTGACGCCCACGTAGAACTCATCGATCGGGATCATCCGCCGGCCGCGCACCGACTCGACCTCGACCTCGCAGCCGGAGGCGAGCAGCGCGGGGTGCGCGTCACCGGCCGGCGAGGCGGTGCCGAGGTTGCCGCCGACGCCGCCGCGGTTGCGGATCTGCGGGGAGGCCACGGTGTGCGAGGCCAGAGCCAGGCCCGGGAGTTCGGCCCGCAGGTTCTCCATGATCTTGGTGTAGGGAACGGAGGCACCCAGGCGTACGGTCTTCTCTCCGACCTCCCACTCGCTCAGGTCACCGATGCGGTCCAGGTCGAGCAGGTACTCGGGGCGGCGGTGGTCGAAGTTGATCTCGACCATCACGTCCGTGCCGCCCGCGATGGGCACAGCGGTAGGGTGCTCTGCCTTGGCGGCGAGCGCCTCCTCCCAGCTGGCGGGGCGAAGGAAGTCCATGGGTGGCCTCTTCTACGAAATGGGGTCGTTCGCTGCTCATGGTGAGGACGGCGGGTCCTCGTCGCCATCGAGCCGTTCATGTCTTGTTAACGCGGTTGGGCTTAGTGAACGCGCACTGCCCCCACCCGGTGCAGTCACCGAAACCATGAAGCGGTTGGCTGGCCACGGCGCCCGTCTTGTAGATTCGAACGAAAGACGAGGAATCAAAACCTCGCGGCATTCCACCGGCAACACGAGACAGCAAAGAACGGCGGGCGAGGTCATGCGGCTCCGCGCACTCCTGGACACACATTCTCTGGGCCTCCGGCTCCTCGGGGGCGAGGATGAGCTGGACCGCACCGTCCGTGGCGTGATGACCACCGACCTGCGGGATCCCAGCCGTTATCTCTCCGGCGGTGAGCTGGTGCTCACCGGCCTGGCCTGGCGCCGTGAACCGGAGGACTCCGAGCGGTTCGTCCGCATCCTGGCCGCCGCCGGGGTCGCCGGACTCGCGGCCGGCGAGGCCGAGCTCGGGGCGATCCCCGACGACCTGGTACAGGCCTGCCGCCGGCACCGCCTGCCGCTCTTCTCGGTCGTCGAGGACGTCTCGTTCGCCTCCATCACCGAGCATGTCGTCCGGCAGGTCTCCAGCGAGCGGGCCGGCGATCTGGCCGCCGTGGTGGACCGGCACCGGCGCCTGATGACGTCCGGTCCGGCCGGCGGCGGCCCCGAGGTCGTCCTGGACCTGCTCGGCTCCGACCTCGACCTGCGGGCCTGGGTGCTCTCCCCCACCGGCCGCCAGATCGCCGGCTCGACGCTCGCCGACTCCGGGCCCGAGCTGCCGGCGGAGCTGGGCGCCCGGCTCGCGGGGGAGCATCTGGCCGCCGCCCGCACCGGCCGCCGCGGCCCCCACCGGGTCACGATCGAGGGGGGCGGCGCGCAGCGCCTCGATGAGGGGCGGGGGTCGGGCGACGGGCCGGGAGGAGCCACGTACTCCCTTTTCCCGATCCGCTACGAGGGCCGCGACCTGCGCCAGACGCTGCTCAGCGACTGGCTGCTGGCCGTCGAGGCGGACGCCGGCGACTGGCCCGAGGAGCGTCTCGACCTGCTGCACGGCGTCACCCAGCTGATCGCCGTCGAGCGCGACCGCCGCGACGCCGCCCGCACGGTCCGCCGACGGCTCGCCCAGGAGGTCCTGGAGCTGGTCCAGACCGGCGCGCCGCCCGCCGAGATCGCCGCCCGGCTCCGGGTGGCGGCGCCGGTGCTGCTCCCCGGGCTGGGCACCGCCCCGCACTGGCAGATCGTGGTGGCCCGGGTCGAATGGGAGGGCGGCGACGTCCCCGGCGGCCCGGTGGCCCAGAGCCTCCTGGAGGAGGTGCTGGTCGACCCCGGCACCTTCGGCCCCGAGCCCTCCGACCGGATCGCGGTCGCCCACACCGGCGACGAGGCGGTGGCCCTGGTCCCGCTGCCGGCCGTCCCGGACGAGTCCACGGACGGCACCTCGGCGGACGGCCTGCACGCCGACGCCCTGCTCCGCGTCGTCCAGGACCCGCTCAGCCGCGGCCTGGACGGCGACGGCCGCCTCACGATCGGCGTCAGCGCCTCCGTGCACTCCGCCGAGGGCCTGCGCGGCGCCCTGGAGGAGGCCCGGCACGCCCGCCGGGTCGCCGCCGCCCGCCCCGGCCGGGTCTGCGCCGCCGGCCACGAGGAGCTCGCCTCCCACGTCCTGCTGCTGCCCTTCGTCCCCGACGACGTCCGGCGCGCCTTCACCGCCCGCCTCCTGGACCCGCTGCGCGACTACGACCGCCGCCACCGCGCCGAACTGATCCCCACCCTGGAGGCGTTCCTCGACTGCGACGGCTCCTGGACCCGCTGCGCCACCCGCCTCCACCTGCACGTCAACACCCTCCGCTACCGCGTGGGCCGCATCGAGCAGCTGACCGGCCGCGACCTGTCCCGCCTGGAGGACAAGCTGGACTTCTTCCTGGCCCTCCGGATGAGCTGACGGCGGGGCGGAGCGCCGGCCCGGCACCTGCGCAGCCGCGCCGGCCGACGGTCGCCGAGACCCCGCCCCGTACGGCTCCCGTACCGGAGGCTCCCGTACCGGAAGACGGTCGCCGACGCCCGCCGCGTACGAGCCCGTGACGCCGGGGGCGGGCGAGTGCCGGGGCGCCGGTGCGCACGCCCGCCCCGCCCCCGTATCCGGCCCGCCCCGTACGCATCCGCCCCCCTCCGCGTTCCCATCCGCCCCTATCCGCCATTCGAGGTACCACGATCGGGCGGCGTCGCGTCGACGGCCATCGCGCACCGGTCGGCTGCCGCGTGCCAGGCCACGGCCGATCAGCCTCCCGGAAGCCGCCGCGGCGGCTCCTCAGCCGATTGTGAAATCATTCACCCACCCCCTTGGCCCGGTACCGGAATTCGTGCTGAGATTCGCCCACTGCATCCGAATTCCCGCTCAACGGCGCGCTCGGGGAGGGCAATGTGGCGGATACCGCCATGTCAGGATCCGCGGATTCAGCGGATTCCCTCAGGTCCGCGGACCTGGTACCGGCCCAGGTGCCAGGACCGGCATCCGCACCGGTGCCACCAGCAGCAGCCAGAACGGTCGAGGGGGAAGACCCCCTCGACCGCGCCGTTTGGCGGCTGCGCTCCCGCGGCTGCTGGCACGACGCGGCCGTACTCCTGGAACCGCACGCCGCCCACCACGCCCCCGCCGCGCTGCGCCGCGCCGCGCTCCTCGTCGAGCGCTGCATGTTCACGGCCACCGGCTGGGCCGAGGCCGAGGACGCGCTCCGCGCCGCGGAGGCACTGGCCGGCGACGACGAGGAACGCGGCGACGCGGCCTGTGAACGCGGCCATCTCGCCTACGCCGCAACGGTGTTGGGCGTACGCGACCGCGCCGACGAAGCCCGTTCGGCACTGGGCAGGGCCGCCGCGCTGCTCGCCCCGGCGGCGGCCGGCCGGCCGCTGCTGGACTTCCGGCGCGGGCTGATGGCCGAGCACATCGCCGACAGCCCGGACGCGGCCCGCGCCGCCTACCGCCGCGCGCACGCCGGTGCCACCGCGCACGGCGACGTCCTGCTGCTGTCCTTCACCTGGCGCCATCTGGCCGGACTCGCGCTGCGCGACGGGGAGTTGACGGAGGCCCGGCACGGCTTCGCCGAGTCCCTGCGGATCCGTGAGGAACTGGGCTTCCTCGTCGGTACCGCCCCGGCCCTGGCCGCCCTGGCCGACGCCGCCCCGGACGACGAGGCCGCCCGCCTCCGCACCGAGGCCGCCCGCCTCTTCCGCCTCATGGGCGGCGTCCCCACCTGGCTCGCCGACCAACTCCCCCCGGAGCCAACGGACTCGTAGCCCCCGGTCGGTCCGCACATCGGCCCCGACCCACGCCCGGCCATGCGGGCAGATGCGGGGCCGCCCCTCCGGCCCACACACCCGGGCCGGCCCCTGGTCCCGTACCGTGGCTGTCCCCTGGCCCCCGTACCGTGGCCGCTCTGGCCCCCGTACCACTGGCCCCCGGGGGCTACGAACCTCACCACTACACCCGCCCACCCCCCGAAGGGGGGTGGGCGGCGGGGAAAAAACAGAAGGTACGGGTGGGCGGCGGGCCATACAGGCGGGCACCCCGCACCAAGCCCACGCACCCCACCCGCACCCGCACCCGCACCCGCACCAAGCCCACGCTGCGTACGGCGCGTACGCCCCCCGCCCCGCACCCGGGCGCCTCAGCCCCGACGCACCCCCAGGCACCCCGCCCCCCAACGCCAGCCCCCCCGCACATGCACACCGGTAACCCCAGCCCCGCCCCACACCCCCGGGCCCCGACCCCGGCCCCACACCCGCGGAGCCGCACCCCCGAGCCACGCCGGCCGCGCCCCCAACCCCCGCCTGTACAGCCAGGCACCCCGCCCCCGTCAACCCCCCGCCATCGGCCATGCCGCCCGTCGGCGCGATTGGCCGGATGCTTGCGGTGGCGGCGGGGGATCGGCCGGGCCACGATGGATGGTGCCGGTGCGCGGGCCGCGGACCGGACGTAGCTCCGCGTCCCAGGGGCCCCGAGAATGGCCGCAAGTCGCACTGTGACGCGGCGGCGCGGCCTGGATGCTGGTCCGGGACCAGCTCCCTACGGCAGAGATGCCTTGGCAGGAGGCCGACCGTGGCACCAGGAGTGACCCACACCACCGCTGGAACCGACTGGGGCAAGGCGGATTTCGAGGCGATCTACAACTGCCCTGATCCGCGCCGGTACTTCAGCACGCTGCAACCCCTGGAGTACCAGATTCCGCACCACGGCCAGGCGGTGTTCCGCGCCGTCGCCGAAACCCTTCAGCGCCGGCGCAGCGACCGGCCACCGCTCCGCGTCGTCGACCTCTGCTGCTCATACGGGGTCAACGCCGCACTGCTCAACTACGAGATCGTCCTCGACGACCTCTACCAGCACTACACCGCGCCCGCCCAGCAGGCGCTGACAAGCAGTCAACTCGCCCGCGACGACCGCAGGTTCTTCGCCACCCGCCGCCGCCCCGACGCGGCCCGGGTGATCGGCATCGACGCGGCGGACCGCGCGGTCGACTACGCCCGGTCGGTCGGCCTGATCGACCACGGCTTCCCGGAGAACCTGGAGCGCGACGCGCCCAGCCCCGCACTGCGCCGCGCCCTCGACGGCATCGACCTGATCACCGTCACCGGCGGCGTCGGCTACATCACCGCGCGCACCTTCGCCCAGCTCTTCGACTGCGTCACCGCGCCGCCCTGGGTCGTCGCGTTCGTGCTGCGTACGGTGTCCTACCGGCCGATCTCCACGCTGCTGTCCCGCGCCGGCCTGGTCACGGAGAAGGTCACCACCCGTACGTTCCGCCAGCGGCGGTTCGCCGACGGCGACGAACGGCGGGCGGCCTTCGACGCGCTGGCAGCGCGCGGGCTGTCCGTCACCGGCAAGGAGTCCGACGGCTTCTACCACGCCGACCTGTACGTCTCCCGGCCCGCCGGCGACGTCGCGGACCTGCCGCTGGTGGACTTGCTGCCCTCCGTCTGACCCCGCGCCGTCGGGCCGGCTGCCGTACGCCGCCCGGCACACCGCGGCCGCGGCCGCACGGCCGGCGCGCGCCGCGTCCGGGACCCGTGATCATCAGCCCGCCGCGGACGGATGCCCGCCCACTCCGGTAGCCGCTCCCGCCCTGCCCGCCTGAGCTTCTCAGTGCAGGTGCCGGGCCGCCGACAGGTGCTCTCGGGCGATCCGTTCGGCGACCGCGTATTCCTGGGCGATCAGTGCGTCGAGCAGGGCCGTGTGCTCGGAGGCGTCGGCCAGCAGATCGGCCGTACGGCGCCGGGTGCCGCCGGCCGGCCACTGGGCGCGGCGCAGCAGTTCGCCGGTGACCTGGGTGAGCCGGCGGTTGCCGGTGAGGGCGATCAGGGCCTGGTGGAAGGCGTGGTCGGCATCGGCGTAGCCGGCCCGGTCGCCGTGGGCGGCGGCGGTGACGCCGGCCTCGGCGAGCGGGCGCAGCTCCTCCCACCGCTCCGGCGGGACCGCCCTGGCCAGCCGGACGATCGCCGGCACCTCCAGCATGGTGCGGACCTCGGCGAGCTCCGCGAGGTCGCGGGCGCTGCGCTCGCAGACCCGGAAGCCGCGGTTGGGGACGATCTCGACGGCGCCTTCCCCGGCGAGCTGCTGCATGGCCTCGCGTACCGGGGTCGCGGAGACGCCGTACCGCTCGGCGAGTACCGGCGCCGAGTAGACCTCGCCGGCGACCAGCTCGCCCGCGGTCAGGGCCTGGCGCAGCGCCGCCAGGATCTGACCGCGGACCGAGTGGCGCTGCGGTCGCTGCCGCGGCACCTGCGGTCCGGGCGTGGCCGGCCGGGGGCCGTCGTCACCGCCCCGGGCGTCGTGCGGCACGGCGGAGGCGGCCTGCGCGGGCAGCCAGGCCGAGGTGTGCGGCTGCTCCTCCGCTGTGCCCTGCTCCATGACGGTTCCTCCTGACGGTTCCCAGCACCATAAGCGGCCGAGGCACCGGTTCACGACTCCGAGGCGCGGGCAGGGATTTCGGATAAGGTAAGCCTTACCTGCTAACGATCGCGATTCGGTGGTCCCCCCATGACTTCTGCCCTCGCCGCCGTGCCCGCTCTCCACCCCCTCGAGGACGCCTACGCCCGGCTCACCGACGTGTTCCCCGCGCTGCGGGTGACCATGTGGGACGCGGCACCACCGGACGGCGACGGCTGGGTGAGCGCGGCCGGACTGGCCGCGGGCGGTGCGGAGCTGGACTCCTTCCTCTCCTGGGACGACGCGCAGATCCAGCGGGACCACGGGCAGCGCGCCCGCCCCGACGTCGTCGCGAGCTTCGCGCTGCACCGCTACGCCTGGCCCGCCTGCCTGCTGATCACCGTCCCGTGGTTCCTGCACCGCCGGGTGCCGCGGCCGGCGCTTCAGGACGTCCGCTTCCAGCGGGCGCTGGGCCGGATGGCGGTACGCGTCAGCTCGTTCGGGTGCCTTCCTGACGACCCCGCGGCGGAGCTGTCCGGCGCCCGCGTGGTGGCGGACGAAGAGGCCCTGCGCGCCGAGGTGCGGGCGGCGGTGGCCGAGCACCTGGGGCCCGTGCTCGACGGTTTCCGCACCCGGATGCGGCGCGGGCCGCGGGCGCTGTGGGGGATGGCGTCCGACGAGATCGTCGAGGGGCTCTGGTACGTCGGCCATCTGCTGGGCGAGGAGCGGCGCGCGGTGGCCGAGTTGACGCGGCTGCTGCCGGGGGACACCGCCCCGTACGTGGGGAGCGCCGCGTTCCGCGAGCTGACCGGGCCGGACGGCGAGGCGCTGCCGACGCGGGACCGGGCGAGCTGCTGCATGTTCTACACGCTGCGCCCCGAGGACACCTGCGTCACCTGTCCGCGCACCGGCGACGCGGACCGCATCCGGCGCCTCACGGCAACCGCCTGATCCGCACGCCGCTCGAAAAGATGGTATGAATTCGCACGCAACACACCCCATCTGAAAGGGAGTTCGACGCCACGGACGTCCAACTGCCCACTCCGGCACCCCTTGGCGTCCTCTTGCTCCGAAACCCCCTGGGAGCGGGGCCGTTTCCGCCAGGATGGCGCGCGAATCCGCGCACGCGCGGCAACGTGAAGCAAGGGACCTGGAATGAAAATGACCGATATATCGCTTAATTGGCTGATTCCAGCCGTTCTGCTGCTCGCCGGTGCCATGGCGACCACCGTCGTCCTGCTGCGCGGCAAACGCGCCGGGGAAGGCACCGGCGAAGACTCCTGGGAGCGCAGCGAGGAGCGCCGCCGCCGCAAGGAAGCCGTCTTCGCCTCGGCCTCCTATCTCCTGCTGTTCTGCTGCGCCGCGGTCGCCGCGGCGCTCTCCTTCCACGGACTGGTCGGCTTCGGCGTGCAGAACCTGGGCCTCACCGGCGGCTGGGAGTACCTGGTGCCGTTCGGCCTCGACGGCGCGGCGATGTTCTGCTCGGTACTGGCGGTGCGCGAGGCCAGCCACGGTGACGCGGCGCTCGGCTCCCGGATGCTGGTGTGGACGTTCGCGGGCGCCGCAGCCTGGTTCAACTGGGTGCACGCGCCGCGCGGCATGGACCACGCGGGCGCACCGCAGTTCTTCGCCGGCATGTCGCTGTCGGCCGCGGTCCTCTTCGACCGGGCGCTGAAGCAGACCCGCCGGGCGGCGCTGCGCGAGCAGGGTCTGGTGCCCCGCCCGCTCCCGCAGATCCGGATCGTGCGCTGGCTGCGGGCCCCGCGTGAGACCTTCGCGGCCTGGTCGCTGATGCTGCTGGAGGGCGTACGGACGCTGGACGAGGCGGTCGAGGAAGTCCGCGAGGACAAGCGGGAGAAGGAGCAGAACCGGCTCCGCAGGCGCGAGCAGGGCAAGCTCGACCGGGCCCGTATAAGGGCGCTCAACCGGCAGCACCGCTCCTGGGGCATCGGCCGCACCGGCCAGCGCCCGCTGGCGGTGACCGCGGGGCCGCAGACCTCGGCGCAGGTGTCCGGGAAGGCCGTCACGGAAGCGGGGCGGGAGACTGCGGGCGCGCACGCCGGCCCGGAATCCGCCATAGCCGGCGACCCGATGACACTGCTGCAAGGGGACCCGCCAAAGCGCTCCCGCCCGGCCCTCAAGGCCGTCACCGGCGCTGACGCCGCCGACGCCGTGCCCGGACGACGTACGACCGTGGATCTCACCGCCGAGGACGACACACAGGCGCTGCCGCGACTGGACTCGCTGGAAGAGAAACTCGCCGAGATCGAACGGCAATTCGGGTGAGTGGTGGCGGACCGCGCCGACCGTCACCCCCGCTTCCGCGTCAGGCCGGTCCGCCGCCCAACTCGAACCACACACACTTGCCGGCGCCCTCGGACCGGATGCCCCACGCATCCGCCAACGAACGCACCAGCATCAGCCCCCTCCCTGACGTACCGTCAGTCGTGCCCGCCCGCGGCTCCGGGCGCCCCGCGGCGAAGTCCCGCACCTCCACCCGTAACCGGTCGGTGACCCGGGCCGTCACCACCGCCCCGCCGTCCGCGTGCACCAGGGCGTTGGTGACCAGTTCACTGACCAGCAGCGTCGCGACATCCGCGTCCGCCGCCTCGCTGCCGTCCGGCAGCGCCCACCGCCGCAGCAGCTGACGCAGCTCCCTGCGCACCTCGCCGACGGCCTTCAGATCGGCCTGCCGCACCTTGCGTTCCCATATTCCCGGCGCCCGGGTCGCGACCGCTCCGCCCCCGTTCCTCCCGGCCGTGTCCTGTCGTCTGTCCCGATCCTCGCGCCGCACAGGCTGACGCATGCTCTCCCCCGCCCCGGATGAACCTTCAGCGCTCTGTCTCGAACAGCCTCACGGTCAGCATTCCCACCCGGCCCGGCGCCATGCTTCCGCTTGCCGACCGCGACGCCGCCGCCGCGTCCGGGCGGCCCCGGACGGACGCCCCGCGCTCGCCACCGGCCCGCGAGTGGGTATGCCTCCGGTACGCCCGGAGCGCGCCCGGTCCGCGGGCCCGGCGCCGGGGCGCGTGCCGTACGAGGTGAGGAGCCGCTGTGCACGACGACCGACTGCTGGTGGAGGGGCGCCTGGAGCGGGCGCTGGGGCAGTTCATCCGGCCCGCGCAGTACGCCGCGCGCCGGCCGCTGCGGCTGGAGGTCTGGCACGCTCCCGGCGAACCGGTGCCCGTGGACGAGGCGTTGCGGGCCGCGTACGAGCCGTTCGCGGTCGGGGACGCCTGGGGGCCGCCGTGGTCGACGAGCTGGTTCCGGATGGCGGGCGAGGTGCCGCGGGAGTGGACGGGGCGCCGGGTGGAGGCCGTCATCGACCCCGGCTTCAGCGGCGACGGACCGGGGTTCCAGGCGGAGGGGCTGGTCCACGACGCCCGCGGCGTGCCGCTCAAGGGCATCCACCCGCGCAACCGGCACGTCCCCGTCGCCGCGCCCGCCGAGGGCGGCGAGGAGGTCCGGCTCCTCCTGGAGGCCGCCGCGAACCCGGCCGTGCTGCGGGACTTCCGTCCCACCGACCTCGGCGACCTGCGCACCGCACCAAGCCACCCCCTTTACCGCTTCGCGTCCGCGGAGCTCGCCGTGCTCGACGAGACCGTCTGGCAGCTGATCCTCGACATCGAGGTGCTGTCCGAGCTGATGCACGAACTGCCCGTCGACCGGACCCGCCGGCACGAGATCCTGCGGGCCCTGGAGAACATGCTGGACGCGGTCGATCTGCACGACGTCGGCGGTACGGCACAGGCCGGGCGGGCGGCGCTGGCCGGCGTCCTGGGCAGCCCGGCGCACGCCAGCGCGCACCGCGTCTCGGCGACCGGGCACGCCCATATCGACACCGCCTGGCTGTGGCCGCTGCGCGAAACGGTCCGCAAGGCCGCCCGCACCTTCGCCAATGTCACCCACCTCGCCGCCGAATACCCCGAGTTGGTCTTCGCCTGCTCCCAGGCGCAGCAGTACGCCTGGGTGAAGGAGCATCAACCGCACATCTGGTCCCGTATCAAGGAGGCGGTACGGAAGGGGAATTGGGTGCCGGTGGGATCGATGTGGGTGGAGTCCGACGCCAACATGCCCGGCGGCGAGGCGCTGGCCCGCCAGCTGACCCACGGGAAGCGCTTCTTCCTCGACGAGTTCGGCGTGGAGACCGAGGAGATCTGGCTGCCCGACTCCTTCGGCTACACCGCGGCCTTCCCGCAGCTCGCGCGGCTGGCCGGGGCGCGCTGGTTCCTCACCCAGAAGCTCTCCTGGAACCAGACGGACCGGATGCCGCACCACACCTTCTGGTGGGAGGGCATCGACGGCACCCGGATCTTCACCCACTTCCCGCCCGTCGACACCTACAACTCCCAACTGCACGGCCGCGAACTCGCCCACGCGGAACGCAACTTCGCCGACAAGGGCCGCGCCACCCGCTCCCTCGTCCCGTTCGGCTGGGGCGACGGCGGTGGCGGCCCCACCCGCGAGATGCTCGAACGGGCCCGCCGGCTGCGCTCGCTGGAGGGCTCCCCGCGCGTCACGGTCGAGCCGCCGGCGCACTTCTTCACGGCCGCCCACGAGGAGTACGGCGCGGCGGCCCCGGTCTGGTCGGGTGAGCTCTACCTCCAGTTCCACCGCGGCACCTACACGTCGCAGGCGAGGACCAAACAGGGAAATCGGCGGTGCGAACACCTGCTGCGGGAGGCCGAGTTGTGGGCCGCGACGGCGGCGGTCCGGTCCGCCGGGGAGCCCGGCGGGTCCTCGTACGACTACCCGTACGAGGCGCTGGACCGCCTCTGGAGGACCGTGCTCCTGCACCAGTTCCACGACATCCTGCCGGGCTCGTCGATCGCCTGGGTCCACCGTGAGGCGCGCGCCACCTACGCGGCGGTGGAGGCGGAGCTGACCGGCCTGATCGAGGAGGCGCTCGGGGCGCTCGCGGCGGGCCCGGACGCCGGGCAGGCCGGTCCGGCGGTCTTCAACGCCGCACCCTACGACCGGTACGAGATCATCGAGCCGGCCGACGGCCCGGATGCCGAGGCCGTCGCCGTCCACGTGCCCGCCCTGGGCTCCGCCCCCGTCCCGCCGGCCGCCGCCGGCGCCCCCTCCCCCGTCCGCACCCGCGCCGGCGCCCGCCACTTCACCCTCGACAACGGGCAGCTGCGGGTGGACATCGACACCGACGGCCTGCTGGCCTCCGTATGCGATCTCGCCACCGGGCGCGAGGTGCTGGCGCCCGGCGCGCGCGGCAACCTCCTCCAGCTGCACCCCGACCACCCCAACCGGTACGACGCCTGGGACCTCGACCGGCACTACCGCAACCGCCACACCGATCTCACCGACGCCGACTCCGTCGAGCTGCTCACGGCCGGGCCGCTCGCCGCCACCGTGCGGGTGACCCGGACCTTCGGCGACTCCCGCGTCACCCAGGACCTCACCCTGCGGGCCGGATCGCGCCGTCTGGACATCGCCACCGACATCGACTGGCACGAGTCGGAGAAGGTCCTCAAGGCCGCCTTCCCCCTGGACATGCACGCCGAACGGTCCACCGCCGAGATCCAGTTCGGGCATGTGCACCGCCCCACCCACACCAACACCAGCTGAGACGCGGCCCGTTTCGAGATCTGCGCCCACCGCTGGCTGCACGTCGCCGAGCCCGGCTACGGCGTGGCGCTCCTCAACGACTCGACCTACGGCCATGACGTCACCCGCACCCCCCATGACCAGGGCCTCGGCACGACCGTACGGCTCACCCTGCTGCGCGCCCCGCACAGCCCCGACCCGGAGACCGACCAGGGCCGCCACCGGTTCCGCTACGCGCTGCTCCCCGGCGCCGCGGTCGGCGAGGCGATCGCCGAGGGACTGGCCCTCAACCTCCCCCTCCGGACCGCCACCGCACCCCCCGTCGCACCGCTGGTCCGCCTCGACCACCCCGCCCTCACCGTCGAGTCGGTCAAGCTCGCGGACGACCGCAGCGGCGATGTGATCGTCCGCCTCTACGAATCCCACGGCGGTCGCGCGACCGGCACCCTCTCCCCCGGCTTCCCACTCGACCGCGCCACCGTCACCGACCTGCTGGAACGCCCGGTCCACGACGAGAACGCCGGCCCGACATCGGACCTCACCGTCACCCTGCGCCCGTTCCAGATCCTCACCCTGCGGCTGCGCCCGCAGCACCGCCGCCCCTCACCCTGACCCCGCACCCGGCACCCGGCACCCGGCACCCGCGCCCCAACTCCCTCACATCCGCGGGATGTTGCGGAGATTGGAGCGGGCCATCTGCACCATCCGGCCCACTCCCCCGGCCAGCACGATCTTGCCCGCGGAGAGCGCGAAGCCGGACACCATCTCGGCGCTGATCTTCGGCGGGATGGACAGCGCGTTGGGGTCGGTGACGACATCGACCAGCGCCGGCCCCCGGTGCCGGAACGCGTCGCGCAGCGCGCCGCGCAGCTGCTTGGGCCTCTCCACCCGTTCGCCGTGCGCCCCGGCCGCGCGGGCGATGGCCGCGAAGTCGGGGTTGCGGTTGGTCGTCCCGTACGACGGCAGACCGGAGACCATCATCTCCAACTCCACCATGCCGAGCGAGGAGTTGTTGAACAGCACGACCTTCACCGGCAGGTCGTACTGCACCAGCGTGAGGAAGTCGCCCATCAGCATGGCGAATCCGCCGTCGCCCGACATCGAGACGACCTGCCGGTCGCGGTCGAGGAACTGGGCCCCGACGGCCTGCGGCAGCGCGTTCGCCATCGAGCCGTGGGTGAACGAACCGATCACCCGCCGGCGCCCGTTGGGGCTCAGGTAGCGGGCCGCCCAGACGTTGCACATGCCCGTGTCGACGGTGAAGACCGCATCGTCCGCGGCCTCCTCGTCCAGGACCGACGCGACGTACTCGGGGTGGATCGGCACATGCTTCTCCACCTTGCGGGTGTACGCCTTGACCACCCCTTCCAGCGCGTCCGCGTGCTTCTTCAGCATCCGGTCGAGGAACCTGCGGTCGGTCTTCTCCCGGACCTTGGGGATCAGACAGCGCAGTGTCTCGCGGACATCGCCCCAGACGGCGAGATCGAGCTGGGAGCGTCGGCCGAGGTGCTCCGGCCGGACGTCCACCTGGACGATCGGCACGTCGTCGGGCAGGAAGGCGTTGTACGGGAAGTCCGTGCCCAGCAGGAGCAGCAGATCGCACTCGTGGGTGGCCTCGTAGGCGGCACCGTAGCCGAGCAGCCCGCTCATGCCGACGTCGTACGGGTTCTCGTACTGGATCCACTCCTTGCCCCGCAGCGCGTGCCCGACCGGGGACTTCACCCGCTCCGCGAACTCCATCACCTCGGCGTGCGCGCCCGCCGTGCCGCTGCCGCAGAACAGCGTGACCTTGCCGGCCCGGTCGACCATCCTGGCCAGCCGGTCGATCTCGTCGTCACCGGGACGGACCGAGGGGCGGCTGGTCACCAGCGCGTGCTCGATCGCACGCTCCGGAGCCGGTTGGGCGGCGATGTCGCCGGGGAGCGAGACGACCGAGACCCCGCTCCGCCCGATGGCGTGCTGGATCGCGGTCTGGAGCACCCGCGGCATCTGCCTGCCGCTGGAGATCAGCTCGCTGTAGTGGCTGCACTCGGCGAACAGCCGGTCCGGGTGCGTCTCCTGGAAGAAGCCGCTGCCGATCTCGCTGGACGGGATGTGCGAGGCCAGGGCCAGCACCGGCGCCATGGACCGGTGCGCGTCGTAGAGCCCGTTGATCAGATGCAGGTTGCCCGGCCCGCAGGACCCCGCGCAGGCCGCCAGCTTCCCGGTGAGCTGCGCCTCCGCACCGGCGGCGAACGCGGCGGCCTCCTCGTGCCGGACCTGGATCCAGTCGATGCCGGAGTGCCGGCGGATGGCGTCCACCACCGGATTCAGACTGTCTCCGACGACACCGTAGAGCCGCCGTACGCCTGCGCGGACCAGGATGTCGATGAACTGCTCGGCTACGGTCTGCTTGGCCATGTAGGGGAACTCCTCGGGTCGGCCGGTGCCTGTCCGACGGCTGGGTCGCGCTCCTCTCGGCTGTCGGCCGGGGCGCGCTTCCATCAACCCATGGGGTGGCGGGGTTCGCCTCTGGGGACGGGCGGTGGGGCGGGGCTCCGCGGCGCCCCCCCGCCACGTCGTGTCAGCTCTCCCAGACACCCACGGCCGTGCGGTCCTCGGTATGGCCTGCGAGGGGTGTCTGGGTGTCGGTCAGGAAGTCCGTCAGTCCGGGTGGCCGGGGATCGGACCACCGGCCGGCGAGCCGGGCGGCGAAGCCGGGAGCGCCGTGCCAGGGGTCGGCCAGGCCGGGGGTGCAGAGCAGGAGCGTGTCCCCGGGGCGAGCGAGCGTGGCACGGAAGAGGAACGGGTCCGGACGGCCCGCGGTGCCGGGCCCGGACGGCGCGTGGCGGGCACGGCGAGCGCCGGGGGCACCGGGCGGGCCCGGAGCGGCGCCGGTGCCGGCGTCCGCCACCGGGGGCTCCAGGTCCCGCCAGGCGCCGTTGCGCAGCCGGAAGATGCCGCCCGCGCCCACGCCGAAGAACACCCGCGTACGGCAGCCGGGGGCGGCGGGCACCAGGAGGCAGCGCAGGGCGGCCGTGTACTCCTCGGGCGGCACGCCCAGTTCCGCCGCCCGGCCGCGCAACTGCCCGTACGTGCGGCCGGTGAGGCGCTGGAGTCCCGACGTGAGGGCGTCGCGGCGGTCGGCCCGGATGTCTTCCGCCAATCGGGTGGCGTTGCGGCCGCCCGCCCCGCCGATCCAGGCGCAGGCGTCGCGGGCGGCATGGTGGGCGTCCCGGCCGGCGGCCGGCAGGCCGGTGGCGACGGCCACCAGCAGCAGCGCGTCCCGGCCGGTGCCGAAGCGGGCGGTCAGCAGCGCGTCGCGGCGCAGCTCACCGTGTTCGCGGCCGGCGGCACCGCGCTGGGAGACGGCCCGGAGCGTGACGGACCCGTATCCGGCGCCGTCCAGCACGGTGTCGGGCGCCAGCGCGTCGAGCGCGTCCGGATCGGCGGCGGGGAGCACGAGAGCCGGCTCGGGGGCGGGCGCCGCAGGCTCCGAGGCGCGGGTGGGGGGCGCGGGTGACGGTGGGTCCGGTGGGAAGGGGGGCTTCGGTGGGGAGGGCGGCCTCGATGGGGATGGTGGTTGGGGGTCGGCGGGGGTGCCGTCCCGGGCCGGGGTGCTGGGGCGGCCTATGGGCGCGAGCGCGGAAGGGCGCGGCCCCGGACCGGTGGCCCGGAGCGGGATGGGCGGCGACGGCGGGGGTGGCGGCGGTGGCGCCGGCCGTCGCTTGGGCAGCTCCCACTGCTTCGGCTCCCAGGGAGTCGGCTCCCATCGCCGAGGTTCGAAGGGCTTGGGCTCGAACCGCCGGGCATCAAACGGCTGGGGGCTGGGTCGCTGGGGGCCGGACCGCTGGGGGCCGGGTCGCTGGCGGTCGGGCCGCTGGGCATCGGCTCCCTGGTCACCTGCCCCCTGGGGGTCAAGGCGCCGGGAATCACCGGGCTTTGGCGCAGTGGGGGGCGAGGGCGGGGACGGGGGCGAGGGTGGCGACGGGGATGCCGCGCCGGCCGGAGGCCGCGGTGCCACGCGGGAATCCGGCACACCCTGAACGTCCGGTACGCCGGGCGTCATGGGCGCATCGGGCGTCATGGGCACATCGGGTGCCGTGGGCACATCGGGTGCCGCGGACGGGTCCGGGGCAGCCGGGGGCCGCGCCCGCTCCCGTCCCGCGAGTGCACGGAGTGCCGAGGCGACCCGTTCGTCCAGTGTGTCCGGAGCGTCCGACGGGCCGGCGTCCGGCACGGTGCCGCTTCTGCCCTTGCCGCCGTCAGCTGCCTCCCCGGCGCCGGCGCCGTCACCGTCGCCGTACAACTCGCGCCACCACCAGTCGTCCCGCCTGCCGTGCCCTGCCCCCTGCCGGTTCATGGACCGCATTGTCCTTGGATGTACGCCCTTGAGACAGGGCGCGAAATGGGCATTCTGCTGGCGCTCCCACCATGTCCGTACGAGTGGCGCACGAACACCCAAGTCACCTACGGGCAATGCCGGTTGAAGCGCGTCCGGCAAACCGTGTGCGCGCCGGTGGCGCCGTCGGCACCGGCGCGCGCCCGGCGCACCGTCCCCCGTCCCCCGTGTGCCGGCAAGCGCGTCCCGCCCGCGTCCGGCAGGCTTGGGCCATGTGGGCCGTCAGGAAGGCCGAGAGAGGGCTCAGCGTGCGAGCCGACGCCGGTCGCGCGCCGCTCGGGGCGCGTACCGCCACCGGCGGCGCCGGCCGTACCCCCGCACGGCCCGCAGCCCACCCCGCGCACGCCCCCGCCGCGCAGACCCCCGCCACCCCCAGGGCCGTCGCATGAGTGTGTGGCAGCTGGTCGCCGTCGGGCTCGTCATGCTGCTCGGGGTACTCGGGGTGCTGGTTCCGGGCATTCCGGGGCCGCTCATCGTGTGGGCCGGTCTGCTGTGGTGGGCGACGACCGAGCGGGCCTCGTCGGCCTGGGCGGTACTGATGGCCGCCACCGCCGTACTGCTCCTCAACCAGGTACTCACCTGGCTGCTTCCGGCCCGCAGTCTGCGCGACGCGGGCGCGCCGTACCGCACGCTGTTCCTCGCGGGCATGGCCGGAATCGCGGGCTTCTTCCTGATCCCGGTCATCGGCGTCCTGCTCGGCTCCGTCGGCGGGCTGTACGCCCTCGAACGCATCCGCCTCGGCAGCCACGGCGACGCCCGCGCCTCCACCCGTACGGCGATGCGCGCCATCGGGTTGAGCGTGCTGGTCGAGCTGTTCGCCTGCCTGGTGGTCATGGGTGCCTGGCTGGGGGCACTGATCGCCGGCTGAGCGACGACCGGGCGGGCGGGCTCGGCCACCACATCCCGCCGGCCCGCGCTCCACTCACTCACCTCACCCCTCAGGACGCCCCTCACCCCGCCCCTCAGGCCGCCTCCCTCGCCGGGTCGGCCGGTGCTCCGCCGCCCATGTCCCCCTCGGGCAGCGGCCCCGCCCGCCACAGATGGTGCAGGGCGTACCCGCCCCACGGCCGCCATGCCCCCGGTGCCCACTCCGCCCCCTCTGCGCCTGCTCCACCGACTCGGAGCCCGCTCCGCCGCCTCGGGGCCCGCTCCGTCCACCTCGCGGGCGGGCCGGCCGGCACCGTCCGTACGGCCAGTTCCGCCGGGTCGGCGGCGCCCGGCGGACGCAGCCCCGGGCGCTCGGTGGCCGGCGCGGCGAGCAGCGGATCCGCGCCCAGCCGCTCGGCGACGGCGTACGGATGGCGTCCGGGTCGAGTCGAAGAGCCGGCGCAGCCGCTGCACGGCCGTCGGCAGATCCCGCAGATCGGTCGGCCGCGGTCGGCCGTCCAGCCGGCCGCCGGTCCCCCGCGCCGCCGGGCACACCAGCCCCGCCGGCGGCCGGCTACGCCCAGTCGGCCCGGCCTGCCCGCCCGGCTCGTCGACCTCGGCGATGCCGATGCCGTAAGGGAGCCGCCCCGTGCGGCGGGAGGTGCGGCGGCAGCTGCGGCGGTGGAGACGGGATGCCTCCGCTGCCCCCGGGGCTCGCCCACCGGCCGGATCTCCCATTCCTCCTCGACGCCCGGCCCCGCCCGCGTCTCCAGGAACAGGAAGACGAAGATCCCGGTGGCGGCGTACGGCCCCCGATATGCCGGCCGCAGCGGAATCCCACCGGGTACGGCACCGCCGGCCCCCGCAGGGTGATCGGCGGCGCCGTCCGGCCGCCCGGTCCCCGGACCACCGCGCGTGCGCGGACCGTCCACGCCCCCACCGGCGGAAATCGGACGCAGCGCCCGGCCCCGCACGCGCCACGGAACGGGACCGGGCACGGACCGAACCCGAACGAACCGGACCAGGCACAGCCCCGGCCCCTGCTGGCTCTACCTCCCCCTCTTCCGCTCCATCATGTGCCGCCCCAGCGCCTGCCGCTGCTTCCATTCACGTCGGCGCTCCGCCCTCAGTCGGGCGTCCGTCTTCGCGACGATCCACTGGTTCTCGCGCTGGAGCTTGCGGTAGCTCTCCATCCGGCGCTCCGTCAACTCACCGTCTACGACGGCTTCCTGCACCGCGCAGCCGGGCTCCGCCCCGTGCGCGCAGTCGGCGAAGCGGCACCGCTCAGCCAGTTCCTCCACCTCCGCGAACGTCCGGGCCAGACCGCTCTCCGCGTCCCACATCCCGACGCCGCGCAGGCCCGGCGTATCGATGAGCACCCCGCCGCCGGGCAGTACCAGCAGATCCCGGGTCGTGGTGGTGTGCCGCCCCTTGCCGTCCCGGTCGCGGATCGCCTGCACATCCTGTACGTACGCGCCGATCAGCGCATTGGCCAGGGTCGACTTCCCGGCTCCGGAACGCCCCAGCAGTACGGACGTGCCGCCGGCGAGCACGGCACCCAGCACGTCCATTCCGTCCCCGGTCGCCGCGCTGACCGCCAGCACCTGCACTCCGGGCGCCGCGCCCTCCGTATCCGCGACGAGATGGCCGACCCCGGCCTGGTCCCCCACCAGGTCCGCCTTGGTCAGCACGACCAGCGGCTGCGCCCCGCTCTCCCACGCCAGGGACACGAAGCGTTCGATACGCCCGAGGTCCAGCGCGTCGGCGAGGGACACCGCGATCACCGCGTGCTCGACGTTCGCGGCGAGGATCTGCCCCTCCGAACGCTTCGACGAGGCGGACCGGGTGAACGCGGTACGGCGCGGCAGCAACGCCCGTACCACGCCGTCGAGATGGTCGCCGACCCGTCCGTTCGCCAAGTCGATCACGGCCCAGTCGCCGGTGCACGGGACCCTCATGGGATCGCCGGTCGCCACCAACGCGGTGTCCGCCAACACCGTACGGACGCCGTCGCCGTCGCCGTCGCCGTTACCGTCGCCGTCGGGCACCACGGCGTCCACCCGTCCGCGATCGACGCGGACGATACGGCCGGGCACGAACCCCTGCCCGGCGAAGGGGGTGAAACTCTCCGCGAAACCGTCGTCCCAGCCATAGGCGGACAGCGGCTGCGCAGCAGGAAGATCAGTGTCGAACAACGGGATGACCCTTCAAGGAGAAGCGGTCCCGGCAACGCGCGAAAACGCGCGCGGAAGAAGGAGTGACGTCGTGTCAGCCGGAGACCACGGGGGTGGGATCGATGAACTTCTGCAGGCGGGCAACGCCCATCGCAACGACAGTCATCAGTACGCACCTCCCGGAATGCTCAACAGCCGACGACGGCAGCCCAGGCCACCGTCAACAACATCGTCGAGCGTAGAGCAGCCCCCGGCAACCGCGCCAACCCTTTTCCCACGCCGCCCTGCCCAGCTCCGCTCCCCCGGCACCATCGCCTTGATCCACCGCCACCTCGCCCGTCACCAACACCGACCGGTAATGGCCAACCTCCATCACCGGTTCCGCCCTCGCACCCCCTGATCTGGCGCGGCCACCCGCTGATCAGCCACGAAGTCATCGATCCGGGAGCGGTCCACGGGCACCAGTCGCATGGACAGCCGTTTCCTACGCCGCAATGGAAATCGGCGCCCTCATGGCAGCGGTCAGGATGTCGACCACCCCACGGTGTCCACACTGGTGACCAATCTGGTCGAGCGCCTGGAGCACCTGATCGGGCTCGGATTCGACTACCTCAGCCTCGACCGCGCAGGAGCGCCGCCAGGGCGCGCCCCGGTGCGGAGGGGCGCCCCGGCGGCGCGGGGACGGACGGGATGGGGGTGAGTTGTGGAGGTGAGTTACGGACGGGGTGGTGGTGAGCCGACGTCAGTGCACGGTCACCGTGACGGTGGGCGAGACGGTCTTGCCGTGCGCCACCCGGAGCTTCTCCGTGCCCTTCTTGCTGAGCTTCACCTTGGTGCTGTAGTTGCCGCCGTGCTTGGTCTTGGTGCTGGCGTGCAGCGTGGTCCACTTGCCCTTGTTCAGGTGCTGCACGGTGAGCTTGGTGCCGGTCGGGATGTTCTTGGTCCGCCCGCTGAGAGTGACCGACTGGCCGGCCTTGATCGACTTGGCGCTCGCCTTGATGCTGATCGATTCCTTCTTCGGCTTCGCCGTGGTCGCGGTGATGGCGATGGCCGAGTGGTGGCCCGGTAGGGCGCTCGGTGCGGCGACCGCGGTGCCCGCGCCGCCGGCGAGGAGGGCGGCGCACGCGGCGCCGATGGCCGCGGTCCGCAGGCGGTATGACTTCTTGGTGCTCCCCATAGGAATTCACCTCACCTGGATTCCGGTTCCGGGGTGTTCTTGCCGTCAGTGTGCGGATCGGTCGGTGAGGCCACCGTGTACGGAAGATGTGAATGCTGACATGTGGGCCGCGCCGGCGAGTTGCGGCTCGGCCGTGAGGGCGGTCAGGGGGCGCGCAGTTCACGGCCCGCGTCGGTGACGAGGCGGCGTTCCTGCGTAAGGGCGCGGGCCGGCCGGGCCGCCGGGCGGAGTGCGCGGCCGGCCGGCCCGTACGCGCCGAGGGCGGCCGGCGCCACCCGAGGGCGGCCGGCGCCACGGCGCTGGCCGTCGCGCCTCAACCGCCGTTCACGGGGGCCGGGTCGAGCAGCCGGTAGCCGGCGCCACGGACCGTCTCCAGGTGGGAGACCGGGTCCCCCTGGTCGATCTTGCGCCGCAGATAGGCCACGTACTGATCGACGACGTTGGACACCCCGTCGCACGGGAACTCCCATACGTGTTCCAGGATCCGGGTCCGGGTCAGCACATCGCCGGGGTGCCGCAGGAACAGCTCCAGCAGCGCGAACTCCTTGGGCGACAGCCGAAGTTCCGTCTCGCCGCGCCAGGCCCGGCGGCTGGCCGGGTCCAGCCGCAGATCGCCGACGGACACCAGCGTCGGCCGTGCGTGTGCGCCGCGCCGCACCAGGGCCCGCAGCCGCGCGAACAGTTCGGCGAAGCTGAACGGCTTGGCCAGATAGTCGTCCGCCCCCGCGTCCAGCCCGCGCACCCGGTCGCTGACGGTGTTCCGGGCGCTGAGCACCAGCACCGGCGACCAGCAGCCGCCGGCCCGCAGCCGGCGGCACACCTCGAAGCCGTCGAAGCCCGGCAGCAGGACATCGAGGACGATCAGGTCGTACAGCACCTCGCCGGCCCGCCACACCGCCTCCGGGCCGTCCGCCGCCAGGTCGACGGCGTAGCCCTCCTCGGAGAGCCCGCGCCGCAGCAGCGCCGCCGTGCGGACCTCGTCGTCGACCACCAGGACGCGCATTCCTCCACGGTATGAGGTCGGCGCGGGTTCGACATGTGGAGCGCGGTGTCCTGGCCGCACCCGCCCCGGTGCCGGAACCGCACCGGGCGCGGTGCCGGGTCAGTCGTGCGGCGGGAGGTGACGGACCCGGTGGTCGGCGGCGCTGAGGGCCTCGTCCACCAGGCGCCGCAGATGCCCGTGCCGCAGGGCGTACACGGCCCGACGGCCGTCCTTGCGGGTGGTGACCAGCCCGGCCAGCCGGAGCCGGGCCAGGTGCTGGCTGACGGACGTACGCGAGGCGCCGCATGCCTCCGTCAGGGTGGTCACATCGGCCTCACCCGCGCCCAGCCGCCGCAGCAGGGCCAGCCGGGTGCGGTCGGCGAGCAGCCCCAGGATCTCCACGGCGACGGCGATGCGCTCCCCGTCGTCCGGCCCCTGCCCGTCGGACCCGTGCCCGACCGCGCTCCCTCCGTCCGACCGCTGCGAACCATGCGCATCCGATAGATGCATGCGTGCGGTCATACGCACATAATGAGGGGGCGAGCGCGCGGACACAAGCCCGCGCCCGGGACCTGGCGGGAAGGTGCGACGGCCTGTGAGTGAGCAAACCGCCCCCGGTACACCGCATGACGAGACCGAGACCGAGAACGTGAACGGGTACCGCATCCGCACCGGGCGGCGGATCGGCTCCGCCGCGCTGGTCGCGGACGGACCGCACGCCGTACCGACGGGTTCACGTCCCTCGCGGTGCTGCTGGGTGCGGGCGGCGCGGCGCTCGGCTGGCGGGCCGCCGACCCGGTCATCGGGCTGCTGATCACCGCCGCGATCCTGCTCGTCCTCAAGGACGCCGCCCGCGAGGTGGTCCGGCTGCTGATGGACTCGGTCGACCCGGCCCTGGTCGAGGCCGCGGAGACCGCGCTGCGGAACGTGCCCGGCGTACGGGACGTCGGCCAGCTGCGGATGCGCTGGATCGGGCATGCGCTGCGCGCCGAGGCCGATATCGTCATCGATCCGCAGCTGACCGTGGTCCGGGCCCACCGGCTGGCCGTGGCCGCCGAACACGCGCTGATCCACGGCGTACCGCGGCCGACCGCGGCCACCGTCCACGCCGACCACACGCGGGTGGACGAGGGCGCGGATCCGCACGCCGCCCTCGCCCACCATCACCGACGTTGCCACAAGCGCCGCCGCGCACACGGTCAGTAGCACAGACGGTAACTGACGGTCGATAACTGACGTTGCATCAAGTAGACGCTGCAGGCGGTGGGTTGACGAGTCCGGCTACCCCCGCCCGCAGCATCGCGGTTCGGTGCGCGTCAGGCGGCGGTCTGTACCAGCCGCCCCAGCGACGCGACGAGTTGGTCCACCTCCTCGGACGTGTTGTAGAGGGCGAGCGAGGCGCGGGCCGCGCTGTCCAGGCCGTAGTGGGCCAGGGCGGGCTGGGCGCAGTGGTGGCCGGCGCGGATGGCGATACCGTCGCGGTCCAGCCAGTCGGCGATCCCGGCCGGGTCGTGGCCGGCCAGGGTGAAGGTGAGGACGGCGATCCGGTCGGGGGCGGAGCCCAGCAGTTCCAGTCCGGGGACCGTCGCCAGGGCCTGCTGGGCGTACGCCAGCAGGCCGTTCTCGTACGCGGCGATGGCGTCCCGGTCGAAGGAGGTCAGCCAGTTCAGCGCGGCGAGCAGGCCGACCACACCGGAGATGTGCCCGGTGCCGGCCTCCAGGCGGTGCGGCATCGGCGCATAGGTGGTGCGGTCGAAGCCGACGGACTCGATCATGTTGCCGCCGCCCTGCCAGGGCGCCATGCTCTCCAGGACCTCCGGCTTGGCGTAGAGCGCGCCGATGCCCGTGGGGGCGAACAGCTTGTGGCCGGAGAACGCATAGAAGTCGGCGTCCAGGTCCTGCACGTCGACGGGGAAGTGGGCCACCGCCTGGGCTCCGTCGACCAGGACCTTGGCCCCGTAGCGGTGGGCGAGCGCGGTCATCTCCTTCACCGGCGGGACGCTGCCCAGGACGTTCGACGCCTGGCTGATGACGACGAGTTGGGTGCGCATGGAGAGCAGGTCGGCGTAGGCGCCGAAGTCGATCTGCCCGTCCGGGCGCAGCGGTACGGGCACCACCCGAGCCCGGGTCTCCTTGGCGACCAGCTGCCAGGGCACGATGTTGGAGTGGTGCTCCAGCACCGGTACCAGGATGTCGTCACCGGGGCCGAGGTGGGACCGGCCCCAGCTCTGGGCGACGAGGTTGATCGCCTCGGTGGTGCCGCGGACGAAGACGATCTCGTCCGGGGACGCCGCGCCCAGGAACCGGGCGACCGCCGCCCGGCCCGCCTCGTACGCCTCGGTGGCCTCGCGGGCCATGGTGTGCGCACCGCGGTGGATGTTGGAGTTGCCCGCCCCGTAGAAGCCGGCGACCGCCTCGATGACCTGGCGGGGCTTCTGGGTGGTGGCCCCGTTGTCGAGCCAGACCAGCGGCTTGCCGTTGACGGTCCGGTGCAGGATGGGGAAGTCCTGGCGGGCCAGCTCCGGCGAGAAGGCGGGCGGCGGGGTGAGCCGCGGGAACGGAACGGCCGTCGGCGACCGGCCGGCGGACGGCCGGCCGGCCCGCTCCAGGTCAGGCGTAGTCATGGTAGTTGTTCACCTCGACGTTCTGGAGGACGGCGAGGGCGTCCTCCACCAGCACCGCGGCGTTGAAGTAGGCGGTCATCAGGTACGAGGTGATGCCCTTCTGGTCCACGCCCATGTTCCGCATGGCCAGGCCGGGTTCGACCTCGTCCTCGACCTTCGACGGGCGCAGCCCCACCACGCCCTGCTCGGCCTCGCCGACCCGCATCAGCAGGATCTCGGTGGTGCCGAGGCCCGAGCCGCCGGAGAACCGCACCTTGTCGGAGGGCAGCAGCGGCACCCCGCGCCAGGTCAGCAGCGGGCTGCCGAAGCTGGTGTCGATCACCGGGGGCACGCCCCGGCGGGTACATTCCCGGCCGAACGCGGCGATGGCCCGCGGGTGGGCGAGGAAGTAGCCGGGCTGCTTCCACACCCGGGTCAGCAGCTCGTCCAGGTCGTCGGGGGTGGGGGAACCGTGGCGCGCCTGTACCCGCTGGCCCGGGGCGACGTTGTTGAAGAGGCCGAACTCGGGGTGGTTGAGGAGCGACGCCTCCTGCCGTTCGCGGAGCGCGTGCACGGTGAGGTTGGACTGGGCGCGGGTCTGGTCGATGGGGCCGTTGTAGAGGTCGGAGACCCGGGTGTGGATGCGCAGCACGGTCTGCGCGAGGGTCATGTGGTACTCGCGCGGCGCGTCCTCGTAGTCGACGAAGGTGGCCGGCAGGTCGGGTTCGCCGCTGTGCCCGGCGGACAGGTCCACCGGCACCTCGGCGCCGGGCAGTACGCCGTCCGCCGCGAGGTAGGCGTCGATCGCCGTGCGGATGCCGGCGTCGCGGTCGCGCAGCCGGGCGAGCGCGGCGCGGTCGAGGCAGAGCGCCACACCGGGGGTGAGCGCCTTGACCCGGTACGGCATGGGAGCGGAGCGGGTCCAGGAGTCGAGGTCGAAGAACTGGCCGTCGCCGATGACTTCGAGGAGGGCGTCCTCGCCGTAGCGGCCGTGCGCCCGCTTCTCGGCGCGGCCCTGGGCGATCACCATCAGACGGTCCGTCATCTCGCCGTCCTCGACGAGCATTTGCCCGGCCTCGAAGGGCACCTGGGTGAATGCGGCGGCGAGTTCGGTGAGCAGCTCGTCGTCGGCGGCCCGCAGGTAGGGGAGTTCGCGCAGATCGCCGGGGATGACCCGGATGTCGTCGCCTTCGGTGAAGGTGCTGATGCGGTCGTCGCCGACGACGTAGGTGCGGCGTCGGTTGACGCGGAAGACACCGGATTCGACGTCCACCCAGGGCAGCGCGCGCAGCAGGTAGCGCGGGGTGATACCGCGCATCTGCGGAGTGGTCTTGGTGGTGGTGGCGAGCTGCCGTGCCGCATCCGGGCCGAGACTCATCCGGTCGTTCACAGGGACCTCCTCGCAGGGTGAATGGGCATGCCGGCCGGCCGCGTACGGCCGGTGACACGCGGAATGACCGGATCGTCGTGCCCGGAATCGGGCGCCCGCAACGGGCCGTTGGCGGACCCGCGGCCGGAAACGCTCGATGCCGTGAATCCGTGATTCCGCATATGCGTGCGACTACCTTGCGTGCCACGCCCACTACCACGCGTGGAGGCGGCCGGGGCGGGTGATCCGAAGAGGTCACACACCGCTTACCGGCGGCCCGCCGGTTCCCACAAGCGACCAAATTTGCCCTCATAAAGGCACTTTGTTATTCCGAAAGGATTGCTTATGAGGCCGGCGCAGGTGATCGCGATACAGAGCACAGAATGCTAAATATGGCGCGTGAGGGAAAATTTCGGGCGAAAAGCTGACGCAATGCGCCGCGTTCGCTCGTTGCTGAGCGTGCACAGCGTCGCCGGCCAGGTGCTCGCGCTACAGCTCGGCCTCGTCGTGCTGCTGGTGGTGGCGGCCGGGGTCGCGCTCGTGTTGCAGGCGCGGGGGGCGAGCCTGGCGGAGGCCGAACAGCGCTCGGTCGTCGCCGCCCAGGCGTTCGCGCACGCCCCCGGCACCCGCGCCGCGATGCGGTCCGCCGACCCCGGCGCCGCGCTCCGCCCCAGGGCCGAGGAGGCCCGCAAGGAAGCCGGGCTCGACTACCTCGTCGCGTTCAGCCCGTCCGGTGTCCGCTGGACCCACCCCGACCCGAAGCTGATCGGCGGACGCGTCCCCGGCGACTACCGCAAGGCGCTGGCCGGCGAGCCGTACACCGCCACCTCGCACTCCGCCTCCGGCCGCGCCGTGGACACCACCGTCGCGGTCCAGGACTCCCACGGCTCGGTCGTCGGTCTGGTCGCCGCCGGCATCACGGTGCAGCGCACCGACGAATGGGCGCTCCAGCGGCTGCCGCTGCTGATCGGGGCGGCCGCCGGTGCGCTGGTCGTCGGCACGGCCGGGGCGGCGCTGGTGAGCCGGCGGCTGCGCCGTCAGACCCGCGGACTCGACCCGGCCGAGATGACGCGGATGTACGACCACCACGACGCCGTGCTGCACGCCGTACGCGAAGGCGTCCTCATCATCGGGAGCGACGGCCGGCTGCTGCTCGCCAACGACGAGGCGCGGCGGCTGCTCGGCCTGCCCGACGACGCCGAACACCGCCCGGTCACCGAACTGGGCCTGGAGCCCGGCACCGCCGCCCTGCTCGCCTCCGGACGGCCGGCCACCGACGAGGTGCACCCCGCGGGCGGCCGGCTGCTGGCGGTGAACATCCGCCCCACCGCCCCGCACGGCGGCCCCGCCGGCACCGCCGTCACCCTCCGGGACACCACCGAACTCCAGGCGCTCACCGGCAGGGCGGAGGTGGCCCAGGGACGCCTCAAGCTGCTGTACGACGCCGGGATGCGGATCGGCAGCACCCTGGACGTGGCCCGGACCGCGGAGGAACTCGCCGATGTCGCGGTCCCGCGGTTCGCCGACCTGGTCTCCGTCGAGCTGCTGGAGCAGGTGCTGCGCGGCGACGAGCCGGGCGGGGAGCACGGCCCGATGCGCCGGCTGGCGGTCATCGGCGTGCCCGAGGACTCGGCGATCTACCGGGTCGGCGAGCAGATCCGGTACGCGCCCGGCGCCCTGCTCACCGTGAGCCTCGCCGACAGCCGCCCGGTCCTCGTCCGCGACCTGCACGCCTCACAGGACTGGCGCGCCCAGGACCCGGTCGGCACCCAGCGCGTGCTGGACAACGGCATCCGCTCGCTGCTCGCCGTACCGCTGCGCGCCCGCGGCGTGGTCCTGGGCCTGGTCAACTTCTGGCGCGCCGAGACCTCCGACGTCTTCGAGGAGGAGGACCTGTCCTTCGCCGAGGAGCTGGCCACCCGTGCCGCGGTCTCCATCGACAACGCCCGCCGCTTCACCCGCGAGCACGCCACCACCATCACCCTCCAGCGCAGCCTGCTCCCCCAGGCCCTCCCCGCGCAGACGGCCCTGGAGGTCGCGCACCGGTACCGGCCCGCCCAGGCGGGCGTCGGCGGTGACTGGTTCGACCTCATCCCGCTCCCCGGCGCCCGGGTCGCCCTCGTCGTCGGCGATGTCGTCGGCCACGGTCTGCACGCCGCCGCCACCATGGGTCGGCTGCGCACCGCCGTCCTCAACTTCTCCGCCCTGGACCTCCCGCCCGACGAACTCCTGGGCCACCTGGACGAGTTGGTCAGCCACATCGACACGGACGAGGCGCGGGAGGGCGCCGTGCGGTCCGCGGCCGACGTCCCGCCCCCCGAGGGCGAGCGGTCCGCGGACCGGCCCGCCGGGGCGGACGGGGCGCCGGCCGGCGACCGCAGCGCCGGAATCACCGGCGCGACCTGCCTCTACGCCATCTACGACCCGGTCGACGGCCGCACCACCCTCGCCAGGGCGGGCCACCCCGGCCCCGCCCTGGTCCTCCCCGACGGCACCGTCTCCTTCCCCGACGTGCCGGTCTCCCCGCCGCTCGGCCTCGGCGGCAGCATGCCCGTCGAAACCGCCGAACTGACGCTGCCCGAAGGCTCCCGGCTGGTCCTCTACACCAACGGACTCGTCGAGGACCGCGACCGGGACATCGACACCGGCCTGGACCTGCTGCGCACCACCCTGGCCGGCGCACCGGACCGCACACCGGAGCAGACCTGCACCGCCGTCCTGGACGCCATGCTCCCCGCGCGCCCGAGCGACGACATCGCCCTGCTGGTGGCCCGTACCCGGCTGCTGGACCCGGACCGGATCGCCGAATGGCACGTCCCCTCCGACCCGGCCGCCGTCGGCACCGTCCGCTCCGCCTGCATGAGCACCCTGGAGACCTGGGGACTGGACGAGATCGGCTTCACCACCGAACTGATCCTCAGCGAACTGATCACCAACGCCATCCGCTACGGCGCCCAGCCCATCCGCGTCCGGCTGCTCCGCGACCGCGCCCTGATCTGCGAGGTCTCCGACGGCACCAGCGCCTCCCCGCACCTGCGCCGCGCCGCCACCACCGACGAGGGCGGCCGGGGCCTGTTCCTGGTGGCTCAGTTCGCGCAGCGCTGGGGTACCCGCTACACCCCCGGCGGCAAGGTCATCTGGACCGAGCAGGCCCTGGACGAGGTACCCGGCCCGGCCGCCCCGGAGGGCGACCGGATCGACGCCCTCCTCGACCAGTGGGACGACTCCGCAGGGTGAACCCGGGGCGCCGGGCCGCCCGTTACGTTCCCCGCCGCGCGGTACGCCGCCGGACCGCCCGGACGACCGCAGCGCAGCCCGCGCCCGCCAGGCCGGCACCGGCCAGGACGCAGAGGCTGGTCCGGTCCGCCTGCTGCCAGGCCAGCTCCGCGCGCTGGTGCACCACGAAGCCGTCGAAGAACATCCAGGAGACCAGGACGACGGCGGGGACCAGGAGCGGCCGGGCCGGGGCGGCGACGGCGAAGGTCAGCAGGGCGAAGACCGCCAGCGAGAAGGAGAGGTGCGCGGCCTGGCCGGTCACCAGCAGGGCGGTCACCAGCATCGCCGTCACGGCCGCGCCGACCGGCAGTGCGAGGTCGCGCCCGAGGTCGGGGGCGGGCGGCGGGCGGCGGGCCACCGCGCGCCGCACGGCCGCGGCACGCGCCGCGGCGGGGCGGCGCCCGGCGACGGAGCGCGTGGTGACTGCGTGATGGGTGGTGGCCATGGGGCACCTCCTGCGCGGACCCGGTCGCCGCGGCTCCGGGGCCGGGCGGGCCGGGGACCTCCGGAGCGCGCGGGTCCCCGGGGGCGGGGACCCGGTGCCAGGTTGCGCCGGTGAGTGCGGTGCGGAGCGCTCGGGTGGGGACTTTAACGGGGCGGGTACGGGAAGCGGATGTTTCCTGATGCGCCCCTGACGCGAAGGGCCGAGGGGGGTGTGTTGCATACTCGCTCCTCGTTGCCAAATCCGACGAACGACGATCGGCAGGACGTGCCCGCATGACCGGTATACAGGTGGACCCCACTCCGCCCCCGGTGGACCAGACTCCGCCCCCCACCCCCGCCTCGCCGAGGTGGCGGTCCTGGCTGCTGGACGGGCTGAGCGAGCAGAGCGCCCGGCACCCCGGGCCGCACGGCACGCCGCCGGCAGAACACAAGGGGCACTCGTGGTGGCGCGTGATGTGCCTGACGGGTGTGGACTACTTCTCGACGCTGGGCTATCAGCCCGGTATCGCGGCGCTGGCGGCGGGACTGCTGTCGCCGTTCGCGACGCTGGTGCTGATCGCGCTGACGCTGCTGGGTGCGCTGCCGGTCTACCGGCGGGTGGCCAAGGAGAGCCCGCACGGCGAGGGTTCGATCGCGATGCTGGAGCGGCTGCTGCCCTGGTGGGCCGGGAAGCTGCTGGTGCTGGTGCTGCTGGGCTTCGCGGCGACCGACTTCCTCATCACGATGACGCTGTCGGCGGCGGACGCCTCCGCCCATGTCGTGGAGAACCCGTTCGCCCCGGCGATGCTGCACGGCGCGAACCTCTGGATCACGCTGCTGCTGCTCGCCGCCCTGGGCGCGGTGTTCCTCAAGGGGTTCCGCGAGGCCATCGGGATCGCCGTGGCGCTGGTCGGCGTCTACCTGGTGCTCAATGTCGTCGTGCTGGCCACGTCGGCGTGGCAGGTGCTGTCCAAGCCGGTGGCGATCGGCAACTGGTGGGACGCGATGACGGCCCAGCACTCCTCTCCGCTGGCGATCGTCGGCGTGGCGCTGCTGGTCTTCCCGAAGCTGGCGCTGGGCATGTCCGGTTTCGAGACGGGTGTGGCGGTGATGCCGCAGATCGACGGCGATGCCGGTGACGACCCGGCGAAGCCGGCCGGGCGGATCCGGGACACCCGGCGGCTGCTGACCACCGCGGCGCTGATCATGAGCGGCTTCCTGCTGCTGTCGAGCCTGGCGACCACCATCCTGATCCCGCAGAAGGAGTTCGCGGCCGGCGGCGCGGCCAACGGGCGCGCGCTGGCGTACCTGGCGCACCAGCACCTCGGCGAGGCGTTCGGCACCGTCTACGACATCTCGACCATCGCCATCCTGTGGTTCGCCGGGGCGTCGGCGATGGCCGGGCTGCTCAACCTCGTACCGCGCTATCTGCCGCGCTACGGCATGGCTCCCGAATGGACACGTGCGGTCCGCCCGTTGGTGCTGATCTTCATGGTGATCGCCTTCGCCATCACGGTGTTCTTCGACGCCAGCGTCGACGACCAGAGCGGCGCCTACGCGACCGGTGTGCTGGTGCTCATGCTGTCCGCCTCGTTCGCCTCGACGGTCGCCGCGCGGCACCGCCGGAACCGGAAGGCGACCATCGGGTTCGGTGCGATCACCCTGGTCTTCGGCTACACCACGGTCACCAACGTCATCGAGCGGCCGGACGGCCTGAAGATCGCGCTGCTGTTCATCCTCGGCATCCTGCTGACCTCGTTCGCGTCCCGTGTCCACCGCGCCTTCGAACTGCGCGCCGTGGAGGTCGCCTTCGACGAGACCGCCGCGCGGCTGATCGACGAGGCGATCGCGGCCGGACCGCTCCGGGTGATCGCCAACGAGCCCGACGACCGGGACGTGGCGGAGGACTACCGGGAGAAGGAGTACCGCCGGCGCGAGGAGACGCACATCCCCGACGGCGGCCCGGTGCTGTTCCTGGAGGTGGTCGTCAAGGACTCCTCCGACTTCACGACCGTGCTGGACGTGCACGGCGAGGAGCGGTCCGGCGCGCGGATCCTGCGGGTGGAGGGCGCGGTGGTGGCCAACACCATGGCCGCGGTGCTGATGCAGCTGCGGGAGCGCACCGGCCAGGTCCCGCACGCGTACTTCCACTGGACCGAGGGCCATCCGTTCAGCCATCTGCTGCGGTTCCTGGTCTTCGGCGACGGCGAGGTCGCCCCGGTCACCCGCGAGGTGCTGCGCCGCGCCGAGCCGGACCTGAGCCGGCGCCCGCGCGTGCACGTGGGCTGCCCCCCCCGCCCGGGGGGGGGAGGGGCGGTACCGACTGCCCGTCCGCCCGCCTCCGTTCCCCGCTCTCCCGGCCGCCGGATCAGTTCCGGCGGCCGGGAGCTTTCGCGCGGGAGTGGGACCAGCCGGTGAGCAGCACACCGACCGTGGTGAGCGCCGCGTAGACGGTGAGCAGGGCCGGGAACCCGGGGCCGAGGCCGCCCAGCAGCCCGGTGTCGCCGTGGTCGACGAGCAGGCGGATCACGCTCTGCGTGGCGAGGGCCGTCAGGACCGCGCCGGTGATCTGCAGGGCGTCGTACTTCATGGCGCTCCTCCGGGAGTCCGCGCACGGGGTGTGGGTGGGGTCGCGGCGGAGCCGGCCCGCGGGTCCGTCCGGCGGACGCCCGGCGGACGCTGGACTACCCGGCCGGGGACGATCTTCACCGACGGTCCCGCCGCGCCCGGGGACGCGTCCGGGAACGCGGACGGAGCCGAGGCCGGGGGCCGCCGTCCGTGGACGCCGGCCCCGGTGCCAACGGGCGTCAGCGGAGGGCGGGTTCGGGGTAGAACTCGCGGGGGCGTCCGCCGGCGTCCTTGAGGCGGCCGAGGAGTCCGGCCGGGTATTCGATGATCCAGTAGCTGACCGCGGCGGTGGGGAGGGCCGCGAGGAAGACGATCGGCATGGCCAGGGGGAAGCCGGACGGGCCGGCGGGCAGCAGTCCGGCGTTGTGGAGCAGCAGCATCACCGGCTCGTGCCAGATGAAGAGGCTGTAGCTGATCAGGCCGATGGGGGTGAGCCAACGCGCCGTCAGAAAGCGGTTCCAGAAGGTGCGTCGGCGGATGTGCAGGGTGCTGAAGAGGAGCAGCACCCACAGGGCGGAGGCGATGGGGTGGTAGTAGGTGAATGTGTTCCCCTCCGCGTCGGAGTACCGGGACAGGCAGAAGAGGCCGGCCAGGGCGAGCGCGGTGAGCGGCAGCGCGGTGCGCGGGGTGAGGCGGGCACGGTCGCCGAGGGCGGTCACCGCCACCGCCAGTGCCATCCCGGCCGCGAAGCCGCCGAAGCGGGCCTGCGGGCCGAAGTAGGCGACCCAGTCGGTGGGCGGGATGCCGAGCCCGTAGTGCGCGACGGTGATCCAGACGAGCGGCGCGGCGTACAGGAACAGGCAGCCGGCCGCGCAGACCGCGATCCGGCTGCCGCGCCGGCGCAGCGGCCGGCAGGCACGCACCGCGAGCGGGCCGAGGCCCACCAGGACGAAGTAGAAGAGGACTTCGAGTGAGAGGGACCAGGTGGGACCGAGGGTGTAGAAGATCCGCTCCTGGTCGAAGACGTGCGTGAACGTGAGGTGTTCGAGCAGGTCCTGCCAGTTGCCGGGCAGGTCGGGGTTGCGGGTGGCCCAGACCACCAGGACGGCGAGGAAGTACAGCGGCAGGATGCGGACCGCGCGCCGGAAGAGGAAGGCGCGGGCGGGCCGGGTGGAGCCGCCGTCGATGGCGGCGCGCGCGTACGACAGGGTCAGCAGGAACGCGGAGACCACGAAGAACAGGTCGATGACTTCGAGGGAGAGCACCGCGCCGAGGGCCGGGTTCTTCACCGGCGGGTGGCCGCCTGTGCCGTCGTAGACGAAGTACTCCTGCCAGACGTGGAAGGCGACGGTGCTGAGCGCGGCCAGTCCGCGGAAGCCGTCGAGGTCGCGGGTCCGGCGGCGGGGCGGGTCGGCCTCCCGGCCGGGCGGCCGGGCGGCAGGGGCGGTCGCGGTGGTCATCGGCGGGCCACCGCCTTGACCGCCGCGGCGCGCGGGGTGACCCGCCACTGCCGGTCGCCCAGGGCCTCCTTGAGGTGTGCCTGGCGGGCCACCATGTTCTTGAAGTGGCTGTAGAAGACGGTGGAGATGACGAAGTAGGCCCAGAACCACGGTGTGCGGGCGCGGAGTTCGGGGACCGCGAGCCGCCAGGCGAAGAGTGCCTGCACGGGACCGGCGGCGAGGGTGAAGAGCATGGCGAGGACGCAGACCGGCACCGTCCAGTGGAGCCGCTGGAGCCCGCCGGCCTTCCAGGCGGAGTACGCCAGGATCGGCAGGATCTGGAGGGTCAGCCAGGGCTGGACCTCGCGCCAGCCCAGCAGGACGAGCAGGCCCAGTTTCTGACGGACCGTGAAGACGGGCGAACGCAGGCCGCGCCAGAGGTGTTTGAGGGAGACCTGGAGCCAGCCCTGGGCCCAGCGCGAGCGCTGGTTCCACAGCGCCTTGAGGGTGGTGGGCGCCAGTTCACGGGAGATCAGGGTGCGGTCGACGGCGATACGGGCGCCCTCGTTCAGGGCCCGCATCGTGGAGTCGATGTCCTCGGTGAGCATCGAGCCGTGCATCCGGGTGCGGGCGAGCAGGTCGGTGCGCCAGAAGCGGTTGGAGCCGCCGAAGACGCCGAAGCCGTAGAGGCGGGTGCGGCCGGGGTGGCTGACGGCGTAGATGGCCTCGAACTCGACGGCGACGGTCTCGGCGACCCGGGAGCTCTCGCCGTTGCGGATGACGCAGTGGCCCTGGACGACGTCGTAGCCGTGGGAGAGCCAGTGCCAGGCGTCGCGGAAGGAGTGCCGGGCGGGGTGGTGGTCGGCGTCGAAGATGCCGACGAACTCGCCGCGGACGCGGGTGACCGCGGCGTTGATGTTCTGTGCCTTGGAGGTGCTGCCGGCGACCGGCATCAGGACCAGGCGCGGGTCGCGGGCGGCGATCTCGCGGAGGGTGTCCTCGACGGGCAGCGGGTGCGGGGTGTTGTAGGCGAGGACGACCTCCAGGTCGTTGGGGTAGTCCAGGCGCAGGAACGACTCGACGGTGTCGACGATGGTGGCGGCCTCGTTCGGCAGGTACGCGGCGATCACCGCACTGGCCGGCGGATAGGGCGCGCCGGGCCGTTCGGGCCGGGACGGGGCGTCGAGCGAGTAGAGGCATTCCAGGACGATCAGCAGCGCGGACAGCACCAGTCCGGCGACCACCACCCAGTACATGGCCGAGCCGAGGTCCCAGCCGGCCAGGTACGCCTGCTGGTAGAGGAGGAACGGCACGCCGATGCCGAGCAGCAGCGCGAGGACCGGCGAGAAGGCGGAGACCGCGGGGCGGATGAGGGTGCGCAGCGGGGGGCGCCGGTGCCGGTTGGGGGCGCCGCGCATCCACGGTGCGTACCGGACGGGCTGGAGGTCGCGGTGCCGGAGGGCTTCGCGTACCGCGTCCTGGGCCTGTTCGACGGAGGGGCCGCCGTCGGTGCACTCGCCGAGCGGCAGCCAGCCGATGGCGGGGGTGAGCCGGACGTTCTCGTCGGCGACGATGAAGCGGGTGCCGGCGACGGTGGCGGCGAACTTGCGCAGGCCGCGCAGTGCGGTCTCCTCGTCGACGCCGGGCAGCAGCATCAGCAGCCGGCCCTCGTCGTCCCGGCCGAGCCGGTCGCAGAAGCTGCCGAGTTGCTGGGCGACGCCGGCCAGCCGTTCGGCGATCTCGCGGCGGACCCGGGGGCCGAGCCGGGCTTCGAGGGTGTCGGTCTCGGCGACGCCGATGACGGCGAGCACGCCGCCGTGCCGGGCGGCGCCGGGGCGCCTCAGTTCGCGGTCGAGTTCGTCGACGAAGTGCGGCCGGGAGTACAGCCCGGTGCGCGGGTCGCGCAGCAGGTTCTCGACGGGGACCGGGACACGGCGGAGCTTGGCCTCGATGCGGGCGGAGAGTTCCACCGGGTCGGATGCCTCGGGTATGCAGTCGTCGGCACCCTGGCGGAGCATGTCGACGACGCCGGCCGGCTCCGGGGTGTCGGTGACCATGAGCAGCGGGAGCGCCCGTCCGGCGGGGACGGTGCGAACCTCGCGGATGACGTCGACGCCGGCGTGCCGGTCGCCGGGTTCGTCGAGGGCGACGATGGCGTCCGGGGGTGCCTGGCGGACGTGGGGGTCCACCTCACCGGGGGGCGCGTGGCTGACGTCGTGGCCGGTGGCGCGCAGGGTCCGGGTGAGGCGCTCCAGGCGCGGCCCTGGAGTGCCGACCACGAGGACGTGGCCGCCGGGTGGGGGTGTCCCGGGGGCGGGCCGGTCGTCCGTTGCGGGGAGCAGGGCCGTGGGTGAGCCCTGGGGGGTGGCTCGCTGCGAAGTGAGCACCTGGGGGTGTCCTTTCAGGCTGAAGTCCGGCGGTGTTCCGTCCGATGGCATGCGGAAGCCGGCGGTGGCCGTGGGGGTGCCCGGTGGCCGTACGCGGGCAGGGCGGCTCAACCGCCCGTCGGCGTGGGCGAGTTCCGGGTTTCCCGGCGGCCTTACGTGGGGGCCGGCGTGTCCGGGGTGCGCGTGGGGGCGCGCCCGGCGGCAATCAGGCGGCGTACGCGGGCATGATTGTCAGATGCATGACAGCGGGAACTGCGGCGGTCGCCCGTGGATCCGTCTTCTCTCCGCGGAACGGACGGTGGCGTACCGGCGCACGGCCGTTAAGGCAGGCTCCAGGTCTCGGACCGCGCGGACGCGGTCGAGTTCGTATCGCATAGGAAGGGTCCCATCCTGATCGGATTGTGGGGGGAGGACCGGATGTCAGGTGTACACCGACGGACTCTGCTCGGCAAGGCCCGTCGGCAAAGCCAGCCTCCGTGATCACTGTGACACCACACCTTCATCCACGTAACACCTTGATTACGTCCAGCAGTCGCGGCGACCCCGGAGTGCGCTACCAACCGGTAAGGGAGGGTGAATCGGCTATACCCGGTACGGGAGTTCTGAGCTGGAGATTCGTACGTCTCTCCCATCTGTTAATCTGCCCGCCCCTGGAGGTTCCTCCATCTCCCCTCCCCCGAAGCACCCTCTGCTCGCCGGGTGCAGCGAGGTGTCCCGTTCGTGTACAGCGTTCCGTTCTCTCCCGCACAGGCGCGATCCGCGCGGGCCCGGGTGGGCCTGACCACGGCTCAGGTCGCCCAGGCCATGTCGGCGTGCGGTGCGCCGGTACGCCCCGAGCTGGTCGAGGCATGGGAGTACGGCTCCCAGGGGCCCACCGAGCCGCAGCTGTTCGCACTGGCCGATGTGCTGTGGTGCCCGCCGGCCGTGCTGATGGGTGTGGAGCCGCGGACGCTGGCCGAGCACCGGATGGCGCGGCAGCTGAGCGCGGAGCGGCTGGCGCAGCTGATCGGGATGGATCCGGACGCGTACCGGTCGGCGGAGGCGGCCAACCGGTGGCACGGCGACTACCGGCAGACCAAGGCGCTGGTGGAGGCGCTGGGGTTGTCGCTGCGCAAGCTGATCGGAGTGATGGGCCGGGTCGACGAGTTGGCCGGGCATCTGCGGGCGGCCGTCGAGGGGCGCTGGAAGTCGCATGTCGGGCCGGTCTGCGAGATCACGACGCTGAACAAGACGCGGGTGGGCGATGCGCTGCGGGTGATGCACGGGGAGTTCGCGGCGTTCGCCGAGCGGTACATGGGGCATGTGGTGGCCCGTAACGCCGACGCCCGGCTCAAGGAGGTCGCGGCGGAGCGATCGGCATATCTGCGCCGACTGGTGGACCACTTCTGGGAGTTGATCGGGGAGGCGGGCGAGGCACCGCCGTTCCACTCGGTGCAGTGAGCGCACGGCCGACAGCGGGGAGGGGGCGGGTCGCTGCCCCGCCCCCTCCTCCCCGGGCAACTCCGGGTGTCAGTACGCGCCCTGGGGGTGCGGCGGCGGCTCGGCCGCCGCCGGCTCGTCGTCGTCCGCGAACTCGTCCCAGTCGATCTCCACCGACTTGCGGCGGGTGAGGACGTTGAAGAAGAGGTTGAGCACGATCGCGGTCAGTCCGCCGAGCGTGATGCCGCTGTCGAGGACCGCCCTGACCTCCTGGGGCATCCGGTCGAAGAACGGACCGACGGCGGTGGGCAGGAAGGCCGCGCCCAGACTGACGGCCAGGATCAGGGCGTTGCGCTCCTCTCGGAGGTCCACCTTGCCCAGGATCTGGATACCGACCGCGGCGACCATGCCGAACATGGAGAGCGCGGCGCCGCCGAGCACCGGGTGCGGGATCGCGGCGACCAGCGAGCCGGCCTTCGGCAGCAGCCCCAGCACGATCATGAAGCCGCCGGCCGCGACCACCACGAACCGGCTCATCACCTTGGACATCCGGACCAGGCCGATGTTCTCGGCGAAGGCCACGTAGGGAAAGGAGTTGAAGATTCCGCCGAGGACGGTGGCGACGCCGTCGGCGCGCAGGGCCCGGGCGACGGTGTCGTTGCTGACCGGCTTGCGGGTGATCTCGCCGATGGCGTAGACGTCGCCGGTGGTCTCCACCATCGTGATCAGCATGACAACGATCATCGCGAGGATCGGGAACGGTTCGAACTTGGGCAATCCGTAATGGAACGGGGTGCTGACGCCGAACCAGTCGGCGTGCCCCACCGCGCTGAAATCCGCATCACCGAGCAGCCAGGCGGCGGCGGTTCCGGCGACGAGTCCGAGAAGTACCGCGACGCTGCTGAGAATCGGCTTCCCGAGCCGGACGACGACGAGAATGAACAGCAGGGTACCGAGGGCGTATCCGAGGTTCTTGACGTCGCCGTATTCGGGCTTGCCCAGCAACTGGGCGCCGCCGGCCGCGTCCTGGAGGGCCTGGGGTATGAGGGTGAAGCCGATGATGGTGAGGATGGTGCCGATGACGACCGGCGGGAAATACTTCACCAACTTGCTGAAGAACGGGGCGAAAAGGAATGTCGCGATACCGGCCGTGATGACCGCGCCGTAGACGACCAGCAGTCCGGCGGTGCCACCGCCGGCGCCCAGTCCGATGGCGATCATCGGCGAGACCGCGGTGAAGGTGGCGCCCTGGACGAGCGGCAGCCGCGCGCCGATCCTCCAGATGCCGAACGCCTGGATGATCGAGGCGATTCCGCAGGTCAGCAGGTCCGCGTTGATCAGGTAGACGAGTTGGTCCCGGGACAGACCGATGGCGTTGCCGAGCAGGATCGGAACGATGACCGCCGCCGCGTAGAAGGCGAGGACGTGCTGGAAACCGTAGAGCGTGAGTTTGCCGAGCGGGAGCACCTCGTCGACGGGATGGGCTTCCGGGCCGGGGAATTGCTGGGGGGATTGTCGCGCGCGTCGTGCCATCTCTGCCTTGCCTTCATGAGGTAGGTGAATAAGAGGGAACAGCGGGCCCTGCATGACAGTGCCTGCATTGCGGTGCCCGGCGTTGCGTAGTGTGTCCCGTTTCGCCTGGACATCCTTCGATCAGCGGAGCAAAGTCCGGCATTTCCTTGGGATTTGCAGGTGCCGGCGCATCGGGGCGATCACCCTAGTTGACCTCCGCCGTTCCGCGCGAGTAGCCGGGGGCGGGCGCGCGGCAGCCGCCGTAAAATCTGGGATATGGCTGAGCGGCCGGATGCGCCCACCGCGCCCGAATTCGTCGTCGAATCCGACGGCGGCACCGTCGACCCGCACCGGTCGCAGCCGGGGCCGATCAGCTCGGACCCACCGTTCCGGCACGCGGCCGGCCCGTGGCCGCTGGATCTGCGGATGCCGGTGGTGCCACGTAGGCGCGCACCGAGGAGCCTCCTGTGACCTCGCCGGACTTCCTTCCCAGCCATGTCGTCCCGCCGGGCGGGCTGGCGACCTGGGCGGCGCCGGACGCCACCCGGCCGCTGGTGCCGCTCGATCCGCTGCTGCCCGTGCAGGTCGTCGAGCGGCGCGGCGACTGGGCGCTGGCGCTCTGCTCCAACGGCTGGTCGGCGTGGGTGGACGGGCGGCTGCTGCTGTCCGTGCCGCACGGCCCGCCGGCCGCCGGGCAGCCCGCCGCCCGCACCACGGACCCCCGGCCGCTGCTGGGCACCGTGGAGGACGCCCTTGCCCGCTACCGGCAGCTGGTGGACGAGCTGCTGACCGGGCGGCTGGACGAGGAGTCGTTCGGTGCGCGGACCCGGGGGACGCGGGTCGGGGTGGTGGTCGACGGCGACGCGGTGTGGCTCTACGACGCACGGCACGAGCGGTGGTGCTACTGCGACGGGGCGGCGCTCCGGACGTGCGTGGTGGCTCAGGCGCCCTCGGCGGATGCGGGCGAGCCCGGGGAGGCGGGTGGTGAGGGGAGCGCAGGGATGACAGCGGGGGCGGAGGTGGACGCGGGACGGGGTACGGGTGCGGGGCCGGCGCCGGCGCACGTCCCCTTCTGGCCGGAGGGAGAGCCCGAGCCGCCGCAGCAGCGGCCGGACGCCGGCTCCCCGGCCGACGCCGGCGGCTCCGCCGAGCCGGGCGGTCCGCCGCCCGAACCGCCGCGGCGTCCCGGCGACTTCCGGTGAACGGGCGGCCCGCGCGGCGGGACCACGCCACCCCCATCGCGACGCGCTACGTCCGGGGCAGCGATCTGCGGGCACCGCTGGACCGCGACGGAGGGCTGCCGCTGGAGACGCGGTACGGGGGTGCAGGAGCGGGCCCTGGATGCGGCTTCCCGGGGCGGGGGTGGCGTCCCGGCCACGGCAAGCACGGGGCCTCGGCCCCGCTTGCGCAGCACGCCGGGCAGCCGCACACAATGCACCCAATACGGACAAGTACGGCCGAAACGCCCGATTCCGGATGATCCGAAAGCGTCGGAAGAGGGCCCCGTGACCTCTCCACCGCCGCCGGAAGGCCGGCCGCCGGGGCGCCCGACCGGCCCCCCGTGCGGGGGCCACCGTCCGCGCCCCCGTCCGAGCCCCGCACGAACCGACCCGCCCCTGGCGGCAGCCGTAGCAGCCCACCACGCCGGGCGGGCCGGCTCCCCTCGCGCGGCCCCGGCGGCGGGGGCGACGGGGGGGCGGAGGCGGTGGCACGGGCGGCGGGGCCGGTGGCCGTCCGGCCAGGACACCCGGCCCCCTCCGACCCCCTCCGACCCCCTCCGACTCCCTCCGACCCCCTCCGGCCGCGTAGATACCGAACTGTGTCCTAATTAACCGATGCACCACACAACCTCCGAAGCAGACAAAACGTCTGGATATGCGGCGGATGCCACAGGCTCGGGCTCCGCCGCTCTCAGTTGTTCTGCTTTGGAGGGACCTTCGTGCACGCCGGAACACGTCGCCACACCGCCCGGTTGATACCCGCCCTGCTGGCGGCCGGGCTCCTGATGACCGC
>NZ_KN708638.1:6458137-6459228 GCF_000805335.1 Streptomyces sp. CT34 | reverse complement strand
GCTCGGCTCGCCGATATCCGTGACGGCGGACGGCGGGAAGCTGACCGCGGTCGACGTCAAGGACGACAAGGGGGCCACGGTTCCCGGCCAGCTGGCGGCTGACGGTACGTCATGGAAGTCGGCGGGCAAGGTCCGCCCGAAGACCACGTACACCGTGCACACCAAGGCGACCTCGGCGAAGGGCAAGGAGTCCACCGAAACCGCCACCTTCACCACCCAGCAGGCCGACAAGGTCAACAAGCTCACCAACACCCCCGGCAACGGGCAGACGGTGGGCACCGGCATGCCGGTCTCGATCCTCTTCGACCACCCCATAGCCAAGAGCAAGCGCGCCGAGATCGAGCGGGCGCTGAAGGTCACCACCCAGCCGCACGTCGAGGGCGCCTGGGGCTGGGTCAAGGACTGGTCGGGCAAGGACCGGATCGACTGGCGGCCCAAGACCTACTGGCCGGCCGGCACCAAGGTCTCCGTCAAGGGCGCGCTGTCCGGGATCAGCTCCGGCGACAGCGGCTGGTTCGTCCGGGACTACGACTTCGGCTTCACCATAGGCGCCGACCACAAGGCCGTCATCGACGTGCCCTCGCACACCCTGACGATGTACGAGAACGGCAAGCCGGTCGGCAGCGTCAAGGGCTCCGCGGGCTCCGTGCAGGACCCCACCCGCGGCGGGGTGCACACCGTACGCAGCAAGAACGCGACGGAGACCATGGACTCCGCCACCATCGGGCACGGCGACGAGTGGATGCTGGACTCCCAGTGGGTCACCCACCTCACCGCGTCCGGCACGTTCCTGCACTCCGCGCCGTGGAACAAGTCCCTCGGCGTGGTCAACAACAGCCACGGCTGCTTCGGCATGACCACCTCGGACGCCAAGCGGGTCTACGACTTCCTGCCGGTCGGCTCCACGGTCGAGGTGAAGGGCACCGCCAGCACCAAGAAAACCGACGTCGGCAACGGCCTGGAGGTCTGGCAGGAGACCTGGCAGCAGTGGCAGCAGCGCAGCGCCCTCAAGTAGGCGGCGCGAACTGGGCGGCACCTCAAGTAGGCGGCGCGCCGGGTGTGTTGTGCGACTCGCCGAGAGCACGCACCGG
>NZ_KN708638.1:6452660-6458127 GCF_000805335.1 Streptomyces sp. CT34 | reverse complement strand
GCCCCCCCGCCGGTCTCGGCGGGGGCCCGGGCGCGGGGCGGGGCCGGGGTCAGCCGGTGATCAGGGCCGGGTCGCTGACGCCCGGCTTGCCGGTCTCGACGTGGCCGGCGAACCGGCGCAGGAAGCCGGCGTCGGTGTCGGCGGTGACCGTGAGGTCGTACCAGCGCTTGCCGGCGCTCAGGTCGACGGACCGGGTGACGGTGCCGCCGGGGTCGACCCGGACGGTCTGCTTCCGGCCGCCGTACGCGTCGGCGATGGTGAGGTGGCAGGGGGCGGTACCCGGGTTCGTCAGGGACAGCTCGACGTTGCCGGAGGCGGCGTTGTGGCGGGCGGTCACCTCGGGGGTCTTCTTCTTGCCGGGGCCCTTGAAGACCCGCAGGAAGCCGTTCGGGCCGTACACCGTCAGGTCGTAACTGCCCTTGGAGTAGGCCGTGTTCCAGGTGTCGGAGATCTTCTTGCCGGCCTCGGTGGTGTAGGTCCAGGGGCCGTCGGTGCGGTTGCCGGCGGCGACCAGGAAGCAGGCGCCGGCCGCGCTGCCGCCGCTGAAGGTGAGCGTGAAGCGGCCGTTGGCGGGGTCCGCGGCGCCGTCCGCCAGCGGGACGTAGTGCAGCGGGCGGCTGGGCCGGGAGCCGTGCTCCTGCTTGGGCAGGACGGGGTTGGCGGGCGGCTTGGGGACGTAGCTGTCGTGCCGCTTGTTGTCCGGCGGCTGGAATCCCTTGGTGTCGGGGAGCGAGGCCGGCTTGGTGTTCTCCAGGGAGAAGTCGAACGCCGAGGTGAGGTCGCCGCATATGGCGCGCCGCCAGGGCGTGATGTTGGGCTCGTGGACGCCGAAGCGGCGCTCCATGAACCGGACGATGGAGGTGTGGTCGAAGACCTCGGAGCAGACGTAGCCGCCGGTGCTCCAGGGGGAGACGACGAGCATCGGGACGCGCTGGCCCAGGCCGTAGGGGCCGGCGGCGTAGGTGGCGTTGCCGGGGAAGTTGTCGAGCTTGACGTCGGCGGTGGACAGGCCCTGGGCGCTGGAGTCGGGGGAGAACGGCGGGACGACGTGGTCGAAGTAGCCGTCGTTCTCGTCGTAGGTGATGAACAGCGCGGTCCTGCTCCACACCTCGGGGTTGGAGGTGAGGGCGTCCAGCACCTGGGAGACGTACCAGGCGCCGTAGTTCGCGGGCCAGTTGGGGTGCTCGGAGAAGGCTTCGGGGGCGACGATCCAGGAGATCTGGGGCAGTTTGCCGGCCTTGACGTCGGCCTTGAGTTGGTCGAAGTAGCCGTCGCCCTTCTTGGCGTCGGTGCCGGTGCGGGCCTTGTCGTAGAGCGGGTCGCCGGGCTTGGCGTTGCGGTACTGGTTGAAGAAGAGCAGCGAGTTGTCGCCGAAGTTGCCGCGGTAGGCGTCCTCGATCCAGCCCCACTTGCCGTTCGCGTCCAGGCCGTCGCCGATGTCCTGGTAGATCTTCCAGGAGACCCCCGCCTTCTCCAGGCGCTCCGGGTAGGTGGTCCAGCTGTAGCCGGCCTCCTCGTTGCCGACGACCGGGCCGCCGCCGGAGCCGTCGTTGCCGACGTAGCCGGAGAACATGTAGTAGCGGTTGGGGTCGGTGGAGCTCATCAGCGAGCAGTGGTACGCGTCGCAGACGGTGAACGCGTCGGCGAGCGCGTAGTGGAACGGGATGTCCTTACGGGTGAGGTGCGCCATGGTCCCGGTGCCCTTGGCGGGGATCCACTGGTCGTACTTGCCCTTGTTCCATGCCTGGTGGCCGCCGTGCCAGTCGTGGTTGAGGCCCTCGATGAACTGCATGCCGAGGTTCTTGGCGTCGGGGTGGTACGGGAGCACGTCCTTGGTGCCGTCGGACTGGTGCCAGACGGACTTGCCGTTCTGCAGGGTGACCGGGCGCGGGTCGCCGAAGCCGCGGACGCCCCGCAGCGAGCCGAAGTAGTGGTCGAAGGAACGGTTCTCCTGCATGAGGACGACGATGTGCTCGACGTCCTTGATGGAACCGGAGGTGCGCTTGGCGGGGATCGACGCGGCGCGGGCGATGCTGCTGGACAGCGCCGAGACGCCCGCGGTGGCGCCCGCGATCTGGAGGAAGCGCCGGCGGTTGATATCAGGCATGTGTTGGGGACCTCGCGGTGGGGGGGATGACGGGGGTTCAGGACGGACGGGTGGTGCGGATACGGCCCTGGGGGAAACCGCGGTCAGCAGTGTTCCAAGAGGAACCAGTGTCCGGGAAGGGGGGGTGTCGTGGAGGTGACCCGGCGCGGTACGCACCGCGAACTCCCCGGCGGGCCGCGGGGCGGGCCGGCCCGGTGCGGGACGGCGGCCACCCCCGGGGTGCGGGGGTGGCTGCGCGGGTCCCTCAGTTCATCGCCACCTCCGGTCCGCCGGCCGGGGCGAGCCGGCCGGTGCGGTGCAGTGCCCGGAGCGCCGCGGCGCAGGTCAGGCCCAGCAGCAGGAGGGCCGTCCAGGGCAGGGCGGGCAGTCCGGCGGCCCGCGCGGCGTCCAGCGCGGCGCCGGTGAGCAGGTTGCCGAGGGTGATGCCGATACCGCAGACGGTGTTGTAGAGCCCGTAGTGGGTGGCGACCAGGCGGTCGCCGCAGAGCCGGACGATGGTGTCCATCTCGAAGGGGTAGGCGGTCATCGTGCCGACGGCGAGCAGCAGCGCGGTCAGCGCCGGCGGCAGCGCGGCGAGCAGCCAACGGGCCGGGCCCCCGGCCGGCACCGGCAGCGCGGTGGCCGCGAGCAGCGGAAGGAACGCCAGGCCCATGATCACCAGCCCCGTGGCGAGCGCGCGCCCGGGCGCCATCCGGGCCTTGCACCAGGCGGTCACCCGGGTCTGGCCCAGGATCGTGCTCAGCCCCGAGACGGCGAACAGCAGCGCCACCGCCGCCGTTCCGGAACGCCCCTCACCGCCCAGGCGCTTCACCTCCAGCGGCAGCGCCAGGTAGACCTGGAAGGACAGCACGTACGACCCGATCATGGCGCCGGAGAACAGCAGGAACGGCCGGTTGGTGAGCACCTCGCGCCACTGCGCGAGCAGCCCCGCCCGGTCCCCCGCCGCACCGGGCACGCCGGCGGTGCCGCCACGGGCCGGCAGGGCGCGCAACTGGACGAGGCTGAGCAGCGCGAAGATCCCGGCCGCCACGAGGCAGGTGAGCCGGAAGCCGACGCCGGTCAGCGCCATCCCGACGACCGGGCCGAGCAGGATGCCCGCCTGGTAGAAGACGTTGAACAGCGCGAACGCCTCCAGCCGGCGCTCCCCCGCCTCGGCCGCCAGGTACGCCCGGACCGCCGGGTTGAACAGCGCCCCGGCCAGGCCGGTGGCCGCGGACGCGGCCAGCAGCGCGGGCAGCGCGTCGACCAGTCCGAGCGCGGCGAAGCCCGCCGTGCGCAGCAGGCAGCCGGCCACGATCAGCGGTTTGCAGCCGAGCCGGTCGGCGAGTGCGCCGCCGACCAGGAACATCCCCTGCTGGCTGAAGTTGCGGACGCCGAGCACCAGCCCGACCAGCCAGCCGGCCAGGCCCAGCGTCCCGGACAGATGCGCGGCCAGGTACGGCATCAGCATGTAGAAGCCGAGGTTGATGGTGAACTGATTGGCCATCAGCAATTGCACGCTGCGCTCGTAGGAGCGGACCTGGGCGAGGGTGCCTTTCACCGGGACGCCACCTCCGCCGGGCCCAGCGGGTCGGCGACCCGCTCGCAGCGGCTCCAGCGGGTGACCTCCCGCTCTCCCGTGTGGCGCAGGGTTTCCGGGGCGTCCGGCGGCGGAGCGCCGAGCAGTCCGTGGGCGGCGCAGTACGCGTCGTCGTAGACGGTGCTCAGATAGCGCTGCGGCCCGTCCGGGAAGACCGCCGCGATACGGGTGCCGGGCGGCAGGGTGCGGCTGAGCCAGCCGGCGACCAGCGCGACCGCGCCGACGCTCCAGCCGCCGGTGGCGTAGTGCGAGGCCGCCAGCTGCCGGCAGGTCCACACCGCTTCGGCGGGGGCGACCCAGTGCACCTCGCTGAACTGCTCGTAGGCGACGTTGCGCGGGTGGATGCTCGATCCCAGTCCGCGCATCAGGCGGGGGCGGGCGGGCTGGCCGAAGATGGTCGAGCCGATGGTGTCGACGCCGACCAGCCGCAGCTCCGGGTAGAGCTGGCGCAGCACCCGGGACGCACCGGCGGAGTGGCCGCCGGTGCCGACGCTGCACACCAGGACGTCGATGTGCACCAGCTGGGCGGCGAGTTCGAGGGCCAGCGGCAGATAGGCGGTGGTGTTGTCGGGGTTGTGGTACTGGTCCGGGCACCACGATCCCGGGTACCGGCCGAGCAGTTCGGCGACCCGATCGCGGCGGGCCTGCTGCCAGCCGCCGTCGGGGTGCGGCTCGGGGACCGGGTCGACGTCGGCGCCGTAGGCGGTCAGCAGCCGGGTCATTGCCGGTTCCAGCCCGGGGTCGGTGACCAGGGTGACGGGGTGTCCGTACACCATCCCGGCGAGCGCCAGGCCCAGGCCCAGGGTGCCGCTGGTGGACTCCACGATCCGGGCGCCGGGCCGCACCTCGCCCCGGGCGCGGGCGCGTTCGACCATGTGGAGCGCCGGGCGGTCCTTGATGCCGCCCGGGTTGCTGCCTTCCAGTTTCGCCCAGAAGCCGCGGCCGGGCGGGGTGAGCGGTGCGGAGACGTACAGCACGGGCGTGTTGCCGACGAGCCCGGACACGGCGGACGCCGGGGCCGGGGCGAGTGGAGCGGCGGGGCCGTGGATACCGGGTCCGGCCGCGGGGACGGGGAGGGGACGGGCGGGAAGCGCGGGAAGTACCGGTGGAGACTGCATGATTCGCTCTCGTCAGGTGTTCCGGGTACGGACGGTGGGGCGCGTCGGGCGGCCGGCCGGCGGTGGCGGCGGGCCGCGGCGGCGACTCCTATATCCGGCACCGGCAGAGGGCGGCGAGGGTCGGCCGGCCGCCGCGGGGCGGCCCGTGGCGCGCGGCGCGGCCGGACGCGGCGGGACGGCGGGCGGCGGCGGAACGCACCGCGGTCCCGAGGGCGGCGGGCGCGGCGCCCGGCGCGTCGGCGACGGTGCGCCGGCCCGCGGCGGAGCGGGCCGGCGGGATGCGTCCGGCCGCGTCGGGCGGGCAGTCGGTGCCGTCGGAGCGGCGACCGTCCGCCGCGGTGCCGGCGACGGCCGCCGCGGTCACCGGGCCGCCGGTGCGGTGGTGGTGCGGGACGTCGGCGGGGCAGGGCACGGCGGCGGCCGACAGCAGCCCGCCGAGCAGCAGAGGCACGGCCAGCCGGCGCAGCAGGGTGCGGGCGGCGGTGGCACGGAACGGGAGGCGGAGGGAGGTGCGTCGGGGCACAGGGTCTCCGTACACAGGGCGTGCGGAAGCAGCAGGAGGACGTGCGAAACCGGAACTCGGCCGGAAACGGACGGAGTTCTACACCTGCTGGACGACGGAGCCCGTGGTGCCGGACGGGGGTGGCAGGGCGAACGCGCGGG
>NZ_KN708638.1:6452245-6452650 GCF_000805335.1 Streptomyces sp. CT34 | reverse complement strand
GGGGGGGGGGGAGCCGGTGAACGGCACGGCGCGCGGCGGCGCGAGCTCGGCGCCCTGCTGCACCTGGCCCGCCAGGCACACCGGGTGCGCGGGATGCCCGGCGGGTGCCGGGTGGTCCGCGCTGTGGGCGGGGTCCGCGTGCACGGGGTGCGCCCGGTGCACCGGAAGTGCGGCGCGCTGGGCACGCACACCGTCCCGGGCCGCAACGGGCTGCTGAGCGGCGGCAGTTGTACGGGCGGCGGCCGGTACGGCGCTGTCGAGGTGGCCCTCGGCGCTCTCCGCCCGCGCGCCGTGCGCGAGCAGCACCGCGAGCAGCAGCACGGCCGCCCACAGCGCCCGGAACGGCACCGCGCGATCGCGGTGCCGTACGGCGCTCAGGGGCGGCGGGGCCGTTGCCATGCCGCG
>NZ_KN708638.1:6444256-6452235 GCF_000805335.1 Streptomyces sp. CT34 | reverse complement strand
ACCCCCCCGGCCGCGGGACCGGCCGCGGGCCGGACCGGCTCGGACCGGCTCAGACCGGCTCAGACCAACGATGCCTCGGACGTGGCGGGGTCGGACGCCGGCATGACGGGGAGCACCGGGGCCGGCTCCGTGGCAGGGGCGGGCTCGGCGGCGGGGGCGGGTCCGGCAGGTCCGACGACGTCTGGGACGCTGCGCAGCGGCACCCGGGGGGTCACCGGCGCGGTGCGGGCGGCCTCGACCCGGCGGGTGAACCAGATGACCTTGCCGGTCGGAGTGGCGCAGGTGCCCCAGCTGTCGCTCAGCGCGGCCACTTTGGCGAGTCCGCCGCCGGCCGCGCTGCTCAGCCGCGGGAGCCGTGGGCCGTCGTCGGCGACCGAGGCGGTCAGGTGGCGGCCGGTCCAGCGGAGTTCGACCACGCACCGGGCGTCCGGGCCGATATGGCGGTGGACGTTGGTGAGGAGTTCCGCCACTCCCCGGCACACGGGCGGGATGTGCAGTTCGAGATTCCAGTACCGCAGATGCGCGGCGATGATCCGTCGGATCTGCGGTACGCGCTCCGCCGCGGCGTGCAGTTCGACCGTGTAGTGCCGGCCGCCGGGAAGTGTCATGTCGTGGCTCCTCACCGCGAGAGGCTCACGTCCTTCACCTCGTTGAACCAAACGAACCCCGAACACGAAGAGTGAGCATTAGTCACGTATGGGTCATATGTCATGGTGACCCGGCGGTTTCGGGCCCGCAACAGATGGGGGGCCGTTCGGGTCCCGGCCTCCTCAGGGCAGGTGGGGCAGCAGCCGGTCGGGGGTCAGCGGCAGGTCGCGGAGCCGGACGCCGGTGGCGTGCCACACGGCGTTGCCGATGGCCGCCGCGGTGCCGACGATGCCGATCTCGCCGATGCCCTTGCTGCCCATGGGGTTGAGGTGCGGGTCCTCCTCGTCGAGCCAGTGCGCCTCGACGGTCGGCACGTCGGCGTGCGCCGGGACGTGGTACGAGGCCAGGTCGCAGGCGGTGAAGTCGCCGAAGGCCGGGTCCAGGGAGCTGCCTTCCATCAGGGCCATGCCCAGGCCCATGGTCATGCCGCCGATGAACTGGGAGCGCGCCGTACGGGGGTTGAGGATCCGGCCGGCCGCGTACTGGCCGAGCAGCCGGCTCACCCGGATCTCGCCGGTGCGGACGTCCGCCCGGACCTCGGCGAAGACGGCGCCGAAGGCGTGCCGGGCGTACGGGGGCGGCTCGGCGGTCTCCCGGCGGGTGTCCTCGGTGGCGGTGATCCCCTCGGCGGGCAGCGGCCCTTCGTGGTCGCGCAGCCGGGCCAGCAGCGCCGTGCACGCCTTGTGGACCGCCCACCCCCAGGAGGCGGTGCCCGCGGAGCCGCCGGCGAGCGCGGCCGGCGGCAGGTCGCTGCTGCCGATCTCGACCCGGACGCGGTCCTCGGGGGCGCCGAGCGCGGCGGCGGCGATCTGGGCGAGGACGGTGCGGGCGCCGGTGCCGATGTCGGTGGCGTTGACCCGGATGCGGTAGCCGCCGTCGGCGGCGGCGTGCGCCTCGGCCTGGGTGGCGGCGATGTAGACGGGGTAGGTGGCCGCGGCGACGCCGGTGCCCAGCAGGAGGTCGCCGTGGCGGCGTGCCGCGGGGCGCGGGTCGCGGGGCTGCCAGCCGAAGCGCCGCGCGCCCTCGCGGAGGCAGTCGGCGAGATGGCGGCTGCTGAAGGGGAGACCGCTGTCCGGCTCGGTGCCCGGTTCGTTGCGGATGCGCAGTTCCACGGGGTCGGTCTCCAGGAGGACGGCGAGTTCGTCGACGGCGGACTCCAGGGCGTACATCCCCGGGGCCTCTCCGGGGGCGCGCATCCAGGAGGGGGTGGGGACGTCGAGGGCGGCCACGCGGTGCGCGGTGCGGCTGTTCGGCGAGGTGTACATGACGCGCGCCGGGACCGCGGCCTGTTCCACGAACTCGGTGACCGTGGAGGTGTGGGTGGCACTCTCGTGGGCAAGGGCGGTGATCACGCCGTCGCGGCCGGCGCCGATGCGCACCCGCTGGACGGTGGGCGCGCGGTGGCCGACGACGGCGGCCAACTGGCGGCGCGGCAGGGCCAGTTTGACCGGGCGGCCGGTGTGCCGGGCGGCCATCGCGGCGAGCACGGCCGGCGGGCGGGGCGTCCCCTTGGAGCCGAAGCCGCCGCCGACGTGCTCGGAGATCACGGTGATCTCGTCCGTACCGAGCTTGAACAGGGCGGCCAGGTCCTCGCGCACCTTGGTGGCGCCCTGGCTGGAGTCGTGGACGGTGAGGTGGCCGTGGCTCCACCAGGCGGTGGCGGCGTGCGGTTCCATCGGGTGGTTGTGCAGCGGCGGCACGGTGTAGGTCGCGTCGACGGTCATCGGTGCGGCGGCGAACGCCGTGTCGAAGTCGCCGTGTTCGCGGACCGCCGGGTAGCCGCCGTTGACCCGCTCCGGGACGTACAGCCCCGGGTGGTCCGCGGTGAGGCGCACGTCGTGCCCGTCCGTGGCGTACGTGACGTGGACGGCCTCGGCGGCGTCGCGGGCGGCTTCGAGGGTGTCGGCGACGGCGAGCGCGACGTACCAGCCGCGGTGCGGGACCCGGTCCCCCTGGAGGAGGCCCAGGGTGGGGTCGTCGGTGGCGGCAAGACGGGGCGCGTTCTCGTGGGTCAGTACGGCGATCACCCCGGGCAGCGCCAGCGCCCCGCCGATGTCCAGTGCGGTGATCCGGCCGCGGGCGACGGTGGCCGGGACGGGCCAGGCGTAGGCGCAGCCGGGCGGGGTGTGCTCGGCGGCGTACCGGGCGGTGCCGGTGGCTTTGTCGCGGCCTTCGCGGCGGACCAGCGGTGCGCCCAGCGGGTGCGCGGGCGGGGCCGGCAGCGGGGGGCGCGGCGTCCGCCGCTCCGGCGATCGGGGCCTCCCCTGCGCGAGGTGGTCCGCGAGCTCGGGGAACGGTGCGTGCTCCGGGGGGTCGTGGCTCATGACGCGCGTCCTTGCGGTTCGGGGGCGGAGTCCGGGTGCGGGGTCAGCCGCGGGCCGCGAGGTCGGCCAGCACCCCGACGGCCAGGGCGCGGGCGAGGGGGACCTTGAAGCCGTTGTCCCGGAGCGGTTCGGCGGCGGCGAGTTCGGCGTCCGCGGCCCGGGCGAAGCTCCGCTCGGTGGCGGGCGCGCCGTGCAGCACCGCTTCGGCGGCGCGGGCGCGCCAGGGCCGGTGCGCCAGCCCGCCGAAGGCGAGTGCGGCATGCTCGACGACGCCGTCGCGGACGGCGAGTACGGCGGCGACGGAGGCCAGCGCGAAGGCGAACGAGGCGCGGTCGCGGGCCTTGCGGTAGCGCGAGTGGGCGCCGGGGCGGGGCGGCGGCAGCTCGACGGCGGTGACCAGTTCGCCGAGCCGGATCACCGTGTCGCGTTCCGGGCTGTCGCCGGGCAACCGGTGGAAGTCGGTGGCCGGGACGGTGCGTTCGCCCTCGGGGCCGTGCAGTCGGACGGTGGCGTCCAGGGCGGCCAGGGCGACGGCCATGTCGGACGGCTGGGTGGCGACGCAGTGCGCGGAGTGGCCGAGTACGGCGAGGTCGCGGTGGGCGCCGTCGCGGGCCGGGCAGCCGCTGCCGGGCTCCCGTTTGTTGCAGGGCTTGGCGGTGTCCTGGAAGTACGGGCAGCGGGTGCGCTGCAGCAGGTTGCCGCCGGTGGTCGCGGTGTTCCGCAGCTGCCCCGAGGCCCCGGCCAGCAGCGCCTGCGACAGCGCGGGGTAGCGCTCGCGTACCGGGCGGGCAGCGGCGAGGTCGGCGTTGCGGACCATCGCGCCGATCCGCAGTCCACCGTCCGGCAGTTCCTCGATGCGGTCCAACGGCAGCCGGCTGACGTCGATGAGCACCCGCGGGGCCTCCACGCCCAGCTTCATCAGGTCGACGAGATTGGTGCCGCCCCCGAGGAACTGGGCGCCGGGCTGCCCGGCGGCGGCCCGTACCGCCTCGTCGACGCTGTCCACGCGCAGATATCCGAACGGCTTCATGCTCCGGCCGCCCCCGCTCCGGCCGCCCCGGCCACCGCCTCGACGGCGTCGACGATGCGGGGATAGGCGCCGCACCGGCAGAGGTTGCCGCTCATCCGCTCGCGGATCTCGTCGGCGGTGAGCGCGACCGGCGCCCCGGACGGGGCGGTGTCCGGGGTGACATGGGAGGGGAAGCCGTCCGCGGCCTCGGTGAGCATGCCGACGGCCGAGCAGATCTGGCCCGGGGTGCAGTAACCGCACTGGAGGGCGTCGTGCTCGACGAACGCTTCCTGGAGGGGGTGCAGCCGCCGCCCGTCCGCCAGCCCCTCGATGGTGGTCAGCTGCCGCCCGTCGTACGCCACGGCCAGCAGCAGACAGCTGTTGGCGCGCCGCCCGTCGACCAGCACCGTGCAGGCACCGCACTGCCCGTGGTCGCAGCCCTTCTTGGCGCCGGTGAGCCCGAGGTGCTCGCGGAGCACGTCCAGGACCGTGGTGCGGTGGTCCAGGGTCAGGGCGTGCGGGGTCCCGTTGACGGTGAGGGTCAGTTCGGAGCGCCGTCCGTTGACGCGGTGCGGTCCGCCGGCGTCCTGCGGGCGAGTGCCGCCCGCCACTAGCGCGCCCCTCTTCCCACGGTCTGCGGCAGGGTCTCCAGCCGCAGCTCGACCTCCTTCTCCTGGTCGCCGGCGGCGGTGCCCACCACGCTCACCGTGAACGCGGTCCGGAGGGCGTTGCACAGCTGGTCGACGGCCCAGTAGCCGCCCTGGAGGCTGACGACGACGGGGCCCTTGAGCCGCCGGGGCCCGGCCTCGGCCCGGCGCTTCGTCACGTCGAAGGTCGAGGTCCACACCGTCGTGCCCGGCCCGGGCATTTCCGCGGGCACGTCGTCCGCGGCCCGGTCGCACGGGTAGGAGGTGCGCAGCGCGCTGAAGACGGCCTGCGCGTCCTCCGTCGTGCAGCCTTCGAGCTCCACCACGACCTCGTCCGATACATGTTCCGCGTGTGACGCCTGTTCCGCGCTGTTCACTGTGGGACCTTCCTGTGGGAGCCGGACGCTTCCAGGCTCGCCCCGCATCACGGTGTGTGCGACCCGAGGCTCGAACGAGTGGTTTAAACGGGCGCACCCGCTCGCCGCGACACGACAACGTTACGGTGTGTAGTCAGAGCGAGCTGTGTGTAGTCGCCCTGCCGTTACCGTCGCCGTCCGTCGTCGCATTCACTGGGAGCCTCCGTTGACCAGCACCCTCGTCGACCAGCACGCCACCGGCTACAGCATCCGCCACGCCCTCTGCATGGCGCGCGCCGCCGACCTCGCGTACCAGGACGAGACGGCCGTCGCGGCCACCGCCGCGCAGTGGGGCCTCGACCGGGTGCGCCACCACCACACCGCGTTCCGCCCGCCGTTCCCGCTGCCGGACGTCCAGGCGTACACCCTCACCGGGCAGCACATGATCATCACGCCCTTCCGGGGCGCCGAGCCCGCCGCGCTGCGGGACTGGCTGGCCGGCCCCGGGACGCCTCCGTGGCCCGGCCCCGGCGGCCTGGGCACCGCCCACCACGGCTTCGCCGAGGCGCTGGACGCGGTCTGGCCGCAGATCCTCACCGCGCTCAAGGAGTTCCGCGACAACGACCAGACGCTCTGGTTCACCGGCCACGGCCTGGGCGGCGCCCTGGCGATGCTGGCCGCCGCCCGGCTGCACTTCGAGGACCCCCGGCTGCCGGCCGACGGTGTCTACACTTTCGGCCAGCCGCGCGCCTGCGACCCGGTGCTGGCCCGCGAGGTCAACTCCGCCTTCGCACACCGGATGTACCGTTTCGTCAACCACAACGACATCGTGCCGCAGCTGCCCCCGGAGCCGGTTTTCCGCCATGTCTCCGCGCTGCGCTACATCGACGCCCGGGGCGGCGTCCACAACACCATGCCGCTGACCGGCGGCCTGCTCGGCCCCGCCCAGCGCCTCACCGCCGAGCTGCTCGCCCCGACGTCACCCGGCATCCGGGACCACGCCATGGCGGCCTACATCGACGCCCTGGAGAAAAACCTGCCGTGAGGGAGGGGACGGGGGTGGGCGGGAGGGGGAGGGGGAGGGGGGAGGCCCCCCGGGCAAGCAGCCGCCGCAGTCACCCCACCCGCACCCCCGCGGCATCCCGCTCCACCGTCAACTCCCCCGCCGCGAAGGGCACATCGGCCGCGCGGGCCACGATCTCGACCTCGTCCCCGAGGGCCCATTCGGCGGCCCGGGAGGACATCGCCGCCAGCACCGCCTCGCTGATGCCGGGGGCGGCGGGGATGTCGTAGGTGGCGTGCGCGTCGTGCGGCAGGACGACCCGGTAGCCGCGCCGCAGCGCCGTCCGCGCGGTGGCGCTGACGCACATCTCGGAGAGCACACCGCAGAGCACCAGTTCCCGGACCCCGGCGCCGGTGAGGAGTTCGTCGAGCCGGGTGTCCTCGAAGCCGTCGTCGTCCGTCTTGCGGACCACCGTCTCGCGGGGGCCGGGCGCGACGGGCAGATGGAGTTCCCAGCCGGGGGTGTGCGGCTCGTCGACGGTGCCGGGCGCGCCGTCGTTCTGGAGGTGCACCACGAGCGCGCCGGCCGCGCGGGCCCGGGACAGCAGATCGCGGGTGCGGTCCAGCACCCGGGCCGCGTCCGGCACCGCCTCGCCGCCGGAGACGAAGGCGGACTGGACGTCGACGACGAGAAGGGCCTGGACGGGGCGTATCAGGGCTGCGGTCATGGGGGCCATCCTGCCGGGTTCCCGGGTGGCGACCGTACCGATTTCGCCGGTCCGCGGCACCGCGCCGACCGGGCCGGCCTTCCGCCCTCCGGGTGGCCACGGTTGCCAGAGGCATCGATCCGGGCGGATCATCCGTAGGGACGCGCGACTCGTCACGCGCGGACCGCGGCGGCACACGAACGGACCCGCGGGGTGCGCCACCGGCCGGCGCCCGCACCCACCCCGCCCTACGACCCCCACCGCACCGCGACGACGTGAGGAGAGCGACCGTGAAAGCAGCCACCGTCAGGGGCCACTGCGCAGCCGGCTTCGAGGGCGTACGCACCGCGTTCGAGCGGAACTTCCGCGAGCACGGCGAGATCGGCGCGGCGGTCGCGGTGACACTGGAGGGCGAGGCGGTGGTGGACCTCTGGGGCGGCCACACCGGTGCGGACCGGAGCCGGGCCTGGGAGCGGGACACCCTCGTCAATGTCTATTCGACGTCGAAGGGGATGACCGCGCTGTGCGCCCACCTACTCGCGGACCGGGGGGAGTTGGACCTGGACGCACCGGTCGTCCGCTACTGGCCGGAATTCGGGCAGGCCGGGAAGGAGGACATACCCGTGCGCTGGCTGCTCAGCCACCGCGCCGGGCTGATCGCGCCCCGGGAGCCGCTGTCCCCGGGGCGCGCCTACGACTGGGAGTACGTGTGCGGGGCGCTGGCGGCGACGCCGCCCTGGTGGGAGCCGGGGACCGCGCAGGGCTATCACGCGGTGACGTTCGGGTATCTCGTGGGCGAGGTCGTGCGACGGATCAGCGGGCAGTCGCTGGGCACGTTCCTGCGGAGCGAGATCACCGGGCCGCTCGGTGCACGGGTGTTCATCGGCACCCCCGCCGAGGAGCACGCGCACTGCGCGGACATGGTCGGGCAGCTGGACGCGGAGCTGCTGACCGAGCAGTTCCCGGACCTGCCGAAGCTGCCGCTCGGCGGGCTGGACGACCATCCGCTGGCGGCGCTGGCACTGGCGCTGCTGTCCATCCCCACCGGCGAGATCAACAGCGCCGCCTACCGCGCCGCCGAGATCCCGTCCGGCAACGGCCACGCCGCTGCCCACGGCCTGGCCGCGGTCTACGGTGCGCTGGCGGGCGGCGGGCTGGTCTCCCCCGCCGCCCTGGAGGAGATGCGCCGGCCGCAGAGCCGGCCGGGCGAGCCGGATCTGACACTGGGCGCGCTGGTTCCGGAGGGCACCCCGGGCATCTGCTGGGGGCTGGGCTACATGGTCAAC
>NZ_KN708638.1:6424081-6444246 GCF_000805335.1 Streptomyces sp. CT34 | reverse complement strand
GGGGGGAGCCGGCGGGCGTTCGGGCACGGCGGCGCGGGCGGCTCGTACGCCTTCGCGGACCCGGAGAACGGGCTGTCGTACGGATACGCCATGAACCGGTACGGGGGCGGTACGGCGGGCAGCGATCCGCGCAACCGGGCGCTGGTCGCGGCGGTGTACGAGGCGCTGGCGCGGGTACGCGGCTGAGGGGTGGCGCACCGCGGCGGCCGGCCGCGATCGCCGTGGTGCGGCGCAATAATGGAAAGGTGCGGCAAGGATCCGGTCCGGCTCCGCCGCGGGTGCGACGGGCCCGGAGAGAGGGCGTGGTGACCATGGAGAGGGACACCGAGACCGTTCACGAGGCGTATTCGTTCGTCTGCCTGCACTGCGGGCACGGCTGGGAAGAGGAGTACGAGATCCGGCACACCACCGATCTCGCCGGCCGGCGGCGCGCCGACTACTTCTCGCACGGCAGGCGGGTGCCCTCCCCGCTGACCCGCGCCGACTGTCCGGACTGCAATCGTGGCCCGATCCGGATCCTGCGCCCCGGCCGGGTGAACTCCGCCCGGACGTACCTCGCATAGCCTCCGGGCGTCGCCGGCCGCGCTGCCGGTGCCACGTCACCACCCGGTGAAGAGAAGGTGGTTGATCAGAAGGGCGAGTACGGCCTGGGCGGCCAGCCAGGGGCGCCGGCGGGACGCCGGGAGCAGGGCGCCGGCCGCCAGCAGCCAGGGGGCGAAGGGCAGCCAGATGCGTTCGGTCTCCGCCTTGCTCATTCCGGAGAGGTCGGCGACGAGCAGCGCGAGCAGGACCGCGGCGACGAGGAGGACGAGCCGGTCGGCGGGCCCGGCGGCGCGGTCCGGTGCCCGGAGCCGGTGGACCGCGGCGGGCGTGGCGGCGAAGGTGCGGCGCAGCGCGGCCACCGTCGCCAGGCCGGTCATCAGCACGGTGCAGGCGAGATTGCCCCAGACCCAGTAGGAGTACGGGCGGACCGCCGCGGCGCCTTGGTAGTAGCGCTCGACCAGCAGCCGGTAGCCCTCCCACCAGTTGAATCCGGCGAGGGTGAAGCCGGCCGCGACAACGGCCGCACCGGCCAGGGCGTAGGGCACCGGGCGGGCGGTGGGGCGCGGGGTGGTGAGCAGCAGGACCGCGGCCAGCGGCAGTGCGATGAGGGCGAGGCCGTAGGAGAGGTAGCAGGTGAGGCCGAAGAGGAGGCCGGCGCCCAGGGCCGCGGCGCGGGGGGCGCGGGTGCGGCGGGTGGCGGCGAGCGCGAGCAGGGTGAGGGACCAGGCGGCGACGGCGGCGAAGTAGCCGTCCGCGGAGACGCCGACCCAGACGGCGGCGGGCGCCAGGACGAGGAACGGGGCGGCGCGGCGGGCGGTGGCCTCGTCGGTCAGGGCGCGCAGCGCGACCAGGACGGCGGCGGCGGTGGAGGTGCCGACGGTGATGCACCAGGCGCCGGCCCAGCCGCCGCCGCCCAGGCCGATGCGGTCCAGGCCGACGAAGGTGAGGATGGCGGCGGGCGGGTGGCCGGCGATGTGCGCGGGCCAGGAGTCCGGTCCGTGGTGGAGGAGGATGTGGTTGGTGAAGCCGCGCAGTGCCGGGCCGAGGTCGTCGAAGCGGTGAATCACCGTCAGGTACTCGTACTCGGTGGTGAGGCGGCCCGCGACGCCGGCCTGCCAGCCGTCGATCAGGGCCAGTGACCAGGTCCAGGCCATCGCGGCGACCCAGGCGACGGGCAGCAGCAGCCGCCAGCGGAGCCGGGCCGCCAGCGGTGGCCCGTAGGCGATCACCGCGGCGGCGACGGCGACGGCGGCCGGGGTGCCGGGGCCGAGGTGCGGGGACCAGTCGGCGTACAGCGGGGGCCAGTTGACGCGCAGATCGCCGGTGGCGTGCTGGATGGCGGAGCCGAGGGCGATGGCGGCGCCGACGAGGAGGACGCCGGCCGCGGCGGCGAGCAGGTCTGCGCGGCGGCCGGTGCGTTCGCCGGCGGCCGGGCCGGGGGCGCTCGCGGGCGGCGGACCGGGGGCCGGGTCGGGGGAGGCGTCGGGGGTGGCGTCGGAGGTCACACCGGCACGCTAGGCCGTGGGCGGGCGGTAGGGCCGTTCGGCGGGAGCGGTGTCACCGATCCGTCAGATTTCGCCGGACGTCAGGGTTTCGTCATGCGTCGCGGCGGCTTCGGGGGGCGCGGACCGGCTTACCGTCGGACCGACTCACCTGGAGGACGCCCATGGGTGCCGACCGCTTCCGCCCCTTCTCCCGCTTCACTCCCCCGCCGCTTCCGACGTCCCCGTCGTTCTGGCGCAGTCCGCTGCGCGGTCCCAGGCTGACGGCGCTGCTCGGTGTGGTGCTGCTGGCCGGGATCACGCTGCTGTTCGTGACCGGACTGCTGTCGTATGCGGCGTACAACCCGGATCTGGCCGGCGGGGTCAACGACAAGACGCCGGACAAGGGGCTGCTGGGCTTCTATCTCTTCAGCTGGCCGACCGGTCCGCGCTGGCTGTACCGGCTCACCCAGGGCGTGCACGTCACCCTCGGCGTGGTGCTGGTGCCGGTGCTGCTGGCGAAGCTGTGGTCGGTGATCCCGAAGCTGTTCACGATGCCGCCGGCCCGGTCGGTGGGCCATGCGCTGGAGCGGGTCTCGCTGCTGCTCCTGGTGGGCGGGGCGCTGTTCGAGTTCGTGACCGGGCTCCTCAACATCCAGCTGGACTATGTGTTTCCGGGGTCGTTCTATCCGCTGCACTTCTACGGGGCATGGGTGTTCATCGGGGCGTTCGCGGTCCATGTCGGACTGCGGATGCCGCGGACCGTGCGGGCGCTGCGGGAGAGTACCGACCCACGGGCGGCGGACGACGACACCGGGCTGGTGGCGCTCCGTCCGGCGCCGCCGACGGTGTCGCGGCGCGGTGCGCTGGGGCTGGTGGGCGCCGGGTCGCTGCTGCTGTTCCTGACGACGGTCGGGCAGAGCCTGGGCGGCCGGTGGCGGCGGACCGCGCTGCTGGCGCCGCACGGCGGCGCCGATCCGGGCGGCGGCCCGAACGGCTTCCAGATCAACAAGTCGGCGGCGGGGGTGGGCATCCGGGCCCGGGACATCGGCGACGACTGGCGGCTGACGGTCGAGGGCGGCGGGCCGGGGGCACCTCCCAGCGGTGGCTGGAGGAGGGTGCGGCTGAGCCGGGCCGAGCTGCTGCGGATGCCGCAGTACGAGGCGGCGCTGCCGATCGCCTGTGTGGAGGGCTGGTCGACGGAGGACCTGCGGTGGAGCGGAGTGCGGCTGCGGGATCTGGCCGCGCTGGTGGGCGGGGGCGGGGCGCCGCCGGGGGTGCTGGTGGAGTCGGTTCAGCTGTCGGGCGCGTTCCGGCGGGCGGCGCTGCGGGACAACCAGGTGCGCGATCCGCGGTCGCTGCTGGCGCTTCGGGTGGGCGGGGCGGATCTGTCGCCGGACCACGGGTATCCGGCACGGATCATCGTGCCGGCGGCGCCGGGGGTGCTGAACACCAAGTGGGTGGCGCGGCTGACGTTCGGGGAGGTGTGACGGTGCGCCGGAGCGGTGGTGCGGCGGCTCGGGTGCGGGCGGTCGCGGCGGTGTGGGGGCGTAGGGCGGCCCGCTGGTACGGCGAGGGGGCGCTGCAACTGCTGTTGCTGCTCGCCTCGTTCGCGCTGACCGGCTATGCGGGGGTGCGGCTGCTGTCCGACGCGCGGTGGCCGCTGGTGGTGGTGTGGGTCGTGGGGGCGGCGCTGCTGCACGATCTCGTGCTGGTGCCGCTGTACGCGGTGGCCGACCGGGTGGTGGCGCGGCTGACCGCGGGCGGCGCGCGGGACCGGGCCTGGACCGGGTTCGTGCGGGTCCCGGCGGCGCTGTCCGGGCTGCTGCTCCTGGTGTGGTGGCCGCTGATCTCCACCGCGCCCGGCAGCGCCGCCGCGGTGCACTACACGCTGACGACGGGGCTGCCGGCCGAGGGATTCCTGGCCCGCTGGCTGATGGTCAGCGCGGGGCTGTTCGCGCTGGCCGCGCTGTGGCTGCTGGTCCGTACGCTGCGGACGGCTCAGCCGCGGCTGCGGAGGACGGTGGCGCGGCTGCGGCGCAGGGCGACGAAGCAGCGCTCGGCGCCGGGGAGTTGAGCCGCGCCGGGGAGTTGAGCCGCGCCGGGCACGGTCCACTGCCCGGCGGGTATCCACAGCTCCGGTGCCGCGTGCCGCAGCAGGGCCCGGGTGCCGACCCGGGCCCAGGGGAAGGGCTCGGCGGTGTGCGCGGGGTGGCCGTTGTGGCCGCCGGCGACCTGGACCCGGACGCGTTCGTCGACATCCGCGGGGCTGGTCTCGACGATCAGCAGGCCGCGCGGGGCGAGTAGTTCGGCGGTACGGGCGAGCAGGGCGCGCGGGTCGCCGCCGATGCCGATGTTGCCGTCGAGGAGCAGTGCGGTGCCCCATCTCCCCTCGTCGGGCAGGGAGTCGAAGACGGAGCGGCGCAGCGCGGTGCCGCCAGCCGCGGTGCTGCGGGCGACGGCCGCGGCGCTGACGTCGATGCCGAGGGCCCGGTGGCCGCGTTCGGCGAGCGCGGCGAGCAGGCGTCCGGGGCCGCAGCCGATGTCGAGGACGGGGCCTTCGCAGCGGCGCAGCGCGGAGAGGTCGGCGGTGTCCGCGCCGGCGCACCAGCGTTCCACCTCCAGCGGCAGCAGCCAGCCGTCGGCACGGCGGAGGAAGAGCGGGCCGCGGCCGGTGCGCAGCGCGTCGGCGTAGGGGCCGGCGCCCCAGTCCGGGCCGGTGCCGGGGGCGGCGGTGGGGGTGCTCACCGGCCGGCCGCCGGGGTCAGCCGGGCGAGGGCGGCGGCGAACCGGCCGCCGGGCACGGCGGCGGCGACCGCTGCCGCGTCGGCCGCGGTGTCGACGTCGCGCAGCACGGGGAGTTCGCGGATCCGGAGTCCGGCGGCGGTGAGCCGGGCGCGCTGGGCGGCGCCGGTGGTGGCGGTGGACATCGGGACGCCGCGCAGCAGCCGGGGGTCGGGGGCGGCCAGTCCGAGCGCCCAGAACCCGCCGTCCGCGGCGGCGCCGAACCAGGCGTCGCAGTGCCGCCAGGCGTCGGGTGCGAGGGCGGGGGCGAGCAGCCCGGGGGTGACCTGGGGGGTGTCCATGCCGATGAGCAGGGCCGGTCCGGTGGTGGCGGCGAAGGCGGCGGCCAGACGTTCGTCGAGGCCGCCGGTGCCCTGCGGGCGGACGTCGAAGCCGGCCGGGAGCCAGCTGCCGGGGCGTCCTTCGAGGACGAGGACGCGGCGGCGGGCGGGCATCGCGCGGACGGCCCGGAGGGTGTCGCGGAGCGCCGCCTCGGCGAGTTCGGCGGCCTGGGCGGGGGTGTAGGGCGGGGTGAGGCGGGTCTTGACGCGGCCGGGGAGGGGTTCCTTGGCGATGACGAGAACGGTGGTCGGGGCGGGGGCGGCGGTCATCGGGTGCTCCCGGTGCCGGGCGCGGCCGGCGGCTGCCGCAGCACGGTGCGCATGTCGCGTACCGCGTGCCAGGTGCCGCGCCAGGTGCCGGTGACCTTGGAGCGGCCGGTGCGCGGCCGGTAGGGGACGTCGCGTTCGGTGACCCGCCAGCCGGCGTCGGCGGCCCGGACGACCATCTGAAGGGGGTAGCCGCTGCGACGGTCGGTGAGGCCGAGGGCGAGCAGCGCGGTGCGCCGGGCGGCACGCAGCGGGCCGAGGTCGTGCAGCCGCAGTCCGGTGCGGCGGTGCAGCATACGGGCCAGTGCGAGGTTGCCGAGCCGGGCGTGCGCGGGCCAGGCGCCGCGGCCTTCGGGGCGCCGCCGGCCCAGCACCAGGTCGCTGTCGCCGTCGCGTACGGCGCGGACGAACGGGACGAGCAGCCGGGGGTCCAGGGAACCGTCGCAGTCGCAGAAGCAGACGATGTCGGCGTCGGCGGCGAGCAGTCCGGCGTGGCAGGCGGCACCGAAGCCGCGGCGGGGTTCGGGTACGACGGTGGCGCCGAGGCGGCGGGCGAGCGCGGCCGAGCCGTCGGTGGAGCCGTTGTCGACGACGATCGCCCGCCAGCCGTCGGGGATGCGGGCCAGGACCCAGGGCAGCGCGGCGGCCTCGTCCAGGCAGGGCAGTACGACGTCGACCGGGCCGACGGGGCCGACGGGCTCGATGGGCGCGGGTGCCGGGTGCGCGGTCATCGCATCTCCTCGCGGGCGAACTCGGCCATGCCGTCGGCGAAGCCGGTCGCGGCGCGCCAGCCGAGGTCGGCGGCGATCCGCTGCGAGGAGGCGGTGATGTGCCGGACGTCGCCGAGCCGGTACCGCCCGGTGACCACCGGGGGTGGGCCGCCGTGGGCGGTGGCCAGGGTGCGGGCCATCTCGCCGACGGTGTGCGGCTCCCCGCTGCCGGTGTTGTATGCGGTCAGGGTGCCGGCGGGCCGGTCCGGCAGGGCGGCCAGCGCCACCGCGTTGGCGGCGGCGACGTCCCGGACGTGGACGAAGTCGCGCCGCTGGCCGCCGTCCTCGTAGACGGTGGGGGCCTCGCCGCGGGACAGTGCCGAGCGGAAGAACGAGGCGACGCCGGCGTAGGGGGTGTCGCGCGGCATGCCGGGTCCGTAGACGTTGTGGTAGCGCAGGGCGAGCGCCCGGCCGCCGGTGGCACGGGCCCAGGAGGCGGCCAGGTGCTCCTGGGCGAGTTTGGTCGCCGCGTAGACGTTGCGCGGGTCGGTGGGCGCGTCCTCGCCGACGAGGCCGGGCCGCAGTTCCGCGCCGCAGTGCGGGCAGCGCGGCTCGAACCGGCCGGCGGCCAGTGCGGCCTCGGCGCGCGGGCCGGGGCGCACCGTCCCGTGGGCGGGGCAGTCGTAGCGGCCCTCCCCGTAGACCACCATCGAGCCGGCGAGCACCAGGCCGCGGACGCCGGCGGCGGCCATCGCGGCGAGCAGGACGGCGGTGCCGAGGTCGTTGCAGCCGACGTAGTCGGGGGCGTCCGCGAAGTCCTTGCCGAGGCCGACCATCGCGGCCTGGTGGCAGACCGCGTCGATCCCGCGCAGCGCGGCGTCGACGGCGGCGCGGTCGCGGACGTCGGCGACCATGCGGGGCACCGCGTCCCGGATCGCGGGCGGTCGCCCGGGAGGCTGCGGGTGGGCGGTGGGCAGCAGCGCGTCGAGCACGACGGGCTCGTGGCCGCCGGCCAGCAGCGTTTCGACGATCTGCGATCCGATGAACCCGGCGCCGCCGGTGACCAGTACACGCATGCCGTCACGCTAGGCGCGGCAGGGCCGTCCGGCCCGCTCCACGGCCGCCGTGTCACCGGTCCGTAAGATCCGCCGGCCGTCCGGGGCCGCGCCCGGCCGCTGCGATTCGGTAACGGCGGGACAGGCCCCGTGATTCGGTCCGGCATATGTTGCATATGCTCAGGTCGGGGGCCCGGGGGTTGGTTTCGGACAGTCGAACGGCCCGGCGGCCGGCCGCCCCACGACCGATCGCCTCTCGCGTGCCGTCCCACCGGTGTGTGAGCCGTCAGAACGCCGGAGTGGACCTTGGCCGTGCAGAACGGGGAGCAGCGCGCCGGCTCCCGTGCGCTGTCCGCGCTCCCGTACCTGGTCATGGCCGCGGTCAGCGCGGTGGACCTGATCGCCGGGCCGGGCGTCGGCTTCCTGCCACTGGTGTCGCTGGGGCCCGCGTTCGCGGGGCTGGTCGGCGGCTGGCGGCGGACCGCGCTGGTCGGGCTGACCGCGTTCGTGCTCTGCGTCGGGCTGGGCGTCCACAGCGGGCTGTTCGAGAGCCGGCGCGGGCTGACCGCGCTGCTGTCGGTGGCCGGGGTGACCGCTGCCGGGGTGGCCGCCGCGGTCATGCGGCAGCGCCGGGAGGCGGAGCTGGCCAGCGTGCGGTCGATCGCCGAGGTCGCCCAGCGGGTGCTGCTGCGGCCGGTGCCGCGCGGTGCGGGCCCGCTGCGGATCGCGGTCTCGTACACCTCGGCGGTGGCCGAGGCCCGGATCGGCGGCGATCTGTACGAGGTGGTGACCTCGCCGGCCGGTGTGCGGATCATCGTCGGGGACGTCCAGGGCAAGGGCCTGGAGGCGGTGGAGACCGCGGCGGTGGTGCTCGGCGCCTTCCGGGAGGCGGCGCACGACGAGCCGGATCTGCCGGCGGTCGGCGCCCGGGTCGAGCGCGCGCTGAACCGCCATCTGTCGGGCGAGCGCTTCGTCACCGCGGTGCTCGCCGAGATCGGCGACGGCCCGGACGCGACCCTGCTGAACTTCGGCCACCCCTCGCCCCTGGTGGTCCGCCCCGACGGTGAGGTCCGCTACGCGGCCCCGACGGAGCGCGCGCTGCCGCTCGGCCTGATGGAGCACGGCCCCGAGGCGCCGCTGCCCTACGGCATCCCGTTCGCCCCCGGTGACCAGCTGCTCTTCTACACCGACGGGGTCAGCGAGGCCCGGGACGGCGCCGGCCGGTTCTATCCCCTCGTCGAGCGCGCCGGGCTGCTGAAGGACCCCGACCCGGAAGCCGCGCTGCGGGCGGTCCGGGAGGATGTCGTCGACCATGCGGAGGGGCCGCTGCACGACGACGCGGCGATGCTCCTGGTGCGGTACCGCAAGGGCCACCTGGAGGCGCCGTAGCACCGCCGCACCGGCCACCGCCGCACCGGCCACCGCCGCACCGGCCAGCGCCGCACCGGCCGCCCGCCGGTCAGGGCAGCGGCAGTCCGGTGTAGTTCTCGGCGAGTTCCGCGGCGGCGTGCCGGGAGTCGGCGATGCGGTCGAGCTGGGCGAGCTGGAGCCGGGTGTCGAAGGGGCTCTGGCCGGGACCGGTGTGCAGGGTCGTCGTCATGAAGTGCGAGAAGTGCTCGGCGCGCCAGACCCGGCGCAGGCAGGTGTCGGAGTAGGCGTCCAGGAGGTCCGTCGCGCCGGTGCCGTAGCACCGGGTCAGGGCGCGGGCCAGGACGGTGACGTCGGCGACGGCGAGGTTGAGGCCCTTGGCCCCGGTGGGCGGCACGATGTGTGCCGCGTCGCCCGCCAGCAGGACCCGGCCCCACCGCATCGGTTCGGTGACCGAACTGCGCATCGGCAGGACGGCCTTGGCGGTGAGCGGGCCGCGGGCCGGCTTCCAGGAGGTGTGGTCGAGGGCGGCGCGGGCCTCCAGTTCGTCCCAGATGCGGTCGTCGGGCCAGTGCGCGGGGTCGGTGCCGTTGGGGACCTGGAGGTAGTGCCGGCTGACGGTCGGGGTGCGCATGCTGAACAGCGCGAAGCCGCGGGGGGAGTGGGCGTAGATCAGCTCGTCGGAGGACGGCGGGGCGTCGGCGAGCACGCCCAGCCAGGAGTACGGGTAGTCGCGCTCGTAGGTACGGCGCTCGGCGTCCGGGATCGCCTGCCGGGCAACCCCGTGGAAGCCGTCGCAGCCGACGACGTAGTCGCAGCCGAGGGTGTGCTCGCGGCCCTCGTGGCGGTAGCGGACGGTCGGCCGCGCGGTGTCGGCGCCGGTGACGGCGAGTGCCCGCGCGCCGAACAGCAGCGGTGCGCCGTCGGCGAGTTGAAGGTCTATCAGGTCCTTGACGATCTCCGTCTGGGCGTAGACGGTCACCCGCCGTCCGCCGGTCAGCGACGGGAAGTCGAGCCGGTGCGCCCGCCCGTCGTAGCGCAGCTCGATGCCGTCGTGGACCATCCCCTCGCGGTCCAGCCGCTCCCCCGCGCCGCAGGCGCGCAGCACGTCGACGGTGCCCTGTTCGAGGATGCCGGCGCGCTGCCGCGCCTCGACGTATCCGCGGTCGCGGCTCTCCAGGACGGCGCAGCCGATCCCGGCCCGGTGCAGCAGCCGGGCGAGCAGCAGTCCGGCCGGGCCGCCGCCGATGATGCCGACCGCGGTGCGGGACGGCGGCGGGGTGGGCTGGTGGGTGCGGGGCATCAGTGGTCCGTTCCGGGGGCGGGGTGGGCGCGGTCGCAGTCGAGGTGGCCGAGGAGCGCGGTGCGGACCGCGTCCGGGCGCTCGGCGGTGGCGAGGTGGGCGGCGCCGGGGAGTTCGACGAGGGTGGCGGCGGGGATGCCGTCGGTGAGTTCGCGGGCGTGCGCGGGCGGCGTGGCCGGGTCGGCGCGGCCGGCGACGACGAGGGTGGGGGCGGTGATCCGTGGCAGGTCGGCGCGGAGGTCGTAGCGGGCGAGGGCGTCGCAGCAGGCCGCGTATCCGTCGGGGGACACGCGTCGGCGCAGCGCGTCGAGCAGGGCGGCGGCCTCGGGCGAGGCGGCGAAGGCGGGGGTGAACCAGCGTCCGGCGGCGGTCTCGGCGACCGGGCCGAGGCCCTCGGCCCGTACCAGCGCGGCCCGTTCGTGCCAGCCGGCCGGCTCGCCGAACCGCGCGGAGGAGCAGATCAGCGCGAGCGAGGCGATCCGCGCGGGGTGGTGGACGGCGAGCCAGGCGCCCACCGCGCCGCCGAGCGACACGCCCGCGTAGCCGAAGCGGTCGAGGCCGCGGGCGTCGGCGAGGTCGAGGACGAGGCGGGCCAGTTCGGGGACGGTGGTCGTACCGGCGGCGGCGAGGACGCCCGCGGGGGTGCCGCCGTGGCCCGGGAGATCCCAGCGCAGCACACGGAACCGCCGTGCCAGAGCGGGTAGTTGGGGGTCCCAGAGGGAGAGGGTGGTGCCCAGGGAGGGGCCGAGGACGAGCGGCGGGGCGCCTTCGGGCCCGTCGGCGGTGTGGTGCAGCGCGGTGCGGCGGGCGGCGGGCGGCACGGGCGTCATACGGGCTCCTGCGGGGCGTGCGGGGAGGGCTCGGCGACACGCCGGAGGGCGCGGTCGACCAGGGCGCCGGCGGACCCCGAGTAGCCGGCGGGATCGAGGAGTTCCCGCAGGCGGGGCCCGGTGAGGGCGGCGGCACCGGCCCCGGTCGCGGGGTCCGCGGCCAGGACCGTGCGCAGCGCGTCGTACAGCGGGATGCCGTCGTCGGCAGCGCGGCGGGCCGCCGCGTCCAGGGTGCGACGGGCCGCGGCGCGGCCGGTCAGTGCGGCGAGGGCCGCGACCAGGCGTTCGGAGACGACCAGCCCGCCGGTCGCGGCGAGGTTCTCCCGCATACGGGAGGGGCGGACCCGCAGTCCCGCGGTCAGCCCGGCCGCGTCCCGGGCCGCGCCGCCCACCAGGCGCAGCGCCTCGCGCAGCGGCTGCCACTCGGCGTGCCAGGCGCCGGCCGGCCGCTCGTCCTCGGCGGCCAGCGACCCGTACAGCACCGCGGCGAGCGCCGGCACCTGCCGGGCGGCGCCCGCGATCAGCGTGGCGCGCACCGGGTTGGCCTTGTGCGGCATCGCGGAGGAGCCGCCGCCGCTGCCCTCGGCCAGCTCGCCGGTCTCCGTACGGGAGAGGACCAGGACGTCGGCCGCCAGCTTGCCGAGCGCGCCGGCGGTGAGGGCGAGCGCGCCGGCGAGGTCGGCGACGGGGGTGCGCAGGGTGTGCCAGGGCAGGGCGGGTGCGGCGAGCCCGGTCTCGGCGGCGTAGCGGGCCAGGAGCCGGACGCCGAGGTCGTCGGCGCCCGGCGCACCGTCCGTCTCGGCGTAGGCGTGGAACGCCGCCAACGTACCTGCGGCGCCGCCCAGTTGGACCGGCAGCGCGGCCCGCACCGCGGCGAGCCGGTCCCGGGCGTCGAGGACCAGGCTGCGCCAGCCCGCCGCCTTGAGGCCGAAGGTGGTGGGCACCGCGTGCTGGGTGAGGGTGCGGCCGACCATCGGCGTGTCGCGGTGGGCGGCGGCGGTGCGGTGCAGCGTGTCGGCGGTGCGGTCGAGGTCGGCCAGCACGGTGTCCAGGGCGCGGGCGCAGACCAGCATGGTGGCGGTGTCCAGGATGTCCTGGCTGGTGGCGCCGCGGTGGACATGGTCGGCGGCCTCCGCGTCGCGGGCGGCGACGGCGGCGGTCAGGTCCGCGACGAGCGGCACCACGGGGTTGCCGGCGGCGCGGGCGCGCCCGGCGAGCGCCCGCGGGTCGTGGCGGTGGTGCTCGGCGGCGACCGCGGTGACGGTCGCCGCCGCGGTCGCCGGGGCGAGCCCGAGGGCCGCCTGGGCGCGGGTCAGCGCGGCCTCGGCGTCGAGCAGGGCGCGCAGATACGCGGCGTCGCCGGTCGCCTCCGCGACGGCGGAGCCGGCCCAGGAGGGGGCGAGCAGGCCATGATCCGCCGCACCGAAGGAAGTCGGCGGCACGTCAGGATCGTCCGTTCCCGGGCACGGCCCGCCCGCCGCCTCGGACGCCTCATCGGAAGGCAAGGAACACCGTCTCCTCGTAAGTGCCGTCCGCCGGCTGCTGGAGCTGGATGTCGAAGCGGTACCGGGCGGGGCCGTCGGCGCGGGCGAGCAGGGTGCGGGCCCGCTCCCCCGGCAGCCGGGACAGCAGGGGGTCGGCGGCGTGGGCCGCGGTGTGCTCGGGGAAGTAGACGCGGGTGAACAGGTGGTGCAGCAGCCCGCGGGCGAAGACGCAGACGGCCAGGTAGGGCGCGGCGTCCGGGTGCCCGGCGGGGGCGGTGGCGGGCAGTGTGCGCAGCGCGTAGCGCCCGTCGGCGTCGGTGGGGACGCGGCCGAAGCCGGTGAAGTCCACGCCGTTGCGGCCGATGTCCGCTCCGGTGGCCGGGTCCCGGCGCAGCGAGCCGGGGGCGCCGGTCAGGCTGCCGTCGGGGCCGGCCTGCCAGAACTCCAGCAGGGCGTCGGAAACCGGCGCGCCGTCCCCGTCGCGCACCAGACCGTGCAGGGTGACCGTGTCGGGGTGCCCGGTGGGTGCGATCCGCTCACCGCCGGGGAAGGGGAGGGCGTGGCCGTAGAAGGGGCCGATGGTCTGGGAGGGGGTCGGGGCGAGCGGCGCGGCGGGCGGCTCGCCGGGGCCTTCGGGGCGGGTGGGCATCAGCGGCCTTCCTCGGTCCAGGTGGCGGACGGGCCGTCCAGGACGACGTCCCAGCGGTAGCCCAGGGAGTGTTCGGGGCGGGAGAGTTGGTGGTCGTAGGCGGCCACCAGGCGGGCGCGGGCGGCGGGTTCGGTGACCGAGGCCAGGATCGGGTCGTAGGCCAGGAGCGGATCGCCCGGGAAGTACATCTGGGTGACCAGCCGTTGGGTGAAGGCCGAGCCGAAGAACGAGAAGTGGATGTGCGCGGGGCGCCAGGCGTTGTCGTGGTTGCGCCACGGATAGGCGCCGGGCTTCACGGTGGTGAAGGCGTACCGCCCGTCGTCGTCGGTCAGGCAGCGGCCGACGCCGGTGAAGTTCGGGTCGAGCGGGGCCGGGTGCTGGTCTCGCCGGTGGGCGTACCGGCCGGCGGCGTTGGCCTGCCAGATCTCGACGAGCTGGCCGCGGACGGGGCGGCCGGTGCGGTCCAGGACGCGGCCGGTGACGGTGATGCGTTCGCCGAGCGGCTCCCCGGTGTGCTGCCGGGTGAGGTCGGCGTCGAGTGCGGTGACGTCCGTGACGCCGAAGGCGGGGCCGGTCAGCTCCACGGCTTCCGGGTCGGCCAGGGCGTCGATCGCGACCAGTGGCTGCCGGGGGTGGCGGGGGGTGCTGCCGCGGTAGGGCGGAAAGTCCCGGGCGGGTTGCCCGGGGGCCGGGCCGGCGGCGCGCTCCGCGTCCGCGGCGCCGGCGGCGGTCCGCAGCGCGGCGATCTCACGGCTGATGTCGGCCTGGGTGGTTGGCGGCGGGGCCGTCGGGGAGACGGGGGCGGCGCCGAGCGGGGCGGAGTGGGGCATGGGTGCCTTCTCCGTGCGGGGGTGCCTCTCCATGTGGGGGTGCCTCTCCATGTGGGGGTGCCTCTCCATGCGGGATACGGATGGGGATACGGGCGGCGGCTACCTCTCCGGTACGGGCGTGGGCCGGCGGCCCACGCCGGTGCGCGGCGCCGGCGGCCCCGGCCCGGAGCCGGCGGCGGCGCGGGGGTGGGTGAGGGTGCCGGCGGGCCGGGTGGTGGCGCCGTGCGGGGTGCGGGTGCCGGGGGTCATCGGGCGTCCTTCCCGGAGGACGGGGCGGTGGCGGCGGCCGGCGGCCCGCCCGGTCCGGACGCCGCCTTCAGGGCGCGCAGGGCGGCGAGTTCGGCGGCGGTGGGCGGGTCGGTCACGCCGAGGTCCGGGGCTTCCTTGAGGGGCCAGCCGGTGGCCTGCCGGACCTGATCGGCCGTCACCCCCGGGTGCAGCGCGGTGAGGACGAGTTCCGCGGTGTCCGGGTCGGGGCGCAGCACGCCGAGGTCGGTGATCACCGCGGTCGGCCCGGCGCCGGGCATGCCGAGCGCCGCCCGGTCGCCGGGACCGCTGCCGTGCCCGAGGGTCGTGACGAAGTCCAGCGCGCCGACGAAGTTCCGGCGGCGGTGCCGCAGGACCAGCAGCACCCGCCCGCAGTTGGCGGCGATCTCGGGCGCGCCGCCGGCTCCCGGGAGGCGGCCCTCGGGCCTGTCCGGGCCGCGGTCGACGGCGGTGGTGTTGATGTTGCCGAACCGGTCGACCTGCGCGGCGCCGAGGAAGCCGACGTCGATCCGGCCGCCCTGGAGCCAGTAGTTGAACATCTCCGGCACGGACACCACCGCGTCCGCGGTGTCGGCCAGTTCGCCGTCCCCGATGGACAGCGGCAGCCGCTCCGGCCTGGATCCGAGGGTGCCGGACTCGTAGACCAGTACCAGATCCGGATTGACGGTCCGGCGGGCGAGGTTGGCGGCGGTACTGGGCAGCCCGATCCCGACGAAGCAGGTACCGGCCCCGGCGAGCGCCCGCGCGGCGTTGACCTCCATCAGCTCGTCGGGGGTGCAGACGGGAGCGGGGGCCGCGGCCGGGCCGGGGGCAGTGGCCCGCGCGGGACCCGCGGCGGGCCGTGGTGTCCCCCGCGCCGCCCGCCCGCCGCCGGACTCGCCCGACTCGCCCGACGCCCCGGTTGCCCCGGCAGCGCCGACCTCCCCGTCGCTGCCGGCGTCCCGGCCGACTCCCCGCACGTGCTCCTCCAGCCATCGGCCGAACGCCTCCCGGTCCCGCGCGATGGCGTCCCAGTCGCGGTAGAAGGCGTTGTCGCGGACCGAGTACCCGGCCGCGTACGAGGGGTGGGCGCCCCCGGGGACGACCGCTACCGCGTCGATGACCCAGGTGGGCAGCACGACCCCGCCGGGACGCGGCTCCAGGGTGTCGGCGATTTCCTCGACGGTCACCAGGACGCGCCGGGCGGCCAGCACCGCTTCCTTCTGCACGCCGGTCAGCCCCCACAGCTGGACGTTGCCCGCCGGGTCGGCCCGCTGGGCGTGGATGACCGTGACGTCCGGGTTGAGGGCGGCGACGGCGGCCAGTTCCTCGCCGGTGAACGGGCAGGTGACGGTGGCGACGGTGGACGTGCGGCGGGGGATGTCGCTGCCGCGGTAGCCGCGCAGCACCGCGAAGGGGAGCTTCGCGGCGCCGGCCGCGTAGCGGTTGGCCATCCCGGCGTGACTGTGCTCGTCGAGCTCCAGCGGGGCGGGCCAGCCGTTCTCGACGGCGTCCCGGAAGCGGTGCAGTGAGCCGACGCCCGGGTTGCCGCCCCAGGAGAAGACCAGCTTGCGGGCCGCGCCGGCGCCGATCAGCTGGTCGTAGACGACGTCCGGGGTCATCCGGGCGAGCGTGAGGCCGGTGATGCCCTGCCGGATGATCTCGTGCGCCGCGGCGAACGGGATGAGGTGGGTGAACCCCTCCAGCGCCACCGTGTCGCCGTCGTGGATCAGCTCCGCGACGGCGTCGCGCAGGGAACGGATCTCTGCCATGTCCTCGCCCTCGGGTCGTCCGTCGTCCCGGACCCTGCCCGGGAGTTCGCCCAGTGAACTAAAGTTCATCCAGCAGCCCTTTTCGAGTCTGACCCCCGCGCCCTGCCGTGTCAACGGTCCGCACCGGCCCGCCCGGTACGGTTCCGACGAGATCGCCGCACCCTGGAGAGCGAGTCCATGTCCCACCCCGCCGCCACCGCCCCCGCAGCGCCGCCGCCGGAAGCGGTGGGGCCGCTGATGCGCAGCCTGGCCGTGCTGCGGGAGCTGACGGCCGGCGGCGGCCGGGCGGCGGCCGGCGACCTGGTGCGGGTCACCGGTCTGGCCCGCTCCACCGTGGACCGCGTGCTGAGCACCCTCGCCCGGCTCGGATATGTGCGCATCGAGGGCCGCGACGCCGTCCTGGCGCCCCGGCTGCTGGAGCTCGGCAACGCCTACCTCGCCGCCACCGAACTCCCCGACCGGCTCGGGCCGTTGGCCGACCGGCTCGCCGACGCGCTCGACGAATCGGTCTCGCTGGCCGTACCGGACGGCGACGGGGTGCGCTTCGTCCACCAGGCGACCCGCCGCCGCGCCATGTCGCTGGCCTTCCGCATCGGCGATCTGCTGCCCGCCGAACGCGGCGCGCCCGGCGCGCTGTTCGCGGACGCCTGGGACGCCGGCGACTGGCGGCGCTGGCGGACGCGCCGGGCCGCCGACCCCACGGACGCGGGCTTCCCCGCCGTGCCGCCGCGGCAGCCCGGGAGCTCCACCGCCGCCGCGTTCGAGGCGCGGGTGGCCGCCGCCCGCGCCGCCGGCTGGTCGCTGGACGACCAGCTCATCGAACCCGGCCTGGTCGCGGTGGCACTGCCGGTCCGCGCCCCCTCCGGGCGGCCGGTCTGCGCGCTGAGCGTGGTCAGCCACACCAGCCGCCGGACCGCCGCCGAGCTGCCGGACGCCGTCCTGCCCCGGCTGCGCGCCACGGTCGCCGCCATGGAGCGCGCGCTGGCGGTGCCCCGTACGCCGGCGGCCCCCGCACCGCCGCCGCCCGCCCCCTGGATGCGCGCCTCCAAGCAGGAACTGGGCCCGGAATTCGTCGAGTCGCTCGCCCGCGGCCTGGCCACCCTCACCGCGTTCGGCGCCGGCCGGGCGGCACTCCCCCTCAGCGCCGTCGCGGAGGCCACCGGGCTGCCCCGGGCGACCGCCCGCCGCGCGCTGATCACGCTCGAACACCTCGGCTACCTCGCGACCGACGGCAGGCTCTTCCGCCCCACCCCGAAGGTGCTGGACCTGGGCTTCGCCCCGCTCTCCGCGCTCACCCTGCCGGCCATCGCCCAGCCCCACCTGGTCGCCCTGGTGGAGCGCGTCCACGACTCCGCCTCGATGGCGGTCCTGGTCACCGGCGAGACCGCCCAGGACACCATCCAGTACGTCGCCCGGGTCCCCACCGTCCGCATCATGAGCGTCAACATCACCGTGGGGACCCGCTTCCCCGCCTACGCCACCTCCATGGGCCGGGTGCTGCTCGCCGACCTGCCGCCCGCCGAGCGGGCCGCCCGGCTCGCCCGCACGCGGCTCGCGCCGCTGACCCGGCACACCGTCACCGACCGGACCCGGCTGCTGGCCGTCCTCGACGCGGTCCGCGCCGACGGCCACGCCCTGGTCGACGAGGAGCTGGAGGACGGCCTGCGCTCCCTCGCGGTCCCGGTCCGGGACCGCACCGGCCGCGCCGTCGCCGCGGTCAACGTCTCCACCCACGCCGGCCGCGGCACCCCGGACGGGACCCGCGAGGCCGTCCTCCCCGCCCTGCGCGAGGCCGCCGCGGCCATCGAGGCCGACCTCCGCGTCGCCGGGCGCTATGCGCGGATCCCGGCGATGTGAGGCCGCGTCAGGCGCCGGCCGGTCCGCCCTCCGGGCCCGGCCCCCGCCGCGCGCGGGCGTTGTCCGCGCGGGCCGCCGCCGTGCCGGCCGACGGCCACACCCGGTCCAGGGCGGCGTTCATGGCGGCCCCCACCAGGACCGCGAAGGCGGACACCCCGATCCACAGGAGTACCGCGACCGGTGCCGCCAACGAGCCGTAGATGGTGGGCCCTTCGACCGCCGCGGTCAGGTAGAGGCGCAGCAGGAAGCTGCCCAGCACCCACATCCCGAGCGCGACGACGGCGCCGGGGATGTCCTCCCGCCAGGGCGAACGCACCGGTACGGAGACGTGGTAGAGGGTGGTCAGGAAGGCGATGGAGAGGATCAGCACGACCGGCCAGTACACGGCGCGGATGATGTCCTCGCCGGCCGGGAGCCAGCCGGCGACGGCGTCCGGGCCGGCGACCATCAGCGGCAGCGCGACCACGCCGGCCACCAGCGCGGCCAGGTAGAGGACGAAGGACAGCAGCCGGGTCCGGACGATGCCGCGGCGGCCGTCCAGGCCGTACATGATCGTGATGGTGTCGACGAAGACGTTGACCGCGCGGGAGCCGGACCACAGGGCGATGGCGAAGCCGAGGGAGATGACGTCGGGGCGGCGGCCGGTGAACACGTCGTTCAGCAGCGGGCGGGCGATCTCGTCGACGCCGCGGCTGGAGAGGACGGTGCCGGAGGCGCGCAGGATGTGCGCCCGGACGCTGTCGATGGTGGCGTGGCCGATCCAGGGCTCCGTGTAGCCGAGGACGCCGACGAGTCCGAGGATCAGCGGCGGCAGCGAGAGCAGGCACCAGAACGCGGCCTCGGCGGCGAGGCCGGTGACCCGGTACTCCATGCAGCTGCCGACGATGTCCTTGAGCAGCAGCCAGGCCAGCCGGCGCTTGGAGACGTTGCGGTAGAGGACCCTGGCCCTGGTGAGACGGCCCGCGGGCCGCTCGGGTGGTTCGTTCGCCGGCTGCACGTCTTTACCGTATCTGCCATGGCAGCCACCACACATATCGTGACGAACCAGCCCCCGCCGCTTGCTGGGTACGACGTCTTCGCGTCCGACCCGGCACTCACCGAGGGCATCACCCGGTACGTCGCCGCGGAGCGCCTCGGCGACGTACGGGAGGAACTGGGCCGGCTGGGGCGGGCGGCCGGCTCCGCGCAGGTGCAGCGCTGGGGCGCGCAGGCCAACGCGCATCCGCCGGTGCTGCGCACCCACGACCGCTACGGGCACCGCATCGACGAGGTGGAGTTCCACCCGGCCTGGCACCGTCTGCTCGGCCATGCGGTCGGCGCCGGCCTCACCGACGCCTGGTCGCGGCCGGACGGGCACGTCCGGCGGACCGCCGGCTTCCTCGTGTGGTCGCAGGCCGAGGCCGGCCACGGCTGCCCGCTGTCGATGACCCATGCGGCGGTGCCGGCGCTGCGCGCCGAGCCGGAGCTGGCGGCGGTCTGGGAGCCGCTGCTGACCTCCCGGGTGTACGAGCCGGAGCTGCGGCCGGCCGCGGCGAAGGCGGGCGCGCTGGCCGGGATGGCGATGACGGAGAAGCAGGGCGGCAGTGACGTACGCGCCAACACCACGCGCGCCGAACCGCTGGCGGCGGCCGGGGAGTACGTCCTGACCGGGCACAAGTGGTTCTGCTCCGCGCCGATGTCGGACGCGTTCCTGGTGCTGGCGCGGGCGCCGGGAGGGCTGACGTGCTTTCTGCTGCCGCGGGTGCTGCCGGACGGCAGCCGCAACCCGTTCCTGCTCCAGCGGCTCAAGGACAAGCTCGGCAACCGCTCGAACGCCTCGGCCGAGGTGGAGTTCGACGGGCGCACCTGGGCGCGCCGGGTCGGCGAGGAGGGGCGCGGGGTGGCGACGATCATCGAGATGGTCGCGGCGACCCGGTTGGACTGCGTCAGCGGGGCGGCGGCGGTGATGCGGCAGGCGGTGGCGCAGGCGGTGCACCACACCGCGTACCGGGAGGCGTTCGGCGGGCGGCTGATCGACAAGCCGCTGATGCGCAATGTGCTGGCCGATCTGGCCCTGGAGTCGGAGGCGGCGACGACGCTCGCACTGCGGCTGGCGGCGGCGTACGACGGGGGCACCGAGCGGGACCGGGCGTTGCTGCGGCTGGCCGTCCCGGCGGCCAAGTACTGGGTGACCAAGCGGTGCACGCCGGTGGCCGCGGAGGCGCTGGAGTGCCTGGGCGGCAACGGCTACGTCGAGGAGTCGGGGCTGCCCCGGCTGCTGCGCGAGGCGCCGCTGAACTCCCTGTGGGAGGGCTCGGGCAACGTCCAGGCGCTCGACGTGCTGCGGGCGCTGCGGCGCGAACCGGAGGCGCTCGACGCGTACTTGACGGAGATCGGCACGGCCCGCGGCGCGGACCCCCGGCTGGACCGGGCGATCCGCGGGCTGCTGACCGAACTCGCCGATCTGGAGGGCATCGAGGCGCGCGCCCGGCGGCTGGCGGAGCGGCTGGCGCTGGTGCTCCAGGGTTCGCTGCTGGTGCGGTACGCGCCGCCGGAGGTCGCGGACGCGTTCTGCGCCGGCCGGCTGGGCGGCGACGCGGGCGCGGCGTTCGGCACGCTGCCGCACACGCCGGCCCTGGCGGCGGTGGTGGCGCGGGCGCGGCCGG
>NZ_KN708638.1:6364621-6424051 GCF_000805335.1 Streptomyces sp. CT34 | reverse complement strand
GGCGCGGCGGCGGTTCCCCGCCGGCCGCCGGAGCCGTCAGCAGTCGGCCCCGGCGGGACGGGGTCGGGGGAGCACCGCCGCCGCGCCGGTGTCAGGGAGCGGTGCCGCGCCGACTCGGCGCCGTTCCCGGTCTCAGGGCCACCGCGGCGGGTCCGGCGCGGTGCGCCCGCGCAGCGCCGCGTCGATGGCCACGATGATCTCCGCGTCCGGCGCGTCCGGCCGGAAGCCGACCAGCACCCCGCGGGCCTCGTAGTAGCGGATCACCCGCAGCGCGTCGCCGGTGCCGTCCTGCCCCGTCTCGCGCAGGTGGACGACGAGGTCGGCGGTGGCCGGTGCGGGCAGCGGACCGCCGAAGCGCGCGACCCGGTCGAGGAGTTGCGGCGCGCCGTCGATCACATAGCCGCCGGCGGGCAGCGGCTGACGCCTGATCAGTACGTCGACCGCGGTCAGCCGCGGGACCCGGTAGTGCGCGGCGAGCCGGGCGGCCCGCGCGATACGGCCTCCCGCACTGACCCCGATCACCACGACACGCGGGGCGGCGGCCACCATGGTGAAAGCCCCCTCCCCCACACCGTGCCGGCGACGCGGTGCGGCCGATGGCGTCCTCGGCGGGCAGCCGGCGGGTTCTCCGACGGGTGACCGGCGAAACCTCCGGCGGCGGGTCGCCCCGCGCCCTCAAGGCGTGGGAGAGGGTCGCCATCGGCCGCGGGAACCAGATTCCCCGCAGGGCGTCATAGGCCACAACCGTTGCACCCCGTTGCAGCGGATCTTCCCAATGCCCGTGCCCCGGAAGGCCGGTGACGGCACGATGGACACACCGGGTGACAGGCACAGCGGGGAGCGGCGTGAGCGACGGACCGATCGAGGGCACCGGTGGGCGGACGACCGATCGGTCACACGACAGACCGGTCGAGAGCGCCGTCCGGTCGGCCCAGGACATCCGGGAGACGGCCCGGCGGCTCGCCGTGGTCCACGAGGCGGCGCTCACCGGCGAGCCGCCGTCCGACGCGGTGCGCGACGCGCCCCGCACGGTCATCGGCGAATCCTGGCGCCGGGTGCTCGGCTCGGGCGTGGACCCGGACCGGGTGCGCGCCCAGCAGCCGCTGTCCGTGGCCGAGTTGGAGCACCGGCGGCAGCATTCGCAGCTGGCGTCGATCCTGCCGGTGCTCAGCGGCGGGCTGCTGCCCACCGCGGACGCCGCGCAGCAGATCATGGTGGTCACCGACGCCGAGGGCCGGGTGCTGTGGCGGGAGGGCAGTGCGCCGATCCGGCGGATGGCCGACCGGCTGGGCTTCGACAAGGGCGCCGACTGGACGGAGGGGTTCGTCGGCACGAACGCCATCGGCACCGCGCTGGTGGCCCGCGCCCCGGTGCTGGTGCACTCCGCCGAGCACTTCCTGCGCAGCCACCACGGCTGGACCTGCGCCGCCGCGCCGCTGCACGACCCGCGCGACGGGCGGCTGCTGGGCACCGTCGACATCAGCGGCCCGGCCCACTCCTTCCATCCCACGACACTCTCGCTGGTCTCCGCGGTCGCCCGGCTCGCCGAGGGCGAGCTGCGCACCCGCCACCACGCGTCGCTGGAGCGGCTGCGGTCGAGCGCGGCGCCGGTGCTGGCGCGGATCGGCGGGCGGGCGCTGGCCGTCGACCCCAACGGCTGGACGGCGGCGGTGACCGGGATGACGCCGCCGGACCGGGTGGCGCTGCCGAAGACACCGGCGGCCGGGCCGCTGTGGCTGCCGCGGTACGGGATGTGCGCCCGGGAGCCGCTGCCCGGCGGCTGGCTGATCCGGCTCGGCCGGCCGGAGCCGTCGCCGCAGCCGCACCGGGTGGTGCTGGACGTCGGCGGGCGGGACGGCCCGGCGGTCACCGTCGCCGGTCCGGCCGGCAGCTGGTCGCACGCGCTGTCCCCGCGCCATGCCGAGCTGCTGTTCCTGCTCGCCGCGCACCCGCGCGGACGCACCGCCGCCGAGCTGGCCCGGGACCTGTTCGGCGACGGGGGCCGTACGGTGACGGTGCGCGCCGAGCTGTCCCGGCTGCGCCGTCATCTGGCGGGGGTGCTGGCCCACCGGCCGTACCGCTTCGCGGACGGGGTGGAGGTGGAGCTGCGGCTGCCGCCCCGGCTCCTGGATCTGCTGCCGCACTCCACGGCGCCCGCGGTACTGGCGGCCCGCCGGGGCGACGGACTCGCGGGCGGCGCCTGTGTCCCACCACCTGGACCGGATGTTCCGTGATGTGGCGACGGCCCGGGCGGTGCCGGGCGGCCCGGCGCGGCAGGGGCGCGGGCCCGCCTCGGGCAGGGGGCGCGCCCCGCCGCCGGCGGTGTGATGTGCTGGCCCCATGAGCCACCGCGTCACCACCTGGTACCTGGAACAGACCTCGCCGGCCGACCTCGCGCCCACCGCGGAGCCGCCCGCCGAGCAGGAGGTGCGAATCGTCCGCTCCGAGGTACCGTCGCCCGAATTCAGCCGCTTCCTCTATACGGCGGTCGGCGGCGACATCCTGTGGACCGACCGGCTGGCCTGGCCGTACGCCCGGTGGGCCGAGCACCTCGCGCGGCCGGGCGTGGAGACCTGGGTGGCGTACGAGCGCGGTACGCCGGCCGGCTTCATCGAGCTGGACCCGCAGCCGGAGGGGGCGGTGGAGATCGCCTACTTCGGGCTGCTGCCGGCGTTCCGGGGCCGGCGGATCGGCGGGCATCTGCTCGGGTACGGGACGGCGCGCGCCTGGGACCTGGCCGAACGGTGGCCGGAGCGGGCGGAGACGAAGCGGGTGTGGCTGCACACCTGCACCGACGACGGGCCGCACGCGCGGGCCAATTACGAGCGGCGCGGCTTCCGGGTGTACGGGACGAAGGCGACCGAGGAGCCCGAGGTCGCGATGCCCGGCCCGTGGCCGGATGCCGGACCACGCACACCGGCCGCAAAGTGACCGAGGCCACATCGTCTCGTCATTCAGGACACCTGTGTCCATATTTTGGATAACGGTGGACTGGCCGGAGAACGCCGTGCCACGCTTCGGTCATGTCCAGAGCTGGAATTGCCTTGGTGAGTCGGCGGCACGTCGACCTCGGCCGCATGTCCAGCGCCATTTGTCGGGCAGGCTGACGCCGCACGATCAGGGGTCCTGACCCCTCCGCACCCGGACAGCACTTGGCACCACCGCTCCACGCCGTCCCCATCGTCGCGGACGCGCGCACCCTCCCGACCCGCAGATCACCGCCGACGCGTGCCCACGCGCCGCGCTTCGGTGTGTCCGCACAGGCCGCAGGGGGTGCCGCGCACTCCGTCCGCACCCCCTTTGAGCCGCCCAGAAGGACGTACACCCATGGCCGCCAACCCTGACAGTCCCTCCGCCACGACCCGCCGCAAGGCCGGACGCCACCGCGGCGAGGGCCAGTGGGCCGTTGGTCACTTCACGCCACTCAACGGCAACGAGCAGTTCAAGAAGGACGATGACGGTCTCAATGTGCGGACACGCATTGAGACGATCTACGCCAAGTCCGGATTCGACTCGATCGACCCCAACGACCTGCGCGGCCGGATGCGTTGGTGGGGCCTCTACACCCAGCGCAAGCCCGGGATCGACGGCGGCAGGACCGCGATCCTGGAGCCGGAGGAGCTGGACGACAAGTACTTCATGATGCGGGTGCGCATCGACGGCGGCCGGCTCACCGTGCCGCAGCTGCGCGCCATCGGCGAGGTCTCCGAGCAGTACGCGCGCGGCACCGCCGACATCACCGACCGGCAGAACATCCAGCTGCACTGGGTCCGCATCGAGGACGTGCCCGCCATCTGGGAGAAGCTGGAGTCGGTGGGGCTGTCCACGACCGAGGCGTGCGGCGACTGCCCGCGCGTGATCATCGGCTCCCCGGTCGCCGGTATCGCCGCCGACGAGATCATCGACGGCACCCCCGCCGTGGACGAGATCCACGAGCGCTACATCGGCAGCAGGGAATTCTCCAACCTGCCGCGCAAGTTCAAGACCGCGATCTCCGGCTCGCCGGTCCAGGACGTGGTCCACGAGATCAACGACGTGGCCTTCGTGGGCGTGGTGCACCCCGAGCACGGGCCGGGCTTCGACGTGTGGGTCGGCGGCGGCCTGTCCACCAACCCCAAGCTCGCGCAGCGGCTGGGCGCCTGGGTGCCGCTGGACGAGGTCGCCGACGTCTGGGCCGGCGTGGTCGGGATCTTCCGCGACTACGGCTACCGGCGGCTGCGCACCCGCGCCCGGCTGAAGTTCCTGATGGCCGACTGGGGCCCGGAGAAGTTCCGCCAGGTGCTGGAGGACGAGTACCTGAAGCGCAAGCTGGTCGACGGCCCGGCGCCGGAGGAACCCGCGCAGAAGTGGCGGGACCACGTCGGCGTGCACCGGCAGCAGGACGGCCGCTTCTACGTGGGCTTCGCACCGCGCGTCGGCCGGGTGGACGGCACCACCCTGACCAAGATCGCCGAGCTGGCCGCGGCGCACGGCTCCGACCGGCTGCGGACCACCGTCGAGCAGAAGATGATCATCCTCGATGTGACGGCAGACCAGGTCGACCCGCTGGTCGCCGGACTGGAGGCGCTGGACTTCCAGGTCAGGCCCTCGCCGTTCCGCCGCGGCACGATGGCCTGCACCGGCATCGAGTTCTGCAAGCTGGCGATCGTGGAGACCAAGGGCCGTGGCGCGACCCTGATCGACGAACTGGAGCGCCGCCTCCCGGACTTCGACGAACCGCTGACCATCAACCTCAACGGCTGCCCGAACGCCTGCGCCCGCATCCAGGTCGCGGACATCGGCCTCAAGGGCCAGCTGGTGCTGGACGACGACGGCAACCAGGTCGAGGGCTACCAGGTGCACCTGGGCGGCGCGCTGGGCCTGGAGCCCGGCTTCGGCCGCAAGGTCCGCGGCCTGAAGGTCACCGCCGACGAACTGCCCGACTACGTCGAGCGGGTGCTGCGCAGGTTCCAGGAACAGCGCACGGCGGGCGAGCGGTTCGCCACCTGGGCGGCGCGCGCCGAAGAGGGTGCGCTGAAGTGAGCGAACGCGCCGAGACCCGGCGGGAGGCATCGTGAGCGAGCGTGCCGCGCCGTTCTACTGCCCGTACTGCGGGGACGAGGACCTGTGGCCTTCGGAGGACGAAGGCCACGGGGCCTGGGAATGCCGGTCCTGCAGCCGGGCGTTCCGGCTGACGTTCCTGGGCCTGCTGGCTCCCGGAGCCACCGGCTCCGCCCCTGCCGCTTCCGACGGAGGTACCCCGTGACCACCGCAACCGACCTGCAGCGGCTCGCCGAGGAGGCGGGCCGCGACCTGGAGGACGCGCCCGCCCCGGAGATCCTCCGGTGGGCCGCGGAAACCTTCGGGCCGCGCTTCTGCGTCACCTCCTCGATGGAGGACGCGGTCGTCGCGCACCTGGCCTCGCGGGCCTTCCCCGGCGTGGACGTGGTGTTCCTGGACACCGGCTACCACTTCCCGGAGACCATCGGCACCCGGGACGCGGTGGCGGCGGTGCTGGACGTCAACGTCATCACACTGACGCCCCGTCAGACCGTGGCCGAGCAGGACGCCGAGTACGGGCCGAAGCTGCACGACCGCGACCCCGACCTGTGCTGCGCGCTGCGCAAGGTCAAGCCGCTCGAAGAGGGCCTGACCGGCTACGACGCGTGGGCGACCGGGCTGCGCCGGGACGAGTCGCCGACCCGGGCGAACACCCCGGTCGTCGGCTGGGACGCCCGGCGGCAGAAGGTGAAGGTCTCCCCGATCGCCCGCTGGACGCAGGCGGACGTGGAGGCGTACGTCGCCGAGCACGGCGTGCTCACCAACCCGCTGCTGACGGACGGCTACGCCTCCGTCGGCTGCGCCCCCTGCACCCGGCGGGTGCTGGCGGGCGAGGACGCGCGGGCCGGGCGCTGGGCCGGCAGCGACAAGACCGAGTGCGGACTGCACTGATGGCGGAGTTCTTGGAGACACAGATGACGGGCGCCACGATCTGGCTGACCGGTCTGCCGAGCGCGGGCAAGACGACCATCGCGCGCGAGCTGGCCGGCCGGCTGCGCGGCGAGGGCCACCGCGTCGAGGTGCTCGACGGCGACGAGATCCGCGAGTTCCTCTCCGCGGGCCTCGGATTCACCCGCGAGGACCGGCACACCAACGTCCAACGTATCGGCTTCGTCGCCGAGTTGCTGGCGAGCAACGGCGTCAAGGCCCTGGTGCCGGTGATCGCGCCGTACGCGGACAGCCGCGAGGCGGTGCGCAAGCGCCACCAGAGCGAGGGGACCGCGTATCTGGAGGTGCATGTGGCCACCCCGGTCGAGATCTGCTCCGAGCGCGATGTGAAGGGGCTCTACGCCAAGCAGGCAGCCGGTGAGATCTCCGGCCTGACCGGCGTGGACGACCCGTACGAGGCGCCCGGGTCGCCCGACCTGCGGATCGAGTCGCACACCCAGACCGTGCGGGAGTCCGCGGCGGCACTCCACGCGCTGCTCACCGAGAGGGGACTGGCATGACCACCGTGGCTTCCGTGACGGAGAACGCCGAGGGAGCCGGGGGCGCCGGCGGCGCCGACAACCCGTACGCGCTCTCGCACCTCGACGCCCTGGAGTCCGAGGCGGTCCACATCTTCCGCGAGGTGGCGGGCGAGTTCGAGCGGCCGGTGATCCTCTTCTCCGGCGGCAAGGACTCCATCCTCATGCTGCACCTGGCGCTGAAGGCGTTCGCGCCGGCCCCGGTGCCGTTCTCGCTGCTGCACGTCGACACCGGGCACAACTTCCCCGAGGTCATCGACTACCGCGACCGCACCGTCGAGCGCCACGGCCTGCGGCTGCACGTCGCCTCCGTACAGGACTTCATCGACCGCGGTGAGCTCCGCGAGCGCCCCGACGGGACCCGTAATCCCCTCCAGACCGTGCCGCTGCTGGACGCCATCGAGAAGAACCGCTTCGACGCGGTCTTCGGCGGCGGCCGGCGGGACGAGGAGAAGGCCCGCGCCAAGGAGCGGGTCTTCTCGCTGCGCGACGAGTTCGGCGGCTGGGACCCGCGCCGGCAGCGCCCCGAGCTGTGGCAGCTCTACAACGGCCGCCACTCGCCCGGCGAGCACGTCCGGGTCTTCCCGCTGTCCAACTGGACCGAGCTGGACGTCTGGCAGTACATCGCCCGCGAGAAGATCGAGCTGCCCGCCATCTACTACGCCCACGAGCGCGAGGTCTTCGCCCGCGGCGGCATGTGGCTGGCGCCCGGCGGATGGGGCGGCCCCAAGGACGGCGAGGGCCTGGAGCTCCGGCGGGTGCGCTACCGCACCGTCGGCGACATGTCCTGCACCGGTGCCGTCGACTCCGACGCCGACACCATCGAAGCGGTCATCGCGGAGATCGCCGCGTCCCGGCTCACCGAGCGGGGCGCCACCCGGGCCGACGACAAGCTGTCGGAGGCCGCCATGGAGGACCGCAAGCGCGAGGGGTACTTCTAACGATGAGCACGACCAACGCCGTTGACGCGGACCGGACCGTGGACGCCGGTGCCACCTCGCTGCTGCGCTTCGCCACCGCCGGCTCCGTGGACGACGGCAAGTCGACCCTGGTCGGCCGGCTGCTGCACGACTCCAAGTCGGTGCTCGCCGACCAGCTGGAGGCCGTCGAACACGCCTCCCGCAACCGCGGGCAGGAGACGCCCGACCTGGCGCTGCTGACCGACGGGCTGCGCGCCGAGCGCGAGCAGGGCATCACCATCGACGTCGCCTACCGCTACTTCGCCACCCCCCGCCGGCGGTTCATCCTCGCCGACACCCCCGGGCATGTGCAGTACACCCGCAACATGGTGACGGGCGCCTCGACCGCGGAGCTGGCCGTCGTGCTGGTCGACGCCCGTAACGGTGTGGTCGAGCAGACCCGCCGGCACGCCGCGGTGGCCGCCCTGCTGCGGGTCCCGCACGTCGTCCTGGCCGTCAACAAGATGGACCTCGCCGGCTACGAGGAGTCCGTCTTCGCCGCCATCGCCGAGGAGTTCACCGCCTACGCGGCGTCGCTGGGCGTCCCGGGCTGGGGGTCTGGGGGAGACCCCCAGGACAAGTGGTGCACCGCCATCCCGATCTCCGCGCTGGCCGGCGACAACGTCGTGACGCCGTCGGCCAACATGGACTGGTACGGCGGCCCCACCGTGCTGGAGCACCTGGAGACCGTGCCGGTCGGCACCGACCCCTCGGACGACCCGGCCCGCTTCCCGGTCCAGTACGTCATCCGCCCCCAGACCGCCGAACACCCCGACTACCGCGGCTACGCGGGCCAGATCGCCTCCGGTGTGCTGCGCGTCGGCGACGCCGTCACCGTGCTGCCCTCGGGCCGGACGAGCACCATCGAGGGCATCGACGCGCTCGGCCAGGCCGTGGACGTCGCCTGGGCGCCGCAGTCGGTGACCGTCCGGCTGGCCGACGACCTGGACATCTCACGCGGTGACCTGATCGCCCCGACCGCGTCGGCCCCGTCGGTCTCGCAGGACATCGAGGCCACCGTCTGCCATGTCGCCGACCGGCCGCTGACCGTCGGCCGGCGGGTGCTGCTCAAGCACACCACCCGTACGGTCAAGGCGATCGTCAAGGAGATCCCGTCCCGGCTGACGCTGGCCGACCTCTCCCAGCACCCGGCACCCGGCGAACTCGCCGCCAACGACATCGGACGGATCGTGGTGCGCACCGCCGAACCGCTGGCGCTGGACGCCTACGCCGACTCCCGGCGCACCGGCTCCTTCCTGCTGATCGACCCGGCGGACGGTACGACGCTGACCGCGGGCATGGCCGGCACCGCCTTCGCGGAGGCGGACGCGCAGGCCGCGCCGGCCACCGCGGCGGACGACGAGGGGTGGGACTTCTGATCATGCTCCAGGACATCTTCTCGACCTTCGCGAAGGAAGGGGGCCGCATCGGCAGCGGCGCCCTCGGGAGCGGACAGGGCGGAGTCGGCCGATGTGCGTGCTGATGATGCTCCACTCCGCATCCCCCACACCCCCCTTCCGAAGATCCACCGTCTCGCCGGGCGCGCCTTAGAGGGGCGCACACCGCCCCGGCCCTCCGAGAGGAACGCCTCCCGTGTCTGCCGTTCGACATCGCCTGCTGGCGGCCACCGCCACCGTCCCGCTCCTCATAGCTGCGCTGGGCGCCTGCGGCTACGGCTCCGAGGCCAAGAAGGACACCGCGGCCAACATCGTCCCCAAGGGCCCCAAGGTCGACGGACTCGACCAGGTCAAGATCGGCTTCTTCGGCAACACCACCCACGCCACCCCGCTGATCGGCCTCCGGACGGGCCAGTTCCAGAAGGCGCTGGGTGGCACGGCGATCAAGTCCTCCGTCTTCAACGCGGGCCCCGCCGAGATCGAGGCGCTCAACTCCGGTGCCATCGACATCGGCTGGATCGGCCCCTCCCCCGCGATCAACGGCTACGTCAAGTCGCACGGCAAGAGCCTGAAGATCATCGCCGGTTCGGCGTCCGGCGGTGTCTCGCTGATCGTCAACCCCAAGAAGATCAAGAGCCTGGACGATCTCCGCGGCAAGACGATCGCCACCCCTCAGCTGGGCAACACCCAGGACGTCGCGCTGCTCAACTTCCTCGCCCAGAAGGGCTACAAGGTCGACGCCACCAGTGGCAAGGGCGACGTCACCATCCAGCGCATCGACAACAAGGTGACCCCGACCGCCTACGCGCAGGGCAGCATCGACGCCGCCTGGGTCCCCGAGCCCACCGCGTCCAAGCTCGTCGCCGCGGGCGGCAGGTCGCTGCTGGACGAGAAGAAGCTGTGGAAGGACGGGAAGTTCGTCATCACGAACGTGATCGTCTCGCAGAAGTTCCTCAAGGAGCACCCCAAGGCCGTCGAGGCGGTGCTGCGCGGCTCGGTGGCGACCAACACCTGGATCCGGTCGCATCCCGCCGAGGCGGTCAAGGCACTCAACGAGGAGCTCGCCAACCCGCGGTTCTCCGGCAAGGCGCTGCCCGCCGATGTCATCGACCCGGCGTTCAAGAACGTCGACGTCACCGACGACCCGCTGGCCGCCACCCTCCAGGAAGAGGCGGACCACGCCGTCCAGGCGGGCCTGCTGAAGAAGCCCGACCTCAAGGGCATCTACGACCTCACCCTGCTGAACAAGGTGCTCAAGGCCGAGGGGAAGCCGCCGGTCGACGACGCCGGCCTCGGCAGCAACTGACCCCCGCCCCGGCACCACAGTCCCCCAGGAGGTGACACCGATGACGACCAGCACGCTCTCCGAGCCCGCCACGGCGGAGCCCGGAACCACCGGTCCGTACGCCGCTCGCATCCACCATGTCTCGAAGTCCTTCGGCCGCCCCGGCGCACAGCAGCACGTACTGGACGACATCAGCATCGACGTCGCCCCCGGCGAATTCGTCTGCCTCCTGGGAGCCTCGGGCTGCGGCAAGTCCACCCTCCTCGGTCTCGTGGCCGGTCTGGACAAACCGTCCGCCGGCACCATCGAGACGCCCGGCGGCCGGCCCGCGCTGATGTTCCAGGAGCACGCGCTGTTCCCGTGGCTGACCGCGGGCCGCAACATCGAACTCGCGCTGCGGCTGCGCGGGGTGCCGCGCGCCGAGCGGCGCACCGAGGCCGAGCGGCTACTGGAGCTCGTACGGCTCAAGGGGGCGTACGGCAAGCGGGTCCACGAGCTGTCGGGCGGCATGCGCCAGCGCGTCGCGATGGCGCGGGCGCTCGCCCAGGACAGCCAACTGCTCCTGATGGACGAGCCGTTCGCCGCGCTCGACGCCATCACCCGCGATGTGCTGCACGACGAGCTGACCCGGATCTGGCAGACCCAGAACAACAGCGGCTCCGCCGCGGGGAATCTTTCGGTCCTCTTCGTCACCCACAACGTCCGCGAGGCCGTACGGCTCGCCGAGCGGGTCGTGCTGCTCTCCTCCCGCCCCGGCCGGGTCGCCCGCGAGTGGCAGGTGGACATCCCGCAGCCGCGCCGCATCGAGGACGCCGCGGTCGCCGACCTTTCCATCGAGATCACCGAACAGCTCCGTGGGGAGATCCGCCGCCATGGCCAGCACTGAGACCACCAGCCAGACCAGCGCCGGAGAGCCCGGCGAGGACCCCGCCGGTCCATCCGCCGGCCCGGCCACCGACAGCGCCACTGGGGCACCGGCCGACGCATCCGCCACCGGCGCGCCCGGCGCCGAAGCCAGTTCCGCCGCCGGCGACCTCGCCGGTCTGGAGGCCGGGCTCGACGCCCTGGACTCCACTGTCGTCTCCCGGCAACCGTGGCTGCGCACCACCGTCTCAAAGGCGTTCCCTCCCGTCATCGCCGTGCTGATCGTGCTGGCGCTGTGGCAGCTCGCCTACCACTTCCAGCTCAAGCCCCACTACCTGCTGCCGAGCCCGCTCGACGTCTACCGCTCGCTACAGCAGAAGTGGCTCGAAGGCACCCTGCTCAGCTTCGTGTGGACCAGCGTCTCCCGCGGCGCCCTCGGCTTCGTGGCCTCGGTCGCCATCGGTACGCTGCTCGGGCTGATCGTCGCCCGGGTCAAGCCCGTACGCGCCGCGATCGGCCCGATCCTCAGCGGCCTCCAGTCCCTCCCGTCGGTGGCCTGGGTCCCGGCCGCGATCATCTGGTTCGGGCTGAGCGACGCCACCATCTACGCGGTGGTGCTCCTCGGCGCCGTCCCCTCGATCGCCAACGGCCTGGTCTCCGGAGTCGACCAGATCCCTCCCCTCTACCTGCGGGCCGGCCGCACCATCGGCGCGACGGGCCTCACCGGCGTCCGCCATGTGCTGCTCCCGGCCGCGCTGCCCGGCTACCTCGCCGGCCTGAAGCAGGGCTGGGCGTTCTCCTGGCGCTCCCTGATGGCCGCCGAACTCATCGTCAACGCGCCCGACCTGGGCACCGGTCTGGGCCAACTCCTGGAACAGGGCCGCGAACTCCAGGACATGTCCTGGGTACTGGCCGCGATCCTGCTCATCCTCATCGTCGGCATCGGCATCGAACTGCTCATCTTCGCCCCGATCGAGCGCCGGGTGCTGCGCAGCCGCGGACTCCTCGTCAAGAGCTGACACCATGAACCAGCGCCCCACTCTCCTCGTCATCGCCCACGGCAGCCGCGACCCACGGCACGCGGCGACCGTCACCGCGCTCTGCGCGCGGGTCCGGAAGCTGCGCCCGGGACTGCGCGTCGAGGTCGGCCATCTCGACTTCAACGCGCCCCGGGTACCCCGGGTGCTGGAGCGCCTCTCGGCCGAGGGGGTGCGGAACGTGGTGGCGCTGCCGCTCCTCCTCACCCGCGCCTTTCACGCGAAGTCCGACATCCCCGCGGTGCTGCGGGAGACCGCCGCGCGGCTGCCCCAACTCACCCTCCACCAGGCCGAAGTACTCGGCCCCTCCCGCCTCCTGACCGACGCCCTGGAGCGCCGGCTGGAGGAAGCCGGGCTACGGCCCGGCGACCACCGCTCGACCGGAATCGTCCTGGCCGCAGCGGGCTCCTCAGACCCGGAGGCGATCGCAGTGATCGCTGAAACCGCGCGGGAGTGGCAGCGCACCGCCCAATGGTGCGCCGTGCGACCTGCGTTCGCCTCCGCATCCCTCCCCCGCACAGCCGACGCCGTACGGGCCCTGCGAGCCGAGGGCATCCAACGGGTCGCCGTCGCCCCCTACGTCATCGCCCCCGGCTTCCTCCCCGACCGCATCGCCACCGGCGCCCGCGAAGCCCGCGCCGACATCCTCGCCCCAGTCCTCGGCCCCGCCCCCGAACTGGCCCGGCTCCTGCTCCGACGCTACGACCAGGCCGTCCGTGCAAGCACCCGCGGCGACTCGGCACCGCTGGCCGCCTGAGGCGACACGGCGGAGCCGGCCGCCTCGACCGACACCGAACACTCAACACGGCACGGCCGAGCCCCCGTTCGGCAACCGACGCGCTGCCGGCACCGGCACCGGCACCGGCCCCTTCATACCGCCATTGCCGCCTCCCCTCCCCGCGGGGTGTCCGCCCGCCCCTTCTCGTAAACCGTCAGGCCCCGGGCGAGATGCAGCGGCACCAGGACCAGTTCCACCACAAGGGCCTTCCAGGCATAGACGAGGTTGACGGCCTTGGTGGCATAGACGCAGGGAATGTTCACCAACACGCCGACCAGCGGGAGTTGGCGGCGGCGAGCGGCATACACCAGCGGTGGTGCGGTCAGGAGCAGATCGGCACCGGCCCACCAGGCAAGGGCGGGCAGGACCGACGCACCGCCGGTCGCGGCGATCAGGAACGGGGTGGCCAACCAGAGGGGCGCGGTGAGAATCTCGAACAGGGCGAGCAGCACCCAGAGCGCCGGCAGGAGTTGCCGTCAGCATCGTTCCGCGCTATACGCAACGTGCACCGTGTGAAACGGAGCGTGTCTCAACCGGCCGTGCCAACCGTCTCCACCATGGCTTCGGCGCCTCCCCAACAGCTGCAAGCGCCTCCGAGGTCACCTCTTGACGGACGTGCCAAGCCGGAGTGGGCGCCACAGGAGCACAGGAAGCACTCGGTCTGCAGCGCGGTGACCGGGTGCACGGCGTGGGCACGGCGGATGGTGTCGGGGCAGGCTCCGGCACAGGCCGATGTGGCGGATATTGTCCTCTCGAGGCGGTTCGGCTTGCCTGCCGGTCCTCACCGATGCAGCCTGGAAACACCAGCGTGCGATCGCACTCGACGTTCCAGCCGCAGCGGCACAAGGTTCCAGCCGCAGCGGCACAGGTGGGCCACCGCCCGCTCCCAGGCTCGTACATCGGCTGCTACCGGGCCATGGACCGCATCACCTCCACCCTCAACGTCGACATCGAGTCGACATCGAGAAGCCGCTGGGTGCCACCGCGGTCGTCGATGACGGCAAGCGGCACAGGGGCCAAGCACGCTGATCTGACCTGCCACCCCGGCGCGATACATCAGCGGGATCCATCAGAGCGCCACCGCCACGATCAGCACCCGGCAACGACCAGGGCCTCAGCCCGGTGCGTCAGGCGTAACGCACCACCGCACTCTACGACCGAGGAAAGACAAATGGCCTACAGTCTCAAGGGCGTTGTCGATGGGATCATCGACGCCCATGTTCATCAATGGGATCCGTTCACCACCCCCCGTCAGGCCAGCCCGGCGGCGCCGGTGTATCGGGCGGCACCACGGCTGGTCGAGGCGGCCTTCGCCAAGGTGGCGCCGACCACGATCAGGGAACTGACCCTGACCCCACGGTATGTGGCACAGCCGTTCCTGCCCGGAGACTACGCCGCTGCGGCCAAAGGGGTCGCCGAGGCGGTCGGCGCGCCCGTCACCGCCCTGGTGCATATAGAGGCCGGGTGGCAGGAGAAGAAGGACCCGATGGCGCCGGTGGAGGAGACCAAGTGGTTGATCTCCCTGCCCTGGGGCCGCGACGGCCGGCCGGACCTGGCCGCGATCGTCGCGCACGCCGACCCCACATCCCCGCACTGCGCCGCGCTCATCGACGCCCACCTCCAGGCCAGTGGCAAGGTCACGTGCATCCGTCAACTCGCGGCCTGGCACCCGGACCCCAAGGTCCTGAACTGGTACGACAAGCCGGGACTGCTCAAGAGGCGGGACTTCCTCACCGGATTCTCCGCGGTCGCCGAACGGGGCCTGACCTTTGAGGCGACGATCTACTCCGACCAACTCCCCGACGTCGCCGTCCTGGCGCGCGAGTACCCCGAGACGACCATCATCATCGATCACTACGCCACCCCGGTCGGCGTGTTCGGTCCCGTGGGAACCGACACCGGAGCCACCGCAGCCAAACGCGCCGAGATCTACCGCGCCTGGAAGGACCACATCTCGGCGGTGGCCGAGCACTCCAACGTGGTCGCCAAACACTCCGGGTGCGCATTCCCGCAACTGGGCTTCGGCCACAGCCCCGAGTGCAACATCGGCGGTCGCGACAATCTCCAACAACTTCTCCAGCCCATGGTCGACCACGTCACCGACGCCTTCGGCCCCGACCGCGTGCTGTTCGGATCGAACTACCCCATGGACCGACCCAACGCCTCACTGCCCGACATCATCGGCATGCTGGTCAACGTCCTGGGGCCGCGCGGCAACGACGTGCTGCGCAAGGTATTCCGCGACAACGCCACGCGCGTGTACGGCATCGACGCTCACACGGCAAAGAACGTCGCCGGCACGCCGTCGGCGAGCCGGGGCTGAACACCGACGCACCTCCCAACTCCCGGCGCTCCGACGCAGAATCGGCGTCAGCCGCCGGCTGTTCGGCCTGGTTGTTGTCGTACGCCGCCAACACCTTGTACGCGGCGAGCCGGCGCACCTCCTGCGGCGGCCACGAAGACGCCAACTCCGGGAAGGCACAGTTCCCCGGCCGGCCGGCGTCGGCCATCACCGGTTTGTAGTTCAGCCACGACCACGCATCGATCACGAACTGGCGCAGGCCCATCGGAGCCGCTTCCCTCCCATCAGCGCCCCCACGCCGTGCGATCAACTTGAGGTAGGCCCCGACAAGGACCCGAGGCAAAGGACTGGTCAAGGCGTGGACTAGTATGTCCACCGTTCGCCCGTTTCGTTGCTGCTTGTATCGGCTCGTGCGATTCCCGTATCCGGTACGTCTAATCTTTGAGGATCCCCGCGTGAAACTGGCACGTGTTTCCGCTGCCGTTGTAGCCGCCGCTATGGCCCCGGCCGTCCTGCTTTCCACCCCTGCTTTCGCCACCAGTGGCACCGGGTCGGCCGACGCTGCCGTCTCATCACAGGACAGTGCTTCGCAAGCCGAGCGGGACCGAGCCGAGATCGAGCGCATCCACGCCGACAAGAAGTCCGGCCGGATCCTGCGCGAAGCCGCGGAGAAGGCGCTCAAGGGCACCCCCGCCGAGATGCGCGCGTTCCTTGAGACCGGCCGGAACCGGGCCCAGACGGCGGACGACCGGCTGCGCGTCATCCAGATCCTGAGCATAGGCGGCAAGGCGGTGCGCAAGGCCGCCACCGATGCACTGCGGGACGGGTCCCACGAAGCCCTTGTCCACTTCCTCGAAAAGGCCCAGTACACGGCCCGAGATGAGGACAACCGCTTCGAGATCCTGCGGATCATCGGCGACAAGAAGACCGGCCCCGGCCTTCAAAAGGGCGCCCAGAAGGCGATGAACGGCACGGCTGCCGACCGGCAGAAGTTCCTGGACACCGATCGGCACGCCCTGAAGATCGTCGACAACAGGGTGCTGGTCGGGCAGATCATCACCGCGGGTGGTCCCGAGGTACGCAAGGCCGGCGTCGCCGCGCTCGAAGGAAGCCCCGAAGACGTCCAGAAGTTCATCGACGAGGGCCAGTTCACCGCCCGCGCCAAGGACGCCCGGAACGCAAAGCACGACAAGGGCTCCAAGGACGACAAGAGCGAGGACAGCGGCAAGGGCGACAAGGGTGACAAGGGCGGAGAGCAAGGGAAGGGCCAGGACAACAAGCCGACCGCCGAGGACCAGAAGCAGGACCAGAAGCAGGACGGCGAGGGGGCGCGTCCCGCCGTCGGTTCCACCGACCGGGCCATGACCGACCAGTCCAAGTCGACCGAGGGCGCCCTGGCCGACACCGGTACCAACGGCGCGCTGCCCTGGGCCGCGGGCGGCACCGCCATCGCCCTGAGCGCCGGAGCGGGCCTCGTCGTACTGACGCGCCGCCGTGTCGGCACGGAGCGATAACACCTCACGCTGAGCGGCCTCGGGAAAGCACACCACGCCCTGGGGCCGCTTCGGCGTTGTTTCGGTGGCGAGTTGGCGGTAGTCGGTGGCCGGCCCAGGCGCCGTGCGGGTGCCCGCGGGCTCGCCACAAACTCCCTCACCCCCACCTACCGCCGACCACTGAGACAGCCGTCATTCCCCCTGCGCGGCGGCGGCACCGCCGGATCCAGGAACAGTCCCCACAGCGCCCACACCGCTGAATCCATCAGATCCCGCGAGTCCTCCGTCTCGCCCTGGACCGACGCAGCCCGTGACGCAGCCGCGGTCGCCGGACAAAGCGAACCGAAGTCGTCCGAGGATCCCCGCTCAAGCCGGGTGGCAAGCCCGGACACCAACCTCGGCAAGGACTGGAAGAAGAGCGAGGACCGGGCCGTGACCGGCGCGGCCGATGCGAAGGCTTTCAGGATCCTCGTCGCCGATGAAGCCAAGGCGTACGACTGGAAGACGGCCGCGGCGCTCTCGGAGCCGGGCATGCCGGCCGATTCGTGGACCGGCAACCAGTGCGTCATGGACCGCGACCACGTCGCCGCCGTGTACGCGCCCCGCGCGTTCACGAACAAGCCCGACCTGATGCAAAGCGGCGCGTTCACGGCGGTCGTCAACGTCCCGACAGGTGAGGTGACGAAGTTGCCGTTCACCGCCACTCTCGCCTACTTCGATCCCACCTGTAACAGCACCACGCACACCGCCGCCTTCACCCGGTACCGCGACATGAACGACGCGTCGAAGGTGAAGACGCAGGTGATCACGGTGGACACGGCCGGCAAGACGGTCACGAAGACCGGTGAGCTGCGCGGGCAGGTGTCGTCGGCGGCCCCGGTGAAGGACGGCGTCGTCGCCGGTCCGGGCCGCGATCTCGTCCACGTCAACGGCAACGGGAAGATGCGCCGACTCGCCAAGGGCGACAGCGTCCCCTTCGATATCCGCCCCATGGCGGGTGGCCGGGCCGGCTTCGTGGACCGTAAGGGTACGAAGACGGCGCAGGCGAAGGTGTACGGCGGTAACGGCGAGCCGCGCACGGTCGCCACCGGACGCCTCGGTGACCTCGACCTGGTGCCGGGCGCACAGGGCCGCGCCTTCCTCACCGGCCACCCCAAGGACGTCAAGGTGGAAGGGAGCGGTGTCGCCAAGGTCGAGGCGCCCACCGACACCGACCTCTCCTCGCACGGCCGCCTCGCCGTGAACCCCGTCCTCACCCCCTGGCTTGCGCGCCGAACCTGAACTACACAGCGAAGGATCTCAACCAACACGACGGCCGGAATACCACCACCAACACCAACACCACGGGTGTCCTACCCGGCCGCTCCTACGCCGCAATGGGCCTCAAGCCCAGCGTGATCGAAAATGGAACCTGCGTCAGGGCTCTGTACACTTCCGGCGGCTCGATCGGTTACCGTCCCCTTTTGGCGAACAGGGCGGCAACTGATTCCGCGATCGCCTGGGAAAAGGCAGCCCAGGGAGATCCAAAGGTGAACCACAAGGTCGTTAATGTGGCGGCAGAGATCGTCCACGGTTTCTTCAATCCGGGCAAGATCGGATCGCTGTACAACACCGCGCCCCCCATCTGGCAGGAACTGAGCTTCCAGGTCTGCGCCGACGGTAAGGTTCGCCCGTACGACGAAGACCAATCCTTCGTTCCAGCCACATGCCCAGCCAATATCTCTACCTCGACAACAAGGCCATTGACCTCAAGGGAAACTTCACGAAGAGCGCCAGCCCCATCGTCAAGGGCAACTTCAAGTCATTTAGCACAGTCATTGACCCGTGGGGCAACGGCATGCCGTACGGACACTGCAAGCCGATGTCGTGGCAGAGCGGAAGCCCCTGGGGACTGGACGCAGCAGACGGCCCAGGAGCCAACCCCAGCGGTCACTTCTGTTCCTGGCCCAGCACCAAACCTGATCCGGAGTACAGCAGTTAGCGGTACAGTGAGCCGCTGAGGCTTGACGTTCGAACCCGGAAAAACGGGGGTGCTTCTCTGATGGCGGGAAGCATCCCCTGTTCCAGAATCAAGAAGAGCACGATGCGCAATGATATTCGTCCCCTTCCTCTATGTAGGGATTCTCGTCTTTTGGTTCACTGCTGCTTTGTTTATTACACGAAAGAAACCCCTCGAAACGTGGCTGACAGCAGGACACCTTGCCCTCAGCGTGGCCCTGTCAGCTGCCGCATAGGTAAGCAGTAAAGGGCTGGGACAGGGCGTTACAGTACTCCTTGGCCCCGGAGGCGGGGTTGCGCTGGTTCGCCTTATCTTTCAATGGTCGCTCCGCTCATCCAAGAAACCACATACTTAAGGCAACGTAGTGGTTGGTTGCGTGTTCCTCTGAAGGCAGCAGCGCCTTGCCCCCGGCGCGGGATCCACACCGCCCCTGCGAGCTCGAAAGTCGAAACACAGCCTTCGTATATGTTCGAGCAAGACATGCAATGGGAACTCCTCACGCAATGCGCCAGCCGTAGAACGTGATCTTCATGGTCAGGTCTGCCCGGCGTTTCGCAGCAATCCACCGGTCCGGTGCCGCCCTCGGCAGGAAGGCGTCCGCCGCGTTCGAGGGCGCCGGTGACGGCGAGGGGCCCGGCTGTGCGGTGGCCGAGTTGTGCACCGGAACGTCCAGTCGATCGATCCCGGATGCCGCTTGTACGAGTCCCTGCGGGCCGGCCAGGTCAGTCCCAGGGCAACACGCGGCCCGGCAACTGGTGAGCAAGTGCGTCAAGTGCACGGGTATCGCGACCACCGAGTAGCAGGTCGTGTGTGGGCGCGAGGCCGCGTGAGAGGGCGGCGCCAATGCTTCGGGAGACTCCCGTCACCAGTGCTCGGGGGCGTGCTGAACCCATGACGTGACTCCTCACGAAACGAGGCGGAAAGATCCCGGCCTCGCCGAGGGGTCGACGAGGCCGGGCATGCTGACCAGGGACAAGTCCGCCCCACCCCGCTTCGCGGCTTCCGCGATCGGGCCCTCCAGCAGGGCCTCGAAGACGCCGGCGTCACGCCACTGCCCGGAAACGGTTGTGGACGGTCGACCAGGGGCCGAACTCCTGCGGCATCTCCCGCCACCGCCCGCCGGTCTTGAACCGCCAGATCACGCCCTCGAACTGCTGCCGCAGCCGCTCGGGGCAGGGTCGTACTCGCCGACCGGCAAGTACGACCCAATGAACTCCCCTTCCTCGTCGGTCAGTTGACCTTTGCCTCGCGCAAGAAGATCTACGGGTCCAGGCCCCGCCGCAAGAGCGAATCCCGCAGATTGATCACGACGCGAGACACGACCTAGTCGATACGGACGTAGTGGAAGAGCTTCCCTTTGTAGTACTCGTAGAGCCATGCCGCGTACAACCTGCCAGGAGCGCAGTAGGCGTAGGACTGACGCCGGTCACCGAACCAACGGGTAGGCCCGAACTCCATGTAGAGCTGGCCCGGGCTGCCGTTCGACAGGCACTCAGCTTGGGTCTGGTAGGCGTAATCTGGCCCTCTTCCGTCGCACCAACCGCCCGCCGTGTGGCCATCGTGCCAGGTGTGGCACGGTCCGGATCTGCCGGAGGCCTGGGCGGGACCGGCCACGGTGACGACGCCCCCCAGAACCATGCCTGCCAACGCCAGTGTCATGGCGGCGCGCTTCGCCTTCTTCATATCCCCTCCATCTGTGCTTGCTCTGTGGCTCGTGCTTGCGCTGGGCTTGAGCAGCGGTGTGGTACGTGCGTGCCCACGTGACGGGGCCCGCCACCCCCAGGTCGCTCCAGGCACCGACGTGTCTGGTCTACGCCTTCCTTGTCCCGCGTCGGATGGCCGAGACTCGGCATGCTCGCTACAGCCCATATGGTCAGTGCCCGGCCCAAGGCGCCGCAAAGGGTTCGGCCCTGTCCGAACAGTGCAGCTCCGGCGTGGTCTGGGACCGGCTGCCACGGGAGAGGCCAATGCTTCGCGTGCACTTCACGCTGGATGACCTTCTGCAGGTCACTTTGGTGCCGACGCCGGCACCGCTCATGGAACTGGTCCTCGCCACTGCCATGCTGCAACGAGAGGACATCGGCCCGGTCTTCACGCGATGGCGGCGGCGCACGCTGCGGACCTTCCCCCCTGCCGCGCGCCCTCTGCTGGAACTCGTACCTGCAACAGGCCGAGGTCCGTTGTTCCTTGACCCCCTCAGCCGGGGGCTCGGCGACGGCCTCGACCAGGTCCGGTCGAGTCCTGCCGCCTTCGTACGGGCTGACCTGCAACGAGTGTGCACCGCCAGCCGTCCGCAGACCTCGTGGACAACCCATCTCGCCCAGCAGGACCACGATGCTTGGCAGGTCCTTCAAGTCGCCGTGCGCGCCGGGTACACCGGTCTCCTCGCCCCCGCCTGGGACCGGATCACCGCCGGCTTCGACGCGGAGCAGGCATGGCGCGGCCAGATCCTTGCCCGGCACGGAATCCGCGCGATGGTGGCCGGTCTCTCCCAGGGAATCCGTTGGCGTGGCGTCGTTCTGGAAATCGACTCTCCCGAGGACCGCGAGATCCAACTGGCAGGGCGCGGCCTCACCCTGCTGCCATCGGCGTTCTGGACCGGCCGGCCATTGGTCGGCGTCTATCCGCACGGTCCCGCCCTGTTGGTCTACCCGGCGGTGACTCCGCTGCCGCTGCTGGAGGAACCATCGGCGACAGATCCGGTATCCACCCTCCTGGGTTGCACCCGCGCCTCGATCCTGGCTCTGCTCACCCGGCAGCGCACCACCACCGACGTGGCGCGGGAACTGGGCATCAGCAAGTCCTCTGTCTCCGAACACACCAAGGCACTGCGGCAGGCCCGTCTGGTCGTCAGCCAACGTGAAGGCCAAGCGGTCTGGCACACCTGTACGCCACTCGGCCTGAGTCTCATCACCAAGACCAGCGCGACCGACGAAGGTACGCGGTTGCTTGTGCCGCCACTCGGTTGACCGCCTGTCCCAGCTCTCGTGGCCGCTGTCACCTCGTCCTCCGTCAGGCTGTTGGGAGACCGCCCACTTGGGGCGGCCCCCACTGCTTGTCCGTTCTGCCTGACAGCCTTCATGGGCTCCAGGAGAGAGTTCCGTCGGCGGTGATCAGGATCGCCAAAACGGCTAGGTCGATCAGGCCGAGTGCCATGCCGAACCAGGCGCGTCCTCGCCGTGACGTGCCACGGCGTAGGGCAATGGCGGCTAACACGATGGCGGTGGGGCCAAGGAAGATGTTTGCTACCAGTAGGCCCGGAAGTCCGAGTATGAAGGACGCTACGGCCATGCCGTCGGCGTCCTGGGTACTTGCCTGCTTCCCGGCTGTGCTGGCCGATTTGGTCATTTCCGGAGCAGTCGATTGCACGTCACGTATCTCCTTCGCAGCGTCCGGAGAGGCGCTCACGCACCAGGAAGGTGAGCAGCCAGGCGGCGATAAGGGAGCCGGCAACCACGCTGACGGGGAGCGGGAGATGGGCGACGGGCCCTAGGAAGGTCCCCAGGAGAAGCAGTGCGAAGACGATCAACACCATGCCGTGCCTCTCACTGAGTGATGGTTTCTCGTTCGGGGTGCGTGCTCGTGCCTGAGGCCGTCGGCTCCTGCGGTCGGGTGGCGTTGCGTCGACCCGGGAGCCACCAGTTCCAGCGGCCCATGAGGCGCATGGACGCCGGTACGAGCAGGAGTCGCACGAGGGTGGCATCGAGGAGGATGGCGACCGCCATGCCGAATCCGAGTTGCTGGATGGGGACGATGCCGGCGAAGCCGAAGGCCCCGAAGACGGCGACCATCAGCAGTGCGGCGCCTGAGATGAGGGGCGCGGTGCGGGTGAGGCCGCGGGCCACGGATACCGTGTTGTCTCCGGTTGCCTTGTACTCTTCGCGAACTCGGTCGAGGAGGAAGACTTCGTAGTCGGTGCTGAGGCTGAACAGTAGCGCCAACAACAGCACGGGGACGAAGTTCTGCAGATAGTTCGTCCGCTCGAAGTTGAGGAGCCCGGTTCCCATGCCGCGCTGGAAGACGAGCACGAGGACGCCGTAGGTCGCGGCGATCGACAGCAGGTTCATGGCGATGGCCTTGAGCGGCAGCAGCAGTGACCGGAAGGTCAGCAGCAGTACGACGTACACCGCGGCCAGCATGGCCAGGATGACCTGCGGCAGACCATCCTCGATGACGCGGTTGGAGTCGATTCCCTCGGCGGTCTCGCCGCCGATCACGGCATCGAGAGAGGCCGGGAGCTTGTTTGCCTCGTCCTGGACGCGCGTCAGCAGGTTCCGTGCGGCGTCGCTGGATGCCTTGGTGTCCGGGATGATTTCGAAGACGACGGTCCGGTTGTCGGCAGCGACATAGTGGCGGATCGTGCTGCGGGCGTCGTCGGGCAGCCGGTCCATGACGGTGTCGTCGAGAGCCGCGAAGGGCGCTTTGGGGGAGACCGTCTTCAGCGCGGGCAGAGCCGAGTCGATCCGATCGACGTGGGGGAGCTTCTCCAGGCGGTCGTTGAACTTGGTCAGCGTGTCTGCCTGGGTCGGCGTGTCGAGGGGCTTCTTCGATGTGACGACTGCCTGGATGGGCGAGGTGGTGCCGACTCCGAAAGCGTCCTGTACGTGGTCGTAGCCGACCCGGACTTGCGAGGTACCCGGGAGAATCCGGGCGTCCGGGGAGAAGGTGCGCAGCTGCGCGGCCGGCGCGGCCAGTGCCAGGAGAGCGGTGCTGGTCGCGGCGAGGAAGAGTACCGGTCGAGCCATGACCTTCATGGCTATGCGGTACCAGCGGCTGGACTCCTCACCTCCTGCCGTATCCGTGCGCGGTCGGCGTCGGGGGAGGCGTATGCGGCCGGCGTTGATCCGGTCTCCGAGGATGTGCAGCAGAACCGGCAGGAAGAGGACCGCGGTCAGCACGGAGAAGGCGACGACCACGGTGGCGCCGAGCGCCAGGGAGAAGATGACGTTGAGGTCGATGAGGAACAGGGTGCACATCGCCAGGACGATGGTTACGCCGGAGGCGATGACGGTGTGCCCGGAAGTGCGCAGGGTGGCGGCGACGGCGGATTCGACGCTCTGCCCCTTGGCGAGCTGCTCCTTGAATCTGGTGATCATGAAGAGCGAGTAGTCCACTCCGACGCCCAGCCCCAGCATGGTGGCCGCGTTCTCCACGAACACCGACAGTTCGTAGTGCTGGGAGATCGGTGCCAGCAGGCCCAGCGTGAAGACGATCGCGGAAACCCCGACCGCGAGCGATACCAGAGCCGCGGCGACGCTCCGGAAGAGCAGCAGCAGGATCACGATGATCAAAGGCATCGTGATCAGCTCTGCCTTGGTCAGGCCCTCTTGGCTGAGGGTGTTGACCTCACCCCAGAACGAGGAAGGGCTGACGAGGGAGACCTCAAGCCCCTTGCCCTCGAATTGTCCCGTCAGCTCCTTCTGGATCTTGGGGAGTTCGCGGCGCGCGGTGCCGTCGTCGAGGTCGAGGGCCAGCGAGTCGATGGCCGTGCGATGGTCGTCGCCGGCGTACGGGGACCGGTTCTGGGAGTTGAGCGTGGTCCATCCATGGGCATCCGTGACCTTCAGGGCCTCATCCGCCCCGACGTATCGGGCGACGTCACGGGCCCGCTCCGCGAACTGCGAGCTGTCGGTGGTGTGGAGCTTGTCATGGATGACGAGGGTGACGGTGGTCTTGCCCCGCCCCTTGAAGCCGTGGTCGAGCTGGTGCGCGGCCTTGGCCGAGGCGGAGCCGGAGACGTACCAACCGCCGCCGCTCAGCGAGTTGGCGATCGACGAGGCGCCGAGCCCACCGATCGCCAGGGCTATCAGCCACAGCGCCAGCAGGGGCCAGCGCCCCTTCCCGATCATGCGGGAGGTTCGGGCTGCGAGGCCGCCTGGGGGCGGTGGGGAGGAGGTCTGCGGAGTCATGTGCAGCCTTACGGTGGAGGAGTTGGCTGGAACGCTGGATAATGAAAGACGTTAAGTCTTTGACCGACTCGAAGTCGGTGACTCGCGGTCGGTCAGTATTCTTGGAGGTCATATGGGAGTCAAGTCACGGCGTGCCGAGTACGCCGCGCTGACGCGTGCCGCGTTGCTCGAAGAGGCCGCGGAGCTCTTCGCGGAGAAGGGTTTCGATGTCACGTCCATCGACGACATCGCCACTGCGGCACGCGTCAGCAAGGGCGCCGTGTATCACCACTTCTCCGACAAGCGGGCCGTCTTCGACGAGGTGTTCCGGGCCAGTCAGGAAGAGGTTCTCGCGCACGTCCGGGAACAACTCGCGGCGGCGGAAGGCGACGAGAAGGAGCAATCGCCGTGGCTGGTTGCCGCGACCGCCGTACAGAGCTTCCTGGGCGGCTATGTCGCCGACGCGCGGAAGAGGTCGCTGCTGCGGCAGTCCGCAGGCGTGCTCGGCGTCCAGCGTTGCCGCGAGATCGATGACGAGCTGGCGCTCCCTTTGGTGCTGGGGATTCTGGAGCAGCTGAAGGCCCGTGGCGAACTCCAGGACGTCTCGGTCAACATGGCCGGCACAGTGATCTTCGGGACGCTGTGCGAGGCGGCGACATCACTGGCGCTCGCAGACGACTACGAACAGGCCGGCCGTGAAGCCTCCCAGGTCGTCAGCTACATGCTGTCCGGCCTTCTGAAGAACGCCTCTTGACGGCACGAGGGGCGCCGCTGGCGGGGAGGGCAGTGTTCGAGGGAGCGGGCCCGTAACTCCCGGGAATCGGAGTCACGGGCCCGCGAGTTGCAGTCGCTGACTCTGCGAAGCCAGGCGGCCCGGGAGCCCGGAAAGACCTCGACGGTGAACCCGAGCAACATCACCAGGCGTAACCACTCACACCCGGCACGCCGCTCATGTGCCCATACTGGCACCGGGGAGCCTCTACGCCTCGTGAGCTTGCCACACTCCTCTGGGAAGTTGGGGGGGCCGCCCCACGCTGTCGGCATGTGCTGGTAAGTACTGGTGTGATCGTTCCGTAACCGGGGCGGGGCGCAGTGGTGAGAGGCCCCAGGTGAACTGAAAGCGAGGGTTCCCAGCCCTCCCCGCGGCCCCTTCGCCGCGGGCTCTTCCACGCCCGGGAGCCTTGATGCCCACCCCTCCTCCACGGCTTCATCCCGCCGCGCAGCTCCGGTGCGGGAACAGGCACTGGCTGCGCTGTTCGTGCACCGTGCCGCGGAGACGGAGCAGTTGCGTCGCTTGCTGGCGCCTCCGCCTGAACTGAGGTATCTGCGGCGTTGCCTTCGTGATCTTCGAGGGCTCGGTCTGGTCCACAGCGTCACCCCGGCTCGCTGCCCTAGCATCTGGTCGCTTACCGATCAGGGCGCCCGGAACGTCGCCAGCTGGCCCGAGTTCGCAGGGCGGCGCCTTCGTCGGCACACGGCGCTGGGGGCACGCAGTGCCCACTCGCTGGCCGTGACGCGGACGGCGCTGGCGTTCGTCGAAGATGCGCGGCGACGGGGCGACGAGGTCACGGCCTCGGACTGGACCCCGGAAATGGCCCATCCGATCCACAACTGTGCTAGCGGCGGAGACCACCGCGTGCTGATCGCTGATGGCCTGCTGCGGTACACCCAGACCCCACCTACGCGTGCCATGCTCCGCGCTCTCGTCGAGGTCGACCGGGCAACCGAGTCTTCCGAGCGGCTCGCATCGAAGGTGATCGCTTACGCGCGGATTCTACGATCACGTTCCTCTCGTCGGCCGACGCAGTGCCGCGGACTTGGCACGGCTGCGCGCCTGGCAGGGCTCCTGCCCCGTCTTCCCCCGGCTTCTTTTCATCCTGACCGGCGCCGGTCCGAGGGCCCTCCCCCATCGGGTCGCGGACCTGCGTGCGATGGTGGATGAGCACCCGATGACCGAGCAGTTTGCCCAAGAGGTTCCCGTAGCCACCGCGGTCCTCGAGGAGTTGGAAGAGCGCGGACCTTCAGCTCCGGCGTGGTGGCCGCTCGACGGCCACACCGGTCGGCGCAGCTGGATGGAACGGTGACCTGCCTTCCAGCCGAGGGGGTGCGGAATGTGGTGGCGCTGCCGCTCCTCCTCACCCGCGCCTTTCACGCGAAGTCCGACATCCCCGCGGTGCTGCGGGAGACCGCCGCGCGGCTGCCCCAACTCACCCTCCACCAGGCCGAAGTACTCGGCCCCTCCCGCCTCCTGACCGACGCCCTGGAGCGCCGGCTGGAGGAAGCCGGGCTACGGCCCGGCGACCACCGCTCGACCGGAATCGTCCTGGCCGCAGCGGGCTCCTCAGACCCGGAGGCGATCGCAGTGATCGCTGAAACCGCGCGGGAGTGGCAGCGCACCGCCCAATGGTGCGCCGTGCGACCTGCGTTCGCCTCCGCATCCCTCCCCCGCACAGCCGACGCCGTACGGGCCCTGCGAGCCGAGGGCATCCAACGGGTCGCCGTCGCCCCCTACGTCATCGCCCCCGGCTTCCTCCCCGACCGCATCGCCACCGGCGCCCGCGAAGCCCGCGCCGACATCCTCGCCCCAGTCCTCGGCCCCGCCCCCGAACTGGCCCGGCTCCTTCTCCGACGCTACGACCAGACCGTCCGCGCAAGCACCCGCGGCGACTCGGCACCGCAGGCCGCCTGAGGCAACCCGGCGGAGCCGACCGCCTCGATCGACACCAAGCACTCAACACGGCACGGCCGAGCCCCCGTTCGGCAACCGACGCGCTGCCGGCACCGGCACCGGCACCGGCCCCTTCACACCGCCATGGCCGCCTCCCCTCCCCGCGGGGTGTCCGCCCGCCCCTTCTCGTAAACCGTCAGGCCCCGGGCGAGATGCAGCGGCACCAGGACCAGTTCCACCACAAGGGCCTTCCAGGCATAGACGAGGTTGACGGCCTTGGTGGCATAGACGCAGGGAATGTTCACCAACACGCCGACCAGCGGGAGTTGGCGGCGGCGAGCGGCATACACCAGCGGTGGTGCGGTCAGGAGCAGATCGGCACCGGCCCACCAGACAAGGGCGGACAGGACCGACGCACCGCCGGTCGCGACGATCAGGAACGGGGTGGCCAACCAGAGGGGCGCGGTGAGAATCTCGAACAGGGCGAGCAGCACCCAGAGCGCCAGCAGAGGTTTGCGCAGGATCAACTGCCCCAGATGCAGCCGGACGTTCTGGCAGAAGCCGGCCATCCAGCGCCAGACCTGCTTCCGCAGATAGGTGAGGTCCTCGGGGTCGGCGGCCAGAGCGACCGCCTCGGAGACGTAGACCGCACGTCTGCCCGCGATCTGCTGGGACCAGGTGTAGTCCATGTCCTCGACGATGGTCCGCTCGGGGAAACCGCCGAAGGCGGTCAGCGTGTCGCGGCGGAACACCGAGCAGCAACCCGAGCACACCATGGGGCTGTTGGCGCGGGCCTGGATGGGCCGCTGCCAGTGGAAGCCGAACAGATACTCCGTGGAGCGTCCGCGTTCCCACACCGTGCGGGTGTAGCGGGTGCGGACGGTGCCCGCCGCGACCGTGACATCGGGGTCGTCGAAGACCGGGAGGATCCGGGCGAGGTAGTCCGGGGCGAGGACGGTGTCCGCGTCGACGGCCAGGACGAGGTCGGTGGTGCAGTGCGGCAGTGCGTGGTTCTGCGCCCTGGCCTTGCTGCCGAGGCGGTGCGGCGGGCGCAGCACGGTCACTCCGTGCGATGCGGCGACTTCTCCGGTGCGGTCCGTGGAGCCGTCGTCCACGACCAGGATCCGGTCGGGCGGGACGGTTTGCCGCGCGAGGGATTCCAGCGTGGCCGGAAGGCCCTCTTCTTCGTTGTGAGCGGGAACGATGACGGTGACGGTGTGCATGATGAGCTTCCCCCTGTCCTGCGGATCGCGCTGACCACGACGCAGACGATGCCGATCGCGCCGTAGATGATGGTGCTGATGCCGATGAACGGCAGTCCTCCGTGCATGTCACCGACGGTAGTCGCAGCACCCCGCCACCGGTTCCGGAGGAAGCCTCCTGTGGATAACTCTGCGCAGGGGAAGGTGAATTGCCGGCTCGTCGCACAACGGCGCCGGCCGCCGCGCCCCGTGGGGGAGAGCGCGACGGCCGGCGTGCGGTGCTGAGCGACAGAAGCCGACTACTTCACGATCTTCAGCAGCTTGTTGGGCGTGCCCTGGCCCGGGTTGCTGATCTTGTCGGAGGTGGCGCCGTCCGTCAGCGCCTTGTCCACGTCGGCCGGCTTGGCGTCCTTGTTACCGCTGTGACGGTGGCGATACCAGTGGCGGCCACCGCGGCGGCTATCGCCGGGGCGTAGCGGCTCCGGGTTCCTCCGGCCTCGGATGCAAGGCAGGGTGTGTCGTGATCCGTCTTCACCAGTAAACGGTCACGGCGAGAGTCGTGTCACCATGGGCGGATGCGCACGGTGGGGATCGACTTGTCGGCGGACCGCTCCAGGACTGCGGTGTCGATGGTGGAGTGGCGAGACAGAACGGCGACGGTTTCCCCGCCCTTGCTCAGGTGCACCGACGGCGAGCTACTTGATCAACTCTCGGGCCTTGGCCCTGGCGACCAAGCCGGCGTCGACACACCTTTCGGATGGCCGGCCGAATTCGTGCGGGCGGTGGGTGCGCACCTTGGTGGCGCTGCGTGGCCGGGCCGTGGACAGGATAGCGAGCACTACCGGAAAGAGTACCTGCGCTACCGGCTGACCGACCGCCTGGTGCGGGACCAGCTTCGTCCTCTCAGTCCGCCGCTTCCTGCTCCTTTCGACCGGATCGGCGCGATGGTCGCGCGGTGGGCGCACCTTGAGGACGAACTCAACAACCTGGGCTGTCACGTTGGCCGCGCGGGCGAGGGCCAGATTTGTGAGGTGTACCCGAAGGCTTCGCGCTACCGTTGGAATCTCTTCAACGGCCGGCGGAGCACGGACGAGTTGCTGACCGCGGCGCCATGGCTGCTGTGCGACACCGCGACGCGTCGGGCCTATGAGAACGAGCATGCCTTCGACGCGCTCGTGTGTGCGCTGACCGCACGAGCTGCAGCCCTTGGACTAACGGTCCGCCCCGGCCCCGCTGAGCTCGATGCCGCGCGGGCTGAGGGCTGGATCCACATACCCAGGCTGGAGTCGCTGCCACTGCTGCTGTCCTGTGGTGCTGACGGTGACCGATTGCCGCCGAAGACAGATCACGACGCGGCGAGCGTCGACTATCCGTGACACCGCTACTTTGCACCTGGGGTCAGAGATAGGGGTCCGGGGCCCTGTAGTGGGGATCTTTACGTGGTCCCAGGTCATGAGGCGGCCGTCGCGCAACTCTCGACGAAGAAGGTCCGTCCAAGTGAGAGGCAGCGCGATGGCCTTGTCCCAGTCCGGCTTACTCCGCCTGATGGAGTCACCGCGTGCGGCGGAGACGATCGACGCCGAGCCGGGCGAGCACACCAACACCCGCAGGACCTGGCGCAACGGGCATCGCGAGAAGCTGCTGACCACGCAGGCCGGCGGCCGGGACCTGGCCATCCCGAAGGTGCGGACCGGCAGCTTCTTCCCCAGCCTTCAGGAGCGTCGGCGCCGTATCGACCAGGCGCTGTACGCCGTCATCATGGAGTCGTACATGCCGGGCGTCTCGACGCGGTCGGTAGACGACTTGGTCAAGGCCCTGGGTCCAGACACCGGCATCTCCAAGAGCGAGGTCTCGCGGATCCGCGGAGGTCTGGACGATAGGCTCACCCCCTTCCGCACCCTGCCACTGGACCACACCCGCTCTCCCTACATCTACCTGAACGCGACGTACCGCAAGGCCCGCGTGAACCATCAGATCGTCTCCCAGGCCGTCGTCATCGCCACCGGCATCGCCGAGGACGGCGGGCGCGAGGTTCTCGGGCTGATGGTCGGCGACAGCGAGACCGAGGCGTTCTGCAGTTAGATCAAGGTCTCTCTTCGCTCGGACGCGCGGGAGGCGACATGGTCCGCTCATGAGTCACTCCCGTGTCCCCTTGTGCAGCGGGCTTGTCGATGGTGACCGGGAGGCCGCTGTGGATCGCGGGGAAGTCGAGCACCGGGCTGGCGGCGAGGGTGTCCATGTCGTCGTGCAGCATGTGGCCGACGATGAATTCCTCCATGTAGCCGGAGGCGAGTGTCACGACTTGGCCGCTGCTCTGGATGAAGAAGTTGACCAGTTCTCGTTTGTCGGTGGATGCGCAGTAGATCTCCTTGTCCGGGTACCTCTCGCCGAGGCGCCGGGCCGCGGCCGTCACCTCTGCGAGAGGTACGGCAAGTTCGTCGGTCAGTCGCTTCGAGGCCCGGCGACCCCACCACTGGAAGAGGAGCCACTGCCGCACGCACGCATGACTGAAGATGGTCTCGGCGATGGCGTCGAGGTCGGTGAGGTTGGGGCGGGAGACGACGGTGTGGACGCGGACGGCGTTGAAGCCGGCGTCGTCGCACAGCTGCAGGGAGCGGCGGAAGCGGGTGACCAAGTCACGGTCGCGGCTGCGCCGGAAGGCATGTTGGATGTCTGGGGTGCTGCCGTCCAGCGGCAGGCGGATCGAGGCGAGGGAGCCGCTGAGCCGGGCCATGGTCTCCGGAGTCAGGGTGTAGCCGGTGGTGTCGAGGGCGACCTTCAGCCCGGCCTGGTGTGCGTGGTCAATGACGTCGAAGATCGGCGGCCACAGCAGCGGGTCGCCGCCGGAGAGCACCAGGTCGCTGGTGCCGTGCGCGGCGAGTTTGTCGACGACGACCCGGGCCTCGGTCAGGCCGATCTGGTCCTCTGCGAAGGGGTTGTAGCAGCCCCGGCATGCCATGGGGCAGCGGTTGTTGATGGACCAGTTGACGCGTCGAGCGATGCGGTGTTGGGCGGCCACGGGCGCGTCGAGGCGCGAGATGATCGAGGCGACGAGGCCGCGCAGATGGGCGACGTCGCCGGGGCGGGCCATGGCCTCGGTGCGGACACGGTCCAGCAGGTCACGGGCCCGGTGCACCGCATCGGCATCGGCGCGGTTCTGCAGGAGGACGAAGGCGAGTTCGTAAGCGAGCTGGTCGTCGTCCGGGGCCCGGGAGAGCTCCTTGTCCAGGCGCGCTGCCAGCGCAGTGAAGTACCGGGTGGTGTAGTTGGCTGGTTCGAGCCGGCGCTGGAACAGGGCGTGTACGTCGTCCGCGCCCAGTGACCGGTCGTAGTCCGGGCGGAGCGGGTGCGGAGGCAGGATCTCGGGAGTGTGCGGGGACACGGACTGGGTTCCTCTCCGAGATACGGTGACCGGGCCGCCTGCCACCGCATCCGCCGGGATGCCGAAAGGGAGCAGCGGTCAGTCGCCTGCGCTCAGGACGCGGTCGCGGCGCTCGAACCACTGCAGCGTGTGGCGAATGCCCTCTTCGAGGGAGTGCTGCGGGCGCCAGCCCAGGAGCTTGGCCGCCCGCTCGCTGCGGGTGTAGGAACCGGCGTTGTCGCCGGGGCGGCGACCGGTCTCCACCGACGGCAGCGGGCGGCCGGTGACTGCTTCAAAGGCGGAGAGCAGTTCCCGGACGGTGGTGCCCGTGCCGGTGCCGAGGTTAACAACTTGGTAGCCAGGCGTGTCGCCGGTAGCCACCAGTTCGTCGAAGCGCCGCAGTGCCTTGATGTGCGCCTGAGCCAAGTCCCATACGTGGACGTAGTCGCGGATGCCCGAGCCGTCCCGGGTGGGCCAGTCGACACCGGTGACCATGAACTTCTCACCGGTGGTCATCGCCTCGACCATCTTGCCGAGGGCATGGGTCGGGCGGCGTACCTGGAGGCCGGTGCGCATCGTGGGGTCCGCACCGATCGGGTTGAAGTAACGAAGGGAGGCCACCTGCATCTCGCCGGCCGCGGCGATGTCGCGCAGCGCGGTCTCGAAGACGGCCTTGGTGCGCGCGTACGGGCTCAGGGGGTCGACGGGGGAGCCCTCGTCGACCGTGAAGTCGTCACCGGTGGCATAGATGGAGGCCGAGGCGCTGAACAGCAGTCGGCGGCAGTTGTTGCGCCGGAGATGGCCGAGGAACTGGATGCCCTTGGCGACGTTCTCCGTGTAGTAGCGCAAAGGGTCCGCCACGGACTCGGGGACGACGATGAGAGCGGCACAGTCGATCGCCGCCTCGATGTCGGGGTGGTCGGCGAAGACAGCGTCGAGGAGCGCCGCATCGGCGATGTCGCCCTCGTAAAAGATGCGGTCGGTGGTGAACTCCCTGCGACCGGTCACCAGGTTGTCGAGGATCACCGGAACGATCCCGCTGTCCAGGCAAGCGGAGGCCACCGTGCTCCCGATGAAACCTGCCCCGCCCGCGATGAGAACCTTCAACCGGCACACCTGCTCTCGAACTTGTGGAAGATGACCCGCTTGACCTTTTATTGGCAGGGACTTGGGAATTGACGGTCCACTGTCACAACAGGTCACGCCTGCGAGTTTACTGCCTGTGCAATCAACTGACGCGATCACCGTAGTCGCTCGTGCGTTCGCCGGCCAAGAATCAACCATCAGGAACAAGCCAGCTCCGACTGGTTGGCGCGCGCTGTCGCCCGTGCGGAGATGCGGAACGGGAGCCGAAGGGAGCGATCGTGCCATTGGCTTGAAACGGATCAGGTGGTTGACAGCGGGCGTCACTCAAAGTGAGGCTCCTGCCATATGCAGGTATTCAGGGTTTTCCCTGCGCCATGCCTTCGACCCCTACGTGACCGACGGCTCGGGGGTATTCCGCAAGGTGGCATGGTTGGGATTGGGTATGTCATGACCCAACTCCTATGCCACCCAATAGGGTAGGAAATTCATTGCACGAGGAAAGTCGCGCAGCACTTGGCTTTGACCCCACCCCGACGGGCGACGTCAACTGGTTCAACGACCTCAATCGCCGGCGGACCGCGGGGCCGCGCTCACCGCACCATCGCATACTCGACAGTAACGCAAATGAGTCGACCCTCGCCGTGCACAGCGGGACATACGGGGACCCGGTCACCGGAAGCGTCGGCACACCGGTCTTCCAGACGAGCACCTTCCTTCTGGACGAGGCCAGTTACCGGGCGTTTTCGGAAGGCGCGACCCGCGATGTGCCCATCTACACGCGCTACGGGAACCCGTCCCAATGGTCGGTGCAGGAGAAGCTGGCCGCCCTCGAAGGCGCGGAGAGCGCGCTGGTCACCTCGTCCGGTATGAGCGCGACCGCCGCCACCGTTTATGCGCTGACCAACAGCGGCAGCCACATCATCTCCGCCTACGACGTGTACGGCGGCACCTACAACCTGCTGCGTGAGGACATGCCGTCGGCAGGTCGTGAGGTGACCTTCGTCGATCCGGCCGACCCTGCCGCCATCGCCCAGGCGGTCCGCCCGGAAACCCAGCTGCTGTTCTTCGAAGGCCTGACCAATCCTCTGCTCAAGGCACCCCCGCTGCGCGAGATCTCCCGTATCGCCCGCGAGAACAACGCCCTTCTCGTCGTGGACAATACATTTCTTTCGCCGGTGAACATGAAGCCGTTGGACTTGGGCGCCGATTTGGTGGTGCACAGCGCGACCAAATACCTCAACGGACACAGTGATCTGACCGCTGGCTGTGTGGTCGGTCGCCGGAAGTTCCTGGACCGTATCTGGGCGCAGACGCTCCGCTTCGGCGGCTCCCTGGAACCGCTCTCCTGCTTCCTTCTGGAACGCGGGATGAAGACACTTCCGATACGCATGCGTACGCAGAACGCCAATGCGGAGGGCATCGCGGCTTTCCTGAGCGGACACCCGAATGTCGTCCGAGTGCACCACCCCTCACTCGCCGATTATCCCTACAGCTATCTCAGGGAAGATGTGCACGGTGGATACGGTGGAATGGTGAGCTTCCAGGTGCGAGGGGGGGGACGAGGCCGCGTTGAAGCTGACGGCCGGGCTACGGATTCCTTATACGGCAACCAGCCTGGGTGGCATCGAATCACTGGTGAGCATGCCTGCCAATACCTCGCACAGCTCTCTGACCGAGGCTCAGCGCGAGGCGATCGGCATTCACCCCGGACTGATCCGCTATTCCGTGGGTATCGAGGGCCTCACCGATCTGATCGACGATCTGAGCCAGGCGCTCGACGCCCTCTGACCCGGAAGAGAGCCATCATGAGAAACAGCTTCAACACCTCTGGTTTCAGCGAGGTGGCGCATGAAATACGGGAGAACCCGCGCGAGGCGCAGTACCGCTACGGAGCCCGCGCACGCTTCTCCCCGGCCCGCGGCGTCACCGCCCACACGGAACCGGCGCTGCTCGGCAGCGTCAAGTCCGCCCGCGACTTCCGCATCGACGTGCGCACCCCCGATGCGCTGGGCGCCTCCCTGGGCTCGGTACACGAACCCACCCCCCTTGACCTGGCCCTCACGGCTGTGGCTGCCTGCTCGCTGAAGACTATGGTCGGCGGCGGAAGCGCACGCGGTATCACCTTTGAATCCCTCGCCTTGACGATCAGGGCCGCCTTCGTGCCCGCCGCGGACAGCTCCGATCTCACCGTCCCCCCGGCCGGCCTTGGTTACCGCATCGAGGCGGAGGGCGCGGCAGACGCCGCTGTCCTGCACGAGGTGCTCGACCAGGTGCGTAGCCACAGCCCCAACCACCGCACCCTCACCGACCCGGTGCCGGTCCGGCTCGACCTTGGCGGGGAGACGGACGAGGACGTGGCGCCGCAGGCCGTGCTGCCCCCGCTCGCGACCGCCGGCGCGCAGTTGCTGACCCGGCGGGTGCGATGGGTCAGCGGTACGCAGTTCGAGTCCACCGGCGCGGACGGCCCCCACGCCCCCGTGCTGCGGGTGGACCAGCCCAAGCAGCTCACCGGTGTCGACTGGGGCCCCAACCCACAGGAATACCTCCTAATGGGGCTGGCCTCGGAGGTGGCACTGCTGGCCCGGCGCGAGGCGCTGCTGCACACGGGCGTGGAGTGCTCCTGGGACGTGGCCGCCCGAGCCCGCGTCGACATCCGCGGGTTGCTCAAGGTGGACACCAGCGTGCCTGTTCCGCTGCAGGACGTGGTGTGCGCGGTGCACCCCGCTCCCGCGCCACCCGGCAGCTCGCCGCAGGACTGGCAGGACATCGCCCGGACCGCGGTCCGCCGCTCGCTTCTGGTGAATCTGCTCGCGAAGGCGCAACCGGTGGAAACCGGGCTGCTCAGCGCAGTGGCAGTCTGAAGGACCCGCGTCCGCCCACGGGCTTTTCCAGATCTCTGGAACTCTGCTCGGACTGTCCGGATTTCGCTGTCCACACAGCTCGGACACGCGATTTCAGGTCCGTGCAGTCGTACGCCTCTGCCGTAAATCTCTGCCATTCCACGCCATACGCGGATACCGCATCAGGCGGTCACTCGCCCGAAAGGCTTGCCCGGCCTTCGGTCAGGACTCTACCGAAGTGGCCACCGCGCATGGTGACTGCAAGATGAACAGCACATGAAAGGAACGACCCGGTGGCTCAACTCTGTTGTCCTCCCGAAAAATCCGCCCCGTGTCCCGGTTCGCCCTACACCACCGCACCCCGCGGCATCACGGAGACGGTCGTCACGTTGGGTCCCCAAGGCACCGACGCCGAAGCCACCGCCCAGCTGCACTTCCCTCACGTCGAACTCACCGACTCCTTCAGCCAGGCCATGGAACGGGCCTGGAACCGGGACATCTGCGCACTGGTGCCGACCGGCTACCTGGACCGCGACCCGTCCGGAATACAACAGAGCTGGGTCGACCTGCACTTCAGCTACCTGGGCCGCTTACGGCTGCTGGCGCTCTGGGAGCAGCCCACCAAGGACATGTGCGTGGCCCTCAACCCCCGGCGCGTCGCCAACGTCTCCGAGGTGCGCACCCTCGCCGTCCATCCCGCCACGCTCGCCTTCGCCCGCGAGTACGTGCCGCAGGCCGACATCACCTACGTACGAGCCAAGCCACTGGCCGCCCAACTGGCCGCCAGGGATGGGGCAGACGCCTGCATCGCCTCACTCGACGTCGTCGAGCGCACCGAGCCGCTGCGCCCGGTCAAGGTGTTCCGACCGACGATGATCTGGTGCCTGTACGGCAGGGCGCCGAAAAGCGCCAGGTGACCGGAGGTGACCACCATGAACGGGATCCGGACGGTAGCCGTACTCGGCGCCGGGATCATGGGCCGGGGAATCATCGCCAATCTGCAGCAGGCCGGGTATGCGCTGCGGCTCTACAACCGCACACGGGCCCGGTTGGACGGCCTTGCCACGCCGCGGGACACCGTCTGTGCCACCCCCGCCGAGGCAGCCGAGGGCGCGGACGCCGTGCTGTCCGTCGTCGCCGACGCCGCGGCCAGCCGCGAGGTGTGGCTCGGCCGGCACGGGGCACTCACCACGATGGTGGACGGGAGTGTAGGGGTGGAGATCTCCACGCTCTCCGCCGAGTGGGCGCGGCAGTGGCACGAGGCCGTCACCGCACGGGGCGCCGGGGCCGCGGTGGCTCCTGTGACCGGCAGCCGGCCCGGAGCCGAGGCGGGCACTCTGATCGTCTTCGCAGGTGGCGCAGACATCGTGCTCGACCGCCTGGAACCGGTGTTCTCGGCCATCGGCCAGAAGGTGATCCGTATGGGAGGCATCCCCGAAGCCGTCGGCTTCAAGCTCGTCTACAACATGCTCTGCGGCACGATCCTGGTAGCCGCGGCCGAGGCCCTGTCCCTGGCGGAGTCCCTGGGACTGGCCCCGGCACACGTCACCGCCATCCTGTCGGCGCACGGCTGGGGGGCGGGTGTGGCCACCAGCAAGGGCCGGAACATGACCGAAGCCCACTTCACCGACGTGGAGTGCGCGGTCGGAACGCTGTCAAAGGACCTGGCGTACGCGCTGCGGGCGCGGCCGGGCGGCGCCCCGCCCCTGCTCGTGTCACAGCGCGCCCAGCAGCAGTTGAACCGTGCCTGCGACGAGGGTATGGCCGACTGGGACATGGCGGCGGTGAAGGCCGTCTACCGCGCCCGCTAGGCGCACCGGCTCGCCACCGCACCCCGCGGCGCCCCCGTTCCCTGCCTGGTCTCCCCTCACCACCCGAAGGATTCCTCCGCCATGTCTACCGGCCCGGACTTCGACTGGTTCGCCGCATCGCGCTTCGTCCCGCACACCGCGCGTGCCCAGGTCTCCGAGCAACTGGACCACTATGTCGCCGAGGCGGCGCGCTACCTCCTCGACTGCCGCGCTGAAGGCGTCAACCTCTATCTCAGCGGCTCCCTGTCCCGGCAGGAACCCTCCGTCACGCTGGGCTCCGACGGTCGCTACCGGCTCCACTCCGACGTGGACCTCGTGGCCGTCACTGACGACGAACTCCCGGCGGACCACGGTGTGTTCACCCTCCAAGAACACCTCACGCACCGCTTCCCGGACGTGGAGGTGACGGTGTTGTACGTCGCCGCGTCCGATCTGCCCCGGGTCGGCTCCCTCTACGGTCGCGACCTGTGGTGCGGCCTGGACCGGCCGCTCGTCCGCAGCTTCGACGTCCGCCGCCCGGCACCGCCCGACATCGGCCCGCGACAACAACTGGAGGTACTGGTCCACCAGTTGGGTGCCTGTCTGCTCTTCGACACGGCCGCCGGCGACGCGGACCACAGCTACCTCTTACGGGAGTCCTCCGCCGTCCATCTGCTCAAGCTCGCCCTGGAGAGCCTCCGGTGCCTGCTGGAGCCGCCGCCCGACGGGCCGCTGCGCTACGGCGATACCTATGCCTACCGCGACACGCCCGCCATCGGGCGGGTGATGCCGGGACCGAACGTGGGCCAACTGGTGCGCTACCGGGAAACCCACCTCCCCGGCGCCTCACCGGACCTCGACGTCTACCAGTGCGTCATCACCTCACTGGCCGTCCTGTTCGGCGCCGGAGAGGGTCCCGGAGCACTGCGGCAACTCGTCGCCCGCATCGAGGCACTGGCCGCCGATCGTACCGACGTGATGAACCTCTTCCAGTGCGGCCTGCTGCTCTTCCTCCTGGCCGTCCGAGCGCCCCGCCCCGACGACCGGTTACGGGCCGCCGAGGCGCTGTACGACATCTGGTCCCGGACCGCCGCGACCGACCTACGCTCCCGGGCGGCCGTCGCCGAATCACTGCTTTCCACGACGCCGCGCGACCTCGCGGAGCGTGACCAGCACGCCATGACGGCCGGCCAGACCGCGCTGACCGACGTACGGCTGGACTACTACGCCGCCCTCAAGGACCACAACAACGGCCGTCACATCAACCCGCAGTACACCGCGCTGTGCTCGCCTCACAGAAATGAACCATCATCGTGCTGAACCACGTCGTCCTGTTCAAATTCCGCCCCGGAGTCACCTGGGATGACCCCCGGGCCCTCCAGGCCGAACGCGCCTCGCGGCGCCACCCCGTCCACATCCCGGAAATCCTCTCCTGGGAGTGCGGCCGCAACACAACTGACCGCGACATCGGCTACGACTTCGCCGTCATCGGCAGATTCTCCGACCACCAGGCCGTCGAGAGCTACCTCAGCCATCCCGACCACGTCCAAGGCGTGGAGCTGTGGCGGGAGATCGCCACCTGGGCGGTGGTCGACTTCCCGGCAGACGCCGCGTAGCGCCCGCTCTTCCCCTCACCCCTGGAGTACCTACATGGATGGCGTCAACAACGTGCTGGGCATCGGTGCCGGCCCAGCCAACCTCAGTCTCGCCGCACTGGCCGAGCCGTGCGCAGAAGTGGCGGTCACCCTGCTGGAGGCGCGCCAAGTTCCCTCCTGGCACCCCGGACTGCTGTGGGACTCCTCACGGCTCCAGGTCAGCCCGGTGAAGGACCTGGTGAGCCTCGTGGACCCCACCAACCCCCACTCGTTCCTGAACTTCCTACGGGAGGAAGGACGGCTCTACCGCCATCTGGTCGCCGCCGCCCCCTACGTGAGCCGCAAGGAGTTCAGCCAGTATTTCTGCTGGGCGGCGAAGCGGCTCCCCGTCCACCTGGGACGTGCCGTGCGGGACGTGGACCACGACGGGCGATCGTTCGTCGCCCACACCGACGACGGTGCCCACTGGCGCGCCCGCCACCTTGTGCTCGGCGTCGGACAGCGGCCCTGGATCCCGCCATGCGCCCGCGACACGCACAGCGACAACGTCTGGCACGCCGCCGACCACCTACACCGCGACCGGCCGATGGGCGACCGGAACGTCCTGCTCGTCGGCGGCGGCCAGAGCGCGGCCGAAATCGCCGCCGACATCCTCTCCGGACGTACCGGCCTGCCCCGGCAGTTCACCTGGGCCGGCGGCGGCCGAGGCTTCGCACCCGTCGACAACTCCCCGTTCACCAACGACTGGTTCAACCCCCGATACGTCGAGTTCTTCCAGGGCCTGCCCGAGCAGCAGCGGCACGACCTCCTGGGCCGCCAATCCGCCGCTGCCCACGGCGGCATCAGCGCACCCCTCCTCGAACAGCTCTACCGCCGCCTGTACGAGATCGACTACCTGCTGCCCGAACACGTCGACCACCGACTGCTGGCGGGCGCCCGGCTCATCGCACTGGAGCGGACCGGGGACGTCGCCTCCGCGGTGCTGGAGGACGCCACGACCCGGACGTCCCAGGAGGTGCACGCCGACTACGTCATCCTGGCCACCGGTTATCGCTCACAACTCCCCGAATTCATGGCACCGCTGGCGGGCCGCCTCAACCTCGCAGACGGCGCCTACCGCGTGGGCAAGGACTACCGCATCGCCTGGGACGGCCCCGCCTCCCACCACATCCACGTACAGAACGCAGCCGGCGCCACGCACGGCGTGGCCGACCCGAACCTCAGCCTGGCTGCCTGGCGTAGCGCGCTGATCCTCAACAGCATCTGCGGCCGGGAGGTCTACGCACTCAAGCAGGACGACATCACCATCGCGGTGGACCGATGACGGCCCGCCTGGACACCGGCAGCTGGCTGGTCACCGCCGACCGGGTACTCGCCGGCACCGGACTCCAGGTGTTGCACCACGGAGCGGTACATGTGGCGGACGGCGTCATCCGCCACATCGGCCGGGAGGCCGACCTTGCCACGCTGCCGCACCCCGCCACCCGCCTGGACCTGGGCGATGCGACGTTGCTGCCCGGACTCATCGACGCCCATGTTCACCTGGGCTTCGACGCCGGACCTGACCCGGTATCGGTGATGCGCCGCCAACACGACGACGAGCAACTGGCGCTGATGGCCCGCAATGCCGCGAGCATGCTCCGTGCCGGCGTGACCACCGTCCGTGACTTGGGTGCCCGCGGCGATCTCGATCGCGTGCTGGCCGACAGAATCGCCGCGGGCATGGTGCCCGGACCGCGTCTGGTCACCGTGACCCGGCCGATCACCACGGTGCGGGGCCACTGCTGGTTCATGGGCGGCGAGTGCGCAAACGCCGACGCTGTCGCCGAGGCCGTGCGACGGCACCACGACCACGGCGCGGACCTCATCAAGATCATGGTCACCGGCGGGTTCATGACCAACCGGACGGCTCCGGGGGCACCCCAATTCACCAGGGCCGAGGTGCGCACGGCCGTGGAGACGGCCCATGGACTGGGCATGCGGGTCGCCGCCCACGCACACGGCACCGAGGGCATCGCCATGGCGGTCGAGGAAGGCGTCGACACGCTCGAGCACTGCACCTGGGTAGGGCGCAAGGGCCTGGAATTCGCCCCACACATAGCCGACCTGATGGCCCGTAGGGAGACGTATGTCTGCCCGACCGTGAACAGCAACGCCCGCAACCCCGCGGGCCGGATCGACTGGCGGCAGCGCTCCCGGCATCTGGCCGCCATGCGTAACGCCGGCGTACGGCTCATCGGCGGCACCGACGCGGGCATCGAGCACATCGCGCACCACGCCTACGCGTCGGGCCTGGAGATCATGACGGACATCGGAATGACGCACCAGGAGGTGCTGGCCGCGGCGACCACCCACGCAGCAACTGCGCTCGGCATCGCCGATCGCACCGGGAACCTGGCCCCCGGCATGGCGGCCGACCTCCTGGGGGTGGCCGGGAACCCGCTGACGGACCTGCCTGCCCTGCACCACCCCACGTTCGTCATGGCTCGCGGACGACTCGTCCACCACGGCTCCGTCCGCCACCACACCCCGCCCAGGACCGGGACGAACCGCGAAGGAGCCCTGTCATGACCACCGACACCACCCACGCCCTCAACGAGTGGTGCGGCCACGCCCAGTTCATCCCCCTTCCCGCGCGACACGAGGTCGCCCGGCAGATGACCCGGCTCCGCCGAAGCATCCAGGAACACCTGGACGCGGAAGGCAGCACCGACGTCAACGTCTACGTCAGCGGATCGCTGGCACGCGGCGAACCGACCGTCCAGGCCGAACACCCGGACCGCTACCGCCTGGTGTCCGACATCGACCTGCTGGCCGTCGTCCAGGACAAGGCCGCCGACGGCCATCCCGCCCACGGCCTCGAAACCCGGCTGCGAGCGACGTGCCCCGGTCTGGACCCCACCGTCTTCGTCGCGCCCGCCGCCCGACTCGGTGCGCTCCGATCGTTCTTCGCCCGCGACATGTACGTGGCCTTCGACCGGCCGCTGGCCACAGGCTTCCCGCTGGCCGCACCGCCGCCACCACCAGTCGCCGCGGCCGAGCAGTTCGAAGTGTTCACCCACCACCTCGCCGCCTGGCTGCTGGGCCCCACCACCGAGGGCGGCCGGAAAGACCCGGACAGCGCACCCCCAGGCGAACTCGCCCGGGTCCGGATGCTGGCGGACTGCCTGTGGATGCTGCACGACGTACCAGAGGATGACACCTTGCGGTACGCGCACGCCTACCGGCACCGAGCAGAGCTGCGCGGGGACGCGGCGCCGGCAGAGGCCGAGCAGATCATCCGCGCCCGTGAAGTCCTACCGGGCGCAGGGGAGAGGCTGCCCGATCCCGTCCAGCGGATGACCAACAGTCTGGCCCACTTCCTCAGCTGCGGCGATACCGCGCCCGGCACCGAGCGCGCCCTGCGCGTGGCCGACGAACTCGCCGTGCGCGCCTGCGGCCACCACGACCTGCTGTCGGTCTTCCAGTGGACCCTGCCGCTGTACGCCCTGCTCGCCATGGGGCAACCAGTGCGCCGACGGGCCGCTGACGCCATCACAGAGGCATGGCGGCACCTGGACAGCAGCCAACTCGTCGCATCCCACGAGGCGCTTGAGCGGCTCGTCATCATCGAGGCCGACCGACTCGTGACCGGTTCCGGCGCGTTCGCCGAAACCGCCGGGCCGCTGCGCACGCTGCGCAAGGACTACTACCACCACCTGGGGGCACGGAACTTCGGCCATGACACCGTTTGAAACTGCCCCGCCTGCCCCGGCTCCGGCACAGTACGCCGACAACCCGCGGCGACACTCCAAGAAGTGGCAGGAGTGCCCGCCCGGTGGCATCCCGCTCGACCTGGCGGACATGGACTTCCCCACCGACCCCGCGGTGACCGACACGGTCCGCCGCCGCCTGCGCCACCCCCTCGGCTACCCGCCGCACTACACGACCAACGGGACCGCACAGACCATCTGCGACTACTACGCTGCGCACCACGGCCTGACGCTCGCCCCCGCGGACGTCTGGTTGACCAGCAGCTGCGTGGCCGCCGCCTACCTGCTGTTCGACCAACTCCTGTGCCCCGGCGACGAAGTCCTCTACTTCTCGCCCTCGTACCACTTCATCCCGGACGCCATCGCCGCCGCCGGGGGACGGCCCGTCGGAGTACCCCTGCGCCCCGACGGCACCCTGGATCAGAGCGTTGCCGCGCGCCTCACGAAACGCACCCGCGCCTTCCATCTGTGCAACCCGCACAACCCCACGGGATACGCGTTCACCTGTGAAGAGCTCCGGCAACTCGCACGGCTCGCCCGCGAGCATGACTTGTCGATCATCTCCAACGAGCTGCATTCCCGGCTCATCCTCGAAGGGGACCACACACCCATCGCCGCACTCGGCGAGGATGCCCGCGCGCGCACCATCACCCTGTCCGGGCCGACCAAGTCGCACAACCTCTCCGGCCTCGGCGTGGCCTTCGCGCTCACCCCTGCCGAGGGCCCCCTCAAGGACGCGATACGCCGCATCGGCCCGCGCATGACCGTCCCCAAGGGCGTCCAACAGGCCGCACTCACCGCCGCCTACGCCGAGGACAGCCCCTGGCTCCGCGGTACCCGGGCGTATCTGCGCGGCAACCGCGACACCATGGTGCGCATACTGCGCGACCTCGCCCCCACCGTCCGGGTCCGGCCGCCGCGCGCCACCTACTTCCTCTGGCTGGACCTGAGGCGGCTCAGGCTGCGGGAGGACGCAGCCGGGCTCATCGAGCGGCGCACCGGGGTCCGGCTGCTGTCCGGCCGCGAGTTCGGCTCCGACGGCCGCCACTGGGCACGGATGACCTTCGCCACCGACCGGGGCCTCCTGGAGGAAGCCGTCCACCGCATCGCGTCAGGAGCACTGTGACCCACGCCGACACCCCGGACTGCAGGACCGACGACGCCGCGAAACTACCCAAACGGATCATCGGCTCCCTGGCGTTCGGGACCGTACTCCAGGCCCTGAACTCCACGATGATCGCGGTCGCGCTGGTCAGCATCCGGGAGGACTTCGACGCCGGCCAGTTGACGTTCTGGCTGGTCTCGGCGCTGTACCTGACGACCGCGGTCGCAGCCCCCGTCATGGGCCGGATCGCCGACCTCGTGGGGGCACGCAAGGTCTTCCTGACGGGCTTGTGCCTGGTCGTCGTCAGCTCCTGCGTGGCTCCGTACGCCCCCGGCATCGGCACACTGATCGCCTGCCGGGTGGTGCTCGGCATCGGCACCGCCGCCCAGTACCCCAGCGCCGTCGCGATGATCCGCCAAGTCACGGAGGAGCGGCAGGCCCGGCCGCAGACAGCGCTAGGGGCACTCGCTGTCTGCGCACAGGTGGTGGGCGCACTTGGACCCACCGTCGGAGGAGTCATGGTGGACCTGCTGCGCTGGCCAGGGATCTTCCTTCTCAACGTGCCGATGGCGCTGATCGCCGGCACCGCGGTGCTCCTCACCGTGCCCGCCGAACCCACGCCGCCCACCCGGGCCACCGGGCTTCGGGAACGGCTGACAGCGGCCCAGTTCGACGTCTTGGGCATGCTGCTGTTCACCGCGGTCTCGACGGCACTGATGCTGTTCCTGTTCTCCCTGGCCCGCGCGCCACAGCCCTGGTGGCTGGCCGTCGTCGTCCTCGGCACCCTGGCCCTCGTCGCCCGCGAACGCCGCGCCCCGGTCCCTTTCCTGGAACTGAGTCTCCTGACGAGCCGTCAACTCGGCGCCACCTACCTGCGCACCACCGTCACCTACACCGCCTTCTACTGCATCTTCTACGGCCTCCCGCAATGGCTGGAGGAAGCGCGCGGCCTGAGCACCACCACGGCCGGCCTGGTCCTCCTCCCCATCACTGCCCTGGGGATCGCGACCACCGTCGTGAGCACCTACATGGAGAAACGCTGGGGCCCCAGAGTGCCACTGCTGATCGGTACTGCCGCGATGGCCGCCGCCGGCCTGATGCTCTGCCTGCCGACCAGCTCCTCCCCCCTGTGGGTCCTGGTCCTCATCTGCATCGTCCTCGGCCTGCCGGACGGCTTCAACAACATGGCCAACCAGACCTCCATGTACGCCGCTGCACCCGCCGGCCAATCCGGCGCCGCCTCCGGCCTGTACCGCACCTGCCAGTCACTGGGCGCCAACCTCGCCATCGCGCTGCTCAGTTTCCTCACCTCTGACTCCGCCAACGATCGCGCACTGCACCACACGGGCCTGCTCGTCGCCTCACTCAGCGGCCTGCTCCTCGTGGCGGCCCTCGTCAAGCGCCCCGACCGCTCCCTATGAGTTATCGAAGCAAGTCGCAGGGGACAGAGCGCGCGGCCATCGGAGCTGTCGCGCCTAGCGGTTCAATCACGACAACGCCCTACCGCATCCGGCCGCAGCGGCCTCGGTTGAACGAGGCCGCAAGGAAGCCGGAGGTGTCCAGGCGGCTTTTGCCCAGGTCGTTGAGGAGGCGGCCGGCGTGTTGTGCGTCGCATCCGAGGAAGGTTTTGAGGACGTGCACGCCGTGGTTCAGCCGAGCCGTGGTGTCTGCGGTGCGCGGGTAGGTCAGGGCGTCGCTCTGCGCGGTGGGGGCCTGGGCAAATGCGGTGAGCAGTGCGCGCAGTTACCAGGTATCGAACAGGTGTAGAGGCACTGCGGGGTTGAGCAGGTGGTGGACAGGGTCGTGGGAAAAGGCGAATCCGAACGTGCCTGCGCGATTGGCCACATGGTCGGCGGGGTCGGGCACATGGTCGCGGTGCGCGTCGGCGAGTTCGTGCACATAGCTGTCGAGGAAGAGCCCGAGGTTGCCGCACAAGTGCGATCGAGCTGCGGTGGACAAGGTCGGGGCCGTACGCCGCCACAGGTCCGCCAGGCCGCGTTCGTCCGGGGTCCGCGGCTGCGGCACCGGTCGGACGTCGTGGGGCATCAACTGGGACAAGGCCGACTGCGGTTACGGCATCACCCAGATCACCGACGGCATGCGCGTCCGCGGCAAGGAGAAGCCCGAAGAGGGCCCACTGACCACACTGCAGCAGCAGGCCGCGGCACTGGACTACACCGCCAACATCGCCGCCGGCGTCAACATCCTGGCCGACAAGTGGAACGTGACCCACAAGGACGGCCTGACCGTCAACGGCGGCAATCCGAAGTACCTGGAGAGCTGGTTCTTCGCCCTGTGGGCCTACAACTCCGGCTACTACCCCAAGGCGGAGGCAGACAAGAACGGCGGCAAGTGGGGCGTCGGCTTCACCAACAACCCCGCCAACCCACTGTGGAAGGCCAACCGGCTTCCGTTCCTGAAGAGCCCGAGCGGCGGCGACAGCTACAAGGACGCAGCCCACCCCCAGGACTGGCCGTACCAGGAGAAGGTCCTGGGCTGGGCCGCACGCCCGCTCGAGGCGCTGGAGTCCCCCGGCACGATGGTGCACGGCTTCCGTGCCGCCTTGGTGGACCAGCAACCCCGCGCGCACGGCAGTCAAGCCGCCCGAGAGCCTGTTCTGTACCAAGGACAACGAGTGCGATCCCAGCAAGATCGGACCGAACGACAAGAACGAACCGGGCCTGGGCGCCTGCACCCGCGGCGACCTGAAATGCTGGTGGAACAAACCGGTCAAGTGGAAGGACTGCGACAAGGGCGGCTGCGGCAACGAACTGCTCCGGTTCAACGACATGTACAAGGAAGACGCCGATGGCACCGCCTACCCGCCCAACGCGTTCCTCGGTGCGCGACAGGGCCGCCTCGCCGCCGCGCACCAGGGTGGCGTCGATGTTGACCTTGCTCATGGCCGCCTCGCCGCTGGAGCGCCGACGGATCAAGGGCGGAACTCACCGTCGAGGTGACGCTGATGGTGAAGGCGGCCCATCTCTACTGGTTGCGGTATGAGTTCGAGGCTCCTGAGCCACACCCCATGGCGTAGGCCACTTCCGTCACGCGATACTGCAGCGGTCCGGCAGTGCGCGCGCCCCCACAGCGACGGAAGGACCCAAGTCCCTTGAATTCCCTACGTGTTCGGATCGGCATCCTCGGCATGGCCCTGCTGACGGGGCTGGCGGGGCTGGCGGCACCCGCGACCACGGCGGCGGCCCGGGCCGCTCAGGGCGCCCCGACCCCGACCGTCGAGGAGCAGCGCCTCGACAAGGCGGCGCCGCAGGAGATACTGCGACGCTCCGGATTCGACTCCGTGGACGCGGACTTCGTCCGCGACCTGACCCGGGCGCACTCCTTTGAGCAGGCCCGCGGCATCGTCGTACGGGACGGTACGGCGCTGTGGCGGCGCGCCGTCGACCGGGCGCAGGGGCGGGGCCCCTCGGGCGGCGACCTCGGCCGGGACGACGACCGGCCGCTGTACTGGGCGCGGCTCGGGATGACGCGGGACGTGCGCACGTGGGAGCCGGGCTTCGGGCTCGGTGACGCGCAACGCTCGTCCCTGCTGGACCAGTTGGAGCGGACCTCGCGCGGCCAGACCGACATCCGCTACCCGTCGCGCGCCACGGGCATCAAGCGCATTCTCGTCACCGGCTTCGACCCGTTCACACTGGACCGGGACATCAGGATCTCCAACCCGTCCGGGGCCGTCGCGCTCGCTCTCGACGGGACGGTGATCCAGACCGACTCCGGTCCGGCCCGCATCGAGGCCGTCACGTTCCCGGTGCGCTGGCAGGACTTCGCGGAGGGGACGGTGGAGCGGACGCTGGCGCCGTACCTGCCGAAGGTCGACTTGTACACGACGGTGAGCCAGGGCCGGGTGGGCCGCTTCGACGTCGAGCGGACGAACGGGGCCTGGCGTGGCGGCTCCCCCGACAACGACAACATCAGCAGCACCGGGACGATCCCGGTCGCCGCCCCGGCCACACAGCCGCAGTGGACGACGACCACCCTCCCCTACAAGGCGATCGTGACCGCGCACACCGGCCGGTTCCCGGCCTACGACCACACCGAGGTGACCGAGATCCCGGCAGGGAGCACCGAACCCGTCGTACGCCCCGGCGGCCCCACCCCGGGCTCCACGGCCCGTGAGGGCGGCGGCGGCAACTACCTCTCCAATGAGATCGCCTACCGCGCGACCCTGCTGCGCGACCGGCTGGGCCTGCACGACACGCTGCCGGGCGGGCACGTGCACACACCGGTGCTCCAGTTCGGCGCCGGCAACACCGATCCGGCGACCGGAAGGATCACGGATCCGCAGTTCGTGCGGAACCGGCTGGACATCATTGCGCAGCTACGGTCGATCCTGACGGTGGCGGCGCATACGACGCTGAAGTGACGTCGTCCCCGCCCGCCTTCCCGTCGCCTCGCGAGGTCAGTGGGTGTCGCTGGTGTGGTGGGGCCGGGTGCGGCTCCACCATCGGACGCCGAGTCCCCAACCGATCAAGATGATCAGCGCGAGGATTTTTCCCTGCCACTCCGAGGCGGCGCTGAAGGCGAAGCCGCCGATGGCGGTGCCGATCAGAGTCAAGGCGAGGACGGTATAGGTGTGCGCATCGGTACCGCGCTGGTTGTACTGCTTCACGTGCCCAAGCGTACTTACCAACTGGTGGCGCCGGAGATGGCCCCTGCGAGGGCGAGGTGTGCTTTCCGATGAGCCAGGTGGTTGATACGCAGTCAGCGAGTAGGCGCGGAGGTGCCTCGGTCGTCCAGGTGTAGGCCGGCGCACCCCGGGCAGGGGGTGCTGAAGAACGGATCACGGACAACGGGGAGAGCACCATGCACGGCGGCGGAGGATTCAGCGGGGGCGGCCACCACGGGGGTGGATTTGGCGGGCACCATCACAGCGGTGGGTTGGGCCACCACGGCCACCACCATCACACCGGGGACGCACAGGGCTTCGTCTCGATCCCCGCTTTCCGGCGCCGTGGGTCATCGGACCGTTCCACGGGAGTGGATCCCAAGCACGCGCTACTGGCCGTCGGCGTGGTGACGGTCGTCGGCCTCGTTGTGGGGATGCTGGCGGCCCACTAGGACTGCCTGACGAGTCGGAAACGGCCCGCTTCACGGATCGTTCTTGGCTGCACTGCCAGCTCCTACAATCGCGCCATGGCTCAGAAAGTTGTAACCATCTACACGGATGACCTCACGGGTGAAGAATCCTCGGAGGCCACCACCCACACCTTCAGCCTTGACGGTGTGCAGTACCAGATTGACCTGGCTCCCGAGAGCTACGACCAGCTGCTTGAGGCAATGGCCCCCTTCACCAAGGCGGGGCGAAAGACCGGTAGGACCCGCAAGTCCCCCAAGGCCACTGCCGTCAGCCGTGACGACAGCGCCGCCATCCGCGCATGGGCCAAGGAAGCCGGCTATGAGGTCAGCAACCGCGGCAGGGTGCCAGCCGAGGTACGCGAAGCGTACGCCAAGGCCCACTGACCTCCTCATACACCGGGAAGCCCCTCACAATTCGGTGACGGGCTTCCCGGTATGAACGGACGACATGCACACGGCGCGGTGAACCGTCCCCGGTTGGTCGGAGAGTGTGACGCATGGTTTTCGTGTGGCCTGAGTCTGTTGGTGCGAATGGCAGCACCTTGAGTCGATCCCAAGCTGAAGTTGCTGGCGGGAGGGGTGCGCGGGGTCGGTCGTGGTGCTCGTACTGGCAGCGGGCAGGTCGGGACGGGATAGATCATTTGCCATGGGGCCGGTCGGCTCCCTCATGATTGCCATCAGTACGCGATCCGGATGGGGCCAGAAGGGGTGCCCGTGGGATGGCGTGCCACTTGGGCAATCCGCTGCCGTGGCCATGCAACGAGCACGCGTTTAAGGTGCTCCCGCAAACTGTCAGGCATGCTCAGGCGTGCGGGAAGCGAAGGTTTCACGGTGTCTGATCTGGGGCGGCTCATAGCCGACCGTTACCGGTTGGTGGAGCGTGTGGGCCGTGGCGGGATGGGCACTGTGTGGCGGGCCGAGGACGAGTTGCTCGGCCGGTACGTCGCGGTGAAGAAACTGCACGTTCCGCCGCATCTGTACGACGATGAAGTCCAGCGGCTCTACGAGCGCACCCGCCGGGAGGCCCGCAGCGCCGCCCGAATCACCCACCCCAACGTGATCGTTGTGCACGATGTTGTCGACGACGAGGGGCTGCCGTGCATCGTCATGGAGTACATACCCTCGGTCACACTGAGCGACGTTCTGAAGCGGCAGAGTACGGTGCCACCCGGCGAGGCGGCCCGGGTCGGCCGCGCTATGGCCGCCGCGTTGCGCGCCGCGCACGACGCCGGAGTGCTGCACCGGGACGTCAAGCCCGCCAACGTTCTCCTGGGGAATGACGGGCGGATCGTCCTCACGGACTTCGGGATCGCAGTGGAGCCCGGAACGCCGTCACTGACGAAGACCGGCGAGCTGGTCGGCTCGATCCAGTACCTGGCGCCGGAACGCCTCCGGCCCGGGATCGCCGAGCCTGGCCCCGCCTGCGACCTGTGGGCCCTCGGGGCGACGCTGTACCAGGCAGTCCAAGGGCGTCCCCCGTTTCAGCGGGACACCGCGATCGAGACGGCGTACGCCATCGCCACCGAGGAGTGCCCGCCCCCGAGCAACGCCGGGCACCTCACTCCCGTGATCGAGGGCCTGCTGCTGAAGGAACCTGACCAGCGTATGGACGCCCACGAGGCCGAACGCCTCCTGGGCCTTGCGCCCACAACGGGAGCCGTCCCCCTCGACTCGCCCACGCGGCTGGAGGCCCGTGCGAGTAGCCCAGCAGCCCCGGTGCCGGGGGCAAGCGCAGCCGCCGCATGGCGCTGTGGATGCTCTCGACGGCAGTGGCGGCCGCAATCGCGACGGGCGGTGTGCTGCTCTGGCCCGGGGGCGGAGTAGCTACACCGAGCCCTCACCCGTCGGAGGCCGTCACCTCCAGCCACCCGCCGGCCCCGAGTCCTTCGTCGCCGCCATCGCTGCCCCCACTGCCCAACGGGTACCACCTGGAGAAGGCAGGCCAGGGCTTCTCCGTCCCTGTGCAGGACGGCTGGACTTTCAAGAACATGCCTGGCGGTGAGGTCGCCTACATCTCCGGGCTGGCCAGCCTGAGGATCGACGTCGTCGAGTTCGCGGGCGGAGATCCTCTCCGGCACTGGCGGGAGACCGAAGAGGCCCAGACACGTCGCGACAACCCGGGCTATGAACGGGTCAGGATGGGCCCCACGACGTTCCGGGGACAGCCCGCGGGGTACTGGGAGTTCACGTTCCAGGGCAGAGCACGCGAATACCGGGCAGTGGAGCTGGCCTTCAGCGGCACCGACGGCACTCAGTACGTGATCTACCTCTCCGCGCCGAATGACCGATGGGACCGCTATCGGCCGGCCTACGACACCGCTGTCAAGGGAATCCGGCTCCGCGAATAGAGGGCGCCCATGTGTCGCCGCGCTCAGCGAGGAACACCTTCTGGACAGCGGGCTTCGACGGGATCGGGACCTTCATCGTCTTCCACTCCTCCGCCTCCGGCACTTTGCTGGCGACCAGCTGCTCGACCTGCGTCCCCCACTGCTCGTGGGCCTTCTTCTTCGCGGCGAGCGCGTAGTTGAAGGCGCGCCGGGCGTTGCCGCACCACCGCAGCAGCTTCTGCTCCTGGGCAGGAGTGGGGGCCAGGGTGAAACGGTAGGCACGTAGCTTCGGTCTTCAACCGGCCCTCCTCTCAGCGTCGGTCACACCGAAGCGGGCACCTCTGACAACGCGTCTCCATCCGGCCAGTTGGGTTTGAAAACCGCTGGCTGAGGCCGTTTGAGTGGAATGCGAGAAATACGACCGTGGTTGCTCGCGGCTGCTGGCGGCTTTCCTTGAGCTCGGGCCGAGCCGGCCACCTACAGGTGGTCGGGCCCGCACAGTGCGCAGTTCCGTTTCTTCGTGCCCTTCAGCCGCAGTTCCTCGGCCGTGTACAGGGTGGAGAGCTTCGGCCAGCAAACGTATGCGAGGTGGCGGCTTTCTTTGGCATGTTCGATGGCTGCCTTCATGGCGCTGAGGCCCTTGTCGACGCTGTTGAGGCTTTTGCAGTCCCATCGGTGCAGGCGGGCCGTGTTGGCGCCCATCGCGTACGGCTTGCCCGCCTTTACCTGGTGTTGCCATCGGGCGATATCGGCTTTGGCCTCCGCGCGCACCCGCCGGATTTCGTGGCAAATCCGGCAGATTCCTTTCATGTACTCGCAGGAGCATGCGCCACAGTCTTCGCACGGTACGCAGGAGTGGCTGCGTTCTTCGGGGACGAGAGGGATGGCACGGACGGTGATGATCTCCCCGCGGCTTTGGTGGTCTTTGAGGTCGACGATCCCGACGGTTTCCAACTCGGCGATGAAGGGCCGGATCTGGTTGGCGTCGTCCAGCCCGGCAAGGTGTGCGATGTGTTCGAGGTCCAGGTCCTCGTCGAGACTCGCGGTGTGGACGGCGTAGAGGAGCCTGGCGGTGGTACTGATCTGCGGATCAAGGAGCGTTTGGCAGTGAATCAGCGCGGCAGGCTGGCGGCGCGCGTGGCGTCGAAGAGGCATGGGGCTCTCCCCCAGGGCGTTCTATCAGGGGAACTGGACGTTGCAGGTTTTGCAGGAGCGGTAGTACCGCCCGCCCTGTGGCCCGGTGTTGGCCTGGCACCAGCGAAGCAAGCCGTCGTAGGTGACGGGCTCGAAGGAATCGTCGAGGGAGCATTCGTCGTGGACCACTTCGTGGAGCAGGAAGCGGAACTCGTAGTCTGGAACGGGCTCGGCGTGTCGGCGCAGGTCACTGACATGACGACATTCGCTTGAGTGTGCGAGGCGTCCACAGATGACGTACTGGTACTCGGGCTTGAGCAGGTTGCGGCTGCGCTCAGCGCGGGCCTCGATGGTTCGGCGGACCTCAGGTTCACGATCCTGGCACCGTTGGCAGTCGCCGTAGCAGCGAGCGAGAGCTTCGGAATCCGGATCGCCGTAGTCGCGGTCATGGGTGGCGCAGAGCTTCTCCCCGGTTTGAGCGAGGGCAGCCCGGACCTCTCCAGCAGATGCCTGGCCGAGAGCGACCATGTCCAGTATTTCGAGAACTGCGGGGGTCTCGATGGAGGTTCCCCAGCCCTCTTGCCACCTCCGCTCCGCGGGATACATCGTTCCCCAGGCCCAGGAGACGTTGGCCACCAGATGCCCGTTGATGGTCATATCGGTGTGGTGGTCTATGGCCACGCTTCCTCCGTGGTCAGGTCAGTCTCGGTGGCTGTGTCTCCGAGACCCGTGATGGCGCTGGCGAGGTCTTCAATAGAACCTCGACTTCGGCCGCATCCAGACGACACGCTGCCTCGGGCCGTAGGAGGTTCGACGGCAATCACTTCGTGCGCCCGCGGAGCAAGCAGCCTCACCGTCCGGCGACCACTGGCAACGCCTCCCCGCCGAGGCGTTGCTGGACGTACGGGCTCGGACCATCGTGTCTCGCCGCGGAGCGGTGCGTGGGTAGCGCCCCAGGGCGCGTACGCGCCCTCGCGCGGGATGGTCACCGACACGGCGCCGCAGCAATAGGTAGAACACTCCGGGCCGGCAAGCAGCACCTCGCGCCCTGCCTCACTGGCCACCAGAACATCTCCTTCCAGCGACTGCCAGAAGAGGTTGGTGGCCCCAAGGTCAAAGACTCCCTCGATGACGTCCCGCCCGTTGATCAGGGGACGGATCTCTTCGGGGAGAAAGTCACGGTCGCGGTCCTCAGGACCTCGAGTCCACGCGGTGGAGAATGAGCGTGCTTATTTCAGGAATCATCAGATGAATATTGTACTCATGTGGCAATTGCAGGTTGCGATGTCTGCGGTTGTAGCAGACCAGTTCAGACTCACACTTGGCCGGTTCGCCACCGTCGCGACCAGGCGAGTCATCGCAATTTCATCAAAATTTCATCGCGTTGCGCTACGCCTGATGTCGCACCAGGAATCTCGACCGGGCGGATAGCCGTTCAGAGAAACCGCCCTGTCGTCATTCATGCTGCCGCCTGCACGCAATCCCGCGTGAATGGCGGCATATCCCTGGCACACATCCTGGGCCAGGAAATGTCTCAACACAGGAGAAGAGTCAGCATGGAAGACATGAAGAAGATCGAGTCGTTCGCGAACTCCACTCTCACGCTTCCCATGGGCGAGGAGGCGGACAAGTTCATACAGGAGGTGGCTCCTGTGATCACCTCGACTCTCAGCTCTGACATGAACATCAACAACCACGGGTGCGTCGTCGGCTGGTAGTCGTTATCGCCCAGCACGAATACCCATCGGCTTGGTCTGCACCCTTGTGCGGACCAAGCCGATGCTCGAATATCGCCGTCCGGAAGAAAGAAGCAGTGGAGGTGCTGTGAGTCTGCTCAGGAGAATCGCGGCGGATGTCTTCAAACCCTGTCCGGTGTCCAGGGAGACAGCCATAGGAGTCGGTGAACGCCTTGCGGCGGCAACGAGCTTGACCTCATCTCTCGAATACCTTACGCAACGGCACCAGCTCAAAAAGGGCGGCCTGAACGACTGGGACATCACGAAGGACCACTACACGACATCATCCCCTCTGACCCAAAAGCTTCTGGACCTGCTCAGTAGCGAACGGGTCACCACCGCCGTGCACGTGGCAGAAGCCGTGGTAAGCGCAGGGATGCTACTTCCCGGAAAGAGCCGGTGGCGCGGCGCGGGAAGTCTCTTTCTGAGCGCGACGACATCGCTGCTCTACCCCCGGCACCGTTACGGCACAGACGGCTCGGACCAAGTTTCCATGCTGGTGCAGATGGCTGCGGGCACCGCACGACTCTCCAACACGCCGCAGGTCAAGGACGCGGCCCTGTGGTACATAGCCTTGCAGTCGAACCTGTCGTACGTGGTGGCGGGCTGGTTCAAGCTCGTGGGGAAGCCCTGGCGTGACGGATCCGCTCTGAGCGGAGTGCTGCGCACGAAGACGTACGGGAGCCAGAGCGCGTTCAAACTCACCCGCAAGTACCCTCGCGCCAGCCGTGCGTTGACCCACGGTGTACTGGGCTTTGAGTGCCTGTTTCCCATTGCGTACCTCGCAGGAGGAAGACTGGCGCGCCCCGTGATATCCAGCGCCGTGGCCTTCCACGTCCTCAACGGCTTCGCGATGGGACTGGGACGTTTTTCCACCGCGTTTCCCGCCATGCACCCAGCAGTCCTGTACACCGCGGCCCCCAAGAGCCATCCGAAGGTATCCGGACGCGATGACCGTGCTCTCGCGCTGGCGGGAACAGCTCTGTTGCTGACCGCGTCGGCCGCCGCGATGGTCGCGGCGCAGCGCCGGATGCGTGTTCGTCAGCCCCAGCCCGGGGCACGCAACGTGACCACGCGGCATGGGAACGTTCTCCAGTACGAGTTGCTGTCACAAGGAGAGCAGGACAAGCCTGTCCTCGTCTTCTGCAACGGCTTGGGAAGCCCGTCCGAGTACTTCTCATGGATCACCGAATACATGACCGAAGAAACCGGATATGGAGTCCTCATCTACGACCGGGCTGGATACTGCGGAAGCGAACGGCACTGCAGAGCACCATTCCAGCTGGATGAGGCCGTTGACGACCTGCACGACCTGGTCAACGAGGCAGTTCCCACCGGCCGCCAGATCGTGCTGGTGGGGCACTCCTTGGGTGGCGAGATAGCACGACGCGCCGCACGCCGGCTACAACACCGGACACACAGCGTGGTCTACCTAGATTCGTCACACCCAGCAGAACTGAACCGCTCCCCCCAGCAAAGCAAGACAGCGCCGAACACGCGGGAGTACCTGACGGTGATGCTCTGGTCCCTGCGCGTTGGCGCGGGACTGGTGATGCTTCCCCCCAGGTCGGTGGGTTCGCTTCCCCCCAAGTACCGGTCGACGGCTTTCTCTCAGTACGCGGACACATGTGCGTGGAAGTCTGGGCGACGCGAGTGGGACGCGGTAATGGCAGAGTTCGAGACGTTCAGCGGGGCTCTGCCTCCTGTCGAAACGCCTGCCCTGGTCGTCTCGGCGCAGCAGACCGTCGACCGCGATCCAGAACAGTTGCTCATGCATCACGAGATCGCCCAGGCGCATCGCGGCCAACAACGCCTGGTCGCATCAACGGTCGTCGAACGCGCAGCCCACGAGACTCTGCTCACCAACGCCGAGTACGCGATTCCCCTGGCTTCCCGTATCGCCGGCTTCCTTGACGCGGCAGCCACAGCTTCCCACAACGAGGCAGCAAAGGAGCAGGCAAAGTGAAAGCGGGACAGTATGTCAAAGAACTCGTGACAGGGCCCGGGGGTACCACCAGGATCGTCGGATCAGCCCTCGTGGCGGCCACCATCCTCACCCAGCACTACAGCCCCGACTTCATGCGCCTGCAGAACAAGGACACTCTGTCCTTTCTGCCGAACTGGCGGTTCTTCGCGCCGCGTCCCGCGACACATGACCACTGCCTCGTCTACCGGGTGCTAAGCCGGGACGGAGAAACAACACCTTGGAAATCCATAAGCACCATACCCGAGAGGAAAGTAATCCATATTTTATGGTATGCCAACCGACGCTCGGAAAAATCCGTATTCGATACGATAAACGAGATCCTTCATTTCATGAGTCAAGGTTTCTCGTTTGTCACGCAGCTACCGGGGTACCGGATGCTGTCGTCATACATAATGAAACGCTACGTCCTGGAGAAGCACAGTGATGCCCAGGGCTTCCAGTTCGCCGTCATCCGCTCCCCCGGATACGACGAGACAGCAGAACCATCAATCATGTTCGTCTCACCCTACATCCCGATGGGAAAAGAACAGGCCCTTCCTGGAAGGCAGGACTACGCCGGAAACAAGCAATAGCGCAACTGAAGCCCTCACTTCCTCTGGCCATATCGTCATCCGCCTACGCGAGCAGCCACTGCCCGTGGTCACCCCGCACGACGTCGTATGCACGCCCGAACAGCCGGCTGAGGCAGTCGCACAGCAGGTTCGTTATTCCCGAGCCAGAAGCCCGGGAGCTTCGACCTTGGGGCACGCTGCTCCCGTACACCGACGGGGACTTCGGACTCATGATGATCGCTTGCTGTGCTTCGTCCACGGCCGCCGGGGAATCCCTAGGGCTTTCATCTGCGCCACCACCTTGGCGCGCAGGTCGCGCAACGGCTCCAGTTCGGCCGGCAGCGTCAAGGGCCGCGACGGTGGTGCCCTTGCGCCGGGTGAGGCTGGCGGTCAGGTCGCCATCGCGTGTCTCCCAGAGCCTCACGGGCAGCGTGCCGCGGTTGGTGTGCACGGGCCCGCCGGCGGCTTCCCGCTCGGCGATCATGCGGGTGAGGTTGCCGTAGAGGCGCTGCAGCGAGCCGGTGTCGTCGGGCAGCGGGACATGCCGAACGGAGGCTTCGGGGCGGGACTGTTGGTCGGCGGCACGCAGTCCTCCGTAGCGGTCCTTCCACACCCACACCGTGACCGTGTTCATGGGCGGCTTCGCCCGCCCGGCGCCCGAGGCGGTGCCCCTCAGTTCCTGCTGGACCGCCGCCTGGGACCACGACGCCCACCACAGCGGACAGTTGGAACTGAACGAACACGAGGTCGCATGGCTGCATTTCGGATTGCGCGAGAGAGCACAGGCACTCCAGGCATGCAGACAGTTCCAATGCCCGACTCCACCATTGGCGATCTACCCGACCGCGACCATCGAGGCCCATCGCGTCTTCATCGCCCGTTGCCGGGCCAGCCGGCCCAGCGAAGAGTGTCGGACGCCGACCGAGGAGGAATGGGACGCTCTCCTCGCGCACTTTGAGAAGCGCAAGGTCTCCATCGGTACTTGCGGTCGCGCCTTTCAAGCCCTTGTGTTCATGAACACGCTTGCATTCGTTGCTCGCTTCTCCGGCCGGACCCGGCCCAGTGCGGCCGGTTGGAGGAGATCCGCAACAACCTCGTCGCCCGCATCACCGAGGCCGAGCGCGAAGGTTGGCTCGGAGAGGTCGAGGGGCTCCGGGTCAGCCTGGCTGGTGCCGAAGACAAGCTCGCTCACATGGATCGACATACTCCCGGCGGTACGGCGATCGACCTCGGCATGCCACGCATAGCTCCAGCTCGACTCGCTCAGGTGGAGGGAACGGCTTCGCTGACACAATCACTAGATGACCAGCAATGACATCCGGTTCGACTGCCGGCACCGTGGCGACGGCGGCCCGCTCGTGATCGTCCCCCGTATCGACGGAGCCCCACTCACCGAGCTGATCGACGGGTTCGAGATCGCGGCCGGGATGCAGCCCGCAGGCGACGCCTACGGCGGTCTGATCCCGGAGTTCTTCCGGTTCGGCCCGATGCAGGATCACTTCCTCGGACGGTCCACCAACGCGAGGGGGCCGAAGACACCCGTTCTTGGTTGTGAATGCGGCGAGTGGGGATGCTGGCCCCTCATGGCCCGCATCACCGCGACAGTCGACCTCGTGATCTGGGACTCTTTCGAGCAACCCCATCGCAAGACCCGCGAGTACACGGCATTCGGTCCGTTCCAGTTCGGCTGTCGCCAATACGATGACGCCCTACTGCGCGCGCTGAACGCCGTAATCGGCCCCGACGAGACGTAATCCGCACCCGCTACCGATAGTTCAGAGAAGTTTGTGTCAGATGCTCGCTCCTTCGACCTGACCCGTCCCAACGGGCGCGGCTTGCCGAGATCCGCGACAACTTGATCGCCCGAATCGCCGAAGCCGAGCGGGAGGGCTGGCTCGGAGAGGTCGAGGGTCTCCAGGTCAGTCTGGCTGGCGCCGAGGAGAAGCTCCGCCAGCTCGATAGGGGCCACGGGCAGCATACGGCCGTGGACCTTGGCATCCCCACCACGCGTAGTGATCGATGAACCCACGAAGGTGGGCTTCCGCATGGCCCTCAACCAAGATCGAGAACAGGCTCAAAGCAAAGAATCGTGCATCAAACGCCCTTCAGAACACGATCAAGTGCCGCGCGGCCGATAGGTCCCCAGTTCGGCTTGCCGCCGGGAAGGCCCCGATCTCCGTTCTGTCCCATGAGCATCAGGAAGAGGCTCTTCATCGCGGCCAGCCCTCGGGCGCGCCGGATCGCCGCCTCGTCTGCATGCGCGTACATGTCGAAGAACCGTGAGGCCGTGCCCGTGGGTAGCAGCACCCATGCGGCGGCGAGGTCCCACGCCGGGTCGCCGGCGAACATGTCACCGAAGTCGACGATGCCCGAGAGCGTTCCGTCCGAGACGACGACGTTCGCGGGATGGAGGTCGCCGTGCACCCACACCGGTGGGCCCTCCCATGCGTGGGCCGCAACGGCGTTGTCCCAGACGGCCCGGACGTCGGCAGCGATGTCGTCGGGGGCAACGGCCTGGAAGAAATTCTCGAAGCCGTCCGTGCAGTTCCTGGGATGGGCTCCGCGGTCCGTAGCGATCGGCGCCTCGGCGGGCACCTCCACATGGAGCGCCCGGAGGAAGCCCGCCAGAGTGTCTGCCGCATGGGCGCCGCGGCTGATCGAGCCGTGGTCCAGCGGCTCCCCGGGGACCCC
>NZ_KN708638.1:6312511-6364611 GCF_000805335.1 Streptomyces sp. CT34 | reverse complement strand
GGGAACCCACGTCATCACGGTCCAGTGCTTGGGGAAGCGCTCGGACGGTTCGCCGAACCGCACCGGGGTCGGTACCGGGAGCGGCAGGCGCGGGGCCAGCACGGGTAGCCACCGCCGCTCCTTGAGCTGGAGCTCCGGGGTGGGGTCCATGCGCTGCATGCGCACAGTCAACTCATCCCCGAGGCGCCACATTTGGTTGCCCCAGCCGCCCGCCACCTCGCGGATGGCCAGCCCTGCAAGGTCTGGATGTTGCTCCTGCAGCAGGTCGCGGACCAGGTCTGCGGTGATCTCGATCTCGGTCTCGGTCATGCGAAGTCACAGTACCGAGGCGGCAGGCGGAGCGGCTCTCGCTCTCCGGAACATCTCGCAGTGATTCCTCTGGCATCACCGATTCGGTTTCAGAGAGCTGCAGATCAGAGGCTTTGGGACGGACCGGCCCCAAAGTTCAGAGAAGCCTGTCTGACCTGCCCGGTCTTCCCCACCGGGCCCGAGTTCCTGCCGGAGCTTCGCGAACAGCGCACCCGCACCTTGACGCTGATCGACAACGCCACCAACTGCGGGCACACCCGCGTCGCCGAGATGAACCAGCAGGTCGCCGACAACCTCGACCGCATGATCGGCGAGCTGGAGGACGACCAAGACAAGGGCGAGGAGGCCGCGGATGCCAGCTGACAACTCCCACCTCATCGTCGCCGAGCCCGAACCCGGCCTGTTCACCTACGCCAAGCCGACACCAGCCGCCCCAGAGGCCAACTCAAACTGACATCCGGCGAAGCCCGCACACCTCCCCCTCAAGCCGACCGGACGCGCCGGCTCGGAGCCCGGTCGAGGAGGTGTCCGACCCTGTCCGCGACGATCCCCGGCTGCTCAGCCTGGATGAAGTGCCCCGAGTCGACCTTTTCGAACCGCCCATCCGGCAGCGTCTGGACCCAACGTCGCTGATGTTCAGCGATGACGGCGTGCTGCTGTCCCCGTCCCTTCACGGGGCGGGATGCCGAAAGCAGGACGGTCGGACATGCCGGAAGGCCGGGCGGCTCGGCGCGGAGCTGAGGGATGGCTGCGGCCACGGCCTTGAGCTCTTTCCTCGTTTGCGCGATGCCGGCTGGAGTGAGGTCCTCGGCGAGCATGGTCGCGTAGGTGTCCGCCGGGAAGACGCGGCGGATGTTCCCGCTGACCATGCGGGCCAGCGAGCGTGACCGGACCAGCGCCTGCGTCACGCCCATGGCACGGTCGACCTTGGCGGCGGTCTGGTCGAAAGTGTTGTAGACGGGCGCGCTCTCCGGCGTGGGATCGAGCAGCAACAGCCCCCGCAGCCGTGGCCCCAGACGTTCCACGGAGCGGCGCGAGACCAGCCCGCCCATGCTGTGTGCGACGAGCACGAAGGGGCCGGGGACGACCGCCTCGACCATGGCGACCAGGTCCGCGGCCATGTCGTCGATGCCCAGTTGCACCGCTGTCCGGCCACTGCGGCCGAAGCCGGCACGGTCGTAGGCCACCAATCGCCCTCGATCCGTCAGCAGCGGCAGCACGGGGTCCCAGCAGGTACGCCCCAGGCCCTGGCCGGCTTCAAAGACCACCCACTGCGGCCCCGAACCGGACTCCTCGACATAGACGGACCGACCGTTCACCTGCACCGCCCGCCCCACTGCCTGCCTCATGTTCCCCTCCCATGGCACTACGTTTTCAATTTCGATAACGGTATCGCATGTGAAACAGTAGCGTCATGGACACAGTCGACCTGCTTCTCCACCCTGTGCGTCTGCGAGTGGTGCACGCGCTTGCCGGCGGCCGGGTGCTGACCACCTCGCAGCTGTGCGCGCGCATGCCCGAGGTGTCGAAGGTGACCATGTACCGGCACGTCGCCCTGCTGACCGAGGCGGGCTTCCTGGAGGTCGCCGCGGAGCAGCGGGTGCGCGGCGCCGTCGAGCGGCACTATCGCCTCCGTCAGGACCGCCCCGTGGTCGACATCGACGCGGCTGCCGCGATGTCGCTGGACGACCACCGCCGGGGCTTCGCCGCCGCCATGGCCGTGCTGATCGCGGAGTTCAACACCTACCTCGACCGCGACGGCGCCGACCCGGTCGCCGACTCGGTCTCCTACCGCCAGGGCACCCTATGGCTCAACCCGGACGAACTCACCGAGATGAACCACAAGTTGCTCGCGATTCTGGGCCCCCTGCTCGCCAACCAGCCAGAGCCAGGCCGCGCACCGTACCTCCTCAGCCGGATCTTCTTCCCATCTGAGCAGGCACCCTCTGACGAGGACCGGCCCGGCTGACAAACGCCCACACAACCAATGCCGCGAAGTTAAGGGGCAGGAGGGAACGTCAACGGGTCGGGGGTCGTGAGTTTGTAGGCGCCGCGGGTGACACGTTTGAGCAGGCCGAGGCGGGTCCAGGTTCCCAGTTGGGTGCCGAGCGCGAAGTGGTGGTGCGCGTCGGCATGGATGTCGAAGGTGCCCGAGGCCGAGGCGATGCCGGCGGACACGGCGGCGATGGCGCCAGCGGTGGCCGCGGCGATGGCAGCGCGGGCTCTGGTGTTCGTCTTCTTCTTGTGCGAGGTGGTCATGTGGGGGTCTCCTAGGGACGGACGGAGATTCTGTGACCCGGTGCGGGCCCCGGGCCGCCGACCGGGGCCGGCCGGCGGAGCTTGGAGGGGGAGGCGGGGTGCGCCTGAGATCCGGTGGTGCCGGGCGCGGGCATACGGAGCAGCGCAGGCCGGCGCTCGTACGGAACCGTTGCGACGCGTGCCGTGCTGTGGTGGCCGACGTGGACCCGGCGAGCCTGCTGACCAGTGGCCTACGGAGCTGTTTTTCAACGTCCCTGTGAGACAAGGAAGTTCAACAAGTGAGCCCGGTCGGCGGCAGGCGGCACGGCGCGGAGTGGTGGGTCGAAGGGCGCGTGGCTATCGCGCGGGGCGACAGGTGCCCGGGACGGCGCCAGGTGTGCCCGTCGTTAGAGGGCGGGGTGCGGCAGCGGGTGCGCCGGAGCGGCACGGTCGGGATCGAGGCGAGGTCCGCAACGGAGTCTCCTTCTGGCGCCACCGACCGCGGCGTCCACGAGCTGTCGCAGGTACCAGCCGTGTACCCGGTCCGACGCACTACCGTAGGGCGGACAGTCCGCACCCTCCGAGCGCGCCCGCGCATGCATCATGACCACCCCGGCCACAGCCCGCTCGACCAACTCCACTACGACACCAGCCAGATGAGGGAACAACACCTCGAAACTCCGCGAAGAACACGCGAGCCGTGATCACAGCCACCATCTTTCCCACGCGAGTGAGACGCGAGCCTGCGAAGAGTCACGCGGCTTCCTCCTGATGACCCCGACGGCGCATCAGACGATGGAGCTGCTGTCCCGCTGTCCGATCCAGCGGATCGCCTCCAGCGGGTAGGGGGTTGCCCGGCTCTCCTGCCGGAGTTTGCTATAGAAGTCCACCATCACTGCGGCAATCGGCGCATAGCGGGCGAAGACTGCCGCGACCGCCGCCGGCATTTCCCCCGGGGACGCCCCCTGGGCGCACGCGCACACAAACGCCTTGCGTTCTTCCGGTCCGTACCCGTACAGAGCGACTGCCAGCCAAGTCACCAGATGCGTGACGGTGTAACACCGGTCGTAGGTGTGGTGCTGGACGAAGAAGTCGGCCTCGTCCTGTGTGAGCTCGAAGCGGGAGGAGATCGCGAGCCCGTAGTCCGCGAAGAAGAGCCGCCGGCCGTCGGTCAGGATGTTCTCGAAGTGGGCGTCGAAGTGCAGCAGCCCGCGGGCGTTCATAAACGAGGTCCCGGCTTCCAGCTCCTCCTCCACCATGAGGCAGGCCCGCTCGGCCACCTCGTCACCGGCCCGGACCTGGACGCCCAACCAGTCATGCAAGTTCTGCGGGATGTACTCCAGAAACAGCATGAGGCTCGCCGAAGACTGCTGGAGAGCCTCGATCCGGCGACGCACCCCCGACCCGCCTCCCCAGTAGGCCACGGCCCGTTCCACATCGGCCAGTTCCTCGGGAAGCGGTTGCTTGGGACCCGGTAGCACCCGCCAGTGGTACATCAACGGGAAGCCCTCATAATCCCCCGCGAGCACCCAGTTCGTCGTCATGGTCTGCACGGCCAGCTCCCGCCAGGCCCCGAACCCCGGGCCGCCAATACTGCCGATACCGTACTGACAGAAGACCGGCAGACCGAACAAATTCGCGGTGGAGTGAACGTTCTCCGGCCGCCGCTCCAGATCGGTCAGGGGTATCTGCTTCACGAAGACCGAGGTTCCGTCGACCTCCAGCAGCACAGATTTCCCGCCTATGCCGGAACCGATCGGTGTAGCCGCGTCGACGAGCTCGCGCAGTCTGCGATCACTGCACAGCGCCAGCGATGTGGAAACTGCACCGTGGCCGGCAAGACGCGCACCGCGGGACATGTCAGGGCTCTTCACCTATGCCTCCAGCCGGACACCCGCCTCTTCTCGCGCAGCCGCTTCAGCGGATACCGGGGCAGGCGCTGTCGTAACCCTCTCACGTCGGATGATGACCATGATCCCTTGCGAGCCGTGACCACAGCCACCGCTGACACCGGCTGCGTCACAAGATCAGCGCCAGAGCCCGGAATTCGCACACTGCAGGTACGGACACCGAGACAGCGAACGCACCCCCAGCCACCGGCTCGGAAGCGACGACGCAGTAGCTCAGGAGAGCTGGAAGCACTCGGCGAAACGCTGGACCTATTGCCGGTCACCACACCGGCGGGCACGTCGACAGTCCTGCACCAACGATCTCGACGCGACCCGGCGCCGGCCAGCTGACCCTTGCGTCACCATCGCCGCTTCCTGAATGTCCATCAGAAAAGTCAGCATCGGGTCAGCATCAGCCCTGCCAGACCCGGTTCCACCCTGCCGAACGCGCACATGCCGAGAGCGACAGATTCAGCACCTCTGACCTGCATGTTTGCCGCCCAACCAGGGGCATCATAGAGTCACTCCCCCAAGGGCATGCAGATGTAGTCCATGTCCTCGACGATGGTCCGCTCGGGGAAACCGCCGAAGGCGGTCAGCGTGTCGCGGCGGAACACCGAGCAGCAACCCGAGCACACCATGGGGCTGTTGGCGCGGGCCTGGATGGGCCGCTGCCAGTGGAAGCCGAACAGATACTCCGTGGAGCGTCCGCGTTCCCACACCGTGCGGGTGTAGCGGGTGCGGACGGTGCCCGCCGCGACCGTGACATCGGGGTCGTCGAAGACCGGGAGGATCCGGGCGAGGTAGTCCGGGGCGAGGACGGTGTCCGCGTCGACGGCCAGGACGAGGTCGGTGGTGCAGTGCGGCAGTGCGTGGTTCTGCGCCCTGGCCTTGCTGCCGAGGCGGTGCGGCGGGCGCAGCACGGTCACTCCGTGCGATGCGGCGACTTCTCCGGTGCGGTCCGTGGAGCCGTCGTCCACGACCAGGATCCGGTCGGGCGGGACGGTTTGCCGCGCGAGGGATTCCAGCGTGGCCGGAAGGCCCTCTTCTTCGTTGTGAGCGGGAACGATGACGGTGACGGTGTGCATGATGAGCTTCCCCCTGTCCTGCGGATCGCGCTGACCACGACGCAGACGATGCCGATCGCGCCGTAGATGATGGTGCTGATGCCGATGAACGGCAGTCCTCCGTGCATGTGTGACCGGACACCACGGTTTGCGAATCAGCTGGCGCATCAGCGCTGGTGGTCCACCTCTATGGACACGACGGTTTGCGAGTCCTGGACTCGATAGTTTTGCGAGGGGCCCTGGCGGCCACCTCGGGCACTCAATTCTCGGATGTGCAAACGGCCGTGGTCCAGCTTGGCGGAGCGGCCCAGGTTAGGTGGTGGCGCCGGCAGCCTGGGTGATCCTGAAGTGGATGAATTCGGCGGGCCGGACAGGGGCGACGTAGACGTCCGCGTTCACTTCGCCCCTGTCGATCGTCTCCTGGGTGTTGGTGCTGTCATTGCAGATGACGTTGAAGGCTTGATCAGGCATCGAACCCTGGAGGGCTCCCTGGCGCCACTGGTCCGTAAGGAACGCTTCGACGGATTGACGCAGCGTGGCCCACAGGTGCTCGTCGTTGGGTTCGAAGACGGCCCACGTGGTGGACTGCTTGATGGAGTCGGACAGGAAGCACACGAGCCGACGGACGTTGATGTACCGCCAGTCGAGGTCGTCGGCGGCAGCGAGGGTGCGTGCGCCCCACACTAGGATCCCCTTGCCCGGGAAGGTGCGTAGGCAGTTCACGCCTTGGTTGTAGAGGTCCCCATTCTGAGTGTCGTTCAGCGTCACGGCCAGGGATACGACGTTCCCGAGGTCCGTGTTGGCGGGTGCCTTGAATACGCCGCGGTTCGCGTCGGTGCGCGCCCATACGCCGGCGACGTGGCCGCACGGAGGAACCGTTCGTGACCTCCCGTCCAGGCCCGGCACCGTCACCCATGGGTAATACAGCGTCGCGAACTGCTTCTGTTCATTGCCCGTCACCAGGTCCGGTGCGGTGGACATAGGGGTGCCGGTGGGGTCGTGGCGAATGTCCAGGATCGCCACGCGGTTTTGCATCTTCGCGCAGTGAGCGGCGATCTTCTGAGCGCTCTCGGCGAGTTCCTGGTCCGTGGTGGCCCTGGCCGCGGCGTCCGGCGCCGCGACCATGTGGACATCGGGCACCTTCTCCAGCTGTTGAAGGCCGGTGTCGAGCGCCGTCACGAGAGAGGCGAACTCGTCATCGTGCACCCGCAGCGGAACGATGTAGCAGGAGGAGCCGCCGTTGGCGAAGAACCCGTACACCGCCTCCGCCAGCGGCACCCCTCGATCCAGCGTGGTGGGCGCCTCGGGTGTCCGCCCTCCGGTGACAGCAGAAAGGACGCCCAGGGCCGCATCCTCGCAGTGTTGGACGACCTTCCCCACCTCACCGACAAGACCCGTGTGCGCCTCAGCCGCGTAGCGGTCCGAAAACTCCTTCCAACTCCTCACCTGGGACGGCGTGTAGAAGCCGAGTTCATCGTTGCCCTCCCGGTGGGCGAGGCCGAGAAAGGCTGGAGTCGACGTTCCGGCACCACTGATGACGTGGACGCCGCTGGTGGACTCCTTGACGTACACGCCGGGGGCAAGGTTGCGAGGCTGAATGGGCACGGGGCTCCTCTGCTCATGCTGTCGGGTGTTCCTCTCCCTCTCCACCTTTCTCTCAGCGTATACACCCGCCTACTCTGGGTCACATTCCGGCCGCGTTTCGATGGTCGGGGCGTCACGCACGCTCAGCCGGGCCAGCTGAATCACTCAGGGGCCAATACGGCCGCTCAGTCACAGTCACGCAGAGTCGCCAACTATGGCGCTCGCAAACTGTGGGGTCCATTCACAAACCGTGATGTCCGGTCACAGCATGTCACCGACGGTAGTCGCAGCACCCCGCCATCGGTTCCGGAGGGAGCCTTCTGTGGATAACTCCGCGCAGGGGAAAATGAATTGCCGGCTCGTCGCACATGTGACTGAGCGCTTCACATGGCGGGTGTGCGCCCGAGTTGGCGGGGCTGTGTATTTCATTGGCGGGTCTCCGGGGCGGCGGCGACGATGCCGCTTACAACGGCTTCGGCACCGCCGCAGTTCTCTGTCAGTTACGTTTGCTGGAGCGTGCCCGATGAGTCGGAGCGCAGGCGAGTGCCACTGCGCCCGGCCGGGAGCGGATGAATGAAAAACTGCGCGACAACCCCCTTGCGATAGTGGAGGGTTGGCGCATGCTAGATCATATCGCCATCCAGGTGCACGACATCGCGGCCAGCGCCGATTTCTACGACGCCGTACTCGCCCCGTTGGGTGGCGAGCGTAAGAAGCAGTTCGGCGAGAACATCAGCTTCGGAGTCACGGGCCACCCGTTGTGGCTGGTCCCCGCGACCGACCCGGTGCCTGCGCGCGAGCTGCACATCGCATTCGCCGCAGCTGACCGCGCCGCCGTGGACGGCTTCTACGCAGCGGCCCTCGCAGTGGGTGCCGAGGTCCTGCACGCGCCCCGGCTCTGGCCGGACTACCACGAGTCCTACTACGGAGCCTTTGTCCGCGATCCCGACGGGAACAACGTCGAGGCCGTCTGCCATCGGCCCTAGAACGTCCCCACCGACGCGAGTGGAACTCGATCTTCAACGAGCCGAGGCTCTGCGCAGCCATCGCCGACCGGATTACCTTCCGCTGCACGCGGATCCAGACCGGCACCGAGTCCTACCGCCGGACGGCAAGCAGATCACGAGGCGGCCAGGCGGTCCCTCTGCGAGGTCGAGGCAGGTCCAGACGAATGTCTCCGGCCTGGCCGGCAGCTGCTGCTGCTCAGCCAAGGTGCCCTTGCCCACGACCCGGACGAGTTGGCGGGCGGGAGAGACGTCAGCCCTGAGCCGGGTGGTGATTCTGCTTGCGGTTCGGTTCGGCGTCGTTGGACGCGTAGCCGAACGGCAGCGGGCTGTCCTCAGGCGGCTTCCGCGAGAACGACCGGGGCCACTTGGGGCCAGTGGTGCGGCACAGCTATATCCCAGTCAGCCGAGGATTCCCCTGATGCGGTCGTCGACATCACCATGCGGGGGCTTGAAGGTGACGGACTGCCCGGGCTGGATAGTCGCGGTCTTGGTAGTGCCGTTGCTGAAGGTTGCCGTCATCGTCGCCGCTTCGGTGCTCAGCGCGCTATTGGTGCACACGCTGTCGACGGTGCCGGGCGGCGTGCTCTCCGTCTCCTGCGGGTCCAGGTCGGTGAGTACGAACAGATTGTCGCCGATGAGGTTGTTGTTGACGTCGTAGTCGACACAGTTGACGGTGTCCTCGGCGAGTTGCGCGGCGTGCGGGGCCGAAGCGTAGGCAGCGGCTGCGGCCGGAGTGGCCAGGGGCAGGGCGAGGGAGAAAACCGCGGCGGTGGCCGTCAGCGCTGCGGTGGCACGTATAGGGGCCATGGAGCTTCTCCTTGGAGAGCGGAAACCGAGGAAGGCAGCCGCAGCCAGGACGGGCTGACTGTACGCTACAGGCGCCAGACTCCCCAGCTCGGAAGTCTGTTGAGGGCGATCGCGGTGGCGTTGGCCCAGTGAGCTGGCGAGCGCCTCACCTGCCAAGCCCGCCACTTCGCAGCATCCGACGACCCGCCGCCGTCGGAAAGGGCGTACAGCCCCGGCACGTGGAGCGGCACCCTGCCCGCCGGATGCGCCGTCTCACCCCCCGCGCCACGGCGCGCCCCTCCTCATGCCAGGCTCGTTTGCCTCGACGAGTGGCAGGGCAAGCCGACTGCCAGGAGCCTACGGCGTCACGAGAAGCGGGAATCAGCAGGTGACAGTCAGCAAGAGCTCCGCGACTCGCCAACTCTGACGCTGAGCCTCGCCAACTCAAGCGCTCATCCGCCACGTGGAGCGCTCAGTCACTGTGACTGAGCGCTCCAGTTGGCGGATGAGCGGTGTAGTTGACGGGGTCCCTGGTCAACAGGGGCGGTTCTACGCCCGGCTGGAGCGACGGAGGTAACGCAGCGCCGCTTGGGCTGCGTGGGCGCCGCACATGCCGTGCGCGCCCGGTCCCGGCGGTGTAGCGGCCGAGCAGATGTACATGCCAGGGATGCCGATGTCGTAGGGAGAGAGTGTGGGCCGAGGGCCGAAGACGAGTTGGCGTACGTCCTTAGCGCCGGTGACGATGTCGCCGCCCACGTAGTTGGGGTTGTAGGCGGGCATGTCCGCGGTGGACCGCGATACCTGCCCGACGATGCGTTCCCGGAAACCGGGGGCGAACCGCTCGATCTGGCCGATCACCGCCTCGGTGGCATCGCCAGTGAAGCCGTGAGGCACGTGCGCGTAGCTGTAGACCGGGTGGATGTCGCCCACCGAGCGCTGCGGGTCGGCTAGATACTGCTGGCCGACCAGGACGAACGGGCGCTCGGGCATCCGGCCTGCGTGGATGTCCCGTTCGGTGGCGGCGATCTCTGCGTAGGGGCCGCCGAGATGGAGGGTGCCAGCCCGGTGGGCGTCCGGGTTCATCCAGGGGACGCCGCCGTCGACCGCAAAGTCGACCTTGAAGGCGCCCGGGGCATGCCTAAAGCGGCGGTAGGCGCGGGTGACGCGTGGCGGCAGCTGGTCGACGAGGATGTCGGCGACGGCCCGGGGAGCGAGGTCGAACATCGTGACGCTGGCAGGGGGCAGGTCACATGCGTGCTGTACCTCGATGCCGGTCTCGATCTTGCCGCCGTGTTCGGCGAGGACTGCGGCCAGCGCCGTCGAGATCGACCGCGAGCCGCCGGCGGCGACGGGCCAACCGTGTTGGTGCCCGGCAGTGATGATGCCCAGGGCGATGGCGGAGGTGAGCGGGTAGTGCAGCGGCCGGAACGCGTGCGCTGCCACGCCGCCGAACAACGCCCGACCTCATTCGGTGGTAAACAGCCGGGCGATGGCGGAGCCTGGCAGCAGTGTCGGCAGGCCGAACCGGGCCAGGGCGAGCGGATGCTTGGGCAGGCGTAGCAAGGGCCCCATGATGTCCTCGCTCAACGCATCGAAGCGGGCCGCGGGCCCGGCGAACGCCAGACGCCAGCGCGGACCGTCCTGTTCGAGCCCGGCGGCAGTCTCCTCGGCCGAGCGGTGCAGCACACCGGCCTCGCCGCCATCGAGCGGGTGGACACAGTCGATCTCTGACCAGCGCCAGGCCAGCCCGTGCCGCTCAAGGTCGAGGCTCTGCAGGAAGGCCGATCCGACGGCCATGGGGTGGATGGCCGAACAGTGATCGTGCAGTAGCCCTGGAATGATCGCTTCGCCCGAACGGGTGCCGCCACCGATCTCCACGGCCGCCTCCAGTACGGTGACCTGAACCCCCGCCCGTGCAAGGACAACAGCAGCGGCGAGCCCGTTGGGCCCGCTGCCGACGACGATCGCGGTACTCACGCGAGCAACCGTAGCCGCCCCGGCCCGGACCAATCTCCGCCGCTCCCGCCGGGCGCAGAACCACCCTCTTGACCAGGTGAGCCGTGACAGGGTAGTTGGAACTGGTGGAACGTGGTGACCTGGCCGTCCTAAGCATGTGTGACACGCTTGTTGGAACTGATTTGCCACACTGTTTGGAACCAGGCAGCCAGTTGTCATTCTTGTTGGAACTGGCTTGCCTGCCAGCCCGTTTCAAAGGCCCATCGTTCGGCCCCATCCATCAGAACCTCAGTGGCGGGGGCCTTGATCTGCCCCTTCTCCAAGAGGTCCGGCACGCTCACTGCCAGCCTTTGCTTGAACGCACCCCACGCCTCACGAGCAGTTCCGTCCGCGCGCAGATAGTCCCGGAACAACAGGGCAAAGCGGGTGTTTGGGCCAGCGCTGTCCCGAAGGTGGACATTGCTGCGGCGCGCACCGATGGGCGGCGCGAAAACGAGCTTGCGACACCGCTGTCCAGGCGACACCTCATGGTGATTCCACGGTTCGGGTCGACAGCGGAAGCCGATCGCGGCGAGCAGTGGAACGTCCCGCGCCTCGTCGATCGATGTCATCCGCACCTGTACGTCGATGCAGCCCTTGGCCGGCAGACCCGGCACCGAGGTGGAGCCCACATGGTCGACAGCGACCGCAAGGTCACCGAGGGCATCCCGCAACTGCCCGGCCAATCGCTCGAACTCCCGCGGCCACTCCGGCCGATACTCAACCACTGTGACCTGACTGGGCTCATCGGGGAACGGCACGGCTCCGTACGCTACAGCCCGGAGAGGGGAGCACCCAGACGGTGAGGCTTGTCGGTGGCCCGCAACCTCATCGCTCGGCTATCAGCCCGAGTACTTCAATGGTAGGCATCGACTCAAGATCGATTCTTGCGCGGGAGCTCCGGTTCCAACCACTATGGCCAGGTTCCAACTAACGTGTCACTGCTCACCAGGGACTCCGTCAACTACAACGCTCAGTCCTGTCAACTACACCGCTCATCCGCCAACTGGAGCGCTCAGTCACAGCACAACGGCGCCCGGCCGCCGCGCCCCGTGGGGGAGAGCGCGACGGCCGGCGTGCGGTGCTGAGCGACGGAAGCCAGCTACTTCACGATCTTCAGCAGCTTGTTGGGCGTGCCCTGGCCCGGGTTGCTGATCTTGTCGGAGGTGGCGCCGTCCGTCAGCGCCTTGTCCACGTCGGCCGGCTTGGCGTCCTTGTGGCCGGCCAGGTAGAGCGCGGCGGCGCCGGTGACGTGCGGGGTCGCCATGGACGTACCGGAGAGGGTCTTGGTGGCGTCGTCGCTGGAGTTCCAGTCCGAGACGATGTCGGAGCCCGGAGCGTAGATGTGGACGGCCTTGCCGTAGTTGGAGAAGTCGGACTGCTGGTCGTCCTTGGTGCTGGACGCCACCGTGATGGCCTCCTTGACGCGCGCCGGGGAGCTCTGGCCCGCGTCGGTGGACTCGTTGCCGGCCGCCACGGCGAAGGTGACGCCGGAGTCGATGGCCTTCTTCACCGCCGCGTCGATCGCCTCGTCCGCGCCGCCGCCGAGCGACATGTTGGCGACCGAGGGGCCCTTGTGGTTCTTGGTGACCCAGTCGATGCCCGCCACGACCTGCTCGGTGCTGCCGGAGCCCTGACCGTCCAGCACCTTGACGGCGACCAGCTTGGCCTTCTTGGCCACACCGTAGGCGGTACCGGCGATGGTGCCCGAGACATGGGTGCCGTGGCCGTTGTCGTCCTCGGCCTTGTCGCTCTTGTCGATGGCGTTGAAGCCGTACGACGCGCGACCGCCGAAGTCCTTGTGGCTGATGTGGATACCGGTGTCGATGACGTAGGCGGTGACGCCCTCGCCCGCGCTGTCCGGGTAGTTGTACTTGCCGTCGCCCTTGGTGTCCGTCTGGTCGATGCGGTCCAGGCCCCACGACGGCGGGTTCTCCTGGGTGCCGTCGATGTGGAACGTGTGGTTCTGCACGACCTTGTCGACGGCCGGGTCGGCGGCGAGGTGCTTGGCGTCGTCGTCGGACAGGCCGTTGGCCGAGAAGCCGTTGATGGCGGAGGAGAAGGTCCGCTTGACCTTGCCACCGTACTTGGCGGCCAAGTCGCCGCTCTCGGTGGCGTGTACGGACTTCTTCAGCATGACGATGTAGCTGCCCTTGACGGCGCCCTTGGCCTCGGCGCCGTAGACCTTGCCTTCGGCGGCGGGCGACGCACCCGCGGTGACCGCGGTGACGGCGGCGATACCAGTGGCGGCCACCACGGCGGATATCGCCGTGACGAGCCGTTTCTTGCTGGAACGCTTGTGAGCCATTGCGAGGGTTCTCCTCGTTCGTGGTGTGGGGGGAAGCGTTGCTCAACAGCCCTGAGGGACCGGGAAGATCTCCTTCGGACTGGTTCGAAACCTTGTCGGATTACCGAGGTCAATTCAAGGGCCGCCGGGCCGTGTGAGATTGACAACAACCCTGCGAAAATGCAAAGGACCGCAGAACTGGTCAAAAGCAGCAGGGGAGTTGACGACGTGCGACTCAACTCCGTTTACGTTTACGCAATGTACGGGGACAGCTGACGCGCTGTTTGCACCATCAACTGCCCTTCTGTGGCAGGCATGTTCGCCGCAGGATCCGGCCACCGGGTGGGATCAGACCGGCAGTTGCGCCTCGATGAGATCCGCCGCCCGCCGGCTGCCGCCCTCGTTCGCCGTCTCCCGGCGGATCCGCTCGGCGGTCGCGGCCACCTCGGGGTCGCCCACGAGCGCGAGCACCGCGTCCCGCAGCGCCCCCGCGATCGCCTCCTCCTTCGGCAGGTGCCGGGCGACGCCCAGTGCCTGGAGTGTGTCGGCGTTCATGAACTGGTCGGCGGCCTGCGGTACGCACACCATCGGCACCCCGTTCACCAGCCCCTCCTGACTGCCGCCCATCCCGGCGTGGGTGATGAAGGCGTCCGCCTGGCGGAGCACCGCCGGCTGCGGAATCCAGTCGCTCACCGCGAAGTTGCCCGGGATCTCGCCGAGTTGGGATTGATCGGTGAACTTCCCGGTCTGCATCACCACGTACCAGTCCGTCAGCCCGCCGAACGCCTCGATGTAGGCCCGGTAGAAGTCCGGGGAATCGGTGAAGACCGAACCGAGGGAGACCACCAGCACCTTGGTGCCGGGCGCGAGGTCGGCCGGACGCCGCCAGTCACCCGCGGCGGAGCGGTCGTCCCCGCAGGAGCCGACGAAGGTGAAGACGCTGTCGTCGACCCGGTCGGCGTTCGGCTGCATGGCCCTGGGGATCAGGACCAGGGCGCGGCCGGGCCGGGACGCCAGCCGGTCGGGGTCGGTGAGCGCGGCCATGCCGTTGTCCGCCAGCCAGGTCCGGAAGCGCGCGTAGTAGGCCCGACCGCGCTCGGTGCCGAGGAGTTGGGCCCGTATCGCCGCCCCCGCCTCCTCCTCGTACCCCTCCCAGGCGACCATGTGCGGGGTCAGCTGGATGGCGGGCACGCCCCAGCGGTGGGCGAGCAGCGGCGCGGGATAGGCCGCGGTGTCGTGCAGGACGAGGTCCGGGGTGTCGCCCTCGTAGGCGGCGGTGAGCTGTGGGAGCGCCTGGATCCCGTCGTCGAGGAACAGTTCGAGGTGGTCGATGAGTTCGGCGCCCCACGCCTGCGGGCTCTCGTCGGTGGGCAGGGTGGTGGTCCACGGGCGGGGTTCGGCTCCGGTGGCGGCGACGAGGTCGGCGAAGGCGGGCGGGACGGCGTAGGCGACGCGGTGGCCGCGCTCGACGAGTTCCCGGATGACGCCGAGGTTGGGCCTGACGTGACCGTGGGCCGCGACGCTGAACATGGCGATGTGCGAGGGGTGGTGAGGCATGCCCCGCACGCTATGCGAGACGATACGTATCGTGCAATGTCATTGTGGTGACCATCCGGGGGCCGGACGGGCGCCAACTACCCTTCTCCCCAACGGCGTTCGCCGCTGCCGACGTGCCGCTCGCGCCCGGCGTCCCGGCCGCGGCCCACGCGGGGCGGCCGGACGGAGCGCGCCCCGGGGCCCTCCGATCCCGTCGGGGGCACCTGCGACACTGGTCGCGAGTACGCACCGCAGGAGGCACCCGATGACCGAACCCAGCCCCGCCGCCTTCACGGAGGCGCGCGCCCGGGACGTGCTGGCCGCGGCCGGGCACCCGGACGCGGCGGCGGACGCCCCGCTGCTCTCGCTGGGCGAGAACGCCGTCTTCGCCCTCGGCGAGCGCGGTCCGGTCGTACGGGTGGGCCGCAGCGCCGAACTACTGGAGCGCGCCGAGCGGGAACTGCGCGTGGCCCGGTGGCTGGCGGACGAGGGCGTGCCGGCCGTTCGGGCCGCGGAGCCGGTGGCCACGCTCGTCGAGGGCCATCCGGTGACCTACTGGCAGCGCCTGCCGGAGGCCGTCCGGCCCGCCGGACCGGACGATCTCGCCGCACTGCTGCGGCTCGTCCACGCGTTGCCGGAACCGCCCTTCGCACTCCCCCGGCGGGAGCTCCTGGACGGTGTCGAGCGCTGGCTGCGGCTGGCCGGCGATGCCGTGTCCGCGTCCGACGCGGAGTATCTGCGCGGGCGGCGGGATGCGTTCGCGGCGGCTGCGTCGGCGCTGGAGCCGCATCTGCCGCGCGGGCCGATCCACGGTGACGCGCTGCCCCGCAACGTCCATGTCGGGCCCGATGGCCCGGTGTTGGTCGACCTGGAGACCTTCTCCTCCGATCTGCGCGAGCACGACCTCGTGGTGATGGCGCTGAGCCGGGACCGCTACGGCCTGGGCGCGGACGCCTATGGCGCCTTCGTGTCCGCCTACGGCTGGGACGTCCGGGACTGGGCGGGCTGCGCGGTGCTGCGCGGGTCCCGGGAGACGGCGAGCTGTGCCTGGGTCTCCCAGCACGCGGCCGGGAACCCGGCCGCGCTCAAGGAGTTCCGGCGCCGGATCGCCTCCCTGCGCGAGCAGGACGCGACGGTGCGGTGGTATCCCTTCTGAGCCGGCGGCCCGCCGCACGCACCGCCGGGGGCGGACCGGTGGTGCGTGGCGCCGCCGCGGCTCAGCGCTGGTACGGGATCAGCGGCCAGGCCGCCTCGACTATCGCCTCCGCGTTGCCGGTACGGCGCAAGTACGCCTGGAACGAGGCGGCCTGCTCGGCGGCGGCCTCCTCCTGGAGGGTGTGCAGGGCGCGCGGCGAGGGCAGGGCGACGGCCGGGTACTTCTCACCGATACGCCGGGCGACCCCGGCCGCTGCCACCGCGTCGGCGCCCGCCTCATGGGCGCCGTCCAGCCGCACGCCGTAATGCCCGCAGAGCGCCTGGAGGGCGCGCTTGCCTTTGCGGTAGCGGTCGACGTGCTTGTCCAGGATCAGGGGGTCGATGATCGGGGCCGGCTCGTGGCCCAGCCGCTCGGTCAGGGTCGGCACGCCGTGGCGGCGGCACTCGCGGTCGAGGAGCGAGAGGTCGTAGCGGGCGTTCATCACCACGAGCGGGACATCCGCGCGCAGGACCGCGGCGAGGGCTTCGGTGATGTCCTCGACGGCGGTCGCGGGCGGGCTGCCGTGCTTCTGGACATATGCGGTCGACATGCCGTGTATCTCCGCGGCTTCGTCGGGGATCGGCACGCCGGGGTCGAGCAGCCAGGACCGCGCTCCGTCGGCCCGGCCGTCCCCGTCCAGCCGGATCAGCGCGGCGGTGACGATGCGGTCGTGCTCTATGTCGGTGCCGGTGGTCTCCAGGTCGAAGCCGGCCAGCGGGCCCTGATGCCAGCTCATGCCGGCACCCCGCACCCGCCCGGCCCGCGCCTCTCCTCGATCGCCTCGCTACGCTCACCCATGCGGATCTCCTTCGGTGGTACTTCCCCCGTTGCCCGACCACTCTCGCACGCACCACTGACAAGCGGCCGGCCGCCCGCGTGCGGGCGCCCCGCGGCAGGGCGTCGCCCCGTAGCAGCGCTCCCGGACGGCCGCTCCCTCAGGAGACCGGCCGCGAGTCCGCCCACACGCTCTCGAACTCCTCGCGGTAGATCTCGAAGAGGCCGTGGTCGCCGTCCCGGCCGTCGCGGGCGTCCTGGCGGACCACCTCGCGGGCGCTGCCGCGCAGTACGAGCACGGGGGATTCCATGCCGCGGCTCTTGCGGAGGTAGGGCTGGACCACGGCTATTCCGTCGGGGCCGTCGCCGTCGACGAGGTAGGCGTTGAAGCGCGGGGTCTCGTCGAAGACCTGGATCTCGAAGGCGCCGGGGTCGCGCAGCCGGGCCCGCACGCGCCGCATGTGCAGGATGTTCATCTCGATGGAGCGGCTCATCTCGCCCTTTTTGAGGCCGATTTCCCGCTCCCGGCGGCGGACCGCGCTGCTGGCCGGGTTGAGGAAGAGGAGCCGTACGCGGCAGCCGGACTCGGCGAGCCGGACCAGCCGGCGGCCGGAGTAGTTCTGGACGAGCAGGTTGAGTCCTATGCCCACCGCGTCGAGGCGGCGGGCGCCGCCGAAGAGGTCCTCCGCGGGGAGCTGGCGCTGGAGCCGGACTCGGTCGGGGTGGACGCCGATGACGTCGGCGTAGCGGTCGCCCACCAGGTCCTCGACGGCGTCGATGGGCAGCCGTCCGGAAATACGGGTGCCGGCGCCGGAGCCGAGGATGTCCAGCAGGCGGGCGGAGGCGCGCTCGGCCTGGGCAAGGACGGTCTCCGACAGCGCGCGGTTGCGGGAGACGATGTTGCGGGCGACCTCCAGTTCGTCCAGGGCCAGCTCGACATCGCGCCGGTCGTCCACGTAGGGCTCGAAGCAGGGCCAGTGCTGGACCATCAGTTCGCGGAGTTGCGGGAGGGTGAGGAAGCTGACGATGTTGTCGTCGGCGGGGTCGAGGAGGTAGCCCTTGCGCCGGCTGACCTCGCGGACCGCCACCGCGCGCTGCACCCACTCCTGGCCCGCGGGCCCGGCCGCGGCGATGACCCATTCGTCCCCGTGCACCGGCTCGTAGATGGGGCGCAGTACGGCCGATACGACGGCTCGTAGGCGCTGCTCGACGAGATTCAGCCAGATGTAGGCGCGTCCGGCCCGGCGGGCGCGGGTGCGTACCTCGCTCCAGGCGTCGGCCCCCCAGTCCAGCTCCGCACCGATCTCCAGCGGTCTCGCCAGGGAAACCGCGCCGGGCGGTGCGTCCACGGAGCCGCCCTCCTGGCCCTCGTGACTCTCGTCACCAGGGGGCAACTCCAGCCCGCCGCTCACCTGCCACCGCCTTCCGAACCCCCGTGCCAACGATCAAGGCAGACTACTGCGGCGCGGAGGGCGGTGCAGCCGGATGGATCGAGTCGGCTGCCAACTCCCCTTATTCATAGTGCACGTTGTGACCGGAAAGCGCGGCCGGAGTGAGCGGATTCATAACCGTGCGCCGGGCCGTGGGCGGGGTCCGGCCACGCGAAGGGGTGTTCCGGCGGACGCCCGTTGACCCGGCCGCGGGAGGCGGCGAACGGCGCGGACCGGGCGAATGGCCAGGTTGCCGCTGGTGAAGTGGGCGCATGTGCGGTAGTCCGTGGCGGAGATGCGGCGTTTGGTGTAGCTGGAGTCCGTCCGGTGCCGCCCCCCCCCCCGTGACCCGCCCGGCGGGCGCCCGCCGGGCGCGGATGTCCCGTCGACCCCTCCGGTAGGACGATCGGACATGGCTGTGGAGATACCCCCTATTCAGCGGAGATCTCGCGAAAAGCCCGCAGTATCCGGCAAGTTGCGACAAGTTACGGAAGGATGCCCATTCGGTCCGCGGACGTGTGTCGTGGAGTCGCCGCAGCCCCGTGGAGAAAGTGGAAGAGTCTACGCATGCAGGTCTGGCCGGGACAGATGTATCCGCTGGGTGCCACCTACGACGGTGCGGGCACCAACTTCGCGGTGTTCTCCGAAGCCGCCACACGCATCGAACTGTGTCTGCTGCACGACGACGGGTCGGAGACCGCCGTCGAGCTGCGCGAGTCCGACGCCTTCGTGCGGCACGCCTATCTGCCGGGGGTGATGCCGGGGCAGCGCTACGGCTTCCGGGCGCACGGTCCCTACGAGCCCGAGCGCGGCCACCGCTGCAATTCCGCCAAGCTGCTGCTCGACCCGTACGCGCGGGCGATGAGCGGTGTGATCGACTGGGACGAGGCGGTCTACGGCTACCACTTCGGCCGCCCCGAGGTGCGCAACGACCTCGACTCGGCGCCGCACACCATGGCGTCGGTGGTGGTCAATCCGTACTTCGACTGGGCCGACGACCGCCCGCCGCGCACCGCGTACCACGAGACGGTGCTCTACGAGGCCCATGTGAAGGGCCTGACGATGCGTCACCCGGAGCTGCCCGACGAGCTGCGCGGCACGTACGCGGCGCTGGCGCATCCGGCGATCATCGACCACCTGACGAAACTGGGGGTCACGGCCCTGGAGCTGATGCCGGTGCACCAGTTCGTCCAGGATCACCGGCTGGTGGACGCGGGGCTGTCCAACTACTGGGGCTACAACACCATCGGCTTCTTCGCCCCGCACAACGCCTACGCCTCCTGGGGGGACCGCGGGCAGCAGGTGCTGGAGTTCAAGACGGCGGTACGGGCGCTGCACCAGGCGGGCATCGAGGTGATCCTCGACGTCGTCTACAACCACACGGCCGAGGGCAGCCACCTGGGGCCGACGCTGTCGTTCCGGGGGCTGGACAACGCCTCGTACTACCGGCTGTCGGAGGACCGGCAGTACTACACGGACACCACGGGCACCGGCAACTCCCTGCTGATGCGCAGTCCGCACGTGCTCCAGCTGGTGATGGACTCGCTGCGCTACTGGGTGCAGGAGATGCATGTGGACGGGTTCCGCTTCGATCTGGCGGCGACGCTGGCCCGGCAGTTCCACGAGGTGGACCGGCTGTCGTCGTTCTTCGACCTGGTGCACCAGGACCCGGTCGTCAGCCAGGTGAAGCTGATCGCCGAGCCGTGGGACGTCGGGGAGGGCGGCTACCAGGTGGGGAACTTCCCGCCGCTGTGGACGGAATGGAACGGGAAGTACCGGGATACCGTGCGGGACCTGTGGCGCGGCGAACCGCGCACACTGGCGGAGTTCGGGTCCCGGCTGGCCGGTTCGTCGGACCTCTACCAGGAGGACGGGCGGCGTCCGCTCGCCTCCGTCAACTTCGTCACCTGCCACGACGGCTTCACCCTGCGCGACCTGGTCTCGTACAACGACAAGCACAACGAGGACAACGGCGAGGACAATCGGGACGGCGAGCGCTTCAACCGGTCCTGGAACTGCGGGCTGGAGGGGCCGACCGACGACCCCTCGGTGCGGCGGCTGCGGGCCCGTCAGATGCGGAACTTCCTGGCCACGCTGATGCTGTCGCAGGGCGTGCCGATGCTCAGCCACGGCGACGAGTTCGGGCGCAGCCAGCGCGGCAACAACAACGCGTACTGCCAGGACAACGAACTGTCGTGGGTGCGCTGGCCGGAGCCGGCGGCGGCCGGCGGCGATCACGGGGCCGGCGCCGGTGACGATGCGGCCGGGGCAGACGGGCCAGACGGGGCGGCGATGCCGCAGGGTGCCGGGGGCGCGGACGGGGCGGCCGAGCCGGACGAGGAGCGGGAGCTGCTGGAGTTCGTCCGGCGGATGGTGTGGCTGCGGCGGGACCATCCCGTCTTCCGGCGGCGGCGGTTCTTCCAGGGGCACCCGATGGAGGGCACCCATGACGAACTCTCCGACATCGCCTGGTTCACCGCGGCGGGCACGGAGATGGGACCGCGCGACTGGCAGTCGGTGCACGCCAAGTCGCTGGCGGTCTTCCTCAACGGCAGCTCGATCTCCGAACCGGGGCCGCGCGGCGAGCCGGTCACCGACGACTCGTTCCTGCTGATGTTCAACGCCCACGACCAGGAGAAGGAGTTCACGGTGCCGGAGCATCTGGGCCGGCAGTGGCAGGTCGTGGTGGACACCGACCGGCCGCGGGCGGTGGCGGACGGCGCCGGCGCCAAGGTCAAGGCGGGCGACCGGCTGACGCTCGTCGGGCGCAGCCTGCTGGTGCTGCAACGGCCGGCGTGACGGCGTCCCGCAGCGGCGTCCCTTAGTACAGCCCTAGGGTGCCGGGATGTCCGCGGTCGGTTCCCGCGCGGGCCGGGAGCCGCGTACCGGCGGTGCGGGCGGGGCGCCGGCGCGGGTGGTGAGGGCGACGACGAGGATGAGCACGGCGGCGCCGACGGCGACCGCGAAGGCGGCGGACGGCCCGTGGGCGTCGGCGAGCCGGCCGGAGACGGCCAGGGCGAGGGCCTGGCCGCCGACCACGGCACTGGTGAGGAAGGCCATCGATTCGGCCAGCCGGGTGGCGGGCACCAGCCGTTCGGTGAGGCCGAAGACGGTGATCAGGTGCGGGGCGAAGGCCACCCCGAGCACCACGACGACCGGATAGAGCGCGCCCAGCGACCGGACGAAGAGCAGCGGCGTGCAGAGCGCGATCAGTGCCACGGCCGCTGCCCGCCAGCGGGCCGGGAGCCCGATCCGGTCCGGCACCAGGGCCAGTGAGATCCCGGCGACCGCGCTCATCACGCCCATCGCCGCGTAGACCAGCCCCGCCTGGGCGGGCTGGTGGAGGCGCTCGGTGAGCGCGGTGATGCCGGCCTGGCAGGCGCCGAACATGGCGCCCTGGAGCGCCACCGAGAGCCGCAGGGCGTGTACGGCGCGGGGCGTCCTCGTACGGGCCGGGCGGCCGGGCGGCGGGTCCCCGGCGGGTCCCGCGGACCGGCCGGCGGGGGGCCGCGACGCGGCCGCCGGGCGCACCGCGGATGCCGTCGGGTGCACAGCGAGCCCCACCGGCCGCACCGCGAGCGCCGTCGGGTGCAGCGCGAAGGCCGAGCCGCAGACCGCCAGCAGCACCGCGGCCAGCGCCAGCGCCACGGCCGGGTGGGCGACCGACGCGGCCAGCCCCACCAGGGCCGGGCCGAGCACGAAGGACGCCTCGTCCAGCGTGCCCTCCAGGGACAGCGCGGCACCGACCACCTGGTCGCCGACCGCCGCCCGGTGGGCGAGGGCGACGAGCCGGGTGCGGGCCAGCGGACCGATCTGCGGCACGCTCGCCCCGGCCAGCAGGCCGATCAGGGCGAGCGGCAACGTCGCGAGACCGGCGAGGGAGGTGACCACCAGGGCGGCGACCGCGAGCGCGTTGACCCAGCAGGCGGCGAGCACCACGGGGCGCTGCCCGTGCCGGTCGGCGAGCCGGCCGATCAGCGGGCCGGCGGCCGTCTGCCCCGCCGCCAGGGCACCGCCGACCAGCCCCGCGGTGGTCAGCGAACCGCTGGTCTCGGCCACCAGCAGCAGACTGCCGAGCTGGCACATGGCGGTCGGCAGCCGCCCCAGGAAGGAGACGACGGGCAGCAGCGGCCCGCCGAGCGCGATCACCCGGCGGTAGGTGGCTGTGACAGCGGTCATCACCCGACGCTATCGGGGCACGGCGGGGAACCGTACCGGCCGGGCATACGAAGATCCGCGGCCCCGCCGCCCCGAGGTGTGGACGAAAACACGACATGCGGAGCGGCCCGAGTTGACGCGACACGATGACACAACGGGCCGCGAGCGGGGTACGGGTGTTCCCATGAGGCAGCCCACGAGTCCGTCGCCGACCGCCACCTACCGGCTGCAGCTCCAGCCGGAGTTCCCGTTCGCCGCCGCCGAGCGGGCCGTCCCGTACATCGCCGCGCTCGGGGTGTCGCATCTGCACCTGTCGCCGGTGCTGGAGGCGGTACCGGGGTCCGCGCACGGCTACGACGTGACCGACCACACGGTGGTCCGGGCCGAACTGGGCGGTGAGGAGGGCCTGCGGGCGCTGGCGGCGACGGCCCGGTCGCACGGCCTCGGGCTGATCGCCGACATCGTGCCGAACCACATGGCGGTGCCCGCGCCGATGTCGCTGAACGGCCCGCTGTGGGAGGTGCTGCGCGACGGCCCGGCGTCACCGTACGCGCGCTGGTTCGACATCGACTGGGACGGCGGGCACCGGCACCGGCTGCTGCTGCCCGTACTGGAAGGGCGGATCGGCGACGAGCTGGGGCGGTTCGCGGTCGAGGGGCGGGTGCTGCGCTACCGGGGGCACGCCTTTCCGCTGCGGCCCGGGACGGAACGGCTGCCGATGGGGCGGCTGCTGGCGGCGCAGTGGTACCGGCTGGCGTGGTGGCGGCTGGCCCGCACCGAGCTCAACTACCGCCGTTTCTTCACCATTTCGGAGCTGATCGGGGTCCGGGTCGAGGACCCCGAGGTCTTCGAGGCGACGCACGGCACGGTGCTGCGGCTGCTGCGCGAGGGCGTCATCGAGGGGCTGCGGATCGACCACCCGGACGGACTGGCGGACCCCGCCGGCTATCTGGCGCGGCTGCGGGAGCGCACCGGCGGGCGCTGGACGGTGGTGGAGAAGATCCTGACCGGTGCCGAGCGGCTGCCGGCCGGCTGGGCGTGCGCGGGGACCACCGGCTACGACGCGCTGCGGCACATCGACGGGCTGTTCGTCTGCCCGCAGGGCGCCGGGCGGCTCTTCTCGCACTACCGGGACTTCGTCACCCCGCTGGCCGACGAGGGCGGCGACTGGGAGGAGACGGTGCGCCGGGCCGCCTACGAGGTGGTGACGCACGATCTGGCCGCGGAGGTGGCGCGGCTGGTGCGCACCGCGGCCCGGATCAGCGAGCGGGCACCGCGGCCGGGCGACCATGCGCCATGGGCGCTGCGCCGGGCGATCCGCGAACTCCTGGTGCGGCTACCGGTCTACCGGCCGTACGCGGGGCAGGGCGCGGATGCCGCGCGTGCGGCGGCCGACGCGGCGATGCTGAACGCGGCGGCCGAGCGGGCGCGGACCGCGTTCCGGGTACCGGAGGAGGCGGCGGCGGTGGACCTGGTCCGCGATCTGGCGCTGGGGCGGTTCGGGGGCGGCACCGGGGAGGCCACGGACACCGCCACCGCGCATGCCGAGGACACGGGGAACGCCGCGGCTGCCGCGAACGCCGAAGACACCGCGAACGCGGACGACGCAGAGAACGCGGTGAACCCGGAGAACGCCGAGGACATCGCGGACTTCGCGGCGCGGTTCGCCCAGACCGCGTCCGCGCTGCACGCCAAGTCCGTTGAGGACACCGCCTTCTACCGCTATCCGGTGCTGCTGTCGGCCTGCGAGGTCGGTGGCGATCCGGGGGAACCCGCGCTGGGCCCCGGGACGTTCCACGAGTACTGCGCGCGGTTGCAGCGGGACTGGCCGGCGGGCGGCACGGTGCTGTCCACGCACGACACCAAGCGCAGTGCCGATGTGCGGGCGCGGATCGCGGTGCTCTCCGAGTGCCCGGACCGCTGGCGGGATGTGCTGGGGGAGGTGGCCGACGGGAGCCGGCTCGCGGAGGGCGCGGTTCCGGTGGATCCGATGGCGACGTGGACGGCCTGGCAGACCGCGTTCGGGCTGGGGTCGCCCCCGACCGGCGACGGCTCGGAGAGGGTGACACCCGCGGTCCTCAAGGCCGTGCGGGAGGCCGGGCTGCGGACGTCCTGGACGGAGCCGGACGTGGCGTACGAGGAGGCGGTGGCGGAGTTCGTCCGCGGCGGGCCGTGCGGTTCGGCAGCCGCGGCGCTGGCCGCGCTGGATGCCGAACTCGCCCCGTTCGTACGGGCGAACGTCCTGGGGGCGACGCTGCTGCACCTCACCATGCCCGGCGTCCCCGACCTCTACCAGGGCACCGAGCGGGAGTACGCGGCGCTGGTCGACCCGGACAACCGGCGGCCCGTGCGGTTCCGGTCCGAGCCGCCGGACGGACCGGACGGACCGGAGGGCGGGATCGCACCGGGCGATCTGTCGGCCGAGAAGCTGCGGCTGACGACGGTCGCGCTGCGGCTGCGGCGCGACCATCCGGAGTGGTTCGGCGCCGCCGCGCCGTACCGGCCGCTGACCGCGGAGGGCCCGGCGGCGGAGCACTGCGTGGCCTTCGCGCGCGGCGGGCGGGTGGTGACGGCGGTGACCCGGCTGTCACTGCGGCTGGTGGAGACGGGCGGCTGGTGGGACACCGTACTGCGGCTGCCGCCCGGCGGCACCTGGCGCGAACTGCTGACCGGCCGCACACTGGCGGGCGGCACGGCGGTGGCGGTGCAGGAGCTGCTGGCGGGGTGGCCGGTGGCCCTGCTCGTACGGGAGCAGCCGGCCGCCCGCGGCTGATGGCGCAACGGCGGTCCGGCGGGGCGGAGTTGCACCGGCGCTGAGCCCGCGGCCCGTCACCGGTTAATTCGGTTGCGCGTGGGCGTACGGCTGGCACGATCGGCCCGTACGCCCGTTTCCGCCGACCAAGGAGCCCGGAATGCGCCGATTCCCCGGAACGACTCATCGCCCCAGCCGGACGACAGTTCTCGAGGAATCCACCTTCCATGGCTCTTTCGCCTTCGCACACCCTGAACATCGGGATCCTGGCCCACGTCGACGCGGGTAAGACCAGCCTCACCGAGCGGCTGCTGTTCGACAGCGGCGTTATCGACCGGCTCGGCAGCGTGGACGCCGGTGACACCCGTACGGACACCGGTGACCTGGAGCGGCAGCGCGGGATCACCATCCGCTCCGCCGTCGCCTCCTTCACCGCCCGCGGCGTGCAGATCAATCTCATCGACACCCCTGGCCACGCCGACTTCATCGCCGAGGTCGAGCGCGCCCTCGGGGTGCTCGACGGTGCTGTCCTGGTGCTGTCCGCCGTGGAGGGCGTGCAGGCCGGGACGCGGGTGCTGATGCGGACGCTGCGGCGGCTGCGGCTGCCCACGCTGCTGTTCGTCAACAAGATCGACCGGGCCGGCGCCCGGGGCGACGCGCTGCTGGCGGACATCCGCCGGAGCCTCGCCCCGGTCGCCGTCCCGATGACGGCGGTGGCCGGACTGGGCACGCCCCGGGCGCGGGTGAGTACGCATCCGCTGACCGACCCGCTGGTCCGCGAGCGGATCGCCGAGGTGGTCGCGGAGGCGGACGACGCGGTGCTGGCGCAGCTGGTCGAGGGCGTGACGCCGTCCGCCGAGGAGTTGCACGCCGCGCTGGCGGCCCGGACCGCGGACGGCTCGCTGCATCCGGTGTACTTCGGGTCGGCGCTCGGCGGGCAGGGCGTCGACGCACTGATCGCGGGCCTGGCCGGGCTGATCCCGCCGGCGCCGGTGCGGGCCGGCGGCGGGCCGCGCGGCACCGTGTTCGCCGTGCGGCAGCCGCCGGGCGGCGAGCGGACGGCCCATGTCCGGCTCTACGAGGGCGAGTTGCGGCCCCGTCAGCGGATCGTGCTGCACCGCCGCACCGCGGACGGCGGCAGCACGGCCCTGACCGGGCGGATCACCGGACTCGACGTCATCGGCCGGCCGCCGGGGGACGGCGGGCCGCTCACCCCGGGCAACATCGCGGTGCTGCGCGGACTGCCCGGCATCCGGACCGGCGACCGGCTCGGGGCGCCGCTCCCGGATCCCGGAGCCGAGGCCGAGGCCGGAGCCGGGGCCGAGGCCGTGGCCGTGGCCGGCGGGAGCGATGCCCGGCCCGGCGGGCAGGGGTCCGCCGGGCTGTTCGCCGCGCCCACCCTGGAGACCCTCGTCCGGGCCCGGAACCCGGCGCGCGCCGCCGCCCTGCGGGCCGCACTGCTGGCCCTCGCCGACCAGGACCCGCTGCTCCAGGCGCGGCCCGCGGACGGCGGCGCGACCTCGCTGCTGCTGCACGGCGAGGTGCAGAAGGAGATCATCGCGGCGACGCTGCTTCAGGAGTACGGCATCGAGGCGGAGTTCGCGCCGAGCCGGGTGGTGTGCTTCGAGCGGCCGTGCGGGACCGGCGAGGCCTGCCACGAGATCGCCCGGCGCGGCCACACCGGGCCGTGGGCGACCGTCGGGCTGCGGGTCGAGCCGGGCGCCCGCGGCTCCGGCCCGGTGTTCGCCTACGAGACCGAACTGGGCGCGCTGCCGCACGGCTTCCACCAGGCCATCGAGGAGACCGCGCTGGCGACACTGCGGCGCGGGCCGCGGGGGCTGGCGGTGACCGACTGCCGGGTGGTGCTGACCCGTTCCGGCTTCGTCGGGCCGGTGAGCGTCGCGGGGCACTTCCGCACCGTCACCTCCGCCGTCCTGCTGCGGGCACTGCGCCGGGCCGGCACCCGGGTCCACGAGCCGTACCACGCGTTCGAGGCGGAGCTGCCGTTCGATGCGCTCGCCCCGGTGGCCACCCGGCTGGCGGCGCTGGGCGCGGAGGTCGGCGAGACCTCCCCCGAGACGTCAGGGGGGCGGCGGATGTGGCTGGTCAGCGGGGTGGTACCGGCGCGCCGGGTGCGGGCGTGCGAGGCGGCGCTGCCGGGGCTGACGCGCGGGGAAGGGGTCTGGACGTCCGCCCCGTCGGGAGACCGGCCGGTGCGGGACGAGGGCGCCTGGTGCCTGCCGGAGGGAGCGGGGGCGGATCGGGGAGCGCCGTAGTGCGCCGGGTGCCGGCGGCCCTCGCGGCGGGTGCCGGCGGCCCTCAACGCTCCGTCAGGACGTAGTCCACCTGTCCGAACCGGATGTGGTCGCCCGGCCCGACGGGTATCTCGCCCACCACCCGGCGCCCGTTGACGCAGGTGCCGTTGGTGGAGCCGAGGTCGCGCAGCATCCAGCCCTTGCCCTCGCTGCGCAGTTCGGCGTGGTTGCGGGAGACCGTCTCGTGGTTGAGGCGCAGCCCCACGCCCGGTGCCCGTCCGATCAGCAGCGGGAAGGGTCCGGGCTCCGGCAGCATCAGCTTCGGCAGCCGCTCCGTACGCCATGCCCTGCGCACCCGGATGTGGAAGGCGGAGACCCGGCCGACCATCCGCAGCACCGTTCCCTGGACCTTGCCGCGGCTCTCCAAGTCGGCGGTGGCCAGGGCGAGTTCGGACTGCTGCTGGGCGGACAGGACCAGTTCCAGCCGCCGCAGGAAGGTGTCCTGGGACAGCCGTCCCTGCGCCGCGCCGTCCCGCAGCAGCTCAAGGGCGCGTTCCCGGTCGGCGTCCGAGGGCCGCGCGGGGAACTGGAGCGAAGTCATACCGCGATTCTCCGGCCACCGTGAGCCGGTGTCCAGGCGATGTCGGTGCGGCGGGCAGGCGGGGCACGGCGCGGCTCGCCGGAACGGCGCAGCGCACCGGCCCGATACCGGCCCGCCGCGCCACGTCGCACTGTCCGGCGGCGCGGCGGCGTGCTTTCGTCGTCAGGGGCCGGGGCGTTCCCGGCCGGGCGCGAACGAAGGAGGACGGCCGTGCTGTTCGAGGTATGGGCGCCGGACGCCGGGCGGGTCGCTCTCCAGTGGGCGGGTGACCGGTCCGCCGAACCGGCCGTCCCGCTGGTGCGCGACGCCGGCCGCGCGGGCTGGTGGCGCGCCGAGGCGCCGGCCCGGCACGGCGACCGCTACGCCTTCCGGATCGACGGCGCCCCGCCGCCCCCCGACCCGCGGGCCGCCCGGCTGCCGGACGGCCCCGGCGGCCCCGGCGCGGTCGTCGAGCACGGCCGGTTCGCCTGGCGGCACCCCTGGCCCGGCCGCCCGCTGCCCGGCGCGGTCCTCTACGAGCTGCACATCGGGACGTTCACCCCGGAGGGCACCTTCGACGCCGCCGCGGCCCGCCTCGGCCACCTCGCCGGCCTGGGCATCACCCATGTCTCCCTGATGCCGGTCTGCCCGTTCCCCGGCACCCACGGGTGGGGCTACGACGGGATCGCCCCCTGGGCGGTGCACGAGCCGTACGGCGGCCCGGACGGGCTCAAGCGCTTCGTGGACGCGGCGCACGGCCACGGCCTCGGCGTCGTCCTCGACGTGGTCCACAACCACCTCGGCCCGTCCGGCAACCATCTCCCGGAATTCGGGCCGTACTTCACCGGCACCCACCACACGCCCTGGGGCGCGGCGGTCAATCTGGACGCCCCCGGTTCCGACGAGGTGCGCCGCTATCTCGTCGGCAGCGCGCTGGGCTGGCTGCGCGACTACCGTATCGACGGGCTCCGGCTGGACGCCGTGCACGCGCTGCACGACGGCCGCGCCCGGCACTTCCTGGCCGAACTGTCCGCCGCCGTGGACGCGCTGGCCGGACATCTGCGCCGCCCGCTGTTCCTGATCGCCGAGTCCGACCGCAACGATCCGCGCACCACCGCACCGCGCACCAGCGGCGGGCACGGCCTGCACGCCCAGTGGAACGACGACTTCCACCACGCCCTGCACACCGCGCTGACCGGCGAATCGCACGGCTACTACGCGGACTTCGCGCGTGCCCCGCTGGCCGCCCTCGCCAAGACCCTGACCGGCGGCTTCTTCCACGACGGCAGCTACTCCAGCTTCCGCGGCCGGGCGCACGGCGCACCGCTCGACCTGCGGGCGACGCCGCCCTACCGGCTGCTCGGCTACACCCAGACCCACGACCAGATCGGCAACCGCGCGCTCGGCGACCGGCTCACCGCCCACCTCTCCCCCGGGCTGCTCGCCTGCGGCGCCGCGCTGGTGGCCTGCGCGCCGTTCACACCGATGCTCTTCATGGGCGAGGAGTGGGGGGCGCGTACGCCCTGGCAGTACTTCACCGACCACACGGACCCGGAGCTGGCCGAGGCCGTACGGGCCGGGCGGCGGCGGGAGTTCGCCGCCCAGGAGGGCGGTGCGGCGGCCAACGGGGACCGGCCCGCCGCCGACTGGCCGGACCCGCAGGATCCGGCCACCCGCGACCGCTGCGTCCTGGACTGGTCCGAACCCGCCGCCGAGCCGCACGCCGCGCTGCTGGCCTGGTATCGCACCCTGCTCGCGCTGCGCCGCGACCACCCCGCGCTGACCGACCCGGACCCGGCCCGCACCCGGGTCGGCTACGACGAGGCGGCCCGCTGGCTGCTGCTGCGCCGCGGCCCGCTCGGGCTGGCGGTCAACCTCGCGGCGCGCGGCACGGCCGCCGTCCCGGTCGCCGGAGCGGCCCGGACGACGGGGGACCGGACGCCGGCGTTCCGGGCGCTGGCGGGCTGGCCGGAGCCGCGGCTTCCGGACGGCGACGGGGTGCTGCGGCTGGCGCCGGAGTCGGCGGTGCTGGTGGAGACGGAGGATTGACGCTCTCCGGCCTGAAGGGTGGAGATTCCCACCGGGCCGCCGCGTAGCTGAGCGGCGGGCCAACGATTCACCTCACCACCGCCCTGAAGGGGCAGCGCACTGCGAACGAAACCGGTAGCGCCCACCCGCCGGCAAGCACTCCGCGCACGTGCCGGTTCGTCCGTTCAACAGCTGTGTGATGGACCCTGTGTCCATGCCTCTGCGAATCTCGGACCTGCTGGACCGGCCCGGCCTGCATCTGACGGTGGCCTACGACGTACCGCCGGAGCTGCTGGCGCGCACCGTCGAGGCGGCGACCGTCTCCGATCTGCCGGCCCCGGGGAAGTGGCTCCAGGGCGGCGAGCTGCTGATGACCATCGGCCTGCTGCTGCCGATGGAGCCGGCCGCCTGCCGGGCGTACGTCCGGGACGTGGCCGAGGGGGGCGCGGCCTGCCTGGCGCTCGGGCTGGGGCAGGGACTCCCGTACCAGGAGGCGCCGGCGCCGCTGGTCACGGCGGCCAGGGAAGCGGGCCTGCCGCTGCTGACGGTGCCGGACGAGGTGCCGTTCATCGCCGTCACCAAGGCGGTCTTCGACGCCCGCGCCGACGAGCAACGCGAGGTGCTGCACCGGGCGTTCGCCACCCAGCGGCGGCTGACGGCCGCGGCGGCGACCAGCGACGGGCTCCGGCCGATGCTGGAGGAGTGGACCGCCGCCACCGGCGTCGGTGCGACCGTCCTGGACCCGCTGGGGCGGCAGCTGGCGGCCGGTGAGCGGGAGGCGGGGGCGCCGCTCGGGCAGGCCCGCGAGCTGATCGAGCGGGTCGCCGCCCGCGGGCTGCGCGGCAGCGCGTCGAGCACCGCCGGCGGGCAGCAGCTGGAGGTGCAGCCGCTGGGCGCCCGCCGGCTGCGCGGGCTGCTGCTGCTCACCGGCCGCCCGGACGACGCCGCCCGCTCCGTCGTCCCGGGGCTGGTCTCGCTGCTCTCCCTGGAGCTGGAGCGGCGCCATCTGCGCGACGAGCCGGAGCGACGGCGCCGGTCGGCGCTGCTGTCGGAGCTGCTGGCGGACGAGGACCTGCCGGCGGACCGGGCCCGGGACCTGCTCGCCTCGGCGGGCCTGACCGCGGAACGGGTGCGGGCGGTCGTCGTGGAGGCCGCGCCACCGGGGGCGCACGCCGGCGGCCCGCCGCCGGGGGCCGGGGCGGCCGAGGGCGCCGCGCAGGAGATGGCCGCCGATCTGGCGCTGGCGATGCCCGGCGGGCTGGTCCGGGTGAGGGCCGACTCGGCGTCCGTACCGGGCCCGGTGATCGAGGCGGTGGTGGGCGAGGAACTGGACGTCCACACGGTGCTCGGCCGGTTCGCCCCGCACTGCCCGGCGGGCATCGGGCCGGCCGCCGCACCGGAGGCGGTGCGGGTGTCGCTGCACCAGGCGACCGGGCTGCTCGCCGTCAGCCGGACCAGCGGCCGGCCCGCGGAGGCCCGGCAGAGCGAGGCCGCCCGGCTGCTGCTGGACCTGGGCGACCGCCGTACGCTGCACGGCTACGCCGATACCGTCCTGGGCCCGCTGGACCTCGCGGACAACGGCGAGGAGCTGATCGCCACCCTCGCCGCCTGGCTGGAGACCGGTGGCGCCTGGGACGCCACCAGCCGCCGCCTCGGCGTGCACCGCCACACCGTGCGCAACCGCCTGGACAAGGCCATGGACCTCACCGGCCGCCGCCTCGAGGACCCCGACGACCGCTTCGACCTCTGGCTCGCCACCCGCATCCGGCGCGGCGGCGCCCCCGCCCCGGGGCACGGTGACGGGCGGATGACGGCCCCGTGACAGCCCCGCGGCACACTCCCCTGGATGCCGGGAGGCGCTTCACTCTCCCCGCGTCACCGTCTTTACTTCATAGGTGACCTACGAGATCCGCACCTTCGCCCCCGGCGCCGAGCGCGCCACCGTCGGGCCGGCCCCCGCGTCCCGGGAGGGCCGGCTGGTCGCCGTCAGCGACCTGCACGTCCGGTACGAGGAGAACCGCGACATCGTCGAGCGGATACGGCCGGAGTCCGACGACGACTGGCTGCTGGTCGCCGGGGACGTCGGGGAGTACGAAGCCGACATCCGCTGGGCGCTCACCCTGCTGAGCGAGCGGTTCGCCAAGGTGGTGTGGGTGCCGGGCAACCACGAGCTGTGGACCCCCGACAAGGACCCCGTACAGCTGCGCGGGGTGGCCCGCTACGAGCATCTGGTCGGGATCTGCCGGGAGTTGGGCGTCCTCACCCCCGAGGACCCCTATCCGGTCTGGGAGGGCACCGGCGGCCCGGTCGTCATCGCACCGCTGTTCCTGCTCTACGACTACACCTTCCGGATGCCGGGGGTGGACTCCAAGGAGGAGGCGCTGGCCCTCGCCGAGAAGGCCGGGGTGGTCTGCACCGACGAGTACTTCCTGCACCCCGACCCCTATCCGACGCGCGAGGCGTGGTGCCGGGCCCGGCTGGCGGAGACGGAGGCCCGGCTCGCCGCCCTCCCGGACGACGCCGCGACCGTCCTCGTCAACCACTGGCCGCTGGTCCGCGAACCCACCCGGCCCCTGTGGTACCCGGAGTTCGCCCTGTGGTGCGGCACCGAGGCCACCGCCGACTGGCCCCGCCGCTTCCGCGCCGCGTCCGTCGTCTACGGGCATCTGCACATCCCCCGCCTGCTCATCTCGGACGGTGTGCCGCACCAGGAGGTATCGCTCGGCTACCCTCGCGAATGGCGGCGCCGCTCCGGCTCCCCCGGCCGCCCGGTCCAGATCCTCCCCGTCGCGACCACCGGAGTCCCTGCGTGATCGAGAAACTGCTGCCCGCCCCGATATCCGCCGCCGAGTCCTTCCACGACGACCCGGTCGAGGAGATGTACCCGGAGGAGCGGGCCCTGGTCGCGAACGCCGTTCCGCACCGCCGTCGGGAGTTCGGCACCGTACGCAACTGCGCCCGCCGGGCGCTGGCCGCCTTCGGTGTCGCGCCGGCCCCGGTGCTCCCCGGGCCGGGCCGCGCCCCGCGCTGGCCGGACGGCGTGGTCGGCGCGATGACCCACTGCACCGGCTACCGCGCCGCGGCGGTGGCCCGCGCGGCGGACTTCCGCGCGCTGGGCCTGGACGCGGAGCCGAACGAGCCCATCGGCGATCCCGGCGTCCTGGGCCTGGTCTCGCTCCCCGAGGAGCGCGCCCAGATCTCCCGGCTCGCAACCCACCAGCCGGAGATCTCCTGGGACCGGCTGGTCTTCAGCGCCAAGGAGAGCGTCTACAAGGCGTGGTACCCGCTCACCGGCCGCTGGCTCGGCTTCGAGGACGCGCGGCTGACCCTCGACCCGAGCGACGCCACGTTCACCGCCCGCCTCCTCGTCCCCGGCCCGGTCGTCGACGGCCGGCAGCTGGCCGAGTTCACCGGCCGGTGGCTGATCGGGGCGGGCCTGGTACTGACGGCGGTGACGGTACCGGCAGCGACGAGGTGACCGGCCCCACGTGACCGACCTCCCCGATCGCCGCGCACGCGGTCACGCCGTCGCACCGGCCCCGGAACGGCGAGGAGATCGTCGATGAGGACATCGTCACTACGGCCCGCTGACGTGCCGGACGCCTCCGGCCTGCGGCCCGCCCGGTGAGCGGGCCGCGTCGCCACAGTGGATCACACCGGCCTGCGGGGCCCACGCGGACCGGGGCGCTACCAACTCCCCGAGAACCAACGGGGCTTGACTCCTCCGGCTCCCTGGCTGCGCCCTGCGCGCACCGCGTCCGGCCGACCGCGGCTCCCGTCGCCGCCGGTCCGCTCAACCCTCGTCCGGAGTCAGCCGCAACGAGATCGAGTTGATGCAGTACCGCTGGTCCGTCGGCGTCGGGTAGCCCTCACCCTCGAAGACATGGCCGAGGTGGGAGCCGCAGCGTGCGCAGCGGACCTCGGTGCGGCGCATGCCGTGGCTGCGGTCCTCCAGGAGCTCCACGGCGTCGGTGTCCTTGGGGTCGTAGAAGGAGGGCCAGCCGTCATGGTTCGTGGATTCACGCTACTCCCGCACCCCTCGAGCGGCCCGCCTGAGCTGTAGCTCTGCCCTGAGTGGTCGGGTGAGGAGCGGGCCGGCCCGTATGGCTCGATGCGCCGACTTCACAGACTCCGCGTCGTCCGCGCGCATGCCTCCACCGCCAATGCCGGAGGGTCAGGGCGTCCATGCCCGGCTCGGCGTCGGAGGCAGATCTTGAGCAGAGACGCGGGGAATTGACCGGCCCGAGTGGTGAACACGGTCCGGATCCGCTTGATCGCCTGGTCAGGGAGCACGCCGCGGGGAGCCGGTGCACGGTGCGGCTCGCCGGGTGGTGGGTAGCCGGAATCTGCCCGCGCTTCTGCGGCTGTGCACCCGGAGTTGACCATAGGTATGCGTCGGATTGGCAGCAAGGTGGCGGCTACCCGTGTATTTCCAGGCGCTGCTCCGCCCAGTCACAACTGTCCCCTCCCCACGCCGAACGACCCCAGGATCTTCCCAGGCACGGAGGCCCGGCAGCCAAGTCGACCACGCCGTGCCCATGGTGGAGAACGGCCCGCAGCTCGGGCGGTGTTCGTTGATGGGCGGTGTGGGGCCGGGTTCGCGGCGACCTCGCACTCGCCGAACTCGTCCTGGTGGGCATGTGGTTGAGGGGGTTTTCCGAAGCCGCGGACGGCGGTCAGTGCGGTGACCGCAAGCCGCTTGTCGCGCAGTTATCGGGATTCGTCGGGATACAGGGGCAGTTCAGGTCAGGTTCCGGTCAGCTCCGTCGGTGGTGGAGCAGGGTGGCCCGCAGCTCGTTCTCGGTGATCTGCTCAGCAGGGTGGTGGAGCGTCCAGCGGTGGGCCTCGCCGTCCATGGACAGCACCTCGACGACGGTTTCCAGCGGTGGCAGCCGACTTCGCCACAGACGAGTTGGCGGATTTTGACGGCAGTGTCGTCGTCCAGGCCGAGCAAGGCGTGGACGGCAGCCCTCAGTTCGCGGAGGTGCGGGCTCGGCCAGGCGGTTCCTGGGCGCGGTTCCAGGTACATGGGGTACTCCTTGGTTCGGGGATGAGGGGTGGGTGGCGCAGATGGTGCCGTTGAGGTCGGCGGTGCGTTCGGCGGCGAAGGCGACGTCGCAGGCGTGGTGACTGGCCCGCCTCTCGACGTTGTCGGTGTCCGCGGGCGGGGTGTGCTGCAGTCGCGGCACGGCTGGGGTGGCGGTGCCGGTCGGTGGGACGCAGCCGGTGCGCCCCGTCGGCCTCTCTGTTCGCGTCCGGCAGCCACACCGCTGTCCGCCTGCGGCTCGCGCAGCGCGGTGGAGAGTGGTCGGTGTCAGGCCGGGCGAGGGGGCTTCGGGAAGCAGCAGGGTGCGCAGTGCCTGGGCCGATACGAAATCCTGGCAACCGGTGAGCACCCGCATGATCGCCCTGCGCTGCCGTGTCGTTCTGTCGTGTCGTTCTGTCGTGGTGGCCCGTGCGGTGGTGTGTGGCTTGCCGGTCTGGCCGCGCCCGGAGGCGGCACGCAGGCATCCCGGGCGGCTTCGTGGTGGTGCTTCAGTCGGGTGGTGGCTCGGTGGGGTGTCCTGACGGGCGGTCGGGCTGCGCGGGGTTGTCTGGTCAAGGTCGCCTGCCAGATGGCGAGGAGCAGCAGCGTGCCGGTTGCGGCGAGGAGGCTGAGGACGGCTTGCGGCTCGGGCTGCAGACCGTGCTCGGTGAATCCGAATACGCCTACGGTGCGCGAGGCGGTGAAGCCGCCGAGGGCGCCGAGGGCGACGCCTGCCGCGGCGGTCCGCAGCGGCAGGGGTGGTGTCCCGACCAGCAGCAGGGCGGCGAGGGCGAAGGAAGCGCCGGCCTGGGGCAGGAACAGGGGGCCGATGATGTGGATGAAGCGGTACCCGTCGATGTAGAGCCGGGCGTGGATGTATCCGCCGGCAGCGAGGGTTGCGGCGATCGCCGACCGCAGGGTGGGGGCGAGGAGTCTTCGGGTGTTCATGCCAGCCTCTGCTCCTTGATGGCCAGTTCGCGGTCGCCCTGGCGGTGGCCGACGCTGCGGATGCCGAGTACGTCTTTGAGCTGCCGGGCAGGGACGACCTGCGGGGCGGGGGCGGGGGCGCGGCCCGGTTTGGGCAGGGGGTAGGCGGTGGTGGTGGCGGAGTGGAAGGTGATGTGGCCGTCTGTCTTGGTGAACAGTTGGTGGACGTGCCCGTTGAGATGGGTGACGGAGGAGAAGCGGCGCAGGAGGGCGATGACATTGAGGGCGTCGTCGGTGCTCCAGCTCCACTGCGGGTACATGGCGAACAGCGGGATATGGCTGAAGACCACGATGGGAGTGTCCGACGACAGTCCGGCGACGTCCTTGCGAACGAAGTCGATCTGTTCGCCTCCGAGGTGGCCGACGATCTCTGCGCCGGCCGCCGAGGTGGACGCCGAACCCAGCGACTGAGGGCTCGCCATGACCGGCGGCCCTCAACCCGCGCGGGGAGTTCGCGACGAAGAGCCGCCGAAGGTCACCGTCCGACCGAGGGGCCATCGGGGCCCACCCCGCCCCTCTGATCGCCTCCCCGGCCGCGGCCACTCCCCTCATGCCCGCCGCGTCCTGCCGCCGGGCGGCGTGCCGAGCCCCCGTTCCTGTTCGTGCCGGGTCCGTCGATCGATGTAGCGGCTCATCCGTCATTGGTGGGAGGAAGCCGACGCAAGGTCGGGACGATGCGCGGAGGACGCTTTCACCTTTCGGCCGTCCCGTTGGGCGCAACCGCTTCGTACGGTGCTGGAGCAGCCGGAAATCGGCTGGGCAGCGAGGGAAGGGAGCGTGCGCGTTGGGCGGTGCGATGTTGGAGGCCAGGGCGCTGAGGAAGGCTTATGACGGAAAGGTGGCAGTGGATGACTTGTCGTTCACGGTGCGTGGCGGGCAGGTAACTGGGTTCCTGGGTCCGAACGGGGCGGGTAAGTCCACCACGATGCGGATGTTCCTCGGCCTGGATCATCCTCAGTCGGGCAGTGCGCTGATCGACGGCAGGCCGTTCCACCAGCTGCGTCATCCGATGCACGAGGTGGGCGCGGTGCTCGACGCAAAGGCGGTCCATCCCGGTCGCAGCGCGTACGGCCATCTGCTGGGGTTGGCATACAGCAACGGGATCGGGCGTCGGCGGGTGAGTGAGGTGCTGGAGGTCACCGGTCTCGGCTCGGTGGCCCGGAAGCGGGTCGGTGGGTTCTCGCTGGGCATGGCCCAGCGGCTGGGCATTGCCGCCGCTCTTCTCGGCGATCCGCAGGTCCTGCTGTTCGACGAGCCGGTCAACGGTCTCGATCCGCAGGGCGTCCGCTGGATCCGCGACCTGATGAGGGGGCTCGCCGCCGAGGGCCGCACCGTGTTCGTGTCCAGCCATCTCATGAGCGAGATGGAGTTGACCGCGGACCATCTCGTGGTGATCGGCCGGGGCCGGCTCATCGCCGACGCCGGTGTGCGGGAGGTCGTCGGGAGCAGTTCACGCCGTACGGTCAAGGTACGCACCCCGCAGGCTGATCAACTCGACGTACGGCTCCGGCAGGCGGGCGGTGAGGTCACCGTCGACGGCGCAGACACCCTCCTGGTGTCCGGTCTCGATGCCGCGCGGATCTCCACGCTGGCGTTCGAGTGCGGTGCCGCGCTGCATGAACTCTCCGAGCAGCGCGTCTCGTTGGAGGCGGCGTTCATGGAGCTGACCGGACAGAGCGTGGAGTACCGCACCCGGACCCCCGACCAGATCTGATGCCGCCACCGCGGCGCAGGCACGACTTCTCTCAGGCACGACTTCTCTCAGATGGGTATCTCCATGTCCGCCACCGCTCCTGTCCTCCTACGACGTGGCCGTCCGGGCGAGCCGGTGTTCGCCAACCTGGTCCGTTCGGAATGGGTCAAGATCCGCACCGTGGGCACCATTGTCTGGTGTCTGCTCGCCCTGACCGCGCTTGCGGTCGGCATCGCCGTACTGTTCGCGTTCAAGGAACAGGCGCAGGGCCGGCAGGCCATCGAGGTTCTGGTGAGCATGAGCCACCTGGGCCTGAGCTTCGGCCAGTTGGCCGTGGTGGTCCTCGCCGCCACAAGTATCGGCAGCGAATACGGCACGGGGATGATCCGTACCTCGCTGGGGGGCGTGCCGCGGCGGGCCCGTTGGCTCATGGCGAAGGCGTTCGTGGTGGGGGCACTCGCGCTGGTCGCAGGGGTGCTGTTGAGCGTGGTTTCCTTCGCCGTCGTGTACGCATCCGCACCGGCTGTCGTGGGTACGTTCGCGGATCCGCAGGTGGTCCGGGCGGTGCTCGGATTCGGGCCCTATCTGAGTGCGCTGGCCGTGCTCTCGCTCGCGGTGACCACGATCGTGCGTGGCACGGCCGGCGGCATCATCGTGATGTTCGTGCTGATCTTCGTCGTGCCGCTGCTCGTGTCCGGTTCCCCGGTCAGCGGGCTGGAGAGGTTCCTGCCCGTCGGCATGACGCCCCCCAGCGCGGGACTCGCGATCACGCAGGTCGGCCCGATGCTCGGCGGTCTCCCGCCATGGGGCGGCTTCGCGGTGCTGTGCGCGTCGACGGCGGCAGCCATGGGAGTGGCGCAGTACCTGCTGACGCGACGCGACGTCTGAGCCGGCCCGGGTACGCCCGTGGAGGGCTGCGGGCGTGCTACGTGGCGAGCAGGCCGGCGTCGTGGGCAACGATCGCGGCCTGGACGCGGTTGCCACACTGGAGCTTGGCAAGGACCCGGCTGACGTGGGTCTTCACCGTGGCCTCGCTCATGTGCAGGCAACTGCCGATCTCCGCGTTGGACTTCCCCTCGCCGACGAGCTTCAGCACCTCGCGTTCACGTGCGGTCAGGTCGGCGAGACGGTTACGGGCGTTGGCGGTCCGGTCGGTGTCGCGGGTGGCGAAGGCGGAGAGCAGGCGGCGGGTCACCGACGGGGCGAGCATGGCGTCACCGCCGCCGACCGTCTTGACCGCGCGGATCAGATCGCGGGGCGGGGTGTTCTTCAGCAGGAAACCCATCGCACCGGCCTGCAACGTCGCGTGCACGTATTCGTCCAGGTCGAAGGTGGTCAGCACCACCACCTTGGGGGAATGGGGAAGCCTGGTGATCTCCTTCGTCGCGGCCAGACCGTCCATGACCGGCATCCGGATGTCCATGAGCACCACATCCGGCTGGTGTGTACGCGCCAGGTGCACGGCCTGCGCCCCGTCGCACGCCTCGGCGACCACCGAGATGTCGGGATCGGCCTGCAGAATCAGGCTCAGGCCGGATCGGACGAGATCCTCGTCGTCGGCGAGCAGGACGCGAACGCTCATGGAGCGGCCTCTCAGGTGGTGGCAGGTGTCGTGGGGAGGACGGCGGCGACCCGGAATCCGCCGTCCGGCCGCGCGCCGGCCTCGAAGGTGCCTCCCAGGACGGTGACGCGTTCACCGAGCCCGATCAGACCATGGCCGCCGCTTGGCAGACCGGTCGGCGGAGCGTCCAGGCTAGCCTCATTCTCCACGGTGACCCGCAGGGCGTCGGGCGTGTAGTGCAGATCGACGTGTGTGGCGGCGCCAGGCGCATGCTTGTGCACGTTGGTCAGCGCCTCCTGGACCAGCCGGTACGCGGTGCGCTCGCACGACGCATCCAGCGGCCGGACGGTTCCCGACTGCGTCAGCTCGATCCGCATGCCGGTGGCGCGCGACTGTTCGACCAGCAGCGATACATCGGCCAAGGTGGGCTGCGGTGTGCGCGGTGCGGACTCGTCGCCCTCGTCGTCCGTCCGCAGCACGCCGAGTACCTGGCGCAGCTCCTCCAAGGCCTGCCGGCCGATCCCGCCGACCAATTCCGCGGTGCGGATGGTCTTTTCACTGTTCGCCGGATCAACCTCCAGAGTGCCGGAGTGGATGACCATCAGGCTCACCCGGTGGGCCACCACGTCGTGCATCTCCCTGGCGATCCTGGTCCGTTCCTCCATCCGGGCCTGGACGGCGAGGAGGCGCTGTTCGCGTTCCAGCCGCTCGGCCTTCTCCCGCAAGCCCTCCACCACCATGCGCCGGGCTCTCGCGTACATGCCCAACACCACCGGTCCCGCCACCAGAAGGATCATGAACGGAAGGCGGTTCAGCAGACTGGCCAGGCCGGACTCCAGCAGTGCGACGGCGGCGGCAAGCCCCGCACCCGCTGTCAGAACGACCAGACTGCGACCACCGCGGCCGTACCTGGCCAAGGAGTACAGGCTGACGGGCAACGCGAAGAGCGTCGCCTGGAACGGGGTGGCAGCGATGATCCCCAGGCATACCGCCTTCGGCCAGCGGCGCCGCCAGATGAGTGCCAGACCCGCGGTGACCGCGAGTGCGAAGAAGACCGGTGCGGGCAGCCCGAACGGATAGCCCCCCGGGAACTCGGCGAGCACGACGTACGCCATCGCGCAGCCCAACGCGACGACGGCGTCGAACAGCATGCTCCGACGACTCTCCCACCAGAACCGGCGCGTGGGAACGTCCGCCGACGGCCGCGAGACGGCTGGTGACGAGTTCGACGGGCTCGAATCCGCCGGTGAGGCGTGATGGTCCGGACACATGGCGCGTCGATCCTCCAGCGGCGAGGGCAGGCCTCCTCTGAACCGTGAGAACTCCCGCCGCACCCGCCGGGCCTGCCTTGTCGGTGCCAACCAGCCTAGACGAGCAGTTCCGAAGGCCGACGGAGCGTCCTACGACCGAGTGCTCCAACTGGCCGGTGAATGCCCTACTTGGCCGGTCCTGCACTCAGTGCAAGCGACGGCTGTGGTCGGGTAGCCGGACCGAGCTTGCCGGTGACGGTGCCGTCGCGGCGGATACCCGCCTCACATCGCGAGATCCATGTCCCATGGCCCTTGTCACATGACCGAGTCGATCGTGCGAATCCGCTTTCACAGAGAAGAGGTTGGCCGGGCGGACGATCTCATCGAGGTGCCGCACGTGTCTCGGATAGGGGCGCCGACTGCCGAGCAGACCCCGCCCTCCACGCGGGCAGTGAGGGCGCGGCCAACGGCATGGTGCTCAGCCTCGCCGCCGACCATCGTCCGGGCAACGCCAACCTCAGACCACGACTGACTCGACCGTCGACCAGCTGACAATCGACACGAATCTCAACCCTCGTCCGGAATCAGCCGCAACGAGATCGAGTTGATGCAGTACCGCTGGTCCGTCGGCGTCGGATAGCCCTCACCCTCGAAGACGTGCCCCAGGTGCGAGCCACACTTCGCGCACCGCACCTCGGTCCGCACCATCCCGTGTGAATTGTCGGGCAGGAGTTCCACCGCGTCCGAGTTGCGTGCATCCCAGAAGCTCGGCCAGCCGCAGTGGCTCTCGAACTTGGTGTCGGAGCGGAACAGTTCGGCGCCGCAGGCCCGGCAGGAGTAGACGCCGGCGGTCTTGGTGTCGGTGTACTCGCCGACGAAGGCGGGCTCGGTGCCGGCCTGGCGCAGGACCTGGTATTCGGCGGGGGTCAGCTCGGCGCGCCACTGCTCGTCGGGCTTGTCGATCTCGTACGGCATCTGGGGCCTCCTCAGCTCAGCTGCCCAGGCGGGTCAGGATGGCGGGGCCGAGGTCGGTCACATCGCCCGCGCCCATGGTGAGAACAAGGTCACCGGGCTTCGCCATTCCGGCGATCAGGTCCGGGATCGCGCTCTGGTCGCTCTCGGGGGCGACCTCGGCGCCGGCGGCCCGTGCGGCGTCGATGATCAGGGCGCTGCTGACGCCGGGGATCGGGTCCTCGCGGGCGGGATAGATGTCCAGGACGACGGAGGCGTCGGCGAGGGCCAGTGCCCGGCCCATCTCCGTGCCGAGCTCCTGGGTGCGGGAGAAGAGGTGCGGCTGGAAGACGACGAGGATCCGGCCGCCGTCCTCCTGGGTGGCGCCGCGGATGGCCTCCAGGTCGGCGGTCATCTCGGTGGGGTGGTGGGCGTAGGAGTCGATGACCTGGACGCCGGCGGCCTCGCCCTGGAGCTGGAGGCGGCGCTTGACGCCGGTGTACTTGCCGAGGGCGTCGGCGAGGGTGTGCGGCGGCAGGTCGAGGGCGACGCCGGCGGCCAGGGCGGCGACGGCGTTGTGGGCGTAGTGCCGGCCGGGGACGGAGACGGTGAAGGTGAGGATCTTGCCGCTGGTGAGGGTGACGGTGACGTCGCTGGCGAGGCCGTGCGGGGTGATCTGGAGGATGCGGACGTCCGCGTCCTTGGACTCGCCGTAGGTGACGACCTCGATGTCGTGGCGGCCGGCGATCCTGGCGGTCAGCTCGCGGGCGCCGGGGTGGTCGGCGGCGATGACGAGGGTGCCGCCGGGGCGGATGCGGCCCACGAACGTCTCGAAGGAGTCGTAGATCTCGTCCATCGAGGCGTAGTTGGCGTGGTGGTCCAGCTCGACGTTGAGGACGATGGCGACCTCGGGGGCGTACTTGTGGAAGCTGCGGTCGCTCTCGTCGGCCTCGGCGACGAAGATCTGGCCGGTGCCGTGCTCGGCGTTGGAGCCCGGGGCGTCGAGGTCGCCGCCGATGGCGTACGAGGGCTTGAGGCCGAGGGCGCCGAGGGAGACGGCGAGCATGGACGTGGTCGTGGTCTTGCCGTGGGTGCCGGCGACGGCGATGGGGCGCAGGCCGTCCATGAGGGCGGCGAGGGCGTCGGAGCGGTGGACGACGGGGAGGCCGCGCTGCCGGGCGGCGGCCAGCTCGGGGTTGTCGGCGCGGATCGCGGAGGAGACGACGACGCTGGTGGCGTCGGGGGCGAGGTGCTCGGCGGCGTGCCCGATGTGGACGGTGGCGCCGAGGTCGCGCAGCGCGCGGGCGGTCGCGGAGTCCTTGGCGTCGCTGCCCGCCACCCGGGCGCCGCGCTGCGCGAGGATCTTGGCGATGCCCGACATGCCGGCTCCGCCGATGCCGATGAAGTGCGGCCGGTCCATCGAGGCTGGGATGGCGGGTGCCATGGGTGGATCTCCCTGATCGTCGAGCGTCGCGTGCGGTGCTGCTGTCGTCGTCGTACGGCGTGGTGCTGTCGTGCGTGGTGTCGTCGTGCTGTCGACGATTCTCGCACCCGGCACCGACAGCGCCGGTCCGAGGACCGCGGCGGGGCACGCCCGCGGCGGCCGGAACCGGTTCAGCGGCGGATCAGACCGCGGGCGGTGGCGGCGGCGACCGCGGCCGTACGGGAGTCGACGCCCAGCTTGGCGTAGATGTGGACGAGGTGGGATTTGACGGTCGCCTGGCTGAGGAAGAGCTGCTTGCTGATCTTCGCGTTCGACAGGCCGTCGGCGACCAGTTGCAGCACCTCGGTCTCGCGCCGGGAGAGCGCGGTGGCCGGGGTGCGCATCCGGTCCATCAGGCGCAGCGCGATGGTGGGGGCGAGCGCGGACTTCCCGGCGGCGGCGGTGCGCACCGCGGCGGCCAGCTCCTCGGGCGGGGCGTCCTTGAGGAGGTAGCCGGTGGCGCCCGCCTCGATGGCGGCGAGGATGTCGGCGTCGCTGTCGTACGTGGTCAGGACCAGCACACGGGGCGCACCGGGGCGGGCGGTGATCTGGGCGGTGGCCTGGGCGCCGAGCATCCGGCCGCCGAACTGGAGGTCCATCAGGACCACGTCGACCTCCAGCTGCCCGGCGAGGTCCACGGCCTGTTCGGCGGTCGGGACGTCCGCGGCGACGGTGAAGTCCGGTTCGGTCTCCAGGACGGCGCGCAGCCCGGCCCGTACGACGGGGTGGTCGTCGGCGAGCAGCAGCCGGACGGGGGCGCCGGTCGTGGTCACAGGGTGGCCTCCTGGGCAGCGGTGGCGGCGGGGCAGGGCAGGGTGACGGCCAGGGCGGTGCCCTCCCCTGGGGCGGACTCCACGGCGAGGGTCCCCTGGAGGGCGCGGGCCCGGGCGCGCATCGCGGCCAGCCCGAAGCCGGTGCCGGAGACGGCGGCGGAGCCGGGCGGCGGCACCTCGGAGGGCACGAACCCGGCGCCGTCGTCGACGACGTCCAGCGCGACCTCGGTGTCCATGTAGCTGAGGGTCAGCTCGACGCGCCGGGCGGCGGCGTGCTGGACGGTGTTGGCGAGCGCGGACTGGGCGATGCGCAGCAGGGCGACCTCGTGCGGGGTGGGCAGGGCGGTGGGGGCACCGGAGACCTGGCAGTGCACGGCGAGCCCGGACGTGCGGGCGGTGGCGGCGCACAGCCGCTCCAGGGCGGCGGGCAGCGAGCCGGCCTCCAGGTCCGGCGGGCTCAGCGCGCGCACGAAGCGGCGCGCCTCGGCGAGGTTGTCGACGGCGGCCGTACGGGCCTGCCGGACATGGCCGAGAGCGGTTTCGGGCCGCTCCGGGATGGCGCGCTCGGCGGCCCTGAGGAGCAGCTGGATGCTGGACAGGCCCTGGGCGAGGGTGTCGTGGATCTCGCGGGCCAGCCGCTCCCGTTCGGCGAGCACACCGGCGGCCCGTTCGGCGGCGGCCAGTTCGCTGCGGGCCTCGGTGAGCTCCTCGATGAGCCGGCGGCGCTGCTCGCTCTCCCGGTAGAGGGCCTGGTAGCCGAGGACGACGGCGACCGCGACGGCCGCGCCCAGGACGGGGCCGAGGACCGTGCCGACACCGAGCGAGCGGGTGTGCCAGGCGAATCCGGCGATGGCGAGGGCCGTACTGGCCGCGACGGCGGGCAGCGCCCAGCGCAGCGGCAGCAGGTGCAGCTGGAGGAAGTAGAGCGGGAAGGCCAGCCAGACGCCGTCCGGGGTGAGCGCCAGCAGCACCATCCAGACCAGGACCACCGCGGCCAGCCAGAGCGCGGCGGCCCGGGAGGACGTGCGCACGCGGGGCAGCGCCGGGCCGAGGACGTACAGGGCGAGGAGCACGACGGCGGTGGCGACGACGGCCGGGGCGGCGGGTGACCGGTCGGCCACCGCGCGTACGGCGGCGAGCCCGAGCAGCGCGGCCACCATCAGATGGAGGCAGAGGCGCAGGGCGCGCAGGACGGGGGTGAGGGAGTGGTCGGTCCCGGCTTCTTCAGTCACGGCCTCTTCAGGCTAAGCGCCGGTCCGGCGGCCGGCATCAATCGAAAGGTGGAGCACCGGCATCCAAAGGTGGAGGCCGGGCCGCACCTTTCGACGGCCGCGAACCACTCCTCGGCGCGATGCCCGGCGCCCCGCCGGCGGGCGACGGTGGGAACCGACCGGCCGGGCAGCGGGCCCGGCGCCGTGGACCCGAGGATGGCAAAGCCTGTGTTCGTCGCCTGGAGAGACCTGAGATTCGCCAAGGGCCGGTTCGCCCTGATGGGGACCGTCATCGTGCTGATCACGGTGCTGGTGGGTCTGCTGTCCGGCCTGACGGCGGGCCTGGACCGGGAGAACACCTCGGCGATCACCGCGCTGCCCGCCGACCACCTGGTCTTCGCCGCCCCCGCCGAAGGCAGCTCGCTGTCGTTCGCCGACTCCCGGCTGCCGGAGCGGACGGTACGGGACTGGGCCCGGGTACCCGGCGTCCGCAGCGCCGACCCGCTGGGGATCGCCACGGCCAAGGCCGCGGCGGGCGGCGGCCGGACGGCGGCGGTGTCCGTCTTCGGCGTCCGGCCCGGCTCGCGCCTGGCACCGTCCCCGGGGGCGGTCTGCGACGGTGCCGCCGTGCTGTCCCGCAAGGCCGCCGACTCCCTCGGCGTACGGGCCGGGGACCGGCTCGCCCTGGGCGGCCGTACGGTCACCGTCGCGACGGTGTCCGGGGCGGCGATGTACAGCCACACCCCGGTCGTGTGGACCTCGCTCGGCGACTGGCGGCGGCTGGCCGGGAGCCCCGGCGGGGCCGCGGACTCCGGGGGCGCGACCGTCCTCGCCCTCTCCACCACCGGGGCGTCCGGTCTGGCCGCCGCCGACAAGGAGCTCGGCACCCGGACGGTGACCGCGGACGCGGCCCTTGGGGCCATCGGCTCGTACAGCGCCGAGAACGGCTCGCTCCAGCTGATGCGCGGCTTCCTCTTCGCCATCTCCGCGCTGGTCATCGGCGCGTTCTTCACGGTCTGGACGATCCAGCGCAGCGGCGATGTCGCGGTCCTCAAGGCGCTCGGCGCCTCGACCGGCTCGCTGCTGCGGGACGCGCTCGGACAGGCCGTCGTCCTACTGGTGCTCGGCACCGGCCTGGGCACCGCGGTGGCGGCCGGCGTCGGCGCCGCGGTCGGCGGCACCGTGCCGTTCGTCCTCGACCCGGCCACCGTGCTGGTCCCGGCCCTGATCATGATCGCGCTGGGTGCCGTGGGCGCCGCGCTGTCCATCCGCCGCATCACGTCCGTAGACCCGCTGACCGCCCTGGGAAGTGCCCGATGAGCCTCGAACTGACCGCTGTCACCCTCACCTACCCCGACGGCGACGGCCGGCTGACCGCACTGGACCGGGTCTCCCTGGCCGTGCCGGCGGGCGGTATGACGGCGGTGATCGGGCCGTCCGGCTCCGGCAAGTCCAGCCTGCTGGCGGTCGCCGCGACGCTGATCACGCCGGACAGCGGACGGGTGGTGATCGACGGCACGGACACCGCGGGCCTGGGCCGCGCCGAACTGACGACGCTGCGCCGGACCACCATCGGGACGGTCTTCCAGCAGCCGAACCTGCTGCCCTCCCTGACGGCCGCGGAACAGCTCCAGGTGATGGCCCAACTGGACGGCCGCTCGCCCCGCAAGGCCCGGTCCCGGGCGCTGGAGCTGCTGGCGGCGGTCGGCCTGGCCGACCGGGCCGACCGCCGGCCGCACCAGCTGTCGGGCGGCCAGCGGCAGCGGGTCAACATCGCGCGGGCCCTGATGAACGAGCCCGCGGTGCTGCTCGTCGACGAGCCGACCAGCGCCCTGGACCACGAGCGGGGCGCCGCGGTCCTCGACCTGCTGACCACCCTCACCCACCAGCGGGCCACCGCGACGGTGCTGGTCACCCACGACCGGGCGCATCTGGACGCGGTGGACGAGATCGCGGAGGTACGGGACGGGCGGCTGAACTCCCGCCTCGGCTCCCGCACTTGACGGCGCGGGGCGATGCGGGACGGCCCGGCGGCCCGGCCTCGCGGGCGGGCCGCCCCGGTCGCGTCCTGTGCCGCCCCGGGGCGTGCCCGATGGGTCGGTCAGGTCGGCAAGGCCCTAGTCGTCGCGGTGCGAGAACGTGGGGAACAGGCCGGGCTCGCCGGACTGCCGGCCCTTGCCCGGCCCGTCCGCCGCGGGCTTCGGCTTCTCGTTCTCCGCGGCGGCCGTGCGCTCCGCCTCCGCGCCGCGTTCCGTGTCCTCGTCACGCTCCCGTTCGCGTCCGCGGTTCCGCTCGCGTCCGCGCTCCTGGTCCGGGTTCGGCTCCCGCTGCTCGGCCATGGCGCTCCCTCTTCTCGTTCCGGCTTTCCTCAGATGGCGCTTTCTGACCAGGAACGCACCGATTCGGGCCGTCGGCGCGCTCCAAGCAATCCATTTGAGTGAGCAGTTGGCGTGAAGTTGACGAGCCGGTCACGCCGGACGTCGCGCTCCCCGGAGGCTCAGGCGCCGCCGTCCGCCTCCGGCTGGTCGTCGGCCGCGTGCGAGAAGAGCTTGAGGACCGGGACGCCCACCTTGTGCCGGGCGCGGGAGGCCCAGTCGCGGTGGAAGAACTCCTCGACGAAGTGCGGGGCGGTCAGCACGATCACCTCGTCCGCGCCGGTCTCGTCGACGACGGATTTCAGCAGGTCCAGCGGGTGGTCCTGGACCACCTGCCCGACGGCCTCGGCGCCGGCGGCGCGCAGCTGGGCCAGGGTGTGCGCCAGGGCGCGCTCGGCGGGGAGTTCGGCGTTGTCCCCGCCCGGCTCCGCGCCCTCGTGGACGGCGTCCTCGAACTCCCCCAGGGCGACATCGTCGATCGCCCGCAACAGGACGTCCTGTTTGCCGCGCGGCTGCATGAGGACCACGAAAGAGACCTGGTCATCGCCGTGCAGTGTGGTCACAAACTCGACGTCGGCGGGCGTCAGAGGCTTCTCGATCATCAATACGCTCGTGAACACGACGGACGCCCTTCTTCTCTTCCGGGCGCCGCATGGCACGGAGCCCACGGAAACCATCCTGCCCCGTCGCCACACGGGACCTGTCGGCTTTAGTGTGCCCAACCGAAGCTAAGCGGAACAGGCAGTTCCGCTGTTTGTCAGGACCGACGGTAACGGGTGAACAGGAACCCGGCCTCCTCCAGCACGGACGCCAGGGCGAACCGCTCGGGGACCGCCACCGCGGGACCGTCCATGATCCGCGGCGCGTCCCCCACCGCCACCACCGGAGCCAGCGACAGGCACATCTCGTCCAGCGCCCCGGCCGCGGCGAACTGCCCGAGGAGCCGCGGCCCGCCCTCCGTCAGCAGCCGGGTGTGCCCCCGTTCGGCCAGCGCCCCGGTCACCCGTTCCGGGTCGACGCCCGTCCCCTCGCCCGCGAACAGCACCTCGACGCCCGCGGCACGGGCCGCGCGTACCCGGTCCGCCGGGGCGCCGGCACCGGTCAGCACCAGGGTGGGCACCAGCGGCTCGGTGAACAACGGCAGCGAGAAGTCCAGCCCGAGGCCCGCGGTCACCACCGCGATCGCCGGGGCCGGGCCCTGGCCCGCGGCGGCCCGCCGGGCGGCGAAGGCGTCCCGGGCGCGGGCGGGCCGGTAGCCCTCCTGCCGGACCGTTTCCGCACCCACCACGACCGCGTCCGCGAGTCCCCGCAGCACTCCGAAGATCCGCATGTCCGCGGCCCCGGAGAGCGGCTGCGAACGCCCCTCGTGATGGGCCGCGCCGTCCACGGAGGACACCATGTTCGCGCGCAGCCACCCGGCCCGGCCGGACCGCACCGGATCGTCCGCCTCCGGATACGCGTAGGCATCGGACAGCTCGTCCAGCGTCCACTCGCGGTCGAGCATCCAGTCGCGGACCATGCCGGGCTCAGGGGGCGCCGGCGGGACCGCCTCCGCAGGGGCGTCGCCGGTCTGACGGGCCGGTGCGGGCAGGGCGGGGAGGGGGAACAGGCGTCGCATGGCCGCAGTGTGACATGCCTCGCTCACCGGTCCGGGCGGTGCCGCACAGCGACTAGGCTGGACAGCTGTGTCACCTTCCCAGCCCTCGTCCTCCCCGCAGCCCTCCCCGATAGCCGGCACCCCGGTCAACGGGGACACCGCCGCGGCCCCCGCCGCGCTCACCGCCCGCGCACCGCAGGTCCCGGCCGACCGTCTGGTGGCCGAGATGGTGCCGCCGCCGCGCTTCCAGGGCGCCCGCTTCGACACCTACATACCGGACCCGAACCAGCCCGGCCAGGCCGAGGCCGTCCGGACACTGAGCGCCTTCGCCGCGAGCATCGACGGCGGCGCGAGTGCGGTCGACGGCGGACGGCGCCGCTGGTTCACCAGGGGCCCCAAGAAGCCGGCCGCCCCCAGGGGCCCGCGCGGCGTCTACCTGGACGGCGGCTACGGCGTCGGCAAGACCCACCTGCTCGCCTCCTTGTGGCACGCGACCCCCGCGGCCTCCGAACTCAAGGCGTTCGGCACCTTCGTGGAGCTGACGAACCTCGTCGGCGCGCTCGGCTTCCAACAGACCGTACGGACCCTCAGCGGCCACCGGCTGCTGTGCATCGACGAGTTCGAGCTCGACGACCCCGGCGACACGGTGCTGGTCTCCACCCTCCTCGGCAAGCTGGTGGACGCGGGCGTCGCGCTCGCCGCCACCTCCAACACGCTGCCGGGCAAGCTCGGCGAGGGCCGGTTCGCGGCGGCGGACTTCCTGCGCGAGATCCAGGGGCTGTCGGCCCACTTCCACCCGCTGCGCATCGACGGCGAGGACTACCGCCACCGCGGTCTGCCCGAGGCACCCGCCCCGTACGACGACGAGACGGTGACCCGGGCGGCGCACCGCACCCCCGGCGCCTCGCTCGACGACTTCCCCGCCCTCCTGGAGCATCTGTCCAAGGTGCACCCCAGCCGCTACGGCGCGATGTGCGACGGCATCACGGCGGTCTGCCTGACCGACGTCCAGGCGGTGCCGGACCAGTCCACCGCACTGCGCCTGGTGGTCCTCGCGGACCGGCTCTACGACCGGGAGGTCCCGGTGCTGACCTCCGGCAAGCCCTTCGACGAGCTGTTCAGCGACGAGATGCTGCGCGGCGGCTACCGGAAGAAGTACTTCCGCGCCATCTCCCGCCTGACGGCCCTGGCCCGGGACGCGGGGACGTTGGTGCCGTAACGGGCGACGTCCCCTTCCCGTTCCCGCGCGCGGAGTTGGCGGGACGGGGGCACGGCGCCGGGTGCGCTTCGGGCTCCGGCCCGGCTTCGGCTCGGTCTCGTCGGCTGCTCGGCGAGCGGGCGCTTCGGCCTCGCGGGTGCCGACGGCCGGTTCGGGTGCGGTGGCCAGGTCGGATGCGTTGCCCAGATCAGGCGCGATGGCCGGAGCAGGTGCGATGGCCGGAGCAGGTGCGATGGCCGCATCGGGCGACCGTCCGCGCTAACCGGAGCAGGCCGAGCGCTGGGCCTCCTGCCACTCGCAGACGGGGCAGAGGACGATGCCGGGGCGGGAGACCGGGTACTCGGTCGGCCGGCGGCACTGCACACAATCGGCGAAGGACTGCTCGCGGTCGGCGAACGACTGCCCGCCATCGGCGACGGGCGGGCCGGCGGCGCTTCGCCGCACGGCCGCGGGCCCGTCCTCCGGGCGCGCATCGGCGTAACAGCCGCCCCCGGAGGGCGCGGCGGCCCCCTCCCGTCCCGCCCCGGCGCGCGGAACGCCGGGGGTCTCCACGGTGGTTGAGGTGCCGGGAGCGCTGTCCCGCTGATCCTGGTGCTCGTCGGTGCCCGGCATGGGGCGAGCCTACGCCGCCGGGCGGGACGGTGACCCGGCGGCGTGAGGGGAACCGTGGCAGCCGCAGAGGCGTACCGGACGGGCCGTGCCCTGCCCGGCAAGGCAGGGCCGGGCCTGGCCGTTCTCACCTGTTGTGGCTTGCGGGCGGTGCCCGACGGAGGGGCGGAGGGGTGTGCCGGACCGCCGAGGCGGAGCGTCAGCCGCGGCGCGCGCTCAGGGCGCAGGCGGTGGCCGTGGCACCGGCCGACACCAGGAGGGCGGCGGCGAACGGCAGCACGGGGGCGGTGACCGTGCCGTGCACGGAACCGGTGATCATGCCCGTCAGCGCGGCGTTGGCGGGCGAGCCGTCCAGGACGAGGAGCAGCAGGGCGGCGACCAGCCCGACGGGAACGCCCCAGCCGGGGCGGCGCAGCACCGGCCAGTTGCACAGCGCGCCGGTCGCGACGCCCGGCAGCAGGCAGGTCAGCGCGGTGAGCAGCCCGGCAAAGGTGGCGGGCAGGACCGGAACGGCGACCTTGTGGTCGCTGGAGTGCGGGTCGGACAGCAGGGCGACAAACGCCGTACCGAGGAGCGCGAGGAGCACTGCGCCGCCGATCGCGGTCAGTACACAGGCGAGGTGTACCCGGCCGGGCGTGGCGGCTGCCGCGGCGCAATTGCGGGCGGCCGGCGGCTCGTTGGTGACGCAGACCCGGGTGAGCCAGACGGCGACGGGCAGCAGACCGGCGGCGGCATAGCCGTACGCGTCCAGGATCGGGCCGCCGGTCTGGACACCGATGGCCAGGAATGCCGCGTAGACGATGACCGGCGGCAGCCAGCGGTGCGAGCGGACGAGCAGGGCCGCCTGATAGCGGAGCAGAGCGGTCATGAGAGGGGCGCCTCGTGAGGGGTGTCCTGGGGAGTGGCCTGGTGGGCGTCCCGGGTGGTGCCGCGCTGGGGTTCGCGGGCGGTGTCCTGGGGTGGCACGGCGGCGGTGACCGCGCGGATGTGCCAGGGCGGCCGGGCGGTGAGCAGGGCGCGCAGCAGTGCGTCGGAGTGGGCGGCCGGGACCGTCAGCCGGGTCGTACCGCCGGGGCCCGGGACGATGTCCGGCACCCCGGGCAGCTCCGCGGCGCTCCCCGGGACGCTGCCCGGCGGACCCTCCGCCTCGATGACGACCCGCGGTCCCACGGGGGCCGCCCGCCGTTCCCCCTCCTCCTCCGCACCGGCCTCCTGGGGCAGCAACAGCCCGTCCGCGACGCGGTATACGGAATCCGCGGCGCCCGCCAGCCGGCTCGGATCGTGATCGACGAAGACGACGGTGCCGCCGCCGGCGACCCGCTCGGCGACCGCGCGGTCGAGAAGCCCGCGGGCGGCTCGGTCCAGGCCGGTCCATGCCTCGTCCAGGACGAGGAGTTCGGGCTCGGCGAGCAGCGCCTGGGCGACCGCGACCTTCTGGCTCGTCCCCTTGGACAGCTCGGCCAGCGGTGTGTGCGCGTGCCCGGCCGCACCGAAC
>NZ_KN708638.1:6266441-6312501 GCF_000805335.1 Streptomyces sp. CT34 | reverse complement strand
CCGGTGGGAGCCACTCGGCGGCACGGCGGGCGGCCTGCGGGGTGCGCAGGCCGTGGATGCGGCCGAGGTGGGTGAGGTAGCCGGCGGCCGTGAACGGCAGCGCGACCGGGAACCGTTCGGGAACGTAGGCGGTACGCGGGCGTCCGGTGATCCGCCCGGCGGTGGGTCGGTCGATACCGGCGAGCAGCCGCAACAGCGTGGACTTGCCGCTCCCGTTGGTTCCTTCGATACGCAGCAACGCACCTACGGGAACGTCGAGTTGCACCTCGCGCAACACCCATGGCCCGCGCACCCCGTATCGCCGCCCGACCCCGTCCAGCCTCATCCGCTGCGACACCGCTTCCCCTCCCCCGCCCTCATGACCACGGCGACATGTGAGGCCGTGGGGCCGTTGCGCCGCCCGCTGGTCCGTTGTGGATCGTGCCGGCCGGCAGGGCGTTCCCGGCGCGGCGACGGTCTCACCGGCGGGCGCTCCGGCCTCGTTACGCCGTCGACGATAGCCGGACCCGCCAACGGGCCCCTCGGAACCCCATCACCACAGCCCGACCTGCCCGACCACAGGTGTTTTCGTGCCAGTCCCAGCGCAGACACCGGATACCGGACGCAGTCGACGTCTTACGCTCGGGAGCGGCGGCGGGGTGACGGTTGTACTCCCATCAAGGCACGTTGACCGGCAACGCATAGCCCTATGGCTGTCCGCATGAGGCTGACGAACGGGTCAAAGGGCGCGCCGGAGCCGCGGGAAGGCGGGGACCGCGGCGAGGAACAGCCAGGTGGTGGTGATGAAGGGCCAGGTGAGTGTGCGTCCGCTGAAGGGCGCGAAGTACGCGTTCAGGGAGGCGGTGAGCACGGTGGTGGTGACCGCGCCCATCAGGGTGTAGACGGCACTCGCTACCGTTCCGGCCAGGTAGAGGGTGCCCAGGGCGATGGTCACCAGGACTGCGTTGTAGCCGTAGGCACCCGCGGCGACCGCGCCCGGCGGGACGCCCAGGGCCCAGGCGACGAGCACCGCGACGGCACTGCCCAGGACGGCGGCAAGTCCTTGGCGAAGCCCGGCCACGAACAGCCCCACCAGCATGATCAGGCCGACGTACCAGTGGGTCGAGAGACCGACCTGGGAGATGTTGGTGAAGAACCCGTGCCACAGGTCGGTCCAGGTGTAACCGCTGCCGGTGGCAGTCGCGACGGGCAGCGCGGCCGGGCTTCCGCCGTGCCAGACCTGGGTGAAGGCCGGGGCCGCGCTCACCATTGCCCCGCAGACGATGCAGAACGGCGCGGTCAGTACCGGCAGATGCCAGGGCGCCAGCATGGTGGTGAGTGCCGAGTGGAGCAGCACGCAGAGGACGGCTCCGCCTGCCGTCAGCACGTAGGTCGAGGGGGAATCGCCGAGGAAGGCGAGGAAGGCTATGCCGGTGAGACAGCCACTGAAGCCTTGCAGCCCGAGGTCGATGTTGCCCTTGTCGATGCCCAGGGCGTACGCGGTCGCGGTGGAGACCGCGGTGCCGAGCAGCCCGAAGACGCCCGCCTGCCAGCTGCCCACGAAGAACGCGAGCAGGAAGACGGCCCCGACCCACGCGTTCATCTGGAGGCTGAGCTGCGCGAAGCCCCGGCCCAGCTGCGTCGCCAGGCGCACCGGGCCAGGAGGAGTGGCGACCTCGACGGTGTCCGGTGCGGCTGTGTTCCGGGTATCCGGAGTAGACATGGGCGCCTCCAAGACGATCCGGGTGCGCTGCTGGTGCACCCGGAGGGTGGGAGCGTCCCCCCTCGCGGCGCTCGACCGGGTTCGGCCTCACGGCAGGACGTGCGTCGCCGATGTGTCAGGGGCGATGTGCCACGGCCCGTCTTCCTCGCGGACGGCGAGGACTCGACCGCTCCCCAGGTGCGCCCCCGCCCCCGTGAACCAGCGGGCTTCGCTCGGGTCCCACCAGCTGTCGCCAACCCGGAGCACCTCGTGGTAGACGACGTCCCCGCCGATCCAGGCATCGACGACCTGTGCCTCGTGCCAACTGGCTCGCCAGTGTGCGGGAGCCAGCGGCGCCGGCTGGAGTACCGCGCGGCCACGCGAGTGGGGTACGGCTTCCTGCGCGAGTACCACTGCCGCCACGTCGGCATGTACCCCGCAGTCGCCGCTGAGTTCATCCTGGTCCGGCAGGTCGCACCAGTGCGCCGGCCACTGTACGGGCCCCCATCGGATGAGCTCTGGGACGGCGGCGAGCGCGCCTCCCACATCCGTGTACTGCCTGAGCCTGGCGAACACGCCGTGCCGGACCGCCGTGCAGCACCCTGTCCCATGACTGGCCACACGGGACAGGCCGATCAGGTCGAACCGCTTCAGCTCCGCGACCAGGCCGGTCATGGTTGCCCCAGTTCCCGCGGCGCGCCCCCACACCCGAAGTCGTAGGCCATCGAGGTGTCGTACGCGCCGCACATGCCGAACGCGAGGTGGTCGCCTTCCCGGACGTCGCCCAGGTCGAGACGGCGTCCGAGCACGTCGTGCTCCATACAGGATCGGCCCAGGATCTTGTCCCGACCGGGGCACAACGGGACCCAGCGGGATCCGTCGAACCGCGCCAAAGGGTGCGGCTGATGCGGCGCCTCGGGCATGTCGCCCTCGGACGCGTCGACGACGATGTCGCAGCTCCGGCGGGACTCCCGGCGCACCATGACCTCGGTCACGACAGCGGCCGTCGGCTGTGTGAGGATCTTGCCCGGCTCCAGCACCATCAGCGGATCCGCCTCGCGCGCGGCGGACGGGCCGTGCTCACGTACGTACTCCAGCGACCTGCGCACATACGGCATGTCGTCGACGTGCCAGCCGCCGCCGACGTCCAGCACAGCCGGGGCCTGACCGAGTTGGTCCGCCAGCGGATCGGCGGCACTCAGCGCCGCCGCGCATTCGCGCTGCCAGCGCGCCGCGCCCAGGACGCTCTGGGCGTAGTGGAAGTGCAGCCCCCACGTGGCTCCGAGCCGGCGGGCGAGAGCACCGAGCAACTCGGCGGCCTCGACCATGACTTCCGGCTCGTGCAGGGGAATGCCGAAGCGGCTGGCGACGTGGACGGGGGCGGCGCGGATTCCCACGACGGCGGCTTCCAGCTGGAATCCGTCGTCCAACAGCGCACGAAGCCTGCGCAGTTCGGCTACGGAGTCGGCGAAGAAGGCCCAGCAGCGTACGCGGTCGGCGGCGGGCCACCACTTCGCCGGCCCGTTGAGGATCGCCCGCTCGGCTGCCAGGCCGAGCCGGTCGGCCGCTGCGAGCTCGGCCAGGCTGATCGCTTCGGCGACCATGCCGAGCCGTGCGGCCTCGCGCAGCACGTCCGGCTGCGGGCACGTCTTCACGCTGTGTGCGAGAAGTACCCGGCCGAGCCCTTCGACCTGCTGCTCCAGTGCCTGGAACTGTTCGGCGAACAGCGGGAGGAGGAGATGTCTGCGCGGGGTGGCCTCGCGCCCGGGAGGTTCGAGCAGTTTCTCGAATCCGCCCGTCCGTGCGGCTGTCGCCACAGGGGGCCGGATCGGCTCCTCGGTCACCGCGGGGCGTTCGGGCGGGAGCAGGCGTCGTTGGCCCAGGGAACTCATCCCTGAAGGGTGTTTGTCCGGCGGGCGGGGCAGCCCGTCGGCAACCCAGCCGAATGGGGTGATGCCCAAAGTGGGGTTGACCGGGATCTCCTGGACCACGCGGGTGAAGCCCGGTGCGAGCCGCCTGTCACGGTTGGCGGCTCGTCCCGCGGCCAGAGCGGCGGGCAGGTTGGCGCCGCACACCGAAGCTCCGTGGATCCAGGCGGGGAAGCGTGGGTTGATCTCCATGAGTGTGAGCTCGCCGTGCCAGCTCCGGATGAGTTCCAGCTCGCCACCGCCGGTCCACTGGGCGTCGGCGACCAGATCCGCCAGGCGGTCGTGCAGCCGTTCGTCCACTTCCGCGACTTCGCCGGCCCACGTCTTGCCTTCGCGCGTGACCGATGCCTTCGTCACGAAAACCGCGTCGAGGAGCCGCCCGTTCAGGGCGCAGAACGCGATGCTGAATTCCTGGCCGGCCACGTGCGCCTCCAGATGCCATCCACCGCCCCACGCCTGCTCGACGTCGTCGCCCAGGGCCAGCACGTCCCGGGCGGTGTAGGCCCGATGCGCGTCGTAGTACTGGCCCTTCACCCATACGCCATGAGGAGATCGGCGGACGAACCGGTCGATCGCAGGCCAGCTGGTGTCGGTCTCATGCTCCGCAACCTGGATGCCAAGCCGTTCGGCGGCGTCGAGAGGAGGCTTGCACACCAGGTCCAGTGCGGCCTTCGACGGGGCCAGGATCCGGTCATGGGAGCCCAACTCCGCGGCGAGCAGCCGGACTTCCAAGTCCAGGCAGGGGATCAAGAGCGCGTCGTCGGGCTCCAGAAGGCGGCACATCTGCTCTACCCAGGTCGCGAGATGCGCCCGTCTCCACGACGGGAGACACACCAGATCGTCCAGGACGTCCGAGTGCAATCCCGAGCTCTCCGGCGAATAGTCCAGTCCGACGATTCGGAGACCGGGCCAGGCAAGACGCAAGGAGCGGGCCACGCCCAAGCCTGGTGACGGATTCGTGTCACTGTGCATACCGCTGATGAAGACCGTGCCGACCGTTGGCGGACGGGACCTCTCACACTCGGCGGCTCGCCGAACACACTGCACCGACGACGGGGCGGTTCCCTCCAACGCCTCAGGCCCCGCGGCATCACGGCTTCCGCCCACTGGCCCGTGTCCGGTACGTGTTGGAAGCCCCATGTCGACATCATCAGCAGATGCGCCTCCCCGCGCACCCGGTGGCACCCGACGGAGTGAGGGGAGACCGCAGCTCATCGCGGCCGACGAGAGCGCCTCCGCCACATGGCGGGGACATGCCTCCGTTGCGGATCGGTGCGTGGGCCGGGGCCCGCCAGAACCGGACACCGCGCCAGGAATCTGCCGGTAGCTGATCTCGGTGTCGAGGACCTCGGAGACGATCCGTGCCATCTCGTCGGTCGACAGGGCCTCGGGCCCGAGGCAGCGGACCATCCGGCACTTCAGGGCCCCCCGCTGTCGCCGGTCCGCTGAGCAGTCGACGCCCGTCGAGCCGACGACCGACCCACCCGGCAACCGCCCCACCCGGCGGCCGACGCCCACTCCGAAGCTCAAATCGAGCTCTGAAGCGCGCGGAGGCATGATTAGCCCGCCTTGACGAGGTCATGAGTACCCCGACCACGGAACAAGGGATCACGGAACAAGAGGAACAAGAGGAGCAAGAGGGGGAGCGATGGAGCGGCTTGGTACGGGCATCGGCTGGCGGCCGGAGATCGCCGCGGAGATCGCCGCACTGCCCGGTGTGGACTGGGTCGAGGTGGTGGCCGAGAACGTCTGCCCCGGTCATCTGCCGTCCGCCTTGCAGGTGTTGCGCGAGCGCGGCACGACCGTCGTACCGCACGGGGTCTCGCTCGGCCTCGGCGGCGCCGACCGTCCGGACGCCGGGCGGCTGGCCGCGCTCGCCGAACGCGCCACGGCCCTGGGCTCCCCGCTGGTCAGCGAGCACATCGCGTTCGTCCGGGCCGGCGGTCCACTGACCGCGTCCCCGGCCATGGAGGCCGGGCATCTGCTGCCCGTACCGCGCACCCGCGACGCGCTCGCTGTGCTCTGCGAGAACGTCCGGATCGCCCAGGACGCGCTCCCGGTGCCGCTGGCGCTGGAGAACATCGCCGCGCTCATCAACTGGCCCGGTGAGGAGATGACCGAGGGCCAGTTCCTGTCCGAGCTGGTCGAGCGGACCGGCGTACGGCTGCTCATCGACGTCGCCAACCTCCATACGAACCACATCAACCGGGGCGAGGACCCGGCCGTGGCGCTCGACGGACTTCCGGTCGAGGCGATCGCGTATGTGCATGTCGCGGGCGGCGTCGAGCGCGACGGGTTGTGGCACGACAGCCACGCCCACCCGGTCACCCAGCCGGTGCTGGACGTGCTCGCCGAGCTCTGCGCCCGGATCGCCCCGCCCGGTGTGCTGCTGGAGCGCGACGACGACTTCCCCGAGGGCGGCGAGCTGGCCGGTGAACTCGACGCGATCCGCGCGGTGGTGAAGGGGGGCGTCCGTCATGCCCAGGCGGCTTGAGCCGGTACGGGGGAGCGAGGACACGGTACGGGAGGCCCAGCCTCCGGGACGGGCCGGCGAAGGCACCACCCCAACGAACGAGTGGCCGGAAAGGGACGAGAGGGAGGAGAGGAACGAGAGGAACCAGCGGGACACCCGGGAATCCAGGGAAGCCAAGGAAACCGGGGAAACCAGGGAACCCAAGGAAATCCGGAATACGGGGAACACCGTGAACACCAGTGACTCCTGCCGCGCCACCCAGGGCGGCGACGAGGTGGCTCCTGCATCGCCAGCCCCGGATACGCCCCGCCCGCAGCCGTCGTGCGGTGCCGGCGGAGCCGAGCGGCGCCCGGCGTCCGCGTCCGCATCCCCCTCGACGGACGCGGCGCGGGAGCGGCTGGCGCTGGCGCAGACCGCGCTGCTGTCGGCACTGGTGGCGGGGACGCCCGCGCCGGAGGGCTTCGACCGCGGCCGGCTGCGGGTGCAGAGTCGGGTACTGACCGCGAAGCGGGCCGCGGTCGTCGCCAAGGTCGCCCCCGAACTCCCGGAGATCCTCGGCGACGCCTACCGTCCCGCCTTCCTCGGCTATGCCCGGTACCGGCCCCTGCGCGGTGGCTACCGCCAGGACGCGCTGGACTTCGCCGCGTATCTGCTGGCCCAGGGCCGCCCCGAAGACCCGGCCGCGCGGCAGCAGTTGACGCGCTGGTGGCGCGACCGCGCGGGCCCCCGTCCGCCGTCCGCGCGCCCGATGGCCCGGCTCGCGCGCGCCGTGCGGCGCGCACTGCACCGGCAGTGAGGACGCCCCTGCCAAGCTCCCGCCACGCCTTCGCCGCGCAGGTCCGTTGGTCGCGTAGGCCCATACACCACGCAGGCCCATTTACCACGTAGAGCCTTTCGCCAGGCACGACCACCCAGGCGCGACCGCCCAGAGGCCCGCGCCCGGTTGCCCCCGCTCGCCCACCACGGCCGCGCGCCGCAGCTGTCAGGCCGGTCCGCCCCGAACCCGTTGTGCTGGCGGCGATGCTCGCCGCCAGCACCTCAGCGCCCCGGGGCCGGCGCCGCATACCGGCCATACGGGCCGCCCCGGCCAACGAAGCGGCGCGGGCGCGGGCGGGCCTACGGGAGGGCGGCCGGCGCCTGGTTGCGGCCGGCCTCGCCATCCTTCCGGGGGTAACCTTCCCCGTGCCCGCCGCGTTCGGCGATCCGGCCTTGCGCACGGTGCTCCACTCTTCCGGGGTATAGCGTCCGACACCGGAGCATGGTGCTTTACTTCGTTACCATCTGGCCCAACTATCCCTTTTGTATGCACACCGTGCGGCCTAGTGCAGCGGCCCCTCCGGGAGCCCCGCCCCGCACCGCGCGCCACGCACCATACGAAGGGACGGCTCGTGAGAGCACTTGCGTTGTACGGCGCCCTCGGGTCGCTGGTCCTGACCCCCCTCGCCACCGCACCGGCGGGTGGTGCGGTCCGGGACCCCGCCGCGCCGCCCGCCCCCGTCCACCCGATCACCTTCCACCGGTGTGCGGCCGTGGAGCATCTGCCGGCCGGCGTCGAATGCGGCACCCTCGCCGTGCCGCTCGACTACGCGCGCCCCAACGGCAAGAAGATCCGGCTCACCGTCAGCCGGGCCCGGGCCACCGTGCCGGGCGCGCGGCAGGGCGCGCTGGTCTTCAACCCCGGCGGGCCCGGCGCGTCCAGCATGCAGTTCCCGCTCTACGGCGCGCTGCCCACCTGGCGGCGGATCGCCCGCTCCTATGACTTCGTCGGCTACGCACCGCGCGGGGTGGGGCGTTCGGCGCCGCTGTCCTGCCAGGACCCGAAGGAGTTCGCCAAGGCGCCGACGGACAGTCAGAAGTACCCCAGCGACGCCTTCAAACGCCAGAAGGTGGCGGAGGCGAAGGCGTATGCGCGCGGCTGCGCGCAGCGGGCCGGGGCCGAACTGCCCTACTACAACTCCGTGAACAACGCCCGCGACCTGGACATGCTGCGGGCCGCGCTCGGCGAGCGGAAGCTGACGTTCATGGGCGCGTCCTACGGGACGTACTTCGGGGCCGTCTACGCGACGCTGTTCCCGGGCCATGTCCGCCGGATGATCTTCGACAGCGTCGTCAATCCGCAGCCGCAGCAGATCTGGTACCGCAACAACCTCGACCAGAGCGCCGCCTTCGAGCACCGCTGGAACGACTGGCTGCGCTGGGTCGCCAAGCACAACGACACCTACCACCTGGGCAGCAGCAAGGCGTCCGTCCAGCGCGCGTACGACACCGCCATCGAGCAGGTGCGCCGGAAGCCGGTCAACGGCAAGATCGGGCCGGGGCAGTTGCAGGCCGCGTTCCTCAAGACCGGCTACAACGACCTCTTCTGGCCGATGCGCGCCTACGCGCTGTCGAAGTATCTGCACGGCGACCCCAAGCAGCTGATCACCCAGGCCATGCCCTCGGGCGACGGCAAGGACGAGGAGAACTCCAACGCGGTCTACACGGCGGTCGAGTGCAACGACGCGGCCTGGCCGCACGACTTTCGCGTCTGGGACCGGGACAACACCCAGATCGCCCGGACCGCGCCGTTCGAGACCTGGGACAACGTCTGGATGAACCTGCCCTGCGCGTTCTGGCCGGAGCGGGGGCAGTCGGCACGGGCGGGGGTCGACGAGGCGCTGCGCGGCACGGCCGACCGCGCGGCGCAGGGCGAACTGGGCGTCGGCGAGCTGGCGGACGCCTCGCTGCACGCCGCCGCGACCGACCTGGACGACACGCTGCACGGCCGGCGCCGCCCGCTCGACATCCGGACCGAGCCCGGCGCGCTGCCCCCGGTGCTGCTGCTGGCGGCCGAGCGGGACGCGGCCACGCCGTACCCGGGTGCGCTGGAGCTCCAGCGGCGGCTGCCGGGCTCCTCGCTGGTCACCGAGCGGAAGGCGGGCACCCACGGCATCGCGCTCGGCGGCAACGCCTGTGTGAACGCCTACGTCGAGGCGTATCTGGTGCGCGGCAGGGTCCCCGGGCACCGGGTGTACTGCGGCCCGCGCGCCGAGCCGTCGCCGGGCCAGCCGCTGCTGCGGGCGCGGCAGCTGGTGCAGCAGGCGCAGGGCAAGTAGCGGCCGGGGTCCCCCGGCGCACCGCGCACGGCGAACGACACACGGGCCGTCCCCGAGGGGGCGGCCCGTGGCGCGGGTGCCGGCGGTTCGGGGCCGGCCGGCGGATCAGGCCAGGCCGGCGACCAGCTCGGCGACCGGCTTCCGGCGGCCGGTGTAGAACGGGATCTCCTCGCGGACGTGCATCCGGGCCTCGGAGCCGCGCAGGTGGCGCATCAGGTCGACGATGCGGTAGAGCTCGTCGGCCTCGAAGGCCAGCACCCACTCGTAGTCGCCGAGCGAGAACGACGGCACGGTGTTGGCGCGGACGTCCGGGAAGCCGCGGGCCATCTTGCCGTGGTCGGCGAGCATCCGGCGGCGGTCCTCGTCGGGGAGCAGGTACCACTCGTAGGAGCGCACGAAGGGGTAGACGCTCACGTAGGCGCGGGGTTCCTCATCGGCGAGGAAGGCCGGGATGTGCGACTTGTTGAACTCGGCGGGGCGGTGCAGCGCCATGTTCGACCACACCGGCTCCAGGGCGCGGCCCAGACGGGTCCGGCGGAAGAGGTTGTACGCCTCCTGGAGGGCGTCCGAGCTCTCCGAGTGCCACCAGATCATGAGGTCGGCGTCGGCGCGCAGGCCGGAGACGTCGTACGTGCCGCGGACCACCACGTCCTTGGCGGCGAGCTGGGCGAACAGCTCCTCGACCTCGTCGGCGTAACCGCCGCGGTCCTCGGGGAGGACGTCGCGCAGCTTGAAGACCGACCAGAGGGTGTAGCGGATGACCTCGTTGAGGTCCTTGGCCTTCTTGCCGGCGTGGGGGATCTTTTCGGGGGCGGTGGAAGCGTCTGTCATGTGGTCCATTCTCACTCTCCTGTGGCGGGGCCCGCCGCCAGGGTCCCGAGGATCTCGTCGGCGGCGCGCTGTCCCGAGCCGATGCAGGCCGGGATGCCGACGCCGTCGTAGAGCGCGCCGCACACCCGCAGCGGGCCGGACACGCCGGCGACCGCGGCGCGGATCCGGTCCACCCGCCCGACGTGCCCGACGGCGTACTGCGGCAGTCCGCCGTCCCAGCGGGTGACCGTGGTGGCCACCGGCCGGGCGGCCAGGCCGACCGCCGCGCCGAGGTCGGCGAGCGAGAGCTCGACCAGCTCGGCGTCGTCCCGCTTGAGGTCGGCGTCGTCGCCGTACCGGCCGAGGGAGGTGCGCAGCACGAAGAGGTCCGGATCGGCGCGGGCGATCCAGTCCCACTTGTGGCTGGCGAACGTCGACGCCTTGATCCGGTGGCCGTCGACGGGCGGTACGAGGAAGCCGCTGCCGCTGGGCACGGTGCCCAGGTCGGAGCGGCGGAAGGCCATGGTGACCAGCGCCATCGAGGCGTGGTCGACGGTGTCCAGTTCGTCGGCGGCGGCCGGGCAGCCGTCGCGGAGCAGCCGCGCGGCGGCGCCCGCGGGCGCGGCGACGATCACCGCGTCCGCCGCGATCAGCCGGCCGCCGGCCGCGATCTGCCAGCCGTCCGCGGCCGTCCGGCGCAGTTCCCGCACTTCCGTACGGAGCAGGATCTCGCCACCGGCGCGGCGTACCGCGTCGGCGACGGCGCCCGGCAGGGTCCCGATGCCGCCGTCGATGCCCATGAAGACGGGGCCGCCGGGGAGCGCCTGGGCCGCGGCGCGCGCCTGGACGGCGCGTACGCCCTCGATCAGCGAGCGCTCGGTGCGGGCCGCCTCGAAGAGCTGCGGGACGGCGGCGCGCATCGAGATGCGGTACGCGTCGCCCGCGTACACGCCGCCGAGCAGCGGCTCGACGAGCCGGTCGACGACCTCCCGGCCGAGCCGGGCCGCGACGTACTCGCCGACCGCGACATCCGCCCCGGCCTCGGTCCGCGGCAGCGTCTCGTCCTCGGCGATCCGCGCCATGCCCTCCGGGGAGATCACACCGGAGGCGGCGAGCGGCGCCAGGTCGCCGGGGACGCCCATGACGTGGCCTTTGGGCATCGGGCGCAGCGCCCCTCGGGTCCACAGCGACGCGGTGGCGGTGCCGGGCGGCTGGAGTCGCTCGCCGAGCCCGACGGCCCGCGCCAGGTCGACCGCCTCCGGCCGCCTGGCCAGCATCGACTCGGCGCCGAGGTCGACCGGTACGCCCGCGATCTCGCCGGCGAGCAGCTTGCCGCCGAGCCGGCCCGACGCCTCCAGGAGGGTCACCCGGGCACCGCCCTCCAGCAGGCGGTGCGCGGCGGCCAGCCCCGAGATGCCCCCGCCGATGACCACGACATGACCGGGCGCCCGGCCCCTGCTGGTGTGCGCTGCGCTCATGCCGAAACCTCGCTTCGCTCGGCCCCGCATTCGCGCGGCGCGCACCTTTCGACGATTCTCCCCCGGCCTCCGGCCGGGGAGACCCCCATGCTGCGCTCGCTCATGCCTCCACTCTCTCAGAGTCCCCTCCGGGGCCCGGACCGTGGCCTCGGCGAGGCGCGCGGACGGCAACCCGCCTCCGGAGCCCGCCGTCGAACCGGCGCCCGTATCAAGCCAGTTGGCCCAGCCGACCGGAAGGGGACGGCGCCATGCGGCGATCATGGGGACGGGGCGCGTGGCCACGGGGCGGGCGACGGGGTGCCCCGGCGGCGCCCGGGGGCATGCGCCCGGGCGGACCGGGCGGGAGCGGTGCGCCCGGCGCCTCCGGTGAAGGTGGCCGAGCGCCCCGTTGACAGCGGGCGGTGCCGGGCAAAGACTCGGGTCGGCGAGCGGCGATCTTCGTACCGCCCGCCGGCCGCCGAGCCGGGACCGCGAGTGCAGCGAGGACAGAGCCTGATGACCGACCCACGCGTACGGGATGTCTACATCGTCGATGCGGTCCGCACCCCCGTCGGCAAATACGGCGGCGCGCTGGCCCCGGTCCGCCCCGACGACCTCGCGGCCCACGTGGTCCGCGCCCTGGTGGACCGCACCCCGCGGCTCGATCCGGCGCGGATCGACGATGTGTACTTCGGCGACGCGAACGGCGCCGGCGAGGACAACCGCAATGTGGCGCGGATGGCCGTCCTGCTCGCGGGACTGCCGGTGACGGTGCCCGGGGTGACCGTCAACCGGCTCTGCGGTTCCGGCCTGGAGGCGGTCATCCAGGCCGCCCGCGCCATCGCGCACGGCGATGCGCAGATCGCGGTGGCGGGCGGGGTGGAGTCGATGAGCCGGGCGCCCTACGTGCTGCGCAAACCGGAACGGGCCTTCCCCGCGGGCCATCAGGAGCTGTTCTCCTCGACGCTGGGCTGGCGGATGGTCAACCCGCGGATGGCGCCGGAGTGGACGGTGGCGCTGGGCGAGGGCGCCGAGCTGATCGCCGAGAAGCACGGCATCACCCGCGAGCAGCAGGACGTGTTCGCGCTGGCCAGCCATCAGAAGGCGGTACGGGCCTGGCAGGCCGGCGCGTACGACGCGGAGGTGGTGCCGCTGCCGGACGTGGAGCTGGCCCGGGACGAGACGGTGCGGGAGAACTCCTCGCTGAAGTCGCTGTCCAGGCTGAAGCCGGTGTTCCGTACCGACGGCGGCACGGTGACCGCCGGGAACTCCTCGCCGCTGAACGACGGCGCGGCGGCGCTGCTGCTGGTCGGCGAGGAGGGGCTGCGGGCCACCGGGCGGGAGCCGCTGGCCCGTATCCGGGCGAGCGCGGTGACCGGTGTCGAGCCGCAGCTGTTCGGGCTCGGCCCCGTCGAGGCGGTGCGGCGGGCGCTGGCGCGGGCCGGGCGCGGCTTCGGTGATCTGGCGACGTGCGAGCTCAACGAGGCGTTCGCGGCCCAGGCGTTGGGCTGCCTCGGCGAGTGGCCGGAACTGGACCCCACGGTGGTGAATCCGCGCGGCGGCGCGATCGCCATCGGCCACCCGCTGGGCGCGTCCGGCGCCCGGCTCGCGGGCGCGGTGGCCCATCAGCTGGCCGCGGCGGGCTCGGGCACCGGGCTGGCCGCGCTGTGCATCGGCGTGGGGCAGGGACTCGCGCTGGTGCTGGAGCGCTAGGCCCGGCCGTCGGACTCCCGCCTGCCTGCCGACGCCCTGCACGCGCCCCCACCCTCGAACCGGCTTCGCGCGGCTCGGGCTGGGGACCCCCTTCGCCGCACCGGACGACGACCCCAGTACTCCAAGGGGCCGTCGCCCGGCCCGGCCGAGAGCGCGCACCGGATGCCGCCCGGCCCGCCCTTCGGGCGGACGACGCGAGTTTGACGACAGGAGCTGGAGCGCGCTCGACCCCGTCCCGTGGATAAGTGAAGGCGGCCGGGCGGGGCAGTCCGCGGGCCGGGCGACGCCCGCTCCGGGGGCGCGTGCGGCCTCTGTGGGGCACACTGGCCCCGTGGGGCACACTCGTGCAGCAATCAACTGTCTCCCGTCTCCCGGAGGTTGACGCGATGCCCCTGCTCGATCCCAAGGACTGGCTCTCCCTGCACGGCGGCGCGGCCGAGGCGGTGGAGCCCGCGACGGGCGAGGTCCTGGCCGCGCTGACGCTCGCCGCCGGCCCGGACGTCGCGGAGGCCACGGCCACCGCCGCCGGCGCGCAGCCCGACTGGGCCCGCAGACCGTACGCGGAACGGGCCGCGGTGCTGCGCCGCGCCGGCGACCTGATCCACCGGCACGCGGCGGAGATCGGCGAGTGGATCGTCCGGGAGGCCGGCAGCATCCAGGGCAAGGCCGACTTCGAGATCGGCACCGCGGCCGAGGAGTGCTACGAGGCCGCCGCGCTCGCCCACCGCCCGCTCGGCCAGGTGCTGCCCTCCGGTGCGCCCCGGCTCTCGTACACCACGCGGGTGCCGGCCGGGGTCGTCGGCGTGATCGCGCCGTTCAACGCCCCGCTGATTCTGGCCACCCGTTCCGTGGCGCCCGCCCTGGCCCTCGGCAACGCCGTGGTCCTCAAGCCCGATCCGCGCACCGCGGTCTGCGGCGGGCAGGTGCTCGCGGCGGTGTTCGCCGAGGCCGGGCTCCCCGAGGGGCTGCTGCACGTCCTCCCCGGCGGTGCGGACACCGGGCGGGCGCTCGTCGAGGACCCGCGGGTGCGGGTCGTCTCGTTCACCGGCTCGACCGCCGCCGGCCGCAGCGTCGGCGCCCTGGCCGCCCAGCACCTCAAGCGCGCCCATCTGGAGCTGGGCGGCAACAGCGCCTTCCTGGTCCTGGCGGACGCCGATCTGGACGCCGTGATGCCCACCGCCGCCTGGGCGTCGTTCTTCCACCAGGGCCAGGTGTGCATGACGGCCGGGCGGCATCTCGTCCACGCCTCGCTCTACGACGCGTACGTCGAGCGGCTGGCGGCGAAGGCGGACGCACTGGTCGTCGGCGATCCGTTCCGCGAGCAGGTCCACCTCGGCCCGGTGATCGACCGCGGCCAGCTCGACAAGATCGACGCGCTGGTCCGCGAGAGCGCGGCGGCCGGGGTGCGGATCGCGGCCGGCGGCACCCACCGCGACCTCTTCTACCGCCCGACGGTCCTCGCCGACACGGACCCGGGCGCCGGCGGCGGGCCGGGCTCGGTGGGCGCCTGCCGCGCCTACACCCAGGAGGTCTTCGGTCCGGTGGCCCCGGTCCGCGCCTTCCGTACCCTCGACGAGGCGGTGGCGCTGGCCAACGAGTCCTCCTACGGACTCGCGCTGGGCATCGTCACCCGCGACGCGGCCAGCGCCCTGGACCTCGCCGACCGCATCCCGACCGGCCTGCTCCACATCAACGACCAGACCGTCAACGACGAGCCGGTCGCGGCCTTCGGCGGGCTGGCCGACTCCGGCACCGGCTCCCGCTTCGGCGGCGAGGCCAACCTCGACGCGTTCACCGAGACCCGCTGGACCACCGTGCGCGCCACGCCCGCCGGGTACCCGTTCTGAGCCGGCGGCCCTGTGGACGCACCGAAGCCCTCGGTGCCGGCCGGCACTTGGCCGTACCGTGGCGGCACCGCTCGCCGCCGACCGCCGGCGGGCGAACCGAGCGAGAGGACGCGCGGCAAGGCGGCGGAGCGGCCGGTGGTCGTCGGCGGCGGCGATGCGGCGGGGATGGCCGCCGCATCGCGGGCCCGCCGGCCCAAGGGTCCGGACGAAGTGGCCATCACCGCGTTCGAGCGCAGCCACTTCACCTCGTACTCGGCCTGCGGCATCCCGTACTGGGCGGGCGGTCAGATGGCCGGCCCGGACGCGCTGATCGCGGTCCGGTCAGCGCGCGGTCTGCGCGTGGACGTACTCGACGAGCCGGGTCAGCGCCTCCGGTTCGGTGTTCGGCAGCACGCCGTGGCCGAGGTTGAAGATATGGCCCTCCAGGCCCGCCGCCGCGTCCAGGACCTCGCGGGCCTTGGCCTCGACGGCCTCGCCCGGGGCGAAGAGGACGGCCGGGTCGAGGTTGCCCTGGAGCGCCTTGCCGGGGCCGACCCGGCGGGCCGCCTCGTCCAGCGGGACCCGCCAGTCGACGCCGACCACATCGGCGCCCGCCTCGCCCAGCAGTCCGAGGAGTTCGCCGGTGCCGACGCCGAAGTGGATCCGGGGGACGCCGTAGGAGGCGACCGCGTCGAAGACCTTGCGGGAGGCGGGCATGACGGAGCGCCGATAGTCGGCGGGGGCGAGCGCGCCGACCCAGGAGTCGAAGAGCTGCACGGCGCTCGCGCCGGCCTCGATCTGGACCTTCAGGAAGGCCGCGGTGATGTCCGCGAGCCGGTCGAGCAGGTCGGCCCACAGCTGCGGGTCGCCGTACATCAGGGCCTTGGTGTGCTCGTGGTTGCGGGACGGGCCGCCCTCGACGAGGTAGCTGGCGAGCGTGAACGGCGCGCCCGCGAAGCCGATCAGCGGGGTGCCGCCCAGTTCGCGGGTGAGCATGCCGATGGCCTCGGTGACGTAGGGGACGTCGCCGGGCTCCAGGGCGCGCAGCCGCTCCAGGTCGGCGCGGGAGCGGATCGGGTTCTCGACGACCGGGCCGATGCCGGGCTTGATGTCGAGGTCGACGCCGATGGCCTTGAGGGGGACGACGATGTCGCTGAAGTAGATGGCGGCGTCGACACCGTGCCGGCGCACCGGTTGGAGCGTGATCTCGGTGACGAGCTCCGGCCGCATGCAGGAGTCGAGCATCGCGATGCCCTCGCGGACCTTGCGGTACTCCGGCAGCGAGCGCCCGGCCTGGCGCATGAACCACACCGGCGTGTGCGGCACCGGCTCACGTCGGCACGCCCTGAGGAATGCCGAGTCGTACGTAGCGGTCTGCTGCTGGCCCACAGGGCGGTCGTTGGCGCTCACGACCCGAATCTTCGCATGCGCCCGGCGACACCTCCGAACGGGCGACGCGCGCACCGGGTGTCCTCCCCGTATGAGCGTCGTCTTCCGCCTAATCTTCCGGGCATGGCTGCGGCTCACGAACACCTCGCGGACAGCGCGGACGAGACCCCGATCCCCTTCCGTCAGGCGGTCGAGGCACTCCGGGCGGCACGACTGCGGCCGGAGATCGAGATCGACCCGACCCCCGCGCCGAAACGGCTCGCCCCCTTCGCGTACGCGCTGGAGGCCGCGGTGGTCGAGCGCGGGGCGGGACCGGGCGGGGAGGACAAGGACCTGGCGGACGGGCGGCTGGTGGTACTGCACCAGCCGGCCGGCGACGACACCTGGCAGGGCACGTTCCGGGTGGTGACGCTGGCGCGCGCGGAACTGGAGCCGGAGATGGGCGCCGATCCGCTGCTGCCGGAGGTGTCGTGGTCCTGGCTCACCGGCGCGCTGGAAGCGCGCGGCGTGCGTTACGGGGCGCCCAGCGGGACCGTCACCCGGGCCGGGTCGTACTACTTCGGCGGGCTGGCGGCGCGGGAGCCGGCGACCCAGATCGAGATCCGGGCGTCCTGGACGCCGGCCGAGGGGACGGACGGGGTGCCGGATCTGGCGGCTCACCTGTCCGCGTGGTGTGATCTGCTGTGCCAGGTGGCCGGGCTGCCGCCGGCCCCGCTCGAACCGGCGCCGCGCGGCGGTGTCGTACCGCTGCCCCAGCGGCGCGGTCCGCAGCCCCGCTGAGCTGCGACGCCTGCCGCTGCGGCGGCCCGCTGGCGGCGGGCCGCCGGGCGCCGCCGAGCCACCGCGCCGCTTCTCCCCCTGGCCCGGCCGGTCCCGTGATCATCTCGGCGCCGACCGGTGAAGGGTCCGGGCGGCATCGCGTACGCCTGTGATCACCTCGATATGCACTCCATGCTCACCTTGATCGCTCAGGCGTCCGATTTGCCCGAATTGCCCCTAACTAAATCGTGATCAAAGTCTAAAGTCCCGCCGGTTTGCTGCCGAAGAGGTCAGTGACCCTTCAAACACGGATCATTCCGGCTCTCCCCAGCCGGCTTCCGTCCCCGCCACTCCCCCAGGAGGCCCGGTGTCAGTTCTCCTTGAGCAACCTTCGAGCCTGGTCGCCTACCGCCCGAACAAGCCGACCGCCATGGTCGTCGTGGCCGACCCTCGTGTCCGCTCCACCGTCACCCGCCACCTGTGGGCCCTCGGAGTACGTGACGTGATCGAGGCGTCGTCCATCGCGGAGGCCCGTCCCCGCGTCGGCAACCCGCGCGACATCTGCGTTGCCGACGTCCACCTTCCCGACGGCTCCGGCCTCACGCTGCTGTCCGAGACGCGTGCGGCCGGCTGGCCCAACGGTCTCGCGCTGTCCGCCGCGGACGACATCGGCGCCGTACGCAACGCCCTCGCCGGCGGCGTCAAGGGCTATGTCGTGACCGGTACCCGCACCAACCTCGGCCTGCCGGGACGGCCGGGCGCCGCGCCCATCGGCGCCAACGCCGCCCGGATGCAGCGCCGCCCTCCGGGCGCGCCCGGGCACCCCGGCGGCTACCGCGAGCTGTCGGGGCGCGAGGTCGAGGTGTTGCGGCTGGTTGCGGAGGGCCAGTCCAACAAGGCCATCGGTGTCTCGATGGGGCTGTCGGCGCTGACGGTCAAGAGCCACCTCGCCCGCATCGCGCGCAAGCTCGGAACCGGCGACCGGGCCGGAATGGTCGCGGTGGCCCTGCGCACCGGCATCATCCACTGAACCCCCGCTTCCGACCCGTCTCGCCCGTCGAGGGAACATTCCCCCGACGGGCGACGTGCATACACAGATACCCTTGACTGGTGACCGACGCCCAAAAGACCGCAGCAGACACGACACTGCGAGCACCCGGAGACTCGCCTCCGGATTCCCGACCGGCGCCGGTACCCCTACTGGAACCCCGCGAAGGCATCCCCCCGGTGACCGCCACGCCCGAGGCGCTCGCCGAGGTCGTGGCCGCCTTCGCCGCCGGCCGCGGCCCTGTGGCCGTCGATGCCGAGCGTGCCTCGGGATACCGCTACGGTCAGCGCGCCTACCTCGTCCAGCTGCGCCGCGAGGGGGCCGGCAGCGTGCTGATCGACCCGGTCGGCTGCCCCGATCTCTCCTCGCTCGGCGAGGCGGTCGCCGGCGCCGAGTGGGTGCTGCACGCCGCCACCCAGGACCTGCCCTGCCTGCGCGATATAGGGATGGTCCCCACCCGGCTCTTCGACACCGAGCTGGCCGGACGGCTGGCCGGCTTCGCCCGGGTGGGCCTCGGCGCCATGGTCGAGAACGTCCTCGGCTACGCCCTGGAGAAGGGCCACTCCGCCGTCGACTGGTCCACCCGCCCGCTGCCCGATCCCTGGCTGCGCTACGCCGCGCTCGACGTCGAGCTGCTGGTGGACCTGCGCGACGCGCTGGAGGAGGAGCTGGAGCAGCAGGGGAAGCTGGAGTGGGCCCGGCAGGAGTTCGCCGCCATCGCCGCCGCTCCCCCGGCGCCGCCCCGCAAGGACCCCTGGCGCCGCACGTCCGGGATGCACAAGGTGCGCCGGCGCCGGCAGATGGCGGTGGTACGGGAGCTGTGGACCACCCGCGACCAGGTCGCCCAGCGGCGCGACGTGTCGCCGGGCAAGGTGCTCGGCGACGGCGCGATCGTGGAGGCGGCGCTGCACCTGCCGCCGAACACCCACGCGCTGGCCGCGCTGCCCGGCTTCGGGCACCGGATGGGCCGGCGCCAGCTGGAGCAGTGGCAGGCCGCCGTCGACCGCGCCCGGGCACTGCCGGACAGCGAGCTGCCACAGCCCGGCCAGCCGCTCAACGGCCCACCGCCGCCCCGCTCGTGGGCCGACAAGGACCCCGCGGCGGCGGCCCGGCTGTCGGCCGCGCGGGCCGCGGTGACGGCGCTCGCCGAGCGCCTGGGCCTGCCGCAGGAGAACCTGATCACCCCGGACACGGTGCGCCGACTGTGCTGGGAGCCGCCGGCCGGCCCCACCGAGGAGTCGGTCGCCGGGATCCTGGCCGGGCACGGCGCCCGTCCCTGGCAGATCGAGCAGGTCGCACCGATCCTCACCGAGGCGCTGCTGACGAACGGCGAGTGAGCCGGCTCTCCTCTTTCCCGGTGGCACACGGCCCCGGCCGCGCGAGACCGCGCGGCCGGGGCCGTGTGCGTGCGGCCGTCGCGGCCGTGGTGCGGTGTGACGTTCACCGCTCCGGGCGAGGGGGGTGTGCAGCTTGGTTACCCGTAAGTAGCATGTGGGGTGTGACGCGTCCTTCGGGGCGTGCCCCGCAGCAGTGCCACCCCGCACCTGGAGGAGAGCCAACGTGCCTCGTACCGCTAGGGACGTCGTCTTCGTCGACGGCGTCCGCACCCCGTTCGGCAAGGCGGGCCCGAAGGGCATTTACCACGAGACCCGCGCCGACGACCTGGTCGTCAAGTGCATCCGGGAGCTGCTGCGCCGCAACCCGGACCTGGACCCGGCCCGGATCGACGAGGTCGCCCTCGCCGCCACCACCCAGATCGGCGACCAGGGCCTGACCCTGGGCCGTACCGCCGCCATCCTGGCGGGCCTGCCGCAGTCCGTGCCCGGCTTCTCCATCGACCGGATGTGCGCCGGTGCGATGACCGCGGTGACCAGCATCGCCGGCGGAGTGTCCTTCGGCGCGTACGACGTCGCCGTCGCCGGCGGTGTCGAGCACATGGGCCGCCACCCCATGGGTGAGGGCGTGGACCCCAACCCGCGCTTCGTGTCGGAGAAGCTGGTCGACCAGTCCGCGCTCTTCATGGGCATGACGGCGGAGAACCTGCACGACCGGCTGCCGCACATCACCAAGCAGCGCGCCGACGAGTACGCGGTGCGCAGCCAGGAGAAGGCCGCCAAGGCGTACGCCAACGGCAAGATCCAGGCCGACCTGGTGCCGATCTCGGTGCGCCGGACCAACGCCGAGGGCGGCGAGACCGGTTGGGGCCTGGCCACCGCCGACGAGCCGATGCGCCCGGGTACGACGCTGGAGAACCTGGCCGGCCTGAAGACCCCGTTCCGGCCGCACGGCCGGGTGACCGCGGGCAACGCCGCCGGCCTCAACGACGGCGCGACCGCCTCGCTGATCGCCGCCGAGGACGTGGCGCGCGAACTGGGGCTGCCGGTCAAGATGCGCCTCGTCGACTACGCCTTCGCGGGTGTCGAGCCCGAGGTCATGGGCATCGGCCCGGTCCCGGCGACCCAGAAGGCGCTGGCCAAGGCCGGTCTGACGATCGACGACATCGGCCTGTTCGAGATCAACGAGGCGTTCGCCGTCCAGGTGCTCTCGCTGCTCAACCACTACGGCATCGCCGACGACGACCCGCGCGTCAACCAGTACGGCGGCGCCATCGCCTTCGGCCACCCGCTGGCGTCGTCCGGCGTGCGTCTGATGACACAGCTGGCGCGGCAGTTCGAGGAGCAGCCGGAGGTCCGCTACGGCATCACCACCATGTGCGTCGGCTTCGGTATGGGCGGCACGGTCATCTGGGAGAACCCGCACTGGGAGGGCAAGTGAGCACCACCGCTGAGCTGTTGAAGGGTGCGGCAGAGCTGTTCCCGGACGAGGTCGTCACGCAGGCGCACGTGCGCCACCTCGACCTCCCCCGGGGCGCCGGCCGGTTCGCACTGATCACGCTGGACAACGGCCTGGACCACACCAAGCCGACCACCTTCGGCCCGCAGTCGCTGGCGAACCTCAACACCGCCATCGACCAGGTCGAGAAGGAGGCCGCGGACGGCGCGATCGTCGGCGTCGGCATCACCGGCAAGCCGTTCATCTTCGCCGTGGGCGCCGACCTCAAGGGCGTCGAGCTGCTCAAGCGCCACGAGGACGCGCTGGCCATCGGCAAGGGCGGCCACGACGTCTTCAAGCGGCTGTCGTCGCTGGCCGTGCCCACCTTCGCGTACTACAACGGTGCGGCGATGGGCGGCGGTGTCGAGGTCGGTCTGCACTGCACGTACCGCACCGTCTCCAAGGCGCTGCCCGCCTTCTCGCTCCCCGAGGTCTTCCTCGGCCTGGTGCCCGGCTGGGGCGGCTGCGCGCTGCTGCCGAACCTGATCGGCGCGGACCGCGCGGTGAGCGTGATCATCGAGAACTCGCTCAACCAGAACAAGCAGCTCAAGGGCCAGCAGGTCTTCGAACTCGGCATCGCGGACGCGCTCTTCGAGGGCGCGGACTTCCTGGAGCAGTCGCTGCACTGGACCGCCGCGGTCCTCAAGGGCGACACCGAGGTCGTACGTCCCGACGTCGACCGCGGTGAGGCGTGGGACGCGGCCGTGGCGCGCGGCAAGGCGATCGCGGACGGCAAGGTGCACGGTGCGGCCCCGGCCGCCTACCGGGCGCTGGACATCATCGCGGCGGCCAAGAACGGCGACCTGCGGCAGGGCTTCGACGCCGAGGACCAGGCGCTCGCCGACCTGATCATGGGCGGCGAACTGCGGTCCGGTATCTACGCGTTCAACCTGGTGCAGAAGCGCGCCAAGCGGCCCGCCGGTGCGCCGGACAAGTCGCTGGCCCGTCCCGTCACCAAGGTCGGCGTGGTCGGCGCGGGCCTGATGGCCTCCCAACTGGCGCTGCTGTTCGCCCGCCGGCTGGAGGTCCCGGTCGTCCTCACGGACATCGACCAGGCCCGGATCGACAAGGGCGTCGAGTACGTCCACGGCGAGATCGACAAGCTGCTGCTCAAGGGCCGGGTCAACCAGGACAAGGCGAACCGCCTCAAGGGCCTGGTCACCGGCCACCTCGACAAGGCCGCCGCCTTCGGCGACGCGGACTTCGTCATCGAGGCCGTCTTCGAGGAGATGGGCGTCAAGCAGCAGGTGTTCGCGGAGGTCGAGGCCGTGGTGCCGGAGCACGCCGTGCTCGCCACCAACACCTCCTCCCTCTCGGTCACCGAGATGGCGTCGAAGCTCAAGCACCCCGAGCGGGTCGTGGGCTTCCACTTCTTCAACCCGGTCGCGATCCTGCCGCTGCTGGAGATCGTCCGGGCCGAGAAGACCGACGACGCGTCGCTGGCCACCGCCTTCGCGGTCGCCAAGTCGCTGAAGAAGACGGCCGTGTTGGTGAAGGACGCCCCGGCGTTCGTCGTCAACCGCATCCTGACCCGCTTCATGGGCGAGATCCAGAACGTCATCGACGAGGGCACCCCGGTCGCCGTCGCCGAGAAGGCGGTCGAGCCGCTCGGCCTGCCGATGTCGCCGCTGGTCCTCCTGGAGCTGGTCGGCCCGGCGATCGGCCTGCACGTCTCCGAGACGCTGCACGGCGCCTTCCCGGAGCGCTTCACGGTCTCCCCCAACCTGAAGGCGGTCGTCGAGGCCGGCAAGCGCGGCTTCTACGTCTACGACAGCGGGAAGCCGGAGCTGGACCCGGAGGTCGCCGCGCTGCTGAAGCAGGGCGACTCGGTGCTGACCGAGGAGCAGGTCCGCGACCGCGTGCTGGACGCCGTGGCGCAGGAGATCGGCCTGATGCTGGACGAGGGCGTGGTCGCCGAGGCCCAGGACATCGACCTGTGTCTGATCACCGGCGCCGGCTGGCCCTTCCACCTGGGCGGCATCACGCCGTACCTGGACCGGCAGGGCGTCTCCGAGCGGGTGACCGGCAAGAAGTTCCTGTCCCCGGGCATCGCGAGCGTTCCCGTCTGAGGGACCTCGCGCGGGGATGGTCGGGCGCGCGGACCGGTTCGGTGGAGCCGGTCCGCGCGCCGTCGCATTCCCGGGCTCCGCCTCCCGGGCGCGCCCCCTGCCGGGCCGCCGGCCGTGGCAGGGTGGCCGTATGGATTCCTTGCTCATTGTCGATGCCGCGAATGTGGTCGGCTCGGTGCCCGACGGCTGGTGGCGGGACCGGCGCGGGGCGGCCCAGCGGCTGCGGGACGCGCTGACGCAGTACACCGGCACGGGGCTGCCGGGGCTGGTGGCGCCGCCGCTGGAGATCGTCCTCGTGGTGGAGGGCGCGGCGCGCGGGGTGGCGTCCGCCGGGGGTGTGCGGGTGGAGTCCGCGTACGGCAGCGGCGACGACCGCATCGTGCAGCTGGTGGCCGAGGAGGGCCGGGGGCGGGACTGCCTCGTGGTCACCGCGGACCGCGCGCTGCGGGAGCGCGTACAGGCGCTGGGCGCCGATGTGACGGGTCCCCGGACGGTGTGGGGTGGACGCGGTCGCGGCTAGGTCCTGTCGTCGAACTCCCGCCTGTCTGCCGGCGCCCGGCACGCGCCTCCACCTTCGAACCGGCTTCGCACGGCTCGGGCGGCGGACCCCTTCGCCGCATCGGGCAACGACCCCGGTACTCCACTCCAGTACAGGGGCCGTCGCCGACACGCCGAGAGCACGCACCGGACGCCGCCCGGCCCGCCCTTCGGGCGGACGACGCGAGTGTGACGACGGGACCTGGTCCCCATAGCGCCCCGGACCGGCGCTCAGGGCGGTGCGCGGCCCCGCGGCACCGTCCCGTCCGGCCGCGCGGTCGGCCCGCACCCCCGCAACGGCCGTACGCGCCAAGGTCGTTGGCGGGCGGTCCGCTACACGCGGGCGTCGGCCGGGCCCCGGTCCTCGGTGCGGACGCCGAGGCGGCTGTGGCCGCGGCCGTACACGAAGTAGACGGCGAAGCCGATCACCATCCAGATCGCGAACCGGATCCAGGTCTCGGCGGGCAGGTTGAGCATCAGCCAGAGCGAGGCGAGGACGGAGAGGGCCGGGATCAGGGGGACCAGGGGGGTGCGGAAGGCGCGCGGCAGGTCGGGGCGGGAGCGCCGGAGCAGGATCACGCCGACGGCGACGACCACGAAGGCGAAGAGCGTGCCGATGTTGACGAGTTCGGCCAGCACGTCGATGGAGGTGAAGCCGGAGACGACCGCGACGACGGTGCCGAGCACGATGGTGGAGCGGTGCGGGGTGCCGAATTTCGGGTGCACGCGCGAGAAGACCTGGGGCAGCAGCCCGTCGCGGCTCATCGCGAAGAACACCCGGCTCTGGCCGAGCAGCAGGATCATGCAGACCGAGGTCAGGCCGACGGCGGCGCCGAAGCTGATCACGTCCGCGAAGAAGGGGTACCCGACGTGCTTGAAGGCGTCGGCGAGCGGGGCGTCCACGGAGAGCAGGTCGTACTTCTCCATGCCGGTGACGACGACGGACACGGCGACGTAGAGCAGCGTGCAGATGGCCAGCGAGCCGAGGATGCCGCGCGGTACGTCGCGCTGCGGGATCCGGGTCTCCTCGGCGGCGGTGGCCACGATGTCGAAGCCGATGAAGGCGAAGAAGACCACCGCGGCGGCGGCGAAGATGCCCATGGTGCCGAAGTGGGACGGGGTGAAGCCGAACATCAGCTGGGAGAGCGGCGCGGCCAGTCCGCCGCCGCCCGCGGCGGGCCGGCTCGGCGGGATGAACGGCTGGTAGTTGGCGCCGGAGATGAAGAACGCACCGGCGATGACGACCAGCAGGACGACGGTGACCTTGATTCCGACGACCACCGTCGTCACCCGGGAGGACAGTTTCATGCCGAGCACCAGGACGGCGGTCAGCACCAGGACGAGGAGGCAGGCGAGCAGGTCGAAGCCGAACCGCCCGCCGTGGGTGCCGGACAGCGCGGGCGGCAGGTGCAGCCCGGCGGTGTCCAGCAGCGAGCGCACATAGCCGGACCAGCCGACGGCCACCACCGCGCAGCCCAGGGCGAGTTCGAGGATCAGGTCCCAGCCGATGATCCAGGCGGGCAGCTCGCCCAGTGACGCGTACGAGAAGGTGTAGGCCGATCCGGCGACCGGGACGGTGGAGGCGAACTCCGCGTAGCACAGCGCCGCCAGCGCGCAGACCACGCCCGCGACGACGAAGGACACCGCGACGGCGGGCCCGGCCTGCTCCTTGGCGATCTTTCCGGTGAGGACGAAGATGCCGGTGCCGATGACGACACCGACGCCGAAGACGGTGAGGTCGAGCGCCGAGAGGGACTTCTTGAGCGAGTGCTCCGGCTCCTCGGTGTCCCGGATCGACTCCTCGACGGTCTTCGTGCGGAACATGCCGCGATCGCGGCGGGAGTCCCCATGCGGTCCCGGTGGCCGGTGACCTTGCGGTCCGTGCTGTGTGCTCATGGGCGAACCTCCGCCTGGATGGCCCTGACGCAACTGTCCTGAACTGACCGAGTGTCCGTAATGTCCGGAAACAGGGAGCTTCGGCGGGCCTTTCGGATGCGGGGATTCACCCGATGGGGTGCGACCGCGGTCATGCCGATGGGCCGACCGGAACACCCTTACGGATGTCCGGCCGGCCCATCAGGGGTGACGGCTGCGGGCGCCGCCTCAGTCGCGGGCCGCCTCGGCGGGCTCGGCCGCCTTCCCGGTGTCCGCGGCCTCCGGGGCCGGCTCGCCGTCCGCGGCCGGGGCGTCCGCGGCGGCGTCGTCGCGGTTGTCGATCTTGGCGACCAGGCCGGTCACCTGGCGCGCGATGTCCGGCGCGGTGAGCCCGATCTCCGCCAGCACCTCCTTGCGGGAGGCGTGGTCCAGGAACCGCTCGGGGATGCCGAAGTCGCGCAGCGGGATGTCCACCCCGGCGTCCCGCAGCGCCTGGGCGATGGCCGAACCGACGCCCCCGGAGCGGATGTTGTCCTCGACGGTGACCACCACGCGGTGCCGCGCGGCCAGGCCCGGCAGCGCCTCGTCGACCGGCTTGACCCAGCGCGGGTCGACGACGGTGGTGGAGATGCCCTGCTTGTCGAGGAGGTCGGCGACCTCCAGGCACATGGGGGCGAGCGCGCCGACCGAGACCAGCAGAACATCGGGGCGCCCGGCGCCGGGCTCGCGGAGCACGTCCATGCCGCCGACCCGTCCGACCGCCTCGACGGCCGGACCGACCGCGCCCTTGGAGTAGCGCACCACGGTCGGTGCGTCGTCGACCTCGACGGCCTCGCGCAGCTGGGCGCGTACCTGGTCGGCGTCGCGCGGGGCGGCGAGCCGCAGTCCGGGGACGACCTGGAGGATCGACATGTCCCACATGCCGTTGTGCGAGGCGCCGTCGGTGCCGGTGATGCCGGCGCGGTCCAGCACGAAGGTGACGCCGCACTTGTGCAGCGCGACGTCCATCAGGACCTGGTCGAAGGCGCGGTTGAGGAAGGTGGCGTAGACCGCGAAGACCGGGTGCAGGCCGCCGGTGGCCATGCCGGCGGCGGAGACCGCGGCGTGCTGCTCGGCGATCCCGACGTCGTAGACCCGGTCCGGGAACCGCTTGGCGAACTTCTCCAGGCCGACCGGCTGGAGCATGGCCGCCGTGATGGCGACGATGTCCTCGCGCTCCTTGCCGAGCGCGACCATCTCGTCGCCGAAGACGGAGGTCCAGTCCTTGCCGCCGGAGGAGATGGGCAGGCCGGTGTCGGGGTGGATCTTGCCGACGGCGTGGAAGCGGTCCGCCTCGTCCTGGAGGGCGGGCTGGTAGCCGCGGCCCTTCTCGGTGAGGCAGTGGACGATCACCGGGCCGCCGAAGCGCTTGGCGCGGGCCAGCGCGGACTCCAGCGCCTCGATGTCGTGGCCGTCGATCGGGCCGACGTACTTCAGGCCCAGGTCCTCGAACATGCCCTGCGGCGCGATGAAGTCCTTCAGACCCTTCTTGGCGCCGTGCAGGGTCTCGTAGAGCGGCTTGCCGACAACTGGGGTGCGCTCCAGGATGTCCTTGCCGCGGGCCAGGAAGCGCTCGTAACCGTCGGTGGTGCGCAGCGTGGCGAGGTGGTTGGCGAGGCCGCCGATGGTGGGCGCGTAGGAGCGCTCGTTGTCGTTGACGACGATGACGAGCGGGCGGTCCTTGGCGGCGGCGATGTTGTTGAGCGCCTCCCAGGCCATACCGCCGGTCAGCGCGCCGTCGCCGATGACGGCCACGACCCGGTCGTCCGTGCCGCGGACCTCGTTGGCCTTGGCGAGGCCCTCGGCCCAGCCCAGGACCGTGGAGGCGTGGCTGTTCTCGATGATGTCGTGCGGGGACTCGGCCCGGGAGGGGTAGCCGGAGAGCCCGCCCTTGGCCTTGAGCCTGGAGAAGTCCTGGCGGCCGGTCAGCATCTTGTGGACGTAGGACTGGTGTCCCGTGTCGAAGAGGACCTTGTCCTTCGGGGAGTGGAAGACGCGGTGCAGGGCGATGGTCAGCTCGACCACGCCGAGGTTCGGGCCGAGGTGTCCGCCGGTCTTGGAGACCGCGTCGACGAGGAAGCTACGGATCTCCCCCGCCAGCTGCGCCAGCTGGTCCGGACTCAGGCGGTCCAGGTCGCGCGGCCCCTTGATACGGGTCAGCAATGCCACCCCATGCCTCCTTGCTGCCGTGGTCGAGCTTGCCGATCAGATGAGTCTAATGTTGCGTCCGCCGCGGGCGCGGCCGGGTGCGGCGATGTATGTCACTCGGGTGACAGCGGCCCGAAACGGCGCTTTTCGGCCGCCCGTGGCGCGGGTCACCGCACGGAAACCGGCCCCCACCGGGACGTGCCCGGTAGAGGCCGGTTTCTATCGTTGCGTAACCGGGGCGGATCAGGTCCGGCCGGCGGTCTTCTGCGTCCGCCGCGACACCGAGTCGATCACGACGGCGGCCAGCAGCACCGCGCCGGTGATCATGTACTGGATCTCGCTGGCCATGCCGAGCAGGTTCAGCCCCTGCTGGATCGACTGGATGACCAGCATGCCCAGCAGCGCGGACCAGATCTTGCCGCGCCCGCCGAAGAGGCTGGTACCGCCGATGACCGCCGCCGCGATGACGTTCATCAGCGTGTTGCCGGCGCCCAGGTTCTTGGTGGCGCCGCCGGAGAGGCTGGCGATGAACAGTCCGCCGAAGGCGGCCAGCATGCCGGAGACGGCGAAGACGCTGATCCGGACCCGGTTGACGTTGATACCGGCCCGGCGGGCCGCCTCCGCGTTGCCGCCGACCGCGAAGATCTGCCGGCCGTAGGAGGTGCGGCGCACCACGAAGTCGGCGACGACCAGGACGGCGAGGAACAGCACCAGGGCCAGCGGCAGCCCGCGGGCGCCGCTCGGCTCGTTCAGGACGTAGGCGACGGCGAAGGCGATCACCGTGACGACGCCGGTGCGCAGCAGGATCTCGCTCAGCGGCCGGGACGGCAGGGCGGCGGCCCGGCGGCGCCTGCTGTCCAGGAGGAGCGAGCCGGCGTAGGCGAGGACCGCGATCGCGGCGAGGCCGTAGGCGGCGGCCTTGTCCTCGAAGTAGTAGCCGGTGAGGTTCTCCACCAGGCTGCCGCTGGGCGTGTTGATGGAGCCTTCCTTGCCCATCAGCCAGATCTGGAGGCCGCTCCAGCCCAGGAACCCGGCCAGGGTGACGACGAAGGCGGGCACCCCGACCTTGGCGAAAAAGAACCCGTGCAGGGCGCCGATGGCGGTGCCCGCGACGATGGCCAGCACGACCGCGAGCCAGTCGTCGACGCCGTGCGTGACGCTCAGCACGGCCCAGACGGCCGCGCCGACGCCGGCCACCGAGCCGACCGACAGGTCGATCTCGCCGAGCAGCAGCACGAACACGATGCCGACGGCCATGATGCCCATGCCGGAGGTGTAGACACCGATGTTGGCGAGGCTGTCCGCGGACAGGAAGCTGCTGTTCTTGAGCTGGAAGACGACGGCGATGACGAGCAGGCCGACGATGACCGGCAGCGAGCCCAGCTCACCGCCGCGCACCCGGCGCGCGAACTCTTCGAGGTAGCCGGCGAAGCCCTTCTCCCGGACCAGCAGCCGGGGGTCGACGGCGGCCGGCTGCGGGGTCTCCGGCGCCGCTTCGGTGGTCTGCTCACTCATGCCCCGGCCTCCTTCTTCAGCTGGTCCGTACGCGCCTTGCGGCGGGTGACGGCGTTGTCCGAGGCGCCGGTGATGGCGGCGATGATCTCTTCGTGGGAGGTGTCCGCGACGTCGAAGACACCGTTGTTGCGGCCCAGCCGCAGCACCGCGACGCGGTCCGCGACGGCCTGCACGTCGGCCATGTTGTGGCTGATGAGGATGACGCCGAGGTCGCGTTCGCGCAGCCGCTCGACGAGGTCGAGGACCTGCGCGGTCTGCTCGACGCCCAGGGCGGCGGTCGGCTCGTCGAGGATGACGACCTTCGGCTCGCCGATCAGCGCGCGGGCGATGGCGACGACCTGCCGCTGGCCGCCGGAGAGCGCGGCGACCGGGATGCGGACGCTGGGGATGCGGATGGACAGGGTGTCCAGGAGTTCCTTGGCGCGCTTCTCCATGGCGATCTCGTCGAGGATGCCGGCGGAGCGGAGTTCGCTGCCGAGGTAGAGGTTGGCGACGACATCGAGGTTGTCGCAGAGCGCGAGGTCCTGGTAGACGGTCGCGACGCCGAGTTCCTGGGCGTCGTGCGGCTTGCCGATGCGGACCGCCTTGCCCTCCCACTCGATGACGCCGTCGTCGACCGGGTGCACGCCCGAGATGGTCTTGACGAGGGTGGACTTGCCGGCGCCGTTGTCGCCCACGAGGGCGACCACCTCACCGGGGCGGATCTCCAGGGTGACGTCCGTGAGGGCTTGGACGGCGCCGAACCGCTTGGAGACTCCGCGCAACGCCAGCACAGGCGTAGCGGACACGTGAATCATCTCCTTCACCGCCGTCGCAGCGGCGGGAATGGTGGTGCGAAGAGCGGGGGTACGGGCCCCCGGCCAGGGGCGGGGCCGAGGGCCGGGGGCGTGGCGCGTTACTTGATGCCCGCTGCCTCGCAGGCCGCCTTGACGTCGCCGGTGCAGATCTGGCTCGCCTGGTAGACCTTGTCCTTGATGATCGTGTCCTCGATGTTGTCCTTGGTCACGATCTGCGCGTCGTAGAGCTTCGCCGGGATGCCCTTGACCTCGCCGCTGAGGCTGTCGACCTTGGTGGGCGTCAGGGAGTCGATCTTCTCGCCCTTGAGCAGGTTGACCGCGATCTCGGCGGTGGAGTCGGCCTGCGGCTTGATCTGCTTGTAGATCGTGAACGCCTGGTCGCCCTTGAGGATCCGCTGGAGGCCCGCGAGTTCGGAGTCCTGGCCGCCGACCGGGACCTGGATGCCCTGCTGCTTGAGGGCGGTGATGATGCCGCCGGCCATGCCGTCGTTGGCGGAGTAGACGCCCTGGAAGCCGTCCTTGCCGAGCGAGTCGATGGCCGCGCCCATCTTCTTGTTGGCCTCGTCCGGCGACCAGTCCGGGATGTCCTGCTCGTACACGATCTTCTTGACCTGCTTGTCGAGGACGCTGTGCGCGCCCTTCTTGAAGAACGGCGCGTTGGGGTCGGTCGGCGAGCCGTTGATCATGACGACATTGCTGTCCTTGGCCTTGTCGCCGAGTGCCTTGACCAGCGCCTGGCCCTGGAGGCGGCCGATCTTCTCGTTGTCGTAGGAGACATAGGCGGAGATGTTGCCCTCGGCCAGCCGGTCGTACGCGACGACCTTGACGCCCTTCTTGGCGGCCTGGTCCACCCAGGACTTGGTGGCCTTGTAGTCGACCGAGTCCAGGATGATCACCTTCACGCCCTGCGTGATCAGGGCGTCGAACTGCTTCTTCTGGTTCTGGGTGTCCTGGTCGGCGTTGTTGTACTTGACCTTGCAGTCGGCGCACAACGCCTGGATCTTCGCCTCGATCAGCGGGCGGTCGAAGGTCTCGTAACGCGTGGTCTTGTTCTCCGGCAGCAACAGGCCGATGTTCTTGTTGTCGCCGCCACCGCCCTTGCCGCCGTCGCCGGCCTTGCCGCAGGCGGCCACGGAGAGGGCCATCGAGACGGCGGCGGTGCCTATGACGACGCGGCGCGTCCAAACGTTCATGGGGATTACCTCCCTGACATGGCCGCGTCGTTGCGGCCGAGGTGGCTGGAAGTCAACTCGGCCGCCGCCGGACCGTCAAGGAGTAAATCCTTAACGAGATGACAACGGTGCCATGTGTTTGGGGGGTGAACGTAAGCCGCTCACGCTATAGCGGGCGCGTCCGCACCCTGCGTCCCGTCGAGCAGGCTCGAATCGCCCATCTCGCTCAGCACGAGGGCCAGCGCGCCCAGGACCTCGGCCCGGCCGCCGAGGGTGCCCGGCACGACGCCCAACTGGCGCGCCGCGCTGGGGATCGCATACCGCGACACCGACTCCCGGATCGGCGCGAGCACCAGCTCACCGGCCTCCGCGAGATCGCCGCCGAGCACCACCCGGCTGGGATTGAGCAGATTGCACAGATTCGCCACGCCACTGCCGATATGGCGACCCACGTCCGCGATGACCCGGCGGCAGCCCGGGTCGCCCTCGCGCGCCAGCTGCACCATCCGCGCCATGGTCAGATCGGGGCCGTGGCTGGGCTGGAGCAGCGGGAGGACGTAGCGGGCGGCGGTGAAGGTCTCCAGGCAGCCGCGGTTGCCGCAGCGGCAGACCGGCCCGGACTCGTCCAGGGTGATGTGCCCGATCTCGCCGGCCGTGCCGCCCGGCCCGCGGTAGATCTGCCCGCTGATCACCAGCCCGGCGCCGACGCCGCTGGCCACCTTGATGTACGCCAGGTCCGCGGCGCCGCGACCGCCGCCCCACACCAGCTCGCCCAGCGCCCCCAGGTTGGCGTCGTTGTCCACGTATACGGGCACGCCGAGGCGCCCGGACAGCTCCTCGCCGGGATTCGTGCCGGACCAGCCGGGCAGGATCGCCGTCGACCCCAGCGTGCCGGATTCCACGTCGATGGGGCCGGGCACACCGAGGCCGACCCCGATGACCTTGCCGGCGCCGACGCCGGTCTCCGCGATCAGCCGGCTGACCAGTTGCTCGGCCCGGTCGAAGCCCTCCGCCGCCGAGGCGTCCACATCGATCGGCTCGGCCTCCTCGGCCAGCACCTCGTGGGCCAGGTTGCCGACCGCGACCCGCAGATGGGAGTGGCCGAAGTCGACGCCGACGACGATGCCCGCGTCCCCGGAGAGCGAGACGCTGCGGGCCCGCCGGCCGCCCGCGGAGGTGGGCGTCACCTCGACGGTCCCGCCGTCCTTCAGCTCGCGAACGATGTTCGAGACGGTGGCCGCCGACAGCCCCGTGGACCGGGCGATCTCCGCCTGCGTGAGCGAGCCCGCCATGCGCACCGCGCGCACCACCCGCTCCAGATTGGCCCGGTGCAGCGAGGACTGCGACCCCGGAGTCTCCATCGACTCATCCACTCCCGCCTGGGGCGGGCAGTGCGACGACTGCCCGCCGGCCGCGCCCACACCATCGGGGGGCGGCTTCCGATTTCAACATGTGAACTCTAAGCAGAACGCCGACGGGGAAGTCTCGTCAAGGCGTTGAGCCCTGAGTGATCAACGGGACAGGAGCGCCACCGCGCCGGTACCGCACGGGCGGCCCCGCCGCCGCGGAACCGCCCGGTGTGGCGCGAAACATGCGCCGTGGGATGCGGGCGCCCCGCCCTGCCGGAGGGCTACTTGAGCGCCCCCGCCGTCAGACCGGCCTGCACCTGGCGCTGGAAGATGAAGTAGACGAGGAGCACCGGCAGCATCGCGATCATCATGCCGGCCATCAGACCGCCCCAGTCGCCCTCGTAGCCCTGCTGGAGCGCGATATTGGCGAGGCCCTGGGTCAGCACGTATTTGCCCTCGTCCTGGTTGAGGACCATCGGCAGCAGATACTGGTTCCACTGCCCGAGGAAGTTGAAGATCCCGATACTGATCAGACCGGGTTTGGCCATCGGGAGCATGACCTGGAAGAACGTCCGGGCGTGCGAGGCACCGTCGATCATCGCCGCCTCCGCCACGGAGGTCGGCAGGGTGCGGAAGAACGACGTCATGAAGAAGACGGTGAACGGCAGCGAGTAGGCGATATAGACGGCGATCAGGCCCTGGTACGTCGCCAGCAGCGGGATCCCGGGAAAGTCCCGCATCACGAAGAACAGCGGGATGACCAGCATGAAGACCGGGAAGGACATACCGGCGACGAAGAGGTAGTAGATGATCCGGTTCCCGGGGAACTGAAAACGCGCCAGGACATAGCCGGCCATGGAACCGAGCACCATCGTGCCGGTGACCGAACCGCCCACCACGATAAGGGTGTTGAGGAACATCTTACCGATGTTCGCCTTGTCCCAGGCGTTGACCCAGTTCTCGAAGTGCAGCTTTCCCGGGAGCGACCAGGGGGTGGTGAGAATGGCACCGCTGCTCTTGAAGGAACTCCAGAGCACCCACAGCAGCGGCATGCCCACCATCAGCGCCCAGACGAACAGGATGCCGTGCGAGAAGACATTGAGCGTGCCGCCCTCGGAGCTACGGCGCCCGGTCCGGGCGCCATTCCGGCCACGGGGTCGCCGACCGCCGGCCACCGGACGCTCTTGTGCCGTGTTGGTTTCCGTCGCCATGCGCCCTGCCCCTAGAACTCGATCCGGTCACGGCGCGCGAAACGCATCGTGAGGACGGCGAACAACAGCGTCACGACGAGCATGGCCACACCCATCGCCGCCGCATAGCCGAACTGACTGTCGCGGAAGGCGGTTTGGTACAGCCGGAGCGGTACGACATCCGTCGCGCCGTCCGGACCGCCCATGTTGACCGACATGATCTGCACCAGCGCGAAGGCGTCCATCGCGATGATGCCCATATAGACCCAGCCGGTCTGCACGGTGTCCCACAGCAGCGGCAGGGTGATCCGGAAGAAGGTGTGGAAGCGGTTGGCGCCGTCCAGCAGCGCGGCTTCGTAGATCTCCCGCGGAATGGTGGCCATGGCGGCGGAGAACAGTACGACGTAGAAGCCGACATTCGCCCAGACCATCACCACCATGATGCAGGCCAGTGCGATGCTGCCGGCCCCCAGCCAGGAACTCTGGAGGGAGTGCAGACCGACCGCGCCCAGCAGCGAGTTGAGCATGCCGTCGTGCGGATCCGGATTGTAGATGTTGAACCAGATCACCGAGATGATGGTGATCGAGATGACCTGCGGGAAGAAGTAGACGAATTTGTAGAACGACGCCCCGCGGACGCCGGTGACGACCGCCCCGCGGCGGGCTCTGCCGCCGACGTTCAGCATGAAGGCGAAGAACAGCCCCAGCGTCAGCGTCGCGATCGGCACCAGCACCAGCATGACGACGTTGTGCCGGAGCGCGTTCCAGAATTCGTCGCTGCGCAGCAGCTTGGTGTAGTTGTCCAGCCCGACGCTCTTCGCGGTACCGCGCAGTCCGCTCCACTCCGTCGTCGATATCTGGAACGCCTGGACGAACGGGGAGATCACAAATACCCCGTAGAGCAGCAGAGGCAGGGCCAGGAACCCCACGATGAATCGGTACTTGCCGTGTCGCATGGCGCTCCCCGGCCCTCCCTCGTCAGCGGTGGTACGTGGTCGGTTCCCTGGTCAGGCGCCGCGGTGGAACTTGGTGACGGAGCTGTCCCGGGCGGTCTCGTCCGCGTACTGCTGGGCCTTCTTGATCCAGTCGGCGGCCTTCAGGTCGCCGGTCAACAGCTGGCTCGTGAGCCCGCCCAGCTTCTCGTCGGTCAGCTTCGGGTACCACTCCTGAAGCTGGATCATCAGCAGGTTCTTTCCGCCCTCCTTGACGGCCTTCGCCGCGGAGGAAAGGCCCGGGGAGAGCTGCATTCCGTCGGTCGCGCCCTGGACGGAGGTCAGCGACTTGACCTTGGTGGCGAAATTCTGCGCGTGCTTCCTGGACAGCATGATTCTCAGCAGTTCCATGCCGCCGATGGGGTTCTTGCCGCCCTTGGCCACGATGAACGGCTCACTGGGCTCGGCACGCAGCGTGCCGTGCGGCATCTTGTCGCCGCCGCCGCCGTCGAAGAGCGGGCCGACGGCCATACCGAAGTCGGCCGGGGTGGTCGGCGCGGCCTCGTTCTCCACCCATGAGCCGTTCGGGATGAAGGCCGCCTTGCCGCGGGTCCAGGCGGTCTGCGCCTGAATGTGCGTCAGGCCCTGGCTGCCCTCCAGGAAAAAGCCCTTGGCGGCGAGTTCCTCGTAGTGCCCGATGACCTGCTTGACCGCGTCGTTCGAGGTCCAGGCATGCGGCTCCAGGTTGTCGATGGCGATCCACTTGTCGAGTCCGCCGATCTTGGCTATCTGGGCGAAGATGTTGAAGTGGACGTAGTAGGGGTACTTCCCCGGATACGTCCAGGGCGCGATCCCCGCCTTCTTGATCTCGGCGCAGAGCTTGATCATGTCATCGAAGGACGCGGGATAGGTCCAGCCCTTGTCCTTCAGCAGTTTGCGGGAGTACCAGGTGCCGTAGACCGTGAAGGCGTAGTAGAAGACGTCGAAGGTGTCCTTGTGCTTGCCCTTTTCGATGGTGCTGGGGTAGAGCGTGTCCCGGACCTTCTTCTTCGGGTCGTCCATCGACGGGGCGTCGAGCAGCGGCGTGAGATCCTGCAACTGCCCTTGTGCGGACAGCTTGTTCATATCGAGGTGGTCGGCCCCGGAGTTGTCGATCAGATCCGGCGGATTGCCGCCGGCGAAGCGCGGCTGGAGCTTGGGGCCGACCTGCTGGGTGCCGGTGTGCTTGACGGTGCTGCCGTACGCCTTCTGGTAATCGGCCTCGGCGTCCTTCGCGTACTGGTCGCCGAGTCCGCCCTTGAAGATGAACGCCTCCAGCGGTGCCCCGTTCTTCACGCCGAGGGGATTCCTTGCCGAGGTGGCGCCCTTGTTCTTGGTACCGTCGTCCGAGCCGCCACCGCCGCCGGTGGCACAGGACGACAGTGCGCCCATGGCCGGTACGGCGAGAATTCCCAGGGCCGCGGCCCGCTTGACCAGATCGCGACGGTTGACTTCAGAGGTGGATCCCATGCTCAAGTCCTCGCCTTCTTCAGGACTCAGGCGGTGTACCGGAGCCACCCCGGCACCGCAGGTCAGATGAAGCTGAGTGGTACGGGATGTGCACCGGGCTCACTGGGGATATGCGGGGAATTCCTCCGGTCCGCCCTTTCCCCCCGTTTCCCCCGGCGTCCACGGCCTCTCGTCGCAGGGCCGCTCGGACGCCGATAGGTATAGTCCACTTCCGGCCGAAGGGGCAAGATCGGACACCGTTTCGGCCGGGCTTCTTTCCCTAGTTGAGACCTCACCGGTATGCGCGCACCGGCCGCGTCGTTCTCCGCGACACGGGCACCCGCGGATCACCCCGGCACCCTTGACACCACAAGTCCCCGCGCACCTTACTTATCTCTGCAATACGCAACTGACAACGATGTCAATCTCGTTGAGAGGGCTCGCGTGCGGCACAGACACCGGCACAGTCCACCGCGGGGGATCGCCCGCCCCGTCGCCCTCGCGGCGGCGGCCCTGCTCCTGCTCGGCGCACCGTGCGCGACCGGCGCGGCGCAGGCGGCGCCGTCTCAACCACCCCCGGGGTCAACGGAGTTCAGCTCCTCCTTCGAACCGGGCCAGCCGCAGCCGGACTGGACCGACACCGTCGAGACCGGCCCCGACGGCAGGCCGAAGACCTCCGGCGTCAGCCCGGAGGACACCCCCGGGGCGCCCGGTATGAGCACCCGCACCGACACCGGCCCGGCCGGCTCCCCCACCGCCAAGGCGCACGCCGGCTTCACCGGCGGCCATGCGCTGCGGTACGCCGGCACCCACACCGCCGCCGGCCGCGGGTACGCGTACAACAAGATCTTCCGGGTCAACACCCCGGTCACCGCGGCGACTTCGCTCTCGTACAAGGTCTTCCCGGAGATGTCCACCACCGATCCGGACTACCCCGCGACCCATGTCGCCGTCGATCTGGCCTTCACCGACGGGACGTATCTGAGCCAGCTGCACCCCGTCGACCAGTACGGGGCACCGCTGACCCCGCAGGGCCAGGCCGCGGCCAGGACGCTCTACGTCAACCAGTGGAACAACCGGGAGTCGCGGATCGGCGCGGTCGCCGCCGGCAAGACCATCGCGCGGATCCTGCTCGCCTACGACGCGCCCACCGCGCCGCGCACCGCGCCGGCCTTCCGCGGCTGGGTCGACGACATCACCATCGGCCCCAAGGCCCCGGAGAAGCCGCTCGCGCACCTCTCCGACTACGCCGTCACCACCCGCGGCACGCTCTCCAGCGGCAGCTTCTCGCGCGGCAACACCTTCCCGGCCACCGCCGTCCCCAACGGCTTCAACTTCTGGACCCCGGTGACCAACGCGGGCTCCGCCGACTGGCTCTACGAATACGCGCGGAAGAACAACGCCGACAACCTGCCCACCCTCCAGGCGTTCAGCGCCAGCCACGAGCCGAGCCCCTGGATGGGCGACCGGCAGACCTTCCAGGTGATGCCGACCGTGGCCGCCGGGACCCCGGACGCCTCGCGCACCGGCCGGGCGCTGCCCTTCCACCACGCCAACGAGACGGCCCGCCCGCACTACTACGGCGTGACCTTCGACAACGGCCTGAAAGCGGAGATCGCCCCGGCCGACCACGCCGCGATGATGCGCTTCACCTTCCCCGGCGACCACGCCGGCCTGATCTTCGACAACATCAACGACAAGGGCGGCCTGAAGCTGGACCTCGCGCACGGTGTCGTCAGCGGCTACTCGGACGTCAAGAGCGGGCTGTCGATCGGCGCCGGCCGGCTGTTCGTCTACGGCGTCTTCGACAGGCCGGTGACCGGTGGCGGCCGGCTCGCCGGGGGCGGCGGCAAGGACGTCACCGGCTACCTCCGCTTCGCGCCCGGCGCGGACCGCACCGTGACGATGCGGATCGCCACCTCGCTGCTCGGCGTCGACCAGGCGAAGGCGAACCTCGCCCGGGAGATCCCCGCCGGCGCCACGTTCGCCGCCGTCCGGGACCGTGCGCAGGCGCAGTGGGACTCCCTCCTCGGCCGCATCGAGGTCCAGGGCGCCACCCGCGACCAGCTGACCACCCTCTACTCCAGCCTCTACCGGCTCTACCTCTACCCCAACTCCGGTTCGGAGCAGGTCGGTTCGCGGGTCCGCTACGCCAGTCCGTTCTCCCCGCCGGCCGGCCCGGACACCCCCACCCGCACCGGCTCGAAGATCGTCGACGGTGCGGTGTACGTCAACAACGGCTTCTGGGACACCTACCGCACCAACTGGCCCGCCTACGCGCTGCTCACCCCGGGCCGGGCCGGGAAGATGGCCGACGGCTTCGTCCGGCAGTACAAGGACGGCGGCTGGATCTCGCGCTGGTCGTCACCGGGCTATGCGGATCTGATGACCGGCACCAGTTCCGATGTCGCCTTCGCCGACGCCTATGTCAAGGGCGTGAAGTTCGACGCCGCCGCGGCCTACGACGCGGCCGTCAAGAACGCCACCGTCGCCCCGCCGTTCTCCGGCGTCGGCCGCAAGGGCATGACCACCGCGCCGTTCCTCGGCTACACCAGCACCGACACCCGCGAGGGCGCGTCCTGGGCGCTGGAGGACTGTCTCAACGACTTCGGCATCGCCCGGATGGGACAGGCGCTCTACGCGAAGACCCACAACCTCCGCTACAAGGAGGAGTCCGACTACTTCCTGGGCCGGGCCCGCAACTACGTCAACCTCTTCGACCGCCGGATCGGCTTCTTCCAGGGCAAGGACGCGCAGGGCGACTGGCGGCTGCCCCCGGAGAAGTTCGACCCGCGCGTCTGGGGCTACGACTACACCGAGACCAACGCCTGGACCTACGCCTTCGCCGCACCGCAGGACACCCGGGGGCTGGCCAACCTCTACGGCGGCCGGGCCGGTCTGGCGAGGAAGCTGGACGCGTACTTCGCCACCCCGGAGACCGCGGAAAGGCGGTTCGCCGGCTCGTACGGCGAGGTCATCCACGAGATGACCGAGGCCCGCGACGTCCGGATGGGCATGTACGGGCACAGCAACGAGCCCGCCCACCACATCGCCTATCTCTACGACGCGGCCGGGCAGCCCTACAAGACCCAGCAGAAGGTCCGGGAGGTGCTCGGCCGGCTCTATCTCGGCAGCGAGATCGGCCAGGGATATCCGGGCGACGAGGACAACGGCGAGATGTCCGCGTGGTACGTCTTCAGTTCCCTCGGCTTCTATCCGCTGGTGATGGGGCAGGGCGAGTACGCGGTGGGCTCCCCGCTCTTCACCAAGGCCACCGTCCACCTGGAGAACGGCCGCGACCTGACCGTCAACGCCCCCCGCAACAGCGCCCGGAACGTCTACGTCCAGGGCCTGAGGGTCAACGGGAAGCCGTGGGACTCCACCGCGCTGCCGCATGCGCTGCTGGCCCGCGGCGGCACCCTGGACTTCGCCATGGGCCCCCGCCCCTCCCGCTGGGCCACCGGTCCGGACGCCGGGCCCGCCTCGATCACCCGGGATGACCGGGTGCCGGCGCCGCCGCGGGACGTGACGATCCCCTCGGGCCCGCTCTTCGACAACTCCTCGGCCACGTCACAGGAGTTCACGTCGGTGGAGCTGCCGGTGGCGCGGCCGGTCCGGGCCGTGCAGTACACGCTCACCTCGGCGGACCGTGCGCGGGCGCCCGGCGACTGGGTGCTGGAGGGGTCACCGGACGGCACGACCTGGACGGAACTGGACCGGCGGACCGGCGAGTCGTTCGCCTGGGACCGCCAGACCCGGGTCTTCTCGATCGCCGCGCCGGGCTCCTACCGGCACTACCGCCTCGTCTCCTCGCACCGGGCGGACCTGGCGGAAATCGAGCTGCTCGCGCCGCCGCAAGGGTAGTTGGCGGCCGGGAACGGACCGGGAGAGGGTCCCGGGCCACGGAAAGCCGGGGGCCGCACCCCCCTTCCGGGGAGTGCGGCCCTGACCGCTGCGGTGCGGCCCGGCCGCCGCCGCGTCGCGGATTACTTGCGGATCAGGCTCCGCAGCACGTACTGCATGATGCCGCCGTTGCGGTAGTAGTCCGCCTCACCGGGGGTGTCGATGCGGACCACCGCGTCGAACTCGACGCCCGTGTCGGTGGTGACCTTGACCGTGCGCGGCGTGCTGCCGTTGTTCAGCTCGGTCACGCCGGTGAAGGAGAAGGTCTCCTCACCGGTCAGGCCGAGGGACTCCGCCGAGGCGCCCTCCGGGAACTGGAGCGGCAGGACGCCCATGCCGATGAGGTTCGAGCGGTGGATGCGCTCGTAGGACTCGGCGATGACTGCCTTGACGCCGAGCAGCGCGGTGCCCTTGGCGGCCCAGTCGCGGGACGAGCCGGAGCCGTACTCCTTGCCGGCCAGGACGACCAGCGGGATGCCGGCGGCCTGGTAGTTCTGCGACGCGTCGTAGATGAACGACACCGGAGCGCCGTCCTTCGTGAAGTCGCGGGTGAAGCCGCCCTCGGTGCCCGGCGCGATCTGGTTGCGCAGGCGGATGTTGGCGAAGGTGCCGCGGATCATGACCTCGTGGTTGCCGCGGCGCGAGCCGTAGGAGTTGAAGTCGCGGCGCTGGACACCGTGCTCGGTGAGGTACGTGCCGGCCGGGGTGTCGGCCTTGATCGCACCGGCCGGGGAGATGTGGTCGGTGGTGACCGAGTCGCCCAGCTTGGCCAGGACCCGCGCACCGGCGATGTCCTCGACCGGCGCCGGCTCCATCTGCATGCCCTCGAAGTACGGGGGCTTGCGGACGTAGGTGGACTCCGCGTCCCACTCGAAGGTGTTGCCGGTCGGGATCGGCAGCGCCTGCCACTGGGCGTCGCCCGCGAAGACGTCGCTGTAGGACTTGTTGAACATGTCCTCGCCGATGGCGTTGGCCACGACGTCGTTGACCTCGGCCTCGGAGGGCCAGATGTCCTTGAGGTACACCGGGTTGCCCTCGGTGTCGGTGCCCAGCGCCTCGCGGGTGATGTCCACCTTCATGGAGCCGGCGAGGGCGTACGCGACGACCAGCGGCGGGGACGCCAGGTAGTTCATCTTGACGTCGGGGTTGATCCGGCCCTCGAAGTTGCGGTTGCCGGACAGGACCGAGGTCACCGCCAGGTCGTGCTCGTTGACGGCCTTGGAGACCTCCTCCGGCAGCGGGCCGGAGTTGCCGATGCAGGTGGTGCAGCCGTAGCCGACGAGGTTGAAGCCGACCTTGTCCAGGTACGGGGTCAGGCCCGCCTTGTCGAAGTAGTCGGTGACGACCTTGGAGCCGGGCGCCAGGGTGGTCTTGACCCACGGCTTGCGGGTCAGGCCCTTCTCCACGGCCTTCTTCGCGACCAGCGCGGCGGCGACCATGACGTAGGGGTTGGAGGTGTTGGTGCAGGAGGTGATGGCCGCGACCGTCACCGCACCGTGGTCGATCTCGTAGGTCGAGCCGTCGGGGGCGGTGACCGTGGTCGGCCGCGCCGGGACGCCGTTGACGCTGGCCGGGGCGTCGGAGGCCGGGAAGGACTCCTCGCCCGCCTCGTCCGCGGTGGAGACGTAGTTGAGGACGTCGCGCTCGAACCGGGTGGCGGCCTCGGCGAGGACGATGCGGTCCTGCGGGCGCTTCGGGCCGGCGATCGACGGGACGACCGTCGCGAGGTCCAGCTCCAGCTTCTCGGAGAAGTCCGGCTCGGCGGCCGGGTCGAGCCAGAGGCCCTGCTCCTTGGCGTACGCCTCGACCAGCGCGACCTGCTGGTCGCTGCGGCCGGTCAGGCGCAGGTAGTTGAGGGTCTCGCCGTCGATCGGGAAGATGGCGGCGGTGGAGCCGAACTCCGGCGACATGTTGCCGATGGTGGCGCGGTTGGCCAGCGAGGTGGCGGCGACGCCCTCGCCGTAGAACTCCACGAACTTGCCGACGACACCGTGCTTGCGGAGCATCTCGGTGATGGTCAGCACCAGGTCGGTGGCGGTGGTGCCCGGCTTCAGCTCACCGGTCAGCTTGAAGCCGACGACGCGCGGGATGAGCATGGAGACCGGCTGGCCGAGCATCGCGGCCTCGGCCTCGATGCCGCCGACGCCCCAGCCCAGCACACCGAGGCCGTTGACCATGGTGGTGTGCGAGTCGGTGCCGACGAGGGTGTCCGGGTAGGCCTGGCCGCCTCGGACCATGACCGTGCGCGCCAGGTGCTCGATGTTGACCTGGTGGACGATGCCGGTGCCCGGCGGGACGACCTTGAACTCGTCGAAGGCGGTCTGGCCCCAGCGCAGGAACTGGTAGCGCTCCTTGTTGCGCCCGTACTCCAGCTCCACGTTCTCCTTGAACGCGTCGTTGGTGCCGAACTTGTCGGCGATGACGGAGTGGTCGATGACCAGCTCGGCCGGCGCCAGCGGGTTGATCTTCGCCGGGTCGCCGCCCAGCTCCTTGACGGCCTCACGCATGGTCGCGAGGTCCACGACGCACGGCACACCGGTGAAGTCCTGCATGATCACGCGGGCCGGCGTGAACTGGATCTCCTGGCTCGGCTGCGCCTGGGAGTCCCAGTTGCCGAGCGCGCGGATGTGGTCGGCGGTGATGTTCGCGCCGTCCTCGGTGCGGAGCAGGTTCTCCAGCAGCACCTTCAGGCTGTACGGGAGGCGGGCTGCGCCCTCGACCTTGTCCAGCCGGAAGATCTCGTACGACTCGTCGCCCACCTGCAGGGTGCTGCGGGCGTCGAAGCTGTTCGCCGACACGACAGTCTCCTTCATGCATGAATTCGCGCGTACCACCGCATCCTGCCGTCACAGGTCCTGGCCGATCCGCTAAGGTATGCCTTAGTTAGGCACCCCTAACTAGCGCGGCAGCGGTACGCCTCTCGCCAGATATCTCGATGTCGAGATAACTCTAGTACATCGCCGCCGCGGGGTCATGCCCTGCCCGCGTGATCCGGCACGCTCTTCCGCGCGGGTGGCCCGGCACGGCGGTCCGCACCGGCGGCGCCTCACGCCCGCTCGCCGCGCACCCGCTCGACCAGCTCCGCCGCCTGCGTCCGGTTGCCGACCCGGAGCTTGCCGAAGAGGTTGTTGATGTGCGTCTTCACGGTGGCGACCGAGACGAACAGCTCCTCCGCGATGGCCCGGTTGCTCCGCCGTTCGGTGAGCAGCTGGAGGACCCGGGTCTCCTGGACGGTCAGCGCGTGCGCCGCCGCGATCCGCTCCAGCGCCGTCCGGTGGGTCAGGCCGCGCACCATCACCGAGGCGACCTCCGGGGCGAAGGTGCGGTGCCCGTCGGCGGTCGCGGTGATCGCGGAGACGATCTGGGCGCGCCCCGCGCTCTTGGTGAGATAGCCGGCCGCGCCCGCCTGGAGCGCCCGGACCACCGACTCGTCGTCCGCGTAGGTGGTCAGCACCAGTACCGAGGGGCCCGGGCCGGGCGCGGTGATGGCACGGGTCGCCGCGACGCCGTCGACCCCGGGCATCCGGAGGTCCATCAGCACCACGTCCGGGGTCAGGCACCGGGTCAGCTCGACGGCCTCGGCGCCGTCCGCGGCGGTCCCCACCACCTCGATCTCCGGCTCGTGGTCGAGGATGGTCACCAGGCCGTCGCGCACCGCGGCCTGGTCGTCGGCGACAACCACCCGCACCGGCCGGTCACTTCGGCCACCGCGGTCACGGTCACCACGACCGCTGCCGTCGCTCGGACCGCCGCCACTCCGACCGCCGCCACCACTCGGGCCCCTGCCGCAGCCCGGGCCACTGCCGTCACTCATACGGAACCCGGCATTCCACCGTCCACACCCCGTCCTTCCCACCCGCGTCGAGTGTGCCACCGACGATCTGCGCCCGCTCCCGCATGCCGGCCACACCGTGCCCGCCCGAGGGCAGCGGCACCGCCGGGCCGCCCGGCGCCGCGAGCGGGTTGGCGACCCGGAGCAGCACGGCGTCCCGGCCGGTCTCCAGCGTCACCGCGACCGGCGCACCCGGCGCGTGCTTGCGGGCGTTGGTCAGCGCCTCGACGGTGACGGACGCGGCGACCTCGGCGACCGGCGCGGGCACCCGGCCCGGTTCGCCGCGCAGCTCGACGTCCACGGTCATGCCGAGCGCACGGGCACCGGCGACGATCTCGCCGAGCGCGGCGTCGATGCCGGCGGGCAGCCGGCGCAGCGCATCGACCGCGCGCTTCGCCGCCACCAGGCCGTCCGCCGCCATCTCCCGCGCCCCGCGCACCCGGACGAGCACCTCCTCGTCCGCGCCGCGCGCCGCCGAGACCGCCTCCAGCGCGTCGAGTTGGAGCACCAGGCCGCCGAGCGAATGGGCCAGCACGTCATGGATGTCCCGGGCGATCCTGGCGCGCTCCTCCAGCACCGCCTTCTCCGCGCGCCGCTCGGCCGCGCTGCGCTCGGTACGGCGGTCGAGGCCGTTCAGCCGGGCCAGGAGGCCGAAGCCGCCGCCCGTGACGGCCGAGATCAGCGACGGGACGGCCGCCTCCGGGTTCCCGCCGGCGGCGGCGTGGGCCAGCGCGAAGCCGGCGATCCCGGCCGCGGTGGCGGCGGCGATCCACCGGACGCCGTTCTCGACGGCCGAGGTCAGCAGGAACAGGCCCGCCGCCGCCACGAACGCCGGGCCGGACGGCTGCGGGCTCATACCGGCGCAGACCGCGCCGCCGACCAGCAGTACGCTCCACACCGCGCCCGGCCAGGGCGGCGCCAGCAGGTGCCGGATCACCGTGGTCACCGCCCACAGCACGATCAGCGCGTGGAACAGCACGGTGACGACCGGCAGTTGAGGGGTGTCCCGCGGCAGGACGACCGCGACGGCGATGGCCAGCGCGTTCAGGGCGATCCGGCGCAGCCGGGACGCGTCCAGGCCGTCCCGGAACCGGCCGGGCCGCAGCCGCCGTATCGGCCGTATCCCCTGCGCCCCCGGCGTCCCCTGTATCTCCCGTGTCCCCTCGTTCCGCACCGGTCCATGATGGCGGCACGACCCGCCGGTCCCGCACCCGGCCGGCGCGATCTCCACCCCTTTCTCCACCCCGGCGGCTGATCCCTCCGCCCGCGCTTGGCCGCACCGTGGAAGGCACGCGGCGCAGCCCGCGCACACCCACCTCGCAGAGAAGGCCCAGGGGTCATGGACCACACCACCAACGCCAACCTCGTCATCACCGCCGCCGTGCTGGTATGGCTGCTGTCCCGTCAGCTCACCGAGCGCCCGCTGCGGGAGAAGTCGCCGATCGGCCTGGTCCTGGTCGTCATCGGCGCCGTCGAGACCGCCGCGTACCTCACCTCCCGTCCGCTGTCCGGCCGCGACGCCGGGATGCTCGCCGCGAGCCTCGTGGTCGGTGTACTGCTCGCCACGGTGCGCGCGTTCACCGTGCGGCTGTCCCTGAAGGGCGGCACGGTGATGCGGCAGGGCAACCTGGCCACCGCGGCACTGTGGATCGCCGGCCTCGGGCAGCACTTCCTGATCGACACCACGGTCGCGGCCGGGCTCGGCACCGTCACCGTCCTGCTGTACTTCGGCATCGTGCTGCTGGCCCAGCAGCAGGTGCTGATCGCCCGCGCCCGCGGCGGTACGGTCGCGCGCTGACCGTACGGGGCGCCGCGGCCCGGCCCGGCCGGCCCGTGGGCAGGACCTCGGCCGGCCCCGCCCTACGCGTCGAGGACGGCCAGGTCGAGCCCGCGCAGCCGTGCCGGGTCGGCGATCACCTCGTACCCGGTGATCCGGGGGCCGTCGGCGGTTGCCCCGATGGTGAAGGTGAGCACGATCCGCAGCCGGCCGCCCGGCGCCACGACGGCTCCCACGGCACCGTTCACCAGCGCCGGCGCCGCGCACCGCGCCCGCTTGCCGAGGACCGCGGTCTGCTCCACCACGGCCGCCGCCCCGCGGACCTCGGCGGGGACGCCCGCGGGCAGCGCGGCACGGTCCGCCCGGCGTACCGCGTCGGGGTCCAGGACCGCCAGCAAGCCGGCGATGTCGCCGTCGCGGCAGGCC
>NZ_KN708638.1:6247822-6266431 GCF_000805335.1 Streptomyces sp. CT34 | reverse complement strand
CGCCGCCCCGCCGGTGGCGGGCGAGTTCGGCGGCGGGCAGCGCCGGGGTGCCGCGCACCTTGTGGCGGGCGCGGCTGGCCAGCTTCTTCGCGGTGACCGGGGTGCGCTCCACGATGGGCGCGATCCGGTCGAAGGGCACGGCGAACATGTCGTGCAGCACGAACGCGATCCGCTCGGCGGGGGCGAGGGTGTCCAGCACCACGAGCAGCGCCCGGCCCACGGAGTCCGCCAGCAGCGCCTCCTGTTCGGGGTCGCCCGCCGCCGGCCCGCCGCTCCCGGGCCCGGGGCCGGCGCCGGCGAGCCGGTCGGGCAGCTCCTCGCCGAACAGCTCCTCGCGCCGGGCCGTACGGGCGCGCAGCATGTCGAGGCAGATACGGGAGACCACGGTGGTCAGCCAGGCGGCCAGGTTCCCGACCCCGCCGGCACCGGCCCGGCTGAGCCGCAGCCACGCTTCCTGGACGGCGTCGTCCGCCTCGCCGGACGAGCCGAGCATCCGGTACGCGACCGCGTGCAGCCGGCCGCGCTCCGCCTCGAAACGCTCCGCCAGCCGGTCCTGCCGGTCCCCCGTCGCGGGCCCGCCCCGCCCGTCCGTCCGGTCCTGCTCGCGCATCGGTCACCTTTCCTCGCCGCGGCCCGTCACCTCCATGACGTACCCCACCGAGCCGAGGTGACCGCGGTGAGCACGACGACGGCACCGCGCCGGAACCCGCCGGCCGCGGCGGGGCCCCTGACTCGATGGTCCACGTCCTGCGCGCCGAGCATGTCCGCCCACCCCGTCTCGTGACCCCGTTCGCCAGGGGCACGATCTGGCGCAGGGCAACCGCACCCCGTACCGTGCGGGCGGCGCCCGGGGACCTGCCGGCCGTCCGGTGAGCCGGTGGCCGGACGGGGGCGGCAGCGGGATCGGGGCGGTGGCGGCAGCGGGATGGGGGCGGGCGCGGGCTCCGGGCCGGCGCGGCGGCTGCCCCACTCGTCGCCTCGTGTCACACCTGCACCACGGCGTCCGTCATTGCTGTGACGGACCGCGACGGAGGAAGAGGGCGAAGCGAGCGATGGACGAGAACGACGGTACGGTCACCCCCGGCCGGGACGACGGCGAGTGGCTGGCCGAGCGGTTCGAGGAACACCGCAGCCATCTGCGGGCGGTCGCCTACCGGATGCTGGGCTCGCTGAGCGAGGCGGACGACGCGGTCCAGGAAGCGTGGCTGCGGCTGAGCCGGGCCGGCGTGCACGGCGTGGAGAACCTGGGCGGCTGGATGACGACCATCGTCGGACGGGTCTGCCTGGACCAGCTCCGCAGCCGCCGGGCGCGGCGCGAGGACCCCCTCGGCGTCCATGTCCCGGAGCCGATCGTGAGCCGCGCGGACGGCCCCGACCCCGAACAGCAGGTGCTGCTGGCCGACTCGGTGGGGCTCGCGCTGCTCGTCGTCCTGGAGACCCTGGCGCCGGCCGAACGGCTCGCCTTCGTCCTGCACGACATGTTCGCCGTCCCCTTCGACGAGATCGCCCCGATCGTCGACCGCTCCCCCGCCGCCGCCCGCCAACTCGCCAGCCGGGCCCGCCGCCGGGTCCAGGGCACCACCCCGGCCCCCGACACCGACCCGGCCCGGCAGCGCGAGGTCGTCGGCGCCTTCCTCGCCGCCTCGCGCAGCGGCGACTTCGACGCGCTGCTGGCGGTCCTCGACCCGGATGTGGTACTCCGGGCGGACAGCGGCCCCGGGGCCCCGGGGGCCTCGCGGCTGGTCCGCGGCGCCGCCGCGGTGGTCGAACAGGCCCTGCTCTACTCCCAGTTCGTTCCGTTCGCGCGCCCGGCGCTGGTCAACGGGGCGCCGGGGCTGGTCACCGCGCGCGGCGGGCGGCCGTTCTCCGTCATGGGGTTCACCATCGCGCACGGGAAGATCGTGGAGATCAACATCCTGGCCGACCTGGCCCGGCTGGAACGACTGGACCTCACCATCCTGGACGGGTGAGGGCCGGGGGACGACGGCCGACGGGACACCACAACCAGGGCCTGACAACCGGGGCCTGTCCCCTACGGCTCAACCACCCCTGTACGCATCCAGCGTCCGCCCGATCGCCGGACCGAGGAACCCGCGGACGACCCCGGCCCGTTCCGTCTGCCATGCCGCGACGTGCGCCGCCGGAGCGACCGGGTCCGGGCCGCCGCACCACCTCCCGGCCGCGGTCCCCGGCCCGCGGCCGACCGCGGTGCCGCGGGCCGGCGCCACGTCCGGGTGGGCCGATCTCCGCGACGGCCGACGGGAGTTCGCGGGCGGCCAGTGGCTGTGGGTGGTCGTGCGCAGTACTCGGTCGTGGTCGCCGCGCTCACCGCCCGGCCAGCCCCGTCCGCACCACCCGCACGATCTCCTCGTCGGAGAGGCCCAGTCCGCGCGCCTCGGCGATCAGGCGCTCGGCGGTCTCGCCCAGGCGGGCGCGGGCCGGGGAGGCGGTACCGGTGACCACCGCGCCGCGCCCGCGGCGGAGTTCGATCAGGCCCTCCTCCTTGAGCCGCTGGTAACCGCGCAGCACCGTGTGGACGTTGACGCCGAGCGACCCGGCGAGTTCCCGGGCGGCGGGCAGGCGCTCGCCGGCCGCCACCGTGCCGTCGGCGATCGCACCGCGGACCGAGGCCGCGATCTGGTCGCCGAGGGGGACGGAGGAACCGGGGTCGACACGGAAGAGCACATCAGCCTCCTTGCGGCGAACGGGCGCGGTCGAGATAGGTGTTGAGCACCGCGGCGGCGGTGGCCGCGTCGTCGACGGTCACCACGAACTCCCGTCCGCTGGTCAGCCGCAGCACGATGCCGTCGCCGGAGCGGAGCAGCAGGCCGCTGCCGCCCGGCCGGAGACGATAGCCCCAGCCGCCGAACTCCTTCCCGACCGAGATCCGCCGGCTGGTCACCTCCGCCAGGCGGCCGAGCGGTATACGGAGAAGCCGGAACGGCACCAGTGTCGGGGCGAGGGTCAGGCCGCGCCGGTCGACCGTCACCCGGACGGAGGCAGGGAGGATGATCAATATCGAGCCGAGCACCAGGACCGCGCCGCCGAACCAGTCGGCAAGCGCTCCGATGACGACGCCCGCGCAGAGCGTGAGCACGCCCACGATGGCCAGCGGGGTCGAGCTGACGGTGCGTGACCAGCCGGCGGTCATCCCGGCGGGCAGGTCGAGCCGGGGTGCGGCGCCCGGCGCCGGGCGGTCCGCGGGCGGTTCGGCGCCGGCCAGCAGCCAGCCGGCCCCGCCGGCCGCGCCGGCCACCCCCGCGGTCACGGCGAGCTGCCAGAGCGGCAGCCGGACGGCGGAGGCGCCGGTGGTGTCGCCGGCGTCGACATTGGCGAGCAGGGTCAGCGCGTCCAGGTAGCCGATCGCGGCGGCGGTGGCGTACCCGGCCGTGGTCAGCCACCGGCCGCCCTGGGCGGGCACCCGCCGCTGGACGCACACGACGACCGCGGTGCCGAAGACGAGCAGCATGACGAGGCACAGCGTCAGAAAGCCCTGGGCAGAGGAGTAGCCGTCCGCCCGGCCGTCGGCGCCGAAATGGGTGGCGAGCCGGACGGGCAGCCGGCCGGCCGTCGCTGCGTAGATGCCCCCGAGCGCCACGATGGCGGCGACGAAGGGGAATGCGGCAATCCAGCCCCGCGGGCGGTTGTTCGCGGGCAGGACCGAATGCGTGGATCGCTTCATGGCAACCTCCAGTTGTTCGCATTCTACTAGAACAACCCACGATGGAGCGGCCATGGAGCAGCCATGGACCACCCGTAGCGCACCCATCTCATATCTGAGATACGGTCACTCCATGGCAGACGACTACCTCGTACGCATCGGCAGGCTCATCCGTGACGCCCGGCAGCACCGGGGCTGGACGCAGACGCAGCTCGCCGAGGCCCTCGGCACCAGCCAGAGCGCGGTCAACCGGATCGAACGCGGCAACCAGAACATCAGCCTTGAGATGATTGCTCGCATCGGCGAGGCCCTGGACAGTGAAATCGTCTCGCTCGGCTACGCCGGGCCGATGCATCTGCGGGTGGTCGGCGGGCGCCGGCTCTCCGGCAGCATCGACGTCAAGACGAGCAAGAACGCCTGTGTCGCGCTGCTGTGCGCGACCCTGCTCAACGCGGGCCGGACAACTCTGCGCCGGGTGGCCCGCATTGAGGAGGTCTACCGCATCCTGGAAGTGCTGGGCAGCATCGGCGTCCGGACCCGCTGGATCAACGACGGCAACGACCTGGAGATCGTGCCGCCCGCCGAACTCGACCTCGGCGCCATGGACTTGGAGGCGGCCCGCCGCACCCGCAGCGTGATCATGTTCCTCGGCCCGCTGCTGCACCGCATGGACCACTTCAAGCTGCCGTACGCGGGCGGCTGCGACCTCGGCACCCGTACCGTGACGCCCCATATGACCGCATTGCGGCACTTCGGCCTGGAGATCACCGCGACCGACGGCACCTATATCGCCGAGGTCGACCGCAGCGTCGCCCCCAAACGCGCCATCGTCCTGACCGAACGCGGTGACACCGTCACCGAGAACGCCCTGCTGGCCGCCGCCCGGCACGACGGCGTCACGGTCATCCGCAACGCCTCGTCCAACTACATGGTCCAGGACCTCTGCTTCTTCCTGGAGGAGCTGGGCGTCCGGGTCGACGGCATCGGCACCACCACGCTCACCGTCCACGGCGTGGCGAAGATCGACCGCGATGTGGACTTCTCCCCCTCCGAGGACCCGGTCGAGGCAATGAGCCTGCTGGCCGCGGCCGTTGTCACCGAGTCGGAGCTGACGATCCGCCGGGTCCCGGTGGAGTTCCTGGAGATCGAGCTGGCGGTCCTGGAGGAGATGGGCCTGGACAACGAGCGCAGTACGGAGTACCACGCCGACAACGGCCGCACCCGGCTCGTCGACCTGACGGTCCGCCCCTCCAAGCTCCAGGCCCCGCTGGACAAGATCCACCCCATGCCCTTCCCGGGACTCAACATCGACAACGTCCCGTTCTTCGCCGCCATCGCGGCCAGCGCCCAGGGCCAGACCCTCATCCACGACTGGGTCTACGACAACCGCGCGATCTACCTGACGGACCTCAACCGCCTCGGCGCCCAGGTCAAACTGCTCGACCCGCACCGCGTCCTGATCGACGGCACGACCCGCTGGCGCTCCGCGGAGATGATCTGCCCACCGGCCCTGCGCCCGGCCGTCGTCGTCCTCCTGGCCATGATGGCCGCCGAGGGCACCTCCGTTCTGCGCAACGTCTATGTCATCAACCGCGGTTACGAGGACCTGGCGGAACGCCTCAACTCCATCGGCGCGCAGATCGAGACGTTCCGGGACATCTGACGCATCGTCCCTACAGTGCATCGCCGCCGCACCCTCTCCGACCTTCGCGAATGTGGGTCCAAAGGGGGTGCGGCGGCATCTGCGGGGCTCCGGGACGTTGAGCCGCCGACGGGGTCTACGAGCCGCGGTCCTGGCCCGCGCCAGCCAGCGCGAAGCCTGTCACCGCATCGATAAAGGCGCTTTATCCATTCAGGAAAAGCTGCTGTCGGACAGGCTCAGCCATTCCCCGGCAAGCTGACTTCACGGCACGAACGACACCGCCGCGGAGGACCAATTGCGCATTACAGCAGCGGAATCATCACCGACGTGACGGTGCGACACGGGCCCGCGAGGGGTTCGGCCAGAGGCCTCCCTCGGATTTCCTGCCGGCCGCGGGGGGACGCGGAATCCGACAGATGGCACATCGAACGGAGAGCGCGGGCGGCGCGATGGCAGACGGATCTGTACGCGTGGCGCGCCGGCCCGCTGTTGCGGGTGTCAGCCGGACGACCGCCCGCCCCGGTCGAAGAACCTGCCCCACGGACGGATGCGCACGCTGCCGCTGCCCACTGGCTGCTACACCGACGACCGCTGGTTCGCCCGCGAACCGACCCGCCTCCTCTGCCCCGCCTCCTCCGGCCCGCCTGGCTGAGCAGGTGCAGTGGCGCTCCCCGACCCCAGGGTGCGGTACGTCCTGCACCGACCAGCCGAAGACGCCGCCGGAGAAGCGCCGGGCGGCGGCCCCGTCGGTCGGTGGTGTACGGGCGGGCAACCGGACCCCGGCGCACGCCCGTTCCGTTCGCCCCCGGTACGGCGCCCGCCCGCAGGTCACGCCCGTACCGCCGGGTCCGCCGTGCGGTACAGCTCCTTGGCGATGATCGAGCGCTGGACCTCGGTGGCGCCCTCGTAGATGCGCGGGGCGCGCACCTCCCGGTAGAGGTGCTCCAGCAGGTGGCCGCGGCGCAGCGCCCGCGCGCCGTGGATCTGGACGGCCGCGTCGACGACGTACTGCGCGGTCTCGGTCGCCAGCAGTTTGGCCATCGCCGAGCGGCGCGCGATATCGGGGGCGCCGGTGTCGTACGCCGACGCGGCGGCGTAGACCAGGAGGCGGGCGGACTCGACGCGGGTGGCCATCTCGGCGAGTTGGTGGCCGACGGACTGGAGGTCGCGCAGCGGTCCGCCGAACGCGGTGCGCGCACCGGCGTGCGCCAGCGCCGCGTCCAGCGCGGCCTGCGCCATGCCGACCGCGAACGCGCCCACGCTCGGCCGGAAGAGGTTCAGGGTGCGCATCGCGACACCGAAACCGCCGCCCACCTCGCCGAGCACATCCGCCCCGGTCACCGGGACCCCGTCGAAGACCAGCGTGCCGATGGGGTGCGGGCTGAGCATGTCCAGGTGCTCGCCCGTCAGGCCGGGCCGGTCGGCGGGGACCAGGAAGGCGGTGATGCCGCGGGCGCCGGGCGCGCCCCCGGTACGGGCGAAGACGGTGGCGAAGTCGGCCTCGGGGGCGTTGGAGATCCAGCACTTCTCGCCGGTCAGCCGCCAGCCGCCGGGGCCGTCGGGGGCCGCGGCCAGGGCCAGTGCCGCGGCGTCCGAGCCGGCGCCCGGCTCGCTCAGCGCGAAGGCGGCGACCGCTCGCCCCGCGGTGACCTCCGGCAGCCAGCGGGCGCGCTGGGCGTCGGTGCCGGACTGCACGATCGGATAGGCCCCCAGGCCCTGCAACGCCAGCGCGGTCTCCGCCTCCGTGCACTCCTGCGCGAGGGACTCCCGCAACAGGCACAGGTCCAGGGCGCGCAGGTCGCCGCCGGCGGGGAAGAGGCGGCGCAGCAGGCCCAGTTCGCCGAGCGCGGCGACGAGCGGGCGGTTGAGGCGGCCCGGATGCCCCTTCTCCGCCAGCGGGCGCAGCCGTTCGGCAGTCTCGGCGCGCAGCCGGGCGCACCATTCCTGTTCGTCCGGTCCCAGCGCGAATGCGGTCACGAGCGGCTCCCTGGTAGCGGTACCGGTGGCGGCGGTCGGTCGGTGGTCGTCGACGGCGAGGGCGGCGCGCGGCCGGATGCCGCGGACAGTTATCGCGATCTGTTGACTGCCGTCACGAACACGTTACGCTGACGAGCGATCCGTACGGCAGTCCCCGACCCGTCCCCGCCCGCTATCCGTCCGGCGGGACCGGCCCCGGAAGCGGCCCAGGCACGGCCGTACCGGCCCGCTCCCCGCCCCCTCCTCCACCCCTCTCCCGGCCGCCCGTCGGCCACCCGGCCCAAGGGGGCGCACCCCGCATGGACCTACGGACCTCGGCCCACACCGACACCTTCGCGCGTGACCGGCTGCCGCCGCCCGAACAGTGGCCGCACCTGACCGACCTGGGCTATCCCGACCGGCTGAACTGCGGTGCGGAGCTGCTCGACGGCACCATCGCGCGGCTGGGCCCGGACCGGCCCGCGGTCCGCGACGCGACCGGCGCCGGGTGGTCGTACGGGCAGCTGCGCGACCGGGTCGACGCGATCGCGCACGCGCTCAGCGGCCCGCTGGGCGTCCGGCCCGGCAACCGGGTGCTGCTGCGCGGGCCGACCTCGCCCTGGCTGGCCGCGTGCTGGCTCGCGGTGATGAAGGCGGGCGCGGTGGCCGTCACCGTCCTGGCGGCGCAGCGGCCGGACGAGCTCGCCACCATCTGCCGGATCGCGCGGATCGGCCATGCGCTGTGCGACGCCCGGTCGGTGGAGGACCTGGTGCGGGCACAGGTGCCGGGGCTGCGGGTCACCGAGTTCGGCGGGGACGGTCCGGGCGATCTGCGGCGGCTGGCGCGACCGGGCGGCGCCCCCTACGAGGCGGTGGCCACCGCCGCCGACGACGTCGCGCTGATCGCCTTCACCTCGGGCACCACCGGCCGCCCCAAGGGGTGCATGCACTTCCACCGCGATGTGCTCGCCATCGCGGACACCTTCTCCGCCCAGGTGCTGCGGCCGGAACCGGACGACGTGTTCGCCGGCGGCCCGCCGCTCGGGTTCACCTTCGGCCTCGGCGGGCTGGTGGTCTTCCCCTTACGCGTCGGGGCCTCGGCCTATCTGGCGGACTGGGGCGGGCCGAAGCGGCTGCTCGGCGACATCGCCGAGCACCGGATCTCGGTCCTGTTCACCGCACCCACCGCCTACCGCGCGATGCTGTCCGCACTCGACGGCCACGACCTCTCGTCGCTGCGCCGGTGCGTGTCGGCGGGCGAGAACCTGCCCGCCGCCACCTGGCACTCCTGGTACGACGCGACCGGTCTGCGGATCATCAACGGGATCGGCGCCACGGAGCTGCTGCACATCTTCCTGTCCGCCGCCGACGACGCGATCCGGCCGGGGACGACGGGGCTGCCGGTGCCGGGCTTCGAGGCCCGCGTGGTGGGCGCCGACGGCGTACCGCTGCCGGACGGCGAACCGGGACTGCTCGCCGTCCGGGGACCGACCGGCTGCCGCTACCTGGCCGACGACCGGCAGACGGAGTACGTACGGGACGGCTGGAACCTCACCGGCGACACCTGTGTCCGGGAGAGCGACGGCTACTTCCGCTATCTGGCGCGCGCGGACGACATGATCATCTCGGCCGGCTACAACATCGCGGGCCCCGAAGTGGAGGACGCGCTGCTGCGGCACCCGGACGTCACCGAGGCGGCGGTGGTCGGGCGGCCCGACGAGGAGCGCGGCCAGGTCGCCGTCGCCCATGTCGTGCTGCGCGCCGGGGTCCCCTCCGGGGACGAGACGGTCGCCGCGCTGCGGGCGTTCGTCAAGGGCCGTATCGCGCCCTACAAATGCCCGCGCGTCTTCGTCTTCCACTCCGCACTGCCGCGCACCCCCACCGGCAAGCTCCAGCGCTTCCGGCTGCGCGAGGCCGATCTAGAGTGACCCGGTGAGCGACCAGCAAGCGCAGCACACCCCCCGGTCCCTGATCGTCACGTTCTACGGCGCCTACGGGCGCGGCGCCGCCGGCACCGGTCCCGGTGGCGTGCCCGGACCGGTGCCGGTGGCGGCGCTGATCCGGCTCCTCGGGGTGCTCGGGGTGGACCCGCCGTCGGTGCGCTCGGCCGTGTCCCGGCTCAAGCGCCGGGGGCTGCTCGTCGCGGAGCGCACCGCCGCCGGCGCCGCCGCCTACGGGCTCTCCGACGCCGCCCGGCAGCTGCTGGAGGACGGCGACCGGCGGATATTCGGCCGGCCGGCCGCCCGGTTGTCCGACGGCTGGGTGCTGGCCGTGTTCTCCGTCCCCGAGGACGAGCGGCACAAGCGGCACCTGCTGCGCTCCCGGCTGTCCCGGCTGGGCTTCGGCACCGCGGCACCCGGCGTGTGGATCGCCCCGGCGCACCTGTACGAGGAGACCCGGCACACCCTGGAGCGGCTGGAACTCGGCGGGTACGTGGACCTGTTCACCGGCACCCACGCCGGTTTCGCGCCCACCGCGCAGGCCGTCGCGCGCTGGTGGGACCTGGACGCCATCGCCGCGCGGCACCGCGCGTTCCTCGCGGACCACGAGCCGGTGCTGGCGCGCTGGGCGCGGCGCCGGTCGGTTCCCCCCGAAGCGGCCTACCGCGACCACCTGCTGGCGCTGGACGCCTGGCGCCGCCTCCCGTACGCCGACCCCGGTCTGCCCTCTCCCCTCCTTCCGGAGGACTGGCCGGGCGGCCGGGCGGCCGAGGTGTTCGGCCGGCTGGACGCCAAGTTGCGGGCGGCGGGCGCCCGTTACGCGCGTGAGGCGACGGCCGGGCCCCACCGCACCCAGGGCACCGTCTGACCGGTCCGCCCTCGTACGCCCGTACGCCGTCGCCTCACCTGCCCGCGGCCGGTGTCCCCCTCGGCCGCGCGCCCGCCCCCCGTCCCCGTTGTGTCAGCGTCGCCGCTGCTGCGCCCCTACCGGGACGGCGGCCGTCGGCCGCGGCCGGGCGGCGGCGATCACCGAGACCACGTCCTTGAAGGAACCGCACATCCGCGTCCCGGCGACCGCGGCGAGCTCGCCGAACGTCCCCTTGCCATAGGTCACCGCCACCGGCTCCATGCGCGCGGTGACCGCCATCCGCATGTCCCCCACGGTGTCCCCGACATACGCGCTCTGCCAGGCCGGGACCCCCAGCCGGCCGGCCGCGCGCAGCACCATCTCCGGGTGCGGTTTGCCGCGCCGGACCATGTCCTGCCCGATGACCGGGCCGACCAGGTCACGGATGCCCATGACGTCCAGCAGGGCCTCGGCACTGCGGGTGGTCTTGGACGTGGCGACGGCGAGTTCGACGCCGTGGGCGCGCAGCGCGGACAGCCCGGCCGTCACTCCGGGGAAGAGCAGCTGCGGCCCCTGGCACAGGACCTCGTAGGAGAACAGCTCGCGGTAGCGGGAGATGGCGGCCTGCACCCGGCCGTCCTCCTCGGGCCGGCCCAGCAGCCGGCCGAAGGCGGGGCCCGGGGGCTTGCCGATGGCGGCTGCCGCCTGCCGCGCGGTGACCGAACAGCCCTGTTCCGAGGCCACCTTGACGAGCAGCTTGCTGATCGCGGGCAGGGTGTTGGCGAGGGTGCCGTCGAGGTCGAAGACGGCGGCCCTGATCGTCTCGCTGCCGGCGCTCCGCGCGCCTCTTGCAGGACGTTCGCCGACTTCCATTGATACGCGCATGGAGTGGAGACCTTTCCGGGTTCCGATGGGTGCGGGGGTTCGGGGGTGACGTCGCTGGCACAGCTGGTCGGGCGGCCAGCGGTCGACGACTGGTGCAGGCAGAGGCGGTCTGCCACGGCGCACCGCTGTCCAAGGGCGGTACGCGACCGTCGGGGCGGCGGCAACGGAAGGGAACGTCCCGTTTATCGCCTTCGGAGATTTAAAAACCGCCTGCGCTGTTTGTCAATGCGCCTTTGTCACACCCTGACGGGTCGACAACGCCCCCCGTCCGGTACCAGACTGGTTACCTACGGGTCTCCCCCGCCGCCGGCACCGGATCGCCCGGGCGACCGATGACTTCGCGACAGCGCCGGGCAGTTCCGGCCAATTACCCCGAGCATACCGAACCGCATGGTTGGTTTTCTAGGTAGACTGCGTGGAGGTTGCAGTCGTACGAGAGACGGGACGGACACCGTGCCCACGCAGCATCGCGCCATCCAGAGTCGCCAGGCACTCATCCGCTCGGCCGCAGAGACCTTCCTGGAAAAGGGAGTGCCCGCCGCGGGCATGGTCGAGATCAGCCGGCGGGCCCGGCTGAGCAAGGGAGCCCTCTACTTCCACTTCACGTCCAAGGACGACCTGACCCTCGCGGTACGGGACGCCGCGCTGGCCACCCTGCGGGAGATCGAGGAGGGCTTCCTCCGCTCCCCGAAGCCGCTCTCGTTCGCCGTCCGGGACTTCGCCGCCGAGCTGTTCGGCCGGGTGCAGTCGGACGCGGTGCTGCGCGCCGGGCTGCGGCTGCGGCCGGAGACCGCACCGGGCCTGGAGATCTACCCCCTGGAGCAGCGCTGGTACGCGCTCTTCCTCGACAAGGCGATGACCTGCGGCGCCGGCGGGCCCGTAGGCGCCGCGGACGACCCGGCCGGCCCGCACCCCTCGGACGCCGAACCGCGGCGCACCGCCCAGCTGCTGACGTCGATGGTGGTGGGACTGCTGCACCTGGGCGCCGAGGACCGGACGTGGTGGGACCGGGAGGCCGTCACCGGACTGTGGGCGCTGCTGCCGGGGACGCCGGACCGGGTCGCGGCCGGCTGCATCCCGACGCCGGCGCAGGCCGCGGCCGGCTGACCCGCCCGGCCCGCCGCGACCGGACGGGCCCGCGCCGAGCCCGCGCCGGACTCACAACTCGACGAGTACGGCCCCGATATGTCGCCCCTGCACGAGTTCGCACAGCGCCCGCGGCGCCTGCTCGATTCCCTTCAGCAGGGTGTGCGGGAAGACGAGGGAGCCGTCCCGCAGGCCCTGACCGAACTCCCTGGTCCACTCCTCGGGCAGGTCGGGATGCGCGTACAGCCCGAAGCCGCGCAGCGTCACCCGGCGGGTGATGATCAGCCCCGCGTCCAGTGCGACCGGGGCGGCCACGCCGCCGTCCTCGCCCAACTGACTGGAGAGCGCACCGACGAGCGCGAACCGGGCATCCGGGCGGGCCACCGCGAGCGCCGCGGCGAGCTGCTCGCCGCCCACGGTGTCCAGCAGGACGTCGATCCCGTCCGGGGCCGCCCGGCGCAGCTGCTCCTCGATCGGCCCGGCGCCACGTACGACCGTGTCGTCGTACCCCAACTCGGCCCGCAGCCGGGACGCCTTGCGCTCGGAGCCGGTGCTGCCCACCACCCGCCGGGCGCCCAGCCGCCGCGCCAGCTGCCCGGCCAGGCTGCCCACACCGCCGGCGGCGCCGCTGACGAACACGGTGTCGCCCGGCCGGACCCCGGCCGCCCGGCGCAGCGCGCCCCAGGCGGTCGCCCCCTGGGACAGGTGCGCGGCCAACGAGGGCAGTGCGTCCGGGGCGAGGCGCCTTAGCCTGCCTTCCTCCACCACCGCAAACTCCCGCCATCCGTAAGGGTGATGGACCAGTTCGCCGGGGGTGAAGCCGCCGCCGGGGGCCGCCACGACCTCGCCGACCGCGGAGCCCCACAGCGCCTCGCCCGGGACGAACGACGGCATCGGCAGCCGCACGCCGGTCAGCTGCGTCCGCATCGCCGCGGTCACCGCCATCACCCGGGTGCGTACCAGCACCTGGCCGGGCACCGGCTGGGGCACCGGGGCTTCGGCCACCGTGAAATGACGTACCGTCAGCTCTCTGCCGGGGCGTGCGGCGAGCCGCACTTCCCGGTGCGTGGCGGGCACATCGGACGGGACGGGGACGGGCATCGGGGCAGCTCCTTGAAGGTGCGCGGTGCCGCCTGGCACCGCTCCGCCCGGGTGCGACACCGGGCCGCGGCGGCGACTCCGCGGGTGAATACCGCATGGTTGGCTTCTTTATGATGCGGAAATAGACTGCGCCGCCACGGCAGCGGGTCGCACTCAGGCACAACAACTCCAAGAGAGCATACGGAGGATGATCGGTGGTCAAGCAGGCACGCGCAGTGCGCACCCGGCGCGCCGTCCTCGAGGCCGCGGCCCACGTCATCGGCACTCGCGGGTACCAGGCCGCCACGATGGCCGAGATCATCCAGCGCGCCGGGGTCACCAAGGGCGCGGTCTACTTCCACTTCCACTCGAAGGACGCGCTCGCCCGCGCGGTCATCCGGGAGCAGACCGAGCCGTTCGTGCCGCAGGTGAGCGAGTCCCGGCTGCAGGACGCCATCGACTTCACGCATCAGGTGGCACTGGCGCTGCGCAGCGACCCGTTGTTGCAGGCCGGGACCCGGATCGCGGTCGAGACGACCTTCAGCGAGGATCCGCTGGTCCCCTATCAGGCGTGGACCGACATCATCACCACGATGTTCACCGACGCCCGGGACAACGGGGAGTTACTGCCCGCCGTGGCACCGGACCGGGCCGCCGAGTTCTTCGTCTCCGCCTATATGGGCGTGCAGTTGTTCTCGCGGGCCGCCACCAATCGCGCCGATCTTCCGGAGCGGGTCACGACCCTGTGGAAGCACACCCTGCCGGGTCTCGCCTCGCCGGGGGCGCTGAGTCACCTGGACCCGCAGGGCCGCTCCGTGAAGATCGCCGTCTGACGACCGTACCTCGTCGCCCTGACGGGGCAATGGCCACCCGGCACTGGAAAACAAACCACATGGTTCGTATCTTGTTGCCGCGGGCCGGAGACCGGACCCGGTCCGTCAGGGCGATGAGCGCCGCCCACAGAAAGGGACTCCATGGCCAGCGCCACCCTCACCTCGTTCGCGCCCGGTCAGCTCCGCGCCGGCAACCGCGGACAGTTCGCCCACGGAAACCGACCGCGGTCCCTGACCATGACCGTGCCTCGCGAGTACGTCCATCGCGCCGCCGTCTCCGAGGTGTTCCTGACCGACTGGCGGCGCGGCGGCCCCGACAGCTGGCTGGTGAGCGCCCAGTGGCCGCGGGCGCACAGCTTCTACCGGCCGGTGAACGGCCTGCACGACCCGCTGCTGCTGATCGAGACCGTGCGGCAGGCGGGGATATTACTGAGCCACGTCGCGCACGGCGTGCCGCTGGACCACGCGATCATCTGGCGCACGGTCCGCTACGACCTCTCGCCGACGGCGCTGCGCACCACGGACGCGCCGGCCGATGTGGAGCTGCACATCACCGACCGCGACGTGGTGCGGCGCGGGAAGCGGCCGGCCTGCGTCCGCCAGGAGTTCCGCATCGTGTGCGACGGCAGCGACCTGGCCTCCGCGGTGCTCGACTACTCCTGCCACAGCCCGGCCGTCTACCGCCGGCTGCGCGGCGAGTACGGCGATCTGGCGCTGGCCAACTCCCGGAAGCTGCCGGTGCCGGAGCCGGTCGCCCCGCAGCTGGTCGGCCGGGACCGCACCGGTGATGTGGTGCTCTCCCCCGCCGGCGATCCGGGCCGCTGGCAGCTGCGGGTGGACACCTCGCATCCGGTGCTGTTCGACCATCCCGTCGACCATGCGCCCGGCATGCTGATGGTCGAGGCGGTCCGGCAGGCCGCGCTGGCGCTGACGCCCGGCGGGGCGCTGCCGGTCTCGCTGGAGTGCTCCTTCGAGCGGTACGCCGAGATGGACGCGCCCTGCTGGGTGGCCGCCCGGACCACCGGGCGCTCCGGCGCCGGCTGCCGGGAGGTCGAGGTCGGTATGGAGCAGCACGGCCGGCGGGTGCTCGCCGCGAAGGTCAGCAGCCTGCCGATGCCCTGAGAGCCCCTTCCCGGCGCCGCGGCGCCCCGCCGACTGCCCCGCCTCCCGCTGCTTGTGGCCTCCCCGTCAGTGCAGCGTGAGGCGGGGCTTCGGCGCGTCGGTGCGGCCGGTGGGCGGGGTGCGGCTGCCGGCCTGGTAGGGCGGCGGCCAGGGGGCGCCCGGCCCCGTGTAGCCCTGCTCCGCGGCGGCGTGCAGGGTCCAGTGCGGGTCGTAGAGGTGCGGGCGGGCCAGCGCGCACAGGTCCGCCCGCCCGGCCAGCACCAGGGAGTTGACGTCGTCCCAGGAGGAGATGGCACCGACCGCGATGACCGGGATGCCGAGGGTGTTGCGGATGCGGTCGGCGAACGGGGTCTGGTACGAGCGGCCGAAGTCGGGGCGCTCGTCGGGGACGACCTGTCCGGTGGAGACGTCGATCGCGTCGGCGCCGTGCTCGGCGAAGGCGCCCGCGATGGCCACCGCGTCCTCGGCCGTGGTGCCGCCGTCGGCCCAGTCGGTGGCGGAGATACGGACCGTCACGGGCCGGTCGTCCGGCCACTGTTCGCGGACCGCGTCGAAGACTTCGAGGGGGAAGCGGAGGCGGCCTGCCAGGGAACCTCCGTACGCGTCGGTGCGTTGGTTGGTCAGCGGCGAGAGGAATCCGGAGAGGAGGTAGCCGTGGGCGCAGTGGAGTTCGAGGAGGTCGAATCCGGCGCGCGCGGCAGCGGCGGCGGAGCGGGCGAACCGGTCGCGTACGGCGGTGAGTTCGACGGCGGTCAGGGCGTGCGGGATCTGGTTGACGCCGGGGCGGTAGGGCAGGGCGGAGGGGGCGACCAGCGGCCAGTTGCCGTCGGGGAGCGGCTGGTCGATGCCCTCCCACATCCGCCGGGTCGAGCCCTTGCGGCCGGAGTGGCCGAGCTGGACACCGAGGGCGGTGCCGGGGGCCGAGGTGTGGACGAAGTCGGTGATCCGGCGCCAGGCCGTCTCGTGTGCGCGGGTGTAGAGGCCGGTGCAGGCCGGGGTGATCCGCCCCTCCGGGCTGACGCACACCATCTCCGTCATGACCAGCCCGGCGCCGCCGAGTGCGCGGGCGCCGAGGTGGACGAGGTGGAAGTCGCCGGGGGTGCCCTCGCCGTCGGCGGAGTACATGTCCATCGGGGAGACCACGACCCGGTTGCGCAGGGTCAGTCCGCGCAGCCGGAAGGGGGTGAACATGGGCGGTGTCCCGGTGGGGATGCCCGCCTCCTTCGCCACCGCGTCGACGAACTCCCGGTCGCGCAGCCGCAGATTGCCGTGGGTGACCCGGCGGCTGCGGGTGAGGAGATTGAAGGCGAACTGGTGCGGCGGCTGCCCCGTATAGGTGGCCAGGTCCTCGAACCACGCGAGGCTGGCGCGGGCGGCGCGCTGGGTGGAGGCGACGACGGGGCGGCGCTCGGCCTCGTAGGCGGTGAGCGCGTCCGGCACGGTGGCATGCTCCTGGAGGCAGGCGGCGAGGGCGAGGGCGTCCTCGACGGCGAGTTTGGTGCCGGAGCCGATGGAGAAGTGCGCGGTGTGCGCGGCGTCGCCGAGGAGGACGATCCGGCCGTGCGACCAGCGCTCGTTGACGACGGTGCGGAAGGCGGTCCAGCTGGAGTTGTTGGACCGCAGCGGGCGGCCACCCAGCGCGCCGGCGAAGAGCGCCGCGCACCATTCGGCCGAGGCGCGCTCCTCATAGGTGTCCAGGCCGGCGGCCCGCCAGACCTCTTCGCGCATCTCGACGATGACGGTGCTGGCGCCGCCGGCGGGCTCCGCGGTGCCGGCGGCGGGTCGCGGGCGAGCGTACGGATAGCCGTGCAGTTGGGCGATGCCGTGGCCGGTCTCGACGATCTCGAAGCGGAAGGCGTCCAGCGCGAAGTCGGCGGACAGCCAGATGTAGCGGCAGCGGTGGGTGGTCAGCCGGGGGCGGAAGACCTCGGCGTGGGCGGTGCGGGTGGTGCTGTGCACGCCGTCGGCGGCGACCACCAGGTCGTGGTCGCGGGCGAGTTCGGCAGCCGGCGGTGCTTCGGTGCGGAAGACGATGCGTACGCCGAGCGAGCGGCAGCGTTCCTGGAGGATGGCGAGCAGCCGGCGGCGGCCGAGCGCGGCGAAGCCGTGGCCGCCTGAGGTCAGGGTGCGGCCGTTGTGCACTGTGTCGATGTCGTCCCAGCGGACGAACTCCGCCTGCAGGGCGCGGTAGACGACCGGGTCGGCGTGCTCGATGCCGCCGAGGGTCTCGTCGGAGAGGACCACGCCGAAGCCGAAGGTGTCGTCGGGGGCGTTGCGTTCCCAGACGGTGATCTCGCGGGCCGGGTCGAGGCGTTTGAGCAGCGCCGCCGCGTAGAGCCCGCCGGGGCCGCCGCCGAGGACGGCGACCTTCAGCGGCCGGCCGCCGTTCGCCGCGGACACCGTTATTTCCCCCGCCACTTGGGGGTCCGCTTCTCGGTGAAGGCGGCGTGGAATTCGGCGTAGTCGGCGCTGTTCATCAGCAGTGCCTGGGTGGCGGCGTCCATTTCGACGGCGGCGGCCAGCGGCATGTCGAGTTCGGCGGTGAGCAGCGCCTTGGTCTGGGCGTGGGCCAGCGCGGGTCCTTCGGCGAGCCGCCGGGCGAGCTTCGCGGCCGTCTCGTCGACGCGGCCCTCGTCGGCCAACTCGCTGATCAGACCGAGTCGTTCGGCCTCGGGTGCGCGGATCGCGTCGCCGAGCATCAGCACCCGGGTGGCGTGCCCGAGGCCGATGACGCGGGGCAGGAGGTAGGCCGCGCCCATGTCGCCGCCGGAGAGGCCGACCCGGGTGAAGAGGAACGCGAAGCGGGCGGAGGGGTCGGCGACGCGGAAGTCGGCGGCCAGTGCGAGCACCGCACCGGCGCCGGCCGCCACGCCGTGCACCGCCGCGATGACCGGGAAGGGGCACTCGCGCACCGCCCGTACGACCTGGCCGGTCATCCGGTTGAAGTCCAGCAGCTGTGCGGTGTCCATACCCAGGGTGGCGCCGATGATCTCCTCGACGTCACCGCCGGAGCAGAAGCCGCGGCCTTCCCCGGCGAGGACCAGGGCGCGCACGGAGCGTTCTCTGGACAGTTCCGCGAGCAGGTCGCGGAGGTCGGCGTATGCCTCGAAGGTGAGGGCGTTGAGCTTCTCGGGGCGCGCGAGGGTGACGGTCGCGATGCCGTCTTCCCTGGTCACCCGGATGTGCTGCCAGGCGCCGGTGCTTCGGGCGGATCCTGCGAACGGGCTCATCGGTCTGCCTGCCCCCTTCAGCCGGACGGCTGGTGTGTGCGGTGGCTGCGGATGCGGTGGCGGTGCGCGTGAACCCCTCGAAGCTATCACTGATTTGTGACTGTCGTCATGAGGCCGCCATACGTCGTCCGCTGTCCGCCGCGCGCGGCGGACGGGTGCGCACGGGCCGAACGCCCCGTCCATCGGGCGACCCAGGTCCGGGTCCGCCCTGCCGGTCGCCGTTGCTGCCCGGACCGGCCCCGGCCCCTGCCCCTGCCCCTGCCCTACGGTGAAGGTGTCCGAGAGGGCCATGGGGGATCCGACCCAGCCCCGGGCGAACGGCCCCGG
>NZ_KN708638.1:6247467-6247812 GCF_000805335.1 Streptomyces sp. CT34 | reverse complement strand
CCCCGCCGCTGCCCGAACCGTCCGACGCCATCTCCTGGCGCCTCGCACCGCCGCACCCCCCGGCCGCCGCGCCCACCGCCCGCGCGCTGACCAGCACCCCGCTGCGCGACCTGCGGGCCACCGCCGACCACGACACCACGACACCGCGACCCTGCCGGCCGCGGCGCTGCCGGCAGCGCCGCCGGTCGCCAACGCCGTGGCGCACACCGGGGGTTCGGATCCGATCGGGCTTGCGGTGAGGGTGCGGCCGGCGGGCTGCGAGGCGCGGTGCACGACGGCGATCCGGCGTCCCTGGCAGAGCGGGAGCGGCCGGAGGGCGCGGCGTATGGCGCACCGGCGGCGGGG
>NZ_KN708638.1:6234425-6247457 GCF_000805335.1 Streptomyces sp. CT34 | reverse complement strand
GCGCCGCGGGCCGCGGCTGGTCCGGGGCCCGAGCTCCGCCGCCGGCTGCCGGCCGACCGCGCACGGCAAGGCCGTGTGCAGGGCTCCGGGCGGGGTGGCGTCCGTGGTTCGCCCTCCCCCGCTGCGGGCGCCGCGGCTGCCGCAGCCCTGACCCACCACCCCCGGCTCGCGTCGCCCCGGCTCCGTACCGGGTCGGCGCCGCGAGGGTACCGCGGGGCCACTCCCCGGGCTTCCGGTCCGGCTACTCCGAGACGGCCCCGACCCGGTCCCGGATCGCTCCCCCGGTCCCGCTCTCGGTCCCGCCGGCGCCCGGCGTCGCATCCGCTTCCCCGCCCGGCTCCCGGCTCCCGCTCCCGAGGCGGGAGTGGCGGCGCCCGTACAGCGCGTAGACCAGCGCGCCGACGGCCAGGAACACGGCGAACTGCAACCAGGTCGCCGGGCCGGTGCCGTAGATCAGGTAGCCGCAGAAGGCGATGCCGAGGACCGGGCTGAGCGGGAAGAGCGGGACGCGGAAGCGGCGCGGCAGGTCGGGCCGGGTGCGGCGCAGGACCAGCACGCTGACATTGACCACGGCCATGATCGCCAGGGTCCCGATGGTGGTCAGGTTCATCACCACGTCGAGCGGGACGACCGCGGCGGGGACCGCGAAGACGGCGGCGACGATCCAGGTGTTGGCCACGGGGGTGGAGGTCCGCGGCGAGATCCGTTCGAAGATCCGCGGGATCAGGCCGTCCCGGGACATCGACATCAGGATGCGGGTCTGCCCGTACATCACGGCGAGGACGACGGAGGCGATGGCGACCACCGCACCGAAGGCGATCACCCCGCCGCCGAGGGTGGAGTGGGTGACGCGGTTGACGATCAGCGACAGCGCGGCCGGCTGCCCGGCGACCTTCCCGGAGGACAGCGCGCCGATGGCGCCGAGCGCGACCAGGCAGTACAGGACGGTGACCACACCGATGCAGATCATGATCGCGACGGGGATGTTGCGCCGCGGGTTGCGGACCTCTTCACCGGCGGTGGTGACGGCGTCGAAGCCGATGTACGAGAAGAACGCGACGGACGCCCCGGAGGTGATCCCGGCGATGCCCTCCGGGGCGAACGGCGCGAGGTTCCCGCTCCGGAAGGCACTGAAGCCGATCACACAGAACAGCGCCAGGACCGCCAGCTTGACCACCGCCATCGCGGCGGTGGCACGGGCGCTCTCCCGGACGCCGCGGACGAGCAGCAGCGCGGCGAGCAGCATCACGACGACGGCGGGGATGTTGACGATGCCGCCGGCACCGGGCGGGCTGGAGAGCGCGGCGGGCAGCTGCCAGCCGGTCAGGCTGCCCAGCAGTTCGTTGAGGTACTGGCCCCAGCCGACCGCGACCGCGGAGACCGAGATGCCGTATTCGAGGAGCAGGCACCAGCCGACGAGGAAGGCGGTGCGCTCGCCGAGGGTGGCGTAGGCGTAGGAGTACGAGCTGCCGGAGACCGGTATGGCGCCGCCCAGTTCCGCGAAGGAGAAGGCGGTGAAGACGCAGGTGATCGCGGCGAGGACGAAGGAGACGATGACGGCGGGGCCGGCCTGCGCGACAGTGTCGGACAGGCCGACGAAGATGCCGGTGCCGACGATGGCACCGATGCCGAAGCAGACGAGCTGGAAGAGGCCCATGCTGCGCCGCAGGCCGTTGCCTTCGAGGTCCGCGCCGGATTCGGCGATGAGGAGGTCGGGGGACTTGATGCGCAGTCCGGACGGGCCTGAGCGGGACATGGGGTGGTTCTCTCTCTGGTGGTGCGGTGCGCGCGGCGGGGGTGGCGCCGGGCGCGGAGCGGGGCCCGGACCGGTGGGTCCGGACCCCGTGAGCGGCTCGATGGTAACCGCTGGAACTGCATGATCGCCCATTTGCCCGTATGGCTATGCATCGATGCGGGGTGCCCTGGGGCGCTGCGGGCTTCCCGCGCGCTCTGGGTCCTGCCGTCAAACTCCCGCCGTCCACCCGAAGGGGCGGGCCGGGCGGCGTCCGGTGCGTGCTCCCGGCGTGCGCCGGGCGACGGCCCGTGTACTTGGAGGAGTACTGAGGTCGTCGCCCGGTGCGGCGAAGAGCCCCGCCCGAGCCGGCGAAGCCGGTTCGAGGGTGGGAACGCGTGCCGGGCATCGGCAGGCAGGCGGGAGTTTGACGACAGGGCCCAGCTAGCGGGCCAGTGTCGCCACCAGCACCGCCTTGATCGTGTGCATCCGGTTCTCCGCCTCGTCGAAGACGACCGAGTGCGCGGACTCGAAGACCTCGTCGGTGACCTCCAGTGACGACAGACCGTGGCGCGCGTGGATCTCCCGGCCGACCGCCGTGCCCAGGTCGTGGTACGCGGGCAGGCAGTGCAGGAACTTCACGTCGGGCCGGCCCGTGGCGCGCAGCACGTCCATCGTGACCGCGTACGGGGCGAGCAGCGCGATCCGCTCGTCCCAGACCTCCTTGGGCTCGCCCATGGAGACCCAGACGTCGGTGGCGACGAAGTCCGCGCCGCGGACGCCCTCGGCGACGTCCTCGGTGAGGGTGACCCGGGCGCCGCTGGCCTCGGCCAGTGACCGCGCCTGCGCGATGACCGCCTCCTCGGGCCACAACCGCTTGGGCGCCACGATCCGCACGTCCATGCCGAGCAGCGCACCGGTGACGAGGTAGGAGTTGCCCATGTTGTTGCGGGCGTCGCCGAGGTAGGCGAAGGCGGTCTCCTCCAGGGGGCGGCCGTTGCCGTGCTCGACCATGGTGAGCACGTCGGCGAGCATCTGGGTGGGGTGCCAGTCGTCGGTCAGCCCGTTGAAGACGGGCACACCGGCGTACGCGGCGAGCTCCTCGACGTCGGACTGGCGGCTGCCGCGGAATTCGATACCGTCGAACATCCGGCCGAGGACACGTGCGGTGTCCTTGACCGACTCCTTGTGCCCGATCTGCGAACCGGACGGGTCCAGGTAGGTGGTCGAGGCGCCCTGGTCCGCGGCGGCGACCTCGAAGGAGCAGCGGGTCCGGGTCGAGGTCTTCTCGAAGATCAGGGCGATGTTGCGGCCCTTCAGGCGGGGGACCTCGGTGCCGGCGCGCTTCGCCGCTTTCAACTCGGCGGCCAGGTCGATCAGTCGGCGGAACTCCTCGGCGCTGAAGTCCAGCTCCTTGAGGAAGTGGCGGCCCGTGAGGTCTATCGCCATGGGTCGGCTCCTGGTTCGCGGCAGTCGGGGACGGTATCGAACTGATACTGGAAGTATATACGATGCGCTGTATCTCTATACGGGACGTCCGGGCTGCCGGGTGAGGCACTCGGCGGGCGCCGTGCCCGGTCACGCCGGATAGATCCGGCCCCGGCCGGATAGGTCCGGCCCCGCCCTCTCACTCCGCCCCCGGTACCGCCTCCCTCGTCACCGGGCAGCTCATACAGCGCGGACCGCCGCGGCCCCTCCCCAGCTCGCTCCCGGGGATGGTGATCACCTCGATGCCGCGCTTGCGCAGGAAGGTGTTCGTGGTGACGTTCCGCTCGTACGCCACCACCACGCCCGGCTCCACCGCCAGCACATTGCATCCGTCGTCCCACTGCTCGCGCTCGGCCGAGTGGACGTCCTGGGTCGCGGTCAGCACCCGGATGTCGGAGAGGCCCAGGGAGGCCGCTATGGCGCGGTGCATGTGCTCCGGCGGATGGTCGGTGACCTTGAGGTCCTGGTCGCCGGAGCCCGGTTCGATGGTGTACGAGCGGAGCATGCCCAGGCCCGCGTACTGGGTGAAGGTGTCCCCGTCGATCATCGTCATGACGGTGTCGAGGTGCATGAACGCCCGCCGCTTGGGCATGTCCAGCGCCACGATCGTGCGCGCCGAACCCGCCGCGAACAGTCCGCGCGCCAGCAGTTCGACGGCCTGCGGGGTGGTCCGCTCGCTCATCCCGATCAGCACCGCGCCGCTGCCCATGACCAGCACATCGCCGCCCTCGATCGTCGAGGGGAAGTCCGCCTGCCCCTCCGACCAGACGTGGAAGTCCTCACCGCGGAACAGCGGATGGTGGCGGTAGATCGCCTCGTAGTGGACGGTCTCGCGCTGCCGGGCGGGCCAGCGCATGGAGTTGATCGACACCCCGTCGTAGATCCAGGCGGAGGTGTCGCGGGTGAAGAGGTGGTTGGGCAGCGGGTCCAGCAGGAAGTCGTCCAGATCCATCACATGGAAGCGGACCGAGGTCGGCTCGAGGTGGTGCTCCAGGAACTCACGCTTGGTCATACCGCCGACCAGCGCCTCCACGAGCTCCGGCACCGGCAGTTCGTCGAACGCCGCCCGCAGATGGTCGGTGGCCAGCGGGCCGTACTCCTTCTCGTCGAAGACCCGGTCCAGGACCAGCGTGCGCGCCTCGGGGATCCGCAGGCTCTCGGCCAGCAGATCTCCGAAGAGGTGCACCTCGACGCCGCGGTCCCGGAGCACATCCGCGAACCCGTCGTGCTCGGCCCGCGCCCGACGCACCCACAGCACGTCGTCGAACAGCAAGGTGTCCTTGTTGGTGGGCGTGAGCCGCTTCAGCTCCAGATCGGGGCGATGCAGGATGACCCGGCGCAGCCGCCCGGCCTCTGAGTCGACATGGAATCCCATCTCCCCATCTTGTCCGCTCCGACCGCCCGGTGTCGGGACTCGGCGCGATGTCGGGGGGATGTCGGGGAGTCGGGGAACGGGAGTCGGGGGAATGTCGGGGTGGACTTCCGGGAGATGTCGGGGTGGACCTCGGGCAGATGTGGGGGGAAATTCCGGGAGATGTGGGGGGGAATCTCCGGGAGATGTGGGGGTGAGCCTGCGGGAGGTCCGGGGCCCGTCCTCCGGGGGCTCCCTGGGGCGAAAATCCGGGAGGTCCCGGGGACGAAGCTCGACGAGCTCAGGGATATACCAGGGACCGGCACGGGGCCCATCGACCCATCCTCGGGAAGGATTTGGCGTGGGGCCGCCTCATCCGGAGCGGGAGCCTCCACGTCCGGATCGCGGGCCTTCATGCCCGGAGCGGGAGCCTCCACTCCCGGACCGCTGGCCTCCATGCCCGGACCGCGAGCCTCCACTCCCGGACCGCCCGCCGCGACGCCCGGACCGTCGGCCTCCGCGTCCCGAGCAGGGCAGGTCGTACCGCCTCCGCACGTCCTCCCCGGCCCACACCTGCCCCACCCGGCCTGCGGCCCACTGCGTATCGCGCACCGCCACCGCCACCGCCCTCACGCAGTCCCCCGCACACCGTCATCGGTCATCGGTCATCGGCCTCACCCGACACCCGCGCACCGCCCCGCCGCAGCGTCAGTGCCGCGGCCACCGCGCCCGCCGAGGTCACCGCCGCGATGATCCAGCCGCCGCGCAACGACCCGAAGTCCGGCTGCTGCCGGCCGCCCGTCACGGCTACCAGTACGGCCACGCCCAGCGCCGTACCGGCCTGCCGCGACACCATCAGGACACCTGATCCGAGGGAGAGTTGACGGCTGGGCAGCAGTCCCGTCGCGGCGAACATCACCGGCTGGTACAGCCCGGTGCCGAACCCGGCGAAGATCAGGCCGGGCAGGAAGTGCGTCGCATAATGCGTGCCCCCGCCGCCCTGTCCGTCGCCGGCCAGCGCCAGCCACCACAGGGTGGCCGCCACGAAGCACAGCGCCCCGATGACGCCCGTCGCCCGTGCCCCGACCGCCCCGACGACACGGCCGGAGAGCGCGGAGACCACCAGCACCGTCAGCGGCCAGGGCGCCAGCGCCAGGCCGGCGGTCCGCACCGAGTAGTGCCACACATCGGTGAACAGCAGGCTCGCACCGAGCATCATCGCCCCGTAGGCCACGAAGTAGCTGAGCAGCCCCAGTGTGGCGGCCGCGAACCCGGGCGTCCGGAAGAGCTCCGGGTGCACCACGGGATCCGCGGCCCGCCGTACGTGGCGCACACCCAGCGCGCCCACTAGTACGCCGGCGGCGAGGACCGCCAGTGTGGCGGGGGAGGTGTAGCCCCACTCGGGAGCCTCGACGCACGCGGTCACCAGCGCACCGACGCACACCAGCACCAGCGCCGTCCCCGGCAGGTCGAGCGCCTGCCGCCCGCCGCGTTCGGAGCGGGGCAGCAGCCGGACGCCCGCGCCCACCGCGAGCAGCACCACCGGGACGTTGATCAGGAAGATCAGCCGCCAGTCGGAGGCGGCGAGCAGTCCGCCGATCACCGGGCCGGAGCTCGCCGCCACCGCGCTGACCGCCGTCCAGGCACCGACCGCCGTCGCGCGTTCCCGGGGCGGGAAGGCGGGCAGCGCGAGGGAGAGGGAGGTGGGGATCAGTACGGCAGCCGCCACGCCCTGCACCACCCGCGCCACGATGAGCAGCGTGAGGGTGGGCGCCATTCCGCAGGCAGCCGACGCCAGGCCGAACAGCACCATGCCGGTCAGGAAGCAGCGCCGCCGGCCGGCCTCGTCGGCGAGCCGCCCGGCCGGCACCAGGAGCGCGGCGAGCACGACGGTGTAGCCGTTGAGCACCCAGGAGAGCGCGGAGGCGGGCGCCGGCGCGAAGTCCCGGCCGATGGCCGGGAACGCGATGGTGACCGCGATCAGATCGAGCACCGCCAGGAACTGCGTGGCGGAGGCGATGGCCAGGATCAGCCACCGGCGCGGATCGGCGGCGCCGCCACCGGCGGCATCCGCGTCGGGCGGGGGCGCGTCGGCGGCGCTGCGGACAGCGTCCGCGTCGGCGTCACGCGGCGGCTCTCCGGCATCACGAGGCGCGGCATCGGCGTTGCGCCGGACGAGCGCGGCGTTGCTCTGGACGCCCGCGGCGGCAGGAGCCGGGCACACGGACGCGGTGCGCGCAGGAGCGGTATGTGCGGGGGAAGTTCGAGCGGAAACGGTACGTGCGGGAACGGTGTGTGCGGAAACTGCACGTGCGGGAACAGTACGCGCGGCGGCGCCAGGAACGGCAGGGTCGCCCGATGCGGCGGCCCCGCCCGAGGGCACACCCGTCCCCCGGCCGCCCGGATAAGGAGTGGTCATGTCGATCAAGCATCCGCTCCGCGCTCCCCGGCCGCGAGTGGCAGCACTGCCACCATGCGCTACATTCCTGCCACGTCTTCTGCCACACTCCCGCTTATGGCCTCCCTCGCGATCGCCGTCACCACCGGCATGCCGTTCCTCGAACTCGCCATCCCCTGCCACATCTTCGGCAACGACCGGATCCAGCCACCCCCGAACTGGTACGACCTGCGGGTGTGCGCGATCGGCCCGGCCGGCGAAACCCCTCTCGCCGGGCCGTGGTTCAGCACCCGGACCCCGTACGGCATCACGGAACTGCTCTCCGCGGACACGGTTCTCGTACCGGCCTCCGCCGATGTGCACGGCGATCCGCCGGACGAACTCGTCGCGGCCCTGCGCACCGCCCACCGCCGCGGCGCACGCGTCGTCTCCCTCTGCTCGGGCGCCTTCACCCTCGCCGCGACCGGCCTGCTGGACGGCCGCACCGCCGCCACCCACTGGATGTACGCGGAGCTGCTCGCCGAGCGCTATCCGGCCGTCAGCGTCGACCCGACGGTCCTCTACGTGGACCACGGCGATGTGCTCACCGGCGCGGGCTCCACCGCCTCCATCGACGTCTGCCTGCACCTGATCCGCGAGGACTACGGCACGGAGGTCGCCAACTCCCTGGCCCGCCAACTGGTCGCGCCCGCGCACCGCCCCGGTGGACAGGCCCAGTACATCGAGACGCCGCTGCCGGAACGCCGCGACGACTCGCTCGCGCCCGTCCTCCACTGGGCCGCGGAACGCCTCCGGCACCCACTCACCGTGGCGGACCTCGCCCGGCACGCCAACACCAGCCCGCGCACCCTCGTCCGCCGCTTCCACGCCGCGACCGGCACCACGCCGATGCAGTGGATCCAGGCCCAACGCATCGCACGGGCCAGGGAGTTGCTGGAGAGCACCGACCTGCCCGTGGACCGGGTCGCGGAGATCGCCGGCCTGGGCACCTCGGCCAACCTCCGCCGCCACTTCGCCCGGGCGATGGGGGTGCCGCCGGTCGACTACCGACGGACGTACCGGGCGGCACGTGCGGCGTGAGCGGCTTCGGCAGCTTGAGCACCGTCCGCAGCTTCGGCGGCGACACCGGCAACACCGGCATCAACGGTGTCAATGGTGTCAGCGGCGCCAGTTGGAGATGAACCGAGCGTGGCTGGGCGCCCCCGGGAAACAGGCGAGGTATCCCGGGGAACGAACGAGACGTCCCGAGGAACGCGCGAAGTACCCCGGGAAACAGCCAATGCCTCCGGGGAACGACCAATGCCTCCGGGGAACGGACGAGGCCCCAAGGGCGGGCGGACATAGCCGACTCGCCGTCGGGCCCGGGAGGTACACGATCCCACCGGGCCCGACGGGCACACCGCCGGCTCCCGTACCCCTACAGCCGCGGATCCACCGGCTCCGACTCCAGCGCGAGCACCGCGAAGACCGCCTCGTGCACCCGCCACAGCGGCTCCCCGGCCGCCAGCCGGTCCAGCGCCTCCAGCCCCAGCGCGTACTCACGCAGGGCCAGCGAGCGCTTGTGGCCGAGATGGCGTATGCGCAGCCGCCGCAGATTCTCCGGGCGGGTGTACTCCGGCCCGTAGATGATCCGCAGGTACTCGCGGCCACGGCACTTGATGCCCGGCTGCACGAGCCGGCCGTCAGCCTGCCGGACCAGTGCCTGCACCGGCTTGACGACCATGCCCTCACCGCCGTCCGCGGTCAGATCCAGCCACCAGGCGACACCGGCCGCGACCGACGCCTCGTCCCCGGTGTCGACGACCAGCCGGCGGGTCGGCGCGAGCAGCCTCGTTCGCTCGCGCCGCGCACCGGCGCCCGCCTCGACGGAACCTCCGGCGATGACCTCGTCCAGAGCCGCGGTGCCGCCCCCGGCCGCCGTACCGTCCCGTGCGACCAGCGTCTCCTCGGCCGCTATCAGCCGGTCGATCAGCGCCAGTTGCTCGGTGTGCGGCAGCCCGGCCAGGCTGCGCCCCCGCGCGGCGAGTATCTGGAACGGCGCCAGCCGGATCCCGGCCGGCACGCCGAGCCCGTCACCGCCCGCCGCCCCTTCGGAACCGGCCGCGTCCGCCGTCGCGCCCACCCGCCAGCAGTAGCGCCGGTACGCCGCCGTGAACGCCGCGGCATCGGCCGCCCGCCCACGCTGCCGCTCCAGCAGCGCCGACACGTCCACACCACGGGACTGCGCCGCCTCCAGCGCGCCGATCGCCCCCGGGAAGACCGCCCCGGACGCCGCGCCGACCGCCGCGTACTGCCCGCGCAGCAGACCGGTCGCCTTCAGGGACCATGGCATCAACTCGGCATCCAACAGCAGCCAGTCCGTGTCCAGTCCGTCCCACAGCCCGGCCTCGGCCACACACGCGCCGACCCGCCGCAGGATCCGCTCGGATATCGCCGCGTCGTCGAAGAACGGCCGTCCCGTACGGGTGTACACCGCGCCCAGGACGTCCTTGCCCGGCACCCCGAACCGCTCACCGGCCACCGCCTCGTCGCGGCAGACCAGCACCACCGCACGGGACCCCATGTGCTTCTCCTCGCACACCACTTCCCGGACGCCCGCCATGCGGTACTCGGCGAACGCCTCCGCCGGGTGCTCCAGGAAGCCCTCTCCCTGCGCCTCCTCCTCGGACGTCGCACACGGCGCCATCGTCGGCGGGAGATACGGCAGCAGCCGAGGGTCGATCGCGAAGCGGCTCATCCCCTCCAGCGCCGCCGCGGCGTTCTCCTCCTTGACCGCGAGCCGGCCCATGTGGCGGGTCTCCACGGTCCGCCGGCCCGCCACGTCGTTCAGGTCCAGCGGCCGGCCGTCCGCACCGCCGGGCGCCTCCGTGGCGAGCGGCCGGGCCGGCTCGTACCAGACACGCTCCGCCGGTACGTCCACCAGCTCCCGCTCCGGCCAGCGCAGCGCGGTCATCCGGCCGCCGAAGACGCAACCGGTGTCCAGGCAGATGGTGTTGTTGAGCCAGCCGGCCCGCGGTATCGGCGTATGGCCGTAGACCACGGCGGCACGGCCCCGGTAGTCCTCCGCCCACGGATATCGCACCGGCAGGCCGAACTCGTCCGTCTCGCCCGTCGTGTCGCCGTACAGCGCGAACGACCGCACCCGGCCCGACGTCCGGCCGTGGTACTTCTCCGGCAAACCCGCGTGGCACACCACCAATCCACCCCCGTCCAGGACGTAGTGGCCGACCAGTCCCCTGATGAACTCCGCGACCCCGGCGCGGAAACCATCGTCCTCCTTCTCCAACTGCTCGATCGTCTCGGCAAGTCCGTGCGTGTGCTGAACCTTGCGGCCGTTGAGGTAACGACCGAGCTTGTTCTCATGGTTCCCGGACACACACAGAGCGTGACCGGCCGCGACCATGCCCATCACCAGCCGCAGCACACCCGGGCTGTCCGGCCCGCGGTCCACGAGGTCGCCGACGAAGACCGCCGTACGGCCCTCCGGGTGCGCGGCGTCCACCGCCCGGCCCGACGCATCGCACCGCACCTCGTATCCCAGCCGGCCGAGCAGGCTCTCCAGCTCCGAGCGGCAGCCGTGGATATCGCCGACGATGTCGAACGGACCCGTGAGATGGCGCAGATCGTTGTAGCGCCGCTCCCGGACGACCCCGGCGGAGTCGACCTCCCGCTGACCCCGCAGGAGGTGCACCTTCCGAAAGCCCTCGCGTTCCAAATGCCTTAGGGAGCGCCGCAGTTCCCGCTGGTGCCGCTGGATGACCCGGCGCGGCAGCCCGGCCCGGTCGGCGCGCGCCGCGTTCCGCTCGGCGCAGACCTGCTCGGGCACGTCCAGCACGATCGCCACCGGCAGCACGTCGTGCTCGCGCGCCAGCCGCACCAGCTGGGCGCGCGCCTCCGCCTGCACATTGGTGGCGTCCACGACCGTCAGCCGCCCGGCCGCCAGCCGCTTGCCCACGATGAAATGCAGCACCTCGAACGCGTCACCGCTGACGCTCTGGTCGTTCTCGTCGTCACTGACCAGCCCGCGGCAGAAGTCCGACGAGATCACCTCGGTCGGCTTGAAATGCCGCGCGGCGAAGGTCGACTTGCCGGACCCCGTGGCGCCGACCAGCACCACCAGCGACAGATCGGGCACGGGCAGCGCGCGGCCCTGCGTGCCGGTGGCGGGCGAGGACGTCGGCTGCCGGTTGGTCTCCTGCCGGTCCCCGGTCCGCCGCTCGCCCAACCGCCCCTGTTTCTCCTGCTCCTGATCCCGCTCGGGTACTCGCCCCTGCTGCCGCTCCGTACGCTCACCATCCGTCATGCCGCTGCCTCCTTCCCGCTGTCCGCACCACCACGGCCGTCACACCTGCCACCATTGCCCCTGCTGTCCCTCATGCTGCTTTTGTCGCCATCCCCGTCCTCGTCGCCACCACTGCCGGTGCTACCAGTGCTGCCGGTACTGCCGGTACTGCCGGTGCAGGTGCTCCCGCTGCCGCTGCTGTTGCGCCGCGCCGCGGGGGCATCGCTCTCCTCACGGGTGAAGCGCGCGAGCTGAGTGGGCGGCCCCACCTCCGGATCATCCGGCCCCACCGGGCCGAACGCCACCGCGTACCCGTGCCGCGCGGCGACCTCCCCCGCCCACCGGCGGAACTCCTCCCGCGTCCACTCGAACCGGTGGTCCGCATGCCGTACCTGCCCGGCGGGCAGCGACTCCCAGCGCACGTTGTACTCGACGTTCGGCGTGGTCACCACGACCGTCCGCGGCCTGGCGGCCCCGAACACCGCGTACTCCAGCGCCGGCAGCCGCGCCGGATCCACATGCTCGACGACCTCGCTCAGCACCGCGGCGTCATATCCCGTGAGCCGGCCGTCGGTGTACGCCAGCGACCCCTGTACGAGTCTTACGCGCGCCGACCGCCGCTCGGGCACCCGGTCCAGCCGCAGCCGGCGTCGCGCCTCATGGAGCGCCCGCATCGACACATCCACCCCGACGATCTCGGTGAACTGCCCTTCCTTCAACAGCGCACCGATCAACTGCCCCTGCCCGCACCCCAGATCGAGCACCCGCGCGGCGCCGACCGCGCGCAGTTCCCTGAGGATCGTCTCCCGTCGCCGCACGGCCAGCGGCACCGGCTTCTCCTCCGTGTCGGCCTCCTCGTCCACCGCGTTGTCGATCTCCTCGACAGCGGTGTCGTCCGCCTCGGCCAGCCGCTCCAGCTCCAGGCGCGCCATGGCCTCACGGGTCAACGACGAACGCCGCGCCAGATAGCGGCCCACGATCACCCGCTGCTCGGGGTGGTCCTCCAGCCAGCCCTCACCGGCCCGCAACAGCTTGTCGACCTCATCGGCCGCGACCCAGTAGTGCTTGGCGTCGTCCAGCACGGGCAGCAGCACATACAGATGCCGCAGCGCCTCGGCGAGCGCGCACTCCCCGTCCAGGATCAGCCGTACATAGCGCGAGTCGCCCCACTCCGGGAACGTCTCGTCCAACGGCAGCGGCTCGGCCACCACCGACCAGCCCAGCGGCCGGAACAGCTTCTCCACCAGCTCCGCGCCACCCCGGGCGGGCAGCACCGGCACCTCGATACGCAGCGGCATCGCCCGCCCGACCAGCTCCGGCCGCGCCGCGCACTGCCCCTTCATCGCGCTCGCGAAGACCGTCCGCAACGCCACCGCCAGCAACGACGACGCTGCGTACGGCCGGTCGTTCACATACCTGCCCAGCGCCGCGTCCGGGGCACCGCCACGCCCCTTGCCCTGCCCGCGACGGACGAGGGCAACGGGATCGACCTCCAACAGCAGCGCCGCCGTGCACCGTTCCGCCTCCGCCTCGGGATAGAGGACGTGTGCGGTCCCGTGCGACGTCGAGAACTGCTGCGCCTTCCCCGGATGCTTGTGCAGCAGAAACCCGAGGTCAGTGGCGGGGCGGTCGGTGGTACCAGTGGTCGTTATCGTCAGAAACACATGACGAGTATCGGCGGTCGGGATGCCGATGCCCCAGCGATTTTCCCCTCCCCCTCCCCGCCCACCTCCCCTCCCGCCCCCGAGCCGTCGCGCCCCACCACCACCCACGCCCCCACC
>NZ_KN708638.1:6205078-6234155 GCF_000805335.1 Streptomyces sp. CT34 | reverse complement strand
CCCCCCCCGCCCCCGAGCCGTCGCGCCCCACCACCACCCACGCCCCCACCACCCAGACTCCCCGCCTCCGCCCCCGCTCCCGGAACCCGTCTGCTCCAGGGCTGGCGCCGCCGCCGACTCCCCACTCCCCACTCCCGGCTTCCGGCAGCGCCGCCCGTACCCTGGCCCCGGCCCGGCCGACTCGACTCAGCCGGGCCCTGCCGGGCTCAGCTCAGCTGGGACTGCACCTGCGCGGAGATCAGTTCCAGGTGGTCCAGGTCATCAAGGTCCAGCATCTGCAGGTAGACGCGGGACGAGCCGATGGCCGCGTACTGGCCGATCTTGTCGACGACCTCGGCGGGCGAGCCCGCGAGGCCGTTTGCCTTCAGTTCGTCCACGTTCCGGCCGATGACCGCGGCCCGCCGTGCCACCTCGGCGTCGTTCTTGCCGACGCAGGCCACGAGGGCGTTGGAGTACACCAAATCGTCTCCCCTGCGCCCGGCGGCTTCTGCGGCCGCCCGCACCCGTCCGAACTGGCGCTCACTGTCTTCGAGCGAGGCGAAGGGGATGTTGAACTCGTCTGCGTACTGCGCCGCGAGCCGCGGAGTACGCGTCGCACCGTGTCCGCCGACCAGCACCGGTACCTTGTGCTGGGCGGGCTTGGGCAATGCGGGCGACTTCTCCAAGTGGTAGTACCTGCCGTCGTAAGAGAACTCCTGTCCTGTTTCGGTGGTCCACAGGCCGGTGACAATCGCCAGTTGTTCTTCCAGCCGCGCGAACTTCTCCTTGGGGAACGGAATGCCGTATGCCCGGTGCTCCTCCTCGAACCACCCTGCGCCGAGGCCGAGTTCAACCCGCCCGCCGGACATCTGGTCGACCTGGGCCACCTGGATGGCCAGCACGCCCGGCAGCCGGAAGGTGCCGGCCGTCATGAGCGTGCCGAGGCGGATGCGCCGCGTCTCACGGGCCAGGCCCGCCAGGGTGATCCATGCGTCCGTGGGGCCGGGCAGCCCGTCCGCGTTCCCCATCCGCAGATAGTGGTCGGAGCGGAAGAACGCGTCGAAGCCGAGGTCCTCGGTGGCCTTGGCCACCCCGAGGAGGGTGTCATAGGAAGCGCCTTGCTGAGGTTCGGTGAAGATTCGTAGGTCCATACCTCCATCCTGCACGCTGAGCTGCGGACCAACCGCCGGCGCGTGTCAAAGCACCAGGTCGGGTCATGCCGGTGTGCGTAGTGGGTTTACGCGTGTGGGTCGTGAGCACGAGTCATGAATGGCGTTCAGAGTCATCTTCACTGTTCGGGGGGCCAGCGCGACGAGGCGGGAACCCGTCTGCCGCAGGGCAATTGCCGATCGTGCGAGATGTGGCACATCGGAGGACGGCCCCAGCGCGCAGGCCGGCTGTGGGCGCGAAGGCAGCGGCAGTGGGATGGGCGGTGGCGCCGGCGCCGGCGAATGAAGCACCGCCTGCGGTAACGGCAGTTGCTGTGGTGGATCGACACGCGTGGAACGACACCGTGTGGGTCGGCACCGTGGAGACCGTGAGGACGGTTTCGATCAGGAGGACGGTTGAGGCCGGTGGCAGCGGCCAGGGGGCTGCGGGGAAGGAGCGGGCTGAGCGCGGCCGTTGCGGGTCACGGATGGCGGGTCACGGGTGATCGTGCGCTGCCCGGGGCGAACCGGGTTGGCGTGATCAACCCGAGTGTCGGGGCCGTGACGCGCCGACGTCTGCCGGCGGGGGCGGCCGGTGAGCGGCTCTCCGCTCCATCAGGCCAGATGACGCTCGCGTACCTCCAGCTTCTCCAGTATCCCGGCGACGTGGTCCCTGGATTCGTCGGCGGTGTCCATGGCTTCCACGCAGGTCCAGTACATGCCCTCCTCGTCTGCCGAGATCACTACTCCCACCAGTGCCTCGCACACCTCTCGCAACAGTTGGCACAGGCCGGTCAGAGCCGCCTTGACGTCGCGTATTTCGGTCAGTTGAGCCGCCCGGAGCCCGCCGGTGGTCGCTGTCGAGCACAGCAGTCCCCCGCTGAACCGCCCGCCCGCATCACCCAGCCCCCGAGCTCTGGACCGCACTTCGTACGGACCGAATATCGCGAGATGGCTGCCTATCGCTTCCGCCAAGGCTTGCGCCTGCCATGCCTCGACGATCACGTCATGGACCGAGTTCGCCTGCGCCAGGTCGCGGCGACTGGCCGCGATGATCCGCACCGCGTCCATCTGCCCCCTCCTTCCTTCTTCCTTCGCATGCACCCCGCACTCCTTCCACTACCCAGCGTGAGGGTTAACAGCCAAAAAAGCCAGGGGAATTCGCAAATCTGTGGACAACCAAGGCGCTGTGGAAAGATCCATAACTCCGGAGAGTGATGACAGGCGGTTTCGGTGCGATCGGGACGCGGCCTTGGCTCCACTTCGTCCGCTTCGCTCCCCCACACGTCATTCAACTCCCGCCCCGCTCACGGGACGCAGCGCGCCACCGCTGTCTCGCGGGACACTCCCGCAGCGCCGACCACCATGATCCCTTCAGCTGCCTCCCGGCACACGGGAGTTCACCGCGCGGGCGACGGATTGAGCCGTGCGGATCACGGTGCGACCGCGCGGATCAGGATCAGGCGGCCCGGCTCGGGAGCGATCGTCCCGCGGCGGCGACCGCACGCCGACGGCGACGCGAGCCGGGCACCGGCACACAAACGAAAGGGGCGGAGCCGCCGCCCCACCCGCCGGTCCATCCGTCGGAATCCTGCTACTCAGCATCCCGCGGCCGGTCCGGCGGGGCCTGGCGGACTGCCGGGAAGCGCGTCTCGTTGCGCTCGATCTTCGCGGCCAGCGCCGTCAACGCGTCGATGCCCAGCGCCTGGCAGAACTGCAGCAGATACGCCAGGACATCCGCGACCTCGTCCTCGACCCGGGCAGCCGCCTTCGGGTCGGACATCACCTTCACCGACTCCTCCGGTGTCAACCACTGGAAGATCTCGACCAGTTCCGCAGCCTCGACGCTGAGCGCCGCGGCCAGGTTCTTGGGCGTGTGGTACTGCTGCCAGTCCCGGGCAGCCGCGAACTCGGCCAGGCGTCGCTGCAGGGCATGAAGATCCTCGCTCATACCCCTAGGTGTAGCACCTGTACACCGGGCAGCCCTTCGGCGACCGTCGGATCCCGTACCGTCCCCAGGAGCCGGACATGGCCGCGATCGGCCATCCGCACGGCCAGCGACACCAGCTCGCGGGCCTGTCTGCGATCCATGCAGCGGTCCATTCCGTCCGCCATGACCGTCATCTGCTGCTGCGCCGAGGGGATCTCGCCGGCGGGATCCATGGCGAGCACCCCGGGGCCGGTGAGGAGGACCAGCGCCAGCGCGAGGAAGCGCAGTTCGCCGTCGCCCAGCTGCTCGACGGGCATCTCACCGAGGTCCCCGCGGTCGAGGACGGCCTGCAGGGCTTGCGGCCCGTGCGCCGTCTGCCCGGTCCGGGTGCCCGCCGCCCCGCCGTTTCCGGGACCTGCCGGGGCTGCGGCGGTGCCGGCCGCCGCGGGGCCCGGCTGCCGGGGCACCGCCCGCAGTCCGTCGACGGGTCCGGAACAGGCTTCCCGCACCGCCGCAACCAGGACGGCATGCCGGCGGGCGCATTCGCGGCTCGTACGGTCGAGGACGGCGGAGAGGTTGTCACAGGACGACCGCAGTCGGCCTTCGTCGCGCTCCTCGTCGGCGTCGCGGGCCCAGCCGCTGGCGTCACGGCTGCCGCGGACGGCCTTGCGTCCACGCGTGCCCGCCGACCTGCCGGCCCCAGCCGACCCGCCGGATTTCCTCGATCGGCCCGATGTGCTCGTGCGTGATCCGCTTCCGCGTCCGGCGCCTCCCCCACCTGACGCACCGTCCGCGGCGGAGCCGTCCTCCGCACCCGCCGCCGGCCCCCGCATGGCCTCCGGTCGCGGATCGCACACAAAGGCTGAACGCAGTGCGACCACGACTTGTTCCGCCGCGGCCAGGACCAGTTGCTGGCCGGCCGTCTTGCCCGCGACGCGCAGCGGCAGCAGGGAGGTGCCGAGCCGGTCGTCGGGGAGTGGCGCGCGGGTCACGGGGGTGGCGCCGGCGGTGTGCCAGGCGGCTTGCACGGCGGGGCGGGTCGGATCGGTGAGGGCGGTGGTGAGGAGTGTCTCGCCGCCGCCGATCAACCGCTCGCCCACGATGCGGAGTTCGGGTTCGGCCTGCACCGCGAGGTCGAGCTGGACCGGGCCGGCCGGGCCGTCGACCGTGCAGCCGATACGGAATCCGCGCCGCCCCTGCCCGTCGGGGCGTGCGCCCGCAGGGACGCACGCGGTCGCTCCGCCCGCCACCACCCCGACGGCTCGTGCCAGCGGTTCCCCGCTGCCGAGCCGGGCGAGGATCTCGTACGCCTGCAGCGCACTGGACTTGCCGCTGCCGCTCTCGCCGCTGAGCAGGGTCAGCGGACCGAGCGGGAGGGTGACGCCGCGATGGGCCTTGAAGGCGGACAGCCGTAATTCGGTGACCGCCGGTCGTGCACTGCCAGTGTCCATGGCTGGACGCTATGCAGCCACCCGACCGGAGAACCGTTACACCCAACTGCTCTTCCTACGAATGGGGGACGCCGCCCGCCGCCGCTTCCGCCACCTCGGTTCCGACGGGCGCCAGCAGGAACACGTTGGTGTCGACGCGGTGCATCCCGCTGCCGAGCCCGAAGACGACCCCGCTGGAGAAGTCCAGGATGCGCTTGGCCACATCGGCATCGGCACTGCTGAGGTCCAGGAGCACCGGGAGTTGCGCCATGAGGTACTCGGCAACCTCACGTGCGTCCGCGAAGGTCTGAACGCGGATGACGATGAACCGCCGTGCCTCCTCTGTGGGTTCGTCGTCGGGGAGGGCTCGGTGGTCGGGCCAGGAAGGCCATTCGCTGCTGCCGCGAAGCGGTACGACCTCGGCGAGCCCTTCCCACTGCTCGTCGGTGGCATCGGGGCCGTTCACCGAATCACCTCATCCAGAGGGGCGCTGGCTATCTGCGGTATCTGCATCGCACGATTCTAGAGATAAACCTACAAATGTTGGCGGATGCGACACACGCGGCGCCGCAACCTCCCCCATCCTGCACCATGGCCCCTGACCAGTGCAGACACCCTGGGCAGATCTCCTGCGTCGAGCTTCTGTGTGCCCGTTCATCCTCTCTTGTGACGGAGGCGGGTGCCGCCATGAGCCCGAACGACCCGGCCACCGGCTGCCGCGTGGCCTGCGCGGTCTATGCGGTCTATGCGGTCTACGCAAACCGTCCAGGAGCCGGCCCGCCGCGCCCTCGCCTCCGGGGCCGCGGCCGTACCCGATACCCTGGAGTCCTTCACCGATGCCCCCAACAGCGCCATCAGTGCGGCCCTGTACCGGGACGGACGGCACGTCAGCAGCCATGACACGCTCGCCGACACCGTCCGGCAGCTGCGCGCCACCCCGGACTCGGCGGCCTGGATCGGTCTGTACCGCCCCACTCCCGTCGAACTGAGCACGCTCGCCTCGGAGTTCGACCTCCATCCACTCGTCCTTGAGGACTCACTGGAGGCCCTTCAGCGGCCCAAACCGGAGCGGTACGGCGGCACCCGATTCGTCGTAGCGCGGAGCGCTACCGGGACGTCACCGGAGAGGTGGACTTCGGCGTGCCGCACGTTTTCGTGGGCCGCGGCTTCGTCATCGCCGTGCGGCACGGCGGCGCGCCCGATCTCTCCGCCGTCCGGAGCCGCATGGAGGGCAGTCCGGAGCTGCTCAAACGCGGCCCCGAGGCGGTGCTGTACGCGATTCTCGGCGCCGTGGTCGATGGCTATGCGCCAGTGGTCGCGGGCGTCCAGAACGATATCGACGAGACCGGGACCGAGGTATTCGGCGGCGGTCCGCGGGCAGACAACGGAACGCGTGGACAGCTTCCGGCAGGCCCCCAGAACATTCTCACCGTGAACGCGACGCCGGTGAACCAGCGGCAGCACGCCGAGATGCCGGCGTTGGCGGAGGTGTGCCGGAACCGAACTGGGCTTTCGGCCGCCCCTGCGCGATCGGCGCGATCGGGCTGACGGCCGTGGTACGCGTCAGTCTGTACGCCATTTCCAAGCGGCGCGACTGGCTTTGAGTCGCCGGCCTGGAGCCGGCGCCGCTGCTGGTCGGTCATTCAGGCGCCGCCCGCCAACCCTCGGCACTGAACGGTCGCCGCAGGACGTTTCCACAGGCCGGACAGACTGTCAGTGGCACGCCGTACGGTGGTGACATGACTACTGAGCGTTGTGCAGTCCCGGGGTGTTTCCGCAGACTGCGGGTGCGGGCGGGGCCCGGCCCGCCGTGCGGCGTCCTGCCGCCGAACGGCCGGGCGCCGGAGGGCGAGAGGGCCTCAGCGAGCCAGACGGCCGAGGAGCGAGGAAGCCGCGGCGATGCCAAGGACCGCGGCGCCGGTGAGGACGGTGAAATCCAGGCCCAGATGGGAGGGGGTGCCCAAGAGCAGTCCGCGGAGGGCGTCGACCTGATAGCTGAGGGGGTTGACCTTGCTCACCGCCTGGAGCCAGCCCGGCATGACCGCCACCGGATAGAGGGCGTTGGAGGCGAAGAAGAGCGGCATGGTGATGGCCTGGCCGATACCCATCAGGCGGTCGCGGGTCAGCACGATTCCGGCGATCGTCATCGACAGACAGGAGAAGAACGCCGAGCCGAGGACCACGGCGACGACCACTCCCAGCAGGCGCAACGGGTTCCACGTCATGGCCACCCCGAGCAGGGCGGCGATGACGATCATCACGACCGCCTGGAGCAGCGCTTTCACCCCGGCGGCGAACGCCTTGCCCGCGATCAGGGCGGACCGCGGAGTCGGTGTGACCAGCAGCTTGGTGAGGATGCCGGCGTCCCGCTCCCAGATGATCATGATGCCGTAGAAGATCGCGATGAACATGGCCGACTGGGCGATGATCCCGGGCGCCAAATAGTCGATGTACGGGGTGCCGCCGGTGGGGATGGCCTTGATACGGGTGAAGGTCTCACCGAATACCAGGAGCCAGAGGGCGGGTTGGACGGCTCGGGTGTACAGCTCCGTCCGGTCGTGACGCAGCTTCTGCAGCTCGACCATGCACATCGCGACGACCCGGGCGGGCAGTACCCGCCAGCCGGTACGGGCGCGTGGTGGGACCAGCAGCAGGTCCAAGTGGCCGGTGGCAGTGGAGGGTTCAGCCGACGCGAGATGCGGTGCGGCGGGTGCTTCGGACATCGCGGAAGTCTCCTGACTGCTCGTCGAGGCCGCTGCCGGCGACGTCCCGGAAGACGTCCTCCAGCGTCGGCTCCGCGTCGGACGAGGGAGGCGATGAAGGAGAGGAAGGAGAGGGGGAGAGAGAAGGGGAAGGGGAGGAAGAGGTGGAGAAGCGTGAAGGAGGGGGTGCGGTGTGCGAGGGCAGCGGTGTTGAGGGGAGGGGCGAGGATGAGGGCGAGGTGAGGGCCGCGTCGGGGGCGGTGGCGGCGCGGGCCCGGCGGGTCCGTAGCGCGGAGCGGAGTTCTTCGGGCGTACCGAGGGCGCGGATGCGTCCGCGGTGCATCAGGGCGACCCGGTCGCAGTACTGCTCGGCCTCGTCCATGTAGTGCGTGGTGACCAGAACGGTCATGCCGGTGGCGGCGCGGACCGCGTTGATGTGCTCCCAGACCGTGGTCCGGGCGATCGGGTCGAGGCCGATCGTGGGTTCGTCGAGGATCAGCAGACGGGGCGCGCTGACCAGTGCCTGGGCGAGCTCCAGACGGCGGATCATGCCGCCGGAGTACGTCTTGGCGAGCCGGTGGGCGGCCTCGGTGAGGTTCATGGCCGCCAGCGCCTGGTCGACACGGGCGGCGCGCTCCCGGCGGGAGACGTCGAAGACCCGGGCGAACAGCTCGACGTTCTCCCGGCCGGTCAGCCCGGCGTCGGCGGACAGCTGCTGCGGAACGTAGCCCAGGAGGCGCCGGACTTCCATGCGCTCTCTGGCCGCATCGTGCCCGAACACCCGGACCGTGTCTGCCGGGACGGGGAGGAGTGTGGTGATGCAGCGGATGGCGGTGGTCTTGCCGGCGCCGTTGGGGCCGAGCAGCCCGAAGACCTCGCCGGGCCGGACGGAGAGGTCCACTCCGTCGACGGCTTTGGTCTCGCCGAAGGCGTAGTACAGGGCGCGGCAGGTGACCGCGTCGGGGGATGCCGCCGGGGCGGATGCGTCGGCGGACGACCGGCCGGCCGGCTCGTCCGGGCGCTCGGGGGCCGTGACAGGGGCCTGGGCGGGGGCGGTCCTGGGGACTATTCGGCCGGGGTCTTCGCTGGTCATGGTCCCTCCGTCTCCTCGTGCAGGTTGTGGGCGAGCCGGCGCAAGGCCGGAAGGGCGGCGGCCAGTGCCGCCTGGTCGACCTCGGGCAGCCGGGCGACCTGTTCGCGTACGAGGGCGCTGCGGCGGGTCTCCCAGTCGTGCAGCCGCGACCGGGCCTCCGGGGTCGGGTACAGCAGGGCCGAGCGCCGGTCGTCGGGATCGGTCTCCCGGCGCAGGTAGCCGGCCCGGCTGAGCTGGTTGACCAGGGTGGAGACCGAGTTGCCCGCGAGATAGAGCTCCTTCGCGGCGGCGGAGACCCGGATACCGGGCCGGGAGGCGACCAGCCGCAGGAGTTCGACCTGCGCGCCGCGCAGTCTGGGGGCGGTCAGGCCGTGGCGCAGCCGCCGGCGAATCAGCCGCTGGATTCCGGCCAGTACGTCGGCCAGCGAGTCGGGGAGGTCCCCTGTGGCCACCCTGCAATTTTAGCTCTGAGTGAGAGATAGGGACCAGAGGAGGAGCGGGACTGGCGGGGATACGGGGCGAGAGGTCGGCCGGCGTCCGGGCGGAGTGTGTGCGGGAGGGGCGGCGGGGGTGGCGGCCACGGCAGCCACATGCCTGTCGGGCGGCGGTGACAGCTCGGCGAGCCGGGTGGCGCGAGCAGGACGGATGTGAGCGGGGCGGATGCGGTGGCGACCGCGCGGGGCTCGGCGAAAGTGCCCCTACAGGCGGCTGACGGGGAGTCGGTATTGTGACGCCACGTGGGTGACAGCACGGTGTGGACGCTGGCGATCGCGGCGGTGACCGGCGGTACTGCGGTACTGGCGAGTTGGGTGACGAGCCGGGGCAGTGCGCGGGCCGCCAGGATCCAGGCGGAGACCGCCGCGCGATCGCAGCGTGCGGAGCGGCTGCGCGAGAGCCGGCGTACCGCGTATCTGGATCTCATCGAACAGACCCATCGGATGGGCGAGTTGTACTGGGACATCTCCGCGAAGCTTCGGCTTCCCGCCTCGGACGATCGTGACGGCGAGCTCGGCAAGTTGCACGACCAAGAGGTCGCCGAGTATGCGAAGATCCGGCGCTGCGCGCGGGTGGTGGAACTGGAGGGTCCGCCTTCGGCCGCGGCTGCGGCACTCGCCCTCCAGAAGGCGACCGGTCCCTTCTACGAGGCGCTCGAGTCCGCCCTTACCGATGGCACCGACTGCCGCGAGGAGTTCGATGCCGCCTACACCCCGTTCTGGGCTGCTCTGGAGCGGTTCGTGGACGCGGCCCGGGACGCGCACCAGACGGCGGGCTGAGGGCTGGTGGAGCGGCCGGCCATGGCCGTGGACGGGAGCGGGAACGACGGGCGCTTTCCCGGGACGTAGCCGGGCAAACAGTGCTTGCGGTAGGTCTTCCCCGGGCCGTTCAGCTTCTCCGGCCCTCCGGGGCCACCGGTCGCGGCTGCCGGTGGGGCCGTCGGTCGCGCCCCGGGTGGGGGCTTTCGGACCTGCCGGATCCAAGGCTGACGTGTCAGGTCGGTGGTTCAGCCGCCCTGTGCGCGCCGGCGCGCGCGGTAGGCACGCAGGTTGGCGGCGTTGCCGCAGCTCCTGACGTCGTGCCACACCCCGCTGTTGTTCCGCGAACGGTCGTAGAACGCCACCCGGCAACGGAGGTTGCGGCAGGTCTTGAGGCGGCGCCGGGTGTCGGCCTGCTGCCCCTCGAAGGTGGCGGCGAGCGCCAGCGAGGCCAGCCGGCGCCACCCGGTGCCCCGCGGCTCCAGCCGGACCAGCCCGTCGTCGCCCAGTCGGAGCGCGGCGGTCGCGGAGTGCAGTACGGGCGCGAGCACCCCCGCCCCGGATGCCGCGTCCTGCGCCTTGGCCGTGGCCTCCTGGAGGCCGTCGCGGAAGGCCCGCAGCTCCGCCAGCCCGTCGGCGTCCAGCGCAACCCGGGGCACCTGCTGTCCGGTGACCGCCGTCCACTGCGCCGTCGCCTCATCGATCCATGCCTGGGCCTGGGTGACCCCGGCGAGCAGATCCGGAAGCCGCGGGGCGCCCGCGTCAACGGTGTTGAGCAGATCCTGTACAAGACCGAGGCCGCCAGGAGCGGGGTCCAGACCGTACCGGGCGGTCGCTGACCAGGCCATCGTGGATCACACCTCCTGTGGGAACCGGCGTACGACTGGGGTACGCCCGTCGGGGGGCGGCTCATCTTCGCACAGCCGCCATTGCCAACGGCCAGGGAAGTGGCCGGGCCCAGTCGGACCGGCCGGCCGCGGGTGGGACGGCCGGAACATGACCGGGAATCCCGGCCATACGGCAACGCGGACCGCGGCCACGTTCTCGGCGGCGAAGGCGGACGGGCGAGGTGGGGACGCCCCGGTGCGCCGGTCGGTGCCGGAGCACAGAAAGTTGTCGCTCAGTACCCGGGGGCGCCGTGCGCTGGGTGCCGTCCCAGAAGCCGCCCGGCTCGCGGGCCCTCGGTCACCGCCATCGCGCGCTCCCCCTCCGCTGGAACCAGCAGACCAACGGTCAATCGACCGACCGATCCGCCGATCCGCCGATCCGCCGGTGATCCAACAACCAATCGACATAGCCGTAGCGACCTTGGATATGTCTCTACGGCCAAACCAGCACGATCGCGCCACCACCACCCGGCAGCAGCCGGAGGAGTCCGCCACACGACCGTGCGGGCCGCCCCCTCGCCACCCCCAGCCCACCGGATCGCCTCGCTCCGCGACCCCGCCCCGCAGCGCCTCTCACCCATCACCCAATCGGTCTAATAATTCGGCCGGGTGCGCCGTTCCGTAATACACAGGGGAATTGTGGGCGCTGCGCACCGGACCCCGTAGCCTCGAATTCGGCAGCGAAGGCGGCACCGCTTCTCCGCGGCTACGCTATCCGGGATGAAATAGGGCCCTCGCGGCCGAAAAGCGCGCATGCAACACACGGAGCGCATGTGCCGATTGCCGAGGGCAGGTACGTCCTCGACGGTGCACCCGCCGCTATCGAGAAACCCAACCCTCACATCTCACCCCGGGAGTTCAGAATGGCATCAGAATCCGGCTCCACCGTCTGGAACTGCCCATTCGACTACGCCGAGGCCCTTGAGTTCGATCCGACGCTCAAGCGCCTGCTGACCGAGGAACCGGTCGCCCGCATTCGGCTGCCGTACGGCGAGGGCGAAGCATGGCTCGTCACGCGGTACGAGGACGTGCGCACGGTGACGACGGACCGGCGATTCAGCCGTCACGCCATTATCGGCCGGGACTTCCCCCGCATGACGCCGGAACCGATCGTCCAGGACGAGGCCATCAACGTGATGGACCCACCGGCCAGCAGCCGGTTGCGGAGTCTGGTTTCCAAGGCGTTCGCCCCGCGTCAGGTGGAGCGTATGCGGGTGGGGACCCAGCGCGTCGTGGACGAATTGCTGGACCGCATGGTCGAGAAGGGTTCTCCGGGTGACCTGATGGAGGATCTGGCGTCGCCGCTGCCGCTGACGACGATCTGCGAGGTGCTCGACATCCCCGACGGCGACAGCGCGCAACTGCGTGCCCACGCCCGGACGATGATGAACGTCAGCCTCGACAACAAGGACAACGCCATCCACGCCAAGGCCGAAATGCGCAAGTATTTCGAGGTGTTGACGGCACAGCGGCGGCGGGAGCCGGGAGACGACCTGATCAGCGCGCTGGCCACGGCTCGTCACGAGGGCGAGGTCCTCGACGAGAAGGAACTGACCGTGATGGCCATGGTGCTGCTCATCACCGGTCAGGACACCACCACGTACGAAATCGGCAACCTTGCGTACACGCTGCTCACCCGCCCCCGGGAACTCGCCATGCTGCGCGAGCGGCCGGAGGCACTTCCGCAGGCGATCGAGGAAATGCTGCGGTTCATCCCGTTCCGCAAAGGAGTTGGTATTCCTCGCGTCGCCCTGGAGGACGTGGAACTGAGCGGGGTCAAGATCCGGGCCGGGGACATCGTGCACGTTTCGTATCTGACGGCGAACCGGGACAGTCGTAAATTCGACCGGGCCGACGAGCTGGATATGGAACGGGAAGGCTCGGCCCACATGACCTTCGGCTGGGGTGCGCATCACTGCCTGGGCGCCCCGCTGGCGCTGACGGAACTCCAGGCCGCGCTCGGCACCCTCCTGAAGCGTTTCCCGGAGCTGAGACTGGCCAAGCCGCCGGAGGAAGTGCGCTGGAACAAGACGTCGATCTGGCGCTATCCGCTGGCGCTGCCGGTCATGTGGTGAGGAAGGCGGCCACGGCGCCGGCGTCAACAGCAGCATGCGGAACCTACTCCCCTGGCGTACGGTTGCTCGTAAACATGACCCACCTGTAGGGGAGAGTTCTTTCTTCGACGGATGGCCCGCTCGTGTCCCACCCAGGGTCTTGGACGTCAGGCCGCCGGAGCGACTGTGGTGTTATGCACCGCGAAATGCGCGCACTTCACCACCGTGAGTTCCGTCGGCCGACGAAGGGAAACGGTGACGCGAATTCAGCGCAGTAACTGCACTGGCGGACCACATCTGCAAGGAGTGCATCCCATGGCGGTTCTGTGTAAACCGGCGATCGCGGTCCCTGAGTACATCATCACCAGGGAAGACACCCTCGAACTGGCACGTCAGCTGCACAGCGATCACTCGCAGCTCAATCTGGTGCTCCGGCTGATCGAGCACACCGGCGTGGTCAGACGGCATTTGATCCAGCCGATCGACAAAGTGCTGGAGCACCCGGGATTCGACGCCCGTAGTGCCATCTACGAAGAGGAGTCCAAGGCCCGTGTCCCCGACGTGGCGCGGCGGGCGCTCGAACACGCGGAGCTGGAACCACAGGACATCGACCTCATCATCTATGTGTCGTGCACCGGGTTCATGATGCCGGCACTGACCGCGTGGCTCATCAACACGATGGGATTCCGGTCGGATACCCGGCAGATTCCGATCGCCCAACTCGGTTGCGCCGCAGGGGGTGCCGCGATCAACCGGGCACATGACTTCTGCCGGGCGTATCCGGACTCCAATGTGCTGCTCATCGCGTGTGAGTTCTGCTCACTGTGCTACCAGCCCACGGATGTGGGTGTCGGATCGCTGCTGTCCAACGGCCTCTTCGGCGATGCGGTCGCGGCGGCCGTGATGCGGGGCAGCGGCGGTACCGGCGTCCGCCTGGAACGCAACAGTTCGTATCTCATTCCGGACACCGCGGACTGGATTTCCTACGCGGTACGCTCCACCGGATTCCATTTCCGGCTGGACAAGCGCGTCCCGGGAACGATGGAACCGCTCGCGCCCGCCCTGCGCGAACTCGCGGAACAGCACCAATGGGACGCGGGCAACCTGGACTTCTACATCGTCCACGCGGGCGGCCCGCGCATTCTCGACGACCTCAGCCACTTCCTCGGCGTGCCTCCCGAGGCGTTCCGTTTCAGCCGGGCGACGCTCACCGAGTACGGCAACATCGCCAGCGCGGTGGTACTCGACGCCCTTGCGCGGATGTTTGACGAGGCGTCGGCCATCGACGGCCAGCGCGGCCTGATGGCGGGCTTCGGCCCCGGCATCACCGCCGAAATGTCCCTGGGCACCTGGACGTCGGCGGCGTGACCGGAGAGGGGTGACCGCCGGTCAGGGATCACCGAGGCGGCGACCCGCAGCCGGATCACGCCGTTGAGGCGTCGGCCTCCGGCGTTGACCTTGGTGCCGTTGTCCGCCACGGAGATCTCGCAACTGAGCCCGCAGGACGGGACGCTGCTGGTCATCCTGGCGGTATGCGTCGATCACACCCTACAAGACCTCAAGGGCGAAAAGCTCACCACCTCTGAACAACCGCCTTTTGAAGGGCGGTGTCACCCGGTCTGCCGCCGCCCGTGCAACCAGGCGACACCGCCCCGCAAACGGCAGCCATGCGCCGGCCTCAAGACAGGTCGCAGCCGACCGACAGCCCCCTCAACTCCTCAACCCCGCAACCCCTCCCCCCCCGCTGCCCTCCCCGGCCGCGGAACGGCGGCCCGAAGCCTGCACAGCGCCGTGGTGATGGCGCATGGGGACCCGGCGGCCGTTCCCAGCCGCCGGGTCCCGTTCACCAGCCGCGGATCAATTCGTCCCGATCCGGTAGTGCCCGGCGGCATTGCCGTAGAGGACGGCGTCGACGTGCTCGGGGCCCACCAGGTCGGCGAGGCGGTGCAGGTCGGCGTCTTCGAAGGGGCGGCGGGCCCTGGTGGAGGGGAGGTCGGAGCCGAACATCAGGGCCGCCGGGTTGGCCTTGACGATGGCGCGGACCGTGTCGTCGACGTCGAGGTCCACGCGGCCGAACCCGGTGGCCTTGACCCTCGTGCCGGTCTCCACCAGGCGCAGCAGGTGCGGCAGCCCTTCGGTGGTCAGGCCGAGGTGGTCGATGCTCACCGAGGGCAGTGCGCTCAGCGTCGCGTGCAGGTCGGGCAGGTCGGCGGCGTCGATGTACAGCTCGGTGTGCCAGCCGGCCACCTCGTGCACCCTGCGGGCGAGGGTGTCCAGTTGGTCGAGGGTCTCGGAGCCGCCGCGGCGGACGTTGAACCGCACAGCGCGTACGCCTTCGGCGTCCAGCCGGACGATCTCCTCGTCAGTGACTGTGGCGGGCAGTTGCGTCACGCCGACGAAGCCCGGCCCCAACTGCCGCAGTGCGTCGGTCAGATAGCTCTGGTCGAACGCCTGGAAGGATCCGGAGACCACCGCTCCACCGGTCACGTTGAGGGCGGAGGCCCGCTCCTGGAAGTGGGTGACGGTGAACTCGGGCGGCAGGTAGCCGTTGTTCTCCACCAGCGGGAAGCGCTGGTCGATGATGTGGAAGTGGGCGTCGAAGACACGTGCACTCATGAACTGGTCGTTCCTTTCACAGGGGTTGACCGGGACCCGTCCGGGACGGGGACCGGTTTTCCGCCGGGGCGGCCCCCGCCCCGGCGGCGTTCTTGGGCCCGGCGGATCACCTCGGGCAGTGCGACGGCGGCCAACAGCATCACCACCATGCGCAGCACCTGCAAAGTGGCCACCACCGGCCCCGAGCCGATGTCGTGCGAGATGGCGAGCACTCCGTAGATCCCGCCCGGTGAGGTGGCCAGGTAGGCGTCGGTGAGCGGGATGCCGCACCAGGCGGAGGTGCCCGCGGCCACCGCGAAGCAGCCGCCGATGGTCACCGCGATGAACAACAGGGTGCGCGGCAGCAGCCGTACGAACAGCGCCATCGCCGCCCGCGAGAAGGAGCCGCCGGCCTGCCAGCCCACCAGGACGTACGCCGCCTCCTTGACGACCTCCGGCACCTGGGGCACCGCCCCGCCGGGCGCCGCCAAGCCGAGCACGAGCGCGACCAGGAGCGGGGCGAGCAGGTAGGGCGCGGGCACCCTCAGCCGCTCGCCGACCGGTCCGGCGCAGACGATCACCACGGCGAGCGCGATCACTCCGCTCACCGTCCAGGGTGCGTCGCCCGTCGGCCCGCCCGCGTGGCCAACGCCCCCGGTGGCGCCGAGCAGCGGGATGACCACCGGGAGCGTCGCCGTCACCACCAGGAGCCGCAGGTACTGGGAGAGCGACACATAGCGCTGGTCCGCACCGAGTTGGTCGGCGATGGTGGAGACCGTGCTCGCGCCTCCGGCGATCATCGCCAGGATCCCGGTGTTGGGTGTCACCTCGCCACCCGAGGCGCGCGTCAGCCACAGGCCGCAGCCGATGCTGATGCCGAGGGTGATCAGGATCGACACGACCGCCAGGCCGAGGTACCCGATGACGTCGGTGCCGCGCAGCTGGGTGAGTGGCAGTGCGGTCAGCACGCCGATCACCCCCTGGGCCAGGCGGACCAGTTGCCTGCGTGGGACGAGCTGGCCGCCGGTGCCGAAGGCGAGCACCGCCGCCGCCAGCATGGCCCCGATCAGCCAGCCGCCGGCCAGCCCGATGCGTTGCAGTGCGTACCCGAACACGGCCGTCAGCGCGACGCATCCGGTCCACCGCCAGCCGGCCGTGGTCATGACGCCACCGCGAGCGGGGCCGGCGCCAACTCGGCGAAGGCCATGCCGTCGAAGAGCTTGCGCGCGGTGCGCACCACGCTGGCCCCGACCGGCCTGCCGCCGTCGACCGCGATGCCGATCCGGATCACCCCGCTGGGGTGCTCCAGCGTGTAGTCGCCGGACTCCGGGACGTGCGGCGCGACGTCGCGCGCCACCGTGCCGGGCATGGCGAGCGCCGAGCCCAGGCAGACCGCCCCGGAGACGGCGTGCGCGGGGTGGCAGCTGGTCGGTACGAAGTACCGGGACCGGATGGTGGCGTCTTCCGAGGGCGAGAGCAGCATCACCTTGGGCACTACCCGGCCGGCGACGTCCCCCATTCCCATCAGTTTTCCGGCCTGGCGGCGCAGGAACTCGATCCGTTCCAACAGGGCCCGGTCCGCGTCGAGCTCCGTCGGGCTCTCGGCACCGGTGACGCCGAGGTCGGCGGCGCGCATCAGGACGGCGGCCACGCCGGCGTCCACGCAGGAGACCTCGACGCCGTCGATGACGTCCCTCGGGTTGCCGGTGGGGAAGAGCGACCCGGTGGTGCCGCCGGTGAACTCGGTGAACGTCACGCCGACCGGCGCCGCGCCGCCGGGCACCCCGTCGACCGCCGTCTCGCCGTCGTAGCGCACGGCACCGCCGGGCGTCTGGACGGTGAGGAGGACGTCGGCCCCGGTGTTGACCAGGTGGACCCGCACCTCGGTGACGTCGCCGGCGACCGGGACCATCCCGCGCTCGATGGCGAACGCGCCGACGCCGGTCAGCAGGTTGCCGCAGGTGGGGGTCCAGTCGACGGTGTCGGTGGCGATGTCCACCTGGGCGAACAGGTAGTCCACGTCGATGCCGGGCCTGGTGGACGGCTCGATGATGGCCACCTTGCTGGTGGTTGTCTGCGCCCCACCGATCCCGTCGATCTGCCGGGGGTCGGGCGAGCCGAGCAGGGCCGGAAGTAAGACCTCCGGCGGGACTCCGGTGTCGTCGACGGCCTCCCGGGTCAGGTAGAGCCCCTTGGAGGTGCCGCCGCGCATCAGCATGGCCGGAACGGAGAGCATCATGCCGTCTTCTCCTCCGGCCGGACGGCCGCCTGGCCGACCGTTTCGTAGGTGGTGTTCGGGGTCGGCGGGGTGGCCGTCTCCTTGAGTTGCCTGGGGAGGAAGGGTTGGAGTATCAGGCGGTGGAGCGACAGGTCGTGCGAGTAGTCCAGGCCGATGCGCCACTGGGGCGTCCGTCGGGCCGTGTTGTAGCTGCCGAACATCCGGTCCCACCAGGGGAAGATGAAGCCGAAGTTGGTGTCGGTGTTGACGATGTCGTCGTTGTGGTGCGGCACGTGGAGGGCCGGGGTGAAGACGACGGTGCGCAGCACCCGTTCCACCTTCCACGGAATGGCGACATTGCAGTGGTGGAAGATCGCCATGATGAACGCGAGCGTGGCGAAGGCGGTGAAGTAGGACGACGGAGCGCCCAGCGCCACGGCGATGACGATCAGCACGATCTGGTGCATGACTTCTTCGACGGTGTGTACCCGGGCGCCCGTGGTGGCGTCGAAGTCCTCGTCCAGGTGGTGGATTTGATGGAACCGCCACAGGAAGAGGTTGCGGTGACTGAACCGGTGGAACCAGTACCCGGCGAAGTCGAGCACCACCACCGTCAGCACGATGCCTGGCAGTACCGGCAGCCCGGCGATCCAGTGGGTGCCGATCCGCGGCTGGCACAGGTGCGTGACGGTGACTGTCGCTATCGGGATGACCAGGTGGTTGATGACGGTGAAGGCGAGGTTGCGCACCTTTCGGACGTGGCCGCGCACCAGTCGGTCCCACTGGGTCGCGATGATCTCGATCGATGCGATCAGCGCGAGCCAGGCGACCTGGATCACGATGGACATGCGTTTCCCCCTCAATGCCACGGCCCGCCCTGTCGGCATCGGTCGTATGCGAACGGGGCAGGCCGTTGGTGGGCAGACTGCCTGTCGCGCCATTGCAACCAGCAGTTGATCCCACTCGACCAGCAGTTGATGAGGTCGACACTTCCGCCCCTCGGCTCGCCTTGTCAACTGTAAGACGAGTCACAGCGATTGCTTTCAACCACCGGTCGATCTGGCGGGTTTGACGATGGTTCACTGGATCCGTGACAGATCTGAGCGCGCAACCCAGCTTGGCCGAACGGATCGACGCCCTGTTCAGATCCGGCCGTCCCGACGGTAGACCGTGGACCAACGACGAGGTGGCCGCCCAGATCAAGACCCACCATCCCAAGGTCAAGGTGAGCGGCGCGTATCTGTCCGCGCTGCGCACCGGCAAGCGCAGCCGACCGTCGATCGAACTCCTCACCGGGCTCGCCGAGTTCTTCGGGGTCCCGGTCTCGCGGCTCACCGACACCCAGGCGCCAACCACCCTTGAGCACGAGATCGCCGCGCTTCCACAACTCAACCAGGCCGGCATGCGCTCCATCATGCTGCGTGCGGTAGGCGTCAACGACGACGGGCTCAAGGCCGTCGCCGCGGTCCTGGACCACGTACGGCAGTTGCAGGGGCTCCCGCCCGTCTCCGGCGATCAGGAAGCCGAATGAAGCTCAGCGCCGGGCTGCGCGCCAGACGCTCAGGTCGTGAACGCCTGCGCCGAGTGCACGAGCGGTGCTCGCAGCGGCTCCGTGAACTCGGCTTGGACCAGGCCCGCGACATCGACGAAATCCTGTTGGCCGCCCAGGAGTTAAGCGGCCGGGTGATCGAACTGGTGCCGTTCGAGCTGAACAGCACCACGGTGCATGGCATGTTGGTCTCCACCGACGAGGTCGACTACGTCGTCTTCCGGCCCGGCACCCCCCGACTCCACCGCGAGCACGTGATACTGCACGAGCTGAGCCACGTCATCTGCGACCACAAGGGCCACGCCGCGGACGCGGGTCACGGGCCGATCCGGACTCTGGGCCGGACCAGCTACGAAGACCGCCAGGAAGCCGAGGCCGAGATGATGGCCTCCCTGCTCGGCGAACGCACCAGCCGCAGCGGCCGGCTTCCCGGCCCCACCACGGACCGGCTGCTCGAACGGGTGCTGCAATCGCTCGCACCCGACGACCGCGAGCTGGGCGACCGGTAGGGGGCGCGCGATGTCCGCCCTTTCCGCTCGCCATGACCTGCACTGCGTCAATCTCCTCTACTCCTCCGTCGCGGCCCTGTGTTGGCTGTGCACGCTCGACCGCGCCCGCCGGATCCTCGCCGGCCACACCTCTCCGGCCTCGATCACACTGCTGTGTTCCTTCGTCTTCAAGGGCACGGCCTTCACCCTCAACGTCCCGGCCGTCTACGTGGCCTTCGACCACGCCGTCGGGCTCCCCGACCTCGCCCGGCTGATCATCGACATCAGCAACGGGGTGGCGTGGACCGCCTCGGTGCTGATCCTGCTCAACCTCTGGTGTGCCGAACCCGGCGAGGGGCGCGCCCACGTCCGCAGGTGGACCCTGATCGCGCTGGGCGCGGCCACCGTGATGGCGGCGCTGTGGCTACTGACGCCCGGCCTGCCGGAGAACCCGGTGCCCACCTACACGGTCTTCGACGGGTTCGTCGGGCACGCCGTCTACATGCTCTACTTCCTCTTCACGCTGGGCTTCGGCCTGATCCGGGTGGCCGTGTGCAGCCTGGGCTACGCGCGGTTGGCCGGCCCGCCCTGGATCCGCTGCGGACTGGTGCTCACCGCCTGCGGGGCGTTGGTGCATCTGTCCGTGTGCGTGCTGCGCGCGCTGTCCATCTTCGGCGCCTCGCTCGGGAACCTGACCACGGCGTGGCAGATCTTCAGCCCGGAGATGCTGAGTCTGGGCACGTCCATGATGCTGCTCGGCCTGACCATCCCGATCTGGGGTCCGCCCCTCTCCCGGCGCCTCAACCGGCTACGCGCCTACCACCATTACCGTCGGCTCGGCCGCCTGTGGGGCGACCTCTACAGCCGCAATCCGGCCATCGCCCTCTCCCCGCCCGGTCAGGCGGTGGGGACCGCGGAGTACAAGCTCTACCGGCGACTCGTCGAGATCCAGGACGGCCTCGTCGCGCTCCAGGCGGATCTGCGGCCGGACGGTTCCGTACAGTCCGCCCGCGTCCTGCTGCAGGCGCTGCGGGCGCGCCCCACCGTGCCGCCCGCACCCGCCGCAGAGCCGGCGCCCTCGGTCGGCTCAGGCCCCGACGCCGACCACGCCGCCGAGCGCTCCGCGCTGCTCCGGCTCTCCCGGAACTACGCGAGGCTCGCCCGGCGGCAGCAGTTCCTCGACCGCCTGTTGCGGGGCGGCGCGGCAACGTGACCGCGGCTATCCCGCGTCGTGTGCGGCGACGGTCGGCTCGATGCCGTCCGCGCCGACCACCTCGCGCCACGCCTCGAAACCCTCCTGGAAGGCGACGATCCCGGCCTCCGGCAGGGCGATCTCGATCGCTTCCAGGATCTCCTGGGGGGAGACCCCGACGTCGAGGGCCACGCGGATGTGGCTTTGGATGTGGCCGCGGCCGGCCCGCAGCACGGTGAGGCTGACGATGAAGATCAGCTCCTTGGTCCTGCGGTCCAGGGTGCGCTGCTCCAGGTAGGCCGCGGAGACCAGGCCGTTGGCGGCCCTGAGCACCTCGAAGTCCTGCTTGGCCATCACCTTGTGGTAGGGCAGGACGTAGCCGCGGGTGCGGGCCATCTCGTCGATGTACTCCTGCTTGTGTTGCTCGGCGGCGTCGGTCATGGGGTCGGTTCCTCTCCTGGCGTGCGTCGCCCGGCCAACTCGGTGAGCGCGGGGATCAGATGGGTGCGGAAGAGCGGGTAGTTCTCCGTCATCGGGAAGTGGCCGAGGCTCGGCATGCGCCCGCCGGTCGCGCCCGGCATCGCGCGCACCGTCGCCTCGGTCCCCTCGGGGGTGCAGGCGTGGTCGTACTCCCCGGTGAGCAGGTGCACCGGGCACACCTCGGTGTCGATCTCCAACTCGCGCCCGCGCAGGTCGAGATCCTCGCTGAAGAAGTAGGTGTCGCCGCGGTAGACGCCCGGGCCGCCCTGGCTGTACCCCCACCAGACCTCGCGCCGGGCGCTCTCCGGGCTCTGCGGGGCCATCAATCCATAGGTCCAGGAAGCCACCGACTGCTGGGCGTTGAGGTCCGGCCGCAGCGACCAGTCCTCGAACCTGCCCCGGTACGTGGTCGCCCCGGACACCCCGATCACACCGCCGAGGCGCGGACCGTGCCGGCGGGCCAGTTCGAGCACCAGGACCCCCGCCATCGAGCAGCCCAGCAGGATCGGCCGGTCCAACTCCAGCGCGGCCAGGAAGGCGAGCACGGTCTCCACGTAGCGCTCGGTGGTGAGCAGGTACTCCTGGTGCCACCAGCCGTCCGGCGGCAGCGAACGGCCGTGCCACGGCAGGTCGAAGGCGATCACCCGGAAGCGTCGGGTCACTTCGGGGTCGGCCAACAGGTGGCGGTACTGCCGGGCGTCCGATCCGGCGGTGTGCAGGCACAGCAGCGGCATGCCGGCGCCCGCCTCCTCGAAGAAGAGCCGGTGGTCGCGCCCGCCGATGTCCAGGTGCACATACCGGCCGACGCTCTCCTCGAAAACGGCCACGCTCACACCCCCCGCCCGACCTGACGAGCGCACTCGAAAACCAGTTGGGGCGAGCGGAGATGACGTACCATCACCTCACGTCCCGATCGAACTTCGAAGTCCTCCTGCCTGCGGTCCAGCGCAGGCAGGTCGTTGTGGAACGGCGGCGGCACGGGCGCCAGAAAGGCCGCCCAGGCACGCTGCGATCCGTACAGCTCCAGTCTCTCCGGCCAGTCAGGGCCGGGGAGTTCGGCGTCCTCGACGATCCGTGCCCTTTCCAGGCGTAAGGCCCTGGTGCCGGCGGGACTGCCCAGTACCAGGCCGAGATGGCACCAGCGGCCGATGTGTGCGAGTTCCGTGCTCTCCCGGAGTGCCTGCCGCCAGCGCCGGCGCCAGCGGGGGTCCAGGAAGTCGACTCCGTTTTCAGGCATCGATAACCCCGACAGGTAGATGTTGGGGGATGCGGTGATGGGGGTGCGGGGTGGGGGCGTCATGTGGCACGGCGGCGCGCCATTTCGGCGAGGGCGACCTGGGCCGCGGCCCGGACGTGTTGTTCGCAGGCGGCGCGCGCCGCTTCGGGATCGCGCTCGCGCGCGGCCGCCTCGGTGATCCGCGCCAACTCGGCGACGGACTCCCCGGCCCGCCCCGGCGCGCCGAGGGAGAAGCCGCGCAGCTGCTGGACGCGAGCCTGCACGGTACGCAACATCACCGGCACGACACTGTTGCGGGTACCGGCGAGCAGGGCCGCGTAGTACGCATCCTTGGCCCGCAGCCGCTCTCGCGCGTCATCACCGGCCAGGGCCTCGCGCACGAGATCCAGGGCGGATTCGAGCCCGGCGCACTGCTCGTCGGTGGCATGCTCCGCGAACAGCGCCCCGGCAAGCCCCTCCAACGCGCCGCGCACCTCGAACAGGGAGCGGGCCTGCTCCGCGCTGAGCACGGCGACTCGCGGCCCGCGGTTGGGCACCATGGCGACCAGGCCCTCGGACTCCAACTGCCGCAACGCCTCGCGGATCACGGTCCGGCTGACCTCGAACCGCGCACACAGCCGGTTCTCCACCAACCGCTCCCCCGGCGCGAACTCGCCCGCCACGATGGCTTCCCGCAGCAGATCGACGACCTGCTCCCGCAGAGGTGCGGCAAACCTGCGTACCCGCGCGTCGTCCAACTCCCCGCCCTTTACGACTGTTCGCGCGACCGGGCACCGATCAACTCCGGTCCACTGTAGGCGAATACCGTATTACGGTATTCGCCTACAGGCAACGCGCGAACCCGACACCCATCGACCCGCACCAGGCCCCGCAAGACACCGCGGCAAGCGGACGCACGACCACGTCGAACGCGAGCACAACCGCCTCACCGACCGCGCCACAGACAGCCAACTGCACTACGAGCCAAGGATGCTGACACCCCTACCGCGCCCCGTACGACGGTAGGCAACCGCCTGACGGGCCCTCCGCCGACACCGGCCCAGGGCTACCGCGCGGCACGCACCACGCCCCGCCCCCACCGCCGAACACGGCAGAAGACCACGACAGGCCCCCTTGGCCCCCAGGCGCCAACCGGCTCTCCCCGCTTGACCAGTTGGACTCCGGGACGAGCGGCGGCGCGACGCCCGGCCCCGACTCAGGTCTGCGGCTGCCGAACACGCAGCGACCCGGACCGCAGGCCGTTTCCGTGCCTGTTCAGTCCGAGTCCGAGTCTGAACAGGCGATCCTGCACACAAGAGACCTTGACGCACCGTCAGGACGTGCGTCAAACGTGCGTCACGTGCGTCGAATATGCGTCAAGATATCGCCCGTAACGCACACAACGCCCATAACGCACACCACACGAAACCGCAGGTCAGCGGCCCTTTCCAGCGGGCTCAAGGATCGCGACGCACTCCACATGATGGGTCATCGGAAAGAGATCGAACGCCCGCATCCGCCGCGGTGAATAGCCCGCCTCGCGGAAGTAGTTGAGGTCGCGGGCGAGGGCGGCCGGGTCGCAGGCGACGTAGGCGATGCGGCGCGGGGTGAGCGAGGCGAGGTGGTGGACGGTCTTCTTGCCGGCGCCGGCGCGGGGCGGGTCGAGGACGACGAGGTCGACGTCCGTGATGCCGGTGCGGGGGAGGATCTGGTCGACCTTGCCGTGTTCGATGCGTACCCGGTCGAGGTCCTGGAGGTTGTGGCGGGCGTCCTCGACGGCGCGCTTGCCGGATTCGATGCCGAGGACCGCGCCCTTGTCGCCGACGCGTTCGGCGAGGGCGCCGGCGAAGAGGCCGACGCCGCAGTAGAGGTCGAGGGCCATATCGCCCTTCTTGGGCATCAGGCCCTGCATGACGGCCTCGACGAGGAGGTCGGCGGCCTTCGGGTGTACCTGCCAGAAGCCGCCGTTGCCGACGCGCCAGGTGCGGCCGGCGGCGCGTTCGCGGACGAAGGGGCGGCCGTGGACGCGGTGCACGCCGCCGTCCTTCTCGTTGATCCGGAGGACGGAGACCGGCTTGTCGAGTTCGACGATGGGAAGGCGCCCACCGGGGCGGGGGGTGAGGATGACCTGGCGGTCGTGGGAGCCGGTGGCGGCGATCGCCTCGACGGTGGCGATCTGCGGCCAGGTGCGCTGCTCGATGCCGAGTTCGGTGACACCGGGGGCGGCGATCATGCAGTGGGTGACCGGCTCGATGTCGTGCGAGCGGTGCTTGCGGAGTCCGGGGCGGCCTTCGGCGTCGACTGCGTACTGGACGCGGGTGCGCCAGGCCGGGACCTCGCCCTTGGCCACCTTGTCCCCGGGGGCGGGCTCGACGGTGCCGTCCCAGCCGCTCTCCTCGGGTGTGAGTCCGGCCAGCCGCGCCAGCTGCTCGGCGATGACCGATGCCTTCAGGCGGCGCTGGGCTCCGGGCGCGGCGTGCTGCCAGTCGCAGCCGCCGCACCGGCCGGGGCCGGAGAACGGGCAGGGCGCCTCGACGCGGTCCTTGGAGGGGGTGAGGATCTCGACGGCGTCGGTGCGCAGGAAGCGGGCGCCCTCCTCGCCGTCGGTGACGCGGGCGATGACGCGCTCACCGGGCAGTGCGTGCCGCACGAAGAGGACCTGGCCGGCTTCCGTGCGGGCGATGCAGTGGCCGCCGTGGGCGACCGGGCCGACCTCGACCTCGTACTCCTCGCCGACCAGCGACTTCTTGGGTTCCGGCTGCATGGCGGACGAGCTCCTGGGGTGGGTCGAGAAGGCGGTACGGCCGGCCTCCGGGCGGAGGCCAGCCGTCAATTCTACGTCCCCTCGCGGGGTGCCCGGCTCCGGTGAAGGGGCCGGGGCGCGCGGCACCGGCGGGCGGTGCCACGGCCCGGGCGCTACTTCCTGGCGGCGGCCTGTTCCTTCTTCTCCTTCTCCTTCTTCTCCTTCTTCGGCTGGACGACCGGGCCGCGGCGCACCGCACCCGGGGCGTTCCATTCCGCGCGCTTGCGGGCGCGCTTCTTGGCGGCCTCGGAGGAGTCCAGCTGCCAGGGCACGGAGGTGACCATGACGCCGGGGGTGAAGAGGAGGCGTCCCTTGAGGCGCAGCGCGGACTGGTTGTGGAGCAGGTGCTCGTACCAGTGGCCGACGACGTACTCGGGGATGTAGACGGAGACGGCGTCGCGCGGGCTCTCGCGGCGCAGCGACTTGACGTGGTCGATGATCGGCCGGGTGATCTCGCGGTACGGGGAGGCGAGGACCTTGAGGGGGACCTCGATACCGCGCCGCTCCCACTCGGCGCGCAGCGCCCGGGTGTCGGCCTGGTCGACGTCGACGCTGACCGCTTCGAGGGTGTCGGAGCGCATCAGCTTGGCGTAGTTCAGGGCGCGCAGGGTGGGCTTGTGCACCTTGGAGACGAGGACGAGGGAGTGCACCCGGGAGGGGCGTACGACCTCGTCGTCCGGAGTGTCCTCGGCGGCGAGCTCGTCGGCGACCCGGTCGTAGTGGCGGCGGATGGCGGTCATGGTGACGAAGAAGATGACCATGCCGAGGAGGGCCACCCAGGCGCCGTGGGTGAACTTGGTGAGCAGGACGACGACCAGGACCAGGCCGGTGAAGAAGGCACCGAAGGCGTTGATGGCGCGGGAGCGGTGCATGCGGCGGCGCTTGGCCGGGTCCTTCTCGGTCAGCAGGTGGCGGTTCCAGTGCCGGACCATGCCGGTCTGGCTGAGGGTGAAGGAGACGAAGACGCCGACGATGTAGAGCTGGATGAGGCGGGTGGAGTCCGCGCCGTAGAGGTAGACGAGGACGGTGGCGGCGCCGGCGAGCAGGACGATGCCGTTGGAGAAGGCCAGCCGGTCGCCGCGGGTGTGCAGCTGGCGGGGCAGGTAGCGGTCCTGGGCGAGGATCGAGCCGAGCAGCGGAAAGCCGTTGTAGGCGGTGTTGGCGGCCAGGAAGAGGACCAGGGCGGTGGCCGCGGCGAGGACGACGAACAGGAAGCTGCCCTTGCCGAAGACCGCCTCGGCGACCTGCGAGATGACCGGGTTCTGGGTGTATCCGGAGCCGATCGGCCGGCCGTTGCTGAGCAGGTCGGTGGCGGGGTTCTCGGCCATCCTGACGTGGGTGGTCATGGCCAGCGCGATGATGCCGCAGAACATGGTGACGGCCAGCCCGCCCATGAGGGCGAGGGTGGTCGCGGCGTTCCTGGACTTCGGCTTGCGGAAGGCGGGCACGCCGTTGGAGATCGCCTCGACGCCGGTGAGCGCGGCGCAGCCGGAGGAGAAGGCGCGCAGCAGCAGCAAGATCAACGCGAAGCCGGCCAGGCCGCCCTGTTCGGGGTGGATGGTGAGGCCGGCGGTGGGGGCGCGCATGGTGTCGCCCAGGATCAGGCCGCGGATCGCGCCCCAGGCGATCATGATGAAGACGCCGGCGACGAAGACGTAGGTGGGGATGGCGAAGAGCTTGCCGGATTCCCTGACGCCGCGGAGGTTCATCAGCGTCAGCAGCACGATGATCACGATCGCGCTGAGGGTCTTGTGCTCGACGACGAAGGGGACGGCGGAGCCGAGGTTCTCCACGCCGGAGGCGATGGAGACCGCGACGGTCAGGACGTAGTCGACCAGGAGCGCACTGGCGACGGTCAGGCCGGCCTTGGGACCGAGGTTGGTGGTGGCGACCTCGTAGTCGCCGCCGCCGCTCGGGTAGGCGTGCACGTTCTGCCGGTATGACGCGACGACGGTGAACATCAGCACCACGACCGCGACGGCGATCCAGGGGCTGAAGCTGTACGCGGACACTCCGGCCACGGACAGGACGAGCAGCACCTCGCCCGGCGCGTAGGCCACGGAGGAGAGCGGGTCGGAGGCGAAGACGGGGAGTGCGATGCGCTTGGGGAGAAGGGTCTCCGCCAGCCGGTCGCTGCGCAGTGCGCGCCCGATCAAGATCCGTTTGGGCACGTCGGTCAGTTTGGACACCCGAGGAATGCTAAGGGTTCGTCAAGACTCTCGACCACCCACCACCGAAAGGGGTAATAGGGCAAGGGTGGGTTCCGCTGCACGGGCTTGCCGGGCCGCGCACTGGAAGCGCAGGATCTGCACGATACCCGCACATCACACGTACGGGGGCGCCGTTGTCGCGGGGTATCCGTCCCGGCCGGCCCGTGGCGCGGTTCACGGGCCGCGGGCCTGCCCTACTCCCCCGCGGCGCCGGCCGTCCGCGGGTGCCGGGACGGCAGCTCTCCCAGCCCCTCCCGGGTCGCGGCCAGCAGCACCCGGTCCTGCGGGCGCAGCACATAGCCGTCGCCCAGCTCGTGCGCCAGGAGCGCCGGCGCGCTCTCCGCACCCGGCTGGGGCGCACCGGCCGCCGCGTCCGCCTCCGGATCGTCGGGCGCGGAGGTGTCGACGGCCAGCACCCGCAGCCGTCCAGGACGCAGCACCTCGCCGAGCGTGCGGCCCTCCAGGGCGGCATGGCCGCGTACCTCGACCCGGGCGACCAGCAGCACCCGCCGCTCCACGGGGACGGCACCCAGGATCTGCCGGCCCATCATCGCCCCGGCGAAGGCGGGCGCCGCGAGGAACGTGACGCTGCGGCTGCGGGTCCGCGCCCCGGGGTGGGCGGCGCGCAGGGTGCGGTAGACGGCGTACGCGAACCCGTCGTCGAAGAGGCGCAGGGTCACCCGCAGCCGGGGGTTGACCGACCGGGCATAGAGGGCGGCCTCCAGGTTGGTGGTGTCCTCACTCGTCAGCGCCAGCAGGGTGCGGGCCCGGTCGGCCAACGCGGCTTCCAGGACGCCTTCTTGTGTGACGTCACCCAATACGGTGGGTATCCGCAACCGGCGTGCGAGGGCGATGCCGCGGGCCTCCGGGTCGGCCTCGATGCACACCACCGGGATGCCCATCTCGTGCAGCCGGGCCAGCACCCGGGTGCCGATCTTGCCGAGCCCCAGCAGCACCACGTGTCCGGACAGCCCGCGCGGCGGGCGGCGCAGCGCGGAGGCGCTGCGGAAGGTGCCCAGCCCCTCGAACGCCGCCGCGACCAGTACCGGGAGCAGCAGCAGGCCGACCAGCCCGGACAGCAGCTGGAGGATCTTGCGCGGCAGCGGCTGGTCGATCGCCGGGTCGTTGATGGCGAACAGGTCCAGCAGCGTCAGGTAGGCGGCGTGCAGCGGCGGTACGTGGGACGTCAGGGACGCGGCGACGGCCAGCGCCAGCACCGCGCCGACGATGCCGGCGAGCGACCAGCGCAGCCGCCGGGAGAACAGCGAGGCGAGCGGCGCGCCCCGGCCGCGCAGCCGGCGCGGGCGCAGCGTCCGGCCCCGGTAGGAGACGGTCTCCAGGACCACGGTGCCGCGGTCGCCCGCCGCCGCGGCGGTGGCGTCGTCCGGCAGCAGGTCGGGCCCCTCGTCCCCGTCCGCCGCCCCTTCGGCCGGGTCGCCGGCGGACGGGGGCAGGACGGCAAGGGTGCACAGGCCCGGCGCGGCGGCCCGGCCAGGCGGCGCCGGCGGGCGCTCCACGGCGCGCAGCAGCAGCCCGTCGGCCTCGATGACCTTGCTGGTCCCGGCGACCGCGGTGGCCACCAGCGCGGGCGCGACGGTGTCCGCGTCGGACAGCACGGTCGTGGACGCGTCGGCCCGGGGCGGCTCCTCGCCGTCCGCGCCGCGGCTGCCGGCGACCGCCGCCGCCTGGTCGAGCAACTCCTCCAGATGCTGGCCGAGTTTGCGGTTGTAGAGCCGGATGACCAGCCGCAGCCGGGGGTTGAGGCGGCGGGCGCGCAGCGCGGCATGGATGTTGAGCTCGTCGTCGTCATGGACCAGCGCCAGCGCGCCCGCCTCCCCGATACCCGCCTC
>NZ_KN708638.1:6185701-6205068 GCF_000805335.1 Streptomyces sp. CT34 | reverse complement strand
AGCGCCCCCGCCTCCCCGATCCCCGCCTCGGCCAGCACCGCGTCGTCGGGCTGGGCCGCCTCCAGGATCCGTATCGGCTCGGGCGGCGGCTCCGCGTGGGTGCGGGGCGCCGCGGGCGGCGGTACGGGGGCGGCGGCCGGGGCGCCCGGTCCGGTGCGGGCCACCGCCGCCGAGACCCGGCCCAGCAGTGCGGTGGCCCGGCCGAGGCCGCGGGACGGCGGCGGTACCCGGGGGCGGTGCGGCTCCCGGGCGGACGGGACGACCAGTGTCACCCGTTCGCGGTAGACATCCCGGAGTTCGGCGGCGAGCCGGTGCGCGAGCGCGTCATCGCCGCAGACCACCATGTGCGGTGTGGGAGAGCCCAGTTGGGGCTGCTGTGGCAGGTGGGGCACGCCTCGTAGCGTGCCCTACGGACGCGGCGGCGCGCAGCCGGGCGCGCGATCCGGCGGCCGTGCGCGGCCGGCCCGCATCGGGCCGGTGGTCACCGCGCCCCCTACCGGGCGCCGTATTGCGGCTACGGTTGTACCGGGCCACGGTGCCGCCGGCGCTGCCGTGCGACGCACCGGGCCGCTGTGGCGAGCAGTGGCTTCGTGTCGCCGGTACTCGGAGAAGAAAGTAGTGAGCAGGGTGTTTGTGCAGGTCAGCGCGCTAGTCCAGGGCACGGGGTAATCAGCATGCACATCGTCATCATGGGGTGCGGGCGGGTCGGCTCGGCGCTCGCGCAGACCCTGGAGAGCCAGGGGCACACCATCGCGGTGATCGACCAGGACCCGACCGCGTTCCGTCGCCTCGGCTCCGCCTTCGGCGGTCGCCGGGTGACCGGTGTCGGCTTCGACCAGGACACCCTGAGGGAGGCCGGCATCGAGGAGGCGGGTGCCTTCGCGGCCGTCTCCAGCGGTGACAACTCCAACATCATCGCCGCCCGGGTGGCCCGCGAGATGTTCGGCGTCGAGAACGTCGCGGCCCGGATCTACGACCCGCGCCGCGCCGAGGTCTACCAGCGCCTCGGCATCCCCACCGTCGCCACCGTCCGCTGGACCGCGGACCAGATGCTGCGCCGGCTGCTCCCCTCGGGCGCCGAACCGCTGTGGCGCGACCCGAGCGGCGGCGTCCAGCTCGCCGAGGTGCACACCGACACCTCCTGGGTCGGCCACAAGATCAGCAAGCTGCAGGACGAGACCGGTGTCCGCGTCGCCTTCCTCACCCGGCTGGGTGAAGCGATGCTGCCGACCTCGCAGACGGTGCTGCAGGAAGGCGATCTGGTGCACGTGATGATGCGCACCGACGAGGTCGAGAAGGTCGAGGCGGCATTCGCCCAGGGTCCTGAGGAGGCGCACGCATGAGGGTCGCCATTGCGGGTGCCGGCGCGGTCGGCCGCTCCATCGCCGGTGAACTGCTGGAGAACGGCCACGAGATCCTGCTCATCGACAAGGCGCCGACGGCCATCTCCGTCGAGCGGGTGCCGCTGGCGGAATGGCTGCTCGCCGACGCCTGCGAGATCACCTCGCTCGACGAGGCCGCGTTGCAGCGCTGCAACGTCGTCATCGCGGCGACCGGCGACGACAAGGTCAACCTGGTCGTCTCGCTGCTCGCCAAGACCGAGTACGGCGTGCCGCGGGTGGTCGCCCGGGTCAACAACCCGAAGAACGAGTGGCTGTTCAACGAAGCCTGGGGCGTCGACGTCGCGGTCTCCACTCCGCGGCTGATGTCGGCCCTGGTCGAGGAGGCGGTCAGCGTCGGCGACCTGGTGCGGCTGCTGCGCTTCAGCCACGGTGACGCCAACCTCGTCGAGCTGACGCTGCCCCCGGAGGCGGCGCTGGCCGGCACCCGGGTCGGCGATGTGGACTGGCCCGAGGACACCTCCCTGGTGACGATCATCCGCGGTACGCGGGTGCTGACGCCCAACAAGGAGGACGCGCTGGAAGCGGGCGACGAGCTGCTGTTCGTGGCGGCCCAGTCGCGCGAGGAGCAGCTGGAGGACCTGCTGTCGGTGCGGCGCGACGACAGCTGACCGACGGGCGAACGCCGGGGCCCGGGAACCACGTTGGTTCCCGGGCCCCGGCGTCCTGCGATGCGGTGCGGTGCGGCGGATCCGTCAGCGGCGGTGGCGCGGCCCGCCGCCCGGCCGGTCCGCGGCAGCCGCGTCGGGAGCCGTGGCCGGCAGCCCGCGCTGCCGCTCCCGTTCGGCCTCCTCCGCCTTCTCCTGCGCCTCCATCTCGGCGAAGACGTCGATCGGCGCCGGCGCCTTCACCAGGAACACCCAGGTCAGATACAGCGCGAGCAGGAACGGCGGGATCTTCAGGGCCACCAGCACCCAGCCGAGCTGCGTGGTGTCCGCCCACCAGTACAGCGGGAAGAGGATCAGGCACTTGGCGAGCAGGATCAGCCCCCACGCCCAGCTGGCCTTCGCGTACGCCGCCTTCCGGCCCGGGTTGCGGGTGCGCCAGGAGAGGTTCTCCTTGAACACCGGGCCCAGGATCAGCCCGATCAGCGGGACGCCCGCGAGCGTGCTGACGATGTAGGCGAGGGCCAGGCCGAGGGTGTAGAGCATGCCCGGCAGGTAGAAGTCCTTGGCGTTGCCGGTCATCATCGCGAAGACCACGCCGAAGGCCACCCCGAAGACGCCGCTGAAGGCGTGCTTGACGGTGTCCCGGCGGATCAGGCGGACCGCGCACAGCACCAGCGACACGGCCAGCGCGGCGATCGCCGAGATGTGCAGGTCCTTGTTGACCGTGAAGATCGCGACGAACAGCAGGCCGGGGAGAACGGTCTCCACCATGCCGCGCACACCGCCGAACGCCTCGAACAGCGCCGCCTCGGTCACCTCCCGGCCGGCGTCCGGGCCCGCGGCGGCCTCCGGCGGGGCAGAGAGGCCTGCCGGGGCGGTCGCGTGGCCGGGGGATGCGTCAGGGTCAGTGGTCGGTCGGTCGTACGACGTCACCGGCTACTCCTGTCCGAGCGGTCGCAGTTCGTACTTGGGATTGAAGAGGACCCGGCGTCCGTGGCTCAGGGAGACGCGGCCCGAGGCGATGAGCTTACGGCCCGGCTCTATCCCGACGATGGAACGGCGGCCGAGCCACACCACGTCGAGGGCGGCGGAGCCGTCGAACAGCTCCGCCTCCAGCGCGGGCACACCGGCGCGGGGCCGCAGCGTCACATGCCGCAGGGTGCCGGTGACCTTCACTATCTGGCGGTCGTCGCAGTCGCAGATACGGGTGCACCCCGTCGCCTGCGTGTCCTGCTGCAGCTCGGCGGACTGGAGCTCCTCCTCGGAGGACGACAGCCTGTCGAGCATCCGGCGGAAGCGGCCGGCCGGCTTCTCGGGTCGGATCCCAGCACTCATAACCCCAGCGTACCGGGGCTGCCCGACCGCCCCGCACCGCGCGAACCGGTGCGCTCGGCCCCCCCGCGCCGGGTTCCGCGCTGCCGCGCCCTCCGGGCGGCGCCCCCGTCCCCCGGCCGCGCCGCCCCCTCACTGCTCGAACCGGTACCCCATCCCGGGCTCCGTGATGAAGTGCCGGGGGTGCGACGGGTCGATCTCCAGCTTGCGGCGGAGCTGGGCCATGTAGACCCGCAGGTAGTTGGTCTCCGTGCCGTACGACGGCCCCCACACCTCCTGGAGCAGCTGCTTCTGGCTGACCAGGCGGCCCTGGTTGCGGACCAGGACCTCCAGCAGATGCCACTCGGTGGGGGTCAGCCGGATGTCCCGGCCCCCGCGGTTGACCTTCTTGGCCGCGAGGTCGACGGTGAAGCCCTCGGTCTCCACGATCACCTCGTCGTCGGCCGGCCCGGTCGGCTCGGCCCGGCGCACCGCCGCCCGCAGCCGCGCCAGCAGCTCGTCCATGCCGAACGGCTTGGTCACGTAGTCGTCCGCGCCCGCGTCCAGCGCCTCGACCTTCTCGTCGGACGTCTGCCGGGCCGAGAGCACCAGGATCGGCACCCGTGTCCAGCCACGCAGTCCCTTGATGACCTCGACGCCGTCCATATCGGGCAGACCGAGGTCGAGGACGATGACATCGGGGTGTCGGGCGGCGGCGAGTTTGAGGGCGGTGGCCCCGTCGGGGGCCGCGTCGACCTCGTACTTGCGCGCCTTCAGGTTGATCACGAGGGCGCGGACGATCTGCGGCTCGTCATCGACCACAAGCACCCGGTTCACTGGCGTTCTCCTCGTGGTGTCGGTCGTAGCCGGCGGGCGGGGCCCGCCGGGCATGTGGTGAGTGTGGACGGTAGGGTCCGGCCGGTGGTGAGGCCCGGACGCGTGTCGCGGAGCGGACGCACACCGTCGTGCGGACGCGACGCTATGCCGCCCCCGGGGCTTCTGCCATGGCCCGCTGGGCTCATGTCGTCGCCTGCGCCGGGAGATCGGGCCGGACCGGCGGCACGCCCGGAGCGGCCCGGAGCGTGAGGACCATGGTCATCCCGCCCCCCGGAGTGTCCTCCGCGGCCAGCGTGCCGCCGATCGCCTCCGCGAAACCGCGCGCCACGGCCAGGCCGAGGCCCACGCCGGCGCCGCGCGGGGCATCACCGTACCGCTGGAACGGCTCGAAGATCCGGTCCTTGGCGCTGTCCGGGACACCCGGCCCCCGGTCGGCGATCCGCAGCTCCACCCGGTCGCCGAGCGCACTGGCCGCGACCAGCACCACCTCGCCGTCCGGGCTGTACTTGACGGCGTTCTCGACGAGGTTGGCGACCGAGCGCTCCAGCAGGCCCGGGTCGACCGCGACCATCGGCAGCTCCTCGGGGATGTCGAGGCTGACACTCCCCTCCGGTACGCCGCCGAGCGCCATCGGGACGACCTCGTCGAGGTCGATCTCGCGGATCAGCGGGGTGACCGTGCCGGTCTGGAGCCGGGACATGTCCAGGAGGTTGCCCACCAGGTGGTCCAGCCGGTCGGCACCCGCCTCGATACCGGCCAGCAGCTCCGCCTCGTCCTCCTCGGACCAGGCGACGTCATCGGAGCGCAGTGAGGTGACCGACGCCTTGATGCCGGCCAGCGGCGTGCGCAGATCGTGGCTGACCGCGGCCAGCAGCGCCGTCCGGATGCGGTTGCCCTCGGCGAGCTCCCGGGCCCGCTCCGCCTCGCCGACCAGCCGCTGGCGGTCCAGTACGACGGCGGCCTGCGCGGCGAACGCGGCCAGCACCCGGCGGTCCTCGGCGGGCAGCACCCGGCCGGTCAGCGCCAGCGCCATGTGGTCGCCCACCGGCATGTCGACGTCCGCGTCCTCGGGCCGCAGCAGCGGCGGCGTGGTGTCGCTGGCGCCCGCGCGGCCCGCACACGTCCACGGATCGACGTCGCTGCTGCGCTCCAGCAGCGAAACCGTGTCCATCCCGAACGTCTCCCGGACACGCTCCAGCAGGGCGTTCAGCGTGGTCTCACCGCGCAGCACGCTGCCCGCCAGGAACGACAGGATCTCCGACTCGGCACGCAACCGCGCGGCCTGATGGGTGCGCCGGGCGGCGAGATCGACCACCGACGCCACGGACACCGCCACGGCGAAGAAGATCGCGATGGCGACGATGTTCTTCGGGTCGTTGATCGTCAGGGTATGGGTGGGCGGGGTGAAGTAGAAGTTCAGCAGCAGCGAGCCCACGGCCGCCGACGCCAGCGCCGGCAGCTGCCCGCCCAGCAGCGCCGCGACAACGGTCAGGAAGAGGAACAGCAGGACGTCATTGGCCAGCCCCGGACCGTTGGAGATCTTGGTGAGCAGCAGCGACAGCAGCACCGGGCCGCCCACGCCGACCAGCCACCCGGCGATGATCCGCGCCCGCCCCAGCCGGGCACTGCGCGGCACCGGAAGCCCGCGGCCCTTGGCGACCTCTTCGTGCGTGACGATGTGCACGTCGAGATCGGGCCCGGAATCGCGGGCCACTGTCGCCCCGACGCCCGGTCCGAAGATGTACTGCCACGCCTTGCGGCGGCTCGACCCCAGCACGATCTGGGTGGCGTTCACCCCGCGCGCGAACTCCAGCAGCGCGCTCGGTATGTCATCGCCGATGACGTGGTGAAACGTCCCGCCGAGATCCTCCACCAGCTTGCGCTGGACGGCGAGCTCCTTGGGCGAGGCCGATGTCAGCCCGTCACTGCGGGCGATATAGACGGCGAGCACCTCGCTGCCCGACCCCTTGGCGGCCATCCGCGCGGCGCGGCGGATGAGCGTACGCCCCTCCGGACCGCCGGTCAGCCCCACCACGATCCGCTCACGCGCCTGCCAGGTGGAGCGGATCGAGTGCTCCGCCCGGTACTCCTGGAGGTATTCGTCGACCCGGTCCGCGACCCACAGCAGCGCCAGCTCGCGCAGCGCCGTGAGGTTGCCCGGCCGGAAGTAGTTGGACAGCGCGGCGTCGACCTTGTCCGACTTGTAGATGTTGCCGTGCGCCATCCGCCGCCGGATGGCCTGGGGCGACATGTCGACCAGCTCGATCTGGTCGGCCCGCCGGACGATCTCGTCCGGCACCGTCTCCCGCTGGCGCACACCCGTTATCGACTCGACGACATCCCCGAGCGACTCCAGGTGCTGGATGTTCACCGTCGAGATCACCGTGATCCCGGCTTCCAGCAGCTCCTCGACGTCCTGCCACCGCTTGCTGTTGCGCGACCCGGGGACGTTGGTGTGCGCCAGCTCGTCGACCAGCGCCACGGCGGGCTTGCGTTCCAGGACCGCGTCCACGTCCATTTCGGTGAACGCCGTGCCCCGGTACTCCAGCTCCCGGCGCTGGACCTGCTCCAGCCCGTGGAGCATGACCTCGGTGCGGGGCCGGCCGTGGTGCTCGACGAACGCCACGACGACGTCCGTACCGCGCTCCATACGCCGGTGCGCCTCGGACAGCATCGAGTACGTCTTGCCGACGCCCGGTGCCGCGCCGAGGTATATCCGTAGCTTGCCGCGTGCCATGGCCCCATTGTCTTACGTGCGGCCCGCCCCCACCGGGCTGGGCCTACTGCGACCCTACATACCGGACAACGGGACAAAAGGCGCAGGTAGCGGCTTCACGCCCGGTCTTGACGCGACTCTGATACGGGGGTGGTGGTGGAGCGGGTGGGCGGGGGTTCCGAGGGTGGTGGGGGGCAGGGGACACGAAGGACGGGAACGGCGGGGGCGGGGCAGCGGGGCATGAGGGGACATGCACGAGGGGGCCTTGCCGGACCGTCCTCCACAGCTCCTGTCAGGCCCTACCGGCCCTTGCGCCGCGCCCGGCGGCGAGATTCCCCTGGGCGAGATTCCCACTAACGGGACCAGGGGACTTTGGGATAACGGGACCAGGGGACTTTGGGACCAGGGACTACAGGACTGGGGGACTACGGGGCCAGTGGACTACTGGGCCAGGGGACTACGGCCCGTCCCGGCTTTCCCACTACGGCTGATGCCGGGTGGTTGCTCGGCTACGGTCCACGCCGGAGCGTGCTGCGCTGCGGCCCTCCTGAGAAGCGTGCTGCGCTGAGGCTCGCCCGAGAGGAGAGGACGGGCACCGTGGCCCTGGCCCTCAGGAGGGGAGGGCGGGCCCGCGTGCACGCACTCGACCGACAGGCCGAGGAAGAGGAAGACGGCGGCGACAAGGGGCGGGCGCCGCGCGAAGAGGTACGCGGCGCCCGCGACGGCACCCGGTGGGCGACCGGACCGGGCAGCGCACACCACGCACCACCGTGAGGCGGGCGGCCCCGGTGGCACAGAATGCCCGGTCATTTCCCCATCACATCCCCAACGTCGCGCGACGGCCAGCCCAACTCGCTTTCTCTGACGCATTGCTGACAGCCGAACAGCGCCATAAAGCCGTCGCCTCACCAACCGGCTGACTGCGACGATGCCGTCCATGACGCCCACGACCTCCCCGACACCCCGGCCCCGCACGGCTGAAGTACGCCTCGCCCACACCTCCGACGTGGACACCGCCACCCTGAAGGCAGCCCGCGCCCTCCTCTACGACGTCTTCGACGACATGACGTCCGAGGACTGGGAGCACGCACTCGGCGGAATGCACGCCCTGGTCCACGAAGGCGGCGAACTCATCGGGCACGCCTCCGTCGTACAGCGCCGACTGCTGCACAACGGACACGCGCTCCGGTGCGGCTACGTCGAGGGCGTCGGCGTGCGCGCGGACCGACGCGGCCGGGGCCATGGCGCGGCCATGATGGACGCCCTGGAACGAGTGATCCGCAACGCCTACGACCTCGGCGCCCTCGGCGCTTCCGACGAGGCCACCGCCTTCTACACCGCACGCGGCTGGCAGCCGTGGCGTGGCCGCTCCTGGACCTTCACCCCGGACGGCATCCAACGCACCCCGGAGGAGGACGGGTGCATCTACGTCCTGCCTACGTCCGTCCCTCTCGACCTCGACGCCGATCTCACCTGCGACTGGCGCGAGGGCGACGTGTGGTAGCTCGCGGGCCGGCGGCTGAGCACCGGTGCAGGTCCTCGACTACGGCGATATCCCGAGCCGTCGTTCGCAACTTCCGGTTCCGCACGGGCCTGTGGCCGTCTTCTGTCCGCCCATTTCCTGCTCTCCCCCGCTCTTCCGTCGTCTCTTGTTACACCCTCCCCGGAGCGGCAGGCCCTCTCAATATCCCCTGCCGCGCCGCTAGTTGGCCGTAACCGGTGTTTCGACAGTGGCTGGTGGTGGGCTGCCGACCGGTTGCGAACAGTATGAGTACGGCGCGAGGAGGCAGGCAATGCCTGTGGACAACTCGCGGGACGGCCTGGTCAGCGGCGGTTCGACCCAACCCCTCTCATGGCCGGGAGGGTAGGGAGAGCGGCCTGGCGGCCGAGGTGGACCTGCGCGGGTCCGGGACCGGCACCGGACCCAGGCCCCGCAACCGAAACCCGCCACCCGAGCCCAGACCGCTCGCCACACGTCATCACCCCCGAACGACCGCCCCGCTCCCCTCAGTTGGGGTTGTCTGCGTTCGTCAATGTCTCCCAAGCGACAAAGAGATTGTCCGAGCCGGCCGGCCGTTGCTTCTCCGTCAGTTTCTGTGTGACGGGCATCGCGTAACCCATGCGGTTGTGCAGTGCGTTGTAACCGACTTCGATGACCGGACCCAGTCCGCGCTTGACGCTGCCGCCGCACAGCCACGACGGCGGAGTGGCGCCCAGCTCGTATGTGGCCTGGAAGTCGAGGGCCTGGCGGAGCCGGTCGGCGACCTCCGGGTAGAGGTCCTGGCCCTGGAGGCGGCTGGTCTCGGCGATGTGCGAGATGGCCGACAGGCCGTATCCGGTGTGGGTGAAGTCGCGGCAGGTCTCCTGGGTGAGGCCGTTGACGAAGGTGGACTGGCCCTGCCAGTACTTGATGACCTTGTCGCGGCTGTTGAGGCCGCTTCCCGGTGTCGTCCTGGGCAGGGCGCCGTCGGACTTCAGATAGATGTACGCGGGCACCCGGGCGCGGTAGGTGGCGATGGCCCTGTCGTAGGAGCTCTTGTCCTCGGTGAAGACGGATATGCCGACGGCCGCCTCCATCATCGTCAGTTCCCAGTTGCCGTTGTTGTGCGAGCCGTTGATGACCTTGGGGAGGTACACGGTGCGCAGCATGGTGGCGAAGCGGTCGATGCGGTCCTTGGGCCAGCCCTTGTAGGTGTAGCGGATGATTTCCGCGGCACGCGACCAGGTGGAGGCGGCCCACCCGGATTGCAGCGGTGCGTTGCTGTTGGTGTGGTCCTTGAGGGTGCCGGACCAGGCGTCCATGACCTGGGTCGCTTTGTCGGCATACCTGGTGTCGCGGGTGACGTACCAGGCCAGGGAGAGCGTGTAGGCGGCGAGGGCGTCCTCGCGTTCGTCGGTGCAACCGTGGTTGGGGTGGGAGTAAGGGCCGCATTCGACGGTGGCACGGGGCTTGGGTGTACGGGAGAGCGATGCGTAGGGGCTCGCCATCATGGCGTCGTCGGCGCTCTTCCAGGGCTGGGCGCCCGAGTTGACCTTGCTGCGGATGAAGTCGAGCTGGCGGCTGCCGAGCAGGACACCGGGGTGGGTGAAGGTGGCGGGTGTCGCGGAGGTCGGGGCACCCAGGAGCAGGCCCCCCGTCAGGGTGCCGAGGAGGGTTCCGACGGCGAGGGTGAGCTTTCCGCGCATGGGGGGTGTGCCTTCCGGTCGACAGGCTCGATGGACGGGAGCGGACAGGAGTGGACGCCTGCTGTTCTCGTACGTGAACAGAAGGCGTTGACATGAACACCTGCGATGGCTCGCGAACGTAGAGGCAAGCCCACACGCCGTCAAGACCTGGAGGCGGGACGGGCTTCTGAACGGGGCACGGCAACGCCCCTGTCCGGTACGTCGGTTCGCCTATCGGGCCGCGCAACGGTGCTGAACACCGCGCCCTCGCGCCACACCGCCCCGGCGCAACTCCCCACCACACAACAACGGGTGGCCCCGAGGATCACCATCCTCGGGGCCACCCGCTATTCGGTCCGCGGACCGGCCGATCCGTTTCCCCGCATGTCCACGGATCAGCCGGCCCACGGCCCCTCAGGACCGCGCACCCGCATCCCCCTGCCGGAGCCGCGGCCCTGTCCGGTCGATCACCGAGGTCGGCTCGGCTGCTCAGCGCACCCGACCGCGGTGATCACCTCTTGGAGGCGCCGCTCAGCCCTGCTTCTGCACCAGGTCACGCAGCGCCACGTTCAGCTCCAGCACGTTCACCCGGGGGTCGCCCATGAATCCCAGCTGGCGGCCCTGGGTGTGGTCCTTGACCAGCTGCTCCACCTTGTCCGCGGGGACCTTGTTCTCCTTGGCGACGCGGTTGACCTGGATCTGCGCGTACTCCGGCGAGATGTCCGGGTCCAGGCCGGAGCCGGAGGACGTCACCGCGTCGGCCGGAACCTGCGACTCCGGTACGCCGTACGTAGTGGCGACCCACTGCTTGGCGTCCTTCACCGACTTGAGCAGGTCGGTGTTGCTGGCGCTCAGGTTGGAGCCGCCGGAGACCTGAAGGTCGTACTGGGGGTTGACCGGAGGCTTCGCCGTCCGGTTGCTGCCCAGTCCGGCCGACGGGCGGGGCTGGAACCAGTGCAGGTCCGGGATCGGGTTGCCCGCCTTGTCCTTGCCCTGGTCATAGCGCTGGCCGAGCAGGGAGGAGCCGACGACCTTGCCGTGCGAGGTCAGTTCGGATCCGTTGGCCTTGCCGGGGAAGGCCGCCTGCGCCACTCCGGTGACCACCAGGGGGTAGATCACCCCGCAGACCACGGTCAGCACCAGCAGGGCGCGCAGCCCCGCCGTCAGCAACCGGGCGGTGTTGCGTACCGAGTTGTTCATGGCGGTCACCCGATTCCGGGGATGAGGGAGATGAGCAGGTCGATGATTTTGATGCCGATGAACGGCGCGATGAGGCCGCCGAGTCCGTAGACCGCGAGGTTGCGCCGGAGCATCTTGTCGGCGCTGACCGGCCGGTACTGCACGCCCTTGAGGGCCAGCGGCACCAGCGCGACGATGATCAGCGCGTTGAAGATGATCGCGGACAGGATCGCGGACTGGGAGCTGTGCAGCCGCATGATGTTGAGGGTGTCCAGGCCGGGGTAGGCCACCGCGAACATCGCCGGGATGATCGCGAAGTACTTCGCGACGTCGTTGGCGATCGAGAAGGTCGTCAGCGCTCCCCGGGTGATGAGGAGCTGCTTGCCGATCTCGACGATCTCGATGAGCTTCGTCGGGTTGGAGTCCAGGTCCACCATGTTCCCGGCCTCCTTGGCGGCCGAGGTACCGGTGTTCATGGCGACGCCTACGTCCGCCTGGGCCAGCGCGGGCGCGTCGTTCGTGCCGTCACCGGTCATGGCGACGAGCTTGCCGCCGGCCTGTTCGCGCTTGATGAGCGCCATCTTGTCCTCGGGCGTGGCCTCGGCGAGGAAGTCGTCGACGCCGGCCTCTTCGGCGATGGCCTTGGCCGTCAGCGGGTTGTCACCCGTGATCATGACGGTCTTGATGCCCATCTTGCGCAGTTCGACGAAGCGTTCGCGCATGCCGTCCTTGACGACGTCCTTGAGGTGGATGACGCCGAGGACGCGGGGGCCGCGCTCGTCCTCCAGGGCGACCAGCAGCGGGGTGCCGCCGGCCTGGGAGATCTCGTCGGTCAGCCGCTGGGCGTCGGCGGCGACCTCGCCGCCGCGCTCACGGACCCAGGTGACGACCGAACCGGTGGCGCCCTTGCGGACCTTCTTGCCGTCGACGTCCACACCCGACATGCGGGTCTGGGCGGTGAACGGTACCCATTCGGCACCGGTCAGCTCTTCCTGGTGGCGTTCGGGCAGCTCGTACTTGTCGTTGGCCAGGACGACGATGGAACGGCCCTCGGGGGTCTCGTCGGCCAGGGAGGACAGCTGGGCGGCGTCGGCGACCTCGGCCTCGGTGACGCCCTGCACGGGGACGAACTCGGCGGCCTGACGGTTGCCGTAGGTGATGGTGCCGGTCTTGTCGAGCAACAATGTCGATACATCGCCCGCCGCTTCGACGGCGCGACCCGACATCGCCAGAACGTTGCGCTGGACGAGACGGTCCATACCGGCGATGCCGATGGCCGACAGGAGCGCGCCGATGGTCGTCGGGATCAGGCAGACCAGCAGGGCGAGCAGCACGATCATGGGCTGTTCGGCGCCTGCGTAGATCGCGAACGGCTGGAGGGTGACGACCGCCAGCAGGAAGACGATGGTGAGCGACGCGAGAAGGATGTTCAGCGCGATCTCGTTGGGCGTCTTCTGCCGTGCGGCGCCCTCGACGAGGTTGATCATCCGGTCGATGAAGGTCTCGCCGGGCTTCGTCGTGATCTTGATGACGATGCGGTCGGAGAGCACCTTCGTGCCGCCGGTCACCGCAGAGCGGTCGCCGCCGGACTCGCGGATGACCGGCGCGGATTCGCCGGTGATGGCGGACTCGTCGACGGAGGCGACGCCTTCGACGACGTCGCCGTCACCGGGGATGATGTCGCCGGCCTCGCAGACGACCAGGTCACCGATGCGCAGTTCGGTGCCGGGGACCTGTTCCTCGTCCGTGCCGTTGAGTCGGCGTGCCACGGTGTCGGTCTTGGCCTTGCGCAGGGTGTCGGCCTGCGCCTTGCCGCGGCCCTCGGCGACCGCTTCGGCGAGGTTGGCGAAGATGACGGTCAGCCACAGCCAGGCGGCGATCGCCCAACCGAACCAGTCCGCGGGGGACTTGAACGCGAAGATCGTGGTGAGTACGGAACCGACCTCGACGACGAACATCACGGGGGACTTGATCATCACCCGCGGGTCGAGCTTGCGTATCGCGTCGGGCAGGGACTTGACGAGCTGCTTGGGGTCGAAGAGACCGCCGCCCACGCGGCCGTCGCCGGGCTGCTGCCCGCTGGGGACGTCCTGTTGCGGGGCGCGGGTCGGAGTGGCGGTGGACATGGGGCCGGACTCCTCCGGTTTCACGGGGGCGGTCATGACAGGCCCTCCGCCAGCGGCCCGAGGGCCAGCGCCGGGAAGTAGGTCAGACCGGTGATGATCAGGATCGTGCCGACGAGCAGCCCGGCGAAGAGCGGCTTCTCGGTACGGAGGGTGCCCGCGGTCTCCGGGATCGGCTTCTGCTCGGCGAGCGAGCCGGCGAGTGCGAGCACGAACACGATCGGGAGGAAGCGACCGAGCAGCATCGCCATGCCGATCGTGGTGTTGAACCAGGGGGTGTTGGCGCTCAGCCCGGCGAACGCGGAGCCGTTGTTGTTGGCGCCGGAGGTGAAGGCGTAGAGGATTTCGGAGAATCCGTGCGGACCGGCGCCCGTCGCCTTGGTGTTGAGCATCGAGCCCAGCGCGTCGGGCAGCACCATCGAGACGGCCGTGAAGCCGAGCACCAGGGTGGGCGTGATGAGGATGTAGCAGGCGGCGAGCTTGATCTCGCGCGTGCTGATCTTCTTGCCCAGGTATTCCGGCGTGCGGCCCACCATGAGGCCCGCGATGAACACCGCGATGATGGCCATCACGAGGATGCCGTAGAGGCCGGAACCCACTCCACCGGGTGTGATCTCGCCGAGCATCATGCTGAGCATCTGGATGCCGCCACCGAATGCGGTGAACGAGGAGTGGGCGGCGTCGACGGCGCCGGTTGACGTGAGCGTGGTGGCGACCGAGAAGATCGCGGAGCCGCCGACGCCGAAGCGGGTCTCCTTGCCTTCCATGGCGGCGCCCGCGGCCTGCAGTGCCGCACCGCCGTGCGCGAACTCGCTCCACATCATCAGCGCGGTGAAGCCGAGCCAGATGACGACCATCGCGGAGAGGACCGCGTACCCCTGCTTCACGTTCCCGACGAGCTTGCCGAAGGTGCGGGTCAGCGCGAACGGGATGACGAGGATCAGGAAGATCTCGAAGAGGTTGGTGAAGGCGTTGGGGTTCTCGAAGGGGTGGGCGGAGTTGGCGTTGAAGTAGCCGCCTCCGTTGGTGCCCAGTTCCTTGATGACCTCCTGGGAGGCCACCGCGCCGCCGTTGGTCTGCTGGGAGCCGCCCAGGAACTGTCCGACACCGTGGATGCCGGAGAAGTTCTGGATGGCGCCGCAGGCGACGAGGACGACCGCGCCGATGACGGAGATCGGGATGAGGATGCGGATGGTGCCGCGGACCAGGTCGGCCCAGAAGTTCCCGAGGTCACCGGTGCGGGACCGGACGAAGCCGCGGACGAGGGCGACGGCGACGGCCATGCCGGTGGCGGCGGAGACGAAGTTCTGCACCGCGAGGCCGCCGGTCTGCACGACGTGGCCCATGGCCTGTTCGCCGCTGTAGGACTGCCAGTTGGTGTTGGCGACAAACGATGCCGCGGTGTTGAACGCCTGGTCCGGGCTGATGGACGCGAAGCCGAGGGACAGCGGGAGGCTGCCCTGGAGCCGCTGCAGCAGGTAGAGGAAGAGCACCCCCGCCACGGAGAAGGCCAGGACGCCGCGCAGGTAGGCGGGCCAGCGCATCTCGGTGTCGGCGTTGGCGCCGATGCAGCGGTAGATGACCTTCTCTATCCGCAGGTGCTTCTGAGAGGAGTAGACGGCGGCCATGTAGTCGCCGAGGGGGCGGTACGCCAGGGCGAGCGCCGCGACGAGCGCTGTGAGCTGGAGTACGCCTGCGAGAACGGGGCTCATGGAGGCCGTTGTGGTGGCAGCAGTCGACACCTCAGAACCTCTCCGGGAAGACGAGGGCGAGGACGAGGTAACCGAGAAGGGCGACGGCAACGATCAGGCCGACGATGTTTTCGATGGTCACAGCTTCGTCACCCCCTTGGCGACGAGGGCCACCACGGCGAAGACCGCGACGGTGACGACGACGAAGGCCACGTCGGCCATCGTGTGCTCCTAGAGGGATGCGGCGGATAGGACCCCCAAAGCAAAGCGTTCTCCGACCACCGCTCGACCGTTGTTGACGCCTCCCTTACGGCCATTAGCACCCCGTTGACGAACTTCTTACGCATCTCGATCTGACCTGCGAAAACAGCGAGGGCCCGTACCCCCTCGATGGGGATACGGGCCCTCGCGACCGTCAGGATCCAGCCGACCTGGGCGCCTCTTCGCACCGGTGGGCTGGACAGATCGTCAGCGAATCTCGGTGATCTCCGGTCCGCGCTCCAGGCGCTCCACACCACCGCCGAAGCGCGAGCCCTCGGCCGCGTCCTGCTGCACGCCGTCCGGCACCATCTGGGCGTCGTCGGGCAGCTTGAGGACGATCGGGTCGCGCGGCGCCATCGGGGCGTCGCCGCGGATGACGACGGTGTCCCGGAAGATGTGCTCCAGTACGCCCGCGGCCTGCGGCTGCACCGCGCCCTGGCCGGAGATCACTCCGCGCAGGAACCAGCGGGGGCCGTCGACGCCGATGAAGCGCACGACCTGCACGCCGTTCGTCCCGTCCGGCAACTGCACCGGAACCTGGGCGCGCAGCTCCCAGCCCAGCGGGCCCTCGACCTCGTCGATGACCCCGCCCTGCTGGGTGATGCCGGCGGCGATCTCCTCGCGCACCTCGCCCCAGATGCCCTCGTTCCTGGGGGCGGCGAACGCCTGCAACTGCACGGCACTGTCCTGGAGAACGACCGTCGCGGCGACGATCGCGTCACCGGCGACCTCGACCCGCAGCTCCATGCCCTCGACACCCGGCACGAACAGCCCGCCGAGGTCCACCCGGCCCTCGCCGGGCTCCTTGACCTCCGACGCGTCCCAGGGACCGTCCGGCCGCGGCGCGGGCGGAAGATTGAGCCGCTGCTCCGTCGCGTCGTCCCCGTCGTCCGCTCCGGCCGCCGTCTCGTCGGCGAGCGCCGCGTCCCCGGCCGGCTCTACAGGAGCCTCGTTCTTCTTGCGACGTCCGAACACGTCACTGTCCTTCCCGGTCGCCACCGACCGATGCGTATTCATTCCCGCCCGTGGAGCCGCCCACCGCCGCGTGACCGCCGGTGGACCCGAATCCCCCCTCGGCCCGCGCCGAGCCGGGAAGTTCCGCCACCTCGTGGAAGCGCACCTTCTCGACCTGCTGGACGACCAATTGGGCAATCCGGTCGAACCTCTCGAACCGCACGCTCTCGCGGGGGTCCAGATTGACCACGATCACCTTGATCTCTCCACGGTACCCGGCATCCACCGTCCCGGGAGCATTCACCAGCGCCAGTCCGCAGCGGGCCGCCAGACCCGACCGCGGGTGCACGAACGCCGCGTAGCCGTCGGGCAGCGCGATCGACACCCCGGTGGGGAGCACGGTGCGCTCCCCCGGCGCCAGTTCGGCGGCCTCGGTGGTCACCAGATCCACGCCGGCGTCGCCGGGATGCCCGTACGCCGGGACCGGCACTTCCGGGTCCAGCCGCCGCAGCAGCACATCCACCGGATTCCGTAGCTGACTCACGGGTTCACCTCAAAGGCACGCGCTCGCTTGACCTGATCCGGGTCGGCCATCGCCGCCTGGATCTCCTCGGCCCTTCCGTTGTCGATGAAGTGGTCGACCTTCACCTCGATGAAGACGGCCTCGGCGCGTACCGCCACCGGACCGTCCGGGCCGCCTATCCGGCCCACCGCCGTCGAGTAGATCTTCCGGCCGTGCACCGCGGTGACCCGCGCCGCCAGGTGCAGCACCGTGCCCAGCGGCACCGGAGCCACGAAGTCGGTCTCCAGCCGGCCGGTCACCGCGATCACCCGCAGCAGCCAGTTCAGCGACCCGAGCGTCTCGTCCAGCGCGGTGGCCAGGACCCCGCCGTGCGCCAGGCCCGGCGCGCCCTGATGGGCCTCCTTGACGGTGAACTCCGCGCGTACGCTCACGCCCTCGCCGGCCCGCGCCTCCAGGTGCAGCCCGTGCGGCTGGCCCGTACCGCAGCCGAAACACCGGTCGTAGTGCGCGCCGAGCAGTTCTCCGGGCGCCGGCGCATCGGGGTGTCGGACCGGAGCGGTGGCGTCCTTTGGTGGCGTCAGCCGCGTCCTGGTTTGGTCAGTTCCACTCACGAGTGCAGACCCTACCCGCGCGCGTAAGGGGCCTGTACCGCCGTGCCAAGCTGGAGCCATGCAGTCGTACGAAGAACGTCTCACCGCACCCCGGTCCTGGTGGGTGATCGCCGCGCTGATCGGCGTCGCCTGCGCCCTGATGCTGCTCCCCCTGGGGACGCTCCCCATGCTCGGCGGGCTGATCGGCGGGGCCGCGCTGTCCGCGGTGGCGGTGAGCTCGTACGGCTCGGCGCGGATCCGGGTGGTGGGCGGCGCGCTGATCGCCGGCGACGCGAAGATCCCGCTGTCGGCGCTGGGCGAGGCGCAGGCACTGGACGCCGACGAGGCGCTGGCCTGGCGGACGTACAAGGCGGACGCGCGCGCGTACATGCTGCTGCGCGGCTATGTGCGCACGGCGGTGCGGGTGGAGATCACCGACCCCGAGGACCCGACGCCCTACGCCTATCTGTCGACGCGGGAGCCGGAGCGCCTGGTCTCGGCGCTGGCGTCGGTGCGCGGCTGACCGCGCCGGTCGTCGGGGAGGGCGTCCCAGGGGACCTGCCGGCGGCGCAGGTCCGCGCGGATCCTGGCGGCGAGCCTCGCGGTGTCGCGGCGGTTCAGGAACGCGCCGACGGCGGCGCCGACCAGGAACGGCGTGAGGTTGGGAAGGTTGCGCAGGGTGCGCTTCATGATCCGCTGGCGCAGCTCGCGCCTCATCTGCCCGCCGAGCGCGGCGTTCACCGAGGCGGGTTGGGCGACGTCGATGCCGCGTTCCTGCGTCCAGGACGTCAGATAGGCCGTGGCGCGCTGCGCCAGATTCCCCGGCGGGCGCAGGCCGTAGACCTCGTGCAGTTCGGCGATCAGTTTGATCTCCACCGAGGCGACGCCGGCGACCTCGGTGGCCAGTTCGGCGGGCATGGCGGGCGGTACGGGCAGCATGGCCGCCGCACCCACCCCCGCGCCGACCGTCGCGGTGCCCCCGCAGGCGCCCGCCACCAGCTTGTCGGCCAGTTCCTCGGGGGTCAGGCCGGGGAACTGCGCGCGCAGCGTGGCGAGATCGCGGACCGGGATCCGCGGTGCGGTGGCGACGATCCGGTCGGCGGTCGCGGCGAGCGCCACCCGTACGCTGCCGCCGCCTTTCCGGACGCCGCGGCCGACCGTGGCCGCGAGCGAGGCCGTGCGGCCCCGCTCCCGCCGTGCGCCGGCGGTCCGGTCCTCGGGGAGGGCGGTCGGGTCGGCGGGCACGGGCGCGGTTTCCTCGCGTGATCGTGCGCCGGCCGCCGGACCTCTGCCGCCCTCGCGTCCTTTACGGAACGGGTTCACGCCTGGCACGGCGCAGACCCGTCAGGCCGCGCAGTCGCGGCAGATCGGGTTGCCGTTCTTGTCCTCGGCAGCCAGCTGGCTGCGGTGGTGGACAAGGAAGCAGCTCATGCAGGTGAACTCGTCCTGCTGCTTGGGCAGCACACGGACCGCGAGTTCCTCGTTGGACAGGTCGGCGCCGGGCAGCTCCAGGCCCTCGGCCTGCTCGAACTCGTCGACGTCGACGGCCGAGGCGGACTTGTCGTTCCGCCGCGACTTCAGCTCCTCGATGCTGTCCTCGTTGAGGTCGTCATCGGTCTTGCGTGGGGTGTCGTAATCCGTAGCCATTTTCGCTCTCCCCCTCTGGGTGTCTGCGGTGTCTCAGCGCTCGTAACGCGTGAGAGGCCGGACTTGTGCCCGACCTGAGGCGGAGATTTTGCCTCACATCAAGGTCTGTTACTCAATCGACACCCAACCGCACCCCTGAAGAGGTGATCGGTTTGGATGGCGATCAGGACCGTACACGGTCCGAATGTCGCACCTCGCGGAGCCCATCACGTGTACTTCCCGTGATCTGGCCTCCGGGAAACCCGGATTTTCCCGGCTTTCCACCAGGCATTTTGATCACGGAGCGTAGATGGCCGGAATGACGCCCCTGTGAGGGATCACACACGGTCAGGGCGGCGGGCGGACCAGCCGAATTCCGCGCA
>NZ_KN708638.1:6080068-6185691 GCF_000805335.1 Streptomyces sp. CT34 | reverse complement strand
AAGGACCCCCGCCCCCCCGCCCCTTCGTCAAACCGACAGGCGGGTGGTGTACGGCCACCGGGAGGGCTACCGTACGCGCCGGTAGCCCCGGGGATGACCGACGGGCCGCGCGTCCTTCCAGCGGCCGTACAGCGGCCCCGCGGCCCTCCTCAGAGCGGTAGCACCACCCGCATGTCGAGCCCGCCGCCCTCCCGCGGCTCGGCGGTGATCGTGCCGTCGTGGGCGCGCACCACCGACCGCACGATGGACAGCCCCAGGCCCACGCCCTTGTCGCTGCCGGTCCGCTCCGTACGCAGCCGCCGGAACGGTTCGAAGAGGTTCTCCACCTCGTAGGCGGGGACCACCGGGCCGGTGTTGGAGACCACCAGTACCGCGCAGCCGGGCTGCGGCTCGGTGGTGACCTCGACCCAGCCGTTCTCGGGGACGTTGTAGCGCACCGCGTTCTGGACGAGGTTGAGCGCGATCCGCTCCAGGAGGACGCCGTTGCCCTGGACGAAGACCTGCTGCCGGACGCCGCGCAGCTCCACGCCCTTGGCCTGCGCCTCCTCGCGGGTCTGGTCGACGGCCTGGGAGGCGACCTCGGACAGGTCGACCGGCTTCTTGTCGACGATCTTGTTCTCGCTGCGGGCGAGCAGCAGCAGGCCCTCCACCAGCTGCTCGCTGCGCTCGTTCGTCGCCAGCAGCGTCTTGCCCAGCTGGGTCAGCTCGGGTGACGCGTCCGGGTCGGCGAGCTGGACCTCCAGCAGGGTGCGGTTGATGGCAAGGGGGGTGCGCAACTCGTGCGAGGCGTTGGCGACGAAGCGCCGCTGCGACTCGAAGGCGCGGTCCAGGCGGTCCAGCATCTCGTCGAAGGTGTCCGCGAGTTCCTTGAGCTCGTCGTCGGGCCCGCCCAGCTCGATCCGACGGTGCAGATCGGAGCCGGCCACCCGCTGCGCGGTGCGGGTGATGCGGCCCAGCGGGGACAGCACCCGGCCGGCCATCGCGTAGCCGAAGGCGAAGGCCACGATGGTCAGCCCGAGCAGCGCCAGCAGCGAGCGGTTCAGGAGGCTGTTGAGGGCCAGCGCGCGCTGGTGCATCAGGCAGTTGGTGACGGCCTCCTGGAGCAGCTGCCCGGACGTCTCGGTGGGCAGCGCGCAGGTGTCACTGGTGGACTGGAACTTGCCGCCGAGGATCTTCAGCGGGAGCGCACTGCCGTCGTGCAGCGCCGCGGCGGCGAGCATGTAGATGATCGTGAGCAGCACGATGCCGGCCATCAGGAACATGCCGCCGTACAGCAGCGTGAGCCGTATCCGGATGGTGGGGCGCAGCCACGGGAAGGGCCGGACGTTGACCGGCTTGGGGTCCCAGGCCGGCTTGGGCGGCGCCGGCGGCGGTGGGGCGGCCGGCTTGGAGAAGGAGGGCAGGGAGGGCATCGCCGGTCAGATCCGGTATCCCGAGCCGGGGACGGTGACGATCACCGCGGGCTCGCCGAGCTTGCGGCGGAGCGTCATGACCGTGACCCGGACGACGTTGGTGAACGGGTCGGTGTTCTCGTCCCAGGCCTTCTCCAGGAGCTGCTCGGCCGAGACGACCGTGCCCTCGCTCCGCATCAGGACCTCCAGGACGGCGAACTCCTTCGGGGCGAGCTGGACCTCCTTCCCGTCGCGGAAGACCTCGCGGCGGTTGGGGTCGAGCCTGATGCCGGCGCGCTCCAGGACGGGCGGCAGCGCGACGGTCGTACGGCGCCCCAGGGCGCGGACCCGCGCGGTCAGCTCGGTGAAGGCGAACGGCTTGGGAAGGTAGTCGTCCGCGCCGATCTCCAGGCCCTCCACGCGGTCGCTGACGTCGCCGGAGGCGGTGAGCATCAGGACGCGGGTGGGCATGCCCAGCTCGACGATCTTGCGGCAGACGTCGTCTCCGTGGACGAGTGGGAGGTCGCGGTCGAGCACGACGACGTCGTAGTCGTTGACCGCGATCCGTTCCACCGCGGCAGCGCCGTCGTAGACCACGTCGACGGCCATGGCCTCCCGGCGCAGTCCGGTGGCCACCGCATCGGCGAGCAGCTGCTCGTCCTCGACGACGAGAACACGCACGTCGCTAGTCCTTCCTCACGGCCCTCATGAGCAGGGCACAACAATGTCCAGAGCTCTTCCATCCTGCCCCGAAGAGCCATAAACCGGCTGTAAGAGGGGCCTGGAGGGGGTGCGGGCGGGCGGACGCGAGGATTCCCGGGCGAGTTGAGGTTTCCCTGAGGATGCCCGTGGGGAGGACGTCTGCACACCCGCGATCACGCCCTGTACCGGCGTCATGCCACGATCCCCACCCGCAGGGACCACGCCGTGATCGACCCACCCGTCGGCACACCCCCGTGCCACCGACCCACGACGAGGGGGCGCACATGGACGCGTTCACCGCAGGCATTCTGCAGCGCATAGAGAAGACCGAAGCCGATCTGGACCGGGCCCGCGCTACGGGCGACGACCACCTCGCCGAGGTGGAACAGGCGGAGCTCGAGGACCTGCAGCGCCTGGCGACCGAGCACGGGGTGCGCTACGGCGCCATCAGCGCCTGACTCCCCGGCCCGGCACGAACCGCGGCAGCGCCCCGGCACCAGCGATGGTGCCGGGGCGCTGTCCTGTGCGCCCGCGGAGCGGGTCAGTCGTGCCAGGCGCCGAGGCCGTCGAGCAGCGGCTGGAGCTCGGCGAAGAGGTCCGGTGAGGCGGCGAGCGTCAGCTCGTGGGAGGCGGCCTTGCCGGGGCGGCCCCCGGTGAGCGCGCCGGCCTCGGTGGCGATCAGCACGCCGGCCGCCAAGTCCCAGGGGTTCAGCCCGCGCTCGTAGTAGGCGTCGAGCCGGCCGCAGGCCACGTCGCACAGGTCGATCGCGGCCGAGCCGCCCCGCCGGATGTCGCGGACCTGCGGGATCAGGGCGCGGGCGACCTCGGCCTGGGCGGCGCGGCGCTCGGTGAGGTAGCCGAAGCCGGTGCCGACGAGGGCCTGGGAGAGCGGCGGGGCGGGCCGGTGGCGGATCGGCTCGCCGTTGCGGCGGGCGCCGCGGCCCAGGACGGCCTGGTAGGTCTCCTGGCGCATCGGGGCGGCGACCACCCCGACCACCGTCTCGCCGTCCTGCTCCGCCGCGATGGACACGGCCCAGGAGGGCAGCCCGTACAGGTAGTTGACGGTGCCGTCCACGGGGTCGATGACCCAGCGGACGCCACTGGTGCCCTCCACACCGGCGCCCTCCTCCCCCAGGAAGCCGTCGTCGGGGCGGTGCTCCCCGATGAAGTCGGTGATCAGCTTCTCGGAGGCGAGGTCCATCTCCGTGACGACGTCGATGGGACTGGTCTTGGTGGCGGCCACACCGAGGTCGGCGGGGCGGCTGTCGCGCAGCAGGGTGCCGGCGCGGCGGGCGGCTTCCAGGGCCAGTTCGAGGAGTTCGTCGCGGAGGGGGTCGGGGTGCTGCGGGTCGGGCACGATGCTCCTTGCTCGGGCGAGGGACGGGGCCGTACGGGGCCTGGGCGACGGGGGTTACGCGGGAGCCTGGGCGACGGGGCCCTCCCAGTCGGCGCCGGCGGCGGCCGGGCGGGGGGCGCGGGCGGGGCAGCAGCCGAGGGGGCAGAGGTCGTGCCCGGCGCCGAGCGTACCCAGGGCGCAGCGCTCAGGGGTGGCGCCCCGTTCGGTGGCCGCGCGCTCCAGGAGGAGGTCGCGGACGGCCGCGGCGAACCGCGGGTCGGCGCCGACGGTGGCCGAGCGGGCGACCGGCAGTCCCAGTTCGGCGGCCTTGGCGGTGGCCTCGGTGTCGAGGTCGTACTTGACCTCCATGTGATCCGAGACGAAGCCGATGGGCGCCATGACGACGGCCGGGACGCCGGCGCCGTGCAGCTCCTCCAGGTGGTCGCAGATGTCGGGTTCCAGCCACGGGATGTGCGGGGCGCCGCTGCGCGACTGGTAGACGAGCCGCCAGGGGTGGGCGACGCCGGTCTCGTCCCGTACGGCGTCGGCGATCACCTGCGCGACGTCCAGGTGCTGCGCCACGTAGGCGCCGCCCTCACCGCCCTCGGTGTGCTCGGCCGGCGTACCGGAGGTGTCGGCGGCCGCCGTGGGGATGGAGTGCGTGGTGAACGCGATGTGGGCGCCGGCCCGGGCGTCCTCGGGGAGTTCGGCCAGGGAGGCCAGCACCCCGTCGATCATCGGGCGGATGAAGCCGGGGTGGTTGAAGTAGTGCCGCAGCTTGTCGACCCGGGGTACCGGCAGGCCCTCGGCCTGGAGGGCGGCGAGCGCGTCGGCCAGGTTCTCGCGGTACTGCCGGCAGCCGGAGTACGAGGCGTAGGCGCTGGTGGCCAGGACGGCGATACGGCGGTGGCCGTCGGTGACCATGGTGCGCAGGGTGTCGGTCAGGTAGGGCGCCCAGTTGCGGTTGCCCCAGTAGACGGGCAGGTCGAGGCCGTGTTCGGCGAAGTCCTTGCGCAGCACGTCGAGGAGTTCCCGGTTCTGGGCGTTGATGGGGCTGACGCCGCCGAACAGGAAGTAGTGCCGGCCCACCTCCTTGAGGCGCTCACGGGGGATGCCGCGGCCACGGGTGACGTTCTCCAGGAAGGGCACGACGTCTTCGGGTCCCTCGGGTCCTCCGAAGGACAGCAGCAGCAAGGCGTCGAAGGGGCGGGGATCGCGCTGTTCGGGCATGCCTCCGATCCTCCCACCCCGGCCCCGGATACGAGGGGCCAGGCCCCCGGTGTGGCCGGCCGGAACCCGGCGGAAATCGGGAGGCGCCGGGCACCCCTTCGCCCGTAAGCTGTATCGGCCACAGACGTTCCTTACCGAGTTTCGGTCCTCACCTGGCGGAGCACCCCCGTTGCCCAGTCCCTACCGCGCCATCTTCGGCCGCCCCGGCACCAAGTCCTTCTCCGCCGCCGGGCTGCTGGGCCGCATGACGCTGTCGATGACGGGCATCGGCGTCGTCACGATGGTGTCCCAGCTGACCGGCCGCTACGGCCTGGCGGGGGCGCTGTCCGCGACGATCGCACTGTCGGCGGCCCTGATCGGCCCGCAGATCTCCCGGCTGGTCGACCGGCACGGCCAACGGCGGGTGCTGCGTCCGGCCACCCTGGTGTCGCTCACCGCGATCGCCGGGCTGCTGCTCAGCGCTCAGCAGCGCTGGGCGGACTGGACGCTGTTCTGCTTCGCGGCGTGCGCGGGCTGTGTGCCGAGCGTCGGCTCGATGGTCCGGGCCCGCTGGGCGGAGCTGTACCGGGGCGCCCCGCGCGAGCTGCACACCGCGTATTCGTGGGAGTCGATCGTCGACGAGATGTGCTTCATCGTCGGCCCGATCCTGTCCATCGGCCTGTCCACTGCCTGGTTCCCGGAGGCCGGGCCGCTGCTGGCCGCGGTATTCCTGGCCACGGGGGTCTTCTGGCTGACCGCGCAGCGTACGACGGAGCCGGTGCCGCATCCGCGGGAGCAGCACGCCAGGGGGTCGGCGCTGCGGTCCCGGGGGCTGCGGGTGCTGGTGGGGACGTTCGTCGCGACCGGCGCGATCTTCGGGGCGATCGATGTGGTGACCGTCGCGTTCGCCCAGGAGCAGGGCCACAAGGCCGCGGCGAGCCTGGTGCTCGCGGTGTACGCCCTCGGGTCGTGCGTGGCCGGTGCGGTGTTCGGGCTGCTGCACCTCTCCGGGCATCCTGCCCGCCGGTGGCTGGTGGGGGTCGCGGCGATGGCGGTGAGCATGGCTCCGCTCCAGGCGGTGGCGTCGTTGACGGGATCGCTGACGCTGCTGGCCGCCGCGCTGTTCCTGGCGGGGCTGTCGATCGCGCCGACGATGGTGACGACCATGGCGCTGGTCGAGGAGCATGTGCCGCGTGCGCAGCTGACCGAGGGCATGACGTGGACGAGCACCGGCCTGGCGGTGGGGGTCGCGCTCGGCTCCTCGGCGGCCGGCTGGGTGGTGGACGCCGCCGGCGCCGACCGCGCCTATCTGGTACCGCTGACCGCGGGCGTACTCGCCGCCCTCGTCGCAGTCGCCGGCTACCGCCGGCTCCGCCCACGGTCCGCGCCGCCCCCGTCCACCCCGGCGGCCAGCGGCATCCCGTCCCTGGTGGAAGTCCCGGCCGACGAGCGGCACGACCCGTCGCGGACGAGCTGACTCATCGAAGAAATCGAAGAAGCTGCTTCCGGGGGGAAGCGACCCCAGGGAGCTGGCGACACCGGCACTCCTCTCTGCTTCATCGCGTCTGCTCCAGCACGCCCCTCTCTGCACCGTCAGAAAACCGACGCACCTCTCTGCTCCACGGTGAAACCGACGCACCCCTCTGCTCCACGAGTTCGCGTGTCACCCGCGAGGCCCGTCTCCAGCTGGTGCGCGCTCATGCTCCCGCCCGGTCCCCTGGGGGGCGGCCCCGGCAACATCCCGGCCAACTTTCCGAGTTACCGTCGGTACGACATGTCCAGGAGCCGGACGATTGCAGCCGATTCCCCAGCGGTGTGATTCCCGTCACCCCGCCTGGATGTCGTGTCGGTGACTGACATCATGCGCTGACACCAACAACGGTCGAACCCGGCCGACCCGCACAGAGGGGAGGGGACGTCACCATGGCGGTCACCGATGTCATCGGCGGCACGGGAGGACGCGGATCGGGAGGGCCCTGGCGCAACTGGGCGGGGAACGTCACCGCCCGCCCCGCCCGGGTCGCAGCACCGGCGAGCACCGAGGAGCTGGCCGCCGCGGTGCGCGCCGCCGCCGCGGACGGGCTGACGGTCAAGGCGGTCGGCACCGGGCACTCCTTCACCCCTGCCGCGGCCACCGACGGGCTGCTGATCCGCCCGGACCGGCTCACCGGCATACGCAGGATCGACCGCGAGTCCGGGAGGGTGACCGTCGCCGCCGGCACCCCGCTCAAGCACCTCAACCGGGCGCTGGCCGCGCACGGACTGTCGCTGACCAACATGGGCGACATCATGGAGCAGACCGTCTCCGGGGCCACCAGCACCGGCACCCACGGCACCGGCCGCGACTCCGCCTCGATCGCGGCCCAGATCACCGCTCTGGAACTGGTCACCGCCGACGGCTCGGTCCTCGGCTGCTCCGCCGAGGAGAACCCGGACGTCTTCGCCGCGGCCCGACTGGGCCTGGGTGCACTCGGCGTCATCAGTGAGCTGACCTTCGCCGTGGAGCCGGAGTTCCTGCTGACCGCCCGTGAGGAGCCGATGCCTTTCGACGAGGTGACCGACCGCTTCGCCGAACTGGTCGCCGAGAACGAGCACTTCGAGTTCTACTGGTTCCCGCACACCGGCAACTGCAACACCAAGCGCAACAACCGCAGTCAGGGCCCGGCGGCGCCACCCGGGAGGGTGAGCGGCTGGATCGAGGACGAGCTGCTGTCCAACGGGGTGTTCCAGGTCGCCTGCGCCGTCGGCCGGGCGGTACCGGCCGCGATCCCGGGTATCGCCAAGGTCTCCAGCCGTGCGCTGTCGGCCCGTACGTACACCGACATCCCGTACAAGGTGTTCACCTCGCCGCGGCGAGTGCGCTTCGTGGAGATGGAGTACGCGCTGCCCAGGGAGGCCGCGATCGAGGCTCTGGGGCAGCTCAAGACGATGATGGAGCGGTCGGACCTCAGGGTCAGTTTCCCCGTGGAGGTGCGGACCGCGCCGGGCGACGACATCGCCCTGTCCACCGCCTCGGGCCGGGACACCGTGTACATCGCGGTGCACATGTACCGAGGGACGCCGTACCAGGCGTACTTCGCCGCCGCCGAGCGGATCATGACGGCGCACGACGGGCGCCCCCACTGGGGCAAGTTGCACACCCGCGACGCCAGTTACCTCGCCGAGGTCTATCCGCGGTTCGGTGAGTTCACCGCGCTCCGCGACCGGCTGGACCCGGAACGCCGGTTCACCAACGGGTATCTGCGCCAGGTCCTGGGCGACTGAGCGGTGCGGTCTCCCGCCGCCCCGTGACGGCGGTGACCCGGCGTCCCTTGATGGGGCACCGGGCCACGGCCGAAGGACGGTCCACCAGGTGCGGTGGTCCGCCCCTCAGGAGGGGGGCGATCCTTCGTCAGGGATTCTTCGGAACGGGCGACTGCTGGGTGTCGGGGTTCTTCTGGCTCTGCTGGTGCCCCGGGGTCGCGCCGCCCTTGGAGTCGTCGCCGCTGCCGCCGTCGGTGCCGGTGGAGTGGCTCGGTGACGGCTTCGCGGACGAGGACGTACCGGGGCTCGGGGAGTCGGAACCGCGGTCGGAGGGCGTCGTCGACGGGGAAGGCGTACCGCGGTCCGTCCCACCGCCGGTGCCGGTGTCGCCGGACCGGCTCGGGCCCGGTGACGGCGCACCGCTGCCGCCGTCCTTGCCGCTTCCGGAGGAGTGGCCGGGGGTCGGCGCCGGGGTGCTGGGCCGGTGCGGGATGAACCCGGTGGTCAGGTTGCCGACCGTGGTGCCCTGGGCGCCGCTCGGCGTCTCACCGGTGAACAGTTCGGTGGCGGTGACGGCGCCCATCGCCAGCACGAACACGGCGAGCGCGCCGAGTGCGGGCCGCTTCCAGCCGCGCAGCCGGGTGCCGTATGTGGCGGTGTTCTCCTCCTCGTCGGCCACCGTGGAGCCGGGCCCGCCGGCCTGCGGGAGTACGGCTGTCGCCGCGGCTTCCCGGGGAGCGGCCTGGCCCAGGGCCACGGTCCGCTCGTCGAGGCGCGGGACGAGCTGCGTCCGGTCGGTGCCGTCGGTGTCCCCCGCCCGGCCGGCGCCGTTCGCCGGGCGCGGTGCGCGCGTGGCGTCGCGGCCGAGGGTGCGCAGCAGGCGCGTGGGGTCGTCGGCCGGGTGGGCGTGGGCGGGGTCGCGGCGGCGCGCCTGCTCGGCGCGCGGGATGAGCTGCGTACGGGCCGCGGCGGGGCCGGGCTTACGCGCTACGGAGGTGACGGTGTCCTCCGCGCCCTGCTTGTCGAAGGTGGGCAACACTCTGGTGGGGCCGGCGGGATCCGCCTGCCCGGTGGTGGATCTGGGTCGAGGGGTGGAGAAACGGCGTGGCTTCGGCCGTGTGGTGACGGCTGCTTCCTTGATCTGTTCGCCGGTGCGCCGGAACAGGTGCTGGAATATGGAACCGCCGGTCGTGGCGATGACGCTGACGACACCTGCGCCGATCATGGTTCCGTACAAGCTGAGCTGACCCGCGAGGTACGCGGCGACGGCTGCGGCGAGGGCGCTACCGGAGACCTGGGCGAGGCTCAGGTCTATCCGTTTCTCTTTCTTCTTCGTGTCGGTTTCGGTTTTTTCGTCCATCTCCTACCTTTGATCGCCCCTTAGATCCATATTGCATGGAGAAGTGACCAAGTGGCGGAGTCAATAGTTCCGAATCTGGGGAATCTGTGAAACTCGACACCGTCGTTGCAGGTAGAGAGGTCGACAAGGCGACTCAACTCCGTTGGCTTACGAGAACTTCGGCGGCGCGGCGGTCCACCTCGGTGGCCCGAATGGAGTACTGTGGCGAGCCCTGGCCCCGGTTCCCGTCCGGCTGCCCGGACCCGCGGGAGGGGCCCTGAAGGTGGCACCCCTCCCTGGGGCGCCGTCGCTCGGCACGGGTGATCGGTGACAGGGCAAGCGGCATGGTCACTGAGCGTTGCGAACTGGTAACCGTGTCATAACGGCGTTTCTGGGCCAAGCCCCGACACGCCGGGCAACTCGGCAATGTTGTGGCAGGCTGCACCCGGGCAGGCCACACTCGACTAGCGGAAGCAGCGACGCACGTGACGTCGGCAGGCACCACCCGGGAGGTCCCCATGCCCGAACTGCGTGTCGTGGCCGTCTCCAACGACGGCACACGGCTGGTGCTCAAAGCTGCGGACAGCACCGAGTACACGCTTCCGATCGATGAGCGGCTGCGCGCTGCCGTCCGCAACGACCGCGCCCGTCTGGGCCAGATCGAGATCGAAGTCGAGAGCCACCTGCGCCCGCGGGACATCCAGGCGCGGATACGAGCCGGTGCCTCCGCGGAGGAGGTCGCTCAGCTCGCCGGCATCCCCGTCGACCGGGTACGCCGTTTCGAGGGGCCGGTGCTCGCGGAGCGGGCGTTCATGGCCGAGCGGGCGCGCAAGACCCCGGTGCGGCGGCCCGGCGAGAACAACGGTCCGCAGCTCGGCGAGGCGGTCGCGGAGCGGCTGCTGCTGCGCGGCGCCGACAAGGACAGCGCCCAGTGGGACTCCTGGCGCCGCGACGACGGCACCTGGGAGGTGCTGCTGGTCTACCGGGTCGCCGGCGAACCGCGCTCGGCGACATGGACGTACGACCCGCCGCGGCGGCTCGTCCAGGCCGTGGACGACGAGGCGCGGGCGCTGATCGGCGAGAGCGACGACACCCCCGAGCCGAGCTTCCCGTTCGTGCCCCGTATCGCGCGGCTGCCGCGCGACCGCCCGCTGGACCGCGCCCTGGACCGCCAGATGCCCGATCGCGGCGACCGCACCGCGCCGTCCGGCGGTGAGGAGCGGGACGAGTCGCGGGACGGCGAGGAGGCCACCGGCGAGCGGGAGCGGGATTCGCTGACCAGCCTGCTGGAGGCGGTGCCGAGTTTCCGTGGCGACATGGTCGTGCCGGAGACCGCCAAGACGCCGCAGCAGCAGGAGGAACCGACGGAGGCCGAGGTCGAGGAACCGCCCGCCCCGGCGGCGAGCGCGGGCGCGGGTTCCGCGTACGCCGACGTGCTCATGCCTCGGGCGGTCGCCGGCCACCGCGACCGGCTCACCGGGACGACGGACCGGCAGGCCGAGGCGGACGGCGTGCGCCCCGGGCGCCGGGCCGCGGTGCCCAGCTGGGACGAGATCGTCTTCGGCACCCGGCGCAAGAAGCCCGAGTAGCGCGGGAGCGGGCCGCCCATGCCCGCCGAGGAAGTCCCCGCCCGCCCGTCCCCTGCTTCCAGGGGGCGGGCGGACGCCGTCGTACGGGGCCCGCCGCGAGCCCCGGCAGGGGCTCAGCCGGGCTGCGGGCCGGTGGCGATGGGCCGGGACGGGTCGGCGGACCATTCGCTCCAGGAACCGACGTACAGCGCGGCCGGGATGCCGGCGACCGCGAGGGCGAGCACCTGGTGGGCCGCGGAGACCCCGGAGCCGCAGTAGACGCCGACCTCGGCGTCCGCGGTGGCGCCCAGTGCGGCGAACCGCTCGGCGAGTTCGGTGGCGTCACGGAAGACCGTGCTGCCGTCGGCGACGTTCTCGGTCGTCGGGGCCGACACCGCGCCCGGGATGTGGCCCGCGACCCGGTCGATGGGCTCGACCTCGCCCCGGTAGCGCTCGCCCGCCCGTGCGTCCAGGAGGGCGCCGCGGCGAGCCAGCGCCGCCGCCTCGTCCGCCGTCAGCAGCGGCATCGCCCCGGGGGCGGGGGTGAAGTCACCAACCGGCGGAGTCACTTTGTCGACACTCATGGCGCCATCGGACGCCCGCCAGGCGGCAAGCCCGCCGTCGAGAACTCGCACGTCCGGGTGACCCGCCCAGCGCAGCAGCCACCACGCACGGGCCGCGGCCCACCCCTGGCCGCCGTCGTAGACGACCACCGGACGGCCGGCGGTGACGCCTGCAGCCCGCATGGCGGCGGTGAAGACGGCGAGGTCGGGGAGCGGATGCCGGCCGGCCGGGCCGGGCGGCCCGGCCAGTTCGCCTTCGAGGTCCACATAGACCGCGCCGGGCAGGTGACCGGCCTCGTACGTGGGGCGACCGGGCGGGCCGCCCACCTGGTAGCGCACGTCCAGGAGCAGCGGAGCGGCGGGACCCGCCAACTCGCTCGCGAGTTCGGTAGCGGTGATGATGGCATTCATGGGCCTCATCCTTGCGTAGCGACGGCTACGTACAGAAGGCGGGTGCCCACCCTCCGTATGGCGGAGTTACGCGGCGGCGTAACGCCACCGAAATGGACGAGAGATATCAAAACGGGCATTCTCCCTCGCGAACGCGCCATGGACGGCGCGGCCGGGGCGCACAGCAGGTCACAGGGTGCGAGCATCTGCTCGGGACCCGCGCCCGTACCGCAGCACATGGCCAGCACCTGATGCTCCGAGGAGAGAGTGACGATGACGACCGAGGCAGCAGCCCGGCGGATGCCCGGCGCGCCCTGCTGGGTGAGCCTCCTGGCACACAGCCTGTCCGCGACGCAGGAGTTCTACGGCGCGCTCTTCGGCTGGGAGTTCCGCCCGGGACCGCAGCATTTCGGTCCGTACGCCCGCGCCTTCCTCGACGGCCTGGAAGTGGCCGGGGTCGGCGAGTTGGCGCCCGACCGGAATCTCCCGGTCGCCTGGACCACCTATCTGGCCAGCGACGACGCGGATGCCACCGCCGAGCAGATCCGCTGCTGTGGCGGCACGGTCGGTGTCGGACCGCTGGACGCGGACGACGCGGGGCGGATGGCGATCGGCTCCGACCCGCAGGGGGCGATCTTCGGCATCTGGCAGGGCAAGTCGATGCCGGGCACCGCGGTCAGCGGGGAGCCGGGCACCCCGGTGTGGAACGAACTGATCACCCAGGACACGGACTCCGTCGGGCCCTTCTACGAGCATGTCTTCGGCTTCGAGCCGGAAGCCGTGGTCTCGGCCGACTTCGACTACCTGACGCTGCACATCAAGGGGAAGCCGGTGGCGGGCATCCACGGTGTCGGCAACGCCCTGCCGCGTGACCGGGGGCCGCACTGGATGACGTACTTCGCCGTGTCGGACACCGACGCCGCGGCCCGCAGGGTCACCGAATTGGGTGGGCGTGTGCTGCGTCCGGCACGGGACTCGGCGCACGGCCGGCTGGCGACGGTGGCGGACAGCGAGGGCGCTGTCTTCACGATCATCCAGCAGCACTGAGCGGGTCGGCACCGGTCGAGGGCACCGCGTCGCCGCCCCGCCGGGGCCAGCCCGACAGGCCGGTGGCTAGCTGTGCGGGCCCGCTGCGTCGACCGGCAGGACGTCCGGGGAGAGCGCAGCCGCCCGGGCGGTCGCCGACGTCTGCCGGCGGCGGTGGTGGCGCCGGCACAGCACCTCGTAGCCGACCTCCGCCTGCGGCCGTTCCGCGCCGTCGCCGGCGGCGTCCCCGACCACGTCACCGACCACGACCTGTGCGCCTTCCACGACCATCCGGCCGTCGACGGTACGGGCGTTGTGCGTGGCGCGGGCGCCGCACCAGCACAGCGCCTCGACCTGCAGGACCTCTATCCGGTCGGCGAGTTCGACCAGCCGCTGGGAGCCGGGGAAGAGCTTGCTGCGGAAGTCGGTGGTGATGCCGAAGGCGAAGACGTCCAGTGCCAGGTCGTCGACGACGCGGGCGAGTTGGTCGACCTGTTCGGCGGTGAGGAACTGCGCCTCGTCGGCTATGACGTAGTCGACCCGCCCGCCGGAGCTCAGGTGGCCGACGACATGGGCGTAGAAGTCCAGGTCCTGCCCCGCCTCGACGGCCTCGGTGACCAGGCCGAGACGGGAGGAAAGCTTTCCGCGGCCGGCCCGGTCGTTGCGGCTGTAGATCATGCCCTGCAAGCCGCGGGCCGAGCGGTTGTGCTCGATCTGCAGCGCCAGTGTCGACTTTCCGCAGTCCATCGTTCCGGAGAAGAACACCAGCTCGGGCATGGGGGTTGGCGGGCCTTTCGGGCTCGTACGGAAGGGGCGGGCGGCGTGCGGACGGGGCCGGGCGGACCGGGTCGGGCGGGCCGTGCGGGTCAGGTACGGACTTCCAGGAGCGGCACCAGCTGCTCCACTGCGGTCATCGAGCCGTGCAGACCGACCATCTGCGACTCATGGGGCTCCCGTTCGGTCGCGATGATGGCCATGTCGGCGTGGGCGGCGGCGACCACGTCGCCGATCCGGCCGCGCACCCGGTCGTCGACGCGCGGACCGAACCAGCCCGCGGCGATGGCCTCTTCGCGGCTCGCCACCCACATCTGGTCGCCGACCACCTCGCGCCAGACGGCCAGGACATCGGCGGCGGCGCCCCGGTGGGCGTACACGTGCCGGGCCCGGCCCTCGCCGCCCAACAGGCGGACGCCGGCACGCAGTTCCCAGTCCTCGTCGAAGTCGATCCGGGAGTCGGGGTCGAACGGGACGTCGATCATGCCGTGGTCGGCGGTGACGTAGAGGGCGCTGCGCGGCGGGAGTTGCTCGGCCAGCCGCTGGGCGAGCCGGTCGACGTACATCAACTGGCCACGCCAGGCGTCGGAGTCGACGCCGTAGCGGTGGCCCTTGCCGTCCACCTCGGAGTAGTACGTGTAGACCAGCGAGCGGTCGCCGGCGGCCAGTTGCTCGGCGGCGAGGTCCATCCGCTCCTCGCCGGAGAGCCGGCCGTGGAACGTGCCGCCACTGAGCGCGACCTTGGTGAGCGGGGTGTGCTCGAAGTCCGGTGCGGAGACCTGGCAGGTGTGAATGCCCGCGGCGTCGGCGAGCTGGAAGACCGTCGGGTACGGCTGCCAGGCATGCGGATCGGTCCACGGGCGCCAGCGCAGCTGGTTCATCAACGCGCCGGTGGCCGGGTCCTCGCAGGTGTATCCGGGCAGGCCGTGGGCGCCCGGTGGCAGGCCGGTGCCCACCGAGGCCAGGGAGGTGGCGGTGGTGGCGGGGAAGCCGGCGGTGAACGGGCGGCCGGTGCCGTTGAACGAGGTGCCCAGGAGGGAGGTGAGGAACGGCGCCTCGTCCGGGTGGGAGCGCAGCAGCTCCCAGCCGAGGCCGTCGACCAGGAAGACGCAGGCCCGGTCGGCGGGGGCCAGCTCCATCGTGGTGACGAGGTCGCGGACACCCTGCCCGGCAACGATGGCGGGCAGCAGATCGGCGAGCGAGCCGGTGCCGTACGGGGGCACCGGGGCGCTGAGCGGGTCGAGCGGTTCCGGTTCCGGCCAGGCGGGAGCGGCGTGTGCCATCAGCGGGGGCTGGTGGTGGCCGCGGTGGCCTCGGAGAGCGCCTGGGCGAAGGCGAGGGTCTCACGTACCGAGTCCGGGCCGTCGCCGGCCTCGCTGACCCGCAGGGAGAGGTCGTCGGCGGTGGACGAGCCCGTGTAGCCGTGGTCCGCGTCGCAGTTGGGGTCGCCGCAGCTGGCGGGCTCCAGGTCGAGGCGCGCGACGGCGCCCCAGCCGATGGTCAGCACGACCTCACGGGGCAGCTGGCCGGGGGTGTACGACTCGGGGTTGGCGACGACGCGGCTGAGCACCACGGACGAGATCCGGCCGAGCTTGACGGACTCGGTGGAGGTCGTGGCGTACGGGGACGGGGAGGTGGCGTCGGCGGCCTGCTCGTCGGTGTGGCTGACGATGAAGCGGGTGCCGGTCAGGACCAGGACCGTCACATGGCGGCGGACCTCGTTGGCGTCGAACGTCGTCTCCTGATGGACGAGGTACGACACGACCGGCTCGCCGCCCACCGCGGCCTGCACCGCCTCGGCCACGAGCGTCGGGTAATAGCCACTGCGCTCGATCGCCGCGCGCAGCCCCTGGGTCGTCGTACCGGTCTTAGCCATGGGGTCCATCTTACGGGGCGTACCGAGCCGCGAGAGCCTCAGTAGACGGGCAGCCGGCGGGGGCCGAGGTCGGTGGTGGCGGGCGGCCTGGAGATCCGGACGGCGGCTCCGAGGACCGCGAGGCCGTGCGCGGCGACGACGACCGGTTCGAGGTCGACGCCGACCACCTCGGGGTGGTCGTCGACCAGCCGGGAGACCCGCAGCAGCAGCTCCTCCAGCGCGGCGGTGTCGACGGGCTGGGACCCGCGCCAGCCGAACAGCAGCGGTGCGCTGCGGATCGACCGGATCTGCTCGCTGACCTCGCGGTCGGTGGCCGGAATCAATCGGTGGGCTATGTCGCCGAGCAACTGGGAGGGCGCACCGGCCAGGCCGAAGGAGAGCACGGCGCCCGCGGCCGGGTCGATGGCGGCCCGGACGACCGTGTCGACACCGCGCGGCACCATCGCCTGGACGACCGGTTGCAGCTCCTGGGAGGAACCGAGAAAATCGGTCAATTCGGCATACGTACGGCGGAGTTCGGCCTCGCCGGCGATGTCGAGGCGGACGCCGCCGAGGTCGCCCCGGTGCCGCAGATGGGGGGCGGTGGTCTTGAGGGCGACCGGATAGCCGATCCGGGCGGCGGCGCGGACGGCGGTGTCCGGGTCGGGGGCCGGGAGGGCGGGACGGACGTGGATGCCGTAGCGGGCGAGCAGGGCCTCCGCGTCGGCGGACGGCAGCCGTACGGAGCGGCCGGGGGCGACGCCCTGGGTGAGCTGGTCCAGCAGCCGCTCGACGTCGGCGCCGGCCGCGGCCTCCTGGATGTCCTCGTACTCGGGCACCCGGCCCGGCTCGGCAGCCGACCGGCGCCAGGCCGCATACCGGACGGCCTCGGCCAGCGAGCGGACGGCACGCTCGGCGGCGGGATAGGCGGGGATGAGGGCGGGGTGGGGGCGGGGCGCGACGGGCGCCTCGGCTTCGGGGGCGGCCTGCCGGGCACCCGGGACCGGCGGCGGGCCCGGCGGACCGGGGGCGGACGAGGGGGCCGGGGGGGGCGGCGGCATCGGGGGGGGGGTCGGACGGGGCGGTGCGGGCGGCTGCTCCGGGGACCGCTCGGGCGTCTCCGGGCGGGACGGCCCGTCGTCCGGGGCGGGGGCCACCGGCTCCTGCAAGCCGGGCGGTGCCGCGAGGGCCTCGGCGAGGTCGTCCATCGCGAGATGGACGACCGTGACCGGCTTGCCCGGGTCGGTGGCGACCGCGGCACGCAGGGCGGCTGCCAGTGAGGCGCCCTCCCCGCTGCCGCCCGGGGAGAAGACGGCCTCCTCCCCCACCCACGGGATGGCGGTGACGACGACGGCGTCGCAGCCGTCGCCGGCCAGCGCCTCGGCGAGCGCGGCGCGGAAGTCCTCGGGGGTCGCGTCGGAGGCGAGCACATGGGGGCGCTGCGGGCGCAGCCCCTCGGTGAGGCAGGCGTCGTACGCCAGCAGCGCCAGCGACTCGGCGTTGCCCAGGATGGCGATGCGCGGGCCGGAGGGCAGCGGTTGGGAGGCGAGCAGCAGCCCGGCGTCGATGAGTTCGGTGACCGTGTCGACGCGGATCACACCGGCCTGGCGCATCAGGGCGGCGACCGTGCTGTCCGGGATGCGGACGGTGGGGACGGCGTGCCCCAGCGGGGCGGTGCCGGTGTGCCGGGCGCCCTTGGCCACCACGACCGGTTTGACGGCGGCGGTGCGGCGGGCGAGCCGGGCGAACTTGCGGGGGTTGCCGATGGACTCCAGATAGAGGATCGCGACGTCGGTGTCCGGGTCGTCGTACCAGTACTGGAGGAGGTCGTTGCCGGAGACGTCGGCGCGGTTGCCGGCCGAGACGAAGGCGGAGATGCCCGCGATACCCCCGTCGCCGGGGCCGCGCGCGTGCAGTCCGCTGAGCAGAGCGATGCCGATGGCGCCGGACTGGGTGAACAGGCCGATCCGGCCGGCGCCGGGCATCCAGGGGGCGAGGGAGGCGTTCAGCCGGGCGTCGGGGGCGGTGTTGATCAGGCCGAAGGCGTTGGGCCCGATGAGGCGCATGCCGTAGGAGCGGGCCTGACGGAGCAGCGCGCGCTGCCGCTCGCGGCCCTCGGGGCCGGCCTCGCCGTAACCGGAGGAGAGGATCAGCACCCCCTGGACGCCGTGTTCGCCGCAGTCGCGGACCACGTCGGGGACGCCGGCCGCGGGGACGGCGATGACGGCCAGGTCGACCGGCTCGGTGATCTCGCGCAGCGTACGGGCGGCGAGGACTCCCTCGGGCTCCAGGAGGCGCCGGCCTTCGGGGAAGGCGTGGTTGACGGCGTACAGGCGGCCGGTGAAGCCGGAGTCCAGGACGTTGCGCAGCACGGTGCGGCCGACGCCGCCGGCGCGGCCGGTGCCGATGACGGCGACCGAACCGGGGGCGAGCAGCCGCTGGACGGAGCGGGCCTCGGCGCGCTGCTCCCGGCCGCGCATCACGGCCATGGACTGCTCGGTCGGTTCGAGGTCGAACTCCAGGCGGACCACGCCGTCCGCGAAGGTGCGCTTGTGGGTGTAGCCGGCGTCCGTGAACACCTTGATCATCTTGGAGTTGGCGGGCAGCACCTCGGCGGCGAACCGGCGGATGCCGCGCTCCCTGGCAACCGCCGCGATGTGCTCCAGGAGGGCGGAGGCGACACCGCGCCCCTGGTGGGCGTCCTGGACCAGAAAGGCGACCTCGGCCTGGTCGTCGTCGGGGCTTTGGGCAGGCAGGCCCTGGTCGTTGATCCGGTCGTAGCGGACGGTCGCGATGAACTCGCCGCCCACGGTGGCGGCCAGGCCGACGCGGTCCACGTAGTCGTGGTGGGTGAAACGGCGGACGTCGCGGTCGGACAGGCGGGGATAGGGCGCGAAGAAGCGGTAGTACTTCGACTCGTCCGAGACCTGCTCGTAGAAGGAGACCAGCCGCTCGGCGTCATCGGGCGTGATGGGGCGGATGCGTGCCGTCCCGCCGTCGCGCAGCACCACATCGGCTTCCCAGTGGGTCGGGTACGCATGATCAGGCGGCGTCTGCATGCCGACAGCGTACGGCCGGGCACTGACAACCGACCCGGCGTGCGTACGCTCGGTCGCATGGCCCGTCTCCGGCGGAACGAACGGCCAGGAGATGGGGCCGGGAGCCGGACCGGGAGGTCAGGACGAAGGGCTGTGGGAGCACCCCCCGCAGCGTGAGAGACTGGTCTAGACAACAGTCACGACTTTGAAGGGCAACATCATGGCTGAGCGCCGCGTCAATGTCGGTTGGGCCGAGGGCCTGCACGCCCGCCCCGCGTCGATCTTCGTCCGTGCGGCCACCGCGTCCGGTGTCCCCATGACGATCGCCAAGGCCGATGGCAACCCGGTCAACGCGGCCTCCATGCTCGCCGTGCTGGGCCTGGGCGCCCAGGGTGGCGAGGAGATCGTGCTCGCCTCCGACGCCGACGGCGCCGAGGCGGCGCTCGACCGCCTGGCGAAGCTGGTCGCGGACGGCCTGGAGGAGCTCCCCGAGACCGTCTGAGCCCCCTCGAAGACCACCGCGGACCCGCTCGTACCTGCCGGGCCCGCCGGGACTTCCGCCGATGCGGCCCCGCCACGACGACCGGACACGGTTGCCGCGACGGGGCCGTTTCGCTGTCCGCGGTCCGTCACTGAGCACACGGGGCGGGCATGACGGGTCCTCCGGCCCATCACTGGACCGCCGGCGAATACGGGAATCGCGCACCCAGGATCGACGGACGCGGAAAATCAGCTCACGGGAAATGCCGCCTCCCAAGATTCAGCGAGCACCTCGGGCGAAAAACAGCAGAATATACCGGACGCGCCTCACCCGTCCCGGCACGCCCGCGGAAATACAGAAACGCATTCCGACCCCGCACGGGATTCATTACGACCCGCACGAGAGCCATTCCACATCTCTTTGTATACGGCCCGTGTGTTAATTCCGCGCACGCGCGGTGTTGACGGGCTGTTTCGAATCGCTCACCGCTGCCGCAGTGGGGCGCCGCAGCCGGTGCACCGGAAGGGAGCGTTCGATGTGGGCCGTCATCAGGGCGCGGGCCCGTTCGGCGTCGCCCCGCGCCACCGCGTCCAGTACGGCGCCGTGTTCGTCCCAGGCGTCGGCGACCCGGGCCGTCGGCTCGACGACGTACATCCACTCGATCTTGCGCCGCAGCTGGGTGAGCAGCGCCGTCAGGCTCGGGCTGCCGGCCGCCTGGGCGAGCGTTTCGTGGAACCAGCCGTCCAGTTGGCGCAGGTCTGCGGGATGACCGTGCCGGGCGCGCTCCCGGCCGAGCCGCACCAGGCCGCGGAGCACCTTGAGGTGGGCGGAACTGCGGCGGACGGCCGCGCGGGCGGCGCCCATCGGCTCCAGGAGGGCGCGGATGTCCAGGAGGTCGGCGGCCTCCTGCTCGGTGGGTTCCGCGACGCAGGCGCCCGCGTGGTGGCGGGTGGTGACGAAGCCCTCGGACTGGAGGGTACGCAGCGCTTCACGGACCGGGACTCTGGAGACCCCGTAACGCGCGGCGAGAATGTCCTCGATCAGCCGGCTTCCCGGCGCGAGCACGCCGGAGACGATATCGTCGCGAATCGCTGTGCACACCGCATGCGCGGAAATGTGGCCTCGCATCGTCCGTGCCTCCGCCGTATTCCCCTGGAAACGCCGCCTATCGGCGCCTTTCCCCGACTCTATTCGACCACGGCGAAGTTTCCTGCGGATCCCGTGAATTTATCGATATTTTTTGGCCGGCGCGTCGGACAGTGCAGTGGTCGGTGGTCTGGCCGGACACCCGGCACTACGGGACGGCGGATGCGGCGGGTACACCGGACGCGGCGGATACGGCAGAGCCCCGGCCCGTATGGGGGGCGGGCCGGGGCTCCTGGGGGACGCGCGATGCGGCGGGAGATCAGACGTCGACGCCGTGCGAGCGGAGGTAGGCGACGGGGTCGATGTCGGAGCCGTACCGGGGGCCGGTGCGGGCCTCGAAGTGCAGATGCGGACCGGTGGTGTTGCCGGTGTTGCCCGAGAGGGCGATCTGCTGGCCGGGGGTGACGGGCTGGCCGACGGAGACGCCGATGGACAACAGGTGACCGTATTGGGTGTACGTACCGTCGTTCATCTTGACCACGATGTTGTTGCCGTACGCCCCGCCCCAGCCGGCCTCCACGACGGTGCCCGAGCCCACGGCGTGGACGGACGTGCCGTAGGCGGCGTGGAAGTCGATACCGGTGTGGCTGCCCGAGGACCACAGGCCGCTCGACGCCTTGTACGGGGTGGAGACGTAGGAGCCGTCCACGGGGGCGACGAAGGTGTTGAGGCGCTTGCGCTCGGCCTCGCGGGCGGCGCGCTCCTTGGCCGCCCGCTCCGCCTCGGCCTTCTTCCTGGCCTCCTCGGCGCGCCGCTTGGCCTCCGCCTCGGCCTTCGCCTTCGCGGCGGCGGCCTCGGCTGCCGCCTGCTGCGCGTCGGCCTGGGCCTCGATCCGGCCGGCGAGTTCGTCACCCACCACGACGGCCTGTTGGAGTCCGGTGTCGTGGTGCGCCGCCTCGTCGGTGGCGGCCAGCGCGGGCGACGCCACGGAGGCGACAACACCGGAGGCCGCGAGGGTGGCTATGCCGGCGATGTTGCGGGTCGTACGGGCTGTGCGGCTCGCACGGCGGTGCTTCCCGGTGGCACGGGTGAACGCCATGTACTGGCTGGTCCTTTCCTTCCCTCTCGCCTACCGGGTTAGCTGACGGGTTCGGAGCAGGAAGGTCTCCTACGGGCCCCTCCGGAGAGGCGCCCGATTCACCCCAAGGGACGTGTGGGTCCCCGGCTCCCCTGGCTCGCGCCGTACGGGGACTCGGCGATGACTGTCCGGTGCCACTGTTGTGGCGGTCTTGTGACGAACAGCCGGACCGACGCTAAACGGGACAACTTTCAATCGGCAAACAGAATCGGCTCTTTGTGCGGGACGCCACACCTCGAAGGGGCAACCAGCAGCGCCGCACGGGACATCAGCGGCACGGCACGGCACGGCACGGCCCGGCAACGGGGAAGCGGGCCGGCGGTCGGGCGGAACACGCGACGCACCCGTCCAACAGGAACACGGTGAGCACGGTCAGCACGGCGATACGCGGTCACGGGCTGCCGGCTCGCTGCGGGCCGGCGGCAGACATGCGACGGCTCCCGTGGCAAATGACCACCACGGGAGCCGTTATGTCGCCATGTCGCTATGTGACCATCCGTCGCATGACAGGCCGTCATGGCTGCGGACGCTAGCCGCTGACGACCGTCACCTCACCGATCCCCAGTGCCTTGACGGGCTCCGCGATCTGCTCCGCGTCGCCCACGAGGACCGTCACCAGGCGGTCCACCGGGAAGGCACTGACGGCCGCCGCGGTCGCCTCGACCGTGCCGGTCTCCGCGAGCCGGACGTACAACTGCGCCTGGAAGTCGTCCGGGAGGTGCTGCTCCACCTGGTCGGCGAGCGTGCCGGCGACGGCCGCCGCGGTCTCGTACTTCAGCGGCGCGACGCCTACGAGGTTCTGCACCGCGACATCACGCTCGGCGTCGGTCAGCCCCTCCGCCGCGAGGGTGCGCAGCACCGTCCACAGGTCCTCAAGGGCCGGTCCCGTGGAAGCGGTGTCCACCGAGCCGCTGATGGCCAGCAGCGCGGCGCCCGTGGCGCCCTCGGGGGACGAGGGTGCGGAGGACCGCAGCACCTGCCCGAAGGCGCGCACCCCGTAGGTGTAGCCCTTCTCCTCCCGCAGTACTCGGTCCAGACGGGAGGTGAGCGTGCCGCCGAGGCAATACGTGCCGAGCACCTGCGCGGGCCACACCCGGTCGTGCCGGTCGGCGCCGATCCGGCCGATGAGCAGCTGGGTCTGGACGGCCCCGGGGCGGTCCACGATCACCACCCGGCCGGTGTCGTCGGCGACGATCGGCGCGGGCTTCAGCGGTTCGGCGGTGGGCCCGGTCCACGCGCCCAGGGTGTCGGCGAGGGCCGCGTCCAGGTCGACGCCGGTGAAGTCGCCGACGATGACGGCGGTGCTCGTGGCGGGCCGCACATGCGCGTCGTAGAAGGCCCGGACGGCCGCCGCGTCGACGCGCGCCACGGTCTCCTCGGTGCCCTGGCGGGGCCGGGACATCCGGGCGGTGGCCGGGAACAGCTCCTTGGACAGCGCCATCGCGGCGCGCCGCGCCGGGTTGGCGAGCTCGTGCGGGATCTCGTCGAGGCGGTTGCGGACCAGCCGCTCGACCTCGCTGTCCGGGAAGGCGGGGGCGCGCAGCGCGTCGGCCAGGAGGCCGAGCGCCCGCGGCAGCCGGGACGCCGGGACCTCCAGGGAGACCCGTACGCCGGGGTGGTCGGCGTGCGCGTCCAGGGTGGCGCCGCAGCGCTCCAGCTCGGCCGCGAACTCCTCGGCGGTGTGCTTGTCGGTGCCCTCCGACAGGGCGCGCGCCATGATCGTGGCGACGCCGTCCAGGCCCTCGGGCTCGGCGTCCAGGGGGGCGACGAGGTTGACCTCGACGGCGACGACCTGCTGGCCGGGGCGGTGGCTGGTCAGGAGGGTGAGGCCGTTGGGCAGTTGGCCGCGCTCGGGGGCCGGGAACGCCCACGGCTTGGGCGCGCCCCCGTGGGGCTGCGGGTGGAAGTCCATGGTGCTCATGGGTACGTCGTCGCGGGTGGTGGCGTCGTTCACTGCGCCGCCTCCTCTTCCTCGGTGTCGGCGGCGTCGGTCTGCTCGGTGGGCTCGTAGACGAGCACGGCGCGGTTGTCGGGGCGCAGCCGGGCCTTGGCGACCGCCTGCACCTCCAGCGGGGAGATCTCCAGGACGCGCTGCACGGCGGTCAGCGCGAGCTGCGGGTCGCCGAACAGGACGGCGAAGCGGCACAGTTCGTCCGCACGGCCGCTGACCGTCGCGAGGCGGTCCAGCCATTCGCGCTCCAGCTGGGCCTGGGCCCGCTCCATCTCTTCCGGGGTCGGCCCCTCGTCGGCGAAGCGGGCCAGCTCCTCGTCGACCGCGGCCTCGATGGCGGCGACCTCCACACCGCCGGACGTCTTCACGTCCAGCCAGCCGAGCGAGGGCGCGCCCGCCAGCCGGAGCAGGCCGAAGCCCGCGGCGACGGCGCTGCGGTCACGGCGCACCAGGCGGTTGTACAGGCGGGAGGACTCGCCGCCGCCCAGAACGGTGAGTGCGAGGTCGGCGGCGTCCGCCTCACGGGTGCCGTCGTGCGGAAGACGGTAGGCCGCCATCAGGGCGCGGGAGGGGACGTCCTCCTCGACGACGGTGCGCAGCTGGCCGCCGATGACCTCGGGGAGGCTGCCGTCGCGCGGCGGCTGCTTGCCGTCGTGCGACGGGATCGAGCCGAAGTACTTCTCGACCCAGGCCAGCGTCTGCTCGGGGTCGATGTCGCCGACGATCGAGAGCACGGCGTTGTTGGGCGCGTAGTACGTGCGGAAGAAGGCCCGCGCGTCCTCCAGGGAGGCCGCGTCGAGATCGGCCATCGACCCGATGGGAGTGTGGTGGTACGGGTGGCCCTCCGGATACGCCATGGCCGTCAGCTTCTCGAAGGCCGTGCCGTAGGGGACGTTGTCGTAGCGCTGGCGGCGCTCGTTCTTGACGACGTCGCGCTGGTTCTCCAGGGACTCCTCGTCGAGGGCGGTGAGCAGCGAGCCCATCCGGTCCGCCTCCAGCCAGAGGGCGAGCTCCAGCTCGTGGGCGGGCATGGTCTCGAAGTAGTTGGTGCGCTCGAAGCTCGTGGTCCCGTTGAGCGAGCCGCCGGCGCCCTGGACGAGCTCGAAGTGGCCGTTGCCCTTGACTTGTGCGGAACCCTGGAACATCAGGTGCTCGAAGAGGTGAGCCAGGCCCGTACGGCCCTTGACCTCGTGGCGCGAGCCGACGTCGTACCACAGGCAGACCGCCGCCACCGGCGTCAGGTGGTCTTCGGAGAGCACCACGCGCAGGCCGTTGGCCAGCCGGTGCTCGGTCGCTGTCAGGCCGCCGGAGCCGGCTTGTTCTGTGGCCGTGTGACCCATGGGCATGTACGTCCCTTCGATCCGCTTGCGAGGAAGTTCTGTCACTCTATGCAACCGCGTCGGCATCTGGCGAAGTTCCCATGAGGAAGGCCCCGAACGTGCGCCGCGCCCAGCCCCCCTGGAGGGGGAAGGGGGGAGTCGCGGTCGGCGTTGTCAGTGGGGCGGTCCACAATGGTCCGCGTCAGACTCAGGCAGACTCATCGGTCGATCCCCAGCCGGTCGACCACAGCGTTGATCCAGAGCGTTGATCCAACATCGGCAGTAGACGCAGCAGAAGGAGCCGCAGCCGCGATGGCCCGCCGCAGCACGAAGACCCCGCCGCCGGACGACTTCGAGGAGAGGATCCTCGACATCGACGTCGTCGACGAGATGCAGGGTTCCTTCCTTGAGTACGCGTATTCGGTCATCTACTCCCGCGCCCTGCCGGACGCCCGCGACGGACTCAAGCCCGTGCACCGCCGCATCCTCTACCAGATGAACGAGATGGGCCTGCGCCCCGACCGCAGCTACGTGAAGTGCGCCCGGGTGGTCGGCGAGGTGATGGGCAAGCTCCATCCGCACGGCGACGCGTCCATCTACGACGCCCTGGTGCGCATGGCACAGCCGTTCTCGATGCGGCTGCCCCTGGTGGACGGGCACGGGAACTTCGGCTCGCTGGGCAATGACGACCCGCCCGCCGCGATGCGGTACACGGAGTGCCGGATGGCGTCGGCGACATCCCTGATGACGGAGTCCATCGACGAGGACACCGTCGACTTCGCGCCGAACTACGACGGCCAGGAGCAGGAACCGGTCGCCCTCCCCGCCGCGTATCCGAACCTCCTCGTCAACGGGACGTCCGGTATCGCGGTCGGCATGGCGACGAACATGCCGCCGCACAACCTGGGCGAGGTGATCGCCGCCGCCCGCCACCTGATCAAGCACCCGAACGCCGATCTGGACACCCTGATGCGCTTCGTGCCGGGTCCGGACCTGCCGACGGGGGGCCGGATTGTCGGCCTGAGCGGGGTACGGGACGCGTACGAGAAGGGCCGCGGCACGTTCAAGATCCGGGCGACGGCCACGGTGGAGAACGTCACCGCCCGCCGCAAGGGCCTGGTCGTCACCGAACTCCCCTTCACGGTGGGCCCGGAGAAGGTCATCTCCAAGATCAAGGACCTGGTCGGCTCGAAGAAGCTCCAGGGCATCGCGGACGTCAAGGACCTCACCGACCGCGAGCACGGCCTGCGCCTGGTGATCGAGGTCAAGAACGGCTTCAACCCCGAGGCCGTCCTGGAGCAGCTCTACAAGCTCACGCCGATGGAAGAGTCCTTCGGCATCAACAACGTCGCCCTGGTGGACGGCCAGCCGCTGACCCTGGGCCTCAAGGAGCTCCTGGAGGTCTATGTCGACCACCGCTTCGACGTGGTGCGCCGGCGCAGCGAGTTCCGCCGCACCAAGCGACGCGACCGGCTCCACCTGGTCGAGGGCCTGCTGACCGCCCTGGTCGACATCGACGAGGTCATCCGCCTGATCCGCTCCAGTGAGAACAGCGCGCAGGCCAAGGAGCGCCTGATGGAGCGCTTCTCGCTGAGCGACATCCAGACCCAGTACATCCTCGACACCCCGCTGCGCCGGCTGACCAAGTTCGACCGGATCGAGCTGGAGTCGGAGCGCGACCGGCTGCGGTCCGAGATCGAGGAGCTGACCCGGATCCTGGAGTCGGACGCGGAGCTCCGGAAGCTGGTCTCCAGCGAGCTGGCCGCGGTCGCCAAGAAGTTCGGCACGTCGCGCCGGACCGTCCTGCTGGAGTCGGCGGGTGCGCCCGTCACCGCAGTCCCGCTGGAGGTCGCCGACAACCCCTGCCGGGTGCTGCTGTCCTCCACCGGCCTGTTGGCGCGCACCGCCACGAGCGAGACGCAGTTCGACGCCGACGCCAAGCGCGTCAAGCACGATGTGATCGTCTCGGCGGTGCCGGCCACCACCCGTGGCGAGGTCGGCGCGGTGACGTCGCTCGGGCGGCTGCTGCGGCTCTCCGTGGTCGATCTGCCGCAGCTCCCGGAGACCGCGGCGGCCCCCAATCTCTCCGGCGGCGCGCAGGTCTCGGAGTTCCTGACGCTCCAGGAGGACGAGGAACTGATCTGCCTCACGACGCTGGACGAGTCCTCGCCGGGCCTCGCGCTCGGCACCGAACAGGGCGTTGTGAAGCGCGTGGCGCCCGACTACCCGTCCAACAAGGACGAGTTGGAGGTCATCACCCTCAAGGAGGGCGACCGCATCGTGGGCGCGGCCGAACTGCGCACGGGTGAGGAGGACCTGGTCTTCATCACCAACGAGGCGCAGCTGCTGCGCTATCCGGCATCGCAGGTACGGCCGCAGGGACGTCCGGCGGGCGGTATGGCGGGCATCAAGCTGGGCGAGGGTGCGCGGGTGATCGCATTCTCGGCGGTCGACCCGGCCGCCGATGCCATGGTGTTCACGGTCGCCGGGTCGCACGGCACCCTGGACGACTCGGTGGCGACGGCCAAGCTCACTCCGTTCGACCAGTATCCGCGCAAGGGCCGGGCGACCGGTGGTGTGCGCTGCCAGCGGTTCCTGAAGGGCGAGGACTGCCTGACGACGGCCTGGGCCGGTCCTGCTCCGGTACGGGCCGCGGACGCGAAGGGCGCCCCGGTCCCCCTGCCGGAGCCGGACCCCCGCAGGGACGGCTCCGGCGTGCCGCTGGCGAAGCCGGTGACCGCACTGGCCGGGCCGGTGTAACCACGCGTTCCCACAAGCCCTGACGACTGACGCCGCCGAACCGGTGAAGAACCGGCTCAGCGGCGTCAGTCGCACGCCGGGGAAGTCACCCTTTCGTGCGCCAGGGAAGTCGCCTTTGCCCGTGCTGGGGAAGTTGCTCGTGCGTGCTCCGGGACAGTCGTTGAGGAGAGGCCGGCCATCGACGGTGCGCCGACCAGGGTGAGCGGTTGCCGCGTGGGGAGGTGACTGAGGTTGAGGCAGGTTGTCGCCGCTGCAGCGGTGGCCAACGTTGATTCCTGCTTTCCGTTGGCGGCGACCACCCCGGCCTCCCTCCCACGACGTCCCCCCATGACACAGGAGGTACCCCCTGCCCGTGGGCCCCCGTGGGCCGCTCATCGCGTCAGGGTCGTTGCCCGGGCGCTCACTCCTCCTGTGAAGCCACGAACCGCAGCACACCCCACATGCTGTTCACGTCAGCATCCGAGGGCACGGTCTGCCGGCAGTTCTCCAGTTCCTTCCGCAGTGCGGGAGCGTCGATACCACTGCCGATCATCACCAGTTGGGTGCACGGCTCCTCGCCCTTCGGCCAGGGTGAGGGATAGAAGCGCAGGAAGTCACCGACCACGTGCAGCGTGAACTTCTGGCGGTTCTCCGGGACATCGAAGTACACGAAGCCTTTGATGCGATACAGGCCGGCGGGGCGACTGTCGAGGAAATCCATCAGGCGCCGCGGATGCATCGGCTCCTCTGAGGTGAACTCCACACTCTGATACGCCGCATGAAGATGCCCTGCGTGCTCATGGCAGCCGTCGTGACAGCCTTGATGGCCCTGCTCACGCCCCTCGTGGGTCCCGTGCCCGACGCCGTCCTCGATTCCGTACCCCGGCTCCCCATCAGCGGCGGCTTCGCGCAACACGTCCTCGAAGGACAGCTGCCGTACGGCCGCGTCACGGTCCTCCCCTGCTCCCCTGTCGAAGAACAGCTCCGGATCGATCCGCCCGTACGCCGTACAGAGCACCGGACGTCCGGGAGCAAGATCCGCCAGCGTGTCCAAGAGCTCCTGACGCGCCGCATCCCCGATCCGGTCGGCCTTGTTGAGCACCACGAGATCCGCGATGCCCACATGCCGATCCAGCTCGGGATGCCGGATCCGGGTCTCCGCGAACTCGGCGGCGTCGACGACCTCGATCAGTCCGCCGTAAACGATCCGGTCATTGTCACTCGCCAAGATCATCCGGATGAGTTCCTGCGGCTCGGCCAGGCCGCTGGCCTCGATGACGATCACGTCGATTCGGGCGGCGGGGCGGGCCAGTCGCTCCAAATAGGTGTCCAGCTCGCTGGTGTCGACGGCACAGCACAGACAGCCGTTGCCGAGCGACACCATCGAATCCACCTGCCCTGCGACAGTCATCGCGTCGATCTCGATGCTGCCGAAGTCATTGACGATCGCGCCGATACGGGTTCCGTCGCCGGCGCGGAGCAAGTGGTTGAGAAGCGTCGTCTTGCCCGACCCCAGGAACCCCGCGAGCACGACTACCGGGATCTGCTGTGTGGCCAAGGGGGTGTGCCTCCATCGTGCGGGTGGCGTGCCGCCCGAGACGGCGGCGAACGAGCTGTCGATCGTAACGGACTGCCTACGGGACAGCCCGAGCCACGTCTGCCAACGAGCAGTGCCGAAGACCACAGCGGGCCCGGGCTACCGCAGGGACGTGCATACCGCCACCAGGATGGTCCTCCCCGCTATCGGCAGACGAAGTCCCTATGCCATGGCAGTCCCACACCGGTCCCCGATGCGAGACGCTGAACCGCATGCCGTCCCATGCGGTGGCTCGGGAAGTCTCGCGCCGCGCTCCAGCCAAACTCACCACTCGGGCCACTCAGCCCGACGCCGCGTACAGACCCATCACTCGCCGGACCGTCGCCCCGACGCCCACACGCCGGGGCCCGCCGCACCCCACCCCGTTGCTCGTACCGCTCCAGGAAACGCTCACCAGGCATCCCACGGCCCCGTGCCCCGTCTGACGGCCCGCGCAGCGCTCAGTCACGCATTCCGACGAGCCGTCCGTGACCTTGTCGGAGCCGGCCTTCGTCGCTGCAGCCCCCCGGAACGTCGCCGCAGCGCGCGACTTCCATGCCCGACACCGCCGTAACGCAGGCACGACCAACCGCCGCCACTCGTCGTGGCCTCCTCCGTCGCCCTCCCAGGATTCGCGGTCAGCCTGTCCGAGTTAGGCTCACCTTTGTGAGCACCTGCGCTACCGCTTCCCGTGAATCGGCCGAGCCCGTCGCCGGGACGGCAGCCACAGCCCTCACCTGGCTGCTCATCGAGCAGACCGGACCGTGGGGGGCGAAGGCCCTGACGGACAGCCACCTCGACCCGCACGTCGGCCGGGCCCTGGAGGCCGCCACAGAGGGGACAGGTGTACGCGTCGCGCTGATCCGCCGGCCGGGACGCCACGCCGACTGCCACGGTGTTCCCCGACGCCGGCTGTTCGTCGCGCACACCGCTCCGGGCCGTTCCTGGATCCGCACCACCACCGTCACCGACCCGCGGGCGGCTCTTGGGCTGAACTTCACCGCCTTGGGCGCCGGCGAACATGACGGCCTCTGGGAGCAATACGCCGGAGATCCTGTGGTCCTTGTATGCACGAACGGCAAGAGGGATCGCTGCTGTGCCATCCTCGGCCGCCCGTTGGCCACCGAGCTCGCCGCCAGTAGTACGGCAACCTGGGAAGTCACCCATATCGGCGGACACCGCTTCTCCCCCACGCTTTTCGTCCTGCCCTACGGCTACGCCTACGGACGAGCCTCGGCCCAGTTGGTCAAGGACATCGTGGAAGCGGCGCGTCACGGCCGAGTCGGGCTCGATCACTGCCGCGGCCGCTCTACCTGGGACCGCCCGGCTCAGGCCGCTGACCTCGCGGTCCGCGAGTTGATCCGTGAGCCGCGGGCGGACGCACTCGACATCGTACGGACCGACGCGGTGCGGCCCGAAGCGCGGTGGGGCAATGGGCCGGCGCCGGGTGACGGGGCGGTTCCGGCGGCTTCTCCCTCCTGGGTCGTCACCGTCACCCATGCCGACGGCCGGGCCTGGCACGTTGTCGTCGATCAGCGGACCGACGGTGCTCCGGCGCCCGCCAGCTGTGGTGCGCCTCTCGGTCCACCGACGCGAATGGCGGTCACTTCCATCACCGCCATCCCGGATACCGACGTCCCTGGCCGGCCCTTCTCTCCCGCCCTGCCGCTCACCTGAAGCCGGACGCATTTTCCGCTCCCCGGCTTCACGCATGCACCTGCAGCGCTGTGTCCCATCTGGCTGCCTTTCGCCTGCCACAGCCCGGGCCAGCGCTGCCCCTGCCGCCAGACCCAACGTCGCGGCGAGCCCCAAGCCGAGCATCGGCCGCACAGAGCGCAACACAGCAGTCCGGTGCCTACCGCGCCCTGCTGCCGCGCGCCAGGCGCCGGCGCCATCCCCCGTTACCCACATACCGACTCCCCTCCGCGCGCCTCACCGCACGCTTCCCAGCTCCTGTCGGGCCACGGACTTGCCCCAGCCACCAGCCACTCGGCACCCGTGCATTCGTCACCGAGCTCGCCGCACCCTGACAGAGCGCCGCTCGGCGACGCTCGCCAGCCGGCATGAGACGGGCCCTCCAGCCCGAACTTCACTTTGTGAGGCTACGCGCACACAATCCGCAATCGCGGAGCCTGTGGATAACTCACACCGCGCCGCGCTCCTACCCACGTTCCACAATCGCCCGTCGCACACGTCCGCCCCGGTCGGCAGCCGGCACCCACAACACGCGCGCCGAAACGCCGTCACAGTCTGCCCCGCACCCCACGGCCGCCATCAGGAAGCAAGGTCCGCCGCACCCATCCGCGCCACCCGCCCCGGATTAGCGGTCCGGAAACACAGCTGATGCTCTGATCCAGAGCCCAGCCAGACACCCGACTCCCAACCCCCGCTGCCTCGTTGGCCATCCAGACGAGAGCGGATCGTTCAGGTGGGCAGAACGAAACGGAAGGCCCAAGACTCTTCGGTCCGGGCCCCTCGCCACGTCATCAGGTCGCAGCCGACCCGGGCGGCTCTGCGAGGCCGTTCCGGTACGCATAGTGGATAGCCTGGGCGCGGTCCCGTAGACCTGCCTTGGCGAAGATGTTGTTGATGTGCGTCTTCACCGTCGCAGTGGAGACATGCAGCGTGCGCGCGATCTCTGGGTTCGACTGCCCCTCTGCCACGAGTCGTAGCACCTCCACCTCCCTGGCGGTCAGTCCGTCCGGGGGATCGTCCGACTGTTTCGGAAGGGTGTGTGCGGGCTCTGCGAAGCGGTCCAGGAGGCGCCGCTGGATCTTCGGCGACAGGCCGGCCTCGCCTGACAGCACGTCTTCGATGGCGCGGACGATCTCATCACCGTCGGCGTCCTTGGTGAGGTAACCACGGGCGCCGGCCTGCAAGGCCGGGAAGAGGGATTCGTCATCGGCATACGTAGTGAGGACCACGACCTGGGTGCCAGGGTGGTCCGTACGGATCCGCCGGGTCGCCTCGACGCCGTCGCAACGGGGCATCCGCAGGTCCATCAGGACGACATCGGGGGCGAGTTCGGCGACCATGCTGACGGCCTCCTCACCGTTCCCGGCCGATCCGACGACCTCGATACCGGGCAACAGCCCCAGCAGCATCACGATTCCCTCGCGTACCACCGTCTGGTCATCGGCCACGACGACGCGCGCCACCGTGCGTGCCATCATGCGGGCACCCACAACCGCACCACGAAACCCTCCTCATCGGGGCCGGACTCCAGCGTTCCGCCGAGGAGTTCGGCGCGCTCCCGCATCCCGAGCAGACCGTACCCGGAACCGCTGCTCGCGAGCTCACCAGGCTTGCAACGCCCTCCCGAATTGCGCACCACCAGTCCTATGTGGCTCTCGGCGTACTCCAGTTGCACAGTCACCCGGGCACCCGGTGCGTGCTTGCGTACATTCGTGAGCGCCTCTTGCGCGACTCTGCGGACCGCTAGCCCCGCCTCCGCCGGCAGCGTGCGCTGCTCACCCACGACGTCCAATTGCGCGCCCTCAGCGGCCGTCAGACGGCTCAGGAAGTCCTCGACCGGGATCATCTCGCCGCGCAGCGCGGAAAGGGCCTCACGGGTGCCGTCAAGCCCTTCTCGCGCCATCCCTCTGCATGCCACCACCCGCTCCAGGAGCTGCTCACGGTCCGATTCCAGGTCGGTGCTTCGCTGGATCATCAGCCGAGCTGCCTCCAAGTGCACCAGCTGGGCGCTGAGGCTGTGGGCGAGGACGTCGTGGATCTCTCGCGCGATCCGCCCCCGTTCCGCAAGCGCTGCGGTTTCGGCCTCGGCCTTACGGGCGGCGCGTTCCTGCGCCAGCAAACGCTGGGCATTGCCGCGCGCCTCGGCATCCAGCCGTACGACATAACCGGCGAGCCCCAGCCCTCCTGTGGTCACAACGGTCGTCAGCCAGTTGTCCGTGTTGACCACCGCGAACGCACCGAGTGCGATCGACGAGCACGGCACGGCGACGCTCAGCGGCAGCCGCTCCATGGAAGTGATGGCACAGGCGCACCACAGGACGATCGCCGGCATCCGGGCGTCGGCCAGGTAGAAGCCGAATGCCGCGGCCTCCAGCACGGCGAACAGCCCGATGGAGGTCCACAGCCGACGCTCACGCGTCATGTGGAGGAAGCACCGGAACATCACCAAGGTCGTGACGATTGCGGCGCACGCCGCAACCAGGCCCCAGCCGCTGAAGGGGCCTTCTACAAGGGTGGTCCACAGCAGGCCGGCCACCACCAGGACACGGATGGTGCGGCCGATCCACAACCGGGCCTCGCTGACGCCCTCACGGGAGAGCGACTCCCGCAGGGGCCAGCTGGTCCAGTGGTTGGGCGGCACGTACGGTCCTTTCGGTGGGCGCCGCGGAGCGTCAGCCCGCGACAGGGACACGGTACGTCTGCAGCGCGGCCTGGGCGCGCCAGCTGGTGACACCGGCACGGGTGAGCAGCATGGCCGCTACGGACAGCATTGTGGCCTGGCTCCCCTGGTGGACGCCCAGGACCGCAGCAATGCCCATGAGGCCGAAGCGCAGTGCCATCCCGCACAGCCACACACCGGCCGCCGCCCAGGTGCCCTTGGTCCAGACCGCACCGTCCGCATCGGTCCAGATACGCGTGGTCCAGGCCCATGCCGCACCGCTGGCCAGCCCGAGCAGAAGGGTCACTGCCAGCAGGACCGCGGACGCTGCATGGTGCGCGGGGTCCAGGAGGCCGGGTTGCCGCAGCGCCAGGATGCAAAGGATGACGGGTATCAGCCACCACTTCTTGCCTTCCGAGGTGACGCGCTGCGCCGTGAACTGCCGGGCGCACACGACGACGACAACCGCGATCATCACGACGACGCTGGGCCAGCCGCTCATGTCCTGAAGCCTCCGTGGACGGGGAATTTCGACGTTCCCGACGCTACGGAGAGCACCCCACCGCCCGGATCGGAGCCAGGGTGGGGCGCGGGTGGAAATGACGACGGGCGCCCGTCCACCCGTGGGTGGAGAGGCGCCCGTACGGAGCAGCGGCCTACTCAGGTGTCGATGCGCGAACGGTCCAGAGTGGAGGCGGAGTTGGTGATGAACTCCTTACGGGGAGCGACTTCGTTGCCCATCAGGAGATCGAACGCCTTCTCCGCCGCCTCGAGATCACTGATGTTGATCCGGCGCAGGGTGCGGTGCCGCGGATCCATGGTGGTCTCGGCGAGCTGGTCGGCGTCCATCTCGCCGAGGCCCTTGTAGCGCTGGATGCTGTCCTTGTAGCGGACCTTCTTGCGCTGGAGCTCCAGCAGCGTCTGGCGGAGTTCGTTGTCCGAGTAGGTGTAGATGTACTTCTCCTGGCCCTTCTTGGGGTTGATGAGCTCGACACGGTGCAGCGGCGGGACGGCGGAGAAGACCCGGCCCTGCTCGACCATCGGCCGCATGTAGCGCTGGAAGAGCGTCAGCAGCAGACAGCGGATATGGGCACCGTCGACATCGGCGTCGGCGAGGAAGATGACCTTGCCATAGCGGGCGGTGTCGATGTCGAAGGTGCGGCCGGATCCGGCCCCTATGACCTGGATGATGGCGCCGCACTCGGCGTTCTTGAGCATGTCCGAGACCGACGACTTCTGGACGTTGAGGATCTTGCCGCGGATCGGCAGCAGCGCCTGGAACTCCGAATTCCGCGCCAGCTTCGCCGTGCCCAGCGCCGAGTCCCCCTCGACGATGAACAGTTCGCTGCGGTCGACGTCGTCGCTGCGGCAGTCCGCCAGCTTGGCCGGCAGGGAGGACGACTCCAGCGCCGTCTTCCGCCGCTGGGCCTCCTTGTGCTGGCGGGCGGCGATGCGCGTACGGGCCGCGGCGACGACCTTGTCCAGTACGGAGCGCGCCTGCTGCTTGGCATCTCGCTTCGTGGACGTCAGGAACGCCTTGAGTTCCCTGCCGACCACCTGGGCGACGATCCGGGACGCGGCGGAGGTACCCAGCACCTCCTTGGTCTGTCCCTCGAACTGCGGCTCCGCGAGCCGCACGGTGACGACGGCGGTGAGGCCCTCCATCGCGTCGTCCTTGACGACGTCGTCCTCGGCGACGCGCAGCAGCTTGCTGGACCGCAGCACCTCGTTGACGGTCCTGGTCACCGCACGCTCGAAGCCCGAGACATGGGTGCCGCCCTTGGGGGTGGCGATGATGTTCACGAAGGACTTGATCGTCGAGTCGTAGCCGGTCCCCCACCGGAGGGCGATGTCGACGCCCAGTTCACGGGTGACTTCGGTCGGTGTCATGTGACCGCGCTCGTCGAGGACCGGCACCGTCTCCTTGAAGGTGCCCTGGCCGGTCAGCCTCAGGACATCGCAGACGGCCTTGTCCTGCGCCAGGTACTCGCAGAACTCACTGATGCCGCCGTCGTAGCGGAACGTCTCCTCCGTCTTCCCGGCGCCGTCGATACCGCGCTCGTCGCGGACGACGATGGTCAGCCCCGGTACCAGGAACGCGGTCTGCCGGGCGCGGGCGTGCAGCGTTTCCAGGGAGAGCTTGGCGTCCTTGAGGAAGATCTGCCGGTCGGCCCAGTAGCGCACCCGGGTGCCGGTCTTCGTCTTGGGGACCCGCTTGCCCTTGATGAGGCCGTTACTGGGGTCGAACGGGGCGTCCGGCCCGGATTCCGTGAAGATGCCGGGCACGCCGCGCCGGAAGCTGATGGAGTGCGTCTTGCTGCTGCGGTCCACCTCGACGTCCAACCGCGCGGAGAGCGCGTTGACGACCGAGGCGCCGACGCCGTGCAGGCCGCCGGAGGCGGCGTACGAACCGCCGCCGAACTTTCCGCCGGCGTGGAGCTTGGTCATCACGACCTCGACGCCGCTGAGCCCCGTCTTGGGCTCGACGTCAACGGGAATGCCGCGGCCGTTGTCCCGGACCTCCACCGACCCGTCGTCATGGAGGACCACCTCGATGTGGTCGCAGTAGCCGCCCAGCGCCTCGTCGACGGAGTTGTCGATGATCTCCCAGAGGCAGTGCATCAGGCCACGGCTGTCCGTGGAGCCGATGTACATGCCGGGGCGCTTGCGGACGGCTTCCAGGCCCTCGAGGACGAGCAGATGCCGCGCGGTGTAGTTGGAACCGTCCCGGTCTGCCCCGGTCAGCACTGCGGTGGACGGCACGGACATCTCGGCGGTCACGCGGTTCGCTCCTCGCTGAATTTCTGGCAGTCCGCATTCCGCGGACTCGGTTGTGGCGGTGTCGCCGGTGAGAGGGTACCGAGGCCCAGTAGAGCCGATGTGACGCCACCCGTGAGCATGACCATGGTAGTAGAATTTCGCTCACGCGTTCGATCGCTCGATGGGGTGACGTCTGAGTGACGTGCACATCACGTTCCCTTCGAGGCATGAACCATTTAGGCTCCGGGCACGTCCTCATCAACAACCGGCAAGCCAGCCGGGAGGGCAGACCTCCAGTAACCAACGTGAATCAGACCACCACGCAATACGGCTCATTCGCCGCCACCCGGCAGCACCCGGCCCCTCGGAAGAATTTTTTCGAGGAAAAGGCACGAGCGGGAACGTTTTCGGCCTGGTTGGATGTTGACCCTGGTACGACAGCTCGTCGAGCTAGAGAAGAGGCGACGTGACTACTGTTCTGACACCCGCGAGCCCGCTGACGGCCGCTGACCGCTGCGACCGCTGCGGCGCCCAGGCATACCTGCGCGTCGTCCTGATGTCCGGCGGAGAACTGCTCTTCTGCGCCCACCACGGTCGCAAGTTCGAGCCAGAACTCAAGAAGATCGCCGCGGAAATACAGGACGAGACGGAGCGGCTGACCGCTTCTCCGACGTCTGCGTCTGACGAGGAACGCTGACACATCGCATCCACGACGAGCGAGTAGCGGCCCAGCGCCGTGCGGCGGGCGGTTTTCCCGGCACCACCGGGGAGGCCGCCCGCACTCGTGCGCCGCGGCATCTCCGACAATCCTCGGCGGCGCTCAGCCCGCCCCATGCTCGCGCACCGCCGGGAGCAGCGCGGAAGCGCGCGTGTAGACACCGGGGCTTCCCGCCTGCCCGCAGCCAGTCCCCCACGACACCAGCCCCACCAGGCGCCCCTGCGCCACCAGCGGCCCCCCGCTGTCCCCCTGGCAGGCGTCCCGCCCGCCCTTCGGTTCCCCCGCGCACAGCATCGATGCGGCCTTGTACGTCCCGTCCGCGCTCCCCGGATAGGCCCTCGCGCAGACCGTGTCACGCAGCACGTTCACCCGGGCCGACCGCAGCTGCGACGCATAGCTGCCCTCTCCGGTCGTATCGCCCCATCCGTAGACCGTCGCCGTGCTGCCCGGCCGGTAGGCGCTGTCGTCCTCGCCGGCTATTCGGATCGGGCGGTTCCGGACCCGCTCCTTCAACGTCAGGACGGCCATGTCGCCCTCGTTGGTCCAGCTGTTGTAGCGCGGATTGACCCACACGTTGGCGACCTCTACCTCCTGGCCGCCGCCGCCAGTGAGGTTGTCGCGTCCGACGACGACCCGTAGATCGCGCACCTCTTTCCAGGGGAGTCCCAGCACCTCCTGGCCCAGACAGTGCGCGGCCGTCACCACCGTCGCGTGCCCGACCAGCACGCCGCCGCAGAACTGGCCGGAGCGCTGGGTCCCGAACCGCTGATGTGATGCCAGGGCCACCGCCCACGGGCTGCTGGAGGGCCGCACGGGCTTGCCACCGATCACCGACCCGTCCGCAGCAGCCGAGGTCGGTGCGGCGAATATCAGCGCGAGGGCTCCGAAGGCGGCGGGTACGCAGGGGCGCATACGGACTCCTGACTCTGGGACAGTGGTCGCCCACCCAGAGTGACCCAAACGGCCGCGCCCCGCACCCGGACGGCCGCGAGCCCGACCCGTCCACCGAGGTGGGAGGGCCGGGCTCGCGGCGCGAACGGAGCAGGTCCGGTCAGTCGAGGTAGTCGCGCAGCACCTGGGAACGCGACGGGTGACGCAGCTTCGACATCGTCTTGGACTCGATCTGACGGATCCGCTCACGCGTGACGCCGTAGACCTTGCCGATCTCGTCCAGCGTCTTGGGCTGGCCGTCCGTGAGGCCGAAGCGCATGGACACCACGCCGGCCTCACGCTCGGAGAGAGTGTCCAGCACGGAGTGCAGCTGCTCCTGCAGGAGCGTGAAGCTGACCGCGTCGGCCGGGACGACGGCCTCGGAGTCCTCGATGAGGTCACCGAACTCGCTGTCGCCGTCCTCGCCCAGCGGAGTATGCAGCGAGATCGGCTCGCGGCCGTACTTCTGGACCTCGATGACCTTCTCGGGGGTCATGTCGAGTTCCTTGGCCAGCTCCTCCGGGGTGGGCTCGCGGCCCAGGTCCTGGAGCATCTGGCGCTGAACGCGCGCGAGCTTGTTGATGACCTCGACCATGTGGACGGGGATACGGATCGTACGGGCCTGGTCGGCCATGGCGCGGGTGATCGCCTGGCGGATCCACCACGTCGCGTACGTCGAGAACTTGTAGCCCTTGGTGTAGTCGAACTTCTCGACCGCGCGGATCAGACCGAGGTTGCCCTCCTGGATCAGGTCCAGGAAGAGCATGCCGCGGCCGGTGTACCGCTTGGCCAGGGAGACGACCAGTCGGAGGTTGGCCTCCAGGAGGTGGTTCTTCGCGCGGCGGCCGTCCTCGGCGATGATCTCCAGCTCGCGCTTGAGCTTCGGCGCGAGCTTGTCGCTGTTCGCCAGCTTGTCCTCGGCGAACAGGCCGGCCTCGATGCGCTTGGCGAGCTCGACCTCCTGCTCGGCGTTGAGGAGCGGGACCTTACCGATCTGCTTGAGGTAGTCCTTGACCGGGTCGGCGGTGGCGCCGGCCGCGGCGACCTGCTGCGCGGGGGCGTCGTCCTCGTCGTCGTCGGACAGCACGAAGCCGGCGTTCTCGGCGCCTTCGGCGGCCTCGGGAGCCTCGCCCTTGCCGGGTGCCGCGGTCTCCTCGGTCACCTCGTCGTCGAGCAGCTCGTCGACGTCCTTCTTGGACGCCGTCTTCTTGGCCGTGGCCTTCTTGGCCGTGGTCTTCTTCGCGACCGTCTTCTTGGCGGCCGTCTTCTTCGCCGCAGCCTTCTTCACAGGCGCGGACTCGGACTCACCCGCCGGCGGGTCCGCCACGGGGGCGGGGGCGGCGGCGGTGGCCTTCTTCACCGTGGCGGTCTTCGCGGCCACGGTCTTGGTGGCGGTGCGCTTTGCGGGAGTCTTCGCTGCGACGCTCTTGCGGGTGCGCTTGGGCGCCTCTGCGGCACTGACCATCAGCGTCACACCCTCCTCGTCGAGGATCTGGTTGAGGCTGCGCAGAACGTTCTTCCACTGGGTTGGCGGAATCTGGTCAGCCTCGAAGGCCCGACGCACGTCATCGCCGGCGATCTGCCCATCTGCCTTTCCCCGCTCGATGAGCGCCATCACAGACTCGGACTCGGCGATCTCCGGCGGGAGCGTACGGGATGTGCTGGCCGACACGAACAACCTCTCGGAACGATGGAAACGGCTTCCGACCCCGTCCATGCGGATCGGAGCCGACGACCGCCGGTGGGGATGGACCGACGGCGCAGGGGCAACCGGGGAGTTGAACAGCGTCACGAACGCCGCTCGTATTCCCTCCTCGGCTATCACCTCTTAAGTCATCGCGCTTCCCCGGAGAGCGTTACGCCCAATCTGCGTGGCCCGAGTCACACCCCATAACGACCTATTCCCAGTCATATGACATGCAACCCTCTCAAGGTCTGCCGCCGGATCCGGACGACGCCCCGGATCCGGCGATCTTGCGCTCCTTCGGTACGCACGGCACACCCTCCATCGGAGTGCGCGGGGCACGAGGTCGCGCTGGGCTTACGGTCCGCACGTGGTCGGGTACGGCCCTTCAGTGCTCGCGGGGCGCGGGGACGACGTGGTCCACGGGCGTCCCGGTGCCCTGCCCGCCGGTCTCACCGTGGGCGGCGAGGAGCTGGCGCATCGCGGATTCGGCGGCCGTGGCGTCGCCGGAACCGATCGCGTCGACGACCCGCATGTGCTGGCCCACGGATGTCTCGACCGGCCGCTCACAGCCGCCGCCGGATCCGCCGGAGACATGCAGGGCGGAGGTGACGATGCCCGAGAGGTGCTCGAGCATCCGGTTGCCGGCGAGCTGGAGGAGCAGGGTGTGGAACTCGACGTCGGCGCGGGTGAACGTCATGGTGTCGCCCTGGGCGGCGGAGTGGCCCATGATCTCGACCATGTGGGGGAGCCGCTGCTGGATGTCCTCGCGGCCGTGGCCGGCGGCGAGGCGGGCGGCGAGCGGCTCGATCGTCCAGCGCAGCTCGCACAGCTCGCGCCGCTGGTCGTCGCGCTGCGGCCCGTAGGCCCGCCACTCGATGATGTCGGGGTCGAGGAGGTTCCAGTCGCTGACCGGGCGTACCCGGGTGCCTACGTTGGGGCGCGCGCTGACCAGCCCCTTGGCCTCGAGGACGCGCAGCGACTCGCGGACGACGGTGCGGGAGACCTCGAAGCGCTGGCCGATCTCCTCGGGGACGAGCGGGCGGTCGGCACCGAGATCGCCGGAGACGATCATCTGGCCGAGCTGTTGCACGAGTTGGCCGTGGAGGCCGCGGCCACGGCTGCCCGCCGCGCGACGGCCGACCCGGCCGATGTCTGCTTCGGAGCCTTCCCAGACCGGCGAAACGCGCTCTGCGCGCTCCTGGCCGGTCGCGTTGGCGGCGTTGGCGTAGGAGTAGCGGTCAAGCTCGCCGGGGCCTGCGAGGCCGGTGTCGCCGGGGCGAGCCGCGGTCATCATGGTGTGCGCAAGGGTACTCACGCATCCTTTGTCGGCGACACCCTGAACGGCCTTGAGGTCTTTGGTGAAAAGCACACGAAAGGGTGATCGCCCGTTATCTCGCAATTGACGCTTTATCGGAAAGAAATGCGCTTTCGGCGGCGAGTTGTGGACAGCGGGTGCAACAACGGAGCCCGGAAACGGGCGTCTTGGCAGGTCGGCGTCCACCGGCCCGTTAGCACGGTGAACACATAAGTGCAGCCCAGGGCGGACGGCAGCAACGCGGGTGCACCGCCCGAGGGTTGGGGCGCACAAGGCGTCGCCATCGATACGCCTCGGTCGAATCCGGAAGGCCCGCGAACCGCCGTCGGCAGCCTCGCGGACCGGGTACTCCGGCTGGGCTTCGGGGCGCCGGGTCGGGCATGACGCGTGCGGTGGCGACCCATGCCGGATGGGCATGGCGAGTTCGGCCGTCCACCGCATTGCCGGCCGCGGTCATGCACCGGCGATCGGTCCGCCGCGTACGCCGCCAGCCTCCCTGCGCAGGGCAACCAGCGGGGTGTACAGGCCAATCGGGGATGCCGGCGGACGCGTCCCGGGCGAACTGCGGGCAAGTGGTGGCCTCATGGGCGATGAGTCGTGCGTGTGGTGATGCGTGGTGGTGAGTGCCCGGGGTGGAAGGCGGCGCATGCTCACCGGGAAGCAACCAAGTTTGCCTTGGAGCAGAGGAGTTGGCGGAGCGCAAGCTGTGACCATTGGGGACGTCGAGGCGGTCGAGTCACCTCGTCCGGTGACTTCGCGGGCGGCATGTTGACCCAGGGGATAGCGCTGCGGACGGCATGAACCGGCGGCCGGCGCGACTGATCTGATGGCGACTGGAGCGCGCCTCGTGAGGTGTGAGTCGGCGGGGAAGCCGACGTGGTGACGCGGGGGTCCGACGGGGCGCGGCGGTGGGTCAGACCTCGGGGCGCAGCATCGGGGGGTTGAGGAGGGTCGCGCCGCCGGCTCGGAACAACTGTGCGGGGCGTCCGCCCTGACGGGTCGTGGTACCGCCGGTGGGGACCAGGAAGCCGGGGGTGCCGGTGACCTTGCGGTGGAAGTTGCGGGGGTCGAGGGCGACGCCCCAGACCGCCTCGTAGACCCGGCGGAGCTCGCCGACGGTGAATTCCTGCGGGCAGAAGGCCGTGGCGAGGGAGGAGTATTCGATCTTCGAGCGGGCGCGTTCCACGCCGTCGGCGAGGATCCGCGCGTGGTCGAAGGCGAGCGGGGTCGTCAGCTCGCCGTCGCGGGCGTGCGCGCTTCCCTCGTGCTCCAGGAGGGTGTCCACGGGTGCCCAGCGGGCGCTGTGGGCGTCGCCGCCGGCCCTGGGGGCCGGCAGGTCGGGGGCCAGGACCAGGTGGGCGACGCTGACGACGCGCATCCGGGGGTCGCGCTTGGGGTCGCCGTAGGTGGCGAGCTGTTCGAGGTGCGCGCCGTACGCGGGCGGCGGGCCCGCCTCCGGGTGGGCGTGCAGGCCGGTCTCCTCGGCGAGCTCCCGGGCGGCTGCGTCCTCAAGATCCTCGTCGGCCCGGACGAAACCGCCGGGCAGGGCCCAGCGGCCCTGGAACGGCGGCTCACCGCGGCGTACCGCCAGCGCACACAGGGCGTGGCGGCGCACGGTGAGCACGACCAGGTCGACGGTGACAGCAAAGGGCGGGAAGGCCGACGGGTCGTAGGGAGGCATGACGTGATCATAGTCGTCCGCCTGACGATAAACAGGTCACGCGGCCCTTCACGAACCGAGTTGCAGGCCGTCCGCCGCTGCCTCGACCATGCCCATCCCCAGCCGGCTGATCCGAACGGCGAAAGGCTGCTCGGCGATGGTGAGTCCCGTGAGCTGCATCGCGCCGAGCGGGGCGGTGCCGAGCGGGCGGACGGCCACCGTCCCCGACGGGACATCGGGGCGCAGCCCCGCGAGGGTGACGAGCATCTGGACCGCCCCGGCCGCCGCCGCAGCGGCAGGGCGGCAGGCCGCCGGGTGCGGGACCGGAGCGCCGTCGGCGGTGCGCTGCTCCCCCGCGTACATCTCCGGGAGGCGGTGGCCGAAGCTCTCCGCGGCATCGAGAACGCCCCTGGTGAGGGCACCGGCAGCGGCTTCGTGGCCTGCCGCGGCGAGTCCGGCGGCGGCGATGGCCGTTTCCTGGACGCGGACGGCACCGCTGCGGTGGCCGAACGGGTTGTAGCCGGTCTCCTTGGCACCGAGTCCGCGCAGGCCCCATCCGGAGTCCATCGCCGGACTGCGCAGCAGTCGGGCCAGTTGGTCGGTCTGTGCCGCGTCCAGGAGGCCGGGGGCGAGGGTGCCGCCGCCGAGCAGGCCGGTGTCGAGGAGATGGGCGGCGGTGGAGCCGAGGTGCGGCACCGGCCTGCCGTCGACGGTGAGCAGGGCGGCCGGACGGCCGCCCGCGCGGTCCTCCACCCAGAAGTCGGTCCGGAAGCGGGTGCTCAGGTCGGCCGCCCAGTCGCGGAGTGCGGCGGCACCGGAGGAGCCGCAGGCGTCGAGGAGGTCGGCGCCCAGGAGCGCGGCGCGGTGGGCGTGGGCCTGTGTCTCGCAGCGGTAGGGGCCGTCGGGCGCCGGGTCGGGGAGGTAGCCGCCGCGGCCTCCGCCCGGCGGGTCGGTGGCCGTGCGCAGCCACTGGAGGCACCGTTCGGCGGGGGGCAGCAGCCGTTCTGTCTCCGGGTCGGGGAGGCCCCAGCGGCGGGCCTCCGCGAGGACTGCGGGGAAGAGGAGGGTGGCTTCGATGCCCGTGCAGCTCGGTGGGGCGTGCGGCCCGGCGTCGCGCAGGGCGCCGGGAATTCGGCCGAAATCCGCTCCTGGGGTGGCCTGTTGAGTGCGGGCGAGGGTGCGCAGGGTGCTCGCAGCAAGCCGGGTGCCGAGAGGAAGCAGCATCCGGGCACTCCAGAGGGCCTCTGCCGGGGCGAGGCCGCAGCGCCAGGGGAATCCCCCGGCCACATAGACGTCCGCGGGCATGGCCGGGTCGCGCATCAGCAGGCCGCGCAGATCGTCGAGGCTGCGTGCCATGAGGGCGTCGGCGCGATGGTCGTCGCATTCCAGGTGGGCGGCCGACCAAGGGTGCGGCGGCCGGTCGCCACGCATCCGGGGGCCGGAGAGGGCGGAACGCGGACCGGGAATACGGGGTTGGCCGGGGCGCCCGCGGGCGGCCGGGTGGGCGCCGCCCCGGGGGTTGCCCGTGTTGTATTCGAGGCGGGCGTGCAGCTCGACGGTGCGCCGGCCGCCCGGTGGTAGCTCCAGGTCCCAGCGCAGCAGACCCGCCGAGGCCAGGGCGTCCTGGGGTGTGGGCGTCGCGGAGACCAGGGCGTGCGCGCCGGGCCCGGTCCAGCGGAGCCCGGAGCCGTGGACCGCGGCGCGGAGTTCGGCGCCGGGGAAGCCGAGGGCGACGGCCCCGAGCTCTGCGAGGTCGGTACCGAGCCGGATTTCGACCGGCAGCCGGACGGGCCGGCCGGCGTTGCTGTGGAAGGTGATCCGTTCGGTGCCGTCGGCGTACCGCAGCCGCTCCATCCGGATCTCCGGGTCCGGCCCGCGCTCGCCCGTTCTGCGGACCACACCGATGAACCGGGCCCGGTCCGCGGCGACCAACCGGCCCTGGACGACGAGTGGTTCACCGCCCGCGGCCCGTACTTCGCATCGGGAGAGGATCCGCCGGCCGTCCCGGTAGTAGCCCTCCAAGCCCTCGCCGGTGAGCTGCCCCGAGGGGGGCGACACGGCGAGGGACGGCAGGGCCACACAGATCAGCGCGGAGTGGACGGGTTGCGGTTGGGGCGGCCGGGGCGGCGCGGTGCGCCGTTCTCCGGCGGGCTGGTGGGTCGGCTGGGTGGTGGGGACGATCCCTGGCACGCTCTGCGCTCCCTGGTGAGGTCGGGGCTCCGTACGGCCTGCGCCATATAGGTGAACGTTCCGGCCGGCGCCCAGGTCACGCCGGCCGGACCGCGACCGCTGCGTCACCGCCGGCTCCGATCGCCGTCCCGGCCGGTCCGGCGCTTGCCGGCGGCGCCGGTCGTACGGGTGCCGGGACCGGTGCCGCCGCGTGGCCCGCGAGGGCGGTCGGCGGCTGCGGGGCGCGGCGGTCCGGGCCGGTCCGCAGGCCGGTGTGGTTCCTGCGGGACGGCCGCCGGTCCGTCGGCGGCGCTCTCCGCCTCCTTCCGCTGCTCGCGCAGGCAGCGGCGCAGCGGCTCGGGATCCAGGCCCTCGTTGAGGGCGCGGTGCAGCATCTGCGCGAAGATGTAGCCGGGATCGACGGTGAGGGCACGGGTCAGTGCGACACGTGCGGATGGGTCGTCTGCGGTGGACCAGCAGACCCAGCCGGCGAGGGTCAGTGGCGCCGCCGCGTGCTCGACGTAGCCGCCGGCGCAGCGGCGGGCGAGGGCGCGCCAGAGGCGGAGGGCCGGGGCGGCCTCGGGGCCGTCCATCCATTCCGCGGCCCGGTCGCGGGTGCCGCGGTCCTGGAGGCCGAGGATGAGGTCGGCGGCTTCGCGGTCGGTGATCAGCGCGTCGTCGCAGGCGTCCCTGGCGCGGTTGCTGCCGGTGGGGGTGTCCTGGCGGAAGCGGTGGATCATCGCACGCGCCAGATCGAGGGTTTCGCGCCGGACGACGGGCGCGCCGTCCGGCCGGAGCATCCGGGGCATGAGCGTCGCCGCCGCGGTGTCCAGGGCCTGCTCCTGGTCGTCGGCGCGCGGTCCGGTGCGGGGTGCCAGCCGGGCCTCCATCTCCTTGAGCGAGCCGCGCACCTGCATTCCCGCGTAGGCGGCGGCTGCGGCCATCACGGATGTACCGGGCAGGAACAGGGGTGTCCCCTCCGCGGGGCAGCAGCGGAAGTCGGGGCAACAGTAGGACCAGAAACGGCCGTTGGAGATGCACAGGGCTTCGAGTACCGGTACGTCCTGTGCGCCGCATGCGGTGCGCAGGCGCTGGGCGAGGGGGCGGAGGCGGTCCTTGACGTCCTTGCCGGTCTCTCCCCGGGACGGTTCCTGGCAGAGGAAGACAAGGATGCCGACGGGGCGCGCGGCGCGGTCCCGGGCGCCGGTGATGAGGCAGTCGGCGAGCTGGTCGCAGACGTCGGGCCATTGGGTGGTGTCGGCCGGGATGCCGAGCCTGAGCCGTCCGCCGAAGCGGGCGCGCTCGCCGTGCAGCGCGACCATCACGATGCTGTCGTCCGGGTAGAAACCCATGAGATACGGCAGTGCGTCGGCGAGCTCGGCGGGGCCGCGCAGGGTGACCGGGGGTTCGGTGGCCGGGTCGTCGGGTGCGGTGGTGTCGCGCGGCCGGGAGTCGGCGGGGTCGGAGGACGGGCGGGAGGGGGTGGGGTCGGCCGGGGTGTAGGCGTTGCAGGAGAGGGAGGGGGCGGACGGGTCGGGCGCGATGAAAGGGGTAGCGGGGGTGGCAGCGGCGGTGGGGGCGGCGGCTTGCGTGGGGTCGGCGGAGGCGGGTGGGCCGGGCCGAGCACCGGGAGACGGTGGCTCGGGCGGGCCCGTGGGGGCCGCGGAGGACGGGCTCGCGGAGGCGGGCGAGGGGTTGTCGGTACCGGGCTTGCGCGGTTCGCTGTGCGGATTCATGGCTCGAAGATCGCGCAGCTCACCGCCGCTCCGCGACCCCTGTGGATAACTCGCGGGTGGGGTGGTTGTCCACAGCTTCGGGCGGGGGTTCGCGCGTTGTCGGTGGCATCGGGTTGCATGGGGGCATGAGCAACGAAGACCTGCGTGCCGCAGCCGATGCCGTCCTGAGCCGACTCGTCGGGGATCCCGGCGGCGACGCCCGGCTGCGCGAGGATCAGTGGCGGGCGATCGAGGCGCTGGTCGCCGACCACCGCCGCGCCCTGGTCGTGCAGCGCACGGGCTGGGGGAAGTCCGCGGTCTATTTCGTCGCGACTGCGCTGCTGCGCGAGCGGGGCAGCGGTCCGACCGTGATCGTCTCTCCGCTGCTCGCGCTGATGCGTAATCAGGTCGAGGCGGCCGCGCGGGCCGGTATCCGCGCGCGCACGATCAACTCCGCCAACACCGAGGAGTGGGACACCGTCCAGGCCGAGGTGGCGGCCGGCGAGGTGGATGTGCTGCTGGTGAGCCCCGAGCGGCTCAACAACCCCGATTTCCGCGAACAGGTGCTGCCCAAGCTCGCGGCGGCCACCGGCCTCCTGGTCGTCGACGAGGCGCACTGCATCTCGGACTGGGGCCATGACTTCCGGCCGGATTACCGCCGGCTGCGCACGATGCTCGCCGACCTCCCGCCCGGTGTGCCCGTGCTCGCCACGACGGCCACCGCGAACGCCCGGGTGACGGCCGATGTCGCCGAGCAGTTGGGGACGGGCGAGAGCACCGGAGAGGCACTGGTGCTGCGCGGCACGCTGGACCGGGAGAGCCTGAGTCTGGGCGTGCTGCCGCTGCCGGACGCGGCGCACCGGCTCGCCTGGCTCGCGGACCATCTGCACGAGCTGCCGGGCTCCGGGATCGTCTACACGCTCACGGTCGCCGCCGCCGAGGAGGTCACGGCGTTCCTGCGCCACCGGGGGCACACGGTCTCCTCGTACACCGGCAAGACGGAGAACGCCGACCGCCAGCAGGCCGAGGACGATCTGCTCGCCAACCGGGTCAAGGCGCTGGTGGCGACCTCGGCCCTGGGGATGGGCTTCGACAAGCCCGACCTGGGGTTCGTGGTGCACCTGGGCTCGCCGTCGTCGCCCATCGCGTACTACCAGCAGGTGGGCCGTGCCGGCCGCGGCGTCGAGCATGCCGAGGTACTGCTGCTGCCCGGCCGGGAGGACGAGGCGATCTGGAAGTACTTCGCGTCGCTGGCGTTCCCCCCGGAGGAGCAGGTGCGCCGGACGCTGGACGTGCTCGCGGCGGCCGGTCGGCCGGTGTCGCTGCCGGCGCTGGAGCCGCAGGTCGAACTGCGCCGCTCCCGGCTGGAGATCATGCTCAAGGTGCTCGACGTGGACGGCGCCGTCCAGCGCGTCAAGGGCGGCTGGACGTCCACCGGGCGGCCGTGGTCGTACGACGCCGAGCGCTATGCGTGGGTGGCGCGGCAGCGGGAGACCGAGCAGCAGGCCATGCGGGAGTACGCGGCGGCGACCGGCTGCCGGATGGAGTTTCTGCGGCGGCAGCTGGACGACGAGGCGGCGGCCCCGTGCGGCCGGTGCGACAACTGCACGGGGGCGCGGTTCGGCACCGAGGTGTCCGCCGCGTCGCTGGACGCGGCGCGCGGCGAACTGGGGCGCCCCGGTGTGGAGGTGGAGCCGCGGCGGATGTGGCCCACGGGTCTGCCGGCGGTCGGCATCGACCTCAAGGGCCGCATCCCGGCCGGTGAACTGGCCGCTACCGGACGGGCTTTGGGGCGGCTGTCGGACATCGGGTGGGGCAACCGGCTGCGGCCGATGCTCGCAGCGCAGGCCCCGGACGGTCCGGTGCCCGAGGATGTGTCGGCCGCGGTGGTCACGGTCCTCGCCGACTGGGCCAAGGGCCCCGGGGGCTGGGCCTCGGGCGCGGCGGACGCACCGGCCCGCCCCGTGGGCGTCGTCTGCCTCGGTTCGCGCAGCCGCCCGCAGCTGATCCGGTCGCTGGCCGAGCGGATCGCCTCGGTGGGCCGGATGCCGTTCCTGGGCACGGTGGGGTCGCCGGACGACGGTCCGGAGGGCAGGATTCCGCGCAGCAACAGCGCCCAGCGGCTGCGGGCGCTGCACAGCTCGCTGAGCGTGCCGCCGGAGCTCGCCCGGGCGCTGGCGTCGGCCGGCGGCCCGGTGCTCCTGGTGGACGACTACGCGGACACCGGCTGGACGCTGGCGGTGGCCGCCCGGCTGCTGCGCGGAGCCGGGGCCGAGGGGGTGTTTCCGCTGGTTCTGGCCGTGCAGGGCTAGTTCCGGGCGAGGCGTTGTCCCGTCGGTGAGCGGGCGGGGCGTGCGCTCCGTACGGCCGGGGCCTGGGGAGAAGGAAGGGAGGCGGCGGGCATCAGAGGCGGGTGCGGCGGGCAGGGATACCGGCGGCGGACCGGTTCATTCCGGCCGTGCGGGGGAATTGCTCGTTGCCGCATGCCTGTACGAACCGCAAGAATTGAAGTGGCTCCCCGTATCCGGCCGTTCGCGGTGCGGATGGGCCGTGTCGCGGTGCGCTCGCGTGCCGCGCCGCCACCCGAAGCGCGGACGCGTAGACGAAGGGAGGACGATGACCTTCGGATTCGCCCAGCCCCCGTATGTGTCCCGCCCCGCGTCCACCGATTCCACCGCCCGGCTGGGGCGGATGCTGGAGCCCGCGGAGTGGGCCTCGGCCGGAATTCCGCTGCTGCGCAACCCTCGTGAGGTGGTCGCCGGTCTGCACGCACGGCATCTCCCCGGGCTCGCCACGGCCATTGTGGCGGTGCTCGACCCCGAGGAGCGGGTCACCGCCAGCGCGTCGTTCACCCAGTCCGCGGTGGCTCCCGACGGCTGGGAGTTCCGCAATGCGCTGCTGACGCAGCTGCGCCGGATCATCCCGCACGACCTGCGGCTGCGCGTCCCGGTGCGGACGGCGGTACTGCTCTACTGCCGTGCGGGCGAGCTTCGTTGGACGGAGGCGGACGGCGCGTGGATGTGGGGGCTGCGCGACGCCTGCACCCTGCACGGTCTCCGTTGTGGCGCCTACATCACGCTCACCCGGGACCGCTGGCAGGTGCTGGGCGAGGGGCGGGGCGGGCGGTGCCCGCGGGCGTCCGCCGCGGAGAAGCCCCGGAGCGGTCCGGACGGGGCGCGGATGGGGGCGCGGAGTGGTGCGGCAGGCGCGGCCACCGGCGCCGGTGGCACGGTTTTGCGCCATACCGAAACCGGGCCGGATGCACCTGTTGGCGAGCCGGTGCCGGGGCCTGGGACGGCGCCGCGTACGGAGCCGAGGCGCACCGCATCGCCCGGTACGGCGGCCGCCCGTACGCAAGCGACCGGTACGGCACCACCGTTCACGGATGCACCGCCGGTGCCCCCCGGGGCCGTCGCGCCCCCGATGGAGGCACCGGGTGCGCAGGAGGTGCTGCCCGCCGCGCAGCTTCGCCCGCCCGGCACGGCCGCCGCGTCCTCGCGGCGCACCGCCCTTCAGACGCCTACCGGGCCGCCGCCCGAGCAGCCGCACAGCGGTGGCCGCGGGGCACGGCGGCGGGGCGGTGGCGCGGCCGAGGCGCACCGGCACACGGCGGCGCGCTGACCGGAGCGGTCCGGCCGCCGCGGATACCCGGCTCGCGGCTACCGGACGCGTCCGGGCAGGCGAACGCGCCCGACCGGCCTCGGGGGCCGGCGGGCTGCGTCGGGCCCGCGGCGGTCAGGCGTTCGCGCCGAGAGCGGTGTTGATCCGCTGCGGGTCACCGCAGACGATCAGCAGCGTTCCGGCACGGGCCATCGCGGCGGGCAGCGCCCGTGCGGCGGTCTCGTCGGTACCGCCGTTGACGGCGACGATCACCACGGGCCGCCCGGCGGCGCGTTCGGCGGCGGCGTCCGCGTAGAACACGTCGTCCGCGGCGTCGTGTTGGGCCCAGTAGGACGCCTCGCCGAAGGACAGTTCGTGGGCCGCCCACGGGTGGTTCTCACCGGTGGTCAGCACCAGGATCTCGCCGGGTGCGCGCCCGGAGTCCAGGAGCAGGTCGACAGCCTCGTCCGCGGCGTCGACGGCGCCCCCGGCGGGCGCCGGGATCAGCTGGAGCTGGGTTCCCGTGGCGCTGCCGGTCTCGGCGGCGGGGGGCTGCGGCGAGCCGGTGCGCTGCGCCGGCGGACCGGCGACAGGCCCACGCGGCGGGGCAGCGGGTCCGGGCTTGCCCGGACGGGCACTGGACGCGGGAGCGCCACGCGGCGGGGCGGGGCGGGGACCGGGACCAGGGACAGGACGGGGGGTCGGCGCGGTGCGGCCGGCGGCCGGAGTAGCGCGGGGACCCGGGACACTCTCGTGAATCTGAGGCTCCTCGGGGATGAGAGGCATAAAAGGATGTCTATCAAACGTAGGTGCGGGACACGTCAGTGGGTACCGAATTCATGCCCGCACCGCTCAGAAGTCGAAGCCGAGTTGGCCACCGGCCTCCAGAGCGGCTGCTTCGGGGGTGATGCGCACCTTCTTCAGATGCCGCCACCGGGGCAGTGCGTCCATGTAGGACCACGACAGTCGGTGGTGCGGCGTGGGACCGTACTCCTCCAGGGCGGTGCGATGGGTCGGCGAGGGGTAGCCGGCGTTGGCCGCGAAGCCGAAGTCGGCGTATTCCAGGCCGAGTTCGGCCATCATCGCGTCCCGTCGCACCTTGGCGATCACGGACGCGGCGGCGACCGCGATACAGGACTGGTCGCCCTTGATGACCGTGCGGACCCGCCATGGCGCGCCCAGGTAGTCGTGCTTGCCGTCGAGGATGATCGCGTCCGGTCGGACCGGCAGCGCCTCCAGGGCGCGTACGGCGGCGAGGCGCAGCGCCGCGGTCATTCCCAGGGCGTCGATCTCCTCCGGTGAGGAGTGCCCCAGGGCGTACGAGGTGACCCAGTCGGCGAGCACCTCGCTGAGTTCGGTGCGGCGCTTGAGGGTCAGCAGTTTGGAATCGGTGAGTCCATCCGGCGGCCGGCGCAGTCCGGTGACGGCTGCGCAGACGCTGACCGGGCCGGCCCAGGCTCCGCGCCCGACCTCGTCGATCCCTGCGACGATCCTGGCGCCCGTCTTGGCGCGCAGTGATCGCTCGACGGTATGGGTGGGAGGCTCGTACGGCATGGCGCCAGCCAGGTTACGCCTATTCGGCCCAGTCGTCCGCATCGGATCCCGACCTGATGGCGGACGGTTGCGGAGGGGGCGCGGACGGGACGGCTCCACTTACTTACCGGCGGGTATGCGCGGCGCGCGCGGACGGGGCGGCGCAGGCGCCGGTACGGGCGCGGGCAGGCGCCCGCGCAGGCGTGAAGTCGCCCTTCGACGGGGCCTGTTGGTGGTGTGGGCCGGCGGGCGCCGACGGGTGGCGATCATGTCGTGGGCGGCCGGCGCGGGCGCGCCGGGACACCGTCCCGCGGGGGGGGCGGTCAGGCGGCGGAGCCGGGAGCCCAGGACGGGAGGGGTTCGGTGGCGTCGCACCACGCCTGGGGCGGGTCGCCACCGGGGGACGCCGCGATGATGCCGCCGACGATGGCACAGGTGGTGTCCACGTCGCCGCCGGCGCGGACGGTGGTCCAGAAAGCCTTCTCGTAGTCGCCGAGGTTCCGTGCCGCGGCCCAGAGGGTGAACGGCACGGTGTCATGGGCGCTGGTGCGGCGACCGCAGCCCAGGACGGCGGCGACGGTGCCGGGGTCGGCGTAGTCGAGCATGTCGCGGGCCCGGCGCAGGCCGGCTTGTACGGCGCTGCGCGGGATCAGGGCCAGGACACCGTCGAGGAGTTCCGCGGGGCCGAGGGCACGCGCCGGGTCGGCGACCAGGGCTGCCGCGGCGGCCACGGCCATCGCACCGACGACGGCCTCGCGGTGCTGGTGGGTGATGTAGGCGGAGATCTCCGCCTGGTGGGTGGCCTGTTCCGGGTCGTCGGCGTACCAGGCGCCGAGGGGGGCGATGCGCATGGCGGCACCGTTGCCCCAGGAGCCGTGGCCGTTGAAGAGGCCGGATGCCAGCTCGCGCCAGTCCTCGCCCTCGCGGATCAGCCGGAGCATCCGGTCGACGGCCCGGCCGTAGTTGCGGTCGACGTCGTGGTGGTCGGCGAAGGAGCGGGCCAGCGCATCCTGGTCGACGCGGTGGTGGGTGGTGAGCACGGCCAGGACGGAGCAGGCCATCTCGGTGTCGTCGGTCCACCGCCACGGGCCGGGAGGCAGCTCGCGGCGCTTGAGGGCGGGGTAGTGGGCGGGGACGAAGAACTGCGATCCGAGGGCGTCGCCCACGGCGAGCCCGCGCAGGCTCGCCAGAGCCCGCGCCCAGCGGTCGGCGTCACGATGGTCGGCGGTCATCGGTGGCACTCTAACCGGTGACCCCATATGGCTCCGGTTCACACCAGCGGTCGAAGGGGCGATCGAGGGAGTAGCGGCCTTCCGGGCCGAGCTGCAGGGTGCGCCATTCCGCGTTGCCCGGATTGGACAGCGACTCGAACTCCGCGACCGTCCAGTGGAACCAGCGCATGCAGAACAGGCGCATGGTGAGGCCGTGCGTGACGATCAGGACGTTCGGTGGGTGGGAGGAGTCCTCGAAGCTGCGCCAGAGGCTCTCCAGGAACGCCCCGACCCGGTCGTACACATCCGCGCCGGACTCTCCTTGGGCGAAGCGGTAGAAGAAGTGACCGTAGGCGTCGCGGTATGCCTTCTGGAGGCGTACGTCGTCGCGGTCCTGCCAGTTTCCCCAGTCCTGCTCGCGCAGCCGGGGCTCCTCGCGGACACGGACCCTGCCGGGGTCCAGGCCGAGGAGCCGGAAGGTCTGGTGGGTGCGGCGGTACGGCGACACATAGGCGGAGACCCGTTCGTGGCCGAACATCTCGCGCAGCCGCACACCGGCTTCCTCGGCCTGCCGCATACCGGTCTTGGTCAGGGAGAGCGCGTGGTCGGGCTCGCGTTCGTAGATGGTGTCGTCGACGTTGCCCTCGGACTCTCCGTGGCGGATGAGGACAATGCGTCGGGGCCGGGCCATGCCGCCAGCCTAAATCCGCTGCCCTGTACATGCCGCATCCGGCCGCCCGGCCGGCCTCTGGCCGCCGGTGTCGTCTCGACCGCACGATGTTCCTTTCCGTTCATGCCGTGTGCTCCGTACTTCCGTGGCCGGTCCGGGGACTTCCGGCTACTTCCGGGGACTTCCCATAACCACTACGGCTTTCCGCCCTGCTGCCTCTCCGTCCCACTGTCCGCAGGTGCCGCCGCTCTCTTACTGCTGTCCTCGGGGGCCGCTGTCCTCGGGTGCTGACGTGTCCGCCGTCGCGCACAGCCCCTCGCCGGTGCATTCCGGTGCCGGCCGGTCAGCAGGGGACGAGAACGGGGCGGCCGTCGCGTATCTCGTACGGGCGGCCCGCGAAGCGACGGCGGAGCAGGCGGTCGTGGGAGACGACGACCAGGGCACCGGGCCATGCCGCCAGGGCTTCCTCCAGTTCTTCGACGAGGGCGAGGGCGAGGTGGTTGGTCGGCTCGTCGAGCAGCAGCAGATCCGCCGGCCGGGAGAGCAGGCGGGCCAGGGCCAGGCGGCGGCGCTGGCCGGCGGAGAGTGCCCCGACCGGCACCCGGAGATCGCGCTCCCGGAACAGTCCGAAGGACAGGAGAAGGCCGGCCAGTTCTTCGGCGTCGCCGGTCAGGCCCCGGCTGAAGGTGGTCAGCAGCGGCTCGGCGGGGCGGGAGACCGGTATTTCCTGGGCCAGGAATCCGATGCGTCCTCGGCGGACGACCGTGCCGCGGTCCGGTTCGGTGACGCCGGCCAGGACGCGCAGCAGCGTGGACTTGCCCGCGCCGTTGGCGCCGTGGACCAGCAGCCGCTCGCCGGCACCCACGGTGAACGAGTCCACCGCGAGCCGGGCGCCGACCCGTACCCCGTCGAGCTGGACGAGGGTGCCCTCGGCCTCGCCGACGCCGGGCGCCGCGCGGAAGCGGAGCGGCTCGGGCGGTCTGGGGACCGGCTCCTCGCGGAGCCGGCGCAATCGCTCCTGGGCGTTACGGACCCTGCTGGAGACGGATGCCTGGACGCGGCCCCCGTCCCGGTCGTAGGCCATTTTGTTGTTGTCCTTCATGAGCCGTCCCTGGGCGACGCCGTGCGCCGTGCCCGCCGCGTACGCGGTGAGCCGGTCGATCTCGTCGCACCACCGGGCGTAGTCCTGCTCCCAGCGGCGGCGGGCGGCGGCTTTGGTGGCGATGAAGGTGCCATAGCCGTCGCCGTAGCGGACGAGGCCGCGGCGGTCGGCATCGACCTCGACGATCGTGGTGGCGATGCGCTGGAGGAAAAGCCGGTCGTGGGAGACGGCCAGGACCGTGCCGCGGTGGGCGAGCAGGGCGTCTTCCAGCCAGTCGAGGGCGGTCGCGTCGAGGTGGTTGGTCGGTTCGTCGAGGAGCATGACCTCCGGTGATGCGGCGATGAGGCAGGCGAGCCCCAGCCGAGCCTGTTCGCCGCCGGAGAGGCTGCCGAGCCGCCGGTCGTGGTCCAGCTCCTCCAGGCCCAGGCCGTGCAGCGCCTTGGCGACGCGGGCGTCGGCTTCGTAACCACCGCGGAGTTCGAAGAGGGTGAGCAGGTCGCCGTACTCGTCGAGCCCACGGGTCCCGGCGCTGCCCAGGCCGGACTCCAGGGCGCGCAGCCGGCGTTCAATGGCTCTGAGCTCGGCCAGGGCCGCATCGATCGCGTCCCGGACGGTGTGGTCCGGCGGGAGGTCGGGGGTCTGTCCGAGGTAGCCGACGCCGCCGTCGGCGCTGAGCGACGTACGGCCTTCGTCGGGCTGCTCGATGCCCGCGATGATGCGGAGCAGCGTGGACTTGCCGGCCCCGTTCTCCCCCACGATCCCGACCCGGTCACCGGGACGGATCGACAGCGAGACACCGTCGAGCAACAGTCGGTCGGCATAGGACTTGGTGACGTCGTGCAACGAAATCTGGGTGGGCAAGGGAACCTCCAGGTGATGCCGCGGCACTCCGGGCACCCCGGAGCCCACAAACGCAACTCATGTTGCGTTACGCTGATGATGACACAGGAGTACTCACTAACGCAACGGGAGTTGCAATTGACTGGCGAGGACGAGAAGAAGCAGGCCGGAGCGGAACCCGGCAGCGGTACGCCCGCGACCGCGCCCACCCCCGGCACCCGGCGCCCCGGCGGACGCACCGCCCGCACCCGGGCCGCCGTCCGCGACGCCGTACTGACCGGCCTCACCGAACACGGCTATCCCGGGCTGACCGTCGAATACGTCGCCGAGCACTCCGGTGTGCACAAGACGACGCTCTACCGCCGCTGGGGCGACGTCGAGGGACTGGTGGCCGACGCCCTGGACCTGGCGGGCGAGGACACCTGGACCCCGCCAGACACCGGTTCCTTCGAGGGTGACCTGCGGGCGCTCGCGCACGAGGTCGTCGCCTCGTTCGCCGACCCGGCGGTGGCTGCCTCGGGGTCCGCGATCATCGCAGCCGCCTTCCAGTCGGAACGGGCCGCCGCCGCGCTGCGCGCCTACTACACCGAGCGGTTCGCGCGCTGCGAAGCCATCGTGGAGCGCGCCGTCGACCGCGGCGAGCTGACCGGGCGCGAGCCCCTCCCCGGCTCCCCCGAGGAAGCCGCCATCGACGCCGGCGCACTGGTCCGGTCGGTCTCCGCGCCGCTGTTCTTCCGGTTGTTCATCAGCCGGGAGCCGGTCGATGCGGCACTCGCCGACCAGGCCGCGGCGGCAACCCTGGCCGCCGCCCGCGCGGGCGTCTTCACCGCGGAACAGCCGGCCGCGGCAGCCTCGGGCGACGGCTCCCCCGGCACCGCCGGCTGACCGCACCAGCCGAGGCGTTCACCGCCGCGGCGCTCCGGCCGGCGATGCGTTCACACCGTCCAGGACGGTTCGAGCTGCACCACGTCGCCCGCGATCGCGCGGACGTCCGCGGCTATCTGGGCCCGCAGCGCCAGCCGTTCCACCCGCTCCGGCCGGTATTTCCCACGCTCGGCGGCGGACTGCCACATCGACAGGACCAGGAATTCCTCACCGGGGGCCCGGCCGACCATCCCCCGCAGCATGCCCGGCGAACCGGCCATCGCCGGGTTCCAGACCTTCTCCTGCATGAGGACGAAGTGGTCCACCCGGTCCTGGCGCACCTGGCAGTGCGCCAGCCGCAGCACATCCGCGTCGCCGAACGCCGGCCGGAAACCGACCTTTACGTCGAATTCATGCTCGAACAGCCGGACTTGGCTGTCCTTGTAGGTGCCGACCTGGGAGGCGGCCAGCCGGTCGTGGGAGCGCGCCATGAAGGAGTCGTAGAACGCCCGGCTCTCCCAGAAGGCGACCAGATGCGCCACTCCCGGGCGCCCCCGGCTCCACCCCCCGGCCTGCCCGCGGAACCCTGGCTCCCCCAGCAGCCCCGCCCATTTCCGCTGCCCCCGCTCGAACCCTCGACGGTCCACAACGGTGAGGCGAATCCACTTGACCAGCACCGCGCCATCGTACGGCCCATAAGCACAACGAATAGCTGCGCGTCACACGGTGACCACCCCGAACTGCCTTACGGACGCGGATCGATGGGGCAGGCGAGCCCGGCCGCCGCTCGCCCGCCTCCGCGGCCTCCCCGGCCTCCCCGGGACAGATCCCCCCGGTAGCAGCGCCCGACCGGTAGGAGCGCCCGACGAGCCGCACGCCATACGGGAGCCGTTCACCACCCCCTGTGGGCACCGCCACCGCGGCGGGCCGAGCCGACGGGTCTCGCCGCCGTGCACCTCCGCAGCCCGGCCCGACGGAGCGGTGCCCGCGTGCCCGCCCTGCGTGCCCGCCCTCCCCAGGAACGGACGGCCGGTCTCCCGGCGGTCGGTCGCCTCCTGTGGGTCGCGTCCCATCGCCGTGTTCCCGGGGATCACGCCGCACGAATTCCCCTCGTCGGGTCGGCGCTTTCACGTCGGCGGTACTGCTCGTAACGGGTTTTTCCACAGGGGAAGTTCGCCTCGTCCGCGGAACGCCTTTGCGTGGCACCATGGCAAACAAGGGGAAATCCTTAGGAGTTGCCCGCATACGTGCGGGCGAGCTGCGCCACGGGAGCTGACGGAAGGGGAGCCCGGTGAGCACGCTCAACAAAGGCATGGACAAGGTCGAGGTATCGCTGGGGTGGGACCCCAGCCCCATCGGTGATCCGGACATTGACCTCGACATCATCGCGGCGACGTACCGGGCGGACGCGCCGCACGGCGAGCCGGCATATCTGGTGCACTTCGACAGCCGGTCGCCCGACGGAACCATCACCCTCAACCGGGACAGCCGGACCGGCCAGGGGTTCGGTGCCGACGAGGTCCTGACGCTGGAACTGAACCGGCTGTCCGAAAACTACTCCCGCGTCGTGGTGGGCGTGCTCATCCAGCAGACCGACGGCCGGAAGGTCTTCGGCGAGGTGGAGAACACCGTTGTCGTGGTGCGCGAGGGGTACCACCAGCTGGCCGAGAACGACTTCGCCGAAGTCGCGGAGGCCACCGCGGCGGCGGTCGCCGAATTCTCCCGGGACGCGGCGGGCGAATGGCGGTTCCACCCCGTCATACGCGGGTTCGACGCCGACCCGGACACGTTCGCCGGGCTCATGGGCGGCTGAAGGGCGGCTGATGCGTAGCTGAGCGACGCCGTTGATGACGGAATGGGCCGGTACGGACGGGGGCAGCGATCGACCGAGTCCCCTCCCCTCGTTCAGCTCCCCTTCGTTCGGCCGCTCTTGCTCTCACGTCTTGCTCTCACGTTTCGTTCCCGCAGCCTCCTGCCTTTTACGGCGGCGGTGTGCCGCGACCCGTTCCCGGGAGGCGCAGGTGGCCGAGCAATAGCGGCGGGCGCTTCCCGGGCCGACGCCCGAATAGAGGGTTGCGCAGCCGGCCGCGGCACATTCGCCCCAGGGGATGCGGCCGTATTCGGTCAGAACCTGGGCCAGGGCGAGGGCACTTGAGGCCAGGAACCAGTCGGCCCAGCTCGCGTCATCACCCCGGTCCACGTGGAGGTGCCACGGGTGGCCGCCGTGCCGGGAGAGATGCGGACGGGCGCCGCACTCGGCCAGCAGCGCATTGATGGCGAGCGCGGCCCGGTCGACGTCGGTCTCCGCAAGGAGGTGCGCGATACGGGCCGCGGCGGCGCGCAGGGCATCGGCGTCATCCGGCGGGAACGCCTCGTCGGTGAGATCGTCCGGGCTCTCGCCGTGGCGCGCGAGGAGTTCGACGAGGGCCGTACGCGGCAGGCCGGGTGCGGCGCGCACGGCGTTCGCCAGGTCGATCAGCCGGTCCACAGGCCGGAAGCCGTGCTCTGCGGTGCCACTGATAGCGGTCATGGCGACCCTTCTCCTCCGCTGCCGATTCCCGGGTGACCCCTCGGATGATCTCCGTGCCGTCGTCGAGGTCCGACCTCTCAGACTCAGTGTAACGTTTTACCTCCCTAACCCGTTACACCTGCTCGTCACCTGCCGTCTGCTTCCCGCCGCCCGTGGAGGAATCGCCGTGCGCACACCCCAACTCCCCACCGGTTTAAGGCTCTATCCGGCCACGGCCTTCCTCGCGCGGCTCGCCGAGGAAGGCACGGGCGTGGCCGTGGTGCTGCTGGCGCTCGCCCGCACCGGAAGCACGGCCCAGGGGGCGTACACCCTCACCGCCTGGATGGCACCGCACGTCCTCGCCGCTCCCCTGGTGGGCGCCGTCGCCGCCCGGACGCGAAGGCCGCGGTTCTTCCACGCCGGCGCGCTGGGCGGCTTCGCCGCGGCCATCACGGCGCTGGCACTGCTCTTGGGGCGCGCTCCCGCCCCCGTGACCCTGGCCGCAGCCCTTCTCGGCGGCTGCTGCGGCCCGGTGGTCTCCGGTGGGCTGTCGGGGCTGATCGCCCTCCTGGTGCCGGCAGGCACCCCGCGCGACCGCGCCTACGCACGGGATGCGGCGGTCTACAACGCCGCGTCGGTGGCCGGACCCGCGGTCGTCAGTGTGATCGCCGGGCTGACCGGGCCGGGTCCCGCGATGTGGCTGCTCGCCGGAGCGGCAGCCACTGCCGCAGTACTGGCCACCGGGCTCCCCTACGGGCACGCGCTTGCCGGCGTACGTCCCGCAGGAGAGTTCCCGGCGCCGGTCCCGGAAACGTCCCCGGCGCTGATCCCGCCCGCCGCGCGGACCACGCTGCGGTCCGATCTGACGACGGGCCTCGCGGCCGTACGGCGCATCCCGGAGCTGCGGGCGATCACCGCGGCGACCTGCCTGGCATTCGTCGGGATCGGCGGGCTGACCACCGCCACGGTACTGCTCGCCGCCTATCGGGGCGGCCCGGGAAGCGGTGGCGCCCTGATGACCGCGTTCGCCATCGGGGCACTCGCCGGCTCCCTGGCCGTGGCCCGCCGGGAACCGCGCATTCCGGTCCAACACCAGGCCACCGCCGCCCTGTTGGGCACCGGGCTGTCCCTGGGAGGCGCGGCCCTGATACCGGCGCCGCCGGCCATCGTGGCGCTGTTCGTCCTCGCGGGGCTCTTCGACGGCCCGCTCCTGACCGCGACGCTGCGGATCCGGGCGGATCACGCCCCGGCGCGCGTACGGGCCCAGGTCTTCACCCTGGGGGCGGGCCTGAAGATCACGGCGGCGGCCTGCGGGGCGGCCCTCGCCGGACTGGCCGCCCCGCTGCCACCGCCCGTACCACTGCTGGCGATTGCCGCCCTCCAGCTCGCCGCCGCGCTGCTCCACGCACGTGCCCGCTCGGCCACGCGCCGCTCCCCTGGTCCGGCAGACCGACTTCCGGAAGCCCGCTCTCGCGCGGCCCGATAGCCGTCCTCTGCGGCATCCCGTGGCATGCTCCGGCGCGAGCGGAGGGGAGCTCACGGCGGCGCGACGACCCGGCCGAGTCACCCTGCACGCCACGCCGACCCCCGTACCTCAACTGCCGCATCACGAACGGAAAATCACGGACGGAAATCCCGCAGACAGCAGCCCACGGACGGAAATCCCGCAGCCGGACAGCCCGTCACGGCAGAGAGTCCACGGGCAGGGAAATCACGGACACGCGAAGGGATTCACGACCCTCTGAGGAGTTCCGGGACTCACGGAGGAGTTCACGGGCGCACGTCCCGGGCGTCGAGAAGACGGCAGTCAAAAGCCAAGGTGGCCGAGGGCCCCACCCCCAGGACACTATGCGCAATCCCGGCCAGCAGCACGGCGCCGGCAGGTAATTTCCCCATCCCCTTGCTGTGATCGCCAGCCCCCACAAAGATGGCGTCATGCCCACGTTCAGCGCTCCCGACGGGACCCAACTCGCCTACCGGGAACAGGGGGAAGGCGAACCGCTGCTCTGTATTCCCGGTGGGCCCATGCGCGCCGCCGCCTATCTCGGCGATCTCGGTGGGCTGTCCCGGCACCGCCGGCTGATCATGCTCGATCTGCGCGGCACCGGCGGCTCCGCCATCCCCGCCGACTCGGCAACGTACCGCTGCGACCGGCAGGTCGACGATGTCGAGTCGCTCCGCGCTCACCTGGGCACGGACCGCGTCGATCTTCTCGCGCACTCCGCGGGCGGTGATCTCGCACTGCTCTACGCGGCCCGGTACCCGCGGCGTGTCCGCTCGCTCGCGCTGATCACGGCCCGCGCGCGGGCCGTGGGCATCGATTTCACCGAGGAGCACCGCCGGGAGGCGGCCTCGCTGCGGTCGGCCGAACCGTGGTTCTCGGAGGCGTACGCCGCCTACGAGGCCGTGTGGGCCGGTTCCGCGACGGACAAGGAATGGGACGCCATCGCCCCGTTCTTCTACGGCCGTTGGGACGCGGTCGCCGCGGCCCACGCCGCCCGCGAAGTGGCGCAGACCAACGAACCGGCCGCGGAGATCTATGCCTCCTCCGGTGCCTTCGACCCGGCCGCGGCACGTGCCGCCCTCGCCTCATGGGATGCGCGGGTCCTGGTCCTCGCGGGTGAGAAGGACAGCGGCCCGCTCCCCCGCGTCGCCGCCGGTATCGCCGAACTGCTCGCCGGTGCCGAACTGGCCGTCCAACGGGACGCCGGCCACTACCCCTGGCTCGACGATCCTCACCGCTTCACCCGGACCGTCGAGGAATTCCTCTCGGCAGGGAAACCCGGCCGATAAACCGGGAGAAGCACCCCGACCGGGCGCCGAGGATTCCTACCGGCGGGATTCCCACCGACCGGATTCCCGCCGGCAGCGTTCCCGCCGACAAGGAATTCCGGTCCGGGGATGCAGAGCGCACGGCACCGACTCACACCACACCGGGCCCGCAGACCGGGTCCGCAGACCAGCCCCGCCGGAGCGCTGCCCGGCTCGGGCTCCCCCCGGCAGGCCCCGCGGAAAGAAGCCAGGGCGGTGGAGACCGGATCCCCGGTTCCACCGCCCTGGTCGGCTCGTCACGCCGGCGCTTCACACCGGCTCATGCCCACCGGCTGCGTACCTGCGTACGCGCCGGGGAGCGTGCGCCGTCAGCTGCAGCCGCTCGTGGAGCCGCAGCCCTCGCAGAGGTAGCAGCTGCCGGCCCGCTGCATCTTCGTGCCGCAGGAGAAGCAGAGCGGTGCGTCGGCGTTGATGCCCAGCTGCATCTCGACCAGTTCGGCGTTGGTGTGCGCCTCCTTCGGGGCCGGCGCGGCGGACTCCTCGACGATCTTCACCGTCGGGGTGGACTCCGTCTGGCGCGGGGCGGACTGGGCCAAGCCCTCGACGTCGACCTCGTCCTCGGCCGGCTCGTAGGAACCGGTCTCCAGGTGGCGCTGGCGCTCCTCGACGGAGTGGATGCCCAGTGCCGAGCGGGTCTCGAACGGCAGGAAGTCCAGCGCCAGGCGGCGGAAGATGTAGTCGACGATCGACTGCGCCATCCGCACGTCCGGGTCGTCGGTCATACCGGCCGGCTCGAAGCGCATGTTGACGAACTTCGAGACGTACGTCTCCAGCGGCACGCCGTACTGGAGGCCGACCGACACCGCGATGGAGAAGGCGTCCATCATGCCCGCGAGGGTCGAGCCCTGCTTGGACATCTTCAGGAAGACCTCGCCGAGACCGTCGTCCGGGTAGGAGTTGGCGGTCATGTAGCCCTCGGCACCGCCGACGGTGAAGGAGGTGGTGATCCCCGGGCGGCCCTTGGGGAGGCGCTTGCGGACCGGGCGGTACTCGACGACCTTCTTCTCCGTGGCCTGCTCGGCGGCCTCGGCCTTCTTCTCCTCTTCCTTCTTCTTGGCGGAGAGCGGCTGGCCGACCTTGCAGTTGTCGCGGTAGATCGCGAGCGCCTTCAGGCCGAGCTTCCAGCCCTGGAAGTAGACGTCCTCGATCTCCTCGACGGTGGCCGACTCCGGGACGTTGACCGTCTTGGAGATCGCGCCGGAGAGGAACGGCTGGGCCGCGGCCATCATGCGGACATGGCCCATCGGGGAGATGGAGCGCTCGCCCATGGCGCAGTCGAAGACCTCGTAGTGCGCCGGCTTGAGGCCGGGGGCGTCGACGACATTGCCGTGCTCGGCGATGTGCGCGACGATCGCCTCGACCTGCTCGGGCTGGTAGCCGAGCCGCTTGAGCGCCTTGGGGACCGTGTTGTTCACGATCTGCATGGAGCCGCCGCCGACCAGCTTCTTGAACTTGACCAGCGCCAGGTCCGGCTCGACGCCGGTGGTGTCGCAGTCCATCATCAGGCCGATGGTGCCGGTCGGGGCCAGCACGGACGCCTGGGCGTTGCGGAAGCCGTTCTTCTCACCGAGGCGGAGCACGTCCTGCCATGCCTCGGTGGCGGCGGCCCAGACCGGGGTGTCCAGGTCGTCCATCCGCACCGCGCTGCCGTTGGCGTCAGAGTGCTGCTTCATGACGCGCTTGTGGGCGTCGGCGTTCCGGGCGTAGCCGTCGTACGGGCCGACGACCGCGGCCAGTTCGGCGGAGCGCTTGTAGGAGGTGCCTGTCATCAGGGAGGTGATGGCACCCGCCAGCGCGCGCCCGCCGTCGGAGTCGTAGGCGTGGCCGGTGGCCATCAGCAGGGCGCCGAGGTTGGCGTAGCCGATGCCCAGCTGGCGGAAGGCGCGGGTGGTCTCGCCGATCTTCTGGGTGGGGAAGTCCGCGAAGCAGATCGAGATGTCCATCGCCGTGATGACCAGCTCGACGACCTTGGCGAACCGCGCGGCCTCGAAGGACTGGTTGCCCTGGTCGTCGTCGCGGAGGAACTTCAGGAGGTTGAGCGAGGCGAGGTTGCACGAGGAGTTGTCCAGGTGCATGTACTCGCTGCACGGGTTGGACGCGGTGATCCGGCCCGTCTCCGGCGAGGTGTGCCAGTGGTTGATGGTGTCGTCGTACTGGATGCCGGGGTCGGCGCAGGCCCAGGCGGCCTCGGCCATCTTGCGGAACAGCCCCTTGGCGTCGACCTCCTCGATGACCTCGCCGGTCATCCGGCCGCGCAGCCCGAACTTGGCGCCGGACTCGACGGCCTTCATGAACTCGTCGTTCACGCGGACCGAGTTGTTGGCGTTCTGGTACTGGACGGAGGTGATGTCGTCGCCGCCCAGGTCCATGTCGAAGCCCGCGTCACGCAGCGCGCGGATCTTCTCCTCTTCCTTGACCTTGGTCTCGATGAACGCCTCGACGTCGGGGTGGTCGACGTCGAGGACGACCATCTTGGCCGCGCGGCGGGTGGCGCCACCGGACTTGATCGTTCCGGCGGAGGCGTCGGCGCCACGCATGAAGGAGACCGGGCCGGAGGCGTTGCCGCCGGAGGAGAGCAGCTCCTTGGAAGAGCGGATACGGGAGAGGTTCAGGCCGGCGCCGGAGCCGCCCTTGAAGATCATCCCCTCTTCCTTGTACCAGTCCAGGATCGACTCCATGGAGTCGTCCACGGAGAGGATGAAGCAGGCGCTGACCTGCTGCGGCTGCTGGGTTCCGACGTTGAACCACACCGGGGAGTTGAAGCTGAAGATCTGGTGGAGCAGGGCGTAGGCCAGCTCGTGCTCGAAGATCTCGGCGTCGGCCGGGGAGGCGAAGTAACCGTTCTCCTCGCCGCTCTTCCGGTACGTCTTGACGACCCGGTCGATGAGCTGCTTCAGGCTCGACTCCCGGTTCGGGGAGCCCACCGCGCCGCGGAAGTACTTGCTCGTGACGATGTTGACCGCGTTCACCGACCAGAACTCGGGGAACTCGACGCCGCGCTGCTCGAAGTTGACCGAGCCGTCGCGCCAGTTGGTCATGACGACGTCACGGCGCGCCCACTCGACCTCGTCGTACGGATGCACGCCGGGGGTGGTGTGGATGCGCTCGATACGCAGACCCTTGCTCGCCTTGCTGCCCTTGGCGCGGGAGCCTCGTGCCGGGCCGCTCGTCGTCTCTGTCATTCCGCCTCCCTGTATAGGCAAACGCCCATATGTGCACACTCATTCCGTGGCACGGTGTATGTCTTTCTGCGACCGGGGCGGCCTGCTCTCGCCCCGGCCCAGGTCTGGATGCGCGCCGAGCTCAGTCGGCGGCGGTGGCGGGCACGGGAACGGCCGGGACTCCGGCCTCCTCGTCGGTCCCGCGCTCCTGCACGGGCGGGCCCTGCTCGCGCTGCTCCCGCAGCTCGGTGATGGCCGCCTCGAAGTCCTCGAGTGAGTCGAACGCCCGGTAGACGGACGCGAAGCGCAGGTACGCGACGAGGTCGAGTTCCTGCAGCGGGCCCAGTATGGCCAGCCCGACGTCATGGGTGGTCAGCTCGGCGCTGCCGGTGGCGCGCACCGCCTCCTCGACCCGCTGGCCGAGCTTGGCGAGCGCGTCCTCGGTGACCGGCCGCCCCTGGCACGCCTTGCGCACCCCCGCGATGACCTTGTTGCGGCTGAAGGGTTCGGTGACCCCACTCCGCTTGATCACCATCAGTGACGCCGTTTCGATGGTCGTGAAACGGCGGGAGCAGTCGGGACACTGGCGCCGCCGGCGGATCGCCGTCCCGTCATCCGTGGTGCGGCTGTCGACGACCCTGCTGTCCGGGTGCCTGCAGAAGGGACAGTGCATGGCTCCACCCTCCTCACCCTCGAATTGCGGGACGCACGCACGCCAACGGAACCGGCGTACGGCGACTGACCTCCGGCCGGTCCGTACGGGCCCTTCGGAGCAGCCACCAGCATAGGCGATCCCTGGGGCCCTGACGGACCCGGCACCACAACTTGTAGGCGGCCGAACGCATCTAAGCACTAGATATGGTGTCGGGGCGCTTATACGTGCCTACCGCGTGTCGCCATGAACGGGCCGCAGCGCCGTCTTCCGGCGGTGGAGGTCGGGCGACGGGAGGGCAGGCCGGCGGGCCGTCCAAGAGGGTACGGGAAGACACCCGGGAGGCGGTCCGGAAGGGCGGGGATGACACAATCGGCGGCGCCGCGGCGCCGCGGCGGCCCGCTGCCGCGGCACCCGTTCGCCGGTTTCCCGGAGGGGCGGCCGACCGGAAATCCGGGGCGGAAACCGGCACGGAGGCCGGGTGGAAACCCGGCGGAAAGCCCCCCGAGGACCCGAATTGCGATTGGGCCATACACCCCGCTGCGTGATCAGGTCAGCCAATCGCTGAATTTTTCACTCGAACGTGTGTTTGGCGCAACCTTTCGAAAGCAACTACCGTTGGCTAACTAGGGAGAACATTTCGAGAGGGGCCGACGTGACCACCACCGCAGACAGCGCGACCATCACCGCACAGAGCCACTCCCAGAGCCGATTCGAACAACCGCAAAGGGCACAGCGGCCGATGGATGACGCCACGTCGGGCTCCGAAGAGAACAAGCCGACCCGCTCACTCCCGGGCCGCCCCCCGGGAATTCGCGCCGACAGCTCCGGGCTCACCGATCGCCAGCGCCGGGTGATCGAGGTGATCCGGGATTCGGTGCAGCGGCGCGGCTATCCACCGTCCATGCGCGAGATCGGCCAGGCCGTCGGGCTGTCCAGCACCTCCTCCGTCGCCCATCAGCTGATGGCGCTGGAGCGCAAGGGCTTCCTTCGGCGCGACCCGCACCGCCCGCGGGCGTACGAGGTCCGCGGCTCCGACCAGCCGACGAGCGCGGCGACGGAGACCGCCGGCAAGCCCGCCGCGTCCTACGTCCCGCTGGTCGGCCGGATCGCGGCCGGTGGCCCGATCCTCGCCGAGGAATCCGTCGAGGACGTCTTCCCGCTCCCCCGGCAGCTGGTCGGCGACGGCGAGCTGTTCGTGCTGAAGGTCGTCGGCGACTCCATGATCGAGGCCGCGATCTGCGACGGCGACTGGGTCACCGTCCGCCGCCAGCCGGTCGCCGAGAACGGCGACATCGTCGCCGCGATGCTCGACGGCGAGGCGACCGTCAAGCGCTTCAAGCGCGAGGACGGCCATGTGTGGCTGCTGCCGCACAACTCCGCGTACCAGCCCATCCCGGGTGACGAGGCGACCATCCTCGGCAAGGTGGTCGCGGTGCTGCGCCGGGTCTGACTCCGCGCTCGCGACCGGGCCCCGGAACCACTGCGCCGGTTCCGGGGCTCGCCTCTGTCCGGGAGCCGGCGCCGTTCTCGCGGGCCGGTTCGCCCAGCGCAGGGCCGGATCCCGCCCCGGCCATGGTCACCGCCGACTACCCGGCCTCCTTGGCGGCCTTGTCGATGGCCGCGAGGGAGCGGCGGACCTGATTCCGGTCGGTGGTGTACCAGAACTCCGGCATGGACTTGCGGAGGAAGGAGCCGTAGCGGGCCCGCTCCACGCGCGGGTCCAGGATCGCGACCACACCGCGGTCGCCGGTGGCCCGGATCAGGCGGCCCGCGCCCTGCGCCATCAGCAGCGCCGCATGGGTCGCGGCGACCGCCATGAAGCCATTGCCGCCGGCCTCCTCCACGGCCTTCTGCCGGGCGCTCATCAGGGGGTCGTCCGGGCGCGGGAAGGGCACCCGGTCCATCACCACCAGCTGGCAGTTGGGGCCGGGCACGTCGACGCCCTGCCAGAGCGACAGCGTGCCGAACAGGCAGGTCCGCGGATCCGCGGCGAAGTTCCGGATCAGCTCACCGAGGGTCTCCTCGCCCTGGAGCAGGATCGGCATGTCCAGCCGGCCGCGCATCGCCTCGGCCGCGGCCTGGGCACCGCGCATAGAGGAGAACAGCCCCAGCGTCCGCCCGCCGGCGGCCTCGATCAGCTCGGCCAGCTCGTCGAGCATGTCGGTGCGGCTGCCCTCCCGGCCGGGCTGGGCGAGGTGCTTGGCGACGTAGAGGATGCCCTGCTTGCCGTAGTCGAAGGGCGAGCCGACGTCCAGCCCCTTCCACACCGGATCGTCGTCGCCCTGGGTGCCCTCGGGGGCCAGGCCGAGGGAGGCGCCGACGCCGTTGAAGTCGCCGCCCAGCTTGAGGGTGGCGGAGGTCAGCACCACGGAGCGGTCGGCGAACAGCTTCTCGCGCAGCAGACCGGAGACGGAGAGCGGGGCCACCCGCAGCGACGCGCCGAAGCGGTCGTGCCGCTCGTACCAGACGACGTCGTATTCGGAGCCGTTGGCGATCCGCTCGGCGACCGCGTGGACGTTCTCCACCGAGGCGATGGCCTGCTTGCGGACGGCGTCCTCGTCCTGGACGGACTTGTCGCGGGTCGCGCCGAGCGCCGAGATGACCGTGCGGGCCGCGTCCCGCAGCGCCATCAGGCAGTAGCCCAGCTCCTCCGGGATCTCCTCCAGGCGGCCGGGCAGCGCCAGCTCCATCAGCCGCTCGAAGGTCTCGGCGGCGGTCTGGAGCTGGTCGGCGGCCTTCTCGTCGACCAGCTTGGCGGCGCGGCGGACGGCGCGGTTGACCTGGCCGGGGGTGAGCTCGCCGGTGGCGACGCCGGTCACCCGGGAGACCAGCTCATGGGCCTCGTCGATGATCAGGACCTCGTGCTGCGGCAGCACCGGGGCGCCCTCGATGGCGTCGATCGCCAGCAGCGCGTGGTTGGTGATCACCACATCGGCGAGCTTGGCGCGCTCGCGGGCGGCCTCGGCGAAGCACTCCGCGCCGTACGCGCACTTGGCGGCGCCCAGACACTCCCGGGAGGCGACCGAGACCTGGCCCCAGGCGCGGTCGGAGACACCGGGGGTGAGGTCGTCGCGGTCGCCGGTCTCGGTCTCGTCCGCCCAGTCGCGCAGCCGGAGCAGGTCCTTGCCGAGCTTGCTGGTGGGCGTCGCCTGCTCGAAGACGTCGAAGAGGCCGTCCTCCTCTTCCTGCGGGGCGCCTTCGTGGAGGCGGTGCAGGCAGAGGTAATTGGAACGGCCCTTGAGCATCGCGAAGCTGGGGCGGCGGCGCAGCAGCGGATGCAGTGCCTCGACCGTCCGCGGCAGATCGCGCTCGACGAGCTGGCGCTGGAGGGCGAGGGTGGCGGTGGCGACCACCACCCTCTCCCCATGGGCCAGCGCCGGCACCAGGTAGCCGAGAGACTTTCCGGTGCCGGTGCCGGCCTGCACGAGCAGATGGGCGGAGTCGTCCACGGCCTCGGCGACGGCCTCGGCCATGGCCACCTGGCCGGGCCGCTCGGTGCCACCGACAGCGGTGACGGCGGCATGGAGCAGATCGGGGAGAGAGGGCTTCGTCATAGCGCTTGCCAGCCTACGCGGGACCACTGACAGCGGGGTCGGTCACGGGACGTGCAGGGGGTTCGGGACGGTGCCGTGCACGGCGGCGTGCGGGCGGTCGCGGCGGTCGCGGTAGCCGTCGACGTGCAGCCGGTTGCGGTTCAGGCAGAGCCGCTCGATCTCCGGGGTGAGCAGGTCGAAGGTCTCCTGCCGCTCCTTGAGGTGCGGGAAGCGCTCGTGGTGGCGCAGGATCTCCGCCCGGACGAGTGACCAGAACTCGTCCTCGGGCACGCCGAGTTGGTCCTCGCACAGCGGCGCCAGATAGCGGAAGACGCCGACGAACAGTCCGGAGTGGATGAACTGGGTGAGGAACACGGGCGGTTCGGTCAGCAGCACCGCCCGGACGTCGTCCGGCATGGCGTCGTGCTCGGGCAGCGGCTGGGCACTGGTGTTGACGTCGTCGACGAAGTCCTTCATGGCCAGGCGGGTGGGGATGTCGTGCTCGTCGAAGACGACGATCGCGTTCTCGCCGTGCGGGGAGAAGACCGTGCCGTACTGGTAGAGGAAGTGCAGCAGGGGCGGCAGCAGCGCGGCGAACAGGTGGGCCAGCCAGAGACGGGCGGGCAGTCCGGAGCGGTGCACCAGCTCCGCGGTCAGGGCGCGGCCGGCGGGGTCGGTCTGGAGCAGGGAGGCCAGGGTGCGGGCCCGTTCACCCCGGTCGAGGCAGCCGCTGACGGGCTCCCGCCAGATGCAGCCGAGCAGTTCCTTGAACTGGTAGGGGACGCCGGGCAGCCGGTCGTAGAGGGGGTGCTCGACGGTGACCGAGGCGGTCTCGCCGAGCAGGATCACCCGGGTCTCGTCGCGCAGATACGTATCGCCGTCGCGCAGGCCGTGGACCCAGCGGGTGACGGCGGGGGCGGCGAGGGTGCGCTCGGTGGGCAGGCCGCGCCAGACCAGGGTGTTGAGGATGGACAGCGGCAGCTTGACCGTGCGCGCCCGGGGGCGGCTGATGTTCAGGAAGGTGCGGATGGACTGCTGCGGCAGCCGGAGGTCGTTGTCAGTGGGCAGCGCGATGATGGATCTGTCGGCGAGTTGCGGGGCGAAGAGCGGGGCGATGGTCTCGTCCCACTGCCAGGGGTGGACGGGGAGGTAGAGGTAGTCGGCGGGGTCCTGGCCGGCGTCGGCGATGGTGCGGGCGAAGGCGCGGTGGGTGGCCGGGGTGAGTTCGTCGCTGTAGAGGCGGTCGGGGGTGGCGAGTGCGGGGACGCCGCGGTAGTGGGCGATGCGGTGGTGGGCGGCGAGCCAGGGCAGCCGCTGGGGGCTGCGGGCCTCGGGGGCCCAGGTCTCGGCGTCGCCGGCGGAGAAGCCGAGCCGGCCCTTGTTGGCGACGAGCCAGGGGTGGCCGGTCTGGTGGCCTTCGAGGTCGGCGTAGTCCAGGTCGGCGAGTTCGGCGGCGGTCAGGGCGGTGGTGTCCAGGCGGGTGTCGGCGGCGAGGGTGGCGGTCAGCTCGCGGATGAGGTGGCCGGTGGTGTCGCCGGACAGGCCCAGGACGGTGTCGTGGGCGTGGGTGAGGAAGCGGAGGGGATCGGTGTCGGGGGTGATCGAGTGGGGGTCGACGCGCCAGTGCCCGTAGGCGCCTCTGCGGGCGGTGAAGCGGTAGGTGAGGTCGTCGCCCACGGGAAGGCGGTAGCGCGGGGTGCCGTCGGGGGCGGTGCCGTCGGGCTCGGGGGTGAGGATTTCCTCGTAGGCGAATTCGGCGAGGGTCTTGGCGAAGAGGCGGCGGGCGGCGTGCTGCCAGGCGCGGTGCGACGGGTGGGACGCAGGAAACGCAGGGAACGCAGACGACAAGGCGGGACTCCTCGATGCGGGACCGGCCCGGCACGTGCGGGGGACAACCGGGGCGGCGGGGTGGATGGCGGACCGGTTCGGGGCCGTCGACGGACGCCCCGGGCTCAGAGCAGGTGGCGGTGGGCGCGGTCGCGGACCATCAACGCCGCGCGTTTCTCCGGGAGTTCGATCTCCTCGGCATAGCGGAAGCCGGCGCTCAGGAAGGCCGCGACGGAGGCGGTGTTGCGCAGGTCCGGTTCGGCGATGACGCGCTCGCACCGGGGGCGCCGGTCGAGGACGAGATCGGCGGTGGCCCGCAGCAGCAGCGTGCCCAGGCCGCGGCCCCGGTCGCCGCAGCCGCCGATGAGCAGATGCACCCCGGTGTCGTGCGGCCGGGCCCGGTAGTGACGGGCGACGCGGTCCAGGTCGGCGCGGTAGATCTCCCAGTAGCTCATCGGGACGCCGTCCAACACTCCCAGGCAGGGCACGCTGCGCCCGTCGCCGTCCAGTTGGGCGCGCAGATGGGCCGCGGTGGTCTCCGGCGGGCCGGCCAGTTCCCAGAAGGCGGCGACCGCGGGATCGTTCATCCAGGCGGTGATCCGGTCCAGGTCGCGCTCCGGCCGGACGGGGACGAGGGCGAACGGCCCGGCGGGGGTGTCGGCCGCCGGCCAGCCCGCCAGGTCGTCCAGCAGCGGGCCGACGGCGGTGCCGTCAGCGGGCGGGCGGTCTGCGTCGGCGGGGCGTGCGCCGGGTTCGGGTGGGATCCGGAGGTCGAGTACGGGGTCCGTGGCGGCGCGGAGGTCGGAATCGGTCGGTGTCACGGTGTCGCTCTCCTCTGATGGCTGGGGACCGCGTCATCTAGGGCGCGAGCGGGTTGGGCAGGGTGACGTAGACGGACTGGGTGTCGACGGGGCCGACGAGTTCGTCGAGACCGTGCAGCCGGGTGGCGAGATTGGCCTTGCAGCGCAGCGTGCGGGACTCCAGCAGCTGCTCCGGCAGGGGCGAGCGGTGGGCGCGGGGGGCCGCGGCGGCGTCGGTGAGGAAGCGCCGGAAGGCGGCGAGCAGGACCTCCTCGCGGATCAGGCGGCCGGCGCCGAACGCGCCGATGAGGCCGAGGACGTTGTTGATGCCGAGGTAGTAGGCGAAGCGCTCGTCGGTGACGTCGTCGGCGACGAAGGTGTCGCTGGTGGCGCCGATGCCGGGCAGCCGCTGCTCCAGGTCGGCCCGGCGGGAGGTGCGGAAGTAGTAACCCTGGTTGTCGCGGTAGCGGCCGCCGGCCGGCCAGCCGTCGCGGTCCAGCAGGACGAGGGTGTTCTGCTGGTGGGCCTCCAGGGCGACGCCCGCCGTGCCGTCGAGCCAGAGGACGGGGCGGACGACCGCTTCGAGGTAGCGCAGGAACCACTCCGTGGCCACCGCCCCGGCCGGCCGCCCGGTGCGCGCGCTCAGCTCGCTGACCAGGCTTTCCAGCCGGGAGCGCATCTCGCCGTGTCCGGGCCAGGGCCGCGGCGAGGTGAGCCCGGCGATGCAGACCGCGTCGTCGGTGGTGCCGAAGGGGTTGTGGCGGATGACGACGTCCAGGCCCTGGACGGGTGCGCCGTCGGGGCCGTCGACGGCGAGATAGGCCGGGTCGCGGACGATGTCGAATCCGGGAGCGCCCGGGAAGGCGGCCTGCCACTGCTCGCCGAGGCCGGTGCGCAGCAACCGGTGGACCTCGACGCCGCGCTCCAGTTCCTTGCGGAGGTTCTCCCGGCGGGAGTTGGTGATGCGCAGCCCGAGGGAGAGCTTGAGCATGGCGGGCGCGCCGGGCCGGTAGACCGTGCGGACGGAGGAGGTGGGGTGCCAGAGCGCGCCGTGCGGGCCGAGGTCGTGCAGCAGTCCGGCGTCGAGCAGCGCGGTGGTGTCCGGGCGGGCGGCGAGGTCCCGCGCCTGCCAGGGGTGCAGCGGCAGCGGCACCGTGTCGTCGGGGAGCGGGAGCCCGTCGCCGGCCAGGTCGGCGGCGAGTTGTCCGGCCGGTACGGTCTTGCCGCGTTCGGTCCAGGCGGAGTCGGCGGCGACGGCGGAGCGGTGGACGGCCATCCAGTGGAGCGGGAAGGCGCCGCGGAGTTCGGGCGAATAGGCGCGGGTCTCGGCGTCGGTGAGGCCCTCGCGGCTCTTGGGGGTGGGGTGCAGGGGGTGGCCGAGCAGCAGTGACTGCTCGGCTTCGAGGAAGCGGGAGTCCTGCTCGTCGGCGGGGCGGGCGCGCCGGTCGGCGATGAACACGGCAGTGGCGCGTACGGAGTTGGCGACCCGGCCGACGAGTTCGGCGCCGTCGCCGTCCGGCGCCTGCGGCGCGTCGTCCACCGCCGGGCGTTCGTCGCCGTCCGCGACCCGGTGCTCGCCGCCGTCCGAGGCCCGGCGGTCGCCGCCGTGGGCGGCTTCGCGGCGCAGCAGCGCGGCGAGGGTGACGGCGTCCAGGGGGGCGGAGCCGGGCGGGGTGCCTTCGAGGGTGGGCGCGCCCAGGCGGTGCCAGCCGGTGGGCGACCAGTAGCGGACGGGGATGTGCAGGGCGGTGGCGCTGGCGTGCAGCGGGAGGCGCAGCCGGCCGCCGGCCGGGCGGGGGGTGCCGTTCTCGCGGAGCCAGCAGCGCAGCAGGTTCTCGATGCCCGCGGCGTCGGCGGCGACCGCCGCGTCGGGGTGGTCGAGGGGGTCGGCGTCGGGGTGCCGGGCCGTCGTCTCGTAGGGGCCGGGGGTGCCGTGGCCGGCCGGGGGCCGGTCGCGGCCTTCCGGGGTCTGCTGATGGCAGGCGTCGTCGCCGTGCCGCCGCTGCTGCCGCGGTACGGACGGCTCGATCAGCCCCGGGCCCGGGTGCGGGGCGGGGAGTCGTTCGGCGGCCTGGGTCCCGTCGGGGCCGGGGCGTTCGTTCATGCGGAGGTGCCTCGCAGGGTGGTGGGGGACGAGCCCTTGGGCCGGGGGGGGGCGCGGCCCGCCGCCGTGATGGCGTCGGCGAGGCGGTCGAGGATCGCGTCCGCCTGTTCGTCGGTGATGGTCAGGGGTGGCAGCAGCCGGACGACGGCGGAGTGCCGGCCGCCCAGTTCGACGATCAGGCCGCGGTCCAGGCACGCCTGTTGGACGGCGGCGGCGAGTACCGGGTCGGCGGGCCGGGCGCCGGTGGCGTCGGCGTCGGCGTCCCGGTCGACCAGTTCGACGCCGAGCATCAGCCCGCGTCCGCGGACGTCGCCGATGCAGTCGTGGGCGGCGGCGAGTCCGCCGAGCCGGGCGAGCATCCGGGTGCCGAGTTCGGCGGCGCGGCGGTCGAGACCGTTGCGGCGGACGTGGGCGAGGGTGGCGGTGCCGGCGGCCATGGCGAGTTGGTTGCCGCGGAAGGTGCCGGCGTGCGCGCCGGGCTGCCAGGCGTCCAGTTCCTCGCGGTAGACGATCACGGCGAGCGGCAGGCTGCCGCCGATCGCCTTCGACAGCACGAGGACGTCGGGGACGATGCCGCTCTGCTCGACGGCCCAGAAGGTGCCGGTGCGGCCGACGCCGGTCTGCACCTCGTCGACGATCAGCGGGATCTCCCGGGCGGCGGTGATCTCCCGCATCCGGCGCAGCCAGCTCGGCGGCGCCGGGATCACCCCGCCCTCGCCCTGGACCGGTTCGAGGATCATGCCCGCGGGCCGCGGCACCCCGCTCTTGTGGTCGTCGAGCAGGTTCTCCGTCCAGCGCGCGGAGAGTTCGGCACCGCGCTCGCCGCCGGTCCCGAACGGGCAGCGGTAGTCGTACGGGTAGGGCAGCCGGGTCACGGCGGTGTGCCGGGCTCCTCCGGAGGCGGCCAGGGCGTCCGACGTCATGCCGTGGTAGGCGCCGGAGAAGGCCATCAGGCCGCTGCGCCCGGTCGCGGTGCGGACGAGGGTGAAGGCGGCCTCGACGGCGTCCGTACCGGCCGGGCCGCAGAACTGGATACGCCCCTTTTCGGACAACTCGCCGGGCAGGGTGGCGAACAGCTCGGTCGTGAAAGCGTCCTTGACCGGCGTGGCCAGGTCGAGGATGTGCAGCGGCGCCCCGGAGTCGAGGACCGTGCGGATCGCTTCGAGGACCACCGGGTGGTTGTGGCCCAGCGCGAGGGTGCCGGCGCCGGAGAGGCAGTCGAGATAGCGCCGGCCGTCGGCGCCCTCGATCGTCAGCCCGCGGGCGCGCACCGGGACGATGGGCAGCGAGCGCGCGTACGTACGCGCAGCGGACTCACGCAGGGACTGCCGTCGCAGGATCCCTTCGTGGGCCGGCGGTGCGTCCGCCGGCACGGTTTCGGTCAACGCCACGGCAGTTGTGTCCTCCTGCTGGTGAACTGCGGTATTCCGCGCGGGCGCTGCGGGCAGCCCGGCCTTCCCCCGTACGTACCAACGACGGCACGGGCGGGGGAACACGGCCGCCGGCAAGATCCTTGACGGCCGGGAACCGGGGACCCGGGTACCGCCGTCCCCTTCGGCACCGGCATAGTGGGGGGCTGCACCCGGATCTTGGGGTTCATGACAAGGACCGGTGAGGGTGCGCACCACACGAGCCGCTCCGGCTCAGCCCGATTCACTCAGGGGGAACTGACCCATGCGATCGATACGTCGGCCAGTTGTGGCCGCCGCCGCCCTCACCGCCGTAGTGGCGCTGACCGCGACCGGCTGCGGGCCGTCGGGCGACAACGCGGACGCCAAGCCGAGCCAGTCGGCCCAGGGCACCACGGGCGGGGGTGAGATCAAGATCCCCAAGGACCTCCAGGACAAGCTCAAGCAGCACGGCATCAACCTGGACAAGTGGAAGAACGGGGAGTGGAAGAACTGGGACAAGGCCAAGTGGCTCCGCGAGGCGGGGCAGTTCATCAACCCGGTCATCAAGGGCTTCTGGGACCCGGACAAGATCGGTAAGGCCAAGCCGCCGAACGAGCCGAGCAAGCCCTCGGACATCACCCAGGACCAGGGCAAGACCGACCCGGAGCCGGCCGCGGTCACCGCGCAGCCCGTGAAGACGCCCTACAACTCCACCGCTCCGGGCATCGGCGTGCTGGCGTTCAGCACGCCCGAGGGTCAGGCGCGCTGCTCCGCCACCGTCGTCAAGGACCCGGCCCACCCGGGCAAGTCCAACCTCGTGTGGACCGCGGCGCACTGTGTGCACGCCGGCAAGAACGGCGGCTGGTACCGGAACGTGATGTTCGTCCCGAGCTTCAACCGGACCGGGGTACCGGAGTCCCGGATGAAGAGCGCGCCGTACGAGGACCGGGTCCCGGCCGGCAAGTGGTGGGCGGACGACATGGCGACGTCCCAGGAGTGGATCAAGGGCGGCGGCGACGTGCCGGGGGTCCCGATGGCTCCGTATGACTTCGCGCTGATGCATGTGAAGCCGGAGGAGAGCACCGGCGGCAAGTCCCTGGAGGAGATGGCCGGCGCCGCCTACGAGGTGAACTTCAACGCCCCGGCGATGTCCAAGATGCCGAGCCTGACGGCGCAGGGCTACCCGGCGGAGCCGCCGTTCGACGGCGCGCTCCAGGAGTCGTGCACCGACAAGCCGACCCGGCTGACGACGGACGCCAAGAAGCCGACCATGTACCGGATCGGCTGCACCATGACCGGCGGTTCCTCCGGCGGTCCGTGGTTCATCAAGGGCCCGGACGGCAAGCCGGTGCTGGTCTCCAACATGTCGATGGGGCCGCGTCCGGCCCGTTGGTCGGCGGGTCCGCACCTGGGTGCCGAGGCCAAGTCGATCTTCGACGCGATGAGCAGGAAGTGGGCCGGCCAGGGCTGAGGACATGGGCGGGCGGTGCCGGTGTCCGGCGCCGCCCGCCGCAGACCGCCCACGGCATGAGCCGCAGACCGTCCACGGCATGACGAAGGCCCGCCCCCGGGGAACCGGGGGCGGGCCTTCACCGTACGGACGCCGAACGTGGCACCGGGCGGGCCGCTAGGCCCTAGGCGGCCGGGACGAACGGGCGGAACTCGGCGGCCAGTTCCTCGTGCACCCGGGCCTTGAGGACCGTGCCGTCGGGGGTGTGCTCCTCGGAGATGACCTCGCCCTCGGCGTGCGCCCGCGAGACCAGGGCGCCCTGGGTGTAGGGCACCAGCACCTCGATCTCGACGCGGGGGCGCGGGAGTTCCTCGTCGAGCAGGGTCAGCAGCTCCGTCATGCCCCGGCCCGTACGGGCGGAGACCACGATGGCGCTCTTCTCCTGGCGCAGCAGCCGCTGGAGCACCAGCGGATCGGCCGCGTCGGCCTTGTTGACGACCACGATCTCGGGCACGTCCGTCGCACCCACGTCGCGGATCACCTCGCGCACCGCCGCCAGCTGCTCCTCGGGCACCGGGTGGGAGCCGTCGACGACATGGAGGATCAGGTCGGAGTCGCCGACCTCCTCCATCGTGGAACGGAACGCCTCGACGAGGTGGTGCGGCAGATGCCGGACGAAGCCGACGGTGTCCGCGAGGGTGTACAGCCGCCCGCTGGGGGTCTCGGCCCGCCGGACGGTGGGGTCCAGGGTGGCGAACAGGGCGTTCTCCACCAGGACTCCGGCGCCGGTGAGGCGGTTGAGCAGCGAGGACTTGCCGGCGTTGGTGTAGCCGGCGATGGCGACCGAGGGGACCTTGTTGCGCCGGCGCTCCTGGCGCTTGATGTCGCGGCCGGTCTTCATCTCCGCGATCTCCCGGCGCATCTTCGCCATCTTCTCGCGGATCCGCCGCCGGTCCGTCTCGATCTTGGTCTCACCGGGACCACGGGTGGCCATACCGCCGCCCGCCGAACCGGAGCCACCGCCACCCATCTGCCGGGACAGCGACTGGCCCCAGCCGCGGAGCCTGGGGAGCATGTACTGCATCTGCGCCAGCGAGACCTGCGCCTTGCCCTCCCGGGACTTGGCGTGCTGAGCGAAGATGTCGAGGATCAGGGCGGTCCGGTCGACCACCTTGACCTTGACGACGTCCTCCAGGTGGATCAGCTGGCCCGGGGAGAGCTCACCGTCGCACACCACGGTGTCCGCCCCGGATTCGAGCACGATGTCGCGCAGCTCCAGCGCCTTGCCGGACCCGATGTACGTCGCCGGGTCCGGCTTGTCACGGCGCTGGATCACGCCGTCGAGCACCAGGGCACCGGCGGTCTCGGCCAGCGCGGCGAGCTCCGCGAGGGAGTTCTCCGCGTCCTGCACCGTCCCGGACGTCCAGACCCCGACGAGCACCACGCGCTCCAGGCGCAGCTGGCGGTACTCGACCTCGGTGACGTCCTCGAGCTCGGTGGAGAGGCCGGCCACCCGGCGCAGCGCCGCACGCTCGGAGCGGTCGTACTGGTCGCCGTCGCGCTCCCCGTCGATCTCGTGGCTCCAGGCGACGTCCTCTTCCATCAGGGCGTCGGCCCGACGGCTCTCGGGGAGGCGCTGGCGGTCCTGCGGAAGGGAAGAAGAGGAGGTCATTTGATCCTTTGCGTCGTTGGGAAGCCCTCGGGGGACCGGCCGGTCCCGCTGGGACTATCGCTGGTGACAACGTCCGGGCCGCTCCGGAGATTCCCCGGCGCCCGTCCGCGTCGACCCGTTGATGGTCGCACGGCCGGGCGGGGGCGTCACGCGGGTTTTCCGGTGTTCTCCCGTTGCGCGGCCGGGTGCCGTGCGGGCAGCGGCCACCGGGGGTGCAGCGGCACCTCGGCGGCCCGGCCCGACGGCCCGGGCCGGGCGCCCGGCACCCGCGCCTTCTGGCCGCCGGTGCTCTGCGTCTGCCGGGGCGCCTGGGGCTTCCAGTCGGGGTGGCCGGGCATCGGCGGGGTCTTCTTGCCGTAGAGCCACTCCCAGAAGAAGCCGGACAGGTTGTGTCCGTAGATCTTCGAGGCCAGGTTGATGAAGTCGGCGGTGCCGGCCACCCCGTCGCGGTGCTTCTGCACCCAGGCACGTTCGAGGCGGTCGAAGCCCGCCGTGCCGAGCTTGTGCCGCAGCGCGTACAGGACCAGGGCGCTGCCGTCGTAGATCACCGGCCGGAAGATGCTGATCTTCTGGCCGTGGTCGGGGAGCTTGGGCAGGGCGGGCGGGCCGCCCTCGGCGCGCCAGCCGTCCGACTGTTCGTAGGCGTGGCGCATCCGCGTCTCCATGGAGGCGCGGATGTCGCCCTTCTCCTGGGCGTAGAGCATCTCGTACCAGGTGGCGTGCGCCTCGTTGAGCCAGACGTCGGACCACCGGCGAGGGCTGACGCTGTCGCCGAACCACTGGTGGGACAGCTCGTGCACCATCACCGACTCGACGTACCAGTCGGGCAGCTGGGCCATGGTGAACAGGCGCTTCTCGAACAGCGAGAGGGTCTGGGTCTCCAGCTCGAAACCGGTGCTGGCGTCCGCCGTCAGCACCCCGTAGGTCTCGAACGGGAAGCGTCCGACCTTGTTCTCCATCCAGGCCACCTGGCCCGGCGTCTTGGCGAGCCAGCGCGCCAGGACGGGCCGGTCGGCGGCCGGGACCACATCGCGGATCGGCAGCCCGTGCGGCCCGCGCCGCGCCAGCACGGCGGAGTGCCCGATGGAGATCTGTGCCAGCTCGGTGGCCATGGGGTGGGCGGTGCGGTACGTCCAGGTGCGGCGCGGTCCGCGGGTGGCCTGCCCCGCGGGCAGCCCGTTGGCGACCGCCACCAGCCCCTGGGGCGCGGTGATGTGGAAGGTGAAGTACGCCTTTTCGGAGGGGTGGTCGTTGCAGGGGAAGACACGGTGCGCGGCGTCGGCCTGATTGGCCATCGCCAGCCCGTCCTTGGTGCGGATCCAGCCGCCGTCGCCCGCGCCGACCGGATTACTGGTGTGGTGGACCACGATCCGCAGCTTCTGCCCCGGGGAGATGTGGCGGGCCGGGGTGAGCACCAGGTGCTCGCCCGCCTGCTCGTGCCTGGCGGGCGCCCCGTCGATCTCCGCGGAGCGGACGGCGCCGCGCGCGAAGTCGAGGCTGAGCCGGTCGAGGTTGCCGGTGGCGCGGGCGTTGATCACGGTGACCGCGTCCAGCGGCCGGTCGTTGCGGCCGGAGTAGTTCATCGACACGTCGTAGGACGTGACGTGGTAGCCGGTGTTGCCGAGCGTCGGGAAGAGGCGGTCGCCGATGCCCAGCGGCGCTACCGCCGGCGGCTCGGCCGCGGCGACCGTGGCGGCGATGGCGAGACCGAGGGCCGCGGCGCGGCGCGGGATCCGGCCGGGTACGGCGCGGAAGCGGCGCCGTGCGGGCGCGGAGTGGTCGGTAGCGGGGCGGGCGGCGGGCCCGTCGGACCCGTCGGGCGGGCGGCGCAAGGGAAGGGACATGGGCTACCGCTATCAGCGCGGCCCGCTCCCCCGTGGACGACGCGGCAGGACGGCACCCGAACGAGCGGCACCGAGGGGGTCCGGCTTGCGCCGGTCTGCCGGATCTGCCCTTCGATCCGTCAGGGCCGGATCGCGGCGGCGGGGCGGGGCCGGCCCGCCCGCAACACATCGAACACGCCGGGCACTTGACGCATCGCCCGCATCAGGGAGGGCAGCCCGGCGGCGTTGGGCAGATGGAGCGTGTACGTGTGCCGTACCAGCTGTTCGTGCGGGGGCTCGACGGCGGCCGACACCACGGCGGCGCCCTCGGCGGCGATCGCCTCGGTGAGGTCGGCCAGCAGATGCGGCCGGCTGAACGCCTCCGCCAGGAGGGTCACCCGGCAGCCGTGGCCGCCCTTCCCCGCGCCCCGCCAGCGCACCCCGACCGGCTGCCGGCCCATCGCCGCCATCCGCGCCACGGCGGGGCACAGCGCGCGGTGGACGGTGACCGTGCCGCCGCGGACCGCGAATCCGGTGACGGTGTCCGGCGGCACCGGGGTGCAGCAGCCGGCCAGCCGGACCGTGGCCCCGGGCAGGTCCGCCACCGCGAGCCCGGAGGCGGCGGCCTCCCGGTCCGGTTCCGTGGGGCGGTCCCCGGGGGCCCTGCGGCGTTCGCCGCCCCGGCCGGCGGGGGCGGCGGGCGGCTCGCCGCCGCCCGGGGGGCGGGCCAGCCAGCGGGAGATGGCGAGCCGGGCGGCGGGCGTCCGGGCGTGGTCGAGCCACTCGGGCGAGGGGCCGGCGGCGGAGTCCGGGGCCATCAGCAGGTCCAGGCTGTCGCCGTCGTGCAGGACGGTGCCGAGCGTGGCGAGCCGGCCGTTGACCCGGGCGCCGATGCAGCAGTGCGCCGCCTCGCCGTGCCGGGCGTACGCCGCGTCCACGCAGCTCGCGCCGGCCGGCAGGCCGATGGCGCCGCCGGCCGGGCCCGCGGAGCGGTCCGGCACCCCGCCCGCGGGCGCGCCGGTGCAGAAGACGGTGATCTCCCGGTCCTGGGCGAGGTCGTCGCGCAGCGAGGTCCAGAAGGTGTCCGGGTCGGGGGTGGTGCGCTGCCACTCCAGCAGCCGGTCGAGCCATCCGGGGCGGGTGGGGTCGGCCCGCTCGCCCTCGGGGGCGTCCGCGCCGTCCGTGGGCGCGTACGGATTGCCCAGCGCGATCACCCCGGCCTCCGCCACCCGGTGCATCTGGTGCGTGCGGATCAGGGTCTCGGCGATCTCGCCGGCCTCACCGCTCACGGCGGTGTGCAGCGACTGGTAGAGGTTGAACTTGGGTGCGGCGATGAAGTCCTTGAACTCGGAGACCACCGGCGTGAAACAGGTGTGCAGCTCACCGAGGACGGCGTAACAGTCGGCGTCCTCCGCCACCAGCACCAGCAGCCGCCCGAGATCCGCACCGGTCAGCTGCCCGCGCGCCAGAAGGACGCGGTGCACGGAGACGAAGTGCCGTGGCCGGACCAGGACTTCGGCGTCGATCCCGGCATCGGCCAGGATCGTACGGGCCCGCTCGGCGATCGCGGCGAGCGGATCGGGCCGCCCGGCGTACGACCGGACCAGCCGCCGGGTCGTGGCGTACTCCTCCGGGTGCAGGATCGCGAAGACCAGGTCCTCCAGCTCGGTCTTCAGCGCCTGGACGCCGAGGCGTTCGGCGAGCGGGATCAGCACGTCACGGGTCACCTTGGCGATCCGGACCTGTTTCTCGGGCCGCATCACGCCGAGCGTGCGCATGTTGTGCAGCCGGTCGGCGAGCTTGATGGACATCACCCGTACGTCGCTGCCGGTCGCCACCAGCATCTTGCGGAAGGTCTCCGGCTCGGCCGCGGCACCGTAGTCGACCTTCTCCAGCTTGGTGACGCCGTCGACCAGATAGCAGACCTCCGCGCCGAACTCCGCCCGCACCTGATCGAGCGTCACTTCCGTGTCCTCGACGGTGTCGTGGAGCAGCGAGGCGGTCAACGTGGTGGTCTCCGCGCCCAGTTCGGCGAGGATGAGGGTCACCGCGAGCGGGTGGGTGATGTACGGCTCGCCGCTCTTGCGCAGCTGCCCGCGGTGCGAGGACTCGGCGAGCTGGTACGCCTTGCTGAGGATGTGCAGGCCGGCGTCGGGGTGGTGGCGGCGGTGCACCTTGGCGACGTGCTCCAGGGCGTCCGGGAGGCCGTCGCGAGGGGTCGGGCCGAGCAGTGCGGCGCGCCCGATACGGCGCAGCCCCCGCAGCGCCGGCCGGGGCCGTCCGCGCTTGCGGCCCGCTGCTTCAGGGTTACCAGGGTTCGTGGCCTCTGCGCTCATGGGCACCTCCGGCAGCGTCGACCGGCGGTGGGACGCCGTCAGTTCTGGCGCCTGGGCCGGTGCTTGATGCTACCGAGCCCATCACGCAGTGCTGTCCGGCTCTCGCTCAGCGTGAACCGGATCACCCATTCGAGCGAACTTTCCGGCCGGAGCCGTTTCTGCTCTGAGAAGGCGAATCACCGAGCGGGATGCGGAATGTGTGGGCCAGGTGGCGGAGGGCTCCGGCGGCCGGGCGTGGCGCCTCCGGCGCGACGCGCTGACAGCCGCCGGCGGGCGACCGAGCCCCCGTCCGGAGCGGTACCGCCCGTCGGTGGAACAGGGGCCTCGTCGGGGGAAGGGCCTCGTCGGTGGAACAGGGGCTTCTCGGGCCTCTCGCCGCCCTCAGGCGCCGAGCGCGCCGGTCAGCCACTCCGGCTCGAAGCTGCCCTCGGCGACGATCACGGCCGGGCCGGTCATCTCGACCGTGCCGTCCGGCAGCTCGGTGATCGTCAGGCTGCCGCCGAGCACGTCGACGGTGTAGGTGACGGGCGTGCCGGTCGCGGCCGGGTCCAGGCCGTCCCGGCGGGCGGTGGCCACCGCCACCGCGCAGGCGCCGGTGCCGCACGAGCGGGTCTCGCCGGAGCCGCGCTCGTGCACCCGCATCGCCACATGGCGCGGGCCGCGGTCGACGACGAACTCGATGTTCACGCCGTCCGGATACACCGCTGCCGGGCTGAACGGCGGCGTGGTGTACAGGTCACCGGCGTGCGCCAGATCCTCGACGAACGTTACGGCGTGCGGATTGCCCATGCTGACGTTGCGGGCTGGCCAGCTGCGCCCGCCGAGCGTGACCACCACGCCCTCCTCGGGCAGTTCGGCCCGCCCCATGGCGACGGTGACATCGCCGGACTTGGCCAGATGCACCCGGCGCACCCCGGCGCGGGTCGCGATCGCGAGGTCGCCGGCCTCGACCAGTCCCGCGTGCAGCAGGTACCGGGCGAAGACCCGGACACCGTTGCCGCACATCTCGGCGACCGAGCCGTCGCCGTTGCGGTAGTCCATGAACCACTCGGCCTCGCCGGCCTGCGCCCGCGCCTCCGGGTGGACGGCGGACCGTACGGCGCGCAGCAGCCCGTCGCCGCCGACACCGGCCCGGCGGTCGCAGATCCGGGCGACGGCCGCCGCGGACAGATCGAGCCGGCCATCCGGATCCGGGACGATCACGAAGTCGTTCTCGGTGCCGTGGCCCTTGAGGAAAGCGATGCGCTGCGTGCTGGTCACCCTTGAATCCTACGGGTCGCAAACGGGCCCGGCGCCCCGGGGCCGAGGCCGCCTATGGGGCGACCCGGACCGGGTAACCAGGGCCGCTGCCGGCCTGCGCCCTGCCTGCCCGTCCCTACTTGCTGGCCGTCCCTACTTGACTTGCTGGCCGTCCCTACTTGCGCGTTACTTGCGCGTTCCGCGCCTCGCGCTTCGCGCTCTACACCCGCCCACCCCCCGAAGGGGGGTGGGCGGCGGGGAAAAACACAATCCAGAGCTGCGGGTGGGCGGCGGGGAAGACGCACGGACGGCGCGAAGACAGAAAGCGGGACGACAGAAAGCGGGACGACAGAAAGCGGGACGACAGGCAGCGCGAAGACAGCCGGGGACAACCACCGCGAAGACCGGCAGAGGTCAGGGGCCAGAGCTCAGCGCAGTCGGGCCACGCGCCAGATGGCCAGGGCGGCGAGCACGGCGACCACCGCGGCGTAGAGGAGGACCACGCGCCAGCCGGCGCGGCGGCCGGAGCCGCGGGCCGGGAGGCCGGGCCAGGTGTAGCCGACGCGGCGGGCGGCCATCATGCCCCAGCCGGCGGCGCAGCAGCAGAGCAGCAGGCCGAGCATGGCGATCACCGCGCCGCCGTCGCCGCCGAACTCGAAGGCCAGCGGGAAGGCGAACATCAGCGACCCGACGGCGGCGAGGCCGACGATCGGGGCGAGTTGCCACAGCCGCAGCCGCCGGGGCGGGCGCAGGTCGCGGAAGGACTCGCCGCCCTCCGGAGGTGCGTCATGGCCGTCGTGGCCGTCGTCGGGGCCGTCCGAGGCGTCCAGGGTGGCCGGGGGGCCGTCATGGGGCTCGGGGATGATGTCGTGCGCCTCCGGGCCGTCGTGGTGCGGCGGTGCCGCCCCGGTGCCGTTGCGGTCCGGTTGCTGGGCTCTGTTGCGAGGGCCGGCCTCCATTACCACGCGCCCTCCCCACTGCAGATTGCACGCCTCGATCGAAGGTCGATGATGACACGCCCTCAGGGGGCCGGATGACGCCCGGAGCGTCCCGATGCCATGACGTGATCAGGCTGTGACCGGTCGTTCGAGCAACTCCAGCGCGAGCCCGGGGAGGTCGGCCCGGCGATCGGCGGCCCCGCTGAGCCAGTGGACCCGGGGGTCCCGGCGGAACCACGAGTCCTGACGGCGCGCGAACCGCTTGGTGGCGCGCACCGTCTCGTCCCGCGCCTCCTGCTCGGTGCACTCCCCCGCCAGCTGCGCGAGCACCTGCTGGTAGCCGAGCGCCCGGGAGGCCGTCAGGCCCTCGCGCAGCCCCACGGCCTCCAGGCGGCGCACCTCGTCGACCAGGCCCGCTTCCCACATACGGTCCACCCGCCGCGCGATCCGCTCGTCGAGTTCGGGGCGCGCTACGTCGACGCCGATCTGCACGGTGTCGTAGACCGATTCGTGGCCGGGGAGGTTGGCGGTGAAGGGGCGGCCGGTGATCTCGATGACCTCCAGGGCGCGCACGATGCGGCGGCCGTTGCCGGCCAGGATCGCGCGGGCGGCCTCGGGGTCGGCGGCGGCCAGCCGGGCGTGCAGGGCGCCGCTGCCCAGTTCGGCCAGTTCGGCCTCCAGGCGGGCGCGGACGGCGGGGTCGGTGCCGGGGAATTCCAGGGCGTCGAGGGCGCCGCGTACGTACAGGCCGGAGCCGCCCACGAGGACCGGGGTGCGGCCCTCGGCGAGCAGCCGGTCGATCTCGACGCGGGCCAGCCGCTGGTACTCGGCGACGTTGGCCGCGCGGGTGACGTCCCAGATGTCGAGGAGGTGGTGCGGGACGCCCTGTCGCTCCTCCGGCGTGAGCTTGGCGGTGCCGATGTCCATGCCGCGGTAGAGCTGCATCGAGTCGGCGTTGATCACCTCGCCGCCCAGGTGCCGGGCGAGTGCGACGCCCAGATCGGACTTTCCGGCCGCGGTGGGGCCGACGACGGCGATGACCCGGGGAGTGGGGACGACGGTGTTCACCCCGTCAGTCTCGCAAACCTCACGCACCCATCTCGAACGAGCGACGTGACGGGGCACGGTCAGCGTCGTTGCCTGTTGCGAGATCCCGAACGCCGGTGCGCTGCCGGCGCCCGTCGGGCGGCGCAAGAGGACGCTCCGGGCGACGAAGGGATTTCGCCCACATGAGGAGCGTAGGAGCAGTTATGGGCGTGTTTTCGCGGTTCCGTCGGCGTAAGGCCGAGGCGGCGATGGAGGACAGTGCCGCAGCGGCGGTGACGGCGGAGTCGGAGCCGCAGCCGGCGTCGGAGGCGCAGCAGGAAGCCGAGGCGCAGCCGGAGGACGGCGCGCAGGCGGACGCGGCGGTGGCCGAGGCCGGTACGGACGCCACGGCGGCGGAGCCGGAGGAGGCCGAGCAGAGCGCGGCCGAGGCGGCGCAGGCGGCTCCGGAGGAGTCCGGTGACGCGGACGCCGAACCGGCGGCCGAGGAGTCGGCCCGGCCGGCCGAGGCTGCCGAGGGCGCCGGGATTCCGCGGCAGCAGTCCGCGGGAGCTGCGGCGGACAGCGAGGGCGCGCGCAAATAGGCGCACGCCTGCCGGATGCGGGTCGCAACGGCCGCGGGGCGCGCAAGCCGCCTCGCGGCCGTTGCGCTGCGCCGGTGCTCCGGCGGGGTGCGGGCGCGTACGGGGGCTGCCGTGCTGCCGCTACGTCCAGGCCGCCGCGACGTAGCCGACGCCGTACGGGGCCTCCTCGCGCAGCAGTCGGCCCCCCAGGCCGGCGCCCTCGGCGGCGCCCGCCAGGACCTGCCAGCACGACCGCCCGGACACCAGGAGGTCGGCGGCGAGGTCTTCGTCGAGGGCGCTCAGGGCGGCGAGATCGGCGGCTCCGAGGGCGCGGGCCGCCGCCGCGTCGAAGTCCGCGGCGCGTTCGTCGAAGTAGCCGGGCGCCTTGAGCGACCGGCGGGCGCTGCCGTCGCCCATCACCAGCAGCGCCAACCGGGGCGCGGACGCGGCGAGTTCCCGGCCCAGGGCCCGGCAGCGGTCGCCGGTGAGCGACTCCGTCACGCCCAGCCCCTCGACGGGCGCGTCGGCCCAGTCCGTACGGGACAGCAGCCAGGCGCCGACGGACAGCGACGGCGGAAGGTCCCGTTCCGGCGCCGGTCCGGCGGCGCCGAGCCGTACGTGCAGGTCCACCCCGAAGCCGCGGAAGGAGCCGGTGGCGCCCTGCGGGTGCGTGCCCCGGCCCGCCTCGTCGGTGGGTCCGAGGACGACCAGGCGGTCCGGGCGGGCCGCGGCGAGCACGCCGACCGCGTCCAGGCAGGCGGCCCGCAAGGCGTCCAGCTCGGGGGCGGCGCCGGCGGCGACCTCCGGGACGAGCAGCGGCGGACAGGGGCACAGGGCGGCGGCAACGAGCATGCCACGCAGCGTAACGCCCGGGGCCCGGGCCGTCCGCGTGGGTCAGTCGCAGCCGCAGCCGGCCGCGGGTGCCGGGCTCGGAGCCGGGGCCCCGATGGTGGGCAGGCCGAGGAGGACGCCCTTGGGCTTCTCCGCGGGGGCGGCGTTGCGCTTCTCCCAGGCGTCGCCCGCGCGGGTGCGCCGGATGCTCAGTGCCGGGCCCTCGGCCAGGAGGTGGTGCGGTGCGGCATAGGTCACCTCGACGGTGACCATGTCGCCGGGTCGCGGAGCGGGCCCGGTGCCGTCGAGCACAGTGCCGGGTCGCGGAGCGGGCCCGGTGCCGTCGGACGCCTCGGTGCCCGGGGCGCGCCGAGCGTCCGCGTCCCGCAGGGTCGGGTTGAAGTGGACGAGGCGGTTGTCGGGCGCACGGCCGGAGAGCCGGTGGGTGGCGCCGTCCTTGCGGCCCTCGCCCTCGGCGACCATGACCTCCAGGGTGCGGCCGACCTGCTTCTTGTTCTCCTCCCAGGAGATCTCCTCCTGGAGGGCGACCAGGCGCTCGTAGCGCTCCTGGACGACGGCCTTGGGGATCTGGCCCTCCATGTCGGCCGCGGGGGTGCCGGGGCGCTTGGAGTACTGGAAGGTGAAGGCCTGCGCGAAGCGGGACTCGCGCACGGTGTGCAGGGTCTGCTCGAAGTCCTCCTCGGTCTCCCCGGGGAAGCCGACGATGATGTCGGTGGAGATGGCCGCGTCCGGCATCGCGGCGCGGACCTTCTCGATGATGCCGAGGAACCGCTCCTGGCGGTACGAGCGGCGCATCGCCTTGAGGACGCGGTCGGAGCCGGACTGCAACGGCATGTGGAGCTGCGGCATCACGTTGGGCGTCTCGGCCATGGCGGCGATCACGTCGTCGGTGAAGTCGCGCGGGTGCGGGGAGGTGAAGCGGACCCGCTCCAGGCCCTCGATCTTCCCGCAGGCGCGCAGCAGCTTGCTGAACGCCTCGCGGTCGCCGATGTCCGAGCCGTACGCGTTGACGTTCTGGCCGAGCAGGGTGATCTCGCTGACACCCTCGGCGACCAGTGCCTCCACCTCGGCGAGGATGTCGCCGGGCCGGCGGTCCTTCTCCTTGCCGCGCAGTGCCGGGACGATGCAGAACGTACAGGTGTTGTTGCAGCCCACGGAGATGGAGACCCAGGCGGCGTACGCGCTCTCGCGGCGGGTCGGCAGGGTCGAGGGGAACGCCTCCAGGGACTCGGCGATCTCCACCTGTGCCTCTTCCTGGACGCGGGCGCGCTCCAGCAGGACGGGCAGCTTGCCGATGTTGTGCGTCCCGAAGACCACGTCGACCCAGGGGGCCTTCTTGACGATGGTGTCGCGGTCCTTCTGGGCCAGGCAGCCGCCGACGGCGATCTGCATCCCGGGGCGCGCGGCCTTCTTCGGGGCGAGCTGGCCGAGGTTGCCGTAGAGCCGGTTGTCGGCGTTCTCCCGGACCGCGCAGGTGTTGAAGACCACGACGTCGGCGCCGTCGCCGTCCTTGGGCGCGGGGACGTATCCGGCCTCTTCCAGCAGGCCGGACAGCCGCTCGGAGTCGTGGACGTTCATCTGGCACCCGTAGGTGCGAATTTCGTATGTCTTAGATGATCGAACGTCCACTGCGGGGCTCCGGTCGCTGCTGATGGTCATGAGTCAAGGGTAGGCGCTCGCGGGAGAGCCCTGTCCCGGCTCGTCTTCTTTCACCGGGGTCGCAGGGGTTCCTGAGCTGACCACCGGTACGCGCCTCGGGTGCCGGTTCCTGCAAGGTGCAGAGCACTGGCCGCGCTTCGTGGAAGGAGTGCGGGGCGCGCGTACGGGGGCGGGGCGCCGAGCACATCTGGAGGTCGAGGCAGGTGGCCGGGCCCGGGACTTCAAGGCCGAGGTTTCTGACCACGGCGAGCACGTGATGGAGGGCTCACCAGGGGCGGCCCCGAGCTGACGGGTTCCTTCTGCCGTTCAGCCGGTCGGCCAGAATCACACCCGGATCCACGCACGGATCCACGCACGGCTGGAGTGCGGCCTCGACACTGTCCGCCCAGACGAACGCGATCGAACGGCTCGTCGTGGCGATCTGGAGCACTTCAAAGAGTACGTGGAATGGGGGTGAGCAGCAGGAACAGGGTGCGCGCGGCGACGTCTGGCAGGCCGGTACGCCGGTCAGGTTTCGATCACGGCGTCGCAGTCGGGACAGACCACGGATGCGTATTCCGCGGGGTACCAGGGCGCTCCAGGGTGTTCGGAGGGCTCCCCAAGGGCCGTTTCCATGGCGAAGGTGTCCTTGCCGCAGAGGGTCCGCGGTCCGGCAGCGGTGCGCGACCCTGGGGCCATGGGTGCCGCGTGCACCCTGCGGACGCGTCGTTCCGCCCCGCTCAGCGTTCCCGGGGAGGAGCCCGCTGTCACCAGCTTGTCGAGTTCGTAGACGACGATCTCGCTCATTTCTCCACCATAGGCGGTCACGAGGCCGAACCGCCCCGTCGCCCAGGGGCGAAGGGCTGCGATCTGGAGGCCGACAGCACATTGCCGACGGGACCGGTGAACTAGTGCCGTATCAGGCAACGTTCGCCCTCTTGTGAGGAAAACCGGCGCACGGCTACTCTCCGCCGGTGTCCTCCCTCGTCCCGTCCCTGCCACCTGGCTACCGTTCGCGGCCCGCGACCCCCGACGACGTCCCGGCGATCCATGCACTGGTCACGGCCTGCGAACGGGAGGCGTACGGGCGGGGGCAGAGTGACGCCGGGGCCGTCGCCGCCGATCTCGCGCGGCCTGGCCTGGTGCCGGAGTCGGACACCGTCCTCGTCCTCGACCCGGCCGGGCGCCTCGCCGCCCGCGCCTGGGTGGACCGGCGCTCCGAGGTGGACGTGCATCCGGCGCACCGGGGCCGGGGCCTGGGCGCCGTGCTCCTCGGCTGGACGCTGGCGCGGGCACGGCAGGCTGGCACCGCCCGCGTCGTGCAGACCGTGCCGGAGGCGGACACGGGCGCCGTGGCGCTGCTGCGCGCGCACGGATACGAGCCGCTGGTGACGGCGTGGTTGCTGGAGTTCGCCATGCCGGCCGAGCCCGCCGTGCCCGAGCCCCCGGCGGGCATCACAGTGCGGCCCTTCCGCACCGGCGACGGGCCCGCCGCGCACGTCCTCGTCCAGGACGCGTTCGACGAGTGGCAGGAGCGTCGGCAGGCGTACGAGGAGTGGGCCGCCCACACCGTGGAGCGTCCCACGTTCGCCCCTCAGCGGTCGGCCCTGGCCTTTGCCGGTGATCATCTGGTGGGCGCTGCCCTGGCGTTGGACGTGCCGGGCACGGATGAGGGCTACCTCGAACAGGTCGCCGTACGCCGCGAACACCGTGGCCGCGGCATCGCCCGGCTCCTGCTGCGCCACACGTTTCGCGCCTTCCACCGCACGGGTCTCCGCTCCTGCACCCTGTGGACCCACTCGGACACCGGCGCGCTCGACCCCTATCTACGGGTCGGCATGACGGTCCGACGCAGTTCCACGGTCTTCCGCAAGGACCTCGGCGTATAGGAGCGCTCCGTAGACATTGCTGTGAGCTCGGTGCTGCCGGAACGCCGCTCAGTTCTCCTGGGCACGGATGATGGGTGCGTGGGTGATGGGGAAGTTCACCGAGCGGGCGAAGAAGCACACGGCGGGTAGTTTTCCGTGCAGCGGGCGGGCCTCCTCCTCCATCGACGCGTCGGCGACCGTCACCTCGGGATGCAGGACGACCTCGGTGATCTGGCCTCCTCCGCTGCTCTCGACCATGGTCATGACTCCATGGGCGTGGTCCTCGTAGTCGATCACGCCAACGCCGTCGACAGCGCAGAGATGGATCATCCCGACCGCCGCGTCGCGAACTACAGGGTGAACGTTGTCTGACGCGGCACTAGGCAGGCGCCTCCCAGGCACCGCGTGCCCGGCGGCGCGACCGTGAGGACGTGGCCGACTGACCCAGGCGGACCCGGGACAGGTACCGCGCTCAGAGCCTACGGTTCAAGCATGACTGATGAAGGGCATCGACGGTTTCAGGGTGCAGCCGGACGTCGCGATAGACGCCGTTCGAACGGTCGCCGCGTTCAGGGGAGACAAGCCACACGCCACCCCTCTGAGCGAACGCGGGCGGCCCCAAGCAGGTTGGCTTGCCGCGCCATTCGCCGGAGGAGCCCGACGCGCTGACCTTCACTGCGCTGAGCCTCTTCATGGACGTGGATTCGTACCGGAACCGCGTCAGTCACATGGCCCAGATCAACTACGACCTCAGCGACGCCACCGGCTCGATCGGGGCTATTAGCTGCGGCCGTCCAGCAAGCCGGGGCACGCCGATCAGGGCAGTGAAGCCACACCATGATTCGCCTCTCGGGGAGGACTCGGATGGAAGTTTGGGACTGGAGTATGGCAGCAGCTCAACCCACAGACTGCGGACATGAGGGCGCTCACGCGCTCAACGCACCCCCATTTCTCGGCTGCCAGTGCCCGTGACGAGCTCGTAGGCAAGATCCGTTTCATCGGCAACGGTGATGGCGGGCTGGAAAAGATCGCGGAACTGATCGCGGCGCGGACCCCTCCGCTGGTCGCGGTCATCGGGACCTACGTTTTCTCCATCGCCAAGTTCGACGAGAATGGCGTGATTTCAACGGCCGGTAACTTCCATGCGAATAATGACGCCGCAGTCGTGTATGCCTTCAAGAACAGCAAAGTGCCCAAGATCTGGACTCACTGAGCCTCGATCCACCGGGTGAATCCTGATTTTGGTTTTCGGGGGTCTCTCGCGGATGCGGGGCAAGCCGGTTTCCGGATGACCGTCCCGGTGGCGGGTTCTCCGAGGTTCCTTGTGGTCGCGGGCGGGCGGTGGACGCGCTGGTCAGGTGACCATGCTGTGGTCGACAGCGGTCCACGGATCGATGAAGTCGGCTTCCCGGCACCAGCGTTGAGGAAGTTGCAGGTGTCAGCTTTCGAAGTCGTCTGCGCTGATACCCGAAGTCCCCTGAGCCCGGGCACGGTCAGATTGGGCGGCCATCTCGGCCTGGCGTCGCTGCCGGCCTATTCGTAGGGCCGCCAGCAACTGATCACGGTGCTCAACCATCGCACCGTCACGCAGATGACCGTTGCGGACGAGCGATGTCCAACTCAGGCGGTGCTGGGTTCCGTTAACGGGATCGGCGTCGCTCTTTCCGCTGACGGAGCGTAGCCCCCAGGCTTCTGCAGGGGTCAAAACCAGTAGGCGCGGCGAGTAGTCGTTGTAGCGGCCGAGGCAGGCATCATCCGCCTCCGTTGGCAGCTGGGCCTGACTGTCGCCGAGCAACGTGTAGACGATCAGCATCGGGAGCCGGACGAACCTGCCCTGGGCGTACTTCGGGTACACGTTGATGTTTCGGTCGCGGGAGGTCTTGATCTGGATCGGTTGGGTCCAGGTGTAATCCAGTGCGGAGACCAGGAGGTTGACGCCGTTGTCCCGAATCGGTTGTGCGGCCTCCAGGCCAGCGCGTACAACTTCGCCGATTCGCCAGTGCCGTCCGATGATCTCGACCTGCTGCGGGTCCAAGTTCGATGCCATCAGCGAGACTCGCTCGGTGTCTCGTCGGTACTCGGAACTGTGAGGTAGCGGTGGAGGGAGGTCTTGGGGATGCCGGTCTCCGTGGCGATCTCACCGAGGCTGCTGCCCTGCTGCTTCAGCAGTCGGGCGTATTCGATTTTGTCGGCGGGGCGGGCGACGGGGCGGCCGCTGTGGCGGCCGGAGGCTTCGGCGACGTTCCAGGCGTGGGCGGCGCGTTCGGCGGTGAAGGTGCGTTCCATCTCGGCGAAGAGCGCACGCAGTAGGAAGGCGATGCGGGCCATGCCCTCGTCGGCGGTGTGGATTGGCAGCGGGGCGGCCAGGGAGCATACGCCGATGTTCTTCTCGCCCAGGTCGTGGACGAGGTCAAGGACTTCGCGCAGGTTCCGGCCGAGCCGGTCGACGGTGGCGCCGCTCTTCTTGTCGACGTAGATCCGTTCGTCGGGGATGCCCGCCGCGCTCAGCGCGTCGAGTTGGCGTTCCAGGCTCTGTTTGGTGGTGGAGACCCGGGCGTAAGCGAGTTCGAGCCCGCCGACACCTCTGACGAAGGTCGTCGCCGTCATCGCACCCGGAAACTGGCATTAGGCAGGGTCCGGCGGGTCCGGTGACTGGGTGGTGTCCATGTCGTTCCGCCCCTTGTGGGACGGGGTGATCTATCCGATGCAGAGTGGGCTCGGCTAAAGCCGCACCTGCCACGGAACGTCGGGCGGGGCGGACGGTGGAAGAGTCATCGCAGGGTGATCAACGGCATTCTCTTCCGCCAGCGGACCGGTATCCCGTGGCGGGATCTGCCGCCACGGTTCGGGAAGTGGAAAACGGTCTACGAAAGGCATCGACGCTGGTCAGCGGATGGCACCTGGGACAGGCTCCTGCGTGCCGTCCAGGCCGACGCCGACGCGGAGGGCCGCATCGACTGGACGATGGTTGGTGTTGACTCGACTTCCTGCCGGGCCCACCAGCACGCCGCCGGTGCTCGCAGACGACCAGCACGCGTTCCGGGTCGACGCGGTCGGCCTGGCCAGCACCGCGACGATGAGGCCCTGGGGCGGTCACGCGGTGGGCTGACCTGCAAAATCCATCTGGCGAGCGACGGCGGCCGACGCCCCTCGCCATCGTCATCACACCAGGGCAGTGGGGCGATGCCCCGCAGCTGATCCCCGTACTCGAACGCATCCGTGTCCCCCGTCAAGCCGGAGGCCGGTCGCGCACGCGGCCCGACCACCTCAGCGGGGACGAGGCGTACAGTTCGCGCCGTAACCGACGCTACCTGCGCCGTCGGCAGATCGAGCACACCATCCCCGAACGCAAAGACCAGCGAGCCAACCGCCAACGACGAGGCAGCGCAGGTGGCCGGCCTACCGGCTTCGAGCAGACGATGTACAAGCGCCGCAACGAGGTGGAGCGAACGATCCACACCCTCAAGAACTTCCACGCCGTGGCCTGTCGCTTCGACAAGCGACCATACGTCTTCCACGGCACGGTGACCGTTGCCGCCATGCGTCTTTGGCTTCGCCCGTGACTCCTTGGGCACTCCTCAGAACTGGGTGTTGGCAAGACGGTCGATCTGGTCGATGTCCGGGGACCAGCAATAGAGCATGACTTCGTCGGCGCCGATGCCGATGAAGTCATCGACCGCCTTACGGATCGTCTCCGGCGTGGTGAGAAGACCATTGGCCACGTGGTCGGCGCGGCCGCTGAATCCGTAGTAGTCACGGATATTGCGTCGGGCTTTTTCGATGGTGCTCTCTGGGCCGAGGGCGACGTTGGCCTGAGCCACCAAGCGTGGCCGGCCAGAGCGGTCGTGCTTCTCCCAGACCGCCTCCACGTTGCGGAACAGTCCGGCCATGAACTGCGGCGGCAGCGCCGCGCCGAGGAAGCCGTCGCCGAACCGGCCGACACGCTCGATCGCTGCTGGGGCGAAGCCGCCGAACAGCACTTCCGGGCCACCGGGCGTCGTGGGCGCGGGACCGATGGGTCCGACGCCATCACCATACGGCTCGCCACGCCAGGTCCGGCGCAGCAGGGGCATCTGCTCGTCGAGGCGGCGCCCCCGGCGTCGGATGTCGATGCCCGCGGCCAGGCAGTCGTCTTCGCGACCGCCGATGCCGATGCCGAGCGTGAACCGGCCGCCGGACAGGCGGTCGAGGGTCGCGGTCTGCTTGGCGAGCATCGCTGTGTTGTGGACGGGCGCGATCAGGACCTCGGTTTGAAGGCGGATGCGCGATGTGGCGCCGGCGAGCGCCGCGAGGGTGATGAGGGGCTCCGGATTGTCGAAGACGAGCCGGTCGAGCAGGCCGAGCGTACTGAAGGGGCCGACATCGGCGCGCTGGGCCCAGGTCAGCAGCAGGGCGGGGTCATCGATGGGGAGACCGAGACCGATCTTCATGGGGAAACCTCCGGAGGGTACGGCGAACCAGGTGCCGCCCCTCCGTGGCTCCGCGCTGCTGTGCGCGGGCTTGCTCCCGTTCTGCGGCTACGTTTCCAGAGAGCGTGATCTTTAGAGTGCGGTGACCATACCGCGGTCGGCGGAGCCTGAGCAACATCTCTCCAGCACACGCACATGCCGAACGACGGCCACATGACAGGGCTTTGTGGCCACTCGACCCACCGGACACGCCCTAGCCCCGAGCTTGAGCGTCGCAGCTGGTCAGGGACGTGCAGGCGTGTGTGAAAATCAGCACCCGTAGGTGCGGATCTCGTAGCTTCTGTTGACGCCCACTGCCTGGCTCCGGTCGCTGCTGCTGGTCATTCCTCAAGGGTAGGTGCTGCCGGGGACATCTCCGGACGCCGGATCCCGGCCGCCCCGGAGCTGCGGGCGGGCGCCGCCGGGCCGTGGCGGACCCGGGCCGTTCAGGCGCCGGCGATGCGGTTGTTCAGGCGGTGGCGAAGCGGTCGCTCGGGGCGCCGCGGAGGCGGCCCGGGGGGAGTCTGCGGCCGAACGCGACCAGGAGGAGGTCCTGGGCGGTGCCGTGGAGGGGGGTGCCGGTTCCGTAGGACCAGTCGAGGTCGTCGGCGTGCAACGCGATGCCGTCGGTGTCGGCCCGGAAGAACTTCAGGGACTTGGGGGTGATGCCGGCCAGCAGGACGCGGAGGCGGTCCTCGGGGACGCGGCGGTCCAGGCCGAGCGGGACGGTGATGTCCAGGCCGTGCACGACGTCGTGCCCCAGCGCCGCCGCGAGGCCGCCGACCGGCGGGGTCCAGGGGTGGTCGGCGTTGTCCCGCAGGGCGGCGGCGAGTTGCGGCGCCGAGAGGGCGGCGGCGTCCTTGCGGGCGCAGCGGTCGGTCATCCGGTGCAGGCTGCCGCGGGCCTTGAGGAGTTCGGCGGCCAGTGCGGGGAGCCGGTGGCGGAAGCCGAGCGACATATGGGCCGCGACGTCGCGGACGCGCCAGCCGGCGCACAGGCTGGGGGCGTCCCACTGCTCGGTCGTCAGGCCGTCCAGCAGGTCGGCCAGCTCGCGCCGTTCGGCGGCGATGGCGGCTCGGATGTCCATGGTCGTTCCCCCGTCTCCGGGCGGCCGTTCCCGGCCGCGCCCGTCGGCTGTTCGGCTTCCAGGATCTCGGTGGCGGGTGCCATAAGTCCAAGAGTTTGGTGTTCTGGTGGCTAGCATTGCCGGTTATGGAACTTCGCCAGCTCCAGTACTTCGTCGCTGTCGCGGAAGAGGCCAACTTCACCCGGGCCGCGGCTCGTCTGCACCTGGCGCAGCCGGGGGTGAGCGCCCAGGTCCGTCAGCTCGAACGGGAGCTGGGGCAGCCGCTGTTGGACCGGTCCGGCCGGACGGTGACGCTGACGGAGGTGGGTGCGGCGGTGCTCCCGTTCGCCCGGGCCGCGCTGGCCGCCGTCCACGGCGTACGGCACACCGTGGACGAGTTCACCGGGCTGCTGCGCGGCCGGGTCGCCCTCGGGATGGTGACGGGGGCGCACGCCGGCACCGACGTCGATGTGGTGGCGCTGCTGGCCGGGTTCCACGACGCGCATCCGCAGGTCGACATCGCGCTGACCGAGGACACCTCGGAGCGGATGCTCACCGCCCTCCAGTGCGGGGAGCTCGATGTGGCACTGCTGGGGGTCGCGGACGTGACGCCGCCGGCGGGGCTCGCGCTCCAAGTCGTCGTCGACGAGCCACTGGTGGCCGCGGTCGCTCCGGGCGATCCGCTCCTGGCGTCCGCGGAGGGCGGGCGCATCCCGCTGGCGGCGCTGCGCGACCGCCCGTTGATCAGCCTGCCGCGCGGGACCAGTATCCGCGGCGTGCTGGAGCACGCCTGCACCGATGCCGGGTTCCGGCCGCGGATCGCGTTCGAGGCGGCGGCGCCGCAGCTGCTGACCCGGCTCGCGGCCCGGGGGCTGGGCGTCGCCGTCGTGCCGGCGCCCGACGCGGCGAAGGCGGCCGGGGTGCGGACGCTGCGATTCCGTACGCCCTGCCCGCGCGGCCGGGTCGCGCTGACGTGGCGGGCGGACGGTCCGGCGGGGCCGGCGGCCCGGGCGCTGCTGGAGTGCCTGCGGACGACGATGGGGACGGCGGGGGCGGAGCCCGGCTCAGGGGAGGGCGCGCAGGGGGACGCCGGGCGGCGTCCGGAGGCCGAGACGTGACCTTCCCGCCCCTCCCCCTGGGCGGCCGGTGCTGGCAGGATCCCGCCCATGGTCACCGCACTCCGCCGCCCCGGCCGCCGCGCACTCACCGCGGCGGGCGCGGCGCTGGCCGTGCTCGGGATGGTGCTGTGGTGGCTGCTGCCGCCGGTCGGTGAGCGCGCGCCGAGCGGCCGGGTGACGCTGGCCACCGGGGTGCCGACGGGGGTGTACGCGCGCTACGGCGAGCTGCTGAAGCAGGATCTGGCGCGGGACATGCCGGGGGTGGATCTGCGGCTGACGCGGAGCGAGGGCTCGATCGACAATCTGCGCCAACTGGTCTCCGGGCGCGCGGCGTTCACCATCGCGACGGCGGACGCGGTGGCCGCCTACCAGGTCGGCCACGAGCCGGGCGCCGACCGGCTGCGGGCCTGTGCGCGGCTCTACGACGACTACATGCAGCTGGTGGTGCCGAAGAACTCCCCGGTGCACTCGGCCAGGGACCTGCGGGGGCTGCGGGTGGGCGTCGGGGCGGACGGCTCGGGCGTCCAGCTGATCACCCGGCGGCTGATGGCGGCGGCCGGCCTGGATTTCGACCGGGACATCGTGCCGGTGCGGGTGGGCATCGACCAGATGCCCGGTCGGCTGGAGCACGGCGACCTGGACGCGTTCTTCTGGTCGGGCGGGCTGCCGACGCAGGCGGTGCAGCGGCTGACGCAGCGGTTCCCGGTACGGCTGGTGCAGCTCGGGGATCTGAGCCGGGCGCTGCACGAGCAGGGTGAGCGCACCCGTTATTACCGGGCGGCGGTGATGCCCGCCGACGCGTATCCGCAGGCGCAGGACGGCGAGGCGGTGAAGACCATCGCGGTCGCGAACCTGCTGGTGACGACGGACCGGGAGGATGCCGCGCTGACGTTCGGCATCACCCGGACCGTCATCAACAGCCGGGACGCGATCGGGCACGAGGTGCACGCGGCGCAGAACGTGGACCTGCGGACGGCCGTGTTCACCGATCCGCTGCCGCTGCACAAGGGGGCCCGGGAGTACTACGTGTCGGTCAAGCAGTGACCGGCCGGCGTCCCGACGGCCGACCGCGGCGCGGACGCCGGCGCCGGCCACCGCCACCGCTGCCGTTGCCACTGCTGCCGCCGGGTGCGCCCGCCCCGGCCGTCCGCCCGGGCGCCGGCGCGGTGATCGCGACGGGCTCGCCGCTGGGCGTGCGGGCGCCGGTGACGCGGATCAGCTCGGCGTCGCCGGGGCGGACCCGGGCGGTGTCCGGGGTGATCTTCGCCTGGCGCATCAGCCGGGTCATCTCCCGGCGCTGGCCGGGGGTGACAAGGGTGACGACGGTGCCGGACTCGCCGGCCCGCGCGGTACGGCCGCCGCGGTGCAGGTAGTCCTTGGCCTCGGTCGGCGGGTCGACGTTGACGACGAGGTCGAGGCCGTCGATGTGGATGCCGCGGGCCGCGACGTTGGTGGCGACCAGTGCCGTGGCGCGGCCGGTACGGAAGTGCTCCAGGGTGCGGGTGCGCTGCGGCTGGGTCTTGCCGCCGTGCAGCGCCGCGGCGCGGACGCCCTGGGCGAGCAGGTGCTTGGTGAGGCGGTCGGCGCCGCGCTTGGTGTCCACGAACATGATCACCCGGCCGTCGCGGGCGGCGATCTCGGTGGCGGTGGCGCGCTTGTCGGCGTCGTCCACGTACAGGACGTGGTGGTCCATGGTGGTCACGGTCGCGGCCGAGGGGTCCACGGAGTGGGTGACCGGGTCGGTCAGGAAGCGGCGGACCAGTTTGTCGACATTGCGGTCGAGGGTGGCGGAGAACAGCATCCGCTGGCCGTTGGGGTCGGTCTTCTCCATGAGCCGGGTGACCTGCGGCAGGAAGCCCATGTCGGTCATCTGGTCGGCCTCGTCGAGGACGGTGACGGCGACCCGGTCGAGCGAGCAGGCGCGCCGGTCCAGCAGGTCGGCGAGCCGGCCCGGGGTGGCGACCAGCACTTCGGCGCCCCTGCGCAGGGTCTCGGTCTGCCGGTTGATCGAGGTGCCGCCGACGACGGTGGCGCAGCGCAGCCGCAGGGCCGCGGCGTACGGGGCGAGCGCGTCGGTGACCTGGCCGGCCAGTTCGCGGGTGGGGACCAGCACCAGTGCCAGGGGGCGCTTGCTCTCGGCGCGCTTGCCCGCCGTACGGCTGAGCAGGGCGAGGCCGAAGGCGAGGGTCTTGCCGGAGCCGGTGCGCCCGCGGCCGAGGACGTCGCGGCCGGCGAGGGTGGCCGGGAGGGTGGCCGCCTGGATGGGGAACGGGGTGGTGACGCCCTGCGCGCGCAGCGCGGTGCGGAGCGCCTCGGCCAGCGGCAGCTCGTCGAAGGAGCCGGCGGGCGGAGGGGTGGACGCCGGGGCGGGCGTCCCGGGGGCGGCGCTCGGTCGCGGTGCGGTCGCTGGTGTCACGGCAGGCCCTTCAGGGGGAGGGAGGGGGGTGACCGCGGGAGGGGTGCCGCCCCGCGGGAAACGGGACGGGGCCCGCACCGGCGCGGCCGGTGCGGGCCCTGTCCACGGGACGCGGGGGCGTCAGGCGGTGACGATGTTCTCCGCCTGCGGGCCCTTGGGGCCCTGGGTCACGTCGAAGGTGACCTTCTGGCCCTCGAGGAGCTCGCGGAAGCCCTGGGACTGGATGTTCGAGTAGTGGGCGAAGACGTCGGGGCCGCCGCCGTCCTGCTCGATGAAGCCGAAGCCCTTTTCCGAGTTGAACCACTTGACGGTGCCGGAAGCCATGTTTTTCTCCATTCATGGGGCAAGCCGGAGACCGCACCGTGCGGCCTCCTCGTCGCCGAGATGATCGCCCCACACCGGAACCTGTCCGGAAAACAAGGAACGCCCGGGGCTTCCAGCCTCCGGGCGCGCACAAAGTTCATGGGTACCACAACTGCAACGCCGTTCACGATAGCACACGAGTACGGCGGCCCCGGTGGGCGCTGCCCCGGGCTTCTCAGGGGGCGCTGCGCGGCACGCTCACGGTGACCTCCAGGCCGTGCGGCGGGTGCGGCGCGTAGGCGATGGTGGCGCCGCCGGCGGCGAGCAGCGCGCGGGTGATCGACAGGCCGAGGCCGGAGCCGGAGACGTTCTGGTGGCGGCTGCTGCGCCAGAACCGGTCGCCGATCCGGGCGAGTTCGTCCTCGGCGAGGCCGGGGCCGCGGTCGGCGACGGTGATCCGCACCCGCGCGCCGTCGGCGGCGACGGCCACCGTGACCGGCTCGCCGGCCGGGGTGAACTTCAGGGCGTTGTCGACGACCGCGTCCAGCGCGCTGGAGAGGGCGACCGGGTCGGCCCAGCCGGTGACGGCGGGATGGCCCTCGTAGGTCAGGCGGACGCCCTTGTCATCGGCCAACGGGCGCCAGGAGCCGACGCGCTCGGCGGCCAGCGCGGCGACGTCGGTGAGCTGGAGGTCGGCGGCGCTGTGCTCGGCGAGCGCGAGGCCGAGGAGGTCGTCCAGGACCCGGGCGAGCCGCTTGCCCTCGGTGCGGACCGAGGCGATCTCCTCGTTGCCGTCGGGGAGCTCGAGCGCCAGCAGCTCGATGCGCAGCAGCAGCGCGGCGAGCGGGTTGCGCAGCTGGTGGGAGGCGTCGGCGACGAAGGCGCGCTGCTGCTCCAGGACCTCCTCGACGTGGTCGGCCATCTCGTTGAACGAGCGGGCCAGCCGGCGCAGTTCGGGCGGTCCGGCGGTGGCGGCGACCCGGGCGTTCATCCGGCCGGTGGCGATGTCGTGGCTGGCGGTGTCCAGGACGCGGACCGGCCGCAGCACCCAGCCGGTGAGCCGGAAGGCCGCGCCGACCGCGACGAGCACCGCCGCCGCCTCCCCGGCCGCGATCAGCAGCCAGCCGTGCAGGATGCGCGAACGCATCTGCCCCGTGGGCGAGTCGGTGACGACGACGGCGACCACATCGCCGTCCCGGATGACCGGCGAGGCGACCGGGATCCGGCCGGTGTCATCCCAGGGCCAGATCTGGTGCGGGTCGTGGCTGCGGCGGCCGGCCAGCGCCTCGCTGAACGCCTGGGCGCCCTCACCGTCCGCGGGCACCGGCAGGTCCTGGGGGGCGGCGGCCATCGGGGTGTGGTCGCGGTAGAAGACGCCGGCCCGTATTCCGTAGAGGCCGTAGTAGCGGGTGAGTTCGGCCCGCAGGGTGGCCAGCCGCTCGTCCTCCTCGGGGGTCTTGGCGCCGGCCGCGACGCTGGGGCGGGCGGTGACGAACTGGGCGAGGGAGGCGAACCGCGCGGCGTCGTCGATCCGGTCGACGACCACCTTCTGCTGCGCAACCCCGGCGTTGATCACGGCCAGCGGGATGCCGAGCGCCAGCAGCACCGCGGCCATGAGGACGAGGAGGAGCGGGAGGAGTCGGGTGCGCACGGGGACCGGCAGCCGTCAGGAGGCCGGCGGCCGGGTGCCCGGTGCGGCGCCGGCGGCCGGGACGACGAGGCGGTAGCCGACGCCGCGGACCGTCTCGATCAGCGCCGGCATGCGCAGTTTGGCGCGGAGCGAGGCGATGTGCACCTCCAGGGTCCGGCCGGTGCCCTCCCAACTCGTCCGCCACACCTCGCTGATGATCTGCTCCCGGCGGAAGACCACCCCGGGGCGCTGGGCGAGCAGGGCGAGCAGGTCGAACTCCTTGCGGGTGAGCGGGACCGCCGTGCCGCCCACGGACACCTGGCGGGTGGGGAGTTCGACGGTGAGCGGGCCGAGCCGCAGCGGCTCCACCGGGGCGGCCTCCTCGGCGGGTTCGCCGCCCGCGGCCGGGGTGGTGCGCCGGCTCACCGCGTGGATACGGGCGAGCAGTTCGCCGGTGTCGTAGGGCTTGACGACATAGTCGTCGGCGCCGAGGTTCAGGCCGTGTATACGGGAGCGCACGTCGGAGCGCGCGGTGACCATGATGACCGGGATCGTGCAGATCCTGCGGATCCGGCCGCACACCTCGAAGCCGTCCTGGTCGGGCAGCCCGAGGTCGAGCAGCACCACCGCGTACGGCTCGGCGTCGTCGGGCAGCAGGGCCTGGAGGGCCTCCTCGCCGCTGCGGGCCTGCACGACGGTCAGGCCGTGCCGGGCCAGCACCGCGGACAGGGCGGCGGCGACATGGTCGTCGTCCTCGACGAGCAGCAGTCTCATCCGGCCCCCTCCTTCGGTGCGTGCGTGCGTACGGGCCACAGGGCATCTACGGGGATGGCCGCCCCGCCCGTCAAGAGGGCGCCGCCTCCGGGCCGCCATCCGTTACCCAGCCGGTACGCCGGCGCCTACGGTGGGTGACTCCGTCGCACACCGGCACGGCGGCGCCTTCACACGGTGTGTCCGTTTGCAGCCGGATCGTTATGCTCAATTCTCCCTCAGATGTAATGACGCTGGTCGCGGGGCGTCATTAGGGTCCTCCCAACCGAGGAGGACGGAGCTGTACGCCGATGAGCGAAGTATCGGTGACCGAGAACGCCGAGGGTCCCGCGCCCGCCGGGGACCGGTTGGTCGTGCTGGACAACGTGAACAAGCACTTCGGCGCGCTGCACGTGCTCCAGGACATCGACCTGACGATCCGGCGCGGCGAAGTGGTCGTGGTGATCGGGCCCTCGGGGTCCGGCAAGTCCACGCTGTGCCGCACGATCAACCGCCTGGAGACCGTGGACAGCGGCAGCATCACCATCGACGGCAGGCCGCTGCCGCAGGAGGGCCGCGAACTGGCGCGGCTGCGCGCCGACGTGGGCATGGTCTTCCAGTCCTTCAACCTCTTCGCGCACAAGACGGTGCTGGAGAACGTGATGCTGGGCCAGACCAAGGTCCGCAGAACGGACAAGACCGCGGCGGAGGAGAAGGCCCGTACGCTGCTCGACCGGGTCGGCGTCGGCGCCCAGGCGGACAAGTACCCCGCACAGCTTTCCGGTGGCCAGCAGCAGCGCGTGGCGATCGCCCGCGCCCTGGCGATGGACCCGAAGGTGATGCTCTTCGACGAGCCGACCTCGGCACTGGACCCGGAGATGATCAACGAGGTGCTGGAGGTCATGCAGCAGCTCGCCCGGGACGGCATGACGATGGTCGTGGTCACCCACGAGATGGGCTTCGCGCGCTCCGCGGCGAACCGGGTGGTCTTCATGGCGGACGGCCGGATCATCGAAGAGGCCGAGCCGAACCAGTTCTTCACCAACCCGCGCAGCGACCGGGCGAAGGACTTCCTGTCGAAGATCCTCCACCACTGAGGCCGCGGTTGGGCCACCATGAATGCCAACACCTGTTGAACCAAAGGATGTTCACCATGAGGATTCTCAAGACGGCTGCGGCGGGTGCGGTGGTGCTCGCGCTGGCGGCGACGGCGACCGCGTGCGGGGGCCAGTCGGGCACGGCGGGCGACAAGCCGGCCGGCGGCGATGTCTACAGTGGCACGTACCCGGTCGCCAAGGGCGTGAACGTGGACTCGGCGACGTTCAAGAAGGCGCAGAAGGCCGGTCAGATCACCATCGGTGTCAAGGCCGACCAGCCGTTCCTCGGCTTCAAGGACCCGGCCACCGGAAAGTACTCCGGCTTCGACATCGAGATCGCCAAGATGATCGCCGCCGACCTGGGCTTCTCCGAGAAGCAGATAAAGTTCGACACCATCGACTCCAACGTCCGTGAGACCACCATCTCCAAGGGCCAGGTCGATTACTACGTCGGCACGTACACCATCAACGACGAGCGCAAGAAGCAGGTCAGCTTCGCGGGCCCGTACTACACCGCCGGCGCCGACCTCCTGGTGCGCAAGGACGACAAGGCCATCACCGGCCCGGACTCCCTCCAGGGCAAGAAGGTCTGCTCGATCGTCGGGTCCACCCCGCTCCAGGAGATCAAGAAGCCCAAGTACGGTGCGCAGACGGTCGAGCAGTCCAAGTACTCGGACTGTGTGAAGTCGCTGCTGGACGGCTCGGTCGACGCGGTCACCACCGACGACGCGATCCTCAAGGGCTACGCCGCCCAGCGCCCCGAGAAGCTCAAGGTCGTCGGCAAGCCCTTCACCAAGGAGCCCTACGGCGTCGGTCTGGGCAAGGACGACAAGGCCCTGCGCGACGCGATCACCACCGCGCTGGAGAACCACATCAAGAACGGTGACTACAAGAAGGCGTACGAGGGCACGCTGGGCAAGTCCGGCTCCGCCTACGTCGCGCCGGAGACCCCGCTGCCGCGGTACTGAGGCCGCCCGCCGCACACCGGACCGCGCCGCCCCGTCCGCCCGCCGCGGCGGGTGTACGGGGCGCGGTGTCTTCCGCGCCCCCAACTGAGCCCCGCGCGCTCCCCCTTGAGCCGCCCTTCTTCCCCGTCGCCGGCCCGACCGCTACCGCGGAGACCCCATGAACGTACTCCTCGATTATCTGCCCGAGTTCCGGGACGGATTCCTCGGAACCCTGGCGATCACCGCGTCCAGCGCGCTGCTCGCCCTGGTGCTCGGCGTGCTCATAGCCGGTTTCCGGGTCTCTCCGATACCGCCGCTGCGCGCCTTCGGAACGGCCTGGGTCACGGTGCTGCGCAACACGCCGCTGACGCTGCTCTTCCTGGTCGCGTTCTTCGTCGTCCCACAGGTCCTCTTCCAGGGCGCGAGCCCGTACGTGCTCGCCACCCTGGCGCTCGGCTTCTACACCTCCTCGTTCGTGTGCGAGGCGGTCCGCTCCGGCATCAGCACCGTGCCGCTGGGCCAGGCGGAGGCCGCCCGCAGCCTCGGGATGACCTTCTCCCAGACGCTGCGCCTGATCGTGCTGCCGCAGGCGACGCGCACCGTACTGCCCCCGCTGAGCAGCATCTTCATCGCCCTGACGAAGAACTCCGCGATCGCCGGCGCGTTCAGCGTCACCGAGCTGTTCAACGTCTCCAAGCTGCTCAACGACAAGGGATATCCGATCGCCTGGATCTTCCTCTGGATCGCCCTCGCCTACCTCGTCATCACCTTCGCCATCAGCGGGCTCTTCCGGCTGCTGGAGCGGCGGTTGGGGGTGGCGCGGTGAGTGGTCAGGGCGGACGGGACAGCAGGACGCAGGTGCCACGCGCAGGCGGGGCGGATCGAAGCGAGGTATGGGCATGAGCGGCGCGAGCGTTCTCTACGACGTTCCGGGACCGAAGGCGAAGGCACGTAACCGCGTCTACGCCGCCGTGGGCACCCTTGCGGTGCTCGGGCTGATCGCGTTCGTCGTGCTGCGGCTGAGCGCCAAGGGGCAGCTCCAGCCCGAAGTGTGGAACATCTTCAACTACGCCGGGGTGCGCACCAGCATCCGCGAGGGCGTCCTGACAACGCTTCAGGTCTTCGCGGTGGCCGGGGTGCTGTCGCTCGCCCTCGGCGCACTGCTCGCGGTGGCGCGGCTGTCGGACCACAAGCCGATCCGCTGGTTCGCGACCGGGTTCATCGAACTCTTCCGGGCCGTCCCGCTGCTGATCACCATCTACGCGCTGTGGGTGATCTTCCTCAGCAACCGCGGGAGCCTCGGCCTCACCGGCAGCCAGCCGCAATTCTGGGCCCTGGTCCTCGGGTTGATGGTCTACAACGGCTCGGTCCAGGCCGAGGTGCTGCGGGCCGGCATCAACTCCGTGCCCAAGGGCCAGAAGGAGGCCGCCTATGCGCTGGGCATGAGCAAGACGCAGGTCATGACGACGGTGCTGATGCCGCAGGCCGTCCGGGCGATGCTGCCGACGATCATCAGCCAGCTGGTGGTGACCCTCAAGGACACCTCCCTCGGCTACATCATCACGTACGAGGAACTGCTCTACAAAGCCCGCTGGATGAGCGGCAACATCATCGTCAACGGGAACGACACCTACGTCCCCGTCATCATCGTCACGGGATGCATCTACGTCGCGATGTGCCTGGCCCTGTCCGGCCTCGCCAACTGGATCGAGCGGCGCGGCCGTCGCGCCAAGACGGGCATCGGGATGGCCGCAGCCGCCG
>NZ_KN708638.1:6078981-6080058 GCF_000805335.1 Streptomyces sp. CT34 | reverse complement strand
GCGGGGGGGGGGGGAGCCGGTCACCGCCACGGACGCGATGGAGGCCGCCGGTGCGGCCCCGGACGGCGCGGCGGGCACCAAGGGCTGACGGGACGGTCAGCCACTCCCCGGCTGATACGGCCCGTCCGGAGGCGGTGGCAACGGTGCCGCCGCCTCCGTCACTTGACGCCAGCGGTCGCAATGGGTTGCATACGCTGTGTGATCACGCACCGGGCTCCAACTGCCAGTTCCCGCACGTCCCGTACGTACCGCCGGACCGAGGGAGCCGCCCCGTGGACCCGGTGATCGTCGTCGGGGCCGGTCCGGTCGGCCTCTCGGTCGCGCTCGCGCTCACCCGGACCGGCGTCCCGGTGGTGGTCCTCGACGAGAGCGGCGGCCAGGACGACACCCGGCCCGCCCGCACCGCCGTGCTCCGCCCGGACACCGCGGCGTTCGTCGGCCGGCTCGGCTGCGCCGCCACCCTGGAGAGCGCCGGCACCCGCTGGTCGGCCTGGCGCACCATGCGCCGCCGCCGGCTGCTGGAACGCGTCGCCTTCGCCCCGTCCGGCGCCCCCGGTGCGACCGGCGCGACCGGTGCCGCGGGCCCGGCGACCACCGCGTCCCCGATCCACCTCCCCCAGCACGCGCTGACCCGCGCGCTACGCGCCGCGCTGGCCGGTGAGCGGCTCGCCGAGGTCGCCACCGGCAGCCGGCTCGCCGGCATCGAGCAGGACGAGCACGGTGTCACCGCGCACACCCGCGGTCCCAACGGGACGTCGTGGCGCGGGAGTTACCTGGTCGGCTGCGACGGCCCGCGGTCCACCGTCCGCAAGCTGCTGGACATCCGCTTCCCGGGCCGGACGGCCGTCGAGCGGTACGCGGTGGCCGCGCTGCGCACCGAACTCCCCTGGCCCGGCGAGGCCCTGCTGCACCGCTCACCGGCCCGGCACGGCGGCGGCCCGGTCGCCGAGGTCTCCGCCCGCCCGCTGGCCGGCGGCGTCTGGCGGCTGGACTGGCTGCTGCCGCCGGGACGCGAACTGGTCACGCCGGACGCCCTGGTGGCGCGGATCCGCGACTCGCTGGCCGGCTGGACGGCGG
>NZ_KN708638.1:6072455-6078971 GCF_000805335.1 Streptomyces sp. CT34 | reverse complement strand
CCCGCTCGCCCCGCCGTACGAACTCCTCGACACCGGCGTGCACACCGTCCACCACCGGCTGGCGCGGGCCTGGCGGCAGGGCCGCGCCTTCCTCGCCGGGGACGCCGCCCATCTGCTGGGCGCGCTCGGCACCCAGGGCCTGGACGAGGGGTTGCGGGACGCCGAGAACCTCGCCTGGAAGCTGGGCCTGGCCTGGCACCAGGGCGCCTCCGAAACGCTGCTGGACAGCTACCAGGCCGAGCGCCGGGGCGCGGTCGCGGCCCGGCTGCGGGCCGCGGACTCGGCGCTGCCGCTGCTGCGGGACGGCGGCGCGGTCCGCTGGCGGACCGTTCTGCCGGGCGCGGCCCGGGGCCGCAGCACCCTGCTGACCGACGGCCATCTGGGCCGCGGGCCGCTGGGCGCCGCGCCCACGTACGCCCGTACGCCGCTGGCACCGGCCGCCGGGCTGCCCGGTGAGACGGCGGTCGACACCGTTCCCGGGGGGCCGGTCGCGGATGTGGTGGTGACCGCGTCGGACGGGTCGGTGGTGCGGCTGCGCGAGCGCCTCGGGCAGGGGCTGCTGGTGGTGCTGGTGGCGCCCGGGACCGGCGTCTGGGACCGGCGGCACTGGCAGTCGGCGGGGCTGATGCCCCGGCTGACCAGCGCGGTCGGCGCGCTGCCGATGCGCGCCGAGATCCTGGTCACCGAGGCGTATCCGGGCGCCACCGCGCACACCGTGCTGGTCGTGCGGCCCGACGGCCATCTGGTCACGGCGCTGTCCGGGGTCCAGCCGGGCGGGCTGTCGGCCTGCGCGGACGCGGTCCGCGGCGGGGCGTACGGGCGAGAGCCCGGGGAGCCCGCGGAGGCAGCGGAGACCGCCGGGGCGTGCGGGGCCGGGGAGACCGGTGGAGCCGGCGCGGCGGACGGGCCTGGCGGTGCCCCGGGGAACGGTGCGGGGGGCACCGCGGACGGCGCCGCCGGCGATGCCGCGGGCACGTCCCCTGTTGACCCTCCGGGAAGCGCCGTGTTTGACTCCGAGAGTGACTGAGCACAGCTCGCGATTCTGGCGGAGGGTCCATCTGGACCTGGTCCGCTATGCGGGCTGCATGTGTCGTCCGTCCTGTTGATCCGCAGTTCTCCGGAATTCCCCTGCCCGCGCGGCCGTTCGGCGTTGCCCGGCCGCGCCTCTTCGCGATCACTCAGGACGGTGTCCCGTGCCCGATGTACAGACCTCTGCGCGCCCGCGTGCCGCCACCCATGGCGGCGGCCCCAGCGCCTCCGAACTCCTCGACTTCGCCCGCCGCACCGCCGCCGACACCGCGTTCGTCACCGCACTGCCGCTCGACCCCGAAGGCCGTACCTGGATCCGGCTGGACGGACCGGGCGGCAGTGAGGCGTGGCTGATCGGCTGGCCGCCCGGGACCGGCACCGGCTGGCACGACCACGGCGGCTCCCGGGGCGCGTTCGCAACGGCGACCGGCGAGCTGACGGAGCAGTCGCTCGCCGTCCAACTCCCCACCGACGGCTGGAAGACGCTGGAACTCGCCGACGGCGTCGACCGGGAGCGCACGCTCCGCGACGGCCGCGGGCGGGCGTTCGGCCCGCACCATGTCCATCAGGTGCTCAACACCTCCGACACCCACGCGGTGTCCGTGCACGCCTACTACCCACCGCTGCCGCTGATGCGCCGCTACAGCCGGACCGGTCCGGTACTGCGGCTGGAAGAGGTCGAGCGGCCGGAGGAGTGGGGGTGAGCGAGCGCGGCGTGGGAGTCCTCCCGGCTGAAGGCCGGGGGAGAGCCGTGGAAAGGTGCGCGCCTCGTGCAGGCGGGGCCGAGCGGAGCGAGGTTTCGGCATGAGGGAGCGGAGCATGGGGGTCCCCCCGGCCGGAGGCTGGGGGAGAACCATCGGTAGGTGCGCGCCGCGCGAATGCGGGGCCGGGCGGAGCGAGGTTTCGGCATGAGCGCGGTCGATGAGTTGCTGGCACGGGCGCGGCGGACGCTGAGGCGGGTCGGGCCCCGCGAGGCCGCCGCGCTCCAGGACTCCGGCGGGCTGCTCGTGGACATCCGCTATGCGCAGCTGCGAGAGCGGGACGGCACCATTCCCGGTGCGCTGATCGTCGAGCGCAACGAGCTGGAATGGCGGCTCGATCCGACGGGCGAGCACCGTGCCCCTGAGGCGACCCGTCACGATCTGCCGGTCGTGGTGATCTGCAACGAGGGCTATGCCTCCAGCCTCGCCGCGGTCTCCCTGCGCCAGTTGGGTCTGCGCCGTGCCACGGATCTGATCGGCGGCTTCCAGGCGTGGCGAGCGGCGGGCCTGCCGGTGGAGGCGTGACGGGTGGGCCCGTCGTCCACCGCAGTGGTGGCCGGCCTTGAGTCCTCAGTCCTCCGGTATGTGCTGCTCCAGCAGCTCGGGGTCCTCGCCCTCCTCCTCCAGCGCCCGGCGTACGACGCGGAGGGCGAGACCCTCGGGATAGCCCTTGCGGGCCAGCATGCCGGCCAGCCGGCGCAGCCGCTTCTCGCGGTCCAGGCCGCGGGTGGCCCGTAGCTTGCGGTCCACCAACTCGCGGGCGGTGGACTCCTCCTGGTCCGGATCGAGGCGGCCGACGGCCTCGTCGATCACCGCGGAGTCCACGCCCTTGGTGCGCAGCTCGCGGGCCAGCGCACGGCGGGCCAGGCCGCGGCCGTGGTGCCGGGACTCCACCCAGGCGCCGGCGAACGCCGCGTCGTCGATCAGCCCGACCTCCTCGAAGCGGGACAGCACCTCCTGCGCGGCCTCCTCGGGGATGCCCCGCTCCCGCAGGGCGTCCCCGAGCTGCTTTCGGGTACGCGGGCTCCCGGTGAGCAGGCGCAGGCAGATCGCCCGCGCCTGCTCCTCGGGCGTACGCGGCGGTCCCGACTCGGCCCTCGACGAGAGGGAACCACCGCCGTCCCTTCCGGCCGCGCCGTCCTCGCGGGCGGCATCGGCCTCATGGGCGGCACCGCGCCGGCGAGCGGCGCGGCCCGCCCGGCCGCTACGGTTCTCGGGGTCGCCGGCAGCGCCGCGGAAGCCGTCCGCGCTGCTCGGCCAGTCCGTTCGCCGTGTCATCGCGGGCTAGCTCTTGGCCGCCGTGGCCTTGGAGCCCTTGGCGGCCTTGGTGGCCGCCGCCGGCGCGGCCTTGGCCGGCGCCTCCGCCGCACCCGCCGCATCCGCACCGGGCTCCGCCGCCAGGTCTTCCGGCTTCACGCCGATGCCCAGCTTCTCCTTGATCTTCTTCTCGATCTCGTTGGCGAGGTCCGGGTTGTCCTTGAGGAAGTTGCGGGCGTTCTCCTTGCCCTGGCCGAGCTGGTCGCCCTCGTAGGTGTACCAGGCGCCGGACTTGCGGATGAAGCCGTGCTCGACGCCCATGTCGATCAGACCGCCCTCGCGGCTGATGCCCTGGCCGTAGAGGATGTCGAACTCGGCCTGCTTGAAGGGCGGGGCGACCTTGTTCTTGACGACCTTGCAGCGGGTGCGGTTGCCGACCGCCTCGGTGCCGTCCTTCAGGGTCTCGATCCGGCGGATGTCGATCCGGACCGAGGCGTAGAACTTCAGCGCGCGGCCACCGGTCGTGGTCTCCGGCGAGCCGAACATCACGCCGATCTTCTCGCGGAGCTGGTTGATGAAGATGGCGGTGGTCTTGGACTGGTTGAGCGCGCTGGTGATCTTGCGCAGCGCCTGGCTCATCAGCCGGGCCTGGAGACCGACGTGCGAGTCGCCCATCTCGCCCTCGATCTCGGCCCGCGGCACCAGGGCGGCGACCGAGTCGATCACGATCAGGTCGAGCGCGCCGGAGCGGACCAGCATGTCCGTGATCTCCAGGGCCTGCTCGCCGTTGTCCGGCTGGGAGAGGATCAGGGCGTCGGTGTCCACACCGAGCTTCTTGGCGTACTCGGGGTCGAGGGCGTGCTCGGCGTCGATGAACGCGACGGAGCCGCCGGCCTTCTGGGCGTTCGCCACGGCGTGCAGGGTCAGGGTCGTCTTACCGGAGGACTCCGGACCGTAGACCTCGACGACCCGGCCGCGCGGGATGCCGCCGACGCCGAGCGCGACGTCGAGGGCGGTCGATCCGGTGGGGATGACCTCGATGGGTTCGTTGGGCCGCTCCCCCATGCGCATCACGGCGCCCTTGCCGAATTGCCGTTCAATCTGTGCGAGCGCGGCGTCCAGCGCCTTCTCGCGGTCGGTGCCTGCCATGGGTTCCACCCGGTTTGCTTGAGTCGATCGCTTCACGTCCATGACGCTAACGCCTGCCACTGACAATGCGCCCGGACCCGGCTCCTGCCTGTGGATAACCCCGCGAAATGCCCGGGAACCACCCCGGCAAGGGCCCGGGCTACGCGGCCGGATCCCCATGAGAATGTATGTTCGATTTTGGTGTCAAGCGCCCCAGGACACCGCAGGCAAGGACCGAGCCGAGGGCGAGGGCGAGATGGAAGCCGACCGTCGTGGAAGCCGACCGTCTACGCGGCGATCCGCGACTGGAGGAGACAGTTCTCGAACTGCCTTGAGATCACGACGGAGCCGAAGACCCGCAGCGCGCACCAGCAGACCCGCAGCGCGCACCACAGGTCGACGGTGAACGCGATCAGGCGGGGAACCCGCCGGCGGCTCACCGCCGAGGGCCGCCGCCCACCGCTTGCCGGCGGCGCTCACCGCTTGTCGTACGGCACATCCATGGCGACGCAGACCGCCCGCCACACCTCTTTGGCGCTCCATCCCGCCGCCAGCGCCTCATGGACGGTACGGCCGCCGAGCTCGGACATCACGTGGTCGCGCGCGAACGAGTCGGCGTACACCGCGCCGAAGTGGTCCGCCATCCGCTGCCAGAACACCGTCAACCGCATGATTCCCGCTCCGCACCCACTGTGATCCGCCTCCGGCTCCCGCCGCTCCGCGGCCTTACGGACAGGGTGCCATTGTCCCGCCTCCCGGCCGGCCCGCGCGCCGCCCCTCGGCTCGCCGGTTCCCGCACCGGACCACCCACTCCGCACACCCAGTCCGCACGCCCGCCGCGTGACGTCCGTCACGCGCTCGGTTAAGTCTCTGCCAAGAACGCGAATCGGGGTCCCGGCGCGGGGCTAGACTCTTCGAGGTTTGAAAAGGCACCTCGTTCGGTGAGGCGTCTTCACGGACACAGGCCACTGACCCCACGACGTCGAGAGACGCCCAGGTTCAGGACAGGTCTCCCCGGCCTAAGGGGTGACCCCAAGTGGCTTCCCCGGTAAGGGGATTACGCCGTGGAGTGCCAAAGCTCTGACGAGTTGGGGTGAGTCGGCCGGGTATTCCGGTCCGGCCTGCTCCTTGCCGAGTCGTTGCTGACGCGCACCGTTCGCGTCCCGGCCGGAAGGAGGCGAGAGACATGGATTGCAGTTGCAGTAGTCCGGGCCATCATCGGCCCGCCATCCGCCTGTCCTCGCACTCTTCCGGCACGCGGTGACCACCTTCCCTGCGCGGCCTTCCCGCCGCGACGCACCCCCGTATGGCCAGGCGCCATCACGGGCCGCCGTGCTGCGCTCCGCGCAGGGGGGATGACTGCCGCGTGCCCCCCAACACATCCCCCTCCGGGGGGACTTGGGAGGTACGCCATGACCCGCACCACGCTCAACGGCAGCTCCGCGGCCACCGCGTCGCGCACCGCGGTGCTCGATGACGCGCACGTGGGCGACATCCGCGGCGCGCTGGGCACCATCAAGCTCGACGACACCGCGCCCCGCACCGGCCTGTCAGCCAAGCTCAAGACGCTCCTGGCCATCGTCGGCCCCGGCCTGATCGTGATGGTCGGCGACAACGACGCCGGCGCCTTCGACACCTACGGCCAGGCCGGGCAGAACTACGGCACCAGCCTGCTGTGGACCCTGCTCCTGCTCATCCCCGTCCTCTACGTCAACCAGGAAATGGTGCTGCGCCTCGGCGCCGTCACCGGCGTCGGCCACGCCCGCCTCATCCTGGAGCGCTTCGGAAAATTTTGGGGCGCCTTCTCCGTCATCGACCTCTTCCTCCTCAACGCCCTCACCCTCGTCACCGAGTTCATCGGCATCACCCTGGCGGCCGGCTACCTGGGACTGCCCAAGGCCGGCGCGGTGATCCTGGCCGCCGCCATCATCATCGCCTCCGCCTTCACCGGCTCCTTCCGCCGCTTCGAGCGCATCGCCGTCGCCCTGTGCATCGGCTCGCTGCTGCTGGTCCCGCTCTACTTCCTCATCCACCCCAAGACCTCACAGATGGCGCACGACTTCGTGACGCCCGGCATCCCGGGCGGTGCGGGCCAACTGGCAACCGTCATGCTGCTGATCATCGCGATCGTCGGCACCACCGTCGCCCCCTGGCAGCTGTTCTTCCAGCAGTCCTACGTCATCGACAAGCGCATCACCCCCCGCTTCATGCGCTACGAGAAGGCCGACCTGTGGATCGGCATCGCCATCGTCGTCATCGGCGCCGCCGCCATCATGGGCCTCACCGCCGCGACCTTCGCCGGCACCAACGGCCTCGGGCACTACACCGACCAGGCCGGAAT
>NZ_KN708638.1:6061849-6072445 GCF_000805335.1 Streptomyces sp. CT34 | reverse complement strand
CGCCGGCCTGGTCGCGGTGGCCGCCACGATCGTCCTCATCCCCGGCTCCCCCCTCGGCCTGCTCACCACCGGCGTGCAGACCCTCGCCGGAGTGCTGCTGCCCTCCGCCACCGTCTTCCTGCTGCTGCTCTGCAACGACAAGGCCGTCCTGGGCCCCTGGGTCAACGGCCCCAAGACCAACGCCTTCACCGCCGCGGTGGTCGGAGTCCTGGTCACCCTCTCCATCATCCTGACCGCCTCGGTCCTCTTCCCCGACATCAACTCCACCGCGATCCTCGACATCATGGCCGCCTGCGGCGTCCTCGGAGTCCTCGCAGCCGGATACGCCTTCACCCGCCGCCGCACCGGCACCAAGGAAGACCCGATCGACCGCACCGGCAAGGAGAGTTGGCGGATGCCCCCACTGGACACGCTCACCACACCGGTCATGTCCACCGCACGCAAGCTCGGCATGGGCGCCCTACGCACCTACCTGCTCATCGCGATGGTCCTGGTCGTCGTCAAGATCGTCCAGGTCGCGCTCGCGCAGTGAGCGCGCACACCGCAGCCGCCGAACCCAAGGAGCAGAACCATGCCCGTGCGCTACCCCAGGGCCATCGCACTCCGCACCCTCTGCCCCCGACCCCGGTCCCCTGCCGCGCCCCCGACCCGGGGCGGCCTCACGGTCGACCGCGACCTGCGGACCGCCGCGGTCGACGGGCGGCCCCTCAAGCTGACGTATCTGGAGTTCGAGCTCCTGGCACACCTGACCGCGCATCCCCGGCAGGTGTACAGCCGCAAGCAGCTGATGGTCCAGGTGTGGCGACAGCCCGCGGTCGGCGACATACGGACCGTGGACGTCCATATCGCCCGGCTGCGGCGGAAGATCGGCCCGGCACACCGCGCGGCCATTGCCACCGTGCGCCAGGTCGGGTATCTCTACGATCCTGCACGGGTTTCTTGACCTGTGCTGGACCGTCCTCACAGGTTCACCGGGTACACCGGAGTGACCGCGGGACGGAAGGAGGTGCGGTATGGGCACTGCCCGGCGCCGCCCACCCGGCCCGTACACCCGGTTCCCACCGGGGCCCGGCACCGCCTCTCCGCTGGTCGGAGGGGTCGGCCGACGGGCGCGGGAGGAGGGCGGCTCGTGGTCGGGTACCTTTTCAGGCCGGACTCCACACTTGCTAGATTGCGCAATTAAGCAGTCAACATAGCAACCGGCTCGGCGCGTCCAGCGTCTTTCCCGCCGGAATCGCCATCTTCTGCCGCCGGGCAGAAGGCACACGCGACCGACACGTCGGTCGGCCGTATGAGGGATGCGAATGACAGGTCAGCGCACCGAGACCCCTAACGGGTACGACGACCTGGCGCGAGACCCGGGACAGGCGTCACGCCAGGTCCCGGGCCCACGACGCCGGGGGACGCAGCGCCCGGGACCGGATGACGGCCGGTACTCCGGCCGGGCCGGCCACGACGGCGCCCGTTCGTCGCGTGCGGACAGAGCGGCCAGACAGGGCCGCGGGGGCAGAGCGGCTCTGGTGGCGCTGGGCCTGGCGGTCGTGGGTGCACTGGCCGACATGGCGATCACCTCACGGCCGGGATGGGTGTTCGCGATCGCCGCGGCGATCGGGGCCGCCCTGGCGGCGAAGGCGTGCACGCGCCCGGGCGCGTGGTGGCTGATATCTGCTCCCCCGCTGGTTGTGGCGGTGATCACAGTGGCCTGTGAGCAGGTCGCGGGGACCACCACCGCGCAGGGCAAGGGACTGACCACCGCGGCGGTGCGCTGGGCCGTGGACGGCTTCCCCGCCATGGCGGCGGCGGAGATCGTGCTGATCGTCGTGCTGGTGGTACGGCTCGTCGGGACCAGGCGGCAAAGCGGGCGGAACGGGAGCAGGAGGAACAGCGGTGCGTGACGAGCAGAATCCGTACGGGCGGAGTCCGTACGGGTCGAGCCCCTACGGGCGGGAGCCCGAGGAGCACGGTGGAACGGGCGGCCGGGCCGCCCGGCGCCAGTCGGCCGGCGGTACGGGACGCCGCGGACCGCGGCGCTCGCCGCTCGTCGTCGTGGGACGGACCGCGCTCGCGCTCTCCTCGGGGCTCATCCTGCTGGCGAGCGGGGTGTCCTGGGCGGCGTACAACTGGGTGAGCAGCGGGCTGAACACCTCCGACGCGCTCAGCGCCATCGGCGGCAAGAACGCGCCCAAGCACCTGGACAACTCGGTCAACCTGCTGCTGATCGGCCTGGATTCCCGCAAGGACATGAACGGCAACGACTTGCCGCGGGAGTTCGTCAAGGACCAGCTGCACGCCGGCTCCAGCGACATCGGGTACTACAACACCAACACCCTGATCCTGATGCACATTCCCGCGGACGGCGGGAAGGTCACCGCGTTCTCCGTCCCGCGCGACGACTATGTGCAGACGCTCAACGGCGACGGCAGCTCCCAGGGGCACTTCAAGATCAAGGAGGCGTACGGCAACGCCTACACGGTCGCCCACGACAAGCTCTCCGCCCAGGGCCTCAAGGGCGCCGACCTGGAGGCCAAGAGCCGGGAGGCCGGCCGGGAGGCGACGCTGGCGACCGTCCAGAACCTGCTCCAGGTGCCGATCGACCACTTCGCCGAGGTCAACCTGCTGGGCTTCTACGACATCGCCAAGGTGCTCCAGCCGATCGAGGTGTGCCTGAAGCACCCGGTCAAGGACCGGTACTCCGGTGCCGACTTCGGCGCGGGTCACCAGCAGCTCAACCCCAAGCAGGCGCTGGCGTTCGTGCGGCAGCGGCACGGCCTCGACAACGGTGACCTGGACCGCACCCACCGCCAGCAGGCGTTCATCTCGTCGGTGACCCACAAGCTGAAGAGCCAGGGGGTGTTCGGCGACCTGGGCAAGCTCCAGGGGCTGTTCGACGTGGTGAAGAAGGACCTGGTCATCGACAGCAAATTCGATGTCCTGGACTTCGCGCAGCAGGCCACCAACCTCACGGGCGGGAACGTCGAGTTCCACACCCTGCCCATCGCCGGCTTCGGCACCCGCAACCGCGAGTCCGTGAACCTCGTCGACGTCCCGAAGATCCAGGCCATCGTGCAGTCGATGATCGGCGGCAAGTCCGGGTCCTCCGGCAACTCGAGCAGCTCGGACGGCGGCAAGTCGTCCCCGTCGACGAAGGCCGCGCCGGCCACCGTCGACGTCCTCAACGGTTCCGGCAAGACCGGCGGCGCGGCCGAGGAGCTCAAGGCGCTGACCGGCATGGGCTACACGGCCGGCAAGGCGACCAACTTCGCACCCCGGCAGAAGACCACCGTGGTCTACGGGGCGGGCGCCCAGGAGGCCGGGCAGCAGATCGCCTCGAAGCTGGGTACGGGCTCGGCCGTCTCCTCGTCGGCCGTCCCCGCCGGACACGTCCATGTCGTCCTCGGCAAGGACTACACCGGGCCGCCCGCGAGCGGCTCGGACAGCTCCTCCGGGGGCTCCGGCAGCTCCGACGACAGCAAGGGCTCGGGCGGCGCGCCGTCCCCGGTCCCGTCGAACGCCTTCGCGGGCGACTCCGTCAAGGAGGGCGGCATCCCCTGCGTCAACTGACGCATCGGTGCGGCCGGTGGGGCGGGCGGGTGTCTGCCGTTCCACCGGCCGCGGCGCAGGCCCCATCCGACGTGCGCATCAGACGTCCACACCGACGTCCGTGTCTGACGTTGCAGCAGTTCGTGACCCCTTTGATCCGCGATGGGGGCAGACGTCCGGCCGCGGCCGGAGGGCCGTACGGCGCGGCGCCTAGACTGGGCGGTCCGGGGGCCATGACACGGGGAGAGTCGCAGTGGTGAAGAGCGTCGAACGCATGGGCGGGGGTGCCCAGTCCACGGCCGATCCGTCCGCCGAGGTGCTGGCCGAGGCGGCGGCGATGTTCGGTCTGCTGGCCTCTCCCCCGCGTCTGCACATCGTGTGGGCACTGGCCCAGGGCGAGAGCGACGTCAGCGGGCTGGCCGAGCGGGTGGGCGGCGCGCTGCCGGCGGTGAGCCAGCACCTGTCCAAGCTGAAGCTGGCCGGACTGGTGCGCTCGCGCCGCGAGGGCCGGCGGGTGGTCTACCTCGTCGACGACCCTGACGTGGTGGCGGTGGTCCGGCTCCTGTTCCGGCAGCTGGCCGCCCGCCCGGGGCAGCAAGCGCCGCCCCGTCTGCGGCACATCGGCGCCTGAGATACGCCTATAGGGCCCGCTACGGACGGCCGTCAGGTCGCGTCGGTGTCGAAGGGCGGGCGGTCCCCGTGGGGCGCGTCCGCGCGGTCGCCCTTGCGGAGGTCCACCCGGTCCGGGGCGGCGCCGGTGTCGCGCGCACCGCGCCCGGCCGCGGCCGGCTCCTCCAGGAGGTCCGCCTCGCGCCGCAGGTCGAGGGCGTCGCGGAGCTCGCCGAGACCGAGGCCGTCGCCCTGGAGCAGCTGCTTGCGGACGAAGTTCCTGGGATGCAGGTCCTCGAACTCGAAGTCCTTGAATTCCGGGCCGAGTTCGGAGCGCACTTCCTGTTTCGCGTTCTCCGAGTACTCCCGTACCTTGCGCAGGAACCCGGTGACGTTACGGATGAACTCCGGCAGTTTGTCCGGGCCGAAGAGCACCACCCCGATCAGGCCGATGACGAGCAGATCGGCGGTGCTCATACCGAAGAACATCCTGCCGCTCCCTGACCGTTCCCGTCGCGCCCGCCGCGCGCCGCCTGCCGTTGCCCGCCCGCGCCGCCCACCTACCTGCCCGTAAGACATTTTAGTGGTTGCGCAATCATGGAACCACGGAGGGGTTCCCCCTCGTTGTCAGGAACGACAGCACACAGGCACCGGACTGGTGGAGGGTTTTTCATGGGTGTGACCCTGTCCAAGGGCGGCAATGTCTCGCTCAGCAAGGAGGCCCCGGGCCTCAGCGCCGTGACGGTCGGCCTGGGTTGGGCCGTCCGCACCACCACGGGCGCGGATTACGACCTGGACGCCTCCGCACTGCTCTGCGCGCAGTCGGGCAAGGTCGTCTCCGACCGGCACTTCGTCTTCTTCAACAACCTCAGCAGCCCGGACGGTTCCGTGGTGCACTCCGGCGACAACCTCACCGGCGGCAGCCACGGCGACGACGAGCAGATCGAGATCAACCTCAGCTCGGTCCCGGCCGAGGTCGCCAAGATCGTCTTCCCGGTCTCCATCTACGAGGCCGAACAGCGCGGCCAGAGCTTCGGCCAGGTGCGCAACGCCTTCATCCGGGTGGTCAACCACGCCAACGGCCAGGAGATAGCCCGCTACGACCTCACGGAGGACGCGTCCACGGAGACCGCCATGGTGTTCGGCGAGGTCTACCGCCACGGCGCGGAGTGGAAGTTCCGCGCGATCGGCCAGGGCTACGCCTCGGGCCTGCGCGGGATCGCCCAGGACTTCGGGGTGAACGTCGGCTGAGGCACGGCAGTGCGCCCGGCCCGCCGGACGGCGCCGGCCGGTTGCCCGTACCTGAGAGAGTGAGGTATGGCAGATTCCCGGGTGCGGTGGCGATGGCTCGTCCTGCCGGGCGTCGCCCTGGCCGTATGGGCCATGGTGCACACCGACGGTGGTTCCCCCCGGGGCGGCGCACCGGCCCCCGCTGCGACGCCGACCGCCGCACAGTCGCAGCCGCCCGGCGGCGGTCCGACCACGGCGCGGCCCGGCCCGGCGTACGACCCGGCGGACTGCGCGGCTGCGGTGCGCAGGTACGCGGACCGGGCCGGCGTGGCACCGCGGCTGGTGATGGCGATCCTCTACAACGAGGCGTACAAGCCGCACGATCCCGCCTTCGAGCGCGCCTGGCAGCGGTACAAGGCCGACGCCGCCTTCGGTGTAGCGAACATGCACCGGGCCACCTTCGACGAGGTCAAGCGGGGGCGCGACTTCGCCGGCCGGAAGTGGGACGAACTGCCCGACGACCGGAATCTCGCCATCGAGGCGGCGGCGTGGTACCTGCACGATCTGGCCGGGCAGCTGCCGGCCCACCGGTCCGCCTCGTACTCGCGGGACGAGTTGCTGGCACTCGGGTACAACGCCGGGGCGGGCAACATGCGGGCGTTCGCCCGCGGTGTGCCGCCGGGGAGCCAGGCGCGGTCCTATCTGGACCGGCTGCACGACAACTGGGGGAAGGCGGATAGGGCCGTCGCGCCGTGACGGCGGCCCGGATGAGGGGGCGGCGCCCGTATGTCCCGGCCCAGGGCCCGCGGCAGCCGCCCGGCCGCGTAGGCAGTGCGCCAAAACAGGGTGGCGGCGATCGTCTGATGTGGCCTCAGCTGCATACTTTAGGCATTGCGCAAGGCGGGGAACCCTGCCGTTTTCCCTCGCGTTGTAGCCGACGGACGCCGGAAGCCGGGACAGTGGAGGAGGAAGCTCATGGGCGTGGCCCTGACCAAGGGTGGCAATGTGTCGCTCAGCAAGCAGGCCCCCGGTCTGACCGCCGTGAAGGTGGGGCTGGGCTGGCAGGTGGGCACCGCCGCCGGGGTCGACCACGACCTGGACGCCAGCGCGCTGCTGTGCGACGCCTCCGGCAGGGTCCTCTCGGACCGGCACTTCGTCTTCTTCAACAACCTCAGCCCCGACGGTTCGGTGCGGCACTCCGGCAACGGCCCGGCCGGCGGCGATGACAACGAGCAGATCGAGGTCCGCCTCCCCTCGGTCCCGCCCGAGGTCGCCAGGATCGTCTTCCCGGTCTCCCTCTACGAGGCCGAGCAGCGCCGGCACAACTTCGGCCAGCTCCGCAGCGCCTATATCCGGGTGCTCGACCAGGACAGCGGCACCGAGCTCGCCCGCTACGACCTGGCCGGCGAGGCCGCCACGGAGACCGCCATGATCTTCGGCGAGCTCTACCGCCACGGCGCGGACTGGAAGTTCCGCGCCATCGGCCAGGGCTACGCCTCCGGGCTCGCCGGCATCGCGCAGGACTTCGGCGTCGACGTCCTGCGCCCCGCCCCGGCGGCCGGACCCGGCGCCGCGCATCCCCCAGCTTCCGGACAGTCCGCCTCTGCTGCAACGCCCACGCCCACCGTGGCGTCCCTTCCTGTGGCGTCCGCCGCCGGCGCGGAGCCGTCCGGATCCGGCCTCACCGCCGCCTCATCACCGCAATCGACAGGAAGTTCCGACATGACCTGCTTCTTCGACCCCAACCACGGCCCGGGGATGACGCCCGTGATGTGGTCCCCGCAGTGGGGCGTGGCCCGCCAGATCCAGACCTGCGGCGGCTGCGCGCAGCGGATCCAGACCACCACGCCGCCGTTCTACACCCCGGCCCAGGCGGGCTACCCGCAGTCGGCGCAGCAGGGCTACCCCCAGCAGGCCCCGCAGGGGTACCCGCAGCAGGGCGGCCCCCAGCAGGGCGGCCGGCGCTTCGGCACCGGCGCGCTCCTCGGCGCCGGTGCGGCCGGCCTGGTGGGCGGTGCGCTGCTCAACGAAGCCTTCAGCGACGACGAGCCCCAGGTCGAGGTCGTCAACAACTACATCTACGAGGGCGACGAGTACGGCGACGAGTACGAGTGACCCGCCGGTCCGCGTGACCGTTCCTCCGGCGCCCGGCCCCGCCCCTCGGCGGGCGGCCGGGCGCCGGCGCGTTCCGGGTGGCCGCGCCGGGCCGGCCGCTCACCGAGGGGTTGGCGGGCGGCGGTGCGGCCGGTCCGTCGCCGCGCTGCCGAGAACGCTGCCGAGAACGGCGGCCAGGGCGGTGGCGAAGGCGGGTGCGCGGGTTCTGCGAGGGGCATGAGTCGGCTCCAGGAGTCGGAAACGGCATGCACGAAACGGGAGCGCGGCCGGGACGGCGCACACGCGGGGCACGAGGACCGGGCACGAGGACGGGGCACGAGCGCTGCGGCCGGAACGATGGCGTGCGAGGCCGAAGCGGGAGGGCGATAGGTGCGAAAAAGGGCGAATTGCCGCCGAGTCGGCAGTCCATCGGACGACTCGGCGCGGAGGCGATCCGCGCGAGGTCCACGAAGAGGCGTCTGCCGAGCGGTCGTTGGACCGTCACGTGCCGCATCGCAGCACGCGCGCCGGCAACCCGCAATCCCCGTACCACCGCTGGAGACGCCCCGGAGCTGCCGGAAGACCGTCAACCGCATGCCGTGAGGATCCCGCCCTCGGAGGGCAGCGGGCCGCGGGCCCGTGCCGGCGGAGGAATTCAGCCCTACGGTCAGGCCATGGCCGAAAACGTAAGCCCCTCATCGACTCTCCTGGCGCGCGCCGAGCGCTTCGTCTGGCTGACCGCCCGGGTGCTGGAGCAGCGGCTCTTCGCGTACCACTTCCTCGGCGGCGCAGCGGACCCGGTCGAGACCGCGCTCGCCGCCTACCGCAACGACGACGACGGCTTCGGCCACGCCCTGGAGCCCGATCTGCGCGGTCCGGTGAGCCAGCCGCTGCACACCGCGCACGCGCTGAAGGTCCTCGACCGCATCGGGCGCTGCGACGGCCGCCAGGTGGAGCGGATCTGCCGCTATCTGACCCGGATCTCGACGCCGGAGGGAGCGCTGCCGGCGGTGCATCCCTCGTTGCGCGGCTACCCGGCCGCGCCGTGGATCCCGGTGGTGGACGATCCGCCGAGCGCGCTGCTGGCGACCGGCCCGGTGGTGGGGGTGCTGCACCGCAACCAGGTGTGGCACGCCTGGCTGTTCCGGGCCACGGACTACTGCTGGGCGGCCGTGGAGTCCCTGGAGGAGACCCACCCCTACGAGGCCGAGGCGGCACTGGCCTTCCTGAACGGCGCCCCGGACCGGCCCCGGGCAGCGGCGGCGGCGCGGCGGCTGGGCCGGATCGTCCGGGAGCAGGGCCTGGTCCTGCTGGATCCGGAGCGGGCGGCGGAAGTCCCGGTCGCGGCCGGGTACGCCCCCGGGGAGCACCACCTCGCGTACCACTTCGCACCCTCGCCCGACTCGCTGGCCCGCGGCTGGTTCACCGACAAGGAGATGGACGTGGCGCTGGACCACCTCGTCTCCCTCCAGGAGGACGACGGCGGCTGGCCCGTCAACTGGCGGGCGTGGGCGCCCGGTACGGCCCTGGAGGGCCGCCCGATGGTGACGCTGGAGGCGCTGCACACCCTCCGGGCGTACGGGCGGCCGATGGCCTGAGGCGCCGGGGCCGCACCGGGGGCGGTCACCCGCCGAGCGCCCGCACTCCTGCGGTCACCGCGACCGCCACACCGACGACGAGCAGGAACGGCGCCCGCAGGACGAGCGCGACGGCCGCCGCGGCCACCCCGGCGGCCCTGGCGTCGAGCATCAGGTGCTGCCCGTCGCTGAAGGTCTCCTGGGCGGTGAGGGCGGCCAGCAGCGCCACCGGGAGCAGCGCGGCCAGCCGCCGCACCAGCGGGCGTTCCAGGACGCCGGCGGGCGCCGACAGGCCGAGGAACTTGACCAGGTAGCAGCCGGCGGCGGTGACGCCGATCGCGATCCAGACGTTCATGCCCGATCCTCCCCGGTGGTGCGGTGGTGCGCGGTGTCGCGTCCCCCGGTGGCCGCGCGCCCGCGCCACCCCTGGACGGCGAGGACGGCGGGCGCGGCGAGCGCCGCCAGCAGCACCGGCACGCCCGCGGGCAGCACCGGGAGCGTCGCCATCAGCAGCAGGACGGCGAGGCCGGCCGCGGCCCGCTCGACGGCGGTCTTCAGCATCGGCGCGAGCAGCGCCAGGAAGACCGCGGGGGCGGCCCCGTCCAGGCCCCAGGCGGCGGTGTCACCGAGCGCCTCGGCCCCCAGGGCGCCGCCGAGGGTGGTGAGGTTCCACAGGACGTAGAGGGTCAGTCCGGTGACGGTGAAGCCGAGCCGGGCGCGGTGCCGGTCGGGCTGGGCGAGGGCGACGGCCGAGGTCTCGTCGATGACCCAGTGGGCGGCGAGCGGCCGGAACGCGCCCCGGTAGCCGAGGAGAGCGGACAGCCGCAGCCCGTAGAAGGCGTTGCGGACGCCGAGGAAGAACGCCCCGGCGGCGGCGGTGAGCGGGTTGCCGCCCGCGGCGAGCGCGCCGACCAGTGCGAACTGCGAGGCTCCGGTGAAGACCAGCAGGCTCAGCGCGCAGGTCTGCCAGACGCCGAGCCCGGCGCCGGTGGAGGTCACCCCGAAGGCGAAGCCGGAGAGCCCGACGGCGACGCCGACTCCCAACGCGTCCCTGATGACGGCGGAGTCGGGCCGGTCCGCGCCCGGCCGGGACGGCGGCGCGGCCGGCTCCTTGGCGGGTCCCGCCACCGCCCCTGCTGCCGCTGCCGTCCCGGATTCCCCCGCGGTCCCGGATTGCCCCGCCGTCCCCGCGGGTGCCGCCCGTTCCCGATCTTCTGTCTGCGCTGTCTGCTCTGCCTGGTCTGCCACGCCCCGGACCCTAAGAGGACGCGTCCGGGGCGGTCTTGTACGTTCTTGCACCCGCGGACGCGACGCTCCCGTAGACGCGAAGCTCCCGCGGGCGCGACGCTCCCGTAGACACGACACTCCCGCCCCGTATGCGCGCGACCGCGGATGACCCGCTCCTCCCCCACCATCGCCAGGACCTCCCGACCGCCCCCGTAGGCGCGCGACCGCGCCTCGGTCACACGGGGATGCCGCCGTCCGGCCGGTCCGCCGCCGCACGCTCCCGGCGGTAGGCGCCCGGTGGGACCCCGACGATCCGGGT
>NZ_KN708638.1:6034860-6061839 GCF_000805335.1 Streptomyces sp. CT34 | reverse complement strand
AGACGCCGCCCCCCCCCGCCGTCTCGGCGGGCGGCCGTCCCTCCTCCAGGAGGAGGCGGGCGCGGCGCACCCGGGCGTCGGTCAGCCAGGTGTGCGGCGGCATGCCGTACGCGCTCTTGAAGGCCCGCAGCAGCGCGAACGGGCCGGTGTCCAGTTCCCGCGCGAGCTGCTCCAGGGTGGGCGGGTCGGCCATCCGCTCCTCCAGGGCGGCGCGGGCGCGGGCGGCGGTGCGGGCGCCGGCCGTACGAGGTGCCCGGGGCGGCAGCGGGCCTCCGTGGCGGCGCAGCAGGTGGGCGAGGGCGACCCGCAGCAGGCTGTCGGCGGCCAGTGCGTTGCCGGCCTCGGCCGCCCGGTGGATCCCGGCGATCATGCGGCCGATGCGCGGTTCGTCGGCGACGGTGCGGACGAAGCCCGCGGTGCCGCGCAGTGCGGTGGTCTCCCGGGCGATGCCGGCGACGAGGTCCGCCGACGGGTAGAGCGTGGCGTAGGTCCAGCCTTCGGGGGCGCCGGCCCGCGCGCTGTGCGGCACCTCCGGATTGATCATCACGATGCCGCCGTGGCCGGCGTGGACCGTGCCGTCCCGGAGGCCGACCTCCTCGATCCCGGAGGTGACCACGCAGATCACATAGCCGTCGTGGGCATGGCGGGGGAAGGAGTGCTCCACGTAGCGGGCGCGCAGCAGGTCCAGGCCGGGCAGTCCGGCATAGCGCCAGTGGCGCGCCCATTCGCCGCGGGCCCGCGGCACCGCCCGCGCGCCGGCCGCGCCGCGCGGTACGGAACCGCCGCCCGCGCCGCCCCCGTCGATCATGAACATGCCCCCCATTCTGCGCCCGCCGGACCGCCGCGGGCCGGGACGTCCGCACCGTGGACGGGGGGCGGCGGGCCGCGGCAGGCGGTGACGGGCGCGGGTGGCCGGGGGCGGCGGCGCCTCGGCGGGCCGTCCGTGACGGGCGCCGGACCGGATTGTCAGTGGTCCGGTGCACGATGGGGAACATGACCGAGGCAGCGCTCGATTCGTTCTCGCCGGCGACCCGGGGATGGTTCACCGGGGCCTTCAGCGCGCCCACCGCCGCGCAGGAGGGCGCCTGGCGGGCGATCGGCGCCGGCTCCGACGTCCTCGTGGTGGCGCCGACCGGCTCCGGCAAGACCCTGGCCGCCTTCCTCGCGTCGCTGGACGCGCTGGCGGGCAGCCCGCCGCCCGCCGAGCCCAAGAAGCGCTGCCGGGTGCTGTACGTCTCCCCCCTCAAGGCGCTCGCCGTCGACGTGGAGCGCAATCTGCGCAGCCCGCTGACCGGGATCCGCCAGGAGTCGGTCCGCCTCGGGCTGCCGGAGCCGGACATCCGGGTGGGCATCCGCTCCGGTGACACCCCGCCCGCCGAGCGGCGCTCGCTGGCCGTCCGCCCGCCGGACATCCTCATCACGACCCCCGAGTCGCTGTTCCTGATGCTGACGTCCTCGGCCCGGGAGGCGCTGGCCGGCGTCGAGACGGTCATCGTGGACGAGGTGCACGCCGTCGCCGGCACCAAGCGCGGTGCGCATCTGGCGCTCTCCCTGGAGCGGCTGGATGAGCTGCTCGCCCGCCCGGCCCGCCGGATCGGGCTGTCGGCGACGGTCCGCCCGGTGCAGGAGGTGGCCCGCTATCTCTCCCCGCGGCGCCGGGTGGAGATCGTCCAGCCGCCGTCCGGGAAGGAGTTCGACCTGTCGGTGGTCGTCCCGGTGGAGGACATGGGAGAGCTGGGCGGCTCCCCCGTCCAGGAGGGCGACCCGGGCGAGAAGCCGTCCATCTGGCCGCAGGTCGAGGAGCGGATCGCCGACCTCGTCCAGGCGCACCGCTCCACGATCGTCTTCGCCAACTCCCGCCGCCTGGCCGAGCGGCTGTGCAACCGCCTCAACGAGATCGCGTACGAGCGCACGGTCGGTGCGGCGCTCCCCGAGCACCACTCCCCCGCGGAGCTGATGGCCGAGTCCGGTGCCGCCAAGGGCGCGCCGCCCCTGCTGGCCCGCGCCCACCACGGTTCCGTCTCCAAGGAGCAACGCGCCCAGGTGGAGGAGGACTTGAAGGCCGGCCGGCTGCCGGCGGTGGTCGCCACCTCCAGTCTGGAGCTGGGCATCGACATGGGCGCGGTCGATCTGGTCGTCCAGGTGGAGTCGCCGCCGTCGGTCGCCTCCGGGCTCCAGCGGGTGGGCCGGGCCGGCCATCAGGTCGGCGCGGTCTCGACGGGCATCGTCTTCCCCAAGTACCGGGGCGATCTGGTGCAGGCGGCGGTGGTGACGGAGCGGATGCGCACCGGCGCCATCGAGGCGCTGCGAGTGCCCGCCAATCCGCTGGACGTGCTGGCCCAGCAGCTGGTCGCGATGACCGCGATGGACACCTGGGACGTCGGGGAGCTGCTGGCCGTGGTCCGCCGGGCGGCCCCGTTCGCGGCCCTCCCGGAGTCCGCGTTCACCGCCGTCCTGGACATGCTCGCCGGCCGCTATCCCTCCGACGCCTTCGCCGAGCTGCGCCCGCGCGTCGTCTGGGACCGCGTCGCGCAGACGGTCACCGGCCGCCCCGGCGCCCAGCGCCTGGCCGTGACGTCCGGCGGCACGATCCCCGACCGCGGTCTGTTCGGCGTCTTCCTGGCGGGCGAGAGCTCCGCGAAGGGGGGCGGGCGACGGGTGGGGGAACTGGACGAGGAGATGGTCTACGAATCCCGCGTGGGCGACGTCTTCACGCTCGGCACGACGTCCTGGCGCATCGAGGACATCACCCGCGACCGGGTCCTGGTCACCCCCGCCCCCGGAGTCCCCGGCCGGCTGCCCTTCTGGAAGGGCGACCAGCTCGGCCGTCCGCTCGAACTGGGCCGTGCGCTGGGCGCGTTCCTCCGGGAGATCGGCTCGCTGCCCCCACAGGACGCCGGCGCCCGGCTGGCCGCCGCCGGGCTCGACGACTGGGCGGTCTCCAACGTCCTGGGCTATCTCACCGAGCAGCGGCAGGCCTGCGGCCATGTCCCGGACGACCGCACGATCGTCGTCGAGCGCTTCCGCGACGAGCTGGGCGACTGGCGCATCGTCATCCACTCCCCGTTCGGCGCGCAGGTGCACGCACCCTGGGCGCTGGCCCTCGGCGCCCGGCTCACCGAGCGCCACGGCATGGACGCCCAGGTGATGCACGCCGACGACGGCATCGTGCTGCGGCTGCCGGACGCCGATCTGATGGGCCTCGACCTCCTCGACGGCGACACCGGCCTCGGCGGCTCGGCCGACCGCCCGGAGTACGACCCGGAGCAGTCCCCGGTGGGAGCCGCCGATGTCGTCTTCGACCGGGGCGAGGTCGACCAGCTCGTCACGGACCAGGTCGGCGGCTCCGCGCTGTTCGCCTCCCGCTTCCGGGAGTGCGCGGCGCGCGCCCTGCTGCTGCCCCGGCGCAGCCCCGGCAAGCGCACGCCGCTGTGGCAGCAGCGCCAGCGCGCCGCCCAGCTCCTCCAGGTGGCAAGCGAGTTCGGGTCCTTCCCGATCGTGCTGGAGGCGGTCCGCGAATGCCTCCAGGACGTCTTCGACGTGCCGGGCCTGGCGGAACTGATGGGCGACATCGAGGCCCGCCGGGTCCGCCTGGTGGAGGTGACCACCCCCGAGCCGTCCCCGTTCGCCCGCTCGCTGCTCTTCGGCTATGTCGCCCAGTTCCTGTACGAGGGCGACTCCCCCCTGGCCGAGCGCCGCGCCGCCGCGCTCTCGCTGGATTCCCGGCTGCTGGCCGAGCTGCTGGGCCAGGCCGAGCTGCGCGAGCTGCTGGACGCGGAGGTGCTGGCCGAGCTGGAGCGCGAGCTCCAGTGGCGTACGGAGGACCGGCGCGCCAAGGACGCCGAGGGCGTCGCCGATCTGCTGCGGCTGCTGGGGCCGCTGACCGACGGGGAGCTGGCCGAGCGCGGCGCGGATCCGGCCTGGCCACGGGAGTTGGCCGCCGCCCGGCGTGCCATCCGGGTGCGGATCGCCGGCGCCGACCACTGGGCGGCCGTCGAGGACGCCGGGCGGCTCCGGGACGCGCTGGGCACCGCGCTGCCGGTCGGCGTCCCGGAGTCCTTCACCGAGCCGGTCAAGGACCCGCTGGGCGATCTGCTGTCCCGTTATGCCCGCACCCACGGCCCGTTCACGTCCGAGCAGGCCGCCGCCCGCTTCGGCCTCGGCACGGCCGTCACGGACGGAGCGCTGCACCGCCTCGCCGCCGCCGGCCGGGTCGTCCAGGGCGAGTTCCACCCCGCCGGGATAGGTCAGGAGTGGTGCGACGCCCAGGTGCTGCGCCGGCTGCGCCGCCGCTCGCTGGCCGCGCTGCGCGAGGAGCTGGAGCCGGTGCCGCCCGCCGCGCTCGCCGCCTTCCTCCCCCAGTGGCAGCAGGTCGGCCCGCCGCGCCCGGCGCCGGCCGCCGGTGCGCCGGCCGCCCCGCCCGCCGGTCCGTACGGCCTGCGCGGTATCGACGGCCTGGTGCGCGCCGTCGAGCAGCTCCAGGGCGCGCCGGTGCCCGCCTCGGCCCTGGAGAAGCTGGTGCTGCCGTCCCGCGTCGGCGGGTACTCCCCGGCGCTGCTGGACGAACTCACCGCCACCGGCGAGGTGTTGTGGGCCGGCGCCGGCGCCCTCCCCGGCAAGGACGGCTGGCTCACCCTCCATCTCGCCGACTCCGCGCCCCTGTTGCTCCCGCCCCCGCTCCCCCTGGAGCTGACCGCGCTGCACGACGCCGTGCTCGCCGCCCTCGCCCCCGGTTACGGCCTGTTCTTCCGGCAGATCGCCGATCAGGTCCGCGCCACCACCCACCCCGATGCCACGGACCCCCAACTCGCCGGCGCCATCTGGGATCTGGCCTGGTCGGGGCGGCTCACCAACGACACCCTCGCCCCGCTCCGCGCCCTCCTCGGCTCCGGCCGCACGGCGGGCTCGACCGCCCACCGCGCCCGCCGCGCCGTCCCCCGGGGCAGGTACGGTTCGCTGACCGCGGCGGCCGGCCGGCCCACCGCCTCCCGCTCCGGCCCGCCCACGGTCGGCGGCCGGTGGTCCCTGCTGCCCGCCCCCGAGCCCGACCCCACCCACCGGGCGCACGCCCTGGCCCGTACGCTCCTGGACCGGCACGGCATCGTCACCCGCGGCGCGGTCGCCGCCGAGGGCGTCGTGGGCGGCTTCTCCGCCGCCTACCGCGTACTGGCCGCCTTCGAGGAGTCCGGGCAGGCCCGCCGCGGCTATGTCGTCGAGGGGCTGGGCGCCGCCCAGTTCGCGATGGACGGCGCGGTGGACCGGCTGCGCGCGGTCAGCAGCCGGCGGGAGCGCACCGCCGACACCACCCTCCCGGACGGCGCGCCGGCGCCCGCCCGCCGCGACGGCCCGCCGCGCGCCCTCCTCCTGGCCGCCGCCGACCCCGCCAACGCGTACGGTGCCGCGCTGCCCTGGCCCGATCCGCCCGAGGGCTCCACCCACAAGCCGGGCCGCAAGGCGGGCTCCCTGGTCGTACTGGTCGACGGGGAGCTGACGCTCTACATGGAGCGCGGCGGCAAGACCCTGCTCCTCTGGCCGCTCGGCGACCCTGCCGACGCCGCCACCGACCCCCGTCTCCAGCCCGCCGTCGCCGCCCTCACCGACGCGGCCCGGGCCGGCGCGCTCGGCACCATCACCACCGAGCGGATCAACGGCACCGCCGCCCTGACCTCCCCCTTCGCCCCGATATTGGAGGCCGCCGGCTTCCATCCGACGCCGCGCGGTCTGCGGCTGCGCGGCTGACCCGTGGCGGGCCGGCCCGCCGGACGCGGGCCACCGCTCGCCCGCCGCAGCGTGCATGATGGCCCCATGCCCGAAGGTGACACGGTCTGGCGGCTGGCCCGGCGCCTCCAGGAGGCCCTGGCCGGCAGCCCGCTGATCCGCTGCGACCTGCGCGTTCCCCGGCTCGCGACGGTGGATCTGACCGGCCGCGAGGTGCTGGAGGTGGTGCCCCGCGGCAAGCATCTGCTCACCCGCTTCGAGGGCGGTCTCACCCTGCACTCCCATCTGCGGATGGACGGCGCCTGGCAGATCTACGCCCCCGCCGAGCGCTGGCGCGGCGGCCCCGCCCACCAGATCCGGGCCGTCCTCGGCACCGCCGCGCACACCGCCGTCGGCTACCGCCTCCCCGTCCTCGACCTGCTGCGCACCGCCGACGAGGCCCGGGTCACCGGCCATCTGGGCCCCGACCTCCTCGGCCCCGACTGGGACCCCGCCGAAGCCCTGCGCCGGCTGCTCGCGGCCCCGGGCCGCCCCCTCGGCGAGGCGCTGCTCGACCAGCGCAACCTGGCCGGCATCGGCAATGTCTACAAGTCCGAGCTCTGCTTCCTGCTCCGCGCCTCGCCCTGGCTCCCCGTCGGTGATCTCGCCGACCCCGAGCGCGCCCCGGCGCTCGCCAAGAAGCTCCTGGAAGCCAACAAGCACCGCCCCGCCCGGGTGACCACCCCATGGGGGTACCGCCCACGCCCGTTCGAGGGCAGTGGGGGGTCGCGCCCCGACCGCCGCCTGTGGGTCTACGGCCGCGCCGGCCGCCCCTGCCTGCGCTGCGGTACGACGGTGCGCACCGCCGAACAGGGCCGCACCGCCGAGGAGCGCGTCACGTACTGGTCCCCCCCCTGCCAGCCCCTCCCGCCCGCATCCGGCAGCCAGCCCGACACCCCACCCCCGCAATCCAATTGACGAGCCATCAGCTCCATCTCCCTACCCTCACCCCATGCGCCTCGCCGCATACGACCTCACGGGCCGCGACGGCGTCGCCATGCCCTGGTGACCTGCCCCCGGTCCGCCCCCGCGCGCCGCTTCGCCCGCTCGCGCCGTCCCGCCCACGGCACACAGTGCACCGGCAGCAGACTCAGCCCCCAGCCGCCCATCACCACGGCGCCTTCCACCGGCCCGGCCGACTGCGGCCACAGCGCCAGCCGGAACACCGCCCACCACCACAGCCCCCCGACGAGGGCCGCGGATATCCAGCGGCCCGGCGCGGACCGCGGCCCCCGGCCGCCCGGCCTGCGGGCCGGCACCCGCCCGTCCGGGCCGCGCGCCATGAAGTCGCGCCACGCCATGCCTGCCTCCTCGGGGGCCGACGTTAGACGGGCCCGCGGCCCGCCGGCAGAGCGCACCGTCGCACGCCCGGCGCGCACACCGTGCCGCAAGCCCCCAGGCGCACGACACGGTCCGCCCCGGACAAGGTCAGTGGGCCTCGACCTGGAACATCCAATGGTGCTTCTCCAGGTCGGCGGTCAGCCCGATGAGAATGTCCTGGCTGACCGGGTCCGGATCGGCGGTGACGGTGATCCGCTCCCGCATCCGCCCGATGACCGCGCCGAGCGCGTCCACCAGCGTCCGCACCGCGTCACCGTCCTTGATCCAGCCGTCCCCGATCTCCCGGATGCCGCTGGTCTTGGCGACCGTGGCCGACCGGCCGTCCGGGGGCACCCCGATCGCCGAGGACCGCTCGGCCACCGTGTCCGCGTGCTGCCGCGCCGTGTCGACGACCTCGTCGAGCTGGAGGTGGACGGGGCGGAAGCGCGGCCCGACGACGTTCCAGTGCACCTGCTTGGCGACGAGGCCGAGGTCCACCAGGTCGACCAGGGCTCCCTGGAGGGCGTTCCCGACGACGGTGCGGGCTTCATCGGAGAGGGTGCTCGTGACGACAGGCATCCAGTTACTCCTTTTCAGGCGCATTCAAGGACATTCATGCGAATATCCCGAAAAGACCGATTTAGCCCATCGTACGGTCCAAGCCGCTACTCCGAGCAGCCCAGCGGGTCCGCCCGGGCACCCGGCCGCTCCCCGCCCGGACAGCACGGAGCCCCGGCGGGCTGCTGCCCGCCGGGGCTCCGATCACGTACGAACTGCGGTGTCAGGCCGCGACGACATCCACGACGTCGGCCGGGGGCTTGATGGTCACGCGCTCCTCGGGCACACCGGCCAGGGACGTGACGGACACCGAATTGAGCTTCGGCCGCACCGGTGCCGGCACCGTGTCACCAGCAGCCGCGGACGCTGCCAGCTCGGCGAGCGCCAGCTCGTCACTGACCTCTCGCATGAGCTCGGACATGCGCACATCCAGTGCGTCACAGATCGCCGAGAGCAGTTCGGAGGACGCCTCCTTCTGCCCCCTCTCGACCTCGGACAAATAGCCGAGCGACACCCGGGCGGAGGACGAGACCTCGCGCAGGGTGCGGCCTTGGCGCTGACGCTGTCGGCGCAGCACGTCACCCAGCAGGCGACGAAGCAGAATCATCGCTGGCTCCCTCCTCGGACCTCGGATCCGGATCCTTCTCGCCCCACCGTACCGCCTCGGGCCGCGGCCGTGCCGGGAGCGAGTTCGTGTTCACTCAGGGCTGCAAACATCCATTCCCCCCGTGTTGTTCCGTATCCTGTGCCCGCGCATTTTCTGTGAGTTCGCTCAACAGCAGTGCGAGCACGGCCTGGACGGCGTCCCGGCGGATCCGGTCGCGATCCCCCGCCAGTGCCAGCCGTCGTACCTCTCCGTCACCGTCCGGACCCTGCACGGCCACGTACACCGTGCCCACGGGCTGCCCGTCCTGGGGCTCCGGCCCGGCGACGCCCGTGGTGGCGATGCCCCAGTCGGCGCCGAGCACCCGCCGCACCCCGCGCGCCATCTGCCGCGCGACCTCGCCGTCCACGGCCCCGCGCGCGGCCAGCAGATCGCCGTCCACGCCCAGCAGCTCCCGCTTGAGCTCGGTGGCGTACGCGGTCACCGAGCCGCGCACCACCCGCGACGCCCCGGGGACCGCGGTCAGCTCCCCGGTAACCAGTCCGCCGGTCAGCGATTCGGCCACGGCCAGGCTCTGCCGCCGCCCGGCGAGCACCTCCAGCGCCCCGGCCGCCACAGAACCCGGCCCGCTCACCGCGCGGTGTTCCTCTCGGCCCGCTCCGCCGCCTCCGCCCGCTCCCTGGCCAGCCCGGCCCGGCGCAGCACCACGGCCTGCCGTACGTAGTCGAGTCCGGTGACGACCGTCAGCACCACGGCCACCGCCATCACCCACCAGCGGAAGGTCGCCAGTGGACCGGTCAGCACCAGGACGTACATGCCCACGGCCGTCCCCTGCGCCAATGTCTTGATCTTGCCGCCGCGGCTGGCCGGAATCACACCGTGCTTGATCACCCAGAACCGCATCAGCGTGATGCCGAGCTCCCGGAAGAGGATCACGCCCGTCACCCACCAGGACAGATCCCCGAGCACCGAGAGGCAGATCAGCGCCGCACCCATGATCGCCTTGTCCGCGATCGGGTCGGCGATCTTGCCGAAGTCCGTGACCAGGTTGTACGTACGCGCCAGATGCCCGTCGAAGACATCGGTGATCATGGCGATGGCGAACGCCGCCCAGGCGAACGAGCGCCAGGCCGGGTTCGCGCCGCCGTCGTGTATCAGCAGCAGGACGAACGCCGGGACCAGCAGCAGCCGCAGCATCGTCAGGACGTTGGCGATGTTCCACAGCCCGGCCTGCCGGACGGCCGGCGCGGTGCGCGGCCTCCCGGCGGCGGAAGCCGAGGCTCCGCTCATCTGCCCGCCTCCTCGGTACACCCCGTACCGTCCACCGACAGCACCTCCGCCACGAGGTCCACGCCCTCGCTCGCGACCACCTTTGCTTCGACCATACGACCGGGCCGCAGGTCCGGGCCGCCCGTGAGCAGCGTGACCCCGTCGGTCTCCGGCGCCTGGTGCGCGGCCCGCCCGACGACGCCGTCGTCCTCGTCGTCGGTCCGGTCCACCAGCACCCGCACCGTCTCGCCGACCCGCTCGGCCGCCCGCTGCGCGGTCAGCTCCTCGGCGAGCCGGGACACCCGCGACAGCCGCTCGGCGACCACGTCCGGGTCGACCTTGTCCTCGTAGGAGGCGGCCTCGGTGCCGTCCTCGTCGGAGTAGCCGAAGACGCCGATGGCATCCAGCCGCGCCTCGCCGAGGAACCGCTCCAGCTCCGCCAGGTCGCTCTCGGACTCACCGGGGAAGCCGACGATGAAGTTGGACCGGGCCCCGGCCTGCGGCGCCTTCGTGCGGATGGTCTCCAGCAGCTCCAGGAAGCGGTCGGTGTCGCCGAAGCGGCGCATCGCGCGCAGCACCCCGGGCGCCGAGTGCTGGAAGGACAGGTCGAAGTAGGGCGCCACCTTGTCGGTGCCGGTCAGCACGTCGATCAGACCGGGCCGCATCTCGGCGGGCTGGAGGTAGCTGACCCGGATCCGCTCGATGCCGTCGACCGCGGCCAGCTCCGGCAGCAGCGTCTCCAGCAGCCGGATGTCCCCGAGGTCCTTGCCGTACGAGGTGTTGTTCTCGGAGACCAGCATGATCTCCTTGACGCCCTGCTCCGCCAGCCAGCGGGTCTCGCCGAGCACGTCGGAGGGCCGGCGGGAGATGAACGAGCCGCGGAAGGACGGGATCGCGCAGAACGAGCAGCGCCGGTCGCAGCCCGAGGCCAGCTTCACCGAGGCGACCGGCTCACTGCCCAGTCTGCGACGCAGCGGCGCCCGTGGCCCCGAGGCCGGCGCGACGCCCGCGGGCAGGTCCTGCGGCGGGACCGCCGGCTCCTCGGCACCGGACTGGGCGTGGCCGGGCAGTGCGACCCCGGCGGCGTCCTGGCGCTCGGCCGGGCTGATCGGCAGCAGCTTGCGGCGGTCGCGCGGGGTGTGCGCGGCGTGGACGCCGCCGCTGAGGATCGTCCGGAGCCGGTCGGAGATGTTGCCGTAGTCGTCGAAGCCGAGCACGCCGTCCGCCTCGGGCAGCGCCTCGGCGAGCTCCTTGCCGTAGCGCTCGGCCATGCAGCCGACGGCGACGACGGCCTGGGTACGGCCATGGTCCTTGAGGTCGTTGGCTTCCAGCAGGGCGTCGACGGAGTCCTTCTTGGCGGCCTCGACGAAGCCGCAGGTGTTGACGACGGCCACATCCGCGTCGGCGGCTTCCTCGACGAGCTCCCAGCCGTCCGCTGCCAAGCGGCCTGCGAGCTCCTCCGAGTCCACCTCGTTACGGGCGCAGCCAAGAGTGACAAGGGCGACGGTACGGCGTTCGGGCATAGGGCTCAGCCTACTTCGTCCCGGCCGCCCCTATGGCGCGCAGGTCTCCGCCGCCGGCACCGGACCCCCGGGCCGTGCGGCGGACACCCCCGCGAGCGGTCGGTCTCAGCCCGCCTGCGGGTCTCCCGGTGTGTAGCTCAGACGCTCCACGGAGCCCTCGTCGCCGACCTTCTTGACCTCCTTGCCGTTGACGTACAGCTGTACGGCCCCGGCGTTGCCGACGACAAGATCGATCCGCTTCTTGTCGGTGAACGTCTTCGACTCGCCCTGCTGGAGCAGCCCGTCCTGCAGGAGATTGCCGTCCGCGTTCTTGGCGGAGACCCAGCTCTGGCCGTCCTTGGCGGTCACCTTGATCGTGACCTGGTCCTTGGGCAGTCCGGCGATGGCGCTGTCGGACGGCGCCGGGTGGGGCCGCGCGGGCTGGGGCTGGGAGGGGTGGATGGTGCGCGACGGCCCGGGCCGGTCGGCCTTGGCGGTGTCGGCCGCGATCGGTCCGCCGCCGTGCTTGCCACCGCCGCTGAAGAGTGTGAAGCCGACGAAGCCGATGACGGCGACGATCGCCGCGACCATCGCTGCGGTCCAGTTCGGGCGCCGCGGCTCCGAGCGGATCCGCTCCGCCTCGAAGAGCGGGGCGGCGGCCGTCGGCGCCGGCCGGCCGCCGTGCTCGGCGTCGTAGCGCGCGATCAGGGGTTGGGGGTCGAGGGACACGGCACGGGCGAGTGTTCTGATGTGTCCGCGCGCGTAGACGTCACCACCGCAGCGCGAGAAGTCGTCCTGCTCGATCGCGTGAACGATGGGGATCCGCACCCGTGTCGTCGTACTGACCTCTTCAACGGTCAGTCCCAGTCCGATACGGGCCTGCTGGAGGGCTCGACCGACCGAAGGCCGGTCCTGGCCGGCGGACGGCCGGTCCTCTTCGGGAGGACCAGCGGAAGGCCGGTCGTCTTCGGGGGAGTTGCCGATGGACACGGGGGCGCCTTTCGAGCGTGTAGCCACCTGCTGGAAGTTCAGTCTAGGGGTGTAGCGAAAGGGTCGGGCAAGCGGGAGAGCCGGGTTTGTACGCCATCAGAACGCCCCGCCGCACTGCCCCGGGGCCGGAGGATGAAGCATCGTTCCCACGCCTCCCTCACCTTGACGTATCGGCAGAAGAAACGGTTGCCTGCCGCCACGTACGGGTGACCCCGTACGTGCGTGCTACCCGGTAGCCTCCCCGCGGATGACCGCCAGCACTCCGTCCAATTCATCCGGCTTCACCAACACGTCGCGCGCCTTGGAGCCCTCGCTCGGGCCGACGATGTTCCGCGACTCCATCAGGTCCATCAGCCGCCCGGCCTTGGCGAAGCCCACCCGCAGCTTGCGCTGGAGCATCGACGTCGACCCGAACTGGGTGGACACCACCAGCTCCGCGGCCTGGCACAGCAGATCGAGGTCGTCGCCGATGTCCTCGTCGATCTCCTTCTTCTTCGCGCTGCCGACGGTGACGTCGTCCCGGAAGACCGGCGCCATCTGGTCCTTGCAGTGCTGGACGACGGCGGACACCTCGGCCTCGGTGACGAACGCGCCCTGCATGCGCACCGGCTTGTTGGCGCCCATCGGCAGGAACAGCCCGTCGCCCTTGCCGATCAGCTTCTCGGCACCCGGCTGGTCGAGGATGACCCGGCTGTCGGCGAGCGAGGACGTCGCGAACGCCAGCCGGGACGGCACGTTCGCCTTGATCAGACCGGTCACCACGTCGACGGACGGGCGCTGGGTGGCCAGCACCAGATGGATACCGGCCGCGCGCGCAAGCTGGGTGATGCGGACGATGGAGTCCTCCACGTCGCGCGGCGCCACCATCATCAGGTCGGCCAGCTCGTCCACGATCACCAGCAGGTACGGATACGGCGCTAGCTCCCGCTCGCTGCCCGCGGGCGGGCTGACCTTGCCGTTGCGCACCGCCTCGTTGAAGTCGTCGATATGCCGGTAGCCGTACGCGGCGAGGTCGTCGTAGCGCAGGTCCATCTCGCGCACCACCCACTGGAGCGCCTCGGCGGCCCGCTTGGGGTTGGTGATGATCGGCGTGATCAGGTGCGGGATGCCCTCGTACGCGGTCAGTTCGACCCGCTTGGGGTCGACCAGCACCATCCGCACGTCCTCCGGCGTGGCCCGCACCATGACCGAGGTGATCAGGCAGTTGATGCAGGAGGACTTGCCGGAACCGGTGGCACCGGCGACGAGGATGTGCGGCATCTTCGCCATGTTGGCCATGACGTAGCCGCCCTCGACGTCCTTGCCGAGCGCCACCAGCATCGGGTGCTCGTCGCCCGCCGCGTCGGCCAGCCGCAGCACGTCGCCGAGGTTGACCATCTCGCGGTCGGTGTTGGGGATCTCGATGCCGACCGCGGACTTGCCGGGGATCGGGCTGATGATCCGGACGTCCGGACTGGCCACCGCGTACGCGATGTTCTTGGCCAGCGCGGTGATCTTCTCGACCTTGACGGCCGGGCCGAGCTCGACCTCGTAGCGGGTGACCGTCGGGCCGCGGGTGAAGCCGGTGACCGCGGCGTCGACCTTGAACTCCTGGAAGACGTTGCTCAGCGCGGCCACTATCGCGTCGTTCGCCGCGCTGCGGGTCTTGCCGGGGCCGCCCCGCGACAGCAGGTCGAGGGACGGCAGGGAGTACGTGATGTCGCCGGAGAGCTGGAGCTGTTCGGCGCGCGGCGGCAGATCACCGGACGCCTCCGGCGCGGGCTTGGTGAAGTCCACCGGTGCCTTGGTCAGGTCCGGCACGGACCGCGCCGGCTCCTCCTCGGAAGCGGCCGGCTCCGCGTCCCGCGCCGGCGGCACCGAGCCGCTGTCCGCCCCGGCGTCCGCGCCGCGCTCCCCGGAGATCCCGCTGCTGAGGCCCGCGACCAGCGGCGAGGGCTGGACGCCGTGCAGCACCGCGCCGTCGAGCGCGGCGGCAGCCGCGGCGGCCACGTCCACCGCGTCCATCTCCCGGTCGACGGGCTGCCCGGCGCCCCGGCGCGGGCGACGGCGGGCCAGCGCCGCCTCCTCCATGACGTCCTGGTCCGGCGAGCCGGCCGCGGCACCGCGCCGCGGCTTGCGGGCCGGCTGCTCGCGCCACTCCTCGGCGTACTCCGCCGGCTCCTCGCCGTACGGCCCGGCCTCCCCGCCGTCCACGGTCTCCAGTACGCCCAGCCGGACGGCGAGCGCCCTCAGCCGCTGCGGAATGGCGTTCACCGGCGTCGCGGTCACCACCAGCAGCCCGAAGACGGTCAGCAGCACCAGCAGCGCCACCGCCAGGGTCTGCCCGACGGTGAAGATCAGCGGCTTGGACGCGGCCCAGCCGACATAGCCGCCGGCGTCCTGTATGGCGGCGAACCCGTCGCCCCGCCCCGGGGACCCGGACGCCATCGCGACCTGGCCGAGCACGCCGACGACCAGCGCGGACAGCCCGATGACGATCCGGCCGTTGGCCTCCGGCCGCTCGGGATGGCGGATCAGCCGTACCGCGATGCCGCCGAGCAGGACCGGTACGACCAGATCGAGCCGCCCGAAGGCACCGGTCACCAGCAGCTCGACGAGATGCCCGACCGGCCCGGAGAGGTTGGACCACGTACCCGCCGCGATGACCAGCGCCAGACCGAGCAGCAGCAGCGCCAGCCCGTCCTTGCGGTGCGCCGGGTCGAGGTTCTTGGCGCCGCGCCCGAAGCCGCGGAACACCGCCCCGACACCGTGCGCGGCACCGAGCCAGCAGGCGCGCGCGACGCGGTAGCCCCCGCCGGTCGGCGACGGCGCCGGCCTCGGCGCGGCCTTCTTGGCGGGCGCCTTCCTGGCCGGGGCCTTCTTCGCCGCCGCGGTCTTCTTGGCCGGCGGCTTCTTCGCGGGTGCCTTCTTGGCGGCGGTCTTCTTCGCGGCGCCACCGGACTGTCCGGCGCGCGGCTTCGAGGGGCCTGCCGTGCGCTGGGTTCCCTTGCCGGACGTACGTGAGGCCATGGCGACGAGGTTACAGGCGCCGACGGGCGCGGCACGAGCGCACGGCGCTTCACCCATTCGTGTCGCGCACCGGCCTCCTGAAGGGCCGTCAGTCCGCGTCCGTACGGCCCGTCAGCCCGCCGCCGCTCCCGAGCCCGGCTCCAGGGCGTCCAGGGCCCGGCGCAGCCCAGTCAGCTTGCGCTCCAGATGCGCGGCGGTGGCCACCGCCGCGGCGTCCGCGCTCTCGTCGAGCTGTTTGGAGAGCGCCTCGGCCTGCTCCTCGACGGCCGCCAGCCGCGCCGAGAGCTCGGCGAGCAGCCCCGCGGACTCCTTGGTCCCGCCGACGCTCTGCCGGCCGCCCTCCAGCTGGAGCCTCAGCAGCGAGGCCTGCTCGCGGAGTTGGCAGTTCTTCATGTACAGCTCGACGAAGACCGAGACCTTGGCGCGCAGCACCCACGGGTCGAACGGCTTGGAGATGTAGTCGACCGCGCCGGCCGCATAGCCGCGGAAGGTGTGGTGCGGACCGTGGTTGATGGCCGTGAGGAAGATGATCGGGATGTCCCGGGTGCGCTCCCGCCGCTTGATGTGCGCGGCGGTCTCGAAGCCGTCCATCCCCGGCATCTGCACATCGAGCAGAATCACCGCGAAGTCGTCGGTGAGCAGTGCTTTGAGCGCTTCCTCCCCGGACGATGCCCGCACCAGTGTCTGATCGAGCGCAGAGAGGATCGCCTCCAGCGCCAGCAGATTCTCCGGCCGGTCATCGACCAGGAGGATCTTGGCCTTCTGCACCATGGCCCGTCCTCCTCGCCCCGGCATCGAACCGGACGCCGCCCCAGGGGACGACTCCGTCACGCCGCCCGTCCTTGTGCCGGTCATGGTAGCTGCACCCCGCCTGTCGCCACACCCTGTCACCGCGATGTCACCGTGCACGTAGCAGAAACGCAGCGAGAGACGAGAAGGTTCCCCGAATCCCGCGGTCCCACACGTCTACGGCCACACTCAGTCAGCAACGCGATGATCCCCTTTCGGCTCCATACTGGACGCCCCGTCACCTCGCGCGCATCCATTGCTCCATGACCGACAACAGATGATCGGTATCCACCGGCTTGGTCACATAGTCGGAGGCCCCGGAGTCGATGCTCTTCTCCCGGTCGCCCTTCATCGCCTTCGCGGTCAGCGCGATGATCGGCAGCCCGGCGAACTGCGGCATCCGCCGGATCGCGGCGGTCGTCGCATAGCCGTCCATCTCCGGCATCATGATGTCCATCAGGACCAGCACGATGTCGTCGTGCTGCTCCAGCACCTCGATGCCCTCCCGGCCGTTCTCCGCGTACAGCACCGAGAGCCCGTGCTGCTCCAGGACGCTGGTGAGCGCGAAGACGTTGCGGATGTCGTCGTCGACGATCAGCACCTTCTCGCCGTGGAAGCCGCCGTCCAAGCCCGGGTCGACCAGGTCCTGGCCGTTGCCGAGCCAGGGCTCCTCGGCGGATTGCCGATCCGACTGCGCTGCCGCCTGGGACGACTGCTGCCCCGCGGACGAGGGCTGGCCCGGCAGCGCGAACCGCCGGGGCGTACCGGAAACCGCCCGGCGCCGCCGCCTGCCCAGGCTGCCGCCGGGGCCCCGGTCGCGCTGCGGCTCCTCGCCCTCCTGGCCCACGGCCTCGGTCTCCCGCGCCTCCGCGTCCATCGCCAGCCCCCCGGCGACCAGCTGCGGATAGCCCTGCGGCGGCAGCCCGCCCGGGTTGTGCGGCAGGTACAGCGTGAACGTGGAGCCACGGTTGGGCTCGCTCTGGGCGTGGATCTCGCCGCCCAGCAGCCGGGCGATCTCCCGGCTGATGGACAGGCCCAGACCGGTACCGCCGTACTTGCGGCTGGTGGTGCCGTCCGCCTGCTTGAACGCCTCGAAGATGACCCGCATCTTGCTGGACGCGATGCCGATGCCGGTGTCGGTCACCGAGAACGCGATCATGTCGGCCTCCGGGTCGCGCAGCGAGCCGTGCTCCAGCAGCTGCTCGCGGATGGCCACCGGGACGTCCGCACCGGCCGGCCGGATCACCAGCTCGACGGCGCCGCTGTCGGTGAACTTCACCGCGTTCGACAGCAGGTTGCGCAGTACCTGGAGGAGCCGCTGCTCGTCGGTGTGCAGCGTCGCGGGCAGCTCCGGGGAGACCCGTACGGAGAAGTCCAGCCCCTTCTCGGCGGTCAGCGGCCGGAAGGTCGCCTCGACGTAGTCGACGAGCTGGACCAGCGCGATCCGGGTCGGGCTGACGTCCATCTTGCCGGCCTCCACCTTGGACAGGTCGAGGATGTCGTTGATCAGCTGGAGCAGGTCGGAGCCGGCGCCGTGGATGGTCTCGGAGAACTCCACCTGCTTCGGGGAGAGGTTCCCCTCGGCGTTGTCGGCCAGCAGCTTGGCGAGGATCAGCAGCGAGTTCAGCGGCGTCCGCAGCTCGTGCGACATGTTCGCCAGGAACTCCGACTTGTAGCGCATCGAGACCGCGAGCTGCTCGGCGCGCTCCTCCAGGACCTGCCGCGCCTCCTCGATCTCGGTGTTCTTCACCTCGATGTCGCGGTTCTGCGCCCGCAACTGCTCGGCCTTCTCCTCCAGTTCGGAGTTGGACAGCTCCAGCGCCTTCTGCCGGCTCTCCAACTCCGCGGAGCGCTCCCGCAGTTGCTCGGTCAGCTCCTGCGACTGCTTGAGCAGCACCTCGGTCTTGGTGTTGACCGAGATGGTGTTGACGCTGGTCGCGATCATCTCGGCGATCTGGCTGAGGAAGTCCTTCTGGATCTGGGTGAACGGCTGGAACGACGCCAGCTCGATCACGCCGAGCACCTTGTCCTCGAAGAGCACCGGCAGCACGATGATGTTCGCCGGCGGCGCCTCCCCGAGCCCCGAGGCGATCTTGAGGTATCCGGACGGCACGTTCTCCACCAGGATCGTGCGGCCCTCCTCCGCCGCCGTCCCGATCAGCGTCTCACCGGGCTTGAACGTCGTCGGCATGCCGCCCATGGCGTAACCGTACGAGCCCATCAGCCGCAGCTCGTACGCGCCCGGTTCGCCGCCGTCCGCGCCGATCTCCCGGGTGTCCGGCTGCGCCGCGAGGAAGAACGCGCCGTGCTGCGCGGAGACCGCGGGCGACAGCTCGCTCATGATGAGGGTGGCGACGTCCTTGAGGTCGCGGCGGCCCTGCATCAGACCGGAGATCCGGGCCAAGTTGCCCTTGAGCCAGTCCTGTTCCTCGTTGGCGAGGGTGGTCTCCCGGAGGGTGGAGATCATGGTGTTGACGTTGTCCTGGAGTTCCAGGATCTCGCCGGCCGCGTCCACATCGATCCGGACGTTGTGGTCGCCGAGGGTCACGGCCGCGGCGACCGCGGCGATGGCACGCACCTGACGGGTCAGGTTGCCGGCCATCTCGTTCACCGACTCCGTCAGGTCCTTCCAGGTGCCGGCCACGCCCCGCACCTGCGCCTGACCGCCCAGTTGGCCCTCCGTACCCACCTCGCGGGCCACCCTGGTGACCTGCTCGGCGAACGAGGACAGCTGGTCGACCATGGTGTTGATGGTGGTCTTCAGCGCCAGGATCTCGCCCCGCGCGTCCACGTCGATCTTCTTGGTCAGGTCGCCCTTGGCGACCGCGGTGGTGACCATCGCGATGTTGCGGACCTGACCGGTGAGGTTGTTGGCCATGGAGTTCACCGACTCGGTGAGGTCCTTCCACGTACCGGCGACGCCGGGGACGCGGGCCTGGCCGCCCAGGATGCCGTCGGTGCCCACCTCACGGGCCACGCGGGTGACCTCGTCGGCGAACGACGAGAGCGTGGTGACCATGGTGTTGACGGTGTCGGCCAGCTGCGCGACCTCGCCGCGCGCCTCGACCGTGACCTTCTTCGTCAGATCGCCGTTGGCGACCGCCGCCGAGACCTGCGAGATGTTCCGCACCTGGATGGTCAGGTTGTTGGCCATCAGGTTGACGTTGTCGCTGAGGTCCTTCCAGATGCCGGTGACGCCCGGAACCCGTGCCTGGCCGCCCAGTTGGCCTTCCGTACCGACCTCGCGGGCGACCCGCGTCACCTGCTCCGCGAACAGCGACAGCTGGTCGACCATCGTGTTCACGGTGGTGACGAGTTCGAGGATCTCGCCCTTGGCGTCGACGGTGATCTTCTTGGAGAGGTCGCCGCGGGCGACCGCGGTGGTCACCTCGCCGATGTTGCGCACCTGCGACGTCAGGTTGTTCGCCATGAAGTTGACGGACTGGGTGAGGTCCTTCCACGTACCGCTGACGCCCTGTACCTCGGCCTGGCCGCCCAGGATGCCCTCGGTGCCCACCTCGCGGGCGACCCGGGTGACCTGCTCCGCGAAGGACGAGAGCTGGTCGACCATGGTGTTCAGGGTGTTCTTCAGCTCCAGGATCTCGCCCCGGGCGTCCACGTCGATCTTCTGCGACAGGTCGCCGCGCGCCACCGCCGTCGCGACCTGGGCGATGTTGCGGACCTGCGCCGTCAGGTTGCCGGCCATGCCGTTCACCGAGTCGGTCAGATCGCGCCACACACCGGCGACGCCGGGCACCTGCGCCTGGCCGCCCAGCCGGCCGTCCGTACCGACCTCCCGGGCGACCCGGGTGACCTGCTCGGCGAAGGCGGACAGCTGATCGACCATCGTGTTGATGGTGTTCTTCAGCTCCAGGATCTCGCCGCGCGCGTCGACGTCGATCTTCTGCGACAGGTCGCCGCGCGCCACCGCCGTCGTCACCTGCGCAATCTGCCGCACCTGCGAAGTCAGGTTCCCCGCCATGAAGTTGACGGAGTCGGTGAGCTCCTTCCACGTACCGCTGACGCCGTCCACCCGCGCCTGACCGCCCAGCCGGCCCTCGGTACCCACGTCCCTGGCCATCCGGGTGACCTGGTCCGCGAACGACGACAGCTGGTCCACCATGGTGTTCACGGTGTTCTTCAGCTGGAGCATCTCGCCGGAGACGTCGACGGTGACCTTCTGCGAGAGATCGCCGTTCGCCACCGCCGTGGTCACCTGCGCGATGTTGCGGACCTGCCCGGTCAGGTTCCGGAACGCGGTGTTGACGGAGTCCGTCAGGTCCTTCCACGTACCCGCCGCGCCGGGCACCGCGGCCTGCCCGCCGAGCTCGCCCTCGACGCCGATCTCCCGTGCCACCCGCGTGACTTCGGCACCGAACGCGGAGAGCTGGTCCACCATCGTGTTGACGGTGTTCTTCAACTCCAGCATCTCGCCGGCCACATCGACGGTGACCTTCTGCGAGAGATCGCCGTTCGCCACCGCGGTGGTCACCTGCGCGATGTCCCGCACCTGCCCGGTGAGGTTGCGGAAGGCGTTGTTCACCGAGTCGGTGAGGTCCTTCCACGTGCCCGCCGCGCCCGGCACCTGCGCCTGACCGCCCAGCTGCCCCTCGGCACCGACCTCGTTGGCCACCCGCGTCACCTCGTCCGCGAAGGTGCGCAGCGTCTCGGTCATGGTGTTGATGGTGTCGGCCAGCTGCGCCACCTCGCCGCGCGCGCTGACCGTGACCTTCTGCGACAGGTCGCCGTTCGCGACCGCGGTGGTGACCTGGGCGATCCCGCGTACCTGCGCGGTGAGGTTGCCCGCCATGAGATTGACGGAGTCGGTGAGGTCCTTCCACACGCCGGCCACACCGGGGACCTGTGCCTGGCCGCCGAGCTCGCCCTCGGTGCCGACCTCGCGGGCCACCCGGGTCACCTCGGAGGCGAACGAGGAGAGCTGGTCGACCATGGTGTTGACGGTGTTCTTCAGCTCCAGCATCTCGCCGGCGACATGGACCGTCACCTTGCGCGACAGATCGCCCTTGGCGACCGCGGTGGTGACGAGAGCAATGTCACGTACCTGCGCCGTCAGCCGGGAAGCCATCGTATTGACGGATTCCGTCAGATCCTTCCACGAACCCGACATTCCGCGCACCCGCGCCTGACCGCCGAGCTTGCCCTCCGTACCGACCTCGCTGGCCACCCGCGTGACCTCGTCGGTGAAGGCCGAGAGCTGGTCCACGAGCCCGTTGACCGTCCGGCCGACCTTCAGGAACTCACCCCGCAGGGGATGCTCCGAAGAACTGTCCGAACTGCGCGACCGCAGATCCATCCGCTGTTCCAGGTCGCCCTCGGAGACCGCCGACAGCACCCGCCCGACCTCGGACACCGGCCGTACGAGGTCGTCCACCAGCGCGTTCGAGGCATCGATCGCCGCGGCCCAGGAGCCCTCGGCGGCGCCGACCTCCAGCCGCTCGGTGAGTTTGCCCTCACGCCCCACGACACGGCGCACCCGGGCCAGCTCACCGGTCAGATGCAGATTGCGGTCCGCGACCTCGTTGAACACGGCCGCGATCTCCGACATGACGCCGTCGCCGGAAACCGTGAGCCGCTTGCGGAAGTTTCCGTCCCGCATGGCGACGAGAGCGACCAACAGCCGATTCAACGCGGCCGTATCGACCTCGGTCGTCCCATTACTCCGGGATCGTCCGCTTTTCGCGCGCGTGCCAGCGCCCCGCGCCGCTGCGCCAGACTCCACCGTGTCCCTCCCGCAGGGTCGACCGTTCTCTCCGGGCTCTCTCTTCATGCTTGCCCAGTGTTTCACCATGGCCCACCAGAGCCATAGGGAGTCGAAACGTAACCACACCACCGACGTTTCGTTGAACCCGGCGGGCAGGGCCTGTCCATCGTCACCGCCTTGGGTAGGACGAGAATCCCCATGTGGGAGGAGTCACAACAGTTCGGCAGCATCCAGTACACAGGGTGTCGTTACCGTGCCGACCATGACGCGGCGGCCTGGTGCATTCCTCACGGGGGATGCACCAGGCCGCCGCAGCGCTCTGCGTCCAGGACGCACACCTTTGTTCCCACCGCCTGACCAGACCGTCTAGCCTGGCTTGCGCATCGACACGACGAGAAACGGGCACAGAACTCGGGGGAGCGACGAAAAACCAATGGGGAGTGCTGTGATCACCGCGCGGGCCGCCGCCACCTTCGAGCCGGTCGGGCGTTCCGTCGCCACTGCCCGTGCGTTCGTCAGGGACACTCTCCAGGGTTGGGGCTGCGCCGACATCGTCGACGACGCCGTGGTCCTCACCAGCGAACTGGTCACCAATGCCGTGGTACACGCCGGCACCGCCGCCGATGTGCTGTGCCTGCGCACCGACGGCGGCGTGCGCATCTCTGTCGCCGACCGCTACCCCGAACGTGAGATTCCACTCCAGAGCGCCGGCCAGGCCATGGTCCACCCCGACCGCGAGGGCGGACGCGGCCTGCTGCTGTGCGGCGCGCTGGCCGCCCGCTGGGGCGTGGAGTACACCGCCGCCCAGAAGCACGTCTGGTTCCATCTCGAACTCCCCGAGCGCCCGGCCGGCACCCGCGCGGCCGGCCCCGCCCTCCCCGTGGACGCCCTCCCGGTCGCCGACACGCGGGTCCGCGTCGCGGTGATCCAGATCGACCGCGGCGGCTGCGTCAGCTTCTGGAACGAGGACGCCCAGGACCTCTTCACGTACGACGCCGAACAGGTCATCGGCAAACCCCTCACCGACTTCGCCGCCTGGCCGCACACCCCCGGCACCGGCACCGGCATCGCCGAGGCACTCCAGCTCTCCCGCTGGGAGGGCTCCTACGGCATAAGAGGCGCCGACGGCCGGGTCATCCCCGTCTACGCCTCCCATCTGCGGGTGCGCGACGCCGACGGCGAGGCCTCCACCGTCTGTCTCCTGGTCCGCGACCACGAACGCGCCATCCTCCAGAGCCCGCAGCGCACCCCCGCCGCCGACGCCACCACCCCGCCCGAGGGCCGCCCGTCCGACCCGTTCGAGGTCTTCATCGGCTCGCCGGCCCCCGACGACCTCGACGGACTGCTCCAGCGCACCGTCGAACGCGCCCGCGACATGCTCGACGGCGACGCCGCCTACCTCCTGCTGGCCACCGACGACGAGACCGAACTGGAGGTCCGCGCCTCCACCGGCCTGCCCTCCGCCCGCCAGCGGTTCGCCCGCGTCCCCGTGGAAGCCGGATCCGGACGCTACGGCTCCGCCCGGATGCCCGCCGTCCACGAAGACCTCAGCGCCGTCCCCGGTGCCGTCCCGCTCCTGTCCGGTACGGGCATGCGCTCGGTCGTCACCGTCCCGCTCAAGGTCGAGGGCCGGCTCACCGGCTCCCTCGGCGTCGCCGCCGAAGCCCCCGGCCGGTACACCAACGAAGAGGCGCTGCGCCTCCAGTTCGCCGCCGACCGCATCGCGCTCGCCGTCGAACGCGCCCGCCTCACCGAGCTGGAGAAGCTGCGCCGCGGCTCCCTCTCCTTCCTCGTCGAGGCGTCCGACCTCCTGGCCGGCACCCTCGACCGCGACCAGACCCTGGCCCTGATGGCCCAGATGACGGTCCCCACCCTGGCCACCTGGTGCGCCGTCTACACCGTCGCCGACCAGGCGTCGGAACCGGAACTCTCCTACGTCCTCCATGAGGACGAGGACCGCATCGACGGCCTCAAGACCCTGCTGATGAAGGTCGATCCGCCCGAGCCGGTGCCCACACCCGGCGCCCGCGTCTGGACCGCCCCCGCCGACGCCGCCCACGACGCCGCGCTGCGGACGTCGCTGCGCAGCCTGGGCCTGGAGGAGTCCGCCCGCCCGTCCACCGGCCCCGGCGCCACCCTCGCCACCGCCTCCGCCGTCGGCGGCGAGACCGTCGTCCTCCCCCTGGTCGCCCGCAACCGCGTCATCGGCATGCTCACCCTCGGCAAACCGACCGAGGAGCACTTCCGCCAGGAGATCCTCGAACTCGCCGAGGACCTCTCCCGCCGCGCCGCCCTCGCCCTGGACAACGCCCGCCTGTACAGCGAGCGCACCGCCATCAGCCAGTCCCTCCAGCGCAGCCTGCTGCCCCCGGAACTGCCCGACATCCCCGGCGTCGAGGTCGAGGTCATCTACCGCGCGGCCGGCGAGGGCAACGAGGTCGGCGGCGACTTCTACGACCTCTTCCCGATCCGCGACGGTGCCTACGGCTTCGCCATCGGCGACGTCTGCGGCACCGGCCCGGAGGCCGCCGCCGTCACCGGCCTCGCCCGGCACGCGCTCCGCCTCCTCGCCCGCGAGGGCTTCGGCGGCCCCGCCGTCCTGGAGCGCCTGAACGCCGCCATCCTCGACGAGGGCGCCCGCAGCCGCTTCCTGACCCTCCTTTACGGCGAGCTGTGGCCGCTGGACGACGGCAGCGCCCGGCTCAAGGTCGTCTGCGCCGGCCACCCCCTCCCGCTCCGGCTCCGCCAGGACGGCACCGTCGAGCCGGCCGCCGAACCCCAGCCCCTCCTCGGCGTCCTGGACGACCTCGAACTGTACGAACAGACCGTCACCCTCGACCCCGGCGACGTCCTGCTGTGCGTCACCGACGGCGTCACCGAACGCCGCGAGGGCGCCCGCATGCTCGGCGACGACGGCCTCACCGACGTCCTGACGACGTGTACGGGCCTCACGGCCGGCGCGGTCGCCGCCCGCGTCCTGCGCGCCGTCGAGCGCTTCGCCGCCGAACCGGCCTCCGACGACATGGCCATCCTCGCCATGCGCGTCCCCGAAATCCCCGCCGTCTAGCCCCCGTTGGGGGCGGAGATACGACTCCGCCCCCAACTCCCCCACCCACAACCCCACATACGAAAAAGTCCCCCACCATCCGGTGGGGGACTTTCCCTTTTCTGAGCCCCAATACGGAATCGAACCGTAGACCTTCTCCTTACCATGGAGACGCTCTGCCGACTGAGCTATTGGGGCGCGGCAACGAGATAAATAGTACCCCAACTCCGCGCCATGTCCGAACCGCACACCGCACCGCCTAAAAGGCCGGCTGCAGCAATCCCCCCAGCGCATTGCACGCCCCCACCATCCGGTGCAGCTCCCGCCGCGTCATCGCGGCATGCAACGGCAGCGCCAGCGTCTCGTCCACGGCCCGCTCGGTCTGCGGCAGAAACACATCCCGCCGCAGCCCCGGCAACCGGTACACCGGCGCCTGTACGGGCACCTTGCAGGCAACTCCCTTGGCCCGCAAGGCCCGTGCGAACGCATCCCGGTCCGGCCGCCCGTTCCCCGGCACCCGCACCACATACTGCTGGTAGGTGTGCCCCACCGCCGGCGCCGGCGTCGCGACCCCGTTCAGCCTCCCGTCGAGATACGTGGCATGCGCCCGCCGCTGCTCCACCCCGTCCGGCCGCGCCCCGGGCTCGTCCTCGACCACGACCAACAGCCCGTACCGCTGGCCGACTTCACGGATCCACCCGGCATCCGCCTGCCGCCCGAACCGGTGTATCGCCACCACCGCGGCCGTCTGACCGGACACCACATCCGACACGGCCGCCGGATCCAGACAGTAGCTCTCGGCATCCACATCCGCGAACACCGGCACCGCCCCCAACTCCACCACGGCCTGGGCGACTTCGGCGTTGCCGTAGGCCGGCACCACCACCTCGTCACCTGCACGGACACCGGCCGACCTGAGCGTTCCCACTGTCCCCATGCCGCGGAGCATGTCCAGCTGAGTTGAACGGCACGTTACGCCCGTCACCTCACCTTCCGAACAAAAAAGCTCCGGCTCCTGAACCAGAGGGTTCAGGAGCCGGAGCTGAATGATTGTTCGGCGGCGTCCTACTCTCCCACAGGGTCCCCCCTGCAGTACCATCGGCGCTGAAAGGCTTAGCTTCCGGGTTCGGAATGTAACCGGGCGTTTCCCTAACGCAATAACCACCGAAACACTATGAAGATGAACTCCAACCAGCATGGCGAGTTCGTTACTTCAGAACCTACACAGTGGACGCGAGCAACTGAGGACAAGCCCTCGGCCTATTAGTACCAGTCAACTCCAACCGTTACCGGTCTTCCATATCTGGCCTATCAACCCAGTCGTCTACTGGGAGCCTTACCCCATCAAGTGGGAGGGAGCCCTCATCTCGAAGCAGGCTTCCCGCTTAGATGCTTTCAGCGGTTATCCTTTCCGAACGTAGCCAACCAGCCATGCCCTTGGCAGAACAACTGGCACACCAGAGGTTCGTCCGTCCCGGTCCTCTCGTACTAGGGACAGCCCTTCTCAAGACTCCTACGCGCACAGCGGATAGGGACCGAACTGTCTCACGACGTTCTAAACCCAGCTCGCGTACCGCTTTAATGGGCGAACAGCCCAACCCTTGGGACCGACTCCAGCCCCAGGATGCGACGAGCCGACATCGAGGTGCCAAACCATCCCGTCGATATGGACTCTTGGGGAAGATCAGCCTGTTATCCCCGGGGTACCTTTTATCCGTTGAGCGACGGCGCTTCCACAAGCCACCGCCGGATCACTAGTCCCTACTTTCGTACCTGCTCGACCCGTCAGTCTCACAGTCAAGCTCCCTTGTGCACTTACACTCAACACCTGATTGCCAACCAGGCTGAGGGAACCTTTGGGCGCCTCCGTTACCCTTTAGGAGGCAACCGCCCCAGTTAAACTACCCACCAGACACTGTCCCTGATCCGGATCACGGACCCAGGTTAGACATCCAGCACGACCAGAGTGGTATTTCAACAACGACTCCACACCAACTGGCGTTGGCGCTTCACAGTCTCCCACCTATCCTACACAAGCCGAACCGAACACCAATATCAAGCTATAGTAAAGGTCCCGGGGTCTTTCCGTCCTGCTGCGCGAAACGAGCATCTTTACTCGTAATGCAATTTCACCGGGCCTATGGTTGAGACAGTCGAGAAGTCGTTACGCCATTCGTGCAGGTCGGAACTTACCCGACAAGGAATTTCGCTACCTTAGGATGGTTATAGTTACCACCGCCGTTTACTGGCGCTTAAGTTCTCAGCTTCGCCAACCCGAAGGTCGACTAACCGGTCCCCTTAACGTTCCAGCACCGGGCAGGCGTCAGTCCGTATACATCGCCTTACGGCTTCGCACGGACCTGTGTTTTTAGTAAACAGTCGCTTCTCGCTGGTCTCTGCGGCCACCCCCAGC
>NZ_KN708638.1:6023299-6031522 GCF_000805335.1 Streptomyces sp. CT34 | reverse complement strand
ACCTCGACGGACTCGAAGAAGCGGGCCAGGAGATGCCTCCGTGTGTCATATCCGGTATTAGACCCCGTTTCCAGGGCTTGTCCCAGAGTGAAGGGCAGATTGCCCACGTGTTACTCACCCGTTCGCCACTAATCCCCGGCCGAAACCGGTTCATCGTTCGACTTGCATGTGTTAAGCACGCCGCCAGCGTTCGTCCTGAGCCAGGATCAAACTCTCCGTGAATGTTTACCGGTAATCCGGTGACACTCGCGTTGAGCGGAACAACTAGGAGGAATAGTCCCGGTCGTTCACAGCGTCCTCGCTGTGTGTGCCTCCCAAACTCGGGAGGACTTTCAAAGGAACCTCATCTCCATGAAAGAGACGGGGTATCAACATATCTGGCGTTGACTTTTGGCACGCTGTTGAGTTCTCAAGGAACGGACGCTTCCTTTGCGCCTGTTTCACCAGGCTCTCCGGGCGCTTCCCTTCGGTCTTGCGTTTCCGACTCTATCAGATCCTCGCGGCTCCGATTTTCGCCGGTGCGATCCGGCCCCTCGGCTTTCTCGCGGTTCCGACTTTATCAGATCCTTTTTCGTTCCAGGCCGCTTGTCGCAGCCGTTTCGAATTCGGTTCCGATTTCCCGTCGGAGGGGGTTTGCCTTTCGGCTGATCCGACTTTATCAGATTGCTCTGGGTCGGAATTCCGCTGATCCGGGGGAAGGGGGCCGGACGCATAGGCGTACGGTGCTTCCCGTTCAAGCGGAGCCGTAAACGTACTGGAGCGGGGCGCCTGGATGCAAATCGTGGCGCCCCGCTCCGACTTGAGGGCCGTCGGATGACGAGGGGTCAGACCTCGACGACCACGGGGAGGATCATCGGGCGGCGTCGGTAGTTGTCCGACACCCACTTGCCGACCGAGCGGCGGACCAGCTGCTGGAGCTGGTGGGGCTCGGCGATGCCGTCCTGCGCCGACTTGGCCAGGGCCTCGTCGATCTTGGGTACGACGGCCTCGAACGCGGCGTCGTCGATGCCGGAGCCCCGGGCGTGGATGTTCGGACCGCCGACGATCTTTCCGGTGCTGCTGTCCACGACCACGAAGACCGAGATGATGCCCTCGTCGCCCAGGATGCGGCGGTCCTTGAGGTGGGTCTCGGTGACATCGCCGACCGAGAGACCGTCGACGTAGACATAGCCGGCCTGGACCTTGCCGGAGATCTTGGCGACGCCGTCGATCAGGTCGACCGCGACGCCGTCCTCGGCGATCACGATGCGGTCCTTCGGGACGCCGGTCAGTGCGCCCAGTTCGGCGTTGGCGCGCAGATGGCGCCATTCACCGTGGACCGGCATGAGGTTCTTCGGCTTGCAGATGTTGTAGAAGTACAGCAGCTCGCCGGCCGAGGCGTGGCCCGAGACATGGACCTTGGCGTTGCCCTTGTGGACGACGTCCGCGCCCCAGCGGCTCAGGCCGTTGATCACGCGGTAGACCGCGTTCTCGTTTCCGGGGATCAGGGACGAGGCCAGGATGACCGTGTCGCCCTGGACGATGCGGATCTGGTGATCGCGGTTGGCCATCCGGGACAGCGCCGCCATCGGCTCGCCCTGGGAACCGGTGCAGACCAGCACGACCTCGTCGTCGGGGAGGTCGTCGAGGGTCTTGACGTCGACGACCAGGCCCGCGGGGACGTTCAGGTAGCCCAGCTCACGGGCGATGCCCATGTTGCGGACCATCGAGCGGCCGACGAAGGCGACCCGGCGGCCGTACTCGTGGGCCGCGTCGAGGATCTGCTGGATGCGGTGCACATGGCTGGCGAAGCTGGCCACGATGATGCGCTTGCGGGCGTTCGCGAACACCTGGCGCAGCACGTTGGAGATGTCCCGCTCGGGCGGGACGAAGCCCGGGACCTCGGCGTTCGTCGAGTCGGAGAGGAGGAGGTCGATGCCTTCCTCGCCGAGCTTGGCGAAGGCGGGGAGGTCGGTCAGCCGGCGGTCCAGGGGGAGCTGGTCCATCTTGAAGTCGCCGGTGTGCACGACCATGCCCGCGGGGGTGCGGATGGCCACCGCGAGGGCGTCCGGGATGGAGTGGTTGACCGCGACGAACTGGCAGTCGAAGGGGCCCAGGCGCTCGCGGTCGCCCTCGGCGACCTCCAGCGTGTACGGGCGGATGCGGTGCTCCTGGAGCTTGGCCTCGATGAGGGCCAGGGTCAGCTTGGAGCCGATCAGCGGGATGTCCGGCTTCTCCCGGAGGAGGTAGGGGACACCGCCGATGTGGTCTTCGTGGCCGTGGGTCAGGACGATGCCGTCGATGTCGTCGAGGCGTTCCCGGATGGATGTGAAGTCCGGCAGGATCAGGTCGATTCCGGGCTGCTCCTCCTCGGGGAAAAGCACTCCGCAGTCGACGATCAGCAGCCGGCCGCCGTATTCGAAGACCGTCATGTTGCGGCCGATCTCGCCGAGGCCGCCGAGGGGGGTGACGCGCAGGCCACCCTTGGGCAGCTTCGGCGGGGCGCCGAGCTCGGGATGCGGATGACTCAAAAGACTCTCCTCACCATGCGCGCCACGCTGCCGTCGAGGCACGTGGCGCGCATGACATTCGTGCACTTGCTATGTGGCGGTTGTTGGTCCGTATTCAGTTGTGAAGTCTGTGTTCAGAGCTGTACCCCGCCGGCGGTGAGATCGCGCTTGAGCTGCTCGGTCTCCTCGGGGGAGAGCTCGACCAGGGGCAGCCGCAGCGGGCCCGCGGGCAGGCCCTGGAGGCCGAGGGCGGCCTTGGTGGTGATCACGCCCTGGGTGCGGAACATGCCGGTGAAGACGGGCAGCAGCTTCTGGTGGATCTCCGTGGCCTTGGTGACGTCGCCGTTGAGATGGGCGTCCAGGAGGGCGCGCAGCTCGGGGGTGACGACGTGGGCCACGACGGAGACGAAGCCGACGGCGCCGACCGAGAGCAGCGGGAGGTTGAGCATGTCGTCGCCGCTGTACCAGGCGAGGCCGGAGCGGGCGATGGCCCAGCTGGCACGGCCGAGGTCGCCCTTGGCGTCCTTGTTGGCGACGATCCGCGGGTGCTCGGCGAGCCGGACCATGGTCTCGGTGTTGATCGGGACACCGCTGCGGCCGGGGATGTCGTAGAGCATCACGGGCAGCTCGGTGGCATCCGCGATCGCGGTGAAGTGGCGCAGCAGCCCCTCCTGCGGGGGCTTGCTGTAGTACGGCGTGACGGCGAGCAGGCCGTGCGCGCCGGCGTCCTGGGCGGCGCGGGCCAGCTCCACGCTGTGGTGGGTGTCGTTGGTACCGGCTCCGGCGACGACGAAGGCGCGATCGCCCACCGCGTCGACCACGGCCCGGACCAGCTGGGCTTTCTCCGCATCGCTGGTGGTCGGGGACTCTCCGGTGGTGCCGTTGACGACGATGCCGTCGTTGCCGGCGTCCACCAGGTGTGCGGCGAGCCGCTGCGCGCCGTCAAGGTCGAGGGCGCCATCCGCCGTGAAAGGCGTGACCATGGCGGTCAGCACCCGCCCGAAGGGGGTCTGCGGTGTGGAAGTCGGAGCCATGGGTCCCACGCTACTCGTAGGGCACCTCGGGGTGTGCCTCTGGGGAGCAGGGATGTGGACTCCGGCACTGCCTGCTCGGGGGTTCAAGCAGTGCCGGGTCCGTCTGTTCAGCGTAGATGAACTTCTCAAAATGCCGCAATCCGGACACTTCGCACGTCTGTGCCGCGCGCTCGGCTGCCCGGCTCGTTGCCCGCGCTTTACGGAGCTTTACGGAGCGATCCGGCCGTTCGCATTGAATGCGCCGTACGTGAGCGGCATGAGCTCGGCCCAGTGGGCCTCCATCTGCTCGCCGACCATCTCGATCTCGCGCTGCGGGAAGGAGGGGACCTTCGCCAGCTCGTGCTGCGTCCGCAGACCGAGGAAGTGCATCAGGGAGCGGGCGTTGCAGGTGGCGTACATCGAGGAGAAGAGGCCGACGGGGAGCACCGCGCGGGCGACCTCACGGGCGACGCCGGCGGCGAGCATCTCCTGATACGCCGCGTACGCCTGGCGGTAGCTGTCCTCCATGGCGCGGGTGGTGAGCTCGTGCTGGGCCGGGGTGCCCTCGACGAACTCGTACTTGCCGGGGCGGCCCTGCTGGACGAGCTTGCGGGAACCGCCGGGGACGTAGAAGACCGGCTCCAGCTGACGGTAGCGGCCGGACTCCTCGTTGTACGACCAGCCGACGCGGTGCCGCATGAACTCGCGGAAGACGAAGATCGGCGCGCTGATGAAGAAGGTCATGGAGTTGTGCTCGAACGGGCTGCCGTGCCGGTCCCGCATGAGGTAGTTGATCAGGCCCTTGGAGCGCTCCGGGTCCTTCCGCAGCTCCTCCAGGGACTGCTCGCCGGCCGTGGAGACCCGGGCCGCCCACAGCACGTCGCTGTCCGCGGCGCTGTGCTTGACCAGCTCGACCGTCACCTCGCTGCGGAAGCTGACGGGTGCGCTCTCGGCGCTCTCGGGGGTGTGGGACACCGGCGGTTCCTTCCGTTCGATCCTCGTGCGCGCCCAGCCTACGGCCCGCCACTGACAGCGCAGGAAATGCGAGCTGATGCGGCGTTAGCGACAAATCGGACCCCCGGTGCCGGCTGTGCTGCAGGCGGTTGATATTTTTCACAGAACTCACGGAAAACGGGCACCTATCGGGCGTCCGAGTCGTCTTTCCCTGTGACAGTGCCCACTTCGAGGTTCCTAGGAGAGCCCGCTCATGTTCCGCCGGCGAGAGCCCGTCCCGTTCGCCTTCGTTGCCGAGGCAGACCGGTTCCGCAGCAATGTCACTCCCCCGCCGCGCCAGCGCGCCTCGCGCGCGCAGATCTTCGGGCAGTCGCTGATCACGCTGACCGTGGTGGGCGGGCTGGCAGGCGCGCTGCTCTTCGGCCTGCCCGCCCTTCAGCAGGACACCTCCGGCCCCACCGGGGTGCACCAGTCCGAGGCAGCACACCGCTGACGGTCCGACGGGGCGGGCCATCAGGTGGTTCCGCCCCGTCAGTCCCGATAGCCTCACCGGTCACAGCTTTCGTCAGCATGCCGTTCCGTGCCGACCAGCCGGAGTGAGGATCAGCCGTGCCCCTGCCCTTCCTGACGGCCGACCGCGCCCTCAAGACCGACGGCCGCGCGGCGGAGTCGATCGCCCTGCCGCACGACGAGCCCGACCACTGGCGCCGTCCCTACCGCCCCGGACCGTGGCGCGTAGCGGCGGCGGCGGTGTTTCTGCTGCTCGCGTCGTTCGTCCTGCTCTCCGCGCTGATCATCGCGCTCGCCGGATCGCTGCCCGGGGCGGCGGTGTGTGCGGTGGCGGCGGCTCTGGTGATCGCCCTGGCGCTGCGGCTGGTCCGCGTCGGGGTGTGGGTGAGCGCGCGCGGGCTGCGGCAGGTGCATCTGCTGCGGACGACGACCCTGCCGTGGAGCGCGGTCGCGGCGGTGCGCACCACCCAGCAGCCGGTGCGCTGGTTGGGGCTCCCCCGGACCGTGCAGGGGCAGGCGCTGATCGTCGAGCGGGACCGGGGCGGATCGCTGCGGGCCCTGGTCACCGACCACAACGGGGATTTCCTGTCGCGCCCGGAGGCGTTCGAGCGGGCCGCGGACGTGCTGGAGGCGTGGGCGGCGGAGTACCGCCCCTGAGCCCGGGGGTCCAGGGGCGGTTCCCGCGGGCCGCGGGGGCTCAGACCGTTCGCACGGGCCCGTTGTCGGGGCGGGGCGGCTTCGCGTCGTGCAGAGTGATGGCGCGCTGCATGGCCTTGCGGGCGCGCGGGGTGTCCCGGGCGTCGTGGTAGGCGACGGCGAGCCGGAACCAGGTGCGCCAGTCGCCCGGCGCCTCCTCGGTCTCGGCCTGCCGCCGGGCGAAGACCGCGTCGGCCGCGTCCCGGTCGATCCGGCCGCCAGGGGTCCGCAGGAGGTCGTCCACCGGCAGGCCGCCCTCGGCCTCCAGGGTGCGGGCCAGCCGGTTGGCGCTGCGCGCGAAGCGGGTGTTGGCCCACAGGAACCAGCCGCCGATGCACGGCAGGACGAAGGCCACCGCGCCCATGCCCATGGCCGCCGGCTCCCCGGTCAGCAGGAGGAGTACGCCCTCCATCGCCACCACGCCGAAGACCAGCACCAGCACGGCGGCGAGGAAGATGTACGTGATCTTTCCACCCATGACCGTCAGCCCAGGTCGAGGAAGTTCTCCAGGCCCACCGTCAGGCCCGGGGTGTTCACCACGCGCCGCACGCCGAGCAGGATGCCCGGCATGAAGCTGCTGTGGTGCAGGGAGTCATGGCGGATGGTGAGGGTCTCGCCCACCCCGCCGAACAGCACCTCCTGGTGGGCCAGCAGGCCGCGCAGCCGTACCGAGTGCACCGGGACGCCGTCCACGTCCGCGCCGCGGGCGCCGTCCAGCGCGGTGCTGGTGGCGTCCGGCTGGGGCGCGCAGCCGGCCTCCTCACGGGCCTTGGCGATCAGTGCGGCGGTGCGGGCCGCGGTGCCGGACGGGGCGTCCGCCTTGTTGGGGTGGTGCAGCTCGATGACCTCGACGGACTCGAAGAAGCGGGCCGCCTGCTGGGCGAACTGCATGGTCAGCACCGCGCCGATGGAGAAGTTCGGCGCGATCAGCACGCCCGCCTCCGGCGAGGCGGCGAGCCAGGTGCGCAGCTGCGCGAGGCGCTCATCGGTCCAGCCGGTGGTGCCGACCACGGCGTGGATCCCGTGCCGCAGGCAGAAGTCGAGATTGCCCATCACCGCGCCGGGGTTGGTCAGTTCGACCACGGCCTCGGCGCCGGCCTCGACCAGCGTCTCCAGCTTGTCGCCCCGGCCGAGGGCCGCGACCAGTTCCATGTCCTCGGCGGCCTCGACGGCCCGTACGGCCTCGGAGCCGATGCGTCCCTTGGCTCCGAGGACGGCCACGCGCAGCTTGCTCATCGTTTTCCGCTCTCTCTTGGTGGTTCGGTGACCCGCGGACGGTGCCGACGCCGTCGCCTAGGCGACGGCGTCGTCCAGACGGGCCGCCTGCCGGTCCTTCAGTGGGCCGATGACGGACAGCGAGGGCCGTGCGCCCAGGACATCACGGGCCACCTCCCGGACCTCGTCCGGGGTGACGGCCGATATCCGGGCGAGCATCTCGTCGACCGACATGTGCTCGCCCCAGCACAGCTCGCTCTTGCCGAGCCGGTGCATCAGGGCCCCGGTGTCCTCCAGGCCGAGGACCGTCGAGCCGCGCAGCTGGCCGATCGCGCGGCGGATCTCGTCGTCGGTGAGGCCCTCGGCCGCCACCGTGTCGAGTTCGTCGCGGCAGATCTTGAGGACGTCGTGCACCTGGTTGGGGCGGCAGCCGGCGTAGACGCCGAACAGCCCGCAGTCGGCGAACCCCGAGGTGAAGGAGTACACGCTGTAGGCCAGGCCGCGCTTCTCGCGGACCTCCTGGAAGAGGCGGGAGGACATCCCGCCGCCCAGGGCGGTGTTCAGTACGCCCATCGCCCAGCGCCGCTCGTCGGTGCGGGCCATGCCCGGTACGCCCAGGACCACATGCGCCTGCTCGGTCTTGCGGCCGAGGAGTTCCACGCGTCCGGCGGTGCGGATGGCGCGGGAGCCGGTGCGCGGGTCCATCGGGGCCGCGTCCGGGCGGCCGAGCGCGCCGGCCCGCTCGAAGGCGCGGCGGACCAGGCGGACGACCTTGGCGTGGTCGACGTTGCCGGCGGCGGTGACGACCAGGTGCGTGGGGTCGTAGTGCTTCCGGTAGAAGCGGCGGATGCGGTCGGCCGTAAGGGCGTTGACGGTGTCGACGCTGCCCAGTACGGGCCGGCCGAGCGGGGTGTCACCGAGCATGGTGTGCGCGAACAGGTCGTGCACGCAGTCGCCCGGGTCGTCCTCGGTCATCGCGATCTCTTCGAGGATGACGCCGCGTTCGGCGTCCACGTCCTCGGTCTCGATCAGTGAGCCGGTGAGCATGTCGCACACCACGTCGATGGCCAGCGGCAGATCGGTGTCCAGCACCCGCGCGTAGTAGCAGGTGTATTCCTTCGCGGTGAAGGCGTTCATCTCGCCGCCGACCTCGTCGATCGCGGCGGAGATGTCCAGGGCGGTGCGCTGCTCGGTGCCCTTGAAGAGCAGGTGCTCCAGGTAGTGGGTGGCACCGTTGAGGGACGGGGTCTCGTCGCGGGAGCCGACGTGCGCCCAGATCCCGAAGGTGACGGAGCGGACCGACGGCAGCGTCTCGGTGACGACGCGCAGGCCGCCGGGGAGGGTCG
>NZ_KN708638.1:5986736-6023289 GCF_000805335.1 Streptomyces sp. CT34 | reverse complement strand
GCCCCCCCCCGCCCCTCCGAAGAGGTGCGGGCCGTCGTCGTGTACGTACGGGACGTCACTTGGCGGCATCGTCCTTCGTGTCGGCAGCCGCATCCTCTTCCTCGATCACGGGGATCAGGGAGAGCTTGCCGCGCTGGTCGATCTCGGCGATCTCGACCTGGACCTTGGTGCCCACGCCGAGCACGTCCTCGACGTTCTCGACGCGCTTGCCGCCGGCCAGCTTGCGGATCTGCGAGATGTGCAGCAGGCCGTCCTTGCCCGGGAGCAGGGACACGAACGCACCGAAGGTGGTCGTCTTGACGACGGTGCCCAGGTAGCGCTCGCCGACCTCCGGCATGGTCGGGTTGGCGATGCCGTTGATCGTGGCGCGGGCGGCCTCGGCGGCCGGGCCGTCGGCGGCACCGATGTAGATCGTGCCGTCGTCCTCGATCGTGATGTCGGCGCCGGTGTCCTCCTGGATCTGGTTGATCATCTTGCCCTTGGGGCCGATGACCTCGCCGATCTTGTCCACCGGGATCTTGACGGTGATGATCCGCGGCGCGTTCGGGGACATCTCGTCCGGGACGTCGATGGCCTCGTTCATCACGTCGAGGATGTGCAGACGGGCGTCGCGGGCCTGCTTCAGCGCGGCGGCCAGGACCGAGGCGGGGATGCCGTCGAGCTTGGTGTCGAGCTGGAGCGCGGTGACGAACTGCTTGGTGCCGGCGACCTTGAAGTCCATGTCGCCGAAGGCGTCCTCCGCACCGAGGATGTCGGTGAGGGTGACGTAGTGCGTCTCGCCGTCGATCTCCTGGGAGATCAGGCCCATCGCGATGCCGGCGACCGGGGCCTTGAGCGGCACACCGGCGTTCATCAGCGACATCGTGGAGGCGCAGACCGAGCCCATGGACGTCGAGCCGTTGGAGCCCAGTGCCTCGGAGACCTGGCGGATCGCGTAGGGGAACTCCTCGCGGGTCGGCAGCACCGGGACGAGCGCCCGCTCGGCCAGCGCGCCGTGGCCGATCTCGCGGCGCTTGGGGGAGCCGACGCGGCCGGTCTCACCGGTGGAGTACGGCGGGAAGTTGTAGTTGTGCATGTAGCGCTTGCGGGTCACCGGGGAGAGGGTGTCCAGCTGCTGCTCCATGCGGAGCATGTTGAGGGTGGTGACGCCCAGGATCTGGGTCTCGCCACGCTCGAACAGCGCGGAACCGTGCACCCGCGGGATCGCCTCGACCTCGGCGGCGAGCGTACGGATGTCCGTGACGCCGCGGCCGTCGATGCGCTTCTTCTCCTTGATGACGCGCTCACGGACCAGGGTCTTGGTCAGCGAGCGGTACGCGGCGGAGATCTCCTTCTCGCGGCCCTCGAACTCCGGGAGGAGCTTCTCGGCGGCCAGGCCCTTGACGCGGTCCAGCTCGGCCTCGCGCTCCTGCTTGCCGGCGATGGTGAGCGCCTGGGCGAGCTCGTCCTTGACGGCCTTGGTCAGCGCCTCCAGGACGTCGTCCTGGTAGTCGAGGAAGATCGGGAACTCGCCCTCGGGCTTGGCGGACTTCGCGGCCAGGTCCGACTGGGCCTTGCACAGGACCTTGATGAAGGGCTTGGCGGCCTCCAGACCGGCGGCGACGACCTCCTCGGTCGGGGCCTCGGCGCCGCCCTTGACCAGCTCGATGGTCTTCTCGGTGGCCTCGGCCTCGACCATCATGATCGCGACGTCGCCGTCGGGCAGCACCCGGCCGGCCACGACCATGTCGAAGACCGCGTCCTCCAGCTCGGTGTGGGTCGGGAACGCCACCCACTGGCCGTTGATCAGGGCGACGCGGGTGCCGCCGATCGGGCCGGAGAAGGGCAGGCCGGCCAGCTGCGTGGAACAGGAGGCGGCGTTGATGGCGACCACGTCGTAGAGGTGGTCGGGGTTGAGCGCCATGACCGTCTCGACGATCTGGATCTCGTTGCGCAGGCCCTTCTTGAAGGAGGGGCGCAGCGGCCGGTCGATGAGGCGGCAGGTGAGGATCGCGTCCTCGCTGGGGCGGCCCTCACGGCGGAAGAAGGAGCCGGGGATCTTCCCGGCTGCGTACATCCGCTCCTCGACGTCGACGGTCAGCGGGAAGAAGTCCAGCTGGTCCTTCGGGCTCTTGGAGGCGGTGGTGGCCGACAGCACCATGGTGTCGTCGTCCAGGTAGGCCACGGCGGAGCCGGCGGCCTGCTTGGCCAGGCGGCCGGTCTCGAAGCGGATGGTGCGGGTGCCGAAGGAGCCGTTGTCGATCACGGCTTCGGCGTAGTGGGTCTCGTTCTCCACCAGGAATATCTCCTCGTCTGCGTCCGCTGCCCGTGTGGCAGGGGACCGTCTTCGGTGGAGCGCCGGTGCGGGCCGGTCTTCGATCGAAGCACCCGGAGTGATGTCGCATGGTCTGCCATGGACGGCCCGGGGGCCACTACCGAGGACCGGCGGCCAGGAGCGCTCCTACCGCGTTCGCTTTTGCGATATGGCACCAGACTACAAAGCTTCCGTCCACCGCGCGGCGGTACGGCTGTCCGGTGCGTACGGCAAAGGGAGCGGCCCCCGGTGGGAACCGCTCCCTCTACGGCTTCTTACTTGGCGCCCGCCGCGCCGCGGCGGATGCCCAGGCGCTCCACCAGCTGACGGAAGCGCGTGATGTCCTTCTTCGCCAGGTACTGCAGCAGGCGGCGGCGCTGGCCGACGAGCAGCAGCAGACCACGGCGGGAGTGGTGGTCGTGCTTGTGGGTCTTGAGGTGCTCGGTCAGGTCCGAGATGCGGCGGGAGAGCAGCGCGACCTGGACCTCGGGGGAGCCGGTGTCACCCTCCTTGGTGGCGAACTCGGCCATGATCTGCTTCTTCGTGGCGGCGTCGAGCGACACACGTACTCCTTCGGATTCCGGTCCGCGAGCGTCCCTGGTTTGCGTCACAGGGAATCTTGGATGACTCGGATGGACCGTCGGACAGCGTACCAGCTGGAGACGGCCCCCCGACCGGGTGGTCGGGGGGCCGTGATCCGTGCGGTGCGGTGCGCCGCTAGTTGCCGGTGAGACCGCGCACGGTGCTGTACACGTCGAGCACCGCCAGGCACAGCGGCACCAGGGACAGCAGGACCAGGCCGTCGAAGATGTCGAAGATCCGGCCCCAGAAGGGGGTGACGCCCTTCTTCGGGACGATCAGGCCGACGCCGACGAGGATGGCGGCGCCCACCGCGATGCTGCTGGAGAACCAGACCGTGCGGACGTTCAGCGGGCCGGAGTCCTGGAAGCGCTCCAGGGTGACGAAGATGTCGACCGGCGGGTGCAGCGCGATGCCCAGGACGAGCAGCACGATGGTGAGGATGCCCGCGATGGTCAGGCAGGCGACCTGCGCGGTGTAGTCGAAGAGCCGGGCCCGCAGCATGATCGTGATGCCCGCGGCGAGCGCCAGCACCTGGGCCCAGACGTTGTCGGAGAAGCCGAGGACGACACCGGCGGAGCCGACGACCAGGGCGGAGCAGCCGGCGACCAGGCCGAGCAGCAGTTCGTGGCCGCGCTTGGCCTGGTTGCCGATCTTGACGAAGTCGACGGACTCGGTCTCGCCGCCGTTGTCGAGGGCGCCCTTGGCGATCTGGTCGGGAGACTGGTAGCCGATGGGCAGCCGGGCGAAGCGGGCGGAGAGGCCGGGCAGCCAGGCGACCATCGCGATGGAGACGACGGCGGTGACCGCGGCGACCTCGCGCGGGGCGGCGTCGGTGAGGATCGCGGCGAAGACCGCGAGGGTGCCGATCGCGGACAGGAAGGCGGCGGCCACGAAGGGCGCGTCACCGCGCGGCAGCAGGACCACCAGGAGCACGGACGCGATCAGTACGGTCACGCAGCCGACGAGCAGCTGGAGCCGGCCGGGACCGGAGCCCTGGTCGACGGGGAAGATGCCGGAGCCGGCGATCAGCAGGTGCGGCAGCGACGCGAGGCCCAGTGCGATGGAGGAACCGTGGTCGTCGTAGACCCGGGCGCGGACGCCGGCCAGGGCGACCAGGACGACGCCGACGACACCGGCGATGATGCCGGGGAGCCGGTGCATGTCGCGGTCGACCGGGTTCGAGAACCACAGCGCGAACGCCATCATGACGAGCAGCAGCACGCCGGCGGTGAGGCCGACGAGGTGCATCAGGTCGTCGCTCCAGCGGCTGCGGTTGCGCTTGACGGCGGACGCGACCGCGTCCGAGACGTCGTCGAAGACCGGTAGCGGCAGCGACTCGGCGAACGGCTTCAGAAGCAGCAGGTCGCCGTCGAGGATCTGCTGCTGGGCCAGCGACTGGCCGGCGTCGAGTACCGTGCCGTCGCGGCGTACGAGGTGGTATCCGGTCGGGGCGCCCTCGGCCTGGGACTGCCCGGAGAGCCGCAGGATCTCCGGATAAATGTCGACGAGTGCCACGTCCTCCGGCAGTGCCACGTCGATCCGTGCGTCCGGCGCGGCGACCGTGACCCGGCAGAAGCCGGTGCCAGTGCTCGTGCTCACCTGGCGGTTCCCCCTATCCGTTGGGCGTTTTGTCGCGTCACGCGCCCTATATATAAAGCCGTCTCTACGGCGTTGTGGCGCGCTCGCGGGGCGTCAGCGTACCGTCCGATCGGGGCGCTGCCCCACCCACCCCTTGGCTTGACGTTTAACAGTAGGATCAACGCCTGCGTCGGGCCAAGGACTTGGCTCGGGGGACCGTCGAATCCAACGGGGGCGGTCCGAGACTGCGAGATGCATGAAGGACTGATGCCTCGGTGAGCGTTGTCATCGTCAAGCGCCCGCCCCGCGCGCTGCCACCTGAAGTCCCCTCGGAGGAGGTGGTACTTGAGGCGCCTCCGGAGCTGCCCCGCGAGGGCGAGCCGGAAAACCTGTTCATGACCTTCATGCCCATGATGGGCATGGCGTCGTCGGCGGGCTTCCTCTTCATGGGGAACCAGCCGTTCATGAAGATCATGGGCGGCTTCATGGTGGCCTCCACCCTGGCGATGGCGATCATGCAGATCGTCAAGGCCCGCCAGGGGCCTTCCGGGCAGATGGTCCAGGAGCGCCAGGACTACCTCAAGTACCTGGCGCAGAAGCGGAAAGAGGTGCGGCGCACCGCGCGCCGGCAGCGGGACGCGCAGCTGTTCACCCACCCCGACCCCAGTCAGCTGTGGTCCATAGTCGCCGAGGGCAAACGGGTGTGGGAACGCCGGGCCACCGACCCGGACTTCGGCCAGGTGCGCCTGGGACTCGGGCCCCAGCAGTTGGCCACTCCCCTGCGGGCTCCGGAGACCGCTCCGGTCGACGAGCTGGAGCCGCTCACCGCGCACGCGATGAAGGAGTTCCTCGACAAGCACGGCCATCTGGACAGCCTCCCGCTGGCGGTGTCGCTGCGCGCGTTCTACCACCTGACGGTCTCCGGTGACCCGGACACCGTCTACGGCGCCTCGCGTGCCATCGTCGCCCAGCTGTGCACCCTGCACTCGCCCGAGGACCTGGTGGTGGCGGTCGTCGCCGCGCCGGGTGCGCAGGCCGAGTGGGAGTGGACGAAGTGGCTGCCGCAGGTCCAGGACAAGACCACGGACGGCGCCGGCACCCGGCGGCTGGTCGTCGGCGACCTCGGTGAGGTCGAGGAGCTGCTGGCCGACGAGCTCGACGGCCGCGGGCGGTTCAACCCGCAGGGCGAGCCGGTGACCGACACCCCGCACGTCGTCATCGTGCTGGATGGCGGCGAGGTGCCGATGGACTCGGTGATCGCCGGGGCCGAGGGCCTCCAGGGCGTCACCATCCTGGAGATCGTGCCGGGCGACCTGGACGAGATCCGCGGCGGTCTGGCCGTACAGGTCTGGCCGGGCAAGCTGATTCTGGAGTCCGCGAGCGGTGCGGTCTACCACGGTGTCTGCGACACCCTGTCGATCGCCGAGGCGGAGGCGCTGGCCCGCCAGCTGGCCCCGCTGCGGGCCGGTGCGGGTTCGGACGGCGAGGAACCGCTGCTGTCCGCACTGGACTTCACCGACCTGCTCAACATCGGCGACGCCGGCTCCCTGGACGTCTCGCGCACCTGGCGGCCCCGGACGCTGTCCGAGCGGCTGCGGGTGCCGATCGGCGTCGACCGCGACGGCCAGCCGGTCATGCTGGACATCAAGGAAGCCTCGCAGCAGGGCATGGGGCCGCACGGTCTGTGTGTCGGTGCGACCGGTTCCGGTAAGTCCGAGGTGCTGCGCACCCTGGTGCTGGCGCTCGCGGTGACGCACTCCTCGGAGACGCTGAACTTCATCCTCGCGGACTTCAAGGGTGGCGCCACCTTCACCGGTATGTCCGAGATGCCGCACGTCGCGGCCGTCATCACCAACCTCGGTGAGGACGTCACCCTGATCGACCGCATGCGCGACTCGATCACCGGTGAGCTCCAGCGCCGCCAGGAACTGCTGCGCTCGGCGGGCAACTACGCCAACATCACCGACTACGAGAAGGCGCGTGCCGCGGGTGCCCCGCTGGACCCGCTGCCGTCGCTGGTGATGATCATCGACGAGTTCTCCGAACTCCTCGCCGCCAAGCCCGACTTCATCGAGATGTTCATCCAGATCGGCCGCATCGGCCGGTCGATGGGTGTGCACATGCTGCTCGCCTCGCAGCGTCTGGAAGAGGGCAAGCTGCGCGGTCTGGACACCTTCCTGTCCTACCGACTGGGTCTGCGCACCTTCTCCGCGGCCGAGTCGCGGACCGCGATCGGTGTGCCGGACGCCTACCACCTGCCGAACGTCCCCGGTTCCGGCATCCTGAAGTACGACACCGAGACGATGGTGCAGTTCAAGGCCGCCTATGTCTCGGGGACGTACCGCGGTCCGGGCGGCGGCGGTCGCGGTGGCAGCGGCGGTCGGTCGATGCGGATGCCGGTGCCGTTCACGGCGGCCCCGGTCATCGAGCAGATCATCGAGGAGCCGGTCGTCGACGAGCCGGCCGAGCCCGAGATCGACGACGCGCTCGCCGACACCGTGCTGGACGTCATGGTCCAGCGGATGCAGGGCCAGGGCCCGCCGGCGCACCAGGTGTGGCTGCCGCCGCTGGAGGAGGCCCCGACGGTCAACCAGTTGCTGCCGGCGCTCGCGGTCACCCCCGAGCGGGGTGTGCACGCGGCGGAGTACACCGCGCTGGGCAAGCTCGTGGTGCCGGTCGCGCTGGTGGACAAGCCGTTCGAGCAGCGGCGTGACGTGATGTACCTGGACTTCTCCGCCGGTGCCGGTCACGGCCTGGTCGTGGGTGGTCCGCAGTCCGGCAAGTCCACGCTGATCCGTGCCGCCATCGCGTCGTTCGCGCTCACCCACACCCCGGCCGAGGTGCAGTTCTACTGCCTCGACTTCGGTGGCGGCGGCATGCTGACCCTGGAGGGCCTGCCGCACGTCGGCGGTGTCGCCTCGCGTCTGGACGCGGAGAAGGTACGGCGTACCGTCTCCGAGGTCGTCGGCATCCTCAACGAGCGCGAGGAGTTCTTCCGCGCCAACAACATCGACTCGATCGCGACCTACCGCCAGCGGCGGGCCGCGGGCGCCTTCCCCGACCAGAAGTGGGGCGACGTCTTCCTGATCATCGATGGCTGGGCGACGTTCAAGACCGACTACGAGCAGATGGACCCGGTGATCCTGGACATCGCCGGCCGGGGTCTCGGTTTCGGTATCCACCTGATCATCGCCGGTTCCCGCTACACCGAGGTGCGGCCCGCGCTGCGCGACCAGCTCCTCAACCGCGTGGAGCTGCGCCTGGGTGACCCGATGGAGTCGGAGTTCGACCGCAAGCGCGCGGAGAACGTCCCGATGGGCAAGCCGGGCCGCGGTCTGTCCCCGGAGAAGCTCGACTTCCTGGCGGCGCTGCCGCGCCTGGACGGGATGAGCGACCCGGAGACGCTCAGCGACGGCGTCGCCAACCTGGTGCAGACGGTCAGCGAGCACTGGCAGGGCGAGCCCGCCCCCGCGGTGCGGATGCTGCCGACCATGCTCCACGCCAACGAGCTGCCCAAGGGCAACGACTACCCGGACCACGGCATCGCGATCGGCGTCGACGAGACCACGCTGTCCCCGGCGTTCATCGACTTCGAGACCGACCCGCTGCTGGTCATCTACGGCGAGAGCGAGTCCGGCAAGTCGTCGCTGCTGCGCCTGATCACGAAGCAGATCGCCGAGCGGTATCCGCAGGACAAGGCGCTCATGGTGGTCTCCGACTACCGCCGCGCGCTGCTGGGCGAGGTCCCCGAGAGCCATGTGTACAAGTACTGTGCCGCGGGGCCGCAGCTCCAGGAGGTCATCAGCGGTCTGGCGGGTTCGCTGGGCCGGCGGATGCCGGGGCCGGACGTCACACCGGAGCAGCTGCGCAACCGCAGCTGGTACGACCTGCCGGACGCGTTCGTGATCGTGGACGACTACGACCTGGTGGCGACCAGCACCGGCAACCCGCTGCAACCGCTGCTGGAGTACCTGCCGTTCGCCCGTGACCTGGGTCTGCGCCTGATCATCGCGCGCAGCTCCTCGGGTGCCGGCCGGTCCTCGTTCGAGCCCGTGATGCAGCGCACCAAGGAGCTCGGCGCACAGGGTCTGATCCTGTCCGCCGACCCGGCCGAGGGTCCGCTGATGGGCAACGTCAAGGGCCAGCAGCTGACGCCGGGCCGGGCCACGTTCATCACGCGCAAGCGTGGTGCGCAGCTGGTCCAGACGGGCTTCCTGCCGCTGCGCAGCCAGTAGGCGCCCGGATACGCGACGGCGGTGGGGCGTCCCTCTTCGGAGGGGCGCCCCACCGCCGTTCGTGGTGAGTGGGGTCGGCGTGTGGGCGGGTCGGACGGGTCAGCCGAAGGCGCCGTGCGGGTTGCCGTCCGGCTTCTCCGCGGCCTTCTTCTCCGTCTCAGCCCCGGCCGTCTCCTTGGCCGTCTCCCTGGCCGTCTCCTTGGCCTCCCGCTCGGCCGCCGCGCGCTGCGCCGCGGCCGGGTCGGTCCGTACGCCCTTGGCGATGCCCTCGCCGCCGCGGGTGGCGACCTCCCCGTCCTTGGGCGGCCCGAACGGGTCGGGGCCGTGCGCGGCGGTGGAGGTCTCCCACTGGTGCGTGACGACCGGGCCGTGGCCCTGCCCGCCGCCCCCGCCGCGCCCGCGCTTGCCGAAGGCGCCGCCGAGGGAGTTGGCGAGCTGGCCCAGCGCCATGAAGCCGTACGTCATCTGCGGGCCGCCCTGGGCACCGCTCTGGGAGCCTTGCTGGGAGCCGGAGTTGTCCACCGGCGGTGCGTCGTGCTCGGCGCTGCCGCTGTCGGTGTGGTGTGCGGTGGCCGCGCTGTCCAGGTCGGCCGCGGCCAGCTCGAAGGCCGGCAGGGCGTCGTCGACGCCGCGCTTGAGGCGGTGCCACTCGGCGGCGAACGCCTCGCCCGCCGGGCCGTGCCAGTTGGCCGCGGCGGCGGTGCCGACATGCCGGTCGAGGTCGCGGACCAGTCCGTCCAGGTGCCTGCCCATCTCCCGCCAGCCGGCCGCCGCTTCGTGCAGCGCCTCGGGGTTGCGCCGTGGCTCGGTCACTTGTTGACGCTCCGCATCATCTCGACCAGCTCGTCCTCGGCCGCCTGCGTGTTCGCGACGGTCTCCTTGATGCTCCCGCCGACCTCGGCGAGCCGCTCCTGGAGCTGGACGAGGGCGCGCTCGGCCTCCTCGAACAGCTCGCGGTGCGGCCGGGCCGCCTCGTCGCTGCCGAAGCCGTCGCGCAGCGCGCCGGCGTCCGCGCGCCGTCTGAATGCGCCCAGCTGCCGGCTCAGTTCTTCCGCCTGTATCTCGAAGGACGTACCGAGCTTGTGCAGCGTCTCGGTACTGAGCCGGACCTCATCGGACATCATTTCTCCCCGAATTGAATGACAGCGACCTGCTGAACATCGCCACAGGTCTAGCACATGCGCAATAGGCCCGAGCCCGCCACGGAAGGGCCGGTGTACGGAGCAGGGAAGGGGATACGGAGCAATATGCGGCAATACCGACAACCCCGTCTTGACGTCCCGTTCACACCCGTTATTAGACTCTGACGCCAGTGCCGCACACGCGGTTGCCGTTCCACCACGTACCCAGGGGGCAGACATGAGCGACGAGCGGCAGATCGAGGACGCGGACCTGATGGACGTCGCCCATGATCAGGAGCAGGCGCAGCGGCTGCGGAAGGCGCTCAAGGTGCTCGCGGAGAACCCCAACGTGGGCGGCAAGCTCCAGGAGATGGCCAAGGAGGTGCTCTCCGGTCGGCTCAGCATGAAGGACGCCATCGAGACGCCCAGTTACATGGGCGCGCTGGGCGACCGCATGAACCAGATCCGGCGGGCGGCCGAGGACCAGACGCAGGCCGAGCGCGAGGAGTCCCGCGCGAAGTTCGCCGAGTGGCAGAGGAAGCAGGAAGAGGAGGAGGACCGCGAGCGCGCCGAGCGCGACGCGCCGAGCCTCGACATCGTGACCGGCCCGCGCCGGGGCGGCGGTCGCGGACACCGCTGAGCCGCGGGTGATCAGCCTCATGTGAACCGCATGTGAGCCACGCGGAATTCCGGCCACCGGTCCGGCGGCCGGAATTGCCGAAAATTGCCGAATTATCGGGCACACAGCCGCAGCAGCGCATAATTCCGTGCTTTTCCGGCACTCCCCATCCCCACATTTTCCGGGGACGGCCACCTCCGGGCCGTGCCGTACCACTCGGCCCGGAACATAGGATCTAGCCGGTACACGCACGGATCCACCAGGTGGAGGGCGGGATTGATGGGGGACGAGAGCGTCATGAGCGCCTCAGCCGACGCGGCCGACGCAGGACGACCGGCCGGCGCGGCACAAGCGACCGGCCCGGCGGAAGCAACCGACGTGGCACAAGCAGCCAGCCCGGCGGCCAAGTACGCGCCGCATCCGTACATCGGCGGTCGCACCGCCGCGCTCCGCGCCCTCGCGGCGTGGCGCATGCGGTGGCCCGGCGCACCGCGCGTCGTCGTGGTCACCGGCAGCCCGGGGAGCGGGCGTTCGCGCCTGGTGGCCGGATTCCTGATGCTGTGCGACCCGGAGTACCGCAAGCGGCTCCCGCTGGACGAGCTGGACCCGGCGACGGTCCCGCCGGACCTCCCGGCACCCGCCGTCCCGGACCCCAGGGGTCGTACCGCCGCGCAGGTGCTCTGGCTGCTCGCCGACCATCTCGGCCTGGCGGCGGCCCGCACCGAGGACATCTTCACCGAACTCGCCGCTCGTGAAGAGCCGGTGACAATCGTGGTGCCGGATGTGGATCTGGCCGGTCCGGTGCGGCCCGCGAACGAGCCGGCGCGGCTGATACGCGACGTCCTCACGCCGCTCGCCGCGACCCCCACGGTCCACCTGCTCGCCGACGTCCCCCGCGAGCTCGCCGCCGGGCTGGCCGGTGCCGCGCCGGGCGGCCAGGTGCAGATCATCGACCTCGACGAGCCCGAGTGGGCCGACCCCGAGGGCCTGGTACTGCACGCCGAGACCGCGCTCACCCCGGAGACCGGGGCGCCCGACCTCCCGTACACCACCGACCCGGCCGCCCGCCGGGCGCTCGCCGGGGCGCTGGCCCGGCGCGCGGACGGCAGCCGGCTGACCGTCCACCTGGCCGTCCGCTCGCTGTTCGCGCTGCCCGCGCCCGGGGACGTCGACCCGGCGGACGCATCCCAACACCCCGCCACCGTCGGCGAGGTGCTGGATCTGCACGCCCGCCGCCTCGGCGCCGAACCGCGGACGCTGCGGCAGATGCTGGCGCCACTGGCGTTCGCCGAGGGCGACGGGCTGCCGGTCGAGCTGTGGCGCCCGCTGGCGAGCGCCGTCGCCGGGCACGACATGGGCCCGGCCATCGCCGAAGGAATGCTGCTCGCGGCACCGTTCATCGAACCGGTGGAGCGGGCGGAGCCGTTGGGGCCGGGCGAAGGGGCTGCCGCGGACGGCTCGGGAGACGGCTCCGCGGGCGACTCCGGCGGCCGTACCCTGCTGCGCCTGGCGCACCCCGCCCTCGCCGCGGAGATCCGGTCCGGCCTCGCGGACGCCCGGGACGCCCAGACCAGGATCGCCATGGCGCTCCTGGAGGCGGTACCGCGGCAGAACTGGTCGCTGGCCGATCCCTACGTCCGTGACTACCTCGCGGCGCACACTCTGGACGCCGGACTGCTCCCCCAACTCCTCACCGACCCGGGCCTGTTCGCCCACGCCGACCCGGTCGCGCTGCGGGCCGCCGTCGAGGCGGTACCGCCCGACCAGCTGGGCGCCCCGGCTCACACGTATCTGCGCACCGCTCCCCTGCTCACCCGCTCCGAGGCCCCGGTCGAGATGCGGGCGGCGCTGCTGGAGAGCGCGTTCGTCGAGGACGGCCTCCAGCCGTACGCGGACGCCCTGCACGGCCTCGGCTTCGCCCTGCCGTGGCGCACGCTGTGGAGCCTGCCGCTGGCGGGGGTGGTCTCGCTGACGGCCGCCACTCTCCCGCCGCAGGGAGGCGAGGGCGAGGGCGAGGGAGACGGAGGACAGGGAGACGGCACCGCCCGGCCCGTCGCCGCGCTGGTGGTCCCCGCCGGGACCCCCGGGGCCCGCCCGCTCCCCGACTCGGACACCACCGCCCTCCTCCTCCACGATCTGCTGCGCCCCGGATACCTCGACGCCGACCCCGTGCAGGTGCGGCGCCCCTCGGAGGACGAACGGGCGGCGACCCCGTACGGCATCAGCCGCGGCGCCGACTACCTGCGGGTCTGGGCCCGGGAGAGCGGTGATGTGGTGACCGCGCTGCTCTCCGACTCCCCGTTCCGCGACGCCGATCTGTCCCCGGAGGGCGTGCTGCTCGTCGCCACCGAACGCGGCGTGACGGCCCGCCAGATCCTCGCACCGGCAGCTGCCCCGGCCCCGGCGCCCACCCCGGAGCGGGCGGAGGCCCCCCTCCCGGCACCCGCCCCGGAGGCCGGCCCCGAGGTCACGCCCACCCTCCCCGCCCAGGCCACCGGCACCGCCCCCGCCGTCGACGCCGCTTCCCAGGACCGCCCCCAGGGCCTCGAAGGAGACCACTCGTGAACACCCAGGCCCAGGCAGCCACCCCCGAGGGCGAGCAGCCGCCGGTCACCGGCCCCGGCAACACGGCCGTGGCGACCTACCGCGACCCGGCCACCGGCCAGGACACCAGCCTCGCCCGCGTCTCGGCGCCCGGCCGGCCGCCCGCCGAGTACCAACTCCTCGCGGAACTCCAGCGGTTGGGCGTGAACGGCGCGGACGTCCGCGCGGTGCACACCGACCTCCGGCCGGCGCTGCTCCCCGGCGGCTACACGGGCGACTTCGTCCTGCGGGCCTTCCCCAACGCCGCCTTCTCCTGCACCGCCGGCTACGGCATGCGCCCCGAGGAGCGCGCCGAGGGCATCGCCGAACTGCTCCGGAACGTCGCGACGATGTACCGGATGGCGGGCAAGCAGGCGCCGCCGCAGCCGCACCGCGTCCCCGTACCGCAATCCGTCGCGCCCGCGCCGCCGATGAGCGCGGAGGAGCTGGGCGGCCATCTCGTCGAGGTCTTCGGCCCGGAGGGCGTGCTGCGCGCGGACGCCGACGCCCTCGCCGGCACCGCGCTGCCCGACGACACCAGGACGACCCTGGCTACGGCCGGCCTACCCCTCCAGGTCCCGTACTTCTTCACCGCCGACCAGCCCCAAAACCCGCCCGCCGGCGGCCTGTTCACGGATGTCGCCGGCCATCTCCGGGCGACCGGCACCGACGCCCCGGCGCAGGTCCTGGACCTCCTCGCCGGCTACGTCCGCATCGGCACCGACGGCCTGTACGCCATCGCCGTGCAGTGCACCGCCCCCGAGGACGACCCGAGCCAGCAGGGCACCCTCTGGGCCGTCCAGCCGTCCTCCGGCGGCGCCCGCTTCGTCAACCGCTCCGTCGCGGCCTATGCGCGCTCCCTCGCCCTCCTGGCCACCACCCGCCGCCAGATGCAGGGCGCTGACCCGTACGCGGCGGGCGCCGCGGTCGCGGCCTTCCAGGAGCAGCTGACGGCGATCGACGCCTGGGCGCTGGACGATTCCGGCAACTGGTGGTCCCTGATCGTGGAACAGATGTGGCACGGGTTGTTCTGATCCGCGTGATCTGGTCCGGCAGATCCGATCCAGCTGATCCGATCTGCCACGGGCCGCCCCGAGCGGGCGGCCCGACCGGCAGGATCCTTCCCGCCAACTGGCAGGAATCTTCCGGGTGTTACGGCTCACGCCTCACGGGCCGTGGCTCATCGACGCCGCCTGGTGCGCCGCACACAGTGCGTGTGGCGGGCATCGCACCCTGGTGGTCTTGACGCGACGAAGCGTCAGTACGATGTGAGGCTCACGTTCGCTTATGAAGGGTACCTGACATGGGGGACTCCGGGTTTCGGGTTGATCCCGAAGCAATCGGAAGCTATTCGTCAACGGTCCGCGACCAGGTGGAACAGCTCGGACAGATCCAGTCCGCGGTATCTGCCATCCGCCTCTCGTCCAGCGCCTTCGGCCACCTCCCGAACGCGCAGAACCTGGCCGAGCAGTACAACGAGCACGCCGACGCGAGTCGGCAGAACCTCACCGACCTGCTCAACGCGCTGACGGGTACGTCAGAAGGACTCACGCACACGACACAGAACTACGCCGAGCACGACCAGGCGGTCAGTGCGTCCTTCGGGGGTGCCCGGTGAGCCCGAGCCGTTCCCACTCGACGCCCCACACGTCGACCCCGCACACCTCAACTCCGCACCCGTCGACGCCGCATCCGCAGCCGGCGCCTACGCCGCACCCGAACCCGCAGCCTCAGCCGAACCCGACCCCGCACCCCAATCCGACCCCGCACCCGAACCCGCAGCCCGACCCGGGACCGGCTCCGCACCCCAACCCGACTCCGAACCCGACTCCGCACCCCGACCCGAACCCGACCCCGCACCCGAACCCCACGCCGCACCCCGACCCGAACCCGACTCCGCACCCCACCCCCACACCACACCCCGACCCCACGCCGACCCCCCAGCCCGACCCCGGCGGCGACGGCGGTGGCGGAGCGGCCGGCGGATGGAAGGACACCCTCCACGGGGCGGGCCAGAAGTTCGTGGACAAGGGCACCGACTGGGCCACGGACAAGCTCTTCGGCGGCAACAAGGACGACAAGGGGGCCGGCGGCGAAGGCGGCGGCCAGGGCGGCGGCGAAGGCGGCCAGGCACCGGGTGGCCAGGCACCGGGTGGCCAGGGCGGCGGCGCGCCCGCACCCGCGCCCGCACCCGGCGGGGGAGGCTACGGCGGCCAGGGCATCGGAGCTCCGGGTGCCGCAGGCAGCGAAGGCAGCGGTCAGGGCTACGGCCAGCCCGCGCCCTCTCCCGTGCCCGGCGGCCCGGCCGACACCTCGACCATGCCGTACCCGGCCCCGCCGGGCGGCGGTCTCGGCTCCAACGGCGCGGGCCCGTACCCGGGTTCGCCGACGACCGGCCTCGCGTCGGCCGGCGACGCCTACGGGTGGGTCAAGGCCCCCAACCCGGCGCCCATGGCTCCGCTCCCCGAGGCGACCCATCCCTCCCGGGGTGGGCTGGGCGGCATGCTCGACGAGGCCGTCGAGTTCGCCCTGGAGAAGTCCGGCATGCTGAAGATGCTGGAGAAGGTCACCGGCGACCTCGCCGCGCTGAACGCCGCTGCCGACTCGTGGCAGGCCCAAGCCAAGGCCGTCCAGCTGGTGGCCGAGGAGCTGCGGACGAACGGCTCCACCCTGTCCCGGCAGTGGGAGGGGCCCGCGTCGAACGCCTTCGGCGGCCACATGGGCACCATCGTCGAGGCCCTCGACGGCACCGCCGAGGAAATGCACCAGACCGCGAAGATCATCAACTCGGCCGCGCAGGAATGCGCGCAGGCCGAGGGCATGGTCATCGAGATCATCAGCGAGGCGATCGAGGCGCTGATCGCGTCCCTCGCCGCCGAGGCCGTGATCGCCGTCCTGACGGCGGGCATCGGTCTGATCGCGGATGCGCTGATCGACGCGGCGGAGATCGCGACCTTCGTGGCCCGTGTCGCCAAGGTGTCCGAAGAGCTGGCCACGAAGCTTGAGGAGCTGCTGAAGGCCCTCAAGGAACTGGGCCAAGCCGTCAAGGCAGTCAAGAACCTCAAGACTGCCAAGAACGCCCTCGGCGGCATCAAGAAGGTCGAGAAGGCCGTCGAGGGTGTCCGCGAGTTCGAGCAGGGCAAGGGCCTGGTGGCGAAGGGCGTCAAGAAGGCCGACGAATACGTCACGGGCAAGGTCAAGGACGGGATCCAGTCGGGGGTCAAGTCCGGCCTCGGTATCGATGACGACAACAACGTGCAGCTGAGCGAAGACGGCAGCGTGAAGGGCTTCGGCAAGGCGGCGGGCAAGTCGGCCTGGAACGCGGCGAAGGAGGGGCTCACCAGCGACACCAACAAGGAAGCCGTCAAGGAAGAGCTCCTGCACGACACGGGCCTCGCCCACGACCCGGAGCCCTACCGCGTCGACCGCTCCAAGATCGACACGCCCTTCGGGTAAGGGCCGTCAACGGTCGCTCGGCCAAGTGCCGGTCAACCAGGGGCCGTTCGGTCGAGAACCGCAGCTGAGGCCGAGGGGGCACCGTGACATCCACGGTGCCCCCTTCGCTCACCCGCGAACTCCCCTGCACCCTGGGCCGGTTGCGCCGGGCCCTCAGGGCAGCAGCAGCCAGTCGGCGGCGACCGCAGCCGTCAGCCCCACGCCCAGCAGCCAGGTACCGAGCCGGGTACGCCCGTGCCGGCTCAGCTCGATGACGACCCCGCAGAGTATGAGCGCGGCCCCGTACACCCCGACCACCAGCACCGACGTACGGGACGCCAGCCGCACCACGAGCAGCGCCGCCATCAGCGCCATCATCACCGAGGCCAGTACGACACGCACTCGTCGCGCCTGACGCGGCGTCAGCCCAGCGCGCTCGCGTTCCCCGTCCTCGAACGCGTCATCCGCGCCCTCACCACCGCTTTCGACGCCCGGCTCCGGTTCGGCATCGGGCTCGGGAAGGGGCCGATCGGATCGATCAGGCCGCTCGTCCCCCTGATCCTTGTCCTCACCCTCGCCCTTGACCTGACCGTTGTCGCCTGCGTCCATGAGCGGAAATGCTACGGGACGCCGCACGAGCCCGACCCGGAACCCGGACCCGCCCAATTCCGCCCAATTTCGGGGGTGTTACCCCATCTCCACAAGCCGTCAACCGGCGACACCGCTCTCCTTGACACCCCCGCACGCCGAGCCTCTAGCCTGAAACCGTAAAGATGGCGTCAAGGTGCGGAAAGCGCCATGAAAACGGGGGCGATGGTGACCGGCCAGGCATTTGACGTGGATCCCGATGTCCTGCGGACGCAGGGCACCGCCTTCGTCCAGCTCGGCAGCGATTTCTCCAACGCGTCGAAGAAGCTCCAGGACGACCTCAGGAACATCGGCGACCCCTGGAAGAAGTGCGACTTCGGCGAGATCTTCGACACGATCTACACGCCCATCCGGGACGGGATGTTCACGTCGATGGACTCCCTCGGCGAACACCTCCAGGGCATCGGCGACAAGCTCCAGAACATGGCGCGTGACTACAGCGCCTCCGACGAGCAGGGCCTCCACTACATCAGCGCGGTGGACCGCCCGACCACCTGACACCCGCCCCGCGGCGCCGCCCTCCCGCGCTCCCCCACCCCTCACCATCTCCACCGCCGACCGGCCGCCATCACACGAGGGACGATCACCGTGTCATTAACGCTCCCCGGCGAAGTCACCTGGGTCCTGAACCTCCTCGGGTACAACTGGCCGGACGCCGACGAGGACAAACTCCACGAGTGCGCCCGAGCCTGGCGTGACTTCGCCGGATCGGTGAACCAGGCGAACGGCCAGGGCACTTCGGCGGCCAATGCGGTCGCCTCCGCCAACTCCGGCGAAGCGATCGCGGGCTTCCAGAAGGAATGGGGCGCGTACGACGGCAGCGGCGGCAGCGGGGACCATTACTTCCGCGACGCCGCCGCGGCGGCAGAGGTCATCGCGGTCGCCTTCGACGCGGCGGCCATCGCGGTACTCGCCGGAAAGATCGCGGTCATCGTCCAACTCGTCATGCTGGCCGCCGAAATCATCGCGGCCCAGGCCACCGCGCCCTTCACCTTCGGTACGTCCGAACTCGCCGCGGCCGGCGCCACCCAGGCGACCCGCCTGATCGTTCGCGAGATCCTGGAGAAGATCAAGCGCGAGGTCATGCAGGCGGCGACCAAGGCCATGGAGCACGCCACCATGGACGCCGTCAAGAAGATGGCGAAGAAGGTGGTTTCCAAGGAAGCCCGCAAGGTCGTCACGGACTACGCCAAGAAGACGGTCAAGGACACGGTCAAGGAAACCGTCAGGGAAAAGGTCGTCGACGCCGCCAAGGAAAAGGCCAAGCACGCCGGCAAGGAGATGGCGCAGAACGTCGCACAGCAGGGCATCGAGGCCCACTTCGGCGAACGCAACGGCATCAACCTCAGCGAAACCGCCGACATCGGCAAGAAGAAGGCCGACGAATACGTCGACGGCATCAAGCAGGGCGCCGAAGACCTCACCAAGCCCAGGACCTACGTCACCCACGCCACGGACGACCTCACCACGCGCGGCCTGGACGAGACCCAGAAACACGTCGACAAACACACGGGCAACGCCGCGACCAACCACCAGGGCGCCACGGACGCCGTCAAGGGCAAGGTCAAGGACGCGGCGAAGGGCAGCGTCGAGGACGTCTTCGGCTGAGCGGAGAGGTGAATTCACCCGGGATTCGGAGAGCCGGTGTCTGCTGGATCACCAGGATTCTGAATCCGGACGAAAGCTCGAATTCCGCGTTCACCGCGTTTCAATTCCTGGTGACGGCGGGGTGGTTGCATCTGTAGCATGCTTGACTTCGCCAGCCTTGCGGCGTGCAACCACAAGGCCGGCTGCGAAAGACGAGACTGCACCGGACAACAACGCACCAGCAATACAGGCCGGCGCGACGAAAGAATGACCAGAAATCAGGTCGATGACGGCTGCCAGGCCCACCCCAGCTGCGGCAACTGACAGAATCGTTGCCAGCCGACTCCAGCTCCAGGGATTGCGCACCTTGCTGATCTGCCGTCGAACGGCCTGAAGCTCAGCACTTGTCATGGGACGCACAGAGAGCTCATGACCATTAAATGCGGGATATAGATCAGGCTGCGATGACGTGTATCCAGTAGCGGCTGGATAGTATTCGTAGCCGCTTCCCGGAGGAGCGGATGGCAACTGGATTCTCCGCATCCTCATGTGGAGTCCAGTTCGGTTGTAGGTTTCCCACTGCCAGAACTCATAGCCGTGTTGCCTGGCCAGCCAGATCGTCTCCTCGCTGGACATACCGGTCCCGGTAGCACGTACGACGACTTCTGGGCGTCCGTCGAAGGACTGCAGTATCTCGGCTTTACGACGCTGACGCGTGGCCGGCGACCCGACGTGTTGATGAATCAGGTAGAGAGGGAAGACAACGGCAAATGCCAACAGAAAAGCCAAAGACGCGAGAATGCCGAAGTTTTGCAACGCTCCTCCTAGTCGGCTGCCCTGTGCGCCGCGAAGCCTGGCTCCTTGGGCGCTTGTTCCCCTGCGGCCTTCAGCACTGCGGCGACCGTTCCCGCTGCTTCCTCGTGCCGGCTGCGGATGCCCTTGGCAGCGGAGACGATGCCCGCCAACTCGTCGCGTGCCGAACTGAGTTCGTTGAGCGCAGCGGTGTGGCGCTTGTTGGCGGCTTCCGCCTCGGCGTCGGTCATCCCGATGCCGCCATCGCGGAAGATCCGCAGATCCTCGCCGGAAAGCCGCCGTTGTCCTCGTACGGGTCGCCACCCCCGTATCCCCACAACTGCTCACCGAGTGACACTTCTGTTGTCCCCCTTGCCATCGACTGAAACCCAGGTCATACGCGATGTCCGGTCGGTCATCCGAACGGACTGGTGCCCGCGCCCCCGCCTCACTGCCGCCCTGGTGGGTTCCCTTCGCGAACGCCTGCTGCACAGCGCTGTCCGTCTCGTTGTACGCCCGTGCCATAGTCTGCAAGTCTTGTTTGACGGCGCCGGTCAGCCGGGTTATCTGGTCGATTCCGTATTCCCAGGAGCTCTTGAACTCCGCCCCGGCCTTGTCGATGTCACCGTGGCCGAGATCACTGGCCGTGGCGCTTCGCAGATCGCCGCTCGCGTGTTTCATCGCCTCCGTGCATTGTTCCAGGCGCGTCGCGAGCGAGCCCAACTCCTCAACATCGACCGTTAATTGCCCCGAACCGGACACTGGCGTGTTCCCCCCTCCCGTTTATGGCGTCCGTGAAGACAATGGCCGGCGAGGGTAGCACGCGTGTGCGCTGCGGCCGTTCCTTGTGGATCATTCTCGATGCAGTGGGTCATCTGATCCATCGGGCAGGATGCCTGTCATGGTGCGGCGGCATGAACCGACCAAGGCTCAATGGGAATGTTTGGCCTCGCTGTTGCCGGCCGTGCCAAGCCTGGCAGGCAATAGGCCGACCACCGCATGGTTGTTACTGACATTGAACTCGTGATGGCCGTGGGTAGTGACGGTTCGTGATCGCTGCGGTATGCCGTCTGCATACGGTGGGCGCAGGGTGGTGGATTGACACCGAAGGGGCAACTAGCCCGTGAGCGGGTGCGGTTGGAGGCTGGAGGCTGGTGCGGTTCGCACGGGTGAGAAGACCGGTGAGAAGACCGCAGACATCGCTGCCGAGTTACGGGTGGGTAAGTGGCGGCAATCGGGGACGGACTTCCATTGCCGGGGTGGTGCGCTCCTGCCAAATCGCGCTTATGCTTCTGACTTACGCCAATCCCCCATTACCGGCCCCTCGCTTCCCTCGCGCTTCCCGGTGCCCTCGGCGCCCGCCGCACCCGTCGCACCCGTCACTGCGAGATACTCCGCCCACACGGTCTTCCCCGGACCACCCGGCCGCGGTACGACGCCCCAACGGGCGGCCAGGCATCCCACGATCAGCAGCCCGCGACCGCTCTCGTCGAGCTCCCCGGGTTCCTCCGCGCCCGCCCCGCCGTCCCCTCGCGATACGGCCGTCGGCAGCCTCTCGCTCCGCATATCGGACACCTCGACCCGGAAGCGACGAGTACCGGACTCGCCCGCCGGCACCGAAACCGTCAGGCGCAGCGCGAAATCCCTCCCCGGTACGTGACCGTGCCGCACGGCATTGGCGGCGAGTTCCCCGGCGATCGCGGTGACGGACTCATTGATCCCGCCATCGTAGGAATACCCCCACTCATCGAGCCGGTGCGACGTCAGCCGGCGGGCCAGCCGGGCTCCGCGCGGTGTGGAGGTGTAACGCATGGCGAACTCGCCGATTCCGGCAGGGGTTTCGCCGATTCCGGAAAATGCCCCGGAAGAGCGGACTGTGCTGTTCATGGCCCCCACCCTCCCGTCACGGACGTACCTTTGACGAGGAGTGAAGCGCTGACCACAGTGCGTTGTACGTACGGGGGAAGTGCTGGTACGCAGCGGGCGGCAGGAACCCGAAGGGCGCGGAGGGCGGCGGACATGGCGACCATGGCCGACTTGGACGACGACGGTCAGCAGGCGGAGTACGAGCCCGGTTCGGGGATCTTGGTGGTGTTCGGCCGCCAGCTCAAGCGTTTACGGGAATGGGCGGGGATGGAACGCCCCGAATTCGGCGCGAAGACGGGCTACTCCCCCGCAACCATCGCCTCGTTCGAACAGGGGCGGCGCATCCCGCCACCCGCGTTCATCGACAAGGCGGACGAGGTGCTGGGTGCGCACGGCGTCCTCAAGGAAATGAAGGAGGAGGTGGCGCGCGCCCAGTACCCGGCGTTTTTTCGGGATGCGGCGCGGTTGGAGGCAACGGCGGTTGGGCTGCACGTCTACGCGACGCAGGCGGTGCCGGGGCTGATGCAGACGGAGGAGTATGCGCGGGCGGTGTTCGCGATGATGAAGCCGCCACTGGACGAGGAGGTCATCGAGCAACGCGTGGCAGCACGTCTGGCACGGCAGGAGATCTTCGTACGCCGGCCGACGCCGTTGTTGAGCTTTGTGATCGACGAGTCAGTACTGCTGCGCCCCATCGGCGGATGTGACGTGCTGCAAGGCCAGTTGGAGCAGATTCTTCTCGTCGGCCAGAAGAAGGCTGTCGAGCTCCAGGTCATGCCACTGGGGCAAGTGGAGAACGCGGGGCTGGCGGGTCCATTCACCTTGCTTGAGACCAAGGAAGGGCGCAGGATCGCGTACGTCGAGGTTCAGAGCATGAGCCGCCTTCACACAGGCCGGGACGGGGTCCGGGCACTTGAGCACAAGTACGGGACCCTTCGTGCTCAGGCCCTTGCCCCCAAGGAGTCACTGGCCTACGTCGAGAAGGTGTTGGGGAAGACATGACCGTTGATTCAGCGAAGCAGGACCCGTACCAGCTGGTGTGGGTGAAGAGCAGCTACAGCAGCGAGGAAGGCGGTGAATGCGTCGAGGTCGCGCCTGACGTCACCGGTATGCACATCCGCGACTCGAAAGACATCACGCGTTCCGCGCTGACAGCCTCGCCCGTCGCCTGGGCCGCATTCGTCGACTTCGCCATAGGCCAGTCGACCTGACGGGTACGGGTGGCTCTCAGCCCCTCCGAGGCGCGAAGTACCGAGCGCCCCGAACTCCCATCCCTCCCAAATGTATTGGGGTCCGCAGCCCAAAGGCCGCGGACCCCAATACGTCTTTTTCGCTCTTGCCTAGTTCAGAGCCTTACCGGCCGGGCGGCTGCGTGGGCGGCGCCTGCGGGTACGAACCGGGTGCGCCGGGCTGCTGCTGATACGGGCCCTGGTTCGGCACAAAGCCGCCGGGGCCACCAGGCCCACCCGGACCACCGAAGCCACCGGGTCCACCGGGCGGCGGGCCATTACGCCCATTCTTCTTCTTGGCCACCATCACCACGACCAGGATGATGACGAGAACGACCAGTACACCACCGACGATTCCGATGATGGCGACGGAGCTAAGACCCTTGCTGCTGTTGACCTTCGGGTCGACGCCGTTGTTGCCGGCTGCGCTGGAGGCGTCAGAGGAAGAACCGCCCTTCAGCGCAGGGAACGGGCCGTCCTTGGCCCCGGCGGGAACATCCTTGGTCAGGGCACTGTAGGGCTTGATGAAGCCATAGCCGTAGTGCGGATCCGGGAGCTTGGCATTCTTCAAGTTGTCCGGCAGACCTGCGGTCTTGATCAGACGATTGGCGACCTGCCCAGCAGTCAGGTCCGGGAACTTCGCCCGGAGGAGGGCGGCTGCCGCGGAGACATAAGCCGTGGCATCGGAGGTGCCGTCAGCCACGTGGTAGAGACCCTTACTTGTCTGGACTGAGCCAGCGGACCTGATGTCGACGCCTGGTGCCGTCAGCTTGACCTGGGACCCGAAGTTGGATTGCTTCCAGACGTTGAGATATTTGTCCACAGCCCCGACGGCAAGCACTCCGGGTGCCGACCCAGGGTTGCGAGGAGTGTCGACACCATCGTTGCCCGTCCCAGCTACTACGAGCACATCGTGCTTCCGAGCGTAGTTGATCGCATCCTGCTCATCCGGGGCAATATCCGGCTGGCTGGTAACAAACGACATATTCACGACACGCGCGCCATGGTCGACGGCGTACTTCAGCGCTTCGGCGTACTTCGTCGTTGCGCCGAACTTGGGGACCCCGTCACCCGACTGAAGATTGATTGCAACTGGAAGGATCTTCGCGTCGGGTGCAAGCCCCTTCACACCATCGCTCCCGCCGGAGCCGTGCCCGTGGCCAGCAATCAGCGCCGCCATCGAGGTAGCGTGGTCACTCTCATCGCCAGAGCCCTGGTCTGCGCGACCGCCAGTCACGAAGCTCTTGCCCGGTAGAACCGAACCGGTGAGATCGGGATGGCTGCCATCCACGGGCCCATCGATAACCGCGACGGTGACTCCCTTTCCCGTTGAAATCTTCCAAATGTCGCTAACGCCGAATGCGTTCAGCGCCCACTGCTCATCTCTGATCTGGTCTGCCGAAGCAACCGGCGCGGTGCCGAAGAGCAGCGCCCCCGCCACTACCGCGCCGCCCACCGCACGCAGCGTCCGCGTGAAGCTCATGCCATTACACCTTCCTCACAGAGTTGGGGCCCGCAGCCCGAGAGCTGCGGGCCCCAAGCGTGTCTGCCGATTGCTTGCCCGGCCGTTCCTACTCGATGACCCGGGGAGCCACATTACGCTCCGGCGTCCAGGTCTCCTCGTCCTCCACCAGGTAGTCGGGACGGCTGCCGTCCTGCCCCTTGCCCTCACCCTTGCCGCCGTGGGCACCGTGGGCGCCGCCCATCATGCCTGCCGGGCGACGTCCGGCGCCGGAGTTCTTACCGGCTGCGGATCCCCCGCGGCTGCGGTGCAGACCCGAGCCACCCTGCGCTCCGCCACTGGCTTTACCACCGGACTTCCCGATGATTCCGCCCTTCTGCCGAGCTTGCGCACCACCGGCGCCACCACCCGACTTGGCACCCGCTCCCTTCCCTGCACCAGCGCCGTGGGCACCGCCCATGCCCGGCATACCGGCGCGGCCCGTGCCAGGTTTGGCACCCGCACCGCCGACTCCAGTCTTCGCGCCCCCAGCGCCACCAGGTCCGGTCTTCACGCCTCCAGCGCCACGGCCGGGCATACCACCACCGGGGATACCCGGCACGCCACTGAGGCCGCCGCCACCGCCGCCACCAGGCATGTGAACGCCAGCGCCACCGCCGAGGCCGCCACCCGCGCCACCAGCACCGGGAATCTTGACCCCGGGACCGCCGGCGCCGCCGCCCTGGAGGCCGTCCAGACCGGTGTGTACGTCGGGAACCTTGGGCTTCATGGAACCCATACCACCGTTAATGCCCGGTTCGTTGGGCATCTTGGGCGTCTCGGGCATCTTGGGCGTGGGGGTGGACTTCATGCCCCGCGTGGGGATCTTCATGCTGCCCCCGCCGCCACCTCCCGGCCCGGCACCTCCAGGGCCCATGGGCATAGGCACGGGGCCCAGAGCATTACCGTTCGACGGATCCGGCTGGTCGGGATGCTTGTGCTCGATCCCGACACCAGGCGGTGGTGGCTTGAGGCCCGACGACCGCACCACGTACGCCGTACCAAGGTTCTCCATGGCTACAGCAGCCTCAAGGCGCTTCTTCTGGTGGCCGGACAAATTGTCCTTGTTCGCGTCAAGCACGCCCTGGGTGCTCGCGCCCTCCTGGAGCACCTTGTTCAGGTCTTTATCGTCGATCTGATCCGACCAGGGCATATCGCCCCAGACGTCGTCGTCCCAGTTCCAGCCGTCGTCAATCGGCTTGACCTTGTCGACGGCCTTCTGAAGGTCCTGAGCGGTCAGCCCCATGACCTGTGCGGTATGGGAGGCGAAGGGCGCTCCGTTCTGGAAGCTGGTGCTGATCTTGGCAGCAGCTTCCCTGAACTTCTCGGCTGAATCGCCATGCCAGGACTCCAGCACCTTGTTTACGGCGTCCTCGAACCGCTTCTGGATACCGCCGCCACCGTCACCCGGCCCGACCAACTGATCGTGAAGGTCCTGCCAGTGCTGCGCAACGTCCCGAACCTGCTGGACGTTGGCGCCGTCCAGCATGCCCTTCAGGCCATTCAGGTCGTGCGAATTGAACTTCGTTGTGAATGTCTCCCAGGTGTTGCCACCCGTGGGAGCACTGCCTGCGTCTCCACCCATCAGTGGGCCCCCTTCTTCCTCGCCTACAGGTCAACCGGTTTGCTCTCAACGTCACTTCATCTTGTTGTTGTGCTCGGCGTCCTCGTAGGCGTCCTTCGTCTTCTGAGACTTCTTGCCGAAGTCGTCGATCATGTTCTCGATCGCGGTGACGATGTTCTGCTCGATGTACTGCTTCATGTCGTTGTGGGCCTTGTGCATCCGATCCCGCTCCTCAAAGCCCTTCCCCAGCGCGCCATCCGGCAGGTAAGTCTGGTTCTTGGCCTTGTCTTTGGGACCGCCCATGTCCTTAAGGACCTGGTTCAGCTCCTTCACGACCTGATCGAGCGCGTCCAGATCAACGCCGTATTCCTTGCTAGCCATTCTTGGCCTCCCCGTGTGATGTGAGTCCGGTCTTGCGGCGCCAGTCGCGGAGGGCGACCGAGGAGCCCACGACCGCGGCGACGGCCAGGAGTCCGCCGCCGACGATGTAGATGGCGATGCGGGCGCGTCGTTCCTCGTCGGTCTCTCCGAGGGAAACGGCGGCCGGCAAGATGTTGGAGGCACCGGCGGCGTTGTTGGACTTGTCCGGAGTGGGCGGGCCGGTGGGCCGGGTGTTGTCGTTGAGCGCGGCGACCGGGTTGACGACGCCCCAGCCGATGTTGTTGTCGCGGGCCTTGCGGACGCGGTCGGCGGTCTGCTCCAGGTGCGAGATGATCTGCGCCGGCCCCCAGGGCTCCTTGTCGTTCTTGTGCTTGGCCATCAGGAGGGCCGCGGCACCCGCCGCGTACGGCGAGGCGAAGCTGGTGCCCTGGTCGACGCAGTTGCCGCCGAGGGGGACCGTGGAGACCATGTCGACGCCGGGGGCGGCTATGCCGACGAAGGAGCCGGCCTGGGAGAAGGGGGCGCGCTCGTTGTTGCGGTCGGAGGCGGCGACGGCCAGCACGTTGTCGACCTCCGTGCTGAACGCGGCGGGGTAGATGTTCTGCTCCGCGCCGCTGGCGCCGCTGTTGCCGGCCGAGGCGACGATCAGGATGTTGTGGGCCGCGGCGTTCTTCACGGCGTTCTTGAGCGAGTCGAGCAGCTTCTCACTCGCGGCCGTGCCCTGCGAGATGTTGATGATGTCGACCTTGTCGGCCACCGCGTCGTTGATGGCCTTGGCGAGGCTGTCGGCGGTGCCGGCCTGCTCGTCGCCGGTCTGCTGGTACGGGATGACCTTGGCCGCGGGCGCCAGGCCGTAGAAGCCCGAGGTGGACTGCGGGCGGGCGGCGATGATGCCGGCGACCTTGGTGCCGTGGCCGACCTTGTCCTGGGTCGGCTTGCCGCCGGAGACGTAGGTCTTGCCGGGGCCCTCGATGGCGTCCTGGAGCTGCTTGTTGCCCGCGTCGATGCCGGTGTCGATGACGCCGACGCGTATGCCCTGCCCCTTGCCGGCGGCCCACATCTGGTTGGTCAGGAGGCGCTGGAGGGACCAGGGGGTCTCTTTGATGTCGTCGGTGCCGAACTTGCACTCCCCGCTCTGCAGCGGGGTGTTCTGGTCCGCTACCGCCGGTGCGGCGGCGGCACTCGACAGGCCGACGATGCACGCCGCAGTGACCAGTGCGCCCGTCGCTCGGCGGCGGTGCCCGGTTCGTTGACCAATGGCGCGAGATCCCACGGGTTGTCTGCTCTCCATATGTGGCGGATGTGGCGGGTGGGCCGGGGCGAGGGGTTTGAACGGTGCTGGGTGAGGAAGTGGTGGAGACGGGGGAGATGTGGTGCGGCTGCGCCGGAGCGCCGATACGGACGGCAGAAGGGCGAGCGCACATGCCGCGCGCTCGCCCTCAATCACCACTGTGCGAGCCGTCGTTGGGCTGCTCAGCCGTCTGCCATCCGTACTCGCGCGATGCGAGGTCAGCCGCCCCAGATACCGGCGTTCTTGTGCTCGGTGCTCTGGTAGTTCTGAGCGGCCGTGTCGAGCGCCTTGGCGATGGCCTCCAGCGTCTGCTGGAGGTGGGCGGCGCGCTGGTCCCACTCGCGCTGGCGGGCCTGGTAGCCCTCCTGCGCCGCACCTTCCCAGCTCGCGGCGACCTTCTTGACGCCCGCCTCGAGGTCGTCGAGCTGCTGGCGGATGTTACCGGCCGTCTGACGCACGTCCTGGCTTGCCTGCTGGATCGTCGCAAAATTAACGAGGATCTGGCCTGACATGGGGTCTCCTCAGGGAGTTGATGATGTCTGGTGGTTCACTTGCCGCAGCGGACGACCAGCCCGGTTCGGCTGGTCGACGGACTGCGGCGGCTGGGCCGTTGCGCCGCGGTCGGCGACGCGGCCCCATCATCCGAACGGGGAGCCCCCACCGGCCTGGGCGGTGACGTGCGACATCGACTGAGCCTGGTCCTCTTCGGACGCGACGTAGTTCTTGTTCGTCTCGTCGATGGCCTGCTTGATCTCGGCCAGCAGCTGGTTGATCTTCTGGCCGTCCTCGTTCACCTGCGACTGGAGCTGGTGGTACGAGGAGGCCGCCTGGCCCTTCCAGCCCGAGGTGATGTTGTCAACGACCGTGTTCAGGCGCTGGAGCTCACCCTGAATTGCCTGATTGACCGATTCGATCTTGCCGGAGAAGGCATGCATCTCCTCCCCGGTCATTGTGAACTGACCAGCCATACCCAACGTCCCCCATGAGACTCGTACGTCATCCGCGCAGTGCCGGCCAAGGCGGGTGCGCGGTGGGCGTCTCCTGCTGACGCCCCCTGCCACATTACCCACTCCACACGGTTGTTCCCAACAGGGGGGAGGAGGTTGTGACGGGATCACAACAATGTCAACTACGCGTTCTCGGAGCGCAGTTCACAAGAAACGGGCAGATGTGGTGGTTTCGGTCACCCATTGATGGCGGGAAACCGCGGAACGCGCGGCGGGGCCGCGGCCGGATCCGGGCATCGCATCCAGGTGCCCGGCCGCGGACTCCGCACCAGCCGTCCGTACGCCTCAGGACGCCTGCGGCTGCTTGGCGCTGTTCACGTCCAGGGAGGGGCCGGCGGAGAGGAGCTTGGACCAGGCCGACATCAGCAGCGGCGGGTGCGCGTCCTTGTAGCCGAGGTGGATCTGCGCCTGGTCGGTTTCCTGCTTGTCGCTGCCGGCCTTGCTGGCGGAGTCGTTGTTGCGCGGGACCGAGTAGCGCAGGCCGGTGTCGGTGACCAGGAAGAGGCTGCCGGAACTCTGGGAGGCGGTGTCCACCTGCTGGTAGAGCAGGCCGCTGCCCGGGGTGACGTACGAGGTGGCACCGGCCGCGATCTTGGCCGGGTAGTCCTTGCCGACCCAAGTGGTCATGTCCGGCACGCCGTTGGCGTAGCCCAGCTTGTCGGCGCCCGGGTACTTGGTGTTGGTGCCCTTGTAGACACTGCACGAGACACCGTTCGGGGTGGGGCTGGACAGCCCGCCGGTCTGGGAGCCGTGCGCGAAGTCGTTGGCCGCGCTGACGGTCTCGGTGGGCCAGGGGTTGTCGATGCCCACGAGGGGGACCTTGCCCAGGAAGGTGACCGGGTGGTTGGTGTCGTCGAGCTTCGGGTGGACGCTGCCGATCGCCACGTTCACCGGCTGGAGGGCGGTGCCGCTGCCGTTCACCTGGGCCGCGTTGGTGCCCTGCGCCAGGAGGTTGGCGACGAAGTTCGTGACCTGCTCGACGCCGTCCTTGACGACCACGTACTTCTGGCCGTCGCCGGCCTGGAGGAGCGAGCCGACCTTCCTGGCCGCGGCCGGGACGTTGCTGTCGGTGGTCGTCGTGCCCGCTCCGTCGACGCTGGGCATGCTGATCGCGAACGGGCTCTTGACCAGCGTGTTCATGAACTCCGCGGTCACCTTCTGGGGTTCGGCCTGGGAGCCGAAGATGGTGCGGCGCAGCGCCCGGTCGGCCTCGGTGTCGACGTGCTTGACGCCGGTCTTCGCCTCCGCCATCGCCTGCTTGCCGTCCGCGATCATCTGGAACGCGAACCCGTTGTGGTCGATCAGCCACTTCACGCCGTCGGGGTCCTCGACGTAGAGCGCCTGGTGCAGGTCGAGCTTGCCCTTGCGGGTGTCGTCGATGTTCTGCTTGTCCTTGCCGTCGAGCACGAAGACGGCCTGCTGGCTCTTGTTGTTCTCGCCGCTGCCGGGGCGGTCGCACACCGCCCAGGTCTTCGGCTTGTCGACCTGGGACGGGTCGGGCAGCCGGTCCGGGGCGTACGGGATGCCGATCGCCGCGCCGTGCGTCAGCTTTCCGGAGTCCAGCTCTTGTTCCTTGACCTTGACGACCTGAAACTTCTGCGGGTCGAGAAGGAGCCTGGCCGACGCGAGATTCAGGATGGGGTGGAGCAGTTTCTCCTTTTTGCCGTTGGCGTCCTTGCTCTCCAGCACGACATAACGGGTGGTCGATTTATCCCCGACAAGGACATTCGTCCCCACCGAGTCCCACCCCTGCGGCGCCACCGGCTGGAAAATGCCCCAGGCCCCGAACCCCATGCACACCAGGGCCCCCATCACCACGCTGGGCACCACCGCTTTCAGCGGCTTGGGCGCGCTTTCGATCGAGCCGTTCGGCAGCGGCTTCAGAAATGCCGCATTCGTGCGCTTTCGCGCGAACGAATACGCATTCAGCTCGTCCCGACGTGATGCCATTGTTGCTTTCTCTCCCCGCCTGTTGGATCCACATCGACCGCCCCCGGCACTCACGCCGTAGCGCCCTCTACTATGCCGTGTATCGATCGAGCCGTACGGTACGGGTGCCACCTTCCAGCGCACCAGTCCGACGCATCTGTCTCTGCGGCGACCGATACGCCCAGAGGCACCATCACCAGTAGAGGAGCAGGCCGGGGGATGTCCAGCGCCACCAGGGCTCGACGCCGCAATGGGCGGCAACAGCAGCAACAGCCTTCCGCTGCACCGCAATACGCGGGAAATGCGGGCCAAAACGGCACAGCTCCGGGCAACAGAGGAAATGGCGGCCGAGGCGCGGTCGGTCCGGTGTCGCCGCGGCTCCGTCAGCAGGCCGGCACCATCGGCGGCATCCGCGTCCAGCAGCTGGCCATCATCGAACTCGCCGCGGCGCTGGTGCTGGTGGGCTGGTCGATCCACCCGGCCGCGCTGACCGCGGCCGTCGTGGTGGCGGCCCTTCTGGTCGTCTTCGCGATCGGCCGGCGGCGGAAGATCCCGCTGCCGGAGTGGATCACCACCGTGCGCGCGATGAAGCGCCGCGGCAAGAACAGCGGCGCCGCGCTCGCGGCCACCCAGGGCGTCGACCCGGCCATCGCCCCGGTCGTGGAGTGCGATCCCGCGCTGCGCACGTACGAGTACACGGCCGAGTCCGACCAGCGGGCCATCGGGTTCGTCGGTGACGGCACCTTCCTCACCGCCATCGTCCAGGTGGACTCCCGCGACGAACCGCTCCGGCCGCACCGCGGCAGCCACATGCTGCCGCTGGAGCTGCTGCACACCGCGCTCGACATCGAGGACATCCACCTGGAGTCGACGCAGTTCGTCCAGTACACCCAGCCCGCGCCGGCGCCGCACCTGCCCGAACAGGCCGTCGCGGCCCGCTCCTACGCGCCGCTCCAGGCGCAGTCCCAGACGCCCGCGGTGCAGCTGACCTGGATCGCGCTGAAGCTGGACCCGGAGCTGTGCGCGGAGGCGATCGAGGCGCGCGGCGGCGGGATGGAGGGCGCCCAGCGGTCGCTGCTGCGCGCCGCCGACCAGTTGGTCAGCCGGCTCACCGCGCACGGCGTGCGCGCCAGGGTGCTCGACGAGCGCGAGGTGGTGGCCGCGATCGGCACCGCGGTGTGCGTGAGCCCGCGGGCCGCCAACGGCGCGATGGGGCGGGACGGGCGGGCGGCCCGGCGCACCCAGGAGACCACCCGCGCGATGCGCTGCGACGACCGCTGGCACTCCACCTACTGGATCGGTCGGTGGCCCCAACTGGGCCGGGGCGGCGCCCCGTTGGCGGCCGTCACCCAGCTGCTGACCAGCACCCGGGCGATGGCCAGCACCTTCTCGCTGACCGCCACGCACGGCGGCGGCCGGATGCCGGCGATCACCGGCTACATCCGTCTGTCCACCCGCAGCGACAACGAACTCTCCGCCGCGCAGAACGAGTTGGAGCGCCGTTCCGGTTCCGCGAAGGTCGGACTCGTACGGCTCGACCGCGAGCAGCTGCCCGGCCTGCTGGCCACGCTTCCCCTCGGAGGTACCCGCTGATGGGCACTCCCACGTATCAGCCCCGTGTCAACGTCAGCAGCGACGGCTGGCGCAACCCGCCGACGGGGGGCGTCTCCGGCGGGCGCCGGCTCTCGCACCAGATGCGCCCGGAGGAGCAGCAGTCGGAGGCGACCGGCCCCAAGCCGCGGCCCGGTTTCGGGCTGCGCGGCCCGCGCCGCAACCCGCATGTGCTGACGGCCGAGTCGCTGGCCTCGCTGACCCTGCCGGTCGGCGACGACGGCGTCGTCATCGGCATAGACCCGCAGAACCAGCCCGCCGTGCTGAGCATGCTGCGGCCCGCGCCGATGGAGATCGCGCTGGTCGGCAGCATGTGGATGGCGCAGGTGCTGGCGCTGCGCACGGTCGCGACCGGTGCCCGGGTCGCGGTGGAGACCGCCCGGCCGCCGGCCTGGGGGCAGATGGCGCAGGCCGCCGGTGGCGGCCAGCAGTGTGTGTCGGTCCATGAGGTACGCCAGATCGGGCCGCAGGGACCGTCGGTTTCCAGCCCCGTTCTGGTCATCCGGGACATGGGCGCCCGGCCGCCGCGCAACCAGCTCGCGCCGAGCCCCTGGCAGACCGTGCTGACCGTATTGCCCTTCCTCGGGCCGCGGTCGCCGCAGATGCTCGGCCGGGTCGACCTGGTCGGCCTGCAGCGGCTCTCGCCCGAGGAGGCGGAGGTGGTGACGCGCATCATGCGGCTGCCCGAGCAGGTCGGCGCGGTGCTGCCGACGCTGAGCGACAACGCCATGCTGTGGTGCCGCCGCGACGGCGACCACCAGTTCGTCATGACCCAGCCCACGGAGGCGGAGACCAACCTGCTCGGCGGGCCGCGCCGTATGGACTGACCACCATGGCGGGCCGGTTGACCGCGCGGCGCCGCGTGCGGCGCGTGACCGGCCCCCGGGCACGATCTGCGGGCGCACCCGAGGGTGCGCCCGCAGGTGTGCCCACCGGGCTTGAAGACGACATGACATCGACTGCCGTTATGGGCCGACTCTTGATTAGGCTGTATGGAGAGCCGCAGGAGCACATCACGTCGGCAGTGCACGACGGCAGTCGATACGGGGATGGAGACAAGCAGTGGTGGCGCAACCCCGGGTGGCGTGTTCCGACTTCCGTGACATCCGTTCGATCCGCCTGTATCCGGTCCTGCCGTTCAGGTGCGTTGCAGTAGACCAGGAGGCACAGTGAAAGACCAGGAGGCTTTCCGTCCGGACGGGAACGATCCTGAGGACGACCAGTCGGAGTTCGACCTGACCGGTGAGTTCAAGATCGATTTCGCGGCTCCGGCCTGGTACGGCAGCAACGACACCAGTGGCGGCGCGGGCACCGCGGCCACCCCCGCGGCTCCCGCACAGAGCGCCCCCGCCCCCGGAGTTCCGCAGCAGGGCGCGCCCGCCCCGACCGCGCCGCCCGGATTCCCGACGCTGACCCCGCCCGGTGCGGACGGCGCGGGCGGCACCGCACCGGCCGCCGCACCTGACGCGCAGTCGGCTCCGGCGGCGTCCGGCGACGCCTCCCCGGGCCCGGCCGCCGACGGCGAGCAGTCCGGCGGCAACGTCCGCTCGGGCAAGGGCGTCGACCCCTCGGCCTCCCTCTGGGACGACGACGATGACCCGGAGCCGGCGGCGGCACCCGAGCCGCAGGCCGCCGCTCCGGCGGCGCCGCAGCCGGACGCCGCCGCGCCCAACTCGCCCGCGCAGGACGCCCCGACGGCCGCCGAGGCGCCGGTGGCGGCGCCCGGACCCGAGGCCGCCGCCCAGCCGCAGCAGCCCGCACCTGCCGCCGCACCGCCCGCGCAGGGCGTGCCCCAGCCCCAGCAGGGCGCCCCCGCGCAGGGTGTGCCCCAGCAGGGCGTTGCCCCGCAGCAAGGGGCGCCGCAGGGTGCGCCGCAGCAGGGCATGCCGCCGCAGGGCGCCCCCTGGGCCGGTGCGGACGGGCAGCAGCAGGGCGTGCCCGCCCAGGGCGCCCCGGCGCAGGGCGGGTTGCCGCCGCTGCCGCCGGAGTTCCAGCCCGCCGACCCGCGGATGGCCCAGGCACAGGCCCAGGCCGGGCAGCAACCGCCGCAGGGCCAGTACCCGCAGCAGCAGCCGGCCCAGCCGCAGCAGGCGCAGCACCCGCAGGCGCCGCAGCAGGGCTACCCGCAACAGGCCCAGCAGCCGCCGCAGCAGGGCGGCTACCCGCAACAGCAGCAGGGCGCACCCGCGCAGCAGCAGCCGGCCTACGGCTACCCGCAGCCCGCGTACGGCTACCCCCAGGGGGCCCAGCCACAGGGCCAGCCGCAGCCGCAGGGCCAGCAGCCCAACGCGCCCGCGCAGCAGCCCGCTTACGGCTACCCGCAGCCCGGCCCCCAGGGCTACCCGCAGCAGGGCCAGCCACAGGGCCAGCCGCAGCCGCAGGGCCAGCAGCCCAACGCGCCCGCGCAGCAGCCCGCTTACGGCTACCCGCAGCCCGGCCCCCAGGGCTACCCGCAGCAGGGCCAGCAGCCCGGTTATCCGCAGCAGGCCCAGCAGCCGCAGCAGCAGGCCCAGGCACCGCAGCAGGGCCAGCAGGCACAGCCGGCACAGCACCAGCCGCTGCCCGGCCAGCAGGCCGCCGACCCCAACGCCGCGGCGAACTACGCCCAGTACTCCCAGCCGGGCCAGCAGCAGCCCCAGCGGGCCACCCCCGGTGCGCCGCTCGGCTACAGCGCGGCCGTCGAGCTGACCTCGGACCGGCTGCTGCGCAACCAGCCCAAGAAGCGCAAGCCGGGCGCCAACGCCCAGCCGTCCAAGTTCAAGCTGGGCGCGAAGAAGGAGCAGGAGGAGCGGCAGCGGAAGCTGGAGCTGATCCGCACGCCGGTGCTGTCCTGCTACCGGATCGCGGTCATCAGCCTCAAGGGCGGCGTCGGCAAGACGACGACCACCACCGCGCTGGGCTCCACCCTCGCGTCCGAGCGGCAGGACAAGATCCTCGCGATCGACGCCAACCCGGACGCCGGCACGCTCGGCCGCCGGGTGCGCCGCGAGACCGGCGCGACCATCCGTGACCTGGTGCAGGCGATCCCGCACCTGCACAGCTACATGGACATCCGCCGGTTCACCTCGCAGTCCCCCTCGGGCCTGGAGATCCTCGCCAACGACGTCGACCCGGCCGTCTCGACGACCTTCAACGACGAGGACTACCGGCGGGCGATCGACATCCTCGGCAAGCAGTACCCGATCATCCTCACCGACTCGGGCACCGGCCTCCTGTACAGCGCGATGCGCGGAGTCCTCGACCTCGCCGACCAGTTGATCATCATCTCCACCCCGTCCGTGGACGGCGCCAGCAGCGCCAGCACCACCCTGGACTGGCTGTCCGCGCACGGCTACGCCGACCTGGTGCAGCGCGGCATCACGGTCATCTCGGGTGTCCGCGAGACCGGCAAGATGATCAAGATCGACGACATCGTGTCGCACTTCGAGACCCGCTGCCGCGGTGTGGTGGTGGTCCCCTTCGACGAGCACCTCGCCGCCGGCGCCGAGGTCGACCTCGACATGATGCGGCCCAAGACCCGCGAGGCGTACTTCAACCTCTCCGCCCTGGTGGCCGAGGACTTCGCCCGCCAGCAGCAGGCGCAGGGCATGTACGCGCAGCAACAGCACATGGGCCAGCAGCAGATGGGCGACCCGTATGCCCAGCAGCAACAGCAGTACGCGCAGCAGCAGTACGCCCAGCAGGCCCAGCAGCAGCCGCAGCAGGGCCAGCCGCCGGCCGGCTACCCGCCGCAGCAGGGCGGCTGGACCCAGCAGCCCGCCGCCCAACCGCCGGCCGGCTGGCAGCAGCAACAGCCCGCTCCGGACGCGCCGTTGCCGGAACAGGGCGGCTGGACGCAGCAGCAGCCCCCGCCGCAGTGAGCGGGGCGTAGCGCGGCGCGGCAGCGCGAAGGGGTGGGGCCCGGCAGATCAACTGCCGGGCCCCACCCCTTCGTTGTGTCCCGTGGCGCGGGTTCTGGTGTGCGCTGCCGCCGGGTCAGCCCGCGTCGGCGTCGGCGATCAGCCCACGGGCCTGCTTCACGTCGATCGCCATCCGCTCCAACAGGGCGTCCAGCGTGGCGAACTTCTCCTGCCCGCGGATGTACGCCAGGAACTCCACCGCGACGTGCAGCCCGTACAGATCCAGGCCCACCCGGTCGATGGCGTACGCCTCCACCGTGCGCACCTTGCCGTCGAACTGCGGATTGGTGCCGACGGAGATGGCCGCCGGCATCGCCTCGCCCTCGACGTGCAGCAGCCCCGCGTACACCCCGTCGGCCGGGATGGCGGTGTGCGGCAGGGTCTCCACGTTGGCCGTGGGAAAGCCCAGTTCGCGTCCGCGCTGCGCGCCCCGTACGACCACGCCCTCGACGCGGTGCGGCCGGCCCAGCACCCCCCCCGCGCCCGCCACGTCGCCCTCCGCGACCAGCCGGCGGACGAGGGTGGAGGAGAACGGCTCGCCGCCGCCCGCGGTGCCGCGCTCGAAGAGGTCGATGACCTCGACCGCGTAGTCGTAGGTCCGGCCGAGCTCGGCGAGCGTGTCGACGGTGCCCTGCGCCCGGTGCCCGAAGCGGAAGTTGGGGCCCTCCACGACGACCTGCGCGTGCAGCTTGTCGACCAGCACCTTGACCACGAAGTCGGCCGGCGACAGCTTCGAGAACTCCTTGGTGAACGGCAGGATCAGCACCGCGTCCACGCCCAGCCCGGCCATCAGCTCCGCCCG
>NZ_KN708638.1:5972991-5986726 GCF_000805335.1 Streptomyces sp. CT34 | reverse complement strand
CCCCCCCCCCCCCCCCGCCGGTGGTGCGGGGCGAGCAGCGGCGGGTGGGTGCCGGGGCGGACGACCTCGCTCGGGTGCGGGTCGAAGGTGACGACCACGGCGGGGATGCCCAGCTCGCGGGCGCGGGCCACCGCCTTGCCGATGATCAATTGGTGGCCGCGGTGCACTCCGTCGTACGAGCCGATGGTGACGACGCTGCGTCCCCAGCCCTCGGGGATGTCCTCCAAGCCACGCCAGCGCTGCACTGTGCCCGCTCCTCGCCCGAACTCGTGTCCGTCCACTGCGCCACTTCGCCATGGCGCAGGTCTAAGACTGCCATGCCGGGAGCCGCGCTACGCGCGAAGGGTGGCCCGGCCGCTGTTGCATCGGACACCCCGGCGCCGGGCCGCCGGGCTCCCGGGGCGCGGACGGCGTCAGCTCCGGCATCCCGCGAGGGTGGCGCAGGCGCCCGGCCCCACCACCGCCGTCCACTCCCCCGGCTCGGCCGCCAGCCACTCCCCCACCCGCCGGGCGAACCCGGGCACCCGCCGCCCCAGCTCCACCAGCCGCCGGTCGAAGCAGGCCGCCCCCTCCGGCGTGCGGACCAGCAGCGTGCCCGCACGGTGCACCAGCTCCCGGGTGCGCTCCTCCGGCCGCCGCGCCATGCCCTCCGCCGCCGCCCCCAGCAGGGCCTCCAGCACGCTGGTGTCGTATCCGTGGCCCCGGCCGCCCGTCGGGGGCGCGTCGGACGCCTCGCGCGCCAGCAGCACATCGAGCAGCGCCCGCCGCATCGGGTCCGCCGCGCCCGGACCCGCGCCGGCCAGCACAGCGGCGAGCGCGCGCCGGACCGGGGCCGGGGAGCCGGTCAGCAGCTCCACGGCCAGCGGCCCCAGCGCTTCACGGGCGGCCGGCCCCTGGTCGAGCCGGCGCGCGACGAACTCCGCCACCGGCCGCGCGGCGCGGTCCGGACAACGCCCGGCGTACTCCCGGACCAGCCCGGCGGCGCGGTCCGCGAGACCGGGCCGGGTGACGGCGGCCAGCGCCCGCAGCAGCGCCGCGGTGCCCGCGCTCCGGCCGCCGGGGCGCTCCTCGCGGGCGCGGCGCTCCACCGCCCGGCAGAGCGCCGCCGGTTCGTCCTCGGCGAGCGCGTCGAGCAGTTCGGCGGCCCGGGGGTGCGCGGTGTCGGCCAGCACCTCGACGAGCGGGTCCAGCGCCCGCGCCCGGTAGGTGTGCAGCAGCGCCTGCGCGGCGCCCGCGACGGTGATCTCCCGGGGGACGGTGGGCGCGACCTGGAGGCGGCGGGTGTCGTCGAACCAGCCGCACAGCAGGGGCTGGATCCGCCCGGGATCGGTCTTCAGCAGGTCCGCGACGTCGTCGAGGAAGCGGGGGAATCGGGGGAAGCGGGGATGGCGGGCGGAGCGGGCCGGGCCGTCGCCCCGGCGGAACGCTTCTGCGGATCCTGCGGATGCGGCGTACCGCGTCCCGGCGCAAGCATCGACCCAGCTGCCACTGCCACCGCCACCGCCCTGCCCGGCAGCGTCGGCATCGGCGTCGGCGGGGTGGACCCGCACCCGCGGCGGTCGCGCGAAGGGCCGCGACGGGCCGCCGGGGGCCGGTGCGATGTCCGGCCCGTCGGCCGGCAGCAGCCGGCGCAGCAGATCCAGCCGGGCCGCGTCGCCCAGCGCCAGGCAGCGCCAGAACGGCGGCCCGAAGTCGTCCAGCCCCGTATACCCGAAGCCGCCCGCCTGGAGGGACCGCTGGGTGATCCGGTCGGCCAGCAGCCGCAGCACACCGGCGTACGGCGCCGCGTCGGCCGCCCGCAGCAGCTCGTGCGTCAGACGGCGCGCGGCCCGGCCCCCGCGGTCCGCCCCGGGCTCGGTCGCCAGCCACGCCAACTGCCCCAGCTCCGCCATGAGTTGACCGGCCCCCCGGTTTCCGTACGCCACCCCGTAGGAACCCTCGCGGGCAGCTCCCGCCCCCTCCACCGGAACCGCCTCGGCAGCCGCATCCGCGTCCGCAACCCTGCCGGCATCCAGCAACGCCATCTCCGGACCTCCCCGCCCGTCCCGCCCGTCCACAACAGCGACGACGGTAGGCAGGGGGTGATCTTCGCGACAGGGTGCCCCTCGAACGCGCCCCCTTCCGCGCCTTGATTCACTCCGAGCGCCCGCACGGAGGAGTGAATCACCGCGGTGCGCTGGACAGAGTCAGGAGGAGGGGGAGGGTGGAGCGCGGACCGAACGCTCGCGCCCGGAGGACTGAGCGCGGACGGATGCCACGCGCCCGAAGGGTAAAGCGCCGACAGACGCCACGCGCCCGAAGGATCGAGCGCGGACAGACGCTGCGCGCCCGTCCACGCGGTCCGTGTTCCACCACCTCGCCCCGGAGCGGCCCGGACGGTGCCGTCAGGCGAAGACGGCCAGGCTCTTGGCCTTCCCGCCCTGGTTCTCCACCAGCGCCAGGAACGTCCCGTCCGGCCCGAAGGCGGCCACCGGACCGTCGCCCTCGAAGCGCGGCATCGGGATGCGCGCGCCGTTGAGCAGCAGCCGCGCCTGCGGCTCGGTGACGTCCCAGCGGATGAACGCCGCGTCGGCGGCCTCCGCGATCGGCATGACCGGCAGCCCGCCGCCCTCGGTGTCGTCCACCGCGGCCTGGAGCTGCTCCAGCGTGCGCGCCCGGTCGAGCTTGTACGGGCCGACCCGGGTCCGCCGCAGCGCCGTCAGATGGCCGCCGACGCCGAGCCCGGCACCGAGGTCGCGGGCCAGCGCGCGGATGTACGTGCCGGACGAGCAGACGACGGAGACCAGCAGATCGGTCACCGGCGTGCCGTCCTCGGCCTCGGTCTCGTCCGCCGAGTGCACCACGAACGAGGAGACGGTGACCGGCCGGGCCGGGATCTCCACGTCCTCGCCGTCGCGGACCCGCGAGTACGAGCGCTTGCCGTCGATCTTGATGGCGCTGACCTTCGACGGCACCTGCATGATCGCGCCGGACAGCCGGGCGACCCCGGCGTCGATGTCCTCGCGGGCGAGGCCGTGCGCCGCCTTCGACGCGGTGATCTCGCCCTCGGCGTCATCGGTGATCGTCGACTGGCCGAGCCGGATGGTGCCGACGTACTCCTTCTCGGTCAGCGCGAGATGCCCGAGGAGCTTGGTGGCCCGCTCCAGTCCGAGGACCAGGACACCGGTCGCCATCGGGTCGAGGGTGCCGGCGTGCCCGACCCGGCGGGTCCGGGCCATACCCCGCATCTTCGCCACGACGTCGTGCGAAGTGAAGCCGGACGGCTTGTCGACGATGACCAACCCGCCCGGCTTGTTGCTCTGCCGCTTCATTCTGCCGCTGCGCCCTCGTCGTCCTCGTCGCCGCCCGGCTTGCGGTACGGATCGGCCTCACCGGCGTACTGGGCGCCGGAGGACACCTCGCGCACCTTGGCGTCCGAGGCCCGCGCCTTGTCGAGCAGGTCCTCGATGGTCTTGGCGTTCTCCGGCAGGGCGTCCGCGACGAACGCCAGGGTCGGCGTGAACTTCGTCCCGGCCGCCGCGCCGACCGCGGACCGCAGGATGCCCTTGGCGCTCTCCAGGCCGGCGGCGGCGCTGGCACGGTCCTCGTCGTCTCCGTAGACCGTGTAGAAGACCGTCGCCTCCCGCAGGTCGCCGGTGACCCGGGTGTCCGTGATGGTCACGTGTGAACCGAGCCGCGGGTCCTTGATACCGCGCTGGAGCTTCTGGGCGACCACCTCCCGGATGAGGTCCGCCAGCTTCTTCGCCCGCGCATTGTCGGCCACTGGTCCGTCTCCTTCTTGTCTTCCACAATTGTGCTTCCACCGGCGACGACGTGCCCGTGCGGGTCAGTCGTCGTCGCCGTGCAGCCGCCGGCGTACGGACAGCAGCTCCACTTCGGGCCGTGCGGCGACCAGTCGCTCGCAGCGGTCCATGACATCGATCAGATGCCCGGCGTTACCGGACACCACCGCCAGGCCGATCCGGGCCCTGCGGTACAGATCCTGGTCCCCCACCTCCGCGACGCTCACCGCGTACTTGCGGTGCAGCTCGGCGACGATCGGGCGGATGACCGAGCGCTTCTCCTTCAGCGACCGTACGTCGCCGAGAAGCAGGTCGAAGGACAGCGTCCCTACGTACATGCAAGACGGGTTGAAGCCACCCGTGGGGCCTTAGGTGTACGAGTCCCTCGAACCGTACACGCAACGGCCGGGGCCGATCGACGGAAATTCCTCCGCCGACCGGCCCCGGAACCGGCCCGCCCGTCGCCCGGCCACCACTCCCGGTGGACCGCGCCACGCGCGGGCTGCGACACATCAGCCGCGCGGCTTCTCGCGCATCTCGTAGGTCGCGATGACGTCGTCGACCTTGATGTCGTTGAAGTTCCCGAGGTTGATACCGCCCTCGAAGCCTTCGCGGATCTCGGTGACGTCGTCCTTGAAGCGACGCAGGCCCTCGATGTTGAGGTTCTCCGCGATGACCTTGCCGTCGCGGACCAGGCGGGCCTTGGTGTTCCGCCGCACCTCGCCGGAGCGGATGAGGACACCCGCGATGTTGCCCAGCTTGGACGACTTGAAGACCTCGCGGATCTCCGCCGTACCGAGCTCGACCTCTTCGTACTCCGGCTTGAGCATGCCCTTGAGGGCCGCCTCGATCTCCTCGATCGCCTGGTAGATGACCGAGTAGTACCGGACGTCGACGCCCTCGCGCTCGGCCATCTGCGTCGCGCGGCCCTCGGCCCGCACGTTGAAGCCGATGACGATCGCGTCGGAGCCGGACGCCAGGTTGATGTCGGACTCGGTGACCGCACCGACGCCGCGGTGCAGCACCCGGATGTCGACCTCCTCGCCGACGTCGAGCTGGAGCAGCGAGGACTCCAGGGCCTCGACCGAACCGGACGCGTCGCCCTTGATGATGAGGTTGAGCTGCTGGACCTCGCCCGCCTTGAGCACCTTGTCGAGGTCCTCGAGGGACACCCGGCGGGTGCGCTTGGCGAACGCGGCGTTGCGCTCGCGGGCCGCGCGCTTCTCGGCGATCTGGCGGGCCGTACGGTCCTCCTCGACCACCAGGAAGTTGTCGCCGGCGCCCGGGACGTTGGTCAGACCCAGGACCAGGACGGGGGTCGACGGACCCGCTTCCTCGACGTTGTTGCCCTTGTCGTCGAGCATCGCGCGGACCCTGCCGTAGGCGTCGCCGACGACCATCGTCTCGCCGACGCGGAGGGTGCCGCGCTGGACGAGGACGGTGGCCACGGCACCACGGCCGCGGTCGAGGTGGGCCTCGATCGCGATGCCCTGGGCGTCCTGGTCGGGGTTGGCGCGCAGGTCGAGGGCGGCGTCCGCGGTGAGGACGACGGCCTCGAGCAGCTGGTCGATGTTGGTGCCCTGGCGGGCGGAGATGTCGACGAACATGGTGTCGCCGCCGTACTCCTCGGCCACCAGGCCGTACTCGGTCAGCTGACCGCGGACCTTGGTCGGGTCGGCGCCCTCGACGTCAATCTTGTTGACCGCGACCACGATCGGCACGTCGGCCGCCTTGGCGTGGTTCAGCGCCTCGATCGTCTGCGGCATGACACCGTCGTTGGCCGCCACCACGAGGATCGCGATGTCGGTCGACTTGGCACCGCGGGCACGCATGGCGGTGAACGCCTCGTGACCCGGGGTGTCGATGAAGGTGATGCGGCGCTCTTCGTCGTTGACGTGTGTCGCGGCCTGGTAGGCACCGATGTGCTGGGTGATGCCACCGGCCTCGCCCGCGACCACGTTGGTCTTGCGGATCGCGTCCAGCAGGCGGGTCTTACCGTGGTCGACGTGACCCATGACGGTCACCACCGGCGGACGGGAGACCAGCATCTCCTCGCCGCCCTCGTTCTCGCCGAACTCGATGTCGAAGGACTCGAGCAGCTCGCGGTCCTCCTCCTCCGGGCTGACGATCTCGACGACGTAGTTCATCTCCTCGGCGAGCAGCTGCAGCGTCTCGTCGGAGACCGACTGGGTCGCGGTGACCATCTCGCCCAGGTTGAGCATGACCTGGACCAGCGACGCCGGGTTGGCGTTGATCTTCTCCGCGAAGTCCGTCAGCGAGGCACCGCGCGACAGGCGAACCGTCGCGCCGTTGCCGCGCGGCAGCATGATGCCGCCGACCGACGGGGCCTGCATCGCCTCGTACTCCTGACGGCGCTGCCGCTTCGACTTGCGGCCACGACGCGCCGGGCCGCCGGGACGGCCGAACGCACCCTGCGTGCCACCGCGGCCACCGGGACCGCCCGGACGACCGCCGAAGCCGGGACGACCGCCGAAGCCGCCGCCACCGCCACCGGGACCGCCGCCACCGGGACGACCGGCGAAGCCACCGCCGCCACCGGGACGACCGCCGCCGCCACCGGGACGACCGGCGAAACCGCCGCCGCCACCGGGACGACCGCCGCCGCCACCGGGACGACCGGCACCGCCGGGACCGCGACCGCCGCCACCGGGACCCGGACGCGGGCCGGCGGCCGGACGCTGCGGCATCATGCCCGGGTTCGGGCGGTTACCGCCGCCGGGACGCGGACCGGCACCGCCGGGAGCCGCACCCTGCGGACGGGGCATGCCGCCCGGGGTCGGACGCGCGCCGCCCTGGCCCTGCGGACGGGGACCGCCCTGGCCGCCCTGCGGACGCGGACCGCCGCCGGGCTGACCGCCGGGACGCGGGGCGCCACCGGGACGGGGAGCCTGCGGACGGGCCATGCCCGTGGAGCCGCCGGACGTGAAGGGGTTGTTGCCCGGACGCGGACCGCTCGGGCGGGGGCCGGGACGGCCTCCCTGCCGCTCACCGGGGCGCGGGGCGTTGCCGCGGGACTGACCCTGGCCGGGCGCCGGACGACCCGGGCGCGGGCCGGGCGTGGCACCGGGACGGGGCCCCGACTGCGCGGCCGGAGCCGGCGCGGACGGCGGGGCCTGGAACTCGGGCTGCGCGGGCGCGGCCGGAGCGGGCTTCGGCGCGGGACGCGCCGGGGTCGGCCGCGGGCCCGGGGTGGGGCCGGCGGCGGGAGTCTTGGGTGCCGCGGGGACCTGCGGCGCCTCGGGGGCGGCCGGGGCCGCGGGACCCGGCTTGGGGGCGCCCGGCTTCGGGGCAGCCGGACGCGCCGCCTGCGCCGGAGTGGGCGCGGACGGCTTCGCAGCGGCCGACTTGCGCGGTGCCGCGGGCTTACCGGCGGCGCGGCCGGAGCCGCTGCCTGCCTGGAAAGCGTCGGTCAGCTTGCGAACAACCGGCGCCTCGATCGTCGAGGACGCCGAACGGACGAATTCACCAAGTTCTTGGAGCTTGGCCATCACGACCTTGCTCTCAACGCCGAACTCCTTGGCGAGTTCGTATACCCGGACCTTAGCCACTTCGCTCCTTCTAGGTCCGGGTGTCCACCGGACCGTCGCTACTTCATGGGCGTACTCATCGCGTACTCATCGAGTGCTCATCGCAATCTCGACCTACTTCCGACTCGCGAGGTACCTGACCGCACGGTTTTCCGTGCGCTGTGCGTTTCTTGCTGTGCTTTATTGCCATGGCGGCTGCTCAACCCGCGCCCCCTTCGATGAACCGGCGCAACTCCGCCGTGTCGAACGGGCCACGGCCCCGGTAGGCCCGGGGGAACGCCCGGCGGCGAACCGCCAGGTCGAGGCAGACCAGTGTCCGGTGCACGTAAGCACCCCGGCCGGGCAGCGTACCGCGAGGATCGGGGACACACTCGCCCTCGATCGCCACGATGCGCAGCAAATCGCCCTTGGCCGCTCGCTCCCGGCAACCCAGACAAGTGCGCTCAGGGCATGCGCGGGCATGCGTCCGGCCAGACACTGCTTAAGTCTACCTCCCCACAGCGACTCCACCCCGATGGGGTAAAGCCCGATCCATCGCTCAGAATTCCCTGCGGGAGGCCGCGGCACCACTTTTTTTCGCCCGCCGCGGCCCCGCGCTCCGGACGGGCTCAGCCCAGCGGCGCCTGGTGCTCGGTGTCCGGGCGGATGTCGATCCGCCAGCCGGTGAGCCGGGCAGCGAGCCGGGCGTTCTGCCCTTCCTTGCCGATCGCGAGCGACAGCTGGTAGTCGGGCACCGTGACCCGCGCGGAGCGTGCCGCCAGGTCCACGATCTCGACCTTGCTGACCCGGGCCGGCGACAGCGCGTTCGCGACCAGGTCGGCGGGGTCGTCCGACCAGTCCACGATGTCGATCTTCTCGCCGTGCAGCTCGGCCATCACGGCCCGCACCCGCCCGCCCATGGGACCGATGCAGGCGCCCTTGGCGTTCAGCCCCGAGCGCGTCGAGCGCACCGCGATCTTCGTCCGGTGCCCGGCCTCGCGTGCGATGGCGGCGATCTCCACCGACCCGTCCGCGATCTCCGGCACCTCCATGGCGAAGAGCTTCTTCACCAGATTGGGATGCGTACGCGAGAGGGTGACCGAGGGGCCGCGGACGCCCTTGACGACGCGGACCACATACGACCGCAGCCGGGTGCCGTGCGCGTAGTCCTCACCCGGGACCTGCTCCTGCACCGGCAGGATGGCCTCCAGCTTGCCGATGTCGACCAGCACGTTCTTGGGGTCCTTGCCCTGCTGGACCACACCGGTGACGACATCGCCCTCACGTCCGGCGTACTCGCCGAACGTGACCTCCTCCTCGGCGTCCCGCAGCCGCTGCAGGATGACCTGCTTTGCGGTGGTCGCCGCGATCCGCCCGAAACCGGACGGGGTGTCGTCGAACTCGCGGGGCTCCTCGCCCTCCTCGAGATCCGCCGGGTCCTCCTTCGCCCACACCGTCACATGCCCGGTGCTGCGGTCCAGCTCCACCCTCGCCCGGCGGCGGCTGCCTTCGGTGCGGTGGTAGGCGATGAGGAGGGCCGACTCGATCGCCTCGACCAGCAGGTCGAACGAGATCTCCTTCTCCCGCACCAGACCCCGCAGGGCACTCATGTCGATGTCCACGGCTACGCCTCCTCCTTGTTCTCGTCGTTCCCGCCGCTCGCGCGGCGCTCGTCGTTCTCGTCGATGGTCTCGCCCCGCGTCGCGTCACGCTTGGCGGACTTGCGGCTGAACTCCAGCTCGACCCGGGCCTTGGCGATCTCGTCGAACGCGATCCGGCGGGCGGTCGGCCTGCGGCCCTTGACGCCCGGCACCTCCAGGTCGAGGCCGGTGTCGTCCATGGCGACGATCCGCGCCACCACCTCGCCGCCCTCGTGCAGCCGGGCCTTGATGAGGCGGCCGACGGCGCGGCGGTAGTGCCGCGGCTCGGTCAGCGGCCGGTCGGCGCCGGGGGAGGTGACCTCAAGGGTGTAGGGGGCGCCGCCCATCACGTCGGAGTCGTCCAGGACCTGCGACGCCTCGCGGCTCAGGTCGGCGCACTCGTCCAACTGGACGCCCTCATCGGAATCGACCACGATCCTCAGCACCCGGCTCCTGCCCGCCGGGGTCACCTCGATCTCTTCCAGATCCAGGTCTCGCGCGGCGACGAGCGGTTCAAGCAGTCCGCGCAGCCTCTCGCTCTGGGTGGTGCTCATCCGGGTGACTCCTCGGCCGCGTGTGCTGTTGTGGGTGGGTCGTGTGTCGGGTCAAAGCCTATCGGTTCCGGCGGGGTACTGACGATTCGGTGGGTGGGCACGGATACGCTCGCCTGCGGTGATCACTACGGAAGACCCCGGGAAGTGCAACGTGCCGAAAGAGGCGCTCACACGCCGAAGGACCCTGCTGGCCGGTGCCGCCCTCGGGGGCGCGGCACTGCTCTCCGGATGCGCCGCCGGCCCCGGCCGCGAAGAGGGGGATGCCGAACACTCCGCCGCGGCCGAGCGGCTGCGGGAGCGCTCCGCACGGGACAGCACGGCACTGCTCGCCCGCTACGACGCGACGCTGGCCGCGCACCCGGCGCTGGCGCCCCACCTGCGTCCGCTGCGGGCCGAAGTCGCCCGGCACACCGAGGCGTTCAGGCCCGGCCGGGCCACGCCCGCGCCGTCCGGCAGGGCCGCCGCCGGGCCGGCGCGGCGGGCGGCGGCGCCCTCGGTGCCGGCCGACGAGCGGACGGCGCGGACCGTGCTCGCCGACGCGGAACGGGCGCTCGCCGACACCCGCACGGCGGCCCTGGCCACCGCGCCCCCGGAACTGGCCCGGCTGCTCGCGTCGGTCGCGGCGGCCGGGGCGGCGCACGCGTATCTGCTGACGGGGTCGGGGGCGTGAGCCGGGGCCCGGTGGGCGGGTGTCGGCGAGCGCCCGCACCGTACGACGGCCGGGCCCGGCGGCCGGCCAACTACCAGAGAAGAGCACGGAGATGACGACCGGAACGAAGCACGGCGGCGAGCTGGCCGCGGTGCAGGCCGCGCTCGCCGCCGAGCATGCGGCGGTGTACGGGTACGGCGTGGTGGGCGGCCGGATCGGGGCCGGGCGCCGCACGGAGGCGCAGAGCGCGTACGACGCGCACCGGGCGCGGCGGGACGCGCTGTCCCGCACCGTGCGGGACCTCGGCGGGAAGCCGCAGGCCGCGGCGGCCGGGTACGAACTGCCGTTCCCGGTGCCGGACGCGACCGCCGCGGCGCACCTGGCCGCCGAGCTGGAGGACCGGCTGGCCGCCGTCTACGCGGATCTCGTACGGGCCGCCGGCGGCGCCCGACGCAAGGAGGCGGCGGGCGCACTGCGCGAGGCCGCGGTGCGGTCGGTGCGCTGGCGGGGCAGCGGCGTAGCCTTCCCTGGGCTCGTCGAGCGGGCCGCGGCGCCGGCTCCGTCCGGCTCCGCGGGCGCCACCTCCGGCGCGCTCTGAACGACCGGCCGCCCGGCGGCACCTCCCCCTACCTCCCCACACTGCGACCTCCCGACGGACAAGGACAGCTCAGGCATGGCAACGGCACCCATCGAACCGCCGCAACGATTGCTGGGCGCGCTCAGCGGCGATCAGGAGGGTCCCGTACGGGCCTGGCTGGCGGCGCTGCCGACGCTGGTCCAACAGCGGCTGGACGCCTGGGAGTTGACGCTGGAGCGGGTGCACGCCCCGGGTGGCCTCAGCAGTCTGGTCGCGCTGGTTCGGCAGCAGGACGGGACGCCCGCGACGCTGAAGTTCCCGGTGCCGGGGCGGTCCGCGGCGCAGGAGGCCGCGGCGCTGCGGGTGTGGGACGGCTGGGGCGCCGTGCGGCTGCTGCGGGCCGACGAGGCCGGTGGCGCGCTGCTGCTGGAGCGGTTGCAGGGCTCGGTGTCGCTGCGTTCGCTGCCGGAGTCCAAGGCGCTGCTGGAGGCGGCGGGCACGGTGCGGCGGCTGTGGGTGCCGCCGGGCGCGGGGCACCCGTTCGCGACGGTGGCGGAGCGGGTGGCGGAGGACGCCAAGGCCCTCGGGGCGGCCGGCGAGCTCGCCGGGGCCGCCGCGCCGCTGGTCGAGGAGGCGCTGGAGCTGGGGCGGGCACTGCCGGCCGGGGCGCCGGAGGAGGTCCTGCTGCACGGGGCGTTCCGGCAGGGCAAGGTGCTGGCCGGCGAGCGGGTGCCCTGGCTGGCGGTGGGCCCGTCGCCGCTGGTCGGTGAGCGGGCGTACGACCTGGCGCGGCTGGTGCTGGACCGGTTCGAGGACCTGGTGGCCGGGGCGGGGGCGCCTGCGGCGGCCCGGAGGCGGGTGGCCAGGCTGGCGGACTCGCTGGACGTGGACCGGGAGCGGCTGCGCGGCTGGACGCTGTACCGCGCGGTGCGCGGCGGGCTGCGCGAGGCGGCGGTGGGCGACCGGCAGCGCGGGGAGCTGCTGCTGGAGTTCGCCGCGTATCTGTAGCGGCCCGGTAGCGGCGGGCTCGGCAGCACGCAGCGCGAACGGGCCGGCCGGGGCATCCCCGGACCGGCCCGTTCGCCGTGTCGTCACGCGCCGAGGCGGGCGACGGCCTCCTCGACCGTCAGCTCCTCGCGCTCGCCGGTACGGCGGTCCTTGACCTCGACGACGCCCTCGCCGGCGCGGCGGCCGGCGACGACGATCGTCGGCACGCCGAGCAGCTCCGCGTCGGTGAACTTGACGCCGGGCGAGACGCCGGGGCGGTCGTCGACCAGGACCCGCAGGCCCGCGTCGCCGAGCCGGTCGCCGATCTCCAGGGCGAGTTCGGTCTGCTTGGCCTTGCCGGCGGCGACGACATGGACGTCGGCGGGCGCCACCTCGCGGGGCCAGCACAGGCCCTTGTCGTCGGCGTGCTGCTCGGCCAGCGCGGCGACGGCGCGGGAGACGCCGATGCCGTACGAGCCCATGGTCACCCGGACCGGCTTGCCGTTCTGGCCGAGCACGTCGAGGTGGAAGGCGTCGGCGTACTTGCGGCCCAGCTGGAAGATGTGGCCGATCTCGATGGCGCGGTCCAGCTTGAGGCCGGTGCCGCAGGCCGGGCAGGGGTCGCCCTCCTGCACCACGACGACGTCGACGTACTCGTCGACCTCGAAGTCGCGCCCGGCGACGACGTTCCTGGCGTGCACGCCCGCCTTGTTGGCGCCGGTGATCCACGCGGTGCCGGGGGCGACGCGGGGGTCGGCGAGGTACTTCACCTTCTCCAGGCCCTGCGGACCGACGTAGCCGCGCACGAGGTCGTCGCGGTCCACGAAGTCCTCGGCGGTCACCAGCTCGACGGGGGCCGGCGCGAAGTGCGCCTCGACCTTGTCCATGTCGACCTCGCGGTCGCCGGGGACGCCCACGGCCACGATCTCGCCCTCGACCTTCACCAGGAGGTTCTTGAGGGTGGCGGAGGCCGGCACGCCGAGGTGCGCGGCGAGCGTCTCGATGGTCGGGGTGTCCGGGGTGGGGATCTCCTCCGCCGCGGGCGCACCGGTCGCGTCCACCGGCTTCAGCGCGTAGGTGATCGCCTCGGTGTTGGCCGCGTAGTCGCAGTTCGGGCAGTCGGCGAAGGTGTCCTCGCCGGCGCCGGCCGGAGCGAGGAACTCCTCCGACTTGGAGCCGCCCATGGCGCCGGCGGTGGCGGCGCAGATGCGGTACTCCAGGCCGAGGCGCTCGAAGATCCGCTGGTACGCGGCGCGGTGCAGCGCGTAGGACTCGGCCAGGCCCTCGTCGGCGGTGTCGAAGGAGTAGGAGTCCTTCATCTGGAACTCGCGGCCGCGCAGGATGCCGGCGCGCGGGCGGGCCTCGTCGCGGTACTTGGTCTGGATCTGGTACAGGATCACCGGCAGGTCCTTGTAGGACGTGCACTGGTCCTTCACCAGCTGCGTGAAGATCTCCTCGTGGGTGGGGCCGAGGAGGTAGTCGCCGCCCTTGCGGTCCTTGAGGCGGAACAGCTCGGCGCCGTACTCGTCCCAGCGGCCGGTCGCGTCGTACGGCTCCCGCGGCAGCAGGGCGGGCAGCAGAACCTCCTGGCCGCCGATGGCGTCCATCTCCTCGCGCACGATCCGCTCGACGTTGGCGAGGACCTTCTTGCCGAGCGGCAGCCAGGACCAGACACCGGCGGCGGTGCGACGCACGTATCCGGCGCGCACCAGGAGCTTGTGGCTGAGCACCTCGGCGTCGGCCGGGTCGTCGCGCAGTGTCTTGATCATCAAGCGGGACATGCGCTGGACCTGTGCGGCGTTGGCCATGGGAGTTTCTCCTGCGTAAGAAAGGTGACTCCCTGGAGGTTAGCCGTAGGGGTATCGCGCGAGGAAATGCGATTCCGCTGCGCTTGGCCGGCGTCCCACGTTTTCGGCTTTCCCGCCGCGGGGGGGGTGTTCGCCGTTGCGCCTGCGGCGAGCCGATCCGCTGCGCTTTGCCGGCTTCCCACGTTGCTGGCCGCCCCGCCGTTGCGCCTGC
>NZ_KN708638.1:5962790-5972814 GCF_000805335.1 Streptomyces sp. CT34 | reverse complement strand
TTGGCGGCCCCCCCCGCCGCTGCGCCTGCGGCGGGCTGAGTCCGCTGCGCGGGGCTGTCGGGTGCGGTGACGGGCCTCCGGGGCCGGTGTGCAGGACTGCTGCGCTTTACGTCCTGCACACCGGCCCCTCCGGCCCGTCCCCTCCCGTGGGTGGTGGGAAAGACGGTGGGTGGCGGTGTGGTCAGGGGCGTTTCAGTGGTAGTTGGGCGCCCATGACCGCGTACGGCATGGGGGCGCTCGGGAACAGGACCCGGCGGGCGATGTCCTGGTAGCCGAGGGAGCGGTACAGGCCGCGGGCCGGGCTTTCGATGTCGATGGCCGAGAGGATGCTGCGGGGTTCCTCGGCCTCGTCGGTGATGCGGGTGATCAGTGCGCGGCCGACGCCCCGGTGCTGGTAGGCGGGGTGGACGTGGAGTTCGGTGATGACGAAGGAGTCGTCGAGCCAGTGGTCCAGGCCCTGGCTGCGCAGATAGGGCTCGACGACGGTGGACCACCAGTGGCTGCGGTCGTTGGGCATGCCGTAGACGAAGCCGATGAGCCGGCCGGCGGGGGTGGTGGCGCCGAGGGCGCGGGCGCCGGTGCAGCCGAGGTGGCGCAGCACGATGTGCCGGCGGACGGCGATCTCCTCGTCACCGAGGCCGAAGGCGAGGGCCTGTACGGCCAGCGCGTCGTCCACGCGGGCAGCGAGATCGAGGGGGCCGACCGCGACGTCATCCATGGTCGGAGCGTACAAGGCGGCGGCTCAGAACAGTACGCTCATGAATGCGCCGACTTCCTCGAAGCCCACCCGGCGGTAGGCGGCGCGGGCGGCGGTGTTGAAGTCGTTCACGTAGAGGCTGACGACCGGGGCGACGTCGCTGAGGGCATAGCGCAGGACGGCGGCCATCCCGGTCTCGGACAGGCCCTTGCCGCGGTGTTCGGGGGCGACCCAGACGCCCTGGATCTGGCAGGCGAGCGGGGTGGCGGCGCCGATCTCGGCCTTGAAGACGACCTGGCCGTCCTCGATGCGGGCGAACGACCGCCCGGCGCCGACGAGTTCGGCGACCCGGGCCTGGTAGAGGAGACCGCCGTCGCCGGCCATCGGGGAGATGCCGACCTCTTCGGTGAACATCGCCACGCACGCCGGCATGATCAGGTCCAGCTCGTTCTTGCGGATCCGCCGGACGTACGGGTCGGGGGTGATCTCGGCGGACGGGCTGCGGGTGACCATCAGGGGCTGGTGGGCGCGGATCTCGCGGGCCGGTCCCCAGTGGGGCTCCAGCAGGGACCACAGTTCGGCGGTGGGGCCGGCCGGGCCGACGATGGAGGAGCAGCGGCGGCCCTGGCGGCGGGCGCGCTCGGCGAAGCCGCGGATCGCCTCGGGGGTGGCGCCGACGGGGACGAGGTTGGCGCCGGCGTAGCAGAGGGATTCCAGCCGGCCGCCGACGTACCAGCCCCACATCTCGCCGCCGAGCCGCCAGGGGTCGAGGCCGGCGACCTGGACGCGGGCGGCGACGAAGGCGTTGGCGACCGGTTCGCGGTCCAGGACGGCGAGGGCCGCGTCGAGCTCCCCGGGCTCCAGAACCTTGATGGTGGTGGTCGTCAGCACGTGTCGGAAAGCCTCACCGGTGCGGGCCTGGGAGGCCAGGCGGGAGCAGGTCCTGGCACTGTACCTCCACCTGCGCGAAAGCACCTGGCCCGCTGCGTACGGGCTTTCGCGGGGGCGTGCGGGAGTGCGCGCGGGCGCGTACGAGCCCCGCGGCCCGGGCGGGCGGCGGGGCTCGTGAGGGAGGGGGTCAGCCCGCGGTGGTGACGACCGGCTCGCCGGAGGCGACGCCGTCGGCCTCCATCTGCGCGGCGATCTTCATGGCCTCTTCGATGAGGGTCTCGACGATCTTCGACTCGGGGACGGTCTTGATGACCTCGCCCTTGACGAAGATCTGGCCCTTGCCGTTGCCGGAGGCGACGCCGAGGTCGGCCTCGCGGGCCTCGCCGGGGCCGTTGACGACGCAGCCCATGACGGCGACCCGGAGCGGGACCTCCATGCCCTCCAGGCCCGCGGTGACCTCGTCGGCGAGCTTGTAGACGTCGACCTGGGCACGACCGCAGGACGGGCAGGAGACGATCTCCAGGCGGCGCGGCCGGAGGTTGAGGGACTCCAGGATCTGGATGCCGACCTTGACCTCCTCGACGGGCGGGGCGGAGAGCGAGACCCGGATGGTGTCGCCGATGCCCTCGCTGAGCAGGGCGCCGAAGGCGACCGCGGACTTGACGGTGCCCTGGAAGGCGGGGCCGGCCTCGGTGACGCCGAGGTGGAGGGGGTAGTCGCAGGCGGCGGCGAGCTGGCGGTAGGCGTTGACCATCACGACCGGGTCGTTGTGCTTGACCGAGATCTTGATGTCGCGGAAGCCGTGCTCCTCGAAGAGCGACGCCTCCCAGAGGGCGGACTCCACCAGGGCCTCGGGGGTGGCCTTGCCGTACTTCTGGAGCAGTCGCCGGTCCAGGGAGCCGGCGTTGACGCCGATGCGGATCGGGGTGCCGGCGTCGGAGGCCGCCTTGGCGATCTCCTTGACCTTGTCGTCGAACTGCTTGATGTTGCCGGGGTTGACGCGGACCGCGGCGCAGCCGGCGTCGATCGCGGCGAAGACGTACTTCGGCTGGAAGTGGATGTCCGCGATGACCGGAATCTGGGACTTCTTGGCGATGACCGGCAGCGCGTCGGCGTCGTCCTGGGTCGGGCAGGCGACCCGGACGATCTGGCAGCCGGAGGCGGTCAGCTCGGCGATCTGCTGGAGCGTGGCGCCGATGTCGGAGGTCCGGGTGGTGGTCATCGACTGCACCGAGACCGGTGCGTCGCCGCCCACGGCGACCGAACCGACCTGGATCTTGCGGCTGACCCGGCGGTCGGCGAGCTTCGCCGGTACGTCCGGCATTCCCAGTGCAATGGCAGTCATCTGGTGAGCAACCCCAAGGTGTGGATCTCGTCCCGGATTCGGTGGGCTCCGGACCATCGAGATTACGGCACGGAGGTTGCCACCGGCACATCGAACCCTTATGCCCCCTCGAAAGGGGACGGCCGGGCACGCCCGCTCGGTCGCAGGGTGCCCGGCCGTGGCCCACGGACGGCCCTACGTCAGTTTCACCGGGTTCACCACGTCCGCGACCAGCACGAGCAGCGTGAAGCAGACGAAGATGCCGGCGACGACGTACGCGATGGGCATCAGCTGGGCGACGTCGAAGGGGCCGGGGTCCGGGCGCCGGACGACCCGGGCGAAGGCCCGCCGGACCGACTCCCACAGGGCCCCGGCGATATGGCCGCCGTCCAGCGGCAGCAGCGGCAGCATGTTGAACAGGAACAGCGAGAGGTTGAAGCCGGCGACCAGGAAGAGCATGGTCGCCACCCGCTGCTCCGGCGGGATGTGGAGCGAGAAGACCTCGCCGCCGACCCGGGCCGCGCCGACCACGCCCATCGGGGAGTCCTGCTTGCGCTCGGCGCCGTTGAAGGCCGCGTTCCACAGGTCCGGGATCTTGCCGGGGAGGCTTATCAGGGACTCGGTGCCCTGCTGGACCATGTTGCCCATGCGGTCCACGGACTGGCCGAAGGACTGCTTGACGATGCCGCTGGCCGGGGTGAAGCCGAGGAATCCGGCGCTCACGTACTTGCCGGGGACATAGCCGCCGTGACCGTCGGTCTCGGCGACCTTGTTCTCGATGAGGTCGGCGTGCAGCGTCTGCCGGGCGCCGTGCCGCTCGACGACGATGGTCGCCGGCCCGGTGGTCCTGCGGATCCGGTCCTGGAGGGTGTCCCAGTCCGGGACGGCGCGGCCGTTGAAGGAGACGATCCGGTCGCCGGCCCGCAGGCCCGCGGCCTTGGCCGGGGAGTCCTTGGCGCCGGCCGGGCACTTGTCGGACTTGGCGGAGGCCGCGATGACGCAGTCCGAGACGGAACCGACCTGGGTGGTCTGGGTGTTGATGCCGAAGCCCATCAGCACGCTCATGAAGATCACCACGGCCAGGACCAGGTTCATGAACGGCCCGGCGAACATCACGATCACGCGCTTCCAGGGCTTGCGCGTGTAGAACAGCCGGTGCTCGTCGCCGGGCTGGAGCTCCTCGAAGGCGGCCGAGCGGGCGTCCTCGATCATGCCGCGGAACGGCGAGGTGGAGCGGGCCTGGAGCTTCCCGTCGTCGCCGGGCGGGAACATGCCGATCATGCGGATGTAGCCGCCGAGCGGGACGGCCTTGATGCCGTACTCGGTGTCGCCCTTCTTGCGGGAGAAGATCGTCGGCCCGAAGCCCACCATGTACTGCGGCACGCGGATGCCGAACATCTTGGCCGTGGAGAGGTGGCCGAGCTCGTGCCAGGCGATGGAGAAGAGCAGGCCGACGACGAAGACGACTATGCCGAGGATGGTCATCCAGGTCGTCATGCGCGAGCCTCCGATGGGGTGTGAGCCGCCCGGGCGGCCAGTTCGCGGGCGCGGGCGCGCGCCCAGGTCTCCGCTTCCAGGACGTCCGCGACCGTCAGGGAAGTTCCCTCGGCGGGCGTGCCGCTCGGCTGCGCTCCGCCTTGGCTCTTGTTCATCACCACTCCGGATGCCAAGCCTTCGTCGACCACTGCCGCGACCGTATCGACAATCCCTGTGAACGGCAGCCCGCCGCCGAGGAAGGCCGCGACGCACTCCTCGTTCGCGGCGTTGAAGACCGCCGGGGCGGTGCCGCCCAGCGCGCCGACGCGGCAGGCCAGCGGCACGGACGGGAAGGCCTCCTCGTCCAGCGGGAAGAACTCCCAGGTCTGCGCGGTCGTCCAGTCGACGCCGGGGGCGGCGTCCGGGACCCGCTCGGGCCAGCCGATGCCCAGCGCGATCGGCATACGCATGTCGGGCGGGCTGGCCTGGGCCAGGGTCGAGCCGTCGGTGAACTCCACCATCGAGTGGATGTAGGACTGCGGATGGACCACGACCTCGATGCGGTCGAAGGGGATGTCGAAGAGCAGATGCGCCTCGATGACCTCCAGGCCCTTGTTGACCAGGGTCGCGGAGTTGATGGTGACGACCGGGCCCATGGACCAGGTGGGGTGGGCCAGCGCCTGCTCCGGCGTGACACCGGCCAGCTCGCGCCTGGTACGGCCGCGGAACGGGCCGCCGGAGGCGGTGACGACCAGTTTGCGGACCTCGGCCCGGGTTCCGCCAGCCAGCGCCTGGAAGAGCGCGGAGTGCTCGGAGTCGACCGGGATGATCTGGCCGGGCTCGGCGGCGGCCTTGACCAGCGGGCCGCCGACGATCAGCGACTCCTTGTTGGCGAGGGCCAGCACCCGGCCCGCCTTCAGGGCGGCGAGGGTGGGGGCGAGGCCGATGGAGCCGGTGATGCCGTTGAGGACGGTGTGGCAGGGCCGGGCGGCGAGCTCGGTGGCCGCGTCGGGGCCGGCCAGGATCTCCGGCACCGGTTCGCCGGCGCCGTAGCTCGCGGTCAGCGCCTCGCGGAGCGCGGGCACCGTCTCCTCGCGCGACACCGCGACGGCGGCGACCCGCAGCCGGTGCGCCTGCTCGGCGAGCAGATCGACCCGGCCGCCGGCCGCGGCGAGCGCGGTGACCCGGAAGCGGTCGGGGTTGCGCAGCACGATGTCGATCGCCTGGGTGCCGATCGAACCGGTCGAGCCGAGGATCACGATCTCCCGGGGGCCTCCCGGGTCGGTACGGGCCGGCTCGAAGCGCAGGTGCGGATGGGCGAGGGTGTCCGTCATGCGGTCCATTGTGGCCGGTCGGCGGGGCACCTCGGCCACCGAGGGCCACGGCGCCTCGTACGGGCGACCCGCGGGCCGCCCGTACGAGCGCGGTGCGGCTACCGGATCGGGCGGCGGGCGTTGTCCTTCAGGCTCGGGCCGGGGGTGGCGTCGGCGATCCAGGGGCCGTCGCCGCTGGGGTCGATGACGCCCTCCTCCAGCCAGCTGTAACTGCCGCCCAGGACACCGGCGACGACCTTGCGGTCCAGTGCGTCGGTGTTGGTCCACAGCCGGCCGAACAGCTCCTCGACGCGGATCCGGGCCTGCCGGCAGAAGGCGTCGGCGAGTTGGTACGCCTCGCGGCCGTGGTCACTGGTCAGCCGCAGGTGCTCGGCCCGTACGCAGGCCGCGCTCATCGCGAACAGCTCCGCGCCGATGTCGACGATCCGGCCGAGGAAGCCCTGCTTGGTCTCCATCTTCCCCTGCCAGCGGGACATCGCGTAGAAGGTGGACCGGGCGAGCTTGCGGGAGCTCCGCTCGACATACCGCAGGTGGCCCGCCAGTTCACCGAACTCCTGGTACGTGCGCGGAAGTTGGCCGGGTCCGGCGACGAGCCTGGGCAGCCAGCGGGCGTAGAAGCCGCCGGCCCTGGCGGCGGCCCGGCTCTTGTCGGCGAGGGACTTGTCCGGGTCGATGAGGTCGCCGGCGACCGACAGGTGGGCGTCGACCGCCTCGCGGGCGATCAGCAGGTGCATGATCTCCGTGGAGCCCTCGAAGATCCGGTTGATCCGCATGTCGCGGAGCGCCTGCTCGGCCGGGACGGCGCGTTCGCCGCGGGCGGCGAGCGAGTCGGCGGTCTCGAAGCCGCGGCCACCGCGGATCTGGACCAGCTCGTCGGTGATCCGCCAGCCCATCTCCGAGCCGTAGAGCTTGGCGAGGGCGGCCTCGATGCGGATGTCGTTGCGGTTCTCGTCGGCCATCTGCGAGGAGAGGTCGACGACGGCTTCCAGGGCGAAGGTGGTCGCGGCGATGAACGAGATCTTGGCGCCGACCGCCTCGTGCCGGGCGATCGGGTGGCCCCACTGCTCCCGGGCCGCGGACCACTCGCGGGCGATCTTCAGGCACCACTTGCCGGTGCCGGCGCACATCGCGGGCAGCGAGAGCCGTCCGGTGTTGAGCGTGGTCAGCGCGATCTTCAGGCCGGCGCCCTCGGGGCCGATGCGGTTGGCGGCCGGGACCCGCACCTGGTGGAAGCGGGTGACGCCGTTCTCCAGGCCGCGCAGGCCCATGAAGGCGTTGCGGTTCTCGACGGTGACGCCGGGCGCGTCGCCCTCGACGACGAAGGCGGTGATGCCCCCCTTGCTCCCCTTGCCCGCCTCGCGCCCCTCGGAGGCGGGCACCCGGGCCATCACCACCAGCAGGTCGGCGACCACGCCGTTGGTGGTCCACAGCTTCACGCCGTCGAGCACGTAATCGTCGCCGTCGCGGACGGCCGAGGTGGCGAGCCGGGCCGGGTCCGAGCCGACGTCGGGCTCGGTCAGCAGGAACGCGGAGATGTCCGTCCTGGCCAGCCGCGGCAGGAAGGTCTCCTTCTGCTCCTGGGTGCCGAAGAGCTTCAGCGGCTGGGGTACGCCGATCGACTGATGCGCGGACAGCAGCGCGCCGATCGCCGGGCTGGCCGAGCCGGCCAGGGCGAGCGCGCGGTTGTAGTAGACCTGGGTCAGCCCGAGGCCGCCGTACTTCGGGTCGATCTTCATGCCGAGGGCGCCGAGCTCCTTGAGCCCGTTGACGGTCTCGTCCGGGATCCGCCCCTCGCGCTCGATCCGGGCACCGTCGACCTCGGTCTCGCAGAACTCCCGCAGCGTGGCGAGAAACTTCTCGCCGCGCCGTACGTCGTCGGCCGCCGGGGTGGGGTGCGGATGGATGAGGTCGAGCCGGAAGCGCCCCAGGAACAGCTCCTTGGCGAAGCTGGGCTTGCGCCATGCCTGCTCGCGGGCCGCCTCGGCGACCTGGCGCGCTTCGCGCTCGGAAACGTTGCGGATGGACGGAGCGGTCATCAGGAGCTCACCTCGCCGCGGATCGGGAGTTCTGCACCGGCGGGCCGGTCGGCCGCCGGACAGTGCTACTTGTGAGAGTTACCCGATCCGCACGGGTTGCACCAGTGGAGGCGCGGGGCGGCACCGGCCCCAGGAGCGGGTACCCGCCACGGGTGATTCATCCGGCGACATGCGCCGCGCGGCACGGTGCCGCGCGGCGATCACGCCGTCGGTACGGCACGGTGAGAGCCGGCACCGCGCGCGACCGACACCGCCCTTCGGGGCGGGTGGCACACCGGGCCGGCGGTACGCGGGCCGCGGCTCCTCCCCTGCGGCACGCCCCAGGGGAGAACGGGGGCGCGGCGCGCTCCGAACAGGGTGCGGAGCGCGCCGCGCCGGGGCCGACGCCGGGGGGTGCGCCGGCCCCGGGACCTGGCGGGCGGTACGGACCGTGGGATGGCCGTCGCTGTCCACCGGACCAGGCCGGTCGGTACGGGACCGGACCTGTGGAAGCGCCCGGTTCTACAGGTCCAGTCCGGTGAGCACCAGGACCCGCTCGTAGGTGTAGTCGTCCATCGCGAAGCGCACGCCCTCGCGGCCGACGCCGGACTGCTTGACGCCGCCGTACGGCATCTGGTCGGCGCGGTAGGACGGCACGTCGCCGATCACCACACCGCCGACCTCCAGGGCGCGGTGGGCGCGGAAGGCGGTCCGGGTGTCGTGCGTGAACACACCTGCCTGGAGGCCGAACTTGGAGTCGTTGACGGCCGCGAACGCCTCGTCCTCCCCGTCGACCTTCTTGAGGGTGAGCACCGGGCCGAAGACCTCCTCGCAGGCCAGGATCGCGTCGGCGGGCACGTCCTCCAGCACGGTCGGCGCGTAGGAGGCGCCGTCGCGCTTGCCGCCCGCCAGCAGCCGGGCGCCGCGCTGCACGGCGTCGTCCACCCAGGACTCGACGCGCTTGGCGGCGTCCTCGCTCACCAGCGGGCCGACCTCGGTCGCGTCGTCCGACGGGTCGCCGGTGACCTGGGCCTCGACGGCCGCGACGATCTTGGGCACCAGCCGGTCGTAGACGGAGGCGTCCGCGATGACCCGCTGCACCGAGATGCAGGACTGGCCGCCCTGGTAGTTGGAGAAGGTGGCGATGCGCTGCGCCGCCCGGTCCAGGTCCGCCTCGGAGGACCAGTCGGGCAGGACCACGGCCGCGCCGTTGCCGCCCAGTTCCAGGGTGCAGTGCTTGCGCGGCACCGAGTCGAGGATGGCGTAGCCGACCTTGTCGGAGCCGGTGAAGGAGATGACCGGCAGCCGCTCGTCCTGGACCAGCGCCGGCATGCGGTCGTTGGGGACCGGGAGGATCGACCAGGAGCCGGCGGGCAGGTCGGTGCCGGCGAGCAGCTCGCCGATGATGAGGCCGGAGAGCGGGGTGGCCGGGGCCGGCTTGAGGATGATGGGGGCGCCGGCCGCGATGGCCGGGGCGATCTTGTGGGCGCAGAGGTTCAGCGGGAAGTTGAACGGCGCGATGCCCAGGACCGTGCCGCGCGGGAAGCGGCGGGTGAACGCGAGCCGGCCGGTGCCGCCCGGGTCGGTGTCCAGGCGCTGCGCCTCGCCGCCGTTGAAGCGGCGGGCCTCCTCGGCGGCGAACCGGAAGACCGACACCGCGCGGCCGACCTCGCCGCGGGCCCACTTCATGGGCTTGCCGTTCTCCGCGGAGATCAGCCGGGCGAGCTCCTCGGCCCGCTCCTGGAGCCCGCGCACCACGTGGTCCAGGGCGGCGGCCCGCACGTGGGCGGGGGTCGCGGCCAGTTCTTCCTGGACGGCGACGGAGGCGGCGACGGCCTCCTCGACCTGAGCCTCGGTGGGAACGCTCACCGTGCCGACGAGGCGTCCGTCCCAGGGGGAGGTGACATCGAAGGTGGCCTCGCCGGTGGCCTGACGGCCGGCGAGCCAGAAGGCGGTGGGGGCTGCAGCAGTGTTCGGCACAGTGGATCCCGGCCCTTCAGTGGTGGTGGGTGGTGCGCGCAGCTCGGGGAGCGGCTCTGCGATTGACTCTGCAGCCCACCGTAGGGGCGCGGCACCGTCCTGGCGCTTGTCCGAAGCGGCGAAATCCGGTGCCGTGTCTCTCCGCGGTGGAGTCAGCGGTGGAGTCGGCGCGGCGGGAAGCGGCGGTCCGCCGCTTCCCCGGGCCAGGGCCCGTCCGACCCCGACCCACCGGACCGGACCTACTCCCCCGGCGGTGCCGACGTCGCCTTCAGGGCCAGCCACAGCTCCATGCGGACGTCCGGGTCGT
>NZ_KN708638.1:5882841-5962780 GCF_000805335.1 Streptomyces sp. CT34 | reverse complement strand
CTCCCCCCCCCCCGCCGCATCCGGTAGCGCAGGGTGTGGCGGTGCACGCCCAGGTCGGCGGCGGCGGCGTCCCACTGGCCGTGCCGGGCGAGCCAGGCGCGCAGCGACGCCACCAGGTCGCCGCGGCCGGTCGCGTCGTGGTCGCGCAGCGCGCGCAGCAGCCCGTCGGCGAAGGCCCGCACCGCGTCGTCGGCGAGCAGCGGGAGGACCGAGCCGGCCGCCACGTCCTCGTGCTCCACCAGGGTCCGGCCGCGGCGGCGGGCGACCGAGAGCGCCTGCTCGGCCTGGCGGTAGGCGGTCGCGGCGGCCATCGGGCCGGTGGGCGCGGAGAGTCCGACGGCCAGCCCCTCGGTGTCCCGGCCCGCCGCCTCGCGCGCCGGCCGGCCGGGGGGCCGCGGCTGCGCCCCGAGGCGGGCCTCGGCCGCGGCGGCGAACTCGGCGCAGGCGTCCGCCGCCGCGCCGCCGTCCGCGACCAGCGCGGTCAGCCGGCCGGTGCCCGGTACGGCGAGGACCGCCTCGCCGGTCCGCGCGGCGGCGGAGTCCAGCGCGTCGGCGAGCGCGTCCAGGACGGAGGGGGCGCCGGCGCTCCGGGGCGATGGGGGTCCGCCCTGCGCATGGGGATCCCCCCGCTCGAACGAAGCTGAGGGTGGGGGAGGAGTTGAGAGCTTGGGGGTCGGCGGCTGATCGCCCGTCGGCACCGGCTCGGCGACCAGGACCCGGAACGGGGCGTCCAGCAGCCCTCCGTAGAGCCGCCCGGCCACCGCCCGCGCATGGTCCGGCTCGCCGGCCAGCAGCATCTTCAACACGGCGGCGCCCAGCCGCTGCTCGGCGTCCTGGAGGGCCCGGGACCGCTCCGTGGTCAGGGTCAGCAGCGCCACGGCGGAGTGCACGGCGTACCGCTCGGCGGTGCCCAGCGGCGCCGCCGTGCCGACCGCGAGGACGCCGCGCGCCCGCCGCCCGGTGCCCAGCGACTGGAGCTCCACCCGGTCGTCGCCGTCGGTGTCGCTGACGACCGCGCTGGCCGGCGCCGGGCGCGCCCGCAGCCGCGCCACGTCCGGCGCGAGCCGGGCCGCCCGCCGGGCCGCCCAGTCGGGAGCCGCGGCCACCACCGCGCCCGACGCGTCGTACAGCGCCGCCCAGCCGTCCAGGTGCGCCGCCAGCCGGGCCAGCAGCTCGGCCGGCCCGTCGGCGCCGAGCGCCGCCCGGGTCAGCTCCCGCTGCGCCTCGAACCCGGCGGTCACCGCGCGGTACTGGTCCGCGGCCACGGCCGCCGAGACCGCCTTGCTGATCGCGATGAACGGCGTGCGGCGGGGCACGGCCAGCAGCGGCAGATGCTGCTGCCGGGCCGCGTCCACCAGCGCCTGCGGCACCCCCTCGTAGTTCACCCCGACCGCGAACCCCAGCCCGACCACCCCCGCCTCGGCGACCCGCCGCACGTACCGGCCCGCGGTGTCCGGGTCCGCCGCGTCCAGCTTGAGCGCGGTGATCAGCAGCAGCTCGCCGCCCTCCATGTACGGCACCGGGTCGATCAACTCGCTGGCGTGTGCCCAGCGGACCGGGACGTCGAGCCGGTCCTCCCCCGCGAGCACGGTCAGCTTGAGCGCGGTGTGGTTGACCAGTGAGGCGAGGGTGTGCGGCATGGGACCTTCGGTGGCTGCGGTGGGCGGCGGGAGCGGTCGGCACCCCAGGATTGGCACGGATTCGTTTGCGCCGCCCCGTATGAACGGCTGGTGCCGATTCTGCCTCAACGGAGGGTTTGCGGGACAGCTCCCGGAACCGGTCACCGTGCACCGTCCGGCCCGGCCGCCCCCGGCGCACCACCCCCGACCCGCGCCCTCAGGAGCGCAGGTCGACCAGGACGGGCGGGGCGTGCTCGCCCTCGACCGTGGTCACGGACAGCACCGCGTGCCCGGCGGGGACGGCGTTGGCGAGGTCGGAGGCGGACCAGCGTTCGCGCTCGACGGTGCGCACGGTGACGGCCTTGGAGGTGGCCGCCTTGCCGGTGACCAGATGGCGGAAGATGTGGAACGCCTTCATCCCCGCGCCGTGCGCGATGATTTGACGGTCCGTCACATCGCGGGTCTGCACCCATTCCTTGCCCCACACCTCGGCGAACGGCGCGCCGTCCCAGGGCGTCACACCGGCGAACGCCATCCGGCAGCCGACCGCGCCGAGCAGCGCGCTGCGCAGCCCCTCGGGGACGTCGTCCAGGGAGCGCAGGGTCAGCACCGCGCCGGCGTTGGCCGACCGCAGCCGCTGGAGGCCGCGCAGTGATTCGGCGGTGACGGTGTGCGCGGCCTCGTCGAGCACCAGGCAGGCGAACAGCGAGCGGTCGGCGCGGGCCACCGCGCACTCGGTGAACTGGGCCAGGACCAGCCGGGCGAGGATCCGGGACGCCTCGGCGTGGCCCCGTTCGGGGAGCTCGATACGGACCCGGAGCGGGTGGTCGAGGGAGCGCAGCGAGACCTGGCGGGTGGCGCCCGTCGGGTCGAAGAAGGGAGCGAACGCCGGGCGGTCGAGGAGGGCGATGCGGTCGGCGAGCAGCAGGCCGACGTCACCGGGGCGCTCCGACTGGCGGGCGCGGGCGTCCAGTTCGCGCAGCAGGGTGTGGTCGCCGGCCTCCTCCAGGGCGGTGCGCAGCGCGGACACCGCCTGCGGTGCGCCGTCCAGCAGTTCGCGCAGCTCGGGCACGGTCGGGAAGCGGTCGTGGACGGCCCGGAACGGGCCCAGCAGCTGGGCCAGGGCGGTCGCCGCGCGCCGGCTGTCGCCACCGGGCAGCTGCGCGGCGAGGTCGCCGACCAGCGCCTCGGCGAGGATCCCGGCCGCCTCGTCGGGGTCGGTGGTGCCGCCGTAGAGGTCGAGGTCGCAGTCCGGGTCCGGGCGGCCGATCGCGACGACCACGTCGAAGGCGTCGCGGGGCCCGAGGTCGGCCCCCGCCGGGCCGACGGCGACGACGGCGCACTGTCCGGCGAGCGCCTGGAGGCACATGGCCTCCACGACCGGCCGGACGACCCGGGTCGTCTTGCCGCTCCCCGCGGGCCCGACGGCCAGCAGGGAGGTGCCCAACACCCGCGGCTCCAGGGCCGAGCCGGTGCCCCGGTGCTGGTACGGGTTGCGCGGGTGGTCGGCGGCGGTGCCGATGCGGACCTGGTGGGCGAGCAGATCGTGCCGGGCGGTGCGGTGCGCCAGGTCGCGCTGCCCGGACGGGTGCGCACAGGCCGCGGCGCCGTGCCGCAGCACGGTGTCGGTGAAGGAGGAGAGGGAGTTGCGCCCGGAGCGCACCGAGCGCCAGGCGCGCTCGATCCGGGCCACGTCCACATCGTTCATCCGCCCGGCGCGCGCCTCCTCGGCGAGCCGGTCCGCGGCGTCTGGGGCGCCGTGGGCCCGCAGCTCGGGCCACTGGGCGCGGTCGGCGGCGGGCTGCGGCACGGCGGCGGGGGCGCGGTCGCGCAGCCGGCGCAGGGCCGGGCCGAGGACGCGGCGGGCCAACTCGGGCCAGCGGCCGAGGCGGCCGAAGACGACGGCCATGAGGGCCAGGAACAGGCCGTAATAGATGTAGCTGGCCCAGACATAGGCCATCGGTTCGGTCCCGTCGCGCCAGGAGTCGGGCGTCAGGAGCACCAGTGGCCAGAGCCAGTAGCTGCCGAGGTAGTTGTTCCACAGCAGCGACCACAGCAGCCAGCCGCACAGGAACGAGATCACCGCGCCGCTGATCAGCTGCCGCAGAGGGACCCGCTCGGGCTCCTCCTTGGCGCGGGGGTGGTGGCCGTAGGTCCAGATGCCGGGCGCGGCGGCCGGGCGCGGGGTGCGCAGCCACCCGACGAGCGGCGGCTCGGCCCCGGCCGGCCGGCCGGCGGGCGGGACGGCGGGGGCGGGGACAGCCGGCGGGGGCGGCGCGGCGGGCGGCGGTGGGACGGGCGGTGCCGCCTGCCGCGGGATCCGGTCGGAGCGGGTGTTGCGCGCGTCCTGGGTGCCGTCGGTGTCCATCCGGTGCCCTTGTCCCCCCTCGAACGTGACCTGCTGCCACCGTTCAATCTACTGGCCGCGCGCCGTGGCCATGTCCGGTGCGGATCGTGGCTATGTCCGGTGCGGACAACGCAACACGCGCACTTCTCCCGAACGGAACATGCCCGACCCGCTCGACCGCCCCTAACCTGCGAGAACAAGACCTCTGTACGTCCGTGTTCCACCCCCAGGAGACCGCCATGACCGAACTGTCCGGAGGCCCCGCCCTCCCCCAGGAGCGTCGCGTCGTCACCGCGATTCCCGGCCCCAAGTCCCAGGAACTGTGGGCCCGTAAGCAGGCCACCGTGGCGGCCGGCGTCGGCGCCGTGCTGCCCGTGTTCGTCAGGCGCGCGGGCGGCGGCGTCCTGGAGGACGTGGACGGCAACTCCCTGATCGACTTCGGCTCCGGCATCGCGGTGACCTCGGTCGGCAACAGCGCGGAGGCGGTGGTCCGCCGGGCCGCGGCCCAGCTCGCCGACTTCACCCACACCTGTGCCATGGTCACGCCGTACGAGCCGTACGTCGAGGTCTGCGAGGCGCTGGCCGAACTGACGCCGGGCGACCACGCGAAGAAGTCGGCACTGTTCAACTCCGGTGCGGAGGCGGTGGAGAACGCCGTCAAGATCGCCCGTGCGTACACCAAGCGCCAGGCGGTCGTCGTCTTCGACCACGGCTACCACGGCCGGACGAACCTCACGATGGCGCTGACCGCGAAGAACATGCCGTACAAGCACGGCTTCGGTCCGTTCGCCCCCGAGATCTACCGCGTTCCGCTGGCCTACCCCTACCGCTGGCTGACCGGCCCGGAGAACTGCGCGCGGGAGGCCGCCGACCAGGCCATCACGCAGATCACCAAGCAGATCGGCGCGGAGAACGTCGCGGCGATCATCATCGAGCCGGTGCTCGGCGAGGGCGGATTCATCGAGCCGGCCAAGGGCTTCCTCCCGGCGATCGCGAACTTCGCGAAGGAGAACGGGATCGTCTTCGTCGCCGACGAGATCCAGTCCGGTTTCTGCCGTACCGGCCAGTGGTTCGCGTGCGAGGACGAGGGCATCGTCCCGGACCTCATCACCACGGCCAAGGGCATCGCGGGCGGTCTGCCGCTGGCGGCCGTCACCGGCCGCGCGGAGATCATGGACGCCGCGCACGCGGGCGGTCTGGGCGGCACCTACGGCGGCAACCCGGTGGCCTGCGCCGCCGCGCTCGGCTCCATCGAGACCATGCGCGAGCTGGACCTGAACGCCAGGGCCAGGCGCATCGGTGAGGTCATGAAGCCCCGCCTCACCGCGATGCAGGAGAAGTACGACATCATCGGCGAGGTCCGCGGACGCGGCGCGATGATCGCGATCGAGCTGGTCAGGTCCGGCTCCAAGGAGCCCGACCCGGAGGTCACCGGCGCGCTCGCCAAGGCGTGCCACCAGCAGGGCCTGCTGGTGCTGACGACCGGCACGTTCGGCAACGTGCTGCGCTTCCTGCCGCCGCTGGTCATCGGCGAGGACCTGCTCAACGAGGGCCTGGACATCCTGGAGCAGGCGTTCGGCTCGCTCTGACCGGCGGCCGGGCTCCGTACGGCCCACCCGCAAATCCGTAGGGCCCACCCGCAAAACGGCATCCGGGCGCGGCCCGGGGCGCGGCCCACACCGTGTCCCGGGCCGCGCCCCGTTCGCGTCCGCCACCGGCGGCAAACGGAACCGGAGGTACCACCTGAAGTGCCGCGTGAAGAAGATGTGCGGGGGCAATGGCGGGCGGGTGATGCGGCTTACGGGGGCGCTCCCGGTGCCGTACGGTTTCTGCAGATGAGAGAAACACCCCGCCCGCAGGGGACTGCGGGTGATGCCCGGTCGGCGCTTCCCCGGCTTCGACCTGGCCGTGCCCTCGCGCACAACACCGGAGCTGCTCGCTCCGGGAATCCTCACCGATCGGATGTCCGCCCGCCCCAGACCCCCCGGGGCGCGCGGGACACCGGTCAGCGCGGCCGTTCCGGAACCACCCCCCCTGTTCCGGGACGGCCGCTTCTTCGCGATTTCCGGGTACCGCGCCCCGGCCGCCGCCCCGCGGTCGTCGCCCTGGTCAGCACGCTGCTCTTCGGGCTGATCAGTTGGCAGGTGGCGGCCCACGGCGCGGTGCGCGCCCTCGACGAACGGCTCGGCCGCGGCCTGGAGGCGAGCGCCGTCCCCGGGCCGCTCGCCCAGTTCCTCGCCGATCTCGGCAACACGGCCGTGGCGCTGCCGGTGCTGCTGGTGGTGGCGGGGTGGGCACTGTGGCGGCTGCGGCGCGCGGCGGGTGCGGACCCGGGACCGGCGCGGCCCTGGCTGCCGCCGCTCGCGGCGCTGGGCGGCCTGGCCGCGGTGCCCGCGCTGGTGGTCCCGTTCAAGGTGTGGCTCGACCGGCCGGGGCCGCCCCCGATGGCGGGCTCGCACGAGGGCTTCTACCCCTCGGGGCACGGGGCGACCGCGGCCGTCGCCTACGGGCTGGCGGCGCTGCTGCTGGCGCGGGCGCACCGCCGCGGGGCCGCGCACCCCGAGGACGGCCGGCCGGCGGACCGCGGGCGCGCCCGGATCGCGGCGGTCCCCGCCGCGGTACTGCTCGCGGCGGGGACCGGGCTGCTCAATGCGGGCGTCGGCCTGGGGCTGGTGCGGCAGGGGTACCACTGGCCGCTCGACGTGCTCGGCAGCTGGTGTCTGGCCGGTGTGCTGCTGCCCCTGTGGTGTGCGGTGTGCGACCGGTGGGGCGGACGGCCCGGGGCGGACCGCTAGGGCCATGCCGCCCCTGCCCCCGACCCATCGGGCGAACGTCGGGCCCGCGCGGCCGGACGCGGTCAACTGGCGGGCCGTCAGCCGCTGTTCGGGGCAGGCGGTCAGCCGTATGTCGCACCGGGCGTATGTCGCATCGGGCCGTCAGCCGTTGATCGGGTTGACGAAGGTGCCGGGGTGGGTGGCGGCCGACTGGTCGAGGATCGCGCCGCCGTAGGGCCACTTGAGCGTGACGGACTTCTTCTCGTTCGGCGGGGTGACGGTCACCACGGCAGGCTCGATCTTCTTGTCGTCCTTGGCGGTACTGGGCAGCAGCTCGATGGTGAACCGGGTGCGCGCGCCCGGCTTCAGCGTCACCGGGGCCGGCTTCCCGGCGGAGCGCCGCAGGTCCCAGGTGGTGCCGTCGGTGCTCTTGAGCTGGACGCCCGGGAAGCCGTCCAGGGTGCAGCTCGCCTTGCCGGTGTTCTTCAGCCACACCGCGGCGGTCTGCTGGGAGTCGCTCTTCATGTCGGGGATGCCGCCTCCCTCGGAGCCCCAGCCGGCCTGGAGTCCGCCGGTGGTGCACCGGCCGCCCGCGGAGCCGGCGCCCGCGTGCGAGCCGCGCCCGGTGTGCGCACGGTGCCCGGCCGCCGTGGTCCTGGCGTCCGTCGAACCGCCCGCGGTGCCGCCCGAGTTGCCGCCGTCGCCGGAGCCGCCGGAGTCCGCGGCGGGGGCCGAGGCGGAGCCGGCCGGGGAGCCGGCGGCGTCGGACTTGGTGCCGTTGCAGGCGGTCAGGCCGAGCGCGGCGACGGCGATCAGGCCCGCGGCGGCGGCCCTGCGTCCGTGACGGAGTGTGGTGTGCGACATGGTGTCCCCCTTGTGGTCGGCTGCGTCCGGTTGTCGTCCGCGGATACCACTCTGGTCGCCGCCGCTGATGATCCGCTAACGAGCGGCTAACGCCCCGCCGCCGCGTCCCCCGGGAGACAGGAGAGGGCAGCGGGGCGGGCGGCGCGCCGGCCGCCCGCCCCATGGGGCATCCGGGAAGGGGAAGCCGGGCTAGCTGTCGAAGCCCAGGCCCATCCTGTCCATGGCCTTCAGCCACAGGTTGCGCCGGCCGCCGTTCTCGTCGGCGCGGGTCATGGACCACTGGGTGAGGCCGATGCCCAGCGACCGCACCGGCTCCGGCGGGAAGGGCAGCGGCCTGGTCCGCACCATCTCCAGCTGCGTGCGCGCGGTGCGCTCCCCCTCCAGCAGGTCGAGCATCACCTCCGCGCCGAAGCGGGTGGCGCCGACGCCCAGTCCGGTGTAGCCCAGCGCGTAGGCCACCCGCCCGCCGTGGGCGGTGCCGAAGAAGGCCGAGAAGCGGGAGCAGGTGTCGATCGCGCCGCCCCAGGCGTGGCTGAAGCGGAGCCCTTCGAGCTGCGGGAAGCAGCGGAAGAAGTGGTGGGCGAGCTTGCGGTAGGTGGCCGGGTGGTGGTCGTACTCGGCCCGTACGCCGCCGCCGTAGCGGTAGACGATGTCGTAGCCGCCCCACAGGATGCGGTGGTCGGCGGTGATGCGGAAGTAGTGGAAGTGGTTGGCGCTGTCGCTGACGCCCTGCCGGTTCTTCCAACCGACGGCGGCGAGCTGTTCGGCACTGAGCGGCTCGGTCATCAGGGCGTGGTCGTAGACCGGCGCGATGTACGGGCGCACCCGCTTGACCAGCGACGGGAAGGCGTTGGTGGCCAGCGCCGCGTGCCGGGCGAAGACCCGGCCGTACGGGGTGCGGACGGCGACCTCCGCGCCGCGCGAGGAGAGACGGCCGCCCGGCGTGTGCTCGTAGATGCGGACGCCGAGGGAGAGGCAGGCGCGCTTGAGGCCCCAGGCGAGCCGGGCCGGGTGGAGCATCGCGACGCCGGTGCGGTCCCACAGGCCGGCGAGGAAGGTGGGCGAGTCGACCTCGGCGCGGACCGCCTCGCGGTCGAGGAACTGCCGCCCGGCCAGGCCGAGTTCCGCCGCCTCCTCGGCCATCTCGCGGAGCTCGGCGACCTGGTGCGGGGCGGTGGCGACGTCGATCTCGCCGGTGCGCTCGAAGTCGCAGTCGATGCCGTGGCGGGCGATGGCGTCCTCGATCCCGTCGAGGTTGCGGGCGCCCAGCTCCTCCAGCTCGGCGAGCTCGCCGGGCCAGCGGGACAGGCCGTTGCCCAGGCCGTGGGTGAGCGAGGCGGCGCAGAAGCCGCCGTTGCGCCCGGAGGCGGCCCAGCCGGCCTCCTGGCCCTCGATGAGCACGACATCGCGCCGCGGGTCGCGCTCCTTGGCGAGCAGCGCGGTCCACAGTCCGCTGTAGCCGCCGCCGACGACCAGCAGATCGCAGCGCTCGTCGCCGACGAGGGCGGGCAGGGCGTCGGGGCGGGCCGGGTCGGCCAGCCAGAACGGCTCGGGGGCGGCGTCGGCCAGCGCATGGACGGGGGACGCGGACGGATACGGCACGTCAGCTCGTGCCATGGTTCTCAGCTCCTCTTGCGGCGTTTCTTGCCGGCCGTCCGGCCGACGAAGACGCACAGCACGGCGACCAGGAACATCGCCGTACCGATGACATTGATCTGAACGGGCGTGCCCCGCTGCGCCGATCCCCAGACGAACATGGGGAAGGTCACGGTGGAGCCGGCATTGAAGTTCGTGATGATGAAGTCGTCGAAGGACAGCGCGAAGGAGAGCAGCGCGCCGGCCGCGATGCCGGGCGCCGCGATCGGCAGCGTGACCCGCAGGAACGTCTGCGCCGGTGTGGCGTAGAGGTCCTGGGCGGCCTGTTCCAGCCGGGGGTCCATGCTCATCACCCGGGCCTTGACGGCGGTGACGACGAAGCTCAGGCAGAACATGATGTGCGCGATGAGGATCGTCCAGAAGCCGAACCGGATGCCCATGTTGAGGAACAGGGTGGCCAGGGAGGCGGCCATGACGACCTCGGGCATGGCCATCGGCAGGAAGATCAGGGTGCTCACTCCTCCGCGGGCGCGGAAGCGGTAGCGGGCCAGCGCGAACGCGATCATGGTGCCGAGGACGGTCGCCCCGACCGTGGCCCAGACGGCGATCTCCAGGCTGAGCCCGAGCGAGCCGCACATGTCCGCGACGCCGCACGGGTCGGTCCAGGCGTCCGTGGAGAACCGCGTCCACTGGTAGTTGAAGCGGCCGTTGGGCTTGTTGAAGGAGAAGACCATCACGACGAGGTTGGGCAGGATCAGATAGCCCAGCGTGCCCAGGCCCGCGATCGTGACGATGTTGCGGCGCAGCCGGCGGCCGGCCCGGTTCGGGCGGCGGGCCGCGGTGGCCGATGTGGTCTCGTGGCCGGCCATCAGACCAGGTCCTCCGTCCCCGACTTGCGGATGTAGAGCGTGACCATGGCGAGGATGGCCGCCATGAGGATGAAGGAGAGCGCGGCGGCGGTCGGGTAGTCCAGGACGCGCAGGAACTGCGACTGGATGACGTTGCCGATCATTTTCTGGTCGGTGGAGCCCAGCAGTTCGGCGTTGATGTAGTCACCGGCGGCCGGGATGAAGGTCAGCAGGGTGCCGGCGACGACGCCGGGCATGGACAGCGGGAAGGTGACCCGGCGGAAGGTGGTCGCCGGGCGGGCGTAGAGGTCGCCGGCGGCCTCGTGCAGCCGCGGGTCGATGCGCTCCAGCGAGGTGTAGAGCGGCAGGACCATGAACGGCAGGAAGTTGTAGGTCAGTCCGCAGACCACCGCGAGCGGGGTGGCCAGCACCCGGTGCCCTTCGGTGATGCCCAGGGCACTGGTGACGTCCAGTATGTGGAAGTGGTTCAGGGCCCCGACGACCGGTCCGCCGTCGGCCAGGATCGTCTTCCAGGCCAGGGTGCGGATCAGGAAGCTGGTGAAGAACGGGGCGATCACCAGGATCATCACCACGTTCCGCCAGCGCCCGGCCTTGAAGGCGATCAGATACGCCAGCGGGTAGCCGAGCACCAGGCAGAGCACGGTGGCGACGGCGGCGTACGCCACCGAGCGGACGAACTGCGGCCAGTATTCGGCGAGTGCGTCCCAGTAGGTGGCGAAGTGCCAGGTGACCTTGAATCCCTCTTCGAGGGATCCGGTCTGGAGGGAGGTCGACGCCTGGTAGACCAGCGGCGCGGCGAAGAAGACGACCAGCCACAGGATGCCGGGCAGCAGCAGCCAGTAGGGGACCAGCCGCTTGCGGACCGGGGTCCGGCGGACCTCCGCGGCGCCGGCGGCCGGGCGCTCCGGTGGCGCGGGGGCTTCGGTGGTCGTCATGCGGCCTCCTCGTCGAGGTCCGCACCGGCCTGCCTGTCCTGCTCCGCGTCCAGCGCGAAGGTGTGCGCCGGGTTCCAGTGCAGCACGGTCTCGGCGCCGGGCACCAGCCGGCCGTCGCGCTCGATGTTCTGCTCGTAGACGGCGAGTTCGCCCAGGCCCGGCACGTCGACGACGTAGTGGGTGGAGACGCCGATGAAGCCGGCGTCCTTGATGCGGCCGGACAGCCGGTTGCGGCCCTCGGCGATCGTCCCGGCGTCGTCGGCGTGCGCCAGGGCCACCTTCTCCGGCCGGACCCCGGCCAGCACCTGCCCGCCGCTGCGGGCCGGGGCGCTGCATCGCCGGGCGGGCAGCCGGAGCTCGGCGTCGCCGGCCTTGAGGAGCAGTTCCGCGCCGCCCGCCTCGACGACCCCGGCCCGGATGAGGTTGGAGGTGCCCAGGAAGTTGGCGACGAAGGTGGTGGCGGGATTCTCGTACAACTCGGCGGGGGCGCCGAGCTGTTCGACCCGGCCGCCGTTCATCACGGCCACGGTGTCGGCCATCGTCATGGCCTCCTCCTGGTCGTGGGTGACATGGACGAAGGTGATGCCGACCTCGGTCTGGATGCGCTTGAGCTCCAGCTGCATCTGGCGGCGCAGCTTGAGGTCGAGGGCGCCGAGCGGCTCGTCCAGCAACAGCACCTCGGGGTGGTTGATCAGTGCCCGGGCGACCGCGACCCGCTGCTGCTGGCCGCCGGAGAGCTGCTGCGGCCTGCGGCGCGCCAGCGGGCCGAGCTGGACCAGGTCGAGCATCTCCTCGACCTGCTTCTTCACGGACTTGATGCCGCGGCGGCGCAGTCCGAAGGCGACGTTCTCGTAGATGTCCAGGTGCGGGAAGAGCGCGTAGTTCTGGAAGACGGTGTTGACCTGGCGCTTGTAGGGCGGCAGGTCGGTGACGTCCCGGCCGGAGAGTTCGACGGTCCCGGTGGTGGGCTCCTCCAACCCGGCGATCATGCGCAGGGTGGTGGTCTTGCCGCAGCCCGAGGCGCCCAGGAGTGCGAAGAAGGACCCGGCGGGGATGGTGAGGTCGAGCGGGTGGACGGCGGTGAAGGAGCCGTAGGTCTTGCTGATCCCGCGGAGGCGGACGTCGCCGCCACTGCTCTGGAGGGTCTCGGTGTGGGTCATGGGTCGTCCCGTGGGTCGGAGGGCGAAACGGCTCGGGCCGGGCCCGGGCTTGCGGCTCAGGCGCCGGTGAGGTCGGAGAACTTCTGGTTGAACACCCGGCTCTCCTGGGGGGTCAGCGGGCGGAAGGAGTGCGATCGGGCGACCATCTCCGGGTCCGGCAGGATCAGCGGGTTCTCCGCCAGCTTCCGGTCGATCCTGGCAAGTTCGCCGCGTACGCCGTCGACCGGGCAGGCGTAGTTGACGAACGCCGCGAGCCGGGCCGCCACCGCCGGCTCGTAGAAGTAGTCGATGAGCCGTTCGGCGTTCTCCTTGTGACGCGCCTTGCCGGGCACCATGAGGTTGTCGGTGGAGGTCATGTAGCCGGCCTTGGGGACGGCGTAGCCGATGGCGGGGTTGTCGCTCTGGAGCTGGACGACATCGCCGGCCCAGGCCACGCACGCGGCGAGGTCGCCCTTGTCCAGGTCGGTGGTGTAGTCGTTGCCGGTGAAGCGGCGGATCTGCTTGCGGTCGACGCCCTTCCGGAGCCGGGCCAGGGCCGCGTCGAAGTCGTCGGCGGTGGCGTCCTCGGGCCGCTTGCCCATGTCCAGCAGGGTCAGCCCGACGGTGTCGCGCATCTCGGAGAGGAAGCCGACCCGGCCCCTCAGCCGCGGGTCCTCCAGCAGCTGACCGACCGAGTCGACGGTGCGTCCGCCGGTGGCCTTCTTGTTGTACGCGATGATCGCGGGGATGCCCTGCCAGACGTAGGAGTGCCGGCGGCCCGGGTCCCAGGCCGGATTGCGGTACTGGGCCGCCAGGTTGGCAACGGCGTGCGGCAGCCGCGACCGGTCGAGCGGCTGGATCCAGCCCAGGGAGATCATCCGGGCGCACATCCAGTCGGTGAGCACGATCAGGTCGCGGCCGGTGTCCTGCCCGTTGGCGAGCTGCGCCTGGATCTTGCCGAAGAACTCGTCGTTGTCGTTGATGTCCTCGGTGTAGTCGACGGTGATCCCGGTCCGCCGCCGGAACGCGTCCAGCGTCGGACGGTGCTTCCCGTCGTCGCCGACGTCCATGTACTGCGCCCAGCTGGAGAAGTGGAGCCGCCGCTCCGCCGCGGAGTGGTCCACGGTCAGCGCCGCGTCGGTACGGCCCGCGGGGGCGATCCCGCAGGCCGACAGGGCGGCGGCACCGCCCGCCACGGCCGCCAGGGCGCCGCTCGCGCGCAGCAGCGTGCGGCGGGTCATGGCGAGCCGGCCGCCGGCCAGGCTGCGGCGCACGGCGGTCAGCTCGGCCGCGGACAGCGGGGCGGGCGGGGTCGTCGGCGCGGGCCGCTCGTGGTGGTCCATGCGCGGTGCCCTTTCAGGGGTTGTGCCCGGCGCTCGGCCGGTGGTGACGGTGCCGCGCGGCGCCGGCCGCGGGCGGTGCGGGCGCACCGGGAGGGCGCCCGGGGGTGAGGCGGCTACCCGCGGTCCCCGAAGACCGTGCGGTGCCAGTCCTTCCTGGCCACCGCGGTGTTGTCGTACATGACGTGCTTGACCTGCGTGTACTCCTCGAAGGAGTACGCCGACATGTCCTTGCCGAAGCCGGACGCCTTGGCGCCGCCGTGCGGCATCTCGCTGATGATCGGGATGTGGTCGTTGACCCAGACGCAGCCGGCGTTGATCTCGCGGGTGGCCCGGCCGGTGCGGTAGACGTCGCGGCTCCAGGCGGAGGCGGCGAGCCCGTAGGGGGTGTCGTTGGCGAGCGCGATGCCCTCGTCGTCGCCGTCGAAGGGCAGCACGGCCAGCACCGGCCCGAAGATCTCGGACTGCACGATCTCGCTGTCCTGGGCGGCCCCGGCGATCAGCGTCGGCCGGTAGTACGCCCCCTTGGTCAGCTCACTGCCACTGCCGAAGGCGGGCGCCCCGCCGCCGGTCACGACGGTGGCGTACCCCCGGGCGCGCTCGACGAAGCCGGCCACCCGGTCGCGCTGGGCGTGCGAGATCAGCGGCCCGAGGTCGGTGGAGGGGTCGAACGGGTCGCCCAGCCGTACGGTCGCCATCAGATCGGCTACCCCGCTCACGAACGCGTCGTACAGCGGGCGTTGGACATAGGCCCGGGTGGCGGCGGTGCAGTCCTGGCCCGTGTTGATCAGCGCCCCGGCGACCGCGCCGTGGACCGCGGCTTCCAGGTCCGCGTCGTCGAAGACGACGAACGGGGCCTTGCCGCCCAGCTCCAGGTGGATCCGCTTGACAGTGCCGGTGGCGATCTCGGCGACCCGCCTGCCGACCCCGGTCGAGCCGGTGAAGGAGGTCATGGCGACGCCGGCGTGGCCGACCAGGTGCTCACCGGCGTCCCGGCCGGCCCCGGAGACGATGTTGAGCACCCCGTCCGGGAGCCCCGCGCGCTGTGCGGCCTGGGCGAACAGCAGCGAGGTCAGCGGGGTGATCTCGGCGGGCTTGAGGACGATGGTGTTGCCCGCCGCGATGGCCGGCAGCACCTTCCAGGCGGCCATCTGGAGAGGGTAGTTCCAGGGCGCGATGGAGCCGACGGTGCCGATGGGCTCCCGGCGGATCACCGAGGTGTGGTCGCCGCTGTACTCCCCGGCCGCCTTGCCTTCCAGGTGCCGGGCGGCGCCGGCGAAGAACGCGGCGTTGTCGATCGAACCCGGGACGTCGAACTCCCTGCTGAGCTTGATCGGCTTTCCGCAGTTCAGCGATTCGGCGAAGGCGAGGTCCTCGGCGTCCTCGGCGAGCGCCGCGGCGAAGCGGTGCAGGGTGTCGGACCGCTCACCGGGCGTGGCCCGCGACCATCCGGGAAACGCCTCCCGGGCAGCCGCCACGGCGGCGTCCACATCGCCCGTGCCGGCGAGTTCGTAGCGCAGGACGGTCTCCCCGGTGGCCGGGTCCACGACGTCCTGCGTCCGGCCGGACGTGCCGGGGCGGAGACCGCCGGCGATGAATTGCGCGCCCTCGGCGAATCGTTCGGTCACATCGAATCGCTGGTCCATGGTGCTCTCCTCCGCCGGGCGCCGGGGCCGCACGGCGGCACTGTCAGGCGTGGCTAAATCCGGAATCGATGGCCGATCTTGACAGAGCAGAACGCGACCAACAAGTGATTCCGTTGTTGCCTTTTGGTTACGCGACGAATTCTGCGAATTCGGTGGTCCGGGCCCCCGACACGTTGTCAGTGCCCGCTGACAGAATCCCGGCATGATGCACGACACCACGGGGATCATGGACGGGCGCACCGCGGACGGACCGCGTTCGGTCGAGGAAGTCAGCGCGCTGACCGCCGCCGGCAAGCGCGTCAAGTTCGTCCACTTCTGGGGTCATCGCCCACTGCGCGACGGCCGTATCGGCGCGAGCTGCTTCAGCCAGTGGTGGCCCTCCCCCTTCACCGTCGACGGGGTCCGCTACGCGACCGCCGAGCACTGGATGATGGCCGGCAAGGCCCGTCTGTTCGGTGACGCGGAGGCGGAGCGGCGCGCGACGGCCGCCCGCCATCCCAAGGAGGCCAAGGACGCCGGGCGGAGCGTCCGCGGCTTCGACGAGGAGCGCTGGCGCGGCCACCGCTTCGCCCTCGTCCTCGAAGGCAGCCTGCACAAATTCGGCCGGCACGCCGCTCTGCGGGAGTTCCTGCTGGCCACCGGCTCCCGGGTCCTGGTGGAGGCCAGCCCGCTGGACCGCGTCTGGGGCATCGGCCTGGCCGCCGACGACGAGCGCGCCGGCGACCCGGCCCGCTGGCGCGGGCAGAACCTCCTCGGCTTCGCGCTGATGGAGGCGCGCCAGAGGCTGGCGGAAGGCGCGTCCGCCGCCCCCATACGATGACCGGACCGCCCCATCCGCACCGCTCGTCACCCAGGAGGAACCGTTGTCCGACCTCGACGCCTTCATCGCGGGCCTGCCCAAGGCGGAGCTGCACGTCCACCACGTCGGTTCGGCCTCGCCGCGCATCGTCGCCGAACTGGCCGCCCGACACCCCGACTCCGCCGTGCCAAGTGACCCCGAGGCGCTCGCCGACTACTTCACCTTCCGCGACTTCGCGCACTTCATCGAGGTCTACCTCTCCGTCGTGGACCTGATCCGCGACGCCGAGGACGTACGCCTGCTGACGTACGAGGTCGCCCGCGACATGGCCCGCCAGCGGATCCGCTACGCCGAGCTGACCATCACCCCGTTCAGCTCGGTCCGCCGCGGCATCCCGGACGCCGCCTTCGTCGAGGCCATCGAGGACGCCCGGAAGTCGGCCGAGGCCGAGCTGGGCGTGGTGCTGCGCTGGTGCTTCGACATCCCAGGCGAGGCCGGTGCGGAGGCCGCCGAGGAGACCGCCCGCATCGCCTGCGAGCTCCAGCCCGAGGGGCTGGTCTCGTTCGGCCTCGGCGGGCCCGAAATCGGCGTGCCGCGGCCCCAGTTCAAGCCCTACTTCGACCGGGCCATCGCCGCCGGTCTGCACTCCGTCCCGCACGCCGGCGAGACCACCGGCCCCGGCACGATCTGGGACGCCCTGCGCGACCTGCGCGCCGAGCGGATCGGCCACGGCACCAGCGCCACCCAGGACCCGGAGCTGCTGGCCCATCTCGCCGAGCACCGCATCCCGTTGGAGGTATGCCCGACGTCCAACATCGCCACCCGCGCCGTCCGCACGCTCGACGAGCACCCCATCAGGGAGATGGTCGACGCCGGCGTCCTGGTCACCGTCAACAGCGACGACCCGCCCATGTTCGGCACCGACCTGAACACCGAATACGCCGTCGCCGCCCGCCTCCTGGGCCTGGACACCACGGGTCTGACCGCCCTCGCCAAGAACGCGGTGACCGCCTCGTTCATGGACGACGCGGCCAAGTCCCGGCTGACGGCCGAGATCGACGCGTACGCGAGCGGCTGGCGCGGCTAGGGCCTGTGCGGTGGGTCAGGGTCGGAAAGGCCGCGGCGTCTGGTGCGGCGCAGCTCGGCTTCCGGAGACCGTCCAAAGAGCCGAAGCGGAGCGCTAGGCGCCGGAGCGGCTCTATAGCGGGGCTATGGAGACGTTTCGGCAACGCCGCGTGGGGGCACTCCCCCAGCTGACACTGGGGGCACCCCCACCCAGCGTCAGCTGGAGGAGTGCCGTGCCAGACGTCGCGGACCCGGCCACGACCCACCGAAGGCCCTGCCTGGCCGCACGGCCCTGGGGGCCCGGCAGCGGTCCGGGGCGCCCGCGCGGGCGGGCCGATCTCCGCCTCCGCGGCACCGGTTGGCGCTCCCGCCGCGGTGCCGGTCAGCGCCGGACCAGCCGCCGCGCCACCCCGTGTGACACGACCGTGGCCGCCCCCGCGACAGCCACGCCCCGGACGGCGCCCCCGACGGTCGCCGGACGCAGCCGCCCGGCGCGCCGCAGCCGGCCGCGCGCCCAGAGCGTGAAGGGGATCACGATCACCGGAGAGGTGGCGGAGCCCGGGGTGTAGCCGCGGGTGGCCGCCGCCTGCGCGAGGTGCATCAGGCCGTGCAGCCCGAAGCCGTCCAGTGCACCCTGGAAGAACGCGGACCGGCCGCCCGTCTGGTGCCCGCGGACCGCCGCGGCGGCCACGACGGCCCCCATCACGCCGACCGCCACCGCGAACTCCCGCTCGGTGACACCCTCCAGGGCCCGCCAAACACGCTCCGGCACCCGGGGAAAGCGCTTCCTCAGGGCGGGTACGTTCTCCCGCACCCAGCGCGGACCGAACGCCACCTCCTCCGCGTCGTGCAGCGCCCACGCGGCGAACAACCCCAGCGTGACGGCGGGCGATATCCCGTCCACGGGCGGCGCGGCCGACTCGGAGACCTTCGACTTCACCACAGAACCGGGAACCTTCGACTTCACCACAGAGATCGACATAACCGCCAAGCCTGGCAGGCCGGTTGACCGCAGCGAACACCGCCCCCCGGGGGGCGCGGAGGGTACGGCGGCCTCCGACTCCACCACACAGATCGGCACAGCCACCAGGCCCGGCAGGCCGGTTGACCACCGGGGCACCGGCCCGCACCCGGCAGGTGGCCCTCGGGCAGGCCCTACAGCCCCACGATCGCGTTCCACTCCTTGGCGAACTCGGTCCGCTCCCCGGCCGTGATGTCCCGCGCGATGGCCAGCCGCCGGCGCATCCGCGCGTCGGGGAAGATCAGCGGGTCCTCGGCGAGCTGGGCCCGGTCCTTGTCCTTGGACGAGGCGAGCACCTCCCGCGCGGCCGGCACCGGGCACACGTAGTTGACCCAGGCGGCCAGTTCCGCCGCGACCTCGGGTTGGTAGTAGTAGTCGATCAGCCGCTCCGCGTTCCGCTTGTGGGCCGCGAGGTTGGGGATCATCATGCTCTCCGCCCACAGCTCGGCCCCCTCCTCCGGCACCACGAACTCGATGTCCGGGTTGTCCGCCCGCAACTGGACCACATCGCCGGAGTACGCCTGCGCGGCGAGCACATCGCCGGAGTCCAGGTCCTTGATGTAGTCGTTGCCGGTGAAGCGGCGGATCTGGCCCTTGCGGACCAGGCCGCGCACCTGGTCGATCATCCGGTGGAAGTCCTCGGCGGTCCAGCGGGTGATGTCGGCGCCGTTGCCCTGGAGCAGCATCGCGAACGCCTCGTCGAGCCCGGCCAGCAGCGTGACCCGGCCGCGCAGGTCGTCCTTCCACAGGTCGGAGGTGTGCCTGATCTCCCGGCCGAGCTTCCTGCGGTTGTACGCGATCCCGGTGATGCCGGACTGCCAGGGCACCGAGTGCATCCGGCCGGGGTCGAAGTGCGGGGTGCGCAGCAGCGGATCGAGGTACTCGGCGACGTTCGGCTGGGCCTTGCGGTCCATCGTCTCGACCCATCCCAGCCGGACGAACCGGGCGCACATCCAGTCGCTGATGACGATGAGATCGCGGCCGGTGGGCTGGTGGTTCATCAGCGCGGGGCTGATCTTCCCGAAGAACTCGTCGTTGTCGTTGATCTCCTCGGTGTACGTCACGGCGATCCCGGTGCGCCTCTGGAACGCGTCCAGCGTGGGCCGGCGCTGCTTGTCGTGGTCGTCGACGTCGATGTAGAGCGGCCAGTTGGCGAAGACCAGCCGGTGCTCGCGCGCGGAGCGGTCCGGGCTCTCGCGGTCGGCCGCGTCGACATACGCCGGCGGCACCCCGCACCCCGTGACGGCGGCCAGCGCCCCGGTCACACCGATTCCGCCCACACCCCTGAGCAGCGAACGCCGCGAAAGATCAGCCATGGCGAGCACTCTCACGTGCCGCGGGCGGAGGCGGCAAGTGGCAGAGCGTCCACTGCCGGGCCTCCGCCCGCGACGGTGTGTCGAGCGTGCCGTGCCGCTCGACGGTGAGGGTCCCCGGGAGGGCCGGTCGGCTCAGCCGTCCAGCGAGGTCATCACGTGCTTGATCCGGGTGTAGTCGTCGAAGCCGTAGGCGGACAGGTCCTTGCCGTAGCCGGACTTCTTGAACCCGCCGTGCGGCATCTCGGCGACCAGCGGGATGTGGGTGTTGATCCACACACAGCCGAAGTCGAGGCCCTTGGACATCCGCATCGCGCGGGCGTGGTCCTTGGTCCACACCGAGGACGCCAGCGCGTACTCGACGCCGTTGGCCCACTCCAGCGCCTGCGCCTCGTCGCGGAACGACTGGACGGTGATGACGGGACCGAAGACCTCGTGCTGGACGATCTCGTCGTCCTGCTTGAGTCCCGAGACGACGGTGGGCGCGAAGAAGTAGCCCTTCTCGCCGATCTGTTCGCCGCCGGCCTCGATCTTGGCGTGCGCGGGCAGCCGCTCGATGAAGCCCTTGACCTGCGCGAGCTGGTTGGCGTTGTTCAGCGGGCCGTACAGCACGCCCTCGTCGTCGACCGCGCCGGTCTTGGTCTCCGAGGCGGCCTTGGCCAGCGCGGCGACGAACTCGTCGTGGATGGACTCCTGGACGAGCACCCGGGTGGCGGCCGTACAGTCCTGGCCGGCGTTGAAGTAGCCGGCGGTGGCGATGTCCTCGACGGCCTTGGCGATGTCGGTGTCCTCGAAGACCACGACCGGTGCCTTGCCGCCCAGCTCCAGGTGGACCCGCTTGAGGTCCTTGGAGGCGGACTCGGCGACCTGCATGCCGGCGCGTACCGAGCCGGTGATCGAGGCCATCGCCGGGACCTTGTGCTCGACCATCAGGCGGCCGGTGTCCCGGTCGCCGCAGATCACGTTGAACACCCCGCGGGAGTGGCCGAGTTCGTCCAGCACGCCGCCGATGATGTCGGCGATCAGCACCGTCGAGGCGGGGGTGGTGTCGGAGGGCTTGATGACCACGGTGTTGCCCGCGGCGAGCGCCGGGGCGAACTTCCACACGGCCATCATCATCGGGTAGTTCCACGGTGCGACCTGGGCGCAGACGCCGACCGGCTCCCGCCGGATGATGGAGGTGAAGCCGTCCATGTACTCGCCGGCCGAGCGGCCTTCGAGCATCCGGGCGGCTCCCGCGAAGAAGCGGATCTGGTCCACCATCGGCGGGATCTCCTCGGAGCGGACGAGGGCGATCGGCTTGCCGCAGTTCTCGGACTCGGCGGCGATCAGCTCCTCGGCGCGCTCCTCGAAGCGGTCGGCGATCTTGAGGAGGACCTTCTGGCGGTCGGCCGGGATCAGATCGCGCCAGGCGGGGAAGGCCGCTTCGGCCGCTGCCATGGCCGCGTCCACGTCCGCGGGGCCCGACAGCGGGGCGGTGGCGTAGGGCTCGCCCGTCGCGGGGTTGACCACCTCCGTGGTCCGGCCGTCGGCGGCGTCCCGGAACTCCCCGTCGATGTAGTTGCGCAGACGACGCAGTGCGGTGGTCACTGTGCGCCCCCTTCAGTTTCGGATGTCCGGTGGTTGAGATCCCACACTAGCCGCGGGGGCCACGTTTTCAACACACCCACACCGTTCGAACAACGAAATCAGTGAAATAGCGCTCGATCAACAACTGATTTCATCGAATCGGGGTTGCCATACAGTCGAACCTCGTGCACAGTGAAAGACGTGGCGCCTTCTCGTAACAGTCCTGACAGAACCGGTACTCCGTCGATCGACTCCGTCTCCCTGGCGATCATCGAGCAGCTCCAGGAGGACGGACGCCGTCCGTACGCCGCGATCGGCAAGGCCGTGGGCCTGTCCGAGGCGGCGGTACGCCAGCGCGTACAGAAACTGCTCGACCAGGGCGTGATGCAGATCGTCGCGGTCACCGACCCCCTCACGGTCGGTTTCCGCCGGCAGGCAATGGTCGGCATCAACGTCGAGGGCGACCTCGACCCCGTGGCCGACGCCCTGACGACCATGGAGGAAGTCGAGTACGTCGTCATGACGGCAGGCTCCTTCGACCTCATCATCGAGATCGTCTGCGAGGACGACGACCACCTGCTGGAAATGATCAACAAGAGGATCCGCACGCTTCCCGGCGTTCGATCCACCGAGAGCTTCGTGTACCTCAAGCTCCGGAAGCAGACCTACACCTGGGGAACGAGATAGCAATGAGCGCCGACCTCTCCAAGACGGCGTACGACCACCTGTGGATGCACTTCACCCGCATGTCGTCGTACGAGGACGCCCCCGTGCCCACGATCGTGCGTGGTGAGGGCACCAACATCTACGACGACAACGGCAAGCGCTACATCGACGGCCTCGCCGGCCTCTTCGTGGTCAACGCCGGCCACGGCCGGGTCGAGCTCGCCGAGACCGCCTACAAGCAGGCCCAGGAGCTGGCCTTCTTCCCGGTGTGGTCGTACGCGCACCCCAAGGCCGTGGAGCTGGCCGAGCGCCTGGCCGACTACGCCCCCGGCGACCTCAACAAGGTCTTCTTCACCACCGGCGGCGGCGAGGCCGTCGAAACCGCCTGGAAGCTCGCCAAGCAGTACTTCAAGCTCGTCGGCAAGCCCACCAAGCACAAGGTCATATCCCGCGCGGTGGCCTACCACGGCACCCCGCAGGGCGCCCTGTCGATCACCGGTCTGCCGGGCCTGAAGGCCCCCTTCGAGCCGCTGGTCCCCGGCGCGCACAAGGTCCCGAACACCAACATCTACCGCGCCCCGATCCACGGCGACGACCCGGAGGCCTTCGGCCGCTGGGCCGCCGACCAGATCGAGCAGCAGATCCTCTTCGAGGGCCCGGACACCGTCGCCGCCGTCTTCCTGGAGCCGGTCCAGAACGCCGGCGGCTGCTTCCCGCCACCCCCCGGCTACTTCCAGCGGGTTCGCGAGATCTGCGACCGGTACGACGTGCTGCTCGTCTCCGACGAGGTCATCTGCGCCTTCGGCCGCCTCGGCACGATCTTCGCCTGCGACAAGTTCGGCTACGTCCCGGACATGATCACCTGCGCCAAGGGCATGACCTCGGGCTACTCCCCGATCGGCGCCTGCATCATCTCCGACCGCCTGGCCGAGCCGTTCTACAAGGGCGACAACACCTTCCTGCACGGCTACACCTTCGGTGGCCACCCGGTCTCCGCCGCCGTCGGCATCGCCAACCTCGACATCTTCGAGCGCGAGGGCCTCAACCAGCACGTCCTCGACAACGAGGGCAACTTCCTCAGCACGCTGCAGAAGCTGCACGACCTGCCGATCGTCGGCGACGTCCGCGGCAACGGCTTCTTCTACGGCATCGAACTCGTCAAGGACAAGGCCACCAAGGCGTCGTTCAACGAGGAGGAGACCGAGCGCGTCCTCTACGGCTTCCTCTCGAAGGCCCTGTACGACAACGGCCTCTACTGCCGCGCCGATGACCGTGGCGACCCGGTCATCCAGCTGGCCCCGCCGCTGATCGCCGACCAGAGCGTCTTCGACGAGATCGAGCAGATCCTGCGCTCCGTCCTCACCGAGGCGTGGACCAAGCTCTGACCTACGCGTCACCTCCTGGTTCGCCAGTACGCAACTGAACATCCAGCGGCTCAGATTCACTCACTTCCAGCCACACGAGTGAATCTGGGCCGTTGTGCCTGCCGAGCGCCGAATGCCGAGGGCCACGAGTCCTTACCGTGCTAGTGACCGATACCCTCCGTGGTCGTTCACCCGGTCGGGGGAAGGACCAGCGAACAAGCAAGAGGTGCACAGATGGTGGCCCCGCCTGACAACAACGTGCTCTGGGCTCGCGACCTGCACCACATGCACGGTGGCACGGCCGCCCTCACCGGAGTCTCCCTCGGCGTCGGCGAGGGCGAGATCATCGCCGTCACCGGCCCCCGCGGCAGCGGCAAGACCACCCTCCTCCACTGTCTGTCCGGGCAGATCGTCCCCACGGAGGGCGAAATCTGGTTCAACGGCTCCTCCGTCCACACTCTCTCCTCCCCCAGCCGCGAACGGCTGCGTCTCGACCGGTTCGGCTGGATCGACACCGAACCCCACCTCGTCCCCGAACTCACCGCCTGGGAGAACGCCGCCCTCCCGCTCCTGCTGCGCGGCACCGGCCACCGCTCGGCCAAGAACACGGCCGTCGAATGGCTGGACCGCCTCGACGTCGGCATGTGCGCCCGCCGGCGCCCCGCACGGCTCGACCAGTCCCAGCGCCAGCGTGTCGCCATCGCCCGCGCCCTCGCCACCACCCCGCAGGTGCTCTTCGCCGACGAGCCGACCGCCCCGCTGCACAGCGCAGACGGCACCCAGGTGCTGCGCACCCTGACCACCGCGGCCCGCTCGCACCAGATCACCGTCATCCTGGCGACCTACGACCCCCAGGTCGCCGCCCTCGCCGACCGCACCGTCTCACTCCTCGACGGGCGCCTCTCGGGCGCCGTGCCCGCTACCGCCGACTCCTCCGATGAGGAAAGCAGGGCAGCGTGCTCGCTCTCCGTCTAGCCCGCGGCTCTCACCCCCTCGTTCTGCTGCGCCGCCTCTTCGTCGCCACCGCCTCCGCCGGCACCGGTTTCCTGCTGCTGTCCGCCCTCGGCCACGCCGCCGACCACCCCACCGCCGCCGGCGATTCCCTGGCCCGCCTGCTGTGGTGCGCCGCCCCGCTCGCCGCCACCACCCAGCTCGCGGTCTCGGTCGCCCGGACGGATCCGGCCGCCCGCCTCCAGCGCGGCATGACCGCCGCCGGCCTGGGCCCCTTGCGACTCACCCTGCTCGCCGCGGCCACCACCGCGCTGTCCTGTGCCCTCGGCGTCCTCCTCTCTCTGCTCGTCTTCCTCCGCCTCCGCGGCGACCTCGGCGGCCCCGCCGTCGTCGGCGGCCACCCCGACCTGCTCGGCGCGGGCCACCCATTGCCGCTCCCCGGTGCCCTCATGCTGCTGACGTCCGTCCCGCTCGCCGCCGCAGCAGCGACCGCCGTCTCACTGCGCCCCCGCACCGAGCCGGGCTACAGCGACAGCGAGCCACACACCACCGCCGCCCCCACCGGCCTCCCATGGGGCGTCGCCCTCACCGCGGCGGGCCTGGCCATCGAGGCCTACACCAGCCCCATTACCGACGCCCACGGCGAACTGCCCCTCCCGGGACGGCTGCTCGGCAGCGCCCCGGGCATCCTGGCCGGTTGGGCACTTGCCGCCTGCGGGCTCGTCCTGGCCGGCCCCGGCCTGGTGTATCTGTCCGGTCAACTGCTGTGCGCGGGGCGTCCCGGCGCGCTGCGGTTGCTGTCCGGACGCGTGCTCCAGGAGGAATCGCACCGCCTGGGCCGCCCGTTCGGCGTCCTGTGCGCGGTGGCCTCCGGGGCCTACGCCGCCGTCACGGTGTACGGAACCACTCCCTCCCGTTCTGTCGGACCGCTCACCGCCATCGGTACATCGGTCATCTTCGCCTGTGTCACCGCCAGCGCCCTGGCCGCCGCTCTGGAGTCCCGGTCGGCCCGCGCCCACACCACCGCCGCCCTGCGCCGCCTCGGTGCCCCCGCTTCCGTCCTCCATCGCGCCACGGCACTGCGCGCCCTCGCGCTGACTCTTGTACTGGGCCCGCTGACATGGACCGTCGCCGAGATGGCCACCCTCCCGCTGGTGCACTGAGGGCGCGGCGGGGGGAACACGGGAGGCATCGGGCTGAGTTGGTATCGAGCTGAGTTGGTGGAGCATCGGCCAGGCCGTGGGATGACGATCCGGCCGCCATGGTGGCCTGCCCATCCGGCCGGGGTGGTGGCATAGCGGCCCGGTCGGGGGCGCGACGGCGCCAGCTCGGGGTAGTGGACGCGCATCCGTGCGGTGCGCGCCGCCGCACGGTGCGCTGTAGGGCGGAGCGCCGCAACACGGCGCGCTTCGGGGGAAAGCCGGTCGGCGGTGAAGCAGCGGCAAGCGTCGGTCTCAGCGGGCGAGAGCGGTGACCTCGACCTCTATTCGCCAGTCCGGCCGGGCCAAGGACGACACTTCCAGGAGAGTATCCGCAGGATAGGGCTCGGACAGAAACTCCTCGCGCAGGGCGATGACTTGGTCGAGGCAGGCGGCCATGTCCGTCACGAAGATGCCCACTTTCACCACATCCGCGAGCGAGGCGCCGGCCGCCGCGAGAACCCGCTCGACATTCGCGAACGCCTGCCGCCCCTGCGTCAGGAAGTCGTCCGAGACGGTCCGCCCCTGCTCGTCGATCCCCGCCTGTCCGGAGACATGGATCAGACCGCCCGCCTTGACGGCCTGCGAGATCTTGTACGGCTCATACCAATCCGGCGTGGTGGCGATCCGCTCGATCTCCCGCGTACTCCCGGCCGCTGCGATACCACTCGTAGACATGATGTTCCCCCTCGATAATCCATGCGCAAGCATCCCTTGCATGCACATACATAATTTTCTACTGCATGTACGCTGCTGTCAAGAGCTCAGTGGAAGAACGCACAGCTGCCCGACGACGGAGGAAAGCAGAAGACGATGGACGCGGAGCACTGGGACCGGTTCGGCGCACTGCACACGCGTGTCGAGCAGGAGCTGGCGAAGGCCCTGCAGCGGCATCACAGCCTCGGCCTCTCCGAGTACCGCGCGCTGGCCCGGCTCGCGGAGGCCGACGAGGGCGAGCTGCGCATGCAGGAGCTCGCCGACCTCATCGGCCTCAATCAGAGCTCGGTGAGCCGACTGGCCTCGCGTCTGGAGTCGTCCGGCCTGACCCGCCGGGACCTGTGCCCCGACGACCGGCGCGGCGTCTACAGCGTGATCACCGACGAGGGCCGGGACGTGCAGGACAGGGCACGCCCGACGTACGACAGCGCCTTGCGCGCCGCACTCGATGCCGCGGCCGAAGACGGGCTGCTCGCACCCCTGGTGCAGTCGCTGCGGACCTAACATGGCCGGTGTGCAGTCGAATTCAGAGCCCCCGGTGTCCCACAGCCCCCGCGAGCGAGGCCAGGAGATCGACTCCATCACGGAGTTCGACCGGGTCGCCGCATCGGGAAGCCTCGCCGGATACCGCGTCCAGTCCCTCGACCTGACGGACCGTACCTTCGCGCTGCTCAGTACGGATACCGCGGACTCCGTCTTCCTCGGCTGCGCGATGGAGCCGGACGCCGCCGCGAAGGTGCGCGCCGGGGGTGCCCTGGTCTTCCCACCGGTACCGGGCCTACCGGTCGATCCGTATCGCGGCAGCCTGTACACGCCGGACGAACTCTTCGAAGGACTGGTCGACGCCGGTTACGACGCGACGCCGGACGCCCGCGCGTACCACTGGTACCAGGAGACCAAGGCGGGCGGCGATGTGTTCGCCTCCATGCTGCGGAGCATTCATGACGATGCCGTGTCGGACGCCCTGGACGAGCATCTCGCCGGTTCGCGCGTGGTCGGGATCATGGGCGGCCACTCCCTGGAACGCGGCTCGGCCGCCTACGCCGGCGCGGCCCGGCTCGGCCGCCGACTCACCCGCGACGGCCTGACCGTCGCGACCGGTGGCGGACCGGGCGCGATGGAGGCAGCGAACCTCGGGGCCTACGCCGCACCCTTCGAGGACGGCATGCTCGACTCGGCGCTGGAGATCCTCTCCAAGGCACCGCACTTCAGGCCCTCCGTCACCGACTGGGCGCGCGCCGCCTTCGAGGTGCGCCGAAGCCGGCCGGGCGGCGGCTCCTCCGTCGGCATCCCCACCTGGTTCTACGGCCGCGAACCCGCAAATGCCTTCGCGTCCCATATCGCGAAGTACTTCGTCAATGCGCTGCGCGAGGACGGCTTGCTGGCCCGGTCCAATGCCGGCGTGGTGTTCCTTCCCGGTGCGGCGGGGACGGTTCAGGAAATCTTCGACAACACGACCCCGAACTACTACCGGTCGCGTGGGGAACCGACGCCGATGGTGCTGGTGAACCGCGAGCACTGGACCGAGGAACTGCCGACCTGGCCGCTGCTCCAGTCGCTGGCGGCCGGCCGCCCCATGGCAGCCCGGATCGCCCTGGTCGAGTCGGTGGACGACGTCCCGGAGGCACTGGCACGCCTCAGCGCAGAGACCGGTTCCTGACCGGGACCCGTTCGTGATCCTTTGACCGCTGAGAGATCTGTTTGCCCGCCGAGGCAACTCCGGTCCCGAATTGCGCGTCTGCCAGGCCAGGTAATGAACAGGTAATGCAGTGCGCGAACGGAGCTCTTGGTGATCATCGGCCTTCTGACGGCCGTGGCGGCATCTGCCTGCTACGGCACGGGTTCGGTCCTGCAGGCGGTGGGGTCGCGTAAGTCCGCCCGCCGGGAAGCCGCCAAGGCATCCAGCACCGGCATCACCCAGCACGGCGGCCCCAGCCTGTCGTCCACCGCTAAGGCGGCCGTGACCTGGGAGTTCATGGTCGGCACAGTGCTGGACTTCATAGGTTTCGGGCTCGGCGCGCTCGCCGCCCGACTGCTGCCCCTGTTCCTCTCGCAGACCGTGATCAGCGCGAATCTCGTGATCACGGCCGTACTGAGCATCAAACTCCTCAACATCCGGCTCACCCGGCCGGAATGGGCCTCCATCGCCGTGGTCTGCTCGGCACTGGTCCTGCTGGCCACCGCCGCAGGACACGAGGGCGGTGGCGACACCGCGGTCACCACGCACTGGTGGCTGCTCGTCGCGTCTGTCGTGATCATCGGTGGCGGCACCCTGATCGTGCGACTGCTCGGCGGGCGAGCCGCGATCCTCGCGGGTCTGCTCTCCGGCCTGGGCTTCGGCGCCCTCGGTGTCGGCGTGCGGGTGCTGAACGGTATCGATCCGTTCCATCTGCCCTCTCTCCTCGGCGATCCCGCGCTGTACGCGATCCTCGTCGCGGGCATCGGCGGGATGTATCTGCACACCGTCGCGCTGCAGATCGGTTCGGTGAACGGCGCCACGGCGGCACTGGTGGTGGGCGAGACCGTGGTCCCCGGCATCCTCGGAGTGCTGTGGCTCGGTGACTCCTCCCGTCCGGGCTTCGCCTGGGTCGCCGTGCTCGGTTTTGTGGTCGCCGTGGCCGGGGCCGTCGCGGTCGCGTGGTTCGGTGAACCGGAACCGGAGCCCGGTGCGACCGACATTGACGGCTCGACCCCGGAAATCGCCGCCGCTCCATCGGACAGCGCGCATCGAGCGGCTGCCTGACGCGGCGATCGACGGCCGGGGCGAGGGTGAGCCGTTCGGCCACTCTGGCCCTTTACCCGGCGAGCATGCGCACCAGTTGTGCATAGGAACGGTCCCATCCCAATCCGCGGTGACCCAGGAGCGCCCCTTCTCCCCCATGGCCCGGGCGGCGCCTGGGTCCGCCAGCATCGCTGTCAGCCGCTCCGGCACGGCGAGCGGGCTGCGACCGTCCACCACATGGCCTGTTTCGCCGTCACGCACCGCGTCGGGCGCACCACCCGAGTCACCGACCAGTACCGGAAGGCCGGCCGCCCCGGCCTCCAGGAAGACGAGCCCCAAACCCTCGATCTCCAGTCCGCCCCGACGCGTGTGGCACGGCATGGCGAAGACATCGGCCGCGGCATAGAACGACGGCAAGGAGCGGTGCGGATGAGGTCCGGTGAAGACCACGGCATCGTCGACGCCTTCGGCTGCGGCGCGCCGGCGCAGGCTGCGTTTGCAGAAACCGCCGCCCACCAGCAGTACTACGGCACCGGGCACTTGGCGGCGGATCAGCGGCAGCGCGCGGACCAGTGTGTCCTGGCCCTTCCGGGGCACGAGCCGGGCCGCACAAAGGATCACCTGGCCGTCCAACCAGGCCGAGGCGCTCGCGCACGGCGCGACCGTCGAGTCCCGGCCGGAAGGTGGAGGCGTCAACTCCGGGGACCAGCCTGACCATTCGCTCCGCAGTGACGGGGCCGAGCGCGGCGGCTATGGGCTCCCGGGTGCTCCTGCCGAGGAAGGTCACCACGTCCGTCTGTTCACCGGTCCGCCGGACCAGTCCGCGAGCACAGGGTGTGCGGGCCCACCAGACCTCGTGTCCATGGGTGGTCGCCACCGTCTTGGCCACGCCGGCTTCGCGCCGCAGGCGCCCCGCCATCAGACCGAGCGGTGCCGCGGCGCCGAACCGGACGCTGTCGCACGCGTACGGGCGGGCGAGCGCCGCGGCACGGGAGGCGGCGCGGGGTGTGAGAAACGGCATCCGGGCCGGATCGCGGATCACCGGGAACGGCAGGGCGGCGTCGTGCACGGCTGCCTCCGGCTCGGCCGAGGTGCAGACGACCACCGCATCGCGCGGGAAGCGGTTGGCCATGACATGCACGAAGGTCTCGATCCCGCCCTGACGGGGTGGGAAGTCGTTGGTAACGATGAGGGTGCGGGGCATCAGGCTGCCTTCTCTCTTGGTTCGGGGAGGTGGCGCTCCGTCGCGGCGTCGGCGGGCAGCGCGTTCTCCAACGGGGATGGCTCCGGCGTCCGGAGTCGGCTCGCGGGGTGTGCATCCACCGCGGACTGACAGAGGCGGGGCCAGACCCACAGCACCAGCGGATAGACGAGGTAGCCGAAGCGGGTGGCCGGCATCAGTGCCATGGCCAGCGCGAGGCCGATCGCCAGCCGGTCGGCCGCCGCGCGGACCGTGCGCGGTGGCCGTATCAGCAGGGAAGCGGCGACAGTGAGGGCCGCGACCGCCAGGAGGGCCATCGCGATCAGCCTGCCGCCGGGCACATACGCGGCCAGGAGGTGCCCGGGAAGGGGGCTCTCGGCGGGTGATGCCGTCGCGCCGAGTCCCAGTGGGAACGCCAGGACGTTCTCGGCGAAGGAGCGTGGGGTGGTGAGGACGAAGGGCAGTACCGCCGTCGATACCGTCATGGCCGTGACAGCGCCGCATGTCAGCGCACGGCGCCACCCGTCACGCATCACCAGCAGGACGATGGCCACCGGTATCGCAGGCCAGGCCGTCCACTTCAGCGCTGCCGCGGCGCCCAGCAACAGCCCCGCACGCCATGGCATTCCGCAGCCGGCCGTCGCAAGTCCCCAGCACATGAGGCCGATCACCGGCAGGTCTATGCCTCCAACGGCCAGCGGCAGAGCCACTATCGGGCAGGCAGCGAGCCGGGTCAGTGCGAGTGTGCCGTTCCCACGGGCGGTGGCCCGGTTTCTCCGGGGCGCACCAGGGCCTCTCGGCACTCCGCGAAGCAGCGTTACCGCCGCGCCGGTCATGGAGAGGAGGAAAGCGCCCGCCATCCACCATCGGGCGTCCGCCAACTGCCGGGCTCCGAAGATCGCATGGGGCAGACCGAAGACCGCCATGCCCGGCAGATAGGGGTTGTAGTCGGCCACTTCGGACGGCGTGGGAACGTAGGGGCTGCCGGACGACAGCAGCAGGCCGCCCGCGCGCTCGACGACCGACACCTCCAGTTGCGCCCTGCCGCTCAGCGCGAGGACGGCAAGGGGCAGTATCACGGAGCCCGCCACGGCCACCGCCGCGGGCAGATGAGCGGAGACTGCCGGAGCACGCGGCTTGTTCCGTCCCCGCGCGCGGAACGCCGCGGCCATTGCCGCACAGCCGTATCCGGCCGCGGCGATGAGGCCCCATGTCCGGTGCGTGGCAAGCGTGGTGGCGAGTCCCAGTCCGAGCGCGGTGACCGCGCACGCGCTCCACGCCGAGACCTCATGGTTCCCGCACCCGCGAATTGCGCGCCACCGCCGGCGTGCAGCACTCACCGTTGCGCAACATTGCTTCAATTCCCTTGATTCACAGTCCAGTTGCTCGTTCATGACACTCCCGTCCTCGCCTTGATCACGAGGCTATGGACGGCGGAAGGGCGGAGCGTCAAACGAGCAACCGAACTTCCGGGTCAACCCGTGGCATGACATCCCTACGATGGATCAACCCGTGCGGCGACGTATGAGCTGCGGAGATCCCGAAAGATAAAGGCATGAGCAAATCTCTCCGGCAGCGGCTGCGCGCATGGGTCGCGTCGTCCGCTTATCCCTGGGTCTCCGGCGGAGCACTCACGGCGTTCGCCGCCGTGGAGCTGGTGGTGGTGCCCCGGCATTCCGCGGTGATCGCGTCCGATGTGCTGGTGTCCGCAGCGGTGCTGCCGTGGCGTCGCGCGCACCCGGCCACCGCGGTCCTTTCGGTTGTGGCGACCCTGTTGAGTTTCGCGGCCGGAACGGACCTCTATGTCGCGGCGACCGTGAGCGCTCTCATGGGCTGCTACACCCTCGGACGCCACCGTGTGGCGCATCCGGCGATTCTCGTCGGCGGCGGCTCTGTGCTGTCTCTCGTGGTGAACCTGTGGCACATCGCGACGTGGCATCCGCAGACGTACCGCATCGATCTGTTCGCCGAATGGTTCGTACTGACCGTGGCGATCCTGGCCGCGGTATCGATGGGTGACGCGGTACGCGCGCGCGAAGAGACACAGCGCGAGCGGGCGAACGCACAGGCGCGGGTGATCGCGATGGAGCGCCGGCAGGCCGCCGAGTCCGAACGGGCGGCGATAGCGCGCGAACTGCACGATGTCGTCTCGCACTCGGTTTCGGTGATCGCCGTGCAGGCGGAGAGCGCCACCTACACCACCCCGGACCTCTCGCCGCAGGCCCGCGAGGGTTTCCAGCAGATCGCTGCTTCGGCCCGGTCCTCGATGGCCGAGCTGCGCAGGCTGCTGGGCGTGCTGCGCACGGGGCCCGATGACAAGGCCGGTACGGCTCCCCAGCCGACCCTCGATGCGCTGGACGAGCTCATCACGCAACACCGTTCGGTCGGCGGCGCGGTCGAATTGCGGATCAGTGGAGATCGGGTCGAGTTGCCCACGTCCTGCGAGCTGTCCGCCTACCGCATCGTGCAGGAGGGGCTGACCAACGTGCGGAGGCACGCCCCGGGTGCTCATGCGGTGGTGGAGATCGACTACGCGTCCGACCGGCTGGCGGTGCGGATCGCGGACGACGGGCCGGGTCCGCCGGGTGTGGCCCACTCCGGCCATGGCCTGGTCGGCATGCACGAGCGGGCGGCACTGCTCGGCGGGAAGCTCACCGCCGGCCGCGGCCCGCAAGGCGGTTTTCTCGTGGAAGCGGAGCTCCCGTGGTGATCAGAGCAATCGTCGCCGACGACCAGGCGATCGTCCGCACCGGCTTCGTCAATCTGCTGGGCACACAGGACGACATCGAGGTGGTGGGTGAGGCGGAGGACGGTGTGCAGGCCATCCGTCTCGCCGCGGAGCGACGCCCCGACCTGGCGCTGCTGGACATCCGTATGCCACACAAGAACGGCATCGAGGCCGCACGGGAGATCACCCGGGCGTCCGGAGGCACGACCAAGGCGCTGATGCTGACGACGTTCGGCCTCGACGAGTACGTCTATGACGCGCTCGCGGCCGGAGCCAGCGGATTCCTCCTCAAGGACACCACATTCCCCGAACTCCTACATGCCGTCAGGATCGTGGCGGAGGGCAATGCGCTGCTCGCACCCGAGCTGACCAAGCGGCTGATCGCGGAATTCGTCAAACAGCGGTCGGCGCCGGTGCCGGTCCGCACGGTCGAGGAGCTGACCAGCCGCGAGGTGGAGGTGCTCGTGCACATCGCCCAAGGACTGTCCAACGGAGAGATCGCCGCGCGGCTGACGATCACCGATCACACCGTCAAGACCCATATCAACCGGCTCTTCACGAAGATGGGCCTGCGTGATCGTGCCCAGGCGGTGATTCTCGCCTACGAGCTGGGCCTGGTCGTCCCGCAGGGCCGACGTCCCCACCCTCCCCCTCGCACCTAGCGGCGAGCCGACCCTTCAGGAGCAATCCATGCCACAGCAGCGGCACTTCACGCGGTTACTCCACCGAGGCGTCCAGCACCACCACGTCCTCGGCGGCGAACGAAACCCCTACCCGCGCTCCCGTCTCCGGCGCATCGCGAAGTGGGCAGGCGGCTTCCATCTGCGGTCCACCCGCCGGCTCAAGCAGCAGTGCGACATGAGTGCCGCGGAACGTCCGGGCAGCGACCGTGCAGGGCAATCCGTCCGCCGGGGACGTCAGCCGTACGCCGGCGGGGCGTACCAGCAGGCGGCAGGGGCCGTTCGAAGTGTCCTCCGGCACCGGCACCTTGCCCCAGGGCGTGACCGCGGCTCCGCCCTGCACCGTCGCCTCGACCACGTTGTCGAAGCCGAGGAAGCGGGCGACGAATTCCGTGGCGGGCCGCTGCCAGACCTCCAGAGGGGTTCCGCTCTGCGCGACCCTGCCGTCCTGCATCACCACGACCCGGTCGGCGAGAGCGAAGGCCTCGCCCTGGTCGTGGGTGACGGCGAGCACGGTGGTACCCAACTCTCTGAAGAGCCGCCGCAGTTCGACGACGAGGCGTTCGCGCAGCCCGCGGTCCAGCTGACCGAGCGGCTCGTCGAGCATCAGCAACCGGGGGCGCGGAGCGAGCGCACGGGCCAGTGCGACCCGCTGCTGTTCACCACCGGACAGCGAGGCAACGGCCCGCCGCTGGGCACCGGGGAGCCCGACGAGGTCGAGCAGTTCGGCGACCGTACGCTCCTGCTCGGCGCGCGAGGAGCGCCGCATCCGCAGCCCGAAGGCGACGTTCCCCGCGACATCGCGCTGTGGGAAGAGCTGGTGGTCCTGGAACATCAGCCCGACGCCACGCCGATGCGTCGGTACCCCCGTCTGGTCCCGCCCCTCCAGCAGTACCTCGCCCGCATCGGCATGCTGCAGTCCGGCCACCACCCGCAGCAGTGTGGATTTGCCGCTACCACTGGGCCCGAGGACGCACACGATTTCCCGCGCGGCGACATCGAGGTCCACCGCGTCGAGCGCCGGGCGCCCGCCGGGTGTGCCGAAGCGGACGGTCACCCCGCCCAGCCGCAGCAGTCCCCGTGCCGTGCTTCCGGCCTGCGCCGTCATCTAGAACTCCCCGGAGTGGTCGGTGCGGATGCGCTCCAGGGCCAGCAGGGCACCGGCGCACACCACCATCAGAATGGCCGACAGGGCCATCGCCTGCCCGTAGTTGAGCTCCCCGGCACGCCCCAGCAGCCGTGCCACGGCCACCGGCAGCGTGGGGTGGTCCGGCCGCGCGATGAAGACGGTCGCGCCGAACTCCCCGAGCGAAACGGCGAAGGCGAAGCCCGCCGCGATCAGCAGCGCCCGACGCACCATCGGCAGGTCCACCTCGCGCCAGACCCGCCATGGCGAGGCTCCGAGAACGGCCGCCGCCTCGCGCAGCCGCCCGTCGACCGCCCGCAGTACGGGCAGCATCGTCCGGACCACGAACGGCACCCCCACCAGGGCCTGTGCGAGCGGCACCAGCCACCAGGAACCACGCAGATCCAGTGGCGGCTTGTCGAGGGTGATCAGAAAGCCGAAGCCGACGGTCACGGCGGAGACCCCCAGCGGCAGCATCAGCAGCGCGTCGAAGCCGCGGACGAACCTGCCGACCGTCGAGGTCCGCCGGGACGGGCCGGCGCGGGGCCAAGGACGTGTCAGGGCTGCTGCCGCCAGCCCGCCCACCAGCACGGCGATCACGGTGGCCGCCGCGCCGTAGGCAAGGGAGTTCCACACGGCGTCGAGCGGCGCGACGGCGAAGGTGCTGTCGGCGGCTGCCGCGGAGCGGAGCGTCCTGTAGAAGACCAGCCCGTAGCCGTCGGGCCCGGCGAAGGACCGCTCGACGAGCACGGCCAGCGGCAGGACGAGCAGCACGGCGATGACCGCGAGCGTGCCCCACAGCAGTGCCCACTGGCCATGGCCGCGCGGTCGGTGTGCGGTCTGCGAGGCGTCCACCAGTCGCAGCGTGGATTCCCGCCGGCGCACGGTCCAGGCATGCAGCGCCAGCAGCCCCAGCACCGCGGCGAACTGAATCAGCGTCAGAACTGCTGCCGACGGCAGATCCAGGAATTCGGCGGTCTGCCGGTAGATCTCCACCTCGAGCGTCGAGAAGGTGGGGCCGCCCAGAATCTGCACCACGCCGAAGGAGGTGAAGGTGAAGAGGAACACCATCAGCGCAGCCGCCGCGACGGCCGGCCCCAGCGCCGGCAGTGTCACCCACCGCCAGGCCGCGAACCGTCCGGCGCCGAGCACGCGCGCCGCCTCTTCCTGGCGCGGATCGAGCTGGCTCCAGAGCCCACCGACGGTGCGGACGACCACCGCGTAGTTGAAGAAGACGTGCGCCAGCAGGATCGCCCACACCGAGGTATCCAGCCGTATGCCCCACAGATCGTCCAGCAGCCCGCCCCTGCCGACCAGTGCGAGGAACGCCGAGCCGACGACGACGGTCGGCAGCACGAACGGCACTGCCACCACCGCCCGGAGCAGCCGTTTGCCGGGGAAGTCGAAGCGCGCGAAGACATAGGCGCCGGGCAGGGCGATCAGCAGGGTCAGTACGGTCGAGGCGGCTGCCTGCCAGAGCGTGAACCACAGCACGTGAAGGACATCCGGGTCGCCCAGTACGGCACCGAGCCGGCCGAGCTGCCACTGTCCGCCGTCCTTCAGCCCCCGCCCGACGATCGCGACGACGGGGAAGGCGAAGAACAGCGCGAAGAAGGCGAGCGGCACAGCCATCAGGCCGAGCCGCACCGCCGTTTCCCGCGCGGGCCTCCCGAGGCGGGCGCGGGCTACTTCAGAACGAGCGAGGACCACTGCTTGATCCACTGTTCACGGTTCTTGGAGATCGTCTCCGGTGCCAGCGTCGTCGGCTTGTCGATCGTCGCGCCGTACTTGGTGAACAGCTCCGGCACCTTGGCACCCTGGCGTGCCGGGTTGACGAACATCTGGAGCGGCATGTCCTCCTGGAACTGCTTGGACAGCAGGAAGTCCAGCAGTGCCCTGCCACCCTTCTCGTTCTTCGCGCCCTTGAGCAGGCCGCCGAATTCGATCTGTCGGAAGCAGGTGCCGGTGGCGACACCGGTGGGCGCTTCCTTGGGTGGCGGGTTCTTGCCCATCACCTCGGCGGGCGGGCTGGACGCGTAGGAGACGACCAGCGGCTTGTCCCCCTTGCCCTTACCGGCCGCGGAGCCCGAGAAGCGCTCGTTGTACGCCTGTTCCCAGCTGTTGACGACCTCGGCCCCGTTGGCCTTGAGCTTCTTCCAGTAGTCCTGCCAGCCGGCGTCGCCGTACTTCGCGACGGTCCCGAGCTGGAAGGCGAGCCCCGGAGAGGAGGTCGCGGAATTCTCCGTGACGAGCAGCCCCTTGTACTGGGGCTTGAGCAGATCGTCGAAGGTCTGCGGCGGCGCGATCTTGTGCTGGGTGAAGTAGGCGCGGTCGTAGTTGACGCAGATGTCGCCGTAGTCGAGGGGCGTGACGCGGTGCGCGTCCTTGTCGAGCTGGAGGTCGGCCGGGACGCTGTCCAGCCCCTTCGCTTGGTACGGGCTGAAGATGCCCGCCTTCAGGCCGCGGGAGAGCAGGGTGTTGTCGATGCCGAAGAAGACATCGCCCTGCGGGTTGTCCTTGGACAGGATCGCCTGGTTGACGGCCTTGCCGGCATCCCCGCCCTTGAGCACCTTGACCTTGTAGCCGCTCTCCCTCTCGAAGGCGGCCAGTACGGACTTGGAGGCATTGAACGAGTCATGGCTGACGAGCGTGACGGTCTTGGCGTCCGCACTCCCGCCGCTGCTCCCCGTGGTGCCGCACGCGGAGAGCGCGGCCATGCCGGCCGCGGCGGCGAGCGCTGCCGCGGTGATCCTGCTGGTGGTGCTCACTGATTTCCTCCTGGCTGGCCAGGAAGAGACGCGGCCCCGCCCGGTGTCCGCCGCTCGCGACGTCGGGGGACGTACGGCAACGCACAGCGGGCAGGGCGCAACAGCATGAGTGACGACCGAACTTCCTACCCGGAATGACCCGGGCGAGGTTCAAGGGTCTGCGGGGCCGTGTGACGACGACGCTTCCGCACTCTCAGCGCTGTGGCGCTCCCCTGTCGGAATGTGCATTTGTTCGAGCACACCGTACCAGCGGGCGTTCAGCGCTCCGAGGCGGCGAGCTGCCCGCAGGCGCCGTCGATCTCCTGGCCGCGGGTGTCCCGGACGGTCACGGGCACACCGTGTGCCTCAATGGCCCGTACGAACGCCAGCTCGTCCTCGGGCCGCGAGGCGGTCCACTTCGAGCCCGGCGTCGGATTGAGCGGAATGAGGTTCACATGGACACGCTTGCCCTTGAGCAGCCGTCCCAGCAGGTCACCGCGCCATGCCTGGTCGTTGATGTCGCGGATCAGCGCGTACTCGATCGAGATGCGGCGGCCGGACTTCTCGGCGTACTCCCATGCCGCGTCCAACACCTCACGCACCTTCCAGCGGGTGTTGACGGGCACGAGGGTGTCGCGCAGCTCGTCGTCCGGCGCGTGCAGCGACACCGCGAGCCGGCACTTGAAGCCCTCGTCGGCGAACCGCAGCATCGCCGGGACCAGCCCGACCGTGGAGACCGTGATGCCGCGCTGGGACAGCCCCAGCCCGTCCGGCTCGGGGTCGGTCAGCCGCCGGATCGCGCCGACCACCCGCTTGTAGTTGGCGAGCGGTTCGCCCATCCCCATGAAGACGATGTTGGAGAGCCGCGCCGGACCACCCGGCACCTCGCCGTCGCGCAGCGCCCGCATGCCGTCGACGATCTGGTGCACGATCTCGGCGGTGGAGAGGTTGCGGTCCAGCCCCGCCTGCCCGGTGGCGCAGAACGGGCAGTTCATTCCGCAGCCGGCCTGCGAGGAGATGCACATGGTGACCCGGTCCGGGTAGCGCATCAGCACCGACTCGACGAGCGTGCCGTCGTGCAGCCGCCACAGGGTCTTGCGGGTGGTGTCGTTGTCACACGAGATGTGCCGCACCACGTTCATCAGATCCGGGAGCAGCTCCGCCGCCAGCTTCTCGCGCGCCGCCGCCGGGATGTCGGTCCACTCGGCCGGGTCGTGTGCGTAGCGGGCGAAGTAGTGCTGCGACAGCTGCTTCGCGCGAAACGGTTTCTCGCCGATCGCGGCCACCGCTTCGCGGCGCTCAAGGGGGCTGAGGTCGGCGAGGTGCCGTGGGGGCTTCTTGGCCCCACGGGGCGCGACGAATGTCAGTTCTCCCGGGGCCGGGCGTGCCATGAGTGGAAACTCCTCTGTACGACGAGGCCGGGCGTCCTCCGCTGTCGCGGAGCCAGGGGCCGGACGGAGCCGGAGCCAGAAGACCTCATGGATCATCCCCCGCGGTCGCGGGGCGGAAAGGGCGCATCGCCCGCGAGCGACGCGCCCTTCAAGGGTAACCGGCGCGGGTCAGCCCGATCCCACGAAGATCACGAACAGCAGCCAGACCACCGGCGCGGTCGGCAGCAGGGAGTCCAGGCGGTCCATGATGCCGCCGTGGCCGGGCAGCAGGGTGCCCATGTCCTTGATCCCGAGATCGCGCTTGATCATGGATTCGCCGAGGTCGCCGAGGGTCGCGCTGGCCGCGACCGCGAGACCGAGCAGCAGCCCCTGCCACCAGGCGCCGCCCTTGATCAGGAACTCCATGCAGAGCGCGCCCGCCACCATCGCGAACAGCACCGCGCCGACCAGGCCTTCACGGGTCTTGCCGGGGCTGATCCGCGGCGCGAGCTTCTTCCTGCCGAACCGCCAGCCGACCGCGTAGGCCCCGGTGTCGCTGACGACCGTCAGCAGCAGGAACGTCAGCACCCGCTGCGGCCCGTCGTCCCCGGCCGCAAGCATCAGGGCCACGAACGTCGCCAGGAACGGCACGTAGAACGCCGCGAAGACGCCCGCCGTGACATCCCGCAGATAGTTCTCGGGCGCCTCGGTCATCCGCCACACAAGGACGGCCAGCGCGGTGAGCGCCATCGCCACCCACGCCCCCTCGGCCCCGCGGACGTATCCGGCGACCACCATGGCGGTACCGCCGACCGCGAGCGGTACCAACGGCACCCGGATGTCCTTGCGCTCCGCCAGCCTGGAGGTCAGCTCCCACAGCCCCACGACGACAGCGATCGCTATCACACCGATGAACACCGGCTTGTAGACGAAGAGCGAGGCGAGGATGACCGCGCCGAGGCCGACACCGACCCCTATGGCGGCGCGCAGATTACGCCCCGCACTCTTCTTCTTCGGTTTCTCTGGGTCCGGTGCGCTGTCGGCCCCGGGGAGAGAGGTGGGCATGGGCTCCTGCGGCCTGTCGTCGCGGAACGGGGGGCCGCTCAGCCGAGCAGCCCCCCGGTCGTCCCGGATGTCCCGATGGTCGTCCTGGTGTCCGCCCGGCTCGGGCACGATGGGCATGGGCCGAGTCTGCGCCGCGTCGCCCCGGTCGTGCACGGGACCCGCCGGGACGGGGGGTGCCGCCCCGCGCAGCGAGGCAGCCGGTCCGTGATCGGGCGGTCCCCATTGACGGGCGCCGGGCGGGGTCCCCCAGGATGACTCGTTCATCAGACCTCTAGGAGCTCGGATTCCTTGTGCTTGAGGAGCTCGTCCACCTGCGCGACGTACTTCGCGGTGACGTCGTCGAGCTCCTTCTCGGCACGGCGGACCTCGTCCTCACCCGTCTCCTTGTCCTTGACGAGCTTGTCGAGCGCTTCCTTGGCCTTGCGCCGCACGCTGCGGATCGAGATCTTCGAGTCCTCGGCCTTGTTCTTGGCGACCTTGATGAACTCGCGGCGGCGCTCCTCGGTGAGCTCCGGGAACGTCACACGGATGATGTTGCCGTCGTTGCTCGGGTTGACACCGAGGTCGGAGTCACGGATCGCCTGCTCGATGTTGCGCAGCGCGCTCTTGTCGAACGGGGTCACCACGGCCATCCGCGGCTCCGGCACCGAGAACGACGCCAGCTGGTTGATCGGCGTCATGGCGCCGTAGTAGTCCGCCACGATCTTGTTGAACATGGCCGGGTGCGCACGCCCGGTGCGGATCGCGGCGAAGTCCTCCTTGGCGACCACGACGGCCTTCTCCATCTTCTCCTCGGCTTCGAGGAGGATCTCTTCGATCACCACTTGCTCCTGGTCTTTTCGGTAAGAAGCAGAGCCTCGCCCCTGCCGCGCGTCTTCTCCTGCACGGTGTCCGACCGGCAGGCGGTTGTCCATCCCCGTACCGAGGTCTTCCCACGGCCGGGAGTTGCCGCCCGTACGCGCCGACGCCCGTACGGAATCACGGCAGTTGGGGCCGTCAGGCCCGGGTGTTCTGATCGCTGACGAGCGTCCCGATCTTCTCACCCTTCACCGCACGCGCGATGTTGCCCTCGGCGAGCAGCTCGAACACGAGAATCGGGAGCTTGTTGTCCCGGCACAGCGTGATGGCGGTGGCGTCGGCGACCTTCAGATCGCGGGTGATCACCTCGCCGTATTCGAGGGCGTCGAACTTGACCGCGTCCGGGTTCTGCTTCGGATCGGAGTCATAGACACCGTCCACACCGTTCTTGCCCATCAGCATGGCCTCGGCGTCGATTTCCAGGGCGCGCTGGGCGGCGGTGGTGTCGGTGGAGAAGTACGGCATGCCCATACCGGCGCCGAAGATGACGACCCGGCCCTTCTCCAGGTGGCGCACCGCGCGCAGCGGAATGTACGGCTCCGCGACCTGGCCCATCGTGATGGCGGTCTGGACGCGGGAGTCGATGCCCTCCTTCTCCAGGAAGTCCTGGAGGGCCAGGCAGTTCATGACCGTACCAAGCATGCCCATGTAGTCGGAGCGGGCCCGGTCCATACCGCGCTGCTGGAGTTCGGCGCCGCGGAAGAAGTTGCCGCCGCCGATCACGATGGCGATCTCATAGCCGTCACGGACCACCGCGGCGATCTCTCGGGCGATGGCGTGCACGACATCGGGGTCGACACCCAGTCCTCCGCCGCCGGCGAACGCCTCGCCCGACAGCTTGAGAAGGAAGCGACGCTTGCCGCCGTTGCCGGCTTTGTGTGTGTCCGCGCCGTCGGCACCGTGATTCATTGAGCTCTCCTCGTGCACATACGAAGAAGGCCACTGCCGTGGGTCTGGTCCAGATCCCTGTGCGGCAATGGCCTCCTCGTCACATCTGCGGCCGGCCGTTGAGCGGCCGACTGCGTACGACCCTAGCGGGGTCGTAGGTCATTCGCTGCCTTCGCGGCAGGCTCAGATGCCGACCTTGATGCGCGAGAAGCGCTTCAGGGTGACACCGGCCTCCTGGAGGACCTTCTCGACCGACTTCTTGTTGTCGAGCGCGTACGGCTGACCGAGCAGCGTCGCGTCCTTGAAGAAGCCGTTGAGGCGACCCTCGACGATCTTCGGCAGTGCGGCCTCGGGCTTGCCCTCGGCGCGGGTGGTCTCCTCCGCGACGCGACGCTCGGCCTCGACGACCTCGGCCGGGACGTCCTCCTTGGAGAGGTACCGCGGGGCGAACGCGGCGATGTGCTGCGCGATGCCCTTGGCGACCTCGGCGTTCTCCTTGTCGAGCTCGACAAGGACACCGATCTGCGGCGGCAGGTCAGGCATGGTGCGGTGCATGTACGCCGACACGTAGCCGTCGGAGAACTGCGCGAAGCGGTCCAGGACGATCTTCTCGCCGAGGTTCGCGTTGGCCTCGTCGACGTACGCCTGGACGGTCTTGCCGGCCTCGATCTCGGAGGCGAGCAGGGCCTCGATGTCGGCCGGGTTGGTCTTGGCGACGTGCGCGGCGAGGGCGTTGGCGACGGCCTGGAACTTCTCACCCTTGGCGACGAAGTCCGTCTCGCACTTCAGCTCCAGGATAAGGCCGGAAGCGTTGTCGTCGGCGATCAGGGAGACCACAGCGCCGTTCTCGGCGGAGCGGCCCTCGCGCTTGGCGACGCCCTTCTGACCCTTGACGCGGAGCACCTCGACGGCCTTGTCGACGTTGCCCTCGGCCTCTTCCAGGGCCTTCTTGCAGTCCATCATGCCGGCGCCGGTGAGCTCGCGGAGCTTCTTGACGTCAGCGGCGGTGTAGTTCGCCATGGTCTGTGAATCTCTTCTCGGAATCGCGAAAGTCGAAAGATCTACGGGTGGACGGCGGGGGCGGCGCTTGTGGCGCCCTCCCCCGCCGTCATCAACCGGTCTTGAGGTCAGCCCTGCTCGGCCGGCTTCTCGGCCTCGGCGGCCGGGGCCTCGGCCTTGGGGGCCTCGTCGTCGGACTTCTTCTCGCCCTCGAGCAGGTCGCGCTCCCACTCGGCCAGCGGCTCGGCGGCAGCCTTGTCGCCGGGCTTCTGGTCGCCGGTGGCGGCACCGGAACGGGCGATGAGGCCCTCGGCGACGGCGTCGGCGATCACGCGGGTGAGCAGGGTGACGGAGCGGATCGCGTCGTCGTTACCCGGGATCTTGTAGTCGACCTCGTCGGGGTCGCAGTTGGTGTCGAGGATCGCGACGACCGGGATGTTGAGCTTGCGCGCCTCACCGACGGCGATGTGCTCCTTCTTGGTGTCCACGATCCAGACGGCGCTGGGTACCTTCTGCATCTCGCGGATACCACCGAGGGTCTTCTCCAGCTTGGCCTTCTCGCGGGAGAGGACGAGGAGCTCCTTCTTGGTGAGGCCGGAGGCGGCCACATCCTCGAAGTCGATCTGCTCGAGCTCCTTCAGACGCTGCAGGCGCTTGTAGACCGTGGAGAAGTTGGTCAGCATGCCGCCGAGCCAGCGCTGGTTCACGTAGGGCATGCCCACGCGGGTCGCCTGCTCGGCAATGGCCTCCTGGGCCTGCTTCTTGGTGCCGACGAACATGACCGAGCCGCCGTGGGCAACGGTCTCCTTGACGAACTCGTAGGCGCGGTCGATGTACGACAGCGACTGGAGCAGGTCGATGATGTAGATGCCGTTGCGCTCGGTGAAGATGAAACGCTTCATCTTCGGGTTCCAGCGGCGGGTCTGGTGCCCGAAGTGGACGCCGCTCTCCAGCAGCTCCCGCATCGTGACGACGGCCATGGCCGTACTCCTTGTTGTTTCTCGGTTCCACCGCGGCCGGTCGGCCGCGGTGCCTGACGCCCCGACGCGCCTGCCAGGGGAGGAACCGGACGGAACCTTCCGAGGACCGAGGAGCGCGGCCGTCGTGCTGCCCGAAAGGGACTGGTGCACTGATGGCGGGGCGTGCGAAGTCGACCCGGTGACCCGGATCGCCACCAGAAGTGTACGGGACGGGCGATGCACCGGGCGACACGCACCATTTCGTGCCCCGGGCGAGTGACGCCGTTATCCACAATCAGCCCGCCGTCCACAGCTTTCGACCAAGATCCCCACGCCCGTCCGGACTCCGTCATGGTCAGGGCATGAGACGACACCCCAGCTCAGCCAAGCGGCAGCCGCTCTCACTCGGACGATCTGCACGGACATACCGCCGACGGCCCCCCGCCCTGCGCCGACGACGCTCCGGCCCGCCCCGACACCGATCCGGCAGCCCCCGCCACACATCCCGACACGGGCCGCCCCACCCGGCCCCGACTCCGACCCGGACCCCGGCGCCACTCGGCACACGGGGCGCCCGGGAAGCGTGGGACGCAGGGGGAGCTCGGGGAGCACAGGAAGCACCGGGAGCGTGGGAGCCACGGGGAGCGTGGGAACCGCGCAAGCGCAGCCGCCCTCCTTCGGCTCCCGCATCGGGCGATCTGCGTACGACGTACAGGGCTTCCCTGGGCGCCGCCAGGGCGTTGGCAGGGGCGGCGGCAGTCACGGCTGCGGTGGCGGCTGCGGTGTGCGTGCCGATGGCAACAGGTGCCTTGGACGTGGATGCGTTCAAGGTTGACGCCCTGGGCCTCGTAGCGGAAAGCGCCACGGCACGCGCCACGCGGACCGGCCCGGAAGACCCGGCACCGCCGGCGTCCACGGACCGTTCCTGGCCGGTGGGCGGCCCGGCAGGGCTGCGGCCCACCGTGCTACGCGGCTGGGAGCCGCCCCCTTCACCCTGGGCGGCGGGCCACCGCGGTGTCGACCTGGCGGCGTCCCCCGGCACGGTCGTCCGGGCAGCCGCCCCCGGCCAGGTCGCGTTCGCCGGCACGGTTGCCGGACGCGGGGTGCTGACCATCGAGCTGTCCGGCCAGGGGCGCCCACCCTTACGCACCACCTACGAACCGGTCCGCGCCACCGCCCACCCAGGGCAGCACGTCGCGGCGGGCCAGCCGGTCGGCGTGCTGCAACGCGGCCCGTTCCACTGCCGCGCCCCGTGCCTCCACTGGGGCCTGCTCCGCGGGAAGACCTACCTGGACCCACTCTCGCTGCTGCCACCGGCCATGCTCCATGGCGGCCCGTCCCGGCTGCTCCCGGTCTTCGGCATCCCCGAACCACCCCGGATCCCTACCGCTACTCAGCGGACGGAACCGAAGCGGACGGGTCCGGGACAACCGGCCCCCATGGCTCACGAGACGACGGACGCACCGACAAGCGCGGCCCTCGCAGGAGCGATCGCGCTCGCGACCGCCGCGCTGTGGGCACTGGGCCGCCATGCGTCGGGCAACCGCGGCGAGCCAACGGGGCGGGGCAACTCCGCGGGCCGGGCTACCGAGGGGCAATGCGCGCGGCGCGACGAGATACCAGCACGGAGGGAGAGAGGGATGAGATGACGGGCGGGAGGTGACGCAAACGGGGAGCCAGGCGCGAGAGGAGCGGCGAAGATCACACCTGCGACACGGCACAGCCCATGCCTCAGTGATCAGGCGGGCGCATGCGGGCTGCGGGCTGCGGGCTGCGGGCTGCGGGCTGCGGGCTGCGGGCTGCGGGCTGCGGGCTGCGGGGGCAACGAGCGGTGGTGGAAGTGCGGGAGGGGTGGGGCGGGGGGTGGGGGCCCGGGGGGGGGAGCCCCCAGGAGGCCCCGTGCCCTCAGCCGCCGACCCCCCGCAAGGCCATGGCCACTGCTGCCTCGGTGATCTCTTCCGGGTTTTCCGCGGCGCCGAGTTCGATGCGGCGGACGGCGGCGTCGACGACGCCCTGGAGGAGCATGGCGGCGAGGCGGGGCTGTTCATGGCCGAGGGCGGCGAGCGCCTCGACGATCATGGCGATCAGGCCGCCGTGCGCCGCGCGGATCTTCTCTCTCGCCCCGGCGTCCAGCTCTCCGGCCGAGATGGCGACGACGGCGCGGTGACGGCGGTCGCCGACCAGGGCCAGCTGCCGGCGCACATACGCCTCGACCTTCCCGCCGGGCGTTTCGGCGCGTTCCATCGCCGCCTCGACCTCCGCCGCCCACACGGGGAAGTCGACGGCACACAGTTCCTCGACGACAGCCGCGCGGGAGCGGAAGTACTCGTACACGGAGGAGCGCGCGAGGCCCGTGCGCTCCGCGAGGGCGGGGAAGGTCAGCGCCTCCGTTCCGCCTTCGGACAGCAGGGTGCGGGCGGCGTCCAATAGGGCGCCGCGCTGCATCGTCCGGTGCTCGGCCACCGAGGCCGCTCGAATCCTGGGCACGCCACCACTTTACGGATGGCCCTCGCGTTGTGGCACTCCGCGTCGCGACACGAGGTGTCGGCGGGCAACATCGACCGGGGTGCCGCGCCCTGTTCAGCGTCCGACATCCGCCAGTTTCGCCCGGAGCTGGAGCACGGATTTGGTGTGGATCTGGCTGACCCGGCTCTCCGTGACGCCGAGGACGTTGCCGATCTCGGCGAGGGTGAGGCCCTCGTAGTAGTAAAGGGTGACCACGGTCTTCTCGCGTTCGGGGAGCGTGTTGATGGCCCGGGCGAGCAGCCGCCGCAGTTCGCGATCCTCGGCGATTTCGACGGGGTTCTCGGCGGCGGTGTCCTCCAGTGTGTCCATCAGGCTCAGGCGTTCACCACCCTCGCCGCCGACGTGGAGGAGTTCTTCCAGCGCCACGACGTTCGCCAGCGACAGCTGGCTGAAGACGCCGTGGAGTTCTTCGAGTGCGATGCCCATCTCGCCGGCGACCTCCGCCTCGGTGGGGGTGCGGCGGAGTTGCGCTTCGAGCGTGGCGTATGCCCGTTCCACGGCTCGGGCCTTCTGCCGTACGGATCGCGGGATCCAGTCCAGGGCGCGCAGTTCGTCGATCATGGCGCCGCGGATGCGGGTGATGGCGTACGTCTCGAACTTGATGGAGCGTTCGGGTTCGAACTTCTCGATGGCGTCGATCAGTCCGAAGACCCCCGAGGAGACGAAGTCGGCCTGCTCGACGTTGGGCGGCAGTCCGACGCTGACGCGGCCGGCGACGTACTTGACCAGCGGTGAGTAGTGCAGGATCAGCTGTTCCCGCAAGCGTCCGTCGCCTGACGCCTTGTAGGAGCGCCACAGCTCGTCGAGCGAGGTGGGCGGATTGGGGCGCACGCTGCCGCGTGCGGCGGGTGGTACTGCCGCACGGTCAGACCCGGAGGTGTGCTGGGGCATTCGTCGCCTTGAGCCGTTCTGCCGAGACACGGGTAGATGGATGTGTGAGGTTTGAATTGTTGTGAGCGTAGCGTGACCGCGGCATCGCGGTGTGCGAGGAAAGCGGGTTGGGTGTGCGCAGATACGTTCCGCTGCCCGCACCCCAGGGTTACCTCGTACGGCGTGGCGGCACCCGGACGGTGCGTCGGGGGCGCGTTCCCGGAGGGCCGTGCGGACGGACGCGGCGAAGCGGCGGGCAGGACCCCGTGCGTCCGTTGCGCCACATCGCCGTCTCCCAACGGGTCGGCCTCGCGCACCGAAGCGAGGCAAACCTGGATTCTGCGGTCATTCCCCTCACCCTTTCACCCGTTCGCGCAAGGTCAAGTACCGCCTCGCCGGGAACCTTCGGCGGAGTCGGCGCGTCGCACCAACTCCCAGTGCTCACCGCACCTTTGAACGAATCCGAGGGACTGCAACTCGAAGAGCTTTCCCTGCGTGGTGTCACGGGGTGTGCCCGACTCCCGTGCCAGTTGAACGGTGTCCGCGGGGCCGCGGGCCGGCAGTGCTTCCAGTACGCGGAGGGCGACCGGGTCCAGGAGGTCGCGGGCGAGGGTCGGGCCGCGCCGCTCGGGTGCGAGATCGCCGATGCTGCCGACGAGTTCGATGACCTCGTCGGCGTCGGTGACCACCGTGGCCTCGCCGCGCAGGAGTTGATGCACGCCGGCGGACAGGCCGCTGGTGACCGGCCCAGGCACGCCCATCGTGAACCTCCCGAGGGACAGCGCGCGCCGGGCGGTGACCAGCGAGCCGCTGCGGAGTTCGGCTTCCACGACGACGGTGCCCCGGGTGAGTGCGGCGATGACGCGGTTGCGCAGCACGAAGCGGCTGCGGGTGGGGTGGTCGCCCGGCGGCAACTCGGCCACGATCAGGCCCTGTTCGGCGATCCGGCCGAGCAACTCGCTGTGACCGCGCGGATAGGCGTAGTCGACGCCGGAGGCGAGGACGGCGATGGTCGGGCCGTCGGCGGCCAGTGCGCCGCGGTGCGCGGCGCCGTCGACGCCGTACGCCGCGCCGGAGACGACCGTCCAGCCGCGCTCGGCGAGTCCGGCGCCGAGGGTGGTGGCGAGGTGGGCGCCGTATTCGGTGCAGGACCGCGCGCCGACCACGGCGACCGAGCGCAGCGCCCACAGTCGCAGGCCCCCCGCACCGCGTACCCAGAGGCCGATGGGGCGGCCGTCGCCGAGGTCGTCGAGCTGGCGTGGCCATTCCTCGTCGCCGGGGCAGATGAAACGGCCGCCGAGCGCGGCGACGGCCGCGAGGTCCGCGGCGGGGCGGGCTCGTGCGGCGCGCAGTCTGAGGCCCGCGACCTTAGTGGGGCTCGCGCCCGGGGGAAGGCTCGCGTCGTCCTCGGACAGCGCGTGCCAGAGGGCTACCGGGCCCATCTCGCGCAGCCAGCGACCGGCCGTTTCGTCGCCTGGTTCGAGGATGCGGGTGAGGGCCGCGCGGGCGGCCCGCTGCGGTTCGCAGGCCTCCCGCCGGGACGTGCCGCTGCCGGCTGCCGTCTCCGCTTCGTTCGCGTCGTGGGCCGGCCCGGTGGGCGTGCTGGTGACGCGGTCGGGTGGGGAGGGCAGGCCGGGAGCGGGGGCTCTCGGGGCGTTCGCCGTGGCCCCGCTGGTGACGAAGCCCCATTCATCCATCGTGTTCATCGCTCGCCTCCGCTCGTCCGCCGGTCTGCCCCTTCGTGCCTGCGGTCTTTGTGCGTGCGGTCGCCGTCTGCGCGCCCGCCGCGGTCGTCACCGTGCCGCGGCGCACGCCGGTGCGGAGTTCCAGGGCCCAGTTGACGTCCTCCCGTGTGGGGCGGTCGCGGCCTGCGAGGTCGGCGGCGGTCCAGGCGACGCGGAGGACGCGGTCGAGGCCGCGGGCGGTCAGGAGGCCGCATTCCAGGTCGCGTTCGGCGTGGGCCAGCGCGCCGTGGTGGACCTGCCAGCGGGTGCGCAGTTCGTGGCCCGGTACCTCGCTGTTGGTGTGCCAGGGGGTGCCGGCGTAGCGGGCCGCGGCGCGTGCGCGGGCGGCTCGGACGCGTTCCGCGACGTCGGCGGTGGATTCGGCGCCGCGGCCGAGTGCGAGGAGTTCGGAGCGGGCGACCGGTTCCACGGCGATCCGCAGGTCCACGCGGTCCATCAGCGGCCCGGAGAGCCGGGCGCGGTAGCGGCGGATGGAGGAGGGCCGGCATTCGCAGCCGCCGGCGGTGGTGCCGTGCCGGCCGCAGGGGCAGGGGTTCGCCGCGAGGGCGAGGAGGAAACGGGCGGGCAGGCGCATCATGCCGGCGGCCCGGGCGACGACGACATGTCCGGATTCCAGCGGCTGGCGTAACGCGTCCAGGACGCGTGGGCTGCATTCGGCGGCCTCGTCCACGAAGAGCACGCCGTGGTGGGCGAGCGATACGGCTCCTGGTCTGGGCAGGCCGGTGCCGCCCCCGACCAGGGAGGCCATGGTCGCGGAGTGGTGCGGGGCGCAGTAGGGCGGGCGGTGGACCAGTGGCTGTCCTGGTGGGAGGGTACCGGCGACCGAGTGGACGGCGGTGACCTCCAGGGACTCCTTGGGCGTCAGGGCCGGCAGCAGTCCGGGGAGGCGTTCGGCGAGCATGGTTTTGCCGGCGCCCGGCGGGCCTTTGAAGAAGATGTGGTGGCGGCCGGCGGCGGCCACCTCCAGGGCGCGGCGGGCGCCGTGCTGGCCTGCGACGTCCGCGAGGTCGGGGGTGTGGTCGCCGGGTGGCAGGCCCGCGCCGACGCCGGTGCCGGGCATGGTGAGCCCGGCGAGGAGCGGGTCGGGGCGGCCTTCTTCGAGGGGGTTCTCCTCGTCCGGCACGGGTTCGTCGGCGAGGACGGCGATGAGCTGGCGCAGGCTGCGGATGCCGAGGACGGAGACGCCGGGGACGAGGGAGGCCTCGGCGACGGTCTGTTCCGGCACGACGACCTGGCGGTATCCGGCGTCGGCGGCGGCGAGTACGGCGGGCAGCACGCCGCGTACGGGCCGGACGCGGCCGTCGAGGCCCAGTTCGCCGATCATCATCAGGTCGGTGAGCTCGCGGGGGTCCAGACGCTCGGCGGCGCCGAGGACCGCGCAGGCCACGGCGAGGTCGAATCCGCTGCCGCTCTTGGGCACGGAAGCGGGGCTGAGGCCGACGGTGAGCTTCTTCTGCGGCCACTCGGCGCCGGAGTTCGCGACCGCGGCACGCACCCGGTCGCGGGATTCGACCAGGCTCTTGTCGGGGAGTCCGACGAGGGTGAAGGCGGCGACGCCGGGCTCCAGGTCGGCCTGGACCTCGACGACGACTCCTTCGACCCCGACCAGGGCCACGGAGCAGGTGCGGGCGAATCCCATCAGGCCACCCCCCGTACGTGCTCGACCGCGGGGGCGCCGCGGGCGGGCAGCAGGACGCCGATGACGTCGATCCGTACGCCGCCGGGCGGTGGGCCGCCGTGCAACTCCAGCCAGCGTTCGGCGAGCAGCCGGAGCCGGGCGGTCTTCCCGGGCCGTACCGCGGCCATGGGGTGTTCGTAGGAGCCCACCCGGCGGGTCTTGACCTCGCAGATCACCAGGGTGTCGCCGTCGGCGGCGATGATGTCGATCTCGCCGTCGCGGCAGCGCCAGTTCCGGTCGAGGATCCGCATCCCGGCCTCGGTGAGGCGCCGGGCCGCCAGGTCTTCGCCGTAGCACCCCAGTGCGCGGCGGCGGGTGCGGGGCCGGGCGGCCGTCGGTCGGTCCGGGGCGCGCGCCGCTCTGCCCCGGGCGCCCGGCCTGGTGCGGGCGTCCTTCCCGGCGCGTGCGGTCTTGCCGGTCGCCGGGTGATCCCGGGTCCGTGTGGCCGTGACGGCACCGTGGCCGTCTGCTGTCGCCGCCTTCTTGAGGGAACCGTCCCCGGTGCCCTCGCCGTCCGCGGTCCGTCCGCCGTCCCGGGTCCGTGCGCTGTCTCCGGCCTGGTTGCCGGTGTGCGTGGCGTTCATGCGGTACCACCTCCGGCACCGACTGTGACGCCTCCGCGCAGGTCTGTTGGATCTTGGTGGACAGCGGATCGGTTGTGGACAACTCCGTCACCCGCCGGGGTGGCCGGGGCCGCTCCGCGGCGGGCGATCCCCCGGTCCGCCCCTCGGTCGTCAGCTCCCCGGAAGGTCCAGATCGCTCTTGTTGAGCTCCTCGATATTCACATCCTTGAACGTGAGTACCCGCACCTGCTTAACGAAACGGGCCGGTCGGTACATATCCCACACCCATGCGTCGGCCATCGAGACCTCGAAGAACACTTCACCCTGGACCGAGTGCACCTGCATCTCGTAGTCGTTGGTGAGGTAGAAGCGACGTTCGGTCTCGATCACGTATTTGAACAGCCCGACGACGTCGCGGTACTCCCGGTAGAGCTTCAGCTCCATCTCGGTCTCGTACTTTTCGAGGTCCTCGGCGCTCATGGCAGATCCCCTTCAGCCGTGCGTCCCCCTATTGTGCGTCAGACCCTCTCGGTCTCCAGGAGCACTGGCGCACTCGGGGGGCCTTCGTCGAGCAGTGTGCGCAGCAGCCCGGCGAGTCTGGTCGGATACACCGTCTCATGCGTCGCCGACAGTTCCTCCGCGGTCCACCACCTCAGCCCGGAGACGCTGCGTCGCTCCAGGTCGGTGTGGCCGCCGGTGTCGGTGGCGGTCCGGTCGGTCCGTCCCAGGTAGTACCACTCGTCCTGTTCCCAGCGTCGCCCGTCGAACGGAAAGGCGCAGCGGCGCTTCCACAGGACGGGGCCCAGGACGGCATCGGTGATGCCGGTCTCCTCGGCGAGCTCGCGACGGGCCGCCTCCTCGCGGGTCTCGGCGCCTTCCACACCGCCGCCGGGGGTGAACCACCAGGTGTCGTCGGGGTTGTCCGGTTCGAAGCCGTGCAGCAGCAGGATCCGGTCGTCGGGGTCGAGCAGGACGACGCGGGAGACCTGCCGCACCCCGGCGGGCTCGCCGCGAGTCACCGCCCGTTCCGGGCTCTGCGTCGGCTCGGTGTCCGGCTCCCGCTCCTGCCCCTGCTCCCGCTCAGGCACGCCGGCGCCCCCTCCTCCGTGCGATCGGCCCGTATGCCGCACCTCCCAGGATGAGCACCGCGCCCGCCGCGACGGCCAGGACGACGGGCTGGATCGGCCCCGGCCGGGACGTGCCCCCGGGGAGCGCGGAGAAGGCCGCGGGGCGCTGCACCAGGCCGGCGCTGCCGAGCGGCCAGGCGAGGGCGTCGACCCGGGCCTCGACGGCACTGCGGGGTACGGAGCCCTGGTCGCCGTCGGTGAGGTGGACGCGGGAGTCGAGGGAGTCGCTGCGGTGGTCGCCCAGGAGGAAGAGCTGGCCATGGGGGACGGTGGCCTTGAAGCCGACGGGTGAGGCGGGGCCACCGCCCTGCCGATACGGTTCTTCAACGGGGGTTCCGTTGATCGTGAGCAGCCCCTGCTTGGTGCAGCAGGCGACCTTGTCGCCGCCGACGCCGACGACCCGCTTGACCATCGGCAACGATCCCCAGGTCGAGTCCTTGAAGACGACGATGTCGCCGCGGCGTATCTCGGAGCCGCCGACCTTCTCGGCCAGCACCCGGGCCCCTACGGAGATCGTCGGCGTCATCGAATCGGTCGGCACCGTGTAGGGCCGGTAGTTCAGCGCACCCCAGACGAAGCCGCCCAGGAACAGTACACAGCCGACGGCCACGGCCAGACCGGACAGCACACTGCCCGTGGTCCGGCCGCGGCCGTCCGTCCTGCGTTCCGTACTGCTGCTCATCCCAGCGCTCCCACCCCGCGGTACCGGCCCGCGTCGAAAGATCCGGGACGGCACCTTACCTGGGGTTACCGACTCCGGTAAGCCTCCGGCGGCGCCACAGCACGATCGGCACCGCGCCGGTCAGGCCCAGCGCGGCCGGAGCCGCGGCCATTGCCTTGTTGATCCCGGCCTGGTCGAAGGTGTCCGGTACGGGGAGGGTTGCCCAGCGGTTGACGGGCCAGGCGATGGTGAAGGCCCGGCCGACGACCTTGTCCTCGGAGACCGTGCCCCCGCCGTCCAGGTTCTGGTGGTAGCGGGAGTCGAGGGAGTCGTCGCGGTGGTCGCCCATCACCCAGATCCGGCCCTTGGGGACGTGGATCGGGCCGAAGGGGCGGTCACCGCACGGGGTGGCGCCGGGGAAGACGTAGGAGTCCTCCTTGAGGGCCTTGCCGTTGACCTTGACCGGGCCGGTGCCCTGGCACTCGACGGTGTCGCCGCCGACCGCGATGACCCGCTTGATCAGGTCCTTCTCCTCGGCCGAGGGCATCAGCCCGATGAAGCTGAGGACCTTCTGGACCGGGTTGGGCTGCGGGGTGGGCGTCTCGTTGAGCCAGCCGCCCGGGTCGTGGAAGACGACGACCTCGCCGCGCTGCGGCTTGGACCCGAACCACGGTGTGAGCTTGTCCACCAGGACCCGGTCCCCGCGCTGGAGGGTGTCCTGCATCGAGTCGGACGGGATCGAGAACGCCTGCACCAGAAACGTTTTGATCAGCAGCGCGAGGAGCAGGGCGATGCCGATGAGGATCGGCAGCTCCTTCCAGAAGGCACGCGGCTTCTTGCCCTTGGTCACGCTGCCGCCCGCCTCCTCGTCGGCCGCCGTGTCCGACTGTTTCGATAGATCCGTCCGCGGCCGGTCCGCCGGCGCGGACCGCCCTGACTGTGACTGTGGCTGATGCACGGAACTCGCCGCCGACCGCGCGGTCTCACCGCGCCCCGCCGGCTCTTCGGGCTCTTCGGTTCCGGACCGCGCGCCGACCGCCAAGTCCCCCACATCTGCTCCTTACTCCGCGCTCTCGCCTGCCCGTCAACCGGTGCAGGCCCACCACTCCCATAACGAGCGGGAGTTCCGCAGGGGTCGGGAGTACGGTCAAACTCTCGGGTGACACCCTATGCGGCGCATTCGCTGCCGCCGCCTTCGCGCCCGGCGCGTCGTGCACCGTTGCGAAGGTGTCGGGCTCTTCCAGCATCCGCCAGTGACTGAACGGCCAGGCGATGACCACGGCCCGGCCCACCACGTTGTCCACCGAGACCGTGCCACGGTACGGCTCGTCCAGGTGGTAGCGCGAATCCGCGGAGTTGGAGCGGTGGTCGCCCATCACGAAGATCCGCCCGGTGGGGACGGTGACCGTGAACGTCAGCTGGGAGGGCGGGTTCCCGGGGTGTACGTACGGCTCGGTCAGCGGCGTCCCGTTGACCGTCACCCGGCCCTGCTTGTCGCAGCAGCGGACGGTGTCGCCGCCGACCGCCACCACCCGCTTGATCAGGTCCTGCTCGTCGGCGGACGGCAGCAGCCCGATGAAGGTCATGAAGTCCTTGAACGGGCCGGGGTCGCCGGACGTCTGGTTCTGCTCGCCCTTGAGCCAGCCCCCCGGGTCCTTGAAGACGACGACGTCGCCGCGCTGCGGCTTGGCGCCGAACCAGGGGGTGAGCTTGTCGACCAGGACGCGGTCCCCGATCCGGATCGTCTGCTCCATGGAGCCCGACGGGATCACGAACGCCTGGACGAGGAAGGTCTTCAGGACCAGCGCGATGGCCAGCGCCACGCCGACCAGGATGGGGATTTCCTTGAGGTAGGAGCGGCGTCTGCGGCGCTTGATGCGCCGGGCCTGGCGCCGCCGCTCGGCCCGGCCGCCGGTCGCCCGGCGGGTCTCCCGCGGGCCCTCGGAGTCCTCGGCCTCCCCCGGGCCGCCGTACGCGTCGCCGTCGCCGTGGCCGTGGCCGGTCCGCCGGGTGTCCCGGCGCCCGTGCCGCGGGCGTCCCCGGTTACCCATGCGGGCCTGCCGGGGCCGGTATGCCGTCGAAGGACCGCGGGGTGCCGATGGTGCGCCAGCGGCCGACCGGCCAGGTGATCAGGTCCGCCCGGCCGATGACCTTGTCAACGGGGACGGTGCCGCCGCCGGCCTCGCCCAGGTGGTCGCGGGAATCGCTGGACCTGGCGCGGTGGTCGCCCATGACCCACAGCTTGCCCGCCGGCACCACGGTGTCGAAGGGCACGGCGGACGGCGCGTCCCCCGGGTAGAGATAGCTCTCGCTCACCGGCTCACCGTTCACTTCGATCCGCCCCCGTTTGTCACAGCAGGTCACATGGTCCCCGCCGATACCGATGACGCGCTTGACGTAGTCGGTGTGGGCGGCCGGGGCCAGGCCCAGGGCCGAACCGGCCCCGCGCAGCAGCCCCGTGACGGGATTCTCCTCCTGCTCCCTGTGAACGAACGTCCCCAGGCCGTCGAAGACGATGACATCGCCACGCCGCGGTTGGTTGCCGAAACGGTACGCCAGCTTGTTGACCAGCACCCGGTCCCCGACCCGGAGGGTGTTCTCCATGGAGGTGCTGGGGATCAGGAAGGGCTGCGCGACGAAGGTGCTGAGCAGGAACAGGAAGGCCAGGCAGATGGCGAAGAGGCTGACCGGCCGGTACCGCAGGCGCGCCACCGAGGTGAGAAAACGCGCGGAGCGCGACCGCTGCTCCGGCCCCTGGTCGGGGGCGGGAGAGGGGTCGCGCTCCGTGAGCTGTGCGTCGGTGTCCATCGGGCCCAGAGCCTATCCGGCCGGGTCCGGACGCCGGACGCGAGCGTGGCCTCGCGGTGCACCGGGGCGGAAGTCCGCGGCCCGGTGCGGTGCGGCTCAGTTGTCGCGCTTCTCCTTGATCTTCGCGGCCTTGCCGCGGAGCTCACGGAGGTAGTACAGCTTGGCGCGACGGACGTCACCGCGGGTCACGACCTCGATCTTCTCGACGATCGGGGTGTGCACCGGGAAGGTGCGCTCGACGCCGACCGAGAAGCTGACCTTGCGGACCGTGAAGGTCTCGCGCACGCCGGAGCCCTGACGGCGGATGACGACGCCCTTGAACTGCTGCACACGGGAGCGGCTGCCCTCGATGACGCGGACGTGGACGTTGACGGTGTCACCCGGGCGGAAGGCCGGGACGTCGCCGCGCAGGGAAGCGGCGTCGACGTTGTCGAGAAGGTGCATGACCTACTGCTTTCTTCGCTGATGCCACAGGTCATCAACGGGATATGAGGAAAGGTTGTTTCGGATGCCGTTCCGTCGGGCGGGCGTCGTTCCCCCTGTGGCAGGGGCGCGCGCCGGACGCACACAGCAGCGGCCTATTCTTCCACGGCCTGACTCGCGCGCCCAAATCGGCCCCCCTCGTTCTCCGACCAGCCCAGAACGGAGAGGATTTCCCGGTCCTTCTTGTCGAAGGCGGCGGGGTCGGCGCGCTCGATGAGGTCGGGGCGGTTGCGGTCGGTGCGGCGGAACGCCTCGTCGCGGCGCCAGCGGGCGATCTTGCCGTGGTGGCCGCTGAGCAGCACCTCGGGGATGGTTCGGCCGCGCCACTCGGGGGGCTTGGTGTAGACGGGGCCCTCCAGGAGGTCGGCCATCGCCCCGGGGGCGAAGGAGTCGTCCTGGTGGGAGGCGGCGTTGCCCAGGACGCCGGGCAGCAGCCGGGCCACCGCCTCGACCATGACCAGGACGGGGGCCTCGCCGCCGGCCAGGACGTAGTCGCCGATGGAGACCTCGCGGACGTCCAGCCGGTCGCCGTACTCCTCGATGACGCGGCGGTCGATGCCTTCGTAGCGGGCCGGGGTGAACACCAGCCAGGGTTTGGCGGAGAGCTCGACGGCGAGCTGCTGGGTGAAGGGGGCGCCGCTGGGGGTGGGGACGACGATCACGGGTTCGCCGTCGCCGGAGGCGATGATCTCGTCGAGCGCCTCGCCCCAGGGCTCGGGCTTCATGACCATGCCGGGACCGCCGCCGTAGGGGGTGTCGTCGACGGTGTGGTGCTTGTCGTGGGTCCACTGCCGCAGGTCGTGGATGCGGACGTCGAGCTGCCCGCGGGCGCGGGCCTTGCCGACGAGCGAGACGTTCAGCGGTTCGAGGTATTCGGGGAAGATCGTGACGACGTCGAGCCGCATCAGCTGTCCTCGCGGCCGGAGGCGATCTCGGCCTGGTTCTCGTCGAGGAGGCCGGGCGGCGGTTCGACGACCGCGCGCTGTTCCTCCAGGTCGATCTCGGGCACGATCTCGCTGACGAACGGGATCATGACCTCGCCGCCGTCGGGCCGTTCGACGATCAGCAGGTCCTGGTAGGGCAGGTGGGAGACCTCGGTGATCCGGCCGACAGCGGTGCCGTCGCGGGTGACGACGTCGAGGTCGATCAGCTGGTGGTCGTAGAACTCCTCGGGATCCTCCGGGACTTCCTCGGGGTCGACCTCCGCGATCAGCAGGGTGTTGCGCAGCGCCTCGGCGGCCGTGCGGTCGGTGACGCCTTCGAAGCGCAGCAGCAGCCGGCCGCTGTGGACGCGGCCGGTGGCGATGGTGAGCGGTCCGGCGGAGGACGGTTCGGTGACGAGGACGGCGCCCGGCGCGAGCCGCAGTTCCGGCTCGTCGGTGCGCACCTCTACGGTGACCTCGCCCTTGATTCCGTGGGCGCGGCCGATCCGGGCGACTACCAACTGCACTGTGCTGCTCCCCTTTGCGGCTGAGCCGCCGCCGCTCTCGCGGACGTGGCCGAGGAACCTGGGGTTCCTCACTTGATGGTGACGGTGGTGGGTCCGATGGGGCTGGTCACCGGGGATCCGACGGGTGTGGCCGTGGTTCCACGGTGGCATACGAGCGCGGGCCGGGGACGACCCGAAGGCCCTCCCCGGCCCGAGCCGGTGTTCAACTTGTCAGCGAACTTGGTCGACGTCGACGAGGTCGACGCGGATGCCCCGGCCGCCGATGGCGCCCACGACGGTCCGCAGCGCACGGGCGGTACGGCCGTTGCGACCGATCACCTTGCCGAGGTCGTCGGGGTGCACCCGGACCTCCAGCACGCGCCCGCGGCGCAGGGTGCGCGAGGCTACCTGCACGTCATCGGGGTTGTCGACGATGCCCTTGACGAGGTGCTCAAGGGCCTCCTCCAGCACGCTCAGTCCTCGGAGGGCTCAGAGGCGGGCTTGTCGGCCTCGGCCGCGGCCTCGTCCGCCTTCTTGTCGGCCTTCTTCGCCTTCGGGGTGATGGCCTCACCCTTCGGCTCGTCGCCGGACGCCTTGGCGGCGGCCTCGAAGAGGGCGCGCTTGTCGGCCTTCGGCTCGGCGACCTTCATCGGCGCCGGGGCGGGCAGACCCTTGAACTTCTGCCAGTCGCCGGTGACCTTGAGGATGGCCATGACGGGCTCGGTCGGCTGCGCGCCGACACTCAGCCAGTACTGCGCGCGCTCCGAGTCGACCTCGATGCGCGAGGGGTTCTGCACCGGGTGGTACAGACCGATCTCCTCGATGGCCCGGCCGTCACGGCGGGTGCGGGAGTCGGCGACGACGATGCGGTAGTGAGGCGAACGGATCTTGCCCAGACGCTTCAGCTTGATCTTGACTGCCACTGGAGTGGTGTCTCCTGGTCTTGACGTGGTTGGGCACAACGGGATGCCACGTGGGGTTGCGGTACTCGGGTGCCCGATGGACGCGTCAGTCGGAGGAGAGAGGGGTCCTGTGCGACTGTCGAGTACAGCCATTCATTGTGCCACACGCCCTGAGGTCAGCCGACCGCGGCTACCTCGGGGATACGGAAGGGTTTGCCGCAACCGCCGCAGACGATCGGGGCCTGGGCCAGCACGGATGGTACGACCCGGACATTGCGTCCGCAGTCGCAGACGGCCTTGACGCGGACGCCGCCCCCGGAGGAGCCGTGCCGGGCGGCCGGGCCGCGGAAGCTGCGGGCGGTGTCGGTGGCGGTCGCGGCACTGTGGGCCTTGAGGGCTCTGGTGAGCCGCTCGATGGTGGGGCGGTAGCGCCTTCTGGCCTCGGGGTTGAGCGTGACCAGCGAGAAGCCGCTGCTGGGATGCGGCTCGTCGGCGTGGTCCAGGCCCAGTTCCTCGGCGATCGCCAGGAACCGGCGGTTGTGGTAGCGGCCTGCCCTGGAGGTGTCGCGGATGCCGCGGGCGGCGGCGATGCCGTGGACTGCCTCATGGAGCAGCCGTTCGAAGGAGAGCTCGGCGCCACAGGCGGACGAGGACTCTCCGATCAGGGACTCGGGCGCGGCCAGGTCCGGCAGCTCGGGGTGGTGCCGTTGAATGTCGGCCCACGCGAGCGCCAGCTCGGCGGCGAGAACAGGCGGTGTCGTGCTCACGTCGTGACAACGAGCCGGGGTCGCCCAGTGTTCCGATTCCGGGCCATCCCAAATAATTTGCACGTACCAGTCAGTTTCTGGTCATCGGCCGTGCCGTGGGGCCGGTGCGCCGATCTGCGGAGAAGGCGCCCGCCGGGCAACAAGCCGGTACGTACCGCCGCGTACCCCCGCGTACGCCGCATGGCGTAAGCCGGTCGTACGCCGGGGCAACCATCACGCGGTGATGTTACGGGTGGTAGGGACCGTCCCGGGCACCGCCCGCCCCTCCACCGTAGGGCAGCGCCTCCCGCCCGGACGCGGGGGCCCACCCGGGTGCACGGGTGCCGGCCGCTGCGCGCTGCCGTGGCGGGACCGCGCCCGCCGGGGCACCCTGGAACGGCGCTCGGAGTGCGGGCCCGGCGCACACGGGGGCGCGCGGGAGACAACCCCGGCGCACCCTCTGGACGGCCGGACGGATGCGCAGTTGTCTGGATTGCGGGGGCGCACAACGCTCGGAAACGGGGGCGGACGGTACTGATCAGCTTCGGGTTCTCGGCGAATAGGGGCGCTATCGATGTCACCCACGCTCGTGCGGCACCAGCTTCCGAACACCGGGTCCATGCGCTGCGACGACCCGCCCGCCGCGGCCGGCGCCCGGGCGCGCGCCCGTGACTGGGCGGAAATCCAGGAGCGCATGCTGGTCCCCCTCTACGACGCCGCGTACGACCGTCTCGGCGTCGGGCCCGGTACCCGGCTGCTCGGGCTGGGCTGCGGCTCCGGGCTGGCGCTGTTGCTGGCCGCGGCGCGCGGCGCCCAGGTCAGCGGCGTGGACGCGGACGAGTGCCGGCTGGAGCTGGCCCGCGAGCGGCTCACGCCCGACGGGATGCCGGAGGTGACCCGGCTGGTCAGCGGCGGGCTGGCGGACGCGGCGCCCAAGGACGCGGCGTTCACGGTGGTGACGGCGTTCCACCCGGTGGGCTGCGGGAGCAGCGCCGGTAGCCTGACCGCGTCGCTGGCCGCGGCGGCGGCGATGGCGGAGCGCGGCAGCGCGGTGGTACTGGGCGGCTGGGGCCCGGTGGAACGGTGCGCCACGTCCGGGGTGCTGCGGGTGGCACAGCGGCTGGCCGATTCCGCGGGCGGCTTCGCCGCCGGGTCCGCGGACTGGCGACTGGCCGGGCGGGACGATCTGGAGGAACTGGCGGACCGGGCGGGGCTGCGGCCCGACGGGTCGGGGCGGGTGGCCTGCCCGTTCGGCTACGCGGATATGGCGAGCGCGGTGCGCGGGCTGCTGTCGACGGGGCTGTTCGACGCGGCGTTGGAGGCCACCGAACCACGGCAGGTGGAGAAGGAGCTGACGGAGGCGCTGCATCCGCATCAGCGGGCGGACGGCACGGTGTGGATGCCGAACGTGTTCCGCTACCTGATCGCGCGCACCCGTTAGGCCCGGCCGCCTTGGCAGGACGCGAACGGCCTTCCCTGGAGGCCCGGTTGGCGCTCCGTATCCGGCTCTTCGAGGAGAGCGGCCGGGTCCGTCCGGAGGTCGCGGCGTTCGTGGCCGCGGAGCTGGCGGCGCTGGCCGGCGAGGGGCGCACCGTCACCGAGGACAGCGCGGGGCTGCTGGCCGGCCATCTGCTGATGGCGCTGACCCGGATCCTGGACGGCGAGGCGCTGGACGGCCGTTCGGACGCGGCGGTGGCCGACGCGCTCGCGGCGCATCCCGAGGCGGTGGCGCGCGCCCGTGCGGTGGCACTGCGGGCGGGGCGCGATCTGGGCGCCGCGCTCCCGGGGCCGGAGGTCGACTTCCTGGCGCTGCATCTGGCCGTCCTGCCCGGTGGCACACCGGCCTCCCCGGTGGCGGCGGCACGGCCGGCAGGGGACGGGGCACCACCACCGGCGGTGGATCCGCCACAGCCGGCCGGCGCGCTGCGAAAGGGCACCGCATGACGAAGATCCTCACCGGTGGCGTCGGCAAGTCCGAGGTCGTGCGGGCCGTGACCGGGCTCGGGCTGCCCGGCGTCTCCATCGCCACCAGCAACGACATGGACGCCGCGGTGACCCTGCGGGCCGGGCATGCGGACTACTTCCTGGGCACCTGCCATACGGGGGCGGGCGCCTCGCTCGGTGTGCTGGTCGGGCTGCTGGGCGCGGCGGTCTGCCATACGTTCGGGCGGTCGGTGCCCAGCGCGGCGCAGATCGAGGCGCTGCTCGACGACGGCAAGAAGGTCTTCGGCTTCGCCGTGGACCGGATCGACACCGTCACGCCCGCCCTGGCCCGCGCCATCGCGGCGCGTACGGCCTGACGGTGCGCGCGCCGTATACCGCCGCGCCGGGGCTCGGCCTCTCGCCCGCGCAGCAGCTCGCGGTCATCGGGCTGTGCGCGCTGACGGCACTGCTGTCGCATCTGGCGCTGGCGGTGTTCAACGACGGGGTGCGGCCGTTCCTGCTGGACTTCGTCCAGGGGCGGAGCACCCGCGGGGCGACCGGGGCGGTCTCCTTCGGGCTCTCCGCCGGGTTCGTCTTCGGGCTGGGCGCCCCGATGGCGCTGTCGTCCGGGGTGCTCAATCCCTGGCTGGTGTTCCTGCCGACCGATGTCCTCGGCATCCTGGCGCCCCGGAAATGGCTGGCGCCCCTCCTGGGCGGCGCCTGGGGCGCGCTGGTGGTCCTCGGGCTCAAGGGCGTGAACGGGGCGGCGCATCAGCTGCCGGTCGACTTCCTGACGGCCATGCGGCACATGGCGACGCCGATCCTGTACCTGTTCACGCTGTTTCCGGTGCTGGCCGTAAGCAAGCAGTTCGGCCGGCTGCACGGGGCGGTCGCGGGGGTGCTGGAACTCTCGCTCGTCGTGGTGACGTTGAGAGTGTGGCCGGGCGTGTTCGCCGGGGCGCCGGCGATGGCGGCCGGGGTGCTGCTGCTGGTCGGTATGGCGGTGGTCCGGGATCTGCGGGCGGCCCGGGCGGTGGGGTCCGTCCGCGCGATGCCACAGGGGGGAGGGGATACGGGCGGCGCCGACCCGATGGCGTCGCTGTTCGGTGCGAGTGCGGCCCGGCTGCGCCGGCATCTGCCGCTGTTCATGGCGCTGGGCGCCGGGGTGTGCCTGCTGGCGCAGCTGCGTATCCTCGGCGGCGGCGAGGCGGCCGGCTTCCTCCTCGCCAAGGGGCGGGCCGCCGAGGCGGCGCAGGTCGACTTCTACCGCGCGCTGGGCTTCCTGCCGCTCGTCGCCACCACCGCGCTCGCCTCGGGCGCGTACGGCATCGCGGGCTTCACCCTCGTCTTTCCGGTCGGCTATCTGCTGCCCGACCCCTGGCTGGCGCTGGGGTGCGGGGCGCTGCTGTTCGCGGTGGAGGTGCTGGCGCTCAGCGGGATCGGGCGGGCGCTGGGCCGGCTGCCCTCCGTACGCGACTCCTCGGAGCAGCTGCGCGGCGCGATCGGCGACACCCTCCAACTGGCCGTCCTCTTCGGGTCGTTGCTGGCCGCGCAGGCCATGGGCGGCGGGCTGGGGATCCTGCTCGTCGGCGGGCTGTACCTGCTCAACGAGGCGATGGGGCGGGTCGTCGTACGGATGGCGGCGGGCCCGGCCGCGGTCCTCGTGGGCGGTGTGCTGCTCAACGTCCTGTACTGGCTGGACCTGTTCACTCCGGTGCAGTCATGAGCGAGTGCCCCGCGGGGCGGGAGGGAAGCGCCGGATGGAGGGTCCCGCGCACCGTACGGAACGGGTGCTGCACACCGTCACGGGGCCGCTGCCCGCCTCCGCGGTGCGCGGTCCGGTACTCCCCCATGAGCATCTGGCGCTCGCGCTCACCGGGGAGAACGATCCGGCGGCCGGTCTCGCCGCCCGGCACCGGCCCGCGATCGTCCGCGAACTGTCCGCACTGCGCGCGGAGTTCGGCCTGTCACTGGTGGTCGAGCTGAGCTGCCGCGGCATGGGGCGCGATCCCCGCGCGCTGGCCGGGATCTCCCGGGAGACCGGGGTCGCGGTGATCGCGGGCACCGGCTGGTACCAGGACCGCCGCCACCCTCCGGAGGTCGCCGGCGCGGACACCGGGCGGCTGACCGACATACTGATCACGGAGATCACGGACGGCTGCGACGGCACCGGCATCCGGCCGGGCGTCATCGGGGAGGCCGGCAGCCACGGCGACGAACCGAGCGAGCCGGAGGTGCGGACGCTGACCGCCGCCGCCCGCGCCGCCCTCGCGACCGGTCTGCCGGTGGCGACCCATACACACCTCGGACGCGGCGGTCCGGCCCAGCTGGCGCTGCTGACCGCGGCCGGGCTGCCACCGCACCGGATCAGCATCGGCCATCAGGACCTGCTGGACGATCCGGCGGTGCACCGGGAACTGGCGGCGGCCGGGGCGTATCTCGGCTTCGACACCGTCGGGAAGGAGCACTACGCGCCCGACGCGGTACGGCTGCGGCTGCTGCTGGCGCTGCTGGAGGCCGGGTACGCGGACCGGGCGCTGCTGAGCTGCGACATCTCCCGGCACGGCTATCTGACCGAGGAGGGCGGCTGGGGGTACGGGCACCTCTTCCGGTCGTTCCTGCCGCGGCTGCGGGCGGCGGGGGCGGACGAGGAGCTGATCGACCGACTGACGCGGCGGAACCCGCTGCGGTTCCTGGGGGCGGGAGGTCGGGGGTGAGGGGGAGGCAGGGGCTTCGGGGGCCGTGGGGCGGTGAGTTCCCGTAGGGGTGAGCCCGCGTGGCGGGACGGTGAGGTCCTGGGGCCGAGTGCCGCGGGCGGTGAGAAGCAGGCGGTGAGAAGCGGTGGGCGGCGGCATGCTGCGGGGGGCGAAATCCCGTGAGGTGCGCAGTCCTGTGGGGTGCGAAATCCCCAGGGGTGCGCTCCTCTTACCCGCCGCCCACCCTGCGCCTATTTTTTCCCCGCCGCCCACCCCCCTTCGGGGGGTGGGCGGGTGAGGAGGTGCGGAGGGGGTGGGTGGGCGGGCGGGTAGCCGGGTGGCGGGTAGCCGGGCGGGTAGCCGGGTGGGCGAGGACGCCAAGAGGGCCCGAGCGAACAGACGAAGGCGAAGAGGGCTCAGGCGACGCAGCGCAGAAGGCCCGGGCGGGCGGACGGGGAGAGAGGGGCGGCCGACGGACAAGGAAGGCAAGCCATCCCGCCCCCACCTCGGCACCGCCGCCTCGGCGCTCCAACCGACCTAACCGCCCTCTTCGACCTCACCCCATGAACTTCTTGAACTCCTCGGGCAGTTCGAAGTTCTGCGGGTCCTGGCCGGCACCCTGCGGGAGGCCCAGCGGGTTGCCGGCCGCCGCGGCCTCACGGCGCGCCGCCGCGGCCTCTTCCTCGGCCTTGCGCTTCATTGGGTTGCCGCTCTTGCGCTTGCCCTTGGCCTGCTTGAGCTGCTTCTTCTTGCGCGCGGCGCCGCCACCCATGCCCGGCATCCCGGGCATGCCCGGCATACCGCCGCCCTGGGCCATCCGCGACATCATCTTGCGGGCGTCGAAGAACCGCTCGACGAGGTTCTTGACGGCGCTGACGTCCACGCCGGAACCGCGGGCGATACGGGCGCGGCGCGAGCCGTTGATGATCGTCGGGTCCTGGCGCTCGCCCGGCGTCATCGACTTGATGATCGCGGCCGTGCGGTCGACCTCGCGCTCGTCGAGGTTGTTGATCTGCTCCTTCATCTGCCCCATACCGGGCAGCATGCCGAGGAGCTTGGAGATGGAGCCCATCTTGCGGACCTGCTCCATCTGGGCCAGGAAGTCGTCCAGCGTGAATTCCTTGGGGCCCTTCGCCAGCTTGGCCGCCATCTTCTCGGCCTCTTGCTGGCTGAAGGTCTGCTCGGCCTTCTCGATGAGCGACAGCATGTCGCCCATGCCGAGGATGCGGGACGCCATGCGGTCCGGGTGGAACGCGTCGAAGTCGTCCAGCTTCTCGCCGTTGGAGGCGAACATGATCTGCTTGCCGGTGACGTGCGCGATGGAGAGCGCGGCACCACCGCGGGCGTCGCCGTCCAGCTTGGAGAGCACCACGCCGTCGAAGCCGACGCCGTCGCGGAACGCCTCGGCGGTGTTGACCGCGTCCTGGCCGATCATCGCGTCGACGACGAACAGGACCTCGTCGGGGCCGACCGCGTCGCGGATGTCGGCGGCCTGCTGCATCATCTCGGCGTCGATACCGAGGCGGCCGGCGGTGTCGACGATGACGACGTCGTGCTGCTTGGTGCGCGCGTGCTCGACGGAGTCCTTGGCGACCTGGACGGGGTCGCCGACGCCGTTGCCCGGCTGCGGACCGTAGAAGGCGACGCCGGCGCGCTCGGCGACGACCTGGAGCTGGTTGACGGCGTTGGGGCGCTGGAGGTCGCAGGCGACCAGCAGCGGGGCGTGGCCCTGCGACTTGAGCCAGCGGCCGAGCTTTCCGGCCAGGGTCGTCTTACCGGCACCCTGCAGACCCGCCAGCATGATGACCGTCGGCGGCGTCTTGGCGAGCCGCAGCCGGCGGGTCTCGCCGCCGAGGATGCGGATGAGCTCCTCGTTGACGATCTTGATGACCTGCTGGGCCGGGTTCAGCGCCTGGGAGACCTCGGAACCGGAGGCGCGTTCCTTGACGTGCTTGATGAAGGCGCGGACGACCGGGAGGGCGACGTCGGCCTCGAGGAGGGCGATACGGATCTCGCGCGCCGTGGCGTCGATGTCCGCCTCGCTCAGGCGGCCCTTGCCCCGGAGGTTTTTGAAAGTACTCGCCAAGCGGTCGGAAAGCGTATCGAACACGGCGGTCGTCGATCCTCGGGGTCGGGGGCGGGGTGCAGTCGGCTTCTAGGGTATCCGGCCACGCAAGCGAACCGTCCCGGGCCCGCTCCCGGCCGTGCGCCGGGGGCAACCGCGCGGACGCCGGACACGCGGCCGGCAGGCCGCTACCGGAGCGCCTCTTCCAGCGCCTTCGCCAGATCGGCCGCCTCCCCTTCCGGCAGCACCGTCCCGTCGTGCCGGGTGACGTACACCGTGTCCACCGCGTTCGCCCCCAGGGTGCTCACATGGGCGCTGCGCACCCAGACCCCGGCCGCCTCCAGTGCCCGGCCGATCCGGTGCAGCAGCCCGTGCGCGTCCTGGGCGCGGACCTCGATGACGGTGGCCGTACGGGAACTGCCGGTGGCGACGGTGACCCGGGGTGGCGGGGCCAGTACGGCGCGGGAGCGGCGGGCGTAGGCGCGTTCGCGTTCGGCGAGGCGGGCGGGGATGTCGAGGGAGCCGTCCAGGGCGCGGACCAGGTCGGCGCGCAGCCGGTCGGCCTCGGGGAGCGAGCCGTACTCGGCGGCCACCCGCCAGCTGAGCAGCAGGACCGGGCCCTGGCCGATGGGGTCGAGGGCGCGCAGGTCGGCGGCGCGCACGGTGAGCCGGTGCAGGGCCAGCACGCCGGCCGCGGCGGGCAGCACACCGGCCTGGTCGGGGACGGCGATCAGGAGTTCCACGCCGACCGGTTCCCGGGCGGCGGTGCCGTCGTCCGCGGTCTGCGGGGTGCTCTCGGGCCGGGTGTGCAGTGCCAGCACCGGTCCGCCGGTGCGCCCGGCCTCGATGGCCAGCCGCTCCTGTTCGGCGGTCGGGCCCGCCGTCTCGCGGGGGTCGGCCGCGGGCTCCCCGGCGAGCCGGTCGGCGACGCGGGCGACCAGGTCGGTGACCAGGCCGTCGCGCCAGGAGCTCCAGGCGGCGGGCCCGGTGGCCAGCGCGTCGGCCTCGGTGAGGGCGTGCAGGAGTTCCAGGGTTCCGGGGCTGCCGACGGCCTCGGCGACCGCGGCGACGGTCTCCGGGTCGTCCAGGTCGCGCCGGGTGGCGGTCTCGATGAGCAGCAGGTGGTGCCGGACGAGGGTGGCGATCACGGTGATGTCGTGGCTGTCGAAGCCGAGCCGGGACGCCACGTCGCGGGCGATGGTCTCGCCGGCCACCGAGTGGTCGCCGGGCCAGCCCTTGCCGATGTCGTGCAGCAGGGCGGCGACCAGCAGCAGATCGGGGCGGTGCACCCGGCGGGTCAGCGCGGCGGCGCGTACCGCGGTCTCGACCAGGTGGCGGTCGACGGTCCAGGTATGGACGGCGTTGCGCTGCGGGCGGCAGCGGACGCGTTCCCAGTCGGGCAGCAGCCGGCCGATGACGCCCTCGGCCTCCAGGGCCTCCCATACGGGCACGGTGTGCGCACCCGCGCCGAGCAGCGTCACCAGCTGTTCCCGGGCCTCGGCCGGCCAGGGCACGGGCAGCGGCGCGGTGGCGCCGGCTCGGGCGCAGCGGCGGATGGCGTGGGTGGCGAGCGGGAGTCCGGCCTGGGCGGCGGCGGCTGCGGCGCGCAGGACCAGGACGGGGTCGCGTTCGGGGCGCGCGGTGCGGGCCAGTACCGCCTCGCCGTCGAGCTCCACGACGCCCTCGGCGAGCGGCGAGCGCTCCCCCTTGGCGGCCGTGCGTCCGGGCCGTCCGGCCAGCAGCCCGCGCAGCGTCGGTTTGACGGACCGGGCGCGCAGGACCCGGCCGACCTCGCGCCAGGTGACGTCGGCGGCGTAGGAGATGGTGCGGGCGGATTCGTAGGTCTGCCGCAGCAGCGCGTCGGCGTCGAGCATGCCGAGGGCGCCGGCGACCTGGTCCTGTTCCTGGAGGGCGAGCCGGTCGGTGGCGCGGCCGGTGGTGAGGTGGAGCGCGTCGCGGGTGTCGAGGAGCCGGGTGCGGGCCGTTTCCAGGCCGCCGCGCGGGGCGTCGGCGAGCCAGGAGGCGGCGATGGCGCGCAGCGCGGTGGCGTCCCGGAGGCCGCCCCTGGCCTCCTTGAGGTCGGGTTCGAGGAGGTACTGGAGTTCGCCCTGGCGGGCGGCGCGCTCCTGGCACAGCTCGTGGAGTTCGGGCAGCCGCTTGGGGGCGCTCTCCCGCCAGCCCGCGTAGGCGGCGCTGCGCACCGCGGCGGTCAGCTCGGGGTCGCCGGCCAGGTGGCGGGCGTCCAGCAGGCCCAGCTGCACCTTGAGGTCCTCGCGGGCCGCCCGGCGGGCCTCGGAGGGGGTGCGTACGGAGTGGTCGAGGTCCAGGCCGAGGTCCCAGACGGGGTACCAGAGGCGGTCGGCGAGGGCGGCGAGGTCCGCGGTGGCGGCCCGGCCGTCGTGCAGCAGGAGGAGGTCGAGGTCGCTGCGCGGGGAGAGTTCGCCGCGGCCGTAGCCGCCGACGGCGACCAGTGCGGTGCCGGTGACGCCGGTGGCACCGGCCGCCGCGGTCAGCAGGGCGCCGAGCCAGTCGTCGGTGAGGTGGGCGAGGCCGGCGCGGCGGTCGGGGCCGGTGGGGGCGTCGTCCTGGAGGAGTCGCAATCGGGCTGCGGCGTAGCCGCCGTCAGAGGCAGCAAGGTGGCCGCCGTCGGGGGCGCTGGGCGGCGGGGCCGCGGGGCGGCCTGCGGTGTCCTCTGCGCTCTCGGTCAACTCGGCTTCTCCTTGGTCGTGTTGTGCCCCCACCGGGGCCCCACCGGACTCCCCCGCCGCCGCGGCGCGGTCTACAGCGCGTCGGGGCCGCGCTCGCCGGTCCGCACCCGGACCGCGTCGTCCACGGGGACGCTCCACACCTTCCCGTCGCCGATCTTGCCGGTCCGGGCCGCCTTGACCACGACCGCCACCAGTTCCTCGGCGTCCGCGTCCTCCACGAGCACCTCGATCCGGATCTTCGGCACCAGGTCGACGGTGTACTCGGCGCCGCGGTACACCTCGGTGTGCCCGCGCTGCCGTCCGTAGCCGCTGGCCTCGGTGACGGTCAGACCGTGCACGCCGAACGCCTGGAGGGCGTCCTTCACTTCGTCCAGCCGGTGCGGCTTGATTACTGCGGTGATGAGCTTCACGCGTCCACCTTCTTGGTCGGGGTCTCGCCGAGGGCCGTGGTCTTGCGGGCGGCCGTGCCGCCGCCCGCGCCGGCGAAGTCGTACGCGGTCTCGGCGTGCGCGGCCTGGTCGACGCCGGCGATCTCCTCGTCCTCGCCGACCCGGAAGCCCATCACCAGGTCGATCGCCTTGGCAAGGACGTACGAGACGACCAGGGAGTACAGGAGCACGCAGACCACGCCGACGCTCTGCTTGCCGAGCTGGGCGAAGCCGCCGCCGTACAGGAGGCCCTTGGCGTCGCTCTGCACACCGCCGGTGGCGAAGACGCCGATCAGCAGCGAGCCGATGACGCCGCCCACGAGGTGGACGCCGACGACGTCGAGCGAGTCGTCGTAGCCGAACTTGTACTTGAGGCCGACCGCCATCGCGCACACCACGCCGGCGATCACGCCGATGGCGATGGCGCCGAGCGGGCTGACGGCGCCGCACGCCGGGGTGATCGCGACGAGTCCGGCGACCGCGCCGGAGGCCGCGCCAAGGGTGGTGAACGAGCCGTGCCGGAGCTTTTCGTAGGCGAGCCAGCCGAGCATCGCGGCGGCGGTGGCGACCTGGGTGTTGACGAAGGCGACCGCGGCGACACCGTCGTCGTTGTTGAGCCAGGAGCCCGCGTTGAAGCCGAACCAGCCGAACCACAGCAGTCCCGCGCCGAGCATCACCAGGGGAAGGCTGTGCGGGCGCATCGGGTCCTTCTTGAAGCCGATCCGCTTGCCGACGACGAGGATGACGCCGAGCGCCGCGGCACCGGCGTTGATGTGGACGGCGGTGCCGCCGGCGAAGTCGATCACGCCGAGCTTGAAGAGCCATCCGCCGTCGGCCCACACCCAGTGGGCGACGGGGAAGTAGACGACGGTCACCCACAGGGCGATGAACAGCGCCCAGGCGGTGAACTTCACCCGGTCCGCGAGCGCCCCGCTGATCAGCGCGGGCGTGATCACCGCGAACATCAGCTGGAAGACCGCGAAGACGTAGACGGGGATGGTGGTGGTGCCCCACAGCTGGGTCAGGCCGATGTGGCCCATCCCGGCGAAGGTGCTGTCCCAGCCGATGACGCCGCCGTTGTCCTTGCCGAACGCGAGCCCGAAGCCGTACAGCACCCACAGGATGGTCACGATGCCCAGGCTGATGAAGCTCATCATCAGCATGTTCAGGACGCTTTTGACCCGGACCATGCCGCCGTAGAAGAAGGCGAGACCGGGGGTCATGATCATCACCAGTGCGGAGCAGATCAGCATGAACCCGGTGTTGGCCGGGCTGAGCGTCGCTTTGTCTGCCGCGATCGTCAGGATGCCTGGGGGCATCGGCGTCTCCTCGTCGTCGATGCGGCCCGTGCGGGCGTGGTGCTGGTGGGCCGACTTCGCGATGAGGTTGTCGCAGCACCGTTTCGGCCAAACCTTGCCGGTGTTTCACCGGGGTGACGAAGGCACCCTCCGTGTTACACCCCGGTGAACTCCGAGATCAGACCGGCACCACCGGTTCAGCCCGCGGACACCCTCCCTCAGCCGGCCTCGGCCGTCTCCGGGAGCTGCCGGGACAGCTCGTCGCCCAGCCGGACCACCTCGGCGAGGCCCCCGTACTCCCGCGCCGCGGTGTCCACGGTCTTGCGCAGCCGGGTGTTGACCCGCTCGGAGCGGACCTGCCGGGCGAACGGGATCGCGCGCTGCGCCATTTCCGCGCAGGCTTCCGGCTCCTTCTGGAGCAGATGCACGGTCGCCATCCCGATCAGGTTGAGCGCGTACGAGCGCTGGTGCTCGGGGTCCTGGCCGAACAGCTCCACGGCGCGCCGCATCACGGGCTCGGCGAGCGAGGCATACGTGGGGCTGCGGCCCGCCACGTAGGCGAGGTCGCGGTAGGAGTGGGCGTTCTCGGCGTTCAGCTCGGCCTCGGAGAAGAAGCGGATCCAGTCCGGCTCCGGCTCGCCGGGAGTGATGTCGGAGAAGGTGTCCTCGGCCATCCGCACCGCCCGCTTGACCTTGCTGGGCTGACCCATGCCGGCGTACGCGCGCGCCTCCATCGCATACAACATCGCCTGGGTACGCGGCGTGGCGGTCTCCCGGCTGCCGTACTGGGCGAGGTGGATCAGCTCCAACGCGTCGTCGGGTCGGCCGAGATGGATCATCTGCCGGCTCATGCTGGAGAGGATGTACGAGCCCAGGGGGCGGTCGCCGGCCTCTTTGGAGGCGTGCAGCGCCAGCACGAAGTACTTCTGCGCGGTCGGCTGGAGCCCGATGTCGTAACTCATCCAGCCCGCCAGCTCGGCCAGTTCGGCGGCGACCTTGAACAGCCGCTTGGAGACCTGGGACGGCTGCGGCTCCTGGAGGAGGTCGGTGACCTCGTGAAGCTGGCCGACCACCGCCTTGCGCCGCAGCCCGCCGCCGCACTGCGCGTCCCACTGCCGGAACATCGCGGTCGTCGACTCCAGCAGCTCCAGCTCGGGCTGGGACAGCCGGGCCGGCCGCGGGGCCCGGTCCTGCCGGGCCTGCGCGTCGCCGGGCGTCGCGGGCACCGGCACCAGCCAGCGCTGCATCGGCTCGATGAGGGTCGGCCCGGCGGCCAGCGCCAGGGAGGTGCCCAGGAAGCCGCGGCGCGCCAGCATCAGGTCGCTGCGCGAGAACTCGCTGATCAGGCTGACGGTTTGGGGCCCGGCCCAGGGCAGGTCGACCCCGGAGACGGATGGGGACTGGTGCGCCGAACGCAGTCCCAGCTCCTCGATGCCGACCACACAGCCGAAGCGCTCGGAGAAGAGCTCGGACAGGATCCGCGGGATGGGCTCGCGCGGCTGCTCGCCGTCCAGCCAGCGGCGCACGCGGGAGGTGTCGGTGCTGATGTGGTGGGCGCCCATCTGGCGCGCCCGCCGGTTGACCTGTCGCGCCAGCTCGCCCTTGGACCAGCCGCTGCGCATGAACCACGAACCCAACTGCGCGTTGGGACGTTTGACGGCGTCGGTGCCGCCCGTGCTGTTGGAGCCGGCGGTGCCGCCAGTGCCGCCCACAGGAATGCCCCCATTCCGATTGCGCTTTGCTGCGAACTGCGAACCACCCACAGGATGCCGCCTGTTGCGGCGTCCGTTGCGGGGGTACATCTACCCGAGCGCGGATTCCGGCCACACCTCCGGCCGCGCTCCTCCTGGCGCGTTGCCACCGGCATACCCGTGCGAACGATGCCTCTCCGGGGTTCGCGCACCGAAAGTAATCCTACGATCACGCCCATCGCGAGGGCGACCGCGGAAACGCCACCATTCGCCACCCCTTTGAATGAACTCCCCGGGCTGCTCTCGCGATTGACTTGACACAGGCCGAAGAGGGCCGGGCGGAGCGAAGCACGCGAAGGCGTGCGCGGCGCATCGCACCACCCGGCACGCGACGGCTCACCACCGGCACCGCGGACCGTCGACGGAGCGTGAACACCTGCGTGGACACCGCCTCCTCGTCAATGCGCCGCCTCGTAACCACTCGCACGCACCACCCGTTGGAGGGGGCATGGACTTCACGATCGGCGGCATTCGGGACATCCGTTCCGGCTCGCGCCGCCGCGCCCGCTCGACCGAGAGCACCGCGGTGGCGGAGTACACCGGGCTGTGGGGCTGGGACGTGGCTCCGGGCGCCCGCGCGGTCCGCACCGGCAGCCGCACGGACTGCTCGTGCGGCGCCGCCGACTGCCCGTCGCCGGGCGCCCATCCGCTGTCCTTCGGCCAGGAGTTGGCGGCCGGCGCACCCCTGGAGAAGGCGGCGGCTGCCTGGGCCGACACCCCGGGGGCCGCGGTGCTGCTTCCCGTGGGGCGGTCCTTCGACATCCTCGACGTGCCCGAGGACGCGGGCAGCGGCGCGCTGGTGCGGCTGGAGCGGATGGGGCTGCCGCTCGGGCCGGTGGCCGCCACCCCGACCGGCCGGGCGCTGTTCTTCGTCGCCCCCGGGGCGGCCGGCGCGCTCCCCGACCTCCTCTACCGCATGGGCTGGGACGACGCCGATCTGGACCTGCGCTCCCTGGGGCGCGGCGACTACATCACCGCGCCGCCCTCGGACTTCGGCGGCCACGGCGCGATGCGCTGGCTGCGTCCGCCGACGCTGGACTCGGCCGGGCGCCCGCCGCAGGCCCGGCTGCTGCTCGGGACGCTGGCGTATGTGTGCAACCGCTCCGTGGGCAGCCGCCCGGCCGCCCACGGAGCGGGCTGCTCCCGGCCACCGGTCTGAACTGAACGCGGGCAAATCGTTTCGTCGTCGGGGTGATGTCGGCGGCGTGACGTCGGCGGCGTGACGTCGGCGGCGTGATCCGGGCGCCGCTCCCGAGGAGGCGGCGCCCGGTGCCGTAGGTGCCCGCGAGTGCCGTACGCGCCGCGCGTGTGCCCACGGGGAGAAGCGTCGGCCCCCGGTACCCGACGGGTGCGGGTACCGGGGGCCGATGGGGCCGCGGGCGGTGCGGCGGTGCCTCCTGCGTCGGCGGCCTCGGCTGCCTCAGCCGATGAGCGCGTCGACGAACGCCTCCGGCTCGAAGGGCGCCAGGTCGTCCGCGCCCTCGCCCAGGCCGACGAGCTTGACCGGCACCCCGAGCTCGCGCTGGACGGCGACGATGATGCCGCCCTTGGCGGTGCCGTCGAGCTTGGTCAGCACCACACCGGTGATGTCGACGACCTCGGCGAACACCCGGGCCTGGACCAGGCCGTTCTGGCCGGTGGTGGCATCCAGGACGAGCAGCACCTCGCCGACCGGGCCGTGCTTCTCGACGACCCGCTTGACCTTGCCGAGCTCGTCCATCAGGCCGGTCTTGGTGTGCAGCCGGCCGGCGGTGTCGATCAGGACGACGTCGGCGGACTCGGCGATGCCTTCCTTCACCGCGTCGAACGCGATCGAGGCGGGGTCGCCGCCCTCGGGCCCGCGGACCGTGCGGGCGCCGACCCGCTCGCCCCAGGTCTGGAGCTGGTCGGCGGCGGCGGCGCGGAAGGTGTCGGCCGCGCCGAGGACCACGGACTTGCCGTCGGCGACCAGCACCCGGGCGAGCTTGCCGGTGGTGGTGGTCTTGCCGGTGCCGTTGACGCCGACGACCATCACGACGCCGGGGATCTCGTCGCCGCCGTTGCCGATGCCGTTGCCGGTGTGCACGGTGCGGTCGGCGTCGGTGCCGATGAGGGTCAGCAGCTCCTCGCGCAGCAGCTCGCGCAGGCCCTCGGGGGTGCGGGTGCCCAGGACCTTGACGCGTTCGCGCAGCCGGTCGACGAGCTCCTGGGTGGGGGCGACACCGACGTCGGCGGTGAGCAGGGTGTCCTCGATCTCCTCCCAGGTCTCCTCGTCGAGGTGTTCGCGCGACAGCAGGGTCAGCAGGCCCTTGCCGAGGCTGTTCTGGGAGCGGGAGAGCCGGGCGCGCAGCCGGACCAGCCGGCCGGCGGTCGGCGCGGGGACCTCGATCTCGGGCGCCGCGGCCGGCGCAGCCGCCTCGGGTTCGACGGCCGGTGCCTCGGCCTCGGGGGCCTCGACGGCGGGCAGCGCGACTTCTTCGATGGTGCGACGTTCTTCGTCGCGTGGGGTCTCGGCCTCCTCGCCGACCTGCGGTTCGGCGGGGGGCGCGGTGACGGAGGGCTTGGGGGCAGCCGGCGGGGACGGCGGCAGCTGCTTCTTCTTGCGGCTGCTGACGACAAGCCCGCTGATCGCGCCGAGCGCGACCACGGCGATCACTACAGCAAGGATGACGGTTTCCATAACCCCTCCAGTATCAGCCACGCCCCGCGGCGGGCGGCGGCACGCGCACGGGGTCCGGTCCGGCGCATCGGGCCCGGGCCGGCGCCCGCGGCCCTAGGTCCTGTCGTCGGACTCCCGTCGTCCGCCCGAAGGGCGGGCCGGGCGGCGTCCGGTGCGTGCTCTCGGCGTGCCGGGCGACGGCCCCTGTACTGGAGTACTGCGGTCATTGTCCGGTGCGACGAAGGGGGTCCCCCCGCCCTAGCCGTGCGAAGCCGGTTCGAGGGTGGGGGCGCGTGCAGGGCGTCGGCAGGCAGGCGGGAGTCCGACGACAGGACCTAGCTCTCTCTGCGCTCCTGGGTGCGCCGCCAGCGCTCCAGGGTGGGATCTCGGTGCGAGTCGTACATGCCCAACCCCTGGCAGTGCCGGCATTCGCCCGCCCGGTGAACGGTTTCGTACGGCCCCCGGAAGGGATCGACGCCCGGGGCGTAGGCGAGGGCCTGGGACACATAGCCGGTGCCCTGGCACCACTGACACGTCTTGCCGGGCACATCGGCCTCCTGCGAGTACTCGCTCTCGTTCATCGGTTTCACCTTGCACCACATCCGGCCCCGGATGACCCCGAGCCGGAAGATCGCCGTCCGCGGCGCCGCCGGGACCCACCCGAAACGAGACATGCGTCTCTCCGGAGGCACGGTGTCGGGCGGAGCCACGAGGTTCCGGACCGGTGGACCGGCTTCCGCTTCTGCCGCCGGCACCCGGTGCGGTCGCGCCGTGCCTGTTCAGAAGGGTGTGACTGGACTCATCGACAGGAACCGGAAATCTCTGGCATCGTCGAGGAGTCCAAGGGGGCGGACCGGTAGAAGTTGGATCAAAGTACGATGGTGGACGGCTGCGCAACGCGCGTAGAGTCCTGGCAACCATTTCTGGCCAGGCACCACAGCCGCTGCCTGCACCTCCTCCCCGGGGGTGCCCCCCAGACCCCCGCACGGAGACAGCTGCACCCATGGGCACCAGCACTACGTCCGCATCCACGTCCATCCCCGAAGCCGACGGCGCCGTCGAGACCCGTGGCATCGAGCCGGTTCCCGACCACGAACGCCGGGGCCGGGTCCGCGAACTGTTCCCGACCTGGGTCGCCGCCAACATCAGCGTGCTGCTGCTCACCATGGGCGCCTCCCTGGTGATCAACAACAGCCTGAACTTCTGGCAGGTGCTGGTGGTCGCCGCGATCGCCTCCGCGGTCTCCTTCGGGATGGTCGGCCTGCTGTCGGTCTCCGGCAAGTGGGGCGGTGCCCCCGGCGCGATGCTCTCCCGGGCCGCCTTCGGCGTGCGCGGCAACTACTTCCCGGGCGCGATCCTCTGGGTCGCGCGCTTCGGCTGGGAGACGATCAACGCGGTCACCGGCGCCTACGCGATCCTGACCGTGCTGCACCTGGTGTTCGGCATCAAGGCCAACAACGTCCTGGTCGTCGTCACCCTGCTCGCCTTCGTCGCCTGCACCTTCCTGGTCAGCGGGATGGGCCGCAAGGCGCTGAACCTCTGCAACAAGTACTCCACGTACCTCTTCAGCCTGATCAGCATCGTCGTGCTGATCTACCTGATCGTCGAGATGCCGTGGAGCGCCGTCTTCGCCAAGTCGCCGGGCAGCGGCGCCATGATGATCGCGGGCATCGGCACGATCGCGGCCGGCGGCATCAGCTGGGTGCCCACCGGCCCGGACTTCGCGCGCTACCTGCCGCACTCCGCCTCCGGCAAGAAGATCGTCGGCACCACCGTCTCCGGTGCGGCCCTGGTGCTGGTCCCGATGGTGGTCATGGGCGGCGTGATGGCCGTGTCCAACCCGGAGCTGGCCAACCAGAACACCGACCCGATGTCGTTCCTCGGCCAGGTCCTGCCGTCGGCCATCGCGATTCCGTACCTGATCACCGCGCTGATCGGGATGATGCTGATCAACAGCCTGTCGATGTACTCCGCGGGCTTCACCGCGCAGACCATGGGCGTCAAGCTGCCGCGTGCCATGGCGGTCAGCATCAACGCCGCCATCAGCCTGATCGGCGGGCTGTTCATGATGCTGGTGGCCAAGGACTTCATCGGCCAGTTCATCGCCTTCCTGACGCTGCTCGCGGTCTCCTTCTCCGCCTGGATCGGCGTCTACGGCGTCGACATGGCCCGCCGGCGCAACAAGGCGGTGCGCTACGACGCGGAGAGCCTGATGAACGTCGGCCGCACCAGCCGCTACTGGTACAAGGGCGGCTTCTCCTGGCAGGCCATGACCGCCTGGACCGTCGCCCTGGTGGCGGGCCTGTGCTTCACGAAGGTGGAGTGGTTCACCGGCCCGCTGGCCGGCACCTGGATCGGCCGGAACGGCCTGGGCTGGGCGGCCACGATCCTGATCGCCGCGGTGGTCTTCGCGGTACTGCCGGCCGCTCGGGAGAACGTCCCCGCGCAGGCGCCCGAGCGGGCCGCCGACGAGGACCGGCCGACCGTCGAGGTCGGCTGAACGACCGGGCGGCCGGCGGCGCGCAGCCGGTGGCCGCCCCGGCCGGATCCGCGCCACCGTCCTGGCCGGTTCCGGCCACCGACCTGGATAACTGACGAGACGTCAGCTAACGTCCCCTTCGCCATCCGCCCGGCGAAGGGGACGCCGTCATGTCAGCGATTCCATCCCGCCCGTCGCCCGACCACCACCCCTCGACGAGGGGCTACCCGCCGCCCCTCTGCACAACGGTGCTGCGCTTCAACCTCGTCGACCCGGCGCCCACCCCCGAAGGGCTCGCCGCGCGCTATCGGGCCGCCCTGGAGATGGCCGCGTTCGCCGACGACCGCGGGCTGACCATGGTGCAGACCGAGGAGCACCACGCCACCACCAACGGCTGGATGCCCGCGCCGCTCGTCTTCGCGGGCGCCGTCTTCGGTGCCACCCGGCGCATCGGCGTCACCGTCTCCGCGCTGATCACCCCGCTGCACGACCCGCTGCGGCTGGCCGAGGACATCGCCGCGCTCGACCTGCTCAGCGGCGGCCGGCTGGTCACCGTCGCCGGCCTCGGCTACCGGCCCGAGGAGTACGCGGCGCACGGCAAGGACTGGCGGCGCCGCGGCGCCCTCCAGGACGAGGTGCTGCGGACGCTGCTCGCCGCCTGGACCGGTGAACCCTTCGACTATCGGGGGCGTACGGTCCAGGTCACCCCTCGCCCGTACACCCGGCCGCATCCGCCGCTGCTGATCGGCGGCGGCTCACGCCCGGCGGCCCGGCGCGCCGCCCGGTTCGGGCTGCCCTTCTTCCCCGGCGACCGCCTGCCGGAGCTGGAGCGCTACTACCACGAGCAGCGCGCCGAGTTCGGCACCGAGGGCTGGGTGCTGCAGCCGCCCGAGCGCACCTGCCTGCTGCACATCTCCGAGGACCCGCACCGCAGTTGGGCCGAGTACGGCGGGCATCTGCTGCACGAGGCGCGGATGTACGCGTCGTGGCAGTCCGCCGGGATCCGCTCCGCGGTGCGCTCCACCGCCGGGGACGCCGCGGCGCTGCGCGCGGAGGGCGTGTACCGGATCGTCACGCCGGAGGCGTGTGTGAAGCTGGCCCAAGAGGCGGGCGCCCAGGGCACGTTGATCCTGCATCCGCTGTGCGGCGGGATGCCGGTCGACGAGGGCTGGCGGTCGCTGCACCTGTTCGCGGAGCGGGTGCTGCCCGAACTCCGGGGCTGATGCGGGGCGGCCGGATGTGATTGGTCGCGATGGATGACACCGCTGGATCCCGCCGAGCATGTCCGATGGTCCGCCTTGGTCACGATGGTTGGCACCGTTTGGTCATCGTTGTTGGCACATGCTCGCGTTGGTCGGCCTATCTGACACCGGCAGTGAGTCGTTTCCGCCGGTCAACGACCTCACGCATCTCGACGGTCGTGCTGGCGGAGCGCCGGTGACAGTTAGGACGACCAGGTGTCATCTACCGCGACCAATCACACCGGAGCGGCGGCGGCGCGCGCGGCGCGGCGGATTGTCAGTGGCGGGTGTCACGATCGGTGCATGAGCTTCTTCGACGGTCTGATCGCCACCGACCCACCACCCGAACCCCCCGCCGGGACCATGGTGTTGAGCGCCTACGATCCCGGCGGCACCGAGGATTTCGCGCCCGCCCCCTGGTTCGTGCCGGCTCGGCTTCCGCAGGTTGCCGAGGTCGGCGCCGGCCCCGATGTGCGGATCATGCTGACCGGCTGGGAGGTGTGGCCGGCGTCGGTGACGATGCGGCTGGCGGTCTTCCTGCGGCGGATCGAGCCGGGCGGCCGGACGACACCGTACGGCCGCCCCGGCAGCGGGGCGCTGCGCTGCGGCCTGCTGCTGGCCGACGGGCGCAAGGTCACCACGCTCGACGGCGAGCCCTGGCCGATGGCCGGCGGCAGCCGGCCCACGCTCCGGCTGAACGGCGGTACCGGCGGCGCCTTCCACTACCAACTGGAGCTGCACCTCTCCCGGTTGCCGCCCGCCGGGCCGGCCCAGCTGGTGGTCGAGTGGCCGGACGAGGGGGTGCCGGAGACGGTCACGGTCGTCGACGCGGCGATGCTGCGGGCGGCGGCCGGCGGCGCGCTGGAGATCTGGCCGGACGCCGCGCCGCCCGCCCGCTCCGGGGACGGTGAGGAACCGCGGGGGTTCCTCGGCGTCAGCCCGGGACCGTCCGAGATCCTGGCGCAGCCGCCGGCGGCCGGGCTGCCCGCGTGGTCCCCGCCGGCCCCCGACCCGGCGCGCGGCGACTGGGAGGAGCTGGCCCCCTTCCACTGGCAGGACACCGAGCTGATCAGGGCGCGGCTGGCGCGGGGTGCCGATCCCGCCGCGCTGCGGCCCGGCTCCCGGGACGCGCCGCTGCATCCGGCCGCCGCCCACAGCTCCCCGGAGATCGTCGCCGAACTCCTCGCGCGGGGGCCGGCGGTGGACGCAGTGGACGACCAGGGCCGCACTCCCCTGTGGCACGCGGTCGCGCACGGCGCCGAGGCGAACGCCGCGCTGCTGCTCGGGGCAGGCGCCGATGCCTGGAGCCCGCGGGCCGGCGGCCGATCGCCCGGCCGGCTGGCCCTGACGACACCGTTGGCCCCGCTGTTCGCCGGGCTGCCGGACGCGGTGCCGCTGACGGCCGCGGAGCGCGCCGCCCAGCAGGACGCCGATGACCGGGCGGCGGTCTTCGAGGGGGTGGAGACGGAGGGCCTCTCGGTCGCCTTCGTCCCCGGCATCGGCGAGGAGGAGGCCGTGCGGCGCCTGGGCCGCGACCAGCGCGACTGCCCGGTCCTCGCCCTGGACGCGGAGCCCGGCCCGCACGGCACCGGCCCGCGCGGCCTCGATCCGTACGCCCCGGACGGGGCCGAGCGGCAGATAGGCGTGACGGGCGTGCCCGGCGGATGCGTCCTGGTCCAGCCCACGTCGTATCGGTTGAGCACCGCCCCGGTGCTGGACGCGCTCTCCGCCGGCACCACCGCCTACGGCGTCCACTTCCATCCCAGCGGGGGCACCTTCGGCGCGCTCTCCCAAGACGGCCGCACCGAGCTCACCGAGGAGATCGGCCTCCCGCCGTACGGGGACGAGCCGGACGGCCACTGGCTGTACCGCTTCTGGAGCTGGGACCGGCCGGACGGCAGGTACGGCGCCGCCGAGCTGGCGTACGCCTCCGCGATGGCGGGCCTGCGCCTGGCGAACCCGCACGCGGTGGCCGGTCCGCCGCGCCGCCGGGTGGAGATACCGGACGGCAGCCCGCTGCTGGGCTGAGGCTCCCGAG
>NZ_KN708638.1:5845638-5882831 GCF_000805335.1 Streptomyces sp. CT34 | reverse complement strand
GGCCCCCAGCCACAACTGAGGAGACGGACTGGCGGGGGGGTTAGCCCATCTCCTCCAACGCCTTGCCCTTGGTCTCCTTCACGAACTTGAGCACGAAGGGGATCGAGAGCAGAGCGAAGACCATGTAGATCACGTAGGTGCCGGAGAGGTTCCAGTCGGACAGGCTCGGGAAGCTGGCCGTGATGACCCAGTTGGCGATCCACTGCGCGGAGGCGGCGACGCCCAGCGCGGCGGCGCGGATCTTGTTCGGGAACATCTCGCCGAGGAAGACCCAGACCACGACGCCCCAGGAGAGCGCGAAGAAGAGGACGAAGCCGTGGGCGGCGATCAGGGCGACGGTGCCTTCGGCGGACGGCAGGGTGCCGGCCGCGGACTTGGCGGAGAAGGCCCACGCCTCCAGGGCCAGCGCGATGGCCATACCGGCCGAGCCGATCAGCGCCAGCGGACGGCGGCCGATCCGGTCGACGAAGACCATCGCGATCACGGTGCCGATGATGTTGATGATCGAGGTGGTGAAGCTGTAGAAGAACGAGCTCTCGGGGTTGATCCCGACGGACTGCCACAGCGTCGAGGAGTAGTAGAAGGCGACGTTGATGCCGACCAGCTGCTGGAAGACGGAGAGTCCGATGCCGACCCAGACGATCGGCAGGAAACCCATCTTGCTGCCGAGCAGGTCCTTGAAGGTCGACTTGTGCTCGCGGCGCATCGCCTCCTGGATCTCGACGACCCGGGCGTCGAGGTCGACGGCGTGGCCCTCGACCTCGGCCAGCACCTCCTTGGCGCGGTCGGCCTTGCCGATGGAGATCAGGAAGCGTGGCGACTCGGGGATCGCGAAGGACAGCAGACCGTAGAGGACGGCCGGGATCACCATCACGCCGAGCATCCACTGCCAGGCTTCCAGGCCGGCGATGGTGCCACGCTGCTTGCCGTGGGCGAGGTTGAGGATGCCCCAGTTGACGAGCTGGGAGACGGCGATGCCGACGACGATCGCGGCCTGCTGGAAGGAGCCGAGCCGGCCGCGGTAGGCGGACGGCGAGACCTCGGCGATGTAGGCCGGGCCGATGACCGAGGCCATACCGATCGCGATACCGCCCAGCACGCGCCACATGGCCAGGTCCCAGAGGGCGAACGGCAGGGCGGAGCCGACGGCGCTGATGGTGAAGAGCACCGCGGCGATCTGCATCACGCGGATCCGGCCGATCCGGTCGGCGATCCGGCCGGCGGTGGCGGCACCGATGGCGCAGCCGATCAGCGCGATGGCGATCACCTGCGCGAGGACGGCGGACCCTACGTCGTAGCGGCCGCGGATCGCCTCCACGGCACCATTGATGACGGAGCTGTCATAACCGAAGAGGAAGCCGCCCATCGCGGCAGCCGCGGTGATGAAGATGACATGGCCGAGGTGGTCGGGATGGGCCTTGCGGCCTTCCGGGACCGTCGGCTGCGCGGTGCTGGTCAACGTGAACTCCAGTGGCCCGGCTGCGCTGCCGGGCGTAGGGGGCTGGCCCTACAAGTGGTGCATACGTTGGGGACACCCACCACTTGAAGGTAAAAGCAACGCGACAGAGACTATGCCTTCAAGTTTCGAAGTCAATACCGCGTAACTAATTTGTTTCCCACAAGAGAACGGCACGCCTCGTTCAAGTTCTGAATTGATCTTCGAAGGGTGTACGAACGGTGACGCTGTGCGGTCTCCCCTTGGCTCAGTGCAGCCGCTGGCTGATCACCTTCGAGACGCCGTCGCCCTGCATCGAGACGCCGTAGAGCGCGTCGGCGACCTCCATCGTCCGCTTCTGGTGCGTGATCACGATCAGCTGGGAGCTCTCCTGAAGCTCCTCCATGATCCGGATCAGCCGCTGGAGATTGGTGTCGTCCAGCGCCGCCTCGACCTCGTCCATCACATAGAACGGGCTGGGCCGCGCCTTGAAGATCGACACCAGCAGCGCCACCGCGGTCAGCGACCGCTCACCGCCCGACAGCAGCGAGAGCCGCTTGACCTTCTTCCCAGGGGGCCGCGCCTCCACATCCACCCCGGTCGCCAGCATGTCGTCCGGGTCCGTCAGCACCAGCCGGCCCTCGCCGCCCGGGAAGAGCCGAGAGAAGACTCCCTCGAACTCCCGCGCGGTGTCGTGGTACGCCTCGGTGAAGACCTGCTCCACCCGCTCGTCGACCTCCTTGATCACCTGAAGCAGGTCGGCCCGGGTCTTCTTCAAGTCTTCAAGCTGCTCGCTGAGGAACTGATGGCGCTCCTCCAGCGCCGCGAACTCCTCCAGCGCCAGCGGGTTCACCTTCCCGAGCTGCTGGTACGCCCGCTCAGCGGCCCGCAGCCGCTTCTCCTGCTCGGCCCGTACGTACGGCACCGGCTGGTTGCGCGGGTGCTCCGGGTCTTCCGGCAGCTCCTCGCCCTCGGCCGGCGGCGACGGCGGCACCGGCTGCTCCGGGCCGTACTCCGCCGTCAGCACCGCCGGCTCCACCCCGAGCTCCTCCAGCGCCCGGGTCTCCAACTGCTCGATGCGCAGCCGCTTCTCGGCCCCCAGCACCTCGCCCCGGTGGACCGAGTCCGTCAGCTTGTCCAGCTCGGCCTTCAGCTCCCGGCCCTGGCCGCGCTCGGCCACCAGCGCCTGCTCCCGCTCGGCCTTGGCCCGTTCCGCGGCGGCCCGCTCCTCCTCGGCCCGTACGACCGACACCTCGACATGCGCCAGCAGCTGCCGCGCCCCGGACGCCACCGCCCCGGCCACCGCCGCCTCATGGCGGAGCCGGGCGCGCCGCCGCTCGGCCCGCGCCCGCGCCTCGCGCTCCGCCCGCGCCCCCCGGTCCAGCGCGTCCGCCCGCCCGGCGAGCCCCTTGACCCGCTCCTCGTGCGTCCGCGCCTGGAGCCGGGCCTCCATCTCCGTCTGCCGGGCATTGGCGCCGTCCGCGGCCAGCCGGTCCCGTACGGAGGTGTCGGGCTCCTCGTCGCCCGGCTCCTCCTCCGCCACCGCGAGCCGCTCGGCCAGCTCCTCGGCCTCCTCGGTGGCCCGCACCAGCGCCTCCTCGGCCTGGGCGACCGCCGCGGCGGAGCGTTCGGCCTCGCCGGCGGCGGCCCGCGCCTGCCCGCCCAGGCGCCCCAGGTCCCCGGCGACCTTCGACTTCTCCCGGTCCGCCGCCCGCCGCCGCCCGTCCAACTCCTCGACCAGCGCGGCGCACTCGGTACGCCGCTGCGCCGCCGCCCGCTGCGCCGCGGCCAGCTCCGCGCAGCGGGCCGCCAGCTCCGACAGCTCGGCCGCCGCCTCGTCGACGGACGCCTGCACCTCCAGCAGGCTCGGCGCCCCGGCCGAACCGCCGTGCGCGAAGTGCGCCCCGAGCAGATCGCCCTCCGCGGTCACCGCCGTCAGCTCGGGCCGGGCGGCCACCAGCTCCTCGGCGTCCTCCAGCGTCCCGACCACCACCACGTCCCGCAGCAGCCGGGCCACCGCCGCCGTCAACTCCCTCGGCCCGTTGACCAGTTCCTGAGCGGGCACCGGCCCCGGACCGGCGACCGCCGCCCCGGACGCGTCCGGGGCCGCACCGGTCGCCTCGGCCCCACCGGCACCGTCGCCGCCGACCCGCTCGGCCACCTCCACCGCCGCCACGGCCTCCACCGCACGCGCCGGCGCCGGCACCCGCACGGCCCGGCTGCCGCCGAGCACCATCGCCGCTCGTCCGGCATCCTCCTTGCGCAGCAGCCGGATGGCCTCGGCCGCGGTGGCCGTATCGGTGACCGCGACCGCGTCCGCCGCCGCGCCGAGCGCCGCCGCCACCGGGATCTCGAACCCGGGGGTGACGGTCAGCAGTTCCGCCGCCGGGCCGAGCAGCCCGCTCAGCCGGTCGGTGGCCGCCAGCAGCGCACCGGTGCCGTCCTTGCGGCGCAGCCCGAGCGCCAGCGCGTCGTGCCGGGCCGCCGTCGCCGCGCGCTCGCGCTCGGCCGCGGTCAGCGCCTCCCGCGCGCCGGTCAGCGCGGACTCCGCCGCGGCCAGCTCCCGACGGGCCGCCTCGTACCGCTCGCCGGCCTCCGCGTCGTCCGCGTCCAGCCCGGCGACCTCGCCCCTGAGCTGCTCGTACTCCTCCTGGGCGGCCTCCGCCCGGTCCCGGGCCGCGTCCCGGGCCTCGGCGAGCCGGCCGATCTCCGCCTGCGCCGAGGCGGCCCGGCCGCGCGCCGCGGTGACCTGGCCGCTCAGCCGCGCCAGCCCCTCGCGCCGGTCGGCGATGGCCCGGGCGGCATCCCGCAGCCGCCGCTCCTCGTCGGCCAACTGCCGCTCCAGCCCGGCACGGTGCTCGACGGTGTCCTCCAGCGCCCGGCTCGCCGCCTCCAGCGCGGCCGTCAACTCCGCCTCCTGCTCGCGGATCCGTGCCGCCTCCCGCTCCATGTCCTCCGGGTCGCGGCCCTGCCGCTCGTCCGGCGGGGCCGCCGAGGCGCTCCTGACCCGCGCCTCGGCCAGCGAGATCGTGCCGCGCACCCGCTCGGCGAGCTGCGACAGCTCGTACCAGGTCTGCTGGGCCCGCTGCACCCGCGGGGTGAGGGTCCGCACCTCCTCCTCCAGCGCCGCCTCGCGCTGCTGGGCGGTCCGCAGCCGGGCCTCCGCGGCCTCCTTGCGCTCCTTGAGCGCCGCCTCGTCGGCGATCTCCGCCGCCAGCGCCCGGCGCAGGGTGACGAGGTCATCGGCGAGCAGCCGCAGCCGGGCGTCGCGGAGATCGGCCTGGATCACGGCTGCCCGCCGGGCGACCGCTGCCTGCCGCCCCAGCGGCTTGAGCTGCCGCCGCAGCTCGTCGGTCAGATCCTGCACGCGGGCGAGATTGGCCTTCATCGCGTCCAGCTTCCGCAGCGCCTTCTCCTTGCGCTTGCGGTGCTTGAGGACGCCGGCCGCCTCCTCGATGAACGCCCGGCGGCCCATCGGATCGGCGTGCAGAACGGAGTCGAGCTGGCCCTGGCCGACGATGACATGCATCTCGCGGCCGATACCGGAGTCGGAAAGGAGTTCCTGGATATCGAGCAGCCGGCAGGTGTCGCCATTGATCTGGTACTCGCTGCCGCCGTTCCGGAACATGATCCGGGTGATGGTGACTTCGGCGTATTCGATGGGCAGCGCGCCGTCGGAATTGTCGATCGTGAGCGAGACCTCGGCGCGGCCCAGCGGCGGCCGGCCGGTCGTCCCGGCGAAGATGACGTCCTCCATCTTCCCGCCGCGCAGCGACTTGGCGCCCTGCTCCCCCATGACCCACGACAGCGCGTCCACGACGTTGGACTTGCCGGAACCGTTGGGGCCCACGACGCAGGTGATGCCCGGTTCGAACCGCAGCGTCGTGGCGGAGGCGAAGGACTTGAAGCCTCGCAGGGTCAGACTCTTGAGGTGCACGCCGTTGGACTCTACCGGCCGCCCCTCGGCGGACGTCCCCAACATTCCGGCGCCGGCCCCCGGCCCGGTACGGCCCCCGGGTATCCGCCGGCGCGCCGCTTTTCGGTTTCACCGGGGAAAGCGCAGGGCACATCATGCGGTAAGGGAGACACCGGAGTACCGAAGTGACCGGGCGGCGAGGCGCCGGCCGGTGGCATTCCGGCCGCCGAGGCAATTCCACAGCCGGGAAAACAACGACGAAGGGACGCCGAAGCGTCCCTTGCAGATCTTGAAGAGCGGTGCCTCAAGCGGCTGACGAGCAGCCCGACCGGCCCTGGGGTTGGGGTCAGGTGAGCGCGGGCTCCGCCTGGGGTACGTCGATGTCGAGCACCGAATCGTCGCGACGTGCGGCAGCCGACAGCATGTCGTTCTCGGCCTGCATCCGAATAAGTTCGGATTCAAGGTCCTGGACGCGCTGCTGAAGCCGTCGCATCTCGGAGAGGACTCGGGGGTCGGAGCCGCCGACGTAACCGAGAAGCGCCTTTGCCATGATGGATGGTCCTCCACAATGAGTGACCGACCGAAGCGGTGTGGGTCGTGAGGGATTCGCACCCGCGGTGCTTGTCATTCTCCAGGTGCCTTCAATGCCAAACAGCTAAGGTGCGCGGGGATTCCAGCGTCTCACCAAACGGATGGAGGGTCAACACGATCACAGCCCGTATCCTCGGGCACCTGAGAGTGCGCGGCCTCAGGGCGCGGCGCCGACTCCCCAGAAAGGTCCCGCGGGGGCGTGGAGATCATCCGTACAGCGGCAGCCTTGCACGGGTCGGCCGAGTTGGCAACCACCAGGGCTTATCTCCTGTAAGCAGCTGACAAAGGCATACCCCCAAGATCAGCCACCACCCCCGGACGGACGGCCTTTCCCGGCCATGTCAGCGGATCGCGAAGCCGTCGTAGCCGCCGCGGGGCGTGTCCCAGATCTCAGTGACGCCGTCGACGGCCCCGGGCGTGTCCCCGGTGCGGAGCCAGTCCAGCAACTCCTCGCAGCGGTCCTTCGGGCCCTCGGCGACGACCTGGACCCGGCCGTCGCCGAGGTTGACCGCGAAGCCGACGAGTTCGCCGATCCGCAGGGCGTTCGCACGGGTGAACCAGCGGAACCCAACTCCCTGGACCCGGCCCCGTACCCAGGCGGTCATCCGCACCTCTTCAACCATGTGTGCACGTTAACCGGCCAATTGCTCAGGAGGAACTTCGGCCCCTCCCGTCATGGCGTACAGTCCCCCGACAGCGAAGGCTCACTCTTTCGGGTGAGCCGCTCGACGCTGGACGGAAGGAACGACCGCGGATGGGACGCCACCGACGCTCTGCTCCCCACGCGCCCGAATCCCCCGGTACGGGGCCAGTTGACGGTCCGGCAGGCGCACCGCCGGCCGCCCGCCACCGCGCCCACCACGCCGCCCGGCCCCGCCGGTCCGCCCCGGTGCGCACCGGACTGCTCGGCGCTTCCGCCGCGATGGCGATGGGGGCCGTGGCGGTCGCGTCCGGACTCGTCCCCGGCGGCGGCCAGTTCGTGGTGGGCGGCGACGGCGACCACGCCGAACGGGTCCGGGCCGACGCGCTGCCGGACCTGCAGCCCCAGGAGAGCCGCTCCGCCGCACCGGCCGGCGCCACGGATCCGGCGACCGGCAGCGCCGGCCGGCAGACCGCGTCCCCCGACACCGGGCAGCCCTCCTCCCCCGACTCCCCCGGCTCCCCCGCCTCCACGGCCTCCCCCAGCGCCTCCCCGTCGCCGGGCCGGGCCTCCGCGTCACCCACCGCGACGCCCGGTGCGCGGCACTCCGCGCAGCCCACCGGCCGGCCCACGACGGCGGCGCCGACGAGCTCGCCGACGGCGTCGAAGGCCCCCGAAACCGGGGCGTCCGCCGCGGCGCAGGTGCTCTCGCTGGTGAACGAGCAGCGCGAGCGGGCCGGCTGCTCGCCGCTGGCCGACAGCGGCCAACTGGACGGTCTGGCCCAGCATTTCAGCGAGGACATGGCACAGCGGGGGTTCTTCGGCCACACCGATCCGGACGGCCACACCCCGTGGGACCGGGCCCGGGTCCTCGGGATAGCGAACCTCGGCGGCGAGAACATAGCCCGCGGCCAGGCCGACGCCCGGGCCGTGATGGACACCTGGATGAACAGCGCGGGGCACCGCGCCAACATCCTGAACTGCGAGTACAAGACCCTCGGCGTCGGCGCGCACTTCGGGCCGGGCGGCCCGTGGTGGACCCAGGAATTCGGCTTCTGAGCCCGCCGCCCGGTACGTGCCGCCGGTCCGGTCCGGCTCAGCGCGGCCGGGGCGGGCGCTGGCAGCGCGGGCAGAAGTAGCTGGAGCGGTTCATCCAGGGGCGGCGGCGGATCGGCGTACCGCAGCGGCGGCACGGTTCGTCCTCGCGGCCGTACGCGTCCAGGGAGCGCTCGAAGTAGCCGGACTCGCCGTTGACGTTGACATAGAGGCTGTCGAAGCTGGTGCCGCCGACGGCCAGCGCCTCGTTCATCACGTCCCGTACGTGCCCCAGCAGCTCGGCGGTGCGCGGGCGGGTGAAGGTGACGGTCGGCCGCTCGTAGTGGAGCCGGGCGCGCCACAGCGCCTCGTCGGCGTAGATGTTGCCGACGCCGCTGATCAGCGACTGGTCCAGCAGGGCCCGTTTGACGGTGGTGCGGCGGCGGCGCAGCGCGTCGTGGAAGGCGGCGTCGTCGAAGGCCGGGTCGAGCGGGTCGCGGGCGATGTGCGCGATGACGTCGGGGAGCAGGTCGGCGTCGCCGGGGACGGTGTCGTGCAGCGAGAGGCCGCCGAAGGTCCGCTGGTCGACGAAGCGGAGCTCGGTGCCGAGGTCGTCGGCGAAGCGGATCCGGATCCGCAGGTGCTTCTCGTCGGGGGCGTCCTGCGGCTGGACCAGCAGCTGGCCGCTCATGCCGAGGTGGGCCAGGACCGCCAGGCCGTGGGTGACGGACGGGGTGATGACCGGCGTGATGCCCTCGGCGGCGCTCTGCGCGGCCGGGCCGCCGCCGGTCACCGGGAGCCAGAGGTACTTGCCGCGCCGGCGGGCGGTGCCGATGCGCAGCCCCTTGAGCCGGTCCGCGAAGTCGGCCGCGCCCGCGGTGTGCCGGCGGATCGCGCGCGGGTGGCGGACCTCGACGGCGTCCACGGTCCGGCCGCTGACCCAGCGGTCCAGTCCGCGGCGTACGACCTCGACCTCCGGCAGCTCGGGCACGGGGCGCTCCTCATCATCCTCGGGAAAGACTTCTGACCCCGTCCGCGGCGGCCGGGCCGCCGCGGACGGGGTCAGAAAAAGGGGTTCAGTGTGCCGGCGACGCGCCGTCGCCGGAAGCCTGAGCCGAGTCGCCGGAATCCGGTGACTCCTCGGCCTTGGCCGCCTCGTCCGCCGCGGCGCGGATCGCACGCCACGCGGACTCGGCCGCCTGCTGCTCGGCTTCCTTCTTGCTGCGGCCGGTGCCGGTGCCGTACGAGACACCACCGACGCGGGCGGCAGCAGTAAAGGTCTTCTCGTGGTCCGGGCCGGTCTCGGTGACCAGGTACTCCGGGACACCGAGGCCCTCGGTCGCGGTGAGCTCCTGGAGGCTGGTCTTCCAGTCGAGGCCGGCGCCCAGGCTGGAGGACTTCTCGATCAGCGGGTCGAAGAGCCGGTGCACCAGCTCGCCGGCCGCGTCGAGGCCCTGGTCGAGATAGACCGCGCCGATCACCGCTTCCAGGGTGTCGGCGAGGATGGACGCCTTGTCCCGGCCGCCCGTGCCCTCTTCGCCCCGGCCGAGGCGGATGAAGGCGCCGAGGTCGAGGCCGCGGCCCACCTCGGCGAGCGCCCGCGAGTTGACCACCGCGGCCCGCAGTTTGGCCAGCTGGCCTTCCGGCAGGTCGGGGTGGATGCGGTACAGCGTGTCCGTGACCACCAGGCCGAGCACCGAATCCCCGAGGAATTCGAGCCGCTCGTTGGTGGGCAGACCGCCGTTCTCGTAGGCGTACGAGCGGTGCGTCAGCGCACGCACCAGAAGGGCGGACTCAAGTGTGTACCCGAGCCGCCCTTCCAGAAGCGTGAGAGACGAGGCCGTGTCCGCCGGAGCCGTTTCCGCCCCGCGTCCGCGGGGTGACGAATGAGCGTCTTCCGCCTTCTTGGGGCTAGACACAGTGCCTGTCACCAGCCGCTCAGACCGCGATGACCTGGCGCTTGTTGTAGGTGCCGCAGCTGGGGCACGCGATGTGCTGCTGCTTCGGCTCGTGGCAGCGCTCGCACGCCACCAGGGTGGGGACCGCAGCCTTCCACTGCGACCGGCGGTGGCGCGTGTTGCTGCGCGACATCTTCCGCTTCGGAACAGCCACGGCTACTTCTCCTGAGGTTCATCCCCGCCGTCGCGGGGTACGTTGTCCTTCTCGCCGTCCTGGTTGGTCGCGACGAGTCCCTGCAGTGCCGCCCAGCGCATGTCGACGGCATCGTGGTGGTGGTCCAGATCGTCCGCGAGCCGCGCTCCGCACTCGGAGCACAGGCCGGGGCAGTCGTCCTGGCACACCGGCTGCAGCGGCAGTGACAGCACCACCGCGTCCCGCAGCACGGGTTCGAGGTCGAACAGGTCGTCCTCGATGTAGAGGGTGTCCTCCTCGTCCTCGGCGTCGTCGCCGGACTCCGCGGTGCGGGTCCGGGCATCGGCGTCGGGGTAGGCGAACAGCTCCTGGAAGTCCGCTTCGAGCACTCGCTCCAGCGGCTCCAGACACCTTACGCACTCCCCCTTGACGGTCGCACGGGCGGTACCTGTGACAAGCACCCCGTCCATGACCGCTTCCAGGCGGAGGTCGAGCTCGATCGGTTCGCCCTCGGGCACTCCGATGACCTCGTTGCCGAGGTCCGCGGGGGCCTCGGCGGAGCGGGAGAGCCGCTTGAGCGTGCCGGGACGACGACCCAGCTCGCGTGTGTCGAACACGAGCGGGGAACGGTGGTCGAGGCGGGCGTTGATGGCTTCCTGCTTTCTGTACTGCGGTATCCGCCGTCCGCCGCCGGTGGCCGGCAAGCGGGCAGCAGTGATCGCGGACATACACGCGACCGAAGAGCCAGGATACTGGACCGGCCCCGATAGGCCCAATCCGCATCCGGCCGTTCCCGGCCCGCGGGCCGGGCGTCCCCGGGCCGGGGCTCCTACTGGCGGCCCTCTTCGTACTGCCGCAGCTGGTCCAGGTTGATCAGGCTGGTGTCGAAGAGACTGGTCTCGTCCAGTGCGCCGGGCTGGGCACCGTGCGGCTGCGGGGCGTGCGGGGACTGTGTGGGCACCTGCGGCTGGAGGTAGCCGGCGTTCGGGTCGTAGCCCTGCTGGACCTGCTGCTGGGCCTGCTGCCAGTCGTAGGCGTACGGATCCTGGTGCTGGGTGTACGGGATCTGCTCGGGCTGCTGGTAGGCGTAGACGTCCGGCTGCTGGTAGGCGACGGCCGGGTCGGTGTAGTAGGCGGGCTGCGGCTGCTCGTGGTGCTGCGGCGGCGCGGATTCGTGACCAGTGCTGCCGGTGCTGCCGGCGCCGTCGGCTCCGATGCCCGCGAGGCCGGCCAGGTACTCGGCGTCGGCCTGCGCCGGGGCGGCGGACTGCGGGTCGCCCTGGGCCGCCAGGTGGGCGCCGAGCTCGTCGATGGCGCGGGCGCCCTGGAGCTTGTCGCGGCCCCGGCCGACCGCTTCGAGGGTCTTGGTCAGCACGGCCTGGAAGGCGCCGAACTTGGCGTCCACGTAGTCGTCCGCGCGCCGCCGGAGGGTCTCCGGGTCGGAGCTGCGCTCGGGGGTCTCGGCGTCCTCCTGCGCGTCGTAGTCCGGACCGTAGGGCCCCGGGTCACGGCCCAGCAGCTTCTCGCGACCGCGGTCGACGGATCCGATGGTCTTGGTGAGGACGACCTCGAAGTTGGCGAGTTTGCTGTCCACGTAGTCGTCGGCCTGGGCGCGGATCTCCTCGGCCTCCCGGCGGGCCTCCGCCAGGATCCGGTCCGCCTCGTCCTGGGACTGCCGGGCGACCTCGGTGTCGGAGATCAGCGAACCGCGGTGCGCGTGCGCGGACTCGATGATCCGCTCCGCCTCGGCGCGCGCCTCCTCGACCATCTGCTCGCGCCCGCCGAGCAGTTCCTGGGCCTGCGCGAGGGAACCGGGCAGCGCCGTACGCACCTCCTCCAGCATGGCGAGCAGCTCGGCGCGGTTGACCATGCACGAGGCCGACATGGGCACGGACCGGGCGCTGCCGACGGCTGCGACGATGTCGTCGAGCTTCTTCTGGACGTCCACCTTGGACTCGCCACTCTCTGCAGGGTTGGAACGAGGGAACGGGACGACTGTACGGCCAGGGGCCCCCGGCCCGACACCTACTGACGCCCCATCAGAAAGGCTCCGCAGGCGGCGGGCCCGCACCGTGTCGCGGACCGCGTCACGACCGCTGCCGGAGCCGCTCGGTCAGCGCCTCCAGGACGAACGGCGGGACCAGGTGGGAGACGTCGCCGCCCCAGGCCGCGACCTCCTTGACCAGGCTGGAGGAGAGGAAGCTGTAGGTGGGGTTGGTGGGGACGAACAGCGTCTCCACCCCGGAGAGGCCGTTGTTCATCTGGGCCATCTGGAGCTCGTAGTCGAAGTCGCTGACCGCGCGCAGCCCCTTGACGATGGCGGGGATGTCGCGCTGCTTGCAGAAGTCGACCAGCAGGCCGTGGAAGGACTCGACCTCGACGTTGCCGTACTCGGCGGTGGCCCGGCGGATCAGGTCGATCCGCTCCTCGACCGTGAACAGGCCCTTCTTGGACTGGTTGATCATCACGGCGACATGGACGACGTCGTACAGCTTGGAGGCACGGGCGATGATGTCCAGGTGCCCGTTGGTGATGGGGTCGAAGGACCCCGGACAGACGGCGCGGCGCAACTTCGTCTCCTCGCTCTCCGGTCCGTTCATGACACGCTTGTTGACGTCGGTTCGGCGGACGCCGAAGCGGCGCGACCGTACCAAAGCGTCCCCTCGCCGTAGCGACGGGCCCTGATCGCCTCGAAACCGTCCGGCCACGGGAACGTGCCGCCTCGGGTACTGCGTTCCACGGTGACGAGTGCCTCCTCGGCAAGCCACCCCTGACCACGGAGTGTGAGCAGGATCTCGCGGAGTTCGTCGTCGCCGACCGCGTACGGCGGGTCCAGAAAGACGATGTCGTACGGCTCGGCCGGGGCCGGGGCGGCGGCGGTCTGCTCGGCCCTGCCGACGCGGACCTCGGCGCCGGGCAGGCCGACCGCCCGGACGTTCTCGCGGATGGTGCGGACGGCGCGGGCATCGGCCTCGACCAGCAGGACGTGCGCGGCGCCGCGGGAGAGCGCCTCCAGGCCGACCGCGCCGGAACCGCCGTACAGATCGAGCACCCGGGCGCCGGTCAGCGGCCCGTCGAGCGACTCCCACGTGGAGAACAGGCCCTCGCGCGCCCGGTCGGAGGTCGGGCGGGTGCCGTTTCCCGGGGGTACGGCGAGGCGCCGGCCGCCGGCCGTCCCGGCGATCACGCGGGTCATGGGCCCGTCCTTACGTTGAGCGTGGTCGGTGGTGCGGGGGCGGGCACCACTGTGGGCTCCCGCTCCCCCACGATATTCCGTCGCCTACGGGGCGGTGCCCGGCCGCGTCACCCCCGGCCGTGATCGTTCTCACCCGGCGGGCACTTCCCCGCCCTGCCGTCAGCCCTTGTCCAGATACTGCTCCCGTTCGTCGTCCAGCAGCGCCGACAGCGCGGTGCGCAGCTCCGGATAGCCGGTCAGCCCGGGGTCGGCGGCGACCACCGCGGTGGCCTCCTCGCGGGCCGCCGCGATCACCTCCTCGTCCTCGATGACGGCGAGCATCCGCAGCGAGGAGCGGACGCCGGACTGGGCCTGGCCGAGGACATCGCCCTCGCGGCGCTGTTCGAGGTCGATACGGGAGAGCTCGAAGCCGTCGAGGGTGGCGGCGACCGCGGCGAGCCGGGCGCGCGCCGGGCTGGCCTCGGGCATCTCGCTGACCAGCAGGCACAGGCCGGGCGCGGAGCCGCGGCCCACCCGGCCGCGCAGCTGGTGCAGCTGGGAGACGCCGAAGCGGTCCGCGTCCATGATCACCATGACGGTGGCGTTCGGGACGTTCACGCCGACCTCGATGACGGTCGTGGCGACCAGCACGTCCAGCTCGCCGGCGGTGAACCGGCGCATCACGGCGTCCTTGTCGTCCGGGGCCATCCGGCCGTGCAGCACCGCCACCCGCAGCCCTTCCAGCGGGCCCTTGGCCAGTTGGTCGGCGACGTCGAGGACGGCGAGCGGCGGTCGCTTCTCCGCGATGTCCTCCGGTGAACTCGCCGTGGCCGGCGCGCCCTTGGCGCCCGCCGCGCCCTTCTTCCCGCCCTTGGCGGCGACTTCGTCCTCGTCGTCGCCGATCCGCGGGCACACCACATACGCCTGGTGCCCGGCGGCCACCTCTTCGCGGACCCGCTCCCAGGTGCGGGCCAGGAAGTGCGGCTTGTCCTTGGCGGGCACCACATGGCTGGCGATCGGCGAGCGCCCGGCGGGGAGTTGGTCCAGGACCGAGGTCTCCAGATCGCCGAAGACGGTCATGGCGACGGTGCGCGGAATGGGGGTCGCGGTCATCACCAGGAGATGCGGGGTGCGCTTCTCCCCCTGGGAGCCGTTCCCCTTGCCGCGCAGGGCGTCGCGCTGCTCGACGCCGAAGCGGTGCTGCTCGTCGACGACGACCAGGCCCAGGTCGTGGAACTGCACCACGTCCTCGATCAGCGCATGTGTCCCGATGACGATGCCGGCCTCGCCGGTGACCAGGTCGAGGAGGGCCTGGCGCCGGGCCGCGACGCCCATCGAGCCGGTCAGCAGCACCACTTTGGTGCCCTGCTCCGACCCGCCCAGCATTCCGCCCTCGGCCAGCTCGCCCATCATCTCCGTGACGGAGCGGTGGTGCTGCTGGGCCAGCACCTCGGTCGGCGCGAGCATCGCGGCCTGGCCGCCGCTGTCCACCACGCCGAGCATGGCGCGCAGCGCGACCATGGTGTTGTGCGTGACGGTGAAGTGGTCGGTCACGTAGGCGCGGCTCGGGTGGGCGACGCTGATGCACCGGACGGGCTTGCGGCCCACGTACTCGACGGACTCGACGGCGCGCCGGAAGGCGTCGGGGCCGGTGGAGTCGTCCGGCAGCGCCACCCGGACGTCGTGTCCGCCGTCCCGGACGCGGACGGTGCGGGCGGTGCCGCCCAGGGAGCGCGCCAGCCAGGCGACATCGGCGGCCAGCGGGGCCGGGGCCGCGCGCAGGACGGCGGTGGTGCCGCCGGTGCGCACGCTCCCGGCGTCCAGGAGGCCGCGGAGCAGCGCCCGGCGGTCCTTGACGGGGGCGTTGCGGTAGGCGTCCGGGACCGTGCGGCCGGCCGGGCCCGCGCCGCCCTCCCCCAGCGTCCGCCCCATGCGGTACGGGTCGTCCGGGCGCGCGCCGCCGCCGTCCAGGTCGACCGGGGTGGCCGGGGCGATGGACCACTTGGGCAGGCCGTCGCCGTCCCGCGGGTCGGCCCGCAGCTCGCGGGTGGTCAGCACCCGCTCCCCGGTGGCCCGCGACGCCACGATCCACAGGTGCTCGTCGTCGCACTCCACGCTGCTGCCGTCCGAGAGGACCAGCCGCCACACCTCCCGCTCCCCCTGCGGGAACACCCCGTCCACCAGGGCCGTTTCACCGCTGGGCACCACGACTTCGGTGCCCACCGCCATCTCCCCCATCGGCCGGAAGCCGCGCGGGGTCAGCACCAGGGCGTCCAGCGGCTGGGCCTTGCCGGAGCCGACCTCGCCCTGGAGGAGGCGGTGCATGGGGTGTTCCGTCGCCAGGTCGTCGAAGATCTCCCGGCTGACCTTCCGCTGGCCGTCGGTGAGCGTGAACGGCAGCCGGGCGTCGAACGCGTCGAGGATGCCGCCCTCGGTCACCGCCCGTGGCACGGCGGGGAGTTGGGTCTCGGCGAAGCGGCGCCGGGCCAGCGCGACCTGGAGGACGAACGCCTCGTCCCACTTCAGCCGGGCCCGTGCGTCCGCGATGTCGGCCTTGCTGCCCGGCCGGTGGATCTTCAGCAGCGCCTCGGGGAGCGGGATCAGCGCCCGGCCCTCGCGCAGCGCCGCGGGCAGCGGGTCGACGGCGTCCCGCGCACTGGGCAGCACCGCGTCGACCGCCTTGGCGAGCTTCCAGGACGCCATTTGCTGGCAGGCCGGGTAGATCGGCATGAGCTGATTGGCGAATGCGTCGACCGCGCCCGCCTCGCTCTCGGCGTCGCGGTCGAGGAGTTGGTATTCGGGGTGGGCGAGCTGGAGTTTGCGGTTGAAGAGGGACACCTTGCCCGCGAACATCGCGCGTTTTCCGGGCAGCAGCTCTTTGTGCGGTTTGTGGATGCCCTTGCCGAAGAAGACCAGCTGGAGTCGGCCGCTGCCGTCCGTGAGGGTCACTTCCAGCCGCTGTCCGCGGCCGTGGTTGAACGTGAGGACGCGGGCGTCGGCGACCTGGGCGACGACCGTGACGTGCTCGTCCAGCGGGAGATCCGCCAGCCGGGTCAGCTCACCGCGCTCGGCATAGCGCCGGGGATAGTGGTGCAACAGATCGCCGACCGTATGCAGGTCGAGATGCTCGGCCAGCACCTTCGCGGTGGTGCCGCCGAGGATTTTCTTCAGAGGTTCGTCGAGCGCTGCCACGCAACCCATTGCACACCACGCCACTGACAGCGGGCCACAATCGCCGCTTTCCCCGGCCCGCCGTTCACCGGCGTTCCCCGGAGGCGGTCGGCGAGCGATATTCGGCTATTCGACGCCGATCAGCAGCGGCGCCGCGTTCTCGCCGCCTTCGTAGACGACGGTGTCCACCGCGAGATGGCGTTCCCGTACGTGCCGCTCCAGCCGGTCGGCGAGGGAATCGGGAACGTCCGCGCCGAGGACCAGGGTGACCAGTTCGCCGCCCGCGGAGAGCATCCGGTCCAGCACCGTCATCGCGGTCCGGGCGAGGTCGGGGCCGATCACCGCGACATCGCCGTCTATCAGGCCGAGGACGTCCCCGGCCTGGCAGACCCCGGCCATCGTCCAGGACTGCCGCTCGGCGACGGCCAGCTCGGCGTAGCGGGTGGCGCCGGCCGCCGCGGTCATCGCCACCATGTCCTCGTCGAAGCTGCGGCCCGGCTCGTGCACGGCCAGCGCCGCCAGACCCTGCACGGCGGAGCGGGTGGGGATCAGGGCGACCCGTACGCCCTCGGTGCGGGCCTGCTCGGCGGCGGCCGCCGCGGTGTGCCGCAGCTCGGGGTCGTTGGGCAGCAGCATCACCTCACGGGCGTGCGCCTGCCGGATCGCCTGCACCAGTTCGCCGCTGGCGGGCGGCTCCCCGGGGCGTACCGGGACCGGGGTGGCGCCGGCCTGCGCGCAGAGCCCGGCGAGCCCGGTGCCCGGGACCACGGTGACCACGGCACGGGCCGCCATGGCGGGCTCCTTGGTGCGGGTGGCGCCGCCGAAGTGGGTGATCCGGATCCGGTACGGGCGGCCCGCCTCGATACCGGCCTCCACCGCCGCGCCGGCGTCGTCGACGTGCACGTGGACGTGCCACAGGCCGTCCCCGCCGACCACCACCAGCGAGTCGCCGAGCCGGTCGAGCCGGGCCCGCAGCCGGGCCACCGGGGCGTCGCCGGCCTCCAGGAGGTAGATCACCTCGAAGGCGGGCCCGCCGGCGTGCGGGTCGGCGCAGCCCTCGGCTCCCGGGCCTTCCGGGCCCGGTACCCCGCAGCCGGCCGCCTCGGGGAGCGGGGCGTCGGCCCGTATGGCGACGGGGGCCGCCGAGACCTCCCCGGACAACGCGTCGGCGAGCGCGCCCAGCAGGGCGACGAGTCCGCAGCCGCCCGCGTCCACGACGCCGGCCCGCCCCAGGACCGCGAGCTGCCCCGGAGTGGCCTGGAGCGCCTCGTTGGCGCCCCGGTGGGCGGCCCGGGCGACCTCGGCCGGCTCGGCGGTCCCGCCCGCGGCCCGTTCCGCGGCGTCGGCGGCGGCGGTCGCCACCGACAGCACGGTGCCCTCCACGGGGTGCGCGACCGCCTCGTACGCCGCCGCGGCGGCCCGGCGCAGGGCCCGCCGCAGCGCGTCGGCGGAGCCCGGCCCGGCGTCCGGGGCGAGAGCCAGCACCTGGGTCATACCGCGCAGCAGCTGGGCGAGGATGGTGCCGGAGTTGCCCCGCGCCCCTATGAGGGCGCCGTGTGCCATGGCGCCGATGGCGTCGGCGAGGCCGGGGGCGGTGCCCGCGGAGGCATGGCCGTCGAAGGCGGCCTCGACGGCGCGGGCGGCCGATTCGAGGGTCAGGTAGAGGTTGGTGCCGGTGTCGCCGTCGGCCACCGGGTAGACGTTGATCGCGTCGATCCGCTCCCGTTCCCGGCCGAGCGCCTCCAGGGCCAGTTCGCACCAGGTGCGGACGGCGGCGGCGTCGAGCGGGTATGGCACGTCGTCCTCCTGGGTCCTTCTGCGTCGCGGGATGCACCGCACAGTAGCCGCGGTCCGGTGGGGAGGCCGGGGCGGGGGCCGGGAGGTGCGTGATAGTTTCGTTCTGCGGGAGCGGCCGTTGTATGCTGCTCCGGTTGCCCGATGAGAATCGGGCCATTCCTCTCCTGTCGGCGCCGGCACGGCAATGCACTCGGCCCGGTGGGATTTCACCGTAAGTGCATCTGAAGTCTTTGGAGTGACCCGTGGCTGCCAACTGCGACGTCTGCGGCAAGGGGCCGGGCTTCGGCAAGAGTGTCTCGCACTCGCACCGCCGCACCAACCGTCGTTGGAACCCCAACATCCAGACGGTGCGTGCAGTGGTCGGGCGCACGCCGAAGAAGCTGAACGCCTGCACCTCGTGCATCAAGGCCGGCAAGGTCTCGCGCTGACGCCTTAGCCGTAGCGCAGCCCCGCCGGTTGCTTGTGAAGCCGGTCCACCGCCGAGGTGGGCCGGCTTTCGCCTTTCCTGGGGCGCCGTTCCCGGGGACGCCATTCCTGGTGGGCGCCTTCCCCGTGGCGGGCCGGACCGGGTCCGCCGCGCGGGCGGCCGGATCAGCCGCGCAGCCGCCAGCCGTGGTCGACCGGCCCGATGCCGGCGCCCAGCCGGAAGCCGGCCGCGATCGCGCCGGTGACGTACTCCTTCGCCGCCGCGGCGGCCCGCGGGACGGTGTCCCCCGCGGCGAGCCCGGCGGCCAGCGCGCTGGCGAGCGTGCAGCCGGTGCCGTGGGTGTGCCGGTTGCCGTGGCGGGGGGCGCGCAGCCAGTGCTCCTCGCTGCCGTCGGTGAGCAGGTCGACGGCGTCGGCCGGCGCGGCCGGGCCGCCCTCCGCGTCCGCCGTACCGGTCGGCAGATGGCCGCCCTTGATGAGCGCCCAGCGCGGCCCGAAGGACAGGATCGCGTCGGCCGCGCGCCGCATGTCGGCCGGCGTGCGGACCCGTACGCCGGTCAGCCGGGCCACCTCGTCCAGGTTGGGGGTGGCGACCGTGGCCGCCGGCAGGAGCTTGCCGCGGACCGCGTCCAGGGCGGAGGCGGCGAGCAGCGCGTCGCCGTGCTTGGAGATGCCCACGGGGTCGACGACGACCGGCACGGAGAGGCCGGCGAGCAGTTCCGCGACGGTGGTGACCAGTTCGGCCGAGGACAGCATCCCGGTCTTCACGGCCTGCACGCCGATGTCGTCGACGACGCTGCGGAACTGGGCGCGCACCGCGTCCGCGGGCAGTTCCCACGCGCCCTGCACACCCAGGGAGTTCTGGGCGGTGACCGCGGTGAGCACGCTCATGCCGTGGGTGCCCAGGGCCAGCATCGTCTTCAGGTCGGCCTGGATGCCCGCACCGCCGCCGGAGTCGGAGCCGGCGACGGTCAGCACGCGGGGAGGTATGCGCATGCGGCGAATCTACTCCGCGTCCGCGGCGTCCCCGAAGTGGTCCCAGCCGGCGCTCGCCCAGGGGGCGCCGTCGACCGTCACCTGGGGCAGCGCGGAGGGGTTGAGGACCTCGCCGATGACCTTCCAGCGGGCGGGCAGCTTCACGTCGGGCGGGAAGGTGGCCACGATGGCGTGGTCCTCGCCGCCGTTCAGCACCCACTGCATCGGATCCACGCCGACCGCCGTACCGATATCGGACATCTGCGAGGGGATGTCGATGCTGGTGGACCGCAGGTCGATACGGACCTTGCTGGCCTCCGCGATGTGCCCGAGGTCGGCGACCAGCCCGTCGCTGACGTCGGTCATGGCGGTGGCGCCGAGCCCCGCCGCGGCCGGGCCCGCGTGGTACGGCGGCTCGGGGCGGCGGTGCGCCTCCACGAAGGCGCGCGGGGAGCGGAACCCGCGGGAGAGCACCGCGTGGCCGGCGGCGGACCAGCCGAGCCAGCCGGTCACCGCGACCACGTCGCCGGGCTGCGCGCCGGCCCGGGTGACCGGCTCCTGGTTGCGCAGGTCGCCGAGGGCGGTGATGGCGATGGTGATGGTGTCGCCGCGGACCACGTCCCCGCCGACCACCGCGGCGCCGGCCACCTGGCACTCGTCGCGCAGCCCGTCCATCAGCTCGGTGGCCCAGGTCGCGGGCAGTTCCGCGGGGACGACCAGGCCGAGCAGGATGGCGGTGGGCACCGCGCCCATCGCCGCGATGTCGGCGAGGTTCTGCGCGGCGGCCTTGCGGCCCACGTCGTAGGCGGTGGACCAGTCGCGGCGGAAGTGCCGTCCTTCGAGGAGAACGTCGGTACTGGCGACGACCCTGCGGTCCGGCGCGGTCACCACCGCGGCGTCGTCCCCCGGCCCGATCCGTACGGCGGGGGTGGAGGTGAGCCGGGAGGTGAGCTCCCTGATCAGCCCGAATTCCCCCAGCTCGCCCACGGTGCCCTTCATGCTGTTGCCCTTCCCATGTGTACGGACGGTCCGTACGTGGCTGACGACTGCGCCGCACTTGCCGTGTTCACCGCGCGGGTCTCCCCGCTCCGCACGGTGACGCGGTACCGTGGCGTCCCTTCTTCCCACATGATCCTCGTAGCCGCCCTGGAGGTTCCGTGGTACAGGCTTACATCCTGATCCAGACCGAGGTCGGCAGAGCCTCGGCGGTGGCCGAGGTGATCGCGAAGATCCCCGGCGTCATTCAGGCCGAGGACGTCACCGGCCCCTACGACGTCATCGTGCGCGCACAGGCCGACACGGTCGACGAACTGGGTCGCCTGGTGGTCGCGAAGGTCCAGCAAGTGGAGGGCATCACGCGCACGCTCACCTGCCCGGTCGTCCATCTCTAGCTCCCCCGTATGCTCGGCCGGGTGATACGCGCACGACGCCGGTACCTGGCCCTGCCCCTGCTCACCGTGCTGTTCGGTGCGGTGAGCTGCTCGTCCGCGACGGACGTGGCGGCGCCCTCCCCCGAGGGCGACGCGGCGCGGCACTGCCGGGCACTCCACACGGCGCTGCCGCAGACCGTGAACGGGCTGAAGCGGGGTATCGCCGAGCCGGTCTCGGACTTCACTGCCATATGGGGCGATCCTGCCGTGGAGCTGCGCTGCGGAGTGCCGAAGCCGGACGTGCTGAGGTACGGGAGTGAACATTACAACGCCAACCCCGACGCGGCGGAAGTCGACGGCGTCCAGTGGCTCTTCGAGAAGCAGGACGACGGCTACCGCTTCACGACGGTGCTGCGGAAGGTCTACGTCGAGGTGACGGTGCCAGGGAAGTACGCCCCCGAGGTCAATGTGCTCCCGGACCTCGCGGACGCCGTGAAGAAGACCGTTCCGGCCGGGGTCTAGCGGAGTCTAGGGGCGTCCGGCGGCTGTTGGCCCCCGTCCCCTCGGACCGGCCCCCAGGGCAGGAGTTGGACGGACAGGCCCCGGGCAGCGGTCCTCGGCGGCGCGTACCGGAACTGGGCGGCGCGCACCGGAATACCGTCCGGCCGGGCCGCGTTGGGCCCCGCAGGGGGCGTCCGCATCCCCTAGGGGATCCGTTCGCCCGCCCCCGAGGGCCCCGTGCTCAGCGCAGGCCCGTGGACCGGCGCAGCGCCGCCTGGAGGAGCCGGTCGATGAGTTCCGGGTAGCCGACGCCGCTCTCCCGCCACATCCGCGGGTACATCGAGATGGGCGTGAAGCCGGGCAGCGTGTTGATCTCGTTGATCACGAACTCGCCGTTGTCCTGAAGGAAGAAGTCCGCGCGGACCAGGCCCTCGCAGGACGCCGCCTCGAAGGCCGCGACGGCCAGTTCCCGGACCCGGGCGGTCTGCTCCGGCGTCAGCGGCGCGGGCACGATCCCGGCGGCCGAGTCGATGTACTTGGCCTCGAAGTCGTAGAAGTCGTGCGCGGTGACCGGCGGGATCTCGGCCGGCACGCTGGCCCGCGGGCCGTCCTCGAATTCCAGCACCCCGCACTCGATCTCGCGCCCGCGCAGCAGCGCCTCCACGATGATCTTGGGGTCGTGGCTGCGGGCCTCCTCGACGGCCTCGTCCAGACCGGCGAGGTCCTCGACCTTGCTGATGCCCATGGACGAGCCGGCCCGCGCGGGCTTCACGAACAGCGGCCAGCCGTGCTCGCCGGCGAAGTCCACGATCTTCTTGCGGGCGCCGGCGGGGTCGTTCTCCCACTCGCGGGGGCGGATGACCTCGTACGGGCCGACCGGCAGCCCGAAGGAGGCGAACACCCGCTTCATGTAGTCCTTGTCCTGGCCGACGGCCGAGGCGAGCACGCCGGAGCCCACATAGGGCACGCCGGACAGCTCCAGGAGGCCCTGGAGGGTGCCGTCCTCGCCGTAGGGGCCGTGGAGGACGGGGAAGACCACGTCGACCTCGCCCAGCGCCTTGGGGACCGATCCCGGCTCGCTGTAGACGACCTCGCGGTTGGTGGGGTCCACGGGGAGCATCACACCGCCGTCGGTGGACTCGGCGAGCTCCGCCACGCTGGGCAGCCGCCGGTCCGTGATGGCCATCCGCGCGGGGTCGTCGGCGGTGAGCGCCCAGCGCCCGTCGGTCGTGATCCCGATGGGCAGCACGTCGTACTTGTCGCGGTCGATGGCGGCCAGCACGGCTCCGGCGGTGACCACGGAGATGGCGTGCTCGGAGCTGCGCCCGCCGAACACGACGGCGACGCGGGGCTTCTGGGAGGAGGTCTCGCTGCTCATATCGCGTCGAGGGTACCTGCTGACCGGCGCGGCGTCAGTGCCACGGCGGCCGTTGGTGGCGTGCCGTAGGCGCCGGTCGGACAGGCCGTGCGCTCAGTGCCGCTCGGACTTGGCGGTCCGCGACATCAGCTCCTTGAGGGCGACCAGGGGCGGCTTGCCCTCATGAACGATGTCCACCACCGTCTCGGTGAGCGGCATGTCGACGCCGTGCCGGCGGGCCAGATCCAGCACGGATTCACAGGACTTGACGCCCTCCGCGGTCTGCTTGGTGACCGCGATGGTCTCCTGGAGCGTCATCCCGCGGCCGAGGTTGGTGCCGAAGGTGTTGTTGCGGGAGAGCGGCGAGGAGCAGGTGGCGACGAGGTCGCCCATACCGGCCAATCCCGCGAAGGTGTGCGCGTCGGCGCCCATGGCGAGGCCGAGCCGGGTGGTCTCCGCGAGACCGCGGGTGATCAGGGACGCCTTGGCGTTGTCGCCCAGGCCCATGCCGGTGGCGATGCCGACCGCGAGCGCGATGACGTTCTTGACCGCGCCGCCCAGTTCGCAGCCCACCACGTCGGTGTTGGTGTAGGGCCGGAAGTACGAGGTGTGGCAGGCGGTCTGGAGCCGGCGGGCGACCTCCTCGTCGGCGCAGGCCACGACGGCGGCGGCGGGCTGCCGGGCGGCGACCTCCTTGGCGAGGTTGGGTCCGGTCAGCACCGCGACGCGTTCCGCGGGGACCTTGGCGACCTCTTCGATGACCTCGCTCATGCGCTTCGCGGTGCCCAGTTCCACGCCCTTCATCAGGGAGACCAGGACCGTGTCGGAGGGCAGCAGGGGCGCCCACTCGGCGAGGTTGGCGCGCAGCGTCTGGGAGGGTACGGCGAGGACCGTGAAGTCCGCGCCGCGGGCCGCTTCCGCCGGGTCGGTGGTGGCGCGTACCCCCGCGGGCAGCTCCACCCCGGGCAGGTAGTCGGGGTTGGTACGGCCGTTGTTGATGGCGTCGACGAGGGCCGCTCTGCGCCCCCACAGGGTCACCTCGCATCCCGCGTCGGCGAGCACCATCGCGAATGCGGTGCCCCAGGACCCCGTGCCGAAGACGGCGCAGCGCGTCACTTGCCTTCATCCTCCTGTGCCTGCCGGTTGCCGATGGACTGTGGCGCGGGGGCGGCCGGTGCGGTGGACTCGGCCGGTTCCAGGACCGTGTCCTCGGCGGCCCGGGCCCTGGCGGCCTCGCGGGCGGCGCGCCGCTCCCGGGCGATCTCCTTGCGGTAGTCGAACGGTTCGGCCGGTGCGGGCTCGCCGCGGACCTCGGCCAGCTGCGCGGTGATCGCGGCCATGATCGCCTCGGTGACCGCCCGCAGCACCTCGGCGGTGGGCTCCTTGCCGTAGAACTCGCTGAGGTCGACCGGCGGTCCCGCCTTGACCCGCAGCGTCTTGCGCGGGAAGAGCCGGAGCTTCTTCTCCTTGGCGTACGGCGGCATCGCGTCGTTCGCGCCCCACTGGGCGACCGGAATGACGGGGGCCTTGGTGAGCAGCGCGACCCGGGCGGCGCCGGTCTTGCCCTGCATGGGCCACATCTCGGGGTCGCGGGTCAGCGTGCCCTCGGGGTAGAAGGCGACGCATTCGCCCTTCGCGATCGCGTTCACGGCGGCCCGGAACGCGGTGGCCGCGTCGGTGGTTTCGCGGTAGACGGGGATCTGTCCGGTCCCGCGCATCATCAGGCCGACAAAGCCGCTCTTGAAGAGTCCCGCCTTGGCGAGGAATCGGGGGACCCGCCCGGTGTTGTACTGATAGTGCGCATAGGAGAGCGGATCAAGATACGAGTTGTGGTTGACCGCGGTGATAAAACCGCCGTCGGCCGGAATGTGCTCCATTCCCTGCCAGTCCCGCTTGAACAGAACCAAGAGCGGCGGTTTGCAGATGACCGCGGCCAAGCGGTACCAGAAGCCGATTCTGCGGCGGGACACTGGGACACCCTCCTTGTGGGACCTGCGAAGCTGCTGCGAGCCGGCAGCCGCACAAGTGTCGCCCCAGGTACCCGCTATGTCGAGAACACCGTAACCCCGCCGCTCCGGAAAGGCGGCGGCAACAGGTGAGAATGATCCCGATGCGAAGAGACGGAGCGGATGTGGGCTGGAGCCTTGTGGTGCCGCTGAAACCGCTGGTGCGGGCCAAGAGCAGGCTCTCCCGGGCGGCCGGTGAGGAGTTCCGGCCGCGGCTGGCGCTGGCATTCGCCCTGGATACCGTCGCGTCCGCGCTGGCCTGCGCGGACGTGCGCGATGTGGCGGTTGTCACGGACGACCCGCTGGCCGGGGAGCGATTGGCGGCCCTGGGGGCGCGCATAGTGCCGGACGCTCCGGCCAACGGGCTGAATGCCGCACTGGCCCATGGCGCGGCCGTGGTAAGGGCGCATCGCCCCGCCGCGCCGGTCGCCGCGCTGAACGCCGACCTGCCCGCGCTGCGCCCGGCCGAGCTGGCACTGGTGCTCCATTCCGCTTCGCTATTTCCCCGCGCATTTCTCGCGGATGCGGCAGATATCGGGACAACACTTCTGACCGCGACTTCCGGTGTGGAATTGGACCCGGCATTCGGCGGCGCCTCGCGGGTGCGCCACCTGGCCTCCGGGGCGCACGAGATCACCTCACCGGACGTGCCGTCGGTACGCCGGGACGTGGACACCGGGGAGGACCTGCGGGCCGCGCTGGCGCTGGGCGTGGGCCCGCACACCGCGCACCAGACGCGCCGGCTGCCGGCCGGGGCGGGCGGCCGGCACGGCCGGGGCGATCAGGCGCCGCCGCGGGTCACAGCGTCTGGAGCGTGACGAGCACGATCCGTCGGGCGTCCCCTTCGCCGGTGACGTCGATCCGGACCCGCTGGCCGGGCCGCAGCAGGAGCAGCCCGCCGGCGTCGAACGCCGCCGCGTCGAAGGGCAGCGGGGTCCCGTCGTCCAGCAGCACGCTGCCGGAGCGGGTCTCGTCGTCGAAGGTGTACGCGGTGGCCTGCATGGGGGAAGCCTAGACGGCCGCCCGGCGGGCGGCGCACCGCGGGCCGGGCTCCCCGGAGGGAGACCGGCCCGGCGCGTGGCGTTGCCGCTGCGGAATTACCGCTTGCGGGCGGTGGTCTTCTTGGCGGTCGTCTTGCGCGCCGTGGTCTTCTTGGCGGGAGCCTTCTTCGCCGTCGCCTTCTTGGCGGGCGCGGTCTTCTTCGCCGTGGCCTTCTTCGCGGTGGTCTTCTTGGCCGGCGCGGCCTTCTTCGCCGCAGCCTTCGTGGCGGCCTTCTTCGCCGTGGTCTTCTTCGCGGTGACCTTCTTCGCCGCGGCCTTCTTCGCCGTGGTCTTCTTCGCGGTGACCTTCTTCGCCGCGGCCTTCTTGGCTGCGGCCTTCTTCGCCGCCGCCTTCTTCACGGTGGGCTTGGCACCGGTCAGGCTGCCCTTGGGGGCCTTCTTGACGGAGACCTCGCCGCCCTTGGGGAGCTTCTTCGAACCGCTCACCAGGTCCTTGAAGCCCTGGCCCGCGCGGAAACGCGGCACCGAGGTCTTCTTGACCCGCACGCGCTCACCCGTCTGCGGGTTGCGGGCGTATCGGGCCGGACGGTCGACCTTCTCGAACGAGCCGAATCCGGTGACCGAAACCCGGTCGCCGGCGACAACTGCACGGACGATTGCGTCCAGTACGGCGTCGACCGCTTCCGCGGCGTTCTGACGGCCGCCGAGCTTGTCGGCAATGGCTTCTACGAGCTGCGCCTTGTTCACGTCTTCCCCTTCGGAGACATTGCTGGAACGAAAGTTTCCAAGCTTTTTCGCACGTTAGGCAGATATATACCGCAAATCAAACACGAAACGGGCTAATCACCCTTGTGCCGCAACGGACTCGACCTTCACGGACTTCCGTCGGCATGCACATCTTCGGGATAACGACCTTCGTCGAGGTCACGCATGAACCACTCCAGACGCCTTGCCGCGTCCGCAAGATCGTGTTTAGCCGCGGCCGTGATGACGAGCAGCTTCCGGGTCAGCGCCATCCGTACGCCCTCCGGGACTTGCAGTGTCCGCACTCTTGCGTGTGCGTCCTTGAGCCGGTCGGCGACGAAACCATAGAGCTCGAGTTGGTCGTCGCGTTCCATGCGCTAATTGTGCCATCTGCGGCGAGTTGTCGCTTCACGGGGCCTCAACAGCCGCCTCGACAAGCCGATGCGCCCCCTGCCAACTGCACAGGGGGCGCATCGTACGCAATAAGGCTTTGAGCCATAAAACCCGAGGTCAGACCTCGATGGTACGCGGTTTGAAACCGGGCCTGTTCGCCTCGTACTCCGCGATGGCGGACTCCTCCCGAAGGGTGAGGCTGATGTCGTCCAGACCCTCCAGGAGACGCCAACGGGCGTTCTCGTCCAGCTCGAAGTCCGCGGTGATGCCTTCCGCGCGGACCTGCCGTCCGACCAGGTCGACGGTCACCTCGGCGGCCGGGTCGGCCTCCACCAGCTTCTGCAGGCGGTCCACGGTCTCCTGCGGCAGGACCACCGTCAGCAGGCCGTTCTTGAGGGAGTTGCCGCGGAAGATGTCCGCGAACCGCGAGGAGATGACGGCCTTGAAGCCGTAGTTCTGCAGCGCCCAGACGGCGTGCTCGCGCGACGAGCCGGTGCCGAAGTCGGGGCCCGCGACCAGCACGGTGGCGCCCTTGTACGCAGCCTGGTTGAGGACGAACCCGGGGTCCTTGCGCCACGCCTCGAAGAGCCCGTCCTCGAAGCCGTCGCGGGTGACCTTCTTCAGCCAGTGGGCCGGGATGATCTGGTCGGTGTCGACGTTGCTGCGGCGCAGCGGAACGGCCCGGCCGGTGTGGGTGGTGAAAGCTTCCATGGTGCTCAGACTCCCGCGGGCTCGGCGACGGCGTCGGACAGGTCGGCGGGTGAGGCCAGATGGCCGAGAACCGCCGTTGCGGCGGCCACCTGAGGCGAGACCAGGTGCGTGCGGCCCCCCTTGCCCTGCCGGCCTTCGAAGTTGCGGTTGGAGGTGGAGGCGGAGCGCTCACCGGGCGCCAGCTGGTCGGGGTTCATGCCCAGGCACATCGAGCAACCCGCGTGCCGCCATTCGGCGCCGGCCGCGGTGAAGACCTTGTCCAGGCCCTCCGCAACGGCCTGGAGAGCGACCCGCACCGAGCCGGGAACGACCAGCATGCGCACGCCCTCGGCGACCGAACGGCCTTCCAGAACCGCCGCAGCGGAGCGCAGGTCCTCGATCCGGCCGTTGGTGCACGAACCTACGAAGACGGTGTCCACGGTGATCTCGCGCAGTGGTTGACCGGCTGTCAACCCCATGTATTCCAGGGCCTTTTCGGCGGCGAGCCGCTCCGAGGCGTCCTCGTACGAAGCAGGGTCGGGGACACTGGCCGAAAGGGGCGCGCCCTGGCCGGGGTTGGTGCCCCAGGTGACGAACGGCGACAGCGCGGCGGCGTCGATGACGACCTCGGCGTCGAAGACCGCGTCGTCGTCGGTGCGCAGCGTCTTCCAGTACGCGACCGCGGCGTCCCAGTCCTCGCCCTTGGGGGCGTGGTCGCGGCCCTGGAGGTAGTCGAAGGTGGTCCGGTCGGGGGCGATCATGCCGGCCCGGGCGCCCGCCTCGATCGACATGTTGCAGATGGTCATCCGGGCTTCCATCGACAGCTTCTCGATGGCCGGGCCGCGGTACTCGATGACGTAGCCCTGGCCGCCGCCGGTGCCGATCCTGGCGATGATCGCCAGGATCAGGTCCTTGGCGGTGACGCCCTCGGGCAGCTCCCCCTCCACCGTGATCGCCATGGTCCTGAACGGCGCCAGCGGGAGCGTCTGGGTGGCCAGGACGTGCTCGACCTGGCTGGTGCCGATGCCGAAGGCCAACGCGCCGAACGCGCCGTGGGTGGAGGTGTGGCTGTCACCGCAGACCACGGTGGTACCGGGCTGGGTCAGTCCCAACTGCGGTCCCACGACGTGGACAACGCCCTGTTCGACATCGCCCAGCGGGTGCAGGCGGACGCCGAACTCCGCGCAGTTCTTGCGCAGCGTCTCCAGCTGGGTGCGCGAGACCGGGTCGGCGATCGGCTTGTCGATGTCGAGGGTCGGGGTGTTGTGATCCTCGGTGGCGATGGTCAGATCCGTCCGGCGCACCTGTCGGCCGGCCTTGCGCAGGCCGTCGAACGCCTGCGGGCTGGTGACCTCGTGCAGCAGGTGCAGATCGATGAAGAGGAGGTCGGGCTCACCTTCCGCGCGCCGGACGACATGGTCGTCCCAGACCTTCTCCGCAAGTGTCCGTCCCATCGCTTTCCCTCCGGCCGGCCGCTGTGCCGGCCTTGCTCGTCCGTGCGCGATGCCCGCGGATGTCCCCTGGCGGGCCTGACGCCGGGCCCTGGTCGGGGGCCGTCTTTACAGAGTGACGACTTCCCTGGAAAATTGAACTTGCGTTTCACACTGTGAGACGCAAGTATCGTTGCATGGACAACTCTAGCGGCGTCGGCGTTCTCGACAAGGCGGCTCTGGTTCTGAGCGCTCTGGAGTCCGGTCCGGCCACCCTCGCCGGGCTGGTCGCGGCGACCGGGCTCGCACGACCCACGGCCCACCGGCTGGCCGTGGCTCTGGAACACCACCGGATGGTGGCGAGGGACATGCAGGGCCGGTTCATCCTCGGCCCCCGGCTCTCCGAGCTGGCCGCGGCGGCCGGCGAGGACCGCCTGCTGGCCACGGCCGGACCGGTGCTCACGCATCTGCGCGACGTGACGGGCGAGAGCGCCCAGCTCTATCGCCGGCAGGGCGACATGCGGATCTGCGTGGCGGCGGCGGAGCGGCTGTCCGGGCTGCGGGACACCGTCCCGGTCGGCTCCACGCTGCCCATGAAGGCCGGCTCGGCCGCCCAGATCCTGATGGCCTGGGAAGAGCCGGAGCGGCTGCACCGCGGCCTCCAGGGCGCCCGCTTCACGGCCACCGCGCTGTCCGGCGTACGGCGCCGCGGCTGGGCCCAGTCGATCGGCGAGCGGGAGCCCGGCGTGGCGTCCGTCTCCGCGCCCGTACGCGGCCCCTCCAACCGCGTGGTGGCCGCCGTCTCGGTGTCCGGCCCGATCGAGCGGCTGACCCGCCACCCGGGCCGGATGCACGCCCAGGCGGTCATCGACGCCGCCGCCCGCCTCTCCGAGGGCCTGCGCCGCAACGGCGCCTGAGCGCCCCGCCGGCCGGCCGGCCCGCCCCCGCGACGACCGGCCGGCCCCTCGGCGCGTACCGGCTCCCGACGGCGCCAACTGCCCACCGCCCGCGGGCCGCTGCCGTCACCGGCGGCCCAACTCGCCGCGTACGGCGCGGAGCCGGCCCGGCCGGTCCGGGCGGGAATCCCGATCCGGGCCCCGCGCACGGCAGTTGGGACAGCGAGAAGGCCCCCCGCTCACGCGGAGGGCCTTCCTTTTGTACCCCCGACCGGATTCGAACCGGCGCTACCGCCTTGAGAGGGCGGCGTGCTAGGCCGCTACACAACGGGGGCGAGTTTCGCTGCAGTTGAAGCAGTTGAACGGTGTCATCGAGACACCGTGCCGAACCGGCACACTGCGCTGGGCTACCAGGACTCGAACCTAGACTAAATGAACCAGAATCACTCGTGCTGCCAATTACACCATAGCCCATGGTGGTTTAGACCAGTACCCCCGACCGGATTCGAACCGGCGCTACCGCCTTGAGAGGGCGGCGTGCTAGGCCGCTACACAACGGGGGCCCTAGCGATCCTGCGTGAGTGACAGTGGGTGCGACCCTGGCTGTCTCCCCGGGAAGGATCTGTACCCCCGACCGGATTCGAACCGGCGCTACCGCCTTGAGAGGGCGGCGTGCTAGGCCGCTACACAACGGGGGCTTTGCAGATGAGCTCTGCGAGCTGGCCTACCAGGACTCGAACCTAGACTAACTGAACCAGAATCAGTCGTGCTGCCAATTACACCATAGGCCATCAAAGCGCAACCCCCGGCTGGGGGCTTGATTTGATCTGCGCTTCCCGGCCGGGCCTTTCGGCCCTCTCGGGCGGCGCAGGAAGAACATTACCTGATCGTGGACGGGGCTCCAAAACCGATAACTCCGCGCAACAGGTCGGGAAGCTCGGCCAGGCCGCCGATCCGGCGCACCCCCGGCGGCGGCTGTGTGCCACCGGCCGTGCGGTCCAGCCACACGGCCACCAGTCCGGCGTCCCGGGCGCCCCGTCCGTCGACGTCGAGGTCGTCGCCCACGTAGAGCACCTCGGACGGCGGCAGGGCCAGCGCCGCGCAGGCGCCGAGGAAGGCTTCGGGGGCGGGCTTGGCGCATCCCAGCTCGTCGGCGCAGAGCACCGCCTCGAAGCGCTCCCGGATGCCCAGGGTGGTCAGCTTGCGCTCCTGGTTGGCCGCCGAGGAGTTGGAGAGCGCCGCCTGGCGGACCAGCGGCGCCAGCGCTTCCAGGGCGGGGCCGGAGTCCGGGAAGAGCGTCCAGGCGGCCTCGTAGTGGGCCACGTAGCGGCCGAACCAGGCGTCCGCCTCGGCGTCGGAGAGATCGGTGCCCAGGAACGTCCGGGCGCGGGCCCGGCGGTGGTCGAGAAAGCCCACCTCACCTGCGAGAAAGCGGGCGAACTCGGTCTCCATGGCGGTGCGCCAGCGCTCCAGTGCCGGCTCCACTCCCCCGTAGGCGGCCACCAGTCCCTCGGCCTGAAGGTGGCGCAGCGCGCCGGTGCGGTCGGAGCCCGTGTAGTCGAAGAGGGTGTCGTCGATGTCCCAGAGGACGGCGCGGACGGTCATGGGCGGCCTTCCTGTTGCCTGTGGGGCCATTGTGCCCGGATACGCCGCGGGCCCGGGAGCCGTGCGGCTTCCGGGCCCGGGGGCGTCGCGGGGTCAGCCGGCCAGCTTGGCCAGCGCCGCGTCGATGCGCTGGATGGTGCGCTCCTTGCCGAGGATCTCCAGGGACTCGAAGAGCGGGAGGCCGACGGTGCGGCCGGTGACGGCCACCCGGACCGGGGCCTGGGCCTTGCCGAGCTTGAGGCCGTGCTCCTCGCCGGCGGCGAGGACCGCCTGCTTGAGGGGCTCGGGGCCGGCGGTCCAGTCGGCGGCGGCCAGGTTGGCGCGGGCCGTGGTGAGCAGGGCCGCCGGGTCGCCCTTCATCGCCTTCGTCCAGGACGCCTCGTCCTCGACGGGCTCCGTGCGGAAGAGGAAGTCGACGTTGGCGGTGATGTCGGACAGGACGGTGAGGCGGGTCTGGGCGTGCGGGGCGATGGCCTCCCACGCGGCCCGGTCGAAGTCCGCGGGCTCCCAGTTGGCGTACGGGGCCGTCAGCCAGGGCTCGCAGGCCGCGATGAAGTCCTTCGGGTCCAGCCGGCGGATGTGGTCGGCGTTGATCGCCTCGGCCTTCTTGAGGTCGAAGCGGGCCGGGTTGGCGTTGACGTCGGCGATGTCGAACTTCTCGATCAGCTCGTCGACGGTGAAGAGGTCCTGGTCCGCCGAGAAGGACCAGCCCAGCAGCGCCAGGTAGTTCAGCAGGCCCTCGGGGAGGAAGCCGCGCTCGCGGTAGAGGTTGAGGCTCGCCTGCGGGTCGCGCTTGGAGAGCTTCTTGTTGCCCTCGCCCATGACGTACGGGAGGTGGCCGAAGTGCGGGATCGCCGAGGCGATGCCCAGCTCGATCAGGGCCCGGTAGAGGGCGATCTGGCGGGGGGTGGAGGAGAGCAGGTCCTCGCCGCGCAGGACGTGGGTGATCCCCATCAGGGCGTCGTCGACGGGGTTGACGAGGGTGTAGAGGGGCGCTCCGTTGGCGCGGACGATGCCGTAGTCCGGGACGTTCTCCGGGGTGAAGGTCAGCTCGCCGCGGACCAGGTCGGTGAAGGTGATCGGCTCGTCGGGCATCCGGAAGCGGACGATCGAGCTGCGGCCCTCGGCCTCGTAGGCGGCCTTCTGCTCGGCGGTCAGGTCGCGGCAGGTGCCGTCGTAGCCGGAGGGCCTGCCGGCCTTGCGGGCGGCCTCGCGGCGCTCGTCGAGCTCTTCGGTGGTGCAGTAGCAGGGGTAGGCGTGGCCGGCGGCGAGGAGCTTTTCGGCGACGTCCCGGTAGATGTCCATCCGCTGCGACTGGCGGTACGGGGCGTGCGGGCCGCCGACCTCGGGGCCCTCGTCCCAGTCGAAGCCGAGCCAGTGGAAGGAGTCCAGCAGCTGGTGGTAGGACTCCTCGGAGTCGCGGGCCGCGTCGGTGTCCTCGATACGGAAGACCAGGGAGCCCTTGTTGTGGCGCGCGTAGGCCCAGTTGAACAGGGCGGTGCGGATCAGGCCGACATGGGGGTTACCGGTCGGGGAGGGACAGAAACGTACGCGGACGGGGGTTCCGGGGGTCGCGTTAGCCACGCTTGATCACCTTGTTGGTGAGAGTGCCGATGCCTTCGATGGTGACGGCGACCTCGTCGCCGACGTTGAGCGGGCCGACCCCGGCCGGGGTGCCCGTGAGGATGACGTCGCCGGGGAGCAGCGTCATCGCCTCGGTGATGTGGACGATCAGGTCCTCGACGCTGCGGATCATCTCGCTGGTGCGGCCGAGCTGGCGCTGTTCGCCGTTGACGGTGCACTGGACGGCGAGGCCCGCGGCGACCGCCGCCGGGTCCAGGCCGGTCTCGACCCAGGGGCCCAGGGGGCAGGAGCCGTCGAAGCCCTTGGCCCTGGCCCACTGCTTCTCGCGCCGCTGGACGTCGCGCGCGGTGACGTCGTTGGCGCAGGTGTAGCCGAGGATGACGTCCTTCGCGCGCTCGCGGGGCACCTCGCGGCACATCCGGCCGATGACGACGGCGAGTTCCGCCTCGTGGTGCACCTCCTGGGAGAAGGAGGGGTACGCGATGGGGTCGCCGGGGCCGATCACCGAGGTGGACGGCTTGAAGAAGGTGACCGGCACCTCCGGGACCTCGTTGCCCAGCTCGGCGGCGTGCGCGGCGTAGTTGCGGCCGACCCCCACGACCTTGTTGGGGAGGACCGGCGGCAGCAGCCGGACCTTGTCGAGGGGGACCTTTTGGCCCGAGCGCTCGAATTCCGCGAAGGGATGCCCCTTGATGACGTCGAGTTCGTCGTCTTCGAGGACGCCGAAGCCGACGTTGCCGTCGATGGAGAATCTGGCGATGCGCACGGGTTGCCGCTGCCCCTCATTGATCACTGGCCGGAGTTGACACTCCAGGCTATCGCGGGGGCGGCGCCGCTCCGCCGACCGTTCAGGCCGGGACGTCCTGCTTCGGGGCGTCCATCAGGACGGTGCGGCGGGGGTTGGCGGTCCGGCTGGGCAGCTCGACGGGGTGTTCCTGGACCTCGGTGGTGCCGAGTTCGTCGGCGTCCTTCAGGTGGGCCAGGGTGGTGCGCCGCGGGTTGGCTATGTTGCGGAACATCATCGTCGTCTTCACTGCTGCATGCCTCGCGTTGTGTCAGGGGAGAGTTGCGGTACGTCACGATCGCCGCGCACCGTCGGGCGGTTGTCGTTTTACGCAACTGTGTAAAGCGTCAGGCTAAGCGCGCTATTCCTTGGGGAACGGCGGTAAAGTCGACGATCTTCCTGTGAGTTTCCTCACGAGTCGTGCGACATATGCCGCATTTCCCATGATCAACATCCGTGGGCGAAACGGACATTGGTGGATTGAACCGCATGTTCCGCTCCTGATCACCGCACCTGGGACAGTCGACAGGGGCGCACGACTCGCGGGTAAAAGTCCGAAATCTGGGGCGGCGTCTTCTACAAGTCGTGACACGTCCCGTACATTGCGTCACCCATGTCACAGCGACCGGCTCCGCTCTTGTTGGAGATCCGGCACTGTGCTGGAATTCCACGGACCGCCGCACGTTCAAGCCGGCGCGCACGGGCGCGATGTAGCGCCGCGCGGTGGTGCCGCTCTCTCGGCCAGAGGGGGCAGCCCGCCGGTCACTCACGACCGCCATGGGGGACTTCGCGGTCCCCTTCGACTCGACACCGTCCCGCCGTTGGCGCGGGGGGACGCCTGGTCCAGAGGTTGCGACGCTAGTGCAGGGACGTTTCAAGAGGGATGGCAACGCTGCGGCGGACCCGGAGCTGCGCGGCGGGACCGACCGCGCACAGACTCCGGGCGGGGACGCCGCGGACGGCGGCAAGCCCAAGGCCGGCACCGGCGGGCCCGGAAACCGAATAGCGCTGCGCAACTGGCGCATCAGCACCCGCCTGGTCTCCCTGCTCGCGCTGCCCGTCGTCGCGGCGACCACGCTGGGCGGCATGCGTATCGCCACCTCGCTGGAGAACATCGACCAGCAGGACAAGATGCAGCTGCTCACCGAGATGACCCGTCAGGCGACCGAGCTCGCCGACGCGCTCCAGGTCGAGCGGGACAAGTCGGCCGGTCCGCTGGCCGGTACGGGCAACGCCAAGGACGACGCCAACGTGGTCGCGCCCCGCGAGGCGACCGACCGCGCCAAGGTGTCGTTCAACCAGGCCACCGGGGACATCAAGCCGGACGACACCACGATGGCCGGCGTCCGGGCGACCATCCTGGAGATCGGCCGCCAGCTCAACACCCTCAACGAGATCCGCGCCAACGCGTACAAGGACGACAACAACATCGCGCGGACCGTCACCAACTACAACCAGCTGATCAACTCCCTGCTCCAGCTGTCCCAGGACATGGCGCTGGCCACCAGCAACCCGGAGATGATCCGCAGCACCCGCGCGCTGGCCGCGTTCTCGTCGGCCAAGGAGTACGCGTCGATGCAGCGCGCCCTGGTCAGTGCGGGCCTGGCGCACTCGGGCGGCCCCCAGCTCTCCGCCAACGACCGGCAGGCCGGCCACACCGCCGAGGACGACGAGAAGGCCGCCCGCGACCGGTTCGCGCAGATCTACAGCGGCAACGCCGGCGCGCTCACCCGCGGCCTGGACGGCAACAACGACGAGATCAAGGCCGCGGTCGCGTTCGCGCACCGGTCCTTCAACAGCGCCAGCGGCATCCGCAGCCAGGAGTACAAGTACCTCGACTGGTACGACTCGGACACCGTCAAGATCGACGAGATGTCGCGTATCGAGACCTCGCTGCTGTCCGAGATGGACCAGAAGTCCCGCGAGCTGCGCAACGAGGCCACCCAGGACGCGATCCTCAACGGTGCGTTGATCCTGCTGGTCCTCGGCGTCTCGCTGGTCGGCGCGTTCGTCGTGGCCCGGTCCATGGTCCGCTCGCTGCGCCGCCTCCAGGACACCGCGCAGAAGGTCGCCCAGGACCGGCTGCCCGAGCTGGTCAAGCAGCTGTCCGAGGCCGACCCGCAGGACGTGGACACCTCCGTCGAGTCGGTCGGTGTGCACAGCCGGGACGAGATCGGCCGGGTGGCCGCGGCCTTCGACGACGTGCACCGCGAGGCGGTCCGGCTGGCGTCCGAGCAGGCGCTGCTGCGGGGCAACGTCAACGCGATGTTCACCAACCTCTCGCGCCGCTCCCAGGGTCTGATCCAGCGCCAGCTCTCGCTGATCTCCGAACTGGAGTCCCGCGAGGCCGACCCGGACCAGCTCTCCTCCCTCTTCAAGCTCGACCACCTCGCCACGCGTATGCGCCGTAACGGCGAGAACCTCCTGGTCCTCGCCGGTGAGGAGCCGGGCCGCCGGTGGACCCGGCCGGTGCCGCTGGTCGACGTGCTGCGGGCCGCCGCGTCCGAGGTGGAGCAGTACGAGCGGATCGAGCTCAACGCCGTACCGCAGACCGAGGTCGCCGGCCGGGTCGTCAACGACCTGGTGCACCTGCTCGCCGAGCTGCTGGAGAACGCGACCTCGTTCTCCTCGCCGCAGACCAAGGTCAAGGTGACCGGTCACGCGCTGCCCGACGGCCGCGTCCTGGTCGAGATCCACGACACCGGTATCGGCCTGTCCCCCGAGGACCTGTCGGCGATCAACGAGCGGCTGGCCAGCCCGCCGACCGTGGACGTCTCGGTGTCCCGGCGGATGGGTCTGTTCGTGGTCGGCCGGCTGTCGCTGCGGCACGGCATCCGCATCCAGCTGCGGCCCTCCGACTCCGGCGGCACCACCGCCCTCGTCATGCTGCCGGTCGATGTCGCCCAGGGCGGCAAGAAGCCGGCGCCGAGCGGTGCCAAGGGCGCCGGCGACGTCGGCGGCGGCCCCTCCAGCCGGCTGGCCGGACTCCAGCCGCGCGGCCAGGTGGGCTCCGGTCCCGGCGGGCGGCCCGCGCTGCCCGGCCGCGGCGGCCCCGGCGGCGCGCCGAACGCGTTCGGTGCCGCGCCCGGCGGCCGTCCGCCCCCGCCCGCCCCGGCCCGCGGCGGCGACGCCCGGCCGGCCGCCGGCGGCGGCGCGCGCCCCGCGCTGCCCACCCGGGGCGCGGACACCACCCCGTCCCCGGCAGTGGCCCCGCCCGCCGGCGCGCCCGGTCGCGACGAGCGGCCCCAGCTGCCGGCGCGGAACGCCGCCGGCGAACTGCCGGGCAACGGCGCCGGCCAGGACGCCCCGGCCACCCCGGACACCGCCCGGCCGACGGACACCCCGCTGGGTGTACGCCGGGACCGCGGCACCTCCGACGACTGGCCGCTGACGCCCCGCGAGGCGCAGGACCAGCCGCGCGGCCACGAGGAGCCGGAGAGCACCGGCAGCTTCGAGCGGCCCGCGCCGGCCGCCGGCCCCGGCGACACCTCGGCGTTCGCCCGTCCCGACTTCGGCGCACCGCGGCCGGACGCGGCCCGCGGGCCGGCGCCGCGCACCGGCGGCGGGCAGCCGGCGCGGA
>NZ_KN708638.1:5685358-5845628 GCF_000805335.1 Streptomyces sp. CT34 | reverse complement strand
CCGGGGCGGCCCCCCCGCCCCGACAGCGACACCGGCCAGTACGGGAGCGGGCGGCCGGCGACCACCGGCCGGTACGCAGCGGACCCGTTCGAGCCCCGGCAGCCGGAGACCACCGGGCAGTTCCCGCGTCCCGAGGGCGACACCGGGCAGTACGACACCGGCGAGTTCCCGCGTCCCGACGCCGGCACCGGGGAGTACGACACCGGCCGGTTCCCGCGTCCCGAGGGCGACCGGCCGGCGGCCGGCGGCGCCCCCGCCGGTGGCGACGTGCTCGGCGGGGCGGACGCCGGCCCCGGGGACGGCCGTACGCCGATCTTCGACACCATCGAGTCCAACTGGTTCAGCCACCCGGCCTCGGCAGCCGCCGGCGTGCCGCCGCGGACCGACCGCGCCGACGCACCGCCGCTGCCGCGCCGCGGGGCCGAGCAGGAGAGTGCGGCACCCGCCGCGGGGCCGGCCGGCGGCGCCCGCGATGCCGCGCCGGCGCCGGCCGACGCCACGGCGCAGTGGCGTACCTCGCCGAACGACGAGACGTGGCGGCAGGCGGAGCAGATACGCCAGCCCGCCTCGGGCGGCGTGACCACGTCCGGACTGCCCCGCCGGGTCCCGCGCGCGAACCTCGTCGCGGGCACCGCCCAGCAGCAGTCGCCCCAGAGCGGTCCGCAGGTCTCGCGCGCGCCCAGTGATGTGCGCGGGCGGCTGACCAACCTCCGCCGGGGTATCCAGCAGGGCCGGCAGGCCGGGACGTCGTCCACCGGCACCCACGGCATTGTCGATCCCACTCACCAGCAGGAGCGTTAGTTGAGTCCGATGAGCCAGGCGGCGCAGAACCTGAACTGGTTGATCACCAACTTCGTGGACAACACCCCCGGGGTGTCCCACACGGTGGTGGTCTCCGCGGACGGACTGCTCCTCGCCATGTCCGAGGGCTTCCCCCGCGACCGCGCCGACCAGTTGGCGGCGGTGGCCTCGGGGCTGACCTCGCTGACCTCCGGCGCTTCCCGCATCTTCGAGGGCGGCAGCGTCAACCAGACCGTGGTGGAGATGGAGCGCGGGTTCCTCTTCATCATGTCCGTGTCCGACGGATCGTCGCTGGCCGTACTGGCGCACCCCGAGTGCGACATCGGCCTCGTCGGTTACGAGATGGCCCTGCTGGTCGACCGCGCGGGCACCGTCCTGACGCCCGACCTGCGGGCAGAACTGCAGGGCAGCCTGCTGAACTGAGTCGGTGCGTCGTCCGCAGCGCCGCACCGCACCCGGTAACCCCTCAACCATTCGTTGCCGCACCCCCCACCGGCCCAACCCGACGACAGTCCGCTGTCCCGTCCGGAGGACCCATGACACCGCCACCCGCCACTTCCGGCCCGTACGGCGCCTACAGCTCAGCGCCGTACGGGAGCGAAGGTGACCAGCCGCTGGTGCGCCCCTACGCCATGACCGGAGGCCGGACCCGGCCCCGCTACCAGCTCGCCATCGAGGCGCTGGTGAGCACCACCGCCGACCCGTCCCAGCTGCCCGGTCTGCTGCCGGAGCACCAGCGGATCTGCCACCTGTGCCGCGAGGTCAAGTCGGTGGCCGAGGTCTCCGCGCTGCTGCACATCCCGCTGGGGGTGGCGCGGATCCTGGTGGCGGACCTGGCCGAGGCCGGGATGGTGGCGATCCACCAGCCGGGCGGCAGCGGCGAGGCGGGCGGAACCCCGGACGTGACCCTGCTGGAGAGGGTGCTCAGTGGACTTCGCAAGCTCTGACGGCGGCTTCGGGGCGAGCCCGGCCCGCACCACGACCTCCGCGAAGATCGTGGTGGCGGGCGGCTTCGGCGTGGGCAAGACCACCTTCGTCGGGGCCGTCTCGGAGATCAACCCGCTGCGCACGGAGGCCGTGATGACCTCGGCCTCCGCGGGGATCGACGATCTGAGCCACGTCCAGGACAAGACCACGACGACCGTGGCGATGGACTTCGGCCGGATCACCCTGGACCAGGACCTGATCCTGTACCTCTTCGGTACGCCGGGCCAGGACCGCTTCTGGTTCATGTGGGACGACCTGGTCCGCGGCGCGATCGGCGCGGTCGTCCTGGTCGACACCCGGCGGCTCGCCGACTGCTTCCCGGCCGTCGACTACTTCGAGAACAGCGGACTGCCGTTCGTCATCGCCCTCAACGGCTTCGACGGATACCAGCCGTACACGCCCGACGAGGTCCGCGAGGCGCTCCAGATCGGCCCGGGGACGCCGATCATCACCACCGACGCCCGGCACCGCGCGGAGGCCAAGAGCGCGCTCATCACGCTCGTGGAGCACGCGCTGATGGCCCGGCTCCAGTAGCCGCCGCCGACGGCCCGCGCGTCATCTGGCGCGGGCCGTACGGCAGTTGTCATCCGGGGGCGTCATCGGGGGCCATGAAGCCTGCCCTGGCGCCGTTCCGTTCACGGAGCGGCGATCTGTGTCCTTCGACACGCCCACAAACTGGCTTCATAACGTTTCGACAGAGAATCAGGTCGCTTTCGACACCGCACGCGCATGCCCGGCTTCGCTGCGCTCACATTTCTCCCGCCTTTTGCCGCGCCTCGCCCTTAACGCCCCTTTTATCTCGCGTTCTTCGGTAACTGCTCCGGCTTTGCTCAGTGTTTGGAACGCACCGCCCTGACGTGCTGAAATTCGCTGAACTCCGGAGTAGTAACGCCCAGAAGAAACGGCACAGCAATACGGTGCCGGCGCCGAGAGGTTGTTGGTCGAGTGAGGCGAAGCACGTCGAGCCCCGAGCCGCAGGAACCGCGGCGGGGCAACTTCACCCCGCCACCCCGCAGTGGTGACGCACCGGCTTCCGACGCGTCCGAGAACCCGGTCGCGAAGCCTCCGGTCAGCGGCGGGAAGTACTCCCCGCGCAACTGGCGGGTGGCCACTCGGCTGAACGCCATTCTGCTGATCCCGGTACTCCTCGCCCTCATATTGGGCATCCTGCGCGTGAAGGGATCTGTCGGTACCTGGCAGGACGCGCAGGACGCGGAGAACACCGCGAAACTCGTTCGCTCCGCGCTTTCCTACAGCAACGCACTGATCGACGAGCGGGACCGCACCGCGGCGCCGCTGCTGAAGGGCAAGAAGGACGACCCGGTCGTCCAGGAGGCGCGGGACGCCACCGACGCCGCCGCGAAGCAGTTCCACGAGGCCGCCAAGTCGATGCCCGACAAGCCGGGCCTCAAGCGCCGGCTGGCGCTGTTCGAGAAGACCGAGCCCAAGCTGGCGCAGCTGCGGCAGGTCGCCTTCACCGCCAAGCTCCAGGGCGTGCAGACCGAAGAGGGCTACGTCGCGGTCCAGCACCCGCTCATGGAGTTCGCCAACGAACTGGGCCTGGGCACCGGCAACATCACCTCCTACGGGCGCACCGTCTACGCCATCTCGCTGGCGAAGGCCGCCGAGTCGCTGGAGCGCTCGATCGGCACCCACCTGCTGGTCGACCCGGCCTCCCCGCAGGGCGGCAAGGAGCACAAGGCGCAGCTGACCGCGTTCGCGTCGTACCGCTACCTGGAGGGCATCGCCGTCGGCGAGTACACCTCCGGCGGTACGCCCGAGGACGTCACGCGGCTCCAGAAGGACGCCGCGGCGCTCCAGCAGTCGGCCCAGCAGCAGATCGCACGGGCAAAGGAGCAGGCCCAGGCCGCGGGCCAGACGTTCCACACCCCGCCGTCGATGGACCAGATGTCGACGCTCATCGCGTCCGGCGCGGCGCCGGAGACGCTGGCCGCGCAGGGCGTCACCTCCGACGCCTACTTCCGGGCCGCCACCGGCAAGTTCGACATGTACCGGTCCATCGAGAAGGACCTGGCGGACAAGGCGGTGAACGAGGCGGCGCAGATCTCCTCGGACGCCAAACAGTCCACCTTCGTCGACTCCGGCATCGTGCTGGCCTCCCTGATCGCCGCGTTCCTGGTGGCCGGGATGATGGCCCGCCGGATGAGCCGCAACATGCGGGAGCTGCGCAACGCGGCCTTCGGCGTGGCCGAGCAGCGGCTGCCGATGCTGGTCGACCAGCTCTCCCGTACGGACCCGGGCCGGGTCGACACCCGGGTGACGCCGATCCCGATCTCCACCACGGACGAGATCGGCGAGGTCGCCCGCGCCTTCGACCAGGTGCACCGCGAGGCGGTCCGGCTGGCCGCCGAGCAGGCGCTGCTGCGGGGCAACGTCAACGCGATCTTCACCAACCTCTCCAGCCGCAACCAGGGCCTGATCGAGCGCCAGTTGGAGCTGATCACCAACCTGGAGAACAACGAGGCGGACCCGGACCAGCTGGAGAACCTCTTCCGGCTCGACCACCTCGCGACGCGTATGCGCCGCAACGGCGAGAACCTCCTGATCCTCGCGGGCGAGGAGCCGGGCCGCCGCTGGAACCAGCCGGTGCCGCTGATCGACGTGCTGCGGGCCGCGACGTCCGAGGTCGAGTCGTACGAGCGCATCGAGCTGAGCGGGGTCCCCGAGAGCGAGATCCACGGCACCGCCGTGACCGACCTCATCCACCTGCTGTCCGAGCTGCTGGAGAACGCCACCACGTTCTCCTCCCCGCAGACCAAGGTGAAGGTGGCCGCGACCCGGCTGCCGGACGGCCGGATCATGATCGAGATCCACGACAAGGGCATCGGGCTGACCCCCGAGGACTTCGCGGACATCAACCACAAGCTGGCGAACCCGCCGAACGTGGACGCCGCGATCTCCCAGCGGATGGGCCTGTTCGTGGTCGGCCGGCTGTCCGACCGGCACGGGATCCGGGTCCAGCTGCGTCCCTCGGGCGAGCAGGCCGGCACCACGTCGCTGGTGATGCTGCCGGAGGCGATCACCCACGGCGGTGGCGGCGAGGACCAGTTCGACGAGACCTTCACCGTCTCCCGGATCGTCCCCGAGCACCAGCACACGCCGTACGAGAACGACCAGCGCACCGCGGCCGACCTGGGCTTCGACGACAGCTCGTACGGTCCCGCCGACGGGGCGACCGGGCTGGACCCGGTGGGCCGCTCGCTGTTCCGCGAGGAGCGCCGCGCGGCGCTGGAGGCCCAGGCGGCCGGCGGGCAGCCGGCCGGCGGCCAGGACGACGGCCGGCCGCTGTTCCGCGACGAGGTGCCGGGCGCCCACCAGGGCCACTCCGAGCCGGGTCACCCGGCGCCGGGCCACTCCGAGCCGGCCTACCCGGCGCCCGGCTACCCCGAGCCGGCCTATCCGGAGCCGGCCTATCCGGAGGCGGCCTATCCGGAGCCGGCCCATCCGGAGGCCGGTCAGCCGCTCTACGACGACCGCTCCCACGGCCGCCAGGCGTTCGGCGAGCCGGACCCGGCACAGACCACCGGCCGGAACCCCTTCCTCGCACCGGAGTTCCCCGCACCGGAGCCGGGCCCGGCGGGCGAGTGGTCCGAACGCGCCATGTACGACGGCCACTTCGGATCCGAAGCGGAATCTGACCGGAATCCACCTGCCGCTCCCGCAGATGCGCCTGAGCGCGTAACATTCGAGCGTCCCGGCCCTACCGCGAGCGTGATCCACTCGCTGACCGACGCCGGCCTTCCGCGCCGCGGAGGCGGCTCCCCGCAGGCTCAGCAGCGGACCGAACCGGAGACCGGGCAGGACGACGGCTCTGTCTGGCGCAGCGCCAACGACGAGCGCTGGCAACGGGCGGAGCGACTGCGCCAGCCGACGGCGGGCGGGGTCACCGCATCCGGCCTTCCCCGGCGGGTGCCCAAGGCCAACCTGGTCGAGGGCATCGCGGAGCAGACCGCGCAGGGCGGCCCCCAGGTCTCCCGCGCCCCGGAGGACGTCCGCGGCAGGTTGAGCAATCTGCGCCGCGGTGTCCAGCAGGGACGCAGCGCCGGCATGGATCCCTCGTCGGGGGTCCCCCAGAATGACCAACAGGGCTTCGGCCCCGGCAGCACCTACGATCAGGAGCGTTAGTGTGAGCCCGATGAGCCAGGCGGCGCAGAACCTGAACTGGTTGATCACCAACTTCGTGGACAACACCCCCGGGGTGTCCCATACGGTCGTGGTCTCCGCGGACGGTCTCCTCCTCGCCATGTCCGAGGGCTTCCCTCGGGACCGAGCAGATCAGTTGGCGGCGGTGGCCTCCGGCCTGACGTCGCTGACCTCCGGCGCTTCCCGCATCTTCGAGGGCGGCAGCGTCAACCAGACCGTGGTGGAGATGGAGCGCGGGTTCCTCTTCATCATGTCCGTGTCCGACGGATCGTCGCTGGCCGTACTGGCGCACCCCGAGTGCGACATCGGCCTCGTCGGTTACGAGATGGCCCTGCTGGTCGACCGCGCGGGCACCGTCCTGACGCCCGACCTGCGCGCAGAACTGCAGGGCAGCCTTCTCAACTAGCAGACAGGCAGTGCGTTTCCCGCCACCGCGCCATAGGGTTCGGTGGCGCGACCGGCGTCAGACAGGCAAGTTGGAGGAGGAGACGTGGCAACGCCCCCGAGCGGCTACCCGTACGGTTCCGGACAGGAGTCCGGTCCGCAGGGCGACACCCATCACAACCGCTTCAACTTCCCGTCTGCGCCGAGCCGCAGGCCGCAGCGGCCCCAGCCGCCGCAGCCGCCGCAGCGCGCCCCTCAGCAGCCCGGCCCGTACGGTTCCCGGCCCGCCGGACCCGCACCGTACGAACCCTCGCCGTACGACCAGCCGCAGGCACCGCGCATCCAGCCGGTGCAGCCCCACCGGCCGGCGCCCGAGCCGGCCCCCACGGGCTCGAACAACCCGCTCGTGCGGCCGTACGCGATGACCGGGGGCCGGACCCGGCCGCGCTACCAGCTCGCCATCGAGGCGCTGGTCAGCACGACCGCCGAGCCCGCCAAGCTGCAGGGGCAGTTGCCGGAGCACCAGCGCATCTGCCACCTCTGCCGCGAGATCAAATCAGTGGCCGAGATCTCGGCCCTCCTCTCCATCCCCCTCGGCGTCGCCCGGATCCTCGTCGCCGACCTGGCGGAGGCCGGACTCGTCGCCATCCATCAGCCCGGCGGGGACGAGACCGCCGGCGGACAGCCAGATGTGACACTGCTCGAAAGGGTGCTCAGTGGACTTCGCAAGCTCTAGCGGTGCAGCCCGCTCCACCACCTCCGCGAAGATCGTGGTGGCGGGCGGCTTCGGCGTGGGCAAGACCACGTTCGTCGGGGCCGTCTCAGAGATCAATCCGCTGCGTACCGAAGCCGTGATGACCTCCGCCTCCGCGGGGATCGACGACCTCACGCACGCGCCGGACAAGACGACCACGACCGTGGCGATGGACTTCGGCCGGATCACCCTGGACCAGGACCTGATCCTGTACCTCTTCGGTACGCCGGGCCAGGACCGCTTCTGGTTCATGTGGGACGACCTGGTCCGCGGCGCGATCGGCGCGGTCGTCCTGGTCGACACCCGGCGGCTCGCCGACTGCTTCCCGGCCGTCGACTACTTCGAGAACAGCGGACTGCCGTTCGTCATCGCCCTCAACGGCTTCGACGGGCACCAGCCCTACACGCCCGACGAGGTCCGCGAGGCGCTCCAGATCGGCCCGGACGCACCGATCATCACCACCGACGCCCGGCACCGCAGCGAGGCCAAGAGCGCGCTCATCACGCTCGTGGAGCACGCCCTGATGGCCCGCCTGCGCTGACGGCACCGGGCCATTCCGCCCCGGCCCCGTCGGACGCGTTGGACGCGTTGGACGCGTCCTACGGCACCGGTCGCGCCGCGCCCCCGTGCCCGGCGTATCCGCCGTACGACGAAAGGCCCCCGCACACCTGCCGGATGCGGGGGCCTTCGTCGTGCCGGGGTGCGTCGGGGGCTCGGCGCAGCGTGCCGCCCACGGCCGTACGGAGCGGCGCGAGCGAGACCGCCCCGGCGTCCGGGTGGCCGTGGCCGAGCGCCCCCATCCGGGCCGCGCGCCCGCGGGCCGGGGTGAGGCGGGCGCTCTCGGCGGCGAGCCCGGGTGGCCGCCGCCGCGGCGGCCGGCTCGCCACGTCGTCCGTCACCGGCACCGTACGGGCCGCGATGCCCTCGGCGGCGGGCGGCCGGGCCGAAGTGCATGGCGTCGCCTGCGTAGTTGCCATGGCCGGGCAGGCTGCCGGCGCCGCCGTGCGCGGCCCGCGCGGTGCGGTGGACCTGCTCGGCGCCGGGGCCGGCGAAGACGTCGCCGATCACGGCGGCGTCGGCGAGCCCGGGGCCGACCGGCCCGGCGAAGGCGGGGTAGCAGCCGGAGCCGCCGCCGATGACGAGTGCGACCTTGCCGGGGCGGGGCGCGTGCCGGCCGACCGTGCGCGGGGCCCGCACGCGAGCGCGTGCGGGCCCCGCGTGTCAGCCGTTCGGGACGTCCTGGCTTCCGGTCACCCGGTGGTGGGGCACTGCTTCCAGGCGAAGTGGTACACGGTGTTGATGCTGCCGTCGGTGGAGTCCATGGTCATGTAGCTGGTGGTCTTGGGGTCGGCCTGCGAACCGTCCACCCTCAGCTCGGTGTTGATGTTGAAGTAGCGCTCCTCGCCGCAGGGCGCGTAGACCAGCGCGTCGACGTCGGTCTGGTCCGAGCTCTGCCAGTCGGTCTCGTAGGGGCCGCTGAAGGTGTGGGTCGCGTGGGCCGTCTCCGGGTCGCCCTGGAAGTAGTAGTTCGCCCGCTCCAGGCCCTTGGCGCCCGGGGCGAGCGAGGCGTATCCGCGGTAGTCGGCCCGCGCGATGGCGTAGGTGAACCCCTGCGGGACATGGACGTTGAGGGCGATCTGGCAGTTCTTGCGGGCGTCGGTCGGCTTGCTGGCGCCGCCGGCCTGGGCGAGGTATTCGCTGTAGGTGACGGTGAAGGCGGTGTTGTCGGGGGCGACGGCCACGGCGGCGCTGCCGGGTCTGCAGCCCGAACCGTTGACCGTGGCGACGTCTATGGCGATCTTGCCGGCCGGCGGGTCGTCGCCCCACCGGGGCGTGGAGGCGGGGAATGCCGATCCGAGGAGCAGGGCCGCCGCCGCGGCGCCGGTACCGAGCGTGCTGAGCATGGGCTCTTCCTTCCGGTCGTCCTGGCCCCGCGGGGGCGGGCACACCAGGAGCGGATGACGAGCGCATGCCAGCACGTGGATCTCCGCTTGAACAGCTCTGCTCCCCGGGATTGGGCTGAATCTACGCCTTTATCCGGCCGTCACCGGACCGGTCCCGGAAAAGGCCGAAGGGCCCCGCTCCGGCGGGGCCCTTCGGCCGGTACTGCGTGTGGCGCGGGGTTCAGCGCTGCCAGCTGGTCGCGCCGTGGAAGCCCATCTGGCGCTCCAGCCGGCGCCAGCGGGCGGCCGTGGCGCGCGGCCGGGCGGGCGCCTCGGGCCGGTGGGCGGCGCGGGCCAGCAGAACGGCGGTCAGGGCGGCCAGCTCTTCCTCGCTGGCCTGGCCCTTCTCGACGCGGATGGGGGCGGCGGTGCCTCGGGCAGGGTTCACGGCGGTCTCGATTCTCCGTCGAAGCGGTGACGTACGTGGTTACTGGGGCGGGTTGCCGTGCTTACGGGCGGGCAGGTCCGCGTGCTTGGTGCGCAGCATCTCCAGCGCGCTGATCAGCACCTGGCGGGTGTCGGCGGGGTCGATGACGTCGTCGACCAGGCCGCGCTCGGCCGCGTAGTAGGGGTGCATCAGCTCGGACTTGTACTCCTTGACCATGCGGGTGCGCATGGCGTCGGAGTCGTCGGCCTCGGCGATCTGCTTTCGGAAGATGACGTTGGCGGCGCCCTCCGCGCCCATCACCGCGATCTCGTTGGTCGGCCAGGCGTAGGTCAGGTCGGCGCCGATGGACTGCGAGTCCATGACGATGTAGGCGCCGCCGTACGCCTTGCGCAGCACGATCGAGATCCGCGGCACGGTCGCGTTGCAGTACGCGTACAGCAGCTTGGCGCCGTGCCGGATGATGCCGCCGTGTTCCTGGTCGACGCCGGGCAGGAAGCCGGGCACGTCCAGCAGCGTGACGATCGGGATGTTGAAGGCATCGCACATCTGGACGAAGCGGGCGGCCTTCTCGGACGCCTCGATGTCCAGCACGCCGGCCAGCGACTGCGGCTGGTTGGCGATGATGCCGACCACCCGTCCGTCCATGCGGGTCAGCACACAGATGATGTTGGTGGCCCAGCGCTCGTGGACCTCCAGGAACTCGCCGTCGTCGACGATCTCCTCGATGACCTTGCGCATGTCGTACGGCCGGTTGCCGTCCGCCGGGACCAGGTCCAGCAGCGCGTCACCGCTGCGGTCGGCGGGGTCCTCGCAGGCCACCGCCGGCGGGTTCTCCCGGTTGTTGGCCGGCAGCAGCGACAGCAGGTAGCGGACCTCTTCGAGGCAGGTGGCCTCGTCGTCGTAGGCGAAGTGGCACACACCGGAGGTCTCGGCGTGCACGTCGGCGCCGCCCAGTCCGTTCTGGGTGATCTCCTCGCCGGTGACCGCGCGGACCACGTCCGGGCCGGTGATGAACATCTGCGAGGTGTCGCGGACCATGAACACGAAGTCGGTCAGCGCGGGCGAGTACGCCGCACCGCCGGCGCACGGGCCGAGCATCACACTGATCTGCGGGATGACACCGGACGCCTTGGTGTTGCGCTGGAAGATGCCGCCGTAGCCGGCCAGCGCCGCGACGCCCTCCTGGATACGGGCGCCGGCGCCGTCGTTCAACGACACCAGCGGGGCACCCGCCTGGATCGCCATGTCCATGATCTTGTGGATCTTGGTGGCGTGCGCCTCGCCCAGCGCACCGCCGAAGATCCGGAAGTCGTGCGCGTAGACGAAGACGGTCCGGCCGTGGACCGTACCCCAGCCGGTGATCACACCGTCCGTGTACGGCTTCTTGGCCTCCAGGCCGAAGCCGGTGGCGCGATGGCGGCGGAGGGGTTCGACCTCGTTGAAGGAACCCTCGTCCAGCAGCAGCTCGATCCGCTCGCGGGCCGTCAGCTTGCCCTTGGCACGCTGCGCTTCGGTGGCTCGCTCGCTGGGGCCTCGCCGGACCTGCTCGCGGATCGCGTGCAGTTCGGCGACGCGCCCGCGGGCGTCGTTGGCGCCGGCGGGCACATCTTCGACAGTGGTCATGTATAGACGGTACGTGGGCGAGGCCCCGTGCACCGATGTCGGTTTCGTACAACGTCGGGTGCCATTTGGTGGGCAGGCAATACAGAATCACGCTGCACGAGGCGCGACCACCGGTCTCTCGCCGGGTGGACGCGGTGTCCAGCGTCTGTACGGTGCCGACAAACGCCGACCGGGTGATGTTGTGCGCTCCAACGGTGGGAACCGGCGCCCGGACCGGGTCAGCCGAGCCGCACCTCACAGGTGTGCGTGGTACAGGCGGTGCCCGGGGCGATACGCAGCCGCAGGGCGTCGCCGACGGTCAGCACCTCGACGGACGGGTCGTGGCGGAGCACCGCGCGCACCGGCCGGGACCAGGTGATCTCCAGGGTGTCGCCGGTGCGCTCGGGGGCCGCGGCGCACAGCACGGCCCGCCGCCCGGCCCGGCCGCCGCGGGGCCGCTCGCGGACCAGCACGCTCGCCGGCCCGCTGCTCGCCAGCGGCCCCGCGCGGCCCGCCCGCCAGAAATTGGCCGCGGTTAGGCCGAGCGAGTCGACGGCGACGGCCTGCCGGCCCGCGTCGTTGGCGAGCAGGGTGAGCCAGCAGCGGTCGGCGGCGCGGTCGGCGAGGGTGCGCTCGGTGGCGCCGGGCATGAGCAGGTAGGCGTAGCCGGCGTCGGTGGGGTCGGTGCCGTGGTCGTACCAGAGGGTGAGATAGCGGCGGGTGCGGGGCTCGGTGGCGGAGGTGCTGTTGATGTCGTGCCAGGAGCCGGTCCGGTCCTCGCGCCGGACACGGAGCGGGGCTCCGCCGGGGGATCGGGGAAAGACCCAGCCGCCGTGCCCGGCGAGGTGGGCCCAGTGGACGCGCCGGAAGGCGATGGTGCGGCCGAGGGCGGCGGGTCGGCGCACCCCGTCGACGGTGAGCGCCGCGGTGCCCGACTCCCCCAGGGCGCGGTTGTCGACGACGGTCTCGGCCGGGACTCCGTCGCGGGAGGTGATCCCGGCGCCCAGGCAGACCACGCAGTCCGCGAGGGCGAACCAGGATTTCTTCGCGGTGAGGGTGGAGGCCAGGCCGCGCAGGTCCTGGCCGATGGCGGCGAATTCGCCGTCGGTGGTGCCGCCGACCCAGCGGGCGGCGGGTTTCGGCTCGCCCCAGCCGCCGCCCTCGTTGTCGGCGAGCCGCTTGGTGGAGACGGTGGTGCCGGGGAGCCGGTAGGGGTCGACGGTGGGCCAGTAGGCGTCGGTGTACTGGTCGCCGCCGCGGTCCGCGGGCCACCAGTAGAGCATGCCGGCGCCGGTGTGCCAGCCGTGCCGGTTCTCGCCGTTGCCGTTCTCGTAGTAGGTGATGCGGTCGGAGGCCATGGCGAGTCCGGCGGTCCAGCCGGGGCGGCGGTGCACGGCGCGGTCCATGGCGGGGAACAGCCGGTGGCCGACGGGCTCCGGGGCGGCGGGCACCGCGCTCGCCGCGATCCGGCCCAGGCGGGCCAGGTCGGCGACGGCGTACTGCCGGTCGGTGAGCACCGGCAGCGTACGGTCGCGGGCGGTCCAGCCCTTGATCATGGCGTGCCAGCGGTCGCGTTCGGCGGCGCTCGCGCCCTCGGCCAGCAGGGCGATGGCGGCGATCAGCGCATGGCCGTGGAAGTGGTCGCTGCGCAGGATGTGCCGCTGGTCGCCGCGCAGGTAACCGCGGCTGGCGGCACGGCCGTTGACGCTGTCCATCATCAGGCCGTCGTGGAGCAGCGGCGCGAAGGCGTGCTCGACGCTGTCGAAGATGATCTGCCGCTTGGGGTCGGTGACCTCCCAGGCGGAGCCGCGCAGCAGGGTGAACAGCCGGCCCAGGCCGTCGAGCAGGACGGCGCCGTAGGTGCCCGAGTAGGCGACCCAGGTGTGCTGGATGAACGATCCGTCGGCGTGCAGCCCGTCGCCCTCGGTGACGTACGGGAAGACCGGCGAGAGGGCGTCCCGGGCCAGCGCGATCCTGTCCGGGGCGCGGCCGAGGACCCCGCGCAGGGCCACCACCCGGCACAGGTCGACGCGGTTGGCGCCGGTGCTGGTGCCGGTGTAGGCGCCCAGCGCGCTGTCCGGGACGAAGTGGTCGACGGCGGCCAGGCAGCGGGCGCGCAGCGCGTCGCCGGCCCCGCCGGGCCGGTGCTCGTCGAGGATCGCGAGGCTGTCCAGCAGGAGCCGGGGGCTGCCGATCTGCCACTCCCACCAGTTGCCGTAGCGGGTGGTGGCGGGGTGGTAGACGGTGCGGTCGAGGTGGTCGAGACCGGCGACGGTGTCGGCGGCGAGGGCCGGGGCTCCGGTGTGGCCGGTGCCGGGTTGGGCGTAGGCCAGGGCCATCGTGGCGAGCCGGCCGTAGCTCCGGGTGATGCCGGCCGGCGGGTCGTAGGGGCAGTCCGGCCACAGGGAGCCGGCTTCCGGCCGCATCCGGGACCGGAAGCCGGCCGCGCTGGTGCCGGTCTCCTCGAGGGCGGCGGCGTACGGGGCCGCGGCGGGGTCGTATCCGGTGCCGAGGGCCAGCTCGCACCAGCGGCGGCGGAGCAGGGCGTACGCGTCGGCGCCCTCGGCCGCGTCGGCACCGTCGGCCGCCCGGTCCGGGGCGGCGGTGCGGGCGGCGGCCGGCGCGTCCGGGCCGAGTGCGAGGGCCAGTGCGCTCGCGGTGGAGGTGGCGAGGAATCCTCGGCGCGACCAGGCGGGCAGGGCGGCTTCGGGCGGCACGGTCGGTCCTCTCCACGGCGTCAACCGGACTGTGGCGCTGCGCACTTGGGAGTTTCCGATGGTCTAGCACGGCGGCCCGCGGGGCGGCAATGACCGCACCGGGAGCGGGCATCGGCACCCGTCCGGGGGAAGCCGGAGAAGACGAGGTTGAACGTTGAACCAGATCGCGCTACGGTGAATCTCGTTGAAGGTTAAACAATACTGCTGCACGCACCCCTGCCTGCACACCGTCCCCGAGGAGGAGCCATGGCTCTGTTCCACCGCAAGCGCACCGGCGCCCCCGCCACCCCCGACGCCCCGGCCGCCGCCGGTGCCGCCGTGCTGGCGGCGGACCCCGCGCTCGCCGCGCTGACCGGCGACTACACCATCGACCCGGCCCACAGCAGCATCGGCTTCACCGTCCGGCACGCCATGGTCACCAATGTCCGCGGCACGTTCGGCGAACACGAGGGCGTGCTGACGCTGGACGGCGGTAACCCGGCCGCGTCCACCGCGAACATCGACGTCAAGATCGCCAGCATCGACACCGGCATCGCCGACCGCGACGGCCACCTCAAGAGCCCCGACTTCTTCGACGCCGAGCGGTTCCCCCTCATGACCTTCCGCTCCGGCACGGTCGAGCAGCTCGGCGGTGAGACGTACCGGGTCACCGGCGATCTGACGATCAAGGACGTCACCCGCCCGCTCGCCATCGACCTGGAGTTCAACGGCGCGGCCACCGACGTATACGGTGCCCGGCGCGTCGGCTTCGAGGGCAGCGCCGAGATCCTGCGCTCCGACTGGGGCCTGACCTGGAACGCCGCCCTGGAGACCGGCGGCGTCATGGTCAGCGACAAGGTGAAGCTGACCTTTGACATCTCGGCGGTCAGAAAGGGCTGACGGCCGGGGGCGAGGAGGGCCGGCCTCCGCCGCTTTCCTGGCAGGGCCCCTCCCTCTCCCCAACCCGGGGACCCCCGCCCCCGCAAAGGACCAGGAAAGGACCGGAAAAGGAGGGGCCCGCCCACCCCACCTCGCCCCCCGTGGCGAGGCCCCTCCCCCGCCTCCACCACGCATGCGGCGAAGGTAGCGCTCCGCACCGGCCGTCGCCGGTGCCTGTGGACAACCGTGGCGCTCGTACGCGCCACGGGCACTCACTCCTGCGGCTCGACCCCGGCCCGCAGCAGCCCGTACGCATAGGCGTCGTCCAGCGCCTGCCAGGACGCCGCGATGACGTTCTCCGCGACGCCGACCGTCGACCACTCGCCGCGGCCGTCGCCGGTGGAGACCAGGACCCGGGTGATCGAGCCGGTGCCCAGCGCGCCCTCCAGGATGCGGACCTTGTAGTCCACCAGCTCCATCGTGGCGAGCTGCGGATAGATCCGCTCCAGGCCCACCCGCAGCGCCCGGTCCAGCGCGTTGACCGGGCCGTTGCCCTCGGCGGTGGCGACGATCCGCTCGCCCTTCGCCCAGAGCTTCACGGTCGCCTCGTTGGCGTGCGTGCCGTCCGGGCGGTCCTCGACGATGGCGCGCCAGGACTCGACGGTGAAGTAGCGCAGCGGCCTGCCGTCCACCTCCGCACGCAGCAGCAGTTCGAAGCTGGCGTCCGCGGCCTCGTACGTGTAGCCCGCCAGCTCCCGCTCCTTGACCCGGTCGACCACCCGGCCGACCAGCTCGCGGTCGCCGCCCAGGTCGATGCCGAGCTCCTTGCCCTTGAGCTCGATCGAGGCGCGCCCGGCCATGTCGGAGACCAGCATCCGCATGGTGTTGCCGACCAGCGCCGGGTCGATGTGCTGGTAGAGGTCCGGGTCGACCTTGATCGCGGAGGCGTGCAGCCCGGCCTTGTGGGCGAACGCGGAGACGCCGACGTACGGCTGGTGGGTGGAGGGCGTCAGGTTGACGACCTCGGCGATGGCGTGCGAGATCCGGGTGGTCTCGGCGAGCTTGCCCTCGGGCAGGACCCGGCGCCCGTACTTCAGTTCCAGGGCGGCGACCACGGGGAACAGGTTGGAGTTGCCGACCCGTTCGCCGTAGCCGTTGGCGGTGCACTGGACGTGGGTGGCGCCGGCGTCCACCGCGGCCAGGGTGTTGGCGACCGCGCAGCCGGTGTCGTCCTGGGCGTGGATGCCCAGCCGCGCGCCGGTGTCCGCGAGGACGGTGCGCACCACGGCGGTCACCTGCGCCGGGAGCATCCCGCCGTTGGTGTCGCAGAGCACCACGACGTCGGCGCCGGCCTCGCTCGCGGTGCGGACGACCTGCTTCGCGTAGCCCGGGTCCAGTGCGTAGCCGTCGAAGAAGTGCTCGCAGTCGAGGAAGACCCGGCGGCCCCGGTCCACCAGGTACGCGACGGTGTCCCGGACCATCGCGAGGTTCTCCTCCGGCGTGGTGCGCAGCGCCAGTTCGACATGGCCGAGGTGGGACTTGGCGACCAGCGTGATGACCGGCGCCCGGGAGTCCAGCAGGGCGGCGACCTGCGGATCGTCCTCGACGCGGACGCCCGGCTTGCGGGTGGCGCCGAACGCGACCAGCTGCGCGTGCCGGAACGTGATCTCCTCGCGGGCGCGCTGGAAGAACTCGGTGTCCCGCGGGTTGGCACCGGGCCAGCCGCCCTCGATGAAGCCGACGCCGAAGTCGTCCAGGTGGCGGGCGATGGTCAGCTTGTCGGCGACGGTCAGGTTGATGCCCTCGCGCTGGGCGCCGTCGCGCAGGGTGGTGTCGAAGACGTGGAAGTCGTCGGGCACCGCGCCGGCGGGGAGGACGTCGGCCGAGGGGGCGGATTCGCGTGCGTCCGTCATGCGGGTCTGGCTCCTGTCGGGGTCTCGGTCTACCGGAGTAACCGGTTCCACCGTCCCTCCATGATCCCTCGCGCTCCGTGTCCGGTGGCGGGTGGGCCGGAAACGAAAAAACCTCTCGCGGGTGCGAGAGGTCTGCGCGCGGGTCTGGGACGACGGTGTCCGCGCCGTAGCCGGTTTCTACGGGGCGGTCACTGCGGACCGGCGCGCCTGCTGCCAATAATCATGGCGAACGAGAGCACGGGGGCAGTCTGGCACATCACCGCCCCCGCGCCGCCTGGTGTCTCAGGATGCGAGCACCCGCGTACCGGAGTCGTCGCCGGCCGCGGCGCCGACCCGGTGCAGATCGATGGTCCGCGTCTCCCGCATCGTCAGGTACACCACCAGCGAGACGGCGGCGCAGCCGGAGACGTACCAGTAATAGCCGGACTCGATACCGCCGTTCTTGAACCACAGCGCGACGTACTCCGCGGTGCCGCCGAACAGCGCGTTGGCGATGGCGTACGGCAGGGCGACGCCCAGCGCGCGGATGCCGGTCGGGAACAGCTCGGCCTTCACACAGGCGTTGATGGAGGTGTAGCCGGTGACCACGACCAGGGCCAGCAGCGAGAGGCCGAGGGCCGGCCAGAAGGAGCCCGCGTGCCTGAGCAGCGTCATGATCGGCACGGTCAGGAAGGTCGAGCCGACCGCGAAGGTGATCAGCAGCGGGCGGCGGCCGATCCGGTCCGACAGCCGGCCGGCCAGCGGCTGGAGGCACATGAAGAGGAACAGCGCGCAGAAGCTGACCAGGGAGGCGGTCGGCTTGGACATCCCGGCGCTGCCCGAGAGGTACTTGGTGAGGTAGGTGGTGTACGTGTAGTACGCCACGGTGCCGCCCATGGTCAGCGCGATGACCAGGAACGCCTCGCGCTTGTGGGCCCACAGCGCCTTCAGGGTGCCGCGGTCCGGGTCGGAGCGGGCGCCCTCGTCCTCGGCGTAGACCTCGGTCTCCAGCATGCTGCGGCGCAGCCAGAAGACGACGGCGGCGCCCAGCGCGCCGACGATGAAGGGGATCCGCCAGGCCCAACTGTGCAGCGCGGCCTCGGACATGGTGCGCTGGAGCACGATCTGGAGCCCCAGGCCCAGCAGCTGGCCGGCGGTCATCGACACGTACTGGAAGCTGGAGGCGAAGCCGCGGCTGCCGGGCGCGGAGGCCTCGGTGAGGTAGGTGGCGCTGGCCGCGTACTCGCCGCCGACCGACAGTCCCTGGAGCATCCGGGCGAGCAGCAGCACGGCCACGCCGCCGTAGCCGGCCGCGGCGTAGGTGGGCGCGACGGCGATGAGGACGGCCGAGGCGGACATCAGCGTGACGGTCAGGGTGAGCGCGGCCTTGCGGCCCCGGCGGTCCCCGACCCGGCCGAGCACCCAGCCGCCGACCGGGCGCATGAAGAAGCCGACGGCGAAGATCCCCATGGTGTTCATGAGGTTCGCGGTGTCGTTCCCCTTCGGGAAGAACGCATCGGCGAAGTAGACCGCGAAGCTCGCGTAGACGAACCAGTCGAACCACTCGACCATGTTGCCGGCCGAGCCGACCCAGATCTTCTTCCATTGAGCTTGTTCCATAGCCGCTCACGGTCGCCCAGCGCGGGCCGGTCGGCAAGAGCCGGGTGTGCAACGATCACGCGTACTTGCGTGCGTTGCGGTCACGGGCGCGGCGTGCGGTGGGCCGAGGCGGGTCCGGCGGCGGTCAGTCCTGGGGCCTGCCCGATGGGCCGGGGCCGTGCAGGCCCTGGGGGACGGTGAGCGACTCGTCGAGGAACTCCCGTACGGCGCGGTCGACCTGCTCACGGGTCGTCCCGGGCAGGCCGACGACGAGATGGGTGCCGAAGCCGTCGAGCAGGGCCCGGGTGCGGGTCGCGAAGCGTTCCGCGTCGACCGGCCGGAACTCGCCCTTCGAGACGCCCTCGACCAGCAGGGCCACCAGATCGCGGTGCCAGGCGAGCTCCAGGTCCAGCTGGCGCTCGCGGGTCTCGTCGTCGGCGTTCTGGGAGCGGACCCAGACCTCCAGCCACAGCGTCCAGCGCGGGTCGCGGTGGCCTTCGGGGAGGTAGAGGTCGACCAGTGCGTCCAGCCGTTCGCGGGCCGGGACGCGGCGGGAGAGGGCGGCCCGGCGTTCGGCGCCGAGCTGCTCCTCGCTCCACTGGAGGGTCTGGAGCAGCAGCTCGTCCTTGGTGCCGAAGTAGTAGAGGATGTGGCCGCTGCTCATCCCGACCTCGCGGCCCAGCCCGGCCATGGTCAGCCGGTCCAGCCCCTCCGCGGCGATGGTGGCCATCGCCGCGGCCAGTACCTGTTCGCGCGGCTGGTTCAGGCGCCGCCGGGGACGGCGTACGGGACCGGACACGGTGGCCTCCGGGGTCGGGACGGGCTGGGACGGGCCGATCGGGCAGCGGTGCATCAGACCTTCGGCTGCTGCTGGGTGATGCAGTGGATACCGCCACCCGCCGCGAAGATCGTACGGGCGTCGACGAGGGTGACGGTGCGCCCGGGGAAGAGTCGGCGGAAGATCGCGGCGGCCTCCTCGTCGCGCGGGTCGTCGAAGGCGCACAGCACGATGCCGCCGTTGCACTGGAGATGGTTGATGTAGGAGTGGTCGACCGGCTCGCCGTCCACCTCGGTGACGGTGGGGGCCGGGATCTCCACGACCTCCAGCGGGCGGCCGGTGGCGTCCGTCGAGGCGCGCAGCAGCTTGCCGATCTCGTTGCAGATGGCGTGGTCGGGGTGGGCGGGGTCGGGCTGGGTGTGGACCATCACCACGCCGGGGCGGGCGAAGGCGGCGACGATGTCGACATGGCCGCGGGTGCCGAACCGGCCGTAGTCGGCGTACAGGCCGCGGGGCAGCCAGATCGCCTTGGTGGTGCCGAGGTGGGCGTGGATCTCGGCCTCGACCTCCTCCTTGGTGCGGCCGGGGTTGCGGCCCGGGTCGAGCTGCACGGTCTCGGTGAGCAGCACGGTGCCCTCGCCGTCGACGTGGATGCCGCCGCCCTCGTTGACCAGCGAGGTGGCGTAGCGGCGGGCCCCGGCGAGCCCGGCGACCTGCTCGGCGATCTGCGCGTCGCGGTCCCAGGCGGCCCATTCCTGGGCGCCCCAGCCGTTGAACGCCCAGTCCACGGCGGCCAGTTCACCCCGGCCGTCGGTGAGGAAGGTGGGGCCGATGTCGCGCATCCAGGCGTCGTCGAGGGGGCGCTCGACCAGCTCGATGTCCGCGCCGAGGAGGGCACGGGCGCCCGCCTGCTGGCCGGGGCCGGCCAGTACGGTGACCGGCTCGTACCGCCTCACCGCGCGGGCGACCGCGGCCCAGGCGGCGCGGGCCGCGGCGAGCGCCTCGCCGCCCTCCTCGCCGAAGGTGAAGTTGGGTCCGGGCCAGGCCATCCAGGTGCGCTGGTGCGGTGCCCATTCGGGGGGCATGCGGAAGCCGTCGGCGGCGGGGGTGTTCATACGGGGTCCTCACGGTTCGGGGAAGCGTCGGGGCGGGCGGGTCCGGGGCGTACCGGCGGCGGCGGTGCGACGGGGCGCGCGTGCGCCGCAGGGAGACGCCGGAGACGGCGGTGCGGATCCGCGCGTCAGAGGAGTAGAGGAAGTGAGCGGAAGTCAGCGGAAGTCAGCGGCGATTCAGAGGAAGTAGAGCCTGGAGAGCGAGACGGTGTCGGCCGGTGCGGAGCGCATCGGGTCGCCGTCGAGGGTGACCAGTCCGCTGCGCCCGTCGACCTGCACCTGTCCGATACGGGAGTTGTGGACGAGGTCGCCGGGACCGATTCCGCGGGTGCCGCGGACGGCGACCCGGCGCCGGCGGGTGGGCATGCCGTCGTTGCCTTGGGCGACCGCGGCGCCGGCGACGAAGGCGACCGAGATCTCCGCCGGGGTCGCGCCGTGCGCCCCGAACTGCGGGCCGAGGACGAGGGGTTCGCAGGTGTCGGTGGCGGCGTTGGGGTCGCCGGTGACGCCGTACGCGGGGAAGCCGGACTTGAGCACCAGTTGCGGCTTGGCGCCGAAGAACTGCGGCTTCCAGAGCACGAGGTCGGCCATCTTGCCGACCTCGATCGACCCGATCTCGTGCGAAAGGCCGTGTGCGATGGCGGGGTTGATGGTGAGCTTGGCGACGTAGCGCAGCACCCGGGCGTTGTCGTCGTGGGCGCCGTCGCCCGGCAGCGGACCGAGTTCGGCCTTCATCTTGCCGGCCATCGCGAAGGTGCGCCGGACCGTCTCGCCGGCCCGGCCCATGCCCTGGGCGTCGGACGAGGTGATGCCGATCGCCCCGAGGTCGTGCAGGACGTCCTCGGCGCCCATCGTGCCGGCCCGGATGCGGTCGCGGGCCATGGCGGCGTCGCCCGGCAGATCGGTCTTGAGGTCGTGGACCGAGACGATCATGCCGTAGTGCTCGGCGACCGCGTCCCGCCCGAAGGGGAGGGTGGGGTTGGTCGAGGAGCCGATGACGTGGGGGACGCCGGCCATCTTCAGGACGTTGGGGACGTGCCCGCCGCCGCAGCCCTCGATGTGGAAGGCGTGGATGGTGCGGCCGTCCAGGACGCGGAGGGTGTCCTCGACGGTGAGGCATTCGTTGAGGCCGTCGCTGTGCAACGCGACCTGGACGTCGTGGTCCTCGGCGACCCGCAGTGCGGTGTCCAGGGCGCGGGCGTGCGCGCCCATGTCCTCGTGGACCTTGAAGCCGCAGGCGCCGCCCTCGGCCAGCGCCTCGACCAGCGGAGCCTCCCCGGAGGACGAACCGCGGCCCAGGAAGCCGATGTTGACCGGCCAGGCGTCGAAGGCGCCGAAGGCATGGCCCAGCGCCCAGGGGGAGTTGACGCCGACGCCCCAGACCGGCCCGAACTCCTGGCCGATGATCGTGGTCACGCCGGAGGCCAGCGAGGCTTCCATGACGCGCGGGGAGAGCAGGTGGACATGGGTGTCCACGGCGCCGGCGGTGGCGATCATGCCCTCGCCGGAGACGATGGACGTGCCGGTGCCGACGACGACGTCGACCCCGTCGAGGGTGTCCGGGTTGCCGGCCCGCCCGATGGCGTGGATCCGGCCCTCGCGGATGCCGATCGACACCTTGCGGATGCCCAGCACCGCGTCGACGACCAGGACGTTGCTGATCACCACGTCGCAGGTCTCGCGGACCGCGGCGGCCTTGAGGTGCAGCCCGTCCCGGGCGGTCTTGCCGAAGCCGGCGAGGAACTCGTCCCCGGGCTTCTGCGCGTCCGACTCGACCCGGACGACGAGTCCGGAGTCGCCGAGGACGACCCGGTCGCCGGCCCGCGGGCCGTGGACCGACGCGTACTCATGGGGGTCGATGGTCATGCGCGCTCCTCCGCTCCCAGGTAGCCGCAGGCGGCGGCCCGCCGCAGCGCTTCGGCCCTGGCGCCGGGTGCGTCGAGCGGGCCGTCGACCAGTCCGGCGAAGCCGATCGCGATCCGGTCGCCGCCGATCGGCAGCAGACCGACCGTCGAGCCGCCTCCGGGGTCGAACCGCACCGACGAGCCCGCAGGGACGCACAACCGCATGCCGTACGCGGCGGCGCGGTCGAACTCCAGCCGGGGGTTTGCCTCGAAGAAGTGGAAGTGCGAGGTGACGCTGATCGGCACCGGCGCGGTGTTGCGGACCGCGAGCAGCACCGCGGGCTCCGGCTCCGGGCCGGCCGGGCCGGGGAGCACCGCGCCGGGCGCGGGCGGCGCCCGGTGGCCGGCGCCGCTGCCGGCCCCGGTACCGCTGCCGGCCGCGGCGCCGATCGGGTCGCCGACCACCGCGAGCCGGGAGCCGTCGTCGAAGACGGCCTCGACGTGCACCTCGGTGACGACGTCGGCGACGCCCGGCAGGACGTCGTCCGGGCCGAGCACGCCGCGCGCCGCCTCGATGGCCTGCGCGAGGCGGCGCCCGTCCCGCGCCGCCTCGCAGACCGTGTCCGCGATCAGCGCGGTCGCCTCGGGCACGTTCAGCTTCAGTCCGCGGGCCCGGCGGGCCCGGGCCAGCTCGGCAGCGCCGAACAGCAGCAGCCGGTCGCGTTCTGTGGGGGTCAGCCGCATCCGATCCCGTCCTCCCGCTCGAATTGAGCAGCACTCTAACTTGGAATTCTCCATTCCGAAACCATTGACCTAGGACAGACGCATGACTCATATTGAGCGTCGCTCTGGTCAATGGCGTGAATTGATCGATTCTAGAGCGTCGCTCAAATGATCTCGCAGCAGCGAGCGCCGCTCCGGAGCACCGCTCCGGAGCACCGCTCCGGAGCACCGCCCACCACACGGAGCACCGCGCACAGCACCGCTCACCATCTGTTCCGGCCTCTCAGGGGAGCCCTCATGCCGATCGAACAACGCGGAGTCGACACCATCCCGGACGAGGAGCGCACCAGTACCCCTCGCGACCTGATCTCGATCCTTCTCGGGTCGAACCTGGCCCTGGGTGTGGTGATCTTCGGCTGGCTCCCGGTCTCCTTCGGCCTCGGCTTCTGGGGCTCGGTCACCTCCCTGGTGGCCGGCACCGTCGTCGGCGCCGTGCTGACCGCCCCGCTCGCGCTGGTCTCGCTGCGCAGCGCCACCAACCTCTCCACCAGCAGCGGCGCGTTCTTCGGCGTCCGCGGCCGGCTCATCGGCTCGGTGATCGGCCTGCTGCTCTCGCTCGGCTACACGGCGCTGACCCTGTGGGTGGGCGGTGACGCGATGGTCGGCTGCCTGCACCGCCTCATCGGCCTGCCGGGCGACGGCACCGCCTACGCGCTGGTCTACGCACTGCTGGCCGGCGCCACCGCGGTGGGCGCGGTCTACGGCTACCGGGTGCTGCTCCGGATGAGCAAGCTGCTCTCCATCGGGCTGACCGTGCTGCTCGCGGTCGGCGTGCTCGCCTACCTGCACACCTTCCACACCGGCCCGGTCCCCGGCACCCCGTACGCGCTCGGCGGCTTCTGGCAGACCTGGCTGCTGGCCGCGGTGTCCGCCGGCCTCAGCGGCCCGATCGCCTTCATCACTCTGCTCGGCGACTACAGCCGCTACATCTCCCCGCGCCGGCACAGCTCCCGGAAGGTCTTCGCGGCCACCTACTGCGGTCTGCTGGTCGGCCTGCTGGTCCCGCAGCTCTTCGGCACCTTCAGCGCCCTGGCTGTCGGGGCGGGCGGCAGCGACTACGCCGGCCCGCTGGTCGCCGGGGCGCCGTTCTGGTACCTGGCCCTGCTGCTGCTCAACGCCTCCGCCGGCTCGGTCGGCAACTCCGGCCTGATGCTCTACAGCATGGGGCTCGACCTGGACGCGATCCTGCCCAAGGCCACCCGCACCCAGGCCACCTACGTGGTCGCCGCGGTCTCCACCGCGCTGGTCTACGCCGGCCACTTCCTGTGGGCCGCGCAGGACGCCATGACGTCCTTCGTGCTGCTGATGACCGCCGTCGGCACGCCGTGGGCGGTGATCACCGTCATCGGCTTCGTGCGCTGCCGCGGCACCTACGACGCCGATTCCCTCCAGGTCTACAACCGCGGCACGGTCGGCGGCGTCTACTGGTTCCGGGCCGGCTGGAACGTCCAGGCCACCGTCGCCTGGGCGGTCGGCTCGGCGGTCGGCCTGATGGGCGTGGACACACCCTTCTACAAGGGCCCGCTGCTGCCCTTCACCGGCGGGATCGACATCAGCTTCGTGCTCGCCGCGGCTGCCGCCGGCATCGTCTACTTCCTGCTGACCGCCAGGGACCCGCGCCGGGTCGCGCCGCTGCGCCCGGTCCCCGCCCCGCGTACGGAGGCACCGGCCGCCGGGTCCCCCGCCGAGGTCCGCTGAGCCGGATCCCGTCCCCGCTCACGGCGCAGGCCGCCACCGACGCTCGGTCGGTGGCGGCCTGCGCGTCGCCGGGGGCCGGGCTCAGCCCAGCGGGTGCATCCAGCCGTGGGTGTCCGCGCCCACGCCGGTCTGGATGTCCAGCAGCGCCTTGCGCAGCTTCATGGTGACCTCGCCGGGCTCGCCGTCGGCGACCGTCCAGTTGGCGCGGGCCGACTTGACCGTACCGACCGGGGTGATCACCGCGGCGGTGCCGCAGGCGAAGACCTCGGTCAGCGTGCCGTCCTCGGTGGCGCCCTGCCACTCCTCGACGGAGATCCGGCCCTCGGAGACCTCGTACCCGAGGTCGGCGGCGATGGTCAGCAGCGAGTCGCGGGTGATGCCGGGCAGCAGCGAACCGGTCAGCTCGGGGGTGACGATGCGGTTGCCGTACACGAAGTACAGGTTCATCCCGCCCATCTCCTCGATCCAGCGGCGCTCGATCGCGTCCAGCCAGACCACCTGGTCGCAGCCCTGCTCGGCGGCCTGCGCCTGGGCGACCAGGGACGCGGCGTAGTTGCCGCCGGTCTTGGCCGCGCCGGTGCCGCCCGGGGTGGCCCGGACGTACTCCTCCGACAGCCACACCGAGACCGGCTTGACCCCGCCGGGGAAGTACGCGCCGGCGGGCGAGGCGATGACGAGGAAGAGGTACTCGTTGGCGGGCCGGACGCCCAGCCCGACCTCGCTGGCGAACATGAACGGCCGGAGGTAGAGGGACGCCTCACCGCTGTTCGGCACCCACGCCCGGTCCTGGCCGACCAGCGCGTCACAGGCCGCGATGAAGGTCTCGACGGGGAGTTCGGGCATGCCCAGGCGGCGGGCGGACGCCTGGAAGCGGCGGGCGTTGGCGTCCGGGCGGAAGGTGGCGACGCTGCCGTCGGGCTGGCGGTACGCCTTCAGGCCCTCGAAGATCGTCTGCGCGTAGTGCAGGGTCATGTTCGCCGGGTCGAGGGAGAGCGGCGCGTACGGCACCAGCTCCGCGTCGTGCCAGCCGCGGCCCTCGGTCCACTTGATCATCACCATGTGGTCGGTGAAGTGCCGTCCGAAACCGGGAGCGGCGAGGATCCGCTCCCGCTCCGCGTCGGGCAGCGGGTGCGAGGAGGGCTTGAGCTCGATCGCGGGCGTCGTCATGAATGGGTGTCCTTCACTGCGTAGTCCGTTGCCGCGCGGCCGTGCGCACGATCCCTGGGGCGTACCGGTGGTTACCGGGACGTCCACGTTCCGCGGCGGACGCCGGCCCCTCGTCCGATTATCGCGCGTGGGTGTCCGCCGCTGGAACCGGTCTGCGCGGTCCGCGTCGATGGTCGCACCGAACCCGCCGGTTGCCCAGGGCCGTCCATACGGACAGCGCCGGGCCACGGCGGGCCCGGCGCTGCGAGGGTGCTGCGGTGCGTCGGGCGTCAGCCCGCTACGCGTGCGGCGATCGCGTCGCCGATCTCGTCGGTCGTACGGGCCAGGTCGCCTCGGGCCTCCAGGTCGGCGGCGACCTCCGCCTCGATGCGGGCGGCCTGCTCCTGGTGGCCGAGGTGGCGCAGCAGCAGCGCGACGGAGAGGATCGTGGCGGTCGGGTCGGCCTTGCCGGTGCCCGCGATGTCCGGCGCGGAGCCGTGCACCGGCTCGAACATCGAGGGGAAGGCGCCGGTGGGGTTGATGTTCCCGGAGGCGGCCAGGCCGATGCCGCCGGTGACGGCCGCGGCGAGGTCGGTGAGGATGTCGCCGAACAGGTTGTCGGTGACGATCACGTCGAACCGCTCGGGCTGGGTGACGAGGAAGATCGTCGCGGCGTCGACATGCAGATAGTCGGTGGTGACCTCGGGGTACTCCTGGCCGACCTTGTCGAAGATGTTCTTCCACATGTGTCCGGCGTAGACCAGGACGTTGTTCTTGTGAACCAGCGTCAGCTTCTTGCGGGGGCGGGCGTTGGCCCGCTCGTACGCGTCCCGGACCACCCGCTCCACGCCGTAGGCGGTGTTCACGCTGACCTCGGTGGCGACCTCGGCCGGGGTGCCGGTCCGCAGGCTGCCGCCGTTGCCGGTGTACGGGCCCTCGGTGCCCTCGCGTACCACCACGAAGTCGATCGCCCCCCTCTGCTCGTCGCGGACGGCCAGCGGGGTCGCGGTGTTCGGGAACAGCTTCGACGGGCGCAGGTTGACGAAGTGGTCGAAGGCGAAGCGGAGTTTGAGCAGCAGCCCGCGCTCCAGGACGCCGGACGGCACCGACGGGTCTCCGATCGCGCCGAGCAGGATCGCGTCGTGCTGCTTGAGCGACTCCAGCTCCGCGTCCGGCAGTGTCTCGCCGGTCCGGTGCCAGCGCTTGGCCCCGAGGTCGTACTCCTGGGTTTCCAGCTTGACGTCCTGCGGGAGGACCGCGGTCAGGACCTTGAGTCCCTGGGCCACGACTTCCTGGCCGATACCGTCACCGGGGATCACTGCGAGGCGAATGCTGCGAGACATGTCTGGACCCTACTCCCCGTCCCAATGATTGACACGTTACGTCCGGCATGCGGACAGACTGCCGGTCGACCGGTGCGGCTGCGCCGCGCCGTCACGGCGCGGGGGCGCCCGGGAACGGATCCCGGGCGCCCCCGCGGTGTTTCCGGCCGGGCGGGTCAGTGCCCCGTGGCGCCGCCGTTGTCGCGGCGGTCGAGCGCGCGCTGGAGTGCGGCGGCGGCGTTCCGGCGGTCGGCGTCGTTGGTCTGACGGGCGGAGTGACGGGTCCTGCGGACAGTGGTCTCGGCCATGTTGCGCATCTCCAATGCCAAAGCCCCGAGAGGAACGTGAGGGGTGCGTCGATCCAGAAGCGGCCGGAAGGAGCGGGGGCCTCGGCACGGCAGGGGTCACCTGCGCATACGCACCGGGCCGCATCCGCATTCGCTGGATGCAGCGATACGTTCGGCATCTACAAAGCTAGGACAGCGGTGCCGTGCTGTCTGCACAATTACTTGGGCTTCCTACTATCTGAGACGGCAGGAGCGCTTTCCCGCCACGCGGACGGCCCGGCACCCCGAGGGGGCACCGGGCCGTGGCGTGCGCGCGGGCGTCAGCCCATGTGCGGGTAGCGGTAGTCGGTCGGCGGGACCAGCGTCTCCTTGATGGAGCGGGTGGAGGTCCAGCGCATCAGGTTCTGCTTGGAGCCGGCCTTGTCGTTGGTGCCGGAGGCGCGGGCGCCGCCGAACGGCTGCTGGCCGACCACGGCACCGGTGGGCTTGTCGTTGATGTAGAAGTTGCCGGCCGCGAAGCGCAGCTTCTCGCAGGTGGTGGCGGCGGCGGCCCGGTCCTGGGCGATGACGCAGCCGGTCAGGCCGTACGCCGAGGCGGACTCCATCTGGGTCAGCATGGCGTCGTAGCCGCCCTCGGCCTCGTCGTCGTAGACGTAGACGCCGAGGATCGGGCCGAAGTACTCGTCCTTGAAGATCTCGTTCTCCGGGTCGGTGGAGACCAGGACGGTGGGACGGACGAAGTAGCCGACGCTGTCGTCGTAGGTGCCGCCGGCCACGACCTCGATGGTGGGGTCGGCCTTGGCGCGGTCGATCGCCGCCTTGTTCTTGGCGAAGGCGCGCTCGTCGATGACGGCGCCCATGAAGTTCGCCAGCTCGGTGACGTCGCCCATGGAGAGCGCGTCGACCTCGGCCGCGAACTCCTCCTTGAACCCGGCGTTCCAGAGGGAGGCCGGGACGTACGCGCGGGAGGCCGCGGAGCACTTCTGGCCCTGGAACTCGAAGGCGCCGCGGGTCATGGCGGTCTTCAGGACGGCACGGTCGGCCGAGGGGTGGGCGACGATGAAGTCCTTGCCGCCGGTCTCGCCGACCAGCCGCGGGTAGGTCCGGTACTTCTCGATGTTGGTGCCGACCGTCTTCCAGAGGTACTGGAAGGTCCTGGTCGAACCGGTGAAGTGGATGCCCGCCAGGTCGGGGTGGGCAAGGGCCACCTCGGAGACCTCCTTGCCGTCGCCGGTGACCAGGTTGATGACACCCGGCGGCAGCCCGGCCTCCTCCAGGAGCCGCATCAGCAGCACGGCGGCGAAGGTCTGGGTCGGCGACGGCTTCCAGACCACGACGTTGCCCATGAGGGCCGGGGCGGTCGGGAGGTTGCCGGCGATGGCGGTGAAGTTGAAGGGCGTGATCGCGTAGACGAAGCCTTCGAGGGGGCGGTGGTCGGAGCGGTTCCAGACGCCCGGGGAGTTCGCCGGCGGCTGCTCGGCGAGGATCTGCCGGGCGAAGTGGACGTTGAAGCGCCAGAAGTCGATCAGCTCGCAGGGGGTGTCGATCTCGGCCTGCTGCGCGGTCTTGGACTGGCCGAGCATGGTGGCGGCGGCCATCGTCTCGCGCCAGGGGCCGGCGAGCAGGTCGGCGGCCTTGAGGAAGATCGCGGCGCGGTCGTCGAACGACATCGCGCGCCAGGCCGGGGCGGCGGCCAGCGCGGCGTCCACCGCGTCCCGGGCGTCCTGGACGGTGGCGTTGGCATAGGTGCCGAGCCGGGCCGAGTGGTGGTGGGGCTGTACGACGTCGAAGCGTTCGCCGCCGCCCATCCGCCGCTTGCCGCCGATGGTCATCGGCAGCTCGATCGGGTTGCCGGCCAGCTCCTTGAGCTTGGCCTCCAGGCGGAATCGCTCCGGGCTGCCCGGGGCGTAGCTGTGCACCGGCTCGTTCACCGGCACGGGGACCTGGGTCACAGCGTCCATAGCGGCCGTGTCTCCTTACGCTTGCGATCGTCGGTTCTCGATCGTCGGTTTTCGTACGTCGGGGTACGTCGGTCGGGTGCCGCGGGCGCTGCCACGGCGGGTGGGCGGCGCGGGCACCGCCCGCAGGGGCCCCTGGCTCCAGCATCTACCCAAAGCGTTCCAAAGAACAGGTAAACCGAATCCCAAGGGGGCCGGTCAGCCGCGGGTGGCCAGCGACCTGAGGAAGAAGGTCAGGTTCGCCGGGCGCTCGGCCAGGCGTCGCATGAAGTAGCCGTACCAGTCCGTGCCGTAGGGGATGTAGACCCGCATCCGGTGTCCCTCCGCGACCAGCCGCTGCTGCTCGGCCTCGCGGATGCCGAACAGCATCTGGAATTCGTAGTCGGCGGGCTTGCGGCCGTTGCGGTGCGCCAGCTCCTGGCCGATGGCCACCATCCGCGGGTCGTGGGACCCGATCATCGGGTAGCCCCGCCCGGCCATCAGGATCTTCAGGCAGCGCACATAGGCCAGGTCGACCTCCCGCTTGTCCTGATACGCGACGGTCGCCGGCTCCTTGTACGCGCCCTTGACCAGCCGCACCCGGGAGCCTTCCCCGGCGAGTGCGCGGCAGTCGTCCTCGGTGCGGAAGAGGTAGGACTGGAGCACCGCGCCCGTCTGGGGGAAGCGCTCGCGCAGGGTGCCGAGGATGGCCAGGGTGGAGTCGACCGTCGTGTGGTCCTCCATGTCCAGCGTCACGGTCGTGCCGGCGTCGGCGGCGGCTTCGACCACCGGGGTGACATTGCGCAGCGCCAGCTCGTGCCCGCCGGGCAGCGCCTGGCCGAAGGCGGAGAGCTTGACCGACATCTCGGCCCGGGTGCCGAGCCCGTGCTCCTTGAGGGCCGCGGCCAGCTGGAGGTACGCGTCGCGGTTGCGCAGCGCCTCGGCCGGGTCGGTGATGTCCTCGCCGAGGTGGTCGAGGGTGACCTCCATCCCGCGGGCGGCCAGCGTCCGTACGACCGCCATCGACTCGTCCAGGCGCTCGCCCGCGACGAAGCGGTCCACCACGGGACGGGTGACCGGAGCAGCCGCGACGAGGCGGCGGATGCTGTCGCTGCGCGCGGCGGCGAGAAGCACGGGACCCAGCATGGGCACCTCCATGATTCAGGATGACAATTGCCGGGGCGGGCGCGCCTTGTGGGCGGACGCGGCGGCAAGGGAAGCCACCTGAAATTTAAGGATCGCGCCACTTTCCGGCCATCGACAGCTGTCACGCCTTCGTGGCCGGGATCTCAGACAGATGTATGAGAATGGGGGCGGAGTGACGGTGGCGACAGGAGAGGGCCGGGCGGCGGATGCGGAGTGACTACCAGCAGCTCGTGGACGAGATCTCGGCGGCGCTCGGCGCCCCGGCGACGCTGGAGGACCGGGACTTCGGGCTGATCGCGTTCGGCGCGCACGAGGGCGAGGACGACGAGGTCATGGACCCGGTGCGGACCCGCTCGATCCTCCAGCGCCGCTCGTCGGCGGCGGTGCGCGCCTGGTTCGAGGCGTTCGGCATCGCCCGCGCCACGACTCCGCTGCGCATTCCCCCGGACCCGGCCGCCGGCGTCTTCCGAGGCCGGATCTGTCTGCCGGTCCGGCACCGCGGCATCGTGCACGGCTATGTCTGGCTGCTGGACGACGGGCATCTGAGCGACCTCGAACTGGGCGGTCACGGCAGCCCGCCCGACCCCCGGATCGCCCAGGCGATGGAGACCGCCGCCCGGATCGGCGCACTGCTCGCCGACGAGGCCCGCGCCGGGTCCGAACTGGCAGAGCTGCTGCGGGAGTTGCTCACCTCCCGCAGCACGGGGCGGCCCGCCGCGGCGGTCGCGCTGCGGGACGCGCTGCGCGACACCCTGCGCTTCATACCGGGTACCCCGCTCACCCTCGTGGCCGTGCTCCCCTGGGACACCGCGGCCACCGACGCCGCGCCGCTGCCGAGCCTGCCCGGCCTGCTGGCCGCCTGCCCGCTGCCCGCGCCGGGCGGCGCCCGCGCCGGGCGGCGCCACCCGGCCGCCGGGCCCGCGCTGGCCGCGCTGGTCCGGCTGCGCCAGACCGGCTCGCTCGCCCCGGCCCATACGGTGGCCGACCATCTGCTGCGCTCCCCGCGCGCGGGCGGGGAGCCGGCCGCCGGGGGCCGCACCGGTATGCGACCGGGTCCGGGCGCCGCCGGCATCGGCATCGGCACCCGGGAGCCGACCGACCTGCCGGCCGCCTGGCGGCAGGCGCTGGACGCGGCCCGCGCGGCGCGCGCCGAGCCCCGGCTGGGCCCCGTCGCCCAGTGGGACGGCATCGGCGCGTACCGCCTGCTGACCGCCCTTCCGGCCGCCGAACCCGACCCGGCCATCGGCCCGCTGCTGTCCCCCGTCCACGCCGAACTCGCCCGGACCGCCGAGGCGTTCCTCGACTGCGCGGGCCAGGCCGGGCGCACCGCCCAGCAGTTGGGCATCCACCGCCAGACGCTCTACTACCGCCTGGGCCGGGTCGAGAAGCTGACCGGCCTCGACCTGGACGAGGGCGCGGACCGGCTGCTGCTCCACATGGCGCTCAAGGCGGCCCGGCTGTAAGGCGCTGATCGCGGCCGCTGGGCCGCTGGTTCCGCGCCGCGGCACCAACTGTCCACCTTCTCGTCGCGCGCAGGACCTGTTGCCCGTGGCTACCGGCAAGTAGCGTGTCCGCGCATCGGTTGCGCCCGACCGGCGGGCGCAGCGTCGCGAGCCGCGGATCGACCAAGAACCGCCAACTTCCGCCGACCCAGGGGGGTTTCATGCACGGGCTGAACCGCCGCCAGTTCATGTCCAGGATGTCCGCCGTCGCCGCGGGCGCCGCGCTGTGGTCGGCCGGGTCGTACGACCGGGCCCTGGCGGTCACCGCGGCGCGGGCCGTGCGGACCCGGGGGACCACCCTCGAACAGGCCGCACGGCCGGTGGGCAGCGGGGCGTACAAGCGGCTGGTGGCCGGCCCCGGTTGGCCGCTGGTGGTGCGCCGCGAACTGGCGGGCGCGGGCGCGGGGCGCGACGACCGGCGCACCGGGCTCGTCTCGTTCGTGCAGTTCACCGATCTGCACCTGGCGGACGTCGAGTCGCCGGTCCGGTTCGAGTACCTGGCGAAGTTCAACGACAGTGCGTGCCGCCCCCAGGAGGCGCTGACCGTGCGCGGCGCCTCCTCGCTGGTCGAGCGGGTCAACGCGGTCCGCCGGGGGCCGTACACCGGGATGCCGTTCGGCATGGTGATGGCCACCGGCGACAACACCGACAACCACGAACACATCGAGCTCGACTGGTATCTGACCGTCATGAGCGGCGGCCGGATCACCCCCGGCAGCGGCGACCCGTCCCGCTACGAAGGCGTGCAGAACTCCGGCAACGTGGACTACTGGAACCCCGAACTGCCCCTCCAGGACCACTACAAGGCCAAGGGGCTGCCGCAGATACCGGGCTTCCTGTCCGACGCGGGCAGCCCGTTCACCGCGCCCGGCCTGACGATTCCCTGGTACACCACGGTCGGCAACCACGACGACAGCATCGAGGGCAGCCTGCCCGACCTCGGTCTGCTGAACTCGCTCTACACCGGCGACCGCAAGCTGGAAGGCTGCGACGACGACACCGCGGCCAGGCTCGCGGACGCCCTCAAGCACGACCCGGCGCAGGCCGCCGCGCTGCTCGGCAAGCTGCTGACCGGTGAGGGCGCGATCCGCAAGGTCACCCCGGACGAGCGGCGCCGCCCGTTCAGCCCCGCCGAGTTCGCCCGGGCGCACCTGGACCCGGCGCACACCGGCGCGGGCCCGGTCGGCCACGGCTTCACCTCGGACGCGGCGAACAGCGGCCGGCTGTACTACACCTTCCCGCTCGCCGAGGGCGTCCTCGGCATCAGCCTGGACACCACCAACAGGGCCGGATTCGCGGACGGTTCGCTGGGCACCCGACAGCTCAAGTGGCTGGAGTCGGTGCTCCGGTCGCACAGCGGCCGCTGGTACGACACCGACGGCCGCACCGTGCGCGGCGGCTCCGGCGACAGCCTGATCGTGCTGTTCAGCCACCACACCAGCGCGACGATGGGCAATCTGCTGCCCGACCCGTACCACCCGTTCGAGGGCCGCCACGACGGCGCGGCGCTGGTCTCGCTGCTGCAGCGCTACCCGAACGTGGTCGCCTGGGTGAACGGCCACACCCACGAGAACCGGATCATCCCGCACGCCCACGCGGTCCCCGAGCGGGCCTTCTGGGAGATCAACACCGCCTCCCACATCGACTATCCGCAGCACGCCCGGATCATCGAGCTCGCCGACAACGGCGACGGCACGCTCTCCCTGTTCACCACGCTCATGGAGTCCGCCGCCCCGTATGTCACCGACGTCCACGACACCTCGGACGCCGGACTGGCCGCCCTCTACCGCGAGTTGTCGTACAACGACCCCTACGCCACCCCGAACGCCAAGCTCGGCGCGGCCTCCGACCACAACACGGAGCTGCTGCTGCGCCGGCCCGGCAGGTAAGGCCGACGGCGGCCACCGGACTCCGGTGGCCGCCGAACCGCCCTACCCCTCCCCCGCGTCCCGCCCGAGGACCTCGCCCGCGGTCACCCGGCGCAGCGCCTCCGCCAGGTCCCGGCCCGACGGCAGCGCGTCCGGCGTGACCAGCGACTGCACCATCAGCCCGGTCAGCAGCGCCTGGTAGAAGGACCCCACGACGCGGGCGGTCTCCGCGTCGACCTCGGTGTCCGGCACCCCTTCGAAGACCGCGACCAGCCCCTCGCCGCCCTCCGGCAGCACCTCGCCGAGGGCGGTACGCAGCGCCTCGTCGCGCGGCAGCAGCCCCAGCACCTCGACCTGTGACGCGATGAACTGCGGCTCGGTGGCGATGCGTTGCACGACGGTGTCCCAGATCGCGGCGAACCGCTCCAGCGGCTCGCCCTCCCCGGCTCGCGCCCCGCCGGCCGCGGGCACCTCGGCGAACCCGGCGCCCCATTCCTCACTGGCGGCGATCACCGCCCGGCGCATCAGGGCGTCCTTGGAGCCGTAGTGATAGCCGATGGAGGCGAGGTTGGCGCCGGAGGCGGCGACGATGTCGCGGGCGGTGGTGCGCGCGTACCCCTTCTCCAGGAGGCACCGCTTGGCGCCCTCCAGAAGATCTTCGCGGTGTCCCATGCGGGCAGCCTACCGCCGCACCGGACACCTGTACCAGACGAGCGTCTTATACGTACGTACAGGCCCTGGCGGATCGGCAGCGGACCGGCGGCGGACCGGATCGGCGACCCCCGCCGCGGCTCAGCTCCGTCCCTCCGGCCCCGGCGGTTTCAGCCCGTAGTGGCGGTAGAGCCGGTCCTCCTCGGAGGGATCGAGATGACCGTCCGCGTCGATCCTCGGCGCTTCCTTGATGGTCGCCTTGGAGTACGGCACCTGAAGGTCGTCCCCGGTCCGCCGGGCCCCGGCGAGCGGCACGAACGTCTCCTTCATGCCGAACAGTCCGGTCCGCACGGTGATCCACTCGGGGTCGTTGGTGGCGTCGTCCCGGTAGACCTGCTGGACGATGCCCACCCTCGCGCCCTCCGCGTCCACCACGTGCAGACCGGTCAGACTCTGCGGAGTGTCACCCAGGGGTGCGGTCATGGCGTGCTGTCTCCTTCCGCACGCACCGGCGGGCACGCGCACTTCCCATTGCGCGTCGCACACGTCCCACCGGCGACTCGGCAGCCCCGGCGCCCGGCGGCTCCGGCGGCCACCGGACGGCGCTCGCAGGCCCCTCGCCCTCGGGACCCGCTGGGCCGTTCGGATGAACGGGGCGAGAGACCGGCGTCCACGGGCAGCACCGCGGCACCTCCGTACGAGGCGCGCACGGCAACGGGCCCGGACTCCGCCGCGGCGAAGTCCGGGCCCGCTGACCCGCGAAAGCCGGTGGCTCAGTGGGTGAGGTTCACCGCGCGCACCGAGGTCGCGCCGATCTCCTCGGCGATCTCGCCCAGCACATGCGCCGGAATGGTGTCGTCGACCGTGAGCACGACCAGCGCCTCGCCGCCGACGTCGGCCCGGGAGACCTGCATGCCGCCGATGTTGATGCCCGCCTCGCCCAGGATCCGGCCGACGGTGCCGACGACGCCGGGGCGGTCGGTGTAGCGGAGGAACGCCATGTGGTCGGCGAGCGCGAGGTCGATGGAGTGCTCGCCGACCGCCACGATCTTCTGCACGTTCTTGTGGCCGGCCAGGGTGCCGGAGATCGACACCTCCTCGCCGCCCGCGAGCGTGCCGCGGACGGTCACCACGTTGCGGTGCTCGGGCGACTCGCTGCTGGTGGTCAGCCGCACCTCGATGCCGCGCTCCTGCGCGAACAGCGGGGCGTTGACGTAGGACACCGTCTCGTCCACGACGTCCTCGAACACGCCCTTGAGCGCGGAGAGTTCGAGCACCTTGACGTCGTGCTGGGTGATCTCGCCGTACACCTCGACGTCGAGGCGGAGCGCGACCTCGCCGGCCAGCGCGGTGAAGATCCGGCCCAGCCGCTCGGCCAGCGGCAGCCCCGGCTTCACGTCCTCCGCGATCACACCGCCCTGGACGTTGACCGCGTCCGGCACCAGCTCGCCGGCGAGCGCCAGGCGCACCGACTTGGCGACCGCGATACCGGCCTTCTCCTGTGCCTCACCCGTCGACGCGCCGAGGTGCGGGGTGGCGACGACCTGGTCGAACTCGAAGAGCGGCGAGTCGGTGCAGGGCTCGACGGCGTACACGTCCAGACCCGCGCCGGCCACCCGGCCCTCCTTGAGCGCGCTGGCCAACGCCGCCTCGTCCACGATCCCGCCGCGCGCGGCGTTGACGATCCGGACGCTCGGCTTGACCTTGTGCAGCGCCTCGTCGCCGATCAGGCCGACGGTCTCCGGCGTCTTGGGGAGGTGGACGGTGATGAAGTCGGAGACCTCCAACAGCTCGTCCAGGGTCAGCAGCTTGACGCCCATCTGGGCGGCGCGGGCCGGCTGGACGTAGGGGTCGTAGGCGACGACCTTCATGCCGAAGGCGGACATCCGCTGGGCGACCAGCACGCCGATCCGGCCGAGGCCGACCACGCCGAGGGTCTTCTCGCTGAGCTCGACGCCGGTGTACTTGCTGCGCTTCCACTCGCCGTTCTTGAGGGCGGAGTTCGCCTGCGGGATGTTGCGGGCGGTGGCGACCAGCAGACCGCATGCCAGCTCGGCGGCGGTGACGATGTTGGAGGTCGGGGCGTTGACGACCATCACGCCGGCCTTGGTGGCGGCGGAGACGTCGACGTTGTCCAGGCCGACACCGGCCCGGGCGACGACCTTCAGCTTCCTGGCGACGGCGATCGCGTCGGCGTCCACCTTCGTCGCGCTGCGCACCAGGATGGCATCGACGTCGGCGATCGCGGGCAGCAGCTCGGCGCGGTCGGCGCCGTTGCAGTGCCGGATCTCGAAGTCCGGGCCGAGGGCGTCGACGGTGGCCGGCGACAGCTCCTCGGCGATCAGTACAACGGGTTTACCCGGGTTGGCAGTGCTCACGTGGTCTTCAGTCCTCACTAGTCCTTCGCGGACGGCCGTCCCGACGGCCGAAGGCGGTGAAGGGGGGAAAGCCGCGTGGAAGACGCACGACGCTGTGAGCCTGACGCGCTTGTGACGAGCAGTGTAGTGGCGAGGGGCGGCACGGGCTGTGCCGATGCGGAAGGATCACCCATGCGTGGTGCTACGTGGTGGACAAGGTGGTGCGGCGACGCAGGGGCGGCGGGGGCGAGGGGGCCGCCGGCGGTGCCGCGGCCCCCTCGCCCCACGGGCTCACGCCTCGTCGTCCACCCAGCTCATCAGCTTCCGCAGCTTCTTGCCGGTGGTCTCCAGCAGGTGGTTCTCGTCGGCCTTCTTGTACTCGTTGTACTTCGGCAGACCGGCGTTGTACTCCGCCATCCAGTTGTTGGCGAAGGTGCCGTCCTGGATCTCGGAGAGCACCTTCTTCATCTCGGCCTTGGTGGCGTCGGTGATGATCCGCGGGCCGGTGACGTAGTCGCCCCACTCGGCGGTCTCGGAGACCGACCAGCGCATCTTCTCCAGGCCGCCCTCGTACATCAGGTCCACGATCAGCTTCAGCTCGTGGAGGCACTCGAAGTAGGCGATCTCGGGCTGGTAGCCCGCCTCGACCAGGGTCTCGAAGCCGGCCTTGACCAGCGCCGAGGCGCCACCGCAGAGCACCGCCTGCTCACCGAACAGGTCGGTCTCGGTCTCCTCGGTGAAGGTGGTCTTGATGACGCCGGCGCGGGTGCCGCCGATGCCCTTGGCGTACGAGAGCGCCAGGTCGAACGCCTTACCGGACGCGTCCTGCTCGACGGCCGCGATGCACGGCACGCCGCGGCCCTCTTCGTACTGACGGCGGACCAGGTGGCCCGGGCCCTTGGGGGCGACCATGCAGACGTCCACGCCGGCCGGGGCCTTGATGAAGCCGTACCGGATGTTCAGGCCGTGGCCGAAGAACAGCGCGTCGCCGTCCTTCAGGTGGTCCCTGATGGACTCCTCGTAGACCTTGGCCTGGATCGGGTCCGGCACCAGGATCATGATGACGTCGGCCTCGGCGGCGGCCTCGGCGGGGGTCACCACGCGCAGGCCCTGCTCCTCGGCCTTCGCCTTGGACTTGGAGCCCTCGTGCAGACCGACGCGCACGTCGACGCCCGAGTCGCGCAGGGACAGCGCGTGGGCGTGGCCCTGGCTTCCGTAGCCGATGACCGCGACCTTGCGGTTCTGGATGATGGACAGGTCGGCGTCGTCGTCGTAGAACAGCTCGGCCACTTCGGGTATCTCCTTGGATTGAGCGGGTGCCCACACAGTACGTCGGGCGGGGCGGGGAAAGTTGCGGGGTCTCGCCATACGGTCCGGCCGGACCGCCGGATCAGGCCGTGCGGTCCAGGGCACGCAGCGAGCGGTCCGTGATGGACCGGGCGCCACGGCCTATCGCGATGGTGCCCGACTGCACCAACTCCTTGATGCCGAACGGCTCCAGCATCTTGAGCATCGCCTCCAGCTTGTCGCTGGAACCGGTCGCCTCGATCGTGACCGCCTCCGGGGAGACGTCGACGGTCTTGGCGCGGAAGAGCTGGACGATCTCGACGATCTGCGAGCGGGTCTCGTTGTCGGCGCGGACCTTCACCAGGACGAGCTCACGCTGGATGGCCGAGCCGGGCTCCAGCTCGACGATCTTCAGGACGTTGACGAGCTTGTTGAGCTGCTTGGTGACCTGCTCCAGCGGCAGCGACTCGACGCTGACCACGATGGTGATGCGGGAGATGTCGGGGTGCTCGGTGACCCCGACCGCGAGCGAGTCGATGTTGAAGCCGCGGCGGGAGAACAGCGCGGCGATCCGGGCGAGGATGCCGGGGGTGTTCTCCACCAGGACGGAGAGCGTGTGCTTGGACATGTCGTCTTCTCTCTTCTTCCGTGACGTCCTGGCTCAGTCGTCTTCGTTGTCGCCGAAGTCGGGACGCACGCCCCGGGCGGCCATGACCTCGTCGTTGGAGGTGCCGGCCGCGACCATCGGCCACACCTGTGCATCTTCGTGCACGATGAAGTCGACCACGACCGGGCGGTCGTTGACGGCGTTGGCCTTGGCGATGACCGCGTCCAGCTCCGCCGGGTCCTCGCAGCGCATCGCGACGCAGCCCATGGCCTCGGCCAGCTTGACGAAGTCCGGGCACCGGGTGCCGGCCGCCGGGCCGCTCCCGGGAGCCATGGCGCCGGCGTCCGGGCCGCTGTGCAGCACGGTGTTGGAGTAGCGCTGGTTGTAGAACAGCGTCTGCCACTGGCGGACCATGCCCAGCGCGCCGTTGTTGATGATCGCGACCTTGATCGGGATGTTGTTGAGCGCGCAGGTGACCAGTTCCTGGTTGGTCATCTGGAAGCAGCCGTCACCGTCGATCGCCCAGACCGTGCGGTCCGGCATCCCGGCCTTGGCGCCCATCGCCGCGGGCACCGCGTAGCCCATGGTCCCGGCGCCGCCGGAGTTGAGCCAGGTCGAGGGCTGCTCGTAGTCGATGAAGTGGGCGGCCCACATCTGGTGCTGGCCGACGCCGGCCGCGTAGATGGTGCCGGCGGGGGCGAGCCGGCCGATCCGCTCGATGACCTGCTGCGGGGAGAGGCTGCCGTCCTCCGGCAGGTCGTAGCCCAGCGGGTAGGTCTCGCGCCAGCGGTTGAGGTCCTTCCACCAGGAGCCGTAGTCGCCCTTGTGGCCGGCGTCGTACTCGGCCTGGACCGCGACGATCAGGTCGGCGATGACCTCGCGGGCGTCGCCGACGATGGGCACGTCGGCGGCGCGGTTCTTGCCGATCTCCGCCGGGTCGATGTCGGCGTGCACGACCTTGGCGTACGGCGCGAAGGAGTCCAGCTTGCCGGTGACCCGGTCGTCGAAGCGGGCGCCGAGGGTGATCAGCAGGTCCGCCTTCTGGAGCGCGGTGACCGCGGCGACCGAGCCGTGCATACCGGGCATGCCGAGGTGCTGCGGGTGGGTGTCGGGGAACGAGCCCAGCGCCATCAGGGTCGTGGTGACCGGGGCGCCGGTCAGCTCGGCGAGCACCTTCAGCTCGGCGGTGGCGCCGGACTTCATGACGCCGCCGCCGACGTAGAGCACCGGGCGCCTGGACTCGACGATCAGCCGGGCGGCCTCGCGGATCTGCTTGGCGTGCGGCTTGGTGACCGGGCGGTAGCCGGGCAGGTCGGTGTGCGGCGGCCAGACGAACGTGGTCTGCGCCTGGAGGGCGTCCTTGGCGATGTCGACCAGGACCGGGCCCGGCCGGCCGGTGGAGGCGACGTGGAACGCCTCGGCGATCGTCCTGGGGATCTCGGCCGGGTCGGTGACCAGCCAGTTGTGCTTGGTGATCGGCATCGTGATGCCGCAGATGTCCGCCTCCTGGAAGGCGTCCGTGCCGATCGCCTTGGAGGCCACCTGGCCGGTGATCGCGACCAGCGGCACGGAGTCCATGTGCGCGTCCGCGATCGGGGTGACCAGGTTGGTGGCGCCCGGCCCGGAGGTCGCCATGCAGACGCCGACCTTGCCGGTGGCCTGGGCGTATCCGGTGGCGGCGTGTCCCGCGCCCTGCTCGTGCCGCACCAGCACGTGCCGGACCTTCGAGGAGTCCATCATCGGGTCGTAGGCGGGAAGGATCGCACCGCCGGGAATGCCGAACACGGTGTCGGCCCCGACCTCCTCCAGCGAACGAATGAGGGACTGCGCGCCCGTGACGTGCTCGACGGTCGCGGGCTTCTGCGATCCGCCGGAGTTACGGGCCCGCGGCTGCGGATGGTGGGCCCCGGTGGCCTGCTCGGTCATCTGCGTCTCTTCTCGAAGCTGAGGGTTTTGACGGGATTTGTGAGGTTGCTGTGCAACAAAAAACCCCTCGTGCCGTGAGGCAAGCGAGGGGAGCGCGCCGGTGTGGTCAGCTGGGCTTCGTCAGGGGCCCAGCTTCAGCCGACGCGCTTTCCAAGTACGAGAATTCGGGTGCGCATGGAACTGACCCTCCCCCCGGCGCGCACTGAGTGTCAAGTGGGTGGGACGGAGGTCTCACTATTTGAGCGCAACGGGGGATGAGCCCGGGTGTCCGGGCCGGCCGCGCCGCCGTGGCGGGCGGGCAGGCCGCTGCCGCTGAGCACCACCGCCCGGCCGGGGCCCGTCAGGTCCGGGACCGGGTAGCTCCCCCGGGTCAGCGCCCGCCGCAGCCGGTGCTCTTCCAGCGGCCCGGAGAAGGCCATGCCCTGGCCGTGGGTGCACCCCATGGAGCGGAGCGCGAGCACCTGCTCGGGCAGATCGACGCCCTCCGCGACCGACTTCATGCCGAGGTCGGAGGCGATCCGCAGCAGCCCTGCGGTGATCTTGTGCACCCGGGGGGATTCCACCACCCCGTCGATCAGCTCGCGGTCCAGCCGCAGCACGTCGACGGGCAGCCGGCGCAGCGCCCCCATCGCGGCGCAGCCGCTGCCGAAGGCGTCCAGCGCGATCCGTACGCCGAGCCGGCGGAGCGCGGTCAGCCGGCGCTCCAGGTCGTCGAGCGGGACGCGGGGATCGCTTTCGGACAACTCCAGCACCAGCGCCCCCGAGGGGAGGCCGTGCCGGACGAGCAGCGCCTCGATGCTCTTGGGGGGCAGCGAGCGGTCCAGCAGCCGGCGGGCGGAGAGCCGGACCGCGACCGGTGCCTTGTGGCCGGCGCGGTGCCGCGTCGCGGCCTGCGCGACCGCCTCCTCCAGCTGCCAGCGGCCCAGCTCCGCGGCCCGCTCGCCGTCCTCGTCGGTGAGCCGCCCGCGGGCGCCGACGCGGAGGAACTCGGCGGGGGTGAAGAGGATGCCCTCGGCGGAGCGCCAGCGGGCCTGCGCGGCGACCGCGGTGATCCGCCCACTGGCCAGCTCGACCACCGGCTGGTGCAGCAGCGCGAACTCCCCGTCGTGCAGGGCGGTCCGCAGCTTCGTGGCGAGCTCGGCGCGGTGCGTGACCTCGTCCTGCATCTGCGGGGCGTACAGCTCGACCCGGCCCTTGCCGGCCTGCTTGGCGCGGTACATCGCCAGGTCGGCGTTGCGCAGCAGGCCGGACGGGCTGATGCCCGGTTCGGCGAAGGCGACTCCGATGCTGGCCGCGACCCGGACGTCCCGCCCGTCGATGCGGTACGGCTCGGAGAGCCTGATACGCAGCCGGTCGGCGATCTCGTGGATGCGGTGCTCGCGGGCCGCCCGGTCGCGGGTGCCGTCGCCGGTGATCAGCGCGGCGAACTCGTCGCCGCCCAGCCGGGCCGCTATGTCGCCGGCCCGCACCGATTCGGCCAGCCGGCGGGCCGCCTGCACCAGGAGCTCGTCGCCCGCCTGGTGCCCGATGGTGTCGTTGACCTGCTTGAAGCCGTCCAGGTCGATGTAGAGCACGGCGGTGTCGTGGTCGCTGGCGCGGCGGCCGGTGACGGCCTTGGTGACGCGTTCGGTGAACAGCGCGCGGTTGGGCAGGTCGGTGAGCGCGTCGTGCGAGGCGTTGTGCTGGAGCTGGGCCTGGAGCCGGACCCGCTCGGTGACATCGCGGGAGTTGAAGATCAGGCCGCCGTGGTGGCGGTTGACGGTGGACTCGACGTTCAGCCAGCCGTCGCCGCCGGAGCGCTGCTCGCCGGCCCGGAAGCGGCATTCGATACGGGTGGTCGGCTCGGCCTCGGGCGAGGCGGCGAGGAACCGGCGGACCTCGTGGACCACCCGCCCCAGGTCCTCGGGGTGGATCAGCGAGGCCAGCTCGGAGCCGACCAGCTCCTCCGCGTCGCGGCCGTAGACGCCGGCGGCGGCCGGGCTGACGTAGCGCAGCACACCGGTGGGGGCGGCGATCATGATGACGTCGCTGGAGCCCTGGACCAGGGAGCGGAAGTGGTTCTCCTTCTGGGCCAGTTCCTGCGTGAGGGTGATGTTGTCGAGCAGCATGATGCCCTGCCGGACGACCAGCGCCAGGACGACCGCGCAGCCGGTGAAGAGCACCACGCGGTCGATCCGCCGCCCGTCCAGGACGTTGGTCAGGATGCCCAGGGTGCACACGGCGGCGGCCAGATACGGCGTGAGCGCCGCCAGCGAGCCCGCGATGGGGCGGCTGCCGGGGGGCGGCTGCGGGCGGCGCACGGCCTGCTCGGCGGGCTCGCCGACGAGCTCGCGGCCGGAGCGGCGGGCCACCCACGGGGCGTACGCGAGCAGCATCGAGCCGGCGAACCAGCCGGCGTCCAGGATCTGGCCGGAGCGGTAGTGCTCGCGCAGCAGCGGCGAGCTGAACAGCGCGTCGCACAGCACCGTCAACGCCAGTGCGGCGATCGCGGTGTTGACCGCGGAGCGGTGCACCGAGGAGCGCCGGAAGTGCAGCGCCAGCACCATGCTCACCAGCACGATGTCCAGCAGCGGATACGCCAGCGACAGCGCGCTCTGGGCGACCGAGCGGCCGTGGAAGTGCGCGGTGTGCGCGAGCGCGAGACTCCAGGAGAGGGTCAGCAGCGAGCCGGCGATCAGCCAGGCGTCGAGCCCCAGGCAGACCCAACCGGCCCGGGTCACCGGCCGCTTGGCGAGCACCAGCAGCCCCACGATGGCCGGCGGCGCGAACAGCAGGAAGCAGAAGTCGGCCAGCGAGGGGCTGGGCACGGTGGCCCCCTTGACGACCTCGTACCAGCCCCAGACGGCGTTGCCGAGACCGGCCATCCCGGACGAGACGGCGAACAGCATCCAGGCCGGGCGGAAGGGGGTGTGGTACCTGCGGGCGTACACACCGCAGGAGACGGCCGCGACGAGGGCGGCCAGGCTGAGCCCGAAGTCCCCCATGAACATGGCGAGATACGCCGATCCCCAGCCCACGGAGGCGCCGATGGCGTAGCCGCCGCAGACGGCGGCCAGCGCGATCTGCGGGACGGCGCTCGGCTGACCGCCGACCTGCGCGGGCGTCCGCGAGAGCGTCGCCCCCGGCGCGCTCACCGGTCTCTCCCGTTCACCCGCGACGGACCGCTTCGGGACCGGCGCACCCGGGGTTCCTGTGGCATTGCCGCGGGCGCTCGTGGATCGCGTGTCTCGCGGATCATCCATCGGATGTACATCGCCCGTCGCCCCCCTCGGTTCCGGATCTTTCGTACCGCGCCGTCACGATCCCGGCGCGATCCCCGCTCGGGACGATACACCAGATCCGTCACTCAGGGACATAGCCTCTCTACACAGCGTGACATCCCTCCGAAGAGTGAACACCCCTCGCAGTCCTACGGCTTCGTAGAGCGACCCGCAACCCGCCCGGGGGCGGTCGCGACCACGTTCCGTACGGGTTCGCCGGCCGCGAAAAGCGCCAGCTGCTCGCACAGCAGCCGCTTCGCACGGGGCAGAAACGCAGAGCTGGGACCACCGACGTGAGGAGTGATGAGCACGCCGGGAGCGTGCCACAGCGGATGGCCCGCGGGGAGGGGTTCCGGATCGGTGACATCGAGGGCCGCGCGGAGCCGTCCCGACGTCAGTTCGGCGAGTAGCGCCGGCGTGTCGACGACCGGACCGCGGGCGATGTTGACGAGCAGTGCGCCGTCCTTCATCCGGGCCAGGAAATCGCGTCCTACCAGGCCACGGGTCTCGTCGGTCAGCGGAGTGGCCACCACGACGACGTCCGCCGCGGGCAAGAGGGCGGTCAGCTCGGAGAGTGGATGCACCGGACCGCGCACGGTGTCACGTGCGGTGCGCGCGATGCGCGTCACCCGCGCGCACTCGAAAGGCGTGAGCCGGTCCTCGATGGCACTGCCGATCGAACCATAGCCCACAATGAGCACCGACTTGTCGGCAAGTGCCGGCCGGAACCCGGTCCGCCACTCCCCCGCGTCCTGGGCCCGGACGAAGTCCGGGATGCCGCGCAGCGACGCCAGGATCAGGGTGAGCGCGAGCTCGGCGGTGCTGGCGTCGTGCAGCCCGCGGGCGTTGCACAGCAGCGCACCGGACGGCATTCGGGACAGCCCCGGCAGCAGGTTCTCGACCCCGGCGGTCAGGGCCTGCACCACCCGCACCCGGCCCATCCGCGGCAGCGGGCGCAGACAGACGTCGGTCCGCCTCAGGTAGGGGACGGCGTAGAAGACGCAGCGGTCGGGGTCGGCCGGATAGTCCGGGCCGGCGTCCCAGTGGACGTAACTCAGGCCGTCGGGAAGGCCGTCGATCTCGTCGGGAGGGATCGGAAGCCATACGTCGCCGGCGGTCGCGTGCGGGTCTGTTGTTGCCATGACCTGAGGCTATGCGAAGAGACGTTTGGTTCAGACGTTAGTTTGGACTGGCCCTTGATCGGGGGCGAGGGGACGGAGGCACGACCAGGTGGAGCGCAGGACAATCGGCGCGGCAGCCCTCGAAGTGGGCGCAATCGGGCTCGGCTGCATGCCGATGAGCTGGGGGTACACCGAGTCGCAGCGCAGCGGGGAGGGCTCGCTGCGGACCCTGCACGCCGCGCTCGACCGGGGGTGCAGCCTGCTGGACACCGCCGATATGTACGGCCCGTTCACCAACGAGCTGCTGGTGGGCCGGGCGCTCAAGGTGCGGCGCCAGGACGCGTTCGTGTCCACCAAGTGCGGGCTGCTGGCCGGGGACCAGCACATCGTCGCCAACGGGCGGCCCGGCTACATCAAGCGCGCCTGCGACGCCTCGCTGCGCCGCCTCCAGACCGACCGCATCGACCTCTACCAGCTCCACCGCGCCGACCCCGAAGTGCCCATCGAGGAGACCTGGGGGGCGATGGCGGAGCTGGTGGCGGCCGGGAAGGTGCGGTCGCTGGGCCTGTGCGCGGTCGGCGCGCGCGCCGTGCGACCGCCGCGCACGGCGCGTACGGAGCCGCGGGCGGCCGGGGTGCGGGGGCGCCCCCGGTCGCGGATGCACGACGGGACGCTGCGCCAACTGGAGCGGATCCAGCAGGTGTTCCCGGTCAGCAGCGTGCAGGCGGAGCTGTCGGTGTGGTCGCCGGAGGCGCTGGAGGAGCTGCTCCCGTGGTGCGAGTCGCGCGGGGTGGGCTTCCTGGCGGCGATGCCGCTGGGCAACGGCTACCTGACCGGCACCCTCACCCCCGGCCAGGGCTTCGAACCGGAGGACATACGGGCCCGCCATCCGCGCTTCACCGCCGAGATGATGGCCGCCAACCAGCCGGTGGTGGCCGGGCTGCGCCGGGTCGGCGCCCGGCACGGGGCGACCCCGGGGCAGGTGGCGCTGGCCTGGGTGCTGGCCCAGGGCCGCCATGTGGTCCCCGTACCGGGTACGAAGAAGGAACGCTGGGCGGCACAGAACGCCAAGGCGGCGGAGCTGATGCTTACTCAGGAGGACCTGAGGGAGATCGCGTTACTGCCGCGGGGGCGGGGGTCTTGGGACTGACCGTTCCGCTGCGCTTGGCCGGCGCCCCACGTTGTTGGCCGTCCCGCCGTTCCGCTGCGCTTGGCCGGCCTCCCACGTTGTTGGCTGTCCCGCCGCTCCGCTGCGCTTGGCCGGCCTCCCACGTTGTTGGCTGCCCCGCCGTGCGCCTGCGGTGGGCGGCTTACCACGTTGTCGGCCGTCCCGCCGTGGGGGTTTGTCGCCGTTGCGCCTGCGGCGGGCGGCTTTCGACGATTCCGGGTGCGGCCCGTCCGCTGCGCTTTGCCTCGCCCGATGCTGTTGGCTGTCCCGCCGTGCGCCTGCGGCGGGGCGGCTTACCACGTTGTCGGCCGTCCCGCCGTGGGGGTTTGTCGCCGTTGCGCCTGCGGCGGGCGGGGCCGCTGCCCTTCCGCTGCGCTTTGCCTCGCCCGACGTTGTTGGCTTTCCCGCCGTTGCGCCTGCGGCGGGCGGGGCCGCTGCGCGGGGCTGTCGGGTGCGGTGACGGGCCGGAGGGGCAGGGTGTCCGGACGTAAAGCGAAGCAGTCCGGACACCCTGCCCCTCCGCCCCGCCCCCTCCCGTGGAGGGGAGGAAAGACCGGTAGGTGGGGGCTGGTGTGAGTGGGAGCGCTCGGGGGGAGGTGGTGTCCTTGTCCCGCCGACGACGAGAGGACCGCTGCCGTGCAACGCCGTTCCAGGACCGCCGTGTTGGCCGCTGTTTCGCTGCTCCTGGCGGCGGGGTGCTCGTCCGGAGGTGGGGTGGCGGGGGGTGGTGCGGGGTCCGGCGGGGCGGGCAAGCGTACCGGGGCGTCCTCGCCGAGTCCGTCGGCGGTGGTGCCGCCGGCCAGGGGCACCGTGCGGGTCGCCGGGGTGCTGGCCACCGGTCTGAAGTCGCCGTGGGGTGTCGCGGTGCTGCCCGGCGGGGACCTGCTGGTCGGCGAGCGGGACACCGGGAAGATCGTCCGGGTCGCGGCGCGCGACGGCAAGGTCACCGGGCTGGGGTCGGTGCCGGGTGTGGACCCGGGGGGCGAGGGCGGGCTGCTGGGGCTGGCGGTGCCCTCGACGTTCGGCGCCGACCACGAGGTCTACGCGTACTTCACCACCGCGTCCGACAACCGGATCGCGCGGATGATCTACGACGAGAAGCGGGCGCCGGGCAACCAACTGGGCGCGCCCAACACGATTTTCAAGGACATCCCCAAGGGTCAGGTCCACAACGGCGGGCGGATCGCCTTCGGCCCGGACAAGATGCTCTACGCGGGTACCGGTGAGACCGGTGACAAGCGGCTGGCCCAGGACAAGAAGTCGCCGGCCGGGAAGATCCTGCGGATGACCCCGGACGGCGAGCCGGTGCACGGCAACCCCGAGGCCGACTCGGTGGTGTACGACTACGGCCACGGCGATGTGGAGGGGCTGGCCTGGGACGGCGACCGGCGGCTGTGGGCCTCGGAGTCGGGGCAGGACGTGGGGGGCGGGATCGATCTGATCGAGCCGGGGAGGAACCATGGCCGGCCGGGGGGCGCGGGCGGCACGTTCGCCGGGCCGGTCGTCCGGTGGAAGTCCGCCGACGCCTCGCCCGGCGGGATCGCGTACGCCAAGGGCTCGATCTGGGTGGCGGCGCCGCGTGGCGAGCGGCTGTGGCGGATCGCGTTGAACGGGACGAAACCGGTGGCCGCGCCGCAGGCTTTTCTGCCGGGCCGGTACGGGCGGCTGCGGACCGTGGTGGCGGCCGACGACGGGGCGTTGTGGCTGGTCACCGGCAATACGGACGGACGCGGCAAGCCCCGCGAGGGGGATGACCGGATTCTCCGGCTCACGGTGAGCTGAACCCCTTTTCGTGGGACCTGTCGCGTGGGACCTGCTTACACTCGGGCCAGGGACAGACCCTGGGGGGACGGGTCGCTCCGGAAGGGGGCTTCGTGTTCAACGTGGTGGAAGAGCTGTTCGCGCCCGGCCGCAAGCACACCGAAGAGGAGCGGCAGAAGCTGTCGCTGGTGGTGGACGACGTGGGCGACGGGGATCCCGGGCACGGGCCGATAGATCTCGCGTCGGGGGTCGTGGTCATCCGGGCCGGGCGGGACGTCCGGGCGGCCGGGGGCGGTACCGGGGCGGACTGAGCCGCTCCGGTGGCTATCTGCTCGCGGTCGGCTCGCCGAACAGCCGCAGGCGGTGGGCCACCGCGCCCGCCTCGCCGCGGCCGGCGACGCCCAGCTTGGCGAGGATGTTGGAGACATGCACGCTGGCGGTCTTCGGCGAGATGAACAGGGCGTCGGCTATCTGGCGGTTGCTGCGGCCATCGGCGACCAGGCGGAGCACGTCGCGCTCGCGCGGGGTCAGACCGAGGGATTCCGCGGGGGCGGTGCCGGCCGGCGCGTCCGCGGTCCGGTCCCCGGCGGCGCGGGATGTCTCGGCCGCGGCGGGGGCCGCCAGGCCATGGACGGGTATCCGGGCGCGCTGGGCGAGGAGTTCGAGCTCGTCGGCGAGCGGGCGGGCACCCATCGCCGCGGCGGCGGCGTGCGCCTGGCCGAGCAGCAGCACGGCGGCCTCGCGCGGGGTGCGGCCGTCGAGGCCGGCGGTGGCCCGCTCGCCGCCGTGCAGCAGCGATTCGGCCCAGCGGTAGCAGGCCCAGGCGAGTTCGTGCGGGCGCTCCAGCCGTTCGAAGGCGGCGACCGTCGCGGCCCAGGCGTCGGGGGCCTCGCGGCCCTCGGCACGCAGGAGTTCGGCCTCGACCGCCAGGCCGAACGCGTCCCAGACCGGGGCGATCCGGGGCAGCCGCTTGGCGGCGTCGCGGATCCGGGCGAGGATCCGGACCCGGCCGGGCTCGGCGGACGGCAGACCGCGGACATCGGACTCGGCGGCGGTCGCCGACCACAGGAGCGGCCAGGCGTAGCGCTGGAGGCCGGGCGCGAAGCCGGCGTCCAGGGCCGACCGTTCGAGGATGGCGCGCGCGTCGTCGATGCGGCCCTGGCGGGCGGCGAGCCGCAGCGCGTGCCGCGCCATGGGCAGGGCGTGCTGCGGCTGGGGGTCGTGGGTGCCGTAGTGCTCCTGGGCGACGGCCAGTTCGCGCTCGGCGGCGGCGAGGTCGCCCCCGTCCAGGGCGAGGCCGGTGAGTCGGCTGGCGGCCAGGGCGGTGGCGCGGCGGTTCTGCGCGTAGCGGTGGGCGTCGGCGGCGGCCCGGCCCGCCGCCGCCCAGCTGCCCAGCGACTGGAGCGACTCGGCGCGATTGCTCAGCACCCAGCTGGTGGTGTCCTTGAGGCCGTAGCGGGTGGTCAGTTCGACGCCCTGCTCGGTGACCTCGACGGCTTCGCGGGACCGGCCGACGCCTTCGAGGATGCCCGCGAGGTTGATGTGGCCGCGGCCGATGACGGCGAAACAGCCGCGGTCCACGGCGCGGCCGAGGACCGTACGGAAGTCGGACAGGCCCTCCTCGATCTCCCCGGCGTCGATCCGCAGCCCGGCCAGTGTCACCCGGGAGTTCAGCTCCGCCTCTTCGTCGCCCACCAACCGGGCGAGCTCCACGGCCCGTTCGGCGGTGGTGAAGGTGCCGGGGCCCGGCTCGTGGAGCATCTGCCAGCTGGCGACGGCGGCCAGCACGGCGGCGTGCACGGAGGACGGCGGCAGACCGCGCATCAGCTCCTGGGCCTTGCCCAGGTCGTCCCAGCCGTTGCCGCGGCCGGTGCCCTGGCAGAGCCGGGAGCGCTGGAGCAGGAACCAGGCGGTGCGGTGGGGGTCCCCCTTGCCCGCACCGTGGTGCGCGCTCGCGGCAAGGTCGTCCTCGCTGCGCAGCGTGCGCAGGGCGCGCTTGGTGATGGTGAAGGCCCGCTCGCTGTCGCCGGACAGCCGGGCGGCCACCGCGATCTCGGCGAGCAGGTCGAGGAAGCGCAGCGCGTCGTCGTCGCAGCCGCAGGCCGGGTACGCCTCGGCGTAGTCGATCGGGCGGACGCCCTGGCGGACCTCCGGGGGCGCGTCGTCCCACAGCTCCAGGGCGCGGTCCAGCAGCCGCAGTTGCTCGGCGTAGGCATGGCGGCGGCGGGCCTGGACGGAGGCGGCGAGCACCGCGGGCAGCGCCTTGGCGGCGTCATGGGCCTTGTACCAGTAACTGGCCAGGCGGGTGGCGCAGACGTCGGAGCGGACCAGCGAGCGGTCGGCCTCCAGGGCCTCGGCGTACCGGCGGTTCAGCCGTGTGCGCTCGCCGGGCAGCAGGTCGTCGACGACGGCCTCGCGGACCAGCGCGTGCCGGAAGCGGTAGCCCGTGCCGTCCTGGGTGGGGACGAGGGTGTTGCTGCCGACGGCCGCGCGCAGCGCCTCGATGAGGTCGTCCTCGGGCATCCGGCAGACGGCGGCGAGGAGTTCGTGCTCGACCGTGGAGCCGCCCTCGGCGGCGATCCGCACCACCCGCTGGGCGTCCTCGGGCAGCGCCTCGACCCGCACCAGCAGCAGATCGCGCAGCGGATCGCTGAGGCCGTACCGGCAGCCCTCGGCGAGGCCGCGGGCCAGCTCCTCGACGAAGAACGCATTGCCCTCGGAGCGCTTGAACACCCGGTCGACGGTGTCCTCTTCGGGCTCGCTGCCCTGGATCCCGGCGATCTGGGAGCGGACCTCGTCGCGGGTGAAGCGGGCCAGTTCGACGCGGCGGACGGTCCGCATCCGATCGATCTCGGCGAGGAAGGGGCGCAGCGGATGGCGGCGGTGGATGTCGTCGGAGCGGTACGTCGCGACCAGCAGGACGTCGGCGTCGTGCAGGGCGCGCAGGAGGTAGGCCAGCAGCTCGCGGGTAGAGCGGTCGGCCCAGTGGAGGTCCTCGATGACGATGACCAGGGTGCGGTGGGCGGCCAGCCGCTCCAGGAGCCGGGCGGTCAGCTCGAAGAGGCGGGCCCGGCCGATCTCCTCGTCACGGGTCTCGCCGGCGGCCTCCCCCAACTCCGGCAGGATGCGGGCCAGTTCGCCCTCCTGGCCGGCGACGGCGGCGGCGAGCTCCGTACGCAGATGCGCGTTGAGGGTGTGCAGGATCGAGGAGAACGGGGCGAACGGCAGGCCCTCGGAGCCGATCTCGATGCAGCCGCCGAGCGCGACCAGCGCGCCCTGCGCGCGGGCCGTCTCGCCGAACTCCTCGATGAGCCGGGTCTTGCCGACCCCGGCCTCGCCGCCGATCAGCAGGGCCTGGGGCTCGCCGGACCCGGTGGCCCGCGCCAGCGCGTCGCGCAGCGCGGTGAGTTCGGCCGCGCGGCCGACGAACACGGGACTGATGGCTCTGTTCTCCACGCTGCCGAGCATCGCACAGGGGTCTGACAATGCGGCAGTGGGCCAGGGGCTTTCCGACCCTGGCCCACCGGACAGCCCTTGGGGCACACCGGCCGTCCGCCGCGGTCAGGCGCCGGCGCGCCGTACCCGCCGACGCCGGACGCTCACCTGCCTTTCCGGTTCGCCGCCGCTGGAGGAGGCGGCGGCGCGCGCCACTTCGGCGGCCTCGCGGACCAGGCGCCGCCGGTCGGCCTCGCGGCGCAGTTCCTCGTAGCGGACCCGGATCTCCAGTTCGGACGCGTACATGATGTCTCCCTCGACGGTGGTGGGCCGGCGCCCCGGCCGTCTGCCGGGGCGCCGCTGTGCTCAACTCTCGTCGCCGAGGGGGGTCCGCCACATCGGGAGAGTTCCCGATCTCCGCGGCCCGGCGGTGCTCAGAAACCGGGTCCGGGTCGCGGAGGGGGCTTAGGGGGCGGCGCCGCCGCCCCCGGAGGGCTTAGGCACCGCCGCCGGGCCCCTTAGGGATGCTGGGCATGCTCGCGAACAGGTCGAGGTACATCCCGGCGGAGACCAGGAGCCCCAGCACGCCCAGCGCCAGCGCGCCCCAGGCGACGGCCCGCACCCAGGTGCTCCGCCGCCCGGTCAGCACCACCGCGGCGACGAGCATGGCGAGCACCGCGAACACCCCGTTGACCAGGGCGGTGGTGTGCCAGGGCGCGCCGTAGACGGTGGCGATCTGGTCGGTGGCCTTGCCGGTCTGGAGCTTGATCTGGCCCAGCAGCGTCTGCCGTTCGGCCAGCAGCGTCCCGAGGTAGGTACCGGTGAGGGAGGCCAGGCCCAGTCCGGCCGCGACCACGGCGCCGGCGCCGGCGGCCACTCCGGTGGCGGCCGGTCCGGACGCCGGCTCGTCCTCGCCGTCGTCGCCGATGTCATGACCCCTGTCGTGGACGTCGTGGGCGCTGTCCGCAGCCCCGTCGGCGCCGTCGGCGCCTTCCTCGGATTCCGGCTCCGTGCCCTTCCCCGCCTCCGCGGCCTTCCCTGTCGTGCCGGCCGTCCCGGTCTGCCGGGCCTTCCCGGCCTCCTCCGCCTTCCCTGTCTCCTCGGCCGTCCCCGCCGTGCCGGCCACGGTCGTCTCGTCGTCGGTTCGCTTGTCGGTCGTCGTTCCCATGGGCGCGACCGTAGGGGCCCTGTCTGAGAGTCGTATGAGAGTCAGCCGAAAGCCCTGCGGAGCGGCGCTCAGACCTCCACCAGCGCGGGCGCGTCCGCCCCGTCCCGCGGCCCGGGCCGCTGCTGCGGCGGCGGCTCGATGCTCAGCCGCGGCAGCCGGCGCTCCAGCCAGGCCGGCAGCCACCAGTTGGCGCCGCCGAGCAGGTGCATCAGGGCCGGTACCAGCAGCGTACGGAGGACGAAGGCGTCCAGGGCGACGGCGGCGGCCAGGCCGATGCCGAACATCGCGATGATGCGGTCGCCGCTGAGGATGAAGGCGGCGAACACCGCGATCATGATGACCGCCGCCGAGTTGATCACCCGGCTGGTCTCGGCGAGCCCGACCCGTACGGCCCGGCGGTTGTCGCCGGTCAGCTGCCACTCCTCGTACATCCGGCTGACCAGGAAGACCTGGTAGTCCATGGAGAGCCCGAAGAGCACGGAGACCATGATCACCGGCAGGAACGGCTCGATCGGGCCCGCGCTGCCCAGCCCCAGCGCCTCGCTCCCCCATCCCCACTGGAAGATCGCGACGACGATCCCGAAGGACGCGGCGACCGCCGCGAGGTTCATCAGCGCGGCCTTGAGGGGGATGCCGATGCTGCGGAAGGCGAGCAGCAGCAGGAGGGAGCCGAGGCCGATGACGGCGCCCATGAAGAGCGGCAGTTTGCCGATGATGACGGCGGCGAAGTCGTCGTGGCCGGCGGTCACCCCGCCGACGTGCACCCGCATCGTGGTGCCGTCCTCGGCGGCCGGCAGGATGCCGCCGCGCAGCCGCTGCACCAGGTCGGAGGTCTGCTGGGACTGGGGTGAGCTGGTCGGCACGACCGTGATCACGCCGGTGGCGTGGCCGCCGTCGAACTCCGGGCCGCTGACGTGGGCGACGCCGGGGGTGTGCCGCAGCTCCTGCGGCAGCTTGCCGAAGGCGAGCCGGTCCTCGGCCCCGTCGAGCGAACCGACCACCGTCAGCGGCCCGTTGAACCCGGGCCCGAAGCCGTCCGCCAGCAGGTCGTACGCCTTGCGGGTGGTGGACGTCGCCGGGTCGTTGCCCTGGTCGGAGGTGCCGAGGTGCAGGCCGAGGGTGGGCAGCGCGAGGGTGAGCATGACGACGGCGGCGGTGGCGCCGAGCAGTTTGGGGTGCCGTTCGACGAAGCCGGCCCAGCGGGCGGCCATCCCGGCGCGGCGCTCGGGCCGCGGGCCGCGGGCGGCCAGCCGGCGGCGTTCGCGGCGGCCCAGGGCCCGGGTGCCGATCAGGCCGAGCAGCGCGGGCAGCAGGGTGACGGAGGCGGCGACGGTCAGGACGACGGTGAGCGAGGCGGCGAGCGCGACGCCGTTGAGGAAGCCCAGCCGCAGGGTGAGCATGCCGAGCAGCGCGATGCAGACGGTGGCCCCGGCGAAGACGACGGCGCGCCCGGACACCGTCACGGCGCGTTCGGCGGCCTCCTGGACGGACAGGCCGGCGCGCAGCCCTCTGCGGTGCCGGGTGACGATGAAGAGCGCGTAGTCGATGCCCACGCCGAGGCCGATCAGCATGCCCAGCATCGGGGCGAAGTCGGCGACCGTCATGGCGTGGCTGAGCAGGCTGATCCCGGCGGAGGCGGTGCCTACGGCGGCCAGCGCGGTGACGATCGGCAGCAGGGTCGCGGCCAGCGACCCGAAGGCGAGGAAGAGGACCACGGCCGCCGCGCACAGCCCGATGACTTCCGGCAGCTGGGCGCGCGGCGCCTGGGTGAGCGAGATCCCGGCACCGCCCAGCTCCACCTGGAGGCCGTGGCCGGACGCGGCCTTCGCGGTGTTCACGACCGCGCGGACCTGGCCGGCGGGCAGGTCGTCGGTGGAGCTCTTGAAGAGGACGGAGGCGTAGGCGGTGCGTCCGTCGCGGCTGATCTGCCCGGCGCCCCGCGGCCCGTAGGGTCCCTGGACCTCGGCGACGCCGGGCAGCCGGGAGACCTCGGCGAGCGTGTGCGCCATCTTCTTCTCGACGGCGGCCGAGCGCACCGTGCCGGACGCGGTGTGCCAGACGATGCTGTCGCCGTCCCCGGACCGCCCCGGGAACGCCTTCGCCATCAGCGCGCCGGCCTGGCCGGATTCGGTGCCGGGGACCTCGTAGTCGGTGGAGTACGCGGCTCCGGTCAGCCCGGCGGCGACGGCGACCCCCGCGAAGGCGGCGAGCCAGAGGACGATCACCACGACGCGGCGCCGGAGGCACCACCGAGCGAGAGCGGTCACGGGCTGCTTCCCGGATTGTGCGCCGATATCTCCCGGGAGCGGGTGGTGCCGAACGCGGACGGACAGGATGCGCGGAGCAGGCGCGGGGGCGGCCCGTCGCGTTCCGGAGAACGAGCGGCGGGCCGGGCTCTCGGTGCAGGGTGCCAGCTCGAAAAGATCCTTTGACCGCTTTGTGGACTTCCCCACAAAGAACGGGGAATAGGCAACCCGGCCCACTTATGGGGCTGTTATTCCCGGCAAATATCGCTTACCACGCGATTACCGCCCGCTGCCCGGCTCCCGGCCGTCCCCGGGCGCCCCGTCTGCAGCCCGCGGCAGCTCTGGGGCCTGGGCACAGGTCCGGTCCCGGGCGCCGGAATTCACCACCGTGAGCGGGTTCACCGCCGTGAGGGGTTCACCGCCGTGAGCGGGATCTCCCCCGCCCGTCGTCGAACCGAGGGGTGGTCTTGAGGGCGGCGGGGGCTCCGACCGTACCGGGCCCCGCGGCCCGCGCGCCCGTTCCGGGGCCCCCGCCGACGCTCAGCGCCCGGTCAACGCGGGTGCCAGCTCGCGCAGTTGGTCGAGGCCCAGGCCCGGTCCGGGGACGACCGGCTGGATCGCCACATGGTCGGCGCCCGCGTCGTGGTGCGCCCGGATCCGCTCGCGGATCGCGTCCACGTCGCCCCAGGCCACGATGGCGTCGACCAGCCGGTCGCTGCCGCCGTCCTGGAAGTCGGCGTCCTCGAAGCCCAGCCGGCGCAGGCTGTTCACGTAGTTGGGCAGCGCGAGGTAGAAGCCGAGGTGGTGTGCCCGCGCCCGGGCGCGGGCGGTCGCCGGGTCGGTCTCCAGCAGCACGGCCTGCTCAGGGGCGAGCAGCGGACCCTCGCCCAGGGCCTTGCGGGCGCGGGCGGTGTGCTCGGGCGTGACGAAATACGGGTGCGCGCCGGCCGCCCGCTCCGCGGCCAGCTCCAGCATCTTGGGGCCCAACGCCGCCAGGACGCGGGCCGGCGGCGGGCTCGCGGGGGCGTCGTACGGGGCCGCGTCCATCGCGTCCAGATAGGCACGCATCGCGGCGAGCGGCTTGGCGTAGGTGTGGCCGCGCCCCTCGACCTGCGGCGCGTGGCTGGCGCCCAGGCCCAGCAGGAACCGGCCGTCGTACGCCTCGGCGAGGGTGTGCGCCCCGGCGTTCATCGCCGTCGCGTCGCGGACCCAGATGTTGGCGATACCGGTGGCGACGGTCAGCCGCTCGGTGGCGGCCAGCAGCAGCCCGGCGTGGCTGAACGCCTCCTTGGTGGCCTGCGCCTCACCGAACCACAGCGCCCCGTATCCCAGCCGCTCGACCTCGGCCGCGAACTCGCGCCCGGCCGCGGCCGACGCCCGGCCCAGCCCGCCGTGCCAGACGCCGACCCGGCCGAGCCGCGCGGCGATCGCCCGCGGGTCCTGAACGGCTGTGTCCTGCTGCGTCATTGCTCGATCCTCCACTGTCCGGCGGGCGGTGACCCGAGGTCCCGTATCCGTTGATCCTTTGACCCTTCGCCGGTGACAGCACCGCGGGCGGGCGTGGCATTCCGCCCTGGAAGGGGAAGATCGAGAAATCTCGCCGGGCACGCGCCTCGGAGGGCGGCCCTGCGCGGACGACGGAGCGGCCGGCCCTCCGGGGAGGGTCGGCCGCTCCGTACGGCACGATCCGGGGCTCAGCCCTCGACGCCGGGCTTCTCCAGGCTGTGCTCGATCATCAGGTTCTGCTCGATCATTCTTCCGCGGCGAGCCGCTCGAGAATCAGCTCCCGCACCCGGGCGGCGTCCGCCTGGCCGCGGGTGGCCTTCATGACCGCGCCGACCAGGGCGCCGGCCGCGGCGACCTTGCCGCCGCGGATCTTGTCGGCGATGGCGGCGTTGGCGGCGATCGCCTCGTCGACGGCGGTGCCGAGGGCACCCTCGTCGGAGACGACCTTCAGCCCGCGCTTCTCGACGACCGTGTCGGGGTCGCCCTCGCCGGCGAGCACGCCCTCGATGGTCTGGCGGGCCAGCTTGTCGTTGAGCGAGCCGTCGGCGACCAGCGCGGTGACCCGTGCGACCTGCTCGGGGGTGATCGGCAGCGCCGCCAGGTCCGTGCCGTCCTCGTTGGCGCGGCGGGCCAGCTCGCCCATCCACCACTTGCGGGCCGCGGCGGAGTCCGCGCCGGCCTCGACGGTGGCGACGATCAGGTCGACCGCGCCGGCGTTGAGGATCGACTGCATGTCGTGCTGGGAGACGCCCCACTCCTCGCGCAGCCGGTTGCGGCGCAGCCGCGGCAGCTCGGGGAGCCCGGCCCGCAGTTCCTCGACCCACTCGCGGGAGGGGGCCACCGGCACCAGGTCCGGCTCGGGGAAGTAGCGGTAGTCCTCGGCCTCCTCCTTGACCCGGCCGGAGGTCGTGGAGCCGTCGTCCTCGTGGAAGTGCCGGGTCTCCTGGATGACCGTGCCGCCGGAGGACAGCACCGCGGCGTGGCGCTGGATCTCGAAGCGGGCGGCGCGCTCCACGGAACGCAGCGAGTTGACGTTCTTGGTCTCCGAGCGGGTGCCGAACTTCTCGGTGCCCTTGGGGCGCAGCGAGAGGTTCACGTCGCAGCGCATCTGGCCCATCTCCATACGGGCCTCGGAGACGCCCAACGCCCGGATCAGCTCGCGCAGTTCGGCGACGTACGCCCTGGCGACCTCGGGGGCCCGCTCGCCGGCGCCCTCGATGGGCTTGGTGACGATCTCGATGAGCGGGATGCCGGCGCGGTTGTAGTCCAGCAGCGAGTGCCGGGCGCCGTGGATCCGGCCGGTGGCACCGCCGATGTGGGTGGACTTGCCGGTGTCCTCCTCCATGTGCGCGCGCTCGATGTGGACGCGGAAGACCTCGCCGTCCTCCAGCTGCACGTCCAGGTAGCCGTCGAAGGCGATCGGCTCGTCGTACTGGGACGTCTGGAAGTTCTTCGGCATGTCCGGATAGAAGTAGTTCTTCCGGGCGAAGCGGCACCAGTCGGCGATGGTGCAGTGCAGTGCCAGGCCGATCTTGACGGCGGACTCCACACCGGTCGCGTTGACGACCGGCAGCGAGCCGGGCATGCCCAGGCAGGTGGGGCAGGTCTGCGAGTTGGGCTCGGCGCCCAGGGTGGTGGCGCACCCGCAGAACATCTTGGTGGCGGTGCCGAGTTCGACGTGTACCTCGAGCCCCATCACGGGGTCGTAGGCGGCCAGCGCGTCCTCGTACGGCACCAGGTCGGTGACAGTCACGGTGAAACTAACCTCTCAGGTCCGGCGCCGGTCAGTCCGCGAGGACGTCGTCGTCGTTGAGACGGCGCAGTTCGCGGATGAGCAGGGCGACGCCGGTGACGATGGCGGCGGCGGAGACGACGGCGTCGACCAGCTGGAGCGTGTCGTGCTCCCCCCTGGCCTTCTTCGCCTGCTTCACGACGCTCACCGCGCCGAACAGCGTGGTGCCGATGGACAGATACGTGCCGGGCTTGGACTTCTTGAAGCCCTTGGCCTTCGCGAGCTTGCCACTCATAGTGCAGGTGCCTCCTCAAGCAGGTGATGGCCCCACTTCTCGGTGAACGCGGCCTCGACCGCGGCACCGACCTTGTAGAGCCGGTCGTCCTTCATGGCCGGGGCGACGATCTGGAGACCGACCGGCAGGCCGTCCTCGGGAGCCAGGCCGCAGGGCAGCGACATGGCGGCGTTGCCCGCCAGGTTGACGGGGAGCGTGCACACGTCGGCGAGGTACATCGCCATCGGGTCGTCGGCCCGCTCGCCGATCGGGAACGCGGTGGTCGGCGTGGTCGGCGAGACGATCACGTCGACCCGCTCGAACGCCTTCTCGAAGTCGCGGGTGATGAGGGTCCGGACCTTCTGGGCGCTGCCGTAGTACGCGTCGTAGTAGCCGGAGCTGAGCGCGTACGTGCCGAGCATGATGCGGCGCTTGACCTCGGGGCCGAAGCCGGCCTCGCGGGTCAGGGCGGTGACCTCCTCGGCGGACTTCGTGCCGTCGTCGCCGACCCGCAGGCCGTAGCGCATGGCGTCGAAGCGAGCCAGGTTGGAGGAGCACTCGGACGGCGCGATCAGGTAGTACGCCGCCAGCGCCAGGTCGAAGGACGGGCAGTCCAGCTCGACGATCTCGGCGCCCAGCTCCTTGAGGAGGGCGACGGACTCGTCGAAGCGCTGGAGGACACCGGCCTGGTAGCCCTCACCACGGAACTGCTTGACGACGCCGACCCGCATGCCCTCGACGCTGCCGTTGCGGGCCGCCTCGACGACCGGCGGGACCGGCGCGTCGATGGAGGTGGAGTCCAGCGGGTCGTGGCCGGCGATGGCCTCGTGGAGCAGCGCCGTGTCCAGCACCGTACGGGCGCACGGGCCGCCCTGGTCCAGGGAGCTGGAGAAGGCCACCATGCCGTAGCGGGAGACGCCGCCGTAGGTGGGCTTGACGCCGACGGTGCCGGTGACCGCGGCGGGCTGGCGGATGGAGCCGCCGGTGTCCGTGCCGATGGCGAGCGGGGCCTGGAAGGAGGCCAGCGCGGCGGAGGAGCCGCCGCCGGAGCCGCCGGGGATCTTGGTCAGGTCCCAGGGGTTGCCGGTCGGGCCGTAGGCGCTGTTCTCGGTGGAGGACCCCATGGCGAACTCGTCCATGTTGGTCTTGCCGAGGATGACGACGTCGGCGGCCTTGAGCTTCTTGGTCAGGGTCGCGTCGTACGGCGGGAGCCAGCCTTCGAGGATCTTCGAACCGACGGTGGTGGGCATGCCCTCGGTCGTGAAGATGTCCTTGAGGGCCAGCGGGACGCCGGCCAGCGGGCCCAGCTCCTCGCCGCGGGCCCGCTTCTCGTCGACGGCGCGGGCCTGGGCGAGCGCGCCCTCGCGGTCCACGTGCAGGAAGGCGTGCACCTTCTCGTCGACGGCCTCGATACGGGCCAGATGGGCCTCGGTCACCTCGACGGCGGTGAGCTCGCCGGAGGCGATCCTCGCCGCGATCTCGGCGGCGGTGAGCTTGATCAGGTCGGCCATGGTCACTCCTCCCCCAGGATCTGCGGCACCTTGAAACGCTGCTGCTCCTGGGCCGGGGCGCCGGAGAGCGCCTGCTCGGGGGTCAGCGACGGACGGACCTCGTCCGGCCGCATGACGTTGGTCAGGGGCAGCGGGTGGGAGGTCGGCGGTACGTCTTGATCGGCGACCTCGGAGACGCGGGCGACCGCGCCGATGATGTCGTCGAGCTGTCCGGCGAAGTGGTCGAGCTCTTCGTCCTTCAGCTCCAGACGTGCCAGCCGGGCGAGGTGGGCGACCTCCTCGCGCGTGATGCCAGGCATGCAGCGATCCTCTGGTGTTTTCGGCGGAGTGTTCTGGGCGGGATGTTCCGGTGCGGAGAATTCCGGTCGAATTCTCCGCTGGAGTTTTCCGGGCCAATCCTATGGCGTACGGGAACGCTGTCGCGAAACGCTTTCGCCGGGCCGCCCGCGGGGGTGCGCCAGGCCCTGTCGTCACACTCCCGTCGTCCGCCCGAAGGGCGGCCGGGCGGCGTCCGGTGCGTACTCTCGGCGTGCCGGGCGACGGCCCCTGTACTGGAAGTACCGGGGTCGTCGTCCGGTGCGGCGAAGGGGGTCCCCCGCCCGAGCCGTGCGAAGCCGGTTCGAGGGTGGGGGCGCGTGCAGGGCGCCGGCCGGCAGGCGGGAGTTCGACGACAGGGCCCAGGGCCCGGCCGGCAGCGGCGTACGGGGCCCGCACGGCCGGGGCGGTGGCGTCAGGCGCCGTCGGCCGGCGGGGGCGCCGGGTCGTCCGGCGGCTCGGGCGGCCCGGGGTCGGCGGGGCCGCTCCCGTCGGGCCGGGGCTCGGCCGCCGTGTCCGGCGGGGCCGGGGGCTCGGGGGGTTCTGGCGGGGCCGGGGGCCCGGGAGGTTCTTCGGAGCGGGGACACGGGACGGCCGGTGGCCGGGTCACTTCTTCAGGACCTGTCCCGAAGGGCGCTCGGCTGCCTTCTCCGCCGTCAGGGCGGTCGTCTCCGATTCGCGGTGCCAGCCGCGTTCGCCGCGGGCCCTGAGCCAGGCCGTGGTCTCGTCCGGTGGCATCGCGGCGGCCACCAGCCAGCCCTGCACGGCGTCGCAGCCGAGGTCCCGCAATCGCTCCCAGGTCTCGTCGTCCTCGACGCCCTCGGCGACGACCAGCAGGCCCAGGGAGTGGGCGAGGTCGAGGGTGCAGCGGACGATCTCGGCGTCCTCGGTGTCGACGGCCAGCCGGGCCACGAAGGAGCGGTCGATCTTGAGCTCGCTCACCGGGAGGCGGCGCAGGTGGACCAGCGAGCTGTAGCCGGTGCCGAAGTCGTCCAGCGACATCTTCACGCCGTGGGCGGTGAGCCCGGCGAGGGTGTCGGCGGCCCGCTGCGGGTCCTCCAGCAGGACGTGCTCGGTTATCTCCAGCTGGAGCGCCCCGGGCGGGACGCGGTGCCGTGCCAGCCGGGCGGCGACCGCCCCGGCGAAGCCCGGCGAGTGCACATCGCGCGGTGAGACGTTGACCGCGACCGGCACCTCCAGGCCCATCGCGCGCCAGCGCGCCACCTGGGCGAGCGCGGTCTCCAGGACGTACTCGGTCAGCCGGGGCATCAGCCCGGAGGACTCGGCGATGGCGATGAACTCGTCGGGTGGCACCCTGCCCCGGTCCGGATGGACCCAGCGGACCAGCGCCTCCAGGCCGGAGACATGTCCGTCGAACCCGACCTTGGGCTGGTAGTGCAGCTCGACGTCGCCGGCGTCCAGGGCGCGGCGCAGATCGCCCAACAGGCCCAGCCGGTCCGGGGTGTTGCCGTCCCGCTTGGCCTCGTAGAGCTCGACGCCGCTGCGGTCCCGCTTGGCCTGGTACATCGCCACATCGGCGCGCCGCAGCAGCCCCTCGGCGTCCAGGGCGTGGTCGGGGAAGACGGCGACTCCCGCGCTGGCTTCGAGCACGAGGGTCAGTCCGTCCAGGTCCAGCGGGGAGCCGAGGGCGGCGACGAGGTTGCGGGCCACCCGCTGGGAGCTGGTGAGGGAGTCGGTGGTCGGCAGCAGGACGGCGAACTCGTCGCCGCCGAGCCGGGCGGCCTCGGCGCCGCGCGGGAGGGCGTGCCGCAGCCGGTCGGCGATCTGCAGCAGCAGGCGGTCGCCGGCGAGGTGCCCGAGGGTGTCGTTGACCGAGCGGAAGCGGTCCAGGTCGATGAGGACCAGCGCCGACCGGACGCCGACGCGCTCGGCCTCGTCCAGGGCGGACCAGGTGCGCTCCAGCAGCCACTGGCGGTTGGGCAGGCCGGTCAGCGGGTCGCGGAGCTGCTCCTCGGCCCGCGCACGGGCTATCCAGAGGGTGGAGTCCAGCGCGATGAGCGGCACCGCGAACAGCGGCAGCAGCAGCGGGGCGTTGACCGCGCAGACGGCGATCAGCGGCGAGATGCCGAGCAGTGCGACGCCGACGAGTGCCTGCCGCACCACGGCCGTACGGGCGATGGTGGGCAGTCCGCCGGTGCGCGGCGCCAGGCTGAACCAGAGCAGCGCCCGGCTGACGAGGAGGTAGCCCGCGGCCGTCATCACGACCTGGGGCAGCACGGAGAGGTCCCAGGCGTCGGGCGTCCAGGGGTGGCGGACGGTGGCGTGCACCCCGCAGGCGGCGAGGGCGAGCGCCGCGGCGCCGATGCCGAGGACGTCGACCGCCCCGTGCACCAGGGCCTGTCGCCAGCGGTGCCGCCGGGCGGCACCGACCAGGACCACGACGGAGAGGCTGACCAGGGTGGCCGGCACCCAGCCGTACAGGAGGAGTACGGCGAGGGCGAGGGCGGCGCCGGAGCCCGTGCCGCCCCACCAGCGGTCCCGGCCGAGGGCCACCAGATGGCCGACGATGACGCCGGTCAGGATCGCCAGCGACCAGCCGACGGCGCCGTCCGGGAACAGCGCCTCGCCTCCGCCGAGCGTCCGCACCACACCTGCGGCGAGCGCCAGGCCCGCCACCATGACGATGGCCGCGGGCAGCGCGGGCACCACGAGCCGGCGGAGCCGCGACGCCGGAGCGGCGCTGTCGGTCGGTTTCATTCCGATCCCTCTCACAGCCGGCTGTGCCCGCGCCACGGCAGGCGCACACGTCAACAGTAGGCCGCGGAAGGCCATCGCGGGCAGCGATCGGCAGCGGTTGCCCGAATGCGACCCGGCCTCCCAGATCAATCTGGTATGCGCCGATAGGGTGACACCTCACTCCTCCTCAGGCGGAGTGACGGCTACCGCTCGTGCCGCCTCGGGACCCTGCTCCAGCAGCACAGCGAAGCCATCATCGTCCAGCACGGGGACCTTCAGCTGCATGGCTTTGTCGTACTTCGAACCCGGGTTGTCGCCCACTACTACGAATCCGGTCTTCTTCGAAACGGATCCGGTCACCTTCGCACCGAGAGCTTGTAGGGCCTCTTTCGCGCCATCTCTGGTGTGTGACTGAAGTGTGCCCGTTACGACGACGGTGACGCCTTCCAGCGGGCGCGGGCCCTCCTCACCGGTCTGCTCCTCCTCCATACGGACGCCGGCGGCCCGCCAGCGCTCGATGATTTCCTGGTGCCAGTCGTCGGCGAACCACTGCTTGAGCGAGGCGGCGATGGTCCCGCCGACGCCGTCCACGGCGGCCAGTTCCTCCTCGCTCGCGTCCCGGATGCGGTCGATCGAGCGGAACTCCCGGGCCAGCGCCTGCGCCGCGACCGGGCCGACGTGCCGGATCGACAGGCCGGTGAGGATCCGGGCCAGCGGGCGCTCCTTGGCGGCCTGGATGTTCTCCAGCATGGCGAGGGCGTTCTTCTTCGGCTCGCCCTTCTGGTTGGCGAAGAAGGTGACGACCTTCTCCTCGCCGGTCTTCGGGTCGCGCTTGGGGAGTCCCGAATCGGGGTCCAGGACATAGGACTTGATGGGCAGCAGCTCCTCGATGGAGAGGTCGAAGAGCCCGCCCTCGTCCTTCAGCGGGGGCTCGGCGGGCTCCAGCGGCTGGCTGAGGGCGGTGGCCGCGACATAGCCGAAGTTCTCGATGTCCAGGCACTTGCGGCCGGCCAGGTAGAACAGCCGCTCGCGGATCTGGGCGGGGCAGGCACGGGCGTTGGGGCAGCGGAGGTCGATGTCGCCCTCCTTGGCGGGCTGGAGGGCCGTGCCGCACTCGGGGCACTCGGCCGGCATCGCGAACTCCCGCTCGGTGCCGTCCCGCAGGTCGACGACCGGGCCCAGGATCTCCGGGATCACGTCGCCGGCCTTGCGGATCACGACGGTGTCCCCGATGAGCACGCCCTTGGCCTTGACCACGTCCTGGTTGTGCAGGGTGGCGAACTCCACCTCGGAGCCGGCGACCGTGACCGGCTCGACGACCGCGTACGGCGTGACCCGGCCGGTGCGGCCGACGCCGACGCGGATGTCCACCAGCTTGGTGTTGACCTCCTCCGGCGGGTACTTCCAGGCGATCGCCCAGCGCGGTGCCCGCGAGGTCGAGCCCAGCCGCCCCTGGAGCGGGATCTCGTCCAGCTTGACGACCACCCCGTCGATCTCGTGCTCCACGGCCGTCCGGCGGGTCTCGGGGTCGCCGTAGTGGTCGATGAACTCCCGTACCGCGGCGAGCGAGTCGACGACGCGGTTGTGCGCGGCGGTGGGCAGGCCCCACTCCTCCAGCAGGCCGTACGCCTCCGAGAGCCGGTCGATCTCCAGGCCCTCGCGGGCGCCGAGGCCGTGCACGACCATGTGGAGCGGGCGGGTCGCGGTGACCTTGGGGTCCTTCTGGCGCAGCGAACCGGCCGCGGCGTTGCGGGGGTTGGCGAACGGCGGCTTCCCGTCGGCGACCAGGCGCTCGTTGAGCTCCAGGAACTTCTCCATCGGGAAGTAGACCTCGCCGCGGATCTCGACCAGGTCGGGGACCCGGTCGCCCTTGAGGCGGTGCGGGATCTCGGTGATGGTACGGACGTTGGGCGTGATGTCCTCGCCGGTGCGGCCGTCGCCGCGGGTGGCGGCGCGGGTCAGCCGGCCGTGCTCGTAGGTGAGGTTGACCGCGAGGCCGTCGACCTTGAGCTCGCACAGGAAGTGGTAGCCGGCGCCGCGCGGGTCGCCGCCCAGTTCCCCGGCGATCCGCTCGGCCCAGGCCGCCAACTCGTCGTTGTCGAAGGCGTTGTCCAGCGAGAGCATCCGCTCGCGGTGCGCGACCTCGGTGAACTCGGTGGCGTAGGCGCCGGCGACCTTCTGGGTCGGGGAATCCGGGGTGCGCAGCTCCGGGTGCTCGTCCTCCAGCGCCTCCAGGGAGCGCAGCAGCGTGTCGAACTCCGCGTCGCTGATGACCGGGGCGTCCTTCACGTAATACCGGAAGCGGTGCTCCTCGATCTGCTCAGCCAGCTGCGCGTGCTTCTCCCGCGCCGCCGCGGGCACCTTGGATGCCGCTGCGTGCTGTTCGCCAGCCACCGTCATGTCCTCCCGTGTCCTTGAGACCGGTCACTCCGGGTTGTCCACGAGCGACCTCGCCGCCCGGACGCAGTGGGCGAGCACCGAACGGGCATACGCGGGCGAAGCGCCCGCCAGCCCGCACGCGGGGGTGACCACCACGGACTCCGCGAGAATCCCCGGCGCCAGCCCCAGCCTGCGCCACAGCGTCCTGACACCCATGACGCTACCGGCAGGGTCTGACAGTCGGCCGTCCACGCCCGGCACCACGCCCGCGAACAGCGCGGTACCGCCCTCGACCGCCTCCCCGATCGCCTCCTCCTCACGCTCGGTGAGCAGTGCCGCATCGAACGAGACACCCGCGGCGCCGGCCCGCCGCAGCAGCCCGAACGGCACCTGCGGCGCGCAGGAGTGGACGACGACCGGAGCGCCGTCCGCGACGCCCACGAGAGCGCGCAGCGCGCTCTCGACGTCCGCCCGGTCCACGGCCCGGTGGGTGCGGTAGCCGCTGGCGGTCCGCACCCGGCCCTGGAGCACCGCGGTCAGCGACGGCTCGTCGAGCTGGAGCACGACCTCGGCGCCCGGCACCCGCCGCCGGACGTCCGCGAGATGGCCGCGCAGCCCCTCCGCCAGGGATGCCACGAGGTCCCGGCAGGCGCCGGGGTCGCCGAGGGCGGCCTCGCCGTTGTGCAGCTCCAGGGAGGCGGCCAGCGTCCACGGGCCGACCGCGGAGACCTTCAGCGGTCCCTCGTACCCCTGGGTGAACTCCTCCAGGGCGTCCAGGTCTTCGCCGAGCCAGGCGCGGGCCCGGCGGGTGTCGCGGCCCGGCCGGTCGCTGATCCGCCAGCCGCTGGGCTCCACATGGGCGTAGAGCTCGACCAGCATCCCCAGGGTGCGCCCGATCATGTCGGCGCCCGGCCCGCGGGCGGGGAGCTCCGGCAGGTGGGGGAAGTCCTCCAGGGACCCGGTGACGGTCCTCGCCGCTTCCCGCGCGTCACCGCCCGGCATCGACCCGATCCCGGTCGCCGCGCCCGCGGCCCACTTGTGCGTGCTGTTCTCGCTCACCCAGGAAGGGTATGCGGCCGGGAAGGGTATGCGGCGGCGGGGCGGCCGGGGCACCCCGGCCAGGACGGGGAGTCGGGTGCCGCCGCGTGGCGTGGCGGGGCGGGTCCGCCGCGGGTTCGCCGCGGTGCGGGCTGTGGTCGTCCGCTTCGACAATGGTTACAGCTTTAGCTTTATCGAAGCTGCACAAAAGGGCCCCGGGCCATACCCGGGGCCCGCGGAGCCCGACGCGGAGCGGGCGGGCTATCCGCCCCCGGCCCGCCCCAGCGCCCTCAGCAGTTCGTCGCGGAGCGCCACCCGCTCCTCGGGGGAGAGGTGGTCCAGCGGCGAGCGGGTGCCCATCCGCCGCAGCAGATCCAGCCGCAACTCCCGCCCCGCCTCGGTCAGTACGAGCTGCTTGGCCCGCCCGTCCTGGGGGTGCGGCTGCCGTACGACCATGCCCTGCTTCTCCAGCTTGGAGATCACGTAGGTGACGTTCGGCGGCTCGCAGCACAGCACCCCCGCCAGCTCCCGCGCGGTCTTCGGCTCGCCCAGCTCCTCCAGCGCCTTCGCCTGCGTCGGCGTCAGGTCCAGCTCGGCGATCCGGCTGCGCTGGTGGGCGTCCAGGCGGCGGCTCAGCTCGGTGACGAGCCCCCGGATCTCCCGGAACCCGCACCCCGCCGCCGCGGTCGGCTTCGCTTCAGTGGTCACCCCCGAAGCGTACGTCTCCGCCGCGGAAGCGGAAGGGGAAGAGGAAGGGGACGGCCGCCCCGCAGGGCGGCCGTCCCCTTCGGCTCTCCGGTCAGGAACCGTAGGACCTCCGGCCGGGACCCGTCGGATCTCCGGCCACGACCCGTAGGACCTCCGGTCAGGATCCGGGCTCACCGCCCCGGCCGGACCACCACGTCCTTGAGCTCGGCGTCCCGCGGCAGGTCGATCGCCGTGAGGATCGCCGTCGCGACCGACTCCGGGTCGATCCAGCGGGACGGGTCGTACTCCTGGCCCTCCTGGCGGTGGGCGCTCTCCTGCATGGGCGTCGCCGTGCGCCCCGGGTAGACCGAGGTCACCCGCACGCCGTTGCCGTGCTCCTCCGCGCGCAGCGAGTCGGCCAGCGCCTTGAGGCCGTGCTTGCTCGCCGCGTAGGCGCTCCAGTTGGCGCGCGCGTCGAGCCCGGCACCGGAGTTGACGAAGACGATGTCGCCCTGGGCGATCCGTACCAGCGGCAGCAGCAGCCGGGTCAGCTCGGCGGGCGCGACCAGGTTGGCGGCGAGCTGGCGCTGCCACGCCTTGGCCGGCAGGTCGCCGACGGCGCCCAGCTCGATGACGCCCGCGATGTGCTGGAGCGAGTCGATACGGTCCGGCAGCGACTGCCGCCCGAGGGCGAAGGACAGCTTCTCGGGGTTGGCGAGGTCACCGACGACGGCGTGCGACCCGGGGAACTGCTCGGCCAGCTCCTTCGCCCGTACGGCGTCCCGCGCCAGCAGCCACAGCTCCTCACCGCGCGCCAGCAGCCGCCGTGCGACCGCCGCTCCGATACCCGACCCTGCGCCCGTGATCAAGTGCGTTCCCATGGGGCCGATCCTAACGAGGGCACGGCCCGCACAAGGTACGCACCGGGTCACGCCCCGGCGCCGGCCCGCTCCTCCAGGTAGGCCAGCGCGGCGGCCCCGTCGTCCGCGAAGAACACCAGGTCGGTGAGGGGGATCGGGAGGAACCCCTCCGCCTCCATCCGCCGGAACTGCTCCTTCAACCCGTCGTAGAAACCAGCGGTGTTGAGCAGCACGACCGGCGTGCGGTGCATCCCGTGCTTGCGCAGCTCCAGGATCTCGGTGGCCTCGTCCAGGGTGCCCGTACCGCCCACCATGACGACGACGGCATCGGCGCGCGCCAGCAGCTGCGCCTTCCGCTCGGCGAGGTCCCTGGTGACGACCATCTCATCCGCGCCGGCCCGCGCCTTGTGGGCCAGGAACTCCACGGAGACGCCGATCAGCTTCCCGCCGGCCTCCTGCACGCCGTCGGCCATGACCTTCATCAGCCCGGTGTCCGAACCACCCCAAACCAGGGCATGACCGCCCTTACCTATCAATTCGGCGAACTGCCGGGCGGGGGTGACATAACGGTCGTCAAGGTCGGCGGCGGAACAGAAGACGCAGATATTCATGCGGCCACCCTACGAGGGGGCGGGGGCACGCGGTCCCGCCCCCGGACAGGTCCTCGGGGGCGCCCCCGGGAACGGCAGTGCCCCGCGCCCGGAGCGGGCCCGGGGCAGCCGTGGAGCGGTGCCGTGCCACCGGATCAGATCAGGCCCTGGTCCAGCATCGCGTCCGCGACCCGCTCGAAGCCGGCGATGTTCGCGCCCGCCACGTAGTCGCCGGGCAGCCCGAACCGCTCGGCGGTCCGGTAGCAGGTGTCGTGGATCCCCCGCATGATCGCGGCCAGTTCACCCTCGGCGCGCTCGAACGGCCACGCCTCGCGGGCGGAGTTCTGCCGCATCTCCAGTGCGCTGGTCGCCACCCCGCCCGCGTTGGCGGCCTTGCCCGGACCGAAGGCCACCCCGGCCTCCTTGAGGAGCGCCACGGCCTCCGGGGTGGTCGGCATGTTGGCGCCCTCGGAGACCGCCTTGACGCCGCCCCGGACCAGGATCCGCGCGGCGTCCGCGTCCAGCTCGTTCTGGGTGGCCGACGGCAGCGCCACATCGCAGGCGACGTCCCAGACGCGACCGCCCTCCACGTACCTGGCGGACACCCCGCGGCGCTGCGCGTAGTCGCTGATCCGGCCGCGCTCGACCTCCTTGACCTGCTTGAGCAGCGCCAGGTCGATGCCCTTCTCGTCGACGACATAGCCGCCGGAGTCCGAGACGGTCAGGACGTGGGCGCCGAGCGCCTGGGCCTTCTCGACGGTGTGGATCGCGACATTGCCGGACCCGGAGACCACCACCTGCTGCCCGTCCAGCTCCTCGCCGCGCCGCTTGAGCATCTCCTCGGTGAAGAGCACGTTGCCGTAGCCGGTGGCCTCCGTACGGGCCCTGGAGCCGCCCCACTCCAGGCCCTTGCCGGTGAGGACGCCGGCCTCCCAGCGGTTGGTGATGCGGCGGTACTGGCCGAAGAGATAGCCGATCTCCCGGCCGCCGACGCCGATGTCGCCGGCCGGTACGTCGGTGTGCTCGCCGAGATGGCGGTGCAGCTCGGTCATGAACGACTGGCAGAAGCGCATGACTTCGGCGTCCGACCTGCCGTGCGGGTCGAAGTCGCTACCGCCCTTGCCGCCGCCGATGTTCAGGCCGGTCAGCGCGTTCTTGAAGATCTGCTCGAAGCCGAGGAACTTCACGATCCCCAGATTCACCGACGAGTGGAAGCGCAGCCCGCCCTTGTACGGGCCGAGGGCGCTGTTGAACTCCACCCGGAAGCCGCGGTTGACCCGGATCGTCCCGGTAGCGTCCTGCCACGGCACCCGGAACATGATCTGCCGCTCCGGCTCGCAGATCCGCTCCAGGATCTTCGCGTCGACGAACTCCGGACGGGCCGCCAGCACGGGCGCCAGCGTCTCCAGGACTTCCAGGGCAGCCTGGTGGAACTCGGGCTCGCCGGGGTTCCGGCGGACCAGCTCGGCGTGCAGGGATGCCGTCCCGGCGGCGCGCGCGCCGGACCTGGCATCGGTTCGAACGGTCGGCATGACGTGTGTTCCCTTCGTGGCCGACGAAAGCCGCAGGCCGCCGGATCACCGTGTGAACCGCCGGCGCAGGCCGCTGACGTCCCGTCGCACCGCCGACCCTATTGGCCACGGGCCCGCTCCTCGACCGCGGGGTGCCCGACACGCCGTTCCTGCGGGGAGTTTCCCCAACTCCTCCGCCGATAAGGCACCTTGTCCTGCCGACAAGGCTCCTCACCCTTCCGGCAAGGCTCCTTGCCCGCCCCGCCTTCCGCTGTTCCTCCCGGGTGGGGCAGCCGCCCAGGACTGCGAGGACCCCCGTACGCCGGAGTCCTGGGCGGCCTCACCCCCGGCGGCCGGGCAGGCCGGGTCGGACCGGCCGGGCTCAGTCCGCCGTGGCACCCCGCCCGGCGACCGGCTCGGCCGCCCGGGTCCCGGCGGCCTCGGTCCGGCGCCCCGCCTCGTCCCGCGCCACCTCGGCGTTGACCAGCTGCTCCAGGGGATGGGCGCCGGCCGCGCCCGCCACCACCATGGCGAACAGGACGGCCACGATGGCCAGCACATTGCCCAGCCAGACCATGACGTGCACCGGCAGGGTGTAGGCGCCGATCACCCTGATGACGCACTCGGCCAGCAGCGCGCACCCCCAGATCAGCGAGAACCGCCGCTCCGCCCGCCGGAAGGGCTCCGAGGCGGCCCGCAGCCGGTCCCAGGCGGCCTCGCCGGCCCGACTGCCCTTCGTCACCCAGGGCTTGAGCCCGGCGGTCATCAACGGCCGCCCGGTCCGCAGGGAGAGCAGCACCGCTATCCCGACCACGCTGCTGACACCGCTGTCCTTGGCCATCATCAGCCGCGGATCGCCGGCCACCGTGCTGAGCGCCAGCCCCACCGCGTTGACGGCCAGGATCAGCAGCGCCAGGCCGTTGACGCTCCGGCTGCGGACCAGTCCCCACACCGTGCGGAGCGCCGGGACCACGCTGCTCCATCCCAGGGCTGCCACATCGCTCATCCCGGCGCCGCTGCTGAGGGCGTAATACAGGCCCAGCGGAATCCCGGCATCCAGGATCAGCGGGCCGAACGCCGCCAGCAGCTGCTTCCCGGCGGGCCGTTGGCCACCGGGCCGCTCTCCGGCGGACGTGGTGGCGGACGTGCCGGCGGCCGGGTCGGCGGCGGGTTGGCTCTGACGCATGACGGACTCCCCCGAGCTGGGCTGTGAACTGCGGCTGTACGCCGTTCCCTTGCGCCATCAGCTTCGGGTACCGAGCCCGCCCGGCGGCAGTCTCAACTGTCCCTGGAACGCGGTGACATTTGTCAGTTCCGACGCCGAGGGGCAGTGCCTGGCGGCCGGCCGGGCGCTGCCGCCCGCCCGGAAGTCGGGCGGGAGCGGGCCGGTCAGGCGGTCCGGCCCGCTTCGGCCGCGGCCCGGCGCTCGGTCGTGGCGATGGTCGCCGAGCCGACCACCCGGGTGCCGTCGTAGAGCACGATCGCCTGGCCGGGTGCGACGCCGCGCACCGGCTCCGTGAAGACGACCCGCAGCTCGGTGCCGTCGACGAGCTCGGCGGTCACCTCGGTCTCGCCGCCGTGCGCGCGCAGCTGCGCGGTGTACGTGGCGGGGCCGGCCGTCGGCGGGCGTCCGCACCAGCGGGGGCGGATGGCGGTCAGGGCGGTGACGTCGAGGGAGGTGACGGGGCCGACGGTGACCGTGTTGTCCACCGGGGAGATGTCGAGGACGTAGCGGGGCTTGCCGTCGGGGGCAGGGCGGCCGATGCGCAGGCCCTTGCGCTGGCCGATGGTGAAGCCGTACGCGCCCTCGTGCGTGCCGACGACCGTGCCGGACTCGTCGACGATGTCGCCCTCGGCCGCGCCCAGGCGCTTGGCGAGGAAGCCCTGGGTGTCGCCGTCGGCGATGAAGCAGATGTCGTGGCTGTCGGGCTTCTTGGCGACGAACAGGCCGCGGCGGGCGGCCTCTTCGCGGATCTCCGCCTTGGTGGTGCGGGTGTCGCCCAGGGGGAACATCGCGTGCGCCAGCTGGCGGTCGTCGAGGACTCCGAGGACGTAGGACTGGTCCTTGGCCATGTCGGAGGCGCGGTGCAGCTCGCGGCTGCCGTCCTCGCGCACCACGACCGTGGCGTAGTGGCCGGTGCACACCGCGTCGAAGCCCAGGGCGAGGGCCTTGTCCAGGAGGGCGGCGAACTTGATCTTCTCGTTGCAGCGGAGGCAGGGATTCGGGGTGCGCCCGGCCTCGTACTCGGCGATGAAGTCCTCGACGACGTCCTCACGGAAGCGCTCGGCCAGGTCCCAGACGTAGAAGGGGATGCCGATCACGTCGGCCGCGCGGCGGGCGTCGTGGGAGTCCTCGATCGTGCAGCAGCCGCGGGCGCCGGTGCGGAACGACTTCGGGTTCTCGGACAGCGCGAGATGGACGCCGGTCACGTCGTGGCCCGCCTCGGCGGCGCGGGCCGCGGCGACGGCGGAGTCGACACCGCCGGACATGGCGGCGAGTACGCGGAGGCGGCGGGGAGCGGCGGCATCAGTCATAGCCACTCCAGAGTAGACGGAACCGGAGAGGGGCCGGAAAGCCTGGTGTGGGGCCCGGGGGAAACGGACCGGACCCGGCACACGGGGCAGGCCGGGGACGGGGCCGCGGAGCGATCCGGGGGCGGGGCGGACGGCGCCGCGGAGGCGCCCGGCGACCGGCCTCGCCGGCGGTCCGCGCTCACCCGGCGCCGGGCCCTGCCGCTCGGCGGTGGCGCCGTGGTGTCCGCGGGGGCGGCGCCGGTGGCGGCGGCCCGGGAGGACGCCGAGCTGCGCCGGCCGCCCGGGTAGCCGGGGAAGGCCGGAAAGGCCGGGAAGGCCACGTCACCGGCCGCCGGCGCCGGCCCCTAGCTGAGACCCGCGCCCCGGGCCCGCTCCACCACCGGGCCGATGGCCTCCGCGAGGGCGGCGACGTCCCGGGCGGTGGAGGTGTGCCCCAGCGAGAAGCGCAGAGTGCCGCGGGCCAGGTCCTGGGACATGCCGGTGGCGAGCAGCACGTGGCTGGGCTGGGCGACGCCCGCGGTGCAGGCCGAGCCGGTGGAGCAGGCGATGCCCTGGGCGTCCAGGAGCAGCAGCAGCGAGTCCCCCTCGCAGCCGGGGAAGGTGAAGTGCGCGTTGGCGGGGAGCCGGCCCGCGGGGTCCGGGTCGCCACCCAGGATCGCGTCCGGGGCGGCGGCGCGCACCGCCTTGATCAGGTCGTCGCGCAGCGCGCCGATCTCGCGGGCGAACTCCTCCCGGTGCGCGACCGCGTGCCGGCCGGCGGCGGCGAACGCGGCGATGGCCGGGGTGTCGAGGGTGCCGGAGCGGACGTGCCGCTCCTGGCCGCCGCCGTGCAGGACGGGCACCGGGGCGTGTTCGCGGCCCAGCAGCAGTGCGCCGATGCCGTACGGGCCGCCGATCTTGTGGCCGGAGACGGTCATCGCGGCCAGCCCGGAGGCGGCGAAGCCGACGTCCAGCTGACCCACCGCCTGCACCGCGTCGGCATGCAGCGGGATCCCGAACTCCCTTGCCACCTCGGCCAGTTCGCGGACCGGCTGGACGGTGCCGATCTCGTTGTTGGCCCACATGACGGTGGCCAGCGCGACATCGCCGGGGTTGCGGGCGATGGCCTCGCGCAGCGCGTCGGGGTGCACCCGGCCGTAGCGGTCGACCGGCAGCCAGTCGACGGTGGCGCCCTCGTGCTCGCCGAGCCATTCGACGGCGTCCAGGACCGCGTGGTGCTCGACGCGGCTGACCAGGACCCGGGTACGGGCCGGGTCGGCGGCCCTGCGGGACCAGTAGAGCCCCTTGACCGCAAGGTTGTCGGACTCGGTGCCGCCCGCGGTGAAGACGACTTCGCTGGGGCGCGCGCCCAGGGAGGCGGCGAGCGATTCCCGCGCCTCTTCGACGGTGCGCCGGGCCCGCCGGCCGGCGGCGTGCAGGGAGGACGCGTTGCCGGTGACGGTCAGCTGGGCGGTCATCGCCTGCACCGCCTCCGGAAGCATCGGAGTGGTGGCGGCGTGGTCGAGGTAAACCATGGTGGGCCGATTCTACGAGGCCGTCCCCGGCGCACGCCCCGCGCGGGGGCGCATTCCCCACGGCGCACGCCGCTGCACGCCTTGACGACAAAAGTGTACAGTTCTGCACATGTCTGCGACCTACGCGATGACAGAGGCGCGGGCCCGCTTCGGCTCGCTCGTCCGCCGGACCGCGCTGGCCCGCGAGCGCATCACCATCACCGATCACGGCCAACCCGCCGCGGTACTGATAAACCCCCAGGAACTGGCGGACATCGAGGACGCTCTCGCGCTCGCCGAATACCGGGCCCGGCAGGCAGCCGGCACCGTCCACGGTGTGCCCCATGACGAAGTACGCGCCCGTCTCGGCCTGGAACGCGAGTGAGCCACCACGTCATCCGGGACGAGCCCGCACTGGACGCGGCCACCCGCTTCCTGAAGGACGACCCGAGGGTTTACGCCAACGCTTCGCTTCCATCGACCTGTTGGCCGAGCACTCGCGCCCTGAAGGGTCGATCCCCTACGGCTCACCGGACCTGCGCCGCATCCACAGCGGCAGGTATCGCGCCCTCTACCGGATCAACGACTCCATCGTAACGATCATCGTCGTCCACGTCGGCCGTACGAGCCGAGCCCCACGGCATCGACGCCCCCGTCATGAGTGTCTAGCCTGACACTCATGACACAGTGGCTTCTGGACCGTACGTTCCGCAGTGCGTCGGGCGAGGTGCGATGGGCCGTGCTCGGGGAGGGTGGCGGGGGTGCGCCACCGGTGGTGCTGCTGCACGGGACGCCGTTCTCGTCGTTCGTGTGGCGGGAGGTGGCGCGGGCACTGGCCGGGCGGCGGCAGGTCTATGTATGGGACATGCCGGGTTATGGGGCGTCGGAGATGCGGGCCGGGCAGGACGTGTCGCTGGCGGCGCAGGCGGTGGTGTTCGGGGAGCTGCTGGAGCACTGGGGACTGACGGCCCCGGGCCGCCAACCGGCCGTGCTGGCGCATGACTTCGGAGGGTGTGTCGCGCTGCGGGCGCAGTTGCTGCACGGGGCCCGGTACGAGCGGCTGGCACTGGTCGACCCGGTGGCGCTGGCGCCCTGGGGGTCGCCGACGTACCGGCTACTGGGGGCGCACCCGGAGGTGTTCGGGCAGCTGCCGCCGGAGCTCCACCGGGCGCTGGTGCGGGAGTACGTCTCCTCGTGCAGCCATCGGGGGCTGCGGCCCGACGTGCTGGACCGGCTGGTCGCGCCGTGGTGCACGGAGGCGGGCCGGCCGGCGTTCTACCGGCAGATCGCGCAGAACGACCAGCGGTTCACCGACGAGGTGGCCGGACGCTACGGGGAGATCGCGGTACCGGTGCTGGTCTGCTGGGGTGCCGAGGACACCTGGATCCCGGTCGCCAAGGGGCACGAGCTGGCCTCCCGCATCCCCGGGGCGGAGCTGCGGGTGATCACGGGGGCGGGCCATCTGGTCCACGAGGACGCGCCGGCCGAACTGGCCGTGGCGCTGAGGGAGTTCCTCGGAGAGCCCTGACCCTCCCGGAGTTAGCCGACCAGCACCGTGCGGGCCAGCTGGCGGGACTGGGCCACGAGGCGGTCCTCGGAGTCCCAGACCTCGGCGTCCTCCTCCAGGAAGCCGCCGGCCAGATTGCGGGTGGTGATGGCGACCCGCAGCGGGCCGGGGGCCGGGCGGTGCCGTATGTGGGCGGTCAGTTCGACGGTGGGGACCCAGCCGCTCAGGCCCATTTCGAAGGCGGTGGGCGGGAGGGCGTCGACCGTCAGGAGCAGTGAGAGCGGGTCGGGGTCGCGGCCGTCGGCGAGGCCGAACCAGGCGCGCATCTCGCCCTTGCCCGAGGGGGCGCCGACCGCCCAGCCCGCGGTGGCCGGGTCGAGGCGGAGGGCGAGCCGGTCGGTGATCGCGGTGCTGCCGGGGATGGCCGGGCGCTCGCCGGGGGCGCTCTCGGCGCCCAGGCAGTGCTCGTAGGGCGGGATGGCCGGGGGCTCGGCGGTGGTGCGGACGTCGTCGGGGAGGGTCGCGAGGCCCCCGTACGCGGCGAGTACCCGCAGCCGCTCGACCTCGGTGCCGTCCTCGGCGAACTGCACGAGGGTGGCGGTGCCGGTGGACAACGTGCGGCCGGTGCGGACCACTTCGGTGCGGATGACGGCCGGGCCGGGGACGGAGGCCGTGAGGTAGTGCGCGGTGACCGTGAGCGGGTCGGGGTGCGGGAGGGCGTCGCCCAGGGCCCGGCCCATGAGGGCGAGGAGATAGCCGCCGTTGACCGCGTTGATGATCGTCCAGCCCGCGGAGAGGTGGGTGTCGTAGACGCCGGGGGCGCGCCGGGTGACCGCGGTGTCGCGGTCGAACTCGCTGTTTCCTACGGTTCCTGCGGTCGCCGTTGCCATGGCGGCACCGTACACCGGTTTATTACCGACCGGTAGTGTCAGTTTCAAGGAGTGCCGGAGGGCGCCCGGCCGTCCGCCATCCGACCGCCCCGGACCCGTGCGTTCCGCGGCTGTAATGATGGCCGCATGCTGCATGTGCTCTACCTGGTCGGCGTCGCGGCCTTCGCGGCGAGCGGTGTGCTGGCCGCCTACCGCGCGAACATGGATCCGTTCGGCGGTCTGGTGCTGGCGTTCGCCGCGTCCATCTCGGGCGGCACGCTGCGCGATCTGATCCTGGACCGGCGGCCCCTGTACTGGACGCACGACTGGGTACTGCTCACAGTGATCATCTGCGTCGGCGTCGGCACCATGATCTATCTGCGGTTCTGGTCGCTGCCGCGGAAGTCCCTGCTGGTCGTGGACGCGGTCGGGCTGTCCGTCGTCACGGTGATCGGGGCGCGGGCGGCGATCTCGGCGGGAGCCACCCCGCTCGCCGTGATCATCCTGGCGGTGCTGACCGGGGTGGCCGGCGAGGTCATCCGGGACGTGCTGTGCGGGGAGTTCCCGCCACTGCTGCTGCGCGAGGACGTCTACGCCATCGCGGCGCTGGCCGGCGGCTGCTGCTATCTGCTGATGCACCACCTCGGGGTCGGGGCCACCCCCGCCGCGGCGGTCTCGGCGGGGGTGGTGTTCGCGCTGCGGATGGGCGCGGTCTACCTCGGGCTGCATCTGCCCCGGCCGCAGCAGCTGCGCGCCCGGGGGCCGAAGGAGGCCAAGGCGCTCAAGGAGCCCGAGGAGGGCGGGTAGCCGCGTCGGCGGGTGACCGGGCGAGCGGTCAGTTCCCCGGCAGGGCCGGGCGGCCCGGAGTGTCGAGCCAGGTGTGGAACAGCCCGCCCAGCCGCTTGCCGGAGACCTTCTCGGCGAGCCTGATGAAGTCGGCGGTGTTCGCGTTGCCGTAGCGGTGCTGCGCGGTCCAGGTGGGCAGCAGCTTGAAGAACGCCTTGTCGCCGATGCGTTCGCGCAGCGCCTGGAGGGTCATCGCGCCCCGCTCGTAGACCGCGTGGGAGAACATGGTGTCCCGCTGCGGGTCGGAGACCTTGATCTTCCAGAGCGGGTCGTTCGCGGGCAGGGAGTTGTACGCCTTGCGGAAGGCGTCGTGGGTGGTCGTGGTGCCGCGGTGCTCGGCCCACAGCCACTGGGCGTACGTGGCGAAGCCCTCGTTGAGCCAGATGTCCTTCCACTGCTTGACCGAGACCGAGTCACCGAACCACTGGTGGGCCAGCTCGTGGACGATCGTGGTCTCGTTGCGCACCGCCGAGTAGACCGGCTTGGACTGCACCTCCAGGGAGAAGCCGGCCTCCGGCATGTCGTCGACGACCGCGCCGGTCTCCTCGAAGGGATAGGGGCCGAAGAGCTTGGACCAGTAGTCGGTGGCCGCCGCGGTGATGCCGTAGACGTCGACCTTGCCGGTGGGGAGGGTCGGGTCGGTGGCGACATAGATCGGGGTGCCGCCGGGGGTGGTGCCGGTACGGACGTCGAACTTGCCGATGGTGGCGGTCGCCAGGTACGTCGCCATCGGGCGGCTCTCGCGCCAGTGGGACCAGGAGCGGCCGTGCGACTCGCCGGAGGCGACGAGCCGCCCGTTGGAGACGCCGGTGAGCCCCTTCGGCGCGTCGATGCGGATGTCGTAGGTGGCCTTCTCGCTGGGGTGGTCGCTGGAGGGGAACCACGTCGAGGCGGCGTTCGGCTCGCAGGCGACGAAGACGCCGCTCTTGGTCTTCATCCAGCCGTACTTGGAGCCGAAGACGATCGGGCCGCTGAGCGGCTGCGGGACGCCGTGGTAGACGACGGTGACGGCGAAGCGCGCACCGCGGGAGAGCGGGGCGCCGGGGCGGATGACGATCTTGTCGCCGGTTCTGGTGAAGTGGGCCCGGCGGCCGTTCACCCGGATCGAGTCGACGGTCAGCTTCTGGAGGTCCAGGTCGAACGTCGAGAGGTTCTGGGTGGCCCGGGCGGACAGCGTGGTCCGGCCGTCGAGCCGGCCGGAGTCGGGGTGGTAGCTGACGCCGAGGTCGTAGTGGAGGGGCTTGAAGCCGCCGTTGCCCATTGCGGGGAAGTAGGGGTCGCCGACCCCGGGGGCGCCGGGGGTGGCGCCCGGGGCGGCGGCGATGGTGGCGGCCGAGGCCACCGCGGTCGCCAGGGCGAGCCAGCGGGAGGTGCGACGCGCAGAGCGGGAGAGTGCCATGAGCCGTCCCTTCCAACACACGGATGCGATTAGAACAACCGTGCCAACTCTGCACTCTCCCGCCACACTTCACCCACGACTTTGCCAAGTCGTCAGGACTTACTGATCAGTTGCTGCCACACCGGCCGAAATTTCGGTCATCGTGGACGAGTTGGGACCATCGCCCTTGGGGTTGGTTCCCTCGTGTCCGGGGTCGGTCCCCTCGCCCTCGGGGTGATGGCAGGCCACCCGGTGCCCGGTCCGCAGCTCGACCAGCGGCGGCTCGGTGGTGGCGCACTCCCCCGTCGCCTTCCAGCAGCGGGTGCGGAACCGGCAGCCGGAGGGCGGGTCGATCGGCGAGGGGACGTCACCCTTCAGCAGGATCCGGTCGCGTTCGGTGCGCCGCCTGGGGTCGGGCACCGGGACCGCGGACAGCAGCGCCTTGGTGTACGGATGCCGCGGCGACGCGTAGAGGGACGCGCGGTCGGCGAGTTCGACGATCTTGCCGAGGTACATCACCGCGATCCGGTCGGAGACGTGCCGGATGACCGAGAGGTCGTGGGCGATGATGACGTAGGTCAGGCCCAGCTCCTCCTGGAGGTCGTCCATGAGGTTGACGACCTGGGCCTGGATGGAGACGTCCAGGGCCGAGACCGGCTCGTCGGCGCCCCCCAGCCGCGGCTTGAGGGCCAGCGCGCGGGCGATCCCGATGCGCTGCCGCTGGCCGCCGGAGAACTCGTGCGGATAGCGGTTGTAGTGCTCCGGGCTCAGGCCCACCAGCTCCAGCAGCCGCTGCACCTCCTTCTTCACGCCGCCCTCGGGCTCGATGCCCTGGAGGCGGAACGGGGTGGAGACGATGCCGCCGATGGTGTGCCGCGGGTTCAGCGAGCCGTACGGGTCCTGGAAGATCATCTGGACGTCGCGGCGCAGCGGCCGGAGCCGGCCCGGGGACAGATGGGTGATGTCCCGGCCCGCGAACTCGATGGTGCCGCCGGTCGGTTCGTCGAGCCGGGTGATCAGCCGGCCCATCGTCGACTTGCCGCAGCCGGACTCGCCGACGACCCCCAGGGTCTCCCCCGGCAGCACGTCGAAGTCGATGCCGTCGACCGCCTGGACGGCGCCGGCCCTGCGTTTGAGGAGCCCCTTGGTGATCGGGAAGTGCCGGACCAGGCCGCGTACCCGCAGCAGCGGCCCGTCCTGCGTCGGGGACTCGGTCGCCTGTGTGGCCCCGGTCGTCGGAGCGGTCTGCGGCGTCGTGGCCGTCTGAGTCGTCTCGGTCGTCTCGGTCAAAGCTTCGGCGCAATCTCTTCGGTCCAGATACGCTCCCGCTCCTCCTGCGCCATGTGGCACGCGGTGAAGTGCCGGCCGGCGACCTGCCGCAGTTCGGGGCGCACCGTGCGGGTGGCGTTGTCCGCGGGGACGTCCGCGTACGGGCAACGGGGGTTGAAGGCACAGCCGGACGGCACGTTGATCAGGCTGGGCGGCGAGCCCTTGACGGGGATCAGCCGGTCCGTCTGGTCGCGGTCGATCCGCGGCATGGAGCCGAGCAGGCCCCACGTGTAGGGGTGCTGCGGGGTCGCGAAGACCTTCTCCGACGGGCCCCGCTCGACGCACCGGCCGCCGTACATCACCAGCAGGTCGTCGGCGAGTTCGGCCACCACGCCCAGGTCGTGGGTGATGATGACGATTGCCGAGCCGAACTCCTTCTGGAGATCGCGGATCAGGTCCAGGATCTGCGCCTGGACGGTGACGTCCAGGGCGGTGGTCGGCTCGTCGGCGATCAGCAGCTCGGGGTTGTTGACCAGCGCCATGGCGATCATGGCGCGCTGGCGCATGCCGCCGGAGAACTGGTGCGGATGGTCGTCGACGCGCTTGTCCGGCTGCGGGATGCCGACCCGGTCGAGCATCTCGACGGCCCGTCTGCGCGCGGTCCTCCGGTCGACGTCGTGGTGGACGCGGTACGCCTCCACGATCTGGTTGCCGACCGTGTAGTAGGGGTGCAGCGCGGACAGCGGATCCTGGAAGATCATCGCCATCTCGCGGCCCCGCAGCCGGCGCACCTCGTCGGGATCGGCCGAGACCAGCTCCCGGCCGCCCAGCCAGATCTCGCCGGACATCCGGACCTTGCCGCGCTGCCGCCGGGAGGCGCGGTGCAGCCCCATGACGGCGAGCGAGGTCACCGACTTGCCGGAGCCGGACTCGCCGACGATGCCGAGCGTCCGGCCCTTCTCCAGGCTGAAGGTCAGGCCGTCGACGGACTTCACCAGGCCGTCGTCGGTGGGGAAGTGCACCTTCAGATCGCGGACTTCGAGGAAGGCGGTGGGACCGGCGGAACCGGCCGGCGCCGACTGCCCTGCTTCTGGGGCTTCCCCGGCCTGTGCGGCCGGCCCGGTCGTGTTCTCGGAAGCGTCGGTCACGTGAGCCTCACCCGCGGGTCGACGGCGGCGTACAGAACGTCCACCACCAGGTTGCAAATGACGATGAAGAACGCGGCGAGCAGGGTGACGCCGAGGATGTTCGGCAGGTCGTTGGCGTTGATCGAGTCGACCGCGAAGGCGCCGACTCCCTTGAGCGAGAAGACCTGTTCGGTGATCAGCGCACCGCCCAGCAGCAGGCCCAGGTCCATACCGAAGACGGTGACGATCGGGGTGAGCGCGGCCCGGAGCCCGTGCCGCAGGACCACCTTGCGCTCCCGCAGGCCCTTGGCACGGGCGGTGCGGATGTAGTCCTCGCTCAGCGTCTCCAGCATGCCCGCCCGGGTGAGCCGGGCGTAGAGCGCGGAGTAGAGGAAGGCCAGGGTGACCCACGGCAGCACCAGCGTCCGGGCCCACAGGAACGGGTCCTGGAGCAGCGGGACGTAGTCGCTGCGCTCGAAGATCGGCCACTGGTAGGTGAACAGGGCCAGTGCCAGCGCGCCGGTGAAGAACATCGGCAGCGAGACGCCGGCCAGCGCCACGCCCATGGCCATCCGGTCGAAGAACGAGCCGGGGCGGAGCGCGGAGAGCACTCCGGTGGCGACGCCGGAGACCAGCCACAGCACCGCGGCGCCGGCGGCCAGTGACAGCGTCACCGGGAGCCGGGACTCGATTTCCGGCCAGACCTCGATATGCGTCTTGAAGGAGTAACCGAAGCACGGTACATGGCACTTGGCCGCTTCCGGTCCGAATTTGTAGTCGACGCCGACGAAAATGCCCTTGAGGAATTCCCAGTACTGCTCGTACACCGGCTTGTCCAGCCCGAGGTTCTTCTTCACCGCGGCGATGTCCGCGGGTGTGGGGGCCTTTCCGATGTACTGCTGGGCGAGCTGGTCGGTGCTCTGCCCGGCCAGTTTCGGCAGCAGGAAGAAGATGCCGAAAGTGACCGCGCTGACGATCAGCAGCAGGATCACTGCGCTGATCAACCTGCGGATGAGGTACGAGAACACGGGGATGCGGCGCCGGTGCCGCGGGCCGGGCGCGACCGGCCCGCGGACACCAATGCCTTCACCTGCCTTCCGGGGCTGCTACTTCTTGACGCCGATGTCGAGGTAGTCGTACTCACCGCTGAAGGCCGAGGTGGACACCAAGTTGGTGGCCTTGGGCGAGCGGTACATCAGGACCTTGAAGTAGGTCAGCGGGACGATCGCCGCCTGCTCCATCGCCTTCCGGTCGATCTCGGCGTACGCCTTCTCGCGGGCGCCCTTGTCGGTGTTGGCGATGGCGCTGTTGAGCAGGTTGTTGATCTCCGGGTCGTCCAGCTGGGACAGGTTGCTGTTGCCGGACTGGCTGATCGCCTTGCCGTTGAGGATCTGCTGGAGGTAGCCGTAGCCGGTGGGGAAGTCGGCGCCCCACTGCATCATGATCAGGCCGACGTTGTTGGACTTGTCGAACGCCGGGACGCCCGCGTAGTCGGAGAAGTACTTGCTGGTCGGGTACGACTGGATCTTGGCGTTGATGCCGATCTTCTTCAGCGAGCCGATGACCGAGGTGGCCGCGTCGACCTCGTCCTGGCGGTCGTTGCGGGCCAGGATCGTGGTGTTGACCTTGCCCGCACCGCACTTGGCCCAGTGCTGCTTGGCCTCGGTCAGGTCCAGGTTGTCGCCGCTGTACTTCTGCGGGTACAGGTCGTACTTCTGGTAGCCGGCGATGTCCGTCGGCAGGACCGTGGAGGCGATCTCACCGCGGATCGGACCGCCGAGCGCGGTCTGCACCGCCTTCTTGTCGATGGCGTACTCGACGGCCTTGCGGCACTCGACGTTGTCGAACGGCGCCACCTTGGTGTTGATCGCCGTGTAGACGAGGCGCTGGCCCAGCGCGTTGTCGGTGTTGGCCTTCAGCTTCGGATCGGTCAGGAGCTGGGCCTGGGTCTGGCCGTCGACGCCGCGGCCGGCCATGTCCACCAGGGTGTTGCCGGACTGGAGGTCCTTGTCGATGGTCGACTGGGCGACCTTCAGGTTGAGCACGATCTTGTCCGGCAGCTGCTTGCGCAGCGGGTCGGTCTGCGCCGACCAGTTCGGGTTGCGGACCAGGGTGAGCTGCTTGCCCTCCTGGTAGTTCTGGAACTTGTACGCGCCGGTGGAGACCACGCTCTTGGTGTAGTCCGCGCCCTTGTCCCTGGCCTGCGGGACCGGCGCGGTCTGCGGGGCGCTCACCAGGTAGTCGAACTCGGCGAACGGCTGCTTGAGGTGGAAGACGATGGTCTGCGCGTCGGGGGTCTCGATGGACTTGAGCCCCTCCTTGGACTTGTCCTTGTACGGCCCCTTGTAGCCGCCGTCGTTGTCCACGAGGAACTGCTGGAAGTAGTTCGGGCCCAGCGAGAGGATGTCGCGCGCGAAGTTGCTGCGTTCCACGGCGTACTTGACGTCCTGGGAGGTGACCGGCGTGCCGTCCTCGTACTTGACGCCCTTGCGGATCTTGTACGTCCAGGTCCTGCCGCCGTCGCCGGGCTTGCCCATCGACTCGGCGAGGTCCGGGACCAGTTCCTCGCCCTTGGTGCCGGGGCCCGGCTTGAAGGTGGTCAGCGGACGGGCGTAGAGGCGGCTGAAGTTGTAGACGAAGGCGTAGTAGGTGTTGCCCGGGTCGAAGGACTCGGGGGCGTCGCTCATCGCGTAGGTGAGGGTGCCCCCCTTCGCGTCCGAGGCGTTGACGACGCTCTTGGTGGCGGCGTTGGCCTCGGCCGTGCTGTCCGAGGAACCCTTTCCGCTGCAGCCGGCCAGCAAAAGGCCCGCACTGGTGAGGGCCGCGACAGCCGCGACCGGAACTGACCTTCGCATAGTGGTCGGTATCCCCTTCGTTCGTCCTGAAACGTCCTTACGAAACGGCGGTGGTGCGGTTCGGGGCGCCCGGCGGCCGTCAGCGGCTGCGCGGGTCGAGTGCGTCCCTCAGTCCGTCACCGAGCAGGTTGAAGGCGAGCACGGTGACGAAGATCGCGAGGCCGGGGACGATCATGTACTGGGGGTCGACCTCGTAGTACTTGACCGCCTGGGTGAGCGTGCCGCCCCAGGAGGACTGGGGCGGCTGGATACCGACGCCCAGGAAGCTCAGCGCCGCCTCGAAGAGGATGTTGGAGGGGATCAGCAGCGTCGAGTAGACGATGATCGGCCCCACCAGGTTGGGCAGCAGTTCCCGGAAGAGGATGAACGGCCCGCGCGCGCCCAGCCCGCGGGCGGCCGAGACGAATTCCCGCTCGCGCAGCGACAGCGTCTGCGCGCGCACGATCCGGCCCATGTACGGCCAGTTGAAGAAGCCGATCACGAAGATCAGTACCGAGATGTGCAGCGGCAGCCCCTGGAGGCCGAACGCTCCGCCCTGGAGCGAGGCGGAGATCGCGATGGCGAACAGCAGCAGCGGGAAGGCGAGGAAGACGTCCATCATCCGGCTGATGAACGCGTCCACCCGGCCGCGGTAGAAGCCGGCGACGACGCCGAGCACACTGCCGATGGCGACCGACAGCAGCGTCGCGCCGAACGCCACCAGCAGCGACACCCAGGAGCCCTCCAGGATCCGGGCGAGCAGATCGCGGCCGAACTTGGGGTCCACCCCCAGCAGGTGGTCGCCGCTCATCCCGCCGAAGTCCCCTTTGGGGAGCGTGGTGTTGGGGTCGATCAGGTCCGGGTGCGGCAGGTTCGGGTCGAGTCCGAAAAGCGCCTGGAGGGGACGGGAGAGCGCGGCGATCAGGATGAGCAGGACGACAACGACGGCACCGGCCACCGCGACCCGGTCGCGGCGGAAGCGCAGCCAGGCGATCTGGCCGAGCGAGCGCCCCTCGATCCGCTTGCTCGCCACGCCCTCCAGCACCGCTTCCGGCTGCGCCTGGGCGGCTGCCGCGGTGGTCTCGATCGGTGCGGTCACGGTGCCCTCGCCCCCTCTCGGCCGGCGGTGGCCGGCCGGTGCCCGCCGCGGTAGCGGCCCGGATTCCCTCACTGACACGTCCCCTGCCGCCCATGCGTCATGGCGTCAGGGGAGTTCACCCAACGGAAGATCAGAGGTGCTGCGGTGGATCAGAGGTGCTGCGGTGCCGTTCGGAGGCGACGCTCGCACAAGGGACCGAGGCCCTGTGCCGCCGGAGTCTTCATCCGACCGGCGATCACTCACCAGCCCCCGCAGGGAAAGGATGCACAACCGTGATCTGAGCCACGGTCCTCCGCTATGCGAACAGCAGTGCGGTCCGACCGGACCGAAACACGGTCCGAAGGGCGCCCGAAAAGGCACCAACTACCCTTATGGACAGGGGAAATTCAGCCGAAGAGCGGCAGCCGGCGGGGGCTCCCGGAACGCCCCGCCCGCGTCAGTAGGGACGCGGGTATCCGTAACCGTAGGACGGTCCGGGAGCGGGCGGCCGGGTAGCGCCGTCGCGGTCGAAGAAGGGGCGCGCGCAGGCCCGCATCCACATGCCGACCGGGTCGTACTCGTCGTTCATCGCGACGGTCGAAACGGGCAGACCGTCCGGAACGGCGCCCATCGACTGCTGGATCATCAACCGCACCGAATCCACCGCCGGCTGGCCGGTGTCGTACAGATCCAGCCCGATCGCCAGATACGGGGCACCGAGGGCGGGTTGGACCCAGGCCCGGCGCAACGACCGTACGGCGGGCGTGCGGTGGGCGTTCTGGGCGAGCAGGGCGTAGAACTGCGGGATGTCGATGACCGGTTCGGAGATCCGCAGCGGCCCGGCGGGCAGCCGGTCGAGACCGCCGGCGATCCGCCGCAGGTCGAGCCAGGGGATGCCGACGCCGCCGCCCGGAGCGTGCGGGTTCAGCCACAGCCCCCAGCGGTCGGGGAAGAGGGCGGCGGCGATCTCCGTACCGGTGACCAGCTCGTGGTCGCGGTTCCAGCCGGAGGCGGCCAGTTCGGCGGCGGAGGTCACACAGGGGGCGTAGCCCAGCCCGTCGACCTCCATGTTCCCGTACTGGGCGTCGGGCATCCCGGCGCGGCCGTGCCAGAGGAGCATCCAGACCTGGCTCCGGGCGAGCGCGTGCAGCAGCGCCTCGTAGGCGTCGTAGCGGCCGGGCGAGACCTGTTGCAGCATCTGCTCGACCTGGCCGGCCGCCGCCGGCCCCTGATGCGCACCCGCGCTCACGTGGTCCCGTCCCTTCTGTCAGCAGGGCACGTGAGGGTGCGCCCGCCCGTCGTCCAACCAGCTTACGAGTGGTCCCGGGTGTAGAAGGGCCGCACGCGCTCCAGCATCCAGTCGGCGACCGGATCCCCCTGGGCGATGTCGAGCAGGACGAGCTGGACGGGCCAGGGCACCGGCACCGCACCGAGCGCACGTCCCAGGGCCGTCAGCACCTCTTGGCGGGCGCCGCCGTCGTACAGCCGCTCGGCGGGCACGTCGAGCTGCACGCCGACGAACAGCGCGGGCGCGTCGCCCTCGACACTCGCCAGGGCACGCCGGGCAGTCAGGACAAACCCGGCACCGGAGAACTCCAGTCCGGCCGCGGCGAGGAAGTCCACCGGCTCGTCCTGCCAGTCCGGTTCGAAGAGCCGCACCCGGGCGCCGCTCGGCAGACCGGCGGTCGGCTCCGCACGCCCGGTGCGGCACAGCTCGGCCACCGCGGGCGGCGGCAGCGGGATGCCGACCGTGCCGTCGGGGTTGACCGCGATGCCCATCAGCGGCGGCAGCCCGCGGGCGAACTCCCGGGCGAGCGCGACGGTGAAGCTCATATGCGCCCCGACGACCCTCATGAACTCCTGCTCGGAGCTGAAGACCGGGACGTACGCGGCCCCGCCGATCTCCACCGTCGGCACGTCGAGGCCGGCCGTCCCGAACCCCGCGCTGTCCGGGCCGCCTCCCTTGGGCAGTGGCACCCACACCCGGCTGCGGCCCAGCACCTCGACGATCCGGCCGCCCGCCTCCGGATGCCCGACCGACGCGGCCAGCACCTCTTCGAGCTCGTTCGCCGGCCAGGCCAGCTGCGGAATCCCCTGGTCCGGGAAGTCCCCCGGCGCCGGAAAGTTCCCCGGAAAGTTCTCCGGATAGTCCATGTCACCCACCCATTGCCGACCGCGCGCTGTCTGGCCAAAGACCCTAGCGGGAGGTACCGGTGCGCCCGAAGCCGGAGCCGCACACAGGAGCAGGGTGCCTCCGGCGACGGCCGCCGCCGGAGGCACCGCGGACCCGGCGGCTTCCGGAACCGCGTGGCCGCCCCGGCGGGGCCGGCCGGGGCGGGGCGACGACCAGGGCTCCTTTATCCGGCGATCCCGTGTAATGATGTGGCCGCCACGGGCGCACCTCTGGTCACCCGTGCGCCGCCAACTCCATACCGGCCGCTTGAACCCGCGCGGGAGAGTCCCCGGCCACCACGGCGGGGCGCCGAAGGAGCAAGTCCTCCCTTGAATCTCTCAGGCCCCTATACCGCGCGGGCGAGGCAGATCTGAAAAGCGAGCCGCTGCCCGGTTGCCGGGGCGGCTCCACCCAAGGTGCAAACCGGGTCCGTTCGCGGGATCCCGGTGAACCTCTCAGGTTCCGATGACAGATGGGGAGACCGTCTTGTCACCCATGCCCGGGAGCCCGGAACGATGACTGAAGCCCCCCGCCGCACCGCGCTGGACGCCACCCATCGCGCGCTCGGCGCGACCATGACCGACTTCGCCGGCTGGGACATGCCGCTGCGCTACAGCAGCGAGCGCGACGAGCATGTCGCGGTCCGCACCCGCGCCGGCCTCTTCGACCTCTCCCACATGGGCGAGATCACCGTCACCGGCCCGCAGGCCGCCGACCTCCTCGACTACGCACTGGTCGGCAACATCGGCGGCGTCGCCGTCGGGCGCGCCCGCTACACCATGATCTGCGCGCCCGACGGCGGCATCCTCGACGACCTGATCGTCTACCGGCTCGCCGAGCAGGAATACCTGGTCGTCGCCAACGCCGCCAACGCGCAGGTGGTGCTGGACGCGCTGACCGAGCGGGCCGGCGGCTTCGACGCCGCGATCCGCGACGACCGGGACGCCTACGCGCTGATCGCGGTGCAGGGCCCGGAGTCCCCGGGCATCCTCAAGCAGCTGACCGACGCCGACCTGGACGGGCTGAAGTACTACGCGGGCCTGCCCGGCACGGTCGCCGGAGTGGACGCGCTGATCGCCCGCACCGGGTACACCGGCGAGGACGGCTTCGAGCTGTTCGTCCGGCCGGCGGACGCGGTCGCGCTGTGGGAGGCGCTGACCGAGGCGGGCCGGGACGTCGGACTGGTCCCGTGCGGGCTGTCCTGCCGCGACACGCTCCGCCTGGAGGCCGGTATGCCGCTGTACGGGCACGAGCTGACCTCCGCCACCACGCCGTTCGACGCCGGTCTGGGTCGGGTGGTGAAGTTCGAGAAGACCACCAACGGCGGGGACTTCGTGGGCCGCGCCGCGCTGGCGGCGGCGGCCGAACGGGCCGCGAGCGCACCGCCGCGCAAGCTGGTCGGCCTGATCGCCGAGGGCCGCCGGGTGCCGCGCGCCGGACACCCGGTCGTCGCGGCCGACGGCACGGTCATCGGCGAGGTCACCTCCGGGGCGCCCTCCCCCACCCTCGGCAGGCCGATCGCCATCGCGTACGTCGACGCGGGCTACGCCACACCGGGCTCCGAGGGTGTCCGGGTGGACATCCGTGGAAGCCATGAGCCGTACGAGGTCGTCGCGCTGCCCTTCTACAAGCGGCAGAAGTAGCGGCCGGGCCGCCACCGCAGTAACGGTTCACCGGCCGCGGACCCGGCGGCGCCGCACCACCGCCGCGCGTCTCCCGGCACGACCCGCGCCCCGGCCTCGCCAGGGGCGACCCCCGTCACCACCACACCCCCGCGTACAGGAGAATCGAACCATGGACAACCCCCAGCAGCTGCGCTACAGCAAGGAGCACGAGTGGCTGTCGGCCGCCGAGGACGGCGTCTCGGCGGTCGGCATCACCGAGCACGCGGCGAACGCGCTCGGCGACGTCGTCTTCGTGCAGCTCCCCGAGGTCGGCGCCACGGTCACCGCAGGCGAGACCTGCGGTGAGCTGGAGTCGACCAAGTCGGTCAGCGACCTCTACTCACCCGTCGACGGCGAGGTCACGGAGGTCAACGAGGACGTCGTCACCGACCCCTCGCTGGTGAACTCCGCCCCGTTCGAGGGCGGTTGGCTGTTCAAGGTGAGGGTCACCGGCGAGCCGGAAGACCTGCTCACGGCCGACGAGTACACCGCCTTCACCGCCGGCTGAGCCCGCCCCTGCCGGAGCTTCGCACCCGTCCCGATCCTCCAGGAAGACCTCATGTCGCTTCTCAACAGCTCTCTCCATGAGCTCGACCCCGACGTCGCCGCCGCCGTCGACGCCGAGCTGCACCGCCAGCAGTCCACCCTCGAAATGATCGCCTCGGAGAACTTCGCTCCGGTCGCCGTCATGGAGGCCCAGGGCTCCGTCCTCACCAACAAGTACGCCGGGGGCTCCCCCGGCCGCCGCTACTACGGCGGCTGCGAGCACGTCGACGTCGTCGAGCAGATCGCCATCGACCGCATCAAGGCCCTCTTCGGCGCCGAGGCCGCCAACGTGCAGCCGCACTCCGGCGCACAGGCCAACGCCGCCGCGATGTTCGCGCTGATCAAGCCGGGCGACACCATCCTGGGCCTCAACCTCGCCCACGGTGGACACCTCACCCACGGCATGAAGATCAACTTCAGCGGCAAGCTCTACAACGTCGTCCCCTACCACGTCGACGAGAAGACCAACCTCGTCGACATGGCCGAGGTCGAGCGCCTCGCCAAGGAGCACCGCCCCAAGCTCATCGTCGCCGGCTGGTCCGCCTACCCCCGCCAGCTCGACTTCGCCGCCTTCCGCCGGATCGCGGACGAGGTCGGTGCCTACCTCATGGTCGACATGGCCCACTTCGCCGGCCTCGTCGCCGCGGGCCTGCACCCCTCCCCCGTCCCGCACGCCCATGTGGTGACCACCACCACCCACAAGACCCTCGGCGGCCCCCGCGGCGGTGTCATCCTCTCCACCGCCGACCTCGCCAAGAAGATCAACTCCGCGGTCTTCCCCGGCCAGCAGGGCGGCCCCCTGGAGCACGTGATCGCCGCCAAGGCGGTCTCCTTCAAGGTCGCCGCCTCCGAGGAGTTCAAGGAGCGCCAGCAGCGCACCCTCGAAGGCGCCAGGATCCTCGCCGAGCGCCTCGTCCAGGACGACGTCAAGGAGTACGGCGTCTCCGTCCTGTCCGGCGGCACCGACGTCCACCTCGTCCTGGTCGACCTGCGCGACTCGGAGCTGGACGGCCAGCAGGCCGAGGACCGCCTCCACGAGGTCGGCATCACCGTCAACCGCAACGCCATCCCCAACGACCCCCGCCCGCCGATGATCACCTCCGGCCTGCGCATCGGCACCCCCGCGCTGGCCACCCGCGGCTTCCGGGCTGATGACTTCCGCGAGGTCGCCGACATCATCGCCGAGGCCCTCAAGCCCAGCTACGACCGCGACGCCCTCAAGGCCCGGGTCACGGCGCTCGCCGAGAAGTACCCCCTCTACCCGTCCCTGTGACGCGTTTCATGACATGAGGGCCGGCCCGTTCGCGGGCCGGGACGAAGCGGGTGGCGAGCCCGGGGCCGGTGGCCGGCCCCGGGCTCGCGCCCTGCTGCCCGGATTCCTCCGTTGTTCCCGCTGACATCCGTCCGACGCCCACCGTCCGGCGGCAGCACCACCCGAGCGGGTTACGCTCGACAGTCGGGACGGAAAAGCCCCTCCTGCCCGACTTGCTCCACCGTCCATCACGAGCAGACAAAGGAGTCCGCCCCCGTGGCCATCTCCGTCTTCGACCTCTTCTCCATCGGCATCGGCCCCTCCAGCTCGCACACCGTGGGCCCCATGCGCGCCGCCCGGATGTTCGCCGGCCGGCTCAAGAAGGACGGTCTGCTCGCCCAGACGGTCTCCGTACGCGCCGAGCTCTTCGGCTCCCTCGGTGCCACCGGCCACGGCCACGGCACCCCCAAGGCCGTCCTCCTCGGCCTCGAAGGCCACTCCCCCCGCACCGTCGACGTGGAAACCGCCGACGACGAGGTCGCCCGCATCCGCACCACCGGCCGCCTGCGCCTCCTCGGCGCCGAGATAGGCACCGCCCACGAGATCGCCTTCGACGAGTCCACCCAGCTGATCCTGCACCGCCGCCGCTCGCTGCCGTACCACGCCAACGGCATGACGCTCTTCGCCTACGACAGCGCCGGCGCGCCCCTGCTGGAGAAGACCTACTACTCGGTCGGCGGCGGCTTCGTCGTCGACGAGGACGCGGTGGGCCAGGACCGCATCAAGCTCGACGACACCGTCCTGACGCACCCCTTCCGCACCGGCGACGAACTGCTCCGCCTCTCCGCGCAGACCGGCCTGTCGATCTCCGCCCTGATGCTGGAGAACGAGAAGGCGTGGCGTACGGAGGAGGAGATCCGCGCGGGCCTGCTGGAGATCTGGCGGGTCATGCAGGGCTGCGTCCAGCGCGGTATGTCCCGTGAGGGCATCCTGCCGGGCGGTCTGAAGGTCCGCCGCCGGGCCGCCAACGCCGCCCGCGCGCTGCGCGCCGAGGGCGACGCCGCCGCCCGCGCCATGGAGTGGGTCACCCTCTACGCCATGGCCGTCAACGAGGAGAACGCGGCCGGCGGCCGGGTCGTCACCGCCCCCACCAACGGCGCCGCCGGCATCATCCCCGCCGTCCTGCACTACTACACCAACTTCGTCCCCGGTGCCGACGAGGAAGGCGTGGTCCGCTTCCTGCTCGCCGCCGGCGCGATCGGCATGCTCTTCAAGGAGAACGCCTCCATCTCCGGCGCCGAGGTCGGCTGCCAGGGCGAGGTCGGCTCCGCCTGCTCGATGGCCGCCGGCGGCCTCGCCGAGGTCCTCGGCGGCTCCCCCGAACAGGTCGAGAACGCCGCCGAGATCGGCATGGAACACAACCTCGGCCTGACCTGCGACCCGGTCGGCGGTCTCGTCCAGATCCCCTGCATCGAACGCAACGGCATGGCCGCCGTCAAGGCCGTCACCGCCGCCCGCATGGCCCTGCGCGGCGACGGCCGGCACCACGTCTCCCTCGACAAGGTCATCAAGACCATGAAGGACACCGGCGCCGACATGAGCGTCAAGTACAAGGAGACCGCCCGCGGCGGCCTCGCGGTGAACATCATCGAGTGCTGAGGTAGCACCTCGGTTGTAGGCCCTGACCAGCGCTTTCGCATCTTTCGGCGCGGTCAGGGCCTGCTCCGCCCACGCGGCGGAGAGTCCCTGAAACCTCCCTGGGGCAGACGTGAAAGTCCCGGAAAAGTCCCTGGGAAGCCCTTCGCGGATCGCCTTCTGACCTGGGGACTCATCGCGCCTGCTCGACTTCGGGCCCTCCCCTGGGCGCCGCCGGCACGAAGGACCGGCCACGAATCGCGAACACCCAATAACAAGAGTTTTGTTAAAGTAGCTCCATGGCCACCTCCTCCGCTCCCGGCGAAGGCCCCGTCCGTCCGGTCTCCGTCTCCCTCCACGAAGGCACCATCGCCGCCCTGAAGGCACGTACCGGCAAGCGAGGCATGTCCGCCTACGTCGAAGCCCTCATCCAGCGCCAACTGGAGCGGGACCGGCTGCGCGAACTCATCGAAGACGCCGAGGCCGAACACGGCCCGGTGGACCAGGTAGCGGTCGAGACCAAGCGGGCCGTCCTGCGCGGTGACACGGCCGGCTCGGCGGACGCCGCGTGAGCGGAACGCTCGTCCTGGACTGCGAGGGGCTCTCCAGACTCGTACGGCGCTCCCCCGAACTCACCGAGTGGCTGGCCGCCGCCGAGGCCGAGGACATCCGCGTGGTCACCAGCTCCGTCACGCTGGTCGAAGCCCGCGACCCCAAGGTCAACCAGGCCCGCTTCGACTACGCCGTCTCCCGCGTGAACATCGTCCCACCCACTGAAGCCATCGCCCGCCACGCCAGCAAACTCCTCGCCGCTGCCGGACTGCACGGCCACAAATTCGCCCTCGACGCCATCGTGGCCGCCACCGCACTCGCCTCGCCCGCCCCCGTGACCGTCCTGACGTCGGACCCCGAGGACCTCCGTATGCTGTGCGGCCCCGGAGTCCGGGTGGTCAGAGTCTGAACCGCACCGCAGGTCCCGCCCAAGCAATCTGCACCAGCAACAGCACACTTCGCGCTCATTGTCCGTCGCGCGACGGCAACCCGTGGCCGCTCCCCCCACCACCACGTGACCATCCGCCGCCTTCCGGCAATACAAGCGGCCGTCGGCAGCGGTGAGCACCACCGCCGGTGCGGTGTTGCTGGGATCGGTCTTCCCGCTGCTGGTGGTGCTCTTCCACCTCGCCTCCCGTGGCCGGTTCGTCTTCGAGGGGTTGTGCGTGGTGGTCGCGATGGTCGGCAGTTCGCTGGCGCATCCGGGGAACAGCCTGTGGATGACCCGTAAATACGGGCCGCTGATGGTGCTGCTGCTCGCGGTGGTCATCGGACTGTGGACGGGCAACCGCCGCCGGCACGTCGCCTCGCTCGCCGAACAGGTCAACCGTCTGCGGGTGGAGCGCGAACTCCGCGCCGAGCAGGCCAGGTTGGCGGAGCGCACCCGGATCGCCGCCGAGATGCACGATGTGCTCGCCCACCGGCTCACGGTCATCGCCCTGCACACCGGAGCCCTCAAGCGGCGGGCCGCCGACCTTCCCGAGCCGGTGGCCGACCGCATCGGCCTGCTGCGTACCGCGTCCACCGACGCGCTCGGCGACCTGCGGGACGTACTGGGTGTGCTGCGCGGCCACGATACCGGGGAGAGGCCGGCCTCACGGGTACCCGGACTGCCGGAACTCTCGACCGTGATCGACGAGGCGCGGACGGCCGGACAGCGGGTCGAAGCGGCCATCGAGGGTGATCCCGACTCCCTACCGGCCAGCCATCGGCTCGCCGTTCACCGACTCGCGCAAGAAGCCCTGACCAACGCCCGTAAGCACGCCGCCGGAGCGACCGCGCAGCTCGAGGTGCGCTACGGCCCGCCCCAGTCCACGGTGGTGGTCCGCAACCCGGCCGGCGCCTCGTCCGAGGCCGCGACCGAGGGTTCCGGCTATGGCCTGATCGGACTGGCCGAGCGGGTCGCCGCGCTCAACGGCCGTCTGGAGTACGGTCCTACGGGGTCAGGTGACTGGCGGGTGGCCGCCACCATCCCGCTCGATGACCAGGGCGGCAGGGGGACGACATGATCCGGACGATGATCGCCGACGACGACGGCCTGGTGCGGCTGGCGCTCGCCGACATCCTGGACGACGCCCCCGGCATCGCCGTCGCCGCACAGGCCGCCGACGGCCGGGAAGCCGTCCAACGGGCCACCGCGCAGCGCCTGGACGTCGTGCTGATGGACGTGCGGATGCCCCGCATGGACGGTATCGAGGCCACCAGGCACCTGATCGCGTTGCCCGAGCCGCCCAAGGTCATCATGCTCACGACGTTCGACCTGGACCAGTACGTCTACGACGGGCTGGCCGCCGGCGCGGTCGGCTTCCTGCTGAAGGACACCGACCCTGCGGAGATCATCCGGGCCGTCGAGGTCGTCGCCGACGGGCAGGCGATGCTGCACCCCCATGCTGCCCGACGGCTCGTCGAGCACCATCACCACACGGCGGGCGGGGCCTCGGCCGCCGCCCGGACCCGGGTGGAGCGCCTGACGCCACGCGAGACCGATGTGCTCAGGCTCCTGGCCGGCGGTGCGTCCAACGCCGAGATCGCCACCGGGCTGGGTATGCGGGAGAGCACGGTCAAGGCACACGTCAGCCGCATCCTGGCAGCCCTTGAGGTGGACAACCGGGTCCAGGCGGCGTTGTGCGCCAGGGACGCCGGGGTGACGCGCTGAGGCCGCGGCGAACCACCCTGGTGCTGCCGCCGCAGCATGATGCGCCCCTTCAGGGTGACGGCACCGGTTGCCCAGATATCAGCACAGCAAGGTCGGGTCCTGACCCCGAGAAGTGGTCACCTGTTCGCTGACGCCGGCCCCACGCCGGCCCGAGTCGTGCTCCCCTCAACCTCGGTGCCCATCACCTGGGCCGGCTGCTCCATGCTCCTCTCGATCCGTCTGCCATCGGTCATGCGAGGCCGGCCCAAGGACGCGGAGCAGGTCGGTAGCGGCTGTTGTCGTCGCCCCGGTGGTACCGGCCGGGTTCGTGGGCGGGTCCGGTCTGCGGCGGTGTCGCCGCAGACCGGACCGCGGTCATGCTCTCGGGCCGGCCGGGGGCGTGGTGCCGTCCGGTGACCCGGTGTTGGGGTGCGGGTGGGTGAGGATCAGCGGTTGGTCCACAGCACCCACTGGGCGTTGCCGTTGGCGCACTGGTACTGGTCCCAGTGCTGGCGCTGGATGCCGTCCTGGCCGGCTTCCTCGCAGCCGCTGTGGGTCCAGTACTTGTCGCGCAGGATCCAGCCGGGGGGCGCATCGGCGGCGTGTGCCTTCTGCGCGGTGATGGTGTGCTGGGCGGGTACGGCGGGGGCTGCCGAGGCCGGAGCGACGGCGGTCAGGCCCACGGTCCCGGCCAGGGCCGCCGTGGCGAGGCCGGCTGCGATACGTGTGCGCATGTTCTTCCTTCCGTTGTCGGTTGCCATGCACCCGGTACACGTACGGCGGGGCGTTCTTGTACGACATGGGGAAGGGTGACCTGTGTCACTTTCGACCTGTGTCGCTTTTCGGGTGTGCGCCGCATCGCCCGGGACGGCGCACGCGGGTCCGGCAGCGGGTGGCCGAGGTCTGACCTTTTGAGCCGGGCCGCCACGATCCTGGTTGCATCCGTCACCGGGGGAACCCGGTCCTGAGCACCGCCGCGGAGACCGGCAGGCAGGGCCTCGGTACGGCCCGGGGGAACACCGGCACGGTGGGGCCGACTTGCCGACCGAGCCGCGGTACCACTTGCCCACGTACGCGGTTGCTGCCCCGTCCATACGGTCCCGGAGTCGTCGGCCACCAGCACGCCGCCCGCGTGCGGGGCGACGGCCGGGTCGGGCCGCAGTGGTTCCGGGCGGCGGGCGTTGACCGCTTCCTGATCCCGGGCCGGCTCCGAAGAGGAAGAACCGCGGCCGCTGCACCGCCGGATGCCGGGCACCGGCCACCGGTTCGGCAACCGGCCAGGCAGGGCAGCGTCCTGTTCCGGTCCCGCGGCAGGAGCAGCCCGGCCGGATACTCGCCGAATCCGCGCCGCTGGGCCCGGCGTTCCGAAAAGATCGTCGAGCGGCGGCGTGCGCTTCCAGCAGACCCGGCGCGGGCGGATACGGCAGCCGCTTCGTCATCTCCGCTTCTCTGACCGGGAGTTGAGTCTCCTCTCCCTCCGGCCCACTCCTCCAGGAAACCGCCGCCGACAAACCACCGTCCGGTGCGGTTTGTCAGCGCCCCGAAGGGGTGCGGGGAACCACGCGACCAGCCACGACGCACCCGCGGGCGACGCGCCGGGCTTCCGGCGGAACGCTTGGTGCGCGAGGGTGCTGCCGGTGGTCGGGTGATCGGCGTCCCTGTGACGGCGGCGGGCCGGTCACCGGCCCAAGTGCCCGAAGCTGCCCGGTGGAAGAGGGTGGGGGCGGCGGTTTCGTCGGTGCCGAGGGCGTCCACGTGGCCGGCACCGCCGTGGTGGTCGGCGTCGGCTCGCCCGCCGGTCGCAGCCGGCGCATGGCGGCGGCTGCCATGCCGACGTGCCCCGTCAATGCCGCCGTGGAAACCGATACGTGCGTGTCAGACGGCGGCCGAGGACGGGGACGGGAGCCATGGTGGCCCGGTTGTGATGGGTACCGGGTGAGCAGCGGAGTTTGATTGGGCGTCGGGGGTGTCCGGTAGCCTCTCTTGCGGCCGCGCCCGTAGCCGAACAACGGGGAGAGTTCCGGTACATGGCGTCACCGACCTTTGATGAGGTCTTCTGCGGGCTGCTGCCCAGGCTCTACCGGCGGGCGGTCATGCTGGCCGGAACGAGGCAGTCCGCGGAGGATGTTGTGCACGAGGCGTATCTCAAGCTCGCCGCCCGCCCGCACCGCCTACTGACGCATCCGGAGCCGTACGCCTACGCGTTCACCGCCGTACTGAACGTGGCCCGCGACGCGCACCGCAAGGATCGGCGGCAGGTCCTGGTCGACCGGATGGAGCGGCTGGAGGAGGCCGGTCCCGGGGCCGCCACCGGGTACGGAACCGGCGCCGGGGGCGCGGTGAGCGGTGCCGGGGACGCCGCCGGTGCCGGCGGTGCGGGCTGGGACGGCGGGGTGGAACGGCGGCATGCGGAGCTCGAAGCGGTGCGCCTGCTGGGGCGGTTGTCGCACCGCCAGGCCGGCATCGTCATCCTCGTCGACCTCGACGGCTACACCATCGACCAGGCCGCCAAGATCATGAAGGTGCACCGCGGGACCGCGGCCCGGCATCGCGCCCGCGCCCTGGACCGGCTGCGCGGCTACCTTGAGGAACCACAGCTCCAGCCGCAGGAGCCCTCGCAGCACGGGGGCCCGGGGAGCGGGACGGGCCGGGGAGGCGGTGGCGCGTGACAGGCGGGACGGACGGCCGTATGGGCGACGGCGCCGGCGCGGGTGGTTCGGGTGTCGGCGGTTCGGGCGCCGATGGTTCCGACGGCGGTGGGTTCGGCGGTGGCGGATTCGGCAGTGGTGGATTCGGCGCCGACGGTTCCGATGCGGAGGGTCCCGGCGCCGGCGGTTCCGGTGTCGAGGTGGCGCTGCGCGAGCGTCTGCGGGCGGCCGACGAGGCGATCGAGACGCCGCCGGGGCTGTGGGCCCGTATCCAGGAGCCGGCGGCGCGGCCCGTACCGCTGAGGGTCCGGCACCGCCGCGCGTACGCCACGGCGCTGGCGGCTGCCGCCACCGTCGCCGCGGTCTCACTGGGGGTGTGGTGGCTGGCACGGCCGGGCCCCGCGCGACCGGGCCCGGCCGTCCCCGGCCCCGGCACGCAGGACGTGACCATCAGGGTCTTCAACAGCGAGCGGGCCTGCCAGGGCGCGCACACCCTGGAGTGTGCGCTGCGACTGGCCAAGGACCCGCACAAGCAGTACGCCGCACCCGGCAACTCCGCAGGCCGCGTCTGGCACGGCGATGCCGTGGCCGCGCGTTGCGTGGTCACCGACGGCAGGCTCGTACGGGACGAACAGGGAGTCACCTCCACGCGCTGGTACCTGGTCAGGACCGCAGAAGGCGTCCAGGGCTGGCTGCCGGGCGCACGCACCCGCAATAACCGCGAGGTACCCGCCTGCACCGGGCATGACCTGCCGTCCGCCTGAGCCCCGGTCCACCGACGCGGTGCGGAAGTGACCTTCTGATGCGTTGTTGAGTCTGTTTCGGGTGTTCGTTCGGTCCGGGTCAGGTTGGAGCCGCTGGATGCTCCGATGGTTGTCAAGCCGCTGGAGCCAGGTCGGTTTGCGTGATCCGTTCGGTTGGTGGGCTGGTCGGTGCGTGGTGGACGGCTCGGGCGACGAACTGCTTGAGGCGGCGCATGATGTCCTTTTTGAACAGCCCTTCTTTGGTGTGGCGTTCGACGCGGGCACGGGTGCGTTCGTCGAAGCGCATGCGGGTGGACACGATAGTGTGCAAGACGTTGTCCGCTGCCCGGTCACCGCCACGGTTGATGGGGTGGCGGTGCGTGCGGCCGGAGGGGGCCGGGACCGGGGCGACACCCGCCAGGTGCGCGAACCCGCCTTCGGGTCGCATGCGTTCAGGGTGGTCCCCGGCCGAGGCCGGCAGTTGGCCCACGGTCTCGGGCCCGACTCCGAACAACTCCAGCAGCACGGGGCTGCCCGCCTGACCGGTGGGCCGATCTCCGCGTCCAGCTCGGCGATCCCCTCGTCCAGGGACCGGTGGCGGCGGCCGATGCCGCCGACGGGCCGGGCGTCGTGGTCGCGCATCACAGCGGAGTGCTGACCCGGCCGCCACCGGCCCGCGGCTCGGCTGACGGACCGCATCGCAGACGGGACCGCGGCGCTGGGCGAGCGCTGCGGTCCCGTCCGCGGTGATGCCGTACGTCCGGCGGTCGGAGGGGAGCGGGCCGTCCCGCAGCGGGCGGAGCAACCGGGCTTCGGGGGTGGGGAGTTCGCGCATCCGGACGGCTGCGCGGGCCCGGCTATCTGCCGATCTCCCAGGCGAACGGCGGGAGTTCACGGGCCCGGGAGTAGATGTCCAGGGCCTGGGCGGAGGGGACGAAGGGGTGGACGCGGGCGCCGTCCAGGCCGGCCAGGAGGCGGGCGCAGTGGTGGACGCAGCCGGCGACCTCTCTGCCGTCGCGGGCGACGATGGTGGCGGCGTCGCGCGGGCCCTCGCACGGGGTCGGGTCGGCGACCGCGGCGGCGGCGCAGCGGTCGCGGGGATCGCCCGGAGCGGCCGGTCGGCCGGCCGTCGGGACGTCAAGCCAATGATCCATTGCTGTCCCCCTGTCACGCGGTGGTGCACGGTGAATCGGCGCCGGTGCCGGTGAGCGCTCCCCGGTCGCCGGCACCCAGGACTGTGGTGCTCGGCGGGCCGGGCGTCCATGCGGCCTTGGCGAAGACCTGGGCCGTTCGTCAGCGATTCATGGACAAGCGGAGGGGCGAGCTTCCGGAGCGGCCGGGGCCGGGCCGGGGAGGGCCGGCGGTTCCAGGAGGAGTGCGAGGGCTAGGGGGTCCGGTGGGTCGAGGTCGGAAGGGCCGCGGCGTGCGGTGCGGCTCGGGTTCCGGTGAGCGTCCAACGAGCCGAGGCGGAGCGAAGCGGAGCGCGAGGTGCCGGCGCGGCTCGACAGCGTAGTTACTCGACAGGTGAGCTACGGGGACGGTTCGGCGACGCCGCGAGGTGACCCGCCAGACGCCGCGGACCGGGCCGTGACCCACCGGACAGCCCCCAGCAGGGCGGTGGCCAGGAGCCAGCCGGCCAGGACGTCGCCGGCCCAGTGGACGCCGAGGTAGACGCGGGTGAGGCCGACGGCGACGGCCCAGAGGGCGAGCAGGGCGCAGAGGAGGCGGCCGGTGCGGGGGCGGGTGCGGTGCAGTACGCCCCAGGCGAGGATGCCGGCGGCCAGGGCGGAGGTGGTGGAGTGGCCGGAGGGGAAGGAGTAGCCGGTTGCCCGGGCGGCCCAGTCGGCGACCGGCGGGCGGGGGCGGGCGAGCAGTTCCATCAGGCCGTAGCGGATCGCCTGGCCGGCGGCCAGTACGACCACCGCCCAGGTCACCGCGCGGCGCCGGCCGCGCCAGGTGCGGCCGGCCAGCAGTCCGGCGAGCACCGCCATCAGGTACGGGACGACGCCGGTGCCGGTCGCCGTCAGGGCGCCGGCCAGGGAGCGCAGCGGCTCCCCGCGGTGGGCCGTGCTCCAGTGGAGGGCGGCCAGTTCGGGGGCGAGCGGGGCTCCGTCGCGTACGGCCGTGACGGTGGCCGCGGCGGCGAAGAGGGCCGCGGCGACCGCCGCGACGGCGAGCGGCCGGGCCGGCGCCGGTCCGGGGCGCGGTCCGCGCTCGGGACCGGCGCCCGGCCGGGGCCCCGGTGCCGGGTCCGCCCCCGGCGACGTCACCTGGCGGACACCAGGGGGCGCAGCGAGGTCTCGCGGAGCCGTTCGACGAGGGGGGCGGCGCGCCGGGCGAGCGGCATGAGCACCGCGGCGACCAGGGTGCCGACGATCAGTCCGACCAGGACGTCGTGCGGGTAGTGGGCGCCGACCCAGACGCGCGAGGCGCCCATCAGGAGCGCGGCCGGGACGGCGATCCAGCCGAGCCGGCGGTCCAGGAGGATCAGGGCGACCGCGGCGGAGGCGGCGATGGCCGAGTGGTTGCTGGGGAAGGACCAGTCGCCCAGCGGGGGGCACGCCTCGACGGTGACGGTGTGGAGGATGGTCTGGCAGGGGCGCTGCTCGTGGAAGAAGGCCTTGACCACGTCGTTGGCCACGTAGGCGAGGACCACGGTCACCGGGACGGCCAGGGCCATCGCCATGGCGACGGGGGCGGTGTGCCGCCGCTCACCGGGGTCGAGCCGGCGGCGGGAGCTGCCGCCGAGCCGCTGGCGGGCCCGCCACCAGCCGACGAGCATCAGGACGGCGAAGATCCCGAGGCCGAAGTCGGTCCAGAGGGAGACCAGGACGTTCAGGAAGTGCGGCATCTCCTGGGCGAAGCCGGTCACAGAGGTGTACAGGCCGCCGTCGATCGAGGCTCCGCCGAAGGCGAGGTCGGTCACTGGGGTTTCTCCTTGGCGGGTCGCTACGTGGTGCGTGGGCTGGGTTCGGGGGCGGCCTTCGGGGTGCCGGGGCCGGCCGCGTGCTTCAGCAAGTGTGCCGGGTCCCTCAGGGTGCCGGTGGCGCGGTACCGGATTCGGCGACCGGTTCGGTGCCCTGCTGGGCGTCCGGACGCCGCTTGCGGGAGCGCAGCACTTCGAGGGCGAGCGGGGTCAGCGAGGCGATCACGACGAGGCCGACGGCCGGGAGCAGGTACCGGTCGACGTTGGGGACGGACGAGCCCAGGGCGTATCCGGCGAGGGTGAGGCCGAACGTCCAGACCAGGCCGCCGGCGATCTGCCAGAGGGTGAAGGTGCGGGTGGGCACGCTCAGGGCGCCGGCCAGCGGGTTGAGCACGGTGCGGACGACGGGGACGAAGCGGCCCAGGATGATCGCCTTGGCGTGGCCGTAGCGCTCCAGGTATTCCTCGGCGCGGGCGGCGCCGTCCCGGAGTTTGCGGGAGCGGCCGCGGGACAGCAGGGCGCTGCCCCCGCGCCGGCCGATCCAGAAGCCGGTCTGGGATCCGGCGAGCGTGCCGACGACGGCGGACGCCAGGACCTGGGGCAGCGAGAGGTGGACGGCGCCGCCGACGCCCGGGGCGCACAGCAGTCCCGCGGTGAACAGCAGCGAGTCGCCGGGCAGCAGGAAGCCGACCAGCAGCCCGGTCTCGGCGAAGAGGACGACGGCGACACCGAGGGCGCCGAAGGCGGCGAGCAGTGAGCCGGCGTCGAGGATGTTGACCGCCTGGGTGACGGCACCCAGGTGGAGATCTGCGGCGGCTACGGCCATGTCAGTGGCCCCTCCCATAATGGGTTCCGGGCCTGCCGAGCGGCCGACCCCACCGTCTACAGTCCCGTAGACGGTCTACGGAACTGTAGACGACGGAAAGGTGGAGGGCGTTCCATGTCGGAGACATCACCCGTGCAGCGGCGCCCGGCCGGTGAGCTGGAGGCGAGCGTGCTGGCGGCGCTCTGGGCGGCCGAGGGCCCGCTGAGCCCCGCCGAGGTGCAGAGCGAGCTGGGCGGCCGGCTCGCCCGTACGACCGTCACCACCATCCTCACCAGACTGCACGTCAAGGGGGCGGTGTCCCGCACCCGCGCGGGCCGCGGCTTCGCGTACTCGCCGATACACGACTCCGCGGGACTGACCGCCCGGCGGATGCGCAGCGAGCTCGACAAGCAGGACGACCGCGGCACCGCGCTCGCCCGCTTCGTCTCCGAGCTGACCACCGAGGACGAGCGGCTGCTCCGCTCGCTGCTGGACGAGGCCGAGGCCGATGGCGCGGACGGCGCCGGCGGCCCGCTGCCCGGGGCCGCGCCATGATCTTCGCCGTCTGGGTCCCGCTGCTGATGCCGCTGCTCGCGGTGCCGGCCGCCCGCCGGCTCGCCGAGTCGCTGCCGCCGCGCGCCGCGGCCTGGCTGCTCACCGGCTGCGCCGCCGCGCTGGCCGCCTGCACGACCGCCGCGCTCGCCCTGCTGATGGCCGCCGGGGCGCTGTGGCTGCCGCCGGTCGCCGCCTTCGGCCATCTCTCGTTGTCGCTGCTGGGCGGGGACGCGGACGTGACCGTGCCGGCCGCCTCGGTCGCCGGCGCGCTGCTGACCTGCTGCGCGATCGCCGTCACCCGCCGCGCGCTCGGCCACCGCGCCGAGCTGCGCGCCGCCCGGCGCACCGCCGACGCCCACTCCCTCGCCGGCGATCTGTGCGTCCTCCCCGATGCCGCGCCCGACGCCTTCGCGCTGCCCGGCCGGCCGGACCGCGTGGTGGTCACCGCCGGGATGCTGCGAGCGCTGCCGCCGGCCGAGCGGGAGGCGCTGTTCGCCCACGAGCGGGCCCACCTCACCGGCCGCCACCACCTCTTCCTGCTGACGGTCGCGCTGGCCTCGGCCTGCCATCCGCTGCTCCGCGGGCTCGGCCCCTCGCTGGCGTACGCCCTGGAGCGCTGGGCCGACGAATCGGCCGCCTCCCGGGTGGGCGACCGCCGGGTCACCGCCCGCGCCATCGGCCGCGCCGCGCTGGCCGCCCGCGCGCACGCCACGGCGGTCCCCCGCCCGAGCACCGCACTCGCCGCCACCACGGGTCCGGTCCCGCGCCGGGTCGCCGCGCTGCTGACCCCCGACCCCCCCGCCGAACCCCCCCACCACCCCCCCGGCCTGCACGGCCGCCGGCTGATAGCCGCCGCCCTGCTGGCCTGTGTCCCCTTCTCCGCGGCTGCCGCGGTGGAGGCTGCGGCCGATCTGCACCAGACGGTGGAGTCGGCCCAGGGCGAGCACCACGGGGACTGAGACACCCGCACCACGGCGACTGAGACACCCCGGGCCGGGGCGGCGGCCGGGCGGTGCCAGGCCCGGTCGTCGAACTCCCGTCGTCCGCCCGGAGGGTGGGCCGGGCGGCGGCAGGTGCGTGCTCTCGGAGTGCCGGGGCGATGGCCCCTGTACATGGCCCGTGGAGGAGTACCGGGCCGTCGTCCGGTACGGCGAGAGTGCGTGCCGGGCGTCGGCCGGCGGGCGGGAGTTCGACGACCGGGCCCGGTCCGGCCTACTCCGCCTCCGGCTGACCGCCGCCCACGGTGAAGCCGATGCCGGCCCCGCCGCCGGGACGTACGGTCGCGAAGACCTGTCCGCCGTGGGCCGCCGCGATCTCCCGGACGATCGCGAGGCCCAGGCCCGAGCCGGGCAGGCCGCGAGCGGCCGGGGCGCGGTAGAAGCGGTCGAAGACCCGGGTGAGGTCGGCCTCGGCGAGGCCCGGACCGCGGTCGAGGACCTCGACGCGGGCGCCGGTGACGACGACCTCGATGGGCGCGGTGCCGTCGGCGTCGAACTTGGCGGCGTTCTCCAGGAGGTTGCCGAGCGCGCGGTGCAGCGCGGCCGGCCGGCCCTCGACGACCGCCGGGCGGCCGGTGCGCACGGTGATCTCGCGGCCGGTGCGGCGGCGGGCGGAGGCGGCGGCGCGCTCCCCCACCTCGGCCAGCCGCACCTGCGCCGGCGGCTCGTCGTCCCGCTGCCCGGCCGCCAGGTCCACCAACTCGTTGACCAGGTCGGTCAGTTCACGGGCCCCCCCCGCCAGGTCGGCGAGCAGCTCCCCGCGGGCGTCCGGCGGCAGCTCGTCGAAGCGCCTGAGCAGCGAGATGTTCGTACGGAGCGAGGTCAGCGGGGTGCGCAGTTCGTGGCCGGCGTCCTGGACGAGCCGCTGCTGGTCCTGCACCGCGCTGGTCAGCCGCCCGAGCATGTCGTCGAAGGCCCGCCCGAGCCGGGCCACCTCGTCGCGCCCGGCGACCGGCACCTGGACGTCCGCCGGCCCGTGTTCCGCGACGCGCTCGGCGACCGACGTCAGCCGGACCAGCCGGCCGGTGATCCGGCGGGCCAGCCACCAGCCGACGGCGCCGGCCAGCGCGATGACGCCGGCCGCCAGCAGCACGGTGCGCTTCTGGAGCGCGGCGAGCAGGTCCTCGGTCCCGCTGACCTTGCGGGCGACCTGGACGGCCCCGCGCCCGCCGCCGAGCGCCACGGTGGCGAGGTGGTAGGCGTCGCCGTCGAGCTGCACCTCGCCCTGTGCGTAGCGGCCCGCCTCGGGGTGGGCGGCGACGGTCCGCTCGGCGCCGCCGGCCGGAAGCGCGGGGTGGCCCGGTTCGACGACCCGCCCGCCGGCGCCCAGGATCTGCACATCCGTCCGGGCCGGCCGGGTCAGGTCCGCCCGCGGCCCGTCGTGGTCGGGGTCGGCGGCGGTGCTGTCGGCGGCGGTGTAGTCGGCCGGCGTGTACGGCCGCTCCCGCACCTGGGACCGCAGGTCCCGTACGACCTCGGAGAAGACCGACCGCTCGTCCATCCGCACCAGCCGGGCCGCCGCGTCGTAGCTGAGGAACCCGACCAGGACGGTCACCCCCGCGGCCAGCGCGGCGAAGGCCAGCGCGAACGAGGTGCGCAGGCTGGCGGGCTCGCGGGGGCGCAGCCAGGCGGCCGGACGGCAGCCCCGCAGCCGGGCGGCCGGCCGGGCGGCGAGCCGCCGCAGGCCGGACCACCGGGGGCGGCGGGACGGGGGCACTCAGTCCTCCCGCAGGACGTAGCCGACGCCGCGCACGGTGTGGATCAGCGGCCGGCTGCCCGGTACGTCGACCTTGCGCCGCAGATAGCCGACATACACCGCGAGGTTCTTCGAGCCGGGCCCGAAGTCATAGCCCCAGATGCGGTCGTAGATCATCGCGTGGTCCAGCACGATCCCGGCGTTGCGGGCCAGCAGCTCCAGCAGTTCGAACTCGGTCCGGGTCAGCTCCAGCTCCCGCTCCCCGCGCCAGGCCCGCCGCGAGGGGCCGTCGATCCGCAGATCGGCCGCCGCGACGACGCCGCTGCCCGCCGCCCTCGCGTCATACGCCTCCCCGGCCTCGGCGGACCCGGTCCCGCGGTCCCCCGAGGCCACCGGCCCGGCCGTCGTCCGCCGCAGCAGCGCCCGCAGCCGGGCGAACACCTCCTCGACCTCGAAGGGCTTGACCACGTAGTCGTCGGCTCCGGCGTCCAGGCCGGCTATCCGGTCCGCGGTCCCGACCCGTGCGGTGAGCATCAGGATCGGGGTGCGGTCCTGTTCGGCGCGCAGCACCTGGCACACCTGGAGCCCGTCGATCCCCGGCATCATCACGTCCAGCAGGATCACGTCGGGTCGCTCGCGGTGGGCGGTGGCCAGCGCCTGGATCCCGTCGGCGACGGCGGTGACCCGGTATCCCTCCAGGGTCAGGGCACGCTCCAGCGCGGTGCGGATGGGGCGGTCATCCTCGGCGAGCAGTACGGAATGGGTCACCCGGCAAGTCTGCCAAGACCGGTCCGGCGCGGTGCGGGTCCCCCCGCACGAGCGGAGCCGAGAGCGGGGAAGGGGGGCCGGTGGGTTTCTTACCGGGCTCTCACCTGGGACATGTCCTCGGCTTACCCCGTCCCGGGACGGTGGCCGCTGCCGGACGGGCCGGCCGCGGCGGACGACACCGCCCCGGGCCCCGAACGGCCGCAGCGAACCGGCACACCCGGGCACACCGGGTCGACACCGCGTGAAGAGCACACCATGCACCGCACGAAGAGCACCGATGACGCAGGCCGAACGGCCCCTGCGGACCGCACGGACCGTACCGGCCGGGCCGGGCGCCGGGGCCGCCTGAAGGTGACCCTCCTGCTGCACGACGCGTACGCCGTCGGCGGCACCATCCGCACCACCCTGAACCTCGCCGCCGCGCTCGCCGACCGGCACGACGTCGAGGTCGTCTCGATGCTGCGGCACCGCGAGGTCCCGCGGTTCGCGATCGACCCCCGGGTGCGGCTGATCCCGCTGGTGGACACCCGGGTGGGCAGCGACGACATGGCGCATCCGCTGTTCGGCGAGCCCGCGGTGGACTTCCCGCTCGCCGAGCAGCGGCACGACCAGTACAGCCGGCTGGTCGACCTCCGGGCCGCGGAGTTCCTGCGCGGCAGCGACGCCGACGTGCTCATCGGCACCCGGCCCGGCATCAACGTCTACCTGGCCCGCTTCGCCCCCCGCCGCGCCCTGCGGATCGCCCAGGAGCACTCGCGGCACGACGCGCACAGCGCCCCGCTGCGGGCCGAACTCGCCCGCCACTACCGGTCGTTGGACGCGGTGGTCACCACGACCGAGGCGGACGCGGCGGTCTACCGCGCGCGGATGCCGCTGCCCGGCGTACGGGTCCTGGCGGTGCCCGACATCGTCCCGACGCCCGCCGGACCGCCGTCCGACGGCAGCTCGAAGATCATCGCGGCGGCCGGCCGGCTGGTCCGCGGCAAGCGCTTCGACCTGCTGATCGAGGCGTTCTCCGCGGTCTCCGTCAAGCACCCCGACTGGCGGCTCCGCATCCACGGCGGCGGCGCCGAACGCACCCGGCTGCAAAGCCTCATCGACGGGCTGGGGCTGTCCGGGCGGGCCGAGCTCACCGGACCGCGGGCGCCGATCGAGGAGGAGTTCGCCAAGGCGTCGATCGTCGCCTCGGCGTCGGACGCCGAGTCGTTCGGGATGCCCCTGGTCGAGGCGATGCGCTGCGGCGTACCGGTCGTCAGCACCGACTGCCCGCTGGGCCCGGCCGAGATCGTCCGCGACGGCGTGACCGGCGTGCTGGTGCCGCGCGGCGACGGGCGGGCGCTGGCCGAGGCGCTGCTCGATCTGATCGAGGACCCGGAGCGCCGCCGGGAGATGGGCGCCGCCGCGCTGGCGGCCGGGCACCGCTACGACCCCGGGCCGATGGCCGAGCGGTACCAACTCCTCTTCCGGGACCTGCGGGCGACCCGTCGCGGCCGGGCGCTGCGCCGGGCCGCCGCCGTGGGGCGGACCCGGGGGCGGGAACAGGCCCGGCGGCTGCGGCGGCGGCTGGACGCACGGCCGGAGCCCGGCACCGGCGGTCTTCCGACGACCGGCCACTGAGCGGGCATCCGCACCCCTCCCGCACCACCCGCCCCACGGGTGTCATGCGTCACCAACTCGCCTGCGCCGCCGGGAACTTCAGCGCGTCGATCTGGCGTCTCCGGTCGTGCACATGCTGAACTGCTGGGGGGCGACTGCCGTTTCGCGCGGATGACGCTTCGCATTTCGCAGATCCGATTCGGCAGGAGGTCGCTCATGCTGCACGGTGTCGATGTCAGTTCCTACAACACCGATTATTCCGCCCGGGGGTTGGACTTCGTCCTCATCAAGGCCACCGAAGGCCGCTCCTACGTCAATCCGCATCAGTCGGCTCAGGCGGCCCGGGCGCGCGAGGCGGGCGCGGTGGTCGGTTTCTACCACTTCCTGTGGCCGGGGAATATCGCGGCCCAGGCGCAATACTTCGTCGAGAAATGCTCCTCGGTCCACGGCGACCTGCTGGCGGCCGACTGGGAGACCACCGGGGCGGGCTCGTACGCCAGCAACGCGCAGAAGGACCAGTTCCTTCAGGAAGTCAAGAAACTCCGGCCCAAGCACCGCGTGCTGCTCTACTGCAACCGCGATTTCTGGCTGAATCGCGACACCACGTCCTATGCCGCGGACGGCCTGTGGATCGCCGACTACGTCGCCGCCGGGCATCCGCGGGTCAAGGCGAAGTGGCGTATCCACCAGTACACGGACCAGCCGCTGGACAAGAACGTCGCGGCTTTCTCCAACAAGGCCGAACTCAAGAGCTGGGCGCACCCCGCATAAACTTCTCCGGCAGTATCCGGATACGCGCCATGGGCACATCGCGTGACCATCTCGCGGAATGTGTGCACAGTGCGTGACGAGAACCAGAGGAGCACCCGTGACCGACCCGGCGTCCAAGGACGTGCAGCAGCACATAGCCCAGGAACTCCAGGTGCCGCCGGCCACCGCGGCGTTCGACGCCGAGCGGGAGATCGAGCGCCGGGTGGCCTTCCTCACAGAGCGGCTGACGTCCACGGGCCTGCGCTCCCTGGTGCTGGGCATCAGCGGCGGTATCGACTCCACCACCACGGGCCGGCTCTGCCAGCTCGCGGTGGAGCGGGCCCGCGCGGCCGGCCACGACGCGACGTTCCACGCGATGCGGCTGCCGTACGGCGAGCAGGCGGACGAGAAGGACGCACAGCTGGCGGTGGAGTTCATCCGCGCCGACCGGCTGCTGACCGTGGACGTCCGCCCGGCGAGCGACGCGGCGCTGGCCGCGGCGGTGGCCGGCGGCGTCACCTTCCGCGACGCCCACCACCAGGACTTCGTCCACGGCAACATCAAGGCCCGGCAGCGCATGATCGCCCAGTACGCGGTCGCGGGTGCCCACGACGGCCTGGTGGTCGGCACCGACCACGCCGCCGAGGCGGTCTCCGGCTTCTTCACCAAGTTCGGCGACGGCGCGGCCGACGTGGTACCGCTCACCGGGCTCACCAAGCGCCGGGTGCGCGCCGTGGCTCAGGCCCTGGGCGCCCCGGCCGAGCTGGTGTGGAAGGTCCCGACCGCCGACCTGGAGACCCTCGACCCGGGCAAGCCCGACGAGGACGCGCTCGGTGTCAGCTACGACCAGATCGACGACTTCCTGGAGGGCCGCCCGGTCGACGCGGACGCCTTCGCGTCGATCGTCCGGCGCTACCGCCTCACCGAGCACAAGCGGGCGCTGCCGATCGCCCCGTGACGCCGCGGGTGCCCGCGCCCGCGCGGTGCGGGCACCCCGTTCTGTCATGCTCCGGCAAGGGGCCGGTCACCGTCCCGGTGCTAAATCATGGGCCGGAGCGGGCATGCATGCGGCCATGGGAAGCCACGAAGTGCGATCGGAAGATCAACTGTCAGTGGGGCCGCCTACTCTCCAGGACATGGGTTACGCAAGCCTGCGCGAACTCCGTACCGCGCTGACCACCGCCTCCGACCTCGCCTCCGCCTTGCCGTCCGCGCCCACCCGGCGGGACACCGACCGGCTCGTCGACGCCCTCCGGCGCGCGCTGACCGCCGCCGGCTCGCTGGGCGAGGACACCGCCGGCCCGACGGGCTGCGCCCTGCACCCCAACGGCGCGGTGGATCCGCTGTACGGCGATCCGGAAGACCCCCTTCCGCCGGGCTACGGCAAGTGCCTGCTCTGCAACGACCGGCGGCGCCGGGCGGACGCCCACCCCCCGCACGCCCGCCCGCGCCCCCGGCCGCATCCGCACCGGCACCGGCGGCTGAGCGCTTAGGACCGGTCCGACGGGTGGTCGGGCCCCGCACCGTCCGACCGGCCCCGGTCGCGGTCGGAGGTCCCCGCCGTCGGCCCGGCGGCGTCGTCCGCGGGTCGCGGCGTGCGCTCCGGGCGCAGCGCGATCCGGCCCAGCACCGCGGCGGCGGCCAGCGCGGCCAGCGCGATCAGCACGAAATCCGGTACGCCGTCGCCGATCCGGGTCGCCCACTCCTCCAGCCACAGCTCGGTGTCCGGGTCCAGGATTCCGGGCAGCGCGCTGGTCCCGTTGAAGCGCAGGAACAGCACCCCGATGCCGATGAAGAAGACGCCGGAGAGCACGGACGTGGTGTGCAGTTGCAGCCGGCCGAGGCGGAAGGCCCGGCCGCGCAGCCAGCCCCGGGTGCCGAGCCGGAAGCGGTCCCACAGCAGCGCCAGGACGAACAGCGGCAGCGCCATGCCCAGGGCGTAGACGGCGAGCATAGAGGCGCCGTAGAGCGGTGAGCCGCTGACCGCGGTCACGGTCAGCACCGCGCCCAGGATCGGCCCCGCGCAGAAGCCGGCGAGCCCGTAGACGCAGCCGAGCAGGAAGGTGGACAGCGCCGAGCGCGGGGTGATCCGGGCGGCGGCGGCCTGGGCGCGCTTCGAGGCGAAGCCCAGACCCAGGATCTGCGCGACCCCCATCGCGATCACCACCCAGCCGCCGACCGCGACCAGCAGATCGCGGTGGCCGTTGAACAGCCGGCTGGCCGCCGTACTGGCCGCGCCCAGCGGCACCAGGGTGGTGGCGAGCCCCAGGTAGAACACCCCGGTGCGGGCCAGCAGCCGGCCGGGGTTGGCGAGGGAGTACGCGAAGAAGGCCGGCAGCAGCAGCGCGCTGCACGGGCTGACCAGCGCCAGCGCGCCGCCCAGGAATGCCGCGAGGTAGCCGATGTCGGTGGTCACTTCCCGGCCCCCGCGGTGCCGTGCCCGCCCTTCGCCGCGGCGGCGGCCTGGGTGATCGCCTGCTCGAAGACCCCGGTGGGCTGGGCCCCGGCCACCGGCCGGCCGTTGATCAGGAAGGACGGGGTGGACTGCACGCCGAGCTGGTAGCCCTCGTCCTGGTCCTTCTTCAGGGCCTGGTCGGCGGCGGGGCTCTTCAGGTCGGCACGGAACTTCTCGATGTCCGGCACCCCGCTCGCGCGCGCCAGCTCGACGAGCTTTTCCTCGGCCAGGGCGTCGCCCTTGCGGGTCTTGGCGTAGAGCTGGTCGTGCAGCTGCCAGAACCTGCCCTGCCGGCCGGCTGCCCAGGAGGCGCGGGCGGCGCGCTCGGAGTCGGCGCCGAAGACCGGGAAGTTGCGGAACTCGATGCGCAGGGTGCCCGCGTCGACGAACTTCTTGATCAGCGCGGGCTGGGTCTCGCGGGTGAAGCGCCCGCAGAACGAGCACTGGTAGTCGGCGTACTCGACCAGGACCACCGGGGCGTCCGGCTTGCCGACGGCCAGCGGGTCGCCGGCGGTGCGCCGGCTGGTGCGCCGGGCGAGGTCGTCGTACAGCTTCTGCTGTGCGGGGTTCTCCTGGGACTGTGCGGAGGCGGCGGTGTCGGGTGCGGCGGTGCCGCCCTCGTCCCGGCCGCCCTCGACGGCCTTGCCGACGGCGACCGCGATGGCGATCACGGCCACGACGAGCGCGACGACCGCGCCGACGGCGGCCAGTTTTCGGGTGGGGGAAGCGGAAGTGGGCATGCGGGGGCTCCAGACGTACGGAAGCGGAAAACAACAGGCGGGTGCGTCGGGGCAGCGGCCTATATCCGCAGTACGGGCAGGAGCGCGGTGTGGTCGGTGGCGGGGGCGGCGCCGGTCGGCGGGCGGGCCCGCGCGAACTGTGCGGGCAGGTCCGCGGCGAGCGGCCCGGGTCCGGTGGTGGCCGGGGCGAGCGGCTCGGCGCGGTGCGGTGCGGGGATCGGGGCCGATTCGTCGGGGCTCGGCGCGTGGTGGTCGGAGCACTTCTTGGACGTGTCGGCGACCGCGACCGGGGCGGCCTCGGCGAGCGGCAGACCGCGCTGCGCGGCCGGGCCGGCCGGGCCGGACTCCCGGGCCACCGCGGCGCTGGCTGCCCGGCCCGCGAGCCATGCCTGGTCGCCGCCGATCCGGCAGAGCATCGGCCCGAAGGTGACCGCGAGGAGGAGCAGCAGGGTCAGCGTCGCCGACCGGCGCAGCTGGCGCATGTTCCCTCCCCCTCGATGGCGGTCCCGATCCGGTGGTGCGTGTCCGGCGGGCTCGGTGGTCCGGTGGTCCGGTGGTCCGCGCCCGGCGGTCCGGGCCGGCGGTCCGGGCCGGCGCGCGGATGAACGTCCCATCCTACGGACCGCCGCCGCAGGACGGCCCGCGGTGGCCCGCAGTGGCCCGCGGTGGCATACCTCACCCCACGAGACCGCCCGACTAATTGCGCTATGCCCGAATATCTACCGTTCGGCGTCTTTGGCCAGCCCCTGTCCCGCCTGCCATAGTCGACCGCGGCGGCCCCGCCGATGCGGTCCGGGCCGTCCACGACCCGGCGGACCCCACCCCTTCCGTCCGCCGGAGGTCGGGCTACCGGGGCCACCCCGCGACACCCGCGGGAGGGCCCCGGTCCCGTCCTGGGGGACGCTCCGGTCAGCGGTCGTTGACCCGCACCTCGAACCACGTGGTCTTGCCGCGCGGCAGCAGGTCCACGCCCCACCGGTCGGAGAGCTTGTCGACGAGGAAGAGACCGCGGCCACTGGTGTCCATCTCCTGCACCGGCATCAGGCAGGGCAGCCCGCGGGACGGATCGCGCACCTCGACACGGATCCAGCCGCGCCGGCGCAGCATCCGCAGCCCGAACGTCCGGGCCCCGGTGTGCCGTACGGCGTTGCCGACCAACTCGGAGACCAGCAGTACCGCGTGCTCGGCGAGCTGCGGCGAGAGCGACCACTGCTTGAGGAGCACCGCGGCGGTCAACCGCCGTGCGGTGCCGGCGGACTGGGGGCGCGAGGGGAGTCTGATCTCGTCCAGGGTCGGTTCGCCGACCAGGTCGAACGGCGCGGGCACCGGACCGACGGGCGCCGGAGCCGCCTCCGGGTCCGCACCGGGAGCGCACCGACGCGCCGCGGCCGTGCCACTGCCCGGCCGCGGCTGCTCCATTCCTTCGAGGCCCGCCATGCCCCCATCATGGCCGCTCCTCGGCGCCGCGGGGGGCGGAACCGGCGTAATCAGTTGTCCGGAATCGCCGGCTCCACACCCCCGACTGGACATATGCCAACGGCAGTTAAGGTGCCGCGTCACCCCGCTGACCTGCGCCGACCGCGTACCGGCGGCGAACCGGCGGAGCGGACGCGAAAGGTTTTCTTAAGGTGCAACGAGGTTTTCGGCAATTCGCCCGCACGGGGCACCACGCCGCGGGCAAACCCCAGATGTCCCGTCAACACCAGGCGCATCAGCGGAACTTGGCCTTGCCGGGTCCCTCCTCGACGAAACTGCGCATCCCGATCTCCCGGTCCTCGGTCGCGAACAGCCCGGCGAACCAGTTGCGTTCGATCGTCAGCCCGGTGTCGATGTCCGTCTCCAGCCCGGCGTCGACGGACTCCTTGGCGGCCCGCAGGGCGAGCGCCGGGCCGGACGCCAGCCGGGCCGCCCAGGCGTGCGCCTGGGCGTAGACCTCGGCGGCCGGCACCACGCGGTCGACCAGGCCGATGGTGAGCGCCTCCTCGGCCTTGACGTGACGGCCGGTGAAGATCAGGTCCTTGGCCTTGGACGGGCCGACCAGCCGGGCCAGCCGCTGGGTGCCGCCGGCGCCCGGGATCAGCCCCAGCAGGATCTCGGGCTGGCCCAGCCTGGCGTCGTCGGCGGCGATCCGGAAGTCGGCGCAGAGCGCCAACTCGCAGCCGCCGCCCAGCGCGTAGCCGGTGATCGCGGCGACCACCGGCTTGGGGATCCGGGCCACGGCGGTGAACGCGTCCTGGAGCCCCTTGGAGCGGACGACCATGGCGGCGTGGTCCATGGCCTGCATTTCCTTGATGTCCGCGCCGGCCGCGAACACCTTCTCGCCGCCCCAGACCACGACGGCACGGATGTCGTCGCGCCGGCCGGCCTCCACCGCCAGCTCGTGGAGCCGGTCCTGGGTGGCGACGTCCAGCGCGTTCATCGGCGGGCGGTCCAGGCGGATGGTGCCGACACCGTCGGCTACCTCAAGATTCACAGTCATGCGGGCAGGTTAGTACGCGTTAACGCCGCCCGCCGCCCCGCGTCCGGCCGGGCTACCCGCCGGCCCGCCAGGCGTCCCAGGACAGGTTCCAGTCACCGAAGCCGTTGTCCGGCTGGATCGTTTCGTCGTGGGCGTTCTCGACGATGACGACGTCGCCGATGAGGGAGTTCCGGTAGAACCAGGCCGCCGGCGTGGATCCGTCGTCGCCGCCCCGCACGTCGAACAGGCCGACACAGCCGTGGCTGGCGTTGCGGGTGCCGAACGTGTCCCGGCCCGACCAGTAGTTGCCGTGGAGGAAGGTGCCGGACGTGCTCAGCCGCATCGCGTGCGGGACGTCCTTGATGTCGTACTCGCCGCCGAAGCCGACGGTGTCCCCGTTCATCCGCGTCACCGGGTGCTTCTCGCTGATCACCATCCGGCCGTTGTACGTCTCGGTGCCCGGCGCGCCGGCGGTGATCGGGAGGGTCTTCAGGGTCCTGCCGTCGCGGACCACCGTCATCTGCTTCGAGCGGGCGTCGACGGTGCTGATCTGGCTGCGGCCGACCGTGAAGGAGACCTCCTTGGTCTGGGTGCCGTAGACGCCGGGGCGGCCCTCGACACCGTTGAGGTCGAGCTTGAGGGTGACCTTGGTGCCGGGCGCCCAGTATTTCTCGGGGCGGAAGTCGAGCCGGTCGTTGCCGAACCAGTGGCCGGCGATCGGGACGGCCGGCCGGGCCGTGACCGTGATGGCCTTCTCGACGGCCGCGGGGTCGGTGATCCCCCGGGTGAAGTGGAGGGAGACCGGCATCCCGACGCCGACCTGCTGGCCGTTCTCGGGGCTGTACTGGCCGATGAAGGTGTTCTTCGGGACGAGCGTGGTGAACGTGGCGTGCTCGGCGGCCCGCCGGCCCCGGGCGTCCACGGCCACCGCGTCGACGGTGTACTGCGTCGAGGGGCCGAGATGACCGCTCGGCTCCCACAGGGCACCGCCGCCGGATATCTTCCCGTCGACCTCATTGCCCCTGACGTCCCTGACCTTGACGGACCGTAGCCGGCCCTTCTGGGCGGACACCTTCAGCGCGCCGCTGGTGGCGACGTCGTGCGCGCCGTCCTTGGGCGCGATCGTCACGACGGCCTGCGAGGCGGAGGTGTCCGGCCCCGCTTTGCCGGCCGGCTCTCCGCGGCCCTCCGCGCCGCCTCCGCACGCCGTCACCAGCAGCAGCGAACCGAGCAGCAGCCCGAGCGGGGCGCGTCCCCGGCGCCGCCACGCCCGCCGGCGAACCGGCTCCCCCGATATCTGGACGTTCACGACTGGCCCCTCTTCCCCTCGCACCGCCCGCGGACCACCGCGCGCCGGCACCCGCGGGCCGCGCGCGTGCCGCTAGATAACCACACCGCACTGACACTCAACTCCCCCCGGATGTCACTGTTCAGTCCCAAGGGGAGGGTGGGTTCTCGTTCGTGCGTACGAGCGCGGACGGGGGCTCGTTCAGTGGCGCGCGCCACCCGCCCGCCAGGCCGGCCACGACATGTTCCAGCCGCCCAGGCCGTTGTCCGGGGCGACCGTGCGGTCCCGGGAGTTGCGGACCTCCACGGTGTCCCCGACGATCGAGTTCCGGTAGAGCCAGCCGGCCGGGGTGTCCTGGCCGCCGCCCTTGACGTCCTTGAGCCCGACGCAGCCGTGGCTGGTGTTGGCACCGCCGAAGACCCGCGGCGGCGCCCAGTAGTTGCCGTGCAGGAAGGTCCCGGACCGGGTCAGCCGCATCGCGTGCGGCACGTCGGGGATGTCGTACTCGGCGCCGAAGCCGACGGTTCCGCCGTCCATCCGGGTCACCGCATGGCGCTCCAGGATCACCATCTTCCCGTTGTAGGTGGGGTTGTCGGCGTTGCCCGTGGTCACCGGCAGGGTCGCCAGCACCCGGCCCGAGCGGTGCACGGTCAGGGTGTGCAGGGCCGCGTCGATGACGCTGATCTGGTCCCGGTCGACCCGGTAGTGGAGGGTCTTGCGCTGGAGCCCGTAGGAGCCGGGCCCGGCCTTCACGTCGCGCAGCCCCAGGTGCACGGTGATCCGGGTGCCCGGCCGCCACCGGTGCCGGGGCCGGAAGTCCAGCCGCCGGCGGCCGAACCAGTGGGGGGCGATCTCGACGGCCGGCTGGGCGCTGACCGTGATGGCGTGCTCGACGGCCGCGCGGTCGGCGACCGCCCGGTTGAAGACCATCGAGAAGATCAGGCCGGTGCCGACCGTGGTGCCGTTCTCGGGCGTGTAGGAGCCGATGATCCGGTGCGGGGGCAGGTAGGTGGTGAAGGTGGTGTGGCGGGCCAGGAGGCGGCCGGCGCCGTCCCGCGCGACGGCGTCGACGGTGTAGCGGGCGCCGAGTTCGAGGGCGTCGGCCGCCGGCCGCCAGATCGTCCCGTCCGGCGAGAACCGGCCGTTCACGGAATCCCGACCGTCGCTCCCGGTCCGGGTGACCTCCACCCGTTCCAGCCGCCCCTCCTGGGCCCGGACCTCCAGCCGCCCGTTGGCCCGTACGCCGCGCGCGCCGTCACCCGGCAGGATCCGGATCGCCTCCTCCGGGGCGGCCGGCGGGCTGCCGAGCAGCGCGTCCGGACCGCCGCAGCCGGCCAGCGCCGCCCAGCTCGCGAGCGCGGCCAGCAGCGCGTGGGCGGCGCGGAAACGGGGTGCCCGCGGGACCACGGAGGGCGCGCGGCGGACCGGCAGGCCCGGCACCGTCGTCCCGTCCGCCGGTCGTTCCCCCGCATGGTCCCCTGCTCGGTCGTGCTGATGGCCGGTCATACGCCGGATTGTGACGGATGATGCGCGGGTTGGGCGGTATGCCACGGTTCGGAATGTCATGCCGGGGATCGCGGCGGGGGTGGGTAGGGGGCGCGGGCGGGTGGCGGGGGTACCGGGCGCAAGCGGCGGCGGGAAGCGTGAGGCAACGCCCGGTTGCGGGCAGAACAACGCTGGACAACGCTGAACACCGCAGCACGACGGGGGACGACACCGAAACGACGGGGGGCACCGTACGACCGGGAACGACACCGTGCGACCGGGAACGACGCGGAACGGCGCAGCGCGACACAGCACCACGCAGCAGGCACCGCACGACGCAGCACGACATTGCGGGCGGTGGGCCCGCGCGCGGCCGGGACTCCCCCAGCTCACGCTGGGCGGTGCCCCCGGGCTCGGGCCACCACTCGACCGAGCCCGAAGCCGCAGGAGGCCGGCAGTGTCCAGCGCACCCGAGCAGGAGGCGGTGGCGGGGGAACCGCTCGCCGCGCCCGTGGACGTCCGCCCCGGCAGCCCGACGCCCCTCGGGGCCCGCTGCCGCACCGGGCCGGACGGCGTCCCGGGCACCAACTTCGCCCTGTGGGCGGGCGGCGCCGAGGCCGTCGAGCTCTGCCTCTTCGACGACGAGGGGCAGGAGACCCGCCACCCCCTCACCGAGCTGACCCACGAGATCTGGCACGGCTTCCTGCCCGGCGCCGGCCCGGGGCAGCGCTACGGCTACCGGGTGCACGGCCGCTGGGACCCCTGGACGGGCGCCCGCTGGAATCCGGCCAAGCTGCTGCTCGACCCGTACGCCAGGGCGGTGGACGGCGACTTCGGCACGTGCACGGAGGCCGGCCCCGGCGGGCCCGCGCTGCCCGCCCAGCTCTACGGGCACGCCCGGGACTGGCCGCAGCAGCAGTACGCGGACACCGTGCGCGACGACCGCGACTCGGCGCCGTACGTCCCCAAGGGGGTGGTGGTGGCCGACGACGAGGGCGGGGACGGGTGGCGGGACGACCGGCGTCCCAAGACCCCCTGGCCGGATTCCGTCCTCTACGAACTGCACGTCCGGGGCTTCACGATGCGCCACCCCGGCATCCCGGAGGAGCTGCGCGGCACCTACGCGGGACTGGCGCACCCCGCCGCGCTGGACCATCTGACCCGGCTCGGCGTCACCGCGGTCGAGCTGCTGCCGGTCCATCAGTTCGCGCACGAGGACCACCTGGTGCGCCGGGGGCTGCGCAACTACTGGGGCTACAACTCCATCGGCTATTTCGCGCCGCACGCGGGGTACGCCGCCACCGGCACCCGGGGCCAGCAGGTCGGCGAGTTCCAGCGGATGGTGCGGGCGCTGCACGACGCCGGTATCGAGGTGATCCTGGACGTCGTCTACAACCACACCGCGGAGGCCGGTGAACTGGGTCCGACGCTCTCCCTCCGGGGCATCGACAACCGCGGCTACTACCGCCTCCAGGGCGACGCCCGCCGCTACGCCGACTACACCGGCTGCGGCAACACCCTGCACGTCGTCCAGCCCAACGTGCTGCGGCTGATCACCGACTCGCTGCGCTACTGGGTCACCGAGATGGGGGTGGACGGCTTCCGCTTCGACCTGGCGGCGGCGCTGGCCCGCTCCATGCACGACGTCGACATGCTCTCGCCGTTCCTCGCGGTGATCGCCCAGGACCCGGTGCTGCGCCGGGTCAAGCTGATCGCCGAGCCCTGGGACGTGGGTTCCGGCGGCTATCAGGTCGGCGCGTTCCCGCCCCTGTGGACGGAGTGGAACGACCGCTACCGCGACACCGTCCGCGACTTCTGGCGCGGCGCCACGCACGACGTCCGCGACCTGGGCTACCGGCTCTCCGGGTCGAGCGACCTGTACGCCTGGGGCGGCCGGCGCCCGTACGCCTCGGTCAACTTCATCACCGCGCACGACGGCTTCACCCTGCGCGACCTGGTCACCTACGAGCACAAGCGCAACGAGGCCAACGGCGAGGACAACCGGGACGGCACCCACGACAACCGGTCCTGGAACTGCGGCGCCGAGGGCGAGACCGACGACCCAGGCGTCACCGCGCTGCGCCGCCGCCAGCTGCGCAACCTGCTGACCACCCTGCTGCTGTCGACCGGGGTCCCGATGCTGGTCGCCGGCGACGAGCTGGGCCGCACTCAACACGGCAACAACAACGCCTACTGCCAGGACGGTCCCACCAGTTGGCTGGACTGGTCGCTCCTCGACGACCCCCACTGGCGGGCGCTCGCCGCCCTCACCGCCCGGCTGATAGCGCTGCGCCGCGGCCATCCGGTGCTCCGCCGCCGGGCGTTCTTCTCCGGCCGGCCGCAGCGGCACGGCGGGTTGCGCGATCTGGCGTGGTTCGGCGCGGACGGCACGGAGATGACCGAACCGGACTGGTACGCGCCGGGCGCCACCCTGGCCATGTACCTGTCCGGCAACGACATCCCGCAGCGCGACGACCGCGGCATCCGGGTCGTCGACGACAGCTTCCTGGCCGTGCTGCACGCCGGCGCGCAGCCGCGGGCGGTGACCCTGCCCGGGCCGCCGTGGGCGAGCGCGTACGAGCTGGTCGTGGACACCTCGGCCGAGGGGGCCGACGCGGACGCGGAGGCGGCAAACGGTACGGCGGGCGGTATGGCGGGCGGCGGGGCGCGGGCGGGCGTGCGGTACGTGGCGGGGGCCGGGGTGGAGGTGCCCGGGCGGACGGTGCTGCTGTTCCGGGTGGTGCCGGGGTAGCGGAGGCCGGCCGACGGCCGGCGGGAGCGGCTGACGGCCGGCGGGGGCTGCCGGTAACTGACCGCCGGCGCAAGACGGTTGACGGTTGGCGGCTGACAACTGACCGCAGCCGGAGGACGGTTGACGGCCGGCGGAAGAGCGTGTGCCGGAAAACCGCATGAGCGTTGTCAGTGGCTCGCCGTACGCTCGCGAGTGATGGCACTCACCACGCACCCGACGCCCCGGACCGACCCGGCGGACCCGGCTGACCCGATGCAGCCGGTCCAACACTCCGCCGTGCGCTCACTGTTGCGCCTGTGGCCGTTCGTGCGGCCGGTGCGGGCGCGGCTGTTCACCGCCGCGTTCGTGGCGGTGGTCGCATCGTGCATCGGCGTGGTCATCCCGCTGGTTCTCAAGTGGCTGGTGGACGGGCCGGTGGCGGCCGGCGACACCGGAGGGGTGTGGTGGGGCGGCGGCTGCCTGCTGCTGCTCGGGCTCGCCGAGGCGGGCCTGTTCGGACTGCGGCGGTGGCTGGTGGCGCGGCCGACGGCCGGGGTGGAGGCGGCGATGCGCGAGGCGCTCTACCGCCGGGTGCAGCGGCTGCCGGTGGCCTTCCACGACCGCTGGCCATCGGGGCAGTTGCTCTCGCGGGCCACCACGGATCTTCAGCTGCTGCGCCTGTTCCTGGTCTTCCCGCTGACGTTCCTGCTGGTCAACGGCGCGACGATAGTGGTGGGTTGTGCGATCCTGCTGGCCCAGCGCTGGTCGCTCGGGCTGGTGCTGCTGGCGCCGATGCTGCCACTGATGGTGATGTGCTCGGTCTTCCAGGCGAAGTACGGGCAGGCCGCGCGCCGGGCGCAGGACCAGGTGGGCGATCTGACGACGGTCGTCGAGGAGTCGGTCCTCGGCATCCGGATCATCAAGGGGTTCGGCCGCCACCGCAGCCAGGCCCGCGCGTTCAAGGAGCTGACCCGGTCGGTCCGGACGACCGAACTGCGCAAGGCCCGGCTGCTGTCCGTCATCTGGGGTTTCAACACCCTGCTCCCGGAGCTCGCGGTGGCCACCGCGCTGGTGCTGGGGGCGGTCCGGGTGGCCGACGGCCGGCTGTCGGCGGGGACGCTCGTCGCCTTCCTGTCCACGGCGCTGGCGCTGCGCTGGCCGGTGGATTCGATCGGCTTCCTGCTGGCGATGAGCAGCGCGGCGGCGACGGCGGCCGACCGCTATTTCGAGGTGCTGGACGAGCCCTTGGCGGACGAGCCCCTGGAGGACACCCCGGCAGCACCGGGCCGGACGGCGGACCGGACGGCGGACCGGACGGTGGACCGGACGGTGGACCGGGCAGCGGACGAGGACGGGGCCCGCGCCGCGGACGCCGGCGGCGGCCCGGCCGGCGGTGCGCCGCCCGTGGGCGGCCTGGTCTTCGAAGGGGTCGAGTTCCGGTATCCGGACGCGGCGCCGGGCACCCCGGCCACCCTCCGGGGCGTCGATCTGCACATCCGGCCCGGGGAGACGATGGCGCTGGTCGGGGCGACCGGCAGCGGGAAGACCACGCTGACGGCGCTGGTACCGCGGCTGTACGACCCCACGGCGGGCCGGATCACCCTGGACGGCCGTGATCTGGCCACGCTCGACCGGGACGAGGCGCGGGCGCTGGTGGCGGTGGCCTTCGAGGAGCCCACCCTGTTCTCGGCGACCGTGGCGGAGAACGTCCTCATGGGCGCGTCGGGTGCGTCGGCCGCGTCGGACACGTCGGGCAGGTCTGGCACCTGGGGCGCCCAGGGCGCGGACCGCACAACGGGCCGGAACGACCACGACGACCACGGCTTCGCCCTCGGCGCCGATCCCCCCACCGACCACGCCCATCACACCGACCAGGACCCCACCGACCACGACGCCCCCGCCGACCACGCCGGAACCCACCATGCGGACCAAGACGCCGCCCTGCGGCGGGCGTTGGAGGTGGCGCAGGCCGACGGTTTCGTGGCCGCGCTCCCCCAGGGCGCCGCCACCGAGGTCGGCGAGCAGGGGCTGAGCCTGTCCGGCGGGCAGCGGCAGCGGCTGGCCCTGGCCCGCGCCGTGGTCGGCCGGCCGCGCTTCCTGATCCTCGACGATCCGCTCTCCGCCCTCGACGTCCACACCGAGGCCCTGGTGGAGGCGGCGCTGCGGAAGGTCCTGGCGGGCACCACCGCGCTGGTCGTCGCGCACCGCCCGTCCACGGTGCTGCTCGCCGACCGGGTGGCGCTGCTGTCGGACGGCCGCATAGCCGCGGTCGGCACGCACCGCCAACTCCTGCGGGACAGCCCGGAGTACGCCGCGCTGATGTCCGGGACGGCGGAGCCCGGCGTCGGCGGTCCCGTCCAAGGCGCCGGTCCCGTCCGGGGCGCCGGCCCGGTCACCGGAGCCGGCCCCGCCCGTACCACCGGCAGCGCACCGCGCGAGGGGGAGAGCGCCCGATGACGACCACGGCGACCGGCCTGCCGGCCGACGACCCGGACAGCCGCGGCGAACGGGACGGCGCCCCCTCCGGACGGCACCGCTCGGAAGCCACCCCCGACGTCTTCGCGACGGACCTGCTGCCCACCCCCAAGGGCGCCTCACGCGCGCTGCTGCGGTCCTTACTGGCGCCCTACCGCGGGCGCGTCCGGGCCGCCGCCCTCGTGCTGCTGCTCCAGCAGGCCGCCGTGCAGGCCGGACCGCTGCTGGTCGCCTACGCCCTCGACCGTGCGGTGCCGGCGCTGCGGGCCGGCGACCGCGGCCCGCTGATCGCGGTGGCGGTGGCGGCGGCGCTGTGCGCCACGGCGGCCGGCGGGCTCCAGTGCGCCTTCGTGCGGCTCTCCGCCCGGGCCAGTCAGGACGTGCTGGTCGATCTGCGCGACCGGATCTTCCGGCACGGGCAGGCGCTGAGCCTGGATTTCCACGAGCGCTACACCTCCGGCCGGCTGATATCCCGGGCCACCACCGACGTGGAGGCGCTGCGCGAACTCCTCGACGAGGGCCTCCAGGAGCTGGTAACGGTCGTCCTCTCGACGGTCTACATCACCGTCACCCTCCTCTGGCTGGACTGGGGGTTCGGCGCCGCCGCCCTGGTCTCGGCGGTGCCGCTGGCGCTCCTCGTCCGCTCCTTCCAGCGCCGCTCGAAGCGGGTGTACGGGAGGCGGTCCACCGCCATCGCGGCCGTCATCGTGCGGTTCACCGAGACCATCAACGGCATCCGCCCGGTGCAGGCGTTCCGCCGCGAGCGGGCCAACGACGCGGCCTTCGCCCGGCTGAACGACCGCCATCTGCGGATCAACGGCGACGCGATACTGGAGATGGCGCGCTATGTCGTCGGTTCCCGGGCGGTGGCCAACATCGCGGTCGCCGCGATCGTCCTGTGGGGCGCCTACCGCGTCGCCACCGGCACTCTCGCCCTCGGCGTGCTGGCCGCCTCGGTGCTGTACCTGCGCCGGCTGTACGACCCCATCGACCGGCTCGGGATGTTCCTCAACGCCTACCAGTCGGCGGCGGCTTCACTGGAGAAGATCGCCGGGCTGCTCGCCCAGCGGCCGACCGTGCCCGAGCCCGCCGCACCGCGCGCGCTGCCGGCCGCCGCGCCCGCCCGGCCGGGCCGCGAAGTGGCCTTCCGCGGCGTCCGGTTCGCGTACCGGACCGGCGGTGAGGTACTGCCGCGCTTCGACCTCGCGCTCGCGCCCGGCACGACCGTGGCGGTGGTCGGCGCCACCGGCGCCGGCAAGTCCACCCTGGCCAAGCTGCTGGCCCGCTTCTACGACCCCACCGAGGGCCGGGTCCTGCTGGACGGCGTCGACCTGCGCGAACTGGCCGGCGCCGAGCTGCGCCGGGAGGTCGTCATGGTCACCCAGGAGGCGTTCCTGTTCTCCGGTACGGTCGCCGACAACATCGCCATCGGCCGCCCGGACGCCAGCCGCGAGGAGGTCGAGCGGGCCGCGAAGGCGATCGGCGCCCATGACTTCATCGCCGCCCTCCCGGACGGCTACGACACCGACGTCCGCAAGCGCGGCGGCCGGATCTCCGCGGGCCAGCGGCAGTTGGTCGGCTTCGCCCGCGCGCTGCTCGCCGACCCGGCCGTCCTCATCCTGGACGAGGCGACCAGTTCGCTGGACATCCCGGGCGAGCGGGCGGTGCAGCGCGCCATGGCCACGGTGCTGCGGGACCGTACGGCGCTGGTGATCGCGCACCGGCTGTCGACGGTGCAGATCGCCGACCGGGTGCTGGTGATGGCCGGCGGCCGGATCGTCGAGGACGGCACACCGGCCGAACTGGCCGCCGCCCGGGGACGGTTCACGCAGCTGCACCGGGCATGGCGGGAGAGTGTCGGCTGACGGCCGGGCACCGGAATCCGGCCGGCCGTCCGGCTTACGGACACCGGATTTCGCCCAACGAACGTTTTCCGGCCAATTAGTTGGACTGCACCTGACAATCGCCCGGCGGCGGTGGCACTCTTCCCGGCAACCACCGCACGGATCCCCCACATCTCCATCCCGAGCGGTCGCCTCGTTCGCACCACCTGTTCCCCCCACACGCTCCACGCGTTCTGCCTCGCTCTGCCCGGACGGCGTCTCCGCCGCCCGGTCCCCCTCAGCCGCCGCCCTCCCCGAGGCCGGTGGCCCCGCAGAAGGAGTCAGTGTGAGACCCACCCCCCATGCCTCGACCCCCCGCAGACGCACCACCGCCGCCGGCGCGCTCGTCGCGGCCACCGCACTGCTGGCCGTCGGCGTACAGGCCGGCGCCGGAGCGGCGGCCCAGCCCCGCGCCGCGGCACGTCCCGGCACCGTGCACGCCACGCCGTTCGCCGGCGCGCTGCCGGCCAGGCTCTCCCCGTCCCAGCGTGCGGAGCTGATACGGAAGGCCACCGCCACCACCGCGGCCACCGCCCGGCAACTCCGGCTCGGCGCCCAGGAGAAGCTGGTCGTCAAGGACATCGAGAAGGACGCCGACGGCACCCTGCACACCCGCTACGAGCGCACCTACCAGGGCTTACCGGTCCTCGGCGGCGACCTCGTGGTGCACCGGGCCGGGAGCGGGGCGCTCAAGGGCGTCACCAGGGCCGTCCGCGCGCGGCTCACGCTCGCGGGCACCACCGCCAGGATCACACCGGCCGCCGCCGCGGCGAAGGCCGTCAAGGCGGCGCAGGCCCGCGGCTCGCGGAAGACGGCGGCGGCGAAGGCGCCGCGCAAGGTGGTCTGGGCCGCCGACGGCACCCCGCGGCTGGCGTACGAGACGGTGGTCGGCGGCCTCCAGGACGACGGCACCCCCAACCAGCTGCACGTCGTCACCGACGCCACCACCGGCGCCAGGATCTACGCGTACCAGGGCATCGAGAACGGCATCGGCAACAGCGAGTACAGCGGCCAGGTCACCCTCGGGACCTCGGGCTCGGCGCCGAACTTCACGATGACCGACACCGCCCGCGGCAACCACAAGACCTACGACCTCAACCACGACTCGTCCGGGACCGGTTCGCTCTTCACCAACTCCACCGACACCTGGGGCGACGGCACCCCGCAGAACGCCGAGACCGCCGGCGTCGACGCCGCCTACGGCGCCCAGGAGACCTGGGACTACTACAAGAACGTGCACGGCCGCACCGGCATCCGGGGCGACGGCGTCGGCGCCTACTCCCGCGTCCACTACGGCGACGGCTACGTCAACGCCTTCTGGGACGACGGCTGCTTCTGCATGACCTACGGTGACGGCCAGGGCAACCAGAAGCCGCTGACCGAACTGGACGTGGCCGGCCACGAGATGACGCACGGCGTCACCGCGGCCACCGCGGCACTGGAGTACAGCGGCGAGTCCGGCGGTCTCAACGAGGGCACCTCGGACATCTTCGGCGTCTCCGTCGCGTTCCACGCCAACAACCCGAGCGACCCGGGCAGTTACCTCATCGGCAAGAAGATCGACATCAACGGCGACGGCACCCCGCTGCGCTACATGGACAAGCCGTCCAAGGACGGCTCCTCGGCCGACTACTGGTCGAGCGACGTCGGCAACCTCGACGTCCACTTCTCCTCCGGCGTCGCCAACCACTTCTTCTACCTGCTGTCCGAGGGCAGCGGCCCGAAGGACATCAACGGCGTCCACTACGACAGCCCGACCTACGACAACCAGCCGGTCCCGGGCATCGGCCGGGCCAACGCGGAACAGGTGTGGTTCAAGGCGCTCACCCAGTACATGAACGCCAACACCGACTACGCCGGCGCCCGCACCGCCACCCTCCAGGCCGCGGCCGACCTCTTCGGCCAGGGCAGCGCCACGTACAACACGGTCGCCGACACCTGGGCCGCGGTCAACGTCGGCTCCCGCGTCTCGGGATCAACGGCTGGAAGCTGACGTTCTGACGGTGCGTGTCCACCCGACCGCCACCCGTATGTGACATAGGCGGTACAGCACTTCGCACAGTCCGACAACTCACCTGGCATACGGACAAGTTGGGCGCCGTTCCCGGTTCTCCGGGGGCGGCGCCCGGCTCCGTCGCACGAACGGCGCGCACCTCTGCACGCACGAGTTTCGGACAACCTCTTTGCCACCTCCTGACATACACGCATTCGAATGGCAGTCTTCCCGACTGCATGTCACACCCGCATCGCTTTGCACCCCCACCGTTTGGCAAAGTTGAAGGAGCACGCGTGACCCCCCGCATATCCCGTAAGACCCGGGTGACCGGTACCGCCTTCGCGGCGGCGGCCCTGATAGCCGCCGGCATCACCGCCGGTACCGCCGGAGCCTCCCCCGCCCCCACCGCCGCCGCCCAGGGCGGCTCCCCGCTCAAGCTGAGCTCCTCGCACCGCGCGGAACTGCTCCGCGACGCCGGTGCCGCCCGCGCACAGACCGCGAAGGCGCTCGGGCTCGGCCCCCAGGAGCAGCTGGTCGTCAAGGACGTCGTCAAGGACGCCGACGGCACCACGCACACCCGCTACGACCGCACCTACGCCGGACTGCCGGTCCTCGGCGGCGACTTGGTGGTGCACACCGCCAAGGGCGGCGCGATCAAGAGCACCACCAAGGCGACCCGGGCCGGCATCAAGGTGGCCTCCACCACGGCGAAGATCGCCCCGAAGACGGCCGCGCTGGCCGCCGAGTCGACCGCCACCAGGACCATCGGCGCCAAGAAGGCCGACGCGCAGACGCCGCGCAAGGTGATCTGGGCCGCCAACGGCACCCCGGTGCTGGCGTACGAGACCGTGGTCGGCGGCGTCCAGAAGGACGGCACCCCCAACCAGCTGCACGTCATCACCGACGCCAACACCGGCAAGAAGCTCTTCCAGTACCAGGGCATCGAGAACGGCGTCGGCAACAGCGAGTACGCCGGCAAGGTCGACGTCGCCAGCAAGAAGGGCGGCAACGGCTACGAGCTGACCGACGACACCCGCGGCGGCCACCAGACGTTCGACCTCGGCGGCAGCGAGAGCGGCAACGGCAAGCTCTTCACCAACTCCACCGACACGTGGGGCAACGGCAAGCCGGACAACCCGCAGACCGCCGCCGTCGACGCCGCCTACGGCGCCCAGCAGACCTGGGACTACTACAAGGACGTGCACGGCCGCAGCGGCATCAAGGGCGACGGCAAGGGCGCGACCTCCCGGGTCCACTACGGCCAGAACTACGTCAACGCCTTCTGGGACGACGGCTGCTTCTGCATGACGTACGGCGACGGCCAGGGCAACAAGAAGCCGCTGACCGCACTGGACGTGGCCGGCCACGAGATGTCGCACGGCGTCACCGCGGCCACCGCGAAACTGGAGTACAGCGGCGAGTCCGGCGGCCTGAACGAGGCCACCTCGGACATCTTCGGCGCCTCCGTCGCGTTCCACGCCAAGAACCCCACCGAGCCGGGCAGCTACTTCATCGGCAAGAAGATCGACATCAACGGCGACGGCAAGCCGCTGCGCTACATGGACAAGCCCAGCAAGGACGGCCAGTCCCTGGACAACTGGAGCCCGGACGCCGGCAACGTGGACGTCCACTACTCCTCGGGCATCGCCAACCACTTCTTCTACCTGCTGTCCGAGGGCAGCGGTCCGAAGGACGCCAACGGCGACCACTACGACAGCCCGACCGCCGACGGCTCCAAGGTCACCGGCATCGGCCGGGACAAGGCCGAGAAGATCTGGTTCAAGGCGCTGACCGCCTACATGACCTCGACCACCGACTACAAGGCCGCCCGCGAGGCGACCGTCAAGGCCGCCACCGACCTCTACGGCGCGAACGGCGCCGAGGTCAAGGGCGTCGAGTCGGCCTGGGCCGGCGTCAACGTCAAGTGAGCGGGACGCCGACATAGCGTCAAGTATGGCTAGATAACGGCTGGTTGGGTGGACACCCGATCGCGCACCGAGCGCACCGGGGCGTAAGCACCCCAGGAGCGGGGCGGTGTCCGGAAGTATTCCGGACACCGCCCCGCTCGCATGCGCCCCACCGCTACCGCCCGGTCCGCCGATATGGCCGATTCCACCCCCTCAGGCGCTCTTGTACGGACCCCTCCGTGGCGAGAGGCTGCGGTGGTGCGCCGACGGGCCCCGGCGCGGCAACGGACTTCCGCACACCGCAACTCCGCTGTGATCACACCGAGTTGAGGAGGCGAACGCCGACCGTGGCAGCACCGAGCCACCGCCGCCCACCAGGGCGCCGGGCCCTGCCCGCCGGATCGCGGGGCGTGAGCGGTTACGTATCAGTAGTTCACGTTCCGGCTGATTTCCCGGCCACCGCGCCCGGGAAGGCTCACCGCGTACGCCGTTCCTCGCACACGATCCGCAGGGCCCGATCCGGTCCGCCGTGCCATCCGCCAGCAGAGTGAAAGCGGACAGGAGCGCCCATGCCCGCACCCCGTCCTCCTACCGTGGAGCGGATACAAAGGACAAAACCCAGCAAAGCATCACAATCCCAGGTGAGCCCATGATCGGTCGCATCCCTGTCCTGGACATCCGCCCGCAGATCGATTGCGGCCGTCGCCCCGCGAAGGCGGTGGTGGCCGAGACCTTCGAGGTCTCGGCCACCGTCTTCCGCGAAGGGCCCGACGCCGTCGCCGCGAACGTGGTGCTGCGCAACCCCGCGGGCCGCTGCGGCCCGTGGACCCCGATGCGGGAGCGGGCACCGGGCACCGACCGGTGGACGGCGGAGGTCACGCCGGAGATCGAGGGTCGCTGGACGTTCACCGTGGAGGCGTGGTCCGACCCTGTCGCCACCTGGCGCAAGCACGCCGCGATCAAGGTCCGGGCCGGTATCGACACCGAGCTGGTGCTCGCCGAGGGCGCCGAGCTGCACGAACGGGCCGCCGCCGAGGTCCCCAAGAGCGACGGCCGGGAGTGCGTCCTGGCCGCCGTCGACGCGCTGCGCGACACCGGCCTGCCGGCCGCCACCCGGCTCGCCACCGCGCTCGCCCCGGAGGTCGTCGAGGCCCTGGACCGCCATCCGCTGCGCGAACTGCTCACCGTCTCGCGCCCGATGCCGCTCGTCGTCGAGCGCCGCAGAGCCCTCTACGGCTCGTGGTACGAGCTCTTCCCGCGCTCCGAGGGCGCCGTCACCGGCCCGGACGGCAGCGGCGTCAGCGGCACCCTGCGCACCGCCGCCGAGCGGCTGCCGGCGGTCGCCGCGATGGGTTTCGACGTGGTCTACCTCCCACCGGTCCACCCCATCGGCACGTCCTTCCGCAAGGGCCCCAACAACGCGCTGTCCGCGGGCCCGGACGACGTCGGCTCCCCCTGGGCCATCGGCTCGCCGGCCGGCGGCCACGACGCGCTCCACCCCGACCTGGGCACCTTCGAGGACTTCGACCACTTCGTGCGGACCGCCCGCGACCTGCGGATGGAGGTGGCGCTGGACTTCGCCCTCCAGTGCTCCCCCGACCACCCCTGGGTCACCCTGCACCCCCAGTGGTTCCACCACCGCTCCGACGGCTCCATCGCGTACGCGGAGAACCCGCCGAAGAAGTACCAGGACATCTACCCGATCGCCTTCGACCGCGACTTCCGCGGGCTGGTCCGCGAGACCGAGCGGCTGCTGCGCTTCTGGATGGCCAAGGGCGTCCGGATCTTCCGGGTGGACAATCCGCACACCAAGCCGGTGGCGTTCTGGGAGAAGGTCATCAGCGACATCAACCGCACCGACCCGGACGTGCTGTTCCTGGCCGAGGCGTTCACCCGCCCCGCCATGCTGCACACCCTCGCCCAGATCGGCTTCCACCAGTCGTACACCTACTTCACCTGGCGCAACACCAAGCAGGAGCTGACCGAGTACCTCACCGAGCTGGCCGGCGAGAGCGCGAGCTACCTGCGGCCCAACTTCTTCGTGAACACCCCCGACATCCTGCACGCCTACCTCCAGGAGGGCGGCCGGGCCGCCTTCGAGGCGCGCGCAGTACTGGCCGCCACCCTCTCCCCCACCTGGGGCGTGTACGCGGGGTACGAGCTGTGCGAGGCGACCCCGCTGCGGCCCGGCAGCGAGGAGTACCTCGACTCGGAGAAGTACCAACTCAGGCCCCGCGACTGGGAAACCGCGGCCCGCGAGGGGCGTACCATCGCCCCGCTCATCACCGCCCTCAACCGGGTCCGCCGCCGTCATCCCGCACTCCAGCAGCTGCGCAACCTGCACTTCCACCACGTCGACGACGACGCCGTCATCGCCTACTCGAAACGCGAGGGGCACGGCGACCGAGCCGACACGGTGCTCACGGTGGTCAACCTCGACCCGCACCACACCCACGAGGCGACGGTGTCGTTGGACATGCCGGAACTCGGCCTCGGCCGGCACGAGTCCTTCCCGGTGCGCGACGAGCTCACCGGCGACACCTACCACTGGGGCAGGGACAACTATGTGCGCCTGGAGCCGGGCAGCTCGCTCGCGCCCGCTCATGTGCTGTCACTGCGACCGTCCTCACCGATCGGAGGGTCACCCAATTGATCGTCAATGAGCCCGTTCCCGACACGTTCGAAGACACCCCGGAGAAGGACCGGGACCCCGGATGGTTCAAACGGGCCGTCTTCTACGAGGTCCTGGTGCGCTCGTTCCAGGACAGCAACGGCGACGGCATCGGGGACCTCAAAGGCATCACGGCCAAGCTGGACTACCTGCAATGGCTGGGGGTGGACTGTCTCTGGCTGCCGCCGTTCTTCAAGTCCCCACTGCGGGACGGCGGTTACGACGTCGCCGACTACACCGCGGTACTCCCCGATTTCGGCGATCTGGCCGATTTCGTGGAATTCGTGGACGCCGCGCACCACCGCGGGATGCGGGTCATCATCGACATGGTGATGAACCACACCAGCGATCAGCACCCGTGGTTCCAGGAATCCCGCACCGATCCGGAAGGGCCGTACGGCGACTACTACGTCTGGGCCGACGACGACAAGCAGTACGCCGACGCCCGGATCATCTTCGTCGACACCGAGGCCTCCAACTGGACCTTCGACCCGGTCCGCAAGCAGTACTACTGGCACCGGTTCTTCTCCCACCAGCCGGACCTCAACTACGAGAACCCGGCGGTCCAGGAGGAGATGATCTCCGCCCTGCGGTTCTGGCTCGACCTGGGGATCGACGGCTTCCGGCTGGACGCGGTGCCGTACCTCTACGCCGAGGAGGGCACCAACTGCGAGAACCTGCCCGCCTCGCACGCCTTCCTCAAGCGGGTCCGCGCGGAGATCGACGCGCACTACCCGGACACCGTGCTGCTGGCCGAGGCCAACCAGTGGCCGGAGGACGTGGTCGACTACTTCGGCGACTACGCGGTCGGCGGCGACGAATGCCATATGGCCTTTCACTTCCCGGTCATGCCGCGCATCTTCATGGCGGTGCGCCGGGAATCCCGCTACCCGGTCTCGGAAATCCTCGCCAAGACCCCGGCGATTCCCTCCGGCTGCCAGTGGGGCATCTTCCTGCGCAACCACGACGAGCTGACCCTCGAAATGGTCACGGACGAAGAGCGCGACTACATGTACGCGGAGTACGCGAAGGACCCGCGGATGCGCGCCAACATCGGCATCCGCCGCCGGCTCGCCCCGCTGCTGGACAACGACCGCAACCAGATCGAGCTCTTCACCGCGCTGCTGCTCTCGCTGCCCGGCTCGCCGATCCTCTACTACGGCGACGAGATCGGGATGGGCGACAACATCTGGCTCGGCGACCGCGACGCGGTGCGGACGCCGATGCAGTGGACGCCGGACCGCAACGCCGGGTTCTCCTCGTCCGACCCGGGCCGGCTGTTCCTGCCGACCATCATGGATCCCGTCTACGGCTACCAGGTCACCAACGTCGAGGCCGCGATGAGCTCGCCGTCCTCGCTGCTGCACTGGACCCGCCGGATGATCGAGATCCGCAAGCAGAACCCGGCGTTCGGGCTCGGCAGCTACACCGAACTGCCCTCCTCGAACCCCGCGGTGCTGGCGTTCCTGCGGGAGGCGCCGGGCGGCGACGGCGCGGACGACGACCTGGTGCTGTGCGTGCACAACTTCTCGCGTTTCCCGCAGCCGACGGAACTGGACCTCCAGTCCTTCAACGGCCGCCATCCGGTGGAACTCATCGGCGGCGTGCGCTTCCCCGCCATCGGCCAGCTGCCGTACCTGCTGACCCTGGCGGGCCACGGCTTCTACTGGTTCCGGCTGCGGAAGAACCCCGCGTAGCACCCGCCCCACCGGGCACCGGCCCCCGGCACCTGCGCCCGTACGCGGCCGGCGCGTACGGGCGTTTTCTGACCTTTGGCTCGGGCAACCTCCCTACTACCGCACGGGGGCCGGGAGGGCCATGGACGGTTCCCCCGGCTCGGTCGGTTCCCCCTGTTCGCCAGAGCCCGGGGGAGCACCGCCGCACAGCGAAGCGAACGCCGAGCAACGCCGAAAACGCGCGCGCGTACGGACGATCTCGCCCGACACGTCCCATACCGCCGCTCAGTGAAGGCCGCATTCCGGGACACTTTGCCCTGTCTGTCGTGTGCCCGGGGAAAGGACGCGACGCCATGTCGGACACCGCCTCGACCCGTGCCACCCGAAACACCCCTGACCGCCCGCTCGTCACCGCCCCCGACCTGCTGTCCTCGCTGGCACCGCTGCTCGCCGAATGGGTGCCCCGGCAGCGCTGGTTCGCCGGCAAGGGACGGCTGATCACCGGCTTCACCCTGGTCTCGGCGACCGAACTGCTGCCGTCGAACGGCGCCGGCGGCGGCACACCGGGCCTGGTGCAGCTGCTGATCCGCGCCCAGCAGAGCGCCCCGCCGGGCCGCCCGCCGGCCGGCGGGGACTGCTACCAGCTGTTGCTGGGCACCCACCCCGCGCCGCCGCCGCAGCTGGCGCCCGCGGTGATCGGCCGCCCGGCCGGCGGCCCGCTGCGCGGCCGTACCGTCTACGACGCGCTGGTCGACAATCGGCTGTGCGGGCTGCTGCTGGAGCGGCTGCGGGCCCCCGGCCGGATCGGGGCGCTGCGCTTCTGCCGGGAGCCGGACACCGACATCCCCTCCGGGCTGCCCGCCCGGCCGATCGCCGTCGAGCAGTCCAACTCCTCGGTCGTCTACGGAGATACGTTCATCCTGAAGGTCTTCCGGCGGATCGAGCCCGGGATCAACCCGGACCTGGAGCTGCCGCGCGCACTGGCCGGCGCCAGGTGCGCCCGGGTCCCGGCCCCCGCCGCCTGGTTCGAGGCGGCGACCCCCGAGGAGAACGGCGAGGCGACCACTCTGGGCGTCCTCCAGCCGTTCCTGCGCGGTTCGGCGGACGGCTGGCAGCTGGCGCTCAACGCGCTCGCGGTGCGCGCCGACTTCACCGGGTCGGCGCGGGCCCTCGGCCATGCCACCGCCGAGGTGCACACCGCGCTCGCCCAGACCCTGCCCACCACCGAACTGCGCCGTCCACAGCTGGATGTGATCGCGGCTCAGATGCATGAGCGGCTGGAGGCCACCGCGCGCGCCGTACCGGTTCTCCAGCCCTACCGCGGGCGGCTGCGCGCCGCCTTCGACGCGCTCGCCGCGGTCGGCCGCGACGGCCGCAGCTGGGCCGCCCAGCGCATCCACGGCGACCTCCATCTGGGCCAGACGCTGCGCACGGTCCAGGGAGGCCACTGGGCGCTGATCGACTTCGAGGGCGAACCGGCCCGGCCGCTTGCCGAGCGGCGCCGCCCGCAGCCGGCCGTCCGCGATGTGGCCGCGATGCTCCGCTCGTTCGACTACGCGGCGCGCAGCGGACCGGCCGGCGGCGACCCCTGGGCGCTGGACGGGGCCCGCCGCACCCGCGCCGCCTACTGCCTGGGCTATGCCGAGGCCGGCGGCCTGGACCCGCGCTCCGCCCCGGAACTGATGCGCGCCTACGAGACGGACAAGGCCGTCTACGAGGTGCTGTACGAGGCGCGGCACCGGCCCGACTGGCTGTCCGTGCCGATGGCGGCGATCCGCAGGCTGGCGGCCTGCGGGGAGCCGGGGGCGGCCGGCTGACCCGCGCCGATGCGACGGGCCCGCCGCCCGCGCCCGCCCCACCCCGCCAGGCACCGACCGACCCCGCCCTTAGGAGGCCCCCTCGTGACCGCCCGCCCGTCGCCCACCACCACCCCGGACGGAATCGCTTCGCGACACTCCCCCACATCGCCGTCACCCGCCACCACCCCGGACAGGCACTCCCCCGGGCTCCGTCCGGGCGGCCCCCCGCCGCGCGACCCCGCCGCACGGACCGGCGCCCCCGCCGCCCCGGCCGCCGGCGGCCGGCAGGTGCCCGCCGCCGAGCCGCTGTCCGACGAGGACCGCGGGCGGCTGCTCGACGGCGCGCACCACGATCCGCATGCCCTGCTCGGCGCGCACCCGGTGCCCGGCGGGCTGCGGATCCGGGTGCTGCGGCCGTACGCGAAGGGCGTCACGGTCGTGGCGGAGGGGCTGCGGGCCGCGCTCCGCTCCGAAGGAGGCGGGCTGTTCGCCGGCGTCCTGCCGCTGCGCACCGTCCCGGACTACGAGTTGCTGGTCGACTACGGCGACGGCGGCCGGCTGACCGTACGGGACCCGTACCGCTTTCTGCCGGCGCTCGGGGAGCTGGATCTGCACCTGTTCGGCGAGGGCCGGCACGAGCAGCTGTGGCAGGCGCTGGGTGCGCGGACCATGGAGCACCAGGGCGTGCTCGGCACCCGCTTCACGGTGTGGGCACCGAACGCCCGAGGAGTGCGGGTCGTCGGGGACTTCAACTACTGGGACGGCACCGGCTTCCCGATGCGGTCGCTGGGCTCGTCCGGGGTCTGGGAGCTGTTCCTGCCGGGCATCGGCGAGGGCGAGCTGTACAAGTTCGAGATCACCCGGCCGGACGGCTCGAAGACCCTGCGCGCCGACCCGATGGCGCGCCGGACCGAGTGCCCGCCGGCCAACGCCTCGGTGGTGGAGTCGTCGCACCACCGCTGGCGAGACGCCGACTGGATGGCCCGGCGCGGTGCGCGGCCGGTGCACACCTCGCCGTTCTCGGTCTACGAGATCCACCTGCCGTCCTGGCGGCCCGGTCTCAGCTACCGCCAGCTGGCCGCCCAACTCCCCTCCTACGTCAAGGACCTGGGCTTCACGCACGTGGAGTTCATGCCGGTCGCCGAGCACCCCTTCGGCGGCTCCTGGGGCTACCAGGTGACCGGTTTCTACGCGCCGACCGCCCGGATGGGCACCCCGGACGACTTCAGGTTCCTGATCGACGCGCTGCACCGGGCCGGGATCGGCGTGCTGATGGACTGGGTGCCGGCGCACTTCCCGCGCGACGACTGGGCGCTGGCCGAGTTCGACGGGCGCCCGCTGTACGAGCCGGGGGACCCGGCGCGGGCCGCGCACCCGGACTGGGGCACGCTGGAGTTCGACTACGGCCGTACCGAGGTGCGCAACTTCCTGGTCGCCAACGCGGTGTACTGGTGCGAGGAGTTCCACATCGACGGGCTGCGGGTGGACGCGGTCGCCTCGATGCTCTACCTCGACTACTCGCGCGGGGACGGCGGCTGGACGCCGAACGTCCACGGCGGGCGGGAGAACCTGGACGCGGTCGCCTTCCTCCAGGAGATGAACGCGACGGTCTACCGGCGCTGCCCCGGCGTCGTCACCATCGCCGAGGAGTCCACCGCCTGGGACGGCGTCACCCGTGCCACGCACCACGTCGGGGCGGGCGGCTTCGGCGGGCTGGGCTTCGGGCTGAAGTGGAACATGGGCTGGATGCACGACTCCCTCGGCTACGTCGAGAAGGAGCCGGTGCACCGCAAGTACCACCACGGCGAGATGACCTTCTCGATGATCTACGCCTACTCGGAGAACTACGTGCTGCCGATCTCGCACGACGAGGTGGTGCACGGCAAGCGCGCGCTGGTGTCGAAGATGCCCGGCGACTGGTGGCAGCAGCGCGCCAACCACCGCGCGTACCTGGGCTTCATGTGGGCCCACCCGGGCAAGCAACTCCTCTTCATGGGGCAGGAGTTCGCCCAGGGCGCGGAGTGGGCGGAGAGCCACGGCCCGGACTGGTGGCTGCTGGACCCGTCGTACGAGGCGGAGCCGGACCACCGGGGCGTGCGCGACCTGGTGCGCGACCTCAACCGCCGGTACGCGGCCCTCCCCGCTCTCTGGGAGCGGGACACCGACCCCGCGGGCTTCTCGTGGATCGACGGCGACGCGAGCGAGGACAACGTCTTCTCCTTCCTGCGCTTCGCGGCCGACGGCAGCCCGCTCGTCGCGGTGACCAACTTCTCGCCCGTCGTACGCCACGCGTACCGCATCGGCGTCCCGGACCAGGTGCGCGCCTGGCGCGAGGTCCTCAACACCGACGAGCCCCGCTACGGCGGCAGCGGCGTCGCCAACCCCGCCTCCCTGCCCGCCGAACCGGTCCCCTGGAACGGCCGCGAGCGCTCCGTCACGGCGGCCCCCCCGCCGCTGGCCACGCTCTGGCTGCTGCCCGGTTAGCGGGGCAGGCGGACAGGCGGTCCGCGCCGAAGGGGCGGGCGCCCGGTGGCGCCCGCCCCTTCTCCCCTCCTGCGCGTCCCGCGTCAGACCGTCGCGGACGTCTGCCGCGCACCGTCCCGCGGCGCGGCGGCCTCGGGGGCGGGCGGTGCGCCGTGGGCGTCGACGGCCGACGCCCGCTCGTCGAACGGCAGCCGGCCGGCGAGCACTTCGGCGACCCGGGCCCTGTCGATCTCCTTGGTCCAGGTGCCGATCAGGACGGTGGCCACCGCGTTGCCGGCGAAGTTGGTCATCGCGCGGGCCTCGCTCATGAAGCGGTCGATGCCGACGATCAGGCCGACGCCGTCGACGAGGTCGGGGCGGTGCGACTGGAGGCCGCCGGCCAGGGTCGACAGGCCCGCGCCGGTGACGCCGGCCGCGCCCTTGGAGGCGATGATCATGAAGACCAGGAGCGAGACCTGCTGGCCGAGGGAGAGCGGCTTGCCCATCGCGTCGGCGACGAACAGCGAGGACATCGTCAGGTAGATGGCGGTGCCGTCGAGGTTGAAGCTGTAGCCGGTCGGGACGGTGACGCCGACGACCGGGCGGCTGACGCCCAGGTGCTCCATCTTCGCGATCAGCCGGGGCAGCGCCGACTCCGAGGAGGAGGTGGACAGGATCAGCAGGAACTCCCGGCCGAGGTACTTCAGCAGCGCGAGGATGTTCACCCCGGCGCAGAGCCGCAGCAGCGCGCCGAGCACCACGACCACGAAGAGCAGACAGGTGACGTAGAAGCCGGACATGATGACGAACAGGGACGTCAGCGCCTTCACGCCGGTGGCGCCGACGACCGCGGCCATGGCGCCGAAGGCGCCCACCGGCGCCACCCACATGATCATCGAGAGCACACGGAAGACCAGCTTCTGGAGGTGGCCGATCCCGCGCAGCACCGGCTCGCCCGCCGGGCCCAGCGCCTGGAGCCCGAAGCCGACCAGCAGCGCCACCAGCAGGGTCTGGAGCACCTCGCCCTGGGTGAAGGCGGAGACCAGGGTGGTCGGGATGATGCCGAGGAGGAAGTCGGTGGTCGACTCGTGGGCGCCGGCGGTCTGCGCCTGACCCGCGTGCCGGAGCGCCTCGGTCAGGTGGAGGCCGGAACCGGGCTCCAGGATGTTGCCGACGACCAGGCCGATGGCCAGCGCGACGGTGGACATCGCCATGAAGTAGCCGAGGGCCAGCCCACCCACCGCGCCGACCTTCGCCGCCTTGCGGACCGAGCCGACGCCCAGCACGATGGTGCAGAAGATGATGGGCGAAATCATCATCTTGATGAGGTTGACGAACCCCGTGCCGAGCGGCTTGAGCTGGACGGCGACGCCGGGGGCCGCGAAGCCCACGGCGATGCCGAGCAGGACCGCCGCGATGACGGCGATGTAGAGGAAATGGGTCCGGTCCCGCTTGGCCGGCGGGGTCTCCTCGGCGGTGTCCCCGGACGGCGGGGTCTGTGCAGCCACGGCTGCCTCCTCGGGTCTGCGGTTCTGCGCCGATCTGCGGCTCCGGCGCACAACAAGTCCCGGCGACTATGCACGGCCGTGTGGCACCCGTCACCCTTGCGTACATTTCGTTCACGTAAAAGTGACCGTGCAGACTGTTCCGCATGCGCCTCCCCCGTCCCCGGCCGCCCCGGCGGCTGCGCGGCCCCCGCAGCCTGGCCGGGCAGCTCTTCGCCATGCAGGTGGTGCTGGTCGCGGTGGTGGTCGTGGGCTGCGCGGTGTTCGCGTACCTCAGCGCGGGGCGGCAGGCGGAGGAGACCGCGCGCCGGCAGGCGACCGCGGCGGCCACCGCCGTCGCCGACTCCCCGGCGGTGGTGGCGGCGGCCCGGACGACGGACCCGACGGCCGCGCTCCAGCCGTACGCCGAGCGGCTGCGCCGGGACGCCGGGGTCGACTTCGTGGTGATCATGGCGCCGGACGGGACCCGCTGGACGCATCCGGAGCCGTCCGCGATCGGCGGGAAGTACCTCGGGCACACCGGGCCCGCGCTGCACGGCGCGATCTTCGCGGAGACGCACCTGGGCGTGCTCGGCCCGTCCGTGCGGGTCGTCGCACCGGTCCGCGACCCGGGGCGGGGCGGCCGGATCACCGCGCTGGTCAGCTCCGGGATCACCATCGCGACGATCAGCCAGCAGCTGCGGGACCAGGTCCTCGCGCTGGTCGGGGTGGCCGCGGCGGCGCTGGCGCTGGGCGGCGCCGGCACGTACGTGATCAACGCCCGGCTGCGCCGGCACACCCACGGGATGAACGCCGCCGAGCTGAGCCGGATGCACGACTACCACCAGGCCGCGCTGCACGCCGTCCGCGAGGGGCTGCTGCTGCTCGACGGAGAGCGCAGGGTCGCGCTGATCAACGACGGCGGGCGGGAGCTGCTGGGCCTGTCACCGGACGCGGTGGGCCGCACCGTCGGCGAACTGGGGCTGCCGGAGCCGCTGACCGAGGCGCTGCGGGCGGCCGGCCCGCGGGTCGACGAGCTGCATCTGACCGGCGAGCGGGTGCTGGTCGTCAACTCCTCCCCGGTCTCCGGCGGGGAGCGCCGCGGCAGCGTCGTCACCCTCCGCGACCACACCGAACTCCAGGCGCTGTCCGGCGAGTTGGACTCCGTACGCGGCTTCGCCGAGGCGCTGCGCTCGCAGGCGCACGAGGCCGCCAACCGGCTGCACACGGTGGTCTCGCTGATCGAACTGGGGCGCGCCGAGGAGGCGGTGGAGTTCGCCACCGCCGAGCTGGAGCTGGCCCAGGCGCTGACCGACCGGGTCGTCGGCGCGGTCGCCGAACCGGTGCTGGCCGCGCTGCTGCTCGGCAAGGCCGCCCAGGCCAACGAGCGCGGCGTCGAGCTGGTCCTCACCCCGGACAGCCGGATCGACGACGGGCTGCTCCCGCCGCGGCTGCCGGCCCGCGACCTGGTGACCGTGCTGGGCAACCTCGTCGACAACGCCATCGACGCCGCGGCCCCGCCGCAGGAGCACGGCGCGCCCCCGCGGGTGCGGGTGAGCGCGCGGGCGGACGCCGGGGAACTGCTGCTGTGCGTCGCGGACAACGGGCCCGGGGTCGCCGCGGACGCGACCGAGGAGGTGTTCCGGCGCGGCTGGAGCACCAAGGAGACCGCCGGCGGCGGCCCCCGCGGCCTGGGGCTGGCCCTGGTCCGGCAGGCGGTCCGGCGCAACGGCGGCACGATCGTCCTCGACCGGGGGCCGGACGGCGGCGCCCGGTTCACCGTCCGGCTGCCGCTGCGGGTGGCACCATGAGGCGCCCTCTCCCCCGCCCCGCCGGCCGCCCGGCGACGAAAGGACGTGCCCGGTGAGCCCTGCCGACATCCGGGTCCTGGTCGTCGAGGACGATCCGGTCGCCGCCGACGCCCATGCCCTGTACGTGGGGCGGGTGCCGGGCTTCACGGTGTCCGGCACCGTGCACTCCGGCGCGGGCGCGGTCCGGCATCTCGACCACCACCCGGTCGACCTGCTGCTGCTCGACCTCTACCTGCCGGACGGGCACGGACTCCAGCTGGTGCGGACGCTGCGCGCGGCCGGGCACGGCGCGGACATCATCGCGGTGACCTCCGCCCGCGATCTGGCGATGGTGCGCGAGGGCGTCTCGCTGGGCGTGGTCCAGTACGTGCTCAAGCCGTTCACCTTCGCCACCCTGCGCGACCGGCTGGTGCGTTACGCCGCGTTCCGCGCGACCAGCGGGGAGGCCAGCGGGCAGGACGAGGTGGACCGGGCGATCGCCGCGCTGCGCGCCCCGCGTCCGGTCGCGCTGCCCAAGGGGCTGACCGCGGCCACCCTGCAGGCGGTGACCGAGGTGCTGCGGGGCGCCGCCGAGGGGCTGACCGCGGCCGAGACCGCCGCGGACGTCGGGATCTCCCGGATCACCGCGCGCCGCTACCTGGAGCACCTGGTGGCCGGCGGCCAGGCCGCCCGCGCCCCGCAGTACGGCCAGGTCGGCCGCCCGGAGTTGCGCTATCGCTGGTCGGGGCATTGACCCGGTGTGACCGGTGACTTACTTTCAGCAGGCAGTATGCCGTGGTGAGTTGACCGTGGTCCGTTGGAGGTCGTGCCGTGCGCTCCACCACCCCGCTGATGTTGTTCACCGCCGCCGTGCTGGCCGCCGGCGCGCTCACCGCCTGCGGCAGCGGATCCGGGAGCGACCGGAACACCGTCACGGTCGCCTTCATCAAGGACACCAACAACGCGGTCCGCGTCCGGGACGACTATGTCGCCCTCGTGGCGCGGCAGTTCGAGAAGGCGAACCCCGGCAAGAAGGTCCGGCTGATCCCCGTCCAGGCCGCGGAGAACGACTACTACACCAAGATCCAGCAGATGATGCGCTCCCCGAAGACCGCGCCCGACCTGGTCTACGAGGACACCTTCCTGGTCAACTCCGACATCACGGCGGGGCTGTTGCGGCCCCTGGACCCGTACCTCGCGAAGTGGCCCGCCTGGCGGCAGTTCGAGCCGGCCGCCCGGGCCGCGGCCCGGGGGCAGGACGGCCGGACGTACGGCGTCCCGGACGGCACCGACACCCGCGGGCTGTGGTTCAACAAGAACATCTTCCACAAGGCCGGACTGTCCGCCGACTGGCACCCGCGCACCTGGGACGACGTCCTGACGGCCGCCCGCACCATCAAGCAGCGGGTCCCCGGCGTCATCCCGCTGAACGTCTTCACCGGCAAGGGCGCGGGCGAGGCCGCCGTGATGCAGGGCTTCGAGATGCTGCTGTACGGCACCGGGCAGAACCAGCTCTACGACCCGGGCACGCGGAAATGGGTCACCGGCACCCAGGGGTTCAAGGACAGCCTCGGCTTCCTCGACACCGTCTACAAGGAGAAGCTGGGGCCCGACGTCTCCGACGCGCTCAGCCCCAACATCCAGACCAACGTGGCCGCCGAGCTGCTGCCCGACCAGAAGCTCGCCATCGACCTCGACGGCTCCTGGCTCGCCCAGCAGTGGCAGAAGACGGGCGGCGGGAAGCCGTGGCCGGCCTGGTCGACGACGCTCGGCCAGGCGCCGTTCCCGACCCAGCACGGCGCCCCGCCCGGCCGGGTCAGCCTGGCCGGCGGCTGGACCTGGTCGGTACCGCAGCGGGCCCAACACCCCGATCTCGCCTGGAAGTTGATCGAGACGTTCCAGTCGCGGGACAACGCGCTGGAGTGGTGCGTGCGGGGCGCCCAGATCACCGTCCGCAAGGACGTCGCGGCCGATCCGCGGTATCTGACGTCGGTGCCGGGCATCGGCTTCTTCACCGGTCTGGTGCCGGTCAGCCGGTACCGGCCCGCGCTGCCCGAATACCCCAGGATCGCCGCGGCGATCGGCGAGGCGACGGAGTCCGTCACCGCCGGTGACGCCTCGCCGGACAAGGCGGCCGGGCAGTACGACGCCACGGTGCGGTCCGTGGTCGGCGGCCGGGTCGTCGCCAAACCATGAAGCGGCGCCTGCTGCGCTGGTCGCCGCTGGCCCCGGCCACCGTCCTGCTGCTGCTCTTCCTGGCCGGGCCCATCGGCTACTGCTGCTACCTCGCCTTCACCGACACCCAGCTCACCGGCCAGGAGTCGGCGTCCTTCGTCGGGCCGGCCAACTTCCGCCACGCGTTCGCCGATCCGGCCTTCCGCAACGCGGTGGTGCTGACGCTGGTGTTCACGGTCGTCTCGTCGCTCCTCGGCCAGAACACACTCGGGCTGGCGCTGGCCGGGCTGATGCGGCACGCCTCACGGCCGGTGCGGACGCTGACCGGCGCGGTGGTGATCACCGCCTGGGTGCTCCCGGAGATCGTCGCGGGCTTTCTCCTCTACACCTTCTTCGAGCGGCGCGGCACCCTCAACGCCCTCCTGGCCTGGCTCCATCTCCCCACCCAGGACTGGCTGTTCACACTGCCCATCCTGGCCGTGTCGTTCGCCAACGTCTGGCGCGGCACGGCCTTCTCGATGCTGATCTACTCCGCGGCGCTCTCCGACATCCCCCAGGAGGTCGCCGAGTCCGCGGCGGTGGACGGCGCGGGCGGGCTGCGCCGGCTGTGGCACATCACGCTCCCGATGATCCGCCGCTCCATCGGCACCAACCTGATGCTCAACACCCTCCAGACGCTCTCCGTGTTCGGGCTGATCTGGGCGATCACCCGCGGCGGCCCCGGCAACCGCAGCCAGACGCTGCCGGTGTTCATGTACGACCAGGCGTTCCTGAAGTCCCTGATCGGGTACGGCACGGCGGTGGCGCTGCTGCTGCTCGTGGTGGGCGCGCTGTTCTCGGCGGTGTACCTGCGGCTGCTGCGGGAGAACACCTGATGCGGCCGGTGCGTACGGGACCGCGAGGGCCGGCGGTGGCGGCGCGGTGGCGCACGGGCCGCGGGCGCCCGGTGCTCCGGCGCGCCACCCGGCACCGACTCGCCGCCGACGCCGCGCTGCTGGTCGCCGCGGTGGCGTTCGCCGTCCCGCTGGCCTGGCTGGTGCTGGCGTCGCTGGACCCGCACGCCACGCTCCGGGTGGGGCTGCCGGACCCGCCCACCCTGGACAACTTCTCGGCGGTGCTGACCGACGAGATCACCTTCACGCCGATGCTCAACAGCCTGCTGATCTGCGGCGGCGCGACCCTGCTCACGGTGGTCTGCGCGGCGCTCGCCGGCTACCCGCTGTCCCGCCACCGCTCCCGCTTCAGCCGCCCGTACCTGCTCACCGTCCTGTTCGCGACCTGCCTGCCGATCACCGCGGTGATGGTCCCGGTCTACGCGCTGTTCGTACGGGTCGACCTGATCGACACCCGGTACGGCACCGCGCTGTTCCTGGCCGCGGCACAACTCCCGTTCGCCATCTGGCTCATGAAGAATTTCATGGACGGGGTGCCGAAGGTGCTGGAGGAGGCCGCCTGGACGGACGGCGCGTCCTGGTGGCAGACCCTGCGGCGGATCATCCTGCCGCTCATGGGGCCCGGCTGCGGAGTCGTCGCGATCTACACCTTCATCATGATGTGGGGGAACTTCTTCGTCCCGTTCATGCTGCTGCTCTCTCCCGAGAACCTTCCGGCGTCGGTCAGCATCTTCACTTTCTTCGGCAATTACGGCGCCGTCGCCTTCGGTGAACTCGCCGCTTTCTCGATTCTCTACTCGACACCGGTGATCTTGCTGTACATCCTTGTCTCCAGGCGGCTGGGCGGCGGCTTCGCGCTCGGCGGCGCGGTGAAGGGCTGACCGGCCGGGGCATCCGGAACAGGAGCCGTGAGGCGGCGGCGAACCGGCCGGCGGCGGTCCAGTGGCCGAAAAGCGGCGAAAGACGGCCGGGAACCCTCTGTCGCCACGTACCTTCCTCCAACCCGGAAACTTGGATATCCGCACGATAGGTGCGAAGCCGTACCGTCACTTACCGTGTGCCGGTGAACACGCACGACGGGGACGCGCGCAGGCCCCCTTTCCATGCCGCCGCCGCCCGCCGGCTGCGTGAGGCGCTCGGCATGACCCCTGCGCATGTCGCCTACGGAATCTGGGCGGCTTACGGAATTCAGCTGCAACCGGCGACGGTGGCCTCCTGGGAACGGGGCGAGAGCTCCCCCACGGAAGCCGAGCTGACCGCACTCGCGGGCGCTTTGTGGTGCGCTCCCGCCGAACTCCTCGGTACGCCCGGCACCCTGCGCCAGTACCGCCTCGCGCTCGGCCTCGCCCCGGCCGACCTGGCCCTGCGGATCGGCATGGACCAGGCCGCGTACCAGCGTCTGGAAGGCGGCGGGCCCTGGCGCGGCACCGAGCGCCAGGCGGCGGCCCTCGCCGAGGTGCTGCGGCTGCCGCTGCCCGCGCTGGTGCGCTTCACCGGCCAGGAGGAGCGGCTCGCCGAGCTGTTGACCAGCGCCGCCACCACCCGCTGGCAGGGCTTTGTCCGCCCGGTCGGCAAGCTGGCACCGCTGCCCAAGGAACTGCTCCAGGACGTTCTCCAGCAGTTGCACGAGGAGTACCACGCGACCATGGCGGCCTCGCTGAGCTGGACCGGCGGGGACGCCCCCGACGAGTCCGGCAGGGCCGGACGGGACTTCCTCGACGGCATCGTGGCGGAGTTCTGGCGCCGGACCGGCGAGGCGGAGCCGCCGCGGTGACCGGCCTCGGCCGACCCTGACCCTGACGTGTCCCCGTCGGTCTGGGGGCGGAGCCCCGTCCGTCCGGAGGACTACACGGGCAGCCGGGATGGCACTTCCGACCGGTGCGGCTTTCGGTCCCTGCGGGCGAAGACCTGCTGACCTGCGGGATCGAGGATGGGGACATCGTCTTTTCCGCCCCCTTCAGGAGTCCCGGTGCCGCACGCCACCCCCTTTCCCACCGCCCCCGCCCGCACCGCCGCCGTCGCCGCCCGCGCCACCGACCTCAGCAAGGTCTACGGCCAGGGCGAGACCCGGGTGGTCGCGCTGGACTCCGTCAACGTGGAGTTCGGCCGGGCCCGGTTCACCGCGATCATGGGCCCGTCGGGCTCCGGCAAGTCCACCCTGATGCACTGCATGGCCGGACTGGACTCGATCTCCGCCGGCTCCGCCCGGATCGGGGACGTCGAGCTGGCGTCGCTGGGCGACAAGCAGCTGACCCGGCTGCGCCGGGACAAGATCGGCTTCATCTTCCAGGCGTTCAACCTGCTGCCGACGCTGACCGCGCTGGAGAACATCACGCTCCCGATGGCCATCGCCGGCCGCCGCCCCGACCAGGACTGGATCAACCGGGTCGTGGAGACCGTCGGCCTCTCCGGGCGGCTCAGCCACCGGCCCGCGCAGCTCTCCGGCGGCCAGCAGCAGCGGGTCGCGGTGGCCCGCGCGCTGGCCGCCCGGCCGGAGATCATCTTCGCGGACGAGCCGACCGGCAACCTCGACTCCCGGTCCGGCGCCGAAGTCCTGGGCTTCCTGCGGGAGTCGGTGCGCGCGATGGACCAGACCGTGGTGATGGTGACCCACGACCCGGTCGCCGCCGGGTACGCGGACCGGGTGGTCTTCCTCGCGGACGGCCGGATCGTCGAGGAGCTGCCCGAGCCGACCGCGGACGCCGTACTGGACCGGATGCGGATGTTCGAGACCAAAGGCCGGACGAACTAGGCGTGCCGGGACAGCACACCCAGGGCCCGTCCGACCGTGACCCTTCGGACAGGCCCTGACCGAAGGCCGGACGAACCGGCCGCAGGCCCGACGGCCTGACGCGGCCCTCCCTTCGCCGCACTCCCCCACCACTCCGGACCCCAGGACTGACACCACCACCATGCTCCGAACCGCCCTGCGCAATCTCCTCGCGCACAAAGCCCGGCTGCTGATGACCGCGCTCGCGGTCCTGCTCGGCGTCGCCTTCGTCGCCGGCACCCTGGTCTTCAGCGACTCCGTCGGCGAGGCCGTCAAGAACGCCTCCGCCAAGAACCTCAACGACGTGGCCGTCTCCGTCACCGCCGCGCCCGACCGCAGCGCCCCCTCCGGCGAGGCGAAGGACGGCAAGCGGGCCACCGCCCTCGACGAGAAGCTGGCGGACCGGATACGCGTCCTGCCCGGAGTGGCCGGCGTACGGTCCGACGTCACGGGCCAGGCGACCCTGGCCGCCCGCGACGACGGCCACCCGGTCGGCAACGGCTGGCAGAACCGCGCCGTCAACTACCAGCCGGGCAAGGACGGTTCGGACCCCCGTTACCCGGTGGTCCGAGGCCGCGGCCCGGCCCACGCGGACGAGATCGCGCTGGCCGAGTCCACCGCGAAGGCCGCCGGGTACTCCCTCGGCGACACCGTGCGGTTCGCCACCGACGGACCGGTGATGAAGAAGAAGCTGGTCGGGATCGTGGCGACCGACGACCCGTCGGTGAACGCACGCGGCAGCCTGGCGCTGTTCGACACCGCCACCGCGCAGAAGATGTTCCTGCATCCCGGCCAGTTCGACGAGCTGGTGGTGTCGGCGGCCCCCGGCACCGACCAGGCGGCGCTGACCGCCGACGTCCGCAAGGTGCTGCCCGCCAAGCGCGCCGAGGCCGTGAGCGGCAGGCAACTCGCCACCCAGCAGGCCGAGATGATCGCCTCCCAGAACCACGCGCTGAGCCAGACCCTGCTGACCTTCGCCGGGATCGCGCTGTTCGTCGGCGTCTTCATCATCGCCAACACCTTCACCATGCTGATCTCCCAGCGCAGCCGCGAGATCGCGCTGCTGCGCGCGGTCGGCGCCTCCCGCCGTCAGGTGGTGCGCTCGGTGCTCGCCGAGGCGGGCCTGCTGGGGCTGGTCTCCTCGGCCGTCGGCCTCGCGCTGGGCACGGGGATCGCGGCGGGGCTGCGGTCCATCATGGACGCGCAGGGCGCCGGTTTCCCGGACGGGCCGCTCGTCATCAGCCCGACCACGGTCCTCGCCTCGCTGGGTGTGGGCGTCGTGATCACCGTGCTCGCGGCCTGGCTGCCGTCCCGCAGGGCCGCGCGGATCGCCCCGGTGGAGGCGCTGAGCACCGTCGAGGCGCCGCCCGCCCCGCGCAGCCTCCTCCTCCGCAACACCCTCGGCGGCCTGCTCACCGCCGCCGGCGTCGCGCTGATGCTCTACGTCTCCACGCTCAAGGGCACCAAGAACCTCGAACTGGCCATGCTCGGTTCGGCGGTGACGCTGGTCGGGATGATCGTCCTGGCGCCGCTGCTGTCCCGTCCGCTGGTCTCCCTCGCCGGCGCCGTCACCACCCGCCTCTTCGGCGTCGCCGGCAAGCTCGCCAAGGAGAACGCGCTGCGCAACCCGCGGCGCACCGCGGCCACCGGCTCCGCGCTGATGATCGGTCTCACCCTGATCACCGGCCTGACCGTGACCGGCCATTCCGCGCAGCTGGCGATGGACAAGATGGCGGGCAACGGGCTGACGGCCGACTACAAGGTCTCCACCTCGACGTATGCGGGCCTGGACCCCAAGCTCTCCGAGCGGGTCGGGAAGCTCCCGGGCGTGACGGCGGCGGCCCCGGTGCGCGAGACCAGCTACAGCCTCAAGAACGCCGCCGGCGACGCCACCGGCTTCGGCCTGCTGCACGGCACCGATCTCAGCCAGATCGACAAGGTCACCCGGCTCGTCTTCACCGACGGCTCGCTGGACGCCGTCCGGAGCGGCGGGATCGCCGTCTCGCGGACCATGGCCGAGAAGCACGGCTGGCAGGCCGGTGACACCGTCACCGTCGAGTTCCCCGACAAGAAGCGGGCGGCACTGCGGATCGCCGCCGTCTACCAGGACAACGAGGTCCTCGGCGACTCCTTCGGCTCCACCACGCTGGTCGATCCGCACCTGGACCGGTTCCGGGACCAGGAACTCCTGGTCAAGGCTGACCACGGCGGTTCCGCGGCACTGGCCACGGAGATCCGGCGGACGCTGGGCGACAGCCCGCTGCTGAAGATCCAGAACCACGACGACCTGCGCAAGGAGACCGCCGGGCAGATCGACACCCTGGTGTACATGGTCTACGGGCTGCTCGGGGTGGCCGTCGTCATCGCCGTGGTCGGCGTCGTCAACACCCTCGCCATGTCGGTCTTCGAGCGCGTCCGCGAGATCGGCATGCTGCGCGCCATCGGCCTGGACCGGCGCGGTGTCAAGCAGATGGTCCGGCTGGAGTCGGTGGTCATCTCGCTCTTCGGCGCAGCGCTCGGCATGGGCGTGGGGATCTTCCTGTCCTGGGCCGGCGGCCGGATGATCGGCTCCAGCGACTCCTTCAAGGCGTACGAGATGGTGCTGCCCTGGGGGAGGTTGGGACTCTTCCTGCTGATCGCCCTGGTCGTCGGCGTCCTGGCCGCGCTCTGGCCGGCCCGCCGGGCCGCCCGGCTGAACATGCTGGAGGCCATCGGCGACCAGTGAGGTCCCGGAAAGCACCCGGGCGGCGCGCCCAACGGCACGCCGCCCGCGGCGTGTTGAGGGGAGGTCAGAAGACCGACTCGGCCTCGTCCATGCGGTTCGCCGGGACCCGCTTGAGCTCGGTGACCGCCTCGGCCAGCGGGACCATCGTGATGTCGGTGCCGCGCAGCGCGGTCATCCTGCCGAACTCGCCGCGGTGCGCGGCCTCGACGGCGTGCCAGCCGAAGCGGGTGGCCAGCACCCGGTCGTACGCGGTCGGGGTGCCGCCGCGCTGGACGTGGCCGAGGATGACCGGGCGGGCCTCCTTGCCGAGGCGCCGCTCCAGTTCGCGGGCGAGCGCGGTGCCGATGCCGGAGAACCGCTCGTGGCCGAACTGGTCGATGGCGCCCTTCTTGTAGTCCATGGTGCCGGCGAGCGGATGGGCGCCCTCGGCGACGCAGACCACGGCGAACTTCTTGCCGCGGTCGAACCGCTCCTCGACCATCTCGACCAGGTCGTTGACGTCGAACTCGCGCTCCGGCAGGCAGATGCCGTGGGCGCCGCCGGCCATCCCGGACTCCAGCGCGATCCAGCCGGCGTGCCGTCCCATGACCTCGACGACCATGACCCGCTGATGCGACTCGGCGGTGGTCTTGAGGCGGTCGATGGCCTCGGTCGCGACGCCGACGGCGGTGTCGAAGCCGAAGGTCCGGTCGGTCGACGAGATGTCGTTGTCGATGGTCTTCGGGACGCCGACGACCGGCAGCCCGGCGTCGGAGAGCATCCGCGCCGCGGTCAGCGTGCCCTCGCCGCCGATCGGGATCAGCACGTCCATGCCGTACTCCCGCGAGAAGTCCTTGGCGCTCTCGCACGCCTCGCGCAGCCGGGCGCGCTCCAGCCGGGCGGAGCCGAGGATGGTGCCGCCGCGGGCCAGGATGCCGCTGACCGCGTCGAGGTCGAGCTTGCGGAAGCGGCCGTCGAGCAGGCCCTTGAAGCCGTCCTCGAAGCCGATGACCTCGTCACCGTGGCCGGTGAGCGCACGGTGGACGACAGACCGGATCACAGCATTCAGGCCAGGGCAGTCGCCGCCCGCGGTGAGGACTCCGATACGCATCGTGCTGTGTCTCCTGTGCTCGCTGTCGGTTCGTGTGAGCCGGTCCGATTCTTTCACGGGCCGGCCGGCCCCGGCCTCACACAGGGACCACCCCCACTGTCCCCACCCCGAGCGCACCGGGGAAACTGGGAGAGCGGCTTAGCCACACGCGCAGGTATTGTCAAGAGGGGCAAGCCCACAATAACGGGTAATTTGACCTTGCGAGCAGGGAAAACTCGTGAGCTGGCACGCTCGCGGGCATCGGAGACGGACGGAGAGCACACGTGACGCGCAGCGTGTACGTGACCGGTATCGAACGCGGCGACGGCCGCCAGGTCGTCGAACTGGGAGTCATGGAGCTCCTGACCCGCCACGTCGACCGGGTGGGGGTCTTCCGCCCGCTGATCCACGACGGACCCGACCGGCTCTTCGAACTGCTCCGGGCCCGCTACCGGCTCACCCAGCCCGCCGAGACCGTCTACGGCATCAGCTACGAGGAGGCGGCCACCCTCCAGGCCGAGCGCGGCACCGACGAGCTGGTCTCCCGGCTCGTCGACCGCTTCCACCAGGTCGCCCGGGACTACGAGTACGTCCTGGTCCTCGGCTCGGACTACGCCGGCACCAGCCTGCCGGCCGAGCTGAACCTCAACGCCCGGCTCGCCAACGAGTTCGGCGCCGCGGTGATACCGGTCGTGGGCGGCCAGGGCCAGGAGGCCGAGGCCGTCCGCGCCGAGGCCCGCAACGCCTACCGCGCCTACACCTCGCTGGGCTGCGACGTCGTCGCCATGGTCGTCAACCGCGTCGCCCCCGGGCTGCGCGAGGCCGTCGTGGAGCGGCTCGCCGCCCGGCTGCCGGTGCCCTGCTACGCGCTCCCCGAGGAGGGCTCGCTCTCCGCGCCGACCGTGAACCAGATCGTGCACGCGCTGGGCGCCGAGGTGCTGCTCGGCGACGACTCCGGGCTCGCCCGGGACGCGCGGGACTTCGTCTTCGGCGGCGCCATGCTGCCGACCTTCCTGAAGGCGCTGACCCCCGGCTGCATGGTGATCACCCCCGGGGACCGGGCCGACCTGGTCATCGGCTCGCTCGCCGCGCACAGCGCCGGGGCCCCGCCGATCGCCGGCGTGGTGCTCACCCTCGACGAGCGGCCCGGCCCCGACATCATGGCGCTGGCCGCCCGGCTGGCGCCCGGCACCCCGGTCATCTCCGTACCGGCCGGCTCGTTCCCGACCGCCGCCGAACTGTTCGCCATCGAGGGCAAGCTGAACGCCGCCTCGCCGCGCAAGGCGGAGACCGCGCTCGGCCTCTTCGAGCGGCACGTCGACACCGCCGAGCTGACCAACCGCATCTCCGTCGCCCGCTCCGGCCGGGTCACCCCGATGATGTTCGAGCACGAGCTGATCGAGCGCTCCCGCGCCGGCCGCCGCCGGGTGGTCCTCCCCGAGGGCACCGAGGAGCGGGTGCTGCGCGCCGCCGATGTGCTGCTGCGCCGCGACGTCTGCGATCTGACGCTGCTGGGCGAGGCGGAGGCGATCCGCAAGCGCGCCGCCGACCTGGCCATCGACCTGGCGAACGCGCAGATCATCGACCCGCAGACCTCCGAGCTGCGCGAGCGGTTCGCCGAGCTGTACGCCCGGCTGCGCGCCCACAAGGGCGTCAGCTACGAGCTGGCCTACGACATGGTCGCGGACGTCTCGTACTTCGGCACGCTGATGGTCCAGGAGGGGCTGGCCGACGGCATGGTGTCCGGCGCCGTGCACTCCACCGCCGCCACCATCCGCCCCGCCTTCGAGATCATAAAGACCAACGGGGCCGCGCGTAGCGCGTCGGCTGGGGCGGTGGCGGGCGACGGGCGGGCCAAGTCGGGCGCCCAGATCGTCTCGTCGGTCTTCTTCATGTGCCTGGCCGACCGGGTGCTGGTCTACGGCGACTGCGCGGTCAACCCGGACCCGGACGCCGAGCAGCTGGCCGACATCGCGATCCAGTCCGCCACCACCGCCGCCCGGTTCGGCGTGGAGCCGCGGATCGCGATGCTGTCGTACTCCACCGGCACCTCCGGGTCGGGTGCGGACGTCGACAAGGTCCGCAAGGCCACCGAGATCGTCCGCGAGCTGCGGCCCGACCTGCTGGTCGAGGGGCCGATCCAGTACGACGCGGCGGTGGACGCGGCGGTCGCGCGGACCAAGCTGCCGGACTCCGAGGTGGCGGGCAAGGCCACCGTGCTGATCTTCCCGGACCTCAACACCGGCAACAACACCTACAAGGCCGTCCAGCGCTCGGCGGGCGCGGTGGCGGTCGGCCCGGTCCTCCAGGGCCTGCGCAAGCCGGTCAACGACCTCTCGCGCGGCGCCCTCGTCCAGGACATCGTCAACACCGTCGCCATCACCGCCATCCAGGCCCAGGGCGCCCAGCCCGGCGCCGGACCCGCCGCCTGACACCGCCTGACCCTCTCTCCCCCATCGGAAAGCCGCTTCATGACTGCCAACGCCACCCGCGTCCTCGTCCTCAACTCCGGCTCCTCGTCGGTGAAGTACCAGCTGCTCGACATGCGACCGGCGCCGGACAGCGGCTCGGCCGCGGGTGCCCGGCTCGCCACCGGCCTGGTCGAGCGGATCGGCGAGGAGACCTCGCGCCTGGTGCACACCCCCTCGGCCGGCGGCGACCGGCGTGTGGCCGAGGGGGCGATACCCGACCACGAGGCCGCGCTGAAGGCGGTCGCCGCGGAGCTGGCCGCCGACGGGCTCGGGCTGGACTCCCCGGAGCTGGCCGCGATCGGGCACCGGGTGGTGCACGGCGGGATGGAGTTCACCGCGCCGACCGTCATCGACGACGCGGTGCTCAAGGAGATCGAGCGGCTGGTGCCGGTCGCCCCGCTGCACAACCCGGCGAACATCACCGGCATCCGCACCGCCCGGGCGCTGCGCCCCGACCTCCCGCAGGTCGCGGTCTTCGACACCGCCTTCCACACCACGATGCCGGAGTACGCGGCCCGTTACGCCATCGACGTGGCCACCGCCGACGCGCACCGCATCCGCCGCTACGGCTTCCACGGCACCTCGCACGCCTATGTCTCCCGCAAGGCCGCGGAGCTGCTCGGCAAGGCGCCGGAGGACGTCAACGTGATCGTGCTGCACCTGGGCAACGGCGCCTCCGCGTCCGCCGTCCGGGGCGGCCGGTGCGTCGACACGTCCATGGGCCTGACCCCGCTGGAGGGCCTGGTCATGGGCACCCGCTCCGGCGACATCGACCCGGCGGTCACCTTCCACCTCGAGCGGGTGGCCGGGATGTCGACGGACGAGATCGACGAGCTGCTCAACAAGAAGAGCGGGCTGCTCGGGCTGTGCGGCGACAACGACATGCGGGAGATCCGCCGCCGGATCGACGCGGGCGGAGAGGACGGGGCGCGCGCCGCGCTCGCCTTCGACATCTACATCCACCGGCTGAAGAAGTACATCGGCGCCTACACCGCGGTTCTCGGCAAGGTCGACGCGGTGGCCTTCACCGCGGGCGTCGGCGAGAACGCCGCCCCGGTGCGGGCCGCCGCCATCGCCGGGCTGGAGGAGCTGGGCATGGCGGTGGACGCCTCGCTCAACGCCGTACGGTCCGGCGAGGCCCGGCTGATCTCGCCCGAGTACGCCCGGGTCGCGGTCGCCGTGGTGCCCACCGACGAGGAACTGGAGATCGCCCAGCAGACATACGCCCTGGTCAACGCGTAGCCGTTGGTGCTTCCAGCACGCTCCATCCGCTTCGCTCGCTCCGCCTCTGCTCGACATCGGCTTCCGGAGGCAGAGCTGGAATATTCCGCTCTGAAACAAACCGATAGGATTCCAGCCATGCGCCGTTCCAAAATCGTCTGCACCCTGGGCCCCGCCGTCGACTCCTACGACCAGCTGAAGACGCTGATCGAGGCCGGCATGAACGTGGCCCGTTTCAACATGAGCCACGGGACCCACTCGGAGCACGAGGAGCGGTACCACCGCCTCCGCAAGGCCGCCGAGGAGACCGGCCGCGCCGTCGGCGTGCTGGCCGACCTCCAGGGCCCCAAGATCCGTCTGGAGACCTTCGCCGAGGGCCCCGTCGAGCTGGTGCGCGGTGACGAGTTCGTCATCACCACCGAGGACGTGCCCGGCGACAAGCACATCTGCGGCACGACCTACAAGGGCCTGCCCGGCGACGTCTCCAAGGGCGACCCGGTCCTGATCAACGACGGCAACGTGGCCCTCCAGGTCGTCGAGGTCGACGGCCCGCAGGTGCGCACCATCGTCATCGAGGGCGGGGTCATCTCCGACCACAAGGGCATCAACCTGCCCGGCGCCGCGGTCAACGTCCCGGCGCTGTCCGAGAAGGACATCGAGGACCTCAAGTTCGCCCTGCACATGGGCTGCGACATGGTCGCGCTGTCCTTCGTGCGGGACGCCAAGGACGTCCAGGACGTGCACCGCGTCATGGACGAGGTGGGCCGCCGGGTCCCGGTCGTCGCCAAGGTCGAGAAGCCGCAGGCGGTCGCCAACATGCAGGAGGTCGTGATGGCCTTCGACGCCATCATGGTGGCCCGCGGCGACCTGGCGGTGGAGTACCCGCTGGAGAAGGTCCCGATGGTGCAGAAGCGGCTCATCGAGATGTGCCGCCGGAACGCCAAGCCGGTGATCGTGGCGACCCAGATGATGGAGTCGATGATCACCAACTCCCGGCCGACCCGCGCCGAGGCGTCCGACGTCGCGAACGCGATCCTCGACGGCGCCGACGCGGTGATGCTCTCCGCGGAGTCCTCGGTGGGCCAGTACCCGATCGAGACCGTCAAGACGATGTCGAAGATCGTCGAGGCGGCCGAGGAGGAGCTGCTGTCCAAGGGCCTCCAGCCGCTGGTGCCCGGCAAGAAGCCGCGTACGCAGGGCGGTGCGGTGGCCCGCGCGGCCTGCGAGATGGCCGACTTCCTGGACGGCAAGGCGCTGGTCGCCTTCACCAAGTCCGGCGACACCGCCCGCCGGCTGTCGCGCTATCGCGCCGCCCAGCCGATCCTCGCCTTCACCACCGACATCGCCACCCGCAACCAGCTCACGCTGAGCTGGGGCGTGGACTCCTTCGTCGTCCCGCACGTCGACAACACCGACGCGATGGTGGACCTGGTGGACGCCGAGCTGCTCAAGCTCAAGCGCTACAGCGAGGGCGACACCATGCTCATCACCGCCGGTTCGCCCCCCGGCGTCCCCGGCACCACCAACATGGTCCGGGTGCACCACCTCGGCGGCGAGCGCTGCTGACGCGCCGTCCCCGGACGCACAACGGCGGTGGGCCGCCCCCTCGACTCGGGGGCGGCCCACCGCCGTTTCCGCGGCTCCCGGAAGATTCCGGCCGGGGGTTCCCCGGTCACTCGATGGACACGGCCATGCCAGGGACGTGCAGATTGCCGCCGAACTGGCCGGCCTGGTCGAGCTTCACCTTGCTGAAGTAGGCGTACGGGACGTTGAGCGGCGGCGGGTGCTCCGGGTCGAAGACGATCGGGATCAGCCCGAAGAGGTTGCCCTGCAACCGCTCGGTGTAGAGCGTCACCTTGCCGCCGCGGATGGTGGACGTGGAGCCCGGCGTCGACCGCACGTGGTAGTGCTTGCCCGACGACGGGTCGTCGACGATCTGGTGCAGGTCGCCGATGTCGATGCTGTCCGCGGTGAACTTCAGGGCCTGCTTGACGTGGCCGCTCTGCGTCGTGACGTTGACGACGCCCTCGTAGTTCAGACCGCGCAGGGTCAGCCCGCTGGACTCCAGGTGCCACGGGAGGTCCGGCAGGGTGACGGGCGTCTGCTCGTCCTTGCCCTTCTGCTTGTTCTCGACGACGCAGGGATAGGACTGCTTGCCGCTGCTGTCCTTGCCGCTCAGCCCGCCGCCGACCGCGTTGTCGGCGGTGCCCACCGCGCCGTGCACGGTGTCGTTGACCGCCTTCGACGGGTTCGTGAGCGCGTCCTTGACCGGCTTGGTGACCTCGTTCAGACCGGGCCCGGAGTCCGCCGGCGACGCTGCCGGGGACGACGGGGCCGGCGTGGACGGGGCCGGTGCCTTGGTGGCGGACGGGGACGGCGAGGGGCTCGGCGCGGCCGACGGCGGGTCGGCCTTCTTGCCGCCGCCGAAGAGACCGCCGAGCGCATCGCCGATCCCGCCCAGCAGCCCGCCGTCGTCCTTCTTCTCCGGAGAGGCCGACGGTGACGGCGTCGCGGAGTCCGAGGGCGTGTCGGTCTTCGGGGTGGCGGAGGGCGTGGCGGACGGGGTGGCGGCGGGCTTCGCGGTGTCCTTGCCCGGGGACGGCGAGGGCGTCGCGGAGGGCGCGGCGGGCGGCGAGGCGGTGCTCTTGCCGGCCGTGCCGTCCTTGCTCTTCGCGTCGTCCTTGGCCTTGGCGTTCTGCCCGGAGGTGTCCGGGGCGCTGACGCACGGACCGTCCTTGAAGGGGCTCTCCGGCGGCGCCGACTTGGCGATCGCCATCTGGGGCGTCAGCCCCATGCCCATGAGCACGGCGGACGGCATCGCGGCGATCGCGATGGCCTTGCCCGCGGGCACGTGCAACCGGGTCAGCAGCGGCTTTCGGGGGGCCGCGTGCCTCGGCCCGGATCTCGCCCCGGCGGCTGCGTTCTCCTGGTGCAGCTCGTCACCCGGCACGGTGCCTCCCGTTCTCTCCGTTGGTCGGGCTCGTTCCCGAGAGGTTGTCCAGTCCGTTGCCCGACCCGGGACCGCTCGCCGTCGGCGCGGGGTTGGTGGCGACCACCGGTCCCACCACGCGGTCCGGTTCACCGGATTCGTCCGCGCTCCGCACGGGCTCGCCCGGCGCCCAGGCGACACCCAGCGCACCGCCGATCAGCCCCAGCAGGAAGCCGATCAGGAAGGCGCCGAAGTTCGAGACGACCAGGGAGACCAGGGAGAGCAGGATCGCCGCGACCCCCGCGAAGACCCGCGAGGCCGGCTGGAACCACATGGTCAGACCGAGCACCACCAGCAGCACGCCGATGATCAGCGAGCCGGCTCCGGCGGTGGTCGCCATGCGGACGGTCAGGGAACCGATGGTGAGGTTCGCATAGGGGATGTACATGATCGGGATGCCGGCCAGCAGTGTCAGCAGGCCACCCCAGAACGGGCGGTGCCCGCGCCACTCCCGGAACGCAAGCCGCTTCCGGCCGAGGATTCCGATCAGCCCTGTTCGCGTTTCGGCGCTCATACACCAGCCTCCCTGCGGTCGGCGGGCCCGCAAAAGTCGTGCCGCGCGCGCCTGTTCTTGACTCTCCCCCAGCCTCCGGCCGGAAGGACCCCCGTGCTCCGCTCGCTCATGTCGTACGGCTCCTCGGACTGGCAAGTCGGTAGTTCTGTGGGTGCTACCCGGCGCTGCCCGGCGTACGGGTACGGGAAACGGCTCTCGCCGTGCGGCTCCACCCCGCACCCGCACGCCGCCTCAGCGCGTCAGTAGCACTCGCTCTTGCCCTTGGCGACGCTCATCTTCAGGCCGCTGAGCTTGAACGTGCCGGCGGTGGTGGCCCAGGCACGCTGCTGGACGTGGGTCAGCGTGGCCGAGTCGGCTTCCTGGGCGAAGGAGCCCGGGTCCGCCTTGTCGCCCTTGTGCATGCCGGGACCCTTGGACGTCGAACCCGCGGCAACACCGATGTTGATGTTGTTGAAGGTCGCGTCCGCGTTGAGCTGGTCGAGGTCGATGTAGAGGTTCTTGGCCTCGACCGGCTGGCTGCCGCCGGCCTGGAGCTTCATCGACACGTCGCCGAAGACCGGAACCGGCACGACGACGGACTGGCACAGGTTGTGGATCTTGGCGTTCGAGAACCCCGAGACCGCCACCGGAACGTTCTTGCCGCCCTTCTGGGCGTCGACCGCTCCGTACTGAACGAAGCCGGTGCCGTCCAGCCGGTCAGTGCTGACCTTGAACTGCTGGCCGGACACGCTGAACGACGCCGCGAGCGCACCCTGCGAAAGGGCCACGCCGATCGCGGCGGTCGCCGCCACGCTCGGCACCATGACAACGGCGAACCGCTTCCATCTGGTCCCGCCACGAGCCAGGGACTCCATGACTTTCCTCCTTCTCGGACGTACATCTCCGGGACGCTCCGCCTCAGTTGGGGCGGTCGTACCTGGGATGGGAGAAGTGCTACGTCCTCGGGAAGGAGAGCGCCCGTCCTCGGAGTTGCGTGCTTCCGAATACCGGCGATCACCCCCGAGCGACAACCACTGGCCACGCTCTCGCGCAACCTCACCGGACAGGCCCTGCCGGTTGCGGCAGAGACCCCCCTGTCCACGGTCGGCGGTGTTGCCGCCGGCCGACTCGGTGGGGACCCAAGTGCCCCGCGGCGCCGACCGGATGCCGGGCTGCGGGAATGGACCGAGCGTGGCCGATCGTCGTGCATTCAAGCCCGCCGCACAAGGCCCTCGTTACTTGCGGGTAACGGACCGATAACCACGCCACGACGGACCGGGATCGACCAGGTACCCAGCGTCGCCGCTAACGGCAAGAGGACATGGGGCAATTACCGACATAGGGCCACAAGTTGACCGTCTGGACTTACTCCAAGTAACAGCGGCCACGCTTACCAAGATTTGGTAAAACGTGGCCGCGGTTCCGTTTGCCGGACCGGCTCACGGGTGCTGCTGCGGGTTCGTACAGGTCAGAAGCGGGCAGGACGGAAGGAGCAGGTGAGTCGGGGCGGGTCGGCTCAGAACAGGACGCGGGCCAGCGCGGTCCGCGCCTTGGTCACCCGGGGGTCGTCCGCGCCGATGACGTCGAACAGCTCCAGCAGCCGCACCCGCGCGGCCTCCCGGTCCTCGCCGGCGGTCCGCCGCACCGTCTCGACCAGCCGGCCGAAGGCGTCCTCGACATGGCCGCCCACCAGCTCCAGGTCCGCGGCCCGGACCTGCGCCGTGACGTCGGAGGGGTTCTCCGCGGCGGCGGTGCGCACCTGCTGCGCGTCCAGGTCCCGCACCCGGGAGAGGAGTTCGGCCTGCGCGAGGCCGAGCTTGGCCTCCGGGTTGCCCGGGTCGTCGGACAGGACGTTGCGGTACGCGCGGATGGCGCCGCCGAGGTCGCCGGAGTCCAGGGCTTCGCTCGCCGCGGTCAGCGCCGCGTCGTACGGACCGGCCGGGGCCGGCGCCGGGGCGGCCGGCTCCTCGGCCGCCGCCGCGGTGTCGACGGGCGCGCCCACGATGCCGAACTGCTGCTCGGCGGCCTGCACGAGCTGGTCCAGCACCTGCCGGATCTGCGCCTCGGGGGCGGCCCCCTGGAACAGCGGGACCGGCTGGCCCGCGATGACCGCGAACACCGCCGGGATGCCCTGCACCCCGAACTGCTGGAACAGCATCTGGTTGGCGTCGACGTCGATCCTGGCCAGCACGAACTTGCCGGCGTACTCCATCGCGAGGCGCTCCAGCAGCGGGCCCAGCTGCTTGCACGGCTCGCACCACTCGGCCCAGAAGTCGATGACGACGGGGACCTCGGTGGAACGCTGGAGGACCTCCTGCTGGAACCCCGCCTCGTCGACGTCGAACACCAGACGGGCGCCGGTCGCGGGCGCCGCGCCCGTACGGGCGGCCTCGGCTCGTGCCTGCTCCGCCTTCTGCTTCGCTTCGCCGGCCGCCTTCACCGCTGCGAGATCGACGACTCCGCTCATGGACATGTTGCGTGGCTGCATGAGTCCATCCTCCCCCCTGTGCGGCCGGTTCCGGAAAGCGATCCGGAAAGCGGTCCGGAGAACACCCCGGAATGCCTCGTACACACGCCGGACCGGCGGTCGGACCGGGCCTGACGGTGGGCTCCGCATCCGTCCGTACGCGCTGCCGGAATGCGGCGTACGTCGGGAAACCGGTGCCCGGTCCGGTCCCGGGAGGACCGGCGTACGGCCCCGAGGGGCCGGTGTCGCGCGGCCATGGGTCCCCACCCACGGCCAGTGGCTATCGCTCTTTCGCTACGGGTCGTAGCGTAACTCGTAGCCGCCCCCGCCCGGCAACCGGTTCCCGGACGCCGGGGAGTGATCTCGCTCACGGGGTGTCCCGCCCGCCCCCTTACCCGCCGGTATGGTCGCCCGCATGCACCGCTCCCCCTGCCCCCGGAAAGGCCGCACGGGCCGCCCTCGCAGCGTCGAGACGGACCGCGCGATCCTCGACGCGACCCGTGCGGCGCTCGTCGACGTGGGCTGGGGGAAGCTCACCATGAGCGAGGTGGCGACCCGCGCCGGCGTCGCCAAGACGACCCTCTACCGCCGCTGGGCCAACAAGAACGAGCTGGTCGTGGACGCGGTGGCGGTCCTCTTCGACGAACTCGAACTCCCCGACCGCGGCTGCCTCCAGGCCGACATCGAGGGCGTGGTGCTCCAGTTCGGCGCGCTGCTCGCCCGGCCCGAGACCAAGACCGCGCTGATGGCGGTGGTCGCCGAGTCGACCACCGACGACGCGCTGCGCGAGCGGATCCGGTCGGCGATCGTCGACCGGCAGAAGCGGCTGGTGCTGCTGGGCCGGGAACGCGCCCAGCGGCGCGGCGAACTGCCGCCCGACGGCGCCGGGCCCGAGGGCGCGCTGGCCGCCACCCGGGCCGTCGGGCTGATCTTCGACGTGATCGCCGGTGCGATCGTGCACCGCACCCTGGTCAGCGCCGAGCCGGTGGACGCCGCCTGGGCCCACCAGTTCTCGACACTGCTGCTGACCGGCCTGGGCGGACTGGGCTGACCGGGCCGACCGGGCCGACCGGGCCGACCGGCCGATTGAGGCGGCTGACGTGCCGTCACCCGCCGGGTCGGTCAGACCTGGTAGCGGTCCGCCCGGAACAGGTGCAGATGGTCCGCGACCCACTCCGAGGTCCGCTCCAGCCCCTCCTTCAGCGGGACCCGCGGCTCCCACGACGCCCACTGCCGCGCCCGGGAGTTGTCCGAAAGCAGCCGCTCCACCTCACTGCCCGACGGCCGCAGCCGCGTACGGTCCACCACCACCTCGGCCTGGCGCCCGGAGGCCGCGATCAGCGCCTCGGCCAGCGCCCCGATGGCGATCTCCCGGCCGCTGCCGAGGTTGACGACCTGCCCCAGCGCCCGGTCGCAGTCGGCCAGCGCCAGGAACCCGGCCGCGGTGTCGGTGACGTAGGTGAAGTCCCGGGTCGGGGTGAGCGAGCCGAGCTTGATCTGCCGGGCGCCGGAGTGGAGTTGGGCCAGGATCGTCGGGATCACGGCGCGCGCGGACTGCCGCGGACCGTAGGTGTTGAACGGGCGGACCACCGTCACCGGCAGCTCGAAGGCGTGCCAGTGCGACAGCGCCATCATGTCCGCGCCGATCTTCGAGGCGGAGTAGGGCGACTGCGGCTGGAGCGGGTGCTCCTCGCCGATCGGGGCGGTCCGCGCGGTCCCG
>NZ_KN708638.1:5616775-5685348 GCF_000805335.1 Streptomyces sp. CT34 | reverse complement strand
GCGGGCGGCACGCCTCGGCGATGTTCTCGGTGCCCACCACGTTGGTGTGCACATACGCGCCGGGCGAGTCGTAGCTGTAGGGGATGCCGATCAGCGCGGCCAGGTGGAAGACCGTGTCGCAGCCCGCGACGGCGTCCATCACCCGGCCCGCGTCCCGGACGTCGCCGGCGATCATCTCGACCGGGCTGCCGGGCGCCAGGTAACGGGCCAGATTGCCCTTCTCGGCGTACGGCTTGTAGTGGACGAGGGCGCGCACCTCGGCGCCCGCCTCGACCAGCAGATCGACCAGCGTCGAGCCGATGAACCCCTCGGCCCCGGTGACCAGGACCCGGCGGCCGGCCCACGGCCGCGCGCTGCTGCCTCCGTTGGTGGAGGTCGTGGTGCTGCTGGTGGTGGTGGTCATGCGGACTCCTTGAGGTTCAGGGGGTGGGGGTATCGGGCGGTGTGGCCGTCGTGGGTGGGTCCGTCGTGGGCCGCGTGGTGCGGACGGCCGGCCAGCGCCAGGGCCTTGGCGGCCAGCAGGTCGGCGGCGCGCGCATGGGTGCCGGGGTCGGCCGCCGCGCCCATCGCGGCGAGCCGGCCGGGGTCGTCGAGAAGCGGGCCGACCAGTTCGTCCAGCCGCTCCGCGGAGGTCTCCGCGTCGGCCAGCAGCAGCGCCGCCCCGGCGTCCGAGAGCACCCGCGCGTTGTGCGTCTGGTGGTCGCCGGGCGCGTGCGGATACGGGACCAGGACGGCGGGCATCCCGATGGTGGCCAGTTCCGCGACGGTCGCCGAACCGGCCCGGCAGACCACCAGGTCGGCCGCCGCGTACGCCAGATCCATCCGGTCCAGGTACGGCACCGCCTCGGCGACCGCGGCCCCGCCGTTCGCCGCGAGCCGCGCCCGGGTCTCCTCCAGCGCCGCCGGACCGGTCTTGATCAGCAGCCGCAGATCCGCCCGCGCCCGGTGGCGGGCCGCGAGGCCCACGGCGGCCTCGGTGAGCCGGGCGGCGCCCAGGCTGCCGCCGTTGACCAACAGCAGCCGGGCGCCCTCGGGGATGCCCAGCGCCTGCCGGGCGGCCGGCCGCAGCGCCGCCCGGTCCAGCCCGGCCAGCGGCCCGACCAGCGGCATCCCCACCGTCTCCGCCCGCTCGCCACCGGCCAGATGGGGCCGGCTGCGGTCGAAGGCGAGGGCGAGATGCGGGGTGAGCCGGGCGGCGAACCGGTTGGCCCGGCCCGGCACCGCGTTGGATTCGTGGATCAGGCTCGGCAGCCCGGCCATCCGGGCCCCGACGATCACCGGGGCGCTGGGGTAGCCGCCCATGCCGACCGCGACCTGGGCGCCCTGCTCCTTGAGGATGGCCCGGCACTGGGCGCCGGACTTCAGCAGCGCGGCCGGCAGCAGAAAGCGCCGGGCGCCCAGCGCCGGGTCGAAGGGGATCATGTCGACGGTGTGCAGCCGGTATCCGGCGTCCGGGATGAGCCGCGTCTCCAGGCCGCGTTCGGTGCCGACGAAGGAGATCACCGCGTCGGGCACGGCCCGGCGCAGCGCGTCGGCGAGGGCGAGTCCGGGATAGATATGGCCGCCGGTGCCGCCCGCACCGATCACGACCGAGAGTGGTGTGCGCATGGCCGCCACGCTCGCCCGCGGCCCTAAGAAGGTTCTAAGACGGGTTTTTGGCAGCCTGTGTCCATGCCCACTCCGCCACCGCCCGGATCCGCGCCCACCGCGTCCGGGAACGCCGCGTCCCCGTCCGCCGCCCCCAAGATCCTGGTCGTCGACGACGAACCGGAGGTCCGCGCCGCCGTGTCGGACGGCCTCGCCGTCGAGGGCTACGCGGTACGCGGCGCCGCCGACGGCCTGGCCGCGCTCTCCGAGGTCGCCGCCTGGCAGCCCGACGCCATCGTCCTCGACGTGATGATGCCGGTGCTGGACGGCCTGGCGGTCTGCCGCCGGCTGCGCGCCCTGGACGACCGCACCCCGATCCTCGTGCTGACCGCCCGGGACTCGGTCAGCGACCGGGTCGACGGCCTCGACGCGGGCGCCGACGACTACCTGGTCAAGCCCTTCGCCCTGGACGAGCTGATCGCCCGCATCCGGGCCCTGCTGCGCCGGGCCGCGGCCCCCGCCGCCGACGACACCCGGCTCGGCTACGCCGATCTGGTCGTCGACCCCGCCACCCGCACCGGCCACCGCGGCGGCCGGCCGCTGGAGTTCAGCCGCACCGAGTACGCCCTGCTGGAACTCCTCCTGCTGCACCCCGGCCAGGTGCTGCCGCGCGAGATGATCCTGGAGCGCGTCTGGGGCCGCGACTTCGGCCCGGACTCCAACTCCCTGGCCGTGTACGTCGGTTATCTGCGCCGGAAGCTGGAGGCGGGCGGCGAGCCCCGCCTGGTGCACACCGTGCACGGGGTCGGCTACCGCCTGGACCGGGCGGAGGGCGCATGACCGGCCGCCGCCGGCTGGGCGGGCGCTGGGTCCGACGACGGCCGCTGCGCACCCGCCTGGCGCTGGCCGCGTCCGCGGCGGTGGCGCTGGTCGCGGTGGGTGTCTGCGCCGCCGCGTTCCTCGTCACCCGCCACCAGATGAACCGCCAGCTCAACCTCAGCCTGGGGCAGACGGCCACCCAGCAGCTCCAGCGCACCCGCGACTGGGGCCCGATCGCGGGCGACGCCTCCTGCCGGTACCCGGCCGCCGCCTGCGTCCAGATCGTCCCCGCCGACCCCCGCAAGGACGCCCACGGCCCGTACGCCCTGCCGGTCACGGCCACCACCCGCGAGGTGGCCGCCGGGCGGCACCCCGCCTACTACACCGACCTCAGCGTCGCCGGGCATCCCGTCCGGATGTTCACCCAGCACCTCCCGCACCGGGACCTGGCGCTCCAGGTGGCGCTCCGCTCCGACACCGTCGAGCGCGGCGTGCGCCAGGCCGCCTGGGCACTGTCCGTGGTCGGCGGCGCGGGCGTCCTGCTGGCCGCCGCCCTGGGCTACTGGGTCTCGCGTACGGGCCTGGCCCCGGTCGCCCGGCTCACCGCCACCGCGGAGCGCATCGCCGCCACCCGCGACGCCCGCCACCGCATCGAGCTGCCGGACGGCCCGGACACCCACCAGGACGAGATCACCCGGCTCGCCACCAGCTTCAACACCATGCTCGGCGAACTGGAGGAGTCGGTCACCGCCCGGCGCCGGCTGGTCGCCGACGCCTCCCACGAGCTGCGCACCCCGCTGACCGCGCTCCGCACCAACGCCGAACTGCTCGCCCGCGCCGAGCGCCTGACGGTCGCCCAGCGGGACCGGGCCGCCGCCGCGCTCGGCCGCCAGCTGCGCGAGGTCACCACCCTCGTCAACGACCTCATCGAGCTCGCCCGCGACGAGGAGCCCCGGCCCCTGGTCGAACAGGTCCGCCCCGCCGCCCTCCTGGAGCACGCGGTCTCAGCGGCCCGCGAGCACTGGCCGGAGATCACCTTCACCTGCCGCGTCGCCCCCGCGGCGGCCGGGACGGCCCTCCCGGGCGTCCCGCCGCGACTGACCCGGCTGCTGTCCAACCTGCTCGACAACGCCGCCAAGTTCTCCCCGCCCGGCGGCCCCGTGGAGGCCGAACTCACCGCCGTACCGGGCGCGTTGGAGCTGACGGTCCGCGACCACGGCCCCGGCATCGCGCCCGAGGACCTGCCGCATGTCTTCGACCGCTTCTACCGCGCCCAGGCCGCCCGCGCCCTCCCCGGCTCGGGCCTCGGCCTGGCGATGGCCCGCCAGATCGCCCGCGCGCACGGCGCCGAGCTGACCGCCGAGCGGGCACCGGGCGGCGGGGCGCTCTTCCGGCTGCGGATGCCGTCGGGGTGACGGGGGCGGCGCGGCGCCGGACATGCCCGCACCACCGGCGGCCCACCGCCGTCACGGCGGGGCCATCCCGCGGGGCCACTTCGGTTAAGGGACGGCCGCCCCGGTCCGGCACGGCCGCCGTGCCGGACCGGGGCGCCGGACTCCCCTCAGAATCCGGCCGGTTCGGTGTACACCCCCCACTCGTCGCGCAGCGCCCCGCAGATCTCGCCGAGCGTCGCCTCGGCCCGTACGGCCTCCAGCATCGGCTCGATCATGTTCGCCCCGCCGCGCGCGGCGGTCAGCATCGACTCCAGCGCCGCCGCCACCCGCCCGTCGTCCCGGGCCGCCTTGCGCTCCGCCAGCACCCGCACCTGCTCGCGCTCGACCTCGTGGCTGACCCGCAGGATCTCCAGGTCACCGGTGACCGAGCCGTGGTGGCAGTTGACGCCGACGACCTTCTTGTCGCCCTTCTCCAGGGCCTGTTGGTACCGGAACGCGGACTCGGCGATCTCGCCCGTGAACCAGCCGTCCTCGATGCCCCGCAGAATGCCGGAGGTCATCGGCCCGATCGGGTGCTGCCCCTCCGGCACGGCGCGCGCCCCGCGCTCCTTTATCTGCGCGAAGATCTTCTCCGCGTCCGCCTCGATGCGGTCGGTCAGCGCCTCGACGAACCACGAACCGCCCAGCGGGTCGGCGACATTGGCGACCCCGGTCTCCTCCATCAGCACCTGCTGCGTACGGAGCGCGATCTCCGCGGCCTGCTCGCTGGGCAGCGCCAGCGTCTCGTCCAGGGCGTTGGTGTGCAGCGAGTTGGTGCCGCCGAGCACCGCGGCCAGGGCCTCCACGGCGGTCCGCACGACGTTGTTGTACGGCTGCTGGGCGGTCAGCGACACGCCCGCGGTCTGGGTGTGGAACCGCAGCCACTGGGCCTTCTCGCTCGTGGCGCCGTAGACGTCCCGCATCCAGCGGGCCCATATCCGGCGCGCGGCGCGGAACTTGGCGATCTCCTCGAAGAAGTCCAGATGGGCGTCGAAGAAGAAGGACAGGCCGGGCGCGAACCGGTCGACGTCCAGGCCGCGGGAGAGGCCCAGTTCGACGTACCCGAAGCCGTCGGCCAGGGTGTACGCCAGCTCCTGGGCGGCCGTCGCGCCGGCCTCCCGGATGTGGTAACCGGAGACGGACAGCGGCTTGTAGGCGGGGATGCCGTGCGCGCAGTGCTCCATCAGATCACCGATCAGCCGCAGATGCGGCTCCGGCTGGAACAGCCACTCCTTCTGCGCGATGTACTCCTTGAAGATGTCCGTCTGGAGCGTGCCGTTCAGCACCGCGGGGTCGACGCCCTGCCGCTCGGCGGCGACCAGATACATGCAGAAGACCGGCACCGCGGGCCCGCTGATCGTCATGGACGTCGTGACGTCACCCAGCGGGATGTCCTGGAACAGGATCTCCATGTCGGCCGCCGAGTCGATGGCCACGCCGCAGTGGCCGACCTCGCCGAGCGAGCGCGGGTCGTCGGAGTCCCGTCCCATCAGGGTCGGCATGTCGAACGCGACGGAGAGGCCGCCGCCGCCGGCGTCGAGGATCATCTTGTACCGCTCGTTCGTCTGCTCGGCGTTGCCGAAGCCGGCGAACTGGCGGATGGTCCAGGTGCGACCGCGGTAGCCGGTCGCATACAGGCCGCGCGTGAAGGGGTACTCGCCCGGCCACCCGATCCGCTCGAACCCCTCGACCGGATCGCCGGGCCGCGGCCCGTACACCGGCTCGACGGGGTCGCCCGAGAGCGTGCTGAAGTCCGCGTCGCGCTTCCGGGCGGAGTCGTACCGGGCCTGCCAGCGGCGGCGGCCCTCTTCGATCGCGTCAGCGTTCATACCCCCGAATTTACTAGGACGTCCTAGTACCTGTCGATGGCTGGCGCCCCGGATTCGGGATCGGGGACGGTCCCCTAGGGGTCGCGCGGGCCCCGGACCGAGCCCTGCCCCCGGCCTGAACAGCACAAACGCGCCCCTCCGGGAACGGGAGAGGCGCGTGGGGCAGCCGCACAGCGGATCCCGGCGGACCCGGGCGGATCCGGCGGCCGGGACCGGAGTCACCGGCCGCACCGGCTCCGGCCCGGCGAGCGGGCCGGCTCCGCGAGCGGGGCCGGTGGGCCGCACGGCCGGGCATCCGCCGACCGGGGCGGGCTCTGAGGCGTCAGGCCTTGACCATCTCCGGCGCGGTGTTCGCCAGCAGCGGCTCGACCTCGCGGACGACCTTGCGCTCGACGAAGAACGCGGCGGTGGGGATCGTGCCGGAGACCAGCACCCACAGCAGCTTCGCGAACGGCCAGCGCGCCTTGGAACCCAGGTCGAAGGCGAAGATCAGGTAGACGATGTAGAGCACGCCGTGGATCTGGGCGACGACGAGGGTCAGGTCCTTGCCCATCCCGAAGCCGTACTTGAAAACCATGCAGGCGCAGAGCACCAGCAGCATCACAGCGGTGATGTAGGCCATCGCCCGGTATCGGGTCAGGACGGATCGCTTCATGCCCCTGAGCGTAACGACCCGTTCCGGGGCGATCTTCGCCGCCCCCCCGGTCGGAAAAGCCGCAGACGGCACCCGTCACGGCCGCCGACCGACGGCCCGTGCGCACCGGTCGGAAGCCGCCGGCGCGCGCCCGTTCACTCCTCGGAGAAGTCCGCCGCCGCCACCCGCAGCGGGCGCAGCATCGCGAAGATCTCCGCGCACTCCTCGGCGTCGTACACGCCGAGCCCGAAGTCCATCGCCATCAGGTCGCGGGTGGCCGCGTCGCACACCTCGCGCCCCTTGTCCGTGATGGACGCCAGGGTGCCCCGCCCGTCGTTGGGGTTCGGGCGCTTGGCGACCAGGCCGGACTTCACCAGCCGGTCAACGGTGTTGGTGACCGAGGTGGGGTGCACCATCAGCCGCTCGCCGATCTTCGACATCGGCAGCTCGCCCGCCTTGGAGAAGGTCAGCAGCACCAGCGCCTCGTAGCGCGCGAAGGTCAGCCCGTACGGTTTGACCACCGCGTCGACCTCGGAGAGCAGGATCTGCTGGGCCCGCATGATGGACGTGATCGCGGCCATCGAGGGGACGGAGCCCCAGCGCTGCCGCCACAGTTCGTCGGCGCGCGCGATGGGGTCGAAAGCAAGGCTGAGCGGCTTCGGCACGTCTCCGACCCTACCCGGCGGTCACATGCTGGGCAGCCCTGTCTCAGTCTCCGGTCTCACGGACTGGGCCCCGGCCTCATGGGGTGGGCCCCGGCCGCCACGGCCCCGGGCCGCCCTCGCGTACGCCGCACCTCGGCGATCACCGCCAGGACGCACACCCCGCCCACCACCCCGGCCGCCGGCATGACCACCGGGAGCGGGGCGTGGTCGGCGGCCACCCCGGCCAGCCCCATCGCCAGCCCCATGACCGTCATCCGGCCCGCCTGCATCACCGTCATCGCCTGCCCCAGCAACGCGTCGGGGACCGCGGCGGCGAACCACCGGTCGACGCCGAAGTTGTACGAGATGGAGGTCCCGGTCAGCACCAGCAGGAGCACGGCCCAGCCGAGCGACGGCCGGGCCGCGAACCCCAGCGAGGGCAGCACCGCGAACACGCCCATGGGGAAGGTCAGTCGGGCGCGCGCCCGCGGCCCGAGGAAGGCCCCGGCCAGGGTTTCGGCGGCCACCGCCCCGATGGGCATGCTGCACATCAGCAGCCCCGCTCCGGCCGACCCGGCGCCCAGCAGGTCCCCGTACGGCACGAGCAGCGCCTCGGGGACGACCACGACCGCCGGCGGCACCCAGCCGAGCAGCAGCAGCGCCCGCGTCCGGCGGTCGGCGAGCAGCCGCCGGGTGCCCGCCAGCGAGGCGCCCAGCAGCGCGCCGCGGGCCCGCCCTCCCGTCACCCGACCTCCACCCCCGGAAGACGGCGCTCCGCGCCGACGCGCCCCCCGCGCCGGGCGGGCGGCGGTACCGAGCCGCAGCAGCAGGGCGGAGCAGGTGAAGGTGCCGGCGGTGATGCCGAGCACCGCGCCCGGGGGGACGGCGGTCAGCAGCAGCCCGCCGGCGGCGAAACCGGCCAGCTGGGCGCCCTGGTTGACGATCCGGATCAGCGAGCGCCCCAGGACGAACGGATCGCCCTCGCCGAGGATTTCGCCGAGCGTCCCGGCGCGGGTCCCGGCGAAGACCGGCGCGATGGCCGCGATCACCCAGCGCAGTGCGAGCAGCACCGCCACCGGGACGCCGGGCAGCACCATGGCCGCCGCCGCCAGCGCGCACAGCGCGTCGCACAGGACCAGCACCCGCCGGGCCGGACAGCGGTCGGCGACCGCCGACAGCAGGGTGCCGCCGAGGACGTACGGCAGCAGTCCCAGTGCGAAGGTCAGGGCGCTGAGCAGCGGTGAGCCGGTGAGCCGGAAGACCAGGACGGAGAGCGCGATCTCGCAGACGACCACGCCCAGGGAGGACAGCAGGTGCGCGGCGAAGACGCAGCGGAACTCCGGGACGGCGAAGACCGCGCGGTAGCCCCGGCGGGCCGGGCCGCTGCGGGCCGCGTCCCGGTCGGGGGCCGCCGACGGGCAGGCGGGAGCGGGGCCCGGCTGTGCGGGCCCGGAGGGGGACGGCATGGCGTCAGCGTGCCGGGGCCGGCGGGCGCGCCGTAGTGTTTCGGCTCCAGCCGAATCCTGGGGAGGGGAGGGCCCGGCCGTGCCGCTGGACCTGCATTTCGGGGCGGACGACCTGCTGCGCATCCGGTTCGCGATCTCGCCGCTGTGCGAGACCCATGAGGCGCTGCGGACCCTGCGGCGGGCCGACCGGCACGGTTATCACCTGCCGTGGCTGCGGCGGATGCGGGAGCGGGTGGCCGGGCTGGACCTGTCGCCGGTCTGGCTGTTCATGCCGTCCCGGCGGCCCGGGTACACCCCCGATTTCCTGGGCCGGCCGCCGGACGTCCCGCTGGCGGACTTCGCGGCGGAGCTGGCCCGGCTGCGGACCACCGAACCGACGCTGGCGCGCGCCGAGATGGCCAAGTCGCTGGCCTGTATGCCCGGGGCCGCGGAATCGGCGCGCGGCCGGGCGGCGCTGGCCGATCCGGAGCGGGCCATCCAGGAGCTGGCGGATGCCACCGAGCGGGCCTGGCACGCCCTGCTGGCCCCGGACTGGCCCCGGCTGCGGGCGCTGCTGGACGCCGAAATCGCCTACCGGTCACGGCAGTTGGCGGACGGCGGGCTGCGCCGGCTGTTCGCCGATCTGCATCCGCGGCTGTCCTGGTCGGACGGCACGCTCACGGTCCGCACCCGCACGGACCTCGCGCAGATGCAGGACCTGGACGGGCGCGGGGTGTTGCTGTTGCCGAGCGTCTTCGTGTGGCCGGATGTGGTGAGCGGCTTCGATCCGCCGTGGCAGCCCACCGTGATCTATCCGGCGCGCGGAATCGGCGGGCTGTGGCAAGGCCCGGCGGCCGACCCGGCGCTGGCGCGGCTGCTGGGCGCCAACCGGGCCGCGGTACTGGCCGCGCTGGACGCGCCGGCGACGACCTCGGCGCTGGCGCACCGGCTCGGGCTGGCCGCGTCGTCCGTCTCGGCGCATCTGTCCGTACTGCGCGAGGCCGGCCTGCTGACCTCGCGCCGGCACGGCCACCAGGTGCTCTACGAGCGGACGCCGCTGGGCCTCGCGCTGTTCCGCTGCGCCTAGGCTTCTCTGGCTTCCCACGTTGTCGGCCCGTCCGCTGCGCTTTGCCGCGCCCGACGTTGTCGGCCGTCCCGCCGCAGGGGTTTGTCGCCGTTGCGCCTGCGGCGGGCTGGGTCCGCTGCGCGGGGCTTTCGGGTGCGGTGGCGGCCCTCCGGGGGTGGTGTGCCGGACTGCTTCGCTTTACGTCCGGCACACCACCCCCTCCGGCCCGCCCCCTCCCGCGGAGGGGTGGAAAAAACCGGTGGGTGGGAGCTGGGCGTGGGTGGTCCCGTAACGGTCGCCTCCTGGCAGTGGGCCACCCCTCAACTCACCACCTGCGCTGACCCACTCACCCGGACCACCGGCTACCTGGTTTCCCACTCACAACGGGAGGGGGCGGGCCGGAGGGGCAGGGTGTCCGGACGTAAAGCGAAGCAGTCCGGACACCCTGCCCCGCAGGCCCGCCACCGCACCCAACAGCCCCGCGCAGCGGCACCGCCCGCCGCAGGCGCCACGGCGGGAAAGCCAACAACGTCGGGCGAGGCAAAGCGCAGCGGAACGTCAGGAGGATCGGTCCCCGGCCAGATGCCGTTCGACGGTCTCGACCTTCGAGGTCAGCCCGTCGGTCACGCCCGGCCGGATGTCGGCCTTCAGGACCAGCGAGACGCGCCCGGAGCGCGCCTCGACGGCGGCGACGGCGCGCTTGACGACGTCCATGACCTCGTCCCACTCGCCCTCGACGGAGGTGAACATGGCGTCCGTGCGGTTGGGCAGCCCGGACTCGCGGACGACCCGAACGGCGTCGGCGACGTACTCGCCGACGTCCTCACCGACGCCCAGCGGGCTCACGGAGAACGCGACGATCATGCGTTCACGACCCCTTCCTTACGGGCGCGGGCGGCGATCACGCCGGCCACCTCCTCGCGCTTGAGCACCTTGTCCGCGTACAGGCCGCCGAACGGCACGATGGCCAGGAGGAGGAAGAAGGCGGCGCGCTTCCAGGGCCACTTGGTGCGGTTCCAGGCGTCCAGCAGCAGCACCACGACGATGGTGAACAGGATGCCGTGCAGCATCCCGAGCGGGAACACCAGCGCGTCGTAGTGGAGGAACAGCTTGAATCCGGTGCCGAATATCAGCAGCGCCGGGAAGGAGAGCGCCTCCGGAATGGATGCCAGGCGCAGTCGGTGCAGGGCGGCGGCGGTCTTGATGTCCACGGGAACCTCGTTCGGGCGGAGGGGGAGGCAAGCACGGATGCTTGTGCAAGAGTTCACAAGCATCCGCCCCATTGTTACAGCCGCCCCGGTGATCACCGCGCCCGGGTCGGGGCCCGGACTCAGGGAGGGGTCAGGGGGACGTCAGGGGAAGGTCCGGGACGACAGCCCTGCCCCGCGGCCCCGGGCGGAGACCGTCGGGGCAATGGCTGACTTTCGGCTCCGGGGGAGCACGGTGCCCGCCGTCGACATGACGGGCGATGCCGTCAGGGCGAGGAGCCGTGCGATGGTCGCCCACTACGGGCAGTACGGGCAGATCGACTTCCACGGCGTGGGACACGGCCGCTCGGACCGCCTCGTCGCCGGCGGCGGTTTCGCTTCGCCGCCGCACGCCGCAGACCGGGTCGTCGCCGAGGGCCACGGAAAGATGCTGCTCACCGGGCGGTCCTTCGGCGTGAACTCCCGCGACCTGGATGAGGGCAACCTCACTCTTCGCGCCGGCAATGTGCTCGCCTTTCAGCCATCTCCGCCGCCGAAGCAGTCGATCACCCCCGGCTTCCGCACCCTCACCGGCACCGGGAAGTTCGCCGCCGCCTCCGACGGCCGCGTGGTCGTCACCGAGCCACCGCTCCGCATTGCTCCCCCGGCCCTGGTTGGCCGGGCCGGCCGCCCCTCCCCCTGCCCTCGCCGCGACCACCGGTACCTGCGGGGATTCCCGGGTGGGCGACGCGCGCGCACCGGTTCCGGCGGCACCTCGGGCGAGGAGCACCGGTACGAGTGCACCGGCACCGAGATCGTCCCGCTCCGGCCGGCCGAACAGATCCTGCCGGAGCCGGCGACCGGCACGCCGGAGGAGGGCCGCATACCGGGCGGCGCCGGCCACGCTGCGCAAAGTGGCTCACAACTGCCGCAGCTTCCCGGCGACATCGGGGGGCTCCAGCGCCGCTTCGGGCTGTGAACGGTAGTCTGCGGACGGTGACCTCGAACGTCTGACCAACACCCGGTCCCGGCCGGCCGATGTCTGTCACACCACAGCCATGATTAATTCATTATTCAACTTTCACGGGTAGAATTCATCCATGACGACCGACAGCGACACCCCCTGGCTGACCGACCAGGAGCAGCGTGCCTGGCGCACCCATCTGGACGTCAGCAGGCTGCTGATGCACCAACTGGAGCGCGATCTGCAGCCGTTCGGCCTGACCAACAACGACTACGAGATCCTGGTCAACCTCTCCGAGGCCGAGGACCGCCGGCTGCGGATGAGCGACCTGGCCGCCAGCACCCTGCAGTCCAAGAGCCGCCTCTCGCACCAGATCACGCGCATGGAGAACGCCGGCCTGGTGCGCCGCGAGAGCTGCGAGTCGGACCGCCGCGGCCTCTACGCCGTCCTCACGGACGAGGGCTGGGACACCATGCGCCGGGTCGCCCCGCACCATGTCACCTCGGTCCGCAGGCACTTCATCGACCTCTTCGCCCCCGAAGACCTCGAAGCCCTCCGCGTCTCCCTGACCCCCGTCGCCGAACACCTCCGCGAGCGGCGCGGCGCGCTGTAGCGCGGGTGGGTCCGGTGGGGCGGCGCCCGGGAAGCGCCGGCCCCACCGGGCCGCGACCGCACCGCGCAGCGGGCCGCCGGGTCCCAGGTCACTCCCCCGACGTCAGGCCCGCCACCAGCTCGTCCGCCGCCCGGTACGGGTCCGTCTCGCCGGCCACGATGCGCTCGGCCAGCGCGTCCACGTGGCGGTCGCCCGACAGGTCCCCGATCCGCGACCGCAGCGCGGTGACCGCGATCGTCTCGACCTCGCGGGCCGCCCGCGACAGCCGCCGCTGCGCGAGGACGCCGTGCTCCTCCATCCAGGCCCGGTGCTTCTCCAGCGCCTCGACGACCTCGTCGACGCCCTCCCCGCGCGCCGCCACCGTCTTCACGATCGGGGGCCGCCAGTCGCCGGGCGCCCGCGCCTCGCCCAGCCCCAGCATGTGGTTGAGCTCCCGCGCGGTGGCGTCCGCGCCGTCCCGGTCGGCCTTGTTGACCACGTAGACGTCGCCGATCTCCAGGATGCCCGCCTTCGCGGCCTGGATCCCGTCGCCCATCCCGGGCGCCAGCAGCACCACACTGGTGTCGGCCTGCGAGGCGATCTCCACCTCCGACTGCCCGACACCGACCGTCTCGACCAGCACCACGTCGCAGCCGGCCGCGTCCAGCACCCGGATCGCCTGCGGCGCCGCCCACGCCAGCCCGCCCAGATGGCCGCGGGTGGCCATCGAGCGGATGTAGACGCCGGGGTCCGAGGCGTGCTCGCTCATCCGCACCCGGTCGCCGAGCAGCGCGCCCCCGGAGAACGGCGACGACGGGTCGACGGCGAGCACGCCGACCCGTTTTCCCGCCTTGCGGTACGCGGTCACCAGCGCTGACGTGGTGGTGGACTTCCCGACGCCGGGCGAGCCGGTCAGCCCGACCACGTACGCGCCACCGGTCAGCGGCGCCAGCGCCGCCATCACCTCGCGCAGCTCCGGCGCCGCCCCCTCGACGAGGGAGATCAGCCGGGCCACCGCCCTCGGCCGGCCCTGCCGGGCCGCTTCCACCAGCTGGGGGACGTCCACCATCGCCGCTCGGCTCCTTCGGCTCACTCGTCCGCGTCCGGCCCGCCCGTACGCGCTCGCTTCCTCACCCGGTACGCCGGTACGCGAAGGCCGGCTCCCGTACCCGGTACACGAGCACTCCTTCCCGTACCCGCTGCGCGCGGACCGCCTACTTGCCCGGCACCCGGATGATCAGCGCATCGCCCTGGCCGCCGCCGCCGCACAGCGCCGCCGCGCCCACCCCGCCGCCGCGCCGCCGCAGCTCCAGCGCGAGGTGCAGCACGATACGGGCGCCGGACATGCCGATCGGGTGCCCGAGCGCGATCGCACCACCGTTGACATTCACCTTTTCCGGGGAAACCCCCAGATCCTTCATTGACTGCACGGCGACCGCCGCGAACGCCTCGTTGATCTCGATCAGGTCAAGATCTTCGACGGTCAGGCCCTCCTTGCCGAGGGCGTGGTTGATCGCATTGGACGGCTGCGACTGGAGGGAGTTGTCGGGGCCGGCGACATTGCCGTGCGCGCCGATCTCGGCGATCCACTCCAGGCCCAGCGCCTCGGCCCTGGCCTTGCTCATGACGACCACCGCGGCTGCGCCGTCGGAGATCTGCGAGGAGGTGCCCGCGGTGATCGTGCCGTCCTTGGCGAAGGCCGGCCGCAGCTTGCCGAGCGACTCCGCCGTGGTCTCGCCGCGGATGCCCTCGTCCTTGCTGAAGATGACCGGGTCGCCCTTGCGCTGCGGGATCTCCACCGGGGTGATCTCGGCCTCGAACAGGCCGTTCTTCTGCGCGGCTGCGGCCCGCTGGTGGGAGGCCGCGGCGATCTCGTCCTGCTCGGTGCGGCCGATGCCGAGGCGGGTGTTGTGCTTCTCGGTCGACTCGCCCATCGCGATGTTCTCGAAGGCGTCCGTGAGGCCGTCGTGGGCCATCGCGTCGAGCATCTCCACCGCGCCGTACTTGAAGCCCTCGCGGGACTTCGGCAGCAGGTGCGGGGCGTTGGTCATGGACTCCTGGCCGCCGGCGACGACGACGTCGAACTCGCCGGCGCGGATGAGCTGGTCGGCCAGCGCGATGGCGTCGAGGCCGGAGAGACAGACCTTGTTGACGGTCAGCGCTGGGACGTTCATCGGGATGCCGGCCTTGACCGCGGCCTGGCGCGCCGGGATCTGCCCCGCCCCGGCCTGGAGCACCTGGCCCATGATCACGTACTGCACCTGGTCGCCGCCGATGCCGGCCCGGTCCAGCGCCGCCTTGATGGCCACGCCGCCGAGGTCGGCTCCGGAGAAGGTCCGCAGGGACCCCAGGAGCCGTCCCATGGGGGTGCGCGCTCCGGCCACGATCACTGAGGTGGTGCCGTTGTTTGCAGACATACGGTGCGGCCTTCCTTCGGAGGGAAGTTAACGAGGGTTCCCGTCAATGTACTGAGGGGTAGCCGCCGGGTCACCGGCAAGCAGGTGTGATCGCGCGCACGTTGCGTAACCAGCCGTGCGGGCGGTGCACTGGAGCCATGCTGACGCGAATCGACCACATCGGGATCGCCTGTTTCGACCTCGACAAGACCGTCGAGTTCTACCGTGCCACGTATGGCTTCGAGGTGTTCCACTCCGAGGTCAACGAGGAGCAGGGCGTGCGGGAGGCCATGCTCAAAATCAACGGGACGTCGGACGGCGGGGCGTCCTACCTCCAGCTCCTGGAACCCACCAGCGAGGACTCCGCGGTCGGCAAGTGGCTGGCCAAGAACGGCGAGGGCGTGCACCACATCGCCTTCGGCACGGCCGATGTCGACGGGGACTCCGAGGACATCCGGAGCAAGGGCGTCCGGGTCCTCTACGACGAGCCCAGGACCGGTTCGATGGGCTCGCGGATCACCTTCCTGCACCCCAAGGACTGCCACGGCGTGCTCACCGAACTCGTCACCGCGGCGCCGCCCGCCGCGACTGACCACTGACCTTCGCCTTCCCCGGCCGGTAGAGTGCAGCTTCGGCCGGGGTACGGGAATGGGGCTCGGTCCATACTCTGCCGATGATCTGACACCATTTCTTCGGAAGGGTCAGCTCCGACGGGTGCGAGTCGGGTACGACGTGACGTGTACGGGACGCGCATCGCAAGGACCGGGGCCGGCCGCCACCATGACCAGGGGACGGATGGGACCGCGCAGTGCGGGGCAACGAACGCCAGGAGCGTAAGTGGGCTGAGGCCGACCACCTCTCGCAGTTCGAAGCCGAGATGGAGCGGCTGAAGACCGAGCGGGACAAGGCCGTCCAGCACGCCGACGACCTCGGCTACCAGGTCGAGGTGCTGCGGGCCAAGCTCCATGAGGCGCGCCGCAATCTCGCGACCCGCCCTGCTTACGACAACCTCAGCCACCAGGCCGAACAGCTGCTGCGCAACGCGCAGATCCAGGCCGACCAGCTGCGTTCGGACGCCGAGCGGGAGCTGCGCGAGGCACGGGCGCAGACCCAGCGGCTGCTCCAGGAGCAGGCCGAGCGGCAGGCGCGGCTGGAGGCCGAGCTGCACGCCGAGGCGGTCAGCCGCCGGCAGCGGCTGGACGAGGAGCTCAATGAGCGCCGCCAGACCGTCGAATCGCACGTCAACGAGAACGTGGCCTGGGCCGAGCAACTGCGCGCCCGCACGGAGTCGCAGGCCCGCCGGCTGATGGAGGAGTCCCGGGCGGAGGCCGAGCAGGCGCTGGCGTCCGCGCGCGCCGAGGCGCAGCGGCTGGCCGAGCGGGCCCGCGAGCGGCTGGGCACCGAGGCCGAGGAGGCGCGGGCCGAAGCCGAATCCATCCTGCGCCGGGCGCGCACGGACGCCGAGCGGCTGCTGAACGCCGCCTCCAGTCAGGCCCAGGAGGCCACCGACCAGGCCGAGCAGCTGCGTACCGCGGCCGGCAGCGAGTCCGAGGAGGCCCGCCGGCAGGCCGCGGAGCTGACCCGTACCGCCGAGGCCAAGGTCAAGGAGGCGGACACCGCGCTGCGCGAGGCGCGCGCCGAGGCGGAGAAGCTGGTCGAGGAGGCGCAGCAGTCCGCCGCCAAGCGGCTGTCGGCCTCCGAGTCGGAGAACGAGCAGCGCACCCGTACGGCCAAGGCGGAGGTCGCCCGGCTGGTGGCGGAGGCCACCAAGGAGGCCGAGGCGCTCAAGGCGGAGGCCGAGCAACTGCGGGAGGACGCGCGGACGGAGTCCGAGCGGCTGCTCGCGGAGGCGCAGGAGTCCGCCCGCTCCAAGGTGGCGGAGGACTCCGCGGCGCAGCTGGCGAAGGCGGCGCGGACCGCCGAGGAGGTGCTGACCAAGGCGTCGGAGGACGCCAAGGCCACCACGAAGGCCGCCGCCGAGGAGGCCGAACGGCTGCGCAGGGAGGCCGAGTCCGAGGCGGACCGGCTGCGCGAGGAGGCGCACGACACCGCGGCGCAGCTCAAGGGCGCGGCGAAGGACGACACCAAGGAGTACCGCGCCAAGACCGTCGAACTCCAGGAGGAGGCACGGCGGCTGCGCGGCGAGGCGGAGCAGCTGCGGGCGGACGCGGTCGCCGAGGGCGAGCGGATCCGCAGTGAGGCGCGCCGGGAGGCCGTCCAGCAGATCGAGGAGGCGGCCGGGACCGCCGAGGAGCTGCTGGCCAAGGCCAAGTCCGATGCCGAGGAGACCCGTTCGGGCGCGGTCGCGGAGAGCGAGCGGGTGCGGACCGAGGCCATCGAGCGGGCCTCGGGGCTGCGCAAGCAGGCCGAGGAAGCGCTGGAGCGGGCCCGTGCGGAGGCCGAACAGCTGCTGCTGGAGGGCACCCAGGCCGCCGAGGAGCTGACGTCCGAGGCCGAGAAGAGCGCCGCGGCGCTGCGCGCGGAGGCCGAGGAGGCCACCGAGGAGCGGCGGGCCGAGGCGCAGGCCGAACTGGACCGGCTGCGCGGCGAGGCGGAGGAGCAGGTCGCCGCCGCCGAGGAGGCGCTGCGCGAGGCCCGCGCGGAGGCCGAGCAGCTGCGCCGGGAGACGCAGGAGGAGGCGGCCCGGCTCAAGGCGGAGGCCGCGGAGCGCCGGCGGTCGCTGGCGCAGCAGGCCGAGGAGGAGGCCGAGCGGCTGCGCGCGGAGGCCGCCGAGGACGCCTCGGCGGCGCGTTCCGAGGCCGAGGCGGTGTCCGTACGGCTGCGCGGCGAGGCGTCCACCGAGGCGGAGCGGCTCAAGGCGGAGGCGCAGGAGACCGCGGACCGGGTGCGCGCGGAGGCGGCGGCTGCCGCGGAGCGCACCGGCACGGAGGCGGCGCAGGCGCTCGCCGAGGCCCAGGAGGAGGCCGCGCGGCGCCGCCGGGAGGCCGAGCAGCTGCTGGGCGAGGCCCGCGAGGAGGCCCACCAGGAGCGCACCGCGGCGCGGGAGCAGAGCGAGGAGCTGCTGGCGTCGGCCCGTACGCGGGTGAGCGAGGCGCAGACGGAGGCCGAGCGGCTGGTCGAGGAGGCGGACCGGCGGGCCGGCGAACTGGTGGCCGCGGCCGAGCAGACCGCGCAGCAGGTGCGCGACGCGGTCGCGGGGCTGCACGACCAGGCCAACGAGGAGATCGCCGGGCTGCGTTCGGCGGCCGAGCACGCCGCCGAGCGGACCCGGACCGAGGCACAGGAGGAGGCCGACCGGGTCCGCGCGGACGCCTACGCCGAGCGCGAGCGCGCGTCGGAGGACGCGGCGCGGGTGCGGCGGGAGGCGCAGGAGTCGACGGAGGCCGCCAAGTCCCTTGCGGAGCGGACGGTTTCGGAGGCCATCGAGGAGGCCGAGCGGCTGCGGACGGAGGCCGCGGACGTCCTGGACGAGGCCCGCCGCGACGCCAACACCACCCGCACCGAAGCCGCCGAACAGGCCGACCAACTCGTCACAGAAGCCACCGCCGAGGCGGAAAAGCAGGTCGCGGACGCCACCGCGCGGGCCGAGGAGCTGCGGACCGAGGCCGCGGACGTCCTGGACGAGGCCCGCCGCGACGCCAACACCACCCGCACCGAAGCCGCCGAACAGGCCGACCAACTCGTCACCGAGGCCACCGCACAGGCCGACAAGCTGGTCGCGGACGCCACCGCGAAGGCGCAGCAGCTGCGTACCGACGCGTCGGACGCGCTGGCGTCGGCGGAGCAGGACGCGGCGCGGACCCGGGCCGAGGCGCGGGACGACGCGAACCGGATGCGGTCGGAGGCCGCCGAGCAGTCCGACCGGCTGATCGCCGAGGCCCGTACGGAGGCCGAACGGATCGTCACCGAGGCCACCGAGCTGACATCTTCGGCACAGGACGACGCGGACCGCGCGGTCCGGGAGGGCCAGGAGGTCGCCGACCTGCTGCGCGCGGAGGGCGAGCAGCAGGCCCAGGCGATGGTCGCGGAGGCCACCGAGGAGGCCGAGCGGCTGCGCGCCGAGGCCGCCGAGGCGCTGGAGAGCGCCCGTACGGACGCGGAGCGCACCGGCGACGAGGCGCGCAAGGCGGCCAACAAGACGCGTGCGGACGCCGCGACGCAGGCCGACGAGCTGGTGGCGGAGGCCGCCGGCGAGGCCGAGCGGCTGCGTTCGGAGGCGGCGGAGCGGACCGCGGAGGCCGAGCGGGAGGCGGACCGCGCCCGGGCGGACGCCCGCGAGCAGGCGGACCGGATGATCGCCACGGCCACCGCGGAGGCGGACCGGCTGCGCGCCGAGGCGGCCGAGACGGTCACCGCCGCGCAGGAGCACGCCACCCGCACCCGCAGCGAGTCCGCGAAGGTCCGGGAGGACGCCGAGGCGGCTGCCGAGCGCACCAGGGCCGAGGCGCAGAAGGAGGCCGACGGGCTGCTGGACGAGGCCCGCAAGGACGCGGCCAAGCGCCGCGGCGACGCCGCCGAGCAGGCCGACCAGCTCATCGTCAAGGCCCGGGAGGAGGCGCTGAAGACGGCCACCGGCGCCGAGGAGCAGGCCGACACGATGGTCGGGGCGGCCCGCAAGGAGGCCGAGCGGATCGTCCGGGAGGCGACGAACGACGGCAACGCGCGGGTGGAGAAGGCCCGTACGGACGCCGACACGCTGCTGAGCGAGGCGCGCGGGGACGCCACCGCCATAAGGGAGCGCGCCGAGGAGCTGCGGGTGCGTATCGAGTCCGAGGTCGAGGAGCTGCACGAGCGGGCCCGCCGGGAGTCGGCGGAGACGATGAAGAACGCCGGCGAGCGGGTCGACAAGCTCATCGCGCAGGCCACCGCGCAGCAGGTGGCGGCCGAGGAGAAGGCCGACCGGCTGATGTCCGACGCGAACAGCGAGGCGAGCAAGGTCCGGATCCAGGCCGTCAAGAAGGCCGAGGGCCTCATCAAGGAAGCCGAGAACAAGAAGGCCGAGGCGGTGCGCGACGCGGAGCGGATGCGGGCGGAGGCCGAGCAGGAGGCCGCCCGGATCGTGGCGGAGGGCAAGCACGAGCTGGAGGTCCTGGTGCGCCGCCGCGAGGACATCAACGCCGAAATCTCCCGGGTTCAGGACGTTCTGGAGGCGCTGGAGTCGTTCGAGACCCCCGCGGGGGGCGCGGACGGCAAGGGTGGGGGTGTGAAAGCTGCTGCGGGAGCGGGCGCAACTCGTTCGAGTGGCAAGCAGTCTGAGGGGTAGCCACTCAAATGAGGGGTCATTCTCCACTTCAAACGCGCAATGACTCGATGACACGCCGTTAAGACCCCTAGGATTCTCCTTATCACCTCACCGGTCTCTTTCGACAGGAACCCCATGAGCGACACTTCCTCCCCCTTCGGCTTCGAGCTCGTGCGGCGTGGGTACGACCGCGGTCAGGTGGATGACCGCATTACGAAGCTCGTCGCGGACCGCGACAGCGCGCTGGCCCGTATCACCTCGCTGGAGAAGCGCATCGAGGAGCTGCACCTCGAAACGCAGAACGCCCAGGCTCAGGTCAATGACGCCGAGCCGTCCTACGCGGGCCTCGGCGCGCGCGTCGAGAAGATCCTCCGTCTCGCCGAGGAGGAGGCCAAGGACCTGCGCGAGGAGGCTCGTCGGGCTGCCGAGCAGCATCGCGAGCTGGCCGAGTCGGCCGCCCAGCAGGTCCGCAACGACGCCGAGCAGTTCGCCGCCGAGCGCAAGGCGAAGGCCGAGGACGAGGGCGCCAGGATCGTCGAGAAGGCCAAGGGCGAGGCGGCCACCCTGCGCGCCGAGGCGCAGAAGGACGCCCAGTCCAAGCGGGAGGAGGCGGACTCCCTCTTCGAGGAGACCCGTGCCAAGGCCGCCCAGGCCGCCGCGGACTTCGAGACCAACCTGGCCAAGCGCCGGGAGCAGTCGGAGCGCGATCTGGCCTCGCGTCAGGCCAAGGCCGAGAAGCGGCTGGCGGAGATCGAGCACCGCGCCGAGCAGCTGCGCCTGGAGGCCGAGAAGCTGCGGACGGACGCCGAGCGCCGGGCCCGGCAGACCGTGGAGACCGCGCAGCGCCAGGCCGAGGACATCGTGGCGGACGCCAACGCCAAGGCCGACCGGATCCGCAGCGAATCGGAGCGCGAGCTGGCGGCGCTCACCAACCGCCGCGACTCGATCAACGCGCAGCTGACCAACGTCCGCGAGATGCTGGCGACGCTGACCGGTGCCGCGGTGGCCGCGGCCGGTGCGCCGGGCGACGAGGAGTCCATCACCCGCGGCGTGCCCGCCCAGCAGACGCGCTGACCCACGGCGGTTTGCCGCTTCGCCGAACGGCGCCCCCGTACCGCCTCCGTGGCGGTACGGGGGCGTGGTCGTGACCGGTCCACCGGGCGGCGCGCCCCGGTGGCGGGGCCATCGGGGCCCGCCTAGCGTGCTGTACATGATCGAGGTCAAGGGGCTGACCAAGCATTACGGCGACACGGTTGCGGTGGACCATCTGACGTTCACCGTCCGGCCGGGCATGGTCACCGGCTTCCTCGGTCCCAACGGCGCGGGCAAGTCCACGACCATGCGGATGATGCTCGATCTGGACAATCCGACGGCCGGCTCGGTCCGGATCGACAGCCGGCACTACCGGCAGCTGAAGAACCCCCTGACGTATGTCGGCGCGCTGCTGGACGCCAAGGCGATGCACGGTGGCCGCAGCGCCGCCAACCATCTGCGGTGTCTGGCGCAGAGCAACGGCATCCCCCTCTCCCGGGTCGCCCAGGTGCTGGACACCGTCGGGCTGACGTCGGTCGCCGGGAAGCGGTCCAAGGGCTTCTCGCTCGGCATGGGCCAGCGGCTCGGGATCGCGGCGGCGCTGCTCGGCGATCCGCGGATCCTGATGTTCGACGAGCCGGTCAACGGGCTCGACCCGGAGGGCATCCACTGGATCCGCAATCTGATGAAGAACCTCGCGGCCCAGGGCCGTACCGTCTTCGTCTCCTCCCACCTGATGAGCGAAATGGCGCTGACCGCGGACCACTTGGTGGTGATCGGGCAGGGCCGGCTGCTGGCGGACACGTCGATGGCGGAGTTCATCCGGCAGAACTCGCGCTCGTACGTACGGCTGCGGTCCCCGGAGCGGGAGCGGCTGCTGGACGTGCTGCGCCGCGAGGGCGTCGCGGCGGTGCCGGCCCGCGACGGCTCGCTGGAGATCGACGGGGTGCCGGCCCGCCGGCTGGGCGAACTGGCCGCCGCGCGCGGGCTGGTGCTGCACGAGCTGAGCCCCCAGCAGGCGTCCCTGGAGGAGGCGTTCATGCGGCTGACGGCCGGTTCGGTGGAGTACCACGCGCACAACGGCGAGCCGGCCGGGCCGCGGGCCGGGCAGCAGCCGCGGCGGCCCGCGGTGCCGCAGGGCGCGTTCGCGGCCGGCCCGCGGCCGGCGGGTCCGTACCCGGGCGGTCCCCCACCAGCCGGCCCACAACCGGGCGGTGCACAGCCGGGGGGTGCACAGCCGGGCGGTCCGCCGCAGGGCGCTGCGCAGCCGGGCGGTCCACGACCCGGCGGTCCGCAGCCGGGCGGTGCACAGCCCGGCGGCTGGGGTGGGCAGTGGCAGAAGAGAAGGAGCTGACGGATGGCGGTGGTCGGGCAGGTCCTGCGGTCGGAGTGGACCAAGATCAGGTCGGTGCGGTCGACGGTGTGGACGCTGGGCATCGCGGTGGTGGTGACCGTCGTCGTGGGCGTGCTGATCTGCACCCTCGCCCGGAACGACTTCGCCTCGATGCCGGCTGCCCGGCAGCTCTCCTTCGACCCGACCAACACCAGCTTCGCCGGGATGGGCCTGGGCCAGCTGGCGATGATCGTCTTCGGGGTGCTGGTGGTCTCCAACGAGTACAGCACCGGCATGATCCGCACCTCGCTCGCCGCCGTTCCGCAGCGCGGCACCTTCCTGTTCAGCAAGCTGCTGGTGGCCACCGCGCTGGTCTTCGCGGTGGGCCTGGCGACCAGCTTCGCGACGTTCTTCGCGGGGCAGGCGACGCTCGGCGAGCACCGGGCGTACCTCGGTGATCCGGGGGTACTGCGGGCGGTGATCGGCGGCGGGCTCTACATGACGATGATCGCGCTGTTCTCGATGGCGGTGGCCACGATGCTGCGCAGCCCGATGCTGTCGCTCGGCATCCTGATGCCGTTCTTCTTCCTGATCTCCAGCATCCTCGGGAACGTCTCGGCGACCCGGAAGATCGGCCGCTACCTCCCGGACCAGGCCGGCTCGAAGATCATGCAGGTGGTCGCCCCCGTCAACGACCCGACGCCGTACGGACCGTGGGGCGGCTTCGCCATCATGGCGGCCTGGACGGCGGCGGCGCTGCTCGGCGGATTCGTGCTGCTGCACAGGCGCGACGCCTGACGCGACCGGCCCGGATCGCGGCACCCGTTGCCGGAGCCCCCGGCGGGTGCCCGAGCCCCCGGCAACGGGTGCCGGAGTCCGCCGTTTTGACGGGAACCGTCAACGGGCGTATAGCCTCCTAACCCTCACGGGGGCACGAGGGCGCCTCTGCCCCGACCATCTGCGAGGGGCGGAGAATGATCGAGGCAGTCGGCCTGACCAAGCGCTACGGGCCCAAGACGGCCGTGCACAACCTGTCGTTCCAGGTGCGGCCGGGCACGGTCACCGGCTTCCTGGGCCCCAACGGCTCCGGCAAATCGACGACGATGCGGATGATCCTGGGCCTGGACGCGCCGACGTCGGGCCGGGCCACGATCGGCGGCCGTCCGTTCCGCGACGTTCCCAACGCCCCGCGCCAGGTGGGCGCGCTGCTCGACGCCAAGGCCGTGCACGGCGGGCGCAGCGCGCGGTCGCATCTGCTGTCGCTGGCCCAGCTGTCCGGCATTCCGGCCCGGCGGGTCGACGAGGTACTGGGGGTGGTCGGCCTCCAGGACGTCGCCCGCCGGCGCTCCAAGGGCTTCTCGCTCGGTATGGGTCAGCGCCTGGGCATCGCGGCGGCGCTGCTCGGCGATCCGCAGGTGCTGCTCTTCGACGAGCCGGTCAACGGCCTGGACCCCGAAGGCATCCTGTGGGTGCGGAACCTGATGAAGCAGCTGGCGGCCGAGGGCCGTACCGTCTTCGTCTCCTCGCACCTGATGAGCGAGATGGCGCTGACCGCCGAGCACCTGATCGTGATCGGCCGCGGCCAGCTGCTGGCGGACATGTCCGTCAAGGACTTCATCTCGGCCCATTCCGCGGACTTCGCCCGGGTCCGGACGCCGGACGGTGAGCCGGAGCAGCGCGAGAAGCTGACCGCGGCGATCGACGAGGCGGGCGGCCGGGCGGCACCCGAGCCGGACGGCGCGCTGCGGGTGACCGGGCTGCCGCTGCCCCGGATCAGCGATCTGGCGCACGCGGCCGAGGTCCGGCTGTGGGAGCTCTCGCCGCACCAGGCGTCGCTCGAAGAGGCGTACATGCGGATGACGCAGGGCGTCGTCGACTACCGCTCGACGACCGACCAGCGGGCCGGCCTCCAGCAGGCCCCCGCCGGGTACGCGCCGCAGGGAGCCGTCCCGCAGGGGTCCGTCCCGCAGGGATATGCCGTGCCGCCCGGGGCGCCCCAGCAACCGGTGCCGGGCCAACTGCCGCCGAACCCGTACGCCCAGCCGCCCGGTGCCGCTCCGGTACCGGGTCAGCCGCTGCCACCGCAGGGTCAGGGTCACCCGTACGGGGCGCCCGGTCCCTACGGCGCGCCCCACCCGTACGGACAGCAGCCGCCGCCCGCCGCGCCCGTGCCGCCTGCCGCCCCCGCCGATCTCCCCACGCCGCACCACGAGGACGCCCGATGACCAGCCCTCAGCAGCCGCAGCCCCAGCCGCAGCGCGGACCGCACGACACCGGCACGCAGCAGATGCCGCCCGCCGCCCCGATGCCGCCGGCCGCGCCGATGCCGCCCGCCGCCACCCCGGAACCGCCGCAGCAGGCACCGGAGCAGCCCGCACCCGCCGCGGAGGCGGGCACCATGATGCTCCAGGCCCAGCAGCCACCGGAGCAGCCCGGCCCCGCCAAGGAGGCCGGCACGATGATGCTCCAGGCCCAGACGCCGGGCGTCGGCCACCCCGAGCCGACTCCGCTGGCGGCGCACGGTCCGGGCAAGCCGGGCGAGGCGGCCGGCACGATGATGCTCACCGTCCCGTCCGCCGGTCAGCCGCAGCCCCAACCCCAGCCGCAGGGCCCGCCCCCGCCGCAGCACCACCCCGAGGCCCCCAACTGGCAGGCGGGCGGGGCTGGTTACGTCTCCCCCATTCCGGTGCGCGCGAGTCACCTGGGCGATGCGCTGCTCTCCGAGTGGACCAAGATCCGCTCGGTGCGCTCGACGATGTGGACGCTGGGCGTGATGCTGCTGCTCATCGTCGGCGTCGGGCTGCTGTCGTCGCTCGCGCTGGGCTCGGAGCGGCGGGTCAACCCGCTGCTCGCGGTCGGCTTCGTCGGCGTACTGCTCGGCAGCCTGTGCGTGATGACGCTGGGCGTGCTGTCGATCTCGTCCGAGTACGGCACCGGCATGATCCGTACGACGCTGACCGCCTGCCCCAGCCGCGCCCGGGTGCTGACCGCGAAGGCGATCGTCTTCTTCGGGCTGGCGCTGGTGCTGACCACGATCGCCACGACCCTGGTGGCGCTGCTCGACTACGCAATGCTCAACGGTCCGGAGCCGACCGTCGACCAGTGGCTGCGCGGCACCGTCGGCGCCGGTCTGTACGTCGCACTGCTCGGCCTGCTGGCGCTGTCCGTCGGTGCGCTGCTGCGGCACTCCGCGGGCGCCATCAGCGCCATGATGGGCGTGGTGCTGCTGCCGATGCTGCTGGCGCTGTTCCTCCAGGGCGAGTCCCTCAAGGACTTCCAGCACACGATGATCGAGTACTCGGTGCCGAACGCGTTCGCCACGCTCTACGACATCCCGTTCCTGTCCGAGGGCCCGTCGGGCTGGGAGCCGGTGCTGATCCTCGCGGGGGTGGCCGCGGTCGCCCTGGGCGGTGCCTACGCGGCGCTCCTCAAGCGGGACGTCTGACGCTCAACTCGCCTTCCGCGCTCAGTACCTGGGCGCGTTCCGGGACCGCTGGAGCCGTGCGCTCCGGCGGTCCCGTGCGTTCCAGCAGGCCCGGTGCCAGTGGCGGCGGTCGTCGACGTCGCCGTGCCGGGGCCAGGTGACGACGTGCGGGACGCCCGGCGGGATCTCCTGGTCGCAGCCCGGACAGCGGTAGTGCTTGGCCGCGCCGCTCGCCCCGATCTGCCGGACGACCCACTCCTCACCGCGCCACTCCTCGGTGGCCTCCAGACCGTAGCGCGCACCGCCCGCGCGCTCGACGGGTTTCGCACCGCGCTGGCGGTTTCGACGCGGGGACACAGCACACCTCGGGATGTCGACGGCGATGGGGGTCCCCCTGCTCGGACAGCGTCGGTTGAGAGCCCGGGGGAGGCCGTCACCAGCGTACGCGGCACGGTCAGGGCCGGACGTCCCCCGCCACGTTTCTGCGATGATCAGGAAATTTCGCGTCAGGCCGTGCCCTGGGCACGTGTCGCACGTTGTTGCCTACGAGGGGGGAGTCGCGTCGGCTGCGAGGAGGCAGAGAGCGATGCGCGTAGGTGCGTTCATCCTGGCCGCTCAATTCCCGGGCCAGGGACAGGGGGAAGCACTGCACCGCGCGGTGCGCTCCGCGGAGGTCGCGGAGCAGGCCGGTCTCCATGACGTCTGGCTGGCGGAACACCACTTCGTGCCGTACGGCGTCTGTCCGCAGGCGACGACGCTGGCCGCGCTGCTGCTGGGGCGGACCCGCCGGATCGGCGTGGGCACGGCGGTCAGCGTGCTGCCGACCCAGCATCCGGTGGCGCTCGGCGAGCAGGCGGCGCTGCTGCATCTGACGTCCGAGGGCCGGTTCACGCTCGGCGTCGGGCGCGGCGGCCCCTGGGTCGACCTGGAGGTCTTCGGCTCCGGCCTGGCCGCGTACGACCACGGCTTCCCGGAGTCACTGGATCTGCTGCTGCGCTGGCTGCGCGAGCCGCGGGTGGGCGCGCAGGGCGAGCGCTATGCGTTCCGGGAGGTGGCGGTGGTGCCGCGGCCGGCCGAGGCGCTGGGGGATCCGGACGACCCGGACGGTCTGGCGGCCGGGCCGCCGGTGGTCGTGGCGTGCACCTCCGCCGCGTCGGTCGAACTCGCCGCCGCGCGCGGGCTGCCGATGCTGCTGGGGATGCACTGCGGCGACGAGGAGAAGGCGGACATGGTCGCGCTGTGGCGGTCGGCGGCGCGGGAGGCCGGCCGGTCCGGCGAGGAGATCGCCGCGGCGGAGCATGTGTCGGCGGGCGTGGTGCAGATCGCGGACGACCGGGCGGCGGCGGTGGAGACGCTGACGAAGGCGATGCCCGGCTGGCTGCGGCAGGGGCTCGGTGCGCATGTGACGGTCGACGGCCGCTATCGCCGGATGCGGGATCCGCTGGCGTATACGGAGCTGTTGTGCGCGCTGCACCCGGTCGGCACGCCGGAGTTGTGTGCGGACCGGCTGGCGGCGACCTCGGAGCGGACCGGCATCCGGCGGTTCGCGCTGCTCGTGGAGGGCTCCGGGGATCTCGCCGCCACCGAGGAGAACGTCCGGCGGCTGGGCTCCGAGGTGCTGCCGCAGCTGGGGTGACCGGGTCCGGGCGCGTCCTGTCGGCCCCCGCGAGCCCTCGCCCGCCCGTGGGCCGGGCCGTGGCGAGGGTGCGGGGCGAGCTGCGGAGTACGGCTGGTCGGTGGTGCTGCCGCCGGTGCACGGTCCCGGAGAGCGCTCCGGCCGACCCGCTCAGCGGCAGCAACTCCGATCAGCAGTCGCGGAGTTCGGGCGACTGGTTCAGCAGCTGGCCCCGGATGGAGGTGAATTTTGCCAGCCGCACGTCCACCGCCGGGTCGAGCGGGAAGACCGCGACCCGGTGGCAGTTCTGGAAGGCGAGTCGCACACCGAAGTGACGCTCCAAGGAACCGCGAATGGCGTCACTCGCCAGCGCGCGCAGCAGCTGGCCGCGCGCCTGCTCGTCCGGCGGCGGCGTCTGGTTGTCGGCGAACTCGCCGCCGTCCACCTTCAGCTGGGCCACCAGAGAGCTGATCATCCCCCATGCGTAAGGCAGGGAGTTCCGGACGCAGTCGACAAATGCGGCTTCGTCGACCTCGCCTCGCTCGGCCTGTTCGAGGAGGGCCGGTGAGACGTCGAGCGACATGAGGTTCTCCTCTCGCGGACCCGCCGGGACAGACGGGGCCTAGGGATGGGACAAGGGGAATTCGCGACACAGCGTGTTCGCCTCACGACCCCCTGCTTCAACGTTATGCCGCGCAAGGGGCCCGCACCATGGGATTGCACATACAACCGGCCAATGGCGAGCGCCGGGGGTGCGGGGGTTTCCCCCGTAAAGAGACCGGCGTCCAGGGGCGAATCGCGTCAGCGGCCCCGGTTCGAGTAGCGTGGCGCACCATGCGTCTCGTCATCGCCCGCTGCTCCGTGGACTACGCGGGCCGGCTCACCGCCCATCTGCCCTCCGCCCCCCGCCTGATCCTGGTGAAGGCCGACGGCTCCGTCTCCATCCACGCGGACGACCGGGCCTACAAACCCCTCAACTGGATGTCCCCGCCCTGTTCCCTCAAGGAGGGGGACGGCGCTGTGTGGACGGTGGAGAACAAGGGCGGCGAGAAGCTCATCATCACCCTGGAGGAGATCCTCCATGACTCCTCGCACGAGCTCGGGGTGGACCCGGGGCTCATCAAGGACGGCGTGGAGGCCCACCTCCAGGAGCTGCTCGCCGATCGGATCGAGACACTGGGCGAGGGCTATTCGCTGATTCGGCGTGAATACCCCACCGCCATTGGTCCGGTGGATATCTTGTGCCGGGACTCCGACGGCCAGACCGTTGCGGTCGAGATCAAGCGGCGGGGCGAGATCGACGGTGTCGAGCAGCTCACCCGCTACCTCGAACTCCTCAACCGCGACCCGCACTTGGCCCCGGTGAAGGGCGTCTTCGCAGCTCAGGAGATCAAGCCGCAGGCCCGGGTGCTGGCCACGGACCGCGGGATCGGCTGCGTGGTGCTGGACTACGACGCGCTGCGCGGCATCGAGGACGACAAGCTGCGGCTGTTCTGAGCACGGCACACCACGACGGCCCGGTACCGGCCGGCCCGCCTTGCGGCGGGCGGTCCGTACCGGGCCGTCGTGGTGTTCCCGGACGTTCTTGGGCGTCAGCCGGCCGGAGTGCCCTGGCCGGATGCGGACGCCGGGTCGCCGGAGCCCGTGCCGGTGGCCGGGGCCGCGGCGGCGTTGGTGCCGGACGGGCTGCTGCCCGAGGGGCCGCCGGCGCTCTGCGAGGGAGTCTGGCCCGTCGGCTTGTCCGTGGGGCCGGTCGGCGTGGTGCTGGGCTCCCCGGTCGGGCTGGTCGGCGGCGTCGGCTTGGTGGGGCTGCTGCTCGGGCTGTGCGAGGGATGGGTCGGCCGGCCGGTCGGGGTGGTGGGCTCGCCGGTCGGCCGGGTGGGACCGGTCGTCGGGGAGCCCGGGTCGGTACCGGTCGGTGCGCCGGTGGTGCCGGGACGGCCGGTGGACGGCGCCGGGACGGGCTTGTGGCCGGGCGTGCCGGGCCGGGTCGTACCGGACGCGCCCGCCGAGGCTCCCGGCCGGCCGGAGCCCGTGCCGGGGTCCTGTGCGGGCGTGTCCGGGCTGCCGCTGTCGCCGCCCGAGGACTGCTCGGTGGTGACCTTGTTCTCGTGGGTGGTGGAGGTGCCGGAGGTCGCGCCGAGGGTGACGGCGGTGCCGAGCGCGGCGGCCAGCAGCACCCCGGCGCCGGCGGCGACGAGGTTGCGGCGGCTGCCACGCAGGATGCCGCGCCGGGCGCCACCGCTGCCGGCGGCGGTGCCCTTGGCGGCCGGGACCGCGGCGGTGGGCGCGGTGGTCTCGCCGGCGGAGGCGGACACGGCGGCGGAGGCAGCCGCAGCTCCCCGGGCGACGGCCGTCGGGCCGCTGCCGGCGGGGCGGACGGCGTTCAGCTTGGCGGTCGAGACGGCATCGGGCGACCCGGTCGGGGCCTGCGCCGCCTCCGGGGCGTCCGGCGCGTCCGCGGCCGCCGCCGTCGCGCCGCCCGCCGCCGGGCCGACGGACTTCAGCACGGTGGTGGCCGCGTTCGCCGAGGCGGCCCGCGCGCGGTCGAGGACCAGGGCCAGCGCCCGCCGCCCGGCGACCGCGCCGTCGCGGTCGGAGAGCACGCCGCGCAGCCCGATGGACGCCTCCAGTTCGGCGCGCGCCCGGTCGATGTTGCCGCTGCACAGCGCCAGTACGCCCAACTCGTGGTGGAAGTACGCCTCTTCGGCGACCTCACCGGCCAGCCGGGCGGCCTCCTGGCCGTGCCGCAGACTGCGCTCCCAGGCGCTCCAGTGCAGCGCCGCGGCGAACGCGGGCGCCGCCGTACGGGCCAGCAGCACGGCCGCGGCCGGGTGGCCGTTCTCCCGGCTGCCGGTCAGTACGCCCATCGCGGCCAGTACCGTGTCGGACTCGGCGGCGGCCTGCTCGGGGGTGACCGAGGGGTGCCCGGCCCACCAGGCGTAGTGCTGGGCCGCGGTGTGCGCCCGGGCGGCGGCGCCCTCGGCGTAGCCGGCGGCGGTCAGCTGGTCCCGGACGGAGCCGGCGAGCCGGTAGTGGGTGCCGGCCGGGCTGATCAGGCCGCTGCCCAGCAGCTCGCCGAGGGCAGCGTCCGCGTGGGTGTCCTGGGTGAGGGCCGGCAGGTGCGCCTGGTGCGGCAGTTCGCCGTTGAGGGCGACCGCGAAGCGGAGCGTCTCCTGGGCGGCGGCGCCGAGCCGTTCGGCGAGCAGCGAGGCGGGCGCGGCGGCCTCCCCGAGCGGCGGCAGCGGCGTCTCGGGGCGCTCGCCGGGCTCGCCGGCCGCGGCCGTCCCCTCCTCGGGGAACAGCCCGTAGCCGTCGTCCAGGGCGCCGGGCGCGGTGCGGGCCCGCTCGCGGTGCCGCAGCAGGGCTGCGGCCTGGACGAACCGCAGCGGCAGCCCCTCGGACTCGAACCAGAGGTCGGCGGCCCAGGTGTCCTCCTCGGCGGTGAGCGGGCGGCCCACGGCGCGCTCCAGCAGCCGTACGCCGGCGGTGCGGCTGATCCCGCCGACGAAGACCTCTTCGAGGTGCGAGTCGGCGCTGGGGGCCGGGACGTCGGGGGTCGCGGAGAGCAGGAAGGCGCACTCGGGGGTGGCGTCGAGGAGCTCGTCGAGCGCGGCGCCGCCGAACTCCAGGTCGTCGACGACGACGATCGCGCCGATGCCGCCGAGGAGCCGCAGCAGCTCCGGCCGGTCGGGGCGGTGCTGCGGAGCCCGGTAGACGGCCGCGTACAGGGCGTACAGGACGTCGGTGACGCCTCTGCGGTAGCCGGAGAGCCGGACCACGCCGTCGGGCGCGAGGTCCGCCACCGCGCCGGCGACGGCGTCCAGCAGCCGGGTGCGGCCGGAGCCGGAGGGGCCGGTGACGCGCACCGAGCGTCCGCGGGTGAGCAGCCGGACCAGCCGGTCGACGTCCTCGTCGCGCTCTTCGAGGGGGACCTCGTGGCCGGCGAAGGAGACCGGCCCCGACGGCACGGGGGGCGCCGCGGCGCGGGCCGCGGCGGCGCGTTCCTGCTGGTCGAGCTTCTCCGGCGGGGCGGGCCGCTCGCCGGGCGGGCACGGCTGTATCTCACTGCCGTCGACCGGGTTGACGGCGACGAGGTAGTTGCCGGCGACCAGCCGGACGACCCGGGCGAGCCCGCCGGAGCCGCCCTGCCGGTCGCCGGACGCGGGGGCCGGCGGCGCGTCGGGCGCGTCCTGATCGCCGTACTCCTCCGGTCCCCGGTGCGTGTTCGGGTCCATGCTGCTAGCTCCCAGAATGTGCGTGCCGTCGGTGCTTCCGGCCGTCCGCACTCCCCCGGCTCCGGCGGATCTCCTCAGCCGTCGCGTCTGGTCCGGTGCCCCGCCGCGGTCGATGGCATACGGCGGGGAACCGCACCCTAGCCGCGGTCCCCCGGTCCGCGCACGGCGGGGTGGCATCCTGACGGGAACACCCCGGATCGGGGGGACAAGGTGTGGTTTGCGGCATTCCTCCCGGGCTGGGCCGGGCCCGGCCGGGCTGCGACGGTCCGGGCCCGGCCGGTCACCGCGGCCGGCGCATCACACCCGGGGAAGCGTTTCCGCTGCGATGCCGCCCTCGATCGCGAGGATGCGGTGGAGCCGGGTGGCGACCAGGAGCCGCTGCATCTGGGGTGGCACGCCGCGCAGCACCAGCCGGCGGTTGACCCGGCCCGCACGCCGGTGCGCACTCATGATCACGCCGAGGCCGGTGGCGTCCCACGAGTCCAGCTCGGTCAGGTCCAGCACCAGATCGCCCCGCCCGGAGTCGACGGCGGCGTGCAGGGCAGTACGGGCGTCCGCCGCGCTGCGGACGTCGAGGCGGCCCCCGACGACCAACTCGACGTGGTCGCCCCTGATGTGCATATGCGCTCCCCGATGTCATGGGTTGTGGTGCATTGTCGTCTACAGATCTGACTGCCTCTCATACGGCGAAGTTGCCGCCTGTAAGCGAACCGATACCGAATTCATCCCGCGGGGTGACGGCATCGGACCAAAGTTCTGTCACGGCATCAGTGCTCGTAGAAGCCCTGCCCGCTCTTGCGACCGATATCGCCCGCATCGACCATCCGCCGCATGATCTCGGGCGGCGCGAACTTCTCGTCCTGGGACTCGGTGTAGATGTTCTCGGTGGCGTGCAGCAGGATGTCGACGCCGGTCAGATCCGCGGTGGCCAGCGGACCCATCGCATGGCCGAAACCGAGCTTGCAGGCGGTGTCGATGTCCTCGGCGCTGGCGACGCCCGATTCGTAGAGCCTGGCGGCCTCGACGACCAGCGCCGAGATCAGCCGGGTGGTGACGAAGCCGGCCACGTCGCGGTTGACGACGACACAGGTCTTGCCGACGGACTCGGCGAACTCCCGTGCGGCGGCGAGGGTTTCGTCGCTGGTCTTGTAGCCGCGCACCAGCTCGCACAGCTGCATCATCGGCACCGGCGAGAAGAAGTGCGTGCCGACCACCCGCTCGGGGCGGGAGGTGGCCGCGGCGATCTTGGTGATCGGGATGGCCGAGGTGTTGGAGGCCAGCACCGCGTCGTCCTTGGCAAGCTTGTCCAGCGCCTGGAAGATCTCCCGCTTGACCTCGATCTTCTCGAAGACGGCCTCGACGACGACGTCCGCGTCGGCGACCGCGTCCAGGTCGGTCGTGGTGGTGATGCGGGCCAGCGCCTGCTCGGCGGCCGACGCGTCCAGCTTGCCCTTGGCGACGAACTTCTCGTACGAGCTCCGGATGCCGCCCTTGCCGCGGGCCAGCGCCTCATCCGTCACATCGCGGAGCACCACGTCCCAGCCCGCCTGAGCCGAGACCTGCGCGATACCGGAACCCATGAGTCCGGCGCCGATGACGGCGAGCTTCTTTGCCACTGCTGTCCCCTCACACCCTGTGCATTTGACGGTCCAGAGCGACGTTAGCGGTCGTTGGCGATCGATTGGTGGGTAAGAGATGCGCGTCACTCGCCCCCGTCACCCGACCTTCCGCCAGCTCTCCACCGCGTTCGAGCAGGGGAGATCCCGTTCCCCGTGACGAGGCCCTTCGGGCCGCGGCGCGACCCCCATGACGGACATCACACCGGCGGGGCGCGCCGCGCGCCCCCGGAGGACCGTCAGCCGGCCGCCCGCACCGCGGAGTTGAGGACCTCTCCCACTGCGGAACTGACCCACCATCAGGCGGCGTTGCGGCTCGCCGCGCCGGCCTCCTGCCGGAGAGCCGGAGAGTGGCCGCCAGGCCCGTACAGGTCCGGCTCGCACAGGTCCGCGTCGCGCAGGCCCTCCTCCAGAGGTCCTCGTACCGCTCCCGCCGGACGTGCCGCAGCGGTGGCCTGGGGGCGGCGCGCTCCGCCCCCAGGACGTCCGCGGCGTCGCGGCGTAGGCTCGCCTCATGGTGAATCTGACCCGCATCTACACCCGTACCGGCGACAAGGGCACCACCACCCTGGGCGACATGAGCCGCACCGCCAAGACCGATGCGCGGATCGGCGCGTACGCGGACGCCAATGAGGCCAACGCGGCGATCGGGGTGGCGCTGGCGCTCGGTTCGCTGCCGGAGGACATCGCCGCGGTGCTGCTGCGGGTGCAGAACGACCTCTTCGACGTCGGCGCCGATCTCTCGACGCCGGTGGTGGAGAACCCGGAGTTCCCGCCGCTGCGCGTCGAGCAGTCCTACATCGACAAGCTGGAGGCGGACTGCGACCGCTTCCTGGCCGGGCTGGAGAAGCTCCGCAGCTTCATCCTCCCCGGCGGCACGCCCGGCGCCGCCCTGCTCCACCAGGCGTGCACCGTCGTCCGCCGCGCCGAGCGCTCCACCTGGGCCGCCTTCGAGCAGCACGGCGAGACCATGAACCCGCTCACCGCCACCTACCTGAACCGCCTCTCCGACCTGCTGTTCATCCTGGCCCGGACGGCCAACAAGGAGGTCGGGGACGTGCTCTGGGTGCCGGGCGGCGAGCGCTGAGCCGAGCAACCGGCCAGGACGCCGAGCAACCGGCCAGGACCTGTGCGCCGGGTCGTGGCCGGCCCCGGGCCCTGTCGTCGCGCTCCCGCCTGCCGGCCGACGCCCCGCACGCGCCCCCACCCTCGAACCGGCTTCGCACGGCTCGGGCGGGGGACCCCCTTCGCCGCGCCGGACGCCGCCCGGCCCGCCCTTCGGGCGCACGCCGGCAGTGTGGCGACAGGGCCTAGCGCAGCGACTTCTCCCGGGGCCGGGCCGCCTCCCCCGAGGGGGCCCGGCGCGGTGCCTTGCTCGGGAAGACCAGGTACGTCAGCGCGATCACGCCGTGGATGATCAGGATGCGCAGGCTCATCAGCTGCCAGTGCCGCAGCGACGCGGTGTCGCCGTCGTGGCCCACGTACCAGATCGCGCCCTGGAGCAGCGCCACCGCGACGACGACCATCAGCACCGTCCGCGCCACCAGCTTCAGCTCGTGCTTGAAACGGGCCAGGCCGTAGTGCTTGACGGGGCGCGGGCCGCCCGCGAAGCGGTGCGCGACGTGCCCGTCGACCCACTTGATCGTGTAGTGGCCGTAGGCGACCGTGTAGCCGATGTAGACGGCGGCCAGGCCGTGCTTCCAGTCCGCGGAGGCGCCGTTCTTCAGGTCGATCGCGGTGACGATCAGCAGCGCCAGCTCCAGCAGCGGCTCCAGCAGCAGCACCGCCGCACCCGTACGCGGCATCCGCGCCGGATAGCGAAGGGCCAGGCCCAGGGCCAGCAGCACCCAGAACCCGACCTCGCAGGCGATGATCAGCGTGACGACCACGGCAGTCTCCTCTCCGGCCGCTCCGAGTCCCGGACCGCTCAGACCGAACACCTCCAGCGTTCCAGCCGCCACCGCCCGGTACGTCGTCGCAGGCGATGATCCGGGGCTGCATCTTTCGATGTAGCCCGGGGAGCAGCCGGTTGAAGCGGAGGCGGGGCACCCGGCCCCGGCGCCGTGTTTCATGGAGGGGTGACCGCCAGATCCCCCGCCGCGCCCGGCCGGCCGCACCGCCTCGACGTGGTCATCGCGGGCGGCGGGCTGCTCGTCGGGCTGCTGCTGTGGGCGTTGGATCTGCACGGCGGGCCGCCGCTCCTCGGCCTGCCCGCGTCGCTGACCCTGCTCGCGCTCACCGCGATGTCGGCGGCCGAACTGATGCGCCGTACGGCCCCGATGGCCGCACTGGCCGTCGCGGTACCGGCCCTGGCACTGGACCTCACCACCGGCACACTCGTCGCCACCGTCCTGATGTTCACCGACGTGGTCTACGCGGCGGTGCTGTACGGCCCGCCGGCCGCGGCCCGCCGGATCCCGGTGCACTCGGTACTGGTGACGGTGCTGGCCACGATCGTGCTGACGGCGCTGTGGCGCGACCCGCAGGTCGTGCTGATCAGCATCGGGATCGCGCTCATCACCACCGCCCCGGCCTGGACCGGGGTGATCATCCGCAACCACCGCGACGCCGCGCAGACCGCCCGGCTGCGGGCCGAACAGACCGCGCTGCTGGCCGAGATGGACCGCACCCAGGCGGTGGCGAGCGAACGCGCCCGGATGGCCCGCGAACTGCACGACCTGGTCGCCAACCACCTGTCCGCCATCGCCATCCACGCCACCGCCGCGCAGACCATCGACGACCCGGCCGCGACCCGCGAGGCGCTGGGCGTGATCCGGGAGAACAGCGTCCAGGGCCTGGCCGAAATGCGCCGCCTCATCGGGCTGTTACGGGATCCGAAGGCCACCCCGCACGGCGACGAACCGGCCGCCACGCCCACCCTCGACGGACTGGAGGCCCTGGTCGACCAGGCCCGTACGAACGGCGCCGGCAGCGGCCTGACCTTCGACCTGGCCGACGCCCGGCGGCTGACCGGCCCGGACGCCGAGCCCAAACCGCCCGCGCCGGTCGAACTGGCCGCGTACCGCATCGTCCAGGAATCACTGACCAACGCCCTCAAGCACGCCGCGCCCGGCCGGGTCCGGGTGCGTATCGCCCACGGCCCCGAGGGGACGCTCCTCGTCATCGTCCGCAGTCCGTACGCCGACCGGCCGCGCCCCCGCGCACCGGGTTCCGGCGCCGGGCTCGTCGGCATGCGCGAGCGGATCGCCCTGCTGGGCGGGGAGTTCGACGCCGGCCCCGAGAGCGGGCCGGACGGAAGAGACTGGCTGGTGCGGGCGACGCTGCCCGCCGCCGGGGAGGAAGAACAACGATGACAGGCGCCGCCGCGCAGCCGATCCGGGTCCTCGTCGCCGAGGACCAGTCCGCCGTACGGGCCGGGCTGGTCCTCATCCTGCGTTCCGCGCCCGACGTCGAAGTCGTCGGGGAGGCCGTGGACGGCGAGGAGGCCGTCCGCCTGGCCCGCGCGTTACGCCCCGACCTGGTCCTGATGGACATCCAGATGCCCCGGCTCGACGGGGTCTCGGCGACCCGCCAGGTGGTCGCCGAACAGCTGGCGGACGTCCTGGTGCTGACCACCTTCGACCTGGACGAGTACGTCTTCGGCGCGCTGCGCGCCGGGGCCGCGGGCTTCCTGCTCAAGGACAGCGACGCGACGGCGTTGCTGACCGCGGTGCGCACGGTCGCCTCCGGTGAGGGGCTGATCGCCCCGGCCGTGACCCGCCGGCTGATCGCCGAGTTCGCCCGGCCCCGGGCGGCGGAACGGCCGCCGCGGGACCGCGGGACGCCCGATCCGGCGGTGCTGGACGCGCTGACGCCGCGCGAGCGGGAGGTGCTGGGGTGTCTGGGCCAGGGGCTGTCGAACGCCGATATCGCGCTGCGGCTGGCGATGGCGGAGGCCACCGTGAAGACCCACGTCAGCCGGCTGCTGGCCAAGCTGGACCTGCGCAGCCGGGTGCAAGCGGCCGTACTGGCACAGGAGTTGGGGGTGGATGCGCCGTAGGGGACGAGCCGTACGGGACGCGCCGTAGGGGTGCGCTCTGGTGGACGCGTTCGTAGGGGACGCACCGTAGGGGGCGGTCGAACGCATCCCGTAGGGGGTGGCAGCGCCCCCTGCGGGGCCACAACGGGGCGGGGGGCGGGGATATTCCCTACGCACACACCGCACCCGTGCCACGTCCACGGCTACGGCTACGGCTACGGCTACGGCTACGGCTACGGCTACGGCTACGGCTACGCCACGTTGCCCCTCCCCCCAGACTCCGCCCGAGGGACCGGCCCCCGCCCACCGAGACCCCTGTTATTCAGGCCACATTGACTCGTTGTCCGGGAGGCGCCGCCTCCAGCCAGGCCAGGAAGCCGGTGAGCGCGTCCTCGCTCATCGCCAGCTCGACGCGGGTACCGCGGTGCCGGCACGCGAGCACGATGGAGTCGGAGAGCAGCGCCAGCTCCTCCTCGCCCTGCGGGGTGCGGCGCTCCAGCACCTCGATGGCGGAGCGCTCCAGCAGGCGGCGGGGCCGGGGCGCGTACGAGAAGACCCGGAACCACTCGATCCGGTCGCCGTTGTACCGCGCCACGCCGTAGATCCAGCCCTTGCCGCTGGACTCGTTCTCCGGCACGTTCCAGCGCAGGCTGCAGTCGAAGGTGCCTCCGGACCGCTGGATGAGCCGCCGCCTCAGTCCGAAGACGAACAGTCCCAGCAGCACCAGCACCACGACCGCGCCGCTCACAAGCAGAGCGAGGACCATCTCGACCGACCTCCTCGCCGTGTATTCGGGAAACGCACCTGCATTGCCTCAGCCGCGGCCCGCTCCGGTACTCCGGGCGGCCCGCGGCTGAGGATCGATCTCGTCGGTGACGGGGCTCAGTGAACGCCCGTCACCGCACGCAGCCGGACATCGGCGCGGCGCTCGGCGGCTGCGTCAGCATCCGACTTCGCTCGCTCCAGGGCCCGCTCCGCGCGCTGGACATCGATCTCGTCCGACAGCTCGGCGATCTCCGCGAGCAGAGACAGCTTGTTGTCGGCGAACGAGATGAAGCCGCCGTGCACCGCGGCGACGACGGTGCCGTCCCCGCTCTCACCCGCCGTACGAATCGTCACCGGGCCCGACTGCAGCACGCCGAGCAGCGGCTGGTGTCCGGGCATGACGCCGATGTCGCCCGACGAGGTGCGCGCGACGACCAGGCTGGCCTTGCCGGACCAGACCTGCCGGTCCGCGGCGACCAACTCGACGTGCAGCTCAGCCACGATGGCTCCTCGGGTCTCCACCTGCCTGGTGTGGCAGATGTTGGGTCAAATACTAGTGGTCGTACGGACCGGGGACGGCCAGGGCCGCCCCCGGTCCGGGAGCACGGGTCAGGAAACGCCAAGCTCCTTGGCGTTGTTCTTCAGGTCCTCCAGGCCACCGCACATGAAGAACGCCTGCTCCGGGTAGTGGTCGAACTCGCCGTCGGCGATCGCGTTGAAGGCCGCGATCGACTCGTCCAGCGGCACGTCCGAGCCGTCGACACCGGTGAACTGCTTCGCCACGTGGGTGTTCTGCGACAGGAACCGCTCGATACGCCGGGCGCGGTAGACCGTGAGCCGGTCCTCCTCGCCGAGCTCGTCCATACCGAGGATGGAGATGATGTCCTGGAGGTCCTTGTACTTCTGCAGGATCGTCTTGACGCGCGAGGCGCAGTCGTAGTGGTCCTGCGAGATGTAGCGGGGGTCCAGGATCCGGGACGTCGAGTCCAGCGGGTCCACCGCCGGGTAGATGCCCTTCTCCGAGATCGGACGGGACAGAACGGTGGTCGCGTCCAGGTGGGCGAAGGTGGTCGCCGGCGCCGGGTCGGTCAGGTCGTCCGCGGGGACGTAGATCGCCTGCATCGAGGTGATCGAGTGACCGCGGGTCGAGGTGATGCGCTCCTGGAGGAGGCCCATCTCGTCGGCCAGGTTCGGCTGGTAGCCCACCGCGGAGGGCATCCGGCCGAGCAGGGTCGAGACCTCGGAACCGGCCTGCGTGAAGCGGAAGATGTTGTCGATGAAGAACAGCACGTCCTGCTTCTGGACGTCGCGGAAGTACTCGGCCATGGTCAGGCCGGCCAGCGCGACGCGCAGACGGGTGCCCGGCGGCTCGTCCATCTGACCGAAGACCAGCGCGGTCTTGTCGATGACGCCGGAGTCGGTCATCTCCTCGATGAGGTCGTTGCCCTCACGGGTGCGCTCGCCGACACCGGCGAACACCGACACACCGTCGTGGTTGTTGGCCACGCGGTAGATCATTTCCTGGATCAGAACGGTCTTGCCGACACCGGCACCACCGAACAGACCGATCTTGCCGCCCTTGACGTACGGGGTCAGCAGGTCGATGACCTTGATGCCGGTCTCGAACATCTCGGTCTTGGACTCGAGCTGGTCGAAGCCGGGGGCCTTGCGGTGGATCGCCCAGCGCTCGGTGACCTCGGAGGCCGCCTCCGGCTTGTTGAGGATCTCACCGAGGGTGTTGAAGACCTTGCCCTTGGTGACGTCCCCGACCGGAACGGTGATACCGGTGCCGGTGTTGGTCACCGGGGCCTGGCGGACCAGACCGTCGGTGGGCTGCATGGAGATCGCCCGGACCAGGCCCTCGCCCAGGTGCTGCGCGACCTCGAGGGTCAGCGTCTTGGACTTGCCCTTCTCGGCCGGGTCGTCGACCTGGACGGTCAGTGCGTTGTAGATGTCCGGCATCGCGTCGACGGGGAACTCCACGTCGACGACCGGGCCGATGACCCGCGCGACGCGGCCAGTGGCCACGCCAGCAGGAGCGGTCGGCTCAACAGTGGTGGTCATAGTTGTCAGTCACTCCCCGCGGTCGCGTCGGCCAGTGCGGCACTGCCACCGACGATCTCGCTGATTTCCTGGGTGATTTCGGCCTGTCGGGCCGCGTTGGCAAGCCGCGAGAGCGACTTGATGAGCTCTTCTGCGTTGTCGGTCGCCGACTTCATCGCGCGCCGGGTGGCGGCGTGCTTGGAGGCGGCGGCCTGCAGGAGTGCGTTGTAGATCCGCGACTCGACGTACCGCGGCAGCAGCGCGTCGAGGACGTCCTCGGCCGACGGCTCGAAGTCGAACAGCGGAAGGATCTCGCCCTTGGCCTGCCCGTCCGGCTCGGCCGCGGCCTTGTCCAGGGACAGCGGCAGCAGCCGGTCGCCGAGCGCGGTCTGCGTCATCATCGAGATGAACTCGGTGTAGACGATGTGGAGTTCGTCCACGCCGCCCTCGGCGGTGTCCTTCTGGACGGCCTCGATCAGCGGTGCGCCGATCTTCTTCGCGTCCGCGTACGTCGGGTTGTCGGTGAAGCCGGTCCACGACTCCACGAACGTGCGCTCGCGGAAGCTGTAGTACGCCACACCCTTGCGCCCGACGATGTAGGCGTCGACCTCCTTGCCCTGCGCCCGCAGCCGCTCGGTGAGCTGGTCCGCGGCCTTGATGACGTTGGAGGAGTAGCCGCCGGCCAGACCGCGGTCGCTCGTGATGAGCAGCAGCGCGGCCCGGGTCGGCTTCTCCGCCTCGGTCGTCAGCGGGTGCTGGGTGTTCGAACCCGTGGCAACCGCCGTCACCGCACGGGTCAGTTCACTCGAGTACGGCGTCGACGCCGCCACCTGGCGCTGCGCCTTGACGACGCGCGAGGCGGCGATCATCTCCATCGCCTTGGTGATCTTCTTGGTCGCGGTGACGGAGCGGATGCGACGCTTGTAGACCCGGAGCTTGGCTCCCATGGATCAGGTCCCTTCCGTCGTCACTTGCCGGTGGCGGGGGCGTCCTCGCCGAGCAGCTTGCCGTCCGAGGTCTCGAACTGCCGCTTGAAGCCGTCGACGGCCTCGGAGATCGCGCCGATGGTGTCGTCGGACATCTTCGCGCCCTCGCGGATGCTGGTCAGCAGGTCCTTCTTCTCCCGGTGCATGTAGTCCAGGAGCTCCCGCTCGAACCGGCGGATGTCCTCGACCGGCACGTCGTCCATCTTGCCGTTGGTGCCGGCCCAGATGGAGACGACCTGGTCCTCGGTCGCGAAGGGGGCGTACTGGCCCTGCTTGAGCAGCTCGGTCATGCGCTTGCCGCGCTCCAGCTGCGCCTTGGAGGCCGCGTCCAGGTCGGAACCGAAGGCGGCGAACGCCTCCAGCTCGCGGTACTGGGCGAGGTCCACGCGGAGCCGGCCGGAGACCTGGCGCATGGCCTTGTGCTGGGCGGAACCACCGACGCGGGAGACGGAGATACCGACGTTCAGCGCCGGACGCTGGTTGGCGTTGAACAGGTCCGACTCCAGGAAGCACTGGCCGTCGGTGATGGAGATGACGTTGGTCGGGATGAACGCCGACACGTCGTTGGCCTTGGTCTCGACGATCGGCAGACCGGTCATCGAGCCGGCGCCCATGTCGTCGGAGAGCTTGGCGCAGCGCTCCAGCAGACGCGAGTGCAGGTAGAAGACGTCGCCCGGGTACGCCTCGCGGCCCGGCGGGCGGCGCAGCAGCAGGGACACGGCGCGGTAGGCGTCGGCCTGCTTCGAGAGGTCGTCGAAGATGATCAGGACGTGCTTGCCCTGGTACATCCAGTGCTGGCCGATGGCCGAGCCGGTGTAGGGCGCCAGGTACTTGAAGCCCGCCGGGTCGGACGCCGGGGCGGCGACGATGGTGGTGTACTCCAGGGCGCCGGCCTCCTCCAGCGCGCCGCGCACGGACGCGATGGTGGAGCCCTTCTGGCCGATGGCGACGTAGATGCAGCGGACCTGCTTCTTCGGGTCGCCCGAGCGCCAGTTGTCGCGCTGGTTGATGATCGTGTCGACGGCCAGGGCGGTCTTGCCGGTCTGGCGGTCACCGATGATCAGCTGACGCTGGCCGCGGCCGATCGGCACCATCGAGTCGACGGCCTTGTAGCCGGTCTCCATGGGCTCGTGCACCGACTTGCGGACCATGACGCCCGGAGCCTGGAGCTCCAGGGCGCGGCGGCCCTCGGTCTCGATCTCGCCGAGGCCGTCGATCGGGTTGCCCAGCGGGTCGACGACGCGGCCGAGGTAGCCCTCGCCCACGGCGACCGAGAGCACCTCGCCGGTGCGCTGCACCGGCTGGCCCTGCTCGATGCCGCTGAACTCACCGAGGATGACCGCACCGATCTCGCGCTCTTCCAGGTTCAGCGCGAGACCGAGCGTGCCGTCCTCGAACTTCAGCAGTTCGTTCGCCATCGTCGAGGGCAGACCCTCGACCTTCGCGATGCCGTCGCCGGCCTCGCTGACCGTCCCGACCTCTTCGCGCGAGGCCGCGTCCGGCTTGTACGCCTGGACGAAGTTCTCCAGCGCGTCCCGGATCTCCTCCGGCCGGATCGTGAGCTCCGCCATCTGGGTTCCCTGCTCTCCTTGTTGGGCCCGAAGTTACTTGCGGGGTCCGGGGGGCTCGTCCCCCCAGGGGCTTTCCGCTTACGGCCCAACTCGGGCCGCCGTCATGCTTGTGCTGTTTCCCGGGGCGTCTTCCGGACCGCAGCCGGACCTCTCGGTCCGGCCGGCCGGTCCGGTGTGCGGCCGCCGGTTGTGCAGCTCTTGAGTTGGTGGCTGGGTCAGCCGGCCATCCGCCGGGCTGCCTCTTCGAGGCGCTCCGCGATGGTCCCGTTGATGACCTCGTCGCCGATCCGTACCCGGACGCCGCCGCGGACCTCGGGGTCCACGTCGAGGTTCAGGTGGATCTGCCGTCCGTACAGCTCGGCCAGGGCGGCGCCGAGACGCTGCCGCTGCCCTTCGCTGAGCGGCACCGCGGAGGTGACCACCGCGACCATCCGGTCCCGGCGGGCCGCCGCCAGCTTGGAGAGGGCATCGAGCCCTGCCTCCAGGCTACGGCCCCGCGGCTGTGCGACAAGACGGATCACCAGGCGCTCGGTGACCGGGTTGGCCCGGCCGCCCAGCAGCGTGCGCAGCAGCTCCGTCTTGGCAGCGGCTGTCGCGTTGCGGTCCGTCAGCGCGCGGCGCAGCTCACCGCTGGACGCGACGATGCGGCCGAACCGGAACAGCTCGTCCTCGACGTCGTCGAGCCGGCCGTCCCGCTGGGCCGCGACGAGGTCGGCGCTGTAGGCCAGCTCCTCGATCGCGTCCGGCAGGTCGCGCGAGCGCGACCAGCGGGAGCGGACCATGCCGGTCACCAGGTCGAGAGTCGCCTCGCCGACCTGGCCGCCGAGCAGCCGCTCGGCCAGCTGGGCGCGCGCCTCGCCGCCCTGCGCCGGGTCGGTCAGGACCCGACGCAGCGACACCTCGCGGTCGAGCAGAGCGGTGACGGCAGCCAGCTCCTCGGCGAGCGTCACCGCGTCGACGGAGGTGTGGTCCGTCAGCGCGTTGAACTGCTCGCGTGCGGAGGCGAGTGCCTCGCGGCTCGCTCCGTTCATCGGCCGGCCTCAGCCTTCGTCGCGTCGGACGCCGCCTTCGCTTCGAGCTCGTCGAGGAAGCGGTCGATGGTCCGGCTCTGGCGGGCGTGGTCCTCGAGGGACTCCCCGACGAGCTTGCCGGCCAGTTCGGTGGCGAGCTTGCCCACGTCCTGGCGCAGCGCCTGACCCGCCGCCTTGCGGTCCGCCTCGATCTGGGCGTGACCGGCGGCGATGATCTCCTCACGCTGCCGCTGGCCCTCGGCGCGCATCTCGGCGATGAGCGTCGCGCCCTGCTCCTGCGCCTCCTGGCGCAGACGCGCGGCCTCGTGGCGAGCATCGGCGAGCTGGGCCCGGTAGTCCGCGAGAACCTGCTGCGCCTCGGCCTGAGTCGCCTCGGCATCCTCGATCCGGCCTTCGATCTGCGCCCGGCGCTCGTCCAGAACCTTGTTGATGTTCGGGAGGAGCTTCTTGGCGAGGAAGCCGAAGACGATGAAGAAAGCGATCAGGCCGATGACCAGCTCCGGAATCGGCGGGACCAGGGGGTTCTCAGGAACCTCCACCGCCAAGTTCAGGGCGTTCACATCAGTGCCTTCCGTCTGAATGGATAGTCGAGGAGTTTCGTTTACTTGTAAACGAAGCCCATGACGATGCCGATCAGGGCGAGAGCCTCACAGAAGGCGAAACCCATGATCTGGTTGGTGCGGATCAGGCCGGCGGCCTCGGGCTGGCGGGCCAGGGCCTGGGTGCCGTTACCGAAGATGATGCCGACGCCGACGCCGGGGCCGATGGCGGCGAGACCGTAACCGATCGAGGCGACGTTGCCGACGACCGTGGTCTTCGCGTTGTCACCGGCGGCGGCGAGGTGGTTGACCATCTCGAGAGCAGCGGACATGCCGTTACTTCCTTCTCGTTTCACGTACCGGTGGGGGTTGGCCACCGGACAGCTGTTGGGGTGGGAGGCGGGGTGCTCAGTGGTGCTCGGCGAGCGCGCCCTGGACGTAGTTGCAGGCCAGAAGGACGAAGATGTACGCCTGGACGGCCTGGATGAACAGCTCGAAGGCCGTCATCAGGAGGGTCATGAGGAACGAGGCCCCGGCGTAGGCGAAGCCGATGCCGTTCATCAGGTACCAGCTCGCGACGGTGAACATCACGATCAGCAGGTGGCCCGCAAACATGTTCGCGAAGAGTCGTACCGCGTGGGTGAACGGCCGGATGATCAGGTTCGAGAGAAGCTCGATGGCCATCAGCAGCGGCAGGACCCAGCCGAGCGACTTGTCATAGCCGGTGAAGTTCTTGAAGGCGCCGACGAAGCCGTGCTTCTTGAAGGTGAGGGAGACCCACAGGATGTAGACGATCGCGGCGAGGCCCGCGGGGAAAGCGATGATCGACGTCACCGGGAACTGGGCGACCGGAATGATCGACCAGAGGTTCATGATCCACACGAAGAAGAACAGCGAGACCATGAAGGGGACGTACTTGTCGCCCTCCTTCTTCCCCAGCGCGTCGTAAACGAGCCCGCGGCGCACGAAGTCATAGCCCGCCTCGCCGATCATCTGGAGCTTTCCGGGAACCACCTTCGCCCGGCCGAATGCAGCCCAGAAGAACCACACCACAACGACCGTGCTGAGCACGGCCAGCAGCATCGGCTTGTTGAACTCGAAGCCGCCGATGGTGAAGAGCGGCTCGAAGACGAAGTTATGAAGCCCGGGAGCATCAAAGCCGCACCCGGAAAAGATGTGGCAGTCGGTCTCGAAGGCGAGCATCGTTTCAGCACTCACCGCGAGCTCCTTCAGCGTGGCGCATGGGTACGGCAACCTCGTTGTGTCGGCGCGGCGTTGAGCCACGGAGCGGCACTGGACTGGTCTTACGGATTAGGGGGCGGCTGGTCGGCGCGAGGCCGGACCGGATCACAGGCATCGGCCGCGAGAACTGCCCGTTCCATCGCGTGGAATCTGGGAGCTCAGCCGCCTGCGCCATCTGCGCCGCAGTTGGCACCGGACGATAGCAGGCCCGCATGAGGCCATTTATCTCGGCCCTACGTGTCACGTCGGCGACCCCGCCGTCTCCGCCTTCTTGGCGTCCGCGGAGTCGGGGTCCACGTACAGAATCTTCGCCTTCATATGCCCGCGGGTCTGCGCCGCGATCCATACGAGGGTGGCCGCGAGCAAGGTGAACGCAAATGCCTTGGTGTCGAAGAGCGTTGTGCCCTTGAAGGCGATGAGGAACACCGCCACGAACAGAATCTGCACCGTGTACAGCAGCAGGCCCATCATCTGGAACAACTGCGGAAGCTTCTTGGCGGTCTGCTGCAGGACAACGAGTCCGGCGCCCATCACCAGCACCACCAGCACGGTGCCGACGACGGCGCCGATCGCTCCCGTCCCGCCCGCGACCGCACCGCTCACGGCAGCGGCGATCGCGCCGGTGGCGAGGGTGGGCACAACGGCGTGAAGGAGTAGTCGGGCGTCATTCGACTGCATGGCGGCGCTCCGGCAAAGGGTGGGGTGTTCGTCAGGGACGAGCGTAGACCCGGCCTGAGGAAGAACCTGAGGCCAAAGGGCCGTCGCACTACGGTCCTTCGGCTCTGTCGCCGGGTTTCGTGAACGGTATCACAAACTATTTGATGAGGTCTTTACCTGGTTCGTGTGGACCCTGTCACACCTGAGCGTGAACCTGCGCGTTGGTGCACTGACAGGCAGCGGATTGTCTGGTATCGGGTCAACTGTCCCGATTCCCAGCGCACGTTCGGGGGACGTCGCACCACTCAGTGATGACTCCCCGCCTTGCGGCGATCCACGAAGCGTGACCGGTCGCCGATCGCGGTGGCGCCGTGGATGCCCGGCGGAATCGCCGGCCGCCGCTCCTGCGAGGGCGCCTCCGCGGACTCCGTACCGGCCGCCGCGACGGCCGCCACCGGCCCGCTCGCGACCCGGCGGTAACGCGGCGGAACCATCCGCTCCGCCCAGCGCGGGGCGCGCGGCGTGAAGCGCGGCAGCAGGAGCAGCACCAGGCCGACCGCGCTGAGCAGCACGATGCCCAGGACGATCCACATGCTGGCGTCGTTCGCCGAGTAGGCCACCGCGCCGAACGCGATCAGCGCCGACCAGAAGTACATGATCAGCACCGCGCGGCTGTGCGAATGACCGATCTCCAGCAGCCGGTGGTGCAGATGCCCGCGGTCCGCGGCGAACGGCGACTGGCCCTTCCACGTGCGCCGCACAATGGCCAGAAACAGGTCGGCGATCGGCACCGCGATGATCGTCAGCGGGAGCAGCAGCGGGATGTAGACCGGCACCATCGCGTGGGTCGCCTCGCGCAGACCGCCCGCCTTCTGGTTGAGCAGGTCCGGATCGACCTGGCCGGTCAGCGAGACCGCGCCGGCGGCCATCACCAGGCCGATCAGCATCGATCCGGAGTCGCCCATGAAGATCCGCGCCGGGTGCATGTTGTGCGGCAGGAAGCCCAGGCACATGCCCATCAGGACGACCGAGAACAGGGTGGCCGGGGCGGCGGCCTCGATGCCGTAGCCGAACCACAGCCGGTAGGTGTACATGAAGAACGCGGCGGCGGCGATGCACACCATGCCGGACGCCAGGCCGTCCAGGCCGTCGACGAAGTTCACCGCGTTGATGGTGATCACGACCAGCGCGACGGTCAGCAGGGTGCCCTGCATGGGCGTCAGCGCGACCGTACCGATGCCGGGGACCGGGAGGTACAGGATCGTCAGGCCCTGAAGGACCATCACGCCCGCGGCGATCATCTGGCCGCCGAGCTTGACCAGCGCGTCCACGCCCCACTTGTCGTCGAGCACGCCGAGGATCCAGATCAGCGCGGCGCCCGACAGCAGCGCCCGCGGCTCGTTGGTCTCGAAGACGCTCTTGAGGTTGGTCAGATGCCCGGCGACCAGCAGTCCCGCGCACAGTCCGCCGAACATCGCGATACCGCCGAGCCGCGGCGTCGGCTCGCGGTGCACGTCACGCGCGCGGATCTCCGGCATCGCACCGGCCGCGATCGCGAACTTCCGTACCGGCCCGGTCAGCAGGTAGGTCACCGCGGCCGTGACGCACAGCGTCAGCAGGTATTCACGCACGGGCTGCCCCATAGAGATAGCTGGCCATCACAGCCCCACACCTTATGCGTGTCAGCCCCCTGGCCGTGAATACAGGAACAGACGCACCCGGTCCGTGAACGGTTCCCGGATCAGTCCTGATCCGGATATGGCGGGAAGCGGTGCACCAGCGCGGCGGTGTCGGCGCGGGCCTCCCGGTCCTCCCGCAGCGCCGCCCCGATCAGCTCGGCGATCCGGTGCATCTCGGCCTCGCCCATCCCCTGGGTCGTCACCGCGGCGGTGCCCAGCCGGATGCCGGTCGGGCGCGCCCCGCGCTTCCCGGGCGCGCCGGCGCACGGCAGCGCGCAGGTGTCCAGCACGATCCCGGCGGCGGCCAGCCGGCCCCGGGCGGTGCGCGCGTCCACCCCGAGCGGGGCGGAGTCCGCGGTGATCAGGTGGGTGTCGGTGCCGCCGGTGGTGATCACCAGGCCCTGGGCGGCCAGCGCGGCGGCGAGGGTGCGGGCGTTGGCGGTCACCTGATGGGCGTACGCGGCGAACGCGGGCGTCGCGGCCTCGGCGAAGGCGACGGCCTTGGCGGCGACCGCGTTCATCTGCGCGCCCCCCTGGGTGAACGGGAACACCGCGCGGTCGATCCGCTCGGCCAGCCGCGCCCCGCACAGGATCATCCCGCCGCGCGGCCCGCGCAGCACCTTGTGGGTGGTGGCGCACACCACATCGGCGTACGGGACCGGGCTGGGCGCCGCGCCGCCCGCGATGAGCCCTATCGGGTGCGCCACATCGGCGATCAGATACGCGCCGGTCTCGTCGGCGATGTCGCGGAACGCGGCGTAGTCGATGTGCCGGGGATAGCAAATCGAGCCGCAGACAATGGCTTTGGGACGGCTTTCGCGGGCCAGCGCGCGGATCGCGCCGTAATCCAGCAGCCCGGTCTCCTCGTCGACGCCGTAACCGGTGAAGTCGAACCACCGGCCGGAGAAGTTGGCCGGGGATCCGTGGGTGAGGTGTCCGCCGTGCGGCAGGGACATCGCCAGGACGGCGTCCCCGGGGCGCAGCAGGGCGGCGTAGGCGGCCAGTACGGCCGAAGACCCGGAGTGGGCCTGGACGTTGGCGTGTTCGGCGCCGAACAGGGCCTTGGCGCGCTCCACCGCGATCCGCTCGGCGAGGTCGACGATCTCGCAGCCGCCGTGGTGCCGGGCGCCCGGATAGCCCTCGGCGTATTTGTTGCCCAACGGCGAGCCCAGGGCGGCGAGTACGGCGGGCGAGGTGAAGTTCTCCGCGGCGATCAGCTGGAGTCCGTCGCGCTGCCGGGCGCTCTCCCCCAGCAGCACCCCGGCGATCTCCGGGTCCTGCCGCAGCAGCGCCGCGAAGTCCGGTGAGCCGGGCGGCCGGGTGACCGCGTCGCGGGCCGCGGCCCGCGCCCGGTCCTCGATGGTCTCGGCCGGTCCCGGGGCCGCGGGTGCGGGGGCCCGGACGGGGTCGGCCGGCGACTGGCTGCGGGGTGACGCGGTGGTGGCGGGCATCGCTGGCTCCGGGCCTCGTACGGGGACCAGGGCACGCCGCGCGTGCCCCGGGCCGGTCCGGCCCCGATCCGCCGGGCAGGCCCTAATCCCAATGTAGGCGCGGCTCAGCGATCGGGCGCGGTGTACGGGCCATCGGGGGCCAGGTCCCGGCCGCGGGACCGCCAGGGGGCGTCCAGGCCCTTCCGGGGCGCGGTCACGGCCCGCCGGGCGGCCACTATGCGGGTGCCGGGACCCCGGTGAGGGCGGTGACGACCGGGTCGAGGGCCTGGTTGATCTCGTCGCCGATGGAGCGGAAGAAGGTGATGGGGGCGCCGTAGGGGTCGTAGACCTCGTCGGACTCCGGGTTGGGCGCCAGCAGCCAGCCGCGCAGCGCGGCGGCGGCGCCCACCAGTGCGCGGGCGCGCTCGACCAGCCCCCCGCCGGGGAGCTCCGGGTCGGGTGCCGGGAGCGTGGCGGGGTCTATGGCCCGTACCAGCCGGTTGAACTCCTTGAGCGTGAAGGTGCGCAGCCCGGCGGAGTGGCCCATGGAGATGACCTGGGCGCGGTGGTCGCGGGTGGCGGTCAGCACCAGGTCGGCCCGGATGACGTGCTCGTCGAGCAGCTCGCGGCCGATGAAGCCGGCCGGATCCGCGCCGTAGTCGGCGAGCACGGTCGCGGCGTGCGCCTCCATGGGCGCGCCCTCATGGCCCCAGGTGCCCGCGCTCTCCACGAGCAGCCCGCAGGCCCCGCCGTCGCCGAGCCGCTCCTCCAGGGCATGCCGGTGCAGCCGCTCGGTGATCGGCGAGCGGCAGACGTTGCCGGTGCTGACGTGGAGGATCCGGAACGTGGCGGAGGCGGGCGAAGGCGGCGAGGGGGACGTAAGGGCTGCGGAGGGGAAGGTGTCGTCGCCGGGTCCCGCTATGCCACGCCCCAGGGGCGGCATCAATTCGCCACCTCGAGCTCGGGTACCACCTTGCGCAGCTCCTCCGCGCTGATCGCGCCGGTGCGCAGCAGCACCGGGACCGGGCCGGTCACGTCCACGATCGAGGACGGCACGGCGGCGGGCGTCGGGCCGCCGTCGAGGTAGACGGAGACCGAGTCGCCCAGCATCTCCTGGGCGGCGTCGCAGTCCTGCGGGGAGGGGTGGCCGGTGAGGTTGGCGCTGGAGACCGCCATCGGGCCGAACTCGTTGAGCAGCTCGATCGCGACGGGGTGCAGCGGCATCCGCACCGCGACCGTGCCGCGGGTCTCGCCCAGGTCCCAGGTCAGCGACGGCTGGTGCTTGGCGACGAGGGTCAGCGCACCCGGCCAGAAGGCGTCGACCAGCTCCCACGCCTGCTCGGAGAACTCGGTGACGAGCCCGTGCAGGGTGTTGGGGGACCCGACCAGGACCGGGGTGGGCATCCCCCGGCCGCGGCCCTTGGCCTCCAGCAGATCACCGACGGCCTCGGAGCTGAAGGCGTCCGCGCCGACGCCGTAGACGGTGTCGGTCGGCAGCACGACCAGCTCACCGCGGCGGACGGCCGAGGCGGCCTCACGCAGACCGGTCGCGCGGTCGGTCGCGTCGCTGCAGTCGTATCGCCGTGCCATTACGGGACCTCCTCGTGCGGAACGAATACTTCGGATGCATCGCGTGCACCGGGCGCGGGAACGGGGCGCGTCATGGCGTCGCCCGGCGCGCGGTGGCGAATCGGGGCCTGTTGTTGAGGTCGGGGTGGTCGGCCGCGTCGGCCCAGCCCCGCTCCTCGGTGAAGATCCACGGCACCTGCCCGCCCTGGGTGTCGGCGTGCTCGATGACGACCACGCCGCCCGGCCGCAGCAGGCGGTGGGCGGTCCGCTCGATGCCGCGGATGGTGTCGAGGCCGTCCTCGCCCGAGAACAGCGCCAGCTCCGGGTCGTGGTCGCGGGCCTCGGGGGCGACGTACTCCCACTCGGTCAGCGGGATGTACGGCGGGTTGGAGACGACCAGGTCGACCTGCCCGTCCAGTTCGGGAAGCGCGGTCAGCGCGTCGCCGTGATGCAGAACGACGCGGGACCCCTCGACGTTCTTGCGGGCGTACCGCAGTGCCTCCTCGGACAGCTCCACGGCGTGCACCCGCGACCGCGGCACCTCCTGCGCGAGGGCCAGGGCGATGGCGCCCGAGCCGGTGCACAGATCGACGATCAGCGGCTCGACGACGTCCATGGCGCGGACCGCGTCTATGGCCCAGCCGACCACCGACTCGGTCTCCGGGCGGGGGATGAACACCCCCGGCCCGACGGTGAGTTCGAGGTAGCGGAAGAAGGCCCGGCCGGTGATGTGCTGGAGCGGTTCACGCGCCTCGCGGCGGGCGATCGCCTCCCAGTAGCGGGCGTCGAAGTCCGCGTCGCGGACCGTGTGCAGCTGGCTGCGCTTGACGCCGTGCACATGCGCGGCCAGTTCCTCGGCGTCGAAGCGCGGTGAGGGCACACCGGCGTCGGCCAGCCGCCGGGTGGCCTGGGCCACCTCCGCGAGCAGCACCGATCGTGGGCTCGGGGGTCGCCCCCCGGAATCGTGCGGCACTGGTCCTCCAGCCGGAATGTACGGGTCTTGCGGTCTTACTGGGCGGCGGCGAGCTTGGCCGCCGAGTCGGCGTCCACGCACGCCTGGATGACCGGGTCGAGCTCGCCGTCGAGCACCTGGTCCAAGTTGTACGCCTTGAACCCCACCCGGTGGTCCGAGATGCGGTTCTCCGGGAAGTTGTACGTCCGGATGCGCTCCGAGCGGTCGACCGTGCGCACCTGGCTGCGCCGGGCGTCCGACGCCTCCCGCTCGGCCTCTTCCTGGGCCGCGGCCAGCAGCCGCGACCGCAGGATGCGCATCGCCTGCTCCTTGTTCTGGAGCTGGCTCTTCTCGTTCTGGCAGGAGACGACGATGCCGGTGGGCAGGTGCGTGATGCGGACCGCGGAGTCGGTGGTGTTGACGGACTGGCCGCCGGGCCCGGAGGAGCGGTAGACGTCGATCCGCAGGTCGTTGGCCTGGATCTCGACCTCGACCTCCTCGGCCTCGGGCGTGACCAGCACACCGGCCGCGGAGGTGTGGATCCGGCCCTGCGACTCGGTGGCCGGCACCCGCTGGACGCGGTGCACCCCGCCCTCGTACTTCAGCCGCGCCCAGACGCCCTGCCCCGGCTCGGTGGCGCCGGCGCCGCCCTTGGTCTTCACCGCGACCTGGACGTCCTTGTAGCCGCCGAGGTCGGACTCGTTGGCGTCCAGGATCTCGGTCTTCCAGCCGACCCGCTCCGCGTACCGCAGGTACATCCGCAGCAGGTCGCCGGCGAACAGCGCGGACTCCTCGCCGCCCTCACCGGCCTTGACCTCGAGGATGACGTCCTTGTCGTCGCTGGGGTCGCGCGGGACCAGCAGCAGCCGCAGCTTCTCAGTGAGCTCCTCGCGGCGAGCGTCCAGCTCCTTGACCTCGTCGGCGAAGTCCGGGTCGTCCGCGGCCAGTTCCCGGGCGGTCTCGATGTCGTCGCCGGTCCGCTTCCAGGCGCGGTACGCCGTGATGATCGGGGTCAGCTCGGAGTAGCGCTTGTTGAGCCGCATGGCCTCGCGCTGGTCCGCGTGGACCGCCGGGTCGGCCAGCCGCTTTTCGAGATCGGCGTGCTCGCCGACCAGTTCCTCGACCGCCTCGAACATCGTGTGTTCCTCTGCTGACTGCTGATGTGGCTTCCCGGGGCGGCTGCGCCCCGCTGCCGCTGCGCGGCGGACCGTGTCCCGCCGGGGCGGCGGAGGCTACGGACGACAAAGACGCCGGTCCGGTCCCCCCTGTCCGGGGGCGACCGGAGACCGGCGCCTTGCGGGTCGCTACTTCTTGGCGGCCGCGGCGGACTTGCCGAAGCGGGCCTCGAAGCGGGCCACACGGCCGCCCGTGTCCAGAATCTTCTGCTTGCCCGTGTAGAACGGGTGGCACTCGGAGCAGATGTCGGCGCGGATGGTGCCGCCGGCGACGGTGCTACGGGTGGTGAACGACGCGCCACAGGTGCAGCTGACCTGGGTCTCGACGTACTCCGGGTGGATGTCGCGCTTCAAGGGATTCTCCTAGGTTCGGGAGTGCACCGGGTCGTGCTGCGGAATTGCGTCACGTGAACCGGGGCCGACGGTCCAGTCTGCCAGGACTGGCCGTATCTCCCAAAACCGGGGTGCGGGCGCAACTATTCCCCGGTGGGCCGGCGGCCGGGACGCGGGCCGGGCGGCTACTTGACGTAGTTGCCCGTTCCGCCCTTGTCACCCGCCGAACCCTTGATCGCCGACTTCGGGATGTCCTGGTCGTTGCGCAGCGCGTCCCAGACCAGCCGGCCCTGCTTGGTCAGCGGCAGCACCCGGGAGGGGTTGAGCGGGTCGTAGTTCACCGGCAGCGTCACCATGTCGATGTGGTCCGAGGTGATCCCGCCCAGGGTCTTGGCGAGCCCGGTGAGCTGGGGGACCGAGTTGAGATCGGTGTCGGTGGTGACGGTCTTGGTGGCGGTGTCGGCGATGGTGTAGAGCTTGGCCGGGTTGGAGAGCACGCCGACGTTGCGGACCTGGTTCATCAGCGCCTTGACGAAGGTCTGCTGGAGCTGGATGCGGCCCAGGTCGCTGCCGTCGCCCCCGGGGACGCCGTGCCGGGTCCGGACGAGTCCGAGCGCGTCCTCGCCGTTGAGGGTGTGCTTGCCGGGCGCCAGGTTCAGGTGGCTGTAGCGGTCGTTGATGGGCTTGGTGGTGGTGATGTCCACCCCGCCCAGCGCGTCGATCAGCTTCTTGAAGCCGGTGAAGTCGACCTCGACGAAGTGGTCCATGCGGATCCCGCTCATCGACTCGACGGTCTTGACGGCGCAGGCCGGGCCGCCGACCTCGAAGGCGGTGTTGAACATCGCCCGCCGCTCCCCCGGGACGTTCTTGCCGTCCTTGGTGCAGCTGGGCCGGGTGACCAGGGTGTCGCGGGGGATGCTGACGACGCTGGCCTTCTGGTGGCCCTTGAAGACGTGCACCACCATCGCGGTGTCCGAGCGGGCGCCGCCCTCGTCCTTGCCGTAGTCGGCGTTCTTGCCGGCCCGTGAGTCGGAGCCCATGACCAGGATGTCCATCGAGCCGTTGTCGACGTTCTTCGGCCGGTCCTGGCCGAGGGCCGCGTTGATGTCGACGCCCTTGAGGTTGCCGTTGAGCTTGAAGTAGACGTAGCCCAGCCCGGCGCCGCCGAGCAGTACCGCGCCGACCAGCACGCACAGCGTGATCGTCAGGGCCCGGCGGCGCCGGGTCGGGCCCTTGCGCCGGCGGCCCGTGGCACGTATGCCGCGGCTGCGGCCCCCGGCCGCCCGCGGGCTTCCGTTGCTGTCCGCCATCTGCTCCTCAGTCCCTTTTTCCCTCGGCTGCCCCTCGCCGTCATCCCGTGGTCACGGGTGAGTGCCTGTACAGACGGGAGGTCGACCGGAAGGGTTGCACAGGGCGCTATGAGCGCTTTCTTAGAAAGGCGCCGTACACGGTCCGTGCGTCATCCGACTTTCGCCCTCTCACCTGCGGTTTCGTCCGGTGATCCGGCTTTGCCCGAACTGTGTGCGCGGGACGAACCTGTGCGGAAGGTCTCAGGAAGGTCTCAAGGGGGACAGCTCGCCGTGCGGCATGGCTCACACGCCGTACCGCACCGCGGGGCGGCACAGCACGAGGCCCCCTCACCGGTGCGGCGAGGGGGCCTCGTGGTGCGGCGCGTGCGCCCGCGGGCGTCAGTCGTTGCCGTTGCCCGCGGTCGGCGTCGTCTTCTGGATCTGCAGCAGGAACTCCGCGTTGGACTTGGTCTGCTTCATCTTGTCCAGCAGCAGCTCGATGGCCTGCTGCTGGTCCAGCGCGTGCAGCACCCGGCGCAGCTTCCAGACGATGGCCAGCTCGTCGCTGCCCATCAGGATCTCTTCCTTACGGGTGCTGGACGCGTCCACGTCCACCGCCGGGAAGATGCGCTTGTCGGAGAGCTTGCGGTCGAGCTTGAGCTCCAGGTTGCCGGTGCCCTTGAACTCCTCGAAGATCACCTCGTCCATCCGCGAGCCGGTCTCGACCAGCGCGGTGGCCAGGATGGTCAGCGAACCGCCGTCCTCGATGTTGCGCGCGGCACCGAAGAAGCGCTTCGGCGGGTAGAGCGCGGTCGAGTCGACACCACCGGACAGGATGCGGCCGGAGGCGGGTGCCGCGAGGTTGTACGCGCGGCCCAGGCGGGTGATGGAGTCCAGCAGGACGACCACGTCGTGGCCCAGCTCGACGAGCCGCTTGGCGCGCTCGATGGCCAGCTCGGCGACGGTGGTGTGGTCCTCGGCCGGGCGGTCGAAGGTCGAGGAGATGACCTCGCCCTTGACCGACCGCTGCATGTCGGTGACCTCTTCGGGACGCTCGTCGACGAGGACGACCATCAGGTGGCACTCGGGGTTGTTGCGGGTGATCGAGTTGGCGATCGCCTGCATGATCATGGTCTTGCCGGTCTTCGGCGGGGCCACGATCAGCCCTCGCTGGCCCTTGCCGATCGGGGTGACCAGGTCGATGATCCGGGTCGTCAGCCCGCCCGACTCGCCCTCCAGGCGCAGCCGCTCCTGCGGGTAAAGGGGCGTCAGCTTGCCGAACTCCGCCCGCTGGCGGCCCTGTTCGGGCGCCATGCTGTTGACGGTGTCGAGCCGCACCAGCGCGTTGAACTTCTCGCGCCGCTCGCCGTCCTTGGGCTGGCGGACCGCACCGGTGACGTGGTCGCCCTTGCGCAGGCCGTTCTTGCGGACCTGGGCGAGCGAGACGTACACGTCGTTCGGGCCGGGCAGGTAGCCCGAGGTCCGGATGAACGCGTAGTTGTCGAGGATGTCGAGGATGCCCGCGACCGGGATGAGCACGTCGTCCTCGGACAGCTGCGGCTCGCCCGCGAAGTCGTCGCGGCCACGGCGGCCACGGCGGTCGCGGTACCGGCCGCGGCGACCGCGCCGGCCGCCCTCGAAGTCGTCGTCCTCGTCGGCCCGGCGGTCGCGCTGGCGGCCACCACCGCCCTGGCCGCCGTCGCCGGCGTCGCCCTTGCGGCGGTCCCCGCGGTCGCGGTCGCGCTGCCGGCGGTCGCCCTTCTGCCCGCGCTCCTGGCGGTCGCCGCGGTCCTGGCGCTCACCGCTCTTGGCGGGCCGGCCCTCGCCGGTCTCCTGCGGGGCCGTCGCGGTCTCGGTCCTGACCTCGGCCTTGACCTCGGTCTTGACGTCGCCCGCGGGGGCGGTCTCCGGGCTGCCCGCCGCGGCGGTGGCCCGGCGCCGGCGGCGCTCGCCGGCCGGCTGCTCGTCGGTGGGGGCACCTCCCTGGTCGGGCGAAGCCGAGACCTTGGGGGAGGGCTGGCCCGGGATCTCGATCTGCTGCTGGGCCCCCTTGTCCGCGGCCTTGGCCGCCTTGGCGGGCTTCTCGGCCTTGGCGGCCGGCTCGGCACCGTCCTCGCCGGTGCGGGCCTTGGAGGTCGTACGGCGCTTGGGCTTGGTCTCGGTGTCGGCGGCGGGCGCGTCGGCCTTGGCGGCGGTTCCCGTGCCGCCGGCCTGCCTCTCCTTGATGACCTCGATCAGCTGGCTCTTGCGCATCCGCGCGGTGCCCTTGATACCGAGGCCGGAGGCAACCTGCTGCAGCTCTGCCAGGACCATGCCGTCAAGGCCGGTGCCGGAACGGCGGCGCCGCGTGGTAGCAGGCGCGGCGGGAGCGTCCGTGGCGGGCGTGGTGGCACTGCCATCGGTGCGCGCGCCCATCAGATCGGTGGTGTCGCTCACGAAGGGTCCTTCCCTGGAGCGGGCGTCGGCCTGTCTGGCTCGGCGACCGGTTGTGCTGTCCGGCTGGGTCCTTAGGTCTTGCGGACCGGGCCGGGGCGGTGGTCCCGCCGGATACGGCGGAAGATCAGTTCATGGCTCCGGCGTGAAGATATGCGGTGTGGCTCTGGTTCGTCACGCCGATTCCGGAGCGTGCTCACTTCTGCTCAGGCCATTGCTCCAAGCAGTTTGGGAGGCTCCCGGAAGAAAGTGGTCCCGAAGGGGGACACGAAGCACCGCGCCACACTGGCGTCGAGTACTGACTTGAGGTTAACACTACCGGATCCAACAAACATTCCCCCTCTCAAAGACCGGCAATCGTCGATCACTGGTCGTGATCACCCGGCGAGCGGCAGCACACACGTACCGGCCGCGTCGAGGGTCAGCCGGTTGGCCGCCCACCCCTCTCCCGCCAGTGCCGCGACCTTGTCGGCCGCCGCGTCCTCGACCAGTGCGAGCACCGTCGGGCCCGCACCGGAGATGACTGCGGGGACGCCGTCCGCGCGCAGTCGGTTCACCAGGGCCACGCTGTCCGGCATCGCGGGGGCGCGGTAGTCCTGGTGAAGTCGGTCCTCGGTCGCGGCCAGCAGCAGCTCGGGGCGCCTGGTCAGGGCCTCGACGAGCAGTGCGGCGCGGCCGGCGTTCGCCGCGGCGTCCACGTGCGGGACGGTGCGCGGCAGCAGTCCGCGGGCGGTCTCGGTGAGCACCGGCTTGCCGGGCACGAAGACCACCGGAACGATGGAATCGGCGGGATCCATCCGGATCGCGTGAGCGGTTCCGGTGTCCATCCAGGCGAGCGTGAAGCCACCGAGCAGGCAGGCTGCGACGTTGTCGGGGTGGCCCTCGATCTCGTTGGCCAGTTCCAGCAGCGCGGCGTCGTCGAGCCGCTGCTCGCCGCCTATGGTCACGGCGCGGGCGGCGACGATACCGGCGCAGATGGCGGCCGACGAGGAGCCGAGGCCGCGGCCGTGCGGAATGCGGTTGGCGCAGACGATTTCCAGGCCGCGCGGCTGCCCGCCGAGCAGGTCGAAGGCGGTGCGCATGGACCGTACGAGCAGGTGGCTCTCGTCGCGCGGAAGGGTGTCGGCCCCCTCACCGGCGATGTCGACGTGCAGCCCGGAGTCGGCGACACGTACCACGACATCGTCGTACAGGCCCAGGGAAAGACCCAGGGCATCGAAGCCGGGACCGAGATTGGCGCTGGTAGCGGGGGTGCGCACCCGGACGGCGGCGGCGCGGAACGCGGGACCGGCCATCGCTCGATGACTCTCCTTGATTGATGCTGCGGTACTGCCCCGGAGCACAGCTCCGCGGCACCGAGGTGCCGGGACGGCTCGTGGGGTCTGTTCTGACCTGCCCTGCACACCACTGCGTTATGCCGTGGCGAGGGGAGTTGGGTGCCAGCCTATCGAAGGAAGGTTCTGTCGCGACATAGGGCGCACAGGAGGCGCACGATGCGTGTCGCGCGCCATCCTGTGCCCCTGTCCTGACTTTGCAGGCTTTGCGCAATTTGCAGCACGGCGGATGACGGGGGACCGGCCGCCCCGTCATCCGCTGCCGTACGCGCAGGTCACGGACGTCCGGTCAGCCGAGTCCGAGCCGCTCGGCGGCGGCGTCCGCGTCGATCGGGACGGTGACCGGCTGCGGCGCTCCGGCGACCGCCCAGTCCGGGTCCTTGAGGCCGTTGCCGGTGACCGTGCAGACGATCCGCTGGCCCGGGTCGACCCTGCCCTCCTCGGCGGCCTTGAGCAGACCGGCGACCGAGGCGGCCGACGCGGGCTCCACGAAGACACCCTCGCGTGCGGCCAACAGGCGGTAGGCGGCGAGGATTTGACGGTCCGTCACGTCATCGATGAGGCCGCCGGACTCGTCCCGGGCGCGCTCCGCGAACTCCCACGAGGCGGGGTTGCCGATACGGATCGCGGTGGCGATGGTGTGCGGGTCCTTGACGACCTCACCGCGCACGATCGGGGCGCTGCCGGACGCCTGGAAGCCCCACATCCGCGGGGTGTGCGAGGCGACGCCGTCGGCGGCGTACTCCTGGTAGCCCCTCCAGTAGGCGGTGATGTTGCCGGCGTTGCCGACCGGCAGCACATGGATGTCCGGGGCGTCGTCGAGCATGTCGACGATCTCGAAGGCGGCGGTCTTCTGGCCCTCGATGCGCACCGGGTTGACGGAGTTCACAAGTGCGACCGGGTACTTCTCGGAAAGGCCCCGGGCCAGCGTCAGGCAGTCGTCGAAATTTCCGTCGACCTGGAGGATCTTGGCACCGTGCACCAGCGCCTGGCCCATCTTGCCGAGCGCGATCTTGCCCTGCGGGACCAGCACCGCGCACACCATGCCGGCCCGGACCGCGTAGGCGGCGGCCGAGGCGGAGGTGTTGCCGGTGGAGGCGCAGATGACCGCCTTGGCGCCCTCCTCCTTGGCGCGGGTGATGGCCATCGTCATCCCGCGGTCCTTGAACGAGCCCGTGGGGTTGGCGCCCTCGACCTTGAGGTGCACCTCGCAGCCGGTGCGCTCGGACAGCACCTGGGCCGGCACGAGAGGCGTGCCGCCCTCCCGGAGGGTGACGACCTCGGTCGTGTCGCTGACCGGAAGCCGGTCACGGTATTCCTCGATGATTCCGCGCCACTGACGGCTGGTGGTGGTCACGGTGGAATTGGCAGACATGGGTTCCTTTACTCCCCTTCGACCCGCATGATGCTGACGACACCGCGGACGGTGTCCAGCTCGCGCAGTGCACCGACGGTCGACGACAGGGCCGCGTCGGTCGCTCGGTGGGTGACGACGACGAGGTCCGCTTCGCCGTCCTTACCCTGCTGACGGACCGTATCGATCGATACGCCGTGTTCGGCGAAGACCGTCGCGACCTGGGCGAGAACGCCGGGTTTGTCGGCCACGTCGAGACTGATGTGGTAGCGGGTGACGACCTCGCCCATGGGGCTCACGGGCAGCGCGGTGTAGGCGGACTCCCCCGGCCCGGTGGCGCCGGCGAGCTTGTTGCGGCCGACCGCGACGAGGTCGCCGAGGACCGCGGAGGCGGTCGGCGATGCGCCCGCGCCCGGCCCGTAGAACATCAGCCGGCCGGCCGCGTCCGCCTCCACGAAGACCGCGTTGTACGCCTCGCGCACGGACGCCAGCGGATGGGTCAGCGGGATCATCGCCGGGTGCACCCGCGCGGTCACCGACGCGCCGTCCGCGGCCCGCTCGCAGATGGCCAGCAGCTTGACGGTGCAGCCCATGCGCTTGGCGGAGGCGATGTCGGCCGCGGTGACCTCGGTCAGGCCCTCGCGGTGCACGTCGTCGATGGTGACCCGGGTGTGGAAGGCGATCCCGGCGAGGATCGCGGCCTTGGCGGCGGCGTCGAAGCCCTCGACGTCGGCGGTCGGGTCGGCCTCGGCGTAGCCCAGCGCGGTCGCCTCGTCCAGCGCCTCGCTGTAGCCGGCGCCGGTCGAATCCATCTTGTCGAGGATGAAGTTGGTGGTGCCGTTGACGATGCCGAGGACGCGGTTGACCTTGTCACCGGCCAGCGATTCGCGCAGCGGGCGCACCAGCGGGATCGCACCGGCGACCGCCGCCTCGTAGTACAGGTCGGCGTTGTGCTTCTCGGCCGCCGCGTGCAGCGCGGCACCGTCGGCCGCCACCAGCGCCTTGTTGGCCGAAACCACACTGGCGCCGTGCTCGAAGGCGGTGGTGATCAGCCCGCGGGCGGGCTCGATCCCGCCGATCACCTCGATGACGACGTCGATGTCGCCCCGCTTGACGAGCGCGGTCGCATCGGTGGTGATCAGCTCGGCCGGGACGCCGGCGCGCACCCGCTCGGGGCGGCGGACGGCGATCCCGGCGAGCTCCACGGGCGCACCGATACGGGCCGCGAGGTCGTCCGCGTGCGTCGTCATGATGCGCGCCACCTCTGAGCCGACCACACCACAGCCCAGCAGCGCCACCTTCAGCGGACGCGTACGCATCATTCGACCTCGTCTTTTCTTCGATCCAGCGGTTTTCATGCTTGGTCATGCACCAGTCTCACGCACCGGACCGCACTTTCCGTCGTCGGTCCGGATACCGAGACATTTATTTCATCCGGGGCCCGGTCCCGGCGATCCGCCCCTACCCGACATCCAGCCGCAGGAGATCTTCCTCCGTCTCCCGCCGGACGATCACCCGGGCCGCACCGTCCTTGACGGCCACGACCGGGGGCCGCAGCGCGTGGTTGTAGTTGCTCGCCATGGAGCGGCAGTAGGCACCCGTGGCCGGCACCGCGAGCAGGTCCCCGGGCGCCACATCGCCGGGCAGGAAGGCGTCACGGACGACGATGTCGCCGCTCTCGCAGTGCTTGCCGACGACCCGGGACAGCATCGGCCGGGCGTCCGACGTGCGCGACGCCAGCGTCACGCTGTACTCCGCGTCGTAGAGCGCGGTGCGGATGTTGTCGGACATCCCGCCGTCCACGGACACGTACGTCCGCAGCCCTTCGAGCTCCTTGACCGTGCCGACCTCGTAGAGCGTGAACGCCGTCGGCCCGATGATCGCCCGTCCCGGCTCGACCGACAGCCGCGGCACCCGCAGCCCTGCGGCGTCGCACTCGCGGGTCACGATGTCGCCCAGCGCCCTGGCGATCTCGTGCGGCTCGCGCGGGTCGTCCTCGGAGGTGTACGCGATCCCGAGGCCGCCGCCGAGATCGATCTCCGGCAGCTCGATGCCGTGCTCGTCCCGCACCTCGGCGAGCAGTTGGACGACGCGGCGGGCGGAGACCTCGAAGCCCGCCATGTCGAAGATCTGCGACCCGATGTGGCTGTGGATACCGATGAGTTCGAGGCCGTCCAGCTTCAGCGCGCGCCGCACCGCCTCGGCGGCCTGCCCGCCGGCGAGCGCGATCCCGAACTTCTGGTCCTCGTGCGCGGTGGCGATGAACTCGTGGGTGTGCGCCTCGACGCCGACGGTGACGCGGATCTGCACCCGCTGCCGCTTGCCGAGCTTCTCGGCGATATGCGCGACCCGCACGATCTCCTGGAAGGAGTCGAGCACGATCCGGCCCACCCCCGCCTCGACGGCCCGGGTGATCTCCTCGGTGCTCTTGTTGTTGCCGTGCAGCGCGATCCGCTCGGCGGGCATCCCGGCGGCCAGCGCCGTGGCCAGCTCGCCGCCGGAGCAGACGTCGAGATTCAGCCCTTCTTCGTCCAGCCAGCGCACGACGGCCCGGGAGAGGAACGCCTTGCCCGCGTAGAACACGTCGGCGTCCGCCCCGAACGCGTCCTTCCAGGCCCGGCAGCGCGCCCGGAAGTCCTCCTCGTCCAGGAAGTACGCCGGCGTGCCGAACTCCTCGGCGAGCGCGGTCACGGCCAGCCCGCCGACGGTCACCACACCGTCGGCGTCGCGCCGGACGGTACGGGACCAGACGTGCGGGTCAAGGGTGTTGAGGTCGGCGGGCGGCCCGGCGTAGTGCCCCTCGGGCAGCACGTCGCCATGGCGGGGCCCAGCAGGATGCGCGGAACGACTCATAACGGAAACGATCCCCTCAAAATCTTTCAGAGGTAGTCATCGGAGGTGGTCACCAGGGGTGCGCGAAGGCCGTGGGACGGATGCATCAGGCGCCTCACACACATCAGACGTATTCAGAAGCAGAGATGCCGAGCAGGCGCAGGCCGTTCCCCAGCACCGCCCCGGCGGCCTCGGCAAGGGCCAGCCGGGCACGGTGCACGGCCAAGGGTTTCTCCTCGCCGACGGGCAGCGGCGGAAACTCCTCCTGGCACCGGAGCCAGGCATCCGCGGTCGCCTCCAGATGCCGCACCAGCCGGTCCGGCGCCCCCAGCCGCAGAGCGCTCTCCGTGGCCGCGGGGTAGGTCGCCAGGCACGTCTGCACGGCCTGGAGGATCCGCGACGGCTGCCCGCTCCCGGGCCCCTGCGAATCATGCGGACGTCCCGTCGCCACCACCCGGCCGCCCCCGGCCGCCATCACCTCGCCCGGCTCCCCCGCGAACCCCAGCTCCCGCGCGCCGCGCGCCATCGCCCGGGTCCGGGCGTACGCGTACTGGACCCGGAACCGCGGATTCTCCTCCCGCTGCACCGGCCGCTCCGGCACCCGCACCGGGTCCTGGGCCGCCGGCCGCAGCAGCACCCAGCGGGCCTCGTCCGAACCGAGCCGCGCCACGAGCGCGGCCAACTCGGCACGGGCGGAGGGGGAGGACGAGTCGAGGGCGGGACGGAAGGACGAGACAGGGGCAGATGGGAAGGAGAAGGGCGAGACGCGGGCGGGAGCGTGGGCGTCGGCGGAGGCGGCGACGGATTCCGAGCCGGAACCGGCAGGGGAAACCGAACCGGGACCGGAACCCGAACCGGGACCGGAGCCCGATCCAGAGCCAGAGACCGATCCAGAACCAGAGGGAGATCCAGAGCCGGCAAGGCAGTTGACGAAAACAGTGCCCCCGCCGGCCGGACCCCCCGGCCCGTCATCGAGACACCCGTCATCGGGGCCGGCGACGTCGTCTCCGGGGCCGGCGACGTCTTCACTCGGGCCGGCGGCCCGACCGCCGTCACCCGCTCCGATCCGCGCCAGCACCTCGGCCACGACCAGGCCGCGCGCGCCACTTCCCACCGGGGCCGCCGCAGGCCCCGAAGCCCCACTCCCCCGCCCGCGCCCGGAAGCACTCGCCTCCCCGGAAGCGCCGCTGCACTCCCCGTACGCCGCCCCACGCGCCAGTACTTCCCGTACCAGCCCGGCCAGCGCGCCGTCCCCCAGCGTGAAATTCAGGAAACCGGGTCCCGCGATCTCGACCCGGGCGATCCCCGCACTGCCCGCCAGCCGCTTCCGCAGGATCTCGGCCACCTCCCGGGCCGGCCGCCCCGCGGGCCCGGCCAGCTGCAACGCGATGTTGGAGGCGTAGTCCCCGCACCCGGGCCGCGGCGGCGGCTGCACCACGATCCGCGCCGGTACGGCCACGGAGAGCTCCCGTTCCTCAACAGCACCGCGCACGGAGCGCAGGACGGTACGGGAGAGCTCGGCGGGCGTCACAGGACAAGCGTATGGGAGAAGGGGGGCATCCATGCGACCCGGTTTCGCCCTGTGGACACCCGGCACCGCCCCGGCCCCACGACCCGCCGCCTCAGCCGGCCGACCGCCCCCCGGCCCCGGATTCCCCACCGCTCTCCACGCCACTCTCGACCTCGTCCCCCACGGCGTTCCCCTGAACACCGTCCGCGGCCGTCATGCCGCCGCCCCCCGGCACCTCAGGCCCGCCCTCGGCCCCCTCACTCTCGGGACCGCGCTCCCGCTGCCGCCCCTCGCGGACCAGCATCCCGACCGTACGCACCAGCTCCATCGGCTCGAACGGCTTCGCCAGAAAGGCGTCGATCCCCACCGACTCCCCGTTGTCCACCTCGCCCTGGGTGCACGCGCTGACGATGGCGATCGGAATGTCCCAGGTCCGCGGGTCGGAGCGCAGACGCGCGGCGGTGTGCAGCCCGTTGAGCCGCGGCATCACGACGTCGAGGGTCACCACGTCCGGTCTCACGTGGTGCACGACGTCCAGACATTCGGCACCATCAGCCGCGGTCACCACCTCGAAGCCCTCCAGCTCAAGGTTGACCCTGATCAACTGCCGGATCACCTTGTTGTCGTCCACGACAAGGATCCGACCGGACAAGCCAGGCACACCATGAGACTAGGTGCCCACCTGCGGCTGCGTCCCGGTTTTGCCCACTTCCGCCCCCATGCGGGGGACCTTTCCACGAGCACCGCCGGCACACCCATCCCATGCGGTAAAGCCGCCCGTCCCCCGCCTTCCACCGCCCTCCGTCCCCCTCCCAAAACCCTGTTCATGAACACCCCATCAGAGCTGGTAGGGTTCTACCCGTCGCCGCAACAACAGCGGCAACGCCCCCGTAGCTCAGGGGATAGAGCAACGGCCTCCGGAGCCGTGTGCGCAGGTTCGAATCCTGCCGGGGGCACTCGCCGGTCAACCAGCAAGAATCAAGCTCTGACCAGGGCGAATGCCAGCACAAGAGAGCGGGAGCCAGTCCCACTGACTCCCGCTCCTCCTCAGGCTCTCTCAGTGTTCACGACACACCTCCGACACACCGATCAAGCCGTGTCGCCGTCCTCCTCCAGCACCTTTGTGATCTTGGCGTTCGCCGCTTCCTCATGGCCATCGATACAGCCGTGATACCGGCGGTGGATCACCTCCGGAGAGTTGCCGACCCGACGGGCCACCTCAGCAATCGGCACCCCCGCGTTCAGCCACCGCGTGATGCAGGCGTGCCGTAGGTCGTACGGGCGCCCAGCCAACGGCGAGTCTGCGCGTTCCGGCGGGAGGGCGTACCCCCGCGCTTCCTCCCACACCCGCCAATAGGTAGAAGAACCGACCACTCCCCCGCGCTCGTTGCCGAACACACGCCCCTCCTTGGCAGTGCCGAACTCCTTCAGGTGCTCCTGAAGGATGGCGACCAGGACCGGCGGGATCGGAACGGGCCGGTCCGTGGAGGCCTCCCGCGCCTTCAGTCCGCGGCGGTCGTGCCGTTCTCCTGAGTCCGTCCACTGCTTGCCGGAGACAGGGCGTGTCTCCCGCAGTGTCAGCGTGCCCCAGCCCTTCTCCGGCAGGTGACAGTCCGACAGCCGTAGCCCGACGGCCTCAGCGGGTCGGAGCCCTGCGTAGTACAGGACCGCGTAGAAGGCCACCAGACGCCGCCCGCGGCAGCGATCCCACGACCCGACGTAGGAGACGGCGGTGAGCAACTGGCGCGCCTGTACGGCGTTCACCAGCACGCGGCGATCCACCACGTCGTTCGAGCCGACGTGTTTCCGGCGGGACCGCTGAAGCGGGTTCTCCGCGAGCTCCCCCGCGACCACGGCGTGTTCGAGGGCGGTGTTCAGGGCGCGACGGCGCCGCTTGTACGTGTCGCCCGCCGCCGGGGTGCCGTCCAGCTTGTAGCTGAGGCGGTACAGCACGTCTTCGAGTACCTCGGGGTCGGCCAGATCACCCAACGGCCGGTCGGCCGTCGTAACCCAGTCGTACGCCGCCTTGAGTTCGGCCGACGGTTCCTCCCCCGCATTCGCGGGCACGACCCCCCACCTGAAAGCAAGTCGAAGCGTCTCGTCGTCGGGGACGCCGTCCCCGCGCTTGACCATGGCGAGCGTCACGGCCGCAAGACCGTCCGCCATGCCCTCACGGGTCTTGGCCGCGCCTGTACGCCACCGCCCGGCCACGTACTTGCGGCAGAACTCGAACCACCGAACCCGCGGTTCGGCGTCCGCTGCTACAGCGGCCTCGGCCGCCGCCCGCACCTCGGACTCTGGCAGCCCCGATTCGATCTCGAACGCTTCGCCGCGCCGATTCATGGCGTGCCACAACTCATTGCGTCGGCTTTCGGCGAGCGGGTACGTGGCGAACGTATCGCCGAACACCTCGCCTGCCACTACCCAACGAAGGCGCCATGGGCGGGATTTGCGGCCGGTTTTGGAGATCTTCCACAACTTGACGTCGAAGGTGTAGCCCGGCCGGGCCGACCCGCGAGGGCGCCCGGCCGGGGTGCCGTTCTCAGTGCTCACGCAGCGTCCTCCCGCTCCGCAAGCCAACGCTCGTACTCCGACCGCCGGATCCGGACATCGCCGTTCGGGAGCTTGATCGAGCGCGGCCCCTTCCCCAGTTGGCGCCACCGATAGAAGGTCGACGGGGCGACCTTCAGGTCGGCAAGAACCTCCTGGACGGTCATCTTCTCGTCCCGTGCACGAGCGCTCATCTGGCCATCCCTTCGGCCTCGTCCGCACCGGACAGTCGGACACTAGGGCAATCCGGGTGTCCGGGTACTTTTCCCTGGTCAGATGGGGTAACCGGACAGTCGGACACCTCGGACACCTCCCGGGCATTCGCCGCGGTGTCCGGGTAGTACCGGCCGCTGCCGTCCTTGGTGAGCTGGCCTGCTCTGGCCATGCGGGAGCAGTAGCGTCGGATGGTGTCGGCGTCGACCTGCGGCAACGCCTCGGCGATGTCCTTGGGCTGCACGCCAGGGTTCTCCCGGATGTAGCGCAGGATGGCAGCGCGGGTGTCGCCGATGGTGTGGTCGGAGACGGGCCCGTCGAGCAACTGCCAGGCTCCGGCGCCCTTGTGGAACTTCAGGGCGTACTCGGCTTCGTCGACGTCGCGGCCGGTGACATGGAGGATGCCGTCGGCCTGCCCGCGGGCGCGCTTGAGTACGAGCGTGGCGTCTGCGGCGCCCGCGAGGCCGTTGGTGCCGGAGACCTCGGTTAGGAAGTCGTCCGAACCCGCCTTGCGGACGTGGTGCACCAGGACTACGGCCACGCTGTAGTGGTCCGCGAGCCGCTTCGCGTGCCCCACGGCGGCATAGTCAGCGTCGTAGGCAGACGCGCCGGGCGCGGAGGCTCCGCGCATCTTGGCGAACACGTCGATGACCACCATGCGCGCCTCAGGGTTGCGCTCCAACCAGTTGGCGATCGCCTCGTTGCCGCCCTGCGGCAGCGGCGGGCACTGGGTGGCGAGGGTCAGCCCGGCCGGTGCGGGCTGGCCTCCGAGGATCTTGCCCATACGGGCCTGAAGACGCCGCGGGGTGTCCTCCAACGCAAGGTAGAGGACCGGTCCGCCCTCCACGGGCACAGCGTCGAACGCCGTGCCTCCCGCGGCGACGGACAGTCCGAGTCCGAGGGACAGCCAGGACTTGCCGACCTTCGGCGGACCGGCCAGGAGGTTGACGCCCTCGGAGAGAATGCCCGGCACGGCCCACTTCGGCTCCGGGAAGTCCGCGGCCATCAGCTGATCCGCGGTCCATGCGGTGCGCATTCGTTCCCGCTTCGGCGGCGCCTCGCGGTCCGTCTCGGGGTGGGGCGGCACCGAGTACAGGTGGAGCGGGGGGATGGGGTTGTTGTTCATGCCGCGACCGTCCGGGGACGATTGGCTCCGGCCCGCAGGCCGGAGGCGATGGTGCGCCGGGCCTCTTGCTCACCTTGGCCGACGCTGAGCGCTGCCTCAACGAGCCTCTCGGTCACCGTGTGTGCGTCCAGCTCTCCCCCGGCGACCAGCTGTCCCAGCGCCACTGAGGCGTAGTAGAGGGCGTTGTTGTGCTGGTGCTCACCGGAGTTGGCGACTCGGGCCAACTCGCCGTTGAGTGCCGCGTTGAGGAACTTACCGCGCCGGTCTCTTGTCGTGAGCGGGACGGTGACCGGGCGCTGCGGGGGCAGCGGAGCCGGGCGCAGCAGTGCAGCCAGCCAGCCCGGCAGGAGCGCCACGGAGGCGCTGTGGGGGGTCGTGTAGGGGTGCCCGTTGGCGATGCTGCCTGCGGCGACGACGTAGCCGCCTCCGGCGCGGGTGTCGATCTTCCAGCCCAGCTTGCCCTGTGTGTTGCGCAGTTCTTCGCCTGTGGGGGCGGCGAAGTACAGGTGCAGCCCGCCGCGGCCGGTGCGCACGGTGTGGGTGTCGGCAGGGAAGAGCTGGCCGTGGCGCTCGCAGAGCACGGCGAGCACGTCCGCGCCATCGGCGACGCCGTGCGCGGTCCATTCGGCCGGCGGGGTGTCGTCAGGACACTTGGGGGTGTCGAGGTCGACGACGACCAGCCCGGACGGTCCGGTGGCGATGCCGACGTTGTAGGGGGCGTGCGTCCAGCACCGGGTGATGCGCTCGCGGTCGGTGGTGGCGCGGGTCTCCCAGTCGCGGACGGCGGGGCGCTTGTCGCCGGGGATGAGGGGGAAGACGTGCCAGCCCCGCGACGCTGCGTCAAGCGCGGAGGTCAGCTGGTCGGAGGGGCGCGGGTGCGTCATGCTGGTAGTTCTCCTGTTTCTTGGTGGGACAGGGAGAATC
>NZ_KN708638.1:5610838-5616765 GCF_000805335.1 Streptomyces sp. CT34 | reverse complement strand
GGCCGGCCCCCCCCCCGGGCGCATCTAGAACGGCGGCTCACCGCCCGCAGCTCCGGCCGAAGCAGGAGCGGCGGTGCTCCACTCATCAGCGGCCCCGCCGGAGGCGGCGCCGGTGCGCTGGGCCCGTTCGACCTTGGCCGTGGCGAAGCGCAGCGACGGCCCGATGTCGTCGACTTCCAGCGCGAGCATCGAGCGGTTTTCACCCTGTTCGTTCTGCCAGTTGTGCTGGCGCAGTCGGCCGGTGACGACCACGCGCATGCCCTTGGTCAGGGCGTCGGCGACGTGTTCGGCGAGGTCGCGCCAGGCGGTGCAGCGCAGGAACATCGCGGTGCCGTCCTGCCATTGGCCGGTGTTCTTGTCGTAGGTGCGCGGGGTGGAGGCGACGGAGAACTTGACCAGTGCGGCCCCGGAGGGGGTGTAGCGCAGTTCGGGGTCGGCGGCGAGGTTGCCGACGACGGTGATGGGGGTCTCTCCCACGGCCATGGGGATCACTCGCTTTCGGTGTGGTCGGGGTTGGTGCTGACGGTGCGGTGGTCGGCGATGACATACAGCCGGGTGCGCTTGCCGTCGCGCGTGGGGTTCCGGCCCTCCAGGCCGATATCGAATGCGGCGGCCAGGGTCTGGCTGACGCGGTTGGTGTCGTCCGGGTCGCAGATGACGCGGATCTCGAACACGGTTCAGCGCTCCTAGGGTTGGGGTAGCCGTTCGACGTTGCGGGTGTCGGTGGGCTCGGGGCGTGCTGCGGGTGCGGGGCCTGCGCAGAGCCGCCGCAGCTGTGGCACAGCCACAAGCCGAGCAGCACCCGGAGCACGAACAGCACGTAATGGCAGTGGCTCATGCGGGATCGGATAGATCAGGCGGCCGGGATCCGCAGACCTTGCTGCACGATCGATGCCGTGGTCAGATCTGTTCTCCCTGCGCCTGGCACGACAGGCTCAGCGCACCGAGAGAGACGAGGAGATCGGTGCCGACGAGCTACAAGATTCACATTGCGATCGCCCTGTTTCTGGCTGGATTGTCCGGACTCGTGGTGGCGCTGACGCTGTTGCCTGGCAGCCCGATCGTGCCGACGGCCGTGGCGTTCACCCTCTTCGGGCTGGTCTTTCCGGTGTTCGGCAGTGCGCTGCTGCGGTGCTACCGCGCCGGAGTGCCCACGAAGGGCCCGCAGGCATTCACGTACATGTGGCAGACCCCGAGATGGCTGCGGGTTACGGCAGGCGCGTTCATCGCCGGGGTACTCCTGTGCCTCGCCGGAGGCGGGGTCGAGCCGAACGGGCAGCCGGAACATGACGCGTCCGGCTACTACCTTGATGATCACGGGGTACGTCATGCAGTGAGCCGCAGCACGTACGACTCAGGGCTCAAGGCGGACCTGCGGGGGTTCGACTCCGGAGCAACCCTCTTCTTCGCTGTGTCTGCGGTGCTGGCTGCTGCCGCGTATCGCGGCGAGGAGGAGACGCTGGCCCAGTGGCGGCAATCCCAACCGCACCAGTAGCCCGCCCGGCGCATCCCGCTCTGCGCTACTCCAGGCTGCTCGGAGACCACGCAACGGCCTTGATAGACGTGAGCTTCCACCACCCGGGATCGGGTGGGCGGGTGATCACGTGTTCGACCGGCGGTGGTTTGGGCATCGGGGATGCTCCCGTCAGCCGCGGAAGTGGTTGTTCTTGAACACAGCTTTGCGGCAGTTGACCGTGGTGCCGCCCCGGTCACCGCCGCTATAGAGCTGTGCGGCGATGAACAGGCCGAAGACGATCGCGGCGAGGATGATGAGTTGGTGGATGAGGGCGGCGATGGCTGTGATGAAGCCGGTGAGCAGGAGCAGCCCGCCGCAGATCGCGGTGAAGCCGATGCCGCCGATGGCGATGTTGACCGCGGTCGGGTGCACCGTGACTCGCCGTGGCGTGGGCGCGGGTGGCTGGGCCGGGGTGAGGGTGTAGCCGGTGACGATGCGGCCGTCCGGCAGCTGCACGGTGGTGACGTCGGGGATGCCGTCCGTGCGGGGCGTCAGCGGTGCCGCGTGCTGCTCGGAGGCCAGGGGTATGGGGTGGTGGACCTGCGCCGCGGTGGTGCGGCGGTCCGGAACGTGTGGGGCCATCTTCTGGCTCCTGTCGGTTAGTTGATGCCGTGTAGGGCGTGGGCGAGGGAGGTGACGAGCTCGTTGGCGGTGTGCGCGGCGCCAGTTCCGGCGAGGTAGAAGCCGAAGAGCGCGGCGACGATGACGGCGGTGAGGGTGGCGGACTTCAGCCGCAGCAGCACGAGCACGCCGATACCGGCGAGCAGCACCACCGAGAGGGTCAGGGTCACCAGGGGACTCCTTCCGGGTCAGCGGGTGCCTTCGCGGTAGATCCGCGAGGCGCGGTTGTAGATCCAGCGGCCGACGCGGACGCGTTTGCCGCGGCCTTTGCAGCGGCGGCACCTCTTGCCGCGCTTGGGCCGTCCCTTGCGGTCGTAGTGCAGGTGGTGGCCGAGGCCGTTGCACTTGCGGCAGTTGCCGAACGGGCTGCCCGCACACAGACTCGCGTAACCGAGCGTGACGAGCATCAGGCAGGCGATAGCAAGGACGATGGGGGTCATCAGGGCCCTCCCAGGCGGTTTTTCCAGGTTTCCGCAGGTGGGGTGCTATGTGCTAGATCGCAGATCAGGCGATGTTTGGGGTGCTAGCGGGGGTGCTACCGGTAGCAGGTGTGCCCGCTACCGGTAGCGGCCGGTCACCGTTAGGCGGCACCCCGGTTTTCGTCACGCTCCGCGATCGCCTTGGTGAGGTCGTCGCGGACGATGCCGCGGCGGGTGGTGCGCTCGCCGTCGTCGGTCCGCCCGGCCACGCCGGTGGTCTTGACCCCGTGCGGCTTGAGCGCGGCCGTGACGTTCTCGCCCTTCCAGAGCCCGTAGACCTCCGGGCGAAGCTCTGCGAGCCGGGCGGCGATCCGCTCGTTCCACACCCGCTCCTCCGAGGGCGGCACGACCGCGGCGACGTCGGCGAGCAGGTCATACGACGGCCCGGTCGTGGTCTCGGCTTCCTCGCCGAGCGCGTGCCCGGACAGAGTTCCCTCCGCCTTGCGCAGCGCATGCGCGCGCTGGGCGATGGCGTGGGTGTCGTTGTCGTCCAGGTAGGCGGTGCGCACCACCACGGGCAGTGCGGTGGCGCCTGCGAGGTAGCCGTTACCGGCGTCGATCTCCGGGCGGAAGGAGGTGGCGCGCACGCCGTTCTTGTAGGCGGACGTGCCGAGGATCATGTCGTTCTCCACCTGACCGGCGACCCTGAGGGCGAAGCGGATGGACACGTTGCCACTGATCCCGGTGGGCAGCGAGTCCTTGTCCGGGCGCTGCGTGGCCAGAACGAGGATCACTCCGAGGGCGCGGCCCAGCTTGATGATGAACTCGGCATCCTCACCAGCCTGTTTGCCGTACTTGGGGTGGGCGAACAGGTTCTGGCACTCGTCGAAGACCGCGAGCAGCGGCCACAGCTTCAGCGAGCGTTTGTCGGCGATGGCCCGGGTGATGCGCTTGTCCGGGCACAGGTCACGCGGCAGCTTCTTCATCGCCGCGGCCCGGCGCATGACCTCCTCACGCAGCAGCTTGAGGGAGTCGGCCGCGTACTTGATCGAGTCGTCGTCGATGCCGGAGACGAACCGGTGGCTGACGCATTCGAGGGAGTCCAGGTCGCCGGTGCCCTTGTTCTCGTGCAGCCACAGTTCCACCGACGGATCCATGGCCGCACCGCAGGCCAGCACCCGCACGGAGGAAGTCTTGCCCTGGCCGGGCAGCGAGCCGATCAGCACGTTGTGCTGGATCATCGGCACCGACTGAGCACGCCCGCGCGGGTCGATGCCGAAGGGGATGCGCTTGAAGATGTCGTGCCGACGCGCGTTCGCCAGCTGCCACTTGACGATGCCGGTCTTGGACAAATCGCGATCGCCGACCCACAGGATCAGGCGTCCTTCGTGCTCGTTGGGGTCGGCGTCCGGCCACACGCACCCCAGCGGGCGGCGCAGGCCGGAGGCGAGTCGGGCGCGGCGGTCGGCCACGTCGGCGACCGTCACCCCGAGCGGCAGGTCGATGTCCGCGCGCCAGCCGGGCCCTTCGCGGGTGATCGGGGCGACGAAGTGGATCCCGTCGCCGCCCTTGGCGACCGCGGAGGCGATCTGGCCGATGCCGATGGAGGCCATGGCCTTGACCACGATGTCGCTGGTCAGCTTCTGTACCTCGGTCTTGATGACCGCCCGGGTGGCCAGCGGCGCATCCGCCGGAGCCCCGGCCAGCCCGCACCCCAGCACGAGTACGGCGCCCGCGATGACCTGCGTCGTCGGCGCCGCCCCGAACAGCAGGAACAGGCCCACGGGCAGGGCGACTATCGCCGCGAGGAGGGTGAGGATGGATCGCAGGCGCACCCGGCGGTCCCGCTGCCGCGACAGCTTCAGGTACTCATCCACCTGCTCGTTCGTGGCCGTGTACTGCCGCAGGCCCTCGCCCTCGGCGTCCATGGCCCAACGCCCCACCTTGCCCAGGATGTTCATCGCACCGCGGGGCGAGCGCCACACAAGTTTGGGGAGGTAGACGAACGGGAGGCGGACCGCGTGGAACGCGGCCGTGTGCCCGGCGTGCCCGGCCAGCCAGCCGAGCGCCTCGGTGAACTCCGCGCGGGACTTCATCCAGGCGGGGAAGACGTCCAGCCGCTTGGAGTTCTTGATGCGGTCGACCAGACCCGGGCCTGAGACGGTCGGCACCTGCCGGTCGACCAGAGTCGCCCGACCGTCGCCCGACTCGGACGGCCCCGAGTCGGCCGACTCCGGCGGGCGGGAGTCGGCCGACCGGTCGGGCGACTCGCCGCGCGCGGTCCGTGCCTTGCCGAGGTCGACTACCTCACCCCCGGACGGGGCGTCGGGGTCGGCCATCTCGGCTTCCAGCCGGTTGAACAGTTCGTTGTCGTCGTCGGGGTGTTTCACTGGGACTTCCTTCCACGTGTGGTGTGAGGGAGAGCGGGTCCGGCCGTCGCTGTAGGAGGTGAGCGGCCGGGCCCGTGCGTGCCCCGGGCCGGATTCGATCCGGCGCCCTCACGGCATGAATGCCGGGGCTGTGCCGCGTCGAGCGTTATGCGGCTTGGGCTAGGGCGTAGACGGGGCCGTAGGCCGTCACCACCACGGGAACCCCGTGGAAGGAGCCGTACGCCCGGAGCGTCTGGACGGTGGCCAGCGGCATGTGCTCGACCTCGGCCGGGTCGACACCCAGCGCCGACCGCCACGCCTCGAAGTCCTCGAAGGTCGTGTGCAGTTCCACCCGGATCCCCGGCTCGACAGTTGTGCGGGTGGACACCGTGCCAACCTCGATCGTGCGGCCGGGCAGCTCGGGGAACGCTTCCGCCAACACGGCCAGGCTGTGGATGGCCCGGCGCAGTTCACCGAGCGCGGGAACGATCACCTTCGGTTCGTTGCTCATGCGGGGTCTCCTGACTGAGTCGGAGGGGTCACAGGTCGAACAGGCCGCACTGATCCGCGGGTGCCGCAGGCAGCCGCTTGCGGGCGAGCCGGGCAGCGGCGGTGTGGCAATCGGGGCACCACGCACGCAGCTCGCTGGCCGGGAGCCGGACGGCGGCGAGATCGGTGGTGAGTGGGTCGGCGGGTGCGGCCATCAGCCGCACCCAGCGCCCGCGCTGGCCCTTTCCGGCGTAGGCGTCGTGCTCATGCGGGCATCGCCCGTCGCCCTTGGTATGGGCGTTGCCGCACTCGCCCTCGCATTGGCAGCGGTAGCCCGCCGCTTCCATCACGGGCCGCCAAGTGTCCACAGCGGTCAGGGGCTCACTCATGCGGCCACCCCCACCGCGGGCGCATCGGCGCGGGTGCCGGCGCGTCCGGCGCGGCGGCCGGCGACAGTGGCGAACAGCCAGCCCAGGCCCGCACGGCGGGTTCCGGCACGGGCCTGCTTGGCCG
>NZ_KN708638.1:5567947-5610828 GCF_000805335.1 Streptomyces sp. CT34 | reverse complement strand
CTTCCCCCCCCCCCCCCGCCGCAGCAGCCCGGACAGATCATCGGCGGGGAAGTCCGCGGCGCGCACCCAGCCAAGGGAGACCGTGGTGCACACCGCCGGGTCCTGGCCGTCGACCGGCCGGGCCAGCACCCCGTGCAGCACGGCGAGCAGATCGCCTGCAGTGCCGTGGTCGTCGAGCAGGACGGCGGCGAACTCATCGCCCCCGAGCCGCCCGGCGACCCCGCCGGGCCCGGCGTAGTGGGCCAGGCGGTCCGCGGTCGCCTTCAACAGCGCGTCCCCGGCTGTGTGCCCGAAGCGATCGTTGATCTGCTTGAAGCGGTCGACGTCGGCGAGCACCACGACCGCGCGCGGGTCCTTCAGAAGGGTCGTGGCGCGGCGGGTGAAGCCGTCGCGGGTGCGCAGCCCGGTGAGCGGGTCACGCCGGGCGGTCTTCAGGCAGCCGGTCAGCCACCACACGTGGACCGCCCACCCGGCGGCCAGCGGCAGCGCAGCGAGCAGGATCGCGGCCAGGGTGTTCATGCCGCAGCCCCCTCACCGGCGTCGCCCTCGGACGCGTCGTCGTCGATGGGGTGCAGGCGTCGGCCCTCTGCCCGCTCGGTCAGCAACAGGTCCCGCAGCACACGGGAGTTGGCGGCCGAGCAGTGCAATGTGGTGCGGATCGCCTCGGCGTTGATCGCGTCATCGCTCCAGCCGGCGGTGACCGTGCGGGCCTCGGCGAGCAGTTCCGCCGCGGTCCGCTGCCCCTTGCCAGGCTTCGACCTGCCCTTGGGCTTGCCCTTGGACTTGCCGGGGCGCTTGCGGGGCTGCTTGGGCTCCTCCTGCTCGAGCGGCACCGGGGCCTGCAGGGACGCGGGCGGGACGTCCTCGCTGACCGGGGCCAGCGCGCCCAGCTTCAACAGCACCCGCTCAGGACGCGGCGTCTTCGAGCGCCACCGCCACCCGAACCGCTGCCGCAGCTGCGCGCGGGCCAACTGCCGCTCCCGCTCACGAGCGAGCGCATCGGTATAGGAGGTGATCTCCCACAAGGTCATGCGCCGCCACAGGGCGAACGTGGACAGCGGAGCGAGCAGCCAGCGCGAGCGGCGGATCTTCTCCATCCTCCGGCCGGTCACCGCGCCGATGCGGCAGGCGTAGACGTGCGCGGCGACCTCGGACAACACCACCCACAACAGCGGCATCGTGCCGTGCGCCACCTTCGCGGACAGCGAGTGCCCGGCCGCGATATTCAGCCAGCACGTCACCCCGGTGAGCACCCAGGGCACGAACCGCACCCAGCCCAACGCCATGTCCGTGCGGATCAGCAGCAAGAACGCCGCGGTGAACACCGGGATGGCCACGTCGATACCGACCGGCAGCATCCACGGGGACGCGAACCCCCAGCGAGCCCCCGCGGCCGACACCGCCTCGAACGACGACGCCAGACCCAAACCACCGACCCCGGCCGCGAACACCGCGACCGCACCCAATAGCCACTTCTCCGGCCTGGTCAGCGGCGGAACCTTCGGCCGCGCCGTCTCGGTCGTGGTGTTCATGCCGCACCTCCCAGGCATGCGGGCCCGGGGTGCGGAGGATTGGGCAGGCCGGTCAGGTCGGCGATCTGCTCGCCGGTGACGATGTCGGCCGCGTCGATCGCGCGGGCCACGGCGCAGATCTCCGGCCACAGCCGGTCCACCTTGCGCCGCGCGATGCCGCGGACCATGCCCCAGGACTTGCCGCCCTGAGGGGTGTGGTCACGGCCGAGCCGATAGCCGAACCGCGCCAGGACGTCGATGGCCTTCTCACGGTCATGGTCGGCCGCACATCCGGCAGCCAGCTGCGGCGTCCACAGCCCGCTCGTGAGCAGGTACTGCACGTGGGCCAGCTCCCCGGCCGCGCACTGCGCCGCGTAGTGCCACGGCGAGACGTCGTGCGCCTCGGAAGCGGTCTTGCCGGTCACCGACCAGCGATCAGGGGAAGGCTGCCAGGCGATGACCTCGCTGCTCACAACGTGGACGCCGTAGGCCATGGACAGCACCGCGTGCCCGGCCTCGTGGAAGGCCAAGCCCAGCCGCACCTGCTCGTAGCTGAGCGCCATATCGAACGAAGGGCGAGGTTTGCCGGTGTGGTCCAACAAGTCCTCGTACGCAGGAGCGTTGTTCCTCATGCCGCGACCCCCTTGCGGGAGACGCGGCGACGCCGCGTGGCGCGCGGTAGCGGGACGACGTTGAACAGCTCCGGCGCGTAAGCCTCGATCGCCTCAGCGGCGACCCGACTCACCTCGTCGGGGAGAGTCGGGTTCTCGGCGAGGATGTCCCGCGCGGCATCCAGCCGGGCCGCCCGCTCCTCCTCGGTCTCGCCCTCCACCCCAAGCCACAGCTCAAGCGGCGTACCCAGGGCGAGTTCGACGAAATCACGGTCGTTCACGGCCTGATGGCCGCCAATGTAGGCGTGCATGAGAGCTCCTGAATCGGTGGGACAGGAAGCCGGGGGGCCGCAGGACTTTGGCGAGACGACGGCCGCCCCAGAAGCCCCGGCCGCGGACTGCGGCGGGGAAGCGCCCCGGGGCAGATTCGATCTGCCGCCTCACGGCTGTCCGGGGCCGCAGCGCCGAAGCGCTACGAGACGTGGGGTTGCGCTGTACCTCACGCAGGCCGGAGCCCGCGTGGCCGCCTACTTGGCCGAGGAGAGGCGGCGTGATCCCCATTCAGTTGTCAAGGAACGAACGCTTCCGACGAGCGCGGTAACCCCTGGAAGGGGCTCCCGCGGCCGCAAAGCCGCAGGACCCGCCGGACGTACATCGGCGCTGCACACCCCGCCGTCATGCGGAGCATGTATTACATGTTTGCCACCGTGCCAGACCGATTCCGCGGCGTCAACCCTCTCGGGCCTCGGTGTTGGAACCGCCGCCTCGCTCAGCGACATGACCAGCTTGGCGGCGAAGCCGCGGACGTTGGACTCCGCGCATGTACGACTTGCGCCCGACTCGATACAGTCGAAGTCGTCCCAGGACGTCCCGCATCGGGGAGGACGTGTGGCAAACGAGCGACTGCGCGGCGCCATCGTGGAGAGCGGTCTGACGTTAGATCAGATCGCCGAACGGCTCGGGGTGTCCCCGAAGACCGTCGATCGCTGGATCACAGAGCCCAAGCGCAAGCCCTACCAGCGGTTTCAATACGCCGTGGCATCGATGCTCCGGCGGGAGGTCTCCTACCTGTGGCCGGACGAGCAGACCGCCGAAGAGGTGACAGCCTCCACCGAAGCAGAGTTGGTGAAGCTGTACCCGCACCGCCACCTTATGCCGCCGGACGCCTGGACGAAGCTGTACGCCGGGGCCACGACGCACTTTGACGTGCTCGTGTACGCGGGCTTCTGGCTTACCGAGGATCCGCGCTTCCACCGACTCGTACGCGAGAAGTCGGCCGAGGGCGTACCGGTGCGGTTCCTCCTCGGCGACCCCAATAGCGCGGCCGTTGCCGTCCGCGGCGACGACGAGGGCATAGGCCCAGCCGTCGCGGCGAAGATCCGCAACGCGCTCCTGAACTACGCACCACTCTTCGGGCTACCCGGCGTGGAGTTCAGGCTCCACGACACCACGCTCTACAACTCGATCTATCGCGCCGACAACGAACTGTTAGCGAACCCACACGTCTACGGCGCGGCCGCCTACTTGGCGCCCGTACTTCACCTCCAACGCGTCCCCGGCGGCGAGCTGTTCGACACCTACGCCGAGAGCATGGAGCGCATATGGGAAGCAGCCCGCCAGATCACCTCGCCCACCGACTACGAAGGCGCTAGAACATGAGCCGCATCGACTACTTCCACGACCCCAACGCGCCCAAGGCCAACTCGGTAGTGCTAGCCGTGACAGCCGTCGTCCGCGACGAAGACGGACGCGTTCTCCTCATCCACAGGACCGACAACAACCTGTGGGCCCTACCCGGCGGCGGGCACGACATCGGCGAGAGCATCGCCCAAACCGTCGTGCGTGAGGTGGAAGAAGAGACTGGGGTAACCGTCGTAGTCGAGGAGATCGTGGGTCTCTACACAGATCCGGACCACGTCATCGCGTACGACGATGGCGAGGTCCGGCAGCAGTTCTCCATCTGCTTCCACGCCCGACCGCTCAGTGGCAGTCTGCGCACCAGCTCCGAATCCAAAGAGGTCCGCTGGGTCCCGCCGGCCGACCTCGACGAGCTCAACATCCATCCGTCCATGCGACTCCGGATCGAGCACGGCCTAGACGAGTCGCGGATCAAGCCCTACATCGGCTGACTGGATTCCCGAGCTGCGTTAAGCCGGTCTTCAACGCGTCGCACAGCCGCATGCATTTCGGGTGCAGCGCGCTGAATGAAACGACCCACGAGCGTGTCACGCCCGTACCGCGCCACGATTTCAGCGACCCGCGCCTGCGAAGTAGTGGGCTCGCCGTCCGGCGTTGTCGTCACGTCGCAGAAGATCAGCGCGTCTACGAGCGCCGGGCGCTCTAGCTCGAACTCGCTCTCCAACTGGTCACGGAGCCCACGCTCCTCCGCCTCCAACAGGGCGCATGAGTGGTGCGCCACGAGCCGCACGACTCGTTCATCCACGGCCTCCTGATCCCTCAGGAAACGGGCACCATCAAGCGGGTGGAAACCCGTCATCGCAATGCGTGGTGAGTAGCCGATGTCGTGCAGCACCGCTGCGGCCTCCATCAAGTCCGCATCCTCCCCGAGGATCGAGCGGAGGGACCGCGCGCGCTCAGCGACTCCCAGAGAATGGGACCAGCGCCGAGGCAATGGCTCGGACAGCATTGCCTCGGCAAGACCGTATGCGCGCTTCGTAATGTCCATCGTGGCCACGGCTATGAGTCCCCTTGTCCAATCGGCAGTGCCCGAACCTCGCGCCTCCGGCTCGCTCCCACGCCGATGAGCCCACGGCCTTCCAACTGCGCGATCGCGGAACGCACGGCAGTGCGGGACACGCCGAAGCGCTCGCAAAGCTCGTTCTCGGAGGGGAAGGGATCGCCGACCTTGACGCCGTCGGCTCGAAGTAGATCAGTCACCCTCTCCACGAGCGGGCGCCGGTCACCCGTCCCCACGACGTACCATCCAGCCCCTTGAACCGACTCGATGATGCCTTCCGCCTTGAGCTCCTTGAGCGCCCGGCCGATCGTGCTGCGGCCTACACCGTAGGTGCTCACCAACTCCGCCTCGGACGGCAGAGCCTCGTTGATCTTGCCTTTCTCGATCTTCTGGCGCAGAGATTCTGAGATCTGCAAGTACGTGCCTCGTGGACTGGCCTGCGGCACCTAGCCTCCCCTTCGATGATCTCGCTTGGCAGCGGCTCGCTTCTCCCAGCTTCCCACGGTGGGCCGCGGTTGCCCCAGGGCGTCGTAGGGAGTGTCCCACGTGTCCGACTGTCCGGTTAAGCCTCTCACCAGCGAAAACGACCCGGACACCCCAAAGTGACAGGTGTCCGGGGTGTCCGATTACAGACGGCTGCAACACGCTCACGTGTTGCAGCCCGTCGGCGAAGTCGACCCTAGAAGTCGTAGGCGCCGAAGGCGACTTCCGTTCTCTCTCCAACGACGCGAGCAATTGTCAAATCCTGTGGATGAGAGGGTGACTCGATGACCGGGCCGAAGATGCCTGCCCGGTTCTGGCCTTGACAGCGGTTGGGGGTGCGAGGCTGTCGTCATGTTGATCGTGATGGCAGGGCTGCCCGGTGCGGGGAAGAGTTCAGTGGCCGAGGCGTTGGGGCGGAGGCTGGCTGCTCCGGTCGTCTCTGTCGACCCGATCGAGGCAGCGATGTGGCGTGCGGGGGTGGCGCGTAACCAGCCCACCGGCCTGGCGGCGTATGTCGTGGCCGAAGCCGTGGCCGACGGTGTGCTCGCCCTTGGCCAGACTGTGATCGCCGACGCGGTCAACGCCGTGGAAGCGGCGCGGGAGCAGTGGCGGTCGCTGGGGGATCGTCATGGTGTGCCGGTGGCGTTCATCGAGGTGGTGTGTTCGGATCCGGTAGTGCACCGCCAGCGGCTCGAAGGCCGCTCCCGCGGGATCGATGGCTTCCTGGAACCGAGGTGGGAGGCGGTGGAACGGCTGCGGGAGGAGTTCGCCCCGTGGACCGATCACCGCTTGGTGCTGGACGCCGTGAACGACGTGTCGTCCAACGTGGCTGCGGCTCTTGAGTTCTTGGCGGCGGCTTCCTGACCTCTGTGGGCTTCACGGCAGGATCGTGGGCCCCATCAGGCGGCAGTGGCCTGCCCTCACTCGACCGGGACGTCTTTCTCGAACCGGGCCCCTTTCCGACCCGCGCGCCAACTCGGGCCTACTTGGTGACCATCACAGGATCATTCGGAACGTACGCCCTCCGCGTCCCCGCCCGAAAGGGGTGTAATCAGACAATCACTCCGGAGTGAGGCTACGAGCCGACGGCAGCACGGCCTCGACTGAGTGTCTAACTGCGCTACAACCGCTGCGAACTGCAGCGGACAACCACGGACACCCAGACACCTTCGCCGCAGGTCAATGGCTCCGACAGCTCTGGCCGCACGGACGGTCGAATTGCTTCGGGGCGAAGAGGCCATGGGGTCAAATCCCGCCACCCCGACTAGTGAAACACCTGATCAGGGGCCACCTACCAAGGCAGTAGGTGGCCCCTGATTCGGAGCTCTGGGCACAGAAGTGCGCGAACTGCGATGCGTCGCTGGGCCTTGGCGACCGGAGCCTATTCTGCGACGCGGGGTGCGTGTGCAAGCATGCCGCGCAAGTCCTGCGGTGGATCAGCCGCCCCGGGTCGGAGTCCGTCGCCGCTACGGATTGCAGTTGGGACCGTTGTCGGCAGTGAACCAGGTCGCCGCGAAGGGCAAGTAGCGGGAGTGCTCCTCGACGCACTCGTTGTTAGCGGCCGCCGTGTTGATTTGCCCGATCTCAACAGCGCCGTAGATCGCACCCGCAGCGCCGCAAACGGCGCCCGCAGCAGCTCCGACCCCACCTACAACCGAGCCGGGAACGGCGCAGACTGCCCCGGCCGCGGCAGCCACTGCGGCCGGGCCGCCCTGAACTGCTGGCGCCAGGACGGTCCTGGTTTCGCTACGGGTCCAGTAGAAGTCGACGTAGCCGGGACCGGATACCACGACAGGGATGGAGGGCGGAGGTGCGGCGTGGGCCGTGGGCGCCAGGCCCGCGACGCCCACACACGCGAGAACGGCAGTCACGGCTCCGCTCCTGATCCACCGCGACCTTCGGGTGGGTGCGTGCGGCTTAACTCCGGCGGAGATCGCCGGTGTGGCAGCGTGCGTCAATGACATGGGCTCCCCCGTGTTCTCTCGGAAGTAGTTGAAGCCTCACCGAAACTAGGTAGGCGGCCGAGCCACCCACAAGAGCACCGCTTTTCTGGTTTCCAGATCTGCGCATGTGGACGATCGCCAGCCGGTTCATCCTCCGGGAGAGAAGCGAGCACTACGTGCGGGACGCTGTTCTCCTGCCAGAGCCATGTGCTGCCGATGCACAGACAGCTGCAACACCCGGGGTGTTGCAGCCCGTCGGCGAAGCCGACCCTGATGCTCGCAGGTGCCGAAGGCGCCTTCCGATCTCTCTCCAACGACGCCTCGCGACACACCTCCGACACACACTGTGTCGCCGCGTGACTCTGGTCCGCCTCCGCCGCAGGTCACAGGGTATAGAGGGGTGCAATCAGACAATCACTCCGGAGCCGTGTGCGCAGGTTCGAATCCTGCCGGGGGCACTTCGAGTGAAGTGCCAGAAGACCTCGCGACCAGCGGACAGCGGTCAGCGGGGTCTTTGCGTATGTGCGGGCGGATGCCGTGCCGAGCGGTCCCAGGACAGGGCCTGCGGGCGATCCGTTGACGGGATCTTGCGGGATCTGCCCGGGTCGAGCCCCGGAATGGTGGCGGTCGATCATCGCCACCACGTTGCCCCTTATCCGGCGTCCGGGTATCCGGCGTCCGGCCATTCCTCCGGAGGCTGCGGGGCCGCCGCCCGGCGCTCCGCTCGCCGGCCGTTCTCGCCTCGCAGGGTCGTCAACCACGGCCAGAGATCCGGCAGCGGTTGGGCGGAGCAGGCGAGCCGGTGCTCGATACGGCACCGCTGGGACGGATCCGGCGGGCACACGCCGTAGACGGTCGCCCGCCCATCGGACAGCACTATCCACCGATGCTCCGCCGGCACCGTGTGAGCCAACGGCATCATGTCCGGCTCCAACAGCACCCAGTCCTGTTCCAACGTCGCCACGCGGTCCGCCGCCAGGCCGCAGTACAGGCAGCGCGGCTGCCCGCCCTCCAGCCGACGCGGGCCTCTCCGGAAACCCCCATACCGTGAGGGTCGACGGGCAGGGCCGCGATGCGAAGAGCGTGAACAGGACGGGTCACGGGATGCGGTCGTTCATCGGTGAAACGGAACGCGACGCGGCAGGTGCAACCAGCAACTGACGACCGACGGCACGCGGCCGAGACGCCACGGAGCCCCACCGGTCTGTTCGGGCTGAGGGCCACGAGTCGAGGGGTGCGTGTCGGCGGCCGTGAGGGCGGGCAGTGATCGGCGAGACACTGCGGCCGGTGCGAGCGCCGGTGCTTGCTGCCGCACGCGGGCTTTCCCGGGCTCAGCGGCTGACCGGGGCACGGGAATGTAGGGCATCCGGGGGTTCTTGGCGCTGCTGGGGATTCCCCTGCGGTTGCTGGGGCATCACAGCGGAACCGTGATGCCAGTGCAGTACAGAGGAGAAGTGATCCCGGACAGACAGGGATCTTCTCCTGTGCAAGCGACAGTTATCCCACTCACCCCTTTTTGGTCTGCGACTTTTCCCCCTGTCAGCATCGCCATCCGCCGGACGCAGCTTCGTCGGGCAGCCCGTTTCGGCAGAGCTGCGCATTCACAGATGAGGGGATTGATGCGCATTGTCCACCTACGAGCCGTCACTCCGGGGCCTCTGGGCAGCGGTCATCATGCTCGGTGCACTCATCGCCGCGATGCTCGGCACGGTCACGCTCTATACCGTGGGAGCACCCGCCTACACCTCGCTGGGTGCAGGAGGTGCCACGTTCATCGGTGTGGCCACTCTGGGATTCACCGTCAGGAAGTTCTTGACGGAGTGATCGAGTGCCGGGTTACCGAGTTACCGATGCGGCAGGTACTGGCCGCGTACCGGGGAGCGATCGCCGTCTGCGCCCGCGAGGACATCGCCGACGGCGGCGGTGGCGACGAACGCCTCGAACAGCTCGGGCGGCGGCAGGCAGTTGTGCCGGGCCTGCGTGGTGGGCGACGAGCGCGCGGTGTGGCAACACCGGGTTCTGTGGGGGTGGTTCAGGTCCCTTCGGCGGGGCCCACCGGGCCTGTCGGAGGGCCGGCAAACCGGGTCACCTCCAGGCCGTCCCGCCGCGGCATCCGGATGTCCACCAGCGCCACGTCCGGCGTCAGCCGCCGTGCCGCCTCCACCGCGGCGACGCCGTCGGCCGCCTCGGCGACGACCTGCATGTCCGGCTGGCGCTCCAACGCGCCGCATTCCGCGGTGGACCATCTCCTGGTCGGCGGCGATCAGTAGGCGAATGGTCACGGGCGGATTGTGCCGGCCGGTGGCGGAGGGACGGACGGCACGGCGGGGGCCGGGGTCAGCCGTCCAGCCGGACCGGCAGCGACTCGATGCCGTACACGATGGAGAGCTTGCGGAAGGCGAGTTCCTCCGGGGCGGCGGCGAGGCGCATGGTGGGGAAGCGGCGGACGAGGGCGGGGTAGGCGGCGCGGAGTTCCATGCGGGCGAGTTCGGCGCCGACGCAGCGGTGGATCCCGTAGCCGAACGCGAGGTGGGACGGAACGTTGCGGGAGGGGTCGAACTGCTCCATTCCGGGGCCGAGTTCGCCGTCCCGGTCGGCGCCGCTGAGGGAGCACAGGACGACGTCGCCGGCGGCGATGCGCACCCCGCCGATCTCCATGTCCTCGCGGGCGAAGCGGGGGAAGGCGACCTGGACGACGGTGAGGTAGCGGAGGAGTTCCTCGACATAGCGGTCGACCGCCTCGTCGCCGTCCTTGAGGGCGGCGAAGTGCCGCGGGTCCTGGAGGAGGACCAGGGCGCCGAGGGCCAGCATGCTGGCGGTGGTTTCGAAGCCGCCGGTCAGCACGCCGTCGGCGAGGCCGGCCAGTTCCTCGTCGGAGACCGCGTCGCCGTGCTCCTTCACGATCATGCCGAGCAGTCCGTCACCGGGGTTCTCGCGCTGCTTCTTGACGATGTCCCGGAAGTAGGAAAGGGATTCGGATATGGCGCCGAATGACGCGTTCGCGCCGCTGAAGAGGTCGAAACGGGCGGCGCTCAGCCGCTCGAAATCGGCCCGGTCCTCGTAAGGGACGCCGAGGAGTTCGCAGATGACCAGGGAGGGAATGGGCAGCGCGAAGGAGTGGACGATATCGACGGGTGTGCCGTCCCGGCCGGCCGCCTCCATGGCGTCCAGCCGCTCTTCGACGATTTCGTGGATACGGGGCGTGAGCCGGCTCAGCCGGCGCATGGTGAATTCCGGGGTGAGCAGGCGGCGGAGACGGGTGTGGACGGGCGGGTCGGCGAATCCCAGGCCGCCGGGGTTCTGTTCGGCGCCGGCGCCGGCCTTGCCCACGAGGTTGGTGAAATCGGAGCTGAAGGCATTGGCCTTGCCCAGTACCGCCTTGACCTCGTCATAGCCGGTGACGAGCCAGACATTTGCGGCTATCGGCACCGGGAGCCTGCTGATGGGCTCCTTTTCGCGGACGGCCCCGAGTTCACGGACCGGGTCCAGGCCGTCGCGCCGCAACGGCATCAGGACGGATTCGGGCAAGAAAGACATTCGAGACAGGTCGAAGCCCTTCTTCCTCGTTCTCGCCAGATACATCCGGCCGGTCCAGGCGATGATCCGGGAACGGAGGGTCGTCATGACGCTCATACTGCCTTTCGTCGCGGGGGACGGTCGCCCGCACCCGGCCGCCCCCGAGGGCCGAAACGGCGCGGGACCTCCACTCGGCGTGCACGGATGTGACATACGCCATAGCCCCTCGCGTGCGGCGTCATGGCGCAGGTCCACGACGTCGACCGGTGCGTTCGGTCGCCCGCATCAGCGTGACGAGCTCGGCCTTCTGCTATTCGTTCCGCCCGAGTTTACAAACTGCCGTTGACCTCGTTCACGGAACAACCCCGGGATACCCCGGAGGGGCCCCTGGCTCTTCCCCTAGGACGCGGGACGGAGCGCGACGGGTTGCCCGCCGCGCTCCGTATCCCGGGCGAGTTCGGTGTGCGTACCGGCCGCCGCCCGGAACGCCGTATGCGACATAACGGAAATATTGGCTGCTGGTTGCTACGTTGCCGGATATGGCAGATATGACGGCGCCCGCGTCGAAAAGGGCGGCCGGCGCGCGCCCCGGGGGCAGCACTCCCCCGTCCCCGCCGCTGCTCCCCAAAAGGCGGGGCATCGAACTGGCCCTCGTCATGGGCGCCGTACTCCTCAGCGCCTGCGGATATGTGGTCGTCGGCTTCGCCCGGGCGCATCCGGTGCCGAGCGGGGCGGCCGGCTACGGGGCGGGGCTGGGCGGGCTGGCGCTGCTGGCACACCTGGCGGTGCGGCTGCGCGCCCCGTACGCCGATCCGCTGCTGCTGCCGACCGCCGTTCTGCTCAACGGACTCGGGCTGGTGCTGATCTTCCGGCTCGACCTGGAGACGCCCACCGACCCGGCCGCGCCCGCGCAACTCGTCTGGTCCACCGCCGGCGTCGGGCTGTTCATCGCGGTGGTGGTGCTGCTGCGCGACCACCGCACGCTCCAGCGGTACGCCGACCGGTGCGCCGCGCTGGCGCTGCTGCTGATGGTGGTGCCGATTTTCTTTCCCGCGGTCAATGGCGCCCGGATCTGGATCCGGGCCGCCGGATTTTCCATTCAGCCCGGCGAGTTCGCCAAGGTACTGATCACGGTTTTCTTCGCGGCATATCTCGCGGCGAACCGTAATGCGCTGGCGCATACCGGGCAGTCCGTGGGGCGATTGCGGCTGCCGGCCGGGCGGGTACTGGGACCGGTGGTCACGATTTGGCTGATGAGTGTCGGGGTGCTGGTACTGGAACGGGATTTGGGCACCTCGCTGCTTTTCTTCGGGATTTTCGTGGTGCTGCTGTACGTCGCCACCGGGCGGACCGGGTGGCTCGCGGTCGGGGTGCTGCTGGCGGCGGTGGGCGCTGCGGCCGTCGGCAGGCTGGAGCCGCATGTGCACGGGCGCGTACGGGACTGGCTGCATCCGTTCGCCGGGATCGCGGCGGGCCGCGGGCCGGGCCAACTGGCGCAGTCGCTGTTCGCGTTCGCCGCGGGCGGGATGTTCGGGACCGGCCTCGGGCAGGGGCATTCGTATCTCATCGGGTTCGCGCAGAAGTCGGACTTCATCCTGGCGACCTGGGGCGAGGAGCTGGGCCTGGCCGGGCTCACCGCGCTGCTGGTGCTGTACGCGCTGCTGGTGGGCCGCGGTTACCAGGCGGCGCTCGGGCTGCGCGACCCGTTCGGCAGTCTGCTGGCCGTCGGGCTGGCGGCGCTGCCCGCCCTCCAGGTCTTCGTGATCGCGGGCGGGGTGACCGGGCTGATTCCGCTGACCGGGATGGCGCTGCCGTTCCTGGCGCAGGGCGGGTCGTCGGTGGTGACCAACTGGATCATCGTCGCGCTGCTGGTGCGGATCAGCGACCGGGCGCGCGGGCCGCGACCGGCCCCGGACCGGGCGGCGCCCGGCGCCCCGGGAGGCGCCCGGTGACCCGCGCCATCCGGCGCACCGCCGCCTTCTCCTTCCTGCTGCTGGTGGCGCTGCTGGTCAACGCCGTCCGGGTACAGCTCCTCGAAGCCGACGGCTACGACGCCAACCCGGCCAACCGGCGGGCCGGCATCGTCCGTTACGCCCAGCCGCGGGGCACCGTGGACGTCGGCGGCAGCCCGGTCACCGGCTCCCGGGACAGCGGCGGGCGGCTGCGGTACGAGCGCACGTACACCGAGGGGCCGCTGTACGCGCCGGTCACCGGCTTCTCCTCGCAGCTCTACGGCACCTCGCTGATCGAGCGCGCCGAGGACGGCATCCTCGCCGGCACCGACCGCCGGCTCTCGCTCTTCCCCTGGTGGGGCCGGCTGACCGGTGCGCTCCGGCCGGGCGGCCGGGTCGAGACCACCATCAACCCGGCGATGCAGCGCGCCGCGTACCGCGGGCTGGACGGCAGGAAGGGCGCCGTGGCAGCGGTGGAGCCGCGGACCGGGCGGGTGCTGGCGCTGGTGAGCAGCCCCTCGTACGACCCCAACGAGCTGTCCGGCAACGGTACTTCGGTCTCCGACGCGTGGCGGCGGCTGAACCGGGCGGAGCAGCAGCCGATGCTCAACCGGGCGCTGCGGCAGACCTATCCGCCCGGCTCCGTCTTCAAGGTCGTCACCGCGACGGCCGCACTGGAGAGCGGCCGGGTGCGGGACATCGACGCCCCGCTGGACATCCCCGACCCGTACACCCTGCCGGGCACCCGCACCTCGCTCGGCAATCCGGCGCCGGGCTGCGAACACGCCGGCCTCGAGGAGGCGTTCCGGCTCTCCTGCAACACCGTCTTCGCGCGGCTGGGCGTGGACGTCGGGCTGCGGGAGATGGCCGCCACGGCGGAGCGGTTCGGGTTCAACGACCGCGGGCTGCGGATCCCCTCGGCCGTCGTGCCGAGCACCTTCGACACCCGGATGGATCCGGCGCAGCTGGCGCTCTCCTCCATCGGGCAGTACGACACCGCCGCCACCCCGCTCCAGATGGCGATGGTCGCGGCGGCGGTCGCCAACGACGGCCAGCTGACGCCGCCGCACCTCGTCGACAAGGTGACCGACGCGGGCGGGGTGCTGGTCGCCCCCGGCGCGCGCCGCCCCACCCGGCCGGTGATGAACCCGGCCACCGCCGAGCAGCTCCAGGAGATGATGACCGACGTCGTGGCGCACGGCAGCGGCCGGCCGGCGGCGATCGACGGGTTCACGGTGGGCGGCAAGACGGGGACCGCGCAGCACGGGGAGCGCAACGAGGGCACGCCGTATGCCTGGTTCATCTCCTGGGTGCGCGACAAGGAGAACCATGAGCCGCTGGCCGCGGTCGCGGTGGTCGTGGAGGACGCGGAGGCCGAGCGCGAGGACATCAGCGGGGGCGGCAGCGCCGGGCCGATCGCACGGGCGGTGATGGCGGCCGGGCTGCGGTGAGGGTGCCGCGGAGAGGGGAGACGGGAGCCGGGGAGACGGGATTCGGGGAGCGCAGCCGCCCGGCCCGGCCCCCTCGCTCCCGTACTCCCCGACTCCCCCGCCACAATGGCCGTATGGCTTCCCAGGAGATCCCGTCCGCGTCCGCCGCGGCGCCCCCGACGCTGTCGCTCGCCGAGGTCGAGGCGCTGGCCCGGCGCGCGCACGCGGGGCAGACCGACAAGGCCGGCCGCCCCTACGCCGAGCATCTGGCCGCGGTCGCGGCGGGCGTACGGGAGCGCGGCGGCAGCGCCGAGCAGATCGCGGCGGCCTGGCTGCACGACGCGGTCGAGGACGACGCGCTGAGCGAGGAATGGCTCGATCAGGCGGCGCTCGCTCCGGCGACCAGGGCGATGGTGCGGGCCGTCACCAAGCGGGCCGGCGAGCCGGTCGAGGAGTACACCGCCCGGATCCTCGCCACGCCCGGCGCACTCCTGGTCAAGGAGGCCGATCTCGCGCACAACGCCGATCCGGTGCGGCTGGCCGTCCTGGACGCGCCGACCCGGGAGCGGCTGCGTGCCAAGTACGCCCGGGTACGGGCCCTGTTGGGCCTGGCCTGAATCGCCGCCGTATTCCGCCTGCCGCCTGCCCCGGATGCCGCCGCCGGATTCCACCCACCGGACGCCCGCACGGAAAGCTGCCGTACGCAGCTAGTCTGCCGCGATGACTCCTCCGCAGACTTCGCAGCCGCGGTCCCCAAGTCCTCACGCGGGCCGGGTGATCGCCGCGCTGGACGGCGTCGGTGTCCGCCGCTACACCACCGGCCAGATCATCCTCGACGGCATCGACTGGACCGTGCGGTCCGGTGAGCACTGGGCGCTGCTCGGCGCCAACGGCGCCGGCAAGACCACCGTGCTGCGCCTCATCGGTGCCCTGATGTTCCCGACCGTGGGCACCGTCGAGGTGCTCGGCCACCGGCTCGGCGCGGTGGACGTACGGGAACTGCGGGCCGTCATCGGGCTGGTCTCCGGTGCGCAGAAGGTCCCCCAGGACGCCACCGGGCACACCGTGGTGCTGACCGGCGCGACCGGTACGGTCCAGCCGCTGTGGCGCAAGTACGACGCGGCGACCCGCGAGCGCGCCCACCGGCTGCTGGCCGAACTGGACTGCAAGGAGCTGGCGGACCGCCCGTTCGGCGTCTGCTCGGGCGGCCAGCGGGCCCGGATCCTGATCGCCCGCGCGCTGATGGCCGACCCCTCGCTGCTGCTGCTCGACGAGCCCTTCAACGCGCTCGACCTGCCCTCCCGCGAGGACCTGATCGACGCGCTGCACCGACTCGCCCTGGACCGGCCCGAGTTGGCGACGGTGACCGTCACCCACCACCTGGAGGAGCTGTCCCCGGCCATCGGCCACGCCGTACTGCTGCGCGACGGGCGGGTGCAGGCGCGCGGCCCGGTCGCGGAGGTGCTGACCGGCGAGCGGATGACGGCCTGCTTCGGGCGGCCGATCGAGGTGTCCCGGTACGAGGGGCGCTGGCTGGCGCGGTCGGGCCGGAACTAGGGTCTGTCCGATGGGCCAGGCCCTGGCCCTGGCCCTGGGATTCCAGGGGGGGTTGCGGTGGCGCCGCCGGCGCGGTCCGGCAGGATACCTACCGGCGCGTCCACTTCTCTCTTCTCGCCACGGGGGCCACCGATGACCGCGACGTCCACCGCCACTTCCGCATTCCGTGCCGCGTACGGGCAGGCCATGGCACTCTGGCCGGTCCCGGTCGAACGGCTGGAGGTCGGCGGGGAGTTCGGCACCACCCGCGTCAACGCCTGCGGGCCGGCCGGCGGACCGCCGCTGGTGCTGCTCTCCGGCGGCGGTGTCACCTCGGCCGCCTGGTACGCGCATGCCGCCGGGTTCGGGCGGACGCACCGGGTGTACGCCGTGGACCTCATGGGCGCGCCGGGGCTGAGCGTGCCCGCGGGGCGGGCGCTGCGCACCCCGGACGACCTGATGGCCTGGCTGGACACCGTGCTGGACGGCCTCGGGCTGAACTCGGCGGCGCTGCTGGGGCATTCGTACGGGGGCTGGATCGCGCTGCGGTACGCGGTGCACGCACCGGAGCTGGTGGCGCGGCTGGTGTTGCTCGACCCGACGCAGTGCTTCGCGGGCTACCGGGCGTCGTATCTGCTGCGGGCCGCGCCGCTGTTCCTGCGGCCCGGTGAGGCGAGCACCCGGCGGTTCCTGGCGTGGGAGACCCGGGGCGGCCGGCCGGTCGCGCCCGAGCTGGTGCGGCTGATGGGGCTGGGCGCCCGGGACTTCCGGGGTGCGAAGGCGGTCACCGGGCCGCGGCCGGACGTGGCGCGGCTGGGCAGCGCCGCCCCGCCGGCGCTGGTGCTGCTGGCGGGGCGCAGCAGGGCGCACGATCCGCGGCGGGTCGCCGCGCAGGCGGAGCGGACGCTGGCCGGCGCGCGGATCGAGACCCTGGCGGGGGTCGGGCACCACGCGATGCCGGAGAGCGAGGTGACCGAGCTCGACCGCCTCGTCACCGGGTTCCTGGCGGAGTGAGCGCACAACCCCGCGCCCCGCTCCGGCAGTTCCCGGGGGCAGCCCCGGCAACGGCGCGCGCGATGGCCCCGCTCACTCCGCGGACGCGCCCTCGGCGATGGCGTCCGCGACCTCCGCCGTACGGGCCGCCTCCTCGGCGGCGAACCGTTCCGCGTCCAGCTTCTCCGCCACCTCCTCGTCCTGGGTCATCAGCAGATCGAGGTTGGCGTCGCCCATCTCGAAGACGCCCATGTCCAGATACGCGCGCTGGAGGCGTTCGCCCCACAGGCCGATGTCCTTGACGCACGGCACGATCCGGCTGAACAGCAGCTTCCGGAAGAGGTGCAGGAATTCGGAGCGCTCGGTGAACTCGGCGGCCTCCTTGCGCGGGATGCCGTAGTTCTCCAGGACCTCCACACCGCGCAGTCGGTCGCGCATCAGGTAGCAGCCCTCGATGACGAACTCCTCGCGTTCGCGGAGTTCGGCGTCGGTGAGCTGCCGGTAGTAGTCCCGCAGCGCCATCCGGCCGAAGGCGACATGGCGCGCCTCGTCCTGCATGACGTAGGCCAGGATCTGCTTGGGCAGCGGCTTGTCGGTGGTGTCGCGGATCATGCCGAAGGCGGCCAGCGCCAGCCCCTCGATCAGTACCTGCATGCCCAGGTAGGGCATGTCCCAGCGGGAGTCCTTGAGGGTGTCGGCGAGCAGCGCCTGGAGGTTGTCGTTGATCGGGTAGAGCATCCCGATCTTCTCGTGGAGGAAGCGGCCGTAGATCTCGGCGTGCCGGGCCTCGTCCATGGTCTGGGTGGCGGAGTAGAACTTCGCGTCGAGGTCCGGGACGGACTCCACGATCCGCGCGGCGCACACCATCGCACCCTGCTCGCCGTGCAGGAACTGGCTGAACTGCCAGGCGGCGTAGTGCCGGCGGAGATCGCCGCGGTCCTTCTCCGTCATCCGGTCCCAGTACGGGGTGCCGTACAGCGACATCGCCTCGTCGGGGGTGCCGAGCGGGTCCTCGGGGTCGACCTCCAGGTCCCAGTCGATCCGCAGGGTGGCGTCCCACTGCTTGTCCTTGCCCTTCTGGTAGAGGGCGAGCAGCCGGTCGCGGCCGTCGTCGTAATCCCAGGTGAACCGGGCCGCACCGGCGGCCGGCACGGCCCACGGGGAGTCTCCTGGGTCCTGCGTGTACAGCTCTCGGGTCGACACCGATGTCTCCTCCCACCCCGCCGAACGCCATTCATGGGCGGATGATTGGCAGGCTCACACGCCTCTTACTCGGGGGTCAATAAGTCGTGCGGAAGGGATTGACGTCCTTGCTGACAAGCAGTCTCATAAGAGGCGACCGCATGTGACCGCGGGTAACCCACGAGCGAGGTGTAGCCAGAGCCATGACGAGCGCGCCCACCGCAATGACCCTGACGGATACCGAAGTCCTGCGGGACGCCCTCGGGCTGCTGAAGGACCGGGAGCAGGTCGCCGAGCGCCTGCTCGACTCCTCCGCCCGGCACTCCTTCGATCCGGACACCGAACTCGACTGGGACGCGCCCCTCGAAGAGGGCAAGTGGTTCTGGCCGCCGGAGCTGGTCTCGCTCTACGGCACCCCGATGTGGAAACGGATGTCGCCGGAGCAGCAGCGGGACCTCTCCCGGCACGAGGCCGCCTCGCTCGCCTCCCTGGGCATCTGGTTCGAGATCATCCTGATGCAGCTGCTGGTACGACACATCTACGACAAGCCGGTGACCAGCGCCCATGTCCGCTACGCGCTCACCGAGATAGCCGACGAGTGCCGGCACTCCAAGATGTTCGCCCGCATGATCCAGAAGGGCGGCGCGCCGGCGTACCCGGTCTCCCGGCTCAACCACAACCTCGCCCGGATCCTCAAGTCCGTCTCCACCACGCCCGGTTCGTTCGCCTGCACCCTGCTCGGCGAGGAGATACTGGACTGGATGCAGCGGCTGACGTTCCCGGACGAGCGGGTGCAGACGCTGGTGCGCGGGGTGACCCGGATCCATGTCGTCGAGGAGGCCCGGCACGTCCGCTACGCCCGCGAGGAGCTGCGCCGCCAGATGGTCACCGCGCCGCGCTGGGAACGGGAGTTGACCCGGATCAGCTCCGGCGAGGCGGCCCGGGTCTTCTCCCTCGCCTTCGTCAACCCGGACGTCTACACCAACGTCGGTCTGGACCGGCGCGCGGCGATCGCCCAGGTCAGGGCCAGCGGCCACCGCCGCGAGGTGATGCAGAACGGCGCCCGGCGGCTGACCGACTTCCTCGACGAGATCGGCGTGCTGCGCGGCCCCGGCCGCCGGCTGTGGCGCAGCTCGGGCCTGTTGGCGTGAAAGCCCGATTGCCCCGGATACGTCCCGAGCACCTGTACGGCCCGGAACCCCCGGCGGTTACGCTGCTGTTCATGAACGGCAGCGGCACCGCCCCAGCAGTACCCCGACCCGCCTACCGCAGGCTGAGCGTGGAGCAGCGCCGCAGCCAGCTGCTGGCCGCGGCGCTCGGCCTGTTCGCCCAGCGCGCGCCCGAGGACGTCTCGCTGGACGATGTCGCCACCGCCGCCGAGGTCTCCCGGCCGCTGGTCTACCGCTACTTCCCGGGCGGCAAGCAGCAGTTGTACGAAGCGGCGCTGCGCAGCGCGGCCGACGAGCTGGAGCAGTGCTTCGCGGAGCCGGAGAGCGGGCCGCTCACCCAGCGGCTGGGCCATGCGCTGGACCGCTACCTGGCGTTCGTCGACCAGCACGACGCCGGGTTCAGCGCGCTCCTCCAGGGCGGCAGCGTCGCGGAGACCTCCCGGACGTCCGCGATCGTGGACGAGGTGCGGCGCGCCGCGGCCGGGCAGATCCTACGGCACCTGGGCGAGCCGGAGCCGGGTCCGCGGCTGCGGATGACCGTCCGGATGTGGATCACCGCGGTGGAGGCCGCCTCGCTGATCTGGCTCGACGAGGACAAGCAGCCGGCGCTCGACGAGCTGCGCGACTGGCTGGTGGACCACTTCGTCGCGCTGCTGACGGCGACCGCGGCCCGCGACCCGCAGACCGCGCGGGTGACGGCGGCGGCGCTGCGGCTGGAGACCGCCCAGGGCCCGGCCGGTGATCTGGCGCGCCGGGTCCTGCCCCTCGTCAGCGAGGCAGGACACCTGCTGTGACCTGCGGCTTTATCACACCGGCCGGTGGACGCGCCCGGGCGGGCCAGCGCCCCGCCCGGAGCCCCTCGGTGTGACACTGGGTCGGTGCGAAGCGAGAACACCCTCTTTGTCGGCGGGCCGCTGGACGGCCGGGTCCTCCCGGTCCTGGTCGGCCCGACCGGCCAGCCGCCGAAGACGTACGAGATCCCGGTGCCGAACGACGACGGCCGGCCGCCGACGCTGCACGTCTACCGCCGGGTCCCCGGCCGGGTGGGGCGGCTCGGCCTGCCGCGCGGCTGGAAGTACGAGTACGACCCGGAGGGCACCGCCCGCGGTGGCCCCAAGTGGCCTTGGAAGAGGGGTAGTTGAGCTAATCTCCAGCGTTCCCGGGACAGGCGGTTGAGCGGCAGGAGAACCGGCCGGCGGACCGTCCCCGGGTCCGCCGGCCGGAGGCGGCGCGCGGCGTCAGGCCGTCAGCGAGGCGAGGTAGGCGCCGGCCTTGTCGGGCTCGAAGAAGAAGTTCTCGAAGTCGGACGGGTCGTCGAAGCCGTTGGCGAACCGGTCGGCGACCGGCTGGAGCCGACCGGCCGCGCCGATGAGGTTCAGCACGTGCTCCGGCGGCGGGGCCAGCATCGCGTTGGTCCACTTGGTGACGTGCTGCGCGGTGTGCCAGTAGCGGTCGAAGGTCTCCTGCATCCAGGCCGCGTCGAACGGCTCCTCGCCGCGCTCCACGATGGAGGCGAGGTAGGACGCGGCGCACTTGGCGGCCGAGTTGGAGCCCTGACCGGTGATCGGGTCGTTGGCGACCACCACGTCCGCGACGCCCAGCACCAGGCCGCCGGAGGGCAGCCTGCCGATGGGGTTGCGGACGGTCGGGGCGTAGCGGCCGGCCAGCGTGCCGTTGGCGTCGGTCAGTTCGACCCCGGTGGCGCGGGCGTACTCCCAGGGCAGGAACGTCTTCATCAGCTCCAGGGTCTTCGCCAGGTGCTCGCCGGGGTCCTTGATGCCCTGGAAGGCGTCCAGCGGGCCGCCGGGGATGCCCTCCCAGAAGAGGATGTCGGCGCGGCCCGAGGTCGTCAGGGTCGGCATGACGAACAGCTCGCCGACGCCGGGGACGAGGTTGCAGCGCACCGCGTCGAACTCGGGGTGCTCGGGGCGCGGGCCCAGGCCGTGGACATAGGAGACCGCGAGCGCCCGCTGCGGGGCGTCGTAGGGCGAACGGGCGGCGTCCCGGCCGAACATGGACACCAGCTCGCCCTTGCCGGCCGAGACCAGCGTCAGGTCGTAGCGGCTCGCGAAGAAGTCCAGGTCGGAGACGGCCGCGCCGTGGATGACCAGCTGGCCGCCGCGCTGTGCGAAGGTCTCCATCCAGCCGGCCATCTTGACCCGCTGGTCGACGGACTGGGCGTAGCCGTCGAGCCTGCCGACCCAGTCGATGGCGCGCTGTGAGCCGCCGGGGGCTTCGTGGCTGCCGGGGGCGGCGACCGAGACGCCCAGGCCCTCGATGCGCGGGGCCTGGCTCTCCCAGAAGTTGAGCGCCAGGTCGCGCTCGTGCTGGAGGGCGGTGTGGAACATGCACTGCGTCGACATGACCCGGCCGGAGCGGATCTCGTCGGCGGTGCGGTTGGACATGAGGGTGACCTCGTAGCCCTGGGACTGGAGGCCGAGGGCGAGTTGGAGACCGGACTGGCCGGCTCCGACGATGAGTATCTTCCGCATGGCGGGGCTCTTCTCTGCTACTGCTGCTGTTCGGGGGTGAGGGGTGGCGGGGGTGGCAGGCAGACTATTCGGGCGTGGCCGCGAGTGCGTGGCCGACCAGCGCGAGCAGCGACTCGATCACCGTGGGCCGGCGCCGCGCGTCCATGATGACGATCGGCACCCCGGGCGGCACGGTCAGCGCGTCGCGGACGTCGTCCACCGCGTACGACGCGGTCCCCTCGAAGTGGTTGACGGCGACGACGTACGGCAGTTGACAGCTCTCGAAGTAGTCCAGCGCCGGGAAGCAGTCCTCCAGCCGCCGGGTGTCCGCCATCACGATCGCGCCGATCGCGCCGCGCACCAGGTCGTCCCACATGAACCAGAAGCGCTGCTGGCCGGGCGTGCCGAACAGGTACAGCACCAGGTCCTGGTCGAGGGTGATCCGGCCGAAGTCCATCGCGACCGTGGTGGTGGTCTTCTCCGGGGTCGCGGACAGGTCGTCCGTCTCGGCGCTGGCCTGGGTCATCAGCGCCTCGGTCTGCAGCGGGGTGATCTCCGAGACCGAGCCGACGAAGGTGGTCTTGCCGACGCCGAAGCCGCCCGCCACCACGATCTTGGTGGCGACCGGCGCCCGCGAGCGGTCCGTCTGCCAGCTCTGCAGCCCGGCTTCGGCGGCGGTGGCCGCCGGGTCGGACGCTCCCACGGGACCGGCGGTCGAGTTCGTTCCGGCCGATATCGTGTCAGAGCCTGTGAAGTCCACTCAGCACCCTTTCGAGCAGCGCGCGGTCGGGCCGGCCGGTGCCGTGCCCGGTGCCGTAGACGCGAATCTTTCCCTGGTCGGCGAGGTCGCTGAGCAGGACGCGGACCACACCCAGCGGCATCTTGAGCAGCGCGGAGATCTCCGCGACCGAGCGCATCCGGCGGCACAGTTCGACGATCGCCCGCATCTCCGGCATCACCCGGTCCAGCCAGCCGGCCCCCGTCGAGGCGGTGAGCTCGCGGCGCTCCTCGGGGGCGTCCAGCGCGGCCACGAACGTCTCGACGAGCAGCACATGGCCGAACCGCGTCCGGCCTCCGGTGAGCGAGTACGGGCGGACCCGCGCGGGTTTGCGGTCCGCGCCGCGCACCGGGAGTTTGGGAGCCTTGCTCATGCCGATCCCCCGCTCCGCTCGGCCCCGCACGCGCTCGGCATGCGGCTGACGACGGCTCGCTCGCTACGTTCGCTCACTGGGCGTTCTCCATCGACTTGCGCAGTTCGGTGCGGAGTTCGGGGGTCAGGACGTGGCCGGCCCGGCCGACGAACAGTGCCATGTGGTAGGCGATGACGTTCATCTCGCAGTCCGGGGCGGCGTGCACCCCGAGCAGCGAACCGTCGCTGATCGACATGACGAACAGGCTGCCCTCGTCCATCGCGACCATCGTCTGCTTGACGGCCCCGCCGTCCATCAGCTTCGCCGCGCCGGTGGTGAGGCTGCCGAGGCCGGACACGATGGTGGCCAGGTCGGCGCTGGAGCCCTTGGGGCCGTCGCTGTCACCCGGACGTGCCTTCGGGGCGGTGGCCCTGCCGGGGTCGGAGGACAGCAGCATCAGGCCGTCGGAGGAGACCACCGTCACCGAGCGGATGCCGGGGACCTCGTCGACCAGGTCGGTCAACAGCCAGTGCAGATTCCGTGCCTGACTGCTCAGGCCCTGTCCGTGCGCAGTGGGCGCTTGCGCCTTCAATCGCGTGCCTCCTCGCCAACGTGGCGTTCTCCCGGGGCCCCCGCTCCGTCGGTGTCCGTCTGAGGGATGGTCTGCTCCGCTGTACGTTCCGCGATCTCGGCCGCCACATCGCGCCGGCCGTCCCGCGCCCCCTGCTGGAATCCGCCGAGCCGGCGGCGCAGCGCCTCGGCATGGGACGTTCCGGTCCTGCGCGGCGCGGCGGGTGCCTGCTGCTGCGCGACGACCTTGGGCGTGCGCTTGGGCAGCCCGGTCGAGGTGGTCCGGCGCGGTGCCGGAGCCGGTGCCGCCGGGGCCGCGCCCTGCTCCGGGGCCGCGCCCTGCTCCGGGGCCGCGCTCTGCTCCGTCGGCGCCGGGCCGGGCTCCGGACGGCTGTGCCGGTCCGGGCCGATGGCGTAGGGGTCGGTGGCCGTATCCGGGGTGGCCGCGGCCGGGGCGGCGGGCGCCGGGGCGGCGTGGCGGCCCTTGCGGGGTACCGGGGCACCGTCGGCCGGGGACGCGGTGTCCTCGGTGCGGGTGTGCTCGTCGCCGGTGCCGCCGGGGCCCGCGGGCGCGGCCGTGGCGTACGGGCCGGACGACTCCGGTCCGTACGGGCTCGGTTCGGGCCCGGCGGCTGCGGGAGCGGTCTCCGCGGCGGCGGGCGGTACGGCGGCGGCCGGGCGGGCCGGCTCCGGCTCCGGCTCGGCCGGGGTGCCGAGCCCGGCCGCGTCGATGGCGCGCTCCGCCGCGGCCACGAACGGGTCCTCGGCGGCGGCCGGTTGGCGCGCTTGCACCGGTGCGGACTGCGGTGCGTCCTGCGCAACGGGCCGCGGCGCTTCCTGCACCGCGAGCCCCTCGGCGGGCGCCGGCTCGGACGGCTCGACGGGCGAGGGCCCGACGGGCGTGAGGTCCGGCCGGTTCAGCCGCGTCTGGAGGGCGTTGGAGTTCGCCTCCGCGACCGAGCCCGGCAGGCTCGGGGCGTACGCGGTGCCGCCCGTTCCGCGCGCGGCGGTGGTCCCGGGCGCCGGACGGGTCGGCAGGATCGAGCCGGGCAGCACGACGACGGCGGCGACCCCGCCCTCCTTCTGGGCGCGCAGCTGGACCCGTACGCCGTGCCGGGCGGCCAGCCGCACCACCACGTACAGGCCCAGGCCCAGCGCCTGGTCGACGGTCTCGGAGGTCGCGGCGGCCCCGGCGTGCGCGAGCCGCTCGTTGAGCTCCGCCATCCGGTCGGCGGTCATCCCTATGCCCTCGTCCTGGACCGAGAGCATCAGCTCGCCGCTCTCCAGGAGCCAGCCGGACAGCTCGACATGGGCGTCCGGCGGCGAGAACGCGGTGGCGTTCTCCAGGAGTTCGGCGACCAGGTGGCTGATGTCGTCGGCGGCGAACCCGGCGACCTGCGAGTGCGGCGGCAGCGACCCGATGCGCACCCGCTCGTACCGCTCGATCTCGCTGACCGCGGCGCGCAGCACGTCCAGCAGCGGGACCGGCCCGGGGTGGTTGCCGCCGTGCTGCTCGTTGCCCGCCAGGACCAGCAGGTTCTCGCTGTTGCGGCGCATCCGCGCGGCGAAGTGGTCCAGCTTGAAGAGGGTTTCCAGCCGCTCCGGGTCCTGCTCGCTCTCCTCCAACGACTCGATGACCGCGAGCTGGCGCTCGACCAGGCCGAGGGTGCGCAGCGCGAGGTTGACGAACCGGCCGTGCACGCCGGTGCGCAGCGCGGCCAGCCGCTCCTGGAGTTCGGCGATCTCCTCCTTGAGGGTCTCCGCCTGCTCCTGGAGCACCTCGCGCTCGGCCACCAGCCGCTGCCGGCCGCCGACCAGCCGCTTGCGCTCGCCGTCCAGTTCGGCGGTGCGCCGGGCCGCCTCGGCGACCTGCGCGTGCAGCGCGTTGACGGACCGCACGGCGGCGGCGAACTCGTCGTTGCGGCCCTTGTAGCCGATGGGTTCCTCGTGCGCGGGGTCCGCGGCCCCCCGCTTGGCGCCGAGCCGCAGCGCGGCCAGCGGCTGGGTCATCGTGCGGGCGGCCCAGACACCGGCGCCGACCGCCAGCAGCAGGCAGGCCCCGGCCAGCGCGATACGGATCTCCAGCTGGTTCACGTCGTCGTCGCGCAGCGCGCCCAGGCGCTGGACTTCGGCGGTGGCCATCGCGGACTCGGTGCCCCGCATCAGCCCGATCCGGGCGGTGAGCGCGGCCTGCACCCGGCTCCGGCTCAGCGCGATGTCGGCGGGGTCCAGATAGGGGTGGCCGGTCAGCTGGGTCAGATAGCGCTCGGCGCTGTCGACGTCGGGGCCGTTGACGGTGCGCTGGTAGCGGTCCCGGCCGCCCTGGCTCGCGGCCTGGTTGAAGTCGTCCAGCGCACCCTGCTCGCGGATGTGGGCGACCTGGGCGGCGGCGGTCAGCCGGGGCTGCGCACCGCCCGCCTTGAGCCCGGCCATCAGCAGCGCGCGGGTGCTGGCGGCCTGGTCGGCGGCCCGGCCCAGGGCGGGCAGCGCGCGGGTGTCGGCGTCCGCCGGGTCGGCCCGGCCGGGCAGCCCGCGGGCGATGTCGTCGCTGATCGCGCCGAGCGCCTGGACGACCCGGCTGTAGGCGTCGTGGACCTGCTCGGCGGTGGCGGTCCCGGCGAGCGCCTTCTGGCGGGTCTGCGGCAGCTCCTTGAGGAGCTTGTCGGCGGCGGCGAACGCGGTGGTGCCGGCCGATCCCTGGGCGTCGGACCGGAGTTCGTCGATCTGCCGGTCCACCTGGGCGCGCTGGGAGGAGGTGGGGGCCGCGCTGAGATTGCCGCCGGTGCGTCCGGCGGCGACGTACGCGGTCATCGCGTCGCGCTCGTCGGCGAGGGCGTGCGCCAGGGTGATGGCGTGCGCGTCGAGCCCGGCCAGATCGACCAGTTGCTGGCTGGTGTCGGCGTTGTCGGCGACGGTCATCAGGCCCGGGGCGCCGGCTCCGAGGACGGCGACGGCGACCACGGCCACCGCTCCCATGAGCCGGTTGCGCACCCGCGCCGGGCGCCGTTGGGTACCGTCCGCGCCACCGCCCGTCGTGCCGGGAACCGTCGTACCCGGTACCGAGACCGAACCGGCCGGTGATCCCGGCTTCCCCGCGCCGCCCCGAAGCCGCATCTTCCGCACCGCTGCTCGCATTCCTGTCTCGCCTGCCCACGCCGTGCCGGCGTCGCGGACCCGGATCGCTCCCCGCTCGCGGGGCGGACCTGCGCGAGAACCGCGGCAGCGCACTCATTCCGCGAAGGGGAACAGTCCGGCTGTGCGCGTCGCGACGAACGTCCCGGCCCACCCCATTTGATCCGGGAAGTGACCATTCCATCGGCGCCGCGCAGTGGCTCGGCAACACATGCCCGGCCACCTGAACGAGTGAACATCAAACGGAGTTTGACCATCAACTCCCGCGCGGCACCGATTCTCGCCGCAACCTCGCGCAACCCCCGGACGGGTTTGGAGATGCGTGCCGGTCCTGGAAGGATGCCCGCCCGCAGCCCGCCACCCCACCCGCCCGGCCCGTCCGCGCCCCGCTGACCTGGCCGTACGCCACCACCCCCGGCAGCGCCCGGCCGCCGTCGTGTTCCGGCCACCTCCGGCAGACTTTCCGCCATGCGCATCGCACTCGCCACCGAGCCGGGCGATCCCCAACGCCCAAACGAGGACTACGCGTCCGTCGCCCTGCCCGCCTCCGGCCAGGGCGGTGTCCTGATCCTGCTGGACGGCGTGACACCGCCCGAAGGGGATGTCGGGTGCGTCCACTCCGTGCCGTGGTTCACCGCGCGGCTCGGCGGCGCAATGCTCGAACTGTCGGTTTCACACCGGGATATGACGCTCACTGAGGTCCTCGCCGCGGCCATCTCCAAGACGGCCGAGAAGCATCGGGAAACCTGTGACCTTTCTCACCCGCGTACGCCGCAGGCGACGGTGGTCGCCGCGCGCTGGTCCGACCGCGTCGTCGAGCACCTGGTGCTCTCCGATTCCGTCCTGATTCTGGAGAAGGCGGACGGCTCGGTGCATCCCGTACAGGACACCCGGCTCGGCGAACTTCCGCCCGCCGTCCGAGAACAGCGCGCCGCCGTACGGGCGCTGCCGCGCGGCTCCGCCGAACGCGCCGCCGCGGCCGGCGCCTACGTCCGCGCGGTCGAGGCGCTGCGCAACGCCGAGGGCGGCTTCTTCACCGCCGCCGCCGACCCGGCCGTCGCCGCCCGCGCGGTCACCGGCAGCACCCCGCGCGCGCGGCTCCGTTCGCTGACCGCGCTCAGCGACGGCGCGAGCCGCTGGGTCGAGGTCTTCCGGGAGGGCTCCTGGGCGGACTGCGTGGCGCTGGTGGCGGCGTCCGGCCCGCAGGAGCTGATCGACCGGGTGCGGGCGGCCGAGGCCGCCGACCCGGACGGCATCGCGCACCCCCGGGGCAAGGCCCGGGACGACGCGGCGGTGGTCCACGTGGCCCCGTGACCGCACCGCGGCCGGACGGCGGCTTCGGCCGGGGCCCGTCCGTCGGGTCGGTGCCGGGCAGCCGCTACTGCCACCGCCCCCGGCCGGCCTCCCCCGGCGCGCACTCCCCTTCCGTCTCGCCTTCGCACTCCTGCTCCCCCTCCTGTTCCTGTTCCTGCTCGGCGTTCAGCCGGTGCAGCAGGCGGGCGAGTTCGGCGACCTCGGCGCGGTCCCAGGCGGCCAGCCGGCGGGCGTAGCGGGCGCGGCGGGCGATGCGGACCCGGTCGAAGCGCTCGCGGCCCTCGTCGGTGATCCGCACCAGGACCGCGCGGCCGTCGGCCGGGTCCGGTTCCCGGGCGACCAGCCCGAGCCGTTCCAGCGCGTGCAGCTGGCGGCTTATGGTCGCCTTGCCGACTCCGAAGAAGCCGGCGAGGTCGGTGGCGCGCTGGGCACCGGCGTCGGCGAGCCGGACCAGCAGGCCGTAGGCGGCCGATTCGAGGTCGGGATGCACCTCGCGGGACATTTCGCCGGACGAGGCGCGGGCACGGCGGAGGAATACGGCCAACTCGCGCTCCAGGGCCAGGAATACGTGATCCACGCCCATCGGTTCGCCGTCCGCCGTACCGCCGGCTCCGGTGTTGTGCACGTCAGCGCCCTTTCCCGCGTTTTCCGCTCTTTCCGGCAATTCCCGCGTTTCGCGGCCTGAAAATTTCTTTCCCGGGCCGCCGAAACCGCAGTTGGGCCAGTATTTCGCAGGATTAGACCAACGGAAGACCCGCGCCCCCCTTTTGTCACGGGGGTCTACGCGCGTACCGTCATTTCTGGCATGGCCACACCAATCGGTGACGCCGGTTCCCCCCCTCAAGGTCACTGCTCCACAACGTCACAGCGAGATCCACCGAGATCCACCGAGATCCACGGAGGCACGTATGTCCGTGCTCAGATCCGGAACCCCCCACCGCCCCGCCCGCTCCCTCGCGACCGCGGCCGGGGCCCTCCTGGCGACCGTCTCCCTCCTCCTCGGCCTGCCCGGTACCGCCGGTGCGGCGGCCGGCCGGCACGCACCCGAACCCACCCACCCCGACCAGGACTGGGCCGGCTCCCAGGTCGCCCGGCACGAGGGCGCCACCGGGATCCTGCCACCGCTGCCCTCGCTCACCGCGTCCGTCGAGGGCGTCGACGTCAGCAGCCACAACGGCAATGTCGGCTGGTCCGCCCTCTGGAAGAGCGGCGTCCGGTTCGCCTACGTCAAGGCGACGGAGTCCACCAGCTACACCAGCCCGTACTTCGCGCAGCAGTACAACGGCTCCTACAGGTCCGGCATGATCCGCGGGGCCTACCACTTCGCCACCCCCGACACCTCCGGCGGCGCCGCCCAGGCCAACTACTTCGTCGCCCACGGCGGCGGCTGGTCCAAGGACGGCAGGACGCTGCCCGGCGCGCTGGACATGGAGTACAACCCGTACGGCGCGACCTGCTACGGGATGGGCGCGGCCGGTCTCCTCCACTGGATGAAGGACTGGTTCGCCACCTACAAGGCGCGCACCGGCCGGGACGCCGTCCTCTACACCTCCACCGACTGGTGGAAGCGGTGCACCGGCAACTCCGCGGCCTTCGGCCGGATCAACCCGCTGTGGCTGCCGCGCTACGGCGCCTCGGTCGGCGAACTCCCGGCCGGCTGGGGCTTCCACACCATCTGGCAGTACACCTCGACCGGCCGGGCGGTCGGTGACCACAACCGCTTCAACGGGTCGATGAACCGCCTCCGGGCGCTGGCCAACGGGTGAGCGCGCGGGTTGCCCCGGGCGGTGGCTCGGCCCGGGGCAACCGCACGTCCGTCCTCAGCGGCGGACGAAGCGGTCAGTGGGGAGGACCATGCCCATGACCGTGTCGGTCATCTCCACCGGATTGCCGAACTTGACGGTCCGCCCGTCGTCGTATGTGCGGTCCTCGCGCAGCGTGAAGAGATGGCACTCGCCGCTGTACGGGTCCACGATGAGGTACACGGGAACGCCCGCCATGGCGTACACGTCCTTCTTCGGGCCGTAGTCGTTCGCCGCGGTGTCCTTGGAGATCACCTCGGCCACGAACTCGACGTCCTGGTACCGCCAGCGGCCCGCGTCGTCCTGGTCGGCGTCGTCGCGCAGCTTGGCCAGATCGGGACAGAAGCCGTTCTTCGCTCCCGGGAAGTCGATGCGCACGTCCGAGGTCAGCTTCACGTCCAGGCCGAAATGGTCCTCGATGGCCCGCGTCATCCTGCGGATGTTCTGGTAGTGCGCATTCCGCCGCGGCGACATGCTGATGTTTCCCCCGACGATCTCGACCAGGTAGCCCTCGGGGATGATCTGCTCCAGGAGCTCGAACATGTCGTCCAAGCTCAGCTCGTCGCTGTCGGACATAACGGTCTTCTCGTCGATGACAGTCACCGTGCCGTCGCCGCCGCCGCCGATCGTCCCGGCAGCCGTCTGTCCCAACGATACGCACGACACCCGGGACACGCCCGCGGCTCGGGCCCGTCCGGGGGAAGGGCCCGAGCCGCACCGCCTCCGTCACGCCGCGGCGGGCATCTCCGCGACCGCCGGGGTCAGGGCCAATTCCAGGACCTGGCGGACGTCCGAGACCGGGTGGACGTCCAGCTTGGCCAGGACCTCCTCGGGGACGTCGTCGAGGTCGGCCTCGTTCCGCTTGGGGATGATCACCGTCGTGATGCCCGCCCGGTGGGCCGCCAGCAGCTTCTGCTTGACGCCGCCGATCGGCAGCACCCGCCCGGTGAGCGAGACCTCGCCGGTCATCGCGACATCCGGCCGCACCTGGCGGCCCGAGAGCAGCGACGCCAGTGCGGTGGTCATCGTGATGCCCGCGCTGGGGCCGTCCTTGGGGACGGCACCGGCCGGTACGTGCAGATGCACCCCGCGCTCCTTGAGGTCGCCGACCGGGAGCTCCAGCTCCGCGCCGTGCGAGCGCAGGAAGGACAGCGCGATGTGCGCCGACTCCTGCATCACCTCGCCCAGCTGGCCGGTCAGTTGCAGCCCCGACCCGCCGGTCTCCGGGTCCGCCAGCGACGCCTCCACGTAGAGCACGTCGCCGCCGGCACCGGTGACCGCGAGACCGGTGACCACACCGGGCAGCGCGGTCCGCCGCTCGGCCGGGTCCTGGGCCGACTCCGGGGTGTGGTGCGGGCGCCCGATCAGCGGGCGCAGCTGCTCCACGCCGACCGTGAACGGCAGCTCCCGCTCGCCCAGTTCGTGCTGGGCCGCCACCTTGCGCAGCAGCCTGGCCACCGACCGCTCCAGATTCCGTACGCCCGCCTCGCGGGTGTACTCGGCCGCCAGCTTGCGCAGCGCCGCGTCCTCCAACGTCACCTCTCCGGGCTCCAGGCCGGCCCGCTCCAGCTGGCGCGGCAGCAGGTGGTCCCGGGCGATGACGACCTTCTCGTCCTCGGTGTAACCGTCGAGCCGGACCAGCTCCATCCGGTCCAGCAGCGGCTCCGGGATGGACTCCAGGACGTTGGCGGTGGCCAGGAACACCACGTCGGACAGGTCCAGTTCGACCTCCAGGTAGTGGTCCCGGAAGGTGTGGTTCTGCGCCGGGTCCAGCACCTCCAGGAGGGCGGCGGCCGGGTCGCCCCGGTAGTCCGAGCCCACCTTGTCGATCTCGTCGAGGAGGACGACCGGGTTCATCGAACCGGCCTCCTTGATGGCCCGCACGATCCGGCCGGGGAGCGCGCCGACGTACGTCCGCCGGTGGCCGCGGATCTCCGCCTCGTCCCGTACGCCGCCGAGCGCGACCCGGACGAACGTGCGCCCCATGGCCCGTGCGACGGATTCGCCGAGCGAGGTCTTGCCGACGCCGGGCGGTCCCACCAGAGCCAGCACGGCCCCTCCACGGCGGCCCCCGACCGACCCCAGCCCGCGCTCCGACCGCCGCTTGCGCACCGCCAGATACTCGGTGATCCGCTCCTTGACGTCCCCCAGCCCGGAGTGGTCGGCGTCCAGGACCCGCTTGGCGCCGGCGATGTCGTAGGCGTCCTCGGTCCGTTCGTTCCACGGCAGTTCGAGGACGGTGTCCAGCCAGGTGCGGATCCAGGAGCCCTCGGGGCTCTGGTCGCTCGCCCGCTCCAGCTTGTCGACCTCCTTCAGGGCGGCCTTGCGGACCTCCTCCGGCAGGTCGGCGGCCTCGACCCGGGCGCGGTAGTCGCCGCCCTCGTCCTCGGGATCGCCGTTCAGCTCGGCCAGTTCCTTGCGGACCGCCTCCAGTTGCCGCCGCAGCAGGAACTCCCGCTGCTGCTTGTCGACGCCCTCCTGGACGTCCTTGGCGATGGACTCGGCCACGTCCTGCTCGGCGAGATGGGAGCGCAGCACCTCGGTGGCGTACTTCAGCCGGGCGACCGGGTCGGTGGTCTCCAGCAGCTGGAGCTTCTGCTCGGTCGTCAGGAACGGCAGGTACCCGGAGTTGTCGGCGAGCGCCGGCACGTCGTCGATGCCGGCGACCCGGTCGACGACCTGCCAGGCCCCGCGCTTGCGCAGCCAGCTGGTGGCCAACGCCTTGTATTCCGTGACGAGTTCGGCGACCGCTCCCGGGAGGGGCTCGGGCGCCTTCTCCTCGACGGTGGTCCCCTCCACCCACAGCGCGGCCCCCGGCCCGGTCGTGCCGGAGCCGATCCGCACCCGGCCCAGGCCCCGGATCAGCGCCCCGGGGTCGCCGTCGGACAGCCGTCCGACCTGCTCGATCCGCCCCAGCGTGCCGATCGCCGCGTACGTCCCGTCGACCCGGGGCACCAGCAGCACCCTCGGCTTGTTACCCGAAGGCCCGGCAGGCCCGGAGGAAGCCGCGGCCTGCGCGGCCTCCACCGCCGCCCGTACGTCGGCGTCGGACAGGTCCAGCGGCACCACCATGCCGGGCAGGACGACCTCGTCATCGAGGGGCAGCACGGGCAGAGTGAGCGATGCGGATGCCGGCGACTCAGTCATGATCTCCCCTTCGGCAAGCAAGTTGAGCTTTACCCACTCAATGCCAGGGCGTCCGCGGATGTTCCCGGGCGCGCGTTCGCTGTGAGCGATCAGCACGGTCAACTCACCGCGGGCGCACGCGCGAAGGGCCCGACCGCCGGAGGAGCGGCCGGGCCCGGAAGGGAGGGGAAAGGAGCGAAGAGGGGAGAGGAAAGGAGTAGAGGGGAGAAGACGGGAGCTACCAGTGGGCGGGGCGGCGCAGCCCCGGCGGCAGCTTGGTGGCCGCGTCGCCGCGGGCCGCGTTCACCTGCGCCTGGGTCAGGAAGATGCTGCCCGTCAGATCCGCCCCGCGCAGATCGGCGTCCCGCAGATCGGCCCCGATCAGGTCGGCGGTGCGCAGGTCCGCGCCCTGGAGGTCGGCGGCGATCAGGTAGGCCCCGCGGAGGTTGGCGCCCCGAAGGTTCGCGCCCTTGAGCCGGGCGCCCATCAGGTCGGCGCCCCGGCGCTCCTTCTTGCGGCCCGGCACCTGCGCCCGGACCAGCTCGCTGACCCGCAGCAGCAGGCCGTTGACCTCGCCCCGGTGGGCGGCCACGTCCACGCCGGCCAGTTCCTCGGCACTGCCGAGCGTCAGCCGCTCGGTCTTCTCCTGTGCGGCCCGCAGTTCACGGTGCACCGGGCGCGCCGCCGGCAGCGTCAGCGCCTCGGCCAGGTACCAGAGCAGCTCGTGCAGCTGCCGCATCACGCCGAACGCGTCGAACATCGCGCGGGCGGTCCCCGGCGCCTGCCGCCAGTCCTTCCCCGCGAAGGTGACCTGGGACACCTTCTGGCCGGCGCCGAAGCACTCGAAGACGGTGCAGCCGGAGAAGCCGCGCTGCCGCAGGTCGGTGTGGATCCCGCAGCGGAAGTCGGTCCGCAGGTTCGGGCAGGGCCGCCCGGCCTCCTTGTCGACCGCGAAGTCCGCCGAGGCCGCGAACGGCAGCGCCACACAGCACAGCCCGAAGCAGCTGCCGCAGTCGGAGAGCAGCGGGAGCCGGGCGGTGTCCGGGGACTGCTGCGGGGACGGTTCGCGGTCCTTGGGCGGGCGGCGCTCGTGCGGCACGGCTCTTCTCTGCTCCTGCGGCCGGCGGGCGCGCTCGGTCGTGGCGCCCGCGAAGGGCACCATTCTCCGCCAACAAAGCAGCGGCCGTCTCCGCCGAGCAGCGGCGGTCCCCGCCGGGAAGCGGCGGAGCCGGGCGCGCGGGCCGCTTCACCACGTACGCGGGCCGCCTCAGTACCTGCCTGGGCCCCCTCAGTACGTACGCGGGGCGCGCAGCGCGGGGTGCCCCAGGTCCCCCAGGAGCGGCGCGGGCCCGTCGTGCTGGTCGCGCCAGCGGCGGAGCAGCGGCCAGGCGGCCACGCCCAGGGCGAGCGAGAGCAGATGTCCCCAGTCGGTCATCGGGTCGGCAGAGGTGAGCAGATCGGTGACGCCCACGTAGCCGACGGCGGCCAGCAGGGGCCAGCGCAGCCAGCCGGGCAGCAGGCCCGCCAGGGCTCCCGTGCAGGTCATCACGCCGAAGCTGATGCCGTAGTCGAGACGGTGCAGCGCACTGTCCGGCAGCTTGCCGGCGTACACCGAGAAGCCGACCGGCATTTCGGTGGCGAGGGTGGCCAGCGCATGCCCGCCGAAGAAGACCGCGGCGGTGCGCAGCCCGCCGATCCGCCGCTCCAGGGCCGTCACCACGACGAGGAAGAGCAGGGCGAACGAGGAGCCGAGCCCGCCCGCTATCCACAGCGCGCTGGCGACCAGCACCAGCAGCGGGTCCCGCGCGAGATGGGTCACGTCCGTACTGGAGCCCTGGAGCAGCGAGGCGACCAGGGCGGGGTCGCCGTGGTCGGCGAAGAGCGAGGTGGCGACGAGCAGCAGCGCGTAGCAGAAGGTGAAGGGGGTGCCGGTGGGGGTGGGCAGCAGCCGCCAGGGGCGCAGTCCCGTCCAGGGGCGGCGGGTGCCGGCGTCCGGCGCCACGGTGCCGGCGGCGTCCGGCGTCACCGCGGCCGGCGTCATCGCCGCCACCGCCGCCGCGTCGCCGCGCTGCCGGGGCATCCCCGGGAGGACCACCGGCGCGCCGCCGGCCGGCGGGCCGGCACCCGGCCCGTCCTCGACCGGCACACCCCCGGCCGTCTCCAGTGTGCTCACTGCCCAAGGCCCCTTTCCCGCGGATTCCCGCGGTTCCGCCGCTCCCGGCGGACCCGCCGCTCCACCGCCCTGCACAACGTCCGTGACCACTGTGCCCGTTCAACCCATGAACCAGCTGTGTACGTGAGATCAGTCACATCTCTCAACCTTTGTGGAGCACACCACGTTGTCGGCTCCGGTGTCCCCGCCACCGCCCGCCCGCCGTTGGACCGGCGCACCGGCCGTTGGTCAAGATGGCCGCATGGCTCCCGTTCACCCCTGGCATCCGACCGCCGGTCCCGAGCCGGCCGCACGCACCCTCGACCGTCGCGCGGGCCCGTACGGAGAGGTGGTGCTACGGCAGCGCGACCCGGCCCCCGAGGGCCCCGGAACCCTTGCGGCGCCCGGGTCCGGCGGGCCCGTCTACGAGATCATCGCCAACGGCTGCTTCCTGATGGACACCTCCGACGGGCGCTCCGAGCGGCTGCTGATCGACGCCGCGCTGGCCGCGCTGCCGACCGGTCGCGCGCATCCCTCCGTCCTCATCGGCGGGCTGGGCGTCGGCTTCTCGCTGGCCCGGGCCGCCGCCGAACCGCGCTGGGGCCGCATCGCGGTGGCCGAGCGCGAGGCGGCGGTGATCGACTGGCACCGCGCGGGCCCGCTGTCGGCCGTCTCCGGGGCGGCGCTGGCCGATCCGCGCACCGAGATCCTGCACACCGACCTGGTGGCGTACCTCCACGAGGGCGCGGGCCAACTCGCCTACGACGCCCTGTGCCTGGACATCGACAACGGCCCGGACTGGACCGTCACCGAGGACAACGGCAGCCTCTCCTCCCCCGCCGGGCTGGCCGCCTGCCGGGACCGGCTGACGCCCGGCGGGGTGCTCGCCGTGTGGTCCGCGCAGCCGTCCGCGGAGTTCGAACAGGCCCTGCGAAATGCCGGATTCGACGGGGTACGGACGGAAGAGATCCCCGTTGCCCGAGGCGTCCCGGACGTCGTCCACCTGGCGCTCCGGTCCGCGTAGGGCGCGTAGCCGACGGTCACATCATGCCCTTACGCTGCTGCCCAGCAAGACGCGACCACGCAGGGCACATGCAGGGGCGGGCGATGGACCAGACTCAGACAACCCAGGGCGGCACCACCGCGGCCACGCCGGGCGCCCAGCGCCGGGTGCTGGTCGTGGAGGACGATCCGACGATCGTCGACGCCATCGCGGCCCGGCTGCGCGCCGAGGGCTTCCAGGTGCAGACGGCCACCGACGGCCCGGCCGCGGTGGACACCGCCGAGGCGTGGCAGCCCGATCTGCTCGTCCTCGACGTGATGCTGCCGGGCTTCGACGGCCTGGAGGTGTGCCGCCGGGTGCAGGCGCAGCGCCCGGTGCCGGTGATGATGCTCACCGCCCGGGACGACGAGACCGACATGCTGGTCGGCCTCGGGGTCGGTGCCGACGACTACATGACCAAGCCGTTCTCCATGCGGGAGCTGGCCGCCCGGGTGCATGTGCTGCTGCGCCGGGTCGAGCGCGCCGCGCTGGCCGCGCACACCCCGCGCAGCGGCATCCTGCGGCTGGGCGAGCTGGAGATCGACCACGCGCAGCGCCGGGTCCGGGTGCGCGGCGCCGATGTGCACCTGACCCCCACCGAGTTCGACCTGCTGGTCTGCCTGGCGAACACCCCGCGCGCGGTGCTCTCCCGCGAGCAGCTGCTCGCCGAGGTCTGGGACTGGGCGGACGCCTCCGGGACGCGTACGGTCGACAGCCACATCAAGGCGCTGCGCCGGAAGATCGGCGCCGAGCGGATCCGCACGGTCCACGGCGTCGGCTACGCCCTGGAGACCCCGCCGGCATGACGCGACGGTGGCGGCCGAGCGCGCGCGGACTGTGGCAGCGGGTCTGGGAGGGGCTGCGGCCCCTCGATCCGTACCGCTCCGTCAAGGCGGCGCTCGGCGCACTGGTCATCGTCTCGGTGATCATCACCACACTCCTGGTGTTCGTCGCGATGCACTCGGCGACCGAACTGCGGGTGATCACGATCTTCTCGATCATCGCCTCGCTGCTGATCACCCAGTTCGTGGCGAACAGCCTCACCGCGCCGCTCGGCGAGATGACCGATGTGACCCGGGCGATGGCGCACGGCGACTACACCCGCCGGGTGCGCGCGGACCGCCGGGACGAGTTCGGGGACCTGGCGGACGCCTTCAACCGCATGGCGGCCGACCTGGAGGCGGTGGACACCCACCGCAAGGAGCTGGTCGCCAATGTCTCGCACGAGCTGCGCACCCCCATCGCGGCGCTGCGCGCGGTGCTGGAGAACGTCGTCGACGGTGTCTGCGAGCCCGACCCGGAGACCATGCGGACGGCGCTGAAGCAGACCGAGCGGCTGGGCCGGCTGGTGGAGCACCTGCTGGACCTGTCGCGGCTGGACAACGGCGTGGTCCCGCTGCACGCCCGCCGCTTCGAGGTCTGGCCGTATCTGTCCGGGGTGCTCAAGGAGGCCAACATGAGCCGCGGCGCCGCCACGCTCTCCGGGCTCTCCGGCCTTGCCGGCTCCGGCACCCATACGCGGGCCGACGTCCATCTCCACCTCGACGTGTCGCCCCCGGAGCTGACCGCGTACGCGGACGCCGAGCGGCTCCACCAGGTCGTGGCGAATCTCATCGACAACGCGATCAAGCACAGCCCGCGGCACGGCCGGGTCACGGTGCGCGCGCGCCGCGGCGACGGGCCGGAGAGCCTGGAGCTGGAGGTGCAGGACGAGGGCCCCGGCATCCCCGAGTCGGAGCGGCACCGGGTCTTCGAGCGGTTCAACCGCGGCGGGCCGGGCCCCTCGGGTCCGGGCACCGACGGCGGCACCGGACTGGGCCTGGCGATCGCGCGCTGGGCGGTGGATCTGCACGGCGGGCGCATCGGGGTGGCCGAGTCACCCCGCGGTTGCCGGATCCGGGTCACCCTTCCGGGGCTGGAGTCAACCCGGGGCTGACGGCCGCTGACGTAGGGTCGGTGGTGGGAGCACTCGTTCCGGGAGTGCGACGGCGATGAGTGCTACCCGCATGCGGGCAAACCCCGGGTGTTTCCCGCCAAGTCATGCCGTGAAACCCTTCGGTGAATGTGACGTGCGCGACGAGTGACCCTCCCGGACTGCACCAATGGTCACAAGAGGCGTAGCCTTTATTCCCGCTGTCCACCACCTTAGGAAGCGGAAGAGGGCGGTTGCCGCCGTGTCGCTACAGTCCCCCAACAGTGCGAGTGTCTCGACCGATCAAGGGGGGCAGGGGAAGAACCCTGCCGCCGCGTTCGGTCCCAATGAGTGGCTCGTCGACGAGATCTACCAGCAGTACCTCCAGGACCCGAACTCGGTAGACCGAGCCTGGTGGGACTTCTTCGCCGACTACAAGCCGGGCGGCGCCACCGCGCCGAGCCAGCCGGCGGAGGCCGCTGCCCCCGCTCCGGCCGCACCGGTTCCATCGACCCCGGCCCCGGCCGCGCCGGCGGCGCCCGCCGCGGACGGGCCGAAGCCGGCCGCCCCGGCGAAGCCTGCCGCGAGCGCTCCGGCCCCCGCGAAGGCCGCCCCAGCGAAGCCCGCGCCGGCGAAGGCCGCCCCGGCCGCGCCCACCGCCAAGCAGGCCGCCGACGGCGAGGCCCCCGAGGGCCCGGAGTACGTCACCCTGCGCGGCCCGTCGGCCGCCGTCGCGAAGAACATGAGCGCCTCGCTGGAGCTGCCGACGGCCACGTCCGTCCGCGCGGTGCCGGTGAAGCTGCTCTTCGACAACCGCATCGTCATCAACAACCACCTCAAGCGGGCCCGGGGCGGGAAGGTCTCCTTCACCCACCTCATCGGCTACGCGATGGTGCAGGCCCTCAAGGCCATGCCGTCGATGAACAGCCACTTCGCGGAGAAGGACGGCAAGCCCACGCTGGTCAAGCCGGCGCACATCAACCTGGGCCTGGCCATCGACCTGGTCAAGGCGAAGGGCGAGCGCCAGCTGGTCGTCGCGGCCATCAAGAAGGCCGAGACGCTGAGCTTCTTCGAGTTCTGGCAGGCGTACGAGGACATCGTCCGCCGGGCCCGGGACAACAAGCTGACGATGGACGACTTCACCGGGGTCACCGCGTCGCTGACGAACCCCGGCGGCATCGGCACCGTCCACTCGGTGCCCCGCCTGATGCCCGGCCAGTCCATGATCATGGGCGTCGGCTCGATGGACTACCCGGCCGAGTTCCAGGGCACCTCCCAGGACGCCCTGAACAAGCTGGGTGTCTCCAAGGTCATGACGCTGACCAGCACCTACGACCACCGCGTGATCCAGGGCGCCGCCTCCGGCGAGTTCCTGCGCATCATGAACCAGCTGCTGCTCGGCGAGAACGATTTCTTCGACGACATCTTCAAGTCGCTGCGGATCCCGTACGAGCCGGTCCGCTGGCTGCGGGACATCGACGCCTCGCACGACGACGACGTCACCAAGGCCGCCCGGGTCTTCGAGCTGATCCACTCCTACCGGGTCCGCGGCCACGTCATGGCCGACACCGACCCGCTGGAGTACCACCAGCGCAAGCACCCCGACCTCGACATCACCGAGCACGGCCTGACCCTGTGGGACCTGGAGCGCGAGTTCGCGGTCGGCGGCTTCTCCGGCAAGTCCATGATGAAGCTGCGCGACATCCTGGGCGTGCTGCGCGACTCGTACTGCCGCACCACCGGCATCGAGTTCATGCACATCCAGGACCCCAAGCAGCGCAAGTGGATCCAGGACCGGGTCGAGCGCGCGCACAAGTCGCCGGAGCGCGACGAGCAGCTGCGCATCCTGCGCCGGCTGAACTCCGCCGAGGCGTTCGAGACGTTCCTGCAGACCAAGTACGTCGGCCAGAAGCGCTTCTCGCTGGAGGGCAGCGAGTCCGTCATCCCGCTGCTGGACGCGGTCATCGACTCCGCGGCCGAGTCGCGGCTGGACGAGGTCGTCATCGGCATGGCCCACCGCGGCCGGCTCAACGTCCTGGCGAACATCGTCGGCAAGTCCTACGCGCAGATCTTCCGGGAGTTCGAGGGCAACCTCGACCCGAAGTCGATGCACGGCTCCGGCGACGTGAAGTACCACCTGGGCGCCGAGGGCACCTTCACCGGCCTGGACGGCGAGCAGATCAAGGTCTCGCTGGTCGCCAACCCCTCCCACCTGGAGGCCGTGGACCCGGTCGTCGAGGGCGTGTCCCGCGCCAAGCAGGACGTCATCGGCAAGGGCGGCACGGACTTCACCGTCCTGCCCGTCCAGCTGCACGGTGACGCGGCGTTCGCCGGCCAGGGCGTGGTTGCCGAGACGCTGAACATGTCGCAGCTGCGCGGCTACCGCACCGGCGGCACGGTCCACATCGTCATCAACAACCAGGTCGGCTTCACCGCCGCCCCGGAGTCGGCCCGCTCCTCGATGTACGCCACCGACGTGGCCCGCATGATCGAGGCGCCGATCTTCCACGTGAACGGTGACGACCCCGAGGCCGTCGTCCGGGTTGCCCGGCTGGCCTTCGAGTTCCGCCAGGCGTTCAACAAGGACGTCGTCATCGACCTGATCTGCTACCGGCGTCGCGGTCACAACGAGACCGACAACCCCGAGTTCACGCAGCCGCTGATGTACCACGTGATCGACAAGAAGCGCTCGGTGCGCAAGCTGTACACCGAGTCCCTCATCGGTCGCGGCGACATCACGCTGGAAGAGGCCGAGCAGGCGCTGCAGGACTTCCAGGGACAGCTGGAGAAGGTCTTCACCGAGGTGCGGGACGCCACCGCCGCCCCGGTCGCGCCCGAGGTGCCGCAGCCGCAGGCCGAGTTCCCGGTCCATGTGGACACCGCGGTCTCCCAGGAGGTCGTCAAGCGGATCGCCGAGTCCCAGGTCAACATCCCCGACCGGGTCACCGTCCACCCACGTCTGCTGCCGCAGCTGCAGCGCCGTGCGGCGATGATCGAGGACGGCACGATCGACTGGGGCATGGGCGAGACGCTGGCCATCGGCTCGCTGCTGATGGAGGGCACCCCGGTCCGGCTCGCCGGCCAGGACTCCCGCCGCGGCACGTTCGGCCAGCGCCACGCGGTGCTGGTGGACCGCACCACCGGCGAGGACTACACCCCGCTGCTCTACCTCACCGAGGACCAGGCCCGCTACAACGTCTACGACTCGCTGCTGAGCGAGTACGCGGCGATGGGCTTCGAGTACGGCTACTCCCTGGAGCGGCCCGAGGCGCTGGTGATGTGGGAGGCGCAGTTCGGCGACTTCGCCAACGGCGCGCAGACGGTGCTGGACGAGTTCATCTCCTCGGCCGAGCAGAAGTGGGGCCAGACCTCCGGCGTCACCCTGCTCCTCCCGCACGGCTACGAGGGCCAGGGTCCGGACCACTCCTCGGCCCGGATCGAGCGCTTCCTCCAGCTGTGCGCGCAGAACAACATGACGGTCGCGATGCCGACGCTCCCGTCGAACTACTTCCACCTGCTGCGCTGGCAGGTCCACAACCCGCACCACAAGCCGCTGATCGTCTTCACCCCGAAGTCGATGCTGCGTCTGAAGGCCGCGGCGTCGAAGACGGAGGAGTTCACCACGGGCGGCTTCCGGCCGGTCATCGGCGACAGCACGGTTCGTGCCGAGGACGTCCGCAAGGTCGTCTTCTGCTCCGGCAAGGTCTACTACGACCTGGAGGCGGAGCGCGCCAAGCGCGGCGCCAACGACGCTGCCGCTGCCAACACGGCGATCGTCCGCATCGAGCGCCTCTACCCGCTGCCCGGCAAGGAACTCCAGGCGGAGATCGCCAAGTTCCCGAACGCCGAGAAGTACCTGTGGGCGCAGGAGGAGCCGGCGAACCAGGGTGCCTGGCCGTTCCTCGGCCTCAACCTGATCGACGCACTGGACCTGGCCGTCGGCGCCGACGTCCCGCACGGTGAGCGGCTGCGCCGGATCTCCCGGCCGCACAGCTCCTCGCCGGCGGTCGGCTCGGCCAAGCGCCACCAGGCCGAGCAGGCCCAGCTGGTGGCCGAGGTGTTCGACGCCTGAGCAGTACGGCGTAGCTGAGGCACAGCCCGAAGGGCCCGTTCCCACCTCGGTGGGGACGGGCCCTTCGGGCTGTGGCCGGGCGACGGGCGGGCGTCACACCGGCTGCGGTTCGAAGTCCCAGTACGGGCGCCGGCGGCGCCGGGCGGACAGGGTGTGCGGATGGTCGGCGCCCAGCGTCTCGGCCAGCTGCGAGATCGCCTCCTGTTCCAGCTTCGCCGCCTCCTGGCCGCGGCGCTGGGCGCGCAGGTCCTCGGCGAGCGCCGTCTTGGCGGAGAGCGTCAGCGGATGGGTCTGCCCCAGCATGACCTTGGCCCGCTCCAGGGTGTCGCGGCCCAGCGCCACCGCGCCGTCCTCGTCGTCGACCCGGCTGCGCGCGGCCGCGGCGTTCAGCGCGCAGCCCAGCGTCCAGGGGTGGTCCGGGCCGACCGCCCGGTTCATCCCGTCCAACGCGCGCTCGGCGGCCTCCAGCGCCTCCGACAGCTCGCCGAACTCGGCCCGCACCAGCCCGGCGTTGCCCAGTGTGCCGGCGGTGTACGGGTGGGCGTCGCCGACCAGCGCGCGGTACGCCTCGACGACCTCGTCGGCGAGGTCCCGGGCCTGCCCGAGGTCGCCGTGCTCCCGCAGGAAGCTCGCGTAGTCGGCGCGCACGCTCAGCGTCTCGGGGTGCCGGGGCCCCTGCACCCGGCGGGACCGCTCGACGAGGTCGGCCATCAGCTCACCGGCCCGCGCCGGTTCGCCGGAGCGGCGCAGGCACAGCGCGAGGTCGTGCTCCGAGCGCAGCGTCTGCGGGGTGTGCGGCCCCATCACCTGGAGGTGCAGCCGGGCGTTGAGCTCCTGGCTGGAGCCGGCGTCGCGGTAGCGGCCGAGCAGCCGCAGCGTCCGGGCGTGCGCGGCGGCGGCGTTGAGGGTGAGGTAGTGGCGGGCGCGCAGCTCGCGCTCCCGGTAGGCGAGCACTTCCCGGTGGGTGACCAGCGCCTCCTCGTAGCGGCCGAGCAGCGCCAGGACGCAGCCGAGGTTGTGGCGCGAGGAGAGGGTGCGGGGTGCCTCCGGGCCGAGCAGCCCCACGTAGGCGCGCCAGACCGCGTCGAACAGGGCGTGTGCCTCGTCGTACGAGCCGAGCGCCATGAGGGTGCC
>NZ_KN708638.1:5551110-5567937 GCF_000805335.1 Streptomyces sp. CT34 | reverse complement strand
CCGCGGCGGGGAGCCGGTCGGCGACGGCGCTGCCGACCGCCTCGGCCTCGCGGTAACGGCCCAGCCTGCGCAGCATGTTGGCGTGCTGGTGGGTGAGGACGAGCAGGGTGCGCTGGGTGGGTTCCAGGCGGCTGCGCCAGCGGGACGTGAACTGCTCGCACAGCCGCAGGCCGACCCGGTACTCACCGCGGACCCGCATGTACTCGACGCAGTTGAGCAGCAGTTGCTGGACGGCCGGGTCGGGGCTGTCGAGGACGCCGGCCGGCTCCAGGTGCGGGATGAGTTCGGCGTAGCGCTCCCAGCAGCGGGTGTCGGACGGGTTCTGCGGATCGGCGGTGACCAGCACCCGGCAGGCGGTCTGCGCCATCAGGTCGCGCTCGTCGTCGGTCATGTCGCTGCGCAGGAACCGGTGGTAGAGCCGGTGCATCTGCGCGGTCTCGACGGCCGGGTCGGAGTCCTGGGAGACCTGGTAGTCGAGGCGTACCGCGGTGGACTCGGTCAGCCGGCGCAGTGCGGTGTTCCAGATGATGGGCTCGGCGGCCAGGTCCGCGAGGTGTTCCGGCAGATCGCCGCGGCGGGCGTTGGCGAGCATCGGCACGGGGATGGCGTCCGGGGCGAAGAACGCGAACAGCTTGAGGAGTTCGACCGCCGCGGGGCTGCGCTCGCGCAGCGTGTTGAGCGTTATGGCCCAGCTGGTCTGGAAGGCCATCGGGTAGTCGGAGGAGATCCGGATGCCGACGAGGGAGGGCTCGCCGCGGCGGATCAGCTCGATGTACTCCTTGGGGGCCATCGGGTTGGCGTCGAGCCAGGCGGCGGTCTGGGCGAGCAGCAGCGGCAGGTCCTGGACGGCGTCGGAGAGCAGATCGGCTTCGAGTGGTGTCAGCCGCGGGGCGCGCCGCCGGGCGTAGGCGACGCTCTCGACGCGGGTGAAGGGCAGCACCTCGATCTCCTGGGCGCTGCCGGAGCCCGACCAGTCGCGGGTGAGGGTGGTGATCAGGACGTGGCCGCGGCCGTCCGGGATCAGGTCCTCGATCTGCTCCATGTCGTCGGCGCTGTCGAAGACCAGCAGCCAGCGGCGGTAGGGGCGGCCGGTGCGGAGCGCCTCGTGGACGGCCCGGATGCGGTCGCCCAACTCCCGGCCCACGGGGAGGCCGAGCCGGTTGGCGAGTTCGGCGAGCTGCTCGCGGGCGGCGCCGCGGTTGGTGGCGCTGATCCACCAGACCACGTCGTAGTCGTTGCCGAAGCGGTGGGCGTACTCGGCGGCGATCTGGCTCTTGCCGACGCCGGAGGTGCCGTACAGCGCGATCCGGGTCTCCAGCGGCGGGCCGGATACCGCGTGCGAGCCGGCCAGCTTGCCGTGCAGCTCTTCGAGGACGTGGTCGCGGCCGGTGAACTGGTTGTTGCGGCGCGGGATGTTCCAGACCTCGGGCGGGTTGTTGGGGAAGCGGGGCTCGCCGGGGGCGGGCTCGTCCGGGGTCCGGCGGGGTGCGCCGATGCCCAGCCGGTGCAGCACCCGGCGACCGGCCTCGCGGGCGTCCAGGTCGCGCAGGTCGGCGGGGCGCAGCAGGGCGGCGGTGGCGGGCAGGCTCTGGGTCGCCACGCTCACCGCGGCGAACCGGTCGGCGTGCGGCGGCACCACCTCGCGCAGCGCGGCGGTCCACTCCTCGTGGGTCTTGGGGCCGAGCCGGAAGTACCAGTCGTCCAGCACCATCAGCAGCCGGCCTTCGGCCTCCAGCAGCCCGGACAGCTCCGCCGCCAGCGCGGTGTCCACCTGTGGGTCCCAGCGCAGCAGCGTCGTGCCGTGGCCCTGCCGCTCCAGCTGGTGGGAGATCCACGCGGCCCACGGGCGGGCGAAGCCCGCGTAGCTGATGGTGATGTGCTCTTTGGGGCCGGCCGGACGAACGGATCCGGAGGAGCCGGAGGAGGTGTGCTGATCGGCCATGCGACCGTCTCCCTGAGTTGCGTGGTGCGCGCGTACGGAGGCTGAGTTCGTCGGACACGCCCTGGTGCTTTCGCACCATAGCCCAAGAGTCCGGGCATTTGACGACAGTGCGTCAGGTCATGTCTGTCACAGGTCAGTTGAGCGGCGAACGGCGGTGTCGAGACGGGCGGCGACATGGCGTATCAGACGCTCCAGATCGGCGCAGTACACGGACGGATTGCCGAATCCGGTGGCGCCCGCGCGATAGCGGTGCGCGTAGTTGCCGCCGCCGCACACCTCCATCAGGGCGCAGTGGCGGCACTGCGCGGCGAGCCCGTCCCGGCCGCGCTGCCGGGCCGCCATGCCGGGGTGGGCCAGCGCCTCGTCGAAGCTGTTCCGGAAGACGTCCAGGCCGGTGGCGGCGGCGCCCTCGTAGGCGGATTTGAGCGAGTCCACCTGCTCGATGGCGCCGTCGGTGTCGACGACGAGGGCGACGACCGGGGAGAGGCCGACCGCCTCGCTGGAGCCGGGGCGGCCCAGCAGGAGGCCCAGGATCTCGGTGAACACCCGGACCCGGGGCTGTGGTTCCCGCCGGGGGTCGCCGTCCCACCACAGGTCGAAGACGGCGCACAGCCAGTCGCCGTACGGGGTGCGGCCGGCCGGGCCGAGGGGGGCGGGCTGGGGGCCCCTCCCAGCGGTAGCTGGGGGAGGGCTGGACCAGTTGGCGTGCGGCAGCAGGAAGTCGAGCATCGGGGGGTCGAGGGCGCGCAGCGAGCCGTAGACCTCGGCGGGGTCGGATGCGATGTCGATGGTGCACAGGATTCCGGCGAAGACCTCGGGGCGGTCGCGCAGCAGGCGGGCGGCGCGGACCGCGGCGGGCCAGGAGGGGCGGCCGGTGTGGTCGAGGCGGCGGCGGTTCAGTCCGGGCGTGCCGCCGTCGAGGCTGAGGCCGAGGCGGAAGCCGGCGGCGGCGAGCGTGCCGAGCGTCTCGGGGGTCAGCAGGGTGCCGTTGGTCTGGACGCAGAAGTCGGCGGTGCAGCCGGCGGGCAGTGCGGCGCGGACGGCGGCGGCCCGGTCGAGGAGCGGGCCGGGGCCGGTGAGCAGCGGTTCGCCGCCGTGCAGGTCGACGCGGACGGCGGGCAGCCGGTGGGTGCGGGCGTGTTCGCCGATGCGCAGGGCGGTCTGCCGGACGGTGGCGGGCGCCGCGGTCCGCGGGCGGGCGCGCCAGCTGTGGTCCGGGCCGGCGTAGATGTAGCAGTACGTGCAGGCGAGGTTGCAGCGACTGTGGACCTTCAGGACGAACTGCCGGAACGGCACGGCAGCGGTCCGGCAGTTCGTCTCCCCCGCCACGGCATCGCCCCCTGCCCTCGCCCGACGTCGGCGCGCCACGTAATCGCCAACGCCCGTCCGTTCCCTGCTACTTGGCTCGGCCACGGACCGGACAACCGGATTCCTCCGGCAACTGGCCGGTTTCCTTGCCCCGTTGCCCAAAAACCACCGGGGACGACCGCCGGCCTTCCCCTCCGCCGCCCGCCGCCTCTCACCGCTTTTCGCCGCCCCCGTATGCCGCATTTCGCAGTACGTCCCGCGGCTCACGCACCGTCCTCGTAATACGCCACCGCGTCCTGCGCCGAGGGCCAGTTGCGCACCAGCAGCCCCGCCACCTCCCGGAGCACCGGATGCCCCGCGCACTCGGCCAGTCCGGCCACGTCCACCCCGGCGAATTCCGGCAGCGGCTCGGCCGACGGCGCGGGCGGGCCGGCCGCGGACGGTTCGGTGCGGGGGTTGGTCGCCACGCTGCTCTCCTCTGGGCCGGCTGGACGGGGGTTTTCCCGAACTCCTGTCCGCAGAAACACGTTCCGGGGCGGGCGGCCGGGCGGGAACGGCGCTCAGGCGGGGGATTCGAGGGCGCGCATACGGGCGCGGGTGCGCTGCGCCTCGGGGCCGGATTCCTCGCCCGCGCGCTGCCACTGCTCCCAGCTCTCCCGGTAGGCGCGCAGCGCGGAACGCGGGCCCGCGGTGTCCTCCAGCACCTCGGCCCGGCGGTGGTGGGCGCGGGCGGCGAGGACCGCGTCCTCGGCGGCGCGGGCCGCGACGGCGGCGCGCCGGTAGCAGGCGGCGGCCCGGTCGTGCCGTTCGCGGGAGTCGAACCGGCGGTCCAGCAGCAGCTGGACGTCGCCGACTTCGAGCCATGCCTCGGCGGCGACCCGGTCCGGCACCCCGGCGCCGCGGGCGGCCAGCTCCAGTATCCAGTCGGCCTCGTGGAGGTCGGCGAGCGAGGGCTGGCGTTCGTGGCGCAGCCGCAGCGCCCGGCCGAACAGCAGCCGGCGGGCGCCGAGTTCGGGGGCCTGCGGCGCGGTCCGGGCCAGCGCCTCACGCAGCACGTGCACCGCCTCGTTGGCAAGCCGCCTGCCGGGCTCGGCGGCCGGCTCCAGACGGGCCCGCAGCAGCAGCGCGGCGCCCCGTTCGGCGAGCAGCGCGCTGTGTTCGGCGGAGTCCCGGGCGGTCAGCCGGAGGGCGTCGGCGAGCGCGGCGATGGCGGCGTCGAGGCTGTCCGGGTCGCCGGTGCGGGCGTGGACGGCGCGCCGGGCGGCGGCGGTACGGCGCAGCGCGGCGGCCTCCAGGGCGGGGTCGCCGAGCTCGTGGGCCATCGCGCGGGCGCGTTCGAGGGTGCCGAGCACGGCCGTCGCGTCGGTGCCGCCGGCCAGCCGGCGGGCCGCCGCCAGGTCCAGCAGCGTCTCGCACACCAGCCGGTCGGCGGCGCTGCCGCGGCGGCGCAGCAGGACGGTGGCGGTGTCCAGGTCGTCCGCGGCGCGTACCGCGAGGGCGTGCGCGGGGTGGGTCCCCGCGGGGCCTGCGGCGGCGCGGCGGGCCTGGTCGAGGAGGACCGAGCCGCGGGCGGCGTAGATCTCGCCGGGGACCGGTTCGCCGCTGGGCCACCGGTCGAGGAGGGTGGTGAGGGAGCGTTCCGCCTCGCCGAGCGGGTCGAACGGCTCGCGCGCGGCGTGCGGGACGGGCGGCAGTTGCGCAACGGTGCCGGAGCCGGGAGGCGGGGAGTCCGACTCCGGTGCGGAGACGGGCAGTTCGGCCAGCCGGCGCAGGATGCCGGTGCGCAGCACCATGCTCTCCAGGACCCGCGGGTCGAGCAGGCTCATCAGGCCGCACGCGGCGTGCAGCCGGCCGGCGGCGTCCACCAGGGCGGCCCGCTCCCCGTCCGGTGCGCCGGCCGCGCGGCGCTCCTGGGCGCGGGCGTGGCCGACCCGGCCGAGCACGATCAGCGCACGGGTGCGCTCGGCGTCCCGGCCGGCGGTGGCGGTGCCGGGTACCGCGTCATCGGGAGGCGCCGCGCCGTCGTCCCCGGCCGTGGCCGTTCCCCAAGCTCTCGACCCGGTTCCGGCAGGGGAGGCCCCCATGGCGGCCCGGACCGCCCGTTCGGCCTCGTCCAGGGCGTCCGGCTGCCCCCAGGTCGCCCAGGCGTGCAGCAGGGCGCGGGCCAGATCGGTGCCCGCCAGGGGCAGTTGGCGGACCGCCGCGCGCAGCAGCCGGACCGCTTCGATCAGGTCGCGGACCGCCCGGTCCTGCTCGTAGCGCTCCAGGAGCGCGGCACCCTCGGCGGCCGGGCCGCCGGGGGCGTACGGCCGCCGGTCCGGCGGGCGCAGCGCCGGTTCGAAGCGGCGCAGCACCCGCTCGGAGACCCGGGCGAACGGCTCGGGGACGGCGCGCCGGCCGGTCTCCGGCTCGCGCCCGCTGCCGGAGAGCATGGCGACCGCGACGGCCGGGAAATTCCGGGCGGTGCGGCCGAAGGTGCGCTCGATGTAGAGCGAGCAGTGCTTGAGGACCAGTGCCGCCTCGCCCGCGCTCAGCCGGCCCAGCAGTTCGTCCCGCACCCCGGGCAGGAAGTCGAACCACGGGCCGCCGTCCCCGTCCTCCTGCCCGGCCGGCCCGCCGGCGTCCGCGGGGAGCCGGGTCAGCAGCCCGCTGAGCAGTACCTCCGCCAGCTCGGCCGGTCCGGTCTGCGGCAGCATCGCGCGCTGGACGAGCTGGATGACCGGCAGCGCCAGCGGCACCGCGGACAGATGGACGGCGAGCAGCCGCGCGGCGGGCGACGCCTGCCGCTCGAACTCCCGCACCATACGGGCCGGTTCGACGCGCTCGGGGCCGCCCGCGGCGCCGGCCGGGAACTCCGTGCCGTGGTCGGCGCGGACGACCGCGGCGGCGCCGCGCAGCGAGAGCCCGGCGTCGGCGGCGGCGAGCCGGGCCCAGGAGCCGAGCGCGGAGGGCGTCGCGGACAGCACCGGAACCGCGCGCTCGCGGGCCGCGCCGGGAGCCGTGCCCGGGGGCGCGGCGGGCCGGCGGCGGCGCCGCGCGGGCCGGAAGCCGAGGGCGCGATAGGGGCCCTGGTGGCGGACCAGGGTGCCGGCCGCGGCGGGCAGGAAGGTGCGCGCCCACATCCGCTGGGGCAGCGGCTGGACGACGGCGAGCGGGGCGTCGGCCGCCCAGCGGTAGAGCAGCCGCTGCATCCGCCCGTCCCGCCAGAGCGGTCCGGCGCAGTCGCTGACGACGAGGGTGAGGTGGTGGCCCGTGGGGTCGTGGAGCTGGTCGGCGGGGCGCAGCGGGCGGCCGGGGCCGGGCGCGGCGGCGACGCCGACGTCCCGGCCGTGCGGGTGGAGGTAATGGACCGTCACATCTCGGAAGGCGCCGACCTGTTCGCAGACCTGGCGCAGATCGTGCAGCATCTGCTCCCACACCGCCATGGAGGCCGAGCCGTCCATCAGGAGCCGCAGCCCGGCCGCCCGCCGGCGCACCCCGCGCAGCACCGGGATGACCGCCTCGGCGCGCGCGGAGAGCTCGGCGGTGGCGGGCTCGTCCAGCTCCCGACGGGCCGGGGTGACCGGCGGGTGGTAGCGCTGGACGGGGCGCAACGCCCGCTGGAGCGGCAGCAGTCCGGGGAAGGCGGAGGCGATCGGCACCGCGATCTCGCCGAGCCGCAGCCGGTCCGGGTCGGCGGTCCGCGCCCACTGGCCGAGCGGTGCGGCAGCCGCTGCCGGGTCCGGCGCGGCGAGCAGTTCGGCCACCCGGCGCCGGGTGCCCCCCGGGGGTGCGGACGGCTCCGTGCCGCCCGGTACCGGGCCGACGGCCGGGTGCGGGTGCCCCGTCGGCGCGGGCGGCCCGACGCGGAAAGTGGCCGGATCCGTACGCCCGGTGGTGCGGGCCGCGGCGTCCGGGTCCGCGGCGTCCTGCGGGCCGGCGTCCGGCGCCTCGTCCGGGGTGATCCACTGGGCGAGCCAGAGGGCGTCGGCCATCCCGCGGGCGTCGGCGGGCACCCCGGCGGCGGTCAGCCGGGCGAGCAGCTCGCCGAGGTGATCGTGGCCGGATCCCGCCGTACCGCCACCGGGAACGGACGGCGGGTCGGACCGCGCCCGCTCTCCCCGCGGTCCGGCGGGGAACGGGCCGGACACTCCGGCACCGTCGCCGGCGCCGTCACCGGCCGGCGGAGTGCGGCGTTCCGGCACCCCCATGGGCACCGCTCTCACCTCGTCCGGTCGAGCGGGCGCATGAGCTCGGCCGTCAGGCGCCGCCGGGTCTCCTCCTCGTCCTGGTCCGTCCAGCCGGCCTTCTGGGTGAGGTGGATGGCGTTGAACAGCTGGTCGACGGCGCGGACATCGCCCGGCTCGCGGTCCAGGAAGCGGTCGATCACGGCCTCGTGGCGCTCGGCCGCGCCGTCGCCGAAGTGGGCCCGCACCATGGCGGCCAGCCGCTCCTTGTCGGGCGCCGGGATGTGCAGGTGGATGCAGCGGCGCAACAGCGGTGCCGGGAAGTCCCGTTCGCCGTTGCTGGTCAGCACGATGAACGGGAAGGCCCGGCAGCGCACCCGGCCGTCGCGCACCGTCACCCGGGTGCCGTCGTCGCTGAGCACCCGCACCTCGGGGGCGGATCCGGCCAGCCGCTCCAGCTCCGGAATCCGGAACTCCCCTTCCTCCAGCACGTTCAGGAGGTCGTTGGGCAGGTCGATGTCGCTCTTGTCCAGCTCGTCGACCAGCAGCACCCGGGGCCGTGCGGCGGGCAGCAGGGCGGTGCCCAGCGGGCCGAGGCGGATATAGCGGCCGATGCCGCCGCCGGGCTCGTCGTCGGGGTCGGCGGAATCCTCGGCGGCGCCGTCCGGGGCCGGGCGCGGCGGGGCGGCGCGGGCTATCTGGAGGTCCTGGAGGCGGCCGATGGCGTCGTAGGCGTACAGCCCGTCGCGCAGCGTGCTGCGGCTGACGACCGGCCAGCCGAGCACCCGGCCGAGGCCCAGCTCATAGGCGACCGAGTGGGCCAGGGTGCTCTTGCCGCTGCCCGGCGCGCCGGTCACCAGCAGCGGACGGCGCAGATAGAGCGCCGCGTTGACCAGCTCGCGCTCGGTCTCGCCGGGCCGGTGGTGGCTGGCTTCGCGGCGCTGCACCCCGAGCCGCCGCTCGGAGGCGGGGTCCAGGGCGGCGGGTGGCGGCACCAGGGGGCCACCGTCGAAATCGCGCCACGGGGGCGGCGGCGGAAGGTGCTCAATTCCGTCGTGCGGGGCCCCCGCGCCACGGTAGATGAGCCAGTCGCTCACGTCGGAACTCCTCGTCGCCGGCCGGGCATCGGACAGGAGCGATGGCCGTGGAGGACGGTCCGGGAGGCGGCGGCTCGCGCCCCCGGCCTTCCGTCACACCCCCGCGACCGCCACGCACTCTCACGAGCTCTCGGAAACACTCGGAATCACTTCCCATGACGCTATGACAGTTCCGATCCGTACGGAAGCGCGCGCGGCGGTTTCCGGTCTCGGGAACCGACACGGCGGGGCGCCATCTCCCTTGCCGGGGGCGCCACTTGGGGCACGGAGGGCGGCCGTCCCGGGAGCGGGCGCGGGCGCATGCGGAGCGGTACGGGGGTTCAGGGGCGCACCGGACCGTCCCGGGCGGCGCGGGCGCATGCGGCCTCCCCCGGGCGGGCCGCCCGCCGGATCGCCCGCCGGCCCGCTCATTCGGGCGCCGCCTGCGGCCGGTCCGCGAAGAGCTGCGGAATCGGGTCCTCCGGGTCGTCGTAGAGGAGCACCAGGTCGCGGGCCCAGTGCGTGTCCTCCTCGGCGGCCTTGGCGCGCAGCTCCCGGACCAGCTCCGGAAGCCGGGCCAGCCCGCCCGGCCCCTGGAGCAACTCCCGTACGCCCCGGTGGAATTCCTCGCACCCGGCGTCGCACTCCCGCTCGCCGTGGCCGCCCGCCGACCACAGCCCGGCCGGGAAGCCGGTGTCCAGGGCGACGCCCACCGCGTCCCGCCCGGCCCCGTCGGCGACGGTGTGGCACAGCGCCGGCAGCGCGCCGTCGTCCGCGGTCTCCAGCAGTCGCCAGACCGTTTCCGCCGCGCCCCCGGCGCCGTCGGGCGGCGGGATCCGCAGGGCGTGCAGTTCGGGCGCCGCGGCGATGCCCTGCCAGCGGCGCAGCCAGGCCGGGTCGACCTGCTCGCGCCGGCCCTGGTCGCGCAGCACCACCGCGCGCCCCGGACCCACCGGCCGCCGCCGGGCGGTCCGCCGGGTCGAGGCGGCGACCTCCCACTGGCCGGCGGGGGTGTGCCAGTAGCCCTCGGGGACGGCGACCTCCAGACGCACCCGGGCGCCCGGCCCGGCGTCGCCGTCGGCGCGCAGCAGCCGGGCCCCGAGCCGGTCCAGCACCTGGTCCCTGGCCTGCGCGAACGGTACCCCGCCGGCCGCTTCCTGGACGTCCACCCGCAGCCACTGCCCCCGGCCGTAGCCCTCGCTGACCGACCAGTTGAACAGTTCCGGACCGCCCTCGTCGTAGAACAGCGGCTCGAACTCCACCAGGACGGAGCGCGGCCGGCGGCGGACCGGGCCGATCCTGCGGCGGTCCTGCGGCAGCAGCACCACCGCCTTGGCCTGGACGAACTCCGCGAGCCTGGCGGCGTCTTCGCGGACCGCGGCGGCTGCCTCGCCGGGCTCCTCGCGCACCTCGTCGTCGGTCACCTGGGCCACAATCCGCAGGTAGTGCACGAAGGCGCGCAGCTCGGTGTACGGATCGCTGCCCTGGTAGAGCGCGCCGTGGCCGTCCCGCCACGTCCGCAGCGACCACGCCACCGGCCCCGCGCCCCGCTCCAGCACCTCGGCGACCGCCGACTCCACCACCAGCGGGTCGCGCGGCGCCGGCAGCCGGGCCAGCAGATCGAGCGCCTGGAGCCGCTCCGGCACGCCCCACAGCCGGCCGCGCCCCGCCATGATCGCGTGCTGGGCGTCGAACCAGGTCGGCGCGCCGCCGCGGCCGAGGTCCTGCCCGGCCCAGTGCCAGCGGTCGTGCGCGCTCAGCAGCGCGTGGTAGGGCTCGGGGCCCAGCCCGGCACCGGCCGCGCCCGCTACCAGGTGCTCCGGCCCCAGCGCGCGCAGCGCGGTGACCGGCACCGCGAGGCCGACGTGGTCCTGCTGGTGGCGCCCCTTGACGATGCCGACCACCTCGCCGCGGTCGCAGTCGATCAGCGGCCCCCCGGACGCGCCGGGCGTGACCCGCACATCGCTCCCGAACTGGAGGCCCCGGGCGTCCCGGGCGCCGAACCGGACGGCGATGAACGGGTCCACGGACGCCCCGGCCGGTCCGGCCACCCCCGGACCGGCCGCCGCCCCGCCGTCGCCGCGCCGCCGCTCGCGTATGCCGCGCTCGCCGCCGCCCGCCGCCGGCTCGTCGTGCCCCCGGAAGATGTACGCGTCCTCCAGGAGCGTCGCCGGCTGGTCGCTGAGCCAGGCGCAGGGGTGCTCGGGGTCCGGGTCGAGCAGCCGGACCAGCGCGAGGTCGGCGCGGGCCGCGGGCCCGGCGGCCGGGGCGGGGCGGCCCAGGGCGTAGACCAGCCGCGCCGCCGCCCCCCGGCCGCCGAACGCGACCCCGAAGCCCCCGTCCGGGCCCGTCTCACGGCGCCGCCCGTCGCTGGCGGCGAGCACATGCGCGCAGGTCAGTACCCATCCGGGGGCGATCAGCACACCGCTGCCCCACAGCCGCCCGTCGGGCGCGCCCGGGGCGGCCCGCAGGCCGACGGTGGTGCGTCCGGCGTGCTCCAGGAGCCGCGCGTAGGCCGCGCGGTCGCCGCGGCCGGCGGCTGCGCCTTCGGAGGCCGCCATCAGCGGCCCGCGTCCCTGCCGCCGCCCTCCCCGCCGCCGTCCTCCCGCCGCCAGGTCAGCGTCACGGACAGATTGGCCTTCGCCTCGCCGTCGGCGAGCAGCGCGACGGCCTTGCCCGGCCTGGCCGACACCTCGACGCCGAAGGTCACGCTGGTCTCGTGCGGGGCGACCTGCTCGGCGGCCTCCCGGACGCTGGCCGCGACCCCGCCGATCACCTCGCGCAGGCCCTCGACCCGGGCGCCGAGCGCATCCCAGGCCCCGACGTCCTCGAACTCCCCGTCCTCCCCGTCCCAGCCGGCGCCGTCCGGCCCGTCGAGCCCGGCGGCGTGCAGCCGGGACACCCGCGCCCAGACCTCCGTGCCGTCCGGCAGCTCGATGCGCTGCGCACGATCGTGCATCACGGCCTCCCGCTCCCCCTGAGCGGCAATTCCCCATTGCCGCAGCCCCGTTGACAGGCGATCAGGCTAGCTCCCGGGCGCCTGTGGCGCGAGAGGTCCGTGGGCCTGCCTATCCTGGCCGGAATGTCCCATGACCCCTGGTGGAGAGCACGTGTATTTCACTGACCGCGGCATCGAGGAGCTGGAGAACCGGCGCGGCGAGGAGGAGGTCACCCTCGGCTGGGTGGCCGACCAGCTGCGGACGTTCGTCGACCTCAACCCGGACTTCGAGGTGCCGGTGGAGCGCCTGGCCACATGGCTGGCCCGGCTCGACGACGAGGACGACGAGTAAGACGCGGGCCGCCCCGCCGCCCCGCCGCCCCGAGCGGCGGCCGGGCGCCACCGCCGGGGCTGTCGCGCCACTCGCGCGCGGGCCCCGTATCGCATACGAGCCCCATATCGCGTACGGGACCCCTGTCGCGAGTTCCGGGCCGGCCCGGACCGGCCCGCCGGGCGGCCCCTAGGGGGAAAACGGAGGCGAACAGGGGCGACGTCAGGGGCGGACCCGCTTGACTCCCGCGGGCTGCGATATATCGTGTCTAGCGAAGACGCGATATGTTGTGTTGCCCGCCTACCCAGGGGAGGTCAGGGATGTCAGCCCGGAGCGAGTGGTCGGTCTCCGCACCCCGCAAGCTGGAGATCGAGGAGCCCGTCAGCACGCTGGAGGTGCGGCTGGCCGGCGGCACCGTCAACGTCGTCGGCACCTGCGACGGCGGCCCGGCCCGCCTGGAGATCAGCGAGCTGGACGGCCCACCGGTGATGGTGTCCTGCCAGGACGGCACCCTCTCCATCGGATACGAGGACCTGCCCCTCAAGGGGTTCCTGAAGTACCTCGACCGCAAGGGGTGGCGCCGCGACGCGGTGGTCTCGGTCGCCGTGCCGGCCGCCACCCGCGTCGAGGTCGCCGTGGTCGGCGCCGCCGCGGTCGTCTCCGGCGTCTCGGGGCGCACGGAGCTGCGCGGCGTCAACGGCGAGGGCACCCTCGTCGGCCTGTCCGGCCCGGTGAAGGCCGAGACGGTCACCGGCAACGTCGTGGCCCAGAGCCTGACCGGCGACCTCCGGTTCAACTCGGTCTCGGGGGACCTGACGGTGATCGACGGGACCGGCGGCACGGTGCGCGCCGACTCCGTCAGCGGCGACATGGTCATCGACCTGGATCCGGCGGCCGTCACCGACGTCAGTCTGACGACGGTCTCCGGGGAGATCGCCATCCGGCTGCCCGACCCGGCCGACGCCCGGGTGGAGGCCAACACCGCGAGCGGCGCGGTCGCCAACGCCTTCGACGATCTGCGGGTCAGCGGCCAGTGGGGCGCCAAGAAGATCACCGGCTCGCTGGGCGCCGGCACCGGCCGCCTCAAGGCCACCACCGTCTCCGGGGCGCTCTCCCTGCTGCGCCGCCCCGCCTTCGAGGAGCCGGAGGGCGGCGGCGCGCCCGGCGGCGGCCCGGCCCCCGGCCCGAACGGCGGCCCGGCCCCCGCCCCGGACGGCGGCCCCGCACCGTCCGCCTCGTCCACCCCCTCCGCAGGGAAGAAGGTGCTCTGAGCATGCCCCCCGTCTTCGCCCATGGCCGCCTCCGGCTCTACCTCCTCAAGCTGCTGGACGAGGCCCCGCGGCACGGCTACGAGATCATCCGCCTCCTGGAGGAGCGTTTCCAGGGGCTGTACGCCCCCTCCGCCGGCACGGTCTACCCCCGGCTGGCCAAGCTGGAGGCCGAGGGCCTGGTGACGCACACGACCGAGGGAGGCCGCAAGGTCTACTCGATCACCGGTGCCGGCCGCGCCGAACTCGCCGACCGGGGAGGCGAGTTGGCCGATCTGGAGCTGGAGATCCGGGAGTCGGTCGCGGCGCTCGCCTCGGACATCCGGGAGGACGTCAGCGGCTCGGCGCGCGATCTGCGCCGGGAGATCCGGGAGGCCGCCCGGCAGGCCAGGAAGGGCGACGGCGGGCGACGGGGTACCCGGGGCGCGGGCGAGCGGCCGTTCCCGGAAGCCTCCGACTACTTCGACGGCGCGTTCGGCGACAAGGACTCCTGGCGGCAGGCGAAGGAGGAGTTCCGGCGGGCCAAGGAGGAGTGGAAGGAGCAGGCCCGGCGCGCCAAGGAGGAGAGCCGGCGCGCCCGGCAGGACGCCCAGCGGGCCCGCAAACAGGCCAGGGACGCCCAGGTGTTCGCGCGCGAGGAGATCCAGCGGGTCATCAAGCGCGTGCAGGACAGCACCCAGGGGGCGGTGCGCTCGGGCGACTGGTCGGGCGCGGTGCGCGAGGCGCTGTCCGAGGTGTCCCGCGAGGTCGGGCGCTACACGGGCGCACCGTCCGGCCCCGGAGGGACCGGCGCGCACACCGGGCCCGCGGCGGACGAGGTCCGGATCACGGTCGAGCGGCCGGACCTGTCCAAGGAGCCCCCGGGGGCGGCCGGGGAGCCCCCGGGGGCGACCGGAGAGCCCGCGGGCGCCGAGGCCCCGCCCGCCCCGGCGTGGGCGGCCGAGCCGGGCAGCGGCGATCCGGCCCGCGACTTCGACCGGCTGCTGGACCGCTTCCGCGACGACCTGCGGGACGCGGCCCGCGACCACGGCGTCACGGCCGAGCAACTGCGGGAATCCCGCCGCCGGCTGTCGACCGCCGCCGCACACATCGGCGCCCTGCTGCGCCACCCCGAATACCCGTCCTCGGACCCGCACGGCGACGACTAGGACCGCCGGGGCGGGCGGTACGCGGGCGGCATGCGGGCTGCCCGCGCACCGCCCCCCCCGGCGGCCTGCGCCCCGTCGTCCCTCGCCACTCCCCTCCCCCTCCCCCGCCCCATCCCCCTTGACCTCAACCGCACTTGAGGCATCAGGCTCCCGTACGACATCCCCGGATCACCACGGAGCCCCCACCATGCCGCCCGTCACCGACGTCCCCGACTTCCGGCGCCCCGACGCCGCCATCGTTCTCATCAGCCCCTGGCTCGTACCGGACGCCGGCTCCCAGCGCCCGGCGGCGGACGCGGTGCTCGCCGGCTGGGAGCGGCAGCGGCGCCCGGACGCGATGCTGGCGCTGAGCGCCTTCCTGAGCACCGACGGCAGCCATGTCCTCAACTACGCCCAGTGGACGGACGACGCGGCCCACCGGGAGTGGGCGCGCACCCGGCGCCAGGCGGGCGTCGACCGGATCGACCAGGCCCTCCCGGGTATCCGCCGCCCCGGCCTGATCCGCTACCGCCACTACCGCAGCCACGTCCCCGAGGAACCCGCCGCGCCCCGGCCCGCCTTCCTGACCACCCCGGCCTTCGCCACCACCGGCCCGGACGCCCAGCGGGCCCTCGCCGACACCGTCGTCGGCATACTGGACCGCGCGCGGGTCCCGGGGCTGCTCGGCGCCCATCTCCATCTCGCCCGGGGCGGCGACCGGGTGCTCACCATCGCGGAGTGGGCGGACGCCGACGCCTGGCGGGAGTTCACCGCCACGGGCACCACGGGCGCCGCGGACCGGCTGCGGGCGGCGATCGGCGCCCTGCCCGGCGTCACGCCGGTACTGGCCGTCCCCGTGGACGGCCCGGCGGCGGACACCCGGCAGGCGCCGCCCGCCGTCCCCCTCTACCGGCCGCACGGAACGGTGGTCAACGTCCCGTCGCCGCGGCCCCGTTGACGACGGACAGCTCGATCAGCGCCGCGGCGCCGTCCGTTCGCACCGCCACCGGCGCCGTCGCGTCCGCCTGCCCGTCCCACACCGCGGCGTCGTACCGCCCCAGCCGCACGCCCGGCTCCCCCGCCATGGCGCCGAGCCAGGTGTCGCCCGCCACCGCGACCAGCACCGCGGTGGTGCGCGGTCCCGGCGCCACCTCCCGGGTCCCGCGCACCACCGTGACGGCCGCCGTCGCCCGTCCCTCCCGGCACATCACGTTCAGGTTGACGACCGGGCCGCCGAGCAGCCGGGAACCGGTGGCGGCGGCACCGGGGAAGGCGAACGGGCGGAGGCGGCCCGGCAGTCGGTGCACGGCGCCGTCCACGGTCAGCTCCAGCCCGGCGCCGTCGACGACGGTGAGGATCCGCCGGACGCCGGGCAGCGGGGAGTACGGGCCGTCCCGGGTGACGTCGGCCAGGCTCACCCGCCAGGCGAAGGCCTCCCAGCCCGCGCCCGGCGGGTGGGCCGCGATCTCGCGGGTGAGCCCGCCGCCGTTGCTCCACGGCACCGCCGCCCGCCCGGCCGCCGGCAGGATCCGCACGTCCCCGCCCCCTCCCCTGATATGACGTTGCGTCACACCGTCAGCACGATCTTCCCGAACAGCTCGCCCTCCGCCATCTTCGCGAAGCCCTCGCGCGCCCGGTCCAGCGGCAGGGTGGAGTCGATGACCGGGCGGATGCCCTTGGCGGCGCAGAAGCCGAGCAGGCCGGCCAGCTCCTCCTTGCTGCCCATCGTGGAGCCGACGATCTTCAGCTCCAGGAAGAAGATCCGGTTGAGCTCGCCGCTCTTGGGGGTGAAGCCGCTGGTGGCGCCCGAGATCACCAGAGTGCCGCCGGGCCGGAGCGACTTGACGGAGTGGGACCAGGTCGCGGCGCCGACCGTCTCGATGACCGCGTCCACCCGCCGCGGCAGCCGCTCGCCGGTCGCGAACGCCGCCTCGGCGCCCAGCTCCACGGCCCGCTTGCGCTTGGCCTCGTCCCGGCTGGTGGCGAAGACCCGCAGGCCGGCGGCGGCGCCGAGCACGATGGCGGCGGTCGCCACACCGCCGCCCGCGCCCTGGACGAGCACGGTGTCCCCGGGCCGTACGCCCGCGTTGGTGAACAGCATCCGGTACGCGGTCAGCCAGGCGGTGGGCAGGCAGGCGGCCTCCTCGAAGGAGAGCTCCGCCGGCTTGGGGAGGACGTTCCAGGTGGGGACGGTGACCTGCTCGGCGAAGCTGCCCTGGTACCGCTCGGTGAGGATGGAGGGCTTCTCGGCGGGGCCGACGCCGTGGCCGGTCTGCCCGATGACGGAGTGCAGGACGACCTCGTTGCCGTCCTGGTCGACTCCGGCGGCGTCGCAGCCGAGGATCATCGGGAGCGCGTCCTCGGTGATCCCGACGCCGCGCAGCGTCCACAGGTCGTGGTGGTTGAGGGAGGCGGCCTTGACGTTGACGGTCGTCCAGCCGGGGCGGGACTCGGGGGCCGGGCGCTCCCCCAATTCCAGGCCGTTCAGGGGCTGGTCGCGGTCGATGCGGGCGGCGTAGGCAGCAAACATGATCCCAACGTAGGCCGCGTCCGCGCGCCGCAACAGCGCGTACGGGTGTGACACGCACCGCGTACGGCCGGGCCGCGGCAAGTGGCGGGCCCGCATCGCGGCGTCGCGGTCAACGGCGGCCGTACGGCGACGGGCCGGGCC
>NZ_KN708638.1:5508602-5551100 GCF_000805335.1 Streptomyces sp. CT34 | reverse complement strand
GTCGCCGTATCCGATCCGCCCGGTGCCGCGGTCAGCGGCGGGCGACGCCCTCCGCGCGGGCGGCGGCGGCCACCGCCGCGGTGACGGCCGGGGCGACCCGCTCGTCGAACGGCGAGGGGATGACGCGGTCGGCGCCGAGCTCGTCGGCGACGACGGCGGCCAGCGCCTCGGCGGCGGCGAGCTTCATGCCCTCGGTGATCTGCGAGGCGCGCACCTGCATCGCGCCGGCGAAGATGCCGGGGAAGGCGAGCACGTTGTTGATCTGGTTCGGGAAGTCGCTGCGGCCGGTGGCGACGACGGCCGCGTACTTGTGGGCGACCTCCGGGTGGATCTCCGGGTTGGGGTTGGCCATCGCGAAGATCAGCGAGTCCTTCGCCATCTTCGCCACCGCCTCCTCCGGCACGGTGCCGCCGGAGACCCCGATGAAGACGTCGGCGCCGTCCAGCGCGGCCTCCAGCGTGCCCGTCAGGCCCGCCTTGTTGGTGAAGCCGGCCAGCTCGCGCTTGACGTCCGTGAGGTCCTCGCGGTCCGCCGAGACGACGCCCTTGCGGTCGCACACCGCGACATCGCCGATGCCGGCGTTGATGAGGATCTTGGCGATGGCGACACCGGCCGCGCCGGCACCCGAGATGACCGCCCGCAGCTCGCCGAGCTCGCGCCGGGTGAGCTTGGCGGCGTTGCGCAGCGCGGCGAGGGTGACCACCGCGGTGCCGTGCTGGTCGTCGTGGAAGACCGGGATGTCCAGCCGCTCCTGGAGCCTGCGCTCGATCTCGAAGCACCGCGGTGCCGAGATGTCCTCCAGGTTGACGCCGCCGAAGGACGGCGCCAGCCGCGCGACGGTGTCCACGATCTCGTCGGTGTCGGTGGTGGCGAGCGCGATCGGGACCGCGTCCACGCCGCCGAACTGCTTGAAGAGGATGGCCTTGCCCTCCATCACGGGGAGCGAGGCCTCCGGGCCGATGTCGCCCAGGCCCAGCACCGCGGTGCCGTCCGTGACCACGGCCACGACCTGGGACTTCCATGTGTAGTCGTGCACGAGCTCGGGCTGCTCGGCGATGGCGCTGCACACCTTGGCGACACCCGGCGTGTAGGCGAGGGACAGGTCGTCCCGGTCGCGCACCGGCACGGTCGCCTGGATGGCCATCTTGCCGCCGCGATGCAGCGCGAAGGCCGGGTCGAAGAACTCGCCGGACGTGGTGTCCGGGTCTTCCGCGCCCGTTTCGCTGTCGCTGCGAGGATTGACGATCTCCGCTGCCACTTTGTCTGACCCCTTTGTCGTAAATCTGTTGAGGGTGGCCACTCCCTGGTTGGGGGGTGGGCGGGCACCGCGTCCGCGCCCTGCTCGGTGGATAGCCGCCGCGCGGGGGGAGGTACGGACGCCGGGCGCGCCGCACACGCGCCCTGAGCCCCGGATGAGGGGTGTAACGACCCTTTCTACCGGACGGGCATGGGAGCCGACGAGTTAGATTCGTTACCTCCGAGTACAAGGCTCCGACAATAGCGACGGAATGCCGGAAATCGCCGAAGATCCCCCGCGGCTGTCCGGAATTCGAGACATCACCGGCCCTTGACGCGCCTCTCACGCCCCGCCCGCACCCGTCTCCCCCTGCACCGCAAGGGCGCGGTCGCGCCTCGCCCGTCCGTTATCCGATTTTGACCTCTCCGGCAGTCCGAATACCGGAGATCGGATGGCAAGATTCCGTCACCGATCGACGTCGCGACGCTCAAAGGTGCCCAAAGGTGTGTGCCCGCCCCTTTCTCACCCACTCATCGGCTGCTCACACTGGCACGTCGGTTAACCATCCGCAGGAGGATCAGCATGACCGCAGACACCACCCGTCGCGCGGCGGCCGGCAGGTTCGGCAGGTTCGGTAGGTCCGCGACGGCCACCGCCTCCATAGCCACGGTCACCGCCTCGCTGCTGCTGCTCAGCGCGTGTGGTGACCAGACCCAGGAGGCCAAGGCCCGGCGGGCGGCGCAGAAGAACCGCAACACCCATGCACCGCTGTTCAAGATGCTGCCGAAGGATGTCCAGGACAAGGCCATGCTGCAGGTCGGTTCGGACATCACGTACAAGCCGGTGGAGTACCGCTCGAACGGCGCGGTCGCGGGCATCGATCCGGACCTCGCGGACGCGATCGGCAAGGAACTGGGCATCAAGCTCAACTTCAACAACGCCACCTTCGACACCCTCATGGGCGGCCTGAAGTCCAAGCGCTACGACATCGCGATGTCGGCGATGACGGACACCAAGGACCGCCAGCAGGGCATCGACAGCAACACCGGAAAGAAGATCGGCGAGGGCGTCGACTTCGTCGACTACCTCAACGTCGGCGTCTCGCTCTACACGCAGAAGGGCAAGACCAACGGCGTCGACAGCTGGGAGACGATGTGCGGCAAGAAGCTCGCCGTACAGCGCGGCACGGTCTCCGACGACCTGGCCAAGGACAAGTCCAAGTCCTGTGAGACCAGCGGCCAGCAGCCCATCTCCATCGAGGCGTTCGACAACGACTCCGAGGCCCAGACCCGGCTGCGTACCGGCGGTGTGGACGCGGTCTCCAGCGACTACCCGGTCGCGGCGTACGCGGTGAAGGTCTCCGGCGGCGGCAACGACTTCCAGCTGGTCGGCGGTGCCCCGCTCAAGGCGGCGCCGTACGGCATCGCGGTCCCCAAGGACCAGCAGCAGCTGCGCGACGCGCTCAAGGCGGCCGTGCAGCTCGCGATCAAGAACGGCTCGTACGCCAAGGTCCTCCAGAAGTGGGACGTCAAGGACGCCGCGGTCAAGGACGTGCAGCTCAACGGCGGCTCCTGAGCCCGCGGTCGACACCCTCCGCCGCCCCGCACCAACCGCTCCGCGCAACTCCGCCGAATGCTGAAAGGCAACATCCGTGTCAGTTGACGTCGACAAGCCGGCCGAACCGCCGGCCGCCCCTCCGCCGGCCCAGCCCGAGCCCATCAAAGCCATCCCGGTCCGCCACTACGGGCGCTGGGTCGCCGCGCTCGTCGTCATCGCGCTGCTGGTGCTGCTGGGCCGCGCCTTCGCCTCCGGGAAGGTCAACTGGGGCGCGATACCGGACTACATGTTCAACGCGGACATCCTCAAGGGTCTGCGCAACACCCTGTGGATCACGCTGCTGGCCATGGTCATCGGCATCGTGCTGGGCGTGATCCTCGCCGTCATGCGGCAGTCGAAGAACCCGGTGACCTCGACGGTCGCGTGGTTCTACATCTGGTTCTTCCGCGGCACCCCGGTCTACGTCCAGCTGTTCCTGTGGTTCAACCTCGGCCTGGTCTTCCAGTACATCGACATCATGCCGATCTACAAGGACGAGTGGTCGGACTTCATGACCCCGTTCCTGTGCGCGCTGCTGGGCCTGGGCCTCAACGAGGCCGCGTACATGGCCGAGATCTGCCGGGCCGGCCTGAACGCCGTCGACGAGGGCCAGACCGAGGCGGCGCACGCGCTCGGCATGAGCCACGCCAAGACGCTGCGCCGGATCATCGTGCCGCAGGCGATGCGGGTGATCGTGCCGCCGACCGGCAACGAGGTCATCAACATGCTCAAGACCTCGTCCCTGGTCATCGCCGTCCAGTATTACGACCTGCTCCAGGCCGCGCAGAACGTCGGCCGGGACTCCGGTGTCGTGGTCGAGATGCTGATCCTGGCCGCCGCCTGGTACCTGATCGCCACGACGGTGCTGAGCATCGGCCAGTTCTACCTGGAGCGCTACTACGCCCGCGGCTCCAGCCGCCAGCTTCCGCCCACCCCGTTCCAGCGCGCCAAGGCGAAGCTGGCCGGCCTGAACCGCGCCGGAGGTGCGGCATGAGCAGCAGCAGCAAGTCCGGTACCCCGATGGTCAGGGCCGAGGGCGTGCACAAGTCCTTCGGCGCGGCCCACATCCTCAAGGGCATCGACCTGGAGGTGGCGCCCCGGGAGGTCTTCTGCCTGATCGGCCCGTCCGGCTCCGGCAAGTCGACGTTCCTGCGCTGCATCAACCACCTGGAGAAGATCAACGCCGGCCGGCTGTCGGTGGACGGCGAACTGGTCGGCTACCGCGAGCACCACGGCAAGCTCTACGAGCTGCGCGACCGCGAGGTCGCCGCCCGCCGCCGCGACATCGGCATGGTCTTCCAGCGCTTCAACCTCTTCCCGCACATGACCGCGGTGGAGAACATCATGGAGGCGCCGGTCCAGGTCAAGGGCGAGTCCAAGGCGTCCGCGCGGGAGCGGGCGACCAAGCTGCTGGACCGGGTGGGCCTGGCCGACAAGGCCGGCAACTACCCCTCGCAGCTCTCCGGCGGGCAGCAGCAGCGGGTGGCGATCGCCCGCGCGCTGGCCATGGAGCCCAAGCTGATGCTCTTCGACGAGCCGACCTCGGCCCTCGACCCGGAGCTGGTCGGCGACGTCCTGGACGTCATGAAGGACCTGGCCGCGGACGGTATGACGATGGTCGTGGTGACCCACGAGATGGGCTTCGCCCGCGAGGTCGGCGACTCGCTGGTCTTCATGGACGACGGTGTGGTGGTCGAGTCCGGCCACCCGCGCGACGTCCTGACCAACCCGCAGCACGAGCGGACCCAGTCGTTCCTGTCCAAGGTCCTCTGAGTCCGCCGAGTCGCCGGGTCCCCGCGGAACGGCGCGGCGGGCGGCACCCCCGGGGGTGCCGCCCGCCGCGGTTCGCCGCCGCGACCGCTCCGGCTACTTCAGCGCCAGCACGAGGCTGTCCGTCGGCGACGCCCACACGGCACGCGCCTCCGCGAAGCCCGCCTCGCGCAGCACCTGGGCGTGCCACCGCACGGAGGGGGTGTCGCCGTCCGCGTGCTCACCGTAGATCCCGAAGCGCTCGGCGGTCGGCCCGGCCAGCAGCGGATCGGCGGCGGCCAGCTGCCACCACTCGGCCCAGTCGACCGCGCCGGCTTCCTTGGCCCGGTCCATCCGCGCGTGCCGGAACGCCCGCTCGGCGGCGTTGATCCGCGGCGTGGAATCGTCGGGCATGTGGTCGGCGTTGAGGAACACCCCGCCGTCCCGGACGAGCCCGCCCAGCTGCCCGTAGAGCCCCCGCAGGTCCTCGGTGTGCAGCCAGTGCAGCGCCGTAGCGGTCAGCACCGCGTCGTAGGAGTCGTGCGGCAGGTGCGCGGTCCACCGCGGGTCCTTGAGGTCGGCCCGGACGAAACGGACCCGGTCCTCGCCCTCGAAGTAGCCCTGGGCGATGGCCAGCAGGGCCGGGTCCAGGTCGACGCCCACGCTCTCCGCCTTCGGGAACCTCTTCAGCAGCCGGTCGGAGATGCTGCCGGTGCCGCAGGCCAGATCGAGCACCCGGGGCTCGGGGCCCACCAGCGCCTCGACCATGTCGAGCATCACCCGGAACCGTTCCTCACGGTCGGGCAGGTACCACTCCTGCTGCCGGTCCCAACTGTCCTGCCACGCCTGCCAGTCGTTGCCCATGGTGGTCTCCGTCATCACAACCCCCTCGGCCCGTAATACCCTCGTAGCGACAACACCCATTACGAATGCTCGCCCCGCACTCTAGACGCGCCCCCGTAAGGACTACAAGTGGAACTGGCCTATTACTCGGACTACGCCGTGCGACTGGTCAACACCGAGCAGCCCGAGCGCGGCGCGGACACCCTCACCTCGGTCGACGCGGTCCGCGAACTCTTCGGCCCCGCCCAGCAGGCAGCCCGGCGCGCCGCCGACAGCGACGTGACCCGGCTGCGCCAGGTGCGCACCCGGCTGCGCGCCGTCTTCGAAGCCGCCGACCGCGGCGACGAGGTGCTGGCGGTGGACCTGCTCAACGCGCTGATGATGGAGTTCCCGGTCAGCCCGCAGATCTCCGGCCACGAGTACCGGGACGACGACGGCCGCCCCAAGTGGCACCTGCACATCGCCGACCACGCGGCCAACGCCACCGCCGGCTACACCGCGACCGCCTGCATGGGCCTGGCCTTCCACCTCACGGAGCTGGGCGTGGACCGCCTGGGCATCTGCGAGGCGCGGCCGTGCCGCAACGCCTACCTCGACACCTCGACCAACCGGTCCCGGCGCTACTGCTCCGACCGCTGCGCCACCCGCGCCAACGTCGCCGCCTACCGCGCCCGCAAGCGCCTGGAGAGCGAACGCACCGGCCGCACCGCCGACCAGGCCCAGGCGGCCACCGCCCGCGGCGAGCGCTGAACCCCGCGCGGCGGCCGGATCCGCACCCAGGCGCGGGCGACCACCAACTCGTCGGGCACCGCCCCGAACTCCCGGCTGTCGTTCTCGACATACGGGTTGTCGCCGCGCACCCACCAGCCACCGTCCCGGCGCTCCACCGCCCGCTTGACGATCAGCAGGTCCTGCCGGAACGGGTGCCGCAGCACGACCACGTCGCCGGGCCGCACCGCGGCCCCGTACTGCACCACCAGCCGGTCCCCCGGCAGGAGCGCCGGCACCATCGACGGGTTGTAGACCTCGGCCAGCCCGAAGGACCGCAGCAGCCCGCCGCGCGCCGGCGCCGCGCCGCCGCTGTCCTGATCCGGCTCCCGCACCCGCTCCGGCATCCCGTACCTCCCGGTCCCGCCCCGGTTCGACCCCTTCACCGGTCCATCCTCCATCAGTCGCGACCCGGCACCGGACTTTTGCCCTAAGACCCCCGGGCCACCCGAGAAAAGCCTTCCCGCACCGAGTAATCTCGCACCTGAGAAGACGATCACGAGGAAGGACTGCACATGCTTTCCCGCCTGTTCGCCCCCAAGGTGAAGGTCAGCGCGCACTGCGACCTGCCCTGCGGCGTGTACGACCCGGCCCAGGCCCGCATCGAGGCCGAGTCGGTCAAGGCCGTCCAGGAGAAGTACCAGGCCAACGAGGACGTTGACTTCCGCACCCGGGCCGTCCTGATCAAGGAGCAGCGCGCCGAGCTGGCCAAGCACCACGTCTCGGTGCTCTGGAGCGACTACTTCAAGCCCCCGCACTTCGAGAAGTACCCACAGCTCCACCAGCTGGTCAACGACACCCTCAAGGCCCTCAGCGCCGCCAAGGCGTCGAACGACCCGAAGACGGGCGAGAAGGCCCTGGAGCTCATCGCCGAGATCGACAAGATCTTCTGGGAGACGAAGAAGGCGTAACCCCGCCGCACGTCGCAGTACCCCCACAGCACCCGGCATCCGCGCGGAGCCGGGTGCTGTGGCGTCTCGGGGCCCCAGGGAGCCCAGGGAGCCCAGGGAGAGGCTCCGGGGAGAGGCGCCGAAAAAAATCCCCGCGGATGTCGATTCCGGCGTCCCCGGTTCGTCGTGCGGGTGACCGCACCGCGTACCGAGGCGTGTTGCGGAACACGCGGATCACGCGAGATACGCGAGATACGCGGAATACAGGGCATACGCAGAGGAGTTCGTGATGCGCTTCATGATGATGGTCCGGATCGACGAGAAGACCGCGCCCGCCGGCGGGCCGAGCCCGGAGCTGATGGCCGAGATGGGCAAGCTGATGGACGAGATGACCGAGGCCGGGGTGCTGCTGGACACGGCCGGCCTGCGGCCGAGCGCGGAGGGCGTCCGGGTGCACCTGGCGGACGGGAAGCCGAGCGTGACGGACGGGCCGTTCGCCGAGGCCAAGGAGGTCATCGGCGGATATGCGCTGATCCAGGCCGCCTCGAAGGAGGAGGCCGTCGACTGGGCGAAGCGGTTCCTGCGGGTGCACGGGGACGAGTGGGAGATCACGGCCGAGATCCGGCAGGTGGAAGAGGCGCCGGCGGGCGCGTAGGCGGCCGTGCCGGGTCGCGCCGCGGTGCGGTTTGCCGGGGCGCGGCCGGGGTGTTCTGATGTGCCCGTGGCAGCGGGAGAGAGGGCGGCGGGCGAGGCGCGGCGGGCGGTCGAGGCGGTGTTCCGGATCGAGTCGCCGCGGCTGATCGCCGGGCTGACCCGGATCGTTGGCGATGTGGGGCTCGCCGAGGAGCTGTCCCAGGACGCGCTGGTGGCCGCGCTGGAGCGGTGGCCGGAAACCGGTGTCCCGGGCAATCCGGGCGCCTGGCTGATGGCCACCGCCAGGAACCGGGCGATCGACCTGGTGCGCCGCCGGCAGCGGCTGGCGCGGAAGGTCGAGGCCCTGGGGCGCGAGGCGGAGCACCAACCGGGCCCGTCCGAGGCCGACTTCGCGCGGGTCCTCGACCCCCGGGTGATCGAGGACGATCTGCTGCGGCTGGTGTTCGTCGCCTGCCATCCGGTGCTCTCCGCCCCGGCACGGGTGGCGCTGACCCTGCGGCTGCTCGGCGGGCTGCGGACGGAGGAGATCGCCCGTGCCTTCCTGGTGTCCGAGACGACCGTGCAGCAGCGGATCGTCCGGGCCAAGAAGAAGCTCGCCGCGGCCGGGGTGCCGTTCGAGGTACCGGCCGCCGGGGAGCTGGCCGACCGGCTGTCGTCGGTACTGGAGGTCATCTACCTGGTCTTCAACGAGGGGTACGCGGCGACGGCCGGGGACGACTGGATGCGTCCGGCGCTCTGCGAGGACGCACTGCGGCTGGGCCGGATGGTGGCGGGACTGCTCCCGGACGAGCCGGAGGCGCACGGGCTGGTGGCGCTGATGGAGATCCAGGCGTCCCGGTCGGCCGCGCGGACCGGGCCGGCGGGCGAGCCGGTCCTGCTGCCGGAGCAGAACCGCGCGCGCTGGGACCGGTTGCTGATCCGGCGCGGGCTGGCCGCCCTGGCCCGCGCCGAGGAACTGGGCGGCGCGGTCGGCCCGTACGCCCTCCAGGCCGCGATCGCCGCCTGCCACGCGCGGGCGCGGACCGCCCAGGAGACCGACTGGCCGCGGATCGCGGTGCTGTACGAGGCGCTGGGCCGGGTCGCGCCGTCCCCCGTCGTGGAGCTGAACCGCGCGGTGGCGGTGGGGATGGCGTACGGGCCCGCGCGGGGCCTGGCGGTGGTGGACGCACTGGGGGCGGAGCCGGCGCTGGCGGGCTACCACCTGTTGCCGAGCGTCCGCGGTGATCTGCTGGCCCGGCTGGGGCGGACCGCGGAGGCCCGGGAGGAGTTCCTGCGGGCGGCGTCGATGACCCGTAACGCCCGGGAGCGGGCCCTGTTGGCGGAGCGGGCGGCACAGGCGGAGCCTACGGGCCGCGCCCGCGGCGCCGGGCACGGTGCCACGGGCGACGGCCCGGACGGCGGTGCCGGGCGATAGCCCGCGGGTATCCCCCCGGGTCGCGCCAGGTCCTGTCGTCGAACTCCCGCCTGCCGGGCGACGCCCTGCACGTGCCCTCACCCTCGAACCGGCTTCGCACGGCTCGGGCGTGGGGACCCCTTCGCCGCACCGGGCAACGACCCCAGTACTCCAGTACAGGGGCCGTCGCCCGGCCCGCCGAGAGCACGCGCCGGCACGCCGCCCGGCCCGCTCTTCGGGCGGACGACGGGAGTATGACGACAGGACCTACCTGCCCACCATCAACGGGCCGTCGTGCCGGACCAGCCAGTCGCGGTACGCCTCGCTCGCCCAGGCGATCTCCATGTACGAGGCCGTCAGATCGGCGAACAGGTCGTCGGCGGGGGCGGCCGGGGCGCCGTCCGGGCGGCAGGCCATGAAGAGCCGGACCGCCAGCGGGTCGCCGTGCAGCGGGCGGATCGCCATGCCGGGGCGGGAGCGGGCGGTGGGCTGGCAGGGGGTGACGACCTCGCCGGCCGTGACGAGGTCCATGGTGGTGAGGTAGTCGCCGTGCACCACGCGGGGGTTGATCCCGGCCGCGGCCCAGATGCGGCGCAGGCCGGCCCATTCGCCGTCGACGGTCGGGTCGACCATCCACTGGTCGTCCGCGAGGTCGGCGACCCGGACCACCGACAGGGCGGCGGCCGGGTGGGTGTCCGCCAGGGCGATGAACTGGGGTTCCCTGGCGAGGAGTTCGTGCTCCACCAGGCCCTCGGGCACGCGCAGCGGGGCGCCCTCGACCTCGTGCACGAAGGCGGCGTCCAGCTGTCCCGTCGCGACCATGTGCAGCAGGGCATTGGCGGACACATCGGTCCGTATCGTGGTGTCGGTCTCCGGCAGCCGCACCCGCAGCCGCCGCAGCCAGCCGGCCACGGCGGGGCTGTTCGTACTGCCGATGTGCAGCCGGGCGCCCTCCTCGCGGACCGAAACCGACGCGATCTCCTCGACAAGCGCCCGCATTTCGGCCACTATCGGCCGGGCCCGGCACAGCACCGAATGCCCGAGGGGTGTCGGCCGGCTGCCGCTCGGTTCCCGGAAGAAGAGCTGGCCGCCGAGGGCTTTCTCGATACGGCGCAGCTGGGTCGTCAAGGAAGGCTGGGTCATACCCAACTGCCGCGCCGCCTTGCGTACGCTGCCGCTGTCGGCGATGGCGCACAACGCGCGAAGATGCCTTACCTCTAGCTCCACGTCCGGAGCATAAACGTGCAGGCGCAGCTCACACCAGACTCTTAAACCTGCCTGAACTCCCGCTTTTTCACCGGGATATTGCCTGGCGCTATCGCCACCTGGCATCTCCGTCTTCCGGGCGAACTCCGTTCAGACTCAACGGCACCAAGAAATCCGCAGGGCCCCGGCCGCCGCCCCACACGGCGGCCGTACGGCCCTCGGAGATTAAGGAGCCCCCCACATGAAATCTCCCAAGACGGCGCTGTCGGCTGCGCTCGGTCTGGGTCTCGCCGCCGCGCTCGCAGCCGCGGCGCCGGTCTCGGCGGTCACCCCGTCGGCTTTCCCCTCGACGCATGCCAACTCCCACCCCAGCACACCCGCTTCGATCGCCGCGTACACCGGATCGGCGGCCGAGAAGGCCGACACCAAGGCGTTCTTCGAGGCGGTCATGAAGTCGGCCCGCGCCAAGATGAAGGCGCACCCGCACGCGGCGGCGGTCACCGTCACCTACGACGCCGGTGCCGCCCCGACATACCAGAGCCAGATATCCCAGGCCGCGTCGATATGGAACGGCGCGGTCAAGAACGTCAAGCTCCAGGCGGGCACGGGCGGCGACTTCCAGTACAAGGAGGGCGACGACCCGCGCGGTTCGTACGCGAGCACCGACGGCCACGGCAAGGGCTTCGTCTTCATCGACCACAAGCAGGCCAAGGAGTACAACTCCACGCGCGTGGTGGCCCACGAGACCGGCCATGTGCTGGGGCTGCCGGACCACTACGAGGGTCCGTGCAGCGAGCTGATGTCCGGCGGCGGCCCCGGCCCGTCCTGCCAGAACACCCAGCCGGACGCCAACGAGCGCGCCAAGGTGGACCAGCTCTGGGCCAACGGCCTGGCGGGCGTCCGCTTCGGCACGGCCGCCTGACACCCCGGGCGGCCGGGTGGCCACCACGGCCGCCCGACGACGCGGTACGGCGGTGGCCGGCCGCTCTCCGGCCGGGCTGACGGGGCCGGGGAACGGCGGGCGGCCCGCGGCCGACGAGGACCGGTACCTGGCGGCCGGACCTCGTACCCCCACCGGCCCAGGTGTTCCGTACGTCCGCCCCTGCGGTGGGGCTCCTCCCGGAGCCCCACCGCTCGCGTGTGTCCGGCCGGTCGGCGCGGCGGAGCGCGCCCGGGGTCAGCCCCAGAGGGCCCGTGCGAGGGCCACTCCGGCGAAGGCGGCGGCGAGTCCGGCCAGCAGGCTCAGCACGACATTGGCCGCCGCGTACAGCCGCGCCCCGTCGGTCGTCAGCCGCAGCGTCTCGTACGAGAAGGTCGAGTAAGTCGTCAGCGCCCCGCACAGGCCCGTACCGACCAGCAGTTGGGCGTGCGAGGTGGCCGCGCCGGCGGCGACCGCGCCGGTCACCAGGCCGAGGATCAGGCTGCCGGCCACGTTGACGGCGAAGGTCCCCCAGGGGAAGACGCTGTCGTGCCGGGCCTGGACGAAGCGGTCGGTGAGGAAGCGCAGCGGTGCCCCGACCAAGGCCCCGGCCACCACCAGCAGCCAGTTCACCCGCGTCCGCCCTCCCCGCCGGCGGCCGGTTCCGGCCGCTCCCGGTACACGATCATCTCGCACGGGTCGAGCGTCACCAGGCCCCCGCCCGCCAGGAGTTCGTCGAGCTCGGGCAGGAATCCGCGGATCCGGTCCTCGGTGTCGACGGCGACGACCGCGACCGGCAGTTCCTCGCTGAGCGACAGCAGCCGCTGGGTGTGGATCACGGAGGTGGTCCCGAAGCCCTCGACGCCGCGGAAGACGCTGGCCCCGGCCAGCCCCGCCGCGCGGGCCCGGTGCACGATCTCCGCGTAGAGGGGCCGGTGGTGCCACACCTCCTGCTCGCCGACGAACACCGTCAGCCGCAGCGCCGAAACCCCGCGGCGTACCGCCCCGTTCACCGTCCCGTTCGCCGTGCCGTCCGTCATGCCGTCCGCCGCCTCAGTCCGAAGAGCGCCCGGGTCGCGGTCATCGCGGCCGTCACGGCCGCCAGCGCGGCGAGCAGGGTGGCCGCGAGATACGCCGGCGCCGCCGCCACCCGGTGGGCCTCCACCAGGCGCTCGATGTCCACGACATAGGTCGAGAAGGTGGTGAAGCCGCCGAGGATGCCGGTGCCGAGGAACGGGCGGAGCAGCCGGTGCGCCGTCCACACCTCGGTGATCAGCACCATCAGGACACCCATCAGCGCACAGCCGGACACGTTGACGGCGAGCGTGGTCCAGGGGAAGGCACCGGGGCCGGTGGGCCAGATCAGGGCGGCGCCGTAACGGGCCGCGGCGCCGATGGCACCGCCCACGGCCACCGCGCCGATCACCGGCCACTCGCCCCGCCAGGGCGCCGCCCGGCGGGCTCGCTCGTCCATGTGTCTCCGCGTGTCTCCGTGACCGACCGGATCGGGTCTGCCGGGATCGTCGCATCCGCCGAGATCACCGACGCCCTCAGGTTAAGCCCGGCCATTTGACACCGCTAAACATGGGATGTTCCCATCACTGGTGGAATCTGCCCGGGGAATCCGGGGAGCGAGCAGCGTGACGAGAGGACGGCCCGATGCCGCTGCGCAGCACCGCCCGTACCAGCCTGGTCGGCCTGGTCATCGAGCAGATGGAGCGGCTGATCACCGAGGGCGAGTGGCCGGTGGGGACCAAGATCCCGGCCGAGCCGGTCCTGGTCGAGCAGCTGGACGTCGGCCGGAACACCGTCCGGGAGGCGGTCCGCGCGCTGGTGCACACCGGGATGCTGGAGCCGCGGCAGGGCGACGGGACGTACGTCCGCGCCCGCAGCGACTTCGGCGCCGCCGTGCAGCGGCGGCTGCGCCGCGCCGCCCACCTGGAGGCGTACGAGGTGCGGGCCTGCCTGGAGCGCGACGCCGCCCGCCATGCCGCCCGGCGCCGTACCGACGAGGACCTGGCCGCGCTGCGCGAGGCGCTGGCGGTGCGCGGCCGGGCCTGGGAGTCCGGCGACGCGGCCCGGTTCGTGGAGGCGGACATGCGCTTCCACCGGGCCGTCGCCGCCGCCGCGCACAACAGCGTGCTGGCCGAGCTCTACGAGCACCTGAGCGATGCGCTGCGCGGCACGCTGGAGGCGGTGGTGGCCACTCCGCTGCTGCCCGACGCGGTGCGCCACCAACTCGACGCGCACACCGCCATCGTCGACGCCATCGAGGCGCAGGACCCGGACGCCGCCGAGCGCGCGGCGCTGGCGCATCTCACCGAGGCCGCCGACGCGCTGCGCGAACCGCCCGCCGGGACCGCGTAGCCGGCGGACGCCGCCGCGCCGTTCCGCGCCCCCACCCCACCGACCGCACCCCCGCACACCACCGACGCGCGCGTCACCACGCGACGAGAGAAGGCCGGCACCCATGACGGAAGGACCGACAGGCATAACGGCGGCGCCGGAACGGCCCGTTGACCGGGCCGCGGCGCCCCCGGGAGCGCCCGCCCCGGCCGGTGCCGCCGGGCGCCGCGCGCTCCTTCTGGGCATCGGCGTCATCCTGCTGGCGCTGAACCTGCGCCCGGCGCTCGTCGCGGTCTCCCCGCTGGCCGGCACCATCCGCGCCGAGAGCGGGATGTCGGCCGCCGCCACCAGCCTGCTCACCGCGCTGCCGCTGCTCTGCTTCGGCCTGCTGGCGCCGCTCGCGCCGCGGCTGGGCCGGCGCTTCGGCATGGAGCGGTCGCTGCTCGGCACGATGGCGCTGATCTGCCTGGGCACCGGGCTGCGGCTGCTGGACTCGGTCGTCGCGCTGTTCGCCGGCACCGTCGTGATCGGCGCCGGGATCGCCGTCGCCAACGTCCTGCTGCCCGGCCTGATCAAGCGGGACTTCCCGGCGAAGGCCGGCCTGATGACCGGGCTGTACTCCATGTCGCTGTTCGGCGGCGCCGCGCTCGCGGCCGGTGTCACCGTGCCCGTCCAGCAGGCCGCCGGACTCAGCTGGCGGGCCACGCTGGCCTGTTGGGGTGCGCTCGCGGTGGTCGCGCTGCTGGTCTGGCTGCCGCAGCTGCGCAGCCGCACCCGGGTGCCGGCCGCCGCGGCCCGGGAGGCCGCCCATCCCGTACGCGGGCTGTGGCTCTCCCCGCTGGCCTGGCAGGTCACCGGCTTCATGGGGCTCCAGTCGCTGAGCTACTACGCAGCCGCCGCCTGGCTGCCGACGATGCTCAAGGACGCCGGGATGGGCGTGGGCGACGCCGGCTGGATGCTGTCGTTCTCCTCGCTGCTGGGCATCGCCGGGTCGTTCCTGGCACCGGTCGTGGTCGGCCGCCGGCTGCCGGCCGGGGTGCTGGCGGCCCTCGGCGCGGCGCTGTGCGCGGCCGGTTTCGCCGGTGTGCTGGTGGCGCCGGTCGGCGGTGCCTACCTGTGGATGGCCCTGCTCGGCCTGGGCCAGGGCGCGGCGATCAGCCTCGCGCTGCTGTTCATCGTGCAGCGCGCCCCGGACGCCCGGCACACCGCCCAACTCTCCAGCATGGCCCAGTGCTTCGGCTACATCCTCGCGGCCACCGGCCCGGCCGTGCTGGGCGCCGTGCACGACGCGTCGGGCACCTGGACCGTCCCGCTGGCCGTCCTGCTGGTGCTGCTGCTCCCGCAGATCGCGACCGGCCTGGGCGCGGCCCGGCCGCGGCACGTGGCCGGACGGTGAGCGGACGGATCCGTGGCTTCCGGCGGAACGGCCGCAGCCGGCCGTTCCGCCGGAGCCCACCGTTTCGCGGGAGCCGGCCGTTCCGTCAGAGCCAGCCGTTCCGCTTGAAGCCGCGGTGCATCAGGCAGCAGATCCCCACCATCAGCACCACCACCAGCGGATAGCCGAACGTCCAGCTCTTCTCCGGCATGTGCTCGAAGTTCATGCCGTAGATGCCGGTGACCATGGTGGGGACGGCCAGGATCGCGGCCCAGGCGGACATCCGCCGCATCGCCTCGTTCTGGGCGTTGGCGACCTCGGCGAGATGTGCCTGGAGTATCGAGTTGAGCAGTTCGTCGAAGCCGGTGATCTGCTCCCGGACCCGGTCCAGATGGTCGGCGACGTTCCGGAAGTAGGTCGTGATCCGGGGGTCGATGTACGGCGTCGGCTTGTTCGCCAGCTGCTGGAGGGGGCGGTCCAGCGGGGTCACCGCCCGCTTCAGCTCCAGGAGTTCGCGCTTGAGCTGGTAGATGCGGCCGGCGCCGCCGCTGCCCCGTACGGAGAAGACCTCGCTCTCGACGTCGTCGATGTCGTCCTGGACGGCGGCGGCGACGTCGAGGTAGTCGTCCACCACGAGGTCGGCGATGGCGTGCAGTACGGCGGACGGGCCGAGGGCCAACTGGTCCGGGTCGCACTCCAGTTGCTCGCGCAGCGGGCCCAGCGAGCCGTGCCCGCCGTGCCGTACGGTGATCACGAAGTCGGCGCCGGTGAAGACCATGATCTCGCCGGTGTCCACGACCTCGCTGGTGTCGGTGAGTTGGTCGTGCTCGACGTAGCGGCAGGTCTTGAAGACGGTGAACAGCGAGTCGTCGTACGCCTCCAGCTTGGGCCGCTGGTGGGCGTGGACCGCGTCCTCCACCGCGAGCGGGTGCAGCCCGAACAGCTCGACGATTCCGGCGAATTCCACCTCGGACGGCTCGTGCAGGCCGATCCAGACGAATCCGTCACCGGACGCGCGGACCTGGTGGAGCGCCGCCTCGGCCGACCGCCGGCCGTCCTGGCGCACACCGGAGACGTACACCGCGCAGTTCACCACGGCGGTACCGAGCGGCGAGCGCGCGGGGTGGCTGAGGTCGACCCCGCCATGGCGCGGCTGCGGCAGCCGGACGGCTCTGCGGAGATTGCTGATCATCGACACCGGGCCAGTATCGCTCCGGGGCGCACACGGGGGACGGCGGACGTGCCGATTTTGCGCAGTCCGCACCGGAAGGTGGTCGGCACCGTTCCTGCCGTTTGCCCCGGTGCGCCCCGGGCGTGCGCTCCCGCACACACCACCCGCCGGCCGGAACCGGTCAGGAGACCAGCACCCGCTCGTCCCGTTCCGCGGCCGGGTCCGCCCCGGCCGCCTCGGGCGCGCCGTGCTGCCGCGCCCGCCGCGGCAGCAGGAACAGCAGCCCGAAGACCAGCACCAGTCCGCCGGCGATCCACCACAGGGCGCGGGTGGTGGCCGGGATGAAGGCCGCGCCGCCGCCCGCGCCGTCACCGACCGCCCCGAAGAACGCGACCGAGGACAGGGCCAGCCCCAGCGCCATGCCCACCTGGGAGGTGGTGTTGAAGATGCCGGAGGCCGAGCCGGAGTGCTCGGTGGGCACCTCGGACAGCACCGTGTCGGTGATCGGCGCGACGATCAGGCCCATACCGGCGCCCATCAGGAGCATCGCCGGGGCCATCTGCCAGGACTGCATGGCGGTGCCGTAGTGGCCGGCCTCCCAGAGGTAGAGGAGGGCGCCGGCGAGCATGACCAGCGCGCCCGCCTGGAGCACCTTGCGGCCGAAGCGGGGCACCAGCTTCTGTACGGACAGCCCGGCCGCGGCCGAGCAGGCGAGGGAGAACGGGATGCCGGTCAGCCCGGCGTGCAACGGGCCCCAGCCCAGCCCGAGTTGCATGTAGAGGGTCCAGATGAGGAAGAAGAGGCCGCTGACCGCGCCGAAGGTGAGCTGCACGCCGACGCCGGCCGCGAACGTCTTGATCCGGAAGAGGGAGAGCTCGACCAGCGGCGAGCCGTCCTTGCGGGCCTTGGCGCGCTCGTAGCGGACGAACACCGCGAAGACGAGCGGGGCGGCGGCCATGGAGACAAAGCCCCATACGGGCCAGCCGGCCTCGCGGCCCTGGGTGAGCGGGTAGAGCACCATCAGCAGACCGAGGGTGGCCAGGGCCGTGCCGACCAGGTCGAGGCGGAGCGCGGTGGCCGCCCTGGACTCGCCGATGAAGCGGCGGCCGAGGACGATACCGGCGAGGCCCACGGGCAGGTTGATCAGGAAGATCGGGCGCCATTGCAGGCCGAAGAGGTCGCCCTGGGTGAGCAGCGCGCCGATCAGCGGACCGCAGACCGCGCCCAGCCCGATCACCGCGCCGAACATGCCGAAGACCTTGCCGCGTTCATGGGCCGGGAAGCTGACGTGGATGATCGCCAGCACCTGCGGCACCATCAGCGCGGCCATCGCGCCCTGGAGCACCCGCGCGGCGACCAGCATCCCCGGGTCCGCGGCGAAGCCGCACAGCGCGGAGGCGACGGTGAAGCCGGCCATCCCGAGCAGGAAGAGCTTCTTGCGGCCGTGGATGTCGCCGAGCCGGCCGCCGGTGATCAGGCCGACGGCGAAAGCGAGGGCGTATCCGGCGGTGACCCACTGGACGGCGCTGAAGCTCGCGCCGGTGTCCTTCTGGATGCTCGGTATCGCGATGTTGACGATGGTCGCGTCGACCAGGTCCATGAAGCTCGCGGTGAGCACCACGGCGAGGGCGAGCCAGCGTCTGCGGTCGGCGGGCGCGGGGGCCGCCTCGGCCGCGTCGGGCGCGATCGGGTCGGGCGCGGTCATGGGCGTATCTCCTAGGGAACCGGGAGGGACAGCGGGAGCCGTGGAGGCGGCACCGCACTCCCGGCGCCGCCTCGACGTCCTCGACCCTAGAGCGGATCTAGGACAGTTCCCGACCTATTTCCTGCGCCATCATCGGTCCATGAGTGAGACCTCGGCACGACTGCTGAATCTGCTGTCCCTGCTCCAGACCCCCCGCGAATGGCCCGGCAGCGAGCTGGCCGAGCGGCTGCGGGTCACCACCCGGACCATCCGCCGCGACATCGAGCGGCTCCGCGAGCTGGGGTATCCGGTGCACGCCACGATGGGCGCGGAGGGCGGCTACCGGCTGGCTGCGGGCACCGCGATGCCGCCGCTGCTGCTGGACGACGAGGAGGCGGTGGCCATCGCGGTCGGCCTGCGCTCCACCGCCGGGCACACCATCGAGGGCATCGAGGAGGCGTCCGTACGGGCGCTGGCCAAACTGGAGCAGGTGCTGCCGGCCCGGCTGCGGCGGCGGGTGGGCACCCTGGGCACGGCCACCGTCCCGCTGCCGGCCGGGGACGGCCCGACCGTCGACCCGGAGCATCTGACGGTGCTGGCCGCGGCCATCACCAACCACGAGCGGGTGCGCTTCCGTTACCTGGCGGGCGCGGGCACCCGCAGCAGGCGCCTGGTGGAGCCGCACCGGCTGGTCGCCGCGGGGCGGCGCTGGTACCTGGTCGCGTACGACAACGACCGCGACGACTGGCGGATCTTCCGGGTCGACCGGCTGTCCGAGCCGTTCCCCACCGGCGTGCGGACCGCGCCGCGCGAGCTGCCGGCCGCCGACGCCGGGGCGTACGTCCGGGAGCGGATGCGCGGGCTGACGGCCGCGGAGGGGCACCGGGCGGTGGCGACCGTCCACGGGCCCGCCGACGAGGTGGCCGCCCGGCTCGGCGGGCCGGCGGCGGGCACCGTCGAACCGCTCGGCGAGACGTCCTGCCGCTGGCGCAGCGCGCCCGACGCGCTGCCCTGGCTCGCGGTGCGGCTGGCCATGGTGGGCCATGAGTTCACGGTGCACGAGCCGCCGGAGCTGGTCGGGTACCTGCGGGCGATGGCCGGCCGGGTGGGCCGCGCGGTGGCGCCGGAGGAGACCGGGAACACGTCCGCGACAAGCTGACGGAATACCCTAGGGGGGTATATGGTTCTGCGTAGTGAACGGACGCCGACAGCCGTCGGCGCCCCTCGGCCCCGCGATGAGGAGACGCCATGACGGCCCTGACCACGCCGGTCAAGCTCGGTGGCTACGCACTGATCCTGCTCGCCGTCCTCGCCGCCGGATTCGGCCTCGGCCGCGCGTTCGCCCCCGGCGGCCGGGACACCCCCGCCCATGTGCCGCCCACCCGGCACGCCCGTACCGTGGACCACTCGCAGCACCCCGAGGAGCAGTCATGACCACCGCGATCACCGAGCACATCGAGCTGGAGATCGGCGGCATGACCTGCGCCTCGTGCGCGGCCCGCATCGAGAAGAAGCTCAACCGCATGGACGGGGTGAGCGCCACCGTCAACTACGCCACCGAGAAGGCGCAGGTGGCGCTCGCACAGGGCAGCGGCGTGGCGACCGCGGACCTGATCGCCACCGTGGAGAGGACCGGCTACACCGCCGCGGTCCCCGCACCGCCCGCCCCGGAGCCGGCCGCCGAGGAGACCGGCGGCGACCGCGCCCCGGACGACGCCCTGGCCGCGCTCCGCCGGCGCCTGCTCACCGCCCTCGCGCTCTCCGTCCCGGTGGTCCTGATGGCGATGGTCCCGGCGCTCCAGTTCACCAACTGGCAGTGGCTGTCGCTGACCCTGGCCGCCCCGGTGGTGGTGCACTCCGCCTGGCCGTTCCACAAGGCCGCCTGGACCAATCTGCGGCACGGCGCCGCCACGATGGACACCCTGATCTCCCTCGGTACCCTCGCCGCCTTCGGCTGGTCCCTGTGGGCGCTGTTCTTCGGCACCGCCGGCATGCCAGGCATGACCCACCCGTTCGAGCCGACCATCGCCCGCACCGACGGCAGCGGCTCGATCTACCTGGAGGCCGCGGCCGGCGTCACCACCTTCATCCTGGCCGGCCGCTACTTCGAGGCCCGCGCCAAGCGGAAGGCCGGCGCGGCCCTGCGGGCCCTGCTCGAACTGGGCGCCAAGGACGTCGCACTGCTCCGCGACGGACGCGAAGTGCGGGTGCCGGTCGGCGAGTTGCGCACCGGCGACCGCTTCGTCGTACGCCCCGGGGAGAAGATCGCCACCGACGGCCGGGTGGTCGACGGCGCCTCCGCCGTGGACGCGTCGATGCTCACCGGTGAGTCGGTCCCCGTGGAGGTCTCCCCCGGCGACACCGTCACCGGCGCCACCGTCAACGCCGGCGGCCGGCTGGTCGTCGAGGCCACCCGGGTCGGCGCGGACACCCAACTCGCCCGCATGGCACGGCTCGTCGAGGACGCCCAGAACGGCAAGGCCGCCGCCCAGCGGCTCGCCGACCGGATCTCCGCGGTCTTCGTCCCGGTCGTCATCGCGCTCGCCGTCGGCACCCTCGGCTACTGGCTCGGCACCGGCCAGGGCGCGGTGGCCGCGTTCACCGCCGCCGTCGCCGTGCTGATCATCGCCTGCCCGTGCGCCCTCGGCCTGGCGACCCCGACCGCGCTGATGGTCGGCACCGGCCGCGGCGCCCAGCTCGGCATCCTCCTCAAGGGCCCCGAGGTCCTGGAGTCCACCCGCACCGTCGACACCGTCGTCCTGGACAAGACCGGCACCGTCACCACCGGCGTGATGACCCTGACCGGCGTCCACCTCGCCGACGGCGAGAGCCGGGAGCAGACGCTGCGGCTGGCCGGCGCGCTGGAGCACTCCTCCGAGCACCCCATCGCCCGCGCCGTCGCCACCGCCGCCGAGGCCGCCGAGCCGTCCGGCGCGCTGCCGGTCCCCGAGGACTTCGCGGCCGTCCCCGGCCTGGGCGTCCAGGGCGTCGTCGACGGGCACGCCGTGCTGGTCGGCCGGGAGCGGCTGCTCAACGACCGGAGCCTGCACCTGCCGCCCGAGCTGGCCGCCGCCAGGAACGAGGCCGAGGCGGCCGGCGCCACCGCGGTCGCCGTCGGCTGGGACGGCGCCGCCCGCGCCGTGCTGGTCGTCGCCGACGCGGTCAAGCCCACCAGCGCCGAGGCGGTCCGCCGGCTGCGCGCCCTGGGCCTGACCCCGGTCCTGCTCACCGGCGACAACAAGGCGGTCGCCGAGGCCGTCGCCGCGGAGGTCGGCATCGACGAGGTGATCGCCGAGGTCCTGCCCGAGGACAAGGTCGCGGTCGTCGAGCGCCTCCAGTCCGAGGGCCGCTCGGTCGCCATGGTCGGCGACGGCGTCAACGACGCGGCGGCACTGGCCCGCGCCGACCTCGGCCTGGCCATGGGCACCGGCACCGACGCCGCCATCGAGGCCGGCGACCTGACCCTCGTCCGCGGCGACCTGCGCACGACCGCGGACGCCATCCGCCTGGCCCGCGCCACCCTCGGCACCATCCGCGGCAACCTCTTCTGGGCCTTCGGCTACAACGTCGCCGCCCTGCCGCTGGCCGCCGCCGGCCTGCTCAACCCGATGATCGCCGGCGCCGCGATGGCCTGCTCCTCGGTCTTCGTCGTCGGCAACAGCCTGCGGCTCCGCCGCTTCCGCGCCCTCGCCTGAGCGCGCACCGCTCGACCGGGCCCCGGCGACGCGTACCGACACGCACCGCCGGGGCCCGCCCGTGCGCCCCGCCACGCCGACCGCCCATACACGCTCACGGCGGTCGAATCTCTCCAGTTCTGGCCGCCGAAGATTGGCAGATCACGCAACCGTCCGCCGCCGCCGGGCGGCGACACTGGTCGGGTACCGCCCGCCCAAGCCCAGCAGGGGGACCTCATGACCGGGTCGCGTGTCCTGGCCCTCGGCCATTACCAGCCCTCCCGCGTGCTCACCAACGACGACCTCGCCACGATGGTGGAGACCGACGACGCCTGGATCCGCAGCCGCGTCGGCATCCGCACCCGGCACATCGCGGCGCCGGACGAGACGGTGGACGCGATGGCCGCGGCAGCCGCCGCCAAGGCCCTGGCCGCCGCCGGGCTCGCCGCCCGGGACATCGACCTCGTCCTGGTCGCCACCTGCACCGCCAACGACCGCAGCCCCAACACCGCGGCCCGGGTCGCCGCCCGCCTCGGCATGGCCGCCCCCGCCGCGATGGACATCAACGTGGTCTGCTCCGGCTTCACCCACGCCCTGGCCACCGCCGATCACGCCATCCGGGCCGGCTCGGCGACGAACGCCCTGGTCATCGGCGCGGAGAAGTTCACCGACGTGGTCGACTGGACGGACCGCTCCACCTGCGTCCTGGTGGGCGACGGCGCCGCCGCGGCCGTCGTCACCGCCGCACCGGAGCCGCACATCAGCCCCGTGCTGTGGGGCTCGGTGCCCGAGATGGGCGGCGCGGTACGCATCGAGGGCGACCCGGCCCGCTTCTCCCAGGAGGGCCAGACCGTCTACCGCTGGGCCACCACCCAGCTCCCGGCCATCGCCCGCAAGGTCTGCGACCGCGCCGGCGTCCGCCCCGAGGACCTCGCCGGCGTCGTCCTCCACCAGGCCAACCTCCGGATCATCGAGCCGGTCGCCGAACGCATCGGCGCGGTCAACGCGGTGGTCGCCCGTGACGTCGTCGACTCCGGCAACACCTCCGCCGCCTCGGTCCCCCTGGCCCTCGCCAAACTGGTCGAGCGGCGCGAGATCCCCGCCGGCGCCCCCGTCCTCCTCTTCGCCTTCGGCGGCAACCTCTCGTACGCGGGCCAGGTCATCCACTGCCCGTAGGGACCGTCGGCGGGCGTCCCCTCAGCGGATGTCCTGCGGGTGCTCCTCCATGTACATCACGCCGCACGTACGGCAGAACGGCTGGGCATCGGGCGTCCCCCACTTCTCGGCCGGCTGGGTGGCGGCGCCGGGCGCCAGCGCCCGGCCGCACATCGCCGTGGTCGCGCCCAGCCGGGCCATGTGCCACAGCTTGACCGGCGTGTCCTCGTGCGGCAGCACGCCCTCCGCATACTCAGCGCGCATCTCGTGCTCCATGGCAGGTGCACCTCCTACCGCCCACAATGCTCTGCTCCGGGGAAGGCCACAACGCCAGGGCGTACGGCCGGGCGGCGTCATGGCCCGGCCCGCCGCGACCCCGGCCACGACCCGTCGGACGGGCGCCGGGTCCTGTCGTCACACTCCCGTCGTCCGCCCGAAGGGCCGGCAGGCGGGAGCGTGACGACAGGACCTAGAACACCGACCACCCGGTGAGCGTCGTGAACTGGTCCAGTGCGGCCATCCCCGCCACGGAGTTCCCGCGCGCGTCCAGCCCGGGACTCCACACGCACAGCGTGCACCGCCCCGGCACCACCGCCACGATGCCGCCGCCCACCCCGCTCTTCGCCGGCAGCCCCACGCGGTAGGCGAACTCCCCCGCCGCGTCGTACGTCCCGCACGTCAGCATCACCGCGTTGATGCGCTTGGCCTCGCGGGCCTCCAGCAGCCGGCTGCCGTCGGCCCGCAGCCCGTGCCGTGCCAGAAAGCCCCCGGCGACCGCCAGATCCCGGCAGGTCATCTCGATCGAGCACTGCCAGAAGTAGTGCTCGATGACGCTCGGCACCGGATTCTCCAGATTCCCGAACGACGCCATGAAGTGCGCCAGCGCCGCGTTCCGGTCGCCGTGGTCCGCCTCGGAACCGGCCACGACCTGGTCGAACGCCAGCTCCGCGTTGCCGCTCTCCTCCCGCAGGAACTCCAGCATCGACGTACTCGCGTCACCGGTCAGCGTCTGCAACCGGTCCGTCACCACCAGCGCCCCCGCGTTGATGAACGGATTGCGCGGGATCCCGTTCTCCCATTCCAGCTGCACCAGCGAGTTGAACGCCGTCCCGGACGGCTCCCGCCCCACCCGCTTCCAGATGTCGTCGTCCCCGTGGGACTGGGCCATCACCAGCGCCAGTGAGAACGCCTTGGAAATCGACTGCACGGAGAACGGGACCTGCCAGTCACCGGTCCCGTACACGTCGCCGTTGATGTCCGCCACCGCGATGCCGAAGCGGTCCGCGGACACCCGCTCCAGCGCGGGGATGTAGTCGGCGACGTGCCCGCGCCCCACGAACGGCCTCGCGAAGGCCGCTACCTCCTCAAGAACGGCCTGGTAGTCCATGGGGGACACGCTAACCCGCCGTACCGGGCGCCCCCATGGGAGCCCCAGCCCGCACGGCGTCCCGCGCGGCGGCCTGCGCCAACCGGCTCACCCGTGTCGCGCCCCGCGCCGCCATCCCCGAGCCTGGCACGGGAACCGTACGGCGGCCCGCGCCGTTGATCCGTACGAGACCGACGAGGCCAACCGGTCGGCCCGGCCCGACAGATGACGGCCGGCCCGGCCGACCGCACCGATGTCAACCGTGTTCGTTTCACCCATGTTCTTGGAGGCAGCAATGACCGGGTTCCTCGACCGCGCCAAGGAGCAGGCCAAGCAGGGACTGGCACAGGGCAAGCAGAAGGTCGACGAGCTCCAGCAGCAGCGGGCCGGCAACGACCTGCTGAAGAAGCTGGGCGCCGCGTACTACGCCGAGCGCCGCGGCAGCGGCAGCCCGGAGGCCACCCAGAGCGCCCTGACCGCCCTCGAAGCCCACATCAGCGCCCACGGCGACGGTTTCCTCCACGACTGAGCGGCACCCGCACCCGTCACCGCACCCCCGTCCCCGCCCTCCCCGACCCTCCCCTCCCTGTGACCAGCCCCGACCCCCAGGCCCTCCGCCCCCACCTCCCCTCCCCCCTCCAGGAGATCGACGACGAGCCGTTCTCCCGCCGGGGCATACGCCTGCTCCTCAAACGGGACGACCTCATACATCCCGCGCTCCCGGGCAACAAGTGGCGCAAGCTGGCGCCCAATCTGCGGGCCGCGGCCGAGGCGGGCGACCGCGCGCTGCTCACCTTCGGCGGCGCGTACTCCAACCATCTGCGGGCCACCGCCGCCGCGGGCCGGCTCCTCGGCTTCGCCACCATCGGCGTGGTCCGCGGCGACGAGCTGGCCGGCGCCCCGCTCAACCCCTCGCTGGCCCGCTGCGCCGCCGACGGCATGCGGCTGCACTTCGTCGACCGCGCCGGCTACCGCCGCAAGTCCGACCCGGACTTCCTCGCCGCGCTGCGCGACCGCTTCGGCGCCTTCCGCGTCATACCGGAAGGCGGCAGCAACTCCCTTGCCGCACAGGGCTGTACGGAACTGGGTCGGGAGCTGCGCGGAGCGGCGGACACGGTCGCGGTGGCCTGCGGCACCGGCGGCACCCTCGCCGGCCTCGCCGCCGGACTCGCCCCCGGCCAGCGCGCCGTCGGCGTCCCGGTCCTCAAGGGCGGCCGTCCGCACTTCCTCCACGAGACGGTCGCCGGGCTCCAGCGCGCGGCCTTCGGCGGCCCGCGCGGCGACTGGCGACTGGCGGCGGACTTCCACTTCGGCGGCTACGCCCGCCGCACCCCCGAGCTGGACGCCTTCGCCGACGCCTTCGAGGAGCGCCACGGCCTGCCCGTGGAGCGGGTCTACGTCGCCAAGCTGCTGTTCGCGCTGACGGCGATGGCCGGGGCGGGCACCTTCGCCCCCGGCACCGCGGTCGCCGCGGTCATCACGGGTACACCGTGAACGACCGGCCCGCGCCCCCGGCCACCCGTCAGGTCGCCGACTCCCGGTAGGCCGCCGCCTCTTCCAGGTCCAGCCGCCGCAGCAGCGTCCGCATCATCTCGTCGTCGATCCGCCGGGCGTCCCGCAGCTCGACGAACACCCGCCGCTCGACGTCGATCATCTCCCGCGCCAGCCGCCGGTAGGTCTCGTCGGCCGACTCGCCGGTCACCGGGTTCACCGCGCCCAGCCGCTCCCACACGGAGTCGCGGCGGCGCTCCATGACCGTGCGCAGCCGGTCGGCGAGGGGCCCGGGAAGCGCGTTGCGCTCGTCCCGAAGGAGTTCGTCCAGCCGGGCCTCGGCGGCCCGCGACGCCTCGCTCTGCGCCTGCGCCTCGGCGAGTGTCTCGGCCTGCGCGTCCCGGCCGGGCAGCTTCAGGGCGCGGATCAGCGGGGGCAGCGTCAGCCCCTGAACGACCAGCGTGCCGATGACCGTCGTGAAGGTCAGGAAGAGCACCAGGTCGCGGGCCGGGAAGGGGCCGCCCCCGTGCACCGCGGACGGGATGGAGAAGGCGATGGCCAGCGAGACCACCCCGCGCATCCCGGCCCAGCCCACGATGACCGGCGCGGTCCAGGTCGTCTCCGGCTCCCGGTCGCGGATCCGGGCCGACAGGAAGCGCGGCAGATACGTCGCGGGGAACACCCACACGAACCGCGCCAGCACCACCACGGCGAACACCACGGCCGCGTACCCGAGGGCCTGGGCCGTACCGAACTCCCCCAGGCCGCGCAGCACGACCGGCAGCTGGAGCCCGATCAGCGCGAAGACCGCGGACTCCAGCACGAAGGAGACCATCTTCCAGACGGCGTCCTCCTGGAGCCGGGTCTCGAAGTCGACCTGCCAGGAGCGGTGCCCCAGGTAGAGCCCCACCACGACGACGGCGAGCACCCCGGAGGCCCCGACCTGCTCGGCAGCCGCGTAGGCGGTGAACGGGATGAGCAGCGAGAGGGTGTTCTCCAGGAGGGCCGACTCCCGCAGCCGGCAACGGAGCCAGTGCAGCGGCACCATCAGGACGACACCGATGCCGACGCCGCCCACGGACGCGACGGCGAACTCCCTGATGCCGTCGCCCCAGGTGGCGCCGGCCCCGAGCGCGGCGGCCAGCGCCACCTTGTACGCGGTGATCGCGGTGGCGTCGTTGACCAGCGACTCGCCCTGGAGGATCGTCGTGATCCGGTGCGGCAGCCCCAGTCTGCGGGCGATCGCGCTGGCCGCGACGGCGTCCGGCGGCGCGACCACGGCGCCCAGGACGAGCGCGGCGGTCAGCGGCAGATCCGGGATGACCAGGTAGGCCGCGTAGCCGACGGCCAGCGTCGCGAACAGCACATAGCCGAACGACAGCAGCGCCACCGGCCGCAGGTTGGCCCGCAGGTCCAGATAGGAGCTGTCGAGCGCGGCGGTGTGCAGCAGCGGGGGCAGCAGCAGCGGCAGCACGATGTGCGGGTCGAGGGTGTAGTCCGGGATCCCCGGGATGTACGCGGCGCCGAGCCCCGCGGCCACCAGCAGCAGCGGCGCCGGCACCGGCGTGCGCCGCGCCAGCCCGGCGACCCCCGCGCTCCCCGCGACCAGAAGCAGCAGCGGCATCACGTCCATCGGCCCGTCCCGTCCCGGTAGCCTCCGTCGGTCCTCCCGGCGATCTAACCTGGCCGGCATGAGCGAGTGCACGCACGTTCCCGAGCTCCCGCGCGCCGAGCCGGCACCGCTGAGCGACACCTGCCTGGAGTGCCTGGCCGCCGGGAGCCATCCCGTCCAGCTGCGGCTCTGCCTGGTCTGCGGCCACGTCGGCTGCTGCGACTCCTCGCCGTACCGGCACGCGACCGCGCACTACGAGGAGACCGGCCACCCGGTGATGCGGTCGTTCGAGCCGGGCGACTCGTGGCGCTGGTGCTTCACGGACCGGATGCTGGTGTGAGGCCCCGGCCCGCCGGCGCCCCCGTGGGACGGGCACCGCTGCCGGGCGCCCCTTGGCGCCCCTTTAGCCTTGCCGCATGATCCGCGAAGCGACCCCCGACGACATACCGGTCATCCTGGCCATGATCGGCGAACTGGCCGCCTACGAACGCGTACCGGAGGCCGCCCGGGCCACCGAATCGCAGCTCAGGGAGGCCCTGTTCGGCCCCCATCCGGCCGTCTTCGCGCTGCTGGCCGAGGCCGACGGCGTCCCCGTGGGCTTCGCCCTGTGGTTCCGGAACTTCTCGACGTGGACGGGCACGCACGGTATCTATCTGGAGGACCTGTACGTGCGCCCCGAGGCACGCGGCGGCGGCCACGGCAAGGCCCTGCTGGCGGCCCTCGCGAAGATCTGCGCGGACCGCGGCTACGAGCGTTTCGAGTGGTCAGTCCTCGATTGGAACGAACCGTCCATCGGTTTTTACCGATCCATCGGCGCCCGGCCCATGGACGAATGGACCGTCTTCCGGCTCACTGGAGAGGAGCTGCACGACCTGGCCGGCACGGCAGAGGTCAACGGAGCGTAATCGGCCGCGATTTGACAGCTCCGACCCCTACCACTGTCCGTGCCCGAGGTTTTACACTCTGTAACAGACGCGACGCCGGACGAGCCCGAGCCGTCTCCGTCCGGACGGCTGCCCTGCTCCTTCCGGGCGACACCGGCCCGCGGATCGCGATAGCGTCACAGCCGAACCATGTGCCGCGCCGGATCGTTCTCCTGTCACCCGACGGGAGAGCTGCCCGGCGCGGACACCCCCGAAGAACGCGAACACCAAGAGCATTCATCACGCATTCCAGCTCAACCAGCTTGTGCCACCTTGGAGGTGAGGGTGTCCCAGATCGCAGGCGAGCCCGGGACGGTGGACTTCGTGGAAGTCCGCCTGCCCGCTGCGGGTGCCTACCTGTCAGTGCTGCGTACGGCCACGGCCGGGCTCGCAGCCCGCTTGGACTTCACCCTCGACGAAATCGAGGATCTGCGCATCGCGGTCGACGAAGCCTGCGCGATCCTGCTGCAACAGGCCGTCCCCGGCAGCGTGCTGAGCTGCGTCTTCCGCCTCATCGACGACGCGCTCCAGGTCACGGTGTCGGCCCCGACGACCGACGGCCGCGCTCCCGAGCGCGACACCTTCGCCTGGACGGTGCTCTCGGCGCTGGCCGGCAAGGTCGACTCCACCGTCGCCGAGGACCGTACGGTCACCATCAGTCTGTACAAGGAGCGCGGCGCCGGTCCCGGACCGTCATGACCGAACAGGGGGCCCCGTGAAAGATCTCGAACGCGGCGCGAGGATGGCGGCGGGCGCGACCATCCCCGGGCAGCATGCCCGGCCGCATCCGGTGGGAGCGGACGACCACGGCGGCCGGTTGGACGCGGCGGAGCAGGCAGAGCGGGCGGACCACATGGACCAGAGCGAGCAGCAGGGTCGGCAGGCGGATCGGCACGGGCCACCGGGCCCCGACGACAAGCCGCAGGATCAGCATTCCCCGGAGCCGCAGGACGGTCAGGAGCGCAGCGGCGCCCGGGCGATGTTCTACGAGCTGCGCAAGCTCCCCGAGGGCTCTCCGGAGCGCGCGGAGCTGCGCAACACCCTCGTACGGATGCACCTGCCGCTCGTCGAGCACCTGGCCCGGCGGTTCCGCAACCGCGGCGAGCCGCTCGACGATCTGACCCAGGTCGCCACCATCGGCCTGATCAAGTCGGTGGACCGGTTCGACCCGGAGCGCGGCGTGGAGTTCTCCACGTATGCCACCCCCACCGTCGTCGGCGAGATCAAGCGGCACTTCCGCGACAAGGGCTGGGCGGTCCGCGTCCCGCGGCGCCTCCAGGAGCTGCGGCTGTCGTTGACCACCGCCACCGCGGAGCTCTCCCAGCGGCACGGCCGGGCGCCCACGGTCCATGAGCTGGCCGAGCATCTGGGGATCTCCGAGGAGGAGGTCCTGGAGGGCCTGGAGTCGGCCAACGCGTACAGCACGCTGTCGCTGGACGTCCCGGACACCGACGACGAGTCCCCGGCCGTCGCCGACACCCTCGGCGCGGAGGACGAGGCGCTGGAGGGCGTGGAGTACCGCGAGTCCCTCAAACCGCTGCTGGAGGACCTCCCGCCGCGCGAGAAGAAGATCCTGCTGCTGCGCTTCTTCGGCAACATGACCCAGTCGCAGATCGCCCAGGAGGTCGGCATCTCCCAGATGCACGTCTCGCGCCTCCTGGCCCGCACCCTGGCCCAGCTGCGCGACAAGCTCCTGGTCGAGGAGTAGCCGGCACCGAACGACGCGGCGGCGGAGCCCCCGAGGCTCCGCCGCCGTGTCGTTCTCCGCGTCCGGCGCTCGCTCCCGCTACTCCCGCGGTCCGATGCCCAGCGCCTCGGTCGCCGTCGGATTGACCAGCAGGACGAGCACGACCAGCGCCGCCACGGCCAGCCCGGCCCCGGCGGCGATCAGTGCGCCGCCGCCCTTGACCAGGGTCCAGGCCACCGGCAGCGCCACGATCTGGGTGATCAGCGAGGGCCCCCGGCTCCAGCGGCGGCGCAGCCACAGCCCCCGCGCGGCGACCAGCGGCAGCACCGCCAGCGCCAGGATGGTCAGCCCGCCCATCTCCGCCTGCTGCGGACTGTCCGGCGCCCCGACCAGCCCGTTGACCAGCATGTACGCGCCGAGGACGGCCAGCGCCAGCCCCTCGACGGCGGTGAGCGCCGCGGCGGCACTCAGCCGGGCCGGCCGCGGACCGGCCGGCTCCGGTACGGCGGGGGCGCCGGCGGCGCGCTTCGCGGTCTGTTTCTGCTGACTGGTCACCCCAGCAGGGTAGCGCCGGCCCACCGTGCGACCCGGCCCGCCCGGTACCCCGGACAGGCGTGAGGCGAGTACCGGCAGGTAGGTACGCTGCTCCATATGCGCGCACTTCTCGTGGTCAATCCCGCAGCAACCACCACGAGTGCCCGCACCCGTGAGGTACTCACCCACGCACTGGCCAGTGACCTCAAGCTGGAGGTCGCCGAGACGCGGTACCGCGGCCACGCCCGCGACCTGGCCCGGGAGGCCGCCGAGGGCGGGGAGACCGAGCTGGTGGTGGCGCTCGGCGGCGACGGCACGGTCAACGAAGTCGTCAACGGCCTGCTGACGACCGGCCCCGACCCGGACTCGCACCCGCGGCTGGCCGTGGTCCCCGGCGGCTCCACCAATGTCTTCGCGCGCGCCCTCGGACTGCCCAACGACGTCGTGGAGGCGACCGGCGCCCTGCTGGACGCGCTGCGCGACCGCAGCGAGCGCACGGTAGGCCTGGGCCTGGCCGCGGGCACTCCGGGCAGCGTGGACGAGGGGGTGCCGGCCCGCTGGTTCACCTTCTGCGCGGGCTTCGGCTTCGACGCCGGCGTCGTCGGCCGGGTCGAACAGCAGCGCGAACGCGGTAAGCGGTCGACCCACGCCCTCTACGTGCGACAGGTCGTACGGCAGTTCCTCGGCGAGGCCAACCGCCGCCGGGGCACCATCACGCTCGAACGGCCGGGCGAGAAGCCGGGCAGCACGGAGGTCGTCGAAAACCTCGCGATGTCCATAATCTGCAACACCGCCCCCTGGTCATACCTGGGCAACCGCCCCATCTACCCGTCCCCCGACGCGTCCTTCGACACCGCCCTGGACCTCTTCGCGCTGGACAAGTTCTCGGTGCCCGCGGTGACCCGCTACGGTTCCCAACTCCTCACCTCCACACCGGATCGCGGCCCCCAGGGCAAGCACGTCCTCTCACTCCACGACCTCACGGACTTCACCTTGCATTCGCAGGTTCCGCTGCCGTTCCAGATGGATGGTGACCACCTCGGACTGCGCACGAGTGTGACGTTCACAGGCGTTCGCCGTGCACTGCGTGTGATTGTGTGAGCAGTAGGGCCTAAAGTCCTTTCACTCGAACGTTTAGGCTGGCTTCCACCCCCTGGAATGACGGCTGTGAGCTAGGCGACACCAAGGAATCAAAAAAAAGTTTCCGGAAGGGGTTGTATCCGCCGCCGAGGTTTGCGAGTCTCTTCATGGCGATCGGGACGGCCGCTTTACCGGCCCCCTTGAGAGCCCGAATCCTCCTCCTCATTCCACAGGACCGCACCAGTTCTCGACTGGCTTTCGGCCCTTCCCTTGTGGAGGGATTCGTGAAAGCGTTCACATTCACAAGCAACGATCCCGTCACACGAGGAGATGGAGCAGCCATGGACTGGCGTCACCGCGCCGTTTGCCGCGAGGAAGACCCCGAGCTCTTCTTCCCCATCGGCAACACCGGTCCTGCGCTGCTGCAGATCGAGGAAGCCAAGGCCGTCTGCCGCCGCTGCCCCGTCATGGAGCAGTGCCTGCAGTGGGCGCTTGAGTCCGGCCAGGACTCCGGCGTCTGGGGTGGTCTGAGCGAGGACGAGCGCCGCGCGATGAAGCGCCGTGCAGCTCGCAACCGGGCGCGCAACGCCAGCGCCTGAGCCAGCCGCCCCGTGGCCCCCGAGCCGCAGCGCGCAGTACCTTCGATGCCTGCCCGGAGCTGAAGCCCGGTCGTTATCGCATCGCAACAGCTTTGAGCCCCGGGCCGATCGGTCCGGGGCTTGCCGCTGTTCCGGGGCTCCGCGCGCTCCTCCCCCGCACTCCGCGCGCCGCCGCTCAGTTGCTCAGTTGCTCAGTGCTGCTTCTCGGGCCGCACCGGGACGTCGAGAATGACCTGGGTGCCGCCCTCGGGCCCGCGGACCATGTCGAACGTGCCGCCCAACTCGCCCTCCACCAGGGTCCGTACGATCTGCAGACCCAGGTTTCCGGTGCGTTGCGGGTCGAAACCCTCCGGCAGACCACGGCCGTTGTCCTGGACGGTGACCAGCAGCCGGGGCTCCGTGCGGCTGCCGCCGCGGACCGCGCCGACCTCGACGGTGCCGTGTTCCAGCTGGTCGAAAGCGTGCTCCAGGGCGTTCTGCAGCACTTCCGTCAGCACCATCGACAGCGGCGTGGCCACCTCGGCATCCAGGATGCCGAAGCGCCCGGTGCGGCGGGTGGTCACCTTGCCCGGCGCGATCTCCGCGACCATGGCCAGTACCCGGTCGGCGATTTCGTCGAACTCGACCCGCTCGTCGAGGTTCTGGGACAGCGTCTCGTGCACGATCGCGATCGAACCGACCCTGCGCACCGCCTCGTCGAGGGCCTCGCGGCCCTGTGCGGAATCCATCCGGCGGGACTGCAGCCGCAGCAGTGCGGCAACGGTCTGGAGGTTGTTCTTCACCCGGTGGTGGATTTCCCGGATGGTGGCGTCCTTGGTGATCAGCTCCCGCTCGCGGCGTCGCAGTTCGGTCACATCGCGCAGCAGTACCAGCGACCCGATATGGGTGCCCTTGGGCTTGAGCGGAATGGCGCGCAATTGGATCACGCCGTCGTTGCCCTCGACCTCGAATTCCCGCGGGGCCCAGCCGCTGGCCAGTTTGACCAGGGCCTCGTCCACCGGGCCGCGGGCCGGGGCCAGTTCGGCGGTGGCCTGGCCGAGGTGGTGACCCACCAGGTCGGCGGCGAGGCCGAGCCGGTGGTAGGCGGAGAGCGCGTTGGGGCTGGCGTACTGGACCACACCGTCGGCGTCGAGCCGGATCAGCCCGTCGCCGGCACGCGGCGAGGCGTCCATGTCGACCTGCTGGCCGGGGAAGGGAAACGTTCCGGCGGCGATCATCTGGGCGAGGTCGGACGCGCTCTGGAGGTAGGTGAGCTCCAGCCGGCTCGGGGTCCGTACGGTCAGCAGGTTGGTGTTCCGGGCGATCACCCCGAGCACCCGGCCCTCGCGGCGGACCGGGATGGACTCGACGCGCACCGGCACCTCCTCGCGCCACTCCGGGTCGCCCTCGCGCACGATACGGCCCTCGTCCAGGGCGGAGTCCAGCATCGGGCGGCGGCCCCGGGGGACCAGGTGGCCGACCATGTCGTCCTGATAGGAGGTGGGGCCGGTGTTCGGCCGCATCTGGGCGACGGAGACATAACGGGTGCCGTCGAGGGTGGGGACCCACAGGACGAGGTCGGCGAAGGACAGGTCGGAGAGCAGCTGCCACTCCGAGACCAGCAGATGCAGCCACTCGAGGTCGGAGTCGCTCAGAGCGGTGTGCTGGCGTACGAGATCGTTCATGGAGGGCACATCTTGGAGCCTACCGGCGTACGGTGTATGTCTAGTGCCTGCACAACCATGGACAGAGAAGAATGGTCTAGTCCAGAATGTGAGGCGCGACACCCCTGGGGGAGACCCCAGCCCATGAACCTCCGCTCTCCCCGCACAGGAGGGCGGACCGAGGCCCGCAGCGCTCTCTGCCCTGACTGCGCCGCGGCCTCTGATCGACCGGTCCCGGGACGGGACGGCGCCCCTACCGCACACGGGGCACCACCCGCCCGCTAGTACGGGGCCGGCCGATGTCAGCTCCGGGCTGCGGTGCCGGACAGGTTGAGGGTCCTGTCCCGGCGCCGCGGCCCGCGGGTGTTTTCGGGGCCGGCGGGACGGCGTCCGGCAGCCGGTCACCCATCCGGTCCCGGCACGGTGCCTCCATTTCCGCCGCCGCTCCCGTCGGCCCCTCTTCCGCTCTTCCGCCCTCCCTCGCCGGATGCCTGCTAGGACGGCTGCCGCGGCAGGGCGTGCATCGCCAGCTCGGCGACCGCCTCCAGGGTCGTACGGTCGACGCCGTCGCGGGCGGACTGCGACATGCCGGCGACGATGACGCTCACATACTCCGCCAGGCCATGTGCGTCCGTACCGGCCGGAAGCTCGCCGGCCGCGATGTCCGCCCGGATCGCGCGCTCCATCTCCCGGACGTTGCGCTGCCGCATCTCCCGCAGGGACGCGGCGACTTCGGCGGAGGCGGGGGTGGTGTTCAGGGCGGCGCTGATCACCAGGCAGCCCCGGGGGCGGCCGGGCACGGTGTATTCGACCGCGGCCTCGCGCAGTGCCCGCTCGATGCCGCGGCGGGCGGTCGGCTCCTCGGCGATGGCGCGGGAGATGAAGCCGCCGTACCGCCGCCCGTACGCGGCCACCGCCTCGTCGAACAGCGCCCGCTTGTCGCCGAAGGCGGCGTAGAGGCTGGGGGCGCTGATGCCCATCACGCGGGTGAGGTCGGAGATCGAGGTGGCCTCGTAGCCGCACTCCCAGAAGGACCGCATCGCCTGCTCCAGCGCCGTCTCCCGGTCGAAGGACCGGGGTCGACCGCGCTGCTTCGTCTCCTTGGCCACCATGGAGTGAATTCTATAGCGGCCGGTAAGGAAATGGTGCTACGGTTTTTATATAGCGAGCGCTACAGAAAGAGCTCGTGACGCGATCAAGCGTGCGCGGGGATCAGCCGTGCGGACGCGCGAACGAAGGGGAGGGGCACTGCCATGGGTGCGCTCGACGGCAAGACGGCACTGGTGACGGGCGGCAGCAGGGGGATCGGCCGGGCCATTTCGGAGCGGCTGGGGAGGGACGGCGCACGGGTCGGCGTGCACTACGGCCGCGACGAGGCGGCGGCCAAGGAGACGGCCGCGGCGATCGAGGCGGCCGGCGGCCAGGCGTTCACGGTCCGCGCCGAGTTGGGGGTGCCGGGGGACGCCGAGGCGCTGTGGGCGGCGTTCGACGCACAGGCCGAGGGGCTGGACATCCTGGTCAACAACGCCGGGATCAACAAGGCGGTGGACGGGACACTCAAGAGGATCGCCACGGTGACGGAGGAGGACTACGACCAGCTCTTCGCGGTCAACACCAAGGCGCCGTTCTTCGTCACGCAGTTGGGGCTGAGCCGGCTGCGGGACGGCGGACGGATCATCAACACCTCGACGGGGCTGACGCACGGCGCGGCCAAACCCGAGCTGATCGCCTATGCGATGACCAAGGGCGCGCTCGATGTCTTCACCCGGACCCTGGCGAAGGATCTCGGCCCGCGCGGGATCACGGTCAACGCCGTGGCCCCCGGGGCGACCGACACGGACATGAACGCCGCCTGGCTGCGCGGCGAGGGGAGCGAGGCAGCGCGTGCGGCGACCGGGGCGATATCCCCGCTGGGCCGGGTCGCGGACGCCACCGACATCGGCGACGTCGTGGCCTTCCTGGCCTCGAACGACAGCCGGTGGGTGACGGGCCAGTGGATCGATGCCACGGGCGGCGCGCTGCTGTGAGGGGTGACAGCGAGGAAAGGAGGGGCTGACGCCGAGCGGCAGACGGGCCGATGTCCGGACGGCCGTCGGGGCGGCGGACAGGCCACCGGGGCGACGGAAGGCGGACGGCTGTTCGTGCCGATTCGTTCAGCCGCGCCGGCGGGTCAGGTGTGCCCACCTCTGCTAGATTGGTCTATACCACATGAGACCACTCTCCAGAACGGCAGGCCAAGCGTGGAAGTTGTCATCGTCCCGAATGCCGCGGCAGGCGGCGAGCTCATCGCGGAGGCCATCGCCACCCTGATGCGCCGCAAGCCCGACGCGCTGCTCGGCGTGGCCACCGGCTCGACCCCGTTGCCCATCTACGAGGCGCTGGCCGCGAAGGTCCGGGCCGGCGAGGTGGACGCCTCGCGGACGCGGATCTGCCAGCTCGACGAGTATGTGGGCCTGCCGGCCGGGCATCCGGAGTCGTACCGTTCGGTGGTGCTGCGCGAGGTGGTGGAGCCGCTCGGGCTCGACGAGGCCGCGTTCATGGGCCCCGACGGCACGGCCGAGGACGTCCAGGCCGCGTGCGAGGCGTACGACAAGGCGCTGAGCGAGGCCGGCGGTGTGGACCTCCAGCTGCTCGGCATCGGCACCGACGGGCACATCGGCTTCAACGAGCCGTGTTCGTCGCTCGCTTCGCGTACCCGCATCAAGACCCTGACCCAGCAGACCCGGGAGGACAACGCCCGCTTCTTCGACAGCCTCGACGAGGTGCCGCACCATGTCATCACCCAGGGCATCGGCACCATCCTGGAGGCGCGGCATCTGGTGCTGCTCGCCACGGGCGAGGGCAAGGCGGACGCCGTCGCCCAGTGCGTCGAGGGCCCGGTGGCCGCGCTGGTCCCCGCCTCGGCGCTCCAGCTCCACCCGCATGCGACGGTGGTCGTCGACGAGGCGGCGGCGTCCAAGCTGAAGCTCGGCGAGTACTTCCGCGCGACATACGCGGCCAAGCCGAAGTGGCAGGGGCTGTAGAGGGGCTGTAGGGCGATAGGGCCGTCGGGCCCCAGGGGCGCGGCCGTACCGGCTGGGGGGGGCGGAGAGCCGGGGCTGAGAGCTGGGGTGGCGGAGAGCGGGGGCCGGGCGGGCTGCGCCGGCGGGCCGTGTCCGGGGACGGCGTACCGGTCCGCGGCCGGGGTGCCGTACTGCCGTACCGGTCCGCCGGGGGGCACGGTCGGCGCGCCCGGCCGGGGGCGCCCGGCCGGGCCGCCGATCACGCCGGCCATGTCGCACACCGCGTCGGCGTCTCGCACACCGCGTCGGCGTCGTGGCCGGGCGCCCGGCCAAGTTGGCCGGGCCGCCAGTCAAGTTGGCCGGCAGATTGGCCGGCCTGCCGGGCCCGTTGCCCGGACCGGTCGGCCAGGCTGCCGGTCAGGCGGCCGTCTCAGCGCTGCGCCGTCGGATGCGGGGGCGGCGTCGACTGCGGGAGCGTGGACGTCAGGGCCTCGGCCGCTGCCCGGCCGCAGACCCGGGCGGCGCCGTGGGTGGCGATGTGGGGGGTGCCCTGGGGTGGGGACTGGGGGACGCCCATCTCGATGACCGCGGTGCGAGGGCGGGCGGTCAGCAGGGTGTGCAGGGCGTCGGCCATCCAGGGGTGGCGGTGGACGTCGCGGACCACGGCCACGACGGGGCGGTCGGCGGCGTCGGCGAGCAGGTCCTCGACGAGGGCGGCGGTGCCGGTCCGGGCGGCGTCCTCCGCGGTGTAGGTGGCGGTCCGGGTGCCGGGCAGGAGCCGGGAGAGTTCGGCGGCGACGCCCCAAGGGGTGTCGTCCCCGACCGCGATGTTGGCGAGGGGGGTGAAGGCCGCGACATAGGCGGGGGTGGTCAGGGGTTCGTAGGGGGTGACGGACGTCAGGCGCAGGGCGCGGCGGGCCGCGGTGAGACCGATACCGGGTGCGGGCGCGGCCCCCTCCCCCGCGCCCGCACTCCGGGTCCAGCGCGCCAGGGCGCGCACCCGTGCCGCGGCGTCGGCGAGCCGTTCCTCCGGCAGTTCGCCGTCGCGCACCGCCCGTACGAGGGCGTCGCGCAGCCGCAGCACGGTGTCCTCGTCGGCCCGTCCGCCGCCCACGCAGATCGCGTCGGCGCCGGCCGCGACGGCCAGGACGCTGCCGCGTTCGATGCCGTAGGTGGCGGAGATGGCACGCATCTCCATGCCGTCGGTGACGATCAGGCCGTCGAAGCCGAGGCCGCCTTCGGTGGCGGGGGCGCGCAGCAGGCCGTGCAGGGCGGCCGGGCTGAGCGTGGCCGGGTGCTCGGCGTCCAGGGCGGGCAGCAGGATGTGTGCGCTCATCACGGCCCGGGTGCCGGCGGCGATCGCGGCGCGGAACGGCACCAGTTCGCGTTCCTGAAGGGTGTCCAGGTCGGCGGTGATGCGCGGCAGGTCGTGGTGCGAGTCGACGGCGGTGTCGCCGTGGCCGGGGAAGTGCTTGGTGCAGGCGGCGACGCCGGCGGACTGGAGGCCCTCGATGTAGGCGGCGGTGTGCCGGGCGACGCGCAGCGGGTCGGCGCCGAAGGAGCGGACGCCGATGACGGGGTTGGCGGGGTTGGAGTTGACGTCGGCGGAGGGGGCCCAGTTGAGGTTGATGCCGCAGTCGGCCAGCCGGCGGCCGAGTTCGTGGGCGACGTCGCGGGTCAGCGCGGTGTCGTCGACGGCGCCGAGCGCGAGGTTGCCGGGGAAGGAGGAGCCGCCGCGCACTTCGAGGCGGGTGACATCGCCGCCCTCCTCGTCGATGGCGACCAGCAGGTCCTCGCGGCTGCTCCGCAACCGGCCGGTGAGTGCGGTGAGTTGCCCCGGGCTGTGCACGTTCCGTCCGAAGAGGCCGACGGACACCAGGCCCTCGTCGAGGCGGCGCAGCACCCAGTCGGGGGCGGTGGTGCCGGTGAAGCCGGGCTGGAGGACGGCGAGGGCGTCCCGGGTGAGGGTGTCGGCGGAGCGGATGACGGTGGCCATGGTTATCCCTTCACTGCGCCGGAGGTGAGACCGCCGACCGCCTTGCGTTGCAGGATCAGGAAGAGGATCAGGATCGGGATGGCGAAGAGCGTGGCGGCGGCCATGGTGGCGCCCCAGTCGTTGCCGAACTGGGTCTGGAACTGCGAGAGCCACAGCGGCAGGGTGCCGGCGCCGGGCTCCTTGTTGAGTACGAGCACGAGAGGGAACTCGTTCCAGGCGGTGATGAAGCCGAAGAGGGAGGTGGCCATCAGGCCGGGCGCCAGCAGCGGGAGGACGACCCTGGCGAACGCCTGCCGGCGCGAGCAGCCGTCGACCATCGCGGACTCCTCCAGCTCCTTGGGCACCGCGGCGACATAGCCGCGCAGCGTGAGGAGGGTGAAGGGCAGCACCATCAGCATGTAGAAGAAGGTGAGCGGCAGCAGGCTGTTGAGCAGGTCCGCGTCCCGGACGATCAGGTAGATCGAGATCACCATGACCTCCCAGGGTGCCATCTGGGCGACCATGAAGGTCAGCAGGATTCCCTTGCGGCCCTTGAAGCGCATCCGCGCGACGGCGAACGCGCCGCAGAGCGCGATCAGCAGCGAGAGCCCGACGGCGAGCACGGTCACGATGGCGGAATTCCCGGCCAGCTGCCAGAAGTTCGGGGCGTTCACCGCCGTCGCGAAGTGCTCGACGGTGCCGTGGAGCGGGAACCACACGGGGTCCTTGCCGATGATGTCCTGGGTCGGCTTGAAGGCCGTGCTGACCATCCAGTAGACGGGGAAGACGAAGCCGAGCGCGAGGACCACCGCCGTCGCGTCGGGCCAGATCCGGCCGGCGAGCGAGCGCCTCACAGCGCGTCCTCCTCTTGCTTGAGCGTCAGGCGCAGGTAGTAGGCGGTCAGGACCAGCAGCACGGCGATCGTCAGCAGCGAGATCGCGGCGCCCATCCCGAAGTGGAGATTGCCGACGCCCTCGGTGAAGGCGTAGATCGGCAGCGTCTCGGTGAGCCGGTCCGGGCCGCCCTGGTTGATGGCGAAGATCTGCGGAAACGCCTTGAAGACCCAGATGACTTCGAGGAATGTCGTGGCGAGGAAGAAGGGACGCAGGAAGGGGAAGGTGACGGAGGTGAAGACCTTCCAGGTGCCGGCGCCGTCCATCCGGGCCGCCTCGTAGAGCTCCTTGGGGATGGTCGTGGTGGCGGCGTAGAGGTTGAGGGCCACGAAGGGCAGCGACTGCCAGACGATCAGGACGGTGATGACGAAGAAGGTGGACAGCTGGGTGCCGACCCAGTCGTAGCCGGCCATGGAGTGCCGGCCGAGCCGGTCCAGGACCCAGTTGACGACGCCGTAGCGGGAGTCGAAGAGCCACTGGAAGACGGTGGTGGCGGCGATCACCGGCATCGCCCAGGCCAGCACCAGCGCGACGGACAGCACCAGCCGCATCTTCTTGCCGAGCCGGGCGAGCAGCAGCCCGATCAGCGTCCCGAACACCATGATCAGTACGACATTGGCGCCGGTGAAGACGACGGTGCGCAGGGTGACCCGCCAGAACTGCGAACTGCCCAGGATTTCCTGGTAGTTGGCGGTGCCGCGCCACTCGGTGAGGTGCTGGATCAGCTCCTTCATGTTGAGGTTCTGGAAGGAGAGCACCAGGTTGCGCACCATCGGCCAGCCGAGGAAGACCGCGGTCGCCAGCAGGGCCGGGAGCAGCAGGAGGTACGGCGCGCCGCGGGCCGCCCGGCCGCGACGGGCGGGCGGCGGGCCTCCCTTGCCGGTCCGCGGCGCGGTCCTGCCCGCCGCGCCGTCGAGCTGCACTGCCATGAGCGTCTGGTCCCCTCGTTGCCGTGGATGCGGCGGTCGTTCCCGTGGTTGGCGGCGGTCGTGCCGGTAACCGCGGCGGTCGTTCCCATGGTTACGGCGGTCGTTCCCGTGGCTGCGGCCGTAGTTCCCCGGGTACGGCGGTGTGGCGCGCATACCGGCGCGGTGCCGGCCGCCCGCCCGCCCGGCCCGTCCGTGGCCGGTGGGCGGCTACTACTGCTTCGCGAGCCGCGCGTTGATCTCGGACTCGATGTCCTTGGCGGCGTCCGCCGGGGCCTTGCCGCCGAGGACGGCGGTCATATAGCTCTTGATCGGGTTCGGCACGTTCTCCACCGCGGCCCACTGGGGGATCAGCGGGGTGGTGCCGCCGGACTTCGCGGCGGCGGGTGCGGCAGCCGCGGCGGCCGGGTTCTCCTTGGCGGCGCCGGCCAGCGCCGGGGACTTGGGCGTCCAGCCGGCCTCCCTGACCATCTGCGCGTCATTGTCCTTGGAGAGCGCGACCTTGAGGAATTCCTTGGCGAGTTCCTGGTTCTTGCCCATTCCGGCGACCGCGAAGTTGGAACCGCCGAGGAAAACCCCCTCGGGCTTGGCGGCGGTCTCCCCCGGGATGGTGAAGTACCCGATGTCGTCCTTGATCTTCGGGTTGGCCTTGATGGCGGTGGCGGCCTCGTACCCCATGGCGATGATGGCGCCGGTCTTCCCCTTGGCGAAGATCTCGGCCTGCTGCGGGGTGGCCTCGTCCTTGTTCTTCGGGGCGGTGCTGAACGCCTGGTACTGCTTGTAGATGTCCATGGCCTTGGCGACCTTGGGGTCGCCGAGGTTGGACACCCATTTACCGCCCACCTGCTTCACCAGGTCGGCGCCGGTGCCGATCGTCAGGCCGTCGAAGAAGTACCAGTTCTGGCCCGGGAGATAGAGCGGTTCGGCATCGGTCTTCCGCTTGATGGTGTCGAACGCCTTGAAGAGTTCGGCGCGTGTGGTGGGCAGCGACGTGATCCCGGCCCGGGCCCAGATCTTCTTGTTGTACATCACCACGCGGTTGCCGGCGTACCACGGCAGCGCGTACTGCTTGCCGTCGACCATCGCGGCCTTGTTGAAGGCGTCGCTCCAGTCCGCGCCGATGTCCTTCTTCAGATCGCCGAGGTCGGCCAGCGCGCCGGCCTTGGCGTAGGCGGCGGTCTGGGTGTTGCCGATCTCCACGACGTCCGGCGGGGTGTCCTCGGAAAGGGCGGTGCTCAGCTTCTGCTGAATGCCGTTCCACTGCTGGACCTTGAATTCGACGGTGGCGCCGGTCTTCTTCTCGAACTGCTCGGAGACCTGCTTGGTCCACTGCGCCGGATTGGAGCCGTCCATCACCCAAACGGTCAGCTTCCGGCCCTTGAAGCCGTCCGCGCTGTTGCCGCCGCCCGACCCACAGGCAGCGACGCTCATGAGCATTCCCGCGACCGCCGTCGCCGCTATGAGTCCACGCTTCATTGCGTTCTCCCCCTCAAGGACGGGTGTGGTCTTTAATGGTTTAGACCAGTGCCCGCAGCTTGGCCTAGACCTTTTGGGGTGTCAAGGGTGTATAAGAGTCGCTGTCAGGTCCGTTACCGGACCGACATCTGCCGGGCCGGGACCCGCGCGGGAGCAGCCGCATCCCACCCGTGCCACGATGTGAGCCGCTACGTACGGAGGAGCCGGTGACGGCAGCACGACAGGAGTCGGAGAGGCGGGTCATGGAGACCGACGCGGGCAGCGCCGAGAACGGCGGCGGTGCGACGCGCACCGCCCGGGTGCCCAAGTACTACCGCCTCAAGCGGCACTTGCTGGAGATCACCGAGACCCTGCCGCCCGGCACCCCGGTCCCGCCCGAGCGCACCCTCGCCGCCGAGTTCGACACCTCCCGCACCACGGTCCGCCAGGCCCTCCAGGAACTGGTCGTCGAGGGCCGCCTGGAGCGAATCCAGGGCAAGGGCACCTTCGTCGCCAAGCCCAAGGTCTCCCAGGCGCTGCAACTGACGTCCTACACGGAGGACATGCGGGCCCAGGGCCTGGAGCCGGCCTCCCAGCTGCTGGACATCGGCTATGTCACCGCCGATGACCGGCTGGCCGGGCTGCTCGACAT
>NZ_KN708638.1:5476876-5508592 GCF_000805335.1 Streptomyces sp. CT34 | reverse complement strand
GCGGGCCGGGGGGGAGCCGATGGCCATCGAGACCACCCACCTGTCCGCCCGGCGGTTCCCGGCGCTGCGCCGCAATCTCGTCAAGTACACCTCCCTGTACACCGCGCTCGCCGAGGTCTACGACGTCCGGCTCGCGGAGGCCGAGGAGACCATCGAGACCTCGCTGGCCACCCCGCGCGAGGCCGGCCTCCTGGGCACCGACGTCGGGCTGCCGATGCTGATGCTCTCCCGGCACTCCCTCGACGCCCAGGGCCGGCCGGTGGAGTGGGTGCGCTCGGTCTACCGCGGCGACCGCTACAAGTTCGTGGCCCGGCTCCGGCGCCCGGCGGACTGAGCCGCGGCGGCCCCGCCGCGCGGCGCCGCCCCTTGCCCACGGGCGCGCCCCGGCACGCTCCCGCGGACGCGCCCCGGCACCCGTGCGATCCGGACACCCCGGCACCACGGGCGCGCCGGCCCCCTACGGGCGCGTCCGCCCGCCACCCGCCGCACCGGCAGCGGACCCCGTCCAGCACATCGACGCCATACCGATATGCGGACGGCTGGTGACGCGCGCCACGTCCCTGGCTTAAATTCATGCCGATTACACAGGAGTTCGCCAGGGACGGAGCCACGGGCATGACAGAGAAAGCCGATTCACCGGACCGCGGACCGGTTGTCACGCCCACACGCGTGGTGGCCGGATTGTGTCTGCTCGCTCCGTTCGTGGCGATGCTGTGGGTGAGTTCGTACGCCAGGATCGAGCCGACGCTGATCGGGATCCCGTTCTTCTACTGGTACCAGATGGCGTGGGTGCTGATCTCGACCGCACTCACCTCGATCGCCTACCGGCTCGTCCGGCGTGAGCAGCGCGCCCGCAAGGACGGTGCGGACACGTGACGCTCACCGCCACCGGCCCCGCCACCGCGCAGCTCGCCGCCACCACCAAGGGCATCAACGGCGTCACGCTGGCCGTCTTCGTCTTCTTCTTCCTCGCCGTCACCGTCATGGGCTTCCTGGCCGCCCGCTGGCGACAGGGCGACCAGTCCGCCAACCTCGACGAATGGGGCCTGGGCGGACGCAGTTTCGGCACCTGGATCACCTGGTTCCTGCTCGGCGGCGACCTCTACACCGCGTACACGTTCGTGGCCGTCCCGGCGGCGATCTACGCCGCGGGCGCGTCCGGGTTCTTCGCCGTCCCGTACACCATCCTCGTCTACCCGCTGATCTTCACCTTCCTGCCCCGCCTGTGGTCGGTCTCGCACAGGCACGGGTACGTCACCACCTCGGACTTCGTGCGCGGGCGGTTCGGTTCCAAGGGGCTGTCGCTGGCCGTGGCGCTCACCGGCATCCTGGCCACGATGCCGTACATCGCGCTCCAACTGGTCGGCATCCAGGCCGTCCTGGACGTGATGGGCGTCGGCGGCGGGGCGCACACCAGCGGGTTCGTCAAGGACCTGCCGCTGCTGATCGCGTTCGGCGTGCTGGCCGCGTACACCTACTCCTCGGGCCTGCGCGCTCCCGCGCTGATCGCGTTCGTCAAGGACGGGCTGATCTACCTGGTCATCGCGGTGGCGATCATCTACATCCCGATCAGACTGGGCGGGTTCGACGCGGTCTTCCACGCGGCGGGCAAGGCGCTGGCCCAGCACGGACCGACCGGCAAACCGCGCGGTGAACTGACCAGCGGCCCCAACGCCCAGTGGGCGTACGCCACTCTGGCACTCGGCTCGGCGCTGGCGCTGTTCATGTACCCGCACTCGATCACCGCGACGCTGTCCTCGCGCAGCCGCGACGTGATCCGCCGCAACACCACGATCCTGCCGCTGTACTCGCTCATGCTGGGGCTGCTGGCGCTGCTCGGGTTCATGGCGGTCAAGGCCGGTACGGACATCAAGGGCAACCCGCAGCTGGCGATCCCGCAGCTCTTCGCGGACATGTTCCCCAGCTGGTTCGCCGGGGTCGCCTTCGCCGCGATCGGCATCGGCGCGCTGGTGCCCGCCGCGATCATGTCGATCGCCGCCGCCAACCTCTTCACCCGCAACGTCTACAAGGACTTCCTCCGGCCCGGTGCCACGCCCGAGCAGGAACACCGGGTCGCCAAGCTGGTCTCCCTCCTGGTCAAGGTCGGCGCGCTGGTCTTCGTCCTCACCATGGACAAGACCGTGGCGATCAACCTCCAACTGCTGGGCGGCATCTGGATCCTGCAGACCATGCCGGCGCTGGTGGGCGGCCTCTTCACCCGCTGGTTCCACCGCTGGGCCCTCTTGGCCGGCTGGGCGGCCGGCATGCTCTACGGCACCCTCGCCGCGTACGGGGTGGCCAGTCCGACGCAGAAGCACTTCGGCGGCTCCAGCGCGGAGATCCCCGGCATCGGCCAGATCGGCTACATCGGCCTCACCGCGTTCGTCCTGAACGTGGTGGTGGCGGTCGTCCTGACGTTCGTCCTGCGGGCCTTCAAGGCCCCCGAGGGCACCGACGAGACCTCCCCCGACGACTACACCGCCGACCTCGGCGACGAGGGCGTCACCACCGACCTGCCACCGGCCACGGCGGGGGCGCCGGCCGGGCCCTGAGCATCGTCAACTACGGCTGGGGGCCGCCGCGTTCATCAGGGACGCGGCGGCCCTGCCGCAGTCAGCCCACCCAGTCCTTGAGCGGCTCGGTGTCGAGGGTGATGTCCACGGGGTCCGGGAGGTGGAGCGGCTTGCCGAACGACACCGTGTGCACGTGCTCGTAGCGACCGCCTTCAGGCTCGCTGTACACCGACACCTGGCACGACTTCCGGTTGATCAACAGGTAGAGCGGGATGCCGGTTTCGGCGTAGACCCGGGGCTTCTCCACCCGGTGACGCCGCTCGGTGTCGGAGTCGTGGGAGGTGACACCGACGGTCATCATCACGGGCTCGGGGTCCGCCCATTCGCCTTCCCCTCCGAAGGCACCGCTGGGGGCGAGGGAACCGTCCGGATGGGCACGGCCCTTGCGGTGCGTCTGCACCTTGAGCCTCTGGTGGTGAAGCCAGAGTTCGGGACGGTGCTGCAGGCAGATTCTCGTGAGCCACTGAATGATCCGCCCGTGGTTCCCGTCCGGCAGGGGCTTGCTCCTGATCTTCCCGTCGATAAGTTCCAACCGCGCGCCCTCTTCCAGGCGGTCGAGTATCCGGGCGGCCTCTTCGAAGTGCTCGGGAGTCATGATGTGTGGCCGGTCGGTGCGCGCGGTCATGGCGCCTTCTCCTTGCTGTCGGACCGAGCAGGAACGCACGACCGACGCTAGCCGAGGCCACTGACAGACACCGCTTGATCACTCCCGTGACACAAGATGTGGGGGTGCGTGCGGGGAGCGACACAAGATGTATGCTCGTCCTCGCTGTCGCCGCAGGGGAATCCGGTGCGAATCCGGGACTGTCCCGCAACGGTATGCGTACGCGCCACCGGTCGTTCCGTAGGGCCCGGTCGTGCGTCCGTGAGTCCGAGGACCTGCCGACGGCACGTCCGCACCGCCATCGGTGCGGCGTCGACACGTCCGGGCCCCGAGGGTTGGGCCGATGGACGCCGTGCGGCCTGCCCGCGCGCCCCTGACCGTCACGGGGTGCCGCCTGCCCACGTGCGCCCGTCGCGCCGCCGCCTCTCCTGGCCCCCGCCGAGTGAGGGAGAGCATCACGTGACCATCGCGCCAACGGAACCCGCGTCAGCCGCCGAGGTCGTGCAGCCCGCGGCGGCCACGCCTCCCCCCGGCGCGGACGGGCCGGGCACCGCCCTGCTGCGCACCCTGACCGAGCTGACCGCGGATCTGCCCGAGACCGACCCCGGCAAAGTGGCCGCCGCCGCCCTGCGCGGGCGGCACCCGGGCTCCGACGAGGCCGAGTTGCGGGGGCTGGCGATCGACGCCGCGGCCGGTCTGATCGGCGACGAGCCGCAGTACTCCAGGCTCGCCGCGCGGCTGCTCACCCTCGCCATCGCCGAGGAGGCGGCCGGCCAGGGCGCGGTCTCCTTCTCCGCCTCCGTGGCGACCGGCCACCGGGAAGGGCTGATCGCGGACGGGACCGCGGAGTTCGTCCGGACGCACGCCGAGCGGCTGGACGCGCTGGTCCAGGGCGCGCTGGCGGACGGCGCCGACGACCGTTTCGGGTATTTCGGGCTGCGCACGCTGCACTCGCGCTATCTGCTGCGCCACCCCACCACCCGGCAGGTCATCGAGACCCCGCAGCACTTCCTGCTGCGGGTGGCCTGCGGTCTGGCCGAGGACGGCAGCGAGCGGGCCCTGGCGGACGTCGCCGAACTGTACCGGCTGACCAGCACGCTGTCCTACCTGCCGTCCTCCCCCACGCTGTTCAACTCCGGTACCCGGCACCCCCAGATGTCCTCGTGCTATCTGCTGGACTCCCCGCTGGACGAGCTGGACTCGATCTACGACCGCTACCACCAGGTGGCGCGGCTCTCCAAGCACGCGGGCGGCATCGGCCTCTCGTACTCCCGTATCCGCGCCCGCGGTTCGCTGATCCGCGGCACCAACGGGCACTCCAACGGCATCGTGCCGTTCCTGCGCACCCTGGACGCCTCGGTGGCGGCGGTCAATCAGGGCGGCCGGCGCAAGGGCGCGGCCTGCGTCTACCTGGAGACCTGGCACGCCGACATCGAGGAGTTCCTGGAGCTGCGCGACAACACGGGCGAGGAGGCCCGGCGCACCCACAACCTCAACATCGCGCACTGGATCCCGGACGAGTTCATGCGCCGGGTCGAGGCGGACACCGACTGGTCGCTGTTCTCGCCGGCCGACGTGCCGGAGTTGGTGGACCTGTGGGGCGCGGAGTTCGACGCCGCGTACCGCAAGGCCGAGGCGGAGGGGCGGGCGCTCAAGCAGATCCCGGCCCGGGTGCTGTACTCCCGCATGATGCGGACCCTGGCGCAGACCGGCAACGGCTGGATGACGTTCAAGGACGCCGCCAACCGCACCGCCAACCAGACCGCCGAGCCGGGCAGGGTCGTGCACTCCTCCAACCTCTGCACGGAGATCCTGGAGGTGACCGACGACGGGGAGACCGCGGTCTGCAACCTGGGGTCGGTCAACCTCGCGGCCCATCTGGGCGAGGACGGCGCGATGGACTGGGAGCGGCTGGACGCCACCGTCCGTACGGCCGTGACCTTCCTCGACCGGGTGGTGGACATCAACTTCTACCCGACCGGGCAGGCCGCCGCCTCCAACTCCCGCTGGCGCCCGGTCGGTCTGGGCCTGATGGGCCTCCAGGACGTCTTCTTCCGGCTGCGGCTGCCGTTCGACTCGGCCGAGGCGCGGGAGCTGTCGACCCGTATTTCCGAGCGGATCATGCTCGCCGCCTACGAGGCGTCCGCCGACCTCGCCGACCGGCACGGCCCGCACCCGGCCTGGTCCGCGACCCGCACGGCCCGCGGCGTGCTGCACCCCGACCACTACCCCAACGCCGAACCGCGGTGGGCGGACCGCTGGGCGGCGCTGCGCACCCGGATCGCCGCGACCGGGATGCGCAACTCCCTGCTGCTGGCCATCGCGCCGACCGCCACCATCGCCTCCATCGCCGGCGTGTACGAGTGCATCGAGCCGCAGGTCTCCAACCTCTTCAAGCGCGAGACGCTCTCCGGTGAGTTCCTCCAGGTCAACGCCTATCTGATCGAGGAGCTCAAGGCCCTGGGGCTGTGGGACGCACGGACCCGTGACGCGCTGCGGGACGCCAACGGCTCGGTACAGGACGTGACCTGGATCCCCGAGGACGTCCGGCACCGCTACCGCACCGCCTGGGAGATCCCGCAGCGCGCGCTGATCGACATGGCCGCGGACCGTACGCCGTATCTGGACCAGAGCCAGTCGCTGAACCTCTTCATGGCGTCGCCGACCATCGGCAAGCTCAGCTCGATGTACGCCTACGCCTGGAAGCGCGGCATCAAGACCACCTACTACCTGCGCTCGCGGCCGGCGACCCGGATCGCCCAGTCGGCCCGCGCCGCGACCGTCCCCGCACAGCTGCCGGTGACCGACCCCGAGGCGGTCGCCTGCTCCCTGGAAAACCCCGAGTCCTGCGAGGCATGCCAGTAATGTCCCACCCGTCGCCCGAAACGAACGCCGCGGCCGCGCACACCGCCACCACCGACGGCAAGAAGAACCTCCTCGACCCGGGTTTCGAGCTGACCCTGCGTCCCATGCGCTACCCGGACTTCTACGACCGCTACCGCGACGCGATCAAGAACACCTGGACCGTGGAGGAGGTCGACCTCCACTCCGACGTGGCCGACCTCGCCAAGCTCTCCCCCGGTGAACAGCACCTCATCGGCCGCCTGGTGGCGTTCTTCGCCACCGGTGACTCGATCGTCGCCAACAACCTGGTGCTGACCCTCTACAAGCACATCAACTCCCCCGAGGCGCGGCTGTACTTGAGCCGTCAGCTCTTCGAGGAGGCGGTGCACGTCCAGTTCTATCTGACGCTGCTGGACACCTACCTCCCCGACCCGGACGACCGCGCCGCCGCCTTCGCGGCCGTGGAGAACATCCCGTCCATCCGGGAGAAGGCGCAGTTCTGCTTCCGGTGGATGGACCACGTCGAGGAGATCGAGCGGCTGGAGACCAAGGCCGACCGCCGCCGCTTCCTGCTCAACCTCATCTGCTTCGCGGCCTGCATCGAGGGGCTGTTCTTCTACGGCGCGTTCGCGTACGTCTACTGGTTCCGGTCGCGCGGTCTGCTGCACGGTCTCGCCACCGGCACCAACTGGGTCTTCCGTGACGAGTCGATGCACATGGAGTTCGCCTTCTCGGTGGTGGACACGGTCCGCGAGGAGGAGCCGGACCTCTTCGACGACGCGCTCCGGCAGCAGGTCACGGACATGCTCAAGGAGGCCGTGGAGGCGGAGCTCCAGTTCGGCCGGGACCTGTGCGGTGACGGACTGCCCGGGATGAACACCGAGTCGATGCGCGAGTACCTCCAGTGCGTCGCCGACCAGCGGCTCCAGCGGCGGGGCTCCCCGCCGGTCTACGGCTCGGAGAACCCGTTCTCCTTCATGGAACTCCAGAACGTGCAGGAGCTGACCAACTTCTTCGAGCGGCGCGCCTCGGCCTACCAGGTCGCCGTCGAGGGCTCGGTCTCGTTCGACGACGAGTTCTGACCGGTCGCGTCCGCGCACCGTGACAGCCGGCGCGTTCCGGCCATCCGCCGATTGTGAGCGTTCGATTAGCGGGTGGCCGGACCGGCAACCGGGGCCGTCTCCACCGCATCTACGCGAGTATGGAGGGCACGAAAAAACGTCGCCGGTACCTCGACTATCCGCGCCAGGGGAAGCGGGGCCCGCGCCGCTGGCTGCCGTCCTGGCGGCTGTGGCTGGGCTGCGGAGCGTTCGCGGTCGCCTGCCTGGCGGGGCTGTTCGCGGTCGTCTACGCCAAGGTCCACATCCCCAACGAGAACGCGCAGGCCGGCAAGGAGGCCACCGTCTATTACTGGGCGGACGGCAGCCAGATGGTCAGCGTCGGCGCGGTCAACCGGCAGAACGTCACCCTCGACAAAGTGCCGGAACACGTCCAGGACGCGGTGATAGCCGCCGAGAACGCCACGTTCTACAGCGATTCCGGCGTCTCGTTCACCGGAATCGGCCGCGCCGTGGTGAACATGCTCTCCGGCGGGGACACCCAGGGCGGCTCCACGATCACCCAGCAGTATGTGAAGAACACCTATCTCTCCCCGGACCAGACCGCCACCCGCAAGATGAAGGAATTCATCATCGCGCTGAAGGTCAACAACCAGAAATCCAAACGGGAGATACTGCGCGGCTATCTCAACACCAGCTGGTTCGGCCGCGGTTCGAACGGCATACAGGCGGCGGCGCACGCGTATTACGGCATCGACGCCAAGGACCTGAATCCCAGCCAGGGTGCTTTGCTGGCCGCTCTGTTGAAGGGCGCCGAGCAGTACGATCCGGGGCTGGGCAAGGCCAATCACGAGCGGGCGGTGGCGCGCTGGAAGTGGATACTCGACCGGCTGGTCGCCACCGGGAAGATGAGCGGGGAAGAACGGGCCGAGTACCGGGAATTCCCGGAGCCGCGCCCGGTGACCAAGCCCACCAGCCAGGCCGGCCAGATCGGCTATCTCGTCGATATCGCCAACAAGTTCGTCAAGAGCGCCACCGGGCTGACCGACAAGGACCTGGCCCGCGGCGGCTACCGCATCCACACCACCTTCGACAAAACGCGCACCCGCCGCCTGGAAAAGGCCGTCGACGACGTCCGCGCCAAGAACATCGACCCTAAGAAACGCCCCGAGGACACCTACGCGGAATTCGGCGCGGCCTCGGTACGCCCCAAGGACGGCGCGATCGTGGCGCTCTACGGCGGTGCCGACGCCACCCGGCACTTCAGCAACAACGCGGACACCACCGCGGTCCCGGCCGGCTCCGCCTTCAAGCCGTTCGTGCTCGCGGCCTCCCTCCAGCAGGACGCCGAGGAGTTCGGCGACCAGCCGCACCCGGCGGCCGTGGAGAAGCGGTCCGGGGATCTGCGCGGCGCCCTGATGCGGGCCGAGAACGCGCCGTTCGTGCAGGCCGGGCAGCGCCTCGGGCTGGACCGGATCCGGGATCTGGCACTGGCCGCCGGGCTGCGCAAGGAGAGCCTGGCGCAGCTGGAGCAGACCTTCCCGCTGGGCACCTCGGCACCCAGCGCGGTCCGGCTGGCCAGCGCGTACACCACCTTCGCCAACGGCGGGCTGCACGCCGAGCCGTACGCGGTGTCGAGGATGACCTACGGCGGGCAGAGCGTCGCGGGCTTCGACCGCGGCGACCCGCAGCGGGTCCTGGCGCCCGAGGTGGCCCAGCAGGTGACGTGGACGCTGGAGGGGGTGGGCCGGCGGACGCTCGGCTCCCCGGGCGGCAAGCCCGCCGGCCGGCCGGTCGCGGCGGGGGTCGCCGAGCCCGGGGACCGGATGAAGTCGGCGTGGTTCGTCGGCAGCCCGGACGCCGGCCCCCTCTGGGACGCCGGCTCCCACGTCCGCGCCGAACGCGCCCCCGCCGCCGACAAGGGCACCGGTGACGGCGACGAGCCCACCACCGCCATCGCCCTCTTCCGGAACAAGCCGGGAGCGCCCCAGCTGCTGCCGCTGAACGGCGTCGGCGGCCCCGGCACCGGGCTGGGCACTGCCCTCCCGCCCCAGGTCTGGACCGCCTATCAGGGCACGTCGTAGGGCCTGGCCGAGGGGGTCAAGGGCGCACCACCCGCCTCTGACCCGCCGGACGGGCCCCAGGCCCCCGCGCGCCTGTTCAGTCGTTTCGGTCGTTTCCGTCGTTTCAGTCGTTGGCGACCACGGGGTAGCGCGGCTCCCGCTCGGCCATCTGCTTCAGCGCGTCCTTGCGGTCGCGCTTGGAGAGCCGGTCGATGTAGAGGTAGCCGTAGAGGTGGTCGGTCTCGTGCTGGAGGCAGCGCGCGAAGTAGCCGGTGCCCTGCACCACGATCGGCTCGCCCTTGGCGTCCCGGCCGCGGACCACCGCGTAGTCGGGGCGCGGCAGCTCGGCGTAGGCGCCGGGGACGGAGAGGCAGCCCTCGTTGGAGTCGTCCAGGACCCGGCGCCCGGCGGGCAGCTCGTCCAGGACGGGGTTGCACACCGCGCCGACGTGCCGCACGCCCTCGTCGTCCAGGCAGTCGTAGACGAAGACCTTCAGGTCCACACCGATCTGGTTGGCGGCCAGGCCGACGCCCTCGGCGGTGCGCTGGCTGGCGAACATGTCGTCGATGAGCTGCGCGAGCGCGTCGTCGAACTCGGTGACGTCCTTGCACTCCTTGTGGAGCACCGGGTTGCCGACCACGGTGATCGGGCGCGAGGTGCCGCGCGCGCGGTGGGCCTCCTCGCGCTCCTTCGCGTCCGTGACATCGTCGACGAACTCGTCGCTCACCTGCTGATCGTGCTCGTGCTGGGCCATCTCCGCCGTACGCCTTCCTGAAAACCCTGATAGTCCCGTACAGACTACGGGGACGCGCACCGGCTCTCAGCAGACCTCTTCGAGATCGCGCCATTCCCGGCTGTCCGGGCTGTCCGCGACCCAGCCGTCCAGCAGACCGCGCACCAGGGCGGCGGGCGCGGCGATCCCGCACTCGCGCTCGGGGACCCACAGCGAGCCGGAGCCGGCCGTGCGGTGCCCCAGCGGCCCGGGGTGGCCCGGTTCGCTGTGGTCGTGCGGGTCCAGGTGCTCGCCGTCGCCCTCGTCGCTGGGCATCCGGCTCTCCGAGCACGTACGGCACAGCAGCCGCACCGACGACGACCAGTCCTCGGCGGCGAACCCGGCGTCGGCCGCCAGCCGCTCCAGCGCGTCCCGGTCGGCCTCCGTGGCGGCCTCCAGGAGCACCACCCAGGTGGGGACCGGGGAGGGCGCCCACAGCTCGATCTCGTCGAAGACCGGATACGCCCGGCTGGCGCCGCCGGCCGCGGTGACCCGCTCACCGTGCGGGACACCGTCGTGCAGCACCACCTCGCCCCAGCGGCGCCCGGAGGACGGCAGCGGGATGGACAGCACCTCGATACGGGCCGGGTCCAGCCGGCGGCCCCAGACCACCTCGGCCTCGCCCTCGGGCGACAGCCGGACCGCGGCACTGCCCAGGGCCATCCCCAGCGGCTCACCGGTCGGGGAGCCCTCACCGGGCACCTTGAGGCCGTACGCCTGCCAGGCGCGGCGGGCCAGCGGCCAGTCCTGGAGGGCGGTGGCGGCGATGCCCACGTTCCACCAGTCGGGCGCCCCGGTCTCGCGGTCCAGCAGGGCGACCGCGCGGAGTCCGGCGGCCCGCGCCTGCTCCCAGTCGTGCCGGAACTTGTGCAGCAGCGCGAGATTGAACCAGGACTCCGACAGCCAGGGCTCCATGTCCGCCGCGCGCGTCAGCAGCGCCCCCGCGTCCTCGTAACGGCCGTCGCCGATCAGCGTGAAAGCGCGGTCGGTCGCCTGCCGCCACGAGGCGGAGGGCCGGTGCCGTACCTTGCCGAAGATCCTCACGATTCCCGCCTGCTGGTTGCTCTTGTGCCGCTCCGGAGGCGTCCCGGACGGTGCCCGGGACCTTCTGGGGGGCCTACTCGACAACCTGCCACAGATTGCCGTCGGGCTCAGCCCGGTGTGCTGCGCCCCCCTTGCGGCTCCTTGCCCTTCGCCGACCCCCTGAATCCCCCTTCGGGGGGCTTCCTTCGCATCCAACCATGCCCATCTCGCAGGGCGCTCATTACCCATGGGTTCCGGGACGGTGGACGGGCCGCGAACGCTCGACGGCCGGGCACCGTATCCGCCCGTTCCGGACCCGGCGCCCGCGGACCGGGCTCAGGCGTTGCCCAGGGCCCTGTCGTCAAACTCCCGCCTGCCGGCCGCCGCGCGCCAGGACCCGGGACAGCGCCTCGACGACCCGCGGCTCGTGGTCCTGCGCGGTGGCCAGCCGCAGTCCCTCCAGGGCGCGCAGCGGCGCCCCCGGCCCCGCGGAGCGCGCGGCGAGATCGTCGTAGGCGTTGACGGTGCGGACGATACGGGCGGTGACCGGCTGCTCCCGGTACGGATCCGCCTGCCGCTCGACGATCACCGCGACCTCGGCGGGCACGCCGGTCTGCCGTACGACCGCGCCGCCCAGCAGCGCGATCCGGCGCTGGTCGGCGGGCGGCAGCGGGGCGGTGGCGCCGCCCGGCACCGGGTCGACGAGCGAGAGCTGGCCGATGTCGTGCATCAGCGCGGCATATTCGAGGACGTCCAAGTCCGCCGCGCCCAGCCCCAGTTCACGGCCCACCGCGCGGCTCAGCGCGGCGACCCGGCGGGCGTGGCCGTGCCGGGTGTAGCCGGCGATCTCGGTCGCGCGGGCCAGCGAGGCGATGGTCTGGCGGTAGGTGGCGCGCACCGCCGCGTACCGGCGGAAGGCGAACTGGGTGAGCATCAGCGGCAGACAGAACACCGGCAGCGCCCACAGCCCGGCGACCGCGGTGGCCAGCGCGATGACCACGCCGGTGGCGCAGATGGCCGACCCGATCCCGGGCAGCGCGCGCAACTCGTCGCGCAGCAGCGGCCCGTACGGCCAGCCGGTACGGGCCCGGGCCAGCGCCGCCGCCAGCACCGCGTCGCACAGCGCGGTCAGCGCCAGCAGCCCGACCAGGAACAGCGGGCGGAGCGGACCGGCCGCGCCCCAGGTGCGCAAGGTGCCGGTGTCGTACAGGGGTTGGAAGCAGGTGGCGGCGAAGCCGACGGTCAGCACCCGGCGGGCGAGCGGGTCCAGTGCCGGGCTGCCGCCCCGCGCGACATACGGGACGAGCCCCACCAGACCGGCCGCCACCACCACCGCCACGGTCTGCGGTACGCCGTGGCTCGTCGGCCGCCCGCCCACCTCGCCGAGCAGCGCGTACGCCAGCGCCCCGGCGGCGCCGAGCGGGGCGCCCTCCCGCCGGCCGGGGGCAAGGGGCGCCGCGAAGCGGCTCGTTGGGGGGTGGCGGTCGGGCGAGGGGCCGGCCCGGTCCGTGGGCCGGCGGCGCACCATCTCGCCCACCGCGATCAGCACGCCGAAGGCCAGCGCGTTCCCGGGCTCGGCGACACCGTTCCAGAGGGTGTGGCCGAGGCCCCAGCAGGCGAGCGCGGCGGCGGGGACATGGACGCAGGCGACGGTACGGCGGCCGGTCACCGGACGCCGCCCCGCCCGGCGCCCGACCGGGGCGCCCGCACCGCCGGGACGTTTCCGCCGGCCGCCGGGGGCCCCGGGTCCGGCTCCCGCACCGTCACCTCGTCCGGGCGCCAGCCGTGCCGGTCGAGCGCCGCCGCCAGCGCCCGGACCATCCGCGGGTCGAACTGCGCCCCGGCACACCGGCGCAGCTCCGCGACGGCGGCCGGAACCGGGCGGGCGCGGCGGTAGGAGCGGGTGGAGGTCATCGCATCGAAGGCGTCCGCGACCGCCACCACCCGGGCGAACTCGGGGATTTGACGCCCCGTCAGTCCGTAGGGGTAGCCGCGGCCGTCCACCCGCTCGTGGTGGTGCAGGATCGCCGCCCGCGCCTCGCCCAGGAAGCCGATCCCGCGCACGATCTCGTGCCCGTACTCGGGGTGCAGCTCGATGATCCGCCGCTCCTCGGGGGTCAGCGGGCCGTCCTTGCGCAACAGCCGGGTGGGCACGCCGAGTTTGCCGACGTCGTGCAGGATCCCGGCGAACCGCAGTACCTCCAGGCGGTCCGGCGCCATGCCCAGCTCCCGGGCGATCATCACCGACGCCCGGCCGACCCGCTCGCTGTGCCCGCGGGTGTAGCGGTCCTTGATGTCGACGGCCTGGACGAGGGCGCGGACGGTGGCCTGGTGGGCGGCGCGCTCGCGGTGGTACTGGGCGAACACCCAGCAGGAGAGGTGCACCGGCAGCAGCACCAGCAGCGCCGCCGGCGGCCCGTACACGCTGCGCCAGAGCACCGCCATCATCAACCCGGCCAGTCCGTGCACCAGATGCGGCCCCAGCGAACGGGTCAGCAGCCCGCGCCAGGCGGTGCGCACGGGGTGCCGCTCGGCGACCGCCAGCACCCCGCCGTCCAGCGCCGCGAGCACCCCGCAGAACGCCGCGGCGGCGGCCACGGCGGGCAGCAGCAGGAGCGGGAAGTGCGGCGCGGCCAGCGGGTGCCGGCCGAGGGCCCGGAAGACCCGGAAGACCTGGCCGGCCGACCAGCAGGCGAGGGCGAGTTCGGCGGCGTGCCAGAGCCGGCGGGCGGCGGGCCAGGGTGCGGCGGCCCGGCCGAGCAGGGCGCCGGGGACGGCGGTCAGCGCGGCCAGCGGCGGGGGCAGCAGCAGGGCCGCGGCGAGCAGGACGGGCGTCGCCCACCCCTGGGGGAAGCTGCCGGACTCCTCGCCGGCGCCGTCGGAACTGCCGGCGTGCCGCCGCAGGCCGTCCGTCAGCGGGCAGCGGCGGAGCCGTTCGCAGAGGCCGTACAGGGCGGCGAGCGCCAGTGCGCCGGTCCAGGGGGCGGCGGCGCCGAGCCGGGTCGCGGGGGCCGCGCACAGTGCGGCGGCCAGGGCGGCGCAGCCGATATACACCCGCGCGGCCACCGGGAGTTCCCGCATCGCGCCCTCCTCACCCTGCCCAGCGCACGCCCCACCACGGCCACGACGGCGGTACGCGGGGGTTCGGCGAGAATAGAGGGGCCGGGGCGCCGCAGAGGGCGCATCAGCGGATCGGGCGGGACGAATCGCCCCACCCCTCACCCCTTAGGGTGATGCGCGGCGTTATTCGGCGCGCGCGGACCTGCTGCGTGCTTCGGACGTCCCGGCGGGCTCGGGGGCGTCCGCGCCGGAGCCGCCCGACGCCTCCGCACGCTCCCGCTGGGCCTGTTCGTGCCGGGCCTGGTCGAGCACGCTGACCTCGGGCACGGCCTCCCCGGCCCGGATCAGATCGATCCGGCCCATGACCTTGGAACGCAGGTCGGCGGGGACGTCGTCGTGACCGCAGCAGCGCTTGACGAGCTTCTTGACGGCCTGCTCCAGGCCGTACTTCTCCAGGCACGGCGAGCACTCGTCGAGATGGACCTGGAACTCCGCGCACTCCCCCGCCGGCATCTCGCGGTCGAGATACTCGTAGAGGTGGTCAAGGACCTCTGAGCAGTCCTTCTCGTGCGGCTCTCCGCAGCTCATGATCCCGAGCCTTTCCGGTCGTGCGGCTCCGACGCCGGCGCGGACTGCGTCTTCGCAGCCGTCGCCCCCGCCGGGACCAGCCCGCGCTCGCGGGCGTAATCCTCCAGCATGCCGCGCAGTTGGCGCCGGCCGCGGTGCAGACGGGACATCACCGTGCCGATGGGTGTCCCCATGATGTCCGCGATCTCCTTGTACGCAAAGCCCTCGACATCCGCGAGATAGACCGCGATGCGGAATTCCTCGGGGATCGCCTGGAGCGCGGCCTTCACGTCCGAGTCCGGAAGGTGGTCGAGCGCCTGCGACTCGGCGGAGCGCAGACCGGTCGACATGTGCGACTCGGCGCGCGCCAGCTGCCAGTCCTCGATCTCGTCGGCGGCGCTGCGCTGCGGCTCCCGCTGCTTCTTGCGGTAGGAGTTGATGAAGGTGTTCGTGAGGATGCGGTACAGCCAGGCTTTGAGGTTGGTCCCCTCCCGGAACTGGTGGAAGGACGCGTACGCCTTCGCGTACGTCTCCTGCACCAGGTCCTCCGCGTCGGCCGGGTTGCGCGTCATGCGCAGCGCGGCGGAGTACATCTGGTCGAGGAAGCCGAGGGCGTCCCGCTCGAAGCGCGCGCTGCGCTCGGCGTCGCTCTCCGTCCGACCAGCGGTCTGCTCTGCCGCCGTGCCGTCGGTCCCTGCGTCGGTACCGGTGACCGGACCCACCTCCTCCAACACCATGGCGGATCCAGCCGCGGACCCACTCGATTCGGAGAATAGACGACGATCCGGTGCCACCGCCGCTCCAGCGAGGGCGGGCTGCGTCACCTGCATCGGCGACCACTTCAGGTCGGCGGCCGGGCGGGCCGGGCAAGCGATTCCCATGCGGCGGACTCCCATTCCTCGTGCGCTGGACGTACTCCACTGCCTACGCCAGGCACAACAGCGGGCGCATCCCGGATCATTCCCGGTCCGCCGCGGGATTTCCGCGCAGGTCCGGCGGGGTCCGGGCTACGGGCGGCGCGCCCGCGAGCCGGTCAGCCGAACATGCCGTCCAGCCACGCCACCACCGCGTCGGTGAGCTGTGCCATCGACTCCGCCTCGGTCACCCCCGCCGACTTCGGCACCGCGAAGCCGTGGTCTCCGTAGGCCACCTCGGTGATCTCGGTGCCCGCGGGGAACTCCGCCGGCCGCCCGAAGGGGTCCCGGCCGCCCTGGACGACCAGCGTCGGCACCCCGGCACCGGTCAGCTCGCCGGCCCGCGACTTCTCCGGCTTCCCCGGCGGGTGCAGCGGGAAGCTCAGCGCCAGCACGGCGTGGGCGCCCAGCTCGCGCGCCGTACGGCAGGCCACCCGGGCGCCCGCGCTGCGACCGCCCGCGACCACCGGCAGGCCCGGCTTCCCCAGCGCCGGCCAGAGCGCGGTCCACCCGGCGTCCAGGGTCTTCGGCGCGGGCGCCAGCTTCTTGCCGGCCACCCGCCACGGTTGCTCGACCAGCGCGACCGTGTAACCGCGGGCCGGCAGCGCCGCCGCCAGCGCCCGCAGATCGCGGGCCTCGATGCCGCCGCCCGCGCCGTGACCGACGGCGACCACGGCCCGGGACGGCTCGGCGTCCCGGTACCAGGTGATCCGCGCGTCGCCGGCAGGTGTGCCGACCGTCTCGCTCTCGTTCGCCCCTGTGCTCATACGCCCATCCTGCCCGCGGCGCACGGGAAGGGCAGCGCAGCACGCCCCGGACTCCGCCGGGTCCGGGCGCCGAAGTCCCGTCGTCCGCGCGAAGGGCGGGCCGGGCGTCGGCGGGCAGGCGGGAGTTCGACGACCGGACCTAGAACAGCGTGCCGACCTCGGGGCCGTCGAGTTCGGTGACCAGCTCCGGTCCGTTGTTGCGGACGTTGCTGACGCCGGTCGGGACCGGGTGGGCCCGCATCAGCCCGGCCGGCGGGGGCGCCAGCAGCTCGCGTATCTCGTCGGGGTCGGTACGGGCCGGGTCCAGCCAGGCGTCCCAGCGGTCCGGCGGCAGGACCAGCGGCATCCGGGGGTGGATCTCGGCGAGCGACTGCGGGCCCCCGCCACCGGTGGCCCCGGCGAGCGGGGCGGTCTCGGCCTCGGTGGTGACGACGGTGCAGGTCACCCACCAGGCCAGCGGATGGTCGCCGGGCAGCGTGCGGTCCCGCCAGAACTCGTACAGCCCGGCCATCGCCATCACCGACCCGTCCGCGGGCGTCACGAAGTACGGCTGCTTACGGGGCCGCTTCTTCTTGCCCTGCTCCTCCAGCTCCCGCTCGGCGGCGTCGGTGACCCACTCGAAATAGCCGTCCCCGGGGAGCAGGCAGCGGCGGGTGGCGAACGCCTGCCGGAAGGACGGCTTCTCGTGCACCGTCTCGGCCCGCGCGTTGATCATCTTCGCCGCGGCCTCGGGTGATTTCGACCACGACGGGACCAGGCCCCACTTGAGCGTGCGCAGCTGGCGCACCGGGCCCGGTGGGAGGGCGGCGGCCGCCTCGCCCTTGAGGGGACGTTCCAGCACCACCCGCACGTTGTCCGTCGGAGCGATGTTCCAACTGGGCGCCAGGGTCTCCTTCGGGTCCCACCGCCGTACGCCGAAGGTCTCCACCAGTTCCTCGGGGCGACGGCTCGCCGCATACCTACCGCACATGCATGCCACACTGCCATGCCACACGAAGGGGAGAGCATGGACACCCACCACATCACCGACGTATGGGACCGGGTCTTCGGGGCCCAGCCCGATCCGGGCCTCTGGCTGGTGATCGTCACGGGCGTGCTGGCCCTGGGCGCCGTCGTCCCGCGCACCGCCTGGCGGCTCTCACGGAACGCCGTCACCATCGCCCACGAGGGCGGCCACGGGCTGATCGCCCTGGTCACCGGCCGCCGCCTGGACGGCATCCGGCTGCACTCGGACACCTCGGGACTGACCGTCTCCCGGGGCAAGCCGCACGGCCTGGGCATGGTGCTGACCGCCGCGGCCGGCTACACGGCCCCGTCCCTGCTCGGCCTGGCGGGCGCCGCGCTGCTCGCCACCGGGCACATCACGGCCCTCCTGTGGGGCGCCACCGCGCTGCTGCTGGCGATGCTGGTGATGATCCGCAACGCGTACGGCGTGCTCACCGTCGTCCTCGCGGGCGGCACCTTCCTCCTGGTCTCCTGGCTGACGACACCGCAGGTGCAGGCGGCGTTCGCGTACGCGGTGGTGTGGTTCCTGCTGCTCGGCGGGATACGGCCGCCCTTCGAGCTCCAGGGCAAGCGGCGGCGCGGCGGAGCCGTCGACTCCGACCCGGACCAGCTCGCCCGCCTGACCCATGTCCCGGCGGCCGTCTGGCTCGGGTTCTTCCACGTGGTGACGCTGTGCTCGCTGATGGGCGGCGGGCGCTGGCTGCTCGGCCTCTGACCGGCGGCGCCCCGTGGCGGGCGGCGCCGCCCGGCCGCCGGTGACCCTTTTTCCGCGGTGCGGTGGCGCCCCGTATACGCCGCCGGCCGGCCGGTGCACTACCAGTGCCATGTTTCGTACAGGTTGCGCCGCTTTTGATCAAGATCGGCACCCTTGCCCAGCCATTAAAGTAAGGGCATGACCGAGAGCCCCGCATTCCCCGCCCTGTGGCCCGCCCCCGTCGCCCCGGGGGCGGTCGATGCAACCGTCACCGTGCCCGGCTCGAAATCGGTCACGAACCGCGGCCTGGTCCTGGCCGCCCTCTCCTCCGAGCCCGGCTGGCTGCGCCGCCCGCTGCGCTCCCGCGACACGCTCCTGATGGCCGAGGCGCTGCGCACCCTGGGCGTCGGCATCGAGGAGACGGCCTCCTCCAGCTCTTCCGGCTCCTCCGGCGGCGAGGCATGGCGGATCATCCCCGCCGGACTGCACGGCCCGGCCACCGTCGACGTCGGCAACGCCGGCACGGTCATGCGTTTCCTGCCGCCGGTCGCCGCGCTCGCCGACGGCCCCGTCCGCTTCGACGGCGACCCCCGCTCCTACGAGCGCCCGCTGGGCGGTGTCATCGACGCGCTGCGCGCCCTCGGCGCCCGTATCGACGACGACAACCGCGGCGCCCTGCCGATGACGGTGTTCGGCGGCGGCGCCCTGGAGGGCGGCCGGGTGGAGATCGACGCCTCCTCGTCGTCCCAGTTCGTCAGCGCCCTGCTGCTGTCCGCGCCGCGCTTCAACCAGGGCGTGGAGGTCCGCCACGTCGGTGCGGCGCTGCCCTCGATGCCGCACATCCGGATGACCGTGGACATGCTGCGCGGCGTCGGCGCCCAGGTGGACACCCCGGAGGCGGGCGGCGAGCCGAACGTCTGGCGGGTCACCCCCGGTGCCCTGCTCGGCCGCGACCTGGTCGTCGAGCCGGACCTCTCCAACGCCCAGCCCTTCCTGGCCGCGGCGCTGGTCACCGGCGGCCGGGTCACCATCCCGGACTGGCCCGAGCACACCACCCAGCCCGGCGACGCGCTGCGCGAGATCTTCACCGCCATGGGCGGCTCCTGCGAGCTGACGGACCGGGGGCTGACCTTCACCGGCGGCGGCCGGATCCGGGGCATCGACGTCGATCTCGGCGAGGTCGGCGAGCTGACCCCGGGCATCGCCGCGGTCGCCGCGCTCGCCGACTCCCCCTCCACGCTCCGCGGCGTCGCCCACCTGCGGCTGCACGAGACCGACCGGCTGGCCGCGCTCACCAAGGAGCTCAACGAACTCGGCGGCGATGTCACCGAGACCGCCGACGGGCTGCACATCCGGCCGCGCCCGCTGCACGGCGGCATCTTCCACACCTACGAGGACCACCGGCTGGCCACCGCCGCCGCGGTCGTCGGCCTCGCCGTGGAGGGCGTCGAGGTGGAGAACGTCGCCACCACCGGCAAGACGCTGCCCGACTTCCCCGCCCTGTGGACGGAGATGCTCGATCTGGCGGTCCCCGCCCGGAGAGCCTGAGGGCAGCCGCCGCCATGCGCCGCTACGGCAAGAACCCCGATGAGGACGACGTCCGCGTACGCCCCAACCGCAAGGGCAACCGTCCCCGTACGAACATCCGCCCCAAGCACGAGGACGCCTCCGAGGGCCTGGTCCTGACCGTCGACCGGGGCCGCCTCACCTGCCTCATCGAGGGCCGCACGGTCACCGCGATGAAGGCCCGCGAGCTGGGCCGCAAGAGCGCGGTGGTCGGCGACCGGGTCGCCGTGGTCGGCGACCTGACCGGCGCCAAGGACACCCTCGCCCGGATAGTCCGGGTCGAACCGCGCTCCTCGACGCTGCGCCGTACGGCCGATGACGACGACCCGTACGAGCGGGTGGTGGTCGCCAACGCCGACCAGCTCGCCATCGTCACCGCGCTCGCCGACCCCGAGCCGCGCCCGCGGCTCATCGACCGCTGTCTGGTCGCCGCCTACGACGCGGGCCTGGACCCGCTCCTGGTACTGACCAAGTCCGATCTGGCCTCCGCGGACGCCCTGCTGGAGTCCTACGGCGCGCTCGGCGTCCCGTACGTGGTCACCAACCGCGACGAACTCGCCGACGGCACCGCCGCCGACCGCGTCCGGGAGAAGCTGACCGGGCGGATGACGGCGTTCGTCGGGCACTCCGGGGTGGGCAAGACGACGCTGGTCAACGCCCTGGTCCCGGAGCGCCGCCGGGCCACCGGCCACGTCAACGCGGTCACCGGCCGCGGCCGGCACACCACCACCTCCGCGCTCGCGCTGCCGCTGCCCGGCGACTCCGGCTGGGTCATCGACACCCCCGGCGTACGGTCCTTCGGGCTGGCCCACATCGATCCGTCCCGGGTCATCCACGCCTTCCCCGACCTGGAGCCGGGCACCGACGGCTGCCCGCGCGCGTGCAGCCACGACGAGCCGGACTGCGCACTGGACGAGTGGGTGGCCGACGGACACGCCGAACCGGCCCGGCTGTACTCGCTGCGCCGGCTGCTGGCCACCCGCGAGCGACGCGAGGGCGACTGAGCGCGGCGATCCGCTGCCGTCCCTCCGGGCCGCGGGCATAATCACACCGGGGCCGGGCCCGTACCGGCGGAGTGGTCACCTGGCTGAAGCGGTCATCGAGCTGACGGAGGCAATGGGACATGGCGTGGCTGCTGGTCGTGGTGGCGGGGATCCTGGAGACCGGCTTCGCGGTCTGCCTCAAGCTCTCGCACGGCTTCACCCGCCTCTTCCCGACCCTCGCCTTCGCCGCGTTCGCCCTCGGCAGCTTCGGCCTGCTGACGCTGGCACTCCGCAAGCTCGACGTGGGCCCGGCGTACGCGGTCTGGACCGGCATCGGCGCGGCCGGCACCGCGATCTACGGCATGGTCTTCCTCGGCGACCTGGTCTCCACCCTGAAGATCGTCTCCATCACCCTGGTCATCGTCGGCGTCATCGGGCTTCAGCTGTCGGGCTCGGCGCACTGACGCCGCACCGTCCGCCCGCCCCGGACCGGCCGCCGCGCCCCGCCCGGCAGCCCCGCGAACGCGCCCCGTACGAGCCGGTCCACCGCCTCGCTCTCCGGCTCCCGGCGCGACCCCTGCCGCGGCATCGGTACCCGGCCCGGCGCCCGCCCGACAGGTGCCGGCCGGAGGTCGGCGCCGTCCGCCGGGGCGACCACGCAGGACAGCGTCAGCCGGGCCGCGGTCTCGCAGGCGGCACCCAGGGCGGGCAGTTCCTCGCGGGGCCAGCCGGGCTCCAGCGCGGCGACCGCGCGGTCCCGGAAGCGGCCGACGAGCTCGGCCGGACCGTTCGGCGGGGTCGGCAGCCGGTCCGCCCAGCACCCGGTCAGCGCGGCCCTGACCAGCGGATTCACCCGCGCCGTCCGCAGTGTCCAGGAAGCCGCGGCGACCACCCGCCCGGCCGCGTCGCCCGGCGACCCGGCCGCCACCGGCCCGTCCGGGGCGAGTGCCCGCTCCACCCCGGCCAGGTAGGTGTCGATCTCCCGGCGGACGAGGGCGCGCGCCAACCCCTCCTTGCCGCCGAACTCGTTGTACAGGGTCTGCCGGGACACTCCGGCCGCGGTCGCCACGTCCACCATCCGTACGGCCGTCCAGGCGCGGGCCAGCAGCGCCGCATAGGCGGCGTCCAGGAGGGCTTCACGTGCCGAGGGCATCCGCCACCTCCCGGGCCGGGGCCCGAACCAGCTGCTCCCGCACAGAATTGACGTGGCGTCAGGAACTGTCAAGGGCCGCCACGGGGACCGTCCGGGGGAGCCCGCACGCCGCGCCCGGGGACACCACCCGTAGGGCCCGGCATGGCCGTGTGGCTCCGGCGTATACCAGTAGATACTGTTCGCACATGCCCGACTATCACGATGATCTTCGCCTCGGCCATGTCCTCGCGGACGCCGCGGACGCCGCGACGATGGAGCGGTTCAAGGCCCTCGACCTCAAGGTCGAGACGAAACCGGACATGACGCCGGTGAGCGAGGCGGACAAATCCGCCGAGGAGCTGATCCGCAGCCAGCTCCAGCGCGCCCGGCCACGGGACGCGGTACTCGGTGAGGAGTTCGGCAGCGAGGGCTCCGGGCCGCGCCGCTGGATCATCGACCCGATCGACGGCACCAAGAACTACGTCCGCGGGGTGCCGGTGTGGGCGACGCTGATCGCCCTGATGGAGCGCGGCGAGGGCGGCGACCGGCCGGTGGTCGGCATCGTCTCCGCCCCGGCCCTGAACCGCCGCTGGTGGGCCGCCGAGGGCCTGGGCGCCTTCACCGGCCGCAGCCTGACCTCCGCGACCCGGCTCACCGCGTCACGGGTCGGCCGCATCCAGGACGCCTCGTTCGCGTACTCCTCACTGACCGGCTGGGAGGAGCGCGGCCGGCTGTCCAGCTTCCTCGACCTGTCCCGGGACTGCTGGCGCACCCGGGCCTACGGGGACTTCTGGCCGTACATGATGGTCGCCGAGGGCTCGGTGGACATCTGCGCGGAGCCCGAGCTGTCGCTGTGGGACATGGCGGCCTGCGCGGTCATCGTCCAGGAGGCCGGCGGCCGGTTCACCGGACTGGACGGCCGCCCCGGCCCGCACAGCGGGAACGCCGCCGCCTCCAACGGGCTGCTGCACGAGGACCTGCTGAGCTACCTCGGCGACACCCGGGACTGACGTACGGCGGCCGGTCCGCAGCCGACCGGCGCGCCGGATCCAGGCGCCGACCTGCGGAGGGGCCGACATTCGGACAGGCGTGCAGAATTTGCCCCTTGTTGCACCAACCGGAGCATGTGAACATGAGAATCCCCCAGTTTGTGAACTTGTGAATCACTTCGCAAGGTCACATGCACCAAGGAGGTGGCTCCACTCCATGCCCATGCTCGTCAAAGACGCCATGAGCACGGTGGTCCTCACCATCGGGCCGGCTCACACCCTCCGCCAGGCGGCACGGCTGATGGCGGCCCGCCGCATCGGCGCGGCCGTGGTTTTCGACAACGACACCTGCGGCATCGGCATTCTCACCGAGCGCGACATCCTCAACTCCCTCGGCGCGGGCGAGAATCCCGACCGGGAGACCGCACAGAGCCACACCACCCCCGACGTGGTCTTCGCGACACCGGACTGGACCCTGGACGACGCAGCGGAGGCCATGGTGCGCGGCGGCTTCCGCCATCTCATCGTCCTCGACGACCGCGAACCGGTCGGCGTCGTCTCGGTCCGCGACATCATCCGCTGCTGGTCGGCCGCCCCGGTGCGGGCGGCCGCGATTCCCGCCTGAGGCCGAGGGCCGGGCAGCACAGTCGCAGGCCGGACTGGTGGCGCTGCCGCGGGCCCGGCGGCGCCGTACGCTCCCCTCCAGGGCGCGCGAAGAGGCCGGAGCCCCACGGCGTCCGGCCTCTTCGGCTCTTACGGCAAGCGGCAGTTGAGCGGTCCCGCGGCCGGGGTCGTCCCCGCGTGAGCGGCGGCGGTCCGGCCGCGGGGCGCTCCTGCTAGCCGCGCAGGGCCTGGACCGCGGCTTCCAGCCGCTTGCCGTAGTCCGCGTCCGCCGTGCGGAAGTTCTCGATCGCGCGCTGCGCGATGTCGTCGCGGGAGACCTTGGCGATGAAGCCCGCCAGGTTGTTGATCAGGCGCTCCTTCTCGGCCTCCGACATCAGTCGGTAGAGATTGCCCGCCTGCACGAAGTCGTCGTCCTCGGCGTGCGAGGGCGCCGCGCTCTTGCCGGACTCACCGGTCACCGCGACCGGCTGCCACAGCGGCCGGCCGGTCTCTTCCGGGCCGCCGAAGCTGTTCGGCTCGTAGTTCTTCCGGCCGCCGTGGCGACCGTCGTAGAGCGCACCGTCGCGGCCGTGGCTGCGCGCCTCGGTGGCGTGCGGGCGGTTGACCGGGAGGTGGTCGGCGTTGATGCCGACGCGGTAGCGGTGGGCGTCGCCATAGGCGAAGAGCCGGCCCTGGAGCATCTTGTCGGGGGACGGGCCGATACCCGGCACGAAGTGGTGCGGGGAGAAGATCGACTGCTCGACCTCGGCGAAGATGTTCTGCGGGTTGCGGTTGAGCTCCAGCGTGCCGATCTCGATCGGCGGGTAGTCCTCGTGCGGCCAGACCTTGGTCAGGTCGAACGGGTTGAAGCGGTAGGTGGCCGCCTCGGCCGCCGGCATGATCTGCACCTGGACGGTCCAGGTCGGGAAGTCGCCGCGCTCGATGGACTCGCGCAGGTCGCGCTGGTGGCTGTCCGGGTCCTCACCGGCGAGCTTGTTGGCCTCGTCCTGGGTGAGGTTCTTGATGCCCTGGTCGGTCTTGAAGTGGTACTTGACCCAGAAGACCTCGCCCGCCTCGTTGTTCCACTGGAAGGTGTGCGAGCCGTAGCCGTTCATGTGGCGGTACGTGGCGGGGATGCCGCGGTCGCCGAACAGCCAGGTGACCTGGTGGGTGGACTCGGGCGACAGGCCCCAGAAGTCCCAGACGTTGTCCGCCTCCTGGGAGCCGGTGTACGGGTCGCGCTTCTGGGTGTGGATGAAGTCGGGGAACTTGAGGGCGTCCTTGATGAAGAACACCGGGGTGTTGTTGCCGACGAGGTCGTAATTGCCCTCTTCGGTGTAGAACTTCAGCGCGAAGCCGCGGGGGTCGCGCACCGCGTCGGCCGCGCCGAGGTTGCCGGCGACCGTCGAGAAGCGCAGGAACGTCTCGGTCTGCTTGCCGACCTCGGAGAGGAACTTCGCACGGGTGTACTTGGTCACGTCCGCGGTCACGGTGAACGTGCCGTACGCGCCGGCGCCGCGGGCGTGCACGATGCGCTCCGGTATGCGTTCGCGGTTGAAGTGCGCGAGCTTCTCGATCAGGAGCTGGTCCTGGATCAGACCGGGGCCGCCGATGCCGGCCGTCTCGCTGTTCTGGTTGTCCGCGACGGGGGCTCCGGCCTCCGTGGTCAGCGGTCCGGTGCTGCTCTCTACCGACACGTGCGCCTCCTGACGTCTTCGTTCACCTGCCCTTGGCTTGCGCCGATCACGATCCTACATTGGACTTTGTCTAAGTCAAGAAGTGCACGAAACTCGTACCTGATCCGGTGATGGACCACCACTGGTACGCTGGTGTCTATCTGAGTGATGGGTGATTGGCATGAGTGACCTGCTGGAACGACTCCGGGGACGCGGCTGGCGGCTGACCGCACAGCGCCGCGTCGTCGCCGAGGTCCTCGACGGGGACCACGTCCACTACACCGCCGACGAGGTGCACGCCCGGGCGACCGAACGCCTCCCCGAGATCTCCCGGGCCACGGTCTACAACACCCTCGGCGAACTGGTCTCGCTCGGCGAGGTGATCGAGGTGAGCACCGACGGCCGCGCCAAGCGCTACGACCCCAACGCCCATCACGACCACCAGCACCTGGTCTGCTCGCGCTGCGGCACGATCCGCGACGTGCACGTCCACGGCGACCCGCTCTCCGCCCTCCCCGAACCGGAGCGCTACGGCTTCCAGGTCTCCGAGGTCACCGTGACGTACCGGGGCATCTGCCCCAACTGCTCCGACTCCTGAGGCGAGGGGGAGCGGGCCCTCGTCCGGGCCTCCCGCCCACCGCCGACGCCCGCACCGCACCGACCGCGGCGGGGCGAACTCCGCATCGCCGCCCGACCACCGGTCCGTGCACCGGCGCTCCCCGGGGACGGCGTCGACGGCAGCGGCTAGGCGACCGCATACGACCGAGGCCCGGATCCTCGAAGGATCCGGGCCTCGGTCTTCAGTAGCGGGGACAGGATTTGAACCTGCGACCTCTGGGTTATGAGCCCAGCGAGCTACCGAGCTGCTCCACCCCGCGTCGTTGTGGCACAACTCTAACCCCGGCCCGACGACCAGCGCAAATCCCCTCCACGCCCCGGGGGCGGGCCGCCTGGCCCGCCCCTGGGTCACTGGCGCCGGGCCGGCCGCACGGCGCGGAGCTAGGCGCTCAGCTCCTCCTGGAGTGCCGTGCGCAACCGCGCCGCCCGCTCGGCGACCTCCGGCGGCCCCAGCTCCACGGCCCGCCCGCACCATTTCTGCGCCTCCGCCAGCGCACCGCGCCGGGCGGCGATCAGCGCCAGCCGGAGCGCCGCCCGGCCGTGGCCGTCCTCGGCGGCGCGCCGCCACCACATGACGGCCTCGGGGAGGCTGCCCTCACGGGCCAGCAGCAGCCCGAGATTGAAGGCGCCGTTGCGACTGCCGGCCTCGGCCGCCGCGCGGTACCAGGTCGCCGCCTCGACGGCATCGCCACGGGCCGCCGCGAACATGCCAACCCGGACCTGGGCCCGGCGGTGCCCCTGCCGGGCGGCCCGCTCGTACCACTGCGTGCTCTCGTCGTCGCCGGTCCGCTCGCCGTCAGCGACCCCGGCGCCGCCCGCCTCCGCGGCCTGGCGGTCCAGGAGGTCGGCGAGCCGGAACGCGGCCTCGGCGCTGCCGCCGCCGGCCGCGCAGCGCAGATTCCGCTCCGCGTCCCGGAGTTCGCCGTCGCGCAGCTGCACGATGGCGACCTGGAGCGCCGCCTCGGTGTGCCCGGCCGACGCCGCCCGCTCGTACCAGGAGTGCGCCAGCCGTTCCTCACCGCGGCCGGCGAACAGGATGCCGAGGTTGAACGCGGCGTCCACGCTGCCCGCCTCGGCCGCCTTGGAGAACCACGGCTCCGCCCCGGAGGCGTCGCCGCGCTGGAGCAGCAGGATGGCCAGCGCGTTGGCGGCCTCGCGGTGGCCCGCGTACGCGGCCCGGCGGTACCACTGCTCGCTGCGGCCGGGCGAGCCCTGCTCGGCGCACAACAGGCCCAGGTTGTAGGCCCCGTTGACGTCCCCGGCCTCCAGCGCGGCGCGGTACCAGCGCTCGGCGGTCTGCAGTTCGCCGCGGTCGGCGTGCAGCGCGCCCAGCGCGTTGGCGGCGTTGCCGTCGCCGTCCTGGGCCGCGCGCCGCCACCACTCAGCGGCGCTCTCCTCGTCCCCGGCGTCGCGCAGCAGGAAGCCCAGCGCACAGGCGGCTCGCGCCTCACCGTCCTTGGCGGCGGACAGGTACCAGCGGCCCGCCTCCTGGACGTCGCCGCGGTCCTCCAGCAGCGCGCCCAACTGGAGCGCGGCGCGCCGGTGTCCGCGCGCGGCGGCCTGGCGGTACCACTGCTCGGCCTCGGCCTGCTGCGTCAACTCGCCGTAGGCGGGCACCGCGCGGCGGTCCGCGTCGCGGCCGTCCTCGACGAGCCGGGCGAGGCGGTACGCGGCCTCACGGTGGCCCCGCTCGGCGGCGGCCCGGAACCAGCGCTCGGCACCGATGTCGCCGCGGTGCTCCAGGAGGTCGGCGAGGGCGTACGCGCCCAGGCAGTGGCCGGACTCGGCGGACTGGCGCAGCCAGTACTCGGCGGCCGGTTCGTCGCCGCGCTCGCGGTAGTGGCGGCCGAGGGCGTGCGCGGCGGCGGCGGAGCCGGCGACGGCGGCGATCCGCCACCACCCGGCGGCCTCGTCGGCGTAGCCCCGCTGGTGCAGCAGGACGCCGAGGTTGTTGGCCGCGGCGCGGTCTCCGGCGGCGGCTGCGGAGCGCAGGTACGACTCGGCCCCGTCCAGGTCGGCGCGGCGCAGCAGCATCGCGCCCAGTGCGCTCATGGCGGCGGTGTCGCCCGCCTCGGCGGACCGGCGGTAGCCGGTCTCGGTCACCGCGTCAGACGCCTCGGCGGCCTCGGCCGCCTCCATGGCGTCCATCGGCATCTCGGATTCGCGCCCGTCATCGGGCGCATGCACAAACCGGTCCGTCTCCAACAACCTTGCCTTGTCCCCCATAAGAGCCATCGTCGCATCACCTGTAACCCGCGTACACCTGGTATACCGCAGCCAGTGAGGTCACTTCAGCGGTTTGTCGACTTCCCGACACGGCGACATGCCAAACTCAAGCACACAGCTTTCCCACATGGGTCGTGCGACCCGCCTCTGGCCGGCTTTGACCCGAACGCATGACGAAGGCCCGGATTCTCAAGGAATCCGGGCCTTGGTCTTCAGTAGCGGGGACAGGATTTGAACCTGCGACCTCTGGGTTATGAGCCCAGCGAGCTACCGAGCTGCTCCACCCCGCGCCGTTGTGACCCCAACGTACCACGGTGCCGGGACGGCAGTTGACACCCGGGCCCGGTGGCCGCCGGTTGTGCACCGGCCGCCACCGGGCCCGGGTACCGCCGCAGCGGCTCAGCCGCCCGGCTTGCCGCCCTTCTGGGATGCCTTGGCGGCCCGGTCCAGCGCGGCCTTGAGCTTCTTCTGGGCCTCGCCGTACGCGGCCCAGTCGCCCGCGACGCGCGCCTTCTCGCCCTCGTCGTACGCCTTTTCGGCATCGCCGAGCGCCTGCTGCACGGTCTGGCCGGAAGGCGGCGGCTGCTGGCCGTTCTCACCGCCGCCGGGCGGATTCTCCGTGCCGGCGCTCGGCGCCTTCTTGCCGAAGACCACGTCCAGCGCGTCCTTGAGGGAGTTCTCCAGGACGGGCTTGTTGTCGCCGTAGCTGACCAACACCTTTTTCAGGAGTGGGTAGTTGGTGTTGGCACCGCGCAGATAGACCGGTTCGACATAGAGCAGCCCGCCGTCCAGGGGGACGGTCAGCAGATTGCCGTACTCGATCTCCGAGTCGCCGAACTTCTTCAGGATGTTGAGCTCGTTGGCGATCACCGGATCGGAGTTGAACTTCGACTGTGCCAGCTGCGGGCCGGGCACCGGTGTCTGTGCGGGCAGTTTCAGCAGTCTGATCTTGCCGTAGTCGCCGCTCGTGGCATTGGCGTCGACCGCCATGAAGGCGCCGAGGTTGTCCTTCTTGTTGGGTGTGAAGGTCGTCGTCAGCGAGAACGCCCGTTCCTTCTGGTCGGGCATCTTCATGCTCAGGTAGTACGGCGGAACCGCGTTGCCGGACTTGGTGGTCGGGTCGCCGGGGATCTGCCAGCGTTCCGAGCCGGTGTAGAAGGTCCCCGGGTCGGTCACGTGGTACGTGGTCAGCAGCTGCCGCTGCACCTTGAAGAGGTCCTGCGGGTAGCGCAGGTGTTCCTTCAGCGCGGGGCTGATGGCGCTCTTCTTCTCGACCGTGCCGGGGAACGCCTTCATCCAGGTCTTCAGGACCGGGTCCTTGGTGTCCCACTGGTAGAGCTTGACCGTGCCGTCGTACGCGTCGACCGTCGCCTTGACCGAGTTGCGGATGTAGTTGACCTGGTTCTGCTGGGCCATGACCGTCCGCTGGCCGTTGGTGAGCGAGTCGGCGGTGCTGTCCCCGAGGGTGGTACGCGACGCGTACGGGTAGCCGTTGCTGGTGGTGTAGGCGTCCACGATCCACTGGATCCGGCCGTCGATCACCGCAGGGTAGGCGTCGCCGTCGATGGTCAGCCAGGGCGCGACGGACTCGACGCGCTCCTTGGGCGTGCGGTTGTACAGGATCCGCGAACCGTCGCCGATCGCACCGGAGTACAGGATCTGCGGCTCCCCGAACGCCACCGCGTACGCGGCGCGGTTGATCGGGTTGGACAGGCTGACCCCGCTCCTGCCCTGGTAGCGGTAGCTCTTCTCACCGCTGTCGTCGGAGTAGTCCAGCTCCTTCTGGGGCCCGCCCACGATGGAGTACTGGGTGGTCTTCTCGCCGTAGTAGACGCGCTGTTCGTACGGGGGGAGCTGCCCCCTGGACGGCAGGTTCGCCTCGGTGTAGTCGGGGGCGCCGCCGTCGGCGGTCTCCGTCCCCTTGGCCGTGACCGCGCCGTAGCCGTGGGTGTACTTGAAGTGGTCGTTGATCCAGTTGCGCTCGGGGATGCCGGCGAGGTTCAGCTCGCGCAGGCCGATGACGGTGTCCTGCTCCTTGCCGTCCTTGTCCTTGTACCGGTCGACGTCCAGGGTGGACGGGAACTGGTAGTAGGACCGCACCTGCTGCTGTTGCTGGAAGGCCGGCGAGACCACGTTCGGGTCGAGCAGCCGCATGCTGGCCGTGGTGTCGGCGTCGTCCCGCAGCCGCTGACTGTCGTCCTTGCCGGCCGGCTTGTAGTTGCCCTTGTAGGGCGTGACCTCGGAGTCCTGGATGCCGTACGCGTCCCGGGTCGCCTTGATGTTCTGCTTGATGTACGGCGCTTCCTTGGCCTGCTCGTTCGGCTGGACCTGGAACTTCTGGACGATCGCCGGATACAGGCCGCCGATGAGGACCGCGGAGAGCACCATCAGGCCGAAGCCGATCACCGGCAGCTGCCACGTACGTCGCCAGAGGGTGGCGAAGAACAGCAGCGCGCAGATCGCCGCGATGAAGAACAGGATGGTCTTCGCCGGGAGATAGGCGTTGGCGTCGACATAGCGCAGCCCGGTCCAGTTGTCCGCCGACTTCAGGCCGCTGGACTTGACCGCGAGGCCGTACCGGTCGAGCCAGTACGCGACCGCCTTCAGGGAGACGAAGATGCCCAGCAGCACCGAGAGATGACCGGTCGCGGCGGCGGTCGCCCGGGAGCCGGGGCTGGTCAGCCGCAGCCCGCCGTAGAGGTAGTGCGTCAGCGCGGCGGCCACCAGGCACAGCACCGCGCAGGCGAAGCCGAAGCTCAACAGGAAGCGGTACCAGGGCAGATCGAAGGCGTAGAACGAGACGTCCTTGCCGAACTGCGGGTCCGTCTCGCCGAACGGGACGCCGTTGACCCACTGGAGCCACGTACGCCACTCACCGGAGGCGGAGGCCCCGGCGATCAGCCCGATCACGGACGTCACCGCGAGCAGTGCCCACTTCTTGAACGGGGCGATGCCCATCCGGTAGCGGTCCAGGCTCTGCTGCTCTATGGACATCGCGCTGAGCGGAGGCCGCAGCCGGTGCGCCAGCCAGATGTTGACGCCGACGGTCACCGCCATCACGACGGCGAAGGCGAAGAACAGGCCGATCTTGGTCGACAGGGTGGTGGTGAAGACCGAGGAGAACCTGACCGAGCGATACCAGAGCCAGTCGGTCCAGAAGCCCGAGAACATCACGAAGAGCATGGCCAGCACGGCCAGTACGCCCAACGTCATGAGCAGGGTCCGGAACCGCCGCGACGGTCGACCGACTCTGATCCGTGGCCCTGTCGGGCCTCCGCCGCGGTCCGGCATCTGGAAAGCCAAGGTGCGCACCTCGAAGTTCGCTGTGGTGGTGAACAGGCCCGGCGATAGTAGGACCCAGTGATGCAACTTACGACGGCTTTACTCGGTTCCCGATTTCCGGGGTCCACAAGGCACGATGTGGGACATGACCAACCTCCCCGTTGACGGCACTCCCCTCGCCGCCGACCCACTGACCCGCGCGGTGCTCGAAATCGACGAGTACGCCGCCGGGCTCGGCTGGGACCAGCCCGCCCGACTGTTCGCCCTCGTTGACACCGCCAAGCTGCGGGAACAGGAGCCCTCGCTCGCCGCCCAACTGGGCATCGACGACGCCACCAGCGCGTCCCTGACCCCGGTGGAGCAGGACGAGATCCCGGCCGATGCCCCGCTGGACGAGTTCCTCGCCACCATCGCCTGGCCCGACGCCGTCGCCGGCTGCGCGCTGACCGTGGAGCGGCTGATGCTGCCGCCGTCCGCCGAGGAGTCCCAGCCGGCGGGCATGGACGAGGACCAGCTCGCCAAGTGGGTCGCCGGGCACCCCGACCGCCAGGAGGTCCGGATGACGGTGGGCGTCCTGCGGGACGGCTCCCGGGAGTCCGCGCTGCGGCTGCGCGAGAAGGACTCCACCTCCGAGGTGCTCACCGGCTCGGCGCTCGTTCCCGGCCTCGCGGACGCGCTGGCCGCGACCTTCGAGGCG
>NZ_KN708638.1:5464438-5476866 GCF_000805335.1 Streptomyces sp. CT34 | reverse complement strand
CCGGCCGGCCCCGCCGTGTCGTTCGCACGGATCTTCTCCAGCGCCTTCACCGCGTCACCTATGGTGCCGACCTTGACGAGCCGGAGGCCGCTCGGGGTGTCCTTGGCGGCGGCGGCACAGTTCTCCTTGGGCGTCAGGAAGAACTCCGCGCCCTTGTCCCGCGCGCCGATCGTCTTCATCGAAATGCCGCCGATCGGGCCGACGTTGCCCTGGTCGTCGATGGTGCCCGTACCGGCCACGAACTTGCCGCCGGTCAGATTGCCGCCGGGCGTGAGCTTGTCCACGATGCCGAGCGCGAACATCAGCCCGGCGCTCGGGCCGCCGACGTCGGCGAGCTTGACGTCGATGTGGAACGGGAAGATGTGGGCCGCCTGGGCCTGGATGCCCACCACGGCACGGCCGCTGTCCGCCGCGGTCGTGAGCGTGATGTCCCTGCCGGGGCCCTCGGGCCGCTTGCCCTGCCGCTCCGCCGCGGCGGCCTCCTTGGCCGGGATGACCGTGAAGACCACCTTTTCGCCCGGCTTGTGCCGGGTGACGAACTTGGCGACGTCACCGGTCCGCGTGACCGCCTTGCCGTCCACCGCCTTGATCACATCGCCGGCGTGCAGCTTCCCGTCGGCCGGCTTGTCCTTGACGACCGCCCCGACCACGGTCTGGGACGCGACCGGGATGTTCAGCTGCTTGAGCGCGGCGACCTTGGCGCTCTCCTGGGACTGGCTGAACTCCTCGGCGTTCTGCTGGTCGGCCTGCTCGGCGGTCTGCCCCTCCGGGTAGAGCGTCTTGTGCGGCACCACGGCCCGGTCGGGGTCCAGCCAGCCGTAGACCGCCTCGAAGAGGTTCATGCGGTAGTCGGGGCCGGTGACCTGGACCGTGGTCATGTTCAGATGACCGCTCGTCGGATACGTCCTGCGGCCGGAGATCTGGAGCACCGGCTTGCCGCCGTGATCCCCGAGGGTGTTGACCGTCGGGCCTGGCGACATCGCCGCGTACGGAACGGGAATCAGCACCCCGGCGCAGAGCAGCGCGATCAGCATCAGGGTCGAGGCGAGCAGCGTCGCGGTGCGGCGTGGCATGGAACGACAGTACGGGACGGGTATGACAACCGGCCCGCGGGGCCGTCCGTACGAGGACGGACGGAAACCTCAGACCGCGTCCGAGGCCGGGTCGGGAACGGTGGGAGCGGACTCCTGCTTCTCCATCGCGGCACGGAACCGGGCATAGCCGGCCAGCTCCGCGACGTCCCCGGTCTTGCGGTTGCGCATCGCCCAGCTGCTCCACAGCGCAGCGGCCAGACCGGCCAGAACCGGAATCAGCAGCCAGAGCAGCGCTCCCATGACGACCTCCCAACGCCCAGCGCGACCGTGATCGACAAATAAGCAGATTAACCAGCCGACAGGTCAACGCTGGTGCCGGGAAGCCGGTTACGCAACCGGAACGACACACACGGCCACGAATGCGGCCACGACCAGGGGAGATCCCGGGTTGTCCGGAAGGACAACTCCGCGCCCACCCGACCTCCACCCCAGAAGACAGCGCTACGCGCCGACCCGCCCTCCCGTCACCCGACCTCCACCCCCAGAAGGCAGCGCTACGCGCCGACCCATTCTTCGGTGCCGTCGGAGAAGGTCTGGTGCTTCCAGATGGGGACCTGGTGCTTGAGGTCGTCGATCAGCTTGCGGCACGCGTCGAACGCCTCGCCCCGGTGCGGGCAGGAGACCGCGACGACCACGGCCAGATCGCCGATCGTCAGGTCGCCGACCCGGTGGACGGCGGCGAGCGCGCGGACCGGGTAGTCGGCGACGACCTTCTCGGCGATGCGGCGCATCTCCGCCTCCGCGGTCGGGTGCGCGGAGTAGCCGAGGCCGTCGACGTCGGCACCGCCGTCGTGCGAGCGGACGGTGCCGACGAACAGGGCCGTACCGCCGGCCGCCGCGTCCCCGACGGCCGCGAAGACCTCGTCCACGGACAGCGGGGCGTCGCGGATCGCCAGGAGCCGGATCGGGTCCTCGGCGGCCTGCTCGCCGGGGTGGTCGCGGCCGGGGGCGGTGCGGGAGTGCGTGCCAGACATACCCCCATCGTGCCGTACCGGGAGCACACCGGGGGATGGCCGATTCCACCGGGTGTCCGGCCTCCCGCATGGAGGCTCGTACAGCCCGGCGGCCCCGATGGCGGTCAGATGCGGCGGCGGGCCTTGCGGGCGCGGCGGACCAGGGCCGCGGTGCCCAGGAGCGCGACGGTGGCGCCGGCGGCGCCCGCGGCGGTGGCGTCCTTGCGGCCGAGCCGGCGGCCGGCGACGGTGTGCCGGCCGGCGACCTCTTCGAGGAGTTCGGCGAGCACCTCCTCGTTCGTCCACCTCGGACGCCAGCCCGCGTCGTGCAGCCGGCTGCCGCTGACCACCCAGGGGTGCATCGTGTACGCGAGGTCCCCGGCGGGCGACGGGGTCAGGCCGATGCGGTGCAGCCGGGCGGCGGCGCCCAGCGCCACCGAGGAGGGCAGCTCCATGCGGCGGATACCGGAGAGTTCCTCGACCTCCTCCTGTTCCAGCCAGCCGTCGCAGCCCACCGCCAGTTCGCCCTCGACCTTCTCCAGGGCCGCGTACTCCAGGGCGCTGACCAGGTCTTCCACATGGCAGAACTGCCAGGCGGGGCGGGATCCGGCGACGACCAGGAGGCGTGGCGACTCGAAGTAGCGGGTCAGCGCGGTGTCGGTACCGCCCACCAGGACGGCGGGGCGCAGCACGGTGACGTTCAGACCGGGGTGGGCGCGGGGCGCGCGGTGCGCCAGGTGCTCGATCTCCAGGAGGTCGCCGACGCCGGTGGCGTCGGCGGTGGCGCGCAGCTCGGCGTCCTCGGAGAGCGGAACATCGTTGTCGGGCAGCGCCCCGTAGACCATGGCGGAGGTGCACAGCACGACCCGGTGGACGCCGGCCGCCGCGGCGGCGGTCAGCACGGTCTGGGTGCCGCGCACGTTGTAGGCGGTGCGCGCCGCGTCGTCGGTCTCCAGGTCGAGGTCGAGCGCGAGGTGGACCACGACGTCCGCTCCGCGCAGTTTGTCGGCGATGGCGGGGTCGCGGACGTCCAGGACGTGCCAGTGCGCCTCGGCGACGTCACCGTGCCGCTCGTCGATGGCCACCACCTGCCTGACCTCGTCGGAGGCGGCCAGGGCACGGGTGAGCAGCGCGCCGACCCCGGAGGCGGCGCCGGTGACGGCGACGACGGGGCGGCGCAGCGGCCGGCCGGCGGCATCGCCTGGGGCGCGGTCCGCCTTTGCGGTCTGGGCCGCAGCGTTTCGCGCTGCGCGAACGGTCGGATCTGGGGAACTCACCGGGCGTCTCCAGCGGTTGTCTTCAGTACGGGCGCGTCGGACGCGTCCGCACCAGGTGGCGTCCATCCTGCCGCAGCCACCGGGACAGCGAAGCACCGAGCCCCGATGCGGTCTCGGTGTCTACGCTGGAGGTGATGTCGGGCAGCCGCCGTCGGCCGATGGGGCCGGCGGCCCTACGAGCCGAGGAAACCCGTGAGTGACACCCCATTTGGATTCGGCCTTCCGCCGGAGGAGCCGGAGGACGGCGACAACGGCAAGAAGAAGGGCGGCCAGGGAGGTAGCCAGGGCCCCGCGGACCCCTTCGGGTTCGGCGGCGGGAGCGGCGGCGCGGACAATCCGTTCGCGGCGCTCTTCGGCGGCATGGGGGGACCCGGCGGCCAGATGAACCCCGGCGATCTGGGAGCCGCGTTCCAGCGGCTCGGCCAGATGCTCTCCTACGAGGGCGGCCCGGTGAACTGGGACATGGCCAAGGACATCGCCCGGCAGACCGTCGCGCAGGGCGCCGAGGACGGCAGCAAGGACGCCAGCCTGTCGCCGGGTGAGCGGACCGCGGTCCAAGAGGCCGTGCGGCTCGCGGACCTGTGGCTGGACGGGGTGACGTCGCTGCCCTCGGGCTCCGGCTCGGTGGTGGCCTGGAGCCGCGCCGAGTGGGTCGAGGAGACCCTGCCGGTGTGGAAGGACCTGGTCAATCCGCTCGCCGAGCGCGTCGGGTCGGCGATGGGCGATGTGCTGCCCGGGGAGATGCAGGCCATGGCGGGCCCGCTGCTCGGGATGATGCGCTCCATGGGGGGCGCGATGTTCGGCACGCAGATCGGCCAGGCGCTGGGCGTGCTGGCCTCCGAGGTCGTCGGTTCGACGGACATCGGGCTGCCCCTGGGGCCGGCCGGCAAGGCCGCGCTGCTGCCCGGGAACGTGGCGGCGTTCGGTGCCGGACTGGGCGTCCCGGAGGAGGAGGTGCGGCTGTATCTGGCCCTGCGCGAGGCCGCCCACCAGCGGCTCTTCGCACATGTGCCGTGGCTGCGCTCGCATCTGTTCGGTGCCGTCGAGGGCTATGCGCGCGGCATCAAGGTCGATACGAGCAAGTTGGAGGACGTGGTCGGCCAGATCGACCCGCAGCACCCCGAGGAGCTGCAGAACGCCCTCCAGCAGGGCATGTTCCAGCCCGAGGACACCCCTGAGCAGAAGGCCGCGCTGGCCCGTCTGGAGACCGCGCTGGCGCTCGTCGAGGGCTGGGTGGACGCGGTGGTGCACGCCGCCGCCAAGCCGCATCTGCCGTCGGCGGACAAGCTCCGCGAGACGCTGCGGCGGCGCCGGGCGAGCGGCGGCCCGGCCGAGCAGACGTTCTCCACGCTGATCGGCCTCCAGCTGCGCCCGCGGCGCCTGCGGGACGCCTCGCGGCTGTGGGCCTCCCTGACCGACGCGCGCGGTCTGGAGGGCCGGGACGGCCTGTGGGAGCACCCGGACATGCTGCCGACGGCGGCGGATCTGGACGACCCGGACGGGTTCGTGCACCACGAACAGCTGGACTTCTCCGAGCTCGACAAGATGCTGGGCGAGGCCGCGAGCGGCGGCAAGCCTCATCCGTCCAAGCCCGATCTGTCCAAGCCGGCCGAGGACGGCACGGGTGACGACGGTCCGCAGGCCCCCGAGGACGGCAAGGGTGACGGCGCCAAGTGAGTCTGCGTGAGGACGCGGCGCGGGTGCTCAAGGAGTGGCCCGCGCCGTCGGCCGACCAGGACCGGCTGCGGCTGGCCTATCTGGACCACCTCGCCGCCCACCGGGACGGGATGTGGAAGCCCTGCAAGGACGGGCACCTCACGGCCAGTGCGCTGGTGATCGACCCGGCGGGCGGCCGGGTGCTGCTGACCCTGCACCGCAAGCTGGAGATGTGGCTCCAGATGGGCGGCCACTGCGAGCCGGAGGACGCCTCGCTGGCCGCCGCGGCACTCCGGGAGGCGCGCGAGGAGTCCGGGATCACCTCGGGGCTGACCCTCCTGGGCGGCGCGCCGGTGCGGCTGGACCGTCATCGGACGCCGTGCGCCGAGCACTTGGACGTCCAGTACGCCGCGCTGGCGCCCGCCGACGCGGTGGCGGCGATCAGCGACGAGTCGCTGGACCTGCGCTGGTTCCGCTACGACGAGGTGCCCGGCGTCGCGGACGCCTCGGTGGTACGCCTCGTGGAGAGCACCCGGGCACTGCTGCCCGCGGCGTCCTGACGACACCTGGGGCCTCCTGACACCCCATCACCTACCCCCTCACATCCGGCGTCCGCCCTCACCGGGGCGGACGCCGGACGCGTGGGTGCATTGGTTCGGCGGCCGGCCTACCGGCCGCCGGCTCCGCATCGATCAGCGGCCCCGGCGCGGGTCGCCCTGCTGTTCTCCACGGGCCGGTCCTGCGGCGTCAGGGCCGTGCGGCTCCTCTCCGGGCCGCTGCCACGGTCCGGTACCGCCGTCCCCGGGGGCGGGCACGCCCTGCCCCGGATACGGCACGTTCGGCGCCCCCGGGGGCTGCTGGCCCGGCTGCCCGTACGCGCCGGGCGGCGGCGGGGGCGGAGGTACCACCTGCCCCTGGGGCACGCCGTGACCGGCGGGCGGCGGAGGCTGCTGACCGTATGAGGGCGGCGGGGGCGGCTGCCGGCCGTACGAAGGAAGCGGCGGAGGCTGCCGGGCGCCCGGGAATTCACCGGACGCCTGGCCATGCGGAGGCGGAGGCGGCGGCGGGGGCGGCGGCCCTTGCACACCGGCGGCCGGGGGCGGAGGAGGCGGCGGGGGCGGCCCCTGCACACCCCGGGGCGGCACCGGGGCGCCGGGCGGGACCAATGGCGCGACGACCGTCGGCGCGCTGTGGATCTCCTCGGCGGACGGCTGCGGATAGCGCTGAGGGGCCTGCTGCGCGAGGTGCGGTGCGGGCTCGCGCGGGTCGGGCCCCGCCGGCGCAGGAGCTGCGGACGCGGGCGGCGCGGCCGACGGGGCGGGCCCCGGGTCGGCCGGCGGCGCGAATCCCGGCACGCCCTGCGCGGTCACCGGAGGCGCCGGCGCCGCTTCGGCCGCCGCCTCCTCTTCCACGACCTCACCGCCGAAGTTCTTCAGCAGCGCCTCCAGGCCGCCGTCGAAGCCCTGGCCGACCGCGGCGAACCGCCAGTCGTCCTTCAGGTAGACATCGCCGAGCATCACGGCACGTTCGGTGCTGAACTCGCTGCCGGTGAAGGGATACCGGGCCACCTCTTCGCCGCCGGCCACGATCCGGAGGTGGCCGGGGCCGATCTGCGACATCTGGCCCGCGCCGTCGAGCGTGGCGGTGAAGGTCAGCTTCCGGATGTGCGGCGGGATGGTGTCCAGGGTGACGCGGAAGGACTCGGTGTCGCCGGCCTGCGCGCCGAGCAGCTGGATCGACTCCTCGGGCGACTTGGGCTGGTTGTAGAAGACGAAGTAGCGATCGTCGGAGAGCCGCTCGTCGGCGTCCAGGCCGAAGCAGCAGATGTCGAAGGTCAGGCCCGGTCCGGCGATCTGCACCCCCACATACAGATCCCGCCCTGCCGTCAGATCGCCGATCCCGGCCTTGTGGCCGCGCCGGAATTCTCTGGTCATGCGTAACGCCCCTCCCCCGCTCGCGCGTTGAGTCCGTACCCGTGCCAGGCTAACCGCTGGCGCTGACAGCGAGTGATGCCGGGGCTCGGCGGGGTACGGCGGCGGTCACCGGCGCCGGGCGGCGGGCAGATGGGGCAGCCGGTCGGCGGCCACCACGCCTTCGAGATAGCCGCGGGCCCGCTCCGTGCGCGGATAGGACTCCAACAGGCGCCAGAATTCCGGGCCGTGGCCGGGGACGAGCAGATGCGCGAGCTCGTGCAGCAGCACGTAGTCGATGACGTACTCCGGCATGCCCTGGAGGCGGTGGGAGAGGCGGATGCTGCCCTCGGCCGGGGTGCACGACCCCCAGCGGGTGTTCTGATTGGTGACCCAGCGCACCGACGCGGGGCGGGCCCGCCCGTCCAGGAACTGGCCGGACAGCCGCTCCGCCCGCTCGGCCAGCTCGCCGTCGCCCAGTATCCGCTTGCTCTCCTGGGCGGCGAGCTTGTCCAGCATCACACCGACCCAGCGCTCCTCCTCGGCCTCCGACATCCGGGCCGGGATCAGCACCACCGTGCGGTCGCCCTCGCGGTACGCGGAGACCGTCCGGCGCCGCCGGGAACTGCGGCGCACCTCGACCGCGCTCGTCCCCGACCCGCGGGCCTTCGGGCTCGGTTCAGCCCGGCGCGATGGGTCTGCGGCGCGGCGCAGGGGTGTCTCCCCGGAGCCGCGGGGGGAAGGATCGGCGGGCACGCGCCCGACGTTACCCGCTGGCACTGCGGGAAGTCCCGCCCCACCATCGGTTCGCCACCTGAACGCCCCCGGCGCACACGGCTTGTATGACTAATATCCGCTGCCTGTGGATAACTTCCGCGCCGTTCTCGCGCCTGGCGCATGCTGGGAGCCGGACGACGAACGACGGGGGGGGGCGGACGGGATGTATCCGATGCTCAAGCCCGCGCTGCGGCGCGGCTGGCGGGACCGGGAGACGGTGCGGTTCGGGGTGGCACCGGCCCATGCGGTGGTGGTCGGCCCGGTCGACATCGCGACGGGCAGCTTCATCGAGCTGATCGACGGCACGCGCACGATGCGGCAGCTGGTCGAGGAAGGCGCGTCACTGGACGTGACGCCCGAGCGCGCGCGGGGCGTGGTGGACCGGCTCGGCGCGGCCGGGCTGCTGGAGGCACCGACCGCGGGCGGTCCGGCGGCCGACGCGGTGCGGGCGGACGGCCCGGCCTTCGCACGGCTGCGGCCGGATCTGGCCTCGCTGTCGGTGCGGCACCGGGAGGCAGGCGGGCCGCTCGGGCGGATGGGGGCGCGCCGGACGGTCCGGGTCAAGGTGAAGGGCGCGGGCCGGGTCGGCGCCCAGATCGCGGCGCTGCTGGCGGCGTCGGGCATCGGCCGGGTGGACGTGGTGGACGGCGGCACGGTCGAGCCGTGGGACGTGGTGCCGGGCGGGCCGTCGGCCGGGCAGGTCGGCGAGCGGCGTGACGCGGCTGCCCGCCGACTGGTGCGGGAGTCCTCCCCCTGGAGCCGCCGGCCGCGGCCGGCCGGCCCGGTCACCGAGTCCGGGGAGCCCGGCATCTCCCTCGTGGTCATCGCCCCGCGCGACGGGCTCGGCGCGTACGCCCCGGATCCCGTGCGGGCCGAGCCGCTGCTGACCGCCGGTATTCCGCACCTTTACGTGGGAGTGGTGGAGGGCACCGGTGTGGTGGGGCCGTTGGTGGTGCCCGGGGTCTCGGCCTGCGCCGGCTGCGACGAGCTGCGGCGGACGGACGCGGAGCCGGCCTGGCCGCGGCTGCTCGCGCAGTGGCGCTCGGGGCGTGGTTCACCGGCGATGCCGGCCTGCGACGCGGCGCTGGCGACAGCCGTCGCGGGACTCGCCTCCGTCCAGGCGACGACGTTCCTGGACGGTGAGCCACCGCCGTGCACGGGGGCGCGGATGGAACTCCCGCTGCCCTGCGCGAGCGTGCGGACGGTGCGGATCGCGCCGCATCCGGACTGCGGTTGCGGTGCCGCCGCTGCACAGAGGACGGCGGACGCCTCGGTTCCCGGGGCGCGACACGCCACAATGACGGGGTAACCCCGGTAGGGGACAGTGTGAGTTGGAGGGGCGCATGTCTGATCTTCCCCGCAAGGCGGTCACCCGCACCGCCAAGCTGGCCGCGCTGCCGCTGGGGTTCGCCGGCCGTGCCACCTGGGGCCTGGGCAAGCGGATCGGCGGCAGATCCGCCGAGATCGTCGGCCGGGAGCTCCAACAGCGCACCGCGGAACAGCTCTTCAAGGTCCTCGGTGAGCTGAAGGGCGGCGCCATGAAGTTCGGGCAGGCGCTGTCCGTCTTCGAGTCGGCGCTGCCCGAGGAGATCGCCGGCCCATACCGCGCGGCCCTGACGAAGCTTCAGGAGGCGGCGCCGCCGATGCCGACGAGCACGGTGCACGCCGTGCTGGCCGAGCGGCTCGGTGAGGACTGGCGGGAGCTGTTCGAGGAGTTCGAGGACAAGCCGGCCGCGGCGGCGTCGATCGGCCAGGTGCACCGGGGGGTGTGGCACGACGGCCGCGAGGTGGCCGTCAAGGTGCAGTACCCGGGAGCGGGCAAGGCGCTGCTGTCGGATCTTGCGCAGCTGAGCCGGTTCGCCCGGCTGCTGGGGCCGCTGATCCCCGGCATGGACGTCAAGCCGCTGATCGCCGAACTGCGCGACCGGGTCTCCGAGGAGCTGGACTACTCCCTCGAGGCGCAGGCCCAGCGGACGCATGCCGAGGAGTTCGCCCAGGACCCGGATGTCGTCGTGCCGGCCGTGGTGCACCAGAGCGACCAGGTGCTGGTGACGGAGTGGATGGAGGGGGTGCCGCTGTCCGAGGTGATCGCCGACGGCACCGAGGAGCAGCGCGACCGCGCCGGGCAGTTGCTGGCCCGCTTCCTCTTCTCCGGCCCGGCCCGTACGGGCCTGCTGCACGCCGACCCGCACCCGGGCAACTTCCGGCTGCTGCCCGGCGACTCGCCGGACGGACCGGTCGAGGAGTGGCGGCTGGGCGTGCTGGACTTCGGCACCGTCGACCGGCTCCCCGACGGGCTGCCGCCGACGATCGGCAGCTCGCTGCGGATGTCGCTGGACGGCGAGGCGGACGCGGTCTACGAGCTGCTCTGCGAGGAGGGCTTCGTCAAGGAGTCCATCGCGCTGGACCCGGACGCGGTGCTGGAGTACCTGTTGCCGATCATCGAGCCGGCGCAGGTGGACGCGTTCACCTTCACCCGGGGCTGGATGCGCAACCAGGCAGCCCGGATCGGCGATCCGCGGTCCCCCGCATACCAGTTGGGCAAGCAGCTCAACCTGCCGCCGGCGTATCTGCTGATACACCGGGTGACCTTGAGCACGATCGGGGTGCTGTGCCAGCTGGGGGCCACGGTGCGGCTCCGCGACGAGCTGGAGGCATGGATGCCCGGGTTCGTGCCCGAGGAGGAGCCCGCGGGTCCGGGCGCGGCGGAGCCCGGCGCGGTCAGCGGTGCCGCCGGCGGCGCGGAGGTCCGTGCGGACCGGGGGGAGGCGACCGTCGAGGAGAGCCCGGCCTGACCCTCACCACCAGGACGAGTCCAGGCGTCCCTCGATGGCACGGATGTTGTCCCGGGCGCAGTTGTCGCAGAAGTAGCGGCGCTCGCCGTTCTCGACCGAGCAGGTCCAGGTCGGCGGTGCGCCCTCGGGAACCGCGCCGCAGCGGGCGCACACCATGCGCTCGGAGTTCAACTCCGCTTGTTGATGCGTCTTCTGGTCCACCATCCGACGATATCCCCGTCAACCTCATGAACCGGGACGCAACGCAGCACGGGGTCCGCCCTGTCGGACGGACCCCGTGGAAGGTGGCCTCAGGAGGCAGTGCCGGTGCGCCCGGTTACTGCATCACGGCCATGGCGAGCGCCCGGCGGGCCCGCAGTGACGCGCGCTCGGCGCGCCGCTGCATACGCCGCGCGACGGCGAGCCGGTAGGCCCGGCGTTCGGACTCCGCCTCCTGGAGGCGTTGGTCCATATGAGCCCTCGCCAGGGCTTCTGGAATGAGTTGCATTTCGAGGTTCCTGTTCTGGCGCGGAGCGATCGCGCCGGAGTTCGCGGGGGCGGGGGTGTCGGTGAAAGTCGGGTTCATCGTGGGGTCCTGCTTCTGGGGATCCCGTGTGACGGGACGGTCGATCGTTCCTGTACCGGTGGTGTTCATGCCGCGACCGGGTTCTTGCGCGGACGGCCACGCGGACGCTTCCGCGGCACGACGACGCCCTGGACGAAGAGCTCGCCGCCCCAGACGCCCCACGGCTCACGGCGGTCCTTGGCACCGGCGAGACAGGCCTCGCGGACCGGGCAGGTCTGGCACAGCGTCTTGGCGTACTCGACGTCGGCCGGGGACTCCGCGAAGAAGACCTCGGGGTCGTAGGTGCGGCACGGAACGGCGGCGCCGAGGCGGTCGATCTCGTCGTCGAGCTCGGTGAGGGGCAGCAAGGAGTTCTCCTGGGGGTCGGGCGGAGGGATCAGGTCGGTGGCTACGGACGGGGTGTGCGTCTGGAGTTGCACGGTGGTGTGTTCCTCGTCTGTTCCGGCCCGGCTGGTGGCGGGCGCGTTGGGCAAAACAAAAGGGCCGCGGATCCCGGTGTGGGTTCCGCGGCCCTGGAAGGTGCCGACCTGATCGCGCCGATCAGGCTGGATCTCTCCAGGGTTCGAGGCCGCGGTAGGCCCACATTTCATGCTGCGTCTGGTACTGCTTCCGGGATTCGGCACCGTTGGCCGCCGCCGCGAAGGCAAAGGGATTCGCCGACGCCGTCGCTACTGCTGCCTCAGGTGCCTCGGTCGGTCGCGCGGTGCACTCACTGCCCGTCAGGACAGCGACGGCGGGACGCGCGACCTCGGTACCGGACAGACGGCCGGAGCCGGACAGACCGGTGCCAAGGAGCGAGAAGCCGAGCGCGCAGGGGGCGACGACCGAGAGATCGGTCATTTTGTTGGTCTCGATAATGCTGATCACTGGGCTCGCCTCCTCTCGGCGTCTCGGTGAACCGGGGAACCCGGTTCAGGGTGTTCAAGTACAGCACGGATCCATCGGATCTCGGAAGTTCCGTTGTCTCCGTCGCTTCCGAAGGCTATGGGGATGCGCTCCGCGCACGCAAACTATTTTTCCGACGAGTTTCCCCCGGCCTCCTCCGCCCCCTCTTCGCCGGCCCCGGCGAGCTCCTCACCGGCGCAGAGGGCCAGCACATCGGCGCCGTAGCGGTCGAGCTTGCGGCGGCCCACTCCGGAGATGACCGCGAGCTCCGCGGCCGTCGCCGGGACCGCCTCGGCGATGGCCATCAGCGTCTTGTCGGTGAAGACGCAATAGGCGGGCTGCCGCGAGCGGGCGGCCTGCTCGGCGCGCCAGTCCCGCAGCCGCTCGTACAGCGCCTCGTCGAGCTCCGAGGGGCATTCCTCACAGCGCATCAGCTTCATCTCGCCGGCGTCCGTGAGGGTCTTGTTGCACACCCGGCAGCGGGCTGGGGTGCGGTGCGCACGGCGGCTGCGGCCC
>NZ_KN708638.1:5452915-5464428 GCF_000805335.1 Streptomyces sp. CT34 | reverse complement strand
CCCGGCCGGAGGCCGTGCAGGAACCGGCTGGCGCAGCGCGAGGCGCGCCCGCCGGGAGAGCGCGCCAGCGACCAGGACAGTGTCAGCCGCAGCCGGGCGCGGGTGATGCCCACGTAGAGCAGCCGGCGCTCCTCCTCTATCTGCTCGTCGGTCCTGGCGTGGTGGATCGGCAGCATGCCCTCGGTGAGGCCGACCAGGAACACCGCGTCCCACTCCAGGCCCTTGGCGGCGTGCAGCGAGGCGAGGGTGACGCCCTCGACCGTCGGGGCGTGCTGGGCGTTGGCCCGCTCGTCCAGCTCGGCGACGAGGTCGGCGAGGGTGGCCCCGGGGCGGGCCCGGGCGAAGTCCTCGGCGAGCCGGACCAGGGCCGCCAGGGACTCCCAGCGGTCGCGCACCGCGCCGGAGCCGGCCGGCGGCTGCGCGGTCCAGCCCATGTCGCTGAAGACCGCGCGCACCTCGGACGGCAGGTCGACGGCGCCGTCGAGCAGGGTGTCGTTGGCGCCGAAGCGGGCCGCGCCGCGCAGCTTGATCCCGGCCTCGCGCACCTCGGGACGTTCGAAGAACCGCTCGGCGCCGCGGAGTTGGTAGGGCACCCCGACGTCGGCGAGGGCCTGCTCGTAGACCTCGGACTGGGCGTTGATCCGGAAGAGCACGGCGATCTCGCTGGCCGGGACCCCGGAGGCGATCAGATCGCGGATCCGGCGGGCGGTGCCCTCGGCCTCGGCGGGCTCGTCGGCGTACTCGGTGAACACCGGCTCGGCGCCGGCCGGGCGCTGCGAGACCAGCTCCAGGCGCTGCTCGGCGGCGCGGCCGGTGGCCTGGGCGAGCAGGCCGTTGGCGAGGTGGACGACCTGGGGGGTGGAGCGGTAGTCGCGGACGAGTCTGACGACCGTGGCGTGCGGGTGGCGGGTGCGGAAGTCGAGGAGGTGGTCGGGGGTGGCGCCGGTGAAGCTGTAGATCGTCTGGCCGGCGTCACCGACCACGCACAGGCTGTCGCGGTCGCCCAGCCACAGCTCCAGCAGCCGCTGCTGGAGCGGGCTGACGTCCTGGTACTCGTCGACGACGAAGTGCTGGTACTGGGCGCGGACCTGCTCGGCGATGTCGTGCCGGTCCTGGAGCACGCCGACGGTGAGCAGCAGCACGTCCTCGAAGTCGATACTGCCGCGGTCGCGCTTGAGCTGCTCGTACGTGGCGTATATCTGCCCGATCTCGGCCGGGTCGCGCGGCGCCTCGCGGCCGGCCTTGGCCACCGCCGCCGGGTAGTCGGCGGGCACGGTCTGGGTGACCTTGGACCACTCGATCTCGCCCGTGACGTCGCGCAGCTCGGTCCGGTCGAGCCGGATGCGGCAGCGGGCCGCGGCGTCCGCGACCAGCTGGACCTTGCGCTCCAGCAGCCGCGGCACCTCGCCGCCGACCGCCTTCGGCCAGAAGAACTGGAGCTGGCGCAGCGCCGCGGAGTGGAACGTCCGCGCCTGCACCCCGCCGGCGCCGAGCTGCCGCAGCCGGCCGCGCATCTCCCCGGCCGCGCGGGCGGTGAAGGTGACCGCGAGCACACTGGCGGGCTGGAGGATGCCGGCCCGGACCCCATACGCGATCCGGTGGGTGATCGCGCGGGTCTTGCCCGTGCCCGCGCCGGCCAGCACGCACACCGGACCGTGCAGCGCCGTGGCGACCGCGCGCTGCTCGGGATCCAGCCCGTCGAGCACCGCGTCGGCCGTCTCGGGGACCTGCGGGAAGAGAGGGGAGTCCGTTGCTGCTGTCACCCCGCCATGCTGCCAGGTCCCGCGGGGCGCCCGGGAAAGCCGTCCACAGCGGCGGGGGCCGGTCGTACCGGACGGGGCCGCTGTGGACGGAGCACGGTCGCCGGCGCATGGCCGGGAATGGTCCGGGGCCGGTGGGCGTTCTTCTCCTCGGTGCCCCGTCGTCCGTACGGCGCCGGCGGCACCTGATCACGATCGAGACCGAGCAAAAGGAGCGCGGGGCACATGGCGGGCACTGTGACGATGTACAGCACGACCTGGTGCGGCTACTGCCGTCGGCTGAAGGGGCAGATGGACCGCGAGGGCATCGCCTACACCGAGATCAACATCGAGCAGGACCCGGAGTCGGCGGCGTTCGTGGAGAAGGCCAACGGCGGCAACCAGACGGTGCCGACCGTGCTCTTCGCCGATGGCACGACGCTGACCAACCCGTCCCTGGCGCAGGTCAAGCAGAAAGTGGGCGCGGCCTGAGCGCCGGGCGCACCGTGTGAGACGGCCGTCGGCCGGTCCGGTGAGGGAGCCGGCCGACGGCCCGTGCGTCACGGCTTGGGCAGCGGCTTGCCGTACCACATCTCGATGAGCCGGGCGGCGATGGAGATGCCGTAGGGCGGCAGGACCTCGCCGGATTCGAAGGCGGCGCGCAGGTCCTCCCGCGAGAACCACCGGGCCTCCTCGATCTCCTCGCCGTCCACCTGGATCTCGGACGAGGTGGCGCGGGCCATGAAGCCCAGCATCAGGCTGGACGGGAAGGGCCAGGGCTGGCTGGCGATGTATTCGACGTCGCCGACGACGACGCCGGCCTCCTCGAAGACCTCCCGGGCGACGGACTGCTCGATGGACTCGCCCGGCTCGACGAAGCCCGCCAGGGTCGAGAAGCGGCCCTCCGGCCAGTGCACCTGGCGGCCCAGCAGGGCGCGGTCCTCCTCGTCGGTGACGAGCATGATCACCGCGGGGTCGGTGCGCGGGTAGTGCTCCGCGCCGCAGGCCGGGCAGCGGCGGATGTGGCCGGCGGCGGCGATGACCGTGCGCTCACCGCAGCGGGAGCAGAAGCGGTGCAGGCGCTGCCAGTTCTCCAGGGCCACGGCGTGGACCAGCAGCCCGGCGTCGCGCGGGGAGAGCAGCAGACCCGCCTCGCGCAGGCCCGCGGGGCGCGCGGACTGGTCCATGCGCCCGGGGAGCGCGTCCTTCTGGAGCGCGAAGTAGCTGACGCCGTCCTCGTCGGTGCCGAGGTAGTACCGGTGCGCCTCGGTCAGCGGCGCCTCGAAGGACGGCGTCATGATCAGCTCGGTACGGCCGTCGGGGGTGTCGTCGATCAGCGCCTGGCCTCCGGACACCACGAAGACGCGCGTCGTCGGGTGGCTCCAGGCCGCCGCCAGCCATGCCTCGTCGAGCCGGTGGTGGGCGGAGCGGTCGATTCCGCTCGGCGCGCTGAAGGTGATCGGCCGGTCGGCCGTGTGGTCGGTCCAGGTGGTCACTGCTGTTTCCAACTCCCCCTATGGCGTGGGTGGTTGCTGCGTACGGGCGCGGAACGGCACGGCGGTACGCGCACGGGTCAAGCGGTGCGCCAGGTGTCCGCCAGGTCGCCCCACAGATGGGCGGCGGTCTCGACGCCTTTCATCAGCAGGTCGAGCTCGACCTTCTCGTTCGGTGCGTGCCAGCCGTCGGACGGGACGGAGATGCCGAGGAAGAGGACCGGGACGCCGAGGACGTCCTGAAGGTCGGCCGCCGGGCCCGAACCGCCCTCGCGGGTGAAGCGGATCTTCGTTTCGAAGGCCCGTCCCATGGCGCGGACGACGGACCGGAGCGCGGGGTGGTCGAGCGGGGTGAGGCAGGGGCGGGTGGCGCCCCAGAAGGTGATCTCGTGGCGGATGCCGGCCGGGAGGCGGTCGGCCACCCAGTCGCGCACGGACTGCTGGACGGCGGCGGTGTCCTGGCCGGCGACCAGGCGGAAGGAGAGCTTCAGCTGGGCGGTGGCCGGGACGATGGTCTTGCCGCCGGGGCCCTGGTAGCCGCCGCCGATGCCGTTGACCTCGGCGGTGGGGCGGGCCCAGATGCGCTCCAGGGTCGTGCTGCCGGCCTCGCCGAGGGTGGCGTGGGAGTGCGCGGTGCGCAGCCACCGCTCCTCGTCGAAGGGCAGCTCGGCGAAGAGCTCGCGCTCGCGGTCGGTGAGCTCGATCACTCCGTCGTAGAAGCCGGGGACGGCGACCCTGCGGTCGGTGTCGTGGAGCGCGGCGGCGAGCCGGGCGGCCTCGGTGGCGGGGTTGGGGACCGCACCGCCGAAGGAACCGGAGTGGATGTCCTGGTCCGGGCCGTACAGATCGATCTGACAGTCCGTCAGGCCGCGCATGCCGGTGCAGACGGTCGGGGTGTCCCGGGACCACATGCCGGTGTCGGAGACGATCACGGCGTCGCAGGCGAGGCGGTCGGCGTGCTTCTCGATCAGGGCCGGGAAATGCGGCGAGCCGGACTCCTCCTCGCCCTCGATCAGCAGCTTGAGGTTGACCGCGGGGGCGGTGCGGCCGGTGGCGGCGAGGTGCGCGCGGACGCCCAGGGTGTGGAAGAAGACCTGGCCCTTGTCGTCGGCGGCGCCGCGGGCGTACAGCTTGCCGTCGACGGTCTGCGGCTCGAAGGGGTCGGTGTGCCAGCCGTCCTCGCGGGCGGCGGGCTGGACGTCGTGGTGGCCGTAGACCAGCACGATCGGCGCGGACGGGTCCCCGGACGGCCACTCGGCGAAGACCGCGGGCAGGCCCTCGGTCTCCCAGATCTCGGTGGTCGAAAAGCCCGTCTCGGCCAGCTTGGCGGCGAGCCATTCGGCGCTGCGGCGCACATCGGCGGCCCGCTCGGGGTCGGCGGACACGGACGGGATGCGCAGCCACTCCGCGAGGTCGTCGAGGAAGGCTTCGCGGTGGTCGTCGAGGTACGCGCGGACGGCGCTGTCCGGGGTGGTGCTCATACGGCGAGCCTATCGGCCTTCCGGGGGATCCCGGTCGGCGGTATCGCCGAGCAGGATCCGTTCGAGCCCCGCCCGGCCCGGCAGGCCGGCGGGTCTGACGACCTCGCCGGTGCGGACGAAGAGGAAGGCGGCGCCCACCTCGGACAGCGGCAGGCCGTAGCGCTCGGCCCAGGCGAGGCGGTAGACGGCCAGCTGGAGGGGGTCGGCGGCGCCGGCGCTGCGGGAGCCGTCCGGCCGGCTCCGGCCGGTCTTCCAGTCGATGATCTCGAAGCGGTCGCCGTCCGGGCCGCGCTCCTTGTAGACGGCGTCGATCCGGCCGCGGATCACCCGTCCCGCGAGCGTCATCCGGAACGGGACCTCCACCCGGAAGGGGGTCCGCCGGGCATACGGGGTGCGGGCGAACGCCTCCTTGAGGGCTTCGAGGTCCTGCTCGTCGGCGATGGCCGCCGCCTCACCGGGACCGGCGCCCGGGAGCTCGTCCGGGCCCAGGAGCGGCAGGGCCGGCTCCTCGAAGCGGGACTGGACCCAGGCGTGGAAGCGGGTGCCGCGGCGGGCGGCGGGCTGCGGCGGGCGCGGCATCGGGCGGGCCAGCTCGCGGGCGAAGCCGTCCGGGTCGGCGGCGAGCCCGAGCAGCTGGGTGGCGGTGAGCGAGGCCGGCAGCGGGACGTCCCGGACCCGGGCGCGGGAACGCCGCAGCTCGGCGGCGAGCGCGGCCAGATCGCGGTCCCAGGAGCCGACGGTGCGGCGCTCCTCGGGGAGGAGCGCGGACGGGCCGCCCTCGGCCCCGGTGGGGGCGACGGGACCTGGGAGGTCGGGCTCGGCGGAGCGCTGGGCGCCGATGCGGGGGCGCAGGGGCGGGGCGGCGCCGGTGTCCTGCGCGGCGACGCCTACGGGCGGCGGAGCGCTCGCGGAGTCGGACGGTGCTGCGTCGGGGAGGCCGGACGGTTCGGCCGCGGGGAGGCCGGACGGGGCGTCCCCGTACGGGTCCTCGAACGGGTCGGGTTCGTGGGGGTCGGGTTCGTGGGGGTCGGGTTCGTACGGGGCGTCCTCGGGGGCGTCCGGCCACTCCTCGTCCGCCGGCGGGGGCGGCCATTCCGGGTCGTGGGCGGGCGCGGTGGGCACGGGTGCGGCGGGGCGGCGGCGCTCCAGATGGCCGCGGACCTCGGTGGCGGCGGCGCGGCGGCGGGCCATGGCCGCGGGGTCCAGCGGCAGCGGCCAGGGCTGGTCGGCGGCGGCCTCGGCGAGGGCCGGATTCTCGGCACCGTCCTCCGGCGGCTCGGCCCAGAACTCGATCTCGCCGTGGCCGGCCTCGCAGTGCGCGCGCAGGGCGTCCAGGAAGGCGGACGGGCCCCGGGGGCGCTTCTGGTTGGGGCCCCACCAGTGGCCGGAACCGAGGAGCAGGGAGCGCGGGCGGGTGAAGGTGACATAGCCGAGGCGGAGCTCCTCGGTCGCCTGGTGGTCCTTCATCGCCTCCTTGAAGTCCTTCAGGCCGCGGGCGGTCCACTCCGCCACGTCGGGGAGGGTCGCGGCATCGCCCCGGAGGGCGTGCGGCAGGACCTTGGGGCGGCTGATCCACGACTCCCGGGCCTGCTCACCGGGGAACTGCTTGGCGACCAGGCCGGGCACCGCGACGACGTCCCATTCCAGGCCCTTGGACTTGTGCGCGGTGAGCACCTTGACGGTGTTCTCGCCGCCGGGAAGCGAGCTGTCCAGGCCCTTCTCGTACTGGACGGCGGCGCGCAGGAAGCCGAGGAAGGCCAGGAGCGTCGCCTCGCCGTCGAGGGCGGCGCCGCCCTCCTTGGCGGCGAAGCCGGCGGCGATGTCGAGGAAGCCGCCCAGTGTCTCGCGGCGGCGGGCGGCGAGGGCGTGCGGGGAGGCGGACAGCTCGACCTCCAGGCCGGTGGTGGCGAGCACCCGGTGCAGTACGTCCATCAGGGGATCGCCCAACGAGCGCCGCAGATCGCGGAGTTCGGTGGCCAGGCGGGCGAAGCGGACCCGCGCCTCCGGGGAGAACGGCAGGCCGTCGTCCGGGCCGTCGGCCTCCAGGAACGTGTCCAGGGCATCGGCGAGCGAGATGGTCTCCGCGGGGTCGACGCCCTCCACCGCCTCGGCCAGGCGCCGTTCGGGGTCGTCGCCCGGCGTTCCCCGGTGGCCGGAGGTGTGGGCGAGAGCGCGGGCGCGGCGGCCCAGCAGCGCCAGGTCGCGCGGGCCGATCCGCCAGCGCGGGCCGATCAACAGGCGGACCAGGGAGGCGTTGGCGGTCGGGTCCTGGAGGACGTCGCAGACCGCGACCAGGTCGGCGACCTCGGGCAGATGCAGCAGCCCGGAGAGGCCGACGACCTCCACCGGGATGTCCCTGGCGACCAGTTCGCCCTGGATGCGGGCGAAGTCGGAGGCGGTGCGGCAGAGTACCGCGATCTCGCCGGGCGGGGTGCCGGTGCGCACCAGGTGGGCGAGCGAGTCGGCGATCCAGGTCAGCTCTTCGGCGTGGGTGGGCAGCAGGGCGCAGCGCACCACGCCGTCCCGCTCGGCGCCGGGTGCGGGGCGCAGCGCCTCGACGCCGGCGTGCATCGCCCACAGGGGGGCGGCGAGGCCGTTGGCGAGGTCCGGGAGGCGGCCGCCGCTGCGGCGGTTCTCGCTGAGGGCGAAGCGGCGGGCCGGGGCCCCGTCGGCGAACGGGAAGTGGGCGGGGAAGTCGTCGAGATTGGCCACGGAGGCGCCGCGCCAGCCGTAGATGGCCTGGCAGGGGTCGCCGACGGCGGTGACGGCATGGCCGGTGGGGGCCCCGGTGCCGGCCCCGAAGAGCCCGGACAGCAGCATCCGTTGGGCGACGGAGGTGTCCTGGTACTCGTCGAGGAGGACGACCCGGAATTCCTCGCGCAGGATCCGGCCGACCTCGGGGCGGGTGGTGGCGAGGGTCGCGGAGAGCGCGATCTGGTCGCCGAAGTCGAGCAGGTCGCGGCGGCGCTTCTCGCCGCGGTAGGCGCCGACCAGGTCGAGCAGTTCCAGCCGGCCGCGGACCGTCTCGGGCGCCTTGCGCAGATCGGCGTTGGTGAGCCGGGCGCCGTCCAGGGTGGCGAGCAGCCCGGTGTCGTACGTGCGGAGCGCGGCCGGATCCACGAGGTGCTCGGCCAGCTCGCCGTCGAGGGCGAGCAGGTCCTCCACGAGGGAGGGCAGCGAGGTCGTCAGCGACGGATAGGGGCCGGGGGCGGCGCGCAGGGTGCGGGCGGCGAGCTGGAAGCGGGTGGCGTCGGCGAGCAGCCGGGCACCGGGCTCCAGGCCGATGCGCAGGCCGTGGTCCTTGAGGAGCTGGCCGGCGAAGGCGTGGTAGGTGGAGATCCGCGGCTCCCCGGGGGGCGAGTCGGGGCCCGCGGGGCCGCCGGGGAGGGCGTCGGGGTCGGTGACGCCGGCCGCCAGGAGGGCCGCCCGGACGCGCTCGGCCAGCTCGCCGGCCGCCTTGTTCGTGAACGTCAGGCCGAGGACCTGCTCGGGGGCGACCTGGCCGGTGCCGACCAGCCACACCACGCGGGCGGCCATGACCGTGGTCTTGCCGGAACCGGCTCCGGCCACGATGACCTGCGGGGCGGGCGGGGCGGTGATGCACGCCGTCTGCTCCGGGGTGAACGGGATGCCGAGGAGCTCTTTGAGCTGCTCGGGGTCGGTGATGCGAGCGGACACCTCACAAACCGTAACGGCCGCCACCGACAATCCCTCCTCGGGTCGGCATCCATGCAGGTCAGCGACGTACCGGCGGGAACCGGCCGGCTACCACGCGGTACGGCCGGGTTCAGCTTCCGCGCGCGATGGTGCCGGTTCACTCGACGATCTGCCGGCCCTCCGGCTGCGCGCTGCACGAGGCGCGGAAGGCGCAGTGCGCGCAGTGCGTCCCGGCGGTGGGCGTGAACCGCTCCTCCAGCACGCGGCCGGCGGCGGTGGCGAGCAGCTCGCCGACCCAGTCGCCGTCCAGCGGCTGCTGCGCCTGGACGGCGGGCAGCGCGTCGCCGCCCTCCTTCTGGGGCGCGCCCAGCCGCAGATGGACCAGCTCGGCGCCGCCGGGCTCCGGCGTACGGCCGCCGAAGGCGTCGTCGAGGGCGCCTTCACGGACCGCGAGCTGGTAGACGGCGAGCTGCGGATGGCGGGCCACCTCGGGGCCGGTCGGCTTCTGCTTGCCGGTCTTGAAGTCGACGACATAGGCGCGGCCCCGCTCGTCGCGGGCGACATGGTCCATGCTGCCGCGGATCCGGACCTCGTAGGCGCCGGCCTCCAGGGTGACGTCGAAGCCGTGCTCGGTGGCGACCGCTTCCCGGCCGCGGGTCTCCCGCTCCATCACGTGCCAGCGCAGAAAGCGCTCCAGGACGGCGCGGGCGTTGTCCTTCTCCTGGCGCGACTTCCAGGGGGCGTCGAAGGCGAGCGCGTCCCACACGGAGTCCAGGCGCTCCATCAGGACGGCCAGATCGGCGGGCGTGCGGCCGGAGGCGACCTCGTCGGCGAGCACGTGGACCACGTTGCCGAAGCCCTGGGCGGCGGTCGACGGGGGCTCCGCCCTGACCTCGCGGCCCAGGAACCACTGGAGGGAGCAGGTGTTGGCCAGCTGGTCGAGGGCGCTGCCGGAGAGGACCACGGGGCGGTCGCGGTCGCGCAACGGGACGTCGTTGCGGGTGGGTTCGTGCAGGCCCCACCAGCTGTCCGGGTGCGCCGCGGGCACCAGGGGGTGGCCGTCGTCGTCGGTCAGCGCGGCGAGTTCGGCCAGCCGCCGGGCGGCGGCGGCGCGCAGCGCGGGGGTGGCGTCCGGGTCGACGGTGGTGGCGCGCAGTTCGGCGACCAGGGCGGCCACCGTGAGGGGCCGGCGAGGCCGCCCGGTGACGTCCTGCGGGGTGACGCCCAGTTCGGTCAGGAAACGGGACGGCTGGTCGCCGTCGTCGGCCGCGGCCTTGACGGCGGTGACCACCAGGCGCTCCCGGGCCCGGGTCGCCGCCACGTAGAACAGCCGGCGTTCCTCGGCGAGCAGCGCGCCCGGGGTGAGCGGCGCGGCCAGGCCGTCCCGGCCGATCCGGTCGGCCTCCAGGAGCGAGCCGCGCCGCCGCAGGTCGGGCCAGAGGCCCTCCTGGACGCCGGCGATCACCACCAGCCGCCATTCCAGGCCCTTGGACCGGTGCGCGGTCATCAGCCGTACGGCGTCGGGGCGGACCGCGCGGCGGGTGAGAGTGTCCGCGGCGATGTCCTGGGCGTCCAGCTCCTCCAGGAAGTTCAGGGCGCCGCGGCCACCGGTGCGCTCCTCGGCGCGGGCCGCGGTCTCGAACAGGGCGACCACCGCGTCCAGGTCGCGGTCCGCGTTGCGGCCCGCGGCGCCGCCGCGCCGGGCGGCCCGCTCCAGCCGCCCCGGCCAGGGCGTGCCGTCCCACAGCTCCCACAGCGCCTGTTCGGCGGTCCCGCCGCCGGCGAGCAGCTCGCGGGCCTTGCGCAGCAGCAGCCCGAGCCGCTGGGCGCCCCGGGCGTAGCCGGGGTCGTGCGCCACCAGGCGCTCGGGCTCGGCCAGCGCGCGGGCGATCAGCTCGTCGGAGGGCGGCGGCAGGGGCCGGCCGGCGGCCCGCTCCTCCTCGCGGAGCGCCCGGCCCAGCCGCCGCAGGTCGGCGGAGTCCATACCGCCCAGCGGGGAGGTCAGCAGGTCGATGGCGGTCTCCGGCCCGATGGAGAGTGCCGCCGACTGCCCCGAGGCCGCGACCCGCAGCGCGGTCAGCAGCGGCGCGACCGCCGGTTCGTGGCGCAGCGGGAGGTCGTCGCCGTCGATGTCGAGCGGGACGCCGGCGGAGGTGAGCGCACGGCGCACGGCGGGGATCGAGCGCCCCCCGGCGCGTACGAGGACCGCCATCTCGCTCCAGGGGACGCCGTCCTCCAGGTGGGCGCGGCGCAGCACGTCCGCGATGTTGTCCAGTTCGGCGCCGGCGGTCGGGTAGGTGTACGCCTCGACCCGGCCGCCGTCCCGTACGGCCGACGGCTCCCGGTGGGCACGCACCTTCCGGGCCGGGAGGCGGGTGAGCGGCATCCGGCGGGTCAGCCGGCGGGTGGCCGCCAGGAGGCCGGCGCCGGAGCGCCGGGACGTGCCGAGGACGGCGACCGGTGCGGGGGTCCCGTCGGCGCGCCGGAAGGTCTCGGGGAAGTCGAGGATGCCGTTCACGTCGGCGCCGCGGAAGGCGTAGATCGACTGGTCGGGGTCGCCGAACGCGATGAGCGTACGGCCCGCGGAGCCCGGTGCGGCGGGCGCGCCCTCGTGGCCGGCGAGCGCCCGCAGCAGCCGTACCTGGGCGGCGTCGGTGTCCTGGTACTCGTCGACGTAGACCGCGTCGTAGGCGCCGGCCAGCTCGGCGGCGACGGCCGGCTCCCCGGCCAACAGCACCGCGCGGTGCACCAGTTCCGCGTAGTCCAGCACCCCCTGGGCGTCCAGGACGTCGAGGTATTCGGCGAGGAAGCCGGCCGCGGCGCGCCAGTCGGGGCGGCCGGTGCGCCGGGCGAAGGCGTCCAACGCGTGCGGGCCCAGGCCCAGTTCGCGGCTGCGGGCCAGCACCGCGCGGACCTCGTCGGCGAAGCCGCGGGTGGTCAGGCAGGCGCGCAGCTCCTCCGGCCAGCGCACCCGGGCGCGGCCGGAACCGGCCAGCTCCGCCTGCCCTTCGAGGAGCTCGCGGACGACCAGGTCCTGTTCGGGGCCGGACAGCAGCCGCAGCGGGTCGGCGAAGAGGTCCGCGTCCTGGTGGGCGCGGACCAGCGCGTAGCAGAAGGAGTGGAAGGTGGTGGCCTGGGGGACG
>NZ_KN708638.1:5451483-5452905 GCF_000805335.1 Streptomyces sp. CT34 | reverse complement strand
GGGGGGGGCGGGGAGCCGGTCGCGGAGGGCGCCGGCGGCCTTCCGGCTGAAGGTGAGGACGAGGATCCGCTCCGGGTCGGCGCCGGCCCGCACCCGGCGCACCACGGACTCCACCAGGGTCGTGGTCTTGCCCGTACCGGGCCCGGCGAGCACCAGCAGCGGTCCGCCCGGGTGGTCGGCCACCGCGCGCTGGGCGGCGTCCAGGACGGGCGGCTCGGTCCGCTCCGGCGGGGGGCGCCCCGCCGCGCCGCCCGGTGGGGCTGCGTCGGCGGGACGGCCGGGAAGGAGGAACTCACGTGGATCGCCGGTCCTGGGAGGGTGCGGGGAGGTGCTGGTGGTCGTGGTGCGTCGGCTGCGGGGAGGCGGCGCGGCCCGGCCGCCGCGGGCGGCGCCGGCCGTGACAACAGTGCCCGACGCTACGCCAGGCGGGACCCGTGGCGCAGCGCGTCCCACGGGAGGCCGGGCGGGCCCCGGTCCGGAAGGGGCGGGCGCCGGCCCGGCCGCGCCGTTACCGGTCGCCTCCGTTGCCTCCGTCGCCGTCCCACCGGGCCCGCCGCATGTCGATGCGCGGTATATGGCGCTCGGCGGCGGCCGACGCCCCCTTCAGAGGCGTGCCCTCGTCGCGGTAGTGCGCCAGCGCCCGCAGCTCGCCGCCGGGCAGCAGCACACCGTCCGCACGCACCACCCGCCACCAGGGCACCGCACCGCCGTAGAGGGCCATCACCCGGCCCACCTGCCGCGGGCCTCCCTCGTCCAGCCATTCCGCGACATCGCCGTACGTCATGACCTTGCCCGCCGGGATCAGCTCGGCGACGGCCAGGACCCGCTCCGCGTACTCGGGCAGCTCCGCGGGCGCGTCCGTATCTCCGGTCCCACTCATTCGGTCCATCCTGCCCTACAGCACCGACAATGGCCTTGGACGTCCGGTCCCGCGCTCGCCGGGGCAGGTCCGGAAAGCGAACGGGCGGCTGTGTGGTGGCTGTGGTTCCGCTTCCCGTGGCCCCCAAGTGCACCCTGATGCCTCCCCGGACCGGACGGCCGTGCCACCATCTTCCGGACGGTGACTGGTGATACGAGATCAAGAAGAGACGGCCGAGCAGCAGGGTGCGGCGCCTCCACGGGAGGCGGGCGCCCCTGACGCGCTGGCCGACGCCGGCACCGCCCCGGAACCGACCGCAGTGACCGAGCGGCCACAGGGGCCGCGGGCGGCGGAACAGGGGAAGCACCAACGGAAGCCCACCACGGCTTCCGCGACCGAAAAGGCGAGCACGATCGAGAAGGCCGAACGACCCGAGGCGTCCGAGAGGCCGGGACAACCCACGGCGCCCGAGCCACCCGAGCGGCACACGGAGGAGCAACAGGACGAGCAGCCGGAGCACGACAGAGCCGCGGACGGCGCGCCGGGGGGTGCGCCCCGGACGG
>NZ_KN708638.1:5444718-5451473 GCF_000805335.1 Streptomyces sp. CT34 | reverse complement strand
GGCGGAGCCGCTGCTGCCCGCCCGGGTGCACCGGCCCGCCGACCTGCTGCGGCTGCTGCTCGGCATCGCCGGGATCGCCCTCGTCCTGGCGCTGGCGACCTTCGCCCACGGCACCACCCAGGGACTGAAGAACGACATCGGGCAGAGCGCCGGGGCGGCGCCCCAGCTGCTGATCAACCTGGCCGGGCTGACGTCCAGCGTCGCGGTGCTGATCGTGCCGGTGGCGTTCGCCGTGGAGCGGCTGATCAAGCGGGACGGGCTGCGGATCGCGGACGGCGTGCTGGCCGCCGTACTGGCGCACGGGGTGTCGCTGGCCACCGACCTGTGGGTCGCCGAGGCGGCCCCCGCCTCGATCCGCAGCGCGCTCACCCAGCCGCTCGCCAACGGGTCGCTGTCCGCGCCGGTGCACAGCTATCTGGCGCCGGTGATCGCCTATATGACGGCGGTCGGCATGTCCCGGCGGCCCCGCTGGCGGGTCGCGATGTGGTGCGTCCTGCTGCTGGACGCGTTCGCGGTGCTCATCGGGCGGTACACCACCCCGTTCGCCATCGTGGTCACGGTCCTGATCGGCTGGACCGTCGCCTTCGGCACCCTCTACGCCGTCGGCTCCCCCAACGTCCGCCCCACGGGCCAGAACCTCCTCGCCGGGCTGCGCCGGGTCGGCTTCCGGCCGGTCAGCGCGATCCGCGCGGAGGACATCGCCAACCCGGACCACCCCGAGCACTCCGACCGGGGCCGCCGCTACATCGTCAGCCTGGAGGACGGCCCGCCGATCGACGTCACCGTCGTCGACCGCGAGCAGCAGGCCCAGGGCTTCTTCTACCGGGTGTGGCGGCGGCTGTCGCTGCGCGGCATCAACCAGCGCCGCAGCCTCCAGTCGCTGCGCCAGGCCCTGGAGCAGGAGGCGCTGCTGGCGTACGCCGCGATCGCCGCCGGGGCCAACGCGCCCAAGCTGATCGCCACTTCCGAGCTGGGCCCGGACGCGGTGATGCTGGTCTACGAGCACATCGGGGGCCGCAGCTTCGACTCGCTGGCGGACGAGGAGATCACCGACGCGCTGATGCACAGCGCCTGGCGGCAGGTCGCCGCCCTCCAGTCGCGGCGGATCGCGCACCGGCGGCTGGTCGGCGACGCCCTGCTGGTGGATCGTTCCGGCGACATCGTGCTGACCGAGCTGCGCGGCGGTGAGATCGCCGCCGGCGACGTCGTGCTGCGGATGGACATCGCCCAGCTGCTCGCCACCTGCGGGCTGCGGGTCGGCGCCGAACGGGCGGTCGCCGCGGCCGTCGCGGTGCTCGGCCCGGACGCGGTCGCCGACAGCCTGCCGCTGCTCCAGCCGATCGCGCTCAGCCGGACCACCCGCGCCACCCTGCGCCACCTGGCCCGGGAGCGCGCCAAGCGGGAGCGCGAGGCGGTGCTGGCCGCCTCACAGGCGGCCAAGGAGGCGCGCGAGGCCCGGGAGGCGCACGGCCCCCAGGACCGCAAGGCGCTGCGGGCCGTGCGGAACGCGGAGAAGACCGCCGAGAAGCGGGCCCTGGAAGAGGCGTCCGAAGAGGTGCTGGAGGAGGATCTGCTCGCCCAGATCCGCCGGCAGGTCCTGCTGATCCGGCCGACCGCGGTGATCGAGCCGGCGAAGCTGGAGCGGCTGAGCCCGCGCATCCTGATCAGCTGGATCGCCGGCGCCTTCGCGGTGTACGTGCTGCTGTCGCAGCTCACCAACTTCAACCTCGGCGACGTGATCAACCAGGCCCGCTGGGTGTGGGTGCTGGTGGCGGCGTTCTTCTCGGCGCTGACGTACGTCGCGGCGGCGATGAGCCTGCTGGGGTTCGTCACCGAGAAGGTCTCGTTCGTCCGGACGCTGATGGCGCAGGTCGCGGGCGACTTCGTGAAGCTGGTGGCGCCCACCGCGATCGGCGGGGTGGCGCTCAACACCCGCTTCCTCCAGCGGGCCGGGGTGCGGCCCGGCCTGGCGGTGGCGAGCGTCGGGGCGTCCCAGCTGTTCGGCCTGGGCAGCCACATCGTGCTGCTGCTGGCGTTCGGCTATCTGACCGGCACCGAGCACGCCCCGCAGATCTCGCCGTCCCGTACGGTCATCGCCGGTCTGCTGACGGTCGCGGTGCTGATCCTGGTCGTCACGGCGGTCCCGGGACTGCGGAAGTTCGTGGTGACCCGGCTGCGGTCGCTGTTCGCCGGTGTGGTGCCGCGGATGCTGGACATCCTCCAGCGCCCGCGGAAGCTGGTCACCGGCATCGGCGGGATGCTGCTGCTGACGGTGGCGAACGTGATGTGCCTGGACGCCTCGATCCGGGCGTTCGGCGGCGGCGACAAGATCAGCTATGCCGGTATCGCGGTGGCCTTCCTGGCGGGCAACGCGCTGGGCTCGGCGGCGCCGACACCCGGCGGGGTGGGCGCCGTGGAGGCCGCGCTGATCGGTGCGCTGACCTTCGGCGGGCTGCCGGCCGACACCGCGCTCCCGGCGGTGCTGCTCTTCCGGCTGATGGTCTTCTGGCTGCCGGTGCTGCCGGGCTGGATGGCCTTCACCTTCCTGACCCGCAAGGGCGAGATCTGAACCGGCCGCCCGCCGGCACGCCCGCCCGTATACGCGAAGGCGCCGGTCCGGATCGCCCGGACCGGCGCTTTCGCGCCTCGCTCACCCCGCTCAGTAGACCGGCTTCTCCGGCTCGACGGTGTTGACCCAGCCGATGACGCCGCCGCCGACGTGGACCGCGTCGGCGAAGCCCGCGGACTTCAGGACCGCGAGGACCTCGGCGGAGCGGACACCCGTCTTGCAGTGCAGGACGATCTTCTTGTCCTGCGGCAGGTCCTGGAGGGCGGTGCCCATCAGGAACTCGTTCTTCGGGATCAGCCTGGCGCCCGGGATCGAGACGATCTCGAACTCGTTCGGCTCGCGGACGTCGATGATCTCGATCTTCTCGTCGGCGTCGATCCACTCCTTGAGCTGCCGGGGAGTGATCGTCGAGCCGGCCGCCGCCTCCTGGGCCTCCTCGGAGACGACGCCGCAGAAGGCCTCGTAGTCGATGAGCTCGGTGACCGTGGGATTCTCGCCGCAGACCGCGCAGTCGGGGTCCTTGCGGACCTTGACCTGGCGGTACGTCATCTCCAGTGCGTCGTAGATCATCAGGCGGCCGACCAGCGGCTCACCGATACCGGCGAGCAGCTTGATGGCCTCGTTGACCTGGATCGAGCCGATGGAGGCGCACAGCACACCGAGCACGCCGCCCTCGGCGCACGAGGGCACCATGCCGGGCGGCGGGGGCTCCGGGTACAGGCAGCGGTAGCAGGGGCCGTGCTCGCTCCAGAAGACCGACGCCTGCCCGTCGAAGCGGTAGATCGAGCCCCAGACGTACGGCTTGTTCAGCAGCACGCAGGCGTCGTTGACGAGATAGCGGGTGGCGAAGTTGTCGGTGCCGTCCACGATCAGGTCGTACTGGGCGAAGAGCTCCATGACGTTGCTGGAGTCGAGGCGCTCTTCGTGCAGGTTGACCGTGACGTACGGGTTGATGCCCAGCACCGTGTCCTTGGCGGAGGCGGCCTTGGAGCGGCCGATGTCCGCCTGGCTGTGGATGATCTGGCGCTGCAGGTTCGACTCGTCGACCTCGTCGAACTCGACGATGCCCAGGGTGCCGACGCCGGCCGCGGCCAGGTACATCAGCGCGGGCGAGCCCAGGCCACCGGCGCCGACACACAGCACCTTGGCGTTCTTCAGCCGCTTCTGCCCGTCCATCCCGACATCGGGAATGATCAGGTGGCGGGAGTACCTGCGGACCTCGTCGACGGTGAGCTCCGGAGCGGGCTCGACCAGGGGTGGCAGCGACACGGGGACTCCGTTGGTCGGTCTCGATGGGGTTCCCCCGCCCCGGCCGGAGCCGGGAACGGCGGAGATGCTTCTTGCCGTAACACTGCCACGCGCTTCTTCATTCCGAGACACCCGGTCCGATGCGCGAGACGAATTCGTCCCAGTAGCCGGGCAGCGACTCCCAGGCACCACCGGCGGCCCCCGCGCCGGCGGCTCGGCGGTCGGTGAAGTACACGGTGCCCGCCCCCTGCCGGCGGGCCATCCGCAGTGCCCCCAGGTGTCCCAGCAGGCGGACACCCGTCTCACGGATGCGGGCGGCGGCCGGTGTGCGGTGCGGGACCGGACGGACCCCCGGCCCGTCCGGGACGTTCGGCACCGCCCGGTGCAGCGGCGCCACCGGCCGGCACCGGAACCCCTTCCTCCGGTCGACGGCACCGGTCCGCGGGCGGGGCAGTTCGGCCCGCTCCCCCGGCGCCGGCAGCGGAGGCGCGAGGCCGGGCACCCCGATGCCCGGCGGCCCGGCCCCCATAGGGGCGCGGGTGGTGTCCGGAGGGGTGCTCAGATGCGACACGCGGCCTCCATCCAGATGTCGGCCAGGGACTCCTCCAGCCCGATGCGGGGGCGCCAGCCGAGCCGGTCGCGGGCGGTGCGGACATCGGCCTGCTGCCAGGTGCCGCAGCCGTCCGGATACGGGTAGGTGGTGGGCGGCGAGCCCACCGGATGCCCCTCGGGCCCCGGGCCGGGGATCACCAACCGGGCCGGCGGGGAGTCGAGTTCGTGCAGCGAGCCGCCGAATCCGGCGACCCGGGCGAGCACCGCCGCGGCCTCCCGCAGCCGTACCGCGCGGCCGGTCCCGATGTTGACCACGCCCTGCGCGGCGGACAGCGAGGCGGCGTGCACCGCCCTGGCCACGTCCCGTACGTCGACGAAGTCGCGCTGTACGCCGAGCCCGCCGAGCTTGAGTTCGTTGTCGCCGGACTGCATCGCCCGGCGCATCGCCTCGGCGAGCCGGCCCAGCGGCGAACCGGCCGGGGTGCCCGGGCCGACCGGCGAGAAGACCCGCAGCACGACGGCGTCGAGCCCGGAGCCCAGGACCAGTTCGGTGGCGGCCAGCTTGCTGACGCCGTACGGCCCACCGGGGCGCGGCACCGCGTCCTCGGCGGTGGACGAGCCGGGCTGCGAGGGCCCGTACTCGGAGGCGCAGCCCAGGTGGACGAGGCGGGCGCCGCAGCCGCTGCGGCGGAGCGACTCGCAGACGGTGGCGACCGCGACGGTGTTGTGCCGGGTCAGCTCCCGGGCGCCGCCGCGGGTGGCGCCCGCGCAGTTGACGACCACGCCGGGATGCACCGCGTCCAGGAAGCGGGTGAGCGCCCCGGGGCTGCCGGTGGCCAGGTCGAAGCGCACGTCGGCGTCGTCGCCCCGGCCGAGGGCGGTGAGCTGGACGGCGGGGTCGGCGAGCAGGCGGTCGGCGACATAGCGGCCGAGGTAGCCGTTGGCGCCGATGAGCAGCACCCTCATCGTGCGGCCCCCCGGTGCCCGTGGCGTGTGGTCGGGTGGACGTTCATGTGTCGACTCCTCATGCGGATCGAGGGAAGCGGGGGAATCCCGCCGGCTCCGGCCGCGGGTTCGGCGTCCGCCCATGAGGGCGAGGGCCACGTGGGGTGGGGTCCGCGGCGGCGGGGACCGGGGAATCCGGGTCGGCGGCATCGGGGTGCCTCCCCGGGGGTGGTGCGTGGTCTGCGGTCACGGCCGGCCCGCCTCGGCCGGCGCGTAAGGTGCGGGCGGATGGGCGCAGGCGCCGGTGAGCGCCCGCAGGCCGTGGACGAGGAGGCCGAGCGCGGCGGCCGTGCAGGCGGCGGCGGGGACCGCGGCCGGTCCGGCGGCGCCGGCCAGCGCCGCCACCGGGGTGCCGAGCGGCGCCAGGCCGGGGATCCGGGCGGCCAGCACCAGCGCGGGCGCCAGCGCCTCCAGGGCGGCGGCGGTGCCGACGCCGGTGGCGGCGGCCCGCGGGAAACCGTGGACGGCGAGCAGCCGGGCGAGGAAGAGCAGGACGCCGAGGGCGGTGGCGGCGGCGCCGGCGGTCCAGCCGCCCGCCGCGCCGCCGAAGGCGAGCCGGGCCGCGGCCAGCAGCGCGGCCACCGCGCCCAGGAAGACCAGGGTGACCGCGGCCAGCAACGGCCGCACCCGGGCGGCGAGTTCGGTCAGCCCGCGGCTGGCGGCAAGCCCGCGCCGGCCGCGCACCGCGAACCAGTGGGCGCACCAGGCCGCCGGGGCGAGCGCGCAGGCCAGTCCCACCGCGCTCGCGACGGCGGCCCGCGGGTGGACAGGCGGCAGATCGGGTCCGCCGACGAGCAGCTGCCCCAGCAGCCAGTCGCCGTAGACCGCGTACGCCACCGTCCAGCCGGCCCACAGCACCGCCGTACGGGACCGGGCGGCGCCGCGCCGCAGCCGCAGCGGCCCGGCCCGGACGGCCAGCCGCAGGGCGAGCACCACCAGCAGCAGCCCGGTGGCATCAACTCCCATGCGTACGAGGGCGGTCGCCCCTGCCGCGGACTCGTGGGCGGCGACCGCCGCGGCGCACACCGCGCCCGGCAGCAGCTGCACCGCCCCGCGCACGGCCCGGCCCGGCGGGAGCTCCCCGGGCGCCGGGCCGGGCTCGGGCTCCGCCGGGCCGGGCTCCTCCGGGGCGGGGTCCTGCCCGGCGCGCGGCACCCGGGCGTACAGCTCCTCGGCCAGCGAGAAGACGTCGCGGTGCCGGAAGCGCGCGGCCGTCCGGTCGGTGACCCCGTGCGCCTCCAGTCCGGCGGCGATCTCCAGCGGGTCGACGGCCCTTTCGCACAGGGCTCGGTGACGGTACATCAGGATCTTCACCGGGTCGGCGGTCATACGCCGTCTCCTCTCCCTGGGCCGTCCGCACGGACGGCGTCCCGCACACCCG
>NZ_KN708638.1:5418996-5444708 GCF_000805335.1 Streptomyces sp. CT34 | reverse complement strand
CGGCTCGCCGGCCGCGCCGTACCGCTTGCGCCGGGCCCGCCGGCACTCCCCGTCCGCCAGCGCCCAGCTGGGCCTGCGGGGGGCCGGGCCGGCGGCCCAGCGGCCGGGCACGTGGGACTCGGCGGGGCGCTCGAAGGGCCGCGGTACGCCGTCCCGGGCCGCCGCCCGGTACGCCGCCGGGCCGGCCGGGGTGTGCGAGATCAGGTCGAGGTAGATACCGCGGAACGCCGCGATGTTCTGCTCGACGGTGAAGAGTTCGAGGGCCCTCGCGCGGGCCGCGGCGCCGGGGGGGCCCCGCCGGTCCGGGTCGGCGAGCAGCGCCCGGCAGGCGTCGGCCAGCGCACGCGGATTGCGCGGCGGAACCACCAGACCGGTGCCGCCGATGACCTCGCAGACCGCGCCGGTGTCGGTGGAGACCGTGGCCCGGCCGCAGAACATCCCCTCCACCAGGGAACGCGGAAAGCCCTCGACGACGCTGGAGAGCACCAGCACCGCCCCGGAGGCGTAGGCGGCCTCCAGGGTGGGGGCGTCGGGGCTGCCGATCTCCTCGAAGCTGACCGGGCTCTCGCCGGCCGTACGGGCGTCGGCCGCCTCGTCGGGGAAGAGCTGGGCGGCCAGCGCCTGGCACTGGGCGCGGTATCCGGCCGCGTCCGGGTCGCCGCCGAGGCCGCCGATGATCCGCAAGGTGGCGGCCGGTTCGGCCCTGCGGACCTCCGCGAAGGCGTGCAGCAGCCCGACGAGGTCCTTGGCGGGCTCGATCTCGCCGACCCACACCAGGGTCCGGGAGTCGTCCGCCGCGGCCTCCACGACCTCGGCGAACCGGCCCGCGTCCATCCCCGGGTAGACCGTCCGCAGCCGGGCCGGGTCCGCGCCGCAGTGCTCCTGCCAGCGGCGGGCGTGGGTGTTGCCGGGGGTGATCAGCGCGGCCTGCGCATAGGTCTCGGCGGCCAGCGCGCGCCGGAAGGCGGCGAGCAGCGCGCGCACCGGTGCGCTCAGCGGCTCCGCGGCGGGCGCGAGATAGTGCTCGCGCAGCCGTACGCCGTACTCGGTGACCAGGAGCGGGGTGCCGAAGAAGCGTTTGGCCAGCAGTCCCGGGAGGGCGGCGGTGCCGCCCGAGGTGGCGTGGCACAGATCCACCCGGGCCAGCCCGGTCTCGCCGTACCAGTCCAGGGACAGCGGGCGGAGCGCCGATTCCAGCGCGTCGGCGACCGCGAGCAGGTCGGTGAGCTGCCCGCCCCGCGCGGCGGGCAGCGCGCCGGGGCCGCGGCAGATGCCTTCCAGGATGCGGACGGCGTCCTCGGAGCGGAGCAGCGCGGGCAGCGCGGCGCCGGCCCGGGCCAGTTCGGCGAGCCCGTAGAGGCCGCTGGCGAAACGGTCCGCCTCACCACCCACGGCGGTGTGCTCCGCCGCCGGCGGGGTGGCGAAGGCCGCCACCAGGTCGCCGAAGTGCCCGGCGAAGCGGCGTCCGGCGCGGCGGCCGGCGGCGCGCCCCCGGCGGTCCTCGGTGGGGCGCCGGCACTCCGCCGGGAAGTCACCCGACAGCGGCGCCTGCCCCACCAGCCGTACGTGGTCCGGCAGTTCGCGGTGCCCGTGACGGCCCCCGGTCTCCTGGCGAGGGTCGGCGGTCAGCGCGTAGATCTCGAAGTCATGGCCGGTGAGCCCGCGCACGAGCCGGTCGCACCACTCGTACGACTCACCTGACGCATACGGATAGCCACCCTCGGTGAGCAGTCCAATGCGCACGACTGCACCCCCGTCCTCCCATATCGGCGTCCTGCGCGACGGTCTCCCCGCCACCGCAGGAAGAAGCTACGCAAAGGGGCCGGTGGTGCGGCGGACGGTTGTCCATCGCACCACCGGAAGGGGTGAACAGACGTGACTTTCCACCCCTCAGGACGTTTCCGTGCCCTATGGGGCCGTTGCGGGGCCATTGCGCGGACGGGTCCGGGATCGGGCCGCGGCCTTTCGGGCGGGCGCCCCCAGCGCCCTCGCGAGCGGAGCGCGCCGCCGCATCCCGTAGTCGAGCCGCCCCACCGCCCGCCGGCTCACCGACCGGTCGGATACGGCCAGGAGTTGGGCCGGCAGGTCACCCCGTCCGTCGTCAGGAACTTGGTCTGCTGCATCATCACCGGCGCCGGCGCGCCCTGCCGGGGGCAGACCTCGTGATTGTGCCCGAGTCGGTGCCCGACCTCGTGGTTGATCAGCATCTGACGGTACGCCAGCATCTTGTCGGGCCCGTAGGTCTTGGCGCCCTGCGCCCAGCGGTAGGCGTTGATCACGACCCGGTCGGTGGCCGCCGAGTCGCAGGAGACGTTGTCCTCGGTGGTGTCCAGACCGGACTTGGCACACCACTTCGCGGTGGTCCCCGGGCTCGCCAGCGAGATCACGAAGTCCGCGTCGCCGGACGCCACCCGCTGGAAGGTCCGCTGCCCGCCGTGCGCCCAACTCCGGTCGTCGTTCAGCGTCTTGTGCACCGCTTCGGCGAACAGCGCGCCGTCCAGCGGGAGTCCGTCCTCGATGTCCACGCGGTAGCGCAGCACCTTGCCGCGGCCGGGCGCCCCGGCGTCCCCGCCGACCGGTGTGAAGTGGCCGCTGGCGGTCAACTGCGGGTCCAGCGGGAAGACCTGGGCCATCCGGGCGGCGTAACCGGCGGGTTTGGCGTCCTGGCCGGTCCGGGGCTGCGACCGGGACGCCTCGCTGCCGCCGTCGGCGCGGTCGTCCCCGCTGTGGGACCGCCCGTCGTCGCCGGGCCGGTGCTGGTCGGCGACCTGGCCGGCGACGACCACGGCGAGCACGGTGGTCACCGCCGCGGCTGCCGCGCCGGTGAACGTCCGCCCCTTGGCGCCCTTCCCGGCGCCGCCGGAGCGGTTCCCGGCGGCGTGCCCGTCCGGACCATCCGGACCGTCGGGCCCGGCGCTCTCCGCGGCGAGTTCCTCCTGCCGGTCCAGCTCCGCGATCCGCTCCCGGTCGAAGACCACCGACCGCCCGGTGAAGCGCCCGCCGGGCGGCAGGCCACCGGCCGCGCCACCGTCCGGGCCGTACGGCCGCGTCCCGGGCGCCCCGGCCCGGAACACGTCGTCGGCGGCCTCGTCCATGCCGTCCGCACCGTCCGGAAATCCCCCGGCATCGCCCCCGCCGAACGCGGCCAGATACTCGGGCCGCGGACCCGGCCCGCTGCCGGGCGCCGCGAGCGGCGTACCGAACACCGACGTCTCCGGCTCGGCTGCGCGCGGTCCGGGAATCCTGGGTGCCCCCGCGGTGCGGGTGCCCGGCCCGGCCGAGCCGGGGAACGCGCCCCAGCCGCCGCCCGGTTCACGCTGCTCGGGATGCCCGCCGCGGACCGCGTCGCCGCCGGCCGGCGGTCCGGCCGCGGCCGGCCGACGCCGTCCCGGCCCCGGAGCCGGGAGCGGACCCACCGCTCCCGGCGGCACCTCGGATCTGTCGACTGCGCTGTCCTGCCGGTCCCGGCGGCTATGGCGTCCCACTGGCCCTGTCAGCTCCTGTCCGCGACGGGCGGCGCGGCGGGGGGCGCTCCGGCGGAGCCGGTGCCCGCACCGGAGGTCGCATCGGTCACCGTCGTATCGGAGTCGAGCAGTTCGCGGAAGGCCCGCGCCACCGCCTCCGGATACTCCATCATCGCCACGTGTCCCGCCTCCGGCAGCGTCACCAGTCGCGAACCGCGGAACGCCGCGGCTGCCCGCCGCGCCATCCGGTAGGAGACGAGGCGGTCGCGTCCACCGTAGACGAGAAGGGTGGGTGCCAGGACCCGTTCGGCCTGACGCCACAGTCCGTGCTGCCCGCCGAGCGTGTAGGCGTTCACCACACCGCGGGCGGTGCGCTCCATCGCCTCCCAGAAATACGGGAGTTCGAGCCGGCGTACGTACTCTTCGACCGCGGCGTCGAACCCCTCGGGGGTGATCCGGGCGGGATCGCCGTAGCAGAGCGTCAGGACGTCGCGGGTGCGCTGCTCGGGCGTCCACTCGCGGGTGAGCCGGCGGAACAGCCGGGCCATGACGGGGACCGCGAGCAGCACGGTCGGCAGCGCGGTCAGCTGCGGCGGGATCTCCGGCAGCGCGGGCGAGATCAGGGTCAGGCTGCGGACCAGGTCGGGGCGCGCCGCCGCGACCCGGGTGATGGCCGCGCCGCCCAGGGAGTTGCCGATGAGGTGCACGGGGCCGCGGCCGGCCGCGTCCAGGTAGCGGATGACCGTACGGGCCTGGGCGGCGACCGAGTAGTTGCCGTCGTCCGGCGGCGGCGACTCGCCGAAGCCGGGAAGATCGACCGCCTCGCCGGCCACCCGGTCGGCGAGCAGCGGCATCAGGGCGGACCAGTTCCGCGAGGAGCCACCCAGGCCGTGGACGAAGAGCGCGGGCTCGCGCTCCCGGGCGGCGGCGCTCGCCCGGTCGGCGGCGTCCTCCTCCGGCGACCCGGCCGGGGTCCGTACGTTCAGCGTCAGGCCCGGCAGCGTCACCCACCGCACCGTCTCGCCCGTGGCACCGCGGGCGCCGGGTCCGGCCGGCGGCACCGGGAGGGCGGCTGCTGTCGCGGTGTCCGGTGACTCGGTCGAAGACATGTTGTCGATGTTACGAGACGATCACGCCCCCGATTGTGTGTCCGCGGTCACACACCGCATCGCGCTGCCGCGACCGCTCTCCTAGGCTCGTAGCTAGGGCGACCGCCCACGGCGGGCCACGGCCCCGGCAAGCATCGGAAAGGGAGCCACCATGCGCGTCGACCCGACAGACCCCGACACCTTCGAGGACGAGTCCAGCACCGCACCCTCGGCGGCATTCGACGTGGAGGCGCCGGAGGCCGACGCCGCCGAGCAGCACACCGATCTCGCGCCGCAGCGCGACGAGACGGTGAGTGGCCAGGACTTCTCCGCCAACGAGGCGGACCGCGCCGAACAGGCCCGGGTCGTCGAGCTCAACGAAGACGAATACCGATGACCTGGGACGTTATGTCGGCTTCGGGGAGCGGTGCCGGAGAGAATTTCTCGTCGCGGACCGCACACAGCCCCGTTACCCAAAAGTACGATGACGGGCGCGGCACACCATCTCGTACGGGCCGCGAACGGAACGACTCCTGGGAGGCAGCGTGAGCGCCATCGAGCAGACCGAGGCGGCACGCCCGCGGGGCACACGCCTGCCACGCCGTGCACGGCGCAACCAGCTTCTGGGCGCGGCCCAGGAGGTCTTCGTCGCGCAGGGCTACCACGCCGCCGCGATGGACGACATCGCCGAGCGGGCCGGGGTCAGCAAGCCGGTGCTCTACCAGCACTTCCCCGGCAAGCTGGAGCTCTACCTGGCGCTGCTGGACCAGCACTGCGAGGCGCTGCTGCACTCGGTGCGCAAGGCCCTGGAGTCGACGACCGACAACAAGCAGCGGGTGGCGGCCACGATGGACGCCTACTTCGCCTACGTGGAGGACCCGGGCGGCGCCTTCCGGCTGGTCTTCGAGTCGGACCTGACGAACGAGCCGGCCGTCCGCGAGCGGGTGGACAAGGTGTCCCTGGAGTGCGCCGAGGCGATCAGCGCGGTGATCGCGGAGGACACCGGGCTGTCGCAGGACGAGTCGATGCTGCTGGCCGTGGGGTTGGGCGGGGTCTCCCAGGTGGTGGCCCGCTACTGGCTGTCTTCGGAGAGCCAGGTGCCGCGCGAGACCGCGGTGCAGCTGCTGACCTCGCTCGCCTGGAAGGGCATCGCCGGATTCCCCCTGCACGGCAGCGACACACACTGACCGTGTTCGCTGCCGGCGTGCTCGGTGACGCCCTGTCCGTCCCCGTACCGGGCTAATGTGTGCTGCGTACAGCGCGGATGGCCGCGCACCCCACTGACCGTCGGAGGGACATAAGCCGTGGAGGTCAAGATCGGCGTGCAGCACGCGCCCCGCGAGATCGTTCTGGATTGCGGGCAGTCTGCCGAAGAGGTCGAGCGCGCGGTGAGCGACGCGCTGAGCGGCAAGTCGGAGCTGCTGAGCCTGGTGGACGACCACGGTCGCAAGGTCCTGGTCGCGTCGGGCCGGCTGGCCTACGTCGAGATCGGCGAGCCGACCGCCCGCAAGGTCGGGTTCGGCGCTCCCTGAGCAGCAGAGGCGCCATAGCGGGCCGATAGCGGACGAGCGGGCGGCGGCCCCGGAGACCTGGTCTCCGGGCCGCCGCCCGCGTCCGTGGCGCACCGGCTTCCATGGCGCACCGGTCGCCATCTTCCGGGCCCCGCACGCCATTTCGGGCTGGTCTCCCCGGTCCGCCCTTTTCGCTCTTCTTCTCTCTTTTCTCGTCCTTCTCCGTCTTTCCGGCGGAAATCCCTTGCCCGCCGACCGGACGAGGGCGCACGCTGAGCGGACCAGCGGCCCCCGCCCCGGAGGGTTGCTGCCGGTGCCCCTTGGGTACGACCGCCTACGACCGATTTGTTCGTCCGATCGGCCTTGTCACGCGGGAGGGAACAGCATGATCTGGGAAGCGCTCGGCGCCGTGATCGTCGGATTCGCCATCGCCCTGTCCGCCCGGCGCTGGCTGCCCGAACGGTTCCCCGCGCACGCCCTCACCCTGGCCACCGGGCCGGTCGCCGCACTCCTCGGGGCGCTGCTGAGCCACTCGATCCTGGGGCCCGGCCACCCCGTTCAGGCGATGCTGGCGGCGGTCGCCGTGGGCGCCGCGCTGCTGTCGGTGCTGGCGCGCCCGCCGCGCCGCCGGGTCCGCCGACCGGCGCCCGCGCTGAAGGGCCACCGGACGGCCTGAGGCCACCGGACGGCCCGTAGAGCCGCCCGGTGCCCCCGTGATCCGCGTCGGGGCGGAGGTCAGGCCGCCAGGCCCAGCGCCGCCATCCGCTTGGTGTGCGCCTCGGTGATCCGCGAGAACATCCGGCCGACCTCGGCCAGGTCGAAGCCGTCGGCGACCCCGCCGACCAGCATCGTCGAGAGCGCGTCGCGGTCCGCGACCACCCGCTGGGCCTGCGAGAGCGCCTCGCCCATCAGGCGCCGCGCCCACAGCGCCAGCCGGCCGCCGACCCGCGGCTCGGCCTCGATGGCCGCCCGGACCTTCTCCACGGCGAAGGTCGCGTGCCCGGTGTCGTCCAGCACCGCCAGGACCAGGTCGCGGGTGTCGGAGTCCAGCCGGACCGCGACCTCGCGGTAGAAGTCGCTGGCGATCGAGTCGCCGACGTACGCCTTGACCAGGCCCTCCAGCCAGTCCGAGGGCGCCGTCTGGCGGTGGAACTCGTCCAGCGCGGCGGCGAACGGCTCCATCGCCTCGTTCGGCTCCGCCTGGATCTCCGCGAGCCGGTCCCGCAACCGCTCGAAGTGATGGAATTCGGCCGAGGCCATTTTGGCCAGTTCGGCCTTGTCGTCCATGGTCGGCGCGAGCTTCGCGTCCTCGGCCAGGCGCTCGAAGGCGGACAGCTCGCCGTACGCGAGCGCGCCCAGCAGATCGATCACGGCGGCCCGGTACTGCGGGTCGGCGGATGCCTGCTCCCAGTCCTGAGCGGCGATCCCGGTGTGTTCCTGCGCGTCGGCAGCGGCGTTGTCAGGCGTCTCCATGACCGGCACAATAGCCCGCTCGGCGCCCCGGGGAAGGCCCTGGTCAGCCACGTCCCGATCACCCGTACGAGCGGGAGTCCGGACCGGTGCGGCGCGCCGTGATGAATTCCTCACTCATACAAGCCTTCGGATTCACGCGCGATATCCGGGGTACAGTGCTAAAGGACCCGCCGAGTATCGGTGGGTCGTTCCACGAAAGCGGATGCCCGGTCGGTGGCCCGATCGGCTCCAACCGACCGCCCTCCCCCGCGGCGCGTACGAGACATACGCACAGCAGGAGGGACACCGCTCGCGGCGGGAGTGCCTGAGCGATGGCAGTGGTCCCGCGCCCGTCCGGCCCGTCAGGCCGGCACCGTACGAACCCGTACGAAGGCGCGGTACGACCCCCTTCACCGCCTCCCACCGCGTCTCACAGAAGAGGCAAGATTCTGTCTACGTTCCGAGAACTCGGGATTTTCCCCGAGACCGCCGAGGCCCTGGAAGCCGTCGGCATCATCTCCCCCTTTCCCATCCAGGAGCTGACGCTCCCCGTCGCCCTCTCCGGCAACGACGTCATCGGCCAGGCCAAGACCGGCACCGGCAAGACGCTCGGTTTCGGCCTGCCGCTGCTGGAGCGGGTCACCGTCCCCGCGGACGTCGAGGCCGGGCGTGCGACGCCCGAGCAGCTGACCGACGCGCCGCAGGCCCTCGTGGTCGTACCGACCCGTGAGCTGTGCCAGCAGGTCACCAACGACCTGCTGACCGCCGGCAAGGTGCGCAACGTCCGGGTGCTCGCGATCTACGGCGGCCGGGCGTACGAACCGCAGGTCGAGGCGCTGAAGAAGGGCGTCGACGTGGTCGTCGGCACGCCCGGCCGGCTGCTCGACCTGGCGGGCCAGAAGAAGCTCAGCCTGTCGCAGGTGCGCACCCTCGTCCTGGACGAGGCCGACGAGATGCTCGACCTGGGCTTCCTGCCCGACGTCGAGAAGATCATCCAGCTGCTGCCGGCCAAGCGCCAGACGATGCTGTTCTCGGCGACCATGCCCGGCCAGGTCATCTCCCTGGCCCGCCGCTACATGTCGCAGCCCACGCACATCCGCGCCACCGCCCCGGACGACGAGGGCGCGACGGTCGCCAACATCACCCAGCACGTCTTCCGCGCGCACTCCATGGACAAGCCGGAGATGGTCGCGCGCATCCTCCAGGCACAGGGCCGCGGTCTGGCGATGCTGTTCTGTCGTACGAAGCGGACCGCCGCCGACATCGCCGACCAGCTCGCCCGGCGCGGCTTCGCGTCCGGCGCGGTGCACGGCGACCTCGGCCAGGGCGCCCGCGAGCAGGCGCTGCGCGCCTTCCGCAACGGCAAGGTCGACGTCCTGGTCTGCACCGACGTCGCGGCCCGCGGTATCGACGTGGAGGGCGTGACGCACGTCATCAACTACCAGTCCCCCGAGGACGAGAAGACCTATCTGCACCGCATCGGCCGGACCGGCCGCGCGGGTGCCAAGGGCACCGCGGTCACCCTCGTCGACTGGGACGACATCCCGCGCTGGAAGCTGATCAACAAGGCGCTGGAGCTGCCCTTCGACGAGCCGGAGGAGACCTACTCCACCTCGCCGCACCTCTACGAGCAGCTCGACATCCCCGAGGGCACCAAGGGCATCCTGCCGCGCGCCGAGCGCACCCGCGCCGGGCTGGCCGCCGAAGAGGTCGAGGACCTCGGCGAGACCGGTGGCCGCGGACGGGGCCGCCGCGGCGGGTCGCCGGCCGCCGAGGAGGAGCGTCCCCGCCGGACGCGTACGCCGCGGCAGCGGCGCCGCACCCGGGGCGGCGCCCCGGTGGACGGCACCGCCGCCCCGGAGGCGCAGGCCGGCGAGGCGGCCGATGCGGCCGAGGGCACCGAGGCCGCTGCCGCCGGGCCGCGGACGCCCCGGCGCCGGCGCCGTCCCCGCGGTGCGGTGGCCGCCCCCGCCGCCGCCGAGGCCCGCGAGACGGCCGCCGCCGCGGTCGCCGAGGCCCCCGCGGTCACGGCTGCCGTGGAGACCGCCGCACCCGCCGCCGAGGAGGCCCCGGCCGCAGCCCCGCGCCGGCGTCGTACCCGCAGCGCCGCCAAGGCCGCCGTGGACACGGTGAGCGAGGCGGCGACCGCGGCGGTGGAGACGGTCCGGGAACCGGCTGCGGACACCGCCGCTGAGGACAGGCCGAAGCGCACCCGCACCCGCAAGACGGCCGCCGTGAAGGCGGAAGCCGCCGTGGACACCGCGGAGGGCACCGCCGCCGAGGAGGAGGCCCCGGCCAAGCCGAAGCGGACGCGGAAGACCGCCGCCGCCAAGGCCGCCGAGGCCGGCGCCGCCGAGGAGGCCCCGGCGAAGCCCAAGCGGACCCGCACCCGGAAGACCGCCGCCGCGAAGGCCGAGGCCGCCCCGGCGACCGACGCCCCGGAAGCCGCCGAGGCCAAGCCGAAGCGCACCCGGAAGCGCGCCGCGGCCAAGCCCGCCGAGACCGCCGAGGCCACTTCCGCGAGCTGACCCGGCACGGTTCCACGACGCACGACCCGGCCCCGCACACCCGCGGGCGCCGGGTCGTCGGCATCCCGGTCGGGATGTGCCCGCCCGCCCCGATAGCCTCGACCTCATGAGCAGGCCGCCCACCCTCACCCTCCCCGCATGCGCCCGCGCGTACCGGCTCGGCACCGGGCGCGGTGCGTTCGCCGTGCACGACGCCCGCCCCGATGGCGCGCCGATCGGCACCGTCCTCCTGGTGCCCGGATTCACCGGCAGCAAGGAGGACTTCATCGCCCTGCTGGCCCCGCTCGCCGCATCCGGTTTCCGGGCGGTCGCGGTGGACGGCCGGGGGCAGCACGAATCCCCCGGCCCGCGCGACGAACTGGCGTACGCACAGGAGGAGTTGGCCCTCGACGTCCTCGCGCAGGCGGATGCCGTACGGGACGGCGGCGGTCCGCTGCATCTGCTGGGGCACTCGCTCGGCGGGCTGATCACCCGGGCCGCGGTGCTGCGCGACCCGGCGCCGTTCCGTTCGCTGACCGTGCTCAGCTCCGGGCCCGCCGCCATCGACGCGTCCCAGCAGACCCGGGTACGGATGCTGATCGAGGCGCTCGGCACGATGGACATGGAGCGGGTCTGGGAGGCGATGCGCACCCTGGACCCTCCGGAGGCGGCGGACGAGGCGACACCGCCGGAGATCGGCGCGTTCCTGCGGCAGCGCTGGCTGAACACCGTCCCCGAGCAACTGATCGCGACCGGCCGGCAGATGCTGGCGGAGCCCGACCGGGTCGCCGAGCTGGCCCGCACCGGCCTGGCCACCCATGTCGTGTCCGGGGCCGTGGACTACGCCTGGCCGGTACCGCTGATGGACGAGATGGCCCGGCGGCTGTCCGCCCGGCGCACGGTCATCGGGGGCGCCGAGCACTCCCCCAACGCCGAACGCCCCGCGAAGACCGCCGAGGCGCTGGCCGGCTTCTGGAGCGAAGTGGGCTAAGGCCCCGTCGTCGAACTCCCGCCTGCCTGCCGACGCCTGCGCGTACTCTCGCCGCACCGGACGCCGCCCGGCCCGCCCTTCGGGCGGACGACGGGAGGGTGACGACAGGACCTGGCCGGGCCGAGCGGGGCCGGCGTACCGCCGCCCGGCCGGTGCCCGGCAGGACAGCACCGAGCGGCTCGGCCAGCATCGGAAGGGGCGCCGCCCGCGCCACCCACGCCACCCGGCACACCGGGAATCCCGGGCACCACCGGCTCCCGGAGTCCCGCTGCCGGCCGCCGGCCCCCGCTTCGCACGAAGGGCAGGACACCGCATGACCCAGCAGCCATCCCAGGGCTTCGCCCTCAGCCGCACCTTCGAGGCGCGCCCGGAGCGGGTGTTCGCGGCCTGGACGACGCCGGAGCACTTCGCGTACTGGTTCGGCGGGGAGCTGGCGGTGCCGGTCGAGCGGATGACGATGGATGTCCGGCCGGGCGGTGTGTGGAGTCTGGTGATGCACACACCGGACGGCGGTGAGCTGCCGTTCTCGGGTGTCTACCAGGAGGTCGCCGCCCCGGAGCGGCTGGTGTTCACCCTCAGGGACGCCTTCGCACCCGAGGACGCCGCGGGCGAGACCGTACGGGTCGCCCTCACCGCCCGCGGGGACCGTACGGAGATGGCGTTCCGCCAGGACGGCGGCAACCTCACCGCCGAGCAGTACCGGCAGGCCGAGGCGGGCTGGTCGGGCTTCTTCGACCGGCTCGCCGAACTCCTCGCCAGGGCCTGACGCCGGACGCCGCCCCGGCCCTGACCCACCACCGGACCGGCCCTAGAACTGCCCCTGCACGTGCTCCCAGAACCCGTCGCGCAGCGCCCGTCGCAGGTCGGCGTGGCTGCGCAGCGAGTGCCGGAGCAGCGCCTCGGCGGCGGTGAGCAGCTCCTGGTCGACGGTGCCGGGCAGATACGGGTGGCCGGGCAGCAGTTCGGCGACCCACACCCGGCCGCGTTCGGACAGCCACTGGGCGCCGACCCGCGCCCCCACGAACCGGACCTCCTCGCGGGACGGCACCGGCCCCTCGCCCGCCCCCGCCTCCGGGCATTCGCCGGCCGCCCGCCGGGAGGCGTACGGCTTGCAGAAGTCCAGGTCGAAGGTGCGCGCGCTGTCGACCTCCCACATCAGCGGCTCGGCCTGGTTCCGCCCGCCGGGGGCCTCGATGCCCCACAGGTGCACCCGCGCGCCGTAGCCCTGCGCCGCCTCCACCGCGGAGACCAGGTCCTCGTCGCCCCCGATGAGCACCGCGTCGCTGATCGCGCGGTGCCGGGCCAGTGACTCCAGGTCCGTGCGGATCAGCGAATCGACGCCCTTCTGCTGGTTGTTGGCGTTGAGGTTGCCGAGCCGGACCTTGACGTCGGGCAGCTCGGCGATCCGCTGCTGCTCCTGGGTGTGGATCCGGCGGCGGGCGCCGTCGTACCAGTACACGCGCAGCAGCCGGCTGTCCGGGAAGATCGTCCGTGCCTTGTCGATGAACGCCTCGATCAGCCCCTCCGCGTCCAGCTCGAACGCCTTGCGGTCCTCCGTGCCGGCGACCAGCCGCCCGGTCGCGGCGTAGACATAGCCCGCGTCGACGAAGACGGCATGGGTCGACGGGGTGGTGGCGACCTCGGCGAGGACCCGGGTGAGCAGCTCGTTGGTGCGCTCGACTCCGGCGGCGAGGGCGTCGAGTGCGGAGCGGTCGGTGCTGCCCGTGGGCGGGACGTCGTTCATACCGGGACCCATTGTCCTGGCGTGCGCTCGGCGGGCACAAGCGCGCTGCCCGACGCGGTCCGCAGCGGCGATCCCCGGACGGCAATCCTTAGACGACGAAAAAATTTCCTTAGCGTAGGGAATCATTTCAGCTGTAGGCTCGTTGTACCCATACGGAACGCCCGGCAACGAAGGCGGGCAAGTCCTGTCAATCAGTTCTCCGCAGGAGGATCAGACGAAGGGAGAAGCCGTATGCGCTTCGAGATCATGCGCCTGGACGATGCGGACGGCACCGCCGTGGACAGCACCGTCGTGGACGCCGCCTCCGTCAACCAGATCGTGCGGCAGGCCGCCGCCATAGGCCAGCGCATCTACATCCGCCCGGCCGACGCCGCCGCCGCCCGCTGACCCGGGCCGGCGCACCCCGCCGACGACGCACGAGCGCCCCCGTACGCACCGGCCGTACGGGGGCGCCGCCGTGTCCGGGGCCCTCAGCTGCCCGGTCCTCAGGTGCTCTGGATCACCTCGGTGATGCCGTTGATGATCTGCTGCACCGCGAGCGCGGAGAGCATCATGCCGGCGAGCCGCGTCACCAGCACCACCCCGCCGTCCTTGATCACGCGGATGATCACCAGCGAGAACCGCATCACCAGGTACAGCACCACGTGGATCGCCACGATCGCCGCCCAGACCGAGATCTGCGCGCCGACGCCGTGCGCGTGCTGCACCGCGAGGATCACCGACACGATGGCGCCCGGCCCGGCCAGCAGCGGCATGCCGAGCGGCACCAGCGCCACGTTGACGTCCTTGGTCTGGGTCGGCTCCTCCGACTTGCCGGTCAGCAGGTCGAGCGCCACCAGCAGGAGCAGCAGCCCGCCGGCGATCATCAGCGCGGGCGTGGAGATGTGCAGCCGTCCGAGGATCTGCCGGCCGAAGAGGCCGAAGACGGCGATGACGCCGAAGGCGACGGCGGCGGCCTGCCAGGCCATCCGACGCTGCACCTTGGCCGGGCGGCCGGAGGTCAGGGCGAGGAAGATCGGGGTGATCCCCGGCGGGTCCATGATCACAAATAGCGTGACAAAGAGGGTACTGAAGACGGCGACGTCGAACACGGTGCTGGCCTTGCGGGAGTGGTACGGGACGTACGGGATGAACGGGACGGTCGGGAGACGGCGCGGCGGACGGCAACGGCCCGCCATCCGCGTTGAGTTGGGGAGACTCGGCAGCGGCGCCCGACCGGGAGGCACGGGGGGCCGGGGGGCGGCCGGCCGGTCCGGCCGGCGAACGCGGACTCAGCCGCCCGCGCCGGGAACGGGGAAGGCGCCGGTGGCCCGGCGCACGATCTCGCCGTAGATCTCGGGGTCGGTGGTGCAGTCGCCGAGGCGACAGGTCTTGCGGCTGCCGTGGTAGTCGCTGGAGCCGGTGGTCAGCAGCCCGAGTTCGGCGGCCAGGCCGCGCAGCCGGGCGCGGGTCGCCGCGTCATGGTCCATGTGGTCGACCTCGATACCGTCCAGGCCGGCCGCGGCCAGCTCGGCGATCGCGCTCTCCGGTACGCAGCTGCCGCGCTTGACGGCCAGCGGGTGGGCGAAGACGGCGACTCCGCCCGCGGCCTTGACCAGCCGGATCGCGTCGAACGGGTCCAGTTCGTGCTTCTCCACGTACGCCCGGCCGTCGTTGGCCAGCCACTGTGCGGTGAAGGCGTCGGACACCGAGCCGACCACGCCCAGCTCGACGAGGGCGGTGGCGATGTGCGGGCGCCCCACGGCGCCGTCGCCGGCGATCCGCGCCACGTGCTCCCAGGTGACCGGCACCCCGAGGTCGCGCAGCTTGCCGACCATGGCCCGGGCGCGCGGCACCCGGTCGTCCCGGACGAGCTCCCGCTCGCGGGCGAGCTCCGGCTCCTGGGGGTCGAAGAGGTAGGCGAGCATGTGCAGGCTGACCCCGTCGAGCCGGCAGGAGAGCTCGGCGCCGGTGACCAGCGTCAGCCCCTCGGGCAGCGCGGCCCGCGCCTCGGCGTGGCCGCCGACGGTGTCGTGATCGGTCAGCGCGACGACGTCCAGACCGGCGCGTGCGGCATTGCGCACCAGCTCGGCGGGGGTGTCCGTACCGTCGGAAGCCGTGGAGTGGGTGTGCAGGTCGATACGCACGGCACGGACTCCAGACTGCTGCGGGACGGTTACGGCGGCGGGGGCCGGCGGACGGGCACCGGGCCGGCGGACGCCGTAAGGACTACTCATGAACACCGGGGACTACAGAAGGATACCGGGCGGCCGGACATGCCCGCGTCAGCCGATCATCCGGCACCCCTGGACCGGCGCTCAGCTCAGGATGCGCGGCGACAGCGCCCCGCACGGCAGCAGATCCACTTCGGCGCCCGCCTCGCGCAGATCGGTCAGCACCAGCTCGTCGTACATCAGCAGCCCCGACTGCTCGGGCCAGGCGATCGCCCACAGCCACAGCCCGCGCGCCTCACCGGCGAAGACCGCGCGGTCCGTGGGGGCGCCGTCGACATGCCACATCGGGGTGGGCCGGCCGGCGGCCAGCACCTTGGCGTGCGGCGACTTCGCCATGCACAGGTGGGGGCCGGGGTCCGGGCCGTCGATACCGGCGTAGCGGGCGCCGAGGCCGACGCCCAGTTCCTCGGCGATCAGCAGGAGTTCGCCGGGGCCGCCGAGCGGGCCGGGCCCCGAGCAGGCCACGGCGGTGGCCCGGCCGCCGCTGCGGTCGTCACCGGCGCAGGCCACGCCCGTGAACAGCCAGCCGACGGGCAGCGGCCAGGGCATCCACACGGGTACCTGCGCACGGTGCACGACAACGCCGAGCGCCTCGACGCTCGGCGGGACGACCGGCTGGAGCGGGTGCACGGTGCCGTGTGCGGCACACTGCCAGGTATCGGAAAAGAGACCGGGCGCCCGCACCCGGCCTCCGCACTTCGGGCAACTGGGTTCGCCCCTCATAAGGACCAACGGTCCTCCAGGGCCGCCGTCCCGTCAAGGACGATCACTCGACCGGTGTGCCCCGAATCACGTACCCGGCCGCACACTTGGCCGGATTGCCGACCCCGCTCCCAGTCACCCCCGGCCACCCCGGAATTAGCTGCACTTACATTCTTTAGGTCGCCTAACTTGATGGCGCATATGGACGCACGCGCACGTCGACGATCACCGGAAGGAGCACTCCGGCGCGCACCGAGGACGGCGTCACGGCATTCGTCAACTCCCGTTCCTCATAGGCGATCTGACGCCCCGTCCGCGGCGTGTGGCACGAGCGGGGCCACGCACCGCCGCCGGGTCAGTCCAGCGGTACGCTCCGGCGCAGCGGGTCCCGCAGATCCGTCCCCTGCTGGAGCCAGCGCGCCTCCAGCGCCTCGGCGCCGTGCACCCGCTTCCAGGCGGCCTCGTTCGGCGTCATCGGCAGCAGCGGCAGGAACCGCACCGGCTCCATCGGCTCGTCCAGCTCCAGATCCGCGACCAGCCCGCCGGGCGCGCTCACCAGCACGGAGGTGAACGGCGCCCCCGGCCACAGCGGATCACCCACGTCCAGCGAGGCACCCGGCGCCACGATCACGCCCTCGACCTGCGGGGACGCGGCGAGCACGGCCAGCGGGCGGAGGACCTTGTCGGTGTCGGCGCGGCCGGCCCGGACGGACAGCACGAGTTCCGCGCGCGGGCCGCGCAGCGGGTCGGCGACGACGACTGACGGGGGCGCCGCGAAGGGGCTCGCCGAGGGGTGGTGGTCGGGCGAGGGGCCGGCCGGATCGGTCATCGGCCGGGCCGACATTCCGAGCGTCGCGTAGCGGACCACCTCGCCGTCCACGAAGCGGAGCACCTCGATGCGGTCGGTGCCGAGGAAGGTGATGGCGGCGCGGGCGTCCGGTTCGCCCAGGGCGGTACGCAGCCGGGCCTCGACCAGCTCAAGAACGTCAGACATACCGCGAGCATAGGCACGCCCCCACGCGCCGGCTTCGGCGGCGTCACGGGTACGGACGGGTGTGGGGAGTCTGCGGCGATCGTATGGAACGAGCAAAGGCGAGCAGGGGCGCGGCGGGCGACTGATAGCCTTGCCGCCTGGTCAGGGAATGACGTCGTCCCCCAACGGGGACCGGCCGGAGGAGGTGGGGCTGCGGTGGATCCGAGTCGACCGTGCAGTACCGATAGTTCTCCTGTCATCCCGCCCGCGCGGCGCATCTCCTGAATCCGAGAGCTTCCGCGCCCCGCCGATCCACGGGGAAACGGTGAAGTGCCTTCGCGCCGGATGCAGATGACGGAAGAGCGCCTTCGACTCTTACTTCCGTGATGTCCGCGAACTGCCGTCAGTAGTCCCCGCACGGAGCGCCGCCCGCTTTGCGGACGTACGGCCGATGCCGCCTCGTACGTCCACGTTCCGGGCAGCGTTGCGCCCCGCGCCCGCCGCTGACGGCCGGCCCGAAGGAGCCTGCCTTGTCGATGATCCGCGACCTGCGCGCCGCCGTCCGCCCGTCTCGGCGCCGCGAGGACTCCGAGTCCGCCGCCCCGGCGTGCGCCAACAGCGCGATCGTGGACTGCGGCGTCTACCGCGAGGGGCAGCGGGTGGACCAGCACCTCTCCCCGGCCGAGGCGATGGCCAGCGTGCAGGCCGACGGGGGCTTCGCGTGGATCGGGCTGCACGAGCCGACCGAGGCCGAATTCGCCGGTATCGCCCAGGAGTTCGGGCTGCATCCGCTCGCCGTCGAGGACGCGGTCCACGCCCACCAGCGGCCCAAGCTGGAGCGCTACGACGACACCCTGTTCACGGTCTTCAAGACGGTCCACTACCTCGAGCACGCCGAGCTGACCGCGACCAGCGAGGTCGTGGAGACCGGCGAGGTGATGTGCTTCATCGGGCGGGACTTCATCGTCACCGTGCGGCACGGCGGCCAGGGCTCGCTGCGGGCGCTGCGGCACCGGCTCCAGGACGACCCCGAACTCCTCGCCAAGGGCCCGTCCGCCGTGCTGCACGCCATCGCCGACCAGGTCGTGGACGGCTACATCGCGGTGGCCGGCGCGGTGCAGGACGACATCGACGAGGTGGAGATCGACGTCTTCAGCTCGGGCACCACCGGCAAGGGCGCGGGCGGCAAGGGCTCCGGCACCCGGGGCGGCGACGCCGGGCGGATCTACCAACTCAAGCGCGAGGTCCTGGAGTTCAAGCGCGCGGTGTCGCCGTTGCTGCGGCCGATGCAGCTGCTGAGCGAGCGCCCGATGCGGCTGGTCGACGCCGACATCCAGAAGTACTTCCGGGACGTCGCCGACCACCTGGCGCGGGTCAACGAGCAGGTGCTGTCCTTCGACGACCTGCTCAACTCCATCCTCCAGGCCAACCTGGCGCAGGCCGCGGTCGCGCAGAACGAGGACATGCGCAAGATCACCGCCTGGGCCGCGATCTTCGCCGTACCGACGATGATCGCCGGTATCTACGGCATGAACTTCCAGTACATGCCGGAGCTGCACTGGAAGTACGGGTACCCGGCGATGATGCTGGTCACGGTCGCCATCTGCACCGGAATCCACCGCGGGTTCAAGAGGAACGGGTGGTTGTGAGGCGGCGGGCGGTCGCACCGGGGGCCGGGAGTTCGGGGGCCGGGGGTCCGGGGGTTGCCCCCGGGGGACACCGCAAGAGGAACGGTGGCTGTGAGGCGGTGGCCCACCCGTTGGGTGCCAGGGGGCGGCGGGCCGCCCGGCAGGCCGTCCCCGGCAACGGATTAGGCTGAGCCGTATGACGGAGACCGTGTCGCAGGCCCTGCAGGATCGGGCGCTCATCGAAGAGGCCACGAGGAAGTCCGGCCTCATCTGGGTGCGCGGGACGGCCGGGCCGGCGCGGGCGCTGTGGCATGTGTGGCACGACGGGGCCGCCTGCCTCGTCGGCGGCGGCTCCGGCGAGCAGCCGCTGGACGATCTGGGCCTCACCGACGGCGGACCGGCGACGGTCACCGTACGCAGCAAGGACAAGGGCGGCCGGCTGGTCGCCTGGCAGGCCCGGGTCCACGAGCCGGCGGCGCACAGCGAGGCGTGGCAGGCCACCGTCGAGGAGCTGAAGGGCAAGCGGCTGAACGCGCCGGACGCGGGCACCCTCACGGAGCGCTGGGCGCGCGAGTGCCGGGTGCTGCGGCTGGAGCCGACCGGCGGGGCGGTGCAGCGCCCCGGGCTGATGCCCGACGACGCGCAGGCCGCGCCGCCGCTGGCGTCGCCCGCGATCACCCGGCGGCCGGCTCCCGCCGCGCTGCCGAAGCTGCTGCGCCGGGGCCGCAGGGGCTGACCCCGGCGGACCGCCGCCGTCAGCCGGTCCCGGAGATCTGCTTGCCCAGGTCGACGGTCTGGCCGGCGTCGGGGGTCTTCAGGTCCACGCTCTTGCCCCAGTCGTCGAGCCGGACCTCACCGGCGCCACCCGCGCGCTGGAGCCGCATCGGGTACGGGGTGCCTTCCAGGGAGACGTCCAGGTTGCCGCCGGAGCCGGCGCCGGCGGTGACCCGTACGGTGCTGACGCCGCCGACGCTGCCGTGTTCGCCGACGGCGAGTTCGCCGTGCAGTCCGAGGAGGCCGGCGAGCAGTGTGTCCTTGTCGGTGAATCCGCTGAAGCGCTGGTAGACGGGGTCGGCGGCGGGCACCTTGACGTACTTGCCGCCGAGCTTGGCGGCGGTCGCCGACGCGGGCCCCGAACCGCCCTCCTCGCCGGCCCAGAACGCCGCGTCCGCCTTCAGGTAGAGCGCGTCGCCGACCCGCAGCAGCTGGAACCCGGCGGCCTTGGTGGACAGCTCGCCGCGCGCGCCGTTCTTCGCGAGGCGCATGTCCAGCTTGTAGGTGCCGCCCTGGCTGACGACGTTCCCGGAGAGGTGGACCGAGTCGGCGCCCCTGGCCGCGGCCTGCGCCTTGGACGCGATGGTCGCGGCCGGCAGCTTGCCCACCCCGTTGGTGCCCTCGTCCGGGTCTCCCGCACCGCAGCCCGCCAGCACCACGGTCACTGCCGCGCACACCGCCGCCCCCCGCCCCGCCCGCCCCGTACGAGCGGGTGCGGCCGGCGGCCGGGGGCGGGTGGCCGGGGGGATTGCAGTCACGTCGGCTCTGCCTCCTGATGCGGGTGACCTAGACAGCAGACCGCAGCGTACCTGGGCCGTACACGCGTTTCTGTCGGATGCGTGGCGGCCACCATACGGCCGTTCCCGCCGGGCCGGGCGCAACCGGTGCGCGTTAGCCTGAACCCGAACCAATGCGGCATTACGGGTCAACAGCGGCCTGTTCCGAACGATTTGCAGGGACCGCACGATGTCCATGGACTGCACGGACTGAACGAAAGGGAGAAGGGCGGCGCTCTGCATGGCGGTGGTCACCCCCCGGGTCTTCGTCTCCCATCTCTCCGGCATCGCCGTGTTCGACCCGCACGGCGACCAGGTCGGCCGGCTGCGGGACCTGGTCGCGCTGCTCCGGGTCGGCGCCCGGCCGCCGCGGCTGCTCGGGCTCGTCGTCGAGGTGATCAGCCGGCGCCGGATCTTCCTGCCGATGACCCGGGTGACCGGCGTCGAGTCCGGCCAGGTCATCACCACCGGCGTCGTCAACATGCGGCGCTTCGAGCAGCGGGCGTCCGAGACGCTGGTGTTCGGCGAGCTGCTGGACCGGCGGGTGCGGCTGGTCGAGACCGGCGAGGAGGTCACCGTCCTCGACATCGGCATCACCCAGCTGCCGGCCCGCCGCGACTGGGAGATCGACAAGGTCTTCGTACGGCGCGGGAAGGGCGGGCCGCTGCGCCGCAAGGGAGAGACCGTGACCGTCGAGTGGTCGGCGGTGACCGGGTTCTCGCGGGAGGAGCACGGGCAGGGCGCGGAGAACCTGCTGGCCACCTTCGAGCAGCTGCGCCCCGCCGACCTGGCCGGCGTGCTGCACCACCTCTCCCCCAAGCGGCGTGCCGAGGTCGCCGCCGCGCTCGACGACGACCGGTTGGCCGACGTCCTGGAGGAGCTGCCGGATGACGACCAGGTCGAGATCATCGGCAAGCTGAAGGACGAGCGGGCCGCCGACGTCCTGGAGGCGATGGACCCGGACGACGCCGCCGACCTGCTCTCCGAGCTGCCCGAGGAGGAGAAGGAGCGGCTGCTGACCCTGATGCGCCCGGAGGAGGCGGCGGACGTCCGGCGGCTGATGGCCTACGAGGAGCGCACCGCCGGCGGTCTGATGACCACCGAGCCGATCGTGCTGCGGCCGGACGCGACCGTCGCGGACGCGCTGGCCCGGGTGCGCGACCCGGACCTCTCCCCGGCGCTCGCCGCCCAGGTGTACGTCTGCCGGCCGCCGGACGAGACGCCCACCGGCAAGTACCTGGGCCTGGTGCACTTCCAACGGCTGCTGCGCGACCCGCCGTTCACCCTCGTCAGCTCCATCGCGGACACCGATCTGCCGGCCCTGCCGCCGGACACCCCGCTGCCCGAGGTGACCAGCTACCTGGCCGCGTACAACATGGTCGCGGCGCCGGTGGTGGACGAGAGCGGGGCGCTGCTGGGCGCGGTCACCGTCGACGACGTCCTGGACCATCTGCTGCCGGAGGACTGGCGGGAGGCCGAGCTGCACCGCGCCCCGCCGGCCGGGCTGACCGGCGCACGGGCGCACGGGGAGGCCGGCGATGGGCGCCGATGAGCGGGAGGGCGCCCGGGAGCGGCGGGCGAACGGCGCCTCGGCGCTGCGCCGGGGCGGCGCCGGCGAGCGGCTTCCGGAGCGCCGCCGGGCGCGGCTGGACCAGCCCCGGGTGCCGCGCCGCACGTTCTTCCCGGAGTACGACCCGGAGGCGTTCGGGCGGATGTCCGAGAAGATCGCCCGCTTCCTGGGGACCGGCCGGTTCATCGTCTGGATGACGGTCACCATCGTGCTGTGGATCGGCTGGAACGTGACCGTGCCGGGCCAACTGCGGTTCGACAACTACCCGTTCATCTTCCTCACCCTGGCGCTGTCCCTCCAGGCGTCGTACGCGGCGCCGCTGATCCTGCTGGCGCAGAACCGGCAGGACAACCGCGACCGGGTCACCCACGAGCAGGACCGCAAGCAGAACGAGCGCTCCATCGCCGACACCGAGTACCTGACCCGGGAGATCGCGGCGCTCCGCCTGGGCCTGGGCGAGGTCGCCACCCGCGACTGGATCCGCTCCGAATTGGAGGACCTGCTGCGGGAGCTGGAACTGCGGCAGATGGTCGACGCGGAGAGTGACGAACGCGACCGCTGACCGGGCTTTCCGGAGGCCCCCTCGGGCGCCGTACCATCGGGGCATGGCCAACGACAATGCCCCCGCCGCCGGCGCACCGAGCGAGGACGCGATCCGCGATGCGCTCGCGACGGTGAACGACCCCGAGATCCACCGCCCCATCACCGAGCTGGGGATGGTCAAATCGGTGGACATCGCGGCGGACGGCTCGGTGGCGGTGGTGGTCTACCTCACAGTCTCCGGCTGCCCGATGCGCGAGACGATCATCAGCAGCGTGCGCGACGCCGTCGAGCGGGTGCCCGGTGTCACGAGCGCGGGCGTCGAGCTGGAGGTGATGAGCGACGAGCAGCGGCGCGAGCTGGCGGCCTCGCTGCGCGGCGGCACCGCCGAGCGCGAGGTGCCCTTCGCCCAGCCCGGCTCGCTCACCCGGGTCTACGCCGTGGCCTCCGGCAAGGGCGGCGTCGGCAAGTCCTCGGTGACCGTCAACCTCGCCGCGGCGATGGCCGCCGACGGGCTCAAGGTCGGTGTCGTGGACGCCGACATCTACGGCCACTCCGTCCCCCGGATGTTGGGCGCCGACGGGCGGCCCACCCAGGTCGAGAACATGATCATGCCGCCGTCGGCGAACGGCGTGAAGGTCATCTCGATCGGCATGTTCACCCCCGGCAACGCCCCCGTCGTCTGGCGCGGCCCGATGCTGCACCGCGCCCTCCAGCAGTTCCTCGCCGACGTGTACTGGGGCGACCTGGACGTCCTCCTGCTGGACCTGCCCCCGGGCACCGGCGACATCGCCATCTCGGTGGCCCAGCTGGTGCCGAACGCCGAGATCCTGGTGGTGACCACCCCGCAGCAGGCCGCCGCCGAGGTCGCCGAGCGGGCCGGTGCGATCGCGGTGCAGACCCACCAGAAGATCGTCGGCGTGGTGGAGAACATGTCCGGGCTGCCCTGCCCGCACTGCGACGAGATGGTCGACGTCTTCGGCACCGGCGGCGGCGAGCGGGTGGCCGAGGGTCTGACGAAGACGACCGGCGCCCAGGTGCCGGTGCTCGGCGCCATCCCGATCGACGTCCGGCTGCGCGAGGGCGGCGACGAGGGCAAGCCGGTGGTGCTCACCGACCCCGACTCCCCCGCCGGCTCCGCGATCCGCGCCATCGCCGGCAAGCTGGGCGGCCGGCAGCGCGGCCTGGCCGGCATGTCGCTGGGGATCACCCCGCGCAACAAGTTCTGACGGCGGGAGCCGACTGCCGGCTCCCTCCCGTACGACCCTGTACGACGTCTACGACCCCGTACGACGTCACAAGGGCGGACCCGCCGGCGGGTCCGCCCTTTTCCTTGCGCCGTGCTCAGCCCTCGTACGTGCTCAGGTCCCTGATCACCGAGAAGCCGAGGCCGTACGCGCTCATCCCCCGCCCGTACGCGCCGAGGTGCACGCCCTGCGCTCCGTCCCCACCGGACGTGCCGGCCAGCACCCAGCCGTACTCGGACTCCCGGTAGCTGAACGGCGTCGGCTCCCCGTCCACCGGGAGCATCAGCTCGCTCCAGCTCTCGCCCTCGAGGTCGTCGGCCAGCTCCCAGGCGATCATCGTCTGCTGGTCCAGCCAGTCCTGGCGCAGCGACCGGTCCATCTGGGTCGGCCAGGTGTGCGCGAGCAGCCCGGATCCGGCGAGCCAGGCGGCGGTGGAGACGGAGGTGGCCTCCAGGACGCCGGTGCCGTCGGCGCTGCGCCGTACCGGCCGGCTGGCGACCGTCACCACCACCGCGAACCGCTCGGACTCCTGGGTCTCCACCTTGATGGTCGGCTCCGCGCCGTGCCCCGTCGCGCCGTGCTCCACGGTGCCGTCCGCGGCCGAGCCGACCTGCATCAGCCACCGTGGTCCGGTGAACGCCTCGTCGAGGCCGTACCACGGGAATGCGGCCAGCAGATAGCCGTCGGCCTTCCGGCCGGCATCGGCGGACACCTCTTGGGTGACTGTCCGACTCGTCGTCTCCATCTGCGCGGAGCCTCCTTGTTGCCCTTCGTCGTGGGCGGCCCGCCCCCCTCAGGCGACCTCACCCCGGACTCCGGGAGCATAGCCAGTGCGGTCAACACAGCCGGGCATACAGAAGTATCAGGTGGCGTCGGCGTCGAACGGCGGAGACTCGCGGTGGGCCGGGTCCGCGCCCTTCTTGAGCAGGTCGGGGCGGCCGGCGGAACCGGCCGGGGACTCCTTGGAGAGGTTCGGGCGGGAGCCGTTGGAGGGAGCGGCCGACGCCGTCGAGGCCGCCGCGGAGACCGTCGTGGACTCCCGGACGGCGTCGGTGACCTCGGCCATCTCCTTCTTCAGGTCGAGGCCGTTGCGCAGCTCCTGGAGCTCCTTGAGGCCGTACTCGTCCTTCTCCAGGACGTGCTTGCGCACGAAGTTCCTCGGCTTGAGGTCCTCGAACTCGAAGTCCTTGAACTCCGGGCCCAGCTCGCTGCGGATGTCTTCCTTGGCGCTGTCGGAGAACGCCCGGACCTTGCGGATGAACCCGGTCACGTCCTGGATGACCTTGGGCAGCTTGTCCGGCCCGAAGATGAGCACCGCGAGGACCACGATCGCAATCAGCTCCAGGGGTCCTATGTCGAAGAACACCTTGCGACTCCTTGGGTAATCCGCGGCCTTCGGGGGCCTATGGGCCAGGCCGCCTCTCACGGTACCTGGCCCGATACGTCGGGCGGGAGTCGCCCGCACCAACACCGTACAAACGATCAGCCCTGGCTCGAGGAACCCAGTGTGAGCCGAACGGACCGCTCCCCGCCGTCCCGTTGAAGCGTCAGAGTGAGCATGTCACCGGGCCGGTGGCTGCGGATCTTGACGATCAGCTCCTGGCCGCTGTGTATCGGCACACCGTCCACCTGCGTGATCACATCCCCCACCTTGATGCCGGCCTTCGCGCCCGGCCCGCCGGGGACGACCGGCGGCTTGCCGTCCTTGGTGCGGTCGCTGACCCGGGCGCCGTCGCCCGCGTACTCCATCTCCAGCGTGACCCCGATCACCGGGTGGGTGGCCCGGCCGGTGTTGATCAGCTCCTCGGCCACCCGCTTGCCCTGATTGATGGGTATGGCGAAGCCCAGGCCGATGCTGCCGCCCTGGCCACCGTCGCCGTCCAGCCCGCCGGTGCCGCTGTCCGCGGCCCGGATCGCGCTGTTGATGCCGATCACCCGGGCCTTGCCGTCGACCAGCGGGCCGCCCGAATTGCCTGGATTGATGGGGGCGTCGGTCTGCAACGCGTCGACGTACGAGACATCGCTCCCGTCGCCCTTCTGCCCGCCGGCGGTGATCGGCCGCTGCTTGGCGCTGATGATCCCGGACGTGACGGTGTTGGCGAGGTCGTAGGGCGCCCCGATCGCCACCACCGGATCGCCGACCTGGGCCGCGTCGGAGTCGCCCAGCGTCAGCGGATGCAGCCCGGTGACGCCGTCCACCTGCACGACGGCGAGGTCGTAGCCGCCGTCCTTTCCGATGACCCGCGCCTTGGCGGTCTGCCCGCCGCTGAACGTCACCGATATCTCGCCACGCGATCCGGCCGGTGCGACGACGTGGTTGTTGGTCAGGATGTGGCCCTGCCGGTCGAGCACGAACCCGGTGCCGGTGCCCTGCTCGGCGTTGCCGCGGACATGCAGTGTCACCACGCCGGGCAGCGCCGCCCGCGCGATCCCGGCGACGCTCTCCGGGCTGCGACTTCCCTGCTCCCCCGTCGCCTGCGGCAGCTTGATGTCGTCGATCGCGCCGTTCCGCTCGATGTAGGCGCCGACCCC
>NZ_KN708638.1:5418586-5418986 GCF_000805335.1 Streptomyces sp. CT34 | reverse complement strand
GGGGCGCCCGCCGCGCCGGGCCGGCGGCGGCACGGCGGCCGGACCACCGTGCCCGGGCGCGCTCCAGGGGTCGTACAGCTGCCAGGCACCCGGGGTGGCGGGGGGCCGGTGCGGCGGGATCGCGGCGGCATACGGGGCGGCCGGGGGCGCGGGGCGGGGGCCGCCGTCGCCGGGGCGCGGGACGAAGGCGCCCTCCGCGGGCTCGTGCGTCAGCTGCGGGCCGGCGGGTGCGGACGCGGGTGCGGGCGGTGTCGCCGGGGCGGGCGCAAGCGGGCCACCGGGGTGCGGTGCGGTGTCCCGCGGGGCGGCGGGGGCCGGTGCGGGGCCGCCGGCCTTCAGGAGCTGCGGGGCGGGAGCGCCGGCCGGCGCGGCCGGGCGGGGGTGCGGGACGCCGGCCGCC
>NZ_KN708638.1:5415146-5418576 GCF_000805335.1 Streptomyces sp. CT34 | reverse complement strand
CCGCCGCGGTCCGCGCCTCCGGCGGGGGCGCGGTGCCGGGTGCGGGGGTCGCCATCGGTCGCTGTACCAGCGGCGCGGGCGCCCACGGCCCGGGATCGCCGTACGGGGGCGTGCCGTACGGGTCCTCGGGGTGCAGCGGCCGCGGGCGCCGGGGCGCACCGCCGGCGGCCTCGGCGGGAGCGGCGGTGGGGGGCTCGGCGGGAGCTGCGGGGGTCTCGGGGTGCGGGTCGGCCCCGCCGTGCGGTGCCGGATCCGTCGGCGGGTGGGACGGCGCCTCGTCCGGGGCGCCCGCGGACACCTGACCGAGCGTCACGGTGGCGGCCTCGCGCTCCGCACGGGGCGCCGCGGCGGCCTCCTGCTCCGGACCCGCCGCGGCCGGCGCCGGGTCCGCAGCCGCACTCGATATCGCTCCGGGCGCGGCGGCCAACTCCGGTGCCGCATCCGCCTGTTCGGCCACTGCGGCGGAATCCGCCGGGTGCGCCGCGTCCGCCGTCGCAGCCGCTCCGGCCGCGGGGCCGGCGCTCCGCGCCGCCTCGGGCCGGCCGGCCTCGGCGGGCGGTCGCGGGCTCGGGGCCTGCCCCGGCCGGCTCCACCACTTCAGCTTCGGCCCGGCGGCCCTAGCGTCGTCCATGCTCTCCCCAACGATTCGCCCGCGGTCACGCGCGGGCCAGCGCCACCCGGGGGCCGTCCGGCGACGGGCCCCAGGGGCACGCACCCGCACAAGGGCGCGCCGCCCGACAGCGATTCAACCAGCTCCGCGCGGAACCGCGCAGATCCCGGTCAGTGCGAACCGTGGGCGGTGGGTCCGGCGGAGGGCGCCGAGCGGAGCAGGGGCCGCATCGGCTCCAGCGGCGGGCGCGGGCTCCGGCCGGCGAAGGCTGTACCGGCCGTGACGGTCAGCGGCGCGAAGCCGTACGCCGACGCCGGACCGGTGGCGGCTATCAGAGGTGACAGGCCGAAGCGTCCGGGCGCCGGGCCGACGGCCGGGACGCCGTCCGCCGGCCGGCTCTCGCCCGGCGCGGACAGCGTCATGGCGCTGGGGGCCGGGGCGTTGGTGGGGTCGCCCAGCGCGGGCCAGGAGCCGGGGCGCGGATCCCTGGTCGTCAGGGACTCGTCGCGGGACAGCGGGACGGCACCGGCCGCGGGGCCGGCGCCGAGCGGGGTGGCGGCGCTGCCGCTGCCCTCGGCACGGGGACCGGGGGCGTCGACGGCCGCCTCCAGCGGGAGGGCGCCGCCGAGCGCGAAGGCCGCGAGCGAGACCGCACCGGCCGCCGCGAAGGCGAACCGGCGGCGCTGCGGTGCGCCGCGCTCCGGCTCCTGCACCCGGAAGCCGCGCACCCGCGGCTGCGGGGGGACGGCGGCCATGGCCGGGCCGAGGTGCTTCTCCGACGGCACATAGCGGAACGAGCCGTCGCCCCGGGCGAATTCACCGCGCCCGAACGTGCCGTTGCCGAGCCGGCTGCCGGGGCCGCCGGCGTCGCCGCCGGGCAGCTGCTGAAGGCGCGCCAGCAGCCCCTCGGACGGGCCGGGGGGCGCGGTCTGCGCGAATACGTTCTTCAGCCGACGCTGGGCGTCGGCCTCCGCCTTGCACCTACCGCACGTCGCGAGGTGCGCCAGCACCCGCTCACGCGCGTCGTGCCCCAGTTCGCCGTCGACCAGGGCCGCGAGGCGGTCGCCGAGATGCTGCTCGGCGGGGGACGGACCGCCACTGCCGCTCACGCGATTCCGACCTCCCTTGTGGGCACCACGGCCAGCGTCCGCTGCTCCTCGCGCTCCTCGGCACGCGCCGCCGGGGAGCGGTGCCTGAGCGCCTTGCGCAGGTGGGAACGGCCGCGGTGGATCCGGCTGCGGACCGTGCCGAGCTTGACCCCGAGGGTCGCGGCGATCTCCTCGTACGACAGGCCCTCGATGTCGCAGAGCACCACGGCGGCGCGGAACTCGGGCGCGAGGGTGTCCAGCGCCTGCTGCACATCGGCGTCGAAGTGGGTGTCGTTGAAGTGCTGCTGCGGGGAGGGCTCGCGGCTGGGGAGCCGCTCGGCGGCGTCGTCACCGAGCGCGTCGAAGCGGATGCGCTGGCGGCGGCGGACCATGTCGAGGAAGAGGTTGGTGGTGATGCGGTGCAGCCAGCCCTCGAACGTGCCGGGGGTGTACGTCGACAGCGAGCGGAAGACGCGGACGAACACCTCCTGGGTCAGGTCCTCGGCGTCGTGCTGATTGCCGGTGAGGCGGTACGCGAGGCGGTAGACCCGGGCGCTGTGGGTGCTGACGATCTCCTCCCACGTGGGCGGGGTCCACGCCTGGGCATCCGAGGTGTCGGCGAAGGTCGCGGTGCGTGCGTCGGCGATGGGGGCCCCTCCCATGGCCTTGGGGCCGTGAGGGCGGAAACGGTCAGCGGTGTTGGTCACGGATCTCGGCTCGGCGAACGACCGTCGCAAGCGCCTGCGCACTCTTCGGTCACCCGCCGCAGCCGCACCTCCCCTGGTGGCTCTGGTGGTGTCCAGTAGAGCCCCTACCATATCCACCTCGTCCGTTAGCTCCGGATAAGCAGTTTTGACCAGCATTTGGTGCTGCTTCTGTTCCTGCGATGTTTCTCGCCTGACGTCTTGCGCGGTATTCACCGGTGCGTCCCCCCGTCTCTTCCCCTGCCCTTTCCTAACGCCCGGTCCCATCTGCGGGTTCCCGCACACAGCGGATACAGTCACGGTTGCGTCAACTACGGGGACAGGAGAGGGCCATTACCGGCAACCGGCAGACGAACTTGGCATTCGCCGAGGCGTACGGCGCCGGGACCATCGACGAGGCCGCCGACGACGCTCTGCGCTGGTCCCGCGCCCGCGCCCGGGAGACCGGTGTCCGCGCGGTGACGACCGGCGCCGGCGCTGCCCTGCGGCTGCTCGCCGCCACCGCGGACGCCAAGGCGGTCGCCGAGATCGGCACCGGCACGGGCGTGTCCGGCATCTATCTCCTGCACGGCATGCGCCCCGACGGCGTGCTGACCACCGTGGACCTCGAACCGGAGCGGCAGGCGTTCGCCAAGCAGGCGTTCCGCGCGGCGGGCTTCGCCGGGAACCGCGCCCGCTTCATCCCCGGCCGGGCCCTCGACGTCCTGCCGCGCCTCGCGGACGGCGGCTACGACCTCGTCTTCTGCGACGGCGACCTCATGGAGTGCCTCGAATACCTCGCTGAATCGTTGCGGCTGCTGCGCCCCGGCGGCCTGGTGTGCTTCCAGGGCGTCTTCGCGGACGGCCGTACCGTCGACTCCGCGGAGCAGCCGGCGGAGGTGCTGCGGCTGCGCGAGCTGCTGCGGGCCATACGGGAGAGCACCGCGCTCGTACCGGCCCTGCTGCCGGTGGGCGACGGGCTGCTCTGCGCGGTCAAGCGCGGCTGAGGCACTGCGGAGCACCGAATCGGCCCCGGCAGGCGGCCCCCC
>NZ_KN708638.1:5285883-5415136 GCF_000805335.1 Streptomyces sp. CT34 | reverse complement strand
TGCGCGGTCAAGCGCGGCTGAGGCACTGCGGAGCACCGAATCGGCCCCGGCAGGCGGCACGCCGTCGTGGCGCGCCGCCTGCCGGGGCCGGGGTACTCGGCTGGAGGTAACGGGGCTCAGCCCCCGAAAAACCGCAGCGGTTTCTCCGCCCTCGTCAGACGGTGACCTTCTCCAGGGCCTCACCCAGGGCCTTGGCCTCGTCGGGGGTCAGCTCGACGACGAGCCGACCGCCGCCTTCGAGCGGAACGCGCATGACGATGCCCCGCCCCTCCTTGGTCACCTCGAGCGGGCCGTCGCCCGTCCGCGGCTTCATGGCCGCCATGCTCGTTCCCCTTCCTGAAACCAGCTCATCTCAGCCGACGGCCTTGATAGGCGCGTGTCACCGGCATCGAACACATTGCTTCCAGGCCATTATCCCGCATCGAACGACCCGATGACCAACATCAGGGGGCATCCCTTTTGCAACGCGCTCCCGCAAACCCACCCAATTCGGGGAGGGGGCTGCCATACTTCGCCTCTCCTCGCCACCCGACGCGCCCGCAATCTTTGACGTACGTCACATGCCGATGGCGGATGATCTCCGGCATCCTGAGCGCTGGCTACCGCTACCCGGCAGCCAAGAGCCGCGACGGAGGGGACTCCACTATGGCCGACACCGTGCTCTACGACGTGACCGACGGACTCGCGACGGTCACCCTCAACCGCCCCGACGCGATGAACGCGATGAACACGGAGGCGAAGGTCCTGCTCCGGGACATCCTCCAGGAGGCCGCCGCCGACCGGGCCGTACGAGCGGTGCTGCTGACCGCCACCGGCCGCGCCTTCTGCGTCGGGCAGGACCTCAAGGAGCACATCGGCCTGCTGGCCGAGGACCGGGCGACCGGCTCGGGCGGCACCATGAGCACCGTGCGTGACCACTACAACCCCATCGTCACGGCGCTGACCGAGATGCCCAAGCCGGTCGTGGCGGGCGTCAACGGGGTCGCCGCGGGCGCCGGCGCGGGCTTCGCGCTGGCCGCCGACTACCGCGTGGTCGCCGACTCCGCCTCCTTCAACACCTCGTTCGCCGGCGTCGCGCTGACCGCCGACTCCGGGATGTCCTGGACGCTGCCGCGGCTGATCGGCCACGGCCGGGCCGCCGATCTGCTGCTCTTCCCGCGCTCGGTCAGCGCCCAGGAGGCGTACGACCTGGGCATCGCCAACAAGGTCGTCCCGGCGGACGCGCTGGCCGACGAGGCCGCGGCCATCGCCCGCCGGCTGGCCCAGGGGCCGACCGCCGCCTATGCCGCGATCAAGGAGTCGCTGGCCTTCGGCGCCGGGCACTCGCTCGCCGAGACCCTGGGCAAGGAGGACGAACTCCAGGTCCGGGCCGGGGCGTCGGAGGACCACCACATCGCGGTCGAGGCGTTCGTGAAGAAGGAGAAGCCGACCTTCCTGGGGCGCTGATCCGGGACGGCCCCGGCGGTTCAGCCGGCCGCCGCCTCCACCGCCGCGCGCACATGGCAGTCCACGAGATGGTCGTTGACCAGGCCGCACGCCTGCATCATGGCGTACGCGGTGGTGGGGCCGACGAAGCGGAAACCGCGCTTCTTCAGATCCTTTGCGAGCGCGATGGACTCGGGGGTGGTGGGCCGCACATCGCCCACGGTGCGCGGCGCGGCGCGGCCGGCCCGGTCGGGGGCGTAGGACCAGATGAGGGCGTCGAGCTCGCCGGGGGCCAGCTCGGCGGCGACCTTGGCGTTGTTGATCGTCGCGGCGATCTTGGCGCGATTGCGGATGATGCGGGGATCGGCGAGCAGCCGCTCGGCGTCCGCGTCCGTGAACCGCGCCACCGCCGCGATCTCGAAGTCGGCGAACGCGGCGCGGAACCCGGGGCGGCGCCGCAGGATCGTGATCCAGGACAGCCCGGACTGGAACGCCTCCAGGCTCATCCGCTCGAAGAGCGCGTCATCGCCGTGGATCGGCAGGCCCCACTCCGTGTCGTGGTACGCGCGGTAGTCCGCCATCTGCTCGGACTCCATGCCCCACGGGCAGCGCGGAACGCCGTCGGGCGCCGTCACCACACCGCTCATGCCCGGCCCTCCCCTTCTCCTTCGCCAGGGGCCTCCGGGCCGCCCGGGGCCGCCGGCCCGCCGCGCGCCTCCGGGGCCCCGGGCCGCTCGTCCTTCCCGGCCGGTCCGCTCGCGGGCCGGGTGTCCTGCGCGGGGGCCGGCCGCTCCGGGCCCTCGGGTGCCGGGGCGTGCTGCCCCCCGGTGTCCTGGATCAGGCCGGGGCCGCCCATGGCCGCGGCATGCGCACCCGCCAGCGCCGCCTCCAGCTCGGCGATCCTGGCGTCCCGCTCGGCGAGCTCGGCGCCGAGGCGGTCCAGGACGTCGTCGACGTCGTCCATGCGGTAGCCGCGGACGACCACCGGCAGCCGGACGGCGTCCACATCGGCGCGGGCCACCGGGCGGTCCTGCGGCAGCGGATCGTGCAACCGGTCCGGCTCGGTGTCCCGCAGCCCGCCGCCGTCCCCTCCGGCATCACCGCCGCCGACGACGACAAGCGTGACCGCGGCGACCACCACGACCATCGCGATCAGCATGAACCAGAACACGACCAACTCCCCGGACTCTGTGTCTCCACTGATCGTGCCATGCGGGTCTGACAGTTAGGGTCGCTCCGAACCACGGAGAGGGAGTCAACGGAATGCTGCGGCTGGGAAAACGCGAGTTCGGGACGCATGAGCCGGTGATCATGGCCATCGTCAACCGGACCCCGGACTCCTTCTACGACCAGGGCGCGACCTTCCGCGACGAACCCGCGCTGGACCGCGTGGAGCAGGCGATCGCCGACGGCGCCGCGATCATCGACATCGGCGGCGTCAAGGCCGGCCCCGGCGAGGAGGTGAGCGCCGAGGAGGAGGCCCGCCGTACGGTCGGGTTCGTCGCCGAGGTGCGCCGCCGCCACCCCGACGTGGTGATCAGCGTCGACACCTGGCGGCACGAGGTCGGCGAGGCGGTCTGCGAGGCCGGCGCGGATCTGCTCAACGACGCCTGGGGCGGCGTCGATCCGCGGCTCGCCGAGGTCGCCGCGCGGTACGGCACCGGTCTGGTGTGCACCCACGCGGGCGGCGCCGACCCGCGGACCCGGCCGCACCGGGTGACGTACGACGACGTGATGGCCGACATCCTGCGGGTGACGCTCGAACTGGCCGAACGGGCACTGGAGTTGGGCGTACGGCGGGACGGGATCATGATCGACCCCGGGCACGACTTCGGGAAGAACACCCGGCACAGCCTGGAGGCGACCCGGCGGCTCGGCGAGATGGCGGAGACCGGGTGGCCGGTGCTGGTCTCGCTGTCCAACAAGGACTTCGTCGGCGAGACCCTCGACAAGCCGGTCAGGGAGCGGGTGCTGGGCACCCTGGCGACCACCGCGGTGTCCGCCTGGCTCGGCGCCCGGGTCTACCGCGTCCACGAGGTCGCCGAGACCCGGCAGGTCCTCGACATGGTGGCCTCGATCGCCGGCCACCGGCCCCCGGCGGTCGCCCGCCGCGGACTGGCCTGAGGGGGTCGCCCCCGGGGGCGTGGGAACAGATCCCGTAGGGGATGGCCACGCCCCCTGCGGGGCCACAACGGGATGGGCGGGGGCGGTATTCCCGATTACCGCGGGCGATTCATTCCCGGGGCCGGTCGATTACCGGGGCCGGTTCGTTCCCGGAGCCGGTCGATTACCACGGCCGGTCAATCACCGCGGCCGGTCGATTACCGCGGTCGCGGCCGAAGCGTCCGTGCCGGACGGCGCCGGCGCGCGGCCATGCCGCATCGCCGCGGTTCGGGGCCAGCCCCGGCGGCCCGCCCCCGGCCCCGGCCCGCCGGACAGAGCCGTAAGGAGGGCTCGTCCGCGTACGGCCCGTCCGCGTACGGCCCGTCCGCCCCTGACTTACCGCCGGACGGGCGCCTACCGGCGGCCGGCGCCGTACCGCCGGGCAGCGCCGAACCGGATGCCGGCCTCCTTCACTGGATGCCGACCTCCTTCGTCACCAGCGCGATCGCCTCGTCCACGTCGTCGCTGATGTGGAACAGCTCCAGGTCGTGCGGCGACGCCTTCCCCTGGGCGACGAGGGTCTCGCGCAGCCAGCCGACCAGCCCGCTCCAGTAGTCCGTGCCGAACAGCACGATCGGGAAGCGGGTGACCTTGCGGGTCTGGACGAGGGTCAGCGCCTCGAAGAGCTCGTCCAGGGTGCCGAGCCCGCCGGGGAGGACGACGAACCCGCGCGCGTACTTCACGAAGCAGGTCTTGCGGACGAAGAAGTAGCGGAAGTCGACCCCGAGGTTGACGTAGTCGTTCATCCCCTGCTCGAAGGGGAGCTCGATGCCGAGCCCGACGGAGGTCCCACCGGCCTCACTGGCGCCCTTGTTGACGGCCTCCATGGCGCCCGGACCGCCGCCGGTGATCACCGAGAAGCCGGCCTTGACCAGCGCCCCGCCGATCCGCACCGCGGCGTCGTACTCCGCCGAACCGCGCGGCGTACGGGCCGAGCCGAAGACGCTCACCGCCGGGCCCAGCTCGGCCAGCGCGCCGAAGCCCTCCACGAACTCCGACTGGATGCGCATCACGCGCCAGGGGTCGGTGTGCACCCACTCGGAGGGGCCTTCGGAATCCAGCAGCCGCTGGTCCGTCGTGCCGGTCTGCACCTGGTCGTGACGGCGCAGTACGGGGCCCAGCCGCTGCTCCTCCGGGACGGGTGCTCCCTCGGGGTTGGCCATGACGTGCTCCCTCCGCAGGCAGATCGATTGCCACTTCAGCGTAGATCCGCCCGCGTGAAGCGCAGGGGAATTCCGCCGGTATGCGACCGGTCGGCCGCCGGTCCACCAGGTCGCCGGCGGCCGGTCCGCCGCGGAGGGGCCGGCGGTCAGCCCACCGGCGGCTGGTCGGTCAGCCAGGCGCGCAGCCGCTCCTCGCAGTGCAGGATCCGGGCGACCTCGACGCGCTCGTCCTTCTTGTGCGCGAGCAGGGAGTAGCCGGGACCGTAGTTGACGGCCGGGACGCCCAGCGCACTGAAGCGGGAGACGTCGGTCCAGCCGAACTTGGGCATCGCGGTGCCGCCGACGGCCTCCATGAACGCCTTGGCGGCCGGGTGTGCCAGACCGGGCAGCGCGCCCGGGGAGTGGTCGTCCACCACGAACTCGTCGACGGGGCAGTCGGCGAAGACCTCGCGGACGTGCGCCACCGCCTCCTCGGGGCTGCGGTCGGGCGCGTAGCGGAAGTTGACGGTGACGGTGCAGGCGTCCGGGATGACGTTGTTGGCCACCCCGCCCTCGATCCGTACCGCGTTGAGGCCCTCGTGGTATTCCAGGCCGTCGATGACCGGGCGGCGCGGCTCGTAGGCGGCGAGCTTCGCCAGGATGGGGGCGGCGGCGTGGACGGCGTTGGCGCCCATCCAGCTGCGCGCGGAGTGCGCGCGCTCCCCGCTGGTGCGCAGCAGGACCCGGAGGGTGCCCTGGCAGCCGCCCTCCACCTGCCCGTCGGAGGGCTCCAGCAGGACGGCGAAGTCGCCGGCGAGCCAGTCGGGGTGGGCGTCGGCGACCTTGCCGAGGCCGTTGAGGTGCGCGGCGACCTCCTCGTTGTCGTAGAAGACGAAGGTCAGGTCGCGGTTGGGGGCGGGGACGGTGGCGGCCATCCGCAGCTGGACGGCGACCCCGGACTTCATGTCGCAGGTGCCGCAGCCCCACAGGACGCCGTCCTCGTCGAGCCGGGAGGGTACGTTGTCCGCGATCGGCACGGTGTCCAGGTGCCCGGCGAGCACCACCCGCTCGGCGCGGCCCAGGTTCGTGCGGGCCACGACGTTGTTGCCGTGCCGGTCGACGGTCAGGTGCGGCAGTGCGCGCAGGGCCTGCTCGACGGCGTCGGCGAGGTCCTTCTCGTTGCCGCTCTCGGACGGGAAGTCGACCAGCCGCGCGGTGAGCGCGGCCGAATCGAGCGACAGGTCGAGGCCGGGGTGTGTGGAGCGCTCCATGGATCCGACCCTATCGGCAGCCCTCCGGTACGTTGGGCTGCGTGTCCGCCCAGTCCGTGTCCCGCACCCGCCGCAAGCGCCTGTGGCGTACGTTCGCGGCCTTCGCCGTCCTTCTCGGCGTGGCCGGCTATCTCCTGGTGCAGTACGTCACCAGTGGCCCCGGGGCGCCGCGCTGCACAGTGCGCGTCCAGGGTGGCGGCGATCCGTACGAACTGACCCCGGAGCAGGCCGCGAACGCCGCGACGATCTCCGCGGTGGCGTCCTCGCGGGGGCTCCCGGAGCGGGCGGTGACCATCGCGCTGGCCACCGCGATGCAGGAGTCGGGGCTGCGCAACATCAGTTTCGGCGACCGGGATTCGGTCGGTCTTTTCCAGCAGCGGCCGTCCCAGGACTGGGGCACCGTGAAACAGATCATGGACCCGGTCTATTCGGCCGGGGAGTTCTACCGGCATCTGGCGAAAGTGCCCGGATATTCCCGGCTGCCGCTGACCGTCGCCGCGCAGAAGGTGCAGCGCAGCGGCTATCCGCAGGCGTACGCCAAGCACGAGGCGAATGCCGCGCTGCTGACCGGCGCGCTGACCGGCCGCAACGGCGACGTGATGAGTTGCACGGCCAGCCAGCCGGTGGACAGCGCCGGGCCGGACGGTGCGGCGAAGGTGCGGGAGAAGCTGGTGCGGGAATTCGGCGCCGAGGTGCTGGCGCCGGCGGGCGGCGGCACGGGGCGCGACGCGGCCGGCGGGCGGGGGCTGACGGTGCCGGTGGAGCGGTACCAGTACGGCACGGGGACCGCGGACAACGCCCGGCAGCGCGGCTGGCAGTTGGCGACCTGGGCGCTGGCGCACTCGGCCGAGCTGCACATCGAACAGATCTCTTACGCGGACCGCACGTGGACGGCGGCCGATTCCGGGAAGGGCTGGCAGCACAAGGCGTCCGGCCCCGAAACGACTGCGGGCGACGTTCATATCATCACCGCGCAGTAGTTTACCGAGTCCCCCGGAAGGGGTGCCCGGGTCAATTTCCCTTTCCCGTCCGGGATTTCACCTGGTTGCCGCCGTATCCTCCGCCAATTCCCTTGCGTTTAAGGGGCTGTGACCTTTCCGCACGGCTTCGGGACGTACGCAAATCGCTCAGGCTTATCCAGGGCAGATGATGCGACGCGTTGCCAATTCTTTACCGGAGTTCACCGCAACCTGCGGGCACTTGACGCGGTAGTCAGTGCGTCCGCCCGGCGGACATGGCACATCTGTCAGAAGTACGAAGTCCTTCTCCGTAAAAGGAGCACCATGTCCCTCCCCGTTACGCGTCGGATCGCCCGAGCCGCCCTGCTGATCGCAGCGGGCGCCGCTCCCGTGGTCGCTGCGGCCGGTTCCGCGAGCGCCGTGAACCTGCCCCCCCAAGGCAACGAGATGGGCGGACTGAGCACGCTGGACTCCGCGAACACCGGTAAGGCCGTGGACAATTCGGCGCAGAAGGGCGTCGGGATGGTCAACTCGACCGGCACCGAGGCCGAGCGCACCCTCGCGCCGGCGCTGGTGCAGACCCTGACCCCGGTCGTCACGGGGACCACCCCGGTGGCCCAGGACGCCGCCCACAAGGCGGAGGGCGTGGCCCGTCCGATCGCGCAGAAGGGCGCCGCGGCCCAGGAGAGCGTGCCGCTGGAGGAGGCCGGGGGCGTGCTCGGCGCGACGGGCCAGCTGGCGCACGCCCTGGTCGGCCTCGGCGGGATGCCGGCCCAGGCCAACGCCAACGAGTGACCTGCCGGCGCCGACCGGCGCGCGGGGGCCCGGGGAGAAGGTTCTCCCCGGGCCCCCGCGCGCTGTGCGGCTCGGTCCGCGGTCAGTCCGCGAGGCGGCGTACCGCGGCCTCCACCCGTTCGTCGGTGGCGGTGAACGCGATCCGTACGAACCGCTCCCCGGCCGCCCCGTAGAACTCGCCGGGGGCGACCAGGATGCCGCGCTTGGCGAGGTCGCCGACGGTGTCCCAGCACGGTTCGTCGCGGGTGGCCCAGAGGTAGAGCGACGCCTCGCTGTGCTCGATGCGGAAGCCCGCGGCCTCGAAGGCGGTGCGCAGCGCGGTCCGGCGGCGGGCGTACCGCGCGCGCTGCTCGGCGACATGGGCGGTGTCGCCGAGCGCGGCGACGGTGGCGGCCTGGACCGGCGCGGCGACCATCATTCCGCCGTGCTTGCGGATCCGGAGGAGTTCGCCGAGGACCGCCGCGTCGCCCACCAGGAACGCGGAGCGGTAGCCGGCGAGGTTGGAGCGCTTGGACAGGGAGTGCACGGCGACGATGCCGTCGTAGGAGCCGCCGCAGACGTCCGGGTGCAGGACGGAGACCGGGTCGGCGTCCCAGCCCAGTTCGACGTAGCACTCGTCGCTGAAGACCAGTACGCCGTGCTCACGGGCCCAGGCCACCGTGCGGCGCAGTTCGTCGGCGGTCAGCACCCGGCCGGTGGGGTTGGACGGCGAGTTGAGCCAGAGCAGCTTGAGGCCGGCAGGGTCGAGGTCCGTGCCCGCGGCGCCGGCCGCGAACGTCTCAGCGTCGTAGACGACCGGCTCGGCGCCGGCCAGGCGGGCGCCGACCTCGTACGTGGGGTAGGCCAGCCGCGGGTAGGCCACCTTGTCGCCGGCGCCCAGGCCCAGCTGGGTCGGCAGCCAGGCGACCAGTTCCTTGGAGCCGACCACCGGCAGCACGTTGGTGTGCGCCAGGCCGCGGGCGCCGAGGCGGTCGGCGGCCCAGCCGGTGAGCGCGTCGCGGAGCGCGGCCGTCCCCCACACCGTCGGATAGCCGGGGCTGTCGGCCGCGTCGGTCAGCGCCTGCAGGACCACGGCGGGCACCGGGTCGACCGGGGTGCCGACGGACAGGTCCACGATGCCGTCGGCGTGCGCGGCGGCGGTGGCCTTGTAGGGCTCCAGGCGGTCCCAGGGGAAGACCGGAAGACGGTCGCTGAGCGGTTCCCCTGACGGATGGCGGGATGAGACTGCGCCCACGGTGCTCTCTTTCTCGTACGGGGTGACGCGGCGGACGTCGGCGCACGAAAACGCCTCGGTCCCGTACGGCGGGCAGGCCGTACGGGACCGCGCGGCGCCGTGCGACCTTCCCGGCCGGCGCTGGGGACACCCCCAGCGGCCTCGGAGGCCGGAGGGAGCGGGCGGGCGCTCCCCTCGGCCCCGGGGTGTTACTGGTTCTGCGGCGGCAGCGCAGCGATGAAGGGGTGGTCGCGCTCGATCAGGCCGAGCTTGCTGGCGCCACCGGGCGAACCGAGCTCGTCGAAGAACTCGACGTTCGCCTTGTAGTAGTCCTTCCACTCTTCCGGAGTGTCGTCCTCGTAGAAGATCGCCTCCACCGGGCAGACCGGCTCACACGCACCACAGTCGACACATTCGTCCGGGTGGATGTACAGAGACCGGGAGCCCTCGTAGATGCAGTCGACGGGGCACTCCTCGATGCATGCCTTGTCCTTGACGTCGACACAAGGCTGCGCGATGACGTAGGTCACGCTGTCGTTCCTCCTCGGTAGGGCCGGCGGACCGGATTGGCAGGACCGCCGTTGGGCGCGCGGGAGCGCGGCGTCGTCGATGCCCGCCACCTAGTATCGCCGTTCCCGGGCATGAGACGAACAAGAGGGGCGGTTGGAGAGCGATGGAATTCCTCGCCGGTGGTCGCGCGGAAGTCCGGATCACCCGGGCTGATGTGGGAAAGAGGGTATCCGTGCGGCGCCTGACCGGGGCCCGCGCGGGGGAGCCGGCATTCACGGACGCGGTCGGCGTTCTCACATCCTGGGACGAAGGTGTGCTGAGCATCACACGGCGCGACGGCGAATGCGTACGGATCGAGGAGTCCTCGCTGGTAGCGGCCAAGGTCGTGCCCGCAGCGCCGGCCCGTAGGAAGGTCCCGGCGGCGGGCGTGCGGGAGCTCCAGGAGGTCGCCGCCCGCGGCTGGCCGGCCATCGAGACGGAACCTCTCGGTGAGTGGACGCTGCGGGCCAGCGAAGGATTCACCCGCCGGGCCAACTCCGTACTGGCGCTCGGCGGCCCCGGCATCCCCCTGGACGAGGCGCTGGCGCGGACCGTCCGCTGGTACGGGGACCGCGGGCTGCCTCCGGTCGTCGCCGTCGCCACCGGCCGGGCCGACGCCGACGACCGCCTGGCCGCGGAGCTGGCCGCGCGCGGCTGGCGGGACGAGGCGCACACCTCGGTACGGATCTCGGCGCTGGCACCGCTCGCGGACACCGACGCCGACACCTCGCGGGTGGTGCTTTCCCGGGAGCCGGACGCCGGGTGGCTCGGGCTGTACAACCGGACCGGGGAGCCCTCGGCGGCGGCGCTGCGGGTGCTCACCGGCGGGCCGTCGGTGTGGTTCGCGAGCGTGCCGGCCGCGGACGGCGGCCCGGCGGCGATCGGGCGGCTGGTGGTCGACGGTCGCTGGGCGGGCTTCGCGGCCGTGGAGGTGGCGCCCGCGCAGCGGCGCCGGGGGCTGGCCACACTGGTGATGGCGGCGCTTGCCGAACGCGCCCTCCAGGAGGGTGCGTCGGCGGCGTACCTCCAGGTCGAGGCGGACAACGCGGACGCCCTCGCGCTGTACGACGGGCTCGGGTTCACCGAGCACCACCGCTACCACTACCGGCGCGGCCCGGCGGCCGACGCCGGCTGAGGAGGTGTCCGTCCCGTATGGGTGAGCAAGCGGAGCGGGGCCGGGAGCCGGAGCCCGGACGGGAGGCGGCGCGCGAGGAGCGGCGGCGGCAGTTCGCGGCGGCGGCGCGCGAGGAGCGGCCCGACCTCGCGCTGCTGTGCCTGCTGATCGCCGCCGAGGCCGATCCGGCCCTGGACCAGGCGGGCATCGACGCCGCGCAGATCGAACTGGACCGGCTGGCCGGACTGCTCCCCTACCAGCCGGCCGGCGGCCCGGGCGCCTGGGCCCGCAACCTCGCCGAACTGCTCGGCACCCGGCTCGGCTTCGGCGGCTCGGCCGGCGACTACCGGCGGCTGGAGTCGTCGCTGCTCCACGAGGTGCTGCGGCGGCGCCGGGGGCTGCCGATCCTGCTGTCCGTGGTGTGGACGGAGGTCGCACGGCGGGCCGGGGCGCCGGTGTACGGGGTGGCGCTGCCCGGCCACTTCGTCGTCGGCTTCGGCGACCCGGGCGGCCGGCACGTCCTCGCCGACCCGTTCGAGGGCGGGCGGCTGCTCACCGACCAGGACGCCGCCATGATCGTCGCGGGGGCGACCGGCGAGGCGCTGGCGCCGGGGATGCTCACCCCCGCCGGCCCGCTGGAGATCGTCCAGCGCATCCTCAACAACATCCGGGCCTGGGCCCAGGCGCGGCCGGAGCACAGCGCGGTCCATCTGTGGGCGCTCGAACTGTCCCTGCTGCTGCCCGCCCATCCGGCGCGGCTGCGCCATGAGCGCACCCAACTCCTCGTCCAGCGGGGCGAGTTCCTGGCCGGTGCGGCCGAGCTGGAGGAGTACGCGCGGGTGGTGGAGCCGGGGCGGCCGGCCGCCGCGACGGCGCTGCGGCGGGAGGCGGCGGCGGCCCGGGCCCGGCTCAACTGAGGGGCGTGGACGCCCTACGGCCACGGGCCGGGCGGTCGGGCCGCCGCGGGCCGGGACACCGCCTGCCGCGCCTACGCGGAGGTCCGGCGGACGACCAGCACCGTCGCGTCGTCCTTCAGCTCGCCGCCGGTGAACTCCTCCAGGTCCGTGCGGAGCGTACGGGCCAGATCGGCGGGCGCCAGGTGGGTCCACCGGGCGAGGCGGTCGGCCAGCGGGTAGAAGTCGCCGCCGGCGCCGCGGGCCTCGGTGACGCCGTCCGTGCACAGCACCGCCCAGTCGCCGGGCTCCGGGTGGACGCGCACGCTCCGCCGGGGTTCGCGGCTGAGCGTGCCCAGGCCCAGCGGCAGCCCGCCCTCGCCGTCGTAGCGTTCGTAGACCCGGCCGCCGCGCACCAGGTAGTACGGGATGTGGCCGCACGACAGCACCCGGGCCCGGTCCGTGCCGCGGACCTCCACCAGCAGGGCGGTGGCGAAGCGCTCGTCGGTGCCCTCCTCGGCGGAGCGGGCGTTGTAGCGGGTCAGCGCCTGCTCCATGCGGCCGGCGACCCCCTCCAGCGACTCCTGGTGCTGCGCCGCCTCGCGGAACGACGCCAGCACCTCCAGGCCCGCGCCGATCGCCGGCATGCCCTTGCCCTGGACGTCGCCGATCATCAGCCGCAGCCCGTGCGGGGTGTCGATGGCCTCGTAGATGTCGCCGCCGACCCGGGCGCCCTCCTGGGCGGAGACGTAGAAGCCGTACGCCTCCACGGGGCCGGCGCGCAGCGGCAGCTCGCGCAGCATCGCCCGCTGCACGGTGTCGGCGACGAGGCTGGTGCGGGCGTGCAGCGCCTCGCGCTCCAGGCGGGTACGGCACAGCACCAGGGAGAAGACGCCCACCAGGAACGCCCCGAAGACGCCGACGATCCGGCTGGCCGGGGCCCAGTCCGGCACCGTCAGCAGATCGACGCAGGTCAGGCAGACGACGTAGACGACCGCCACCAGCAGCGTCCGGTGGTACGAGCAGCGCAGTGCGGCGACCAGCGGGGCGATCCCCATGAAGGCCGAGAGGTGCAGCTCCGGGCCGGTCGTCGCGTCCACCGTCGCGACGACGAGGATGGCGAGGATCAGCAGCACCGGAGCGAGCAGGCCGTCCTCCGGCGGGCGGTGGGCAGGCATAACACTTCAAGCCTGCGGGACGTCCCGCGACCGCGCACAGGGGCGAAGGTCCGGCGCGCGGCACGGCCGAAGGTCCTGGGAGAGGGTAGCGGGCGGGCGGGTCAGGGCCGGTCCGACGGGCCGGGGCTCAGAGCCAGCCCTTGTCGCGGGCGGTGCGGACCGCCTCGGCGCGGTTGCGGGCACCGGTCTTCTGGATGGCGAGGGAGAGGTAGTTGCGGACGGTGCCCTGGGACAGGTGCAGCGCCGCGGCGATCTCGGCGTTGGTGGCGCCGCCGGCCGCAGCCTGGAGCACCTCGCGCTCGCGCTCGGTCAGCGGGCTGGCGCCGTCGGCGAGCGCCGCGGCGGCCAGTGCGGGGTCGATGACCCGCTCACCGGCCAGCACCCGGCGCACCGCGTCCGCGAGCCGGGCCGCCGGGGCGTCCTTGACCAGGAACGCCTGGGCGCCGGCCTCCATCGCCCGGCGCAGATAGCCGGGGCGTCCGAAGGTGGTGAGGATGACGACCTTCACCCCGGGCAGCTCGTCGCGCAGCGCGGCCGCGGCGTCCAGTCCGCTCATGCCCGGCATCTCGATGTCCAGCAGCGCGACATCGACCTCGTGCGCCCGCGCCGCCGCGAGCACGTCGTCCCCGCGCGCGGCCTGCGCCACGACCTCCAGGTCGTCCTCCAGCGAGAGCAGCGCCGCCAGCGCCTCGCGGACCATCGACTGGTCCTCCGCCAGCAGCAGTCTGATCATGCGGGCCAGCTTAGGGCCTGTCCGGCCCTGACCCACCGGCCAGGCCCCGAAGCCTGTGTGCGGGCCCGGAGGCCGCCCGTTACGTAGCGGCCCCCGGCCGGGGCCGGGGGCCGCTACGCCGGGCCGGGCGCCGGCTCCGGTGAGGCGTCCGGCATCGGTACGGCGGCGCCGGGTGCGGTGGCCGGGGTGCTCACGGGGACGTACGCGCGCAGGGCGAAGCCGTGGCCGCGGGGGGCCGGGCCGGTTTCCAGACGGCCGTCGGTCAGGGCGAGGCGCTCGCGGAGTCCGGTGAGTCCGTTGCCGTCGTGCCGGCCGCGCGACGGGCCGCCGCCGTCGTCGATGACGGCCAGGCAGAGGTAGTGGCGGTCGTCGGACTCCCATTCCTCGGTGAGCAGCATCTCGCAGCGGCGGGCGCCGCTGTGCCGGACCACGTTGGTGGTGGCCTCGCGCAGCGCCCAGGCCAGCGCGCCTTCCGTATCGGCGGTCAGCGCCGGGTGCTCGCCCTCCAGGCCGGGGGCGACGGTGAGGTCGACGCCGGCGGTACGCAGCGCGGAGCGGGCACCGGCCAGTTCGACGGCCAGGCGGGGGCGGCGGTAGCCGGTGACCGCCTCGCGGACGTCGACCAGCGCCTGGCGGCCGACCCGCTCGATGTCGGCGACCTGCTTCGCGGCGTCCTCGGGGCTGCCGGGCAGCATCCGCCCGGCCAGTTCGCTCTTGAGGGTGATCAGGGAGAGGGAGTGCCCCAGGAGGTCGTGCAGATCGCGGGCCAGTCGCAGCCGCTCGTCGTTGGCGGCGAGCCGGGCGACCTCCTCCCTGGCGGCGCGCAGTTCCTGCGTCGTACGGATCAGGTACTGCACGCCGACCATCATGAAACCGCTGCCCAGGGCGGGCAGGGCGTAGGCGAAGACGTAGTAGTCGCGGATCTCCGGATAGCGCGCGCCGACGGCGAGCAGCACCGCGGTGATCAGCGGGATGGCCCAGCGGGACTGCTGCGCGGGCAGGACGACGGCGGAGCCGACGCTGACGAAGATGAACAGCACCAGCCACTCGAAGCCGAGGGTCCAGGTGAGGGCGACGGACAGCGCCAGCATCAGGGCCAGCACGCCGTACCTCTGGAGGCGGGTGGTCCTCCGCCACATGTGGCGGAGGACCAGGGAGAAGTAGGCGAGGACGAAGAGCGCCAGGCCGCCCGCTCCCCACAGGCGCGCGGCGGTGGAGGTCCCGGGGTGGAACAGCGAGCCGGCGGGCCCCGCGAGGTAGAACAGCCAGAGGCCGATCCACATCGTCTTGGTCACCGCCTGGCGGCGGTTGCGCGGCGGCTGGCCGATCATCACCGGGTTCCGGTCGTCGGACGCGCTCTTCGTCTCCACCGGTCTCATGCCTTCCGGGTGTCCTTGCGATACAGCCAGGCCGCGCCCCCCGCGAAGAGGACGAGGTAACCGAGCAGGATGGCCATGTCCTTGGCGTGCGGGGCGCTGCCGCCCTCGACGGCGGTGCCGAGCGCCGCGTACGCGTGCGTCGGGAGCCACTCGGCGATGTTCTGCACCCACTGCGGGAGGATCGTCAGCGGCATCCACAGGCCGCCGAGGAACGCCAGCGCGAAGAAGCACAGCATCGAGATCGGGCGGACCGCGTCGCCGGTCGCCAGGTAGCCGATGGCCACGCCCAGGGCGGCGAAGACGAAGCTGCCGAGCCAGGTGCCGGCGGCGATGGCGAGCCACTGCCAGGCTTCGAGGCGGACGCCCTTGACGGACGCGGCGACGATCATGACCAGCAGGATCGAGGGCAGGCTGACGGTGGCGGCGGCGCCTATCTTGGCGGCGACATAGCCCCGGCCGGGCAGCGCGGTCAGCCGCAGCTGGCGCACCCAGCCCTGCTCGCGCTCCTTGGCGATGCGCTCGCTGTTGCCCAGCAGGACGGCGGTCATGGCACCGAATGCTGCCATGGAGACCATGTAGTACAGGCCCATGTCGAGCTTCATCCCGGGGATCGGCTTGCGGTCCGCGCCGCCCGCGATGATCAGGTACAGCGCCGGCGGATAGATCACCGAGAAGAACATGAACTTCTTGTTCCGCAGCGCGCGGACGATCTCCAGCTTGATCAGGGTGGTCATCGGGCCGCCTCCTCGGCGGTGGCGGGGGTCGCGTCGGACGCCGTGGTGATGGCGATGAAGGCCTGCTCCAGGCCGAGGCCGGAAACTTCGAGGTTGCGCGGGTAGAGGCCGAGGCCGTAAAGCGCGTGCACGGTCGCGTCGGCGTCCTGGGACTGGATGCGCACCGTGCGCCCGGAACCCGCGGCGGAGCCGCTGTTGGACACGGTCAGGGCGGTGAGGAACGGCAGCGCCTCCAGCGCGCCGCGGTCGACCGGCCCGTCCAGGTCGAAGGTGACCCGGCGGGCGCCGGCCCGGGCCTTGATCTCGGCGGAGGTGCCGTCGGCCAGCACCCGGCCGCGGTGCAGCACGATGACCCGGTCGGCGATCTCGTCGGCCTCTTCGAGGTAGTGCGTGGCGAAGAGGACCGTACGGCCCTCCTGGGCCTGCCGGCGCATGGCGCCCCAGAAGGTCTGGCGGGCCGAGACGTCCATCCCGGTCGTCGGCTCGTCCAGCACGATCAGGTCGTTGGCGCCGGCGGTGGCGAGGGCGAACCGCACCCGCTGTTCCTGGCCGCCGGAGAGTTTGCCGACCATCCGGTCGGCGATCTCCGTGATGCCGGCGGTGGCCAGGATCCGGTCCAGCGGATAGCCGCGCGGGTGCAGGTCGCGGGCGAGCCCGACCAGCTCCCTGACCTTGACGCCCTCCATCAGGCCGCCGCTCTGGAGCATGGCGCCGACCTTGCCCTGCTCTATGGCGCGCTGCGGGGTGGTGCCGAAGAGGCTCACCGTCCCGGTGTCGGCGGAGCGCAGGCCGAGGAGCAGGTCCAGGGTGGAGGACTTGCCGGCGCCGTTGGGCCCGAGGAGGGCGACGGTCTCGCCGGGGTGCAGCTCCAGGTGCAGATCGGCCACCGCGCGCACCGCGCCATAGCTCTTGCTGACCCCCTGGAAGCAGACCACCGGTGTCCGTGCCTCGCGCCGCTCGGCGCGGGCCGCGGTCGTAGTTGTCGTCTTCATGCGCTCAAGCTTCGCGGATCCGCCGGCCGCCCGGCAGTGTCGGCTGTACGCAGAGCGGCATGACGGATGTCATGGGGGAGGCCCTCTAGGGGGATCCCTGAGGACTCGCCCGCGGGCGCCGGTGACCTGCGGCTTCGTTCCGTACCGAGGGCGGGCGACGGCGGCCGGCGGTGCGCCGGCCGGCGTGCGTCACGGCCGCCGGGTGATGCCCGTCACGGCGTCAGGAGCCGTTCGTCGCGATGTTCTGCACCCGCTCGGCCGGGGTCTTGCCGACCAGCGCCTTGCCCACCGCGCTCGCCACCTCCTCGACGCTGACCGGGTGCTTGGTGCCGTCGCCCTTGGTCACCATGACTCCGTCGAAGGTGGTGCCGTAGAGCTCCTTGAGGGCCGGGCGGTCGTAGTACGGCACCAGCCGGCCGTTGACGATCTTGAAGGAGAGGAACTTCGGGATGGACTTCTGCGGGCTGAAGGAGACCGCGTGCCCGTCCGCCCGGACCGTGACCAGTCCGGACATCGCCGGCTCGGCGAACTGCTTCATCGCCTCGTCCACCGCGGCCTTGCCGACCTTGGGCTGCTGGGTGCTCGCGGCGAGCACCACGGGGGTGTCGGTGCCGGTCGTGGCCCGGTCGAGATAGGCATTGGCGATCTTGTCCTGGGAGGCCGCGACGTCGATCGCCTTGTAGGGCGAGCCGTAGTGCGGGACCGCCTTGCCGTTCTCGAACGTGATCCCGCCGTCCTTGGCGGCGTCCGCGGCCCCCGCCACGTTCGCCAGCGCGACCTGGAGCTTCTCCTTGTCGGTGATCATCGCCGGCTGGGCGGTGCGCTTGACGCCGAAGAGCGAACCGATCACCGAGACCGGGTTGTAGTCGCGGCCCGCGGCGTTGCGGACCGTCGCCTGGAGGTCGATGTCCAGGCCCGCCGTCGAGGGCAGCAGGGTCTCCGGCTTGCCGTCGACGGTGAGCTTGAGCGGCGCGGTCCGGCGGTCCTTGAGTCCCGACCCCAGCCGCTTGACGGCGTCTTCCTTGCTGGTGCCGCCGATGTCGATGCCGAGCGCGGTGGTGTTGTTGGGCACGTCGGCGTGGTCCAGCAGCAGACCGGCACCGTAGGCGACGGCGGCCAGGCCGACGACGCCGGCGCCCGCCAGCACCAGCTTGCTGCGGCCCTTCTTGGAGTTGATCGGCTCAGGGATCTTGGGCCGCGGCTTCGCGGGGGCACTCTCGTCCGCGCCGGCCGCCGCGCCCGCCGGGAACGCCGAGGGCGACTTCTGGCCCTCCGCGCCGGGCACCTTCGGGATGCCGCTGACCAGGGTGTCGCCGGACACCCGGCCGCCGGGTCCGCCGGCCGGCGGACCGTCCTTGGGGCCCTGGCCCTTCGGGCCACCGGGCGCCGCACCGCCGGGCCGGCCGCCCGCCACGCCGCCGGAGACGCCGAGGCCGCTGCCGGGTCCGGTGAGCGGAGCCGGGGGCTGCGGGGTCAGCTCGGCGGTGTCGTCGGTCAGGTGGGCGGCGGCGCTCTTGCCGGCACTGGGGTCGCTGAAGCCGGGCGGGAGGTTGAGCGCCGAGTCGCCGCGCGCGGGGCCGGTCGTCGGGCCGCTGGGGGCGGCGGGACCGGCCGGCGGGGCGTCGAACGGGTTGCGGTCGCGCGCGGACTTCGCCGGGGTGTCGAACGGCGAGCCGCCGTCGAAGGGGGAGGACCCGCCGCGCGGCCCGCCGTCGAACGGGGAGCCGCCGCCCAGCGGATCGCTGCCGAGGGGATCGCTGCCCAGCGGATCGCTGCCGAGGGGATCGCTGCCCAGCGGGTCGCTGCCGAGAGGATCGCTCCGCAGCGGGTCGCCGCCCAGGGGATCGCTGCCGAGAGGATCTCTACGGAGCGGGTCGCCGCCCAGCGGGTCGGCCTCGTACGACGGGCCACCGTGCTCCCGGGCGCCGTCGAACGGCGTGCCGCCGCCGCGCGAGGCGGACGGCGCGTCCGAGAAGTACGGGAGATCCGGCCGCTGCCCCGGCTTCGCACCGGATGCCCCGCGCGCACCGGACGCGCCCCCCGGGGCCGCCGGGCTCTCCGGTACCGGCAGTGCGGCGTGCGTACCGGTGGTCGCCGCCTGCCCGCCGGCCCCGCCCTGCGGCTTGCGCGGCGCGAACCAGTCGCTGGTCTTGTCCGCGGGAGCGCCGCCGGGAGCCCTGTCCGCCGCGTCCGGACGCGGGGTGTTCGCCGTACGCTCGGCGTTCCGCTCGCCGCCGAAGGCCGGGCGCGAGCCGCCCGGGGGCCCGGACGGGCCGGCGGAACCGCCGGATGCGGCCGATGCGTTCATGCCGGACTCCTCACCGACGGGCTTGCGCACGACGACCGGCGGGATGGGGCGGGACCCCGGAATATTGATCTTGATCCGCGTCGTCAGCGTGGTCTCGGTCTTGGGCTCCTCCGGCTGGGCCGCGGCACCGGGCGCCAGCGCCTCGCCGGCTTCTCCCCTGGGCGAGCCGTACGGCGGTGTCCCCGAGGGGTACGCGGCTCCGCCACGACCCTGAGGGCCGGAGGACGAACTGTCAGATTCACGACTCAAAGCAGGTTCTCCCGGTTGGCTCCGCCGCTCGTCAGAGATGATCCCCGGCCTCGGACCGGAGGGTGCCCCCAGGGCGTCGCGGCGGCGCGCACCACCATACTGTCCGCCGCCGGCCGGCACCCGAGGTGCGCGGTAACACTGCCGCGCCGGGCGACGCCCCCGTTCCGGGGCCGGTCACCCGCAACCCCGCGGCATCCGTCCTGGTATGGACCGCGTCATCCGCCAACTCGGCCCCGCGGTGCGGTCATCACGCGCATCTGGGCACCGGTGGCGCAGATCACAGCGATCACGATGCCGCCCAACAGGAAGATGTACGAACCGAGCCCGGGGCCGAAGAGGAAGTCACCCTCCGGGCGGGTATCGCTGAGCAGCAGGAACACCGTCACCAGCCAGGCGGCGCCGGGCACCAGCACACCGGCCGTGGTCCCGGTCGCCCGCGCGCCCCCGTGGAAGAGGCCACCGAGACCGGCCAGCGCCAGCGCCAACCCGCCCGGGAACCAGGCCGCTTGAAGAAGCGTTCCGGCGAGCGCCAGCAGCACGCCGGTGACGAGCAGGAGTACGTATATGCCCACCCTGCCGGGCGTCAGCGGGGCGACCGGCGCGGCACCGGCAGGCGGCGCCCCCGGCGCTCCGGGCCGGGTCCCGGCCGCACCGCCGGCCGCCCGGGACCGCTGCCCCTTGGGCGCACCCGCGCTCCCGTTGCCGACAGCCGCCCGGGTATCGCCCCCCTTGGGGCCGCCGTTGGCGCCACTTTTACCGTTGGCCTTGCCGCCGGCACCGTTGCCCTTGCCGCCGGCACCGCCCTTACCCGCGGATCCGCCGCCCTTGGACGTACTCATTCCGCCTCCTCAATCCGGGCACTAGCCTCCATACCCGCCAAACCGTCCAATTCCTCCACCCCCGCGAAGAGATCGTCCTCGCGTTCCCCGTCCACCGCGCCGGACACCCCGCGCACCAGGCGGTAGTACTCGGTGCCGAACAGCGGCTGGCCCAGGTCGTTGGAGAGCGCGAAGAACGGCCCGTCGACCGCGATCTGGGTGCGGTGCGCGCGCATGGCCTCGGACTTCGCGTTCGCCTGGCCGACCGAGCCCGCGATCGCCGCCGTGACCTCGGCGTCCGGCACCACTCCGGGCACGTCGTCCACCGCGGCGACCCCGGGGAAGCCGTGGCCGGCCGCGCGCAGCCGCGCGAAGCCCGCCTCGACCACCGAGCGGGGGTTGCAGTTCCAGTAAATCTTCCCGATCGCGTACGCGCTGCCGAGGTCCGGCCGGAAGTCCGCCCGCGCGGCCAGCTCGGCGCCGCGCATCGCCACGCGGTGGGCCTGGATGTGATCGGGGTGCCCGTATCCGCCATTCGGGTCATAGGTGACCAGCACCTGGGGGCGGATCTCGCGGATGACGGCGACCAGGTGGGCGGCGGCCTCGTCCACGGGCGCCCGCCAGAAGGCGCCCGGCCGGTCGTTCTGGGGCGCGCCCATCATCCCGGAGTCGCGGTAGCGGCCCGCGCCGCCGAGGAAGCGGTGGTCGGCGACCCCGAGCACGGCCATCGCGTCGGCCAGCTCGCCGACGCGGTGGGGCCCCAGGGTGTCGTCACGGTCCGGCGCGAGATGGGCGAGCTCGGACGGGATGACCTCGCCCTCTTCCCCGCGGGTGCAGGTCACCAGCGTGACCTGGGCGCCCTCGGCCGCGTACCTGGCCATGGTCACGCCGTTGTTGATCGACTCGTCGTCCGGGTGCGCGTGCACCAGCAGGAGGCGGCGGGCGGGGGCGGCGGGCGGCTGTGGGTACCCCCCGGCGGTGGCCGGGGACGGCTGGGCGGTCATGCGGACAGCCTACGAGCCGGCCGGACCGCCGGCCGCAGGTGATCCCGGTGGCCGCCGCGCCCCGCAGGGCAACGGGGGCGGGGCGGCCGTCCCCGGCCGGGGACGGGTCAGAACTTGATGCCCCCCAGCATCCCCGCGACATTGGTCGTCAAGGTCTTGATCGTCGGGGCGACGGACGAGCTGGCCAGATAGAAGCCGAGCAGCATGCAGACGAGAGCATGCACGGCCTTCAGCCCGGACTTCCTGATCAGCAAGAAGACGATGATCGCCAGCAGCACCACCGCCGAAATCGAGAGTGCCACGGCGGTTCACCTCCAAGTACACACGGTCCGGACAGAGTTGATGGTGCGTGAACCGAACGGGCCGGTCCCACGCACCGGGTATGCCAAGGGCTCTTTACCCCGTACCCACTACGCGCAAGGGATCATAACTTTCCGTCCGCGGGCATAAGTCGGTGCACCGGAGCACAGCGGGGGCGCACGCCATCTTTGCAAGCCCGGCCACAGTGAGCCGGTTCCCCCGTAGGCTCGGCCGTATGACCGGACAGCTGCCCTTCCCCCGGCACTACGCGCGCACCCAGCGCTTCACCCTGGGCGCGCCCCGCGACTTCGCCATCGCCCCCGACGGCACACGCGTCACTTTCCTCCGCTCCCGTACCGGTACCGACCGCAGCCAGCAGCTCTGGGTCCTCGATCTGGCGGACGGACGGGAGTTCACCGCCGCCGACCCGCACGCGATACTGGCCGGCGCGGACGAGCAGCTCCCGGCGCAGGAGCGGGCGCGGCGCGAGCGCAGCCGCGAGGGGTCGGCGGGCATCGTCGGCTATGCGGTGGACGGCGCCGTGGAGTTGGCCGCGTTCGCGCTCTCGGGGCGACTGTTCGTCTCGGAGCTGCGCGCCGGCACCACCCGTGAACTCCCGGCGGCGGGGCCGGTGGTGGATCCCCGGCCGGCGCCGGACGGCCGCCATGTCGCCTATGTCGCGAACGGTGCGCTGCGGGTGGTCGCGGCGGACGGCGCAGGGGACGGCGTCGCCGGTGCGGACCGGGCGCTGGCGGAGCCGGACGGGCCCGATGTCACCTGGGGGCTCGCCGAGTTCATCGCGGCCGAGGAGATGGACCGCCACCGGGGCTTCTGGTGGTCCCCGGAGAGCGACCGGATCCTGGCCGCGCGGGTCGACGAGGCGCCGGTGACCCGCTGGTGGATCTCCGACCCCGCGCACCCCGACCGGAAGCCGGCGCAGGTCGCGTATCCGGTGGCCGGCAGCCGCAACGCCCACGTCACGCTGACCCTGTTCGGGCTGGACGGGACGCGGACGGAGGTCGGCTGGGACACCGGGCGCTATCCGTATCTGGCGCGCGTCCACTGGTCGGCGGCCGGGCCGCCGCTGCTGCTCGTCCAGGCCCGGGACCAGCGCGACCAGCGCTATCTGACCGTGGACACCCGGACCGGTGCGACCACCACGGTGCACGAGGACGAGGACGAGACGTGGGTCGAGCCGTTCCCCGGGGCGCCGGCCTGGACGCCGGACGGGCGGCTGGTGCGGATCGCCGACGAGGGCGGGGTACGCAAGCTGTTCGTCGGCGACCGGCCGCTGACCGGGGCGCCGCTGCACGTCCGGGCGGTGCTGGACATCGGCGCGGACGACGTCCTGTTCTCCGCCAGCGGGCCGGACGTGCACGACATCGGCGTCTACCGCGCGTGGTTCCGCGGCAGCGGGGACCAGGGCGGCTGGGAGCGGGTCGGCGAGCGGCCGTATCCGACGGTGTCCTCGGCGGTGCGCGGCGGCGCGGTGACCGTGCTGTCCCAGGCGTCGCTGGAGCGGCCGGGGGCGCAGGTGGAGGTGGTGCGGCTGGATCCGGACGGCGGCGAGAAGGTGCTGGCCGCCATCGGGTCGTACGCCGAGCGGCCGGGGCTGACCGCCCGCCCGCGGCTGGTGCTCGCCGGGGAGCGGGAGATCCCGTGTGCGGTGCTGCTGCCGGAGGGGTACACAGAGGGCGACGGTCCGCTGCCGGTGCTGCTCGACCCGTACGGCGGTCCGCACGGCCAGCGGGTGGTCGCGGCGCACAACGCCCATCTGACCTCCCAGTGGTTCGCCGACCAGGGGTTCGCGGTGATCGTCGCGGACGGCCGGGGCACCCCGGGCCGCTCCCCCGCGTGGGAGAAGGCGGTGTCCCGGCGGATCGGGGAGATCGCGCTGGACGACCAGGTGCACGCACTGCACGCGCTGGCCGGATCCTTTCCGCTCGATCTGGACCGGGTGGCGATCCGCGGCTGGTCGTTCGGCGGCTACCTCGCGGGGCTCGCCGCGCTGCGCCGGCCCGATGTCTTCCACGCCGCCGTGGTGGGGGCGCCGGTGACCGATCTGCGGCTGTACGACACGCATTACCAGGAGCGGTACCTCGGCCACCCCGACGAGGAGCCGGCGGTCTACGCCGCCAACTCGCTGATCACGGACGAGGGGCTGTCCGGGGCGGTGGAGCCGCACCGCCCGATGCTGATCGTGCACGGCCTGGCGGACGACAACGTCGTGGTGGCGCACTCGCTGCGACTGTCCTCGGCGCTGCTCGCGGCGGGCCGCCCGCACGAGGTGCTGCCGCTGTCGGGGGTGACCCACATGGCTTCCCAGGAGCAGGTGGCCGAAAACCTGCTGCTGCTCCAAGTGGACTTCCTCAAGCGGGCGTTGGGGATGGTCTGAGCGGCGCCGCGCGATCACCGGCCCGGCGGGCGCGTCGAGGGCGGCGACGGGGTGTGCCGGGGCACACCGCGGCGTCACGGTCGTACGCGGCCGGGTCGGGTCGGTCCCGGTCGGGTCGGTCCCGGTCGGGTCGGGTCGGTCCGCGGCGGCGTCCGGTACGCCGGGCCGCCGGTCGGCCGCACGCACGGCGAACTGCACGGCGAACAGCGCGGCGAACTGTACACCGGACAATGCCAGTTGGGCGATCACACACCCCCGCCACAGCACCGCGGGGCCCCGGGCGAGGGCGACGGTGGCGCCCCACGCGATCCAGACCGCGCCGAGCAGCGCGAGCAACCGAGCAGCGCGAGCGCAGGCAGACCAGGCCACCGGCGCCGCGCGCACCGCGGGTGCGACGGCGCTCCCGCACCGTGGACACGGCCCGCACCCCCGTCCACGTCGATGCCCCGCTCCGCCCACGGTGCCCCCGCATACGTGAAGGCGCTACCGCGGGCCTTGCCCGGGCGCGGCGAACGGACAACAGACACGGAGGAAGCGGTACCCGAAAGACACCCAAAACGACGGCCGGCCGGAGGCGCGATCGACGCCTTCGGCCGGCCTACGGCACCCGCACGGCCGTACGTTGCCCAGCATGACGCGTCCGTATATCGGTGTTGCGACAGCCAAGTTGCCACCACGTTAAGTGGTGTTGGGTGATTTGCCCTTATATGCCGCGCATGACAGTCGCATGTCAAGCACGCATTGGCGTCAATCTGCGCAATCTTCGCTCAAGAAGCGGACGACCGGTGCAGAAGCACACCGCATGCCCTTGACTCCGCCATAAATCACTTGCGAAAGTCGCGCTCATCCAGCGGTGCAATCGGTGCCGCTTCACGTTCCAAGAGAACTCGGCGCGGGGGCACTTCGCGATGACTAGTCCATCCCAGACCTCGGCGGCCACGTCCGACACCCCGGAACTGGCACCCAAGGGTCTGAAGAAGGAAAAGAAGGGCAAGGGCGGTGAGTTGGTCGGCCGTTCCCCCGGCCAGCTCATGTGGGCGCGCTTCAAGCGCGACCGCTCGGGCGTGATCTGCGGAATCATCGTGCTGGCCTTCTTCGTCGTCGCGGCGCTGGCTCCGGTGATCGCGTCGCTGTACGGGAAGAGTCCGTACACGCTGTACGGCAGCGATAATCCCGATCTTCTCGACGAGTTCAGTTATCCGGCGGGTCCCAACGGCGGGATGTCCGGCGATTTCTGGTTCGGAATCGAGCCGCGCCTGGGCCGCGATCTCTTCACGCAGCTGCTCTACGGCATGCGGACCTCGCTCGGCATCTCGCTGGCGGTCACCGTCCTGGTGGTCCTCACCGGCACCCTCGTCGGTATCGCCGCGGGCTATCTGGGCGGCAAGACCGACTACTGGGTCGGCCGGGTCATCGACTTCCTGCTCGCCTTCCCGGCCCAGCTGACCTTCGTGGCGTTCATGCCCGTGGTGGTCGAGCTCTTCGTGCCGCCGGGCGACCAAACCCCCACCTATATCAGGGTGATCGCGCTGATCGTCGTGCAGTGGGCGCTGGGCTGGATGGCTCTGGCCCGTCTGCTGCGCGGCCAGGTGATGTCGCTACGGGAGCGGGATTTCGTCGAGGCCGCGAAGATCACCGGTGCCTCCCCCTGGCGGATCATCACCAAGGAGCTGCTCCCCAACGTGGTGACCCCGATCCTCGTGCAAACCACCTACATGCTCCCGCTGTTCGTGACGGCGGAGGCCGGCCTGTCCTTCCTGGGCGTCGGCATCATGGAGCCGACCCCCGACTGGGGACGGCTCTTCCACACGGCCGGTCAGGTTTACGAGAACGACCCGACCTTCCTCCTCTTCCCCGGCGCCGCGATGGTGATCTTCGTTCTCTGCTTCAACCTGCTCGGTGACTCGGTCCGAGACGCATTCGACCCCAAGTCCGGGCGCTGATCGTCCATTTGAGGGGGGCCTGCTGTCACCCCCACCGCGCCGGGTTCGCACCGGATGCGTCAGACAGCACATCTGGACAACGACTGACAGGTAGGTGCTTGGATCCTCATGAACACCCTCTCCACGCGTAGAACCGGCGCGGTGATCTCCGCCCTGGCGGCCGGTTCGCTCGCGCTCACCGGTTGCAGCGGCGGCGGCAAGGCGGGCAAGGACAAGTCGCAGACGGACAAGGACGCGGCGGCCCAGTCGAAGGTGGTCCCGCTCGGCACCGCCGCCCAGTCCAAGGGCCCCGCCGCCCCGGTGTCCGGTGCGCAGAACGGCGGCACCATCACCGTCTACCAGCGGGACAGCTTCAACCACCTGGACCCGGCCCAGCAGTATGTCAGCGACATGGGCGACCTGGCCAAACTGGTCTCCCGCGGTCTGACCACCTACACCCAGGACGACAAGGGCAAGAAGACGCTCGTCGGCGACCTCGCCACCGACGCGGGCCAGATGTCCGACGGTGGCAAGACCTGGAAGTACACGCTCAAGGACGGCATCAAGTTCGAGGACGGCAAGCCGATCACCTCGAAGGACATCCGGCACTCCATAGAGCGCATGTACGCCCCGTTCATCACCGAGGGCCCGACCTACGTCCAGCAGTGGCTGTCGGGCGAGGGAACGACTTACCGCAAGGCGCTGCCGGACGGCCCGTACAAGGGCGACCACCTGCCCAAGAACGTCCTGGACACCCCGGACGACAAGACCGTCGTCTTCCACTTCAAGTCCCCGCAGACGCAGCTGCCCTACGCGCTGGCGATGGCGGGCTACAGCGCCGTCCCGGACAGCGCGAAGGACACCCAGGACAAGTACGACGTCGCGCCGGTCTGCTCCGGTCCGTACAAGATCGCGGACTTCAAGGCCGGCAAGTCCATGCAGCTGGTGCGGAACACCAACTGGGACCCCAAGACCGACCCGGCGCGCCACCAGTACGTCGACGGCTACAACATCTCCTTCAACCACCAGTTCTCCGACTCCACCAAGCGGCTGATGGCCGACCAGGGCGAGGACAAGACCGCCATCAGCTTCACCAACTCCGTGGAGCCGACGCTGACCAGGCAGGTGCTGAGCAACCCCAGCGCCAGCAAGCGCCTGGTGCAGGGCTACCAGCCGTATGTCTGGCAGCTGAACATGAACATGGACCGCATCAAGGACAAGAGGATCCGCGATGCGATCACCTACGCCATGCCGAGCCAGCAGGTCGTCCGGGTCGAGGGCGGCAGCTACGGCGGTGAGATCGCCGGCGGTCTGCTCTCCCCGACCGTCGCCGGCTACGAGAAGGGCTACGACCCCTACGGCAAGCTGAAGAAGCCCGGCGGCGACCCGGAGAAGGCCAAGCAGCTCCTCAAGGAAGCCGGCAAGGTGGGCATGAAGCTCGTCTACGCCTTCGCCAACACCGAGATCCGGCAGAACGAGGCCGTCGCCATCGCCGATGGGCTGACCAAGGCCGGGTTCAACGTGCAGAAGAAGGAGGTCGACTCGTCCTCCTGGTACCAGCAGATGGGCAAGGTCGACAACGGCTTCGACGTCTACCTGACCGGCTGGGGCCAGGACTGGCCGGACGCCTCCACGGTGATCCCGCCGTCCTACGACGGCCGCACCATCCAGGACGGCTCGTCCAACTACTCGCACGTCCGCGACAAGCACATCAGCGACGAGATCGACCGGATCGAGCAGATCCCGGACATTCAGAAGCAGACCGCGGAGTGGCAGAAGCTCCACCACTACATCGTGGAGAAGGTCAACCCGGCCGTCCCGGTGTTCTACACCAAGGTGCTCCAGCTGTACGGCTCGAAGATCGGCGGCGCCCGCTACAACACGGACACCAACTACCTTGACGTGAACACCCTGTTCGTCAAGAAGTAGCAGTAGCAAGCGACGGTCGAAGGCACTCCGGAGCGCGCGCACGGCGGGGCGCGCGCCTCCGGGGCCTTCCCACACCACCCCTCACCCCACTGCAGCCGCCGTCCTGAGAGCAGCGAACTGTCATGCTTCCCTTTCTCCTTCGCCGGACGATCGGCGCGGTCGTCATCCTCGTCCTGCTGAGTGCCTTCACCTTCTTCGTCTTCTTCTCCGTGGGCGATCCGGCGTTGATGGCCTGCGGAAAGAACTGCACTGCCGACAACGTCGCCCTGATCCACAAGAACCTGGGCCTCGACCAGCCCGTACCGGTGCAGTACTGGCACTTCCTGGTCGGCATCTTCGCGGGCCGTGACTTCACCCTCGGCCACTGCAGCGCCCCCTGCTTCGGCTACTCCTTCGCCACCAAGCAGGACATCTGGTCGACCATGATGGACCGGCTGCCCCTCACGGTGTCGCTGGCCATCGGCGCCACGGTGGTCTTCCTGCTGATCGGCCTGGGCGCCGGCCTGCTCGCCGCCTGGAAGCGCGGCTCGGTGCTGGACAAGACGGTCACCGGCATCTCGATGGTCCTCAGCTCTGTGCAGATCTACATCCTCGGCCCGATCGTGCTGGGCATCCTCGTCTACAGCGGCATCATGGAGGCGCCCCAGTACGTGAACTTCACCAGCGATCCGGTCGGCTGGTTCATGGGTCTGCTGATCCCCTGGCTGGTGCTGTCGACGATCTACACCGCGCAGTACACCCGTATGGCGCGCTCGACGATGGTCGAGCAGCTCCAGGAGGAGCACGTGCGCACCGCCAAGGCGAAGGGCATGCCAGGGCGCTACGTCTTCCTGCGGTACGCCTGGCGCGGCTCCCTGATCCCGATCGTCACCATCCTCGGTGTGGACCTGGGTTCGCTGTTGGGTGGCGCGATGATCACCGAGTTCACCTTCCAACTGGCGGGGCTGGGCCGGCTGGCAGTCGACTCCGTCACCACCCTCGACCTGCCCATGGTGATGGGCGTGATGCTGTTCAGCGCGGCCATGATCCTCATCTTCAACATCATCGTGGATGCGACGTACGCGTTCATCGACCCGCGCGTGCGCCTGTCCTAGGAGAGCCTGACGTGACCACACCCCCCAAGACCGAGGAGAAGCCGGCCGCGAACGGATCCGGTTCCGGCCCCTTCCTCTCCGTCCGCGACCTGCACATCCGGTTCTCCACCGAGGACGGCATCGTCAAGGCGGTCGACGGCCTCTCCTTCGACCTGGAGCGCGGCAAGACCCTGGGCATCGTCGGCGAGTCCGGCTCCGGCAAGTCCGTCACCAACCTCGCGGTGCTGGGGCTGCACAACCCCAAGTCCACCGAGATCACCGGTGAGATCCACCTGGAAGGCCAGGAGCTGACCGGCGCCAAGGAAAGGACCCTGGAGAAGCTCCGGGGCAACAAGATGGCGATGATCTTCCAGGACGCGCTGACCGCCCTGTCGCCGTACTACACCGTCGGCCGGCAGATCGCCGAGCCGTTCATCAAGCACACCGGCGCGAGCAGGCGTGAGGGCCGGCAGCGGGCGATCGAGATGCTCACCAAGGTCGGCATCCCACAGCCCGGTCTGCGGGTGGACGACTACCCGCACCAGTTCTCCGGCGGTATGCGCCAGCGCGCCATGATCGCCATGGCGCTGGTCTGCAACCCGGAGCTGCTGATCGCCGACGAGCCGACCACCGCGCTGGACGTCACCGTCCAGGCGCAGATCCTGGACCTCCTCAAGGACCTCCAGCAGGAGTTCGGCTCCGCGATCATCCTGATCACCCACGACCTGGGCGTGGTCGCCAACACCGCGGACGACCTGCTGGTAATGTACGCGGGCCGGGCGGTGGAGCGCGGCTCGGTGCGGGAGATCCTGACCGAGCCCCGACACCCGTACACATGGGGCCTGTTGAGCTCCATGCCGCGGCTCTCCTCGGACGTCAACGAGGAGCTGCACCCGATCCCGGGCACCCCGCCGAGCCTGCTGAACCCGCCCTCGGGCTGCGCGTTCAACCCGCGTTGCGGTTTCACCGGCGAGGTCGGCGGCAGCAGCTGCACCGACGACCGCCCCGTGCTGGAACTGGGGCGCGCCGCCGCGTGCCATCTGACCGCCGAGCAGAAGCAGACCCTCTTCACCGAGCAGATCAAGCCCCGGCTGGGCTAGGGAGCTACCACCATGGCCAAGAACGTCACCCTCCCCGCGCCCCGCGACACCTCCCCCGCCCAGGGCGAGCCGCTGCTCACGGCCGAGGGCCTCACCATGCACTTCCCGATCTACGGCGGCTTCCCGTTCAAGCGGCGGGTCGGGTCCGTCCAGGCGGTCGACGGGGTCGACCTCACCGTGCACGCCGGCGAGAGCTTCGGCCTGGTCGGTGAGTCGGGCTGCGGCAAGTCCACCACCGGCCGGCTGCTGACCCGGCTGATGGAGCCCACCTCCGGCAAGATCACCTACGCGGGCCAGGACATCACGCACGCTGGCCGCAAGCAGCTGGCGCCGATCCGCTCCGAGATCCAGATGATCTTCCAGGACCCGTACGCCTCGTTGAACCCGCGGCAGACGGTCGGCACCATCATCGGCGGCCCGATGGAGATCAACGGGATCAACCCGACCGGCGGCCGGGAGAAGCGGATCCGCGAACTCCTCGAAACCGTCGGCCTCAACCCCGAGCACTACAACCGCTTCCCGCACGAGTTCTCCGGCGGCCAGCGGCAGCGCATCGGCGTGGCCCGCGCCCTCGCCCTGGAACCCAAGCTGATCGTCGCCGACGAACCGGTCTCCGCCCTCGACGTCTCCATCCAGGCGCAGGTCGTCAACCTCCTCCAGGACCTCCAGCGCGAGCTGGGCATCGCGTTCGTGTTCATCGCCCACGACCTGGCGATCGTGCGGCACTTCAGCGAGCGGGTCGCGGTGATGTACCTCGGCAAGATCGTCGAGGTGGGCACCCGCGACGAGATCTACAACCGCCCGCGCCACCCGTACACCCACGCCCTGCTCTCGGCCGTACCCGAACCGAAGCTGCTGGACGAGGGCGAGGAGGAGCGCGAACGGATCCGACTCGCCGGCGACGTCCCCTCCCCCATCAACCCGCCGTCCGGCTGCCGCTTCCGCACCCGCTGCTGGAAGGCGCAGGACAAGTGCGCGACGGAGGAGCCGCCGCTGATCCAGCTCGGCGGCAACGCGGACGGGCACCTGACGGCCTGTCACTTCCCGGAGGAGCCGACGACCGCCGCCCGGGGCGAGGACATCGTCCTCGATCCGGCGCTGGCCGCGATCGAGGAGGGGGCCGGAAACGAAAGCGGGGCGGCGGGCACCGACGGCTCGGAGAGCTGAACCTGCCGCGCCATCCCGCCGAATACCGCCGCTACGCAGCGCGCTGGGGCCGGCTGCCCTTCGGATGAAGCGGGCCCCAGCGCTGGTCCGGGGGGCGGCCGTGACCTACGGCAGGGTAGGACGGCGGCCGGCTTCACGCACGCAGTCAAGGCACACCCATCCCGCGCGGGCTACCAGCCGGGTCCGCTCTTGGGGGTGCTTGCCGCACCATGTCGAAGCCGGGGCGCGGTCCGGCAGGTCTCGCTTGATGTAGGGCCCGATGCCTGCCCAGGGCTTCTTAGCCATCGCTGCCGTCCTCGTCCCGCTGGGGGTCCGGCTCAGGTTCGGCAGGGGAGATGACCTCCTGCTCGAACACGTCGTAACCGTTGATCTCCTCGTTGTCTCCCACATTCTCACCTCCCTTGCGGTGTCGGAAGTAGAGAAGTTGGCCCCGCTCCGGCGGTTCGACCTGTCCGGGTGACGACGGCCGGAGCGTGTTGGTCGCACCCTTCAGGAGCGGTACCGATTCCTCATGGCGCGCCTTCCGGATGGTCCGGAGCATCGCTGCCCGGTGCCCGCACGGCGTCGATGCACTCGGTGAGACCACGCAGCAACTCCGCGAGATCCTCCTCGGTCAGCTCATCCATCCACGCGGTACGAGCCCTGAGATCCGCCCGCATGTGATCAAGCTGCCGATGCAACTCCCGATACCTGACGTGCCGGTTCCATGCCTCCTTGGCCCGGTCGCACAACCGCGACCATGTGCCCGCGCTCATCAGCGCACAACCTTGGCGTGAGGATGGCGGCGCATCTCAACGTTGCACTCGATCACCGTCGTCCGGTCTCCAGCGGAACGCGCCGCCTCACACTGCTCGGCCAACGCCATGCATACGTCGCATCCGGGGGCAGGTTCGGGCTCCAGCATCGGATCCGGGTCCCTCAGGTGAACGGGTCGGCACTTATGGGGCATCAGCCCGCCACCTCCACACCGTGAATCCAGCGCGGCCCGGCGTCGATGCCCTGCACGGCCAGCCACAACGTCCGCCGCCGACCACGCTGCAAGCGACGCTCGCGCCGTTCCTCAGGAGTCAGGACGTACGGGCGGATCAAAGCGACGTCTTCGCCTCGCCACAGGCCCAACTGCCCGACGGACATGCGGGAAAGCTCAAGCGGTGGCGCGCCCTCGTACCACGCAGCGGGTAACGCGCCGGCCGACCGATGGCGGCCTCCCGCGGGAAGCAGCAGCCTCAGCAGCGGGACAAGGAATCTCGCTGTAGCGTTGAGCACGTTGTCAACTCCCATGTAGTTGATGGCCATGCCCCCGGGCCGGTCCGACGGTCGCGGGGGTCTGTCGTGGACAGACACTTCATCGAACCGTTCGGGTAGACCTGGGAGAGGAGCCACACGGGAGGCCAGGGAGGGGCCACACTGAAGGGGAGAGGGGGCCGGCGGGTGACCGATGAACAACGGCGGCAGTTCGGCGCTTACTTGGCACGTCTGAGGCGCGATGCCCATAAGAGTCAGCGGCAGGTTGCCGCCATGCTGTGCGCCGTCTCCGGTACGCAGTCCCTCACACGGAACGAGGTTTCCCGGTGGGAGCGGGGAGGGCGCATCCCGGAATCCTGGCTCCCGTTCATCGCGGAAACCTTGAGGGCTCCCCTCGGGGAGCTGGAGCGAGCCGCCGCGTACGCCCGAGGCGAGATGGACGGGCCACCGTTCGGGGCCGCCGCGGTCCTCTGTGAGCTGATCCCGCCGGGCGACCCTCTGGCGCCACTCGCCAGCAGGACCGGCCGCCGCATCGGCAGCGACGACGTAGCGAGCCTCGCCGCTCGCGTGCACGGCTTTCGACTCGCTGACGACGTGCTTACCGGAGGCGACCTCGTCGCACCCGTGTTCCGCGAACTCAACGCAGCCATACAGCTCTACCGCGAGAGCACCCACACCGAAGCAGTCGGCAGCAAGCTGCTTGCCCAGATCGGTGAACTGGCCCAGATCGCCGGATGGATCGCCAGCGATGCCGGGCAACACGAGAAAGCTGAACGTGTGTACCGCATCGGGATCGAAGCAGCGCGGCAAGCGGGCGACGGACCCCTGGTCGCGCATCTCGCGGGAAGCCTCGCCTACCAACTCAGCAACACCGGACACGAGCGCGCCGGCCTCGATCTCGCCCGAGCCGCTCTGGACGAAGGCGGGCCCGATGCCCCATCCAGGGCGCGTGCACTGTTCTTTGATCGTGTGGCGTGGGCTCACACGTGCGCCGGAGAGGCACAGCCCGCCATGCAGGCACTTGAGCAAGCGCATGACGCGCTGACCGAAGCCGACGACGACGCGCCACAGTGGGCGTACTGGGTGAGCACGGAAGAGCTAGAGGTGATGGACGCCCGAGTTTTCACCGAGCTGCACCGCCCGTTGCGCGCTGTGCCATTGCTGACCGACGTACTCAGCCGCTACGACGCCACACACGCGCGAGAGGTGGCCCTCTACCGCTCATGGCTCGCCGTCGCTCTTGCCGACGCCAACGAGCCGGAGCGAGCAGCCGAGGAAGCACGACGTGTCATCTCTGCGTCCGCGGACATGACGAGTGACCGCACCGTGTCGCGGGCCCGTGTCGTACTCCAGCGGCTCGGGGACTTCGAGAAGGTACCTGAAGTCCGCGGCTTGCTTCACGATCACGGGCACGTGCTCAGTGTGTAAGGGACTGGCCGAAGCGCGGAGAGGCCGTTGCGGGGGCCGGCCGCATGCGCTGCTCTTCGCGCCGCTCACCGCCAACACGATCGACGAGTGGGCCGCGAGTATCAGCGACACACTGGCTCTCGGACTGATCACCGAAGGTATCGGGCTGCAGCTGCCCATCCTGGCACTGCCGCACTGGAGCGATGCCCACAATGCGCACCCGGCCGTGCCGCTCCGCGTCGAGACCCTGCGCGCCGCGGGCGTCCAAGTGCTCTTCGACAACGGCCGTTTCGTGCCACACAGGCCACGCCACGGCAACCTCGACGCCTACCCGTGGCACGCCGCGGTGGACACGCTCCCGTAGTCGGGTCGACGCGAGCCCACCCATCGCGCCGAGGCCCATTCATGCAGGCGTCCCTCACTGCTGGTGCGACCCCCGGTCGTGACGGGGCGGACGGATCTCGCGGCACAGCACACCTGTTGTGGTCGGGCCGTTCCCGTCGAGGGACGCCGCGCCAGTTGACGGAGAGCTGCGGTGTCGGCATCAAGACTGTCCGGCCGGTGGATCACCGAGGACGGGCGAGTTCCCCGTGCCCGCCGCCAGGCTCCGCTGACGGACACGACACCGCCTAAACGGTCTTGCAGCCATAGAGCGGCCGGGACCCACCCCTCGCAAAGAAGGTGGGTCCCGGCTTATTGAACTGCGAATGGGTACCGACTATCCGTAGATAGCCATCCACCACTTCTCGTCTGTCTGGCCCGGAGTGCAGACCGCATCGCTCCCCGATACCTTCAGGTAGCACCCTGCAGCCGGGTTTGCATATATGGCCTTCTCCCTGTCGTGGAAGGAACTCACAACAAAGCCCGGAGTCCATCCATCGAAGTTGCAGGTATTCACGTAGACATCCCCGCCGCCCCCTTTCTTGGCCAGCAGGCAGGGACCATACGCCGGATTACCAGCCGCTACAGAGATGATCCCATCGGGGTTCATAGCCCATCGCTGTTGTTGAACCTCAACGTCACACGCCTCCGCGGTCACGGGATGACCCATTCCGTTAAACTTAAGGCACTTCCCGGTCGCGACGTTCTTGATGTTGAACCCACGGACAGGCGTGGCAGATGCCGACGTCGTGCCGAAGATCACCAATCCGGTCGCAGCCAGCCCAGCGATGGTCATGCCAAATTTACGCTTCAATTTTCCCCCTCGTTTCCCTTGCCTGTTTGACGCTGACAGGCCAGCTCGCCCACAACTAACGCGACAGACGAACCGCACCCTCCCCTTGAAGCGGTCACCTTCGCAGGAAGCATCACGCCGCTCACTTTCCCGTAGCGGCCGACGAGATCATTAGATACCAAATCACTCTCTCGCGCCAGCGAACTTAACGAGGGTTTGTCGCACGTTCCAGGGTCCGCGTATTACATAGATCTCGCATCCATGGCGCCCCAATATCCGAAATTGACTGAATTTTCCTCGCACTCTCACAGCGCCGGGTCGGAGCTCACCGGCCACAGCTACGGTTTCGCGTCAGGGAATCAGTATTGGTCGTGGAACAGGCATGCTCGCCCGTCTCCAATTCGCTTTGCCAGACGGGTGGTTCGACCACCTGGCAGTGCCTCGACGCGAACCAACCGCCACCATTGCCTGCTGCCCCTACCGTGCATCTACGGGAGACGAGGTGCTCAGCGACCACCCGGCCAGGTCCCGCCCTCCCCCCTGCAAAGAGGGAGGGCGGGACCCGTTTCCCTCACCGCGCCGCGATGGCACGGCATCCGTGAAGGGAGCGCCCGGGACGCTCCCCGCTGGACGGACCGGAGCGGGAGCGGAGCCCGTCGGCTCGGTCGGGACGACACGTACTGTCCCTGCTCAAGAGATCTCCGGTCGGGGGAAGTTGTGCGGGCGGACGGGCCAGGGACGTGCCGCGCTGTCTTCGTCGTCCCCGTCGTCTTCGTCGTCCCCGTCGTCTTCGTCGTCCCCGTCGTCGCCGTCGTCCGCGTCGGATCCGTCATCGGTCTGCGGCAGCCGGGCGCCCCGGCTGTCCGCGATGCGCTTCACATCACGGAGGGACTCCATCAACCGGGCAGCGAGAAACCACAGTTCACCACCGCTGCCCTTGTGGTCGGCGAGCATGCCGCCCGCGTGGTGGAGAAGGTCGCCCGCCATGCCCAACTGCACCGCCTCGACGCTGTCGGCGATACGGGACACCAAACCGCCGTCGCTCACGAGGTAGCAAGGCTTGCCCCCAGGCGCCGCCCATGGCAGCAGGCGCGCGGTGATGTCCTGAACCATCACCGCTCGATCCCGTGGTCGTTACCGGCCGTTTCCGTGACGTGCAGGAAACCGCCCGCCTTCTCGATCTCGCCGACGACCCGGTCGTACTCCTCCGCTACGGGAGAGATCATCGAACGCGAGGCCGTGAGCACGGCGCCAGCCTTGCCGTCCTTGATGCGGTCGACGGCCTGCCTGAGACCTTCTCGGCCCTCGGGCGGCAGTAACCCCGTGCGCTCCTCGATCACGGCCGCGATCTCCCACCCGAACGCCTCGGCGTACTCGGTGCACTCCTCGCGCATCTCTCCGCTGTCGGTGTCAGGCGCACTGCTCAGGTAGATCACGCAGCGGAACCGCTCGATCTTCCCGTCCTCGCCCGGCACTTCGGCCGAACTCGCCGGGATACCCGCTGCCGCGTCGGCAAGCGCCTGTCGCCGTTTCAGGTCCCCCTCGGTCCGGCGGGCCGTAGCCGGCCCCTGCTGCCTCTGTCCCTGCTCGATGCTGGCCATGCGTCAATCGTGTCCGGCCGGTCACGTTTAGTGAAGCCATGGGTCGTAAGAGCGCTTCAGGCCGCCCGGCCCCAACTCGTACGCCCCGTAGGACCTAGGTGATCAGGGGCACGCCGATCAGCTCGCTGATGTTCCGCACGCGCGCCGTGGACACCTTCGCGAGACGCTTCCCGATGACGCCGGGCAATGCCTGATGCCTGACCCACTCCGGGGCGTCGAGACCTACCTCGATCAGCGTGTCGGCGGCCCGGTCGTACAGCTTCGTCTCGCACTGGGCCAAGGCGACATCGAGCTTGTAGCGGTTACGTGCCAGCTTGGGCATGGAACGAGGCAGTTCGGTGCGCGAGGCCAGTTTGAGCGCCCTTCCGTAATTCCCGAGCGCCACGGCGATTCCTACGGCCTCTGTATTCGCGGCAGTCGGGCCGAAATGTGTGCCGTAAAGCGCCTCGTCATGACCCAGCCGAGCTGCTGCGGCATGCGCCTGCGACAGGTAGTCATCCGCGGATACGGCGTCGCCTTGACGAGATGCGGCCACAGCAGCAGAGATCATCAGCCTTCCGTAGCCGAATAGTTGAGGGCGGGGCGCCTTGCTGAACGAGGGCTCGATCCGCAGGGCCGCTCGTTCGGCTACGGCAATCGCCCGAGGAACTTTCGCGCTTCGCAGGTGAATCCACGACAGAGTCGACTCGATAAGCGCGCCAAGCACCGCATCGCCGGAGTCCTCGGCCAGGCGACGCGCCGAGGTGAGGGCGCTCAGCGCGAGATCGCGCTGCCCGAGCAGAATCGCGGCCGAGGAGGCGAATTGGTAGGCACTGGCGAGAACCGCGCCCAGCCTTTCGCGCTCGTGCCCCGTCGCTTGCCCGTACCGAGCAGTCCCTTCGAGCAATACCCTGGCGAGGAGTTCACTCAGTTTCCCGTAATCCCCCTGCCAGTAGGCGCTGTACACCTGGTCATGCGCAGCTGAAAGCTCGGCGAGGGTGCTCGGCTCCGCAATGCCGTCCCAGCCTCCGAGGGCGCTGTCGTGCACGGCGTCCGAAAGCCTCCGTAGAGCGGCCCTGGTACCTCGGCTCATTCCCCGGCGCGGCGCCTGCTGCCCCAGGATCACCGCAACGTCGGTCTTGAGCGCATGCGCGAGCTTGAGCAATGAGCCGACCGACAGTTCGCCCCGGTCCTGCTCGGCCTTCTGCACTAAAGCCAGCGAGACGCCCGCGGCATCGGCGAGCCCCTGCTGCGTCAGATCGGAGCCCCTCAGGTGCTTGATACGCGTACCGTTCGAAAGGTCGGCCCAGTTACTCACGTTCACCTCGGCGGGTTGCTCAGGCTCGGTGGCGGCATTCCGATGGTAGTTCCTGCCATCGATGCACTCAGGGCGAACGGAACAGCCGAACCGCTCGGCCGCCTCGGTACAGCCCTCCACACCACACGTGCCCGCTGCGGAGGCAAGCACACGGACCTGAGCGGACGTTACCCGCCCGCCACCACCCGCCGCTCCTCCGCGAAGTGGCACGCCGAGGGATGGCGCGCCGGGCCCGTCGACTTCCGGAATTCCGGGGGGACTTCGAGCGGCGGCTCGACCCGTGCGCACAGCTCCTGGGCCTTCCAGCAGCGGGTGCGGAAGCGGCAGCCGGAGGGCGGGTGGGCCGGGGAGGGGACGTCGCCGGTCAGGAGGATGCGCTCGCGGTGCTCGCGGGCCTCGGGGTCGGGGACCGGGACGGCGGAGAGGAGGGCCTGGGTGTAGGGGTGGGTGGGGTGGTCGTAGATCTCCTCGCCGGTGCCGATCTCGGCGATCCGGCCCAGGTACATCACCGCGACCCGGTCGGAGATGTGGCGGACGACGGAGAGGTCGTGCGCGATGAAGACGTAGGAGAGGTCGAAGTCGCTCTGGAGGCGCGCCAGGAGGTTGACGACCTGGGCCTGTACGGAGACGTCGAGCGCGGAGACCGGCTCGTCGGCGACGATGATCTCCGGGCGGAGGGCCAGGCCCCGGGCGATGCCGATGCGCTGGCGCTGGCCGCCGGAGAACTGGTGCGGGTAGCGGTTGATGAACTCGGGGTTGAGCCCGACGACTTCGAGGAGTTCCTGGACCTTGCGGCGGCGGTCCGACCGGGGCGCGACCTCGGGGTGGATCTGGTACGGCTCGCCGATGATGTCGCCGACCGTCATCCGGGGGTTCAGGGAGGTGTAGGGGTCCTGGAAGACCATCTGGATGTTGCGGCGCACCGACTTCAGCGCCCGTCCCGAGAGTCGGGTGATGTCCTCTCCCCGGTAGAGGATCTGACCCTCCGTCGGGCGTTCCAGGCCCACCAGCATCCTGGCGACGGTGGACTTTCCGCAGCCCGATTCGCCGACGATGCCGAGGGTTTCGCCCCGGTGGAGGTCGAAGGAGATCCCGTCGACGGCCTTGACGGCGCCCACCTGCCTCTTGAAGAGCACGCCCTGGGTGAGCGGGAAGTGCTTGACCAGGTCGCGGACTTCGATGAGGGGTTCGGGTGCGGGAGCGGATGCGGGGTCACCGGCCGCCATCGAAGATCTCCTTTCCGCGCTCGAGGGTCTCTCTCCAGAAGTGGCAGGCGCTGGCCCGGTCCGGGCCCGCCTCGTAGAGCGGCGGCGGATCCGTCCGGCAGATGTCGCGGGCCAGCGGGCAGCGGGGGTGGAAGGCGCAGCCCGGCGGGATGGCGGTCAGGCTCGGCGGCAGGCCCTTGATCGCGTAGAGTTCCCGGCCCTTGTGGCCCAGGCGCGGGACGGACTCCAGCAGGCCGCGGGTGTACGGGTGCGCGGGTGCCTTGTAGAGCTGGTGGACGGGGGCGGTCTCCACGATCCGGCCGGCGTACATCACGGCGATGGTGTCGGCGACGTCGGCGACCACGCCCAGGTCGTGGGTGATCAGGACGAGCCCCATGGTGAACTCGCGCCGGAGCTCGGCGAGCAGGTCCATCACCTGCGCCTGGACGGTGACGTCCAGCGCCGTGGTCGGTTCGTCGGCGATGATCAGGTCGGGGCGCAGGGCCAGCGCCATGGCGATCATGATGCGCTGGCGCATCCCGCCGGAGAACTGGTGCGGGTAGTCCCCCACCCGCTCCCGGGCCGCCGGGATGCCGACCCGCTCCATCAGCTCCACGGCCCGGCCGCGGGCCTTCCTGCGCGACATCCCCTCGTGGACCTGGAACATCTCCCCCAGCTGCGCGCCGACACTGAGCACCGGGTTCAGCGAGGAGAGCGCGTCCTGGAAGATCATCGCCATCCTGGCGCCGCGGATCCGGCGCCGCTCCTCCCTGCCCAGCTTGAGCAGATCGCGCCCCTGGAAGAGGATCTCGCCGCCGGTCACGAAGCCCGGCGGCGAGTCCAGGATGCCCATCACGGCCTGGGCGGTGACGGACTTCCCGGAGCCCGACTCGCCGAGCACCGCGAGTGTCTGCCCTGCCGCCACGGCGCAGCTGACGCCGTTGACGGCCTGTGCCACCCCGTCCCGGGTGCGGAACTCCACCCGCAGGTCCCGGACTTCGAGCAGTACCTCCCCGCGCCGCGCACCGCCGTTGGTCATCTGCCGCCTCCTCAGCGCAACTTGGGGTCGAGGGCGTCGCGCACCGCGTCGCCGAGCATGATGAACGCCAGCACCGTGATGCTCAGCGCGCCCGCCGGCCACAGCAGCATGTGCGGGGCGTTGCGGATGTAGGTCGAGGCGGTGGAGATGTCGATGCCCCAGGAGACGGTGGGGGGTTTGAGCCCGGCGCCCAGGTAGGACAGCGTCGCCTCCAGCGCGATGTACGTACCGAGCGCGATGGTGGCGACGACGATCACCGGGGCGACGGCGTTCGGCGCGATGTGCCGCAGCAGCATCCGCCCGTTGCCCGCGCCCAGTGCCCGCGCGGCCTGGACGTAGTCGTTCTGCTTGGCGGTGACGACGGAGCCGCGGGCGATCCGGCCGATCTGCGGCCAGCCGAGCAGCACGATGAAGCCGACCACCGGCCAGACGGTGGTGCTGGTGACGACGGACAGGAAGACCAGGCCGCCGAGCAGCACCGGGATGCCGAAGAAGATGTCGGCGAGGCGGGAGAGCAGGGTGTCCCACCAGCCGCCGAAGAAGCCGGCCAGCCCGCCGAGCAGGCTGCCCAGCAGGGCGGCGCCGGCGGTGGCGCAGGTGCCGACGGTGATGGAGGCGCGGGCGCCGTAGACGACCCGGGTGTAGACGTCCCGGCCCTGGGTGTCGTAGCCGAAGGGGTGGCCGGGCGCGGGGCCCTCCTGGGCCTTGGACAGGTCGGCGCGGTACGGGTTGCCGCTGGCGATCAGCTGCGGCCAGATGGCGATGACCACGAGGAAGACGATGACCAGCGCGGAGGCCACGAAGACCGGGTTGCGGCGCAGGTCGTGCCAGGCGTCGCTCCACAGGCTGCGGGGTCGGCCGGTGAGCGCCGCGCCGGGCGGGCGGCCGGGGGCGGGCACCCGCTCCAGCGACTCGGCCTCGCCGATGGCCAGGGCGGCGGTCCCGCCGTCGCCGTGGCCGATTGCTTCCTTGGGGACGTGGCTCTCAGGGCTCTCAGGCATAGCGGATCCTCGGGTCGAGGACGGCGTACAGCAGGTCGACCAGCAGGTTGGCGATCAGGAACACCAGCACCAGGATCGTCACGAAGCCCACCACGGTAGGCGAGTTCTGCCGGAGGATGCCCTGGTAGAGCTGGTATCCGACGCCGTGGATGTTGAAGATGCGCTCGGTGACGATGGCGCCGCCCATCAGCGCGCCGATGTCGGTGCCGATGAAGGTGACGACCGGGATCAGCGAGTTCCGCAGCAGATGGCGGGTGATGACCCGGTGCCGGGGCAGGCCCTTGGCGACCGCCGTGCGGACGTAGTCGGCGCGGGCGTTCTCGGCGAGCGAGGTCCGGGTCAGCCGGGTGACATAGGCGAGCGAGACCAGCGCCAGGACCAGCCCGGGAAGCAGGAACTGGCCCAGCGGCGCCTCGGGCGCGACGGTCGGCGCGGCCCATTCCCACTTCACGCCGAACACGAACTGGAGCAGATAGCCGCTGACGAACGTCGGGACCGAGACGACGACGAGGGTGAGGACCAGCACCGTGGTGTCCACCCCCCGGCCGCGCCGCAGCCCGCTGAACACCCCCAGCACGATGCCCACGATCATCTCGATCACGATCGCGACGACGGTCAGCCGGAGGGTGACCGGATAGGCCGTGGACATCAGCTCGGTGACCGACTGGCCGTTGAACGCGGTGCCGAAATTCCCCTGGAAGATCTGCCTCATGTAATGCGGATACTGCTTCCACAGCGGCTGGTCGAGAAAGAGGTCGTGGCGGATCTGCGCGGCGGTGGCCGGGTCCGGCGCCCGGTCGCCGAACATCGCGGCGACCGGATCGCCCAGCGCGTAGACCATGAAGAAGATCAGAAACGTACTGCCGACGAAGACCGGGATCATCTGGAGCAGCCGCCGGATCACATAACGTCCCATGCACGAGCCTCACTTCACGGTCAGCCGGCTCGGCTGGCCTTGATCTCGTTGTAGACCGGCACACTGAAGGGATTCAGCGACACATTGCTGATGCGGTCGGAATAGCCGCCGCTGCCGTTCTGGTACCACAGCGGAATGGCCGGCATCTGCTGGGCCAGGATCTTCTCCGCTTCCTGGAACGTGGCCACCGCGTGACGCGTGTCCGGTGCGGCGTTGGCCTCGTTGACGAGTCTGTCGAAGGCGGGGTTGCTGAACTTCCCGTCGTTGGACGAGGCATCGGTGTAATACAGCGGCTGAAGGAAGTTCTGGATCAGCGGATAGTCCATCTGCCAGCCGGCCCGGAAAGGCCCGGTCAGCCGTTTCGAACTGATCTTGTTCCGGAAGTCCGCGAAGGTCCCGACCGGTTCGCCGACACACGCCCGGTCGTTCCCCAGCGTCCTGTTGATGCTGTTGCAGACCGCGTCCACCCAGTCCTTGTGCGAGCCGGTGTCCGCGTTGTACGTGATGGTCATCCGGCCGCCGGGCAGGCCGCCGCCCTCCTTGACGAGCTGCCGGGCCCTGGCAGCGTCGAACACGCAGGCGTCGCCGCACAGCCCTTGCCGGTAGCCGCCGGCGGCGCCCAGCACCGGCGAGGTCCAGTCGGTCGCCGGCGTCCGGGTGTTCCGGAAGATCTCCTTGGTGATCTGCTGCCGGTCGATCGCCATCGAGATGCCGCGGCGCACCTTCTCCATTCCCGGCCGGCCCCATTTCGGGTCGTACATGGGGAAGGTGATGGTCTGGATGATCCCGGCCGGCTGGTTGATGTACCGGTTCCCCAGGTCCTTTCCGACGTTCTTGAGCTGCGCGGCGGGCACGTCGTCGACCAGGTCGAGATTGCCCGCCTGGAGATCGGTGTAGGCGGTGTTGTTGTCGGTGTACACCCGCAGGTCGATCCCGTCGTTCCGCGCCGGGTCCGGCCCCGGGTACTTCTTCCACTTCCGCATCTTCAGCACGGTGCCCTTGGTGTACGAATCCACCACGTACGGGCCGTTGCCGACCGGCTTCTTCAGCCAGGCGTCGTGATCCCGGAAGAACGCCTGCGGCAGCGGCATGAACGCCGAATAGCCCAGGGTGTCCGGCCAGCTGGAGAACTTCTGGTTCAGTTTGACGGTGAAGGTCCGGTCGTCCTTCACCCGGAGCCCGGACAGGGTCTTGGCGGTGGCCGCGCCATGGTCCGGATGGACCCGGTCGTAGCCGTCGATGTACTGGAAGAAGGCCGCGTTCTTCTGCTTGTTGTCCAGCAGCGCGCCGTAATTCCAGGCGTCCACGAACGACTTCGCGGTGACCTTCTCCCCGTTGCTGAAGGTCCAGCCGGGCTTGAGCGTCACCGTGTAGTTCTGTGCGTCCGTCGTCTCGATCCGGTCGGCGAGGGCGTTCTGCGCGGCCCCGGTCTTCGGGTTGTAGCGCTTGAGCCCGCGCATCAGCATTTCCAGGACCTTGCCGCCCTGCACCTCGTTGGTGTTCGCCGGCTCCAGCGGGTTCTGCGGGTCCCCCCAGGAGGCGCTCACCACCCCGGCGTCCGTACCACCGCCGCCCCCGCAGGCCGTGGCCGCCAGCGCGACGGCTCCGGCCCAGACGGCCCACTTCGCGCGCACGGCGTTGCGCATGGCGCCTCCTTTGGTCCGGACTCCGGGGTCACACGTAGCCACAGGGACCACACGTAGCCCACATCAGAGCCCAAACCAGCATGTATCGCACTCCGGAGTCGACCGCCGCTGCTCCGAAATCCCGAGAAACCGCCCGGATGACGGAAGCGCCCCGCCGGACCACGGTCCGGCGGGGCGCTTCAACGCGTCAGTGGCGGCTACCGCTTGGCGCGGGACGCCGCGCGACCGCGCTCCTTCTGGTCGAGGACGACCTTGCGGATGCGGACCGCCTCCGGGGTGACCTCGACGCACTCGTCGTCGCGGCAGAACTCCAGCGACTGCTCCAGGGAGAGCTTGCGCGGCGGGACGATCGACTCGGCCACATCGGCCGTGGACGACCGCATGTTGGTGAGCTTCTTCTCCTTGGTGATGTTGACGTCCATGTCGTCGGAGCGGGAGTTCTCGCCGACGATCATGCCCTCGTACACCTCGGTGCCCGGCTCCACGAAGAGCACACCGCGCTCCTGGAGGTTGGTCATCGCGAACGCGGTGACCACACCGGAGCGGTCGGCGACCAGCGAGCCGTTGTTACGGGTCTGGAGGTTGCCGAACCACGGCTCGTGGCCCTCGTGGATGGAGTGCGCGATGCCCGTACCGCGGGTGTTGGTCAGGAACTCCGTACGGAAGCCGATCAGCCCGCGGGAGGGGACGATGAACTCCATCCGGACCCAGCCGGAGCCGTGGTTGGACATGTTGTCCATCCGGCCCTTGCGGGTGCCCATGAGCTGGGTGACCGCGCCCATGTGCTCCTCGGGCACGTCGATGGTGATGCGCTCGATCGGCTCGTAGGTCTTGCCGTCGACGTCCTTGGTGACGACCTGCGGCTTGCCGATGGTCAGCTCGAAGCCTTCCCGGCGCATGGTCTCGACGAGGATCGCCAGCGCCAGCTCACCGCGGCCCTGCACCTCCCACGCGTCGGGGCGCTCGGTGTCCAGCACGCGCAGCGAGACGTTACCGATCAGCTCGCGGTCCAGGCGGTCCTTGACCTGGCGGGCGGTGACCTTGCGGTCCTTGACCGCGGCCTTGGCGTCCGCGCCCTTGCCGGAGCCGCCGCGGCCGACCAGCGGCGAGGTGTTGGTACCGATGACCATGGAGATCGCCGGCTCGTCGACCGTGATCAGCGGCAGCGCGACCGGGTTCTCCGGGTCGGCCAGGGTCTCGCCGATCATGATGTCCGGGATACCGGCGACCGCGCAGATGTCACCCGGGCCGGCCTTCTCGGCGGGCTTGCGGGTCAGCGCCTCGGTCATCATCAGCTCGCTGATGCGGACGTTCTGCACCGAGCCGTCGCGCTTGATCCAGGCGACGGTCTGGCCCTTCTGGAGCTCGCCCTGCTCGACGCGGAGCAGCGCGATACGGCCGAGGAAGTTGTCCGCGTCCAGGTTGGTGACATGCGCCTGGAGCGGAGCCTGGTCCTCGTACGTGGGGGCCGGGATGTGCTCCAGGATCGTGGAGAAGAACGGCTCCAGGCTGGTGGAGTCGGCCGGCACGGTGCCGTCGTCCGGCTTGGTCAGCGAGGCGATGCCGTCGCGACCGCAGGCGTAGACGATCGGGAACTCGATCTGGTCCTCGTCGGCGTCCAGGTCGAGGAAGAGGTCGTAGGTCTCGTTGACGACCTCGTCGATCCGGGAGTCCGGGCGGTCGGTCTTGTTGATGCACAGGATGACCGGCATCCGGGCGGCGAGGGCCTTGCGCAGCACGAAGCGGGTCTGCGGCAGCGGGCCCTCGGAGGCGTCCACGAGGAGGACGACGCCGTCGACCATCGACAGACCGCGCTCGACCTCGCCGCCGAAGTCGGCGTGGCCGGGGGTGTCGATGATGTTGATCGTGATGGGATCCCCGCCGTCCTTCGGGTGATACTTCACCGCGGTGTTCTTGGCGAGGATCGTGATGCCCTTCTCACGCTCCAGGTCGTTCGAGTCCATGACGCGGTCGTCGACGGAGTCGAGCTGGTGCGCGGCGAAGGCACCGGCCTGCTTGAGCATGGCGTCGACGATGGTCGTCTTGCCGTGGTCGACGTGGGCGACGATGGCGACGTTACGGATGTCGTGACGTGTTGCGGACACGGCCATATTGCGGCGCTTCTCCCGGAATCGTGGATGGCGGCGCGTACGGTCCGGTACGCGCGCCCGCCGGGCATAACGACGCCACGGCCTATCCCATGGTACGGGGCTGCGGCGGAAAGGGCCGCCCCAGCCCGTGCACAGCACCTCTGACCTGCGGTTTCTTACCGATTATGAGCTCTGGTGGGGCCTTTACTTCCGGTAGCCGATGTCCTGGAAGCGGGGGGCGGCGAAGCCGAACGCGCCGATGTTGGCGAGCGACTTCCTGGTGGCCACCAGCTCCGGCCGCTGGTACAGCGGAATCGATCCGGCGGCGGCCCAGATCCGGGCGTCCGCCTGCTGGACCAGGGTGCGCGCGGCGTCCGCGTCCAGCTCGGAGGCGGCCTGGTCGAAGAGCTGGTCGATGTGGTCGGTGCCGACCCGGGTGTAGTTCTGCTCGACGGTCAACGAGCCGTCCGGCGCCGGCTGCGGTTTGGCGAAGATCGGCCGGGCGTCGGTCGCCGGGAAGGCGGTGCCGGGCCAGGAGTAGAGCGCCAGGTCGTAGTCGCCGGAGGCGATGTGGTCCTGGAAGTAGCCGACGTCCGGGACCCGCTGGATCGAGGTCCGCACGCCGATCTTGTCGAGCATCCCGGCGATCCGCCGGCCCACCGTGCGCAGCTGCTCGGACCCGGCCCCGTCGGGCAGCACGAAGCGCAGCGCGAGCGGCTTGCCGTCCTTGCGCAGCACCGGCGCCCGGCCCGGCCGGCCCGCTGCCGCCGCCTCCGGGGACCGCTCGGCGCGCATCTGCCGGGCCGCCAGGTGGCCGGCGGAGCCCGGCAGGTTCGGCGCCTGCCCGGTCTCGATCAGCTCGGCGGCGCCCAGCGCCTGCGCGGCCCGCTTCTTGTACCGCCGGTACTTGGCGTACGCCGCGGAGCCGGTGTCCCCGGCCGCCGCCGCCTTCTCCTCGGCCGCCCCCGCCTTGTAGAACGTGGCGCTCTGCCGCAGCAGCGCGGCCTGCTGGACCTCGGAGCCGACCGCCCCGGCGAAGGACAGCGGGGCGTCGGCGGGGGCCGGGCGGGTGCCCTCCTCCTGGTCACCGTGCGCGGCATCGGCGCCGTGGTGGCGGGCGCGGCCGGCCTGCGCCGGGTTGCGGCCGTCCGACCGGGCGTCGCCGGACTGGTCGGCGGAGGTCCCGTCGCCGGGCCGGTCCACCCCGGACTCCTTCCGGTAACCCGCGTCGCCCGCGTCCTCCGCCACGTCCGGCGGCACCGCCCGTCCGGCGCCGGCCTTCTCCCCCGGCTCCTGCGGCGCGCTGCCGCCCGCCGGCTTCCAGCCGGCGTCGGCGAGCAGCTTGCGGGCCGCCGCCGGATCCGGGTCGCCGAGCGCGTCGCTGTGGTCCTCGTAGCCCTGCTGCCCGGCCATCAGCAGATGGCTGCCGAGCGGCCGGGACGGCAGGTCCAGCGGCTTGAGGACGGTGTCGGCGAGCGCCTGCCGGTCGATGGCGCGGGCCACCGCGCGGCGCACCCGGTCGTCGGAGAGCGGTCCGGCGCCGCCGTTGAGGGCGAGCTGGGTGTAGGCGGGTTCCAGGGCCTTGCGGACGGTGAAGCCGCGCAGCCCGGCGGAGTTCTCCGGCGCCGCGGCCTTGGCGTCGGCGGCCTGCGCGTCACCGCTCCCGCCGGCCGCGGTGACCCGCCGGGCGCCGGCCGGGTCGAGGGCGGCGACGTCGACGGTCCCGGCGGACAGCGCCGCGACCCGCTTGTCGCGGGGCAGCGCCGCGAGCACCAGCCGGTCCAGCCTGGCCGGGTCGCCCCACCACTTCGGGTTCCGTACGAGCGTGACGGTGCGGCGGTCGGCGTCCCGCTTCTGGACGCTGAACGGGCCTGCGCCGATGGCGAGTTGGCTCCGCGACTTGTCGTTGAAGGCGTGCGGGCTGCCCATCACGCTCTTCGGGTAGAGCGGGGTGAAGAGCGACTGCCAGTCGGCGTACGGGCGGGCGAAGGTGACCTTGACCTGGTGCGGCCCGGCGCCCGCCTCGACCTTGGCGATCCGGTCGTACCCGGCGTTGCGGGCGGTCCAGTACGCGTTGTCCCTGCCGCGCAGCGCGTTCCACTGGGCGATGAAGTCGGCGGCCTCGATCGGCCGCCCGTCGCTCCACCGCGCCTTGGGGTTGAGCCGGTAGGTGACGACCTGTCGGGGCTCGCGGGCGGTGACGTCCGCGGCGTCGAGATAGTCGGCGTTGCGCTGCGGCCGGCCGTTGGCGTCGACGGTGAACAGGCTGGGCAGGACGGCGCCGGTGATGCGGGCGGTGGTGGCGTCGGCGTCGCTCTGGAAGGCGTTGAAGGTGCCGGGCACCGCGTCGACCGCCCAGCGCACGGTGCCGCCGTCCTTCAGCGTCCCGCGCGGGGCCGGCGCGATGTCCCGGGACTCGGCGACGGACGCCGTGGTGTCCTTCTCGCTGCATCCGGCCAGCACCGGCACCGGCAGCAGCACGCCCGCCGCGATGAGCGCGGCACAGCGGCGCCGCCGGCACGCCGCACGGCCTGAGCTGACGTGGTCGGTCATGACTGTTACCTCCGGGCTCGCGCGCGCCGCACCGAGCCGCAGCGACACGTCCGGCCGACTTTGCGGCTCATCACATCTATGGGCCCCTACTGAAGGTGAACGACACGCCCACCGGTGCCCGACACGGCGGCCACCGCCGGCAAGGCCACCCGCCCGGCCCAATACGGGCTCCGCCAGGTGCCGGAAGGGGGCGCGTACCGCGCATCGCCCGCACCGCCGCATCAGCGCGCTCGTACGGGAGTTCGGCACGCAATACGGCGCGTGTTCGCCGAAACGCACCGGTTCGAGTCGTAGTCGCGCCAGACCCCTTCCCAAGCCCTACTGTGACGCGCGACACTCGCGGGCGCATGAGATCGCCCACCACACCGGCAAAAGTGAGGGCACGTTATGTCCCTTCAGGACGACCTGACGGCGGTTGAACGCAGCCTGGACGGACTCGTCCAGGCGGTCGGAAAGCTGGAGACGCGGATCGGCGGCGGGCTGGACATCCGCCGGGTGCGCAGCGACACGGACCATCTGCGCGAGAGCCTGTCGCTGCTGCGGCAGGGCATGGCCGCAAGACCCCCGGGCCGTCCCGGCAGGACCGAGGACGAGATGGTGCCGGTCTCCGACACCCCCTACAACTCCGCGCTGTGGAAGGACGCCGAGGACGAGGGCCTGGGCGCCAAGGACCGGCACGCGCCGTGAGGACGGAGACCGAGTTGGCCACTGGCATCGAACCACCGCCGCAAACGGACGCGATCGGCGTACGCGAATCCTCCCGCGCCGCCATCCCCGCCCGCCACCTGCGTACCGACCGCTGGTGGCTGGCACCGGCCGGCACCACCGCCGGACTGCTCGCGTTCGTCGTCTACTCGACCTGGCGGGCCTTCGCGAACGCCGACTACTACCACGCCCCGTACGTCTCGCCGTTCTACTCGCCGTGCCTGGCGCAGAACTGCCACACCATGCGCGGCGGCCCCAACTGGGACGTCTTCGGCGGCTGGTGGGGCCTGTCCCCGGCGCTGTTGATCCTGATCTTCCCGCTGGGCTTCCGGCTGACCTGCTACTACTACCGCAAGGCGTACTACCGCGGGTTCTGGGCCTCGCCGCCGGCCTGCGCGGTCGCCGAGCCGCACGCCAAGTACACCGGTGAGACCCGCTTCCCGCTGATCCTCCAGAACATCCACCGCTACTTCTTCTACTTCGCGGTACTGGTCGCCGGCGTGCTCACCTACGACACCGCGCTGACCTTCCGCGACGACCACTACCGCTGGGGCCACATGGGCCTGGGCTCGCTGGTCTTCCTCGCCAACATCGTGCTGATCTGGGCGTACACCCTGTCCTGCCACTCCTGCCGGCACATCGTCGGCGGCCGGCTGCGGCACTTCTCCAAGCACCCGGTGCGCTACCGGCTGTGGGGCTGGGTCAGCAGGCTCAACGAGCGCCACATGCTGCTCGCCTGGGCCTCGCTGATCAGCGTGGCGGTGGCGGACTTCTATGTCTTCCTGCTGGCCAGCGGAGCGTTCGAGGATCCGCGCTTCTTCTGACGGCAGGGCTCTGCGGACATCTGCGGACAACGGAAAACAACTCCAAGGAACCCCAAGGAAAGGTGTGCCCGCTGATGGCGCATGTGGACCGGCAGACCTGGGACGTGGTCGTGGTGGGCGCGGGCGGCGCCGGGCTGCGCGCCGCCATCGAGGCCCGCGAGGCCGGGATGCGGACGGCGGTGATCTGCAAGTCCCTGTTCGGCAAGGCCCATACGGTGATGGCCGAGGGCGGGATCGCGGCCAGCATGGGAAACGCCAACGAGAACGACAACTGGCAGGTGCACTTCCGGGACACCATGCGCGGCGGCAAGTTCCTCAACCACTGGCGGATGGCCGAGCTGCACGCCCGTGAAGCCCCTGACCGGGTATGGGAGTTGGAGACCTGGGGCGCGCTCTTCGACCGCACGGCGGACGGCCGGATCTCGCAGCGCAACTTCGGCGGCCACGAGTACCCGCGGCTGGCGCACGTCGGCGACCGCACCGGCCTGGAGCTGATCCGCACCCTCCAGCAGAAGATCGTCTCGCTCCAGCAGGAGGACGAGCGCGCCTCCGGCTCGTACGACGCCGGGCTGAAGGTCTTCCAGGAGTGCACCGTCACCCGGGTCCTGAAAGAGTCGAACAGCGGCTCCGGCAGGGTCTCCGGCGTCTTCTGCTACCAGCGGGAGTCCGGCCGCTTCTTCGTCCTGGAGGCGCCGGCGGTGGTGCTCGCCACCGGCGGCATCGGCAAGTCCTTCAAGGTGACCTCGAACTCCTGGGAGTACACCGGCGACGGGCACGCGCTGGCGCTGCTGGCCGGCGCCCCGCTGATCAACATGGAGTTCGTGCAGTTCCATCCCACCGGGATGGTCTGGCCGCCGTCCGTCAAGGGCATCCTCGTCACCGAGTCCGTCCGCGGGGACGGCGGCGTGCTGCGCAACAGCGACGGCAAGCGCTTCATGTTCGACTACATCCCGGACGTCTTCAAGGAGAAGTACGCGCAGACCGAGGCCGAGGGCGACCGCTGGTACGAGGACCCGGACCACAACCGCCGGCCGCCCGAACTGCTGCCCCGGGACGAGGTGGCCCGCGCCATCAACGCCGAGGTCAAGGCGGGCCGCGGCTCCCCGCACGGCGGGGTCTTCCTGGACGTGTCGACGCGCATGCCGGCCGAGGTGATCAAGCGCCGGCTGCCGTCCATGCACCACCAGTTCAAGGAGCTGGCGGACGTGGACATCACCGCCGAGCCGATGGAGGTCGGCCCGACCTGCCACTACGTGATGGGCGGAGTGGAGGTGGACCCGGACACCGCGGCGGCGACCGGCGTGCCGGGGCTGTTCGCGGCCGGCGAGGTGGCCGGCGGGATGCACGGCTCCAACCGGCTGGGCGGCAACTCGCTCTCCGACCTGCTGGTCTTCGGCCGCCGGGCCGGGCTCTACGCGGCCGAGTACGCGGCGGCGCTGCACGAGCGGCCGGAGGCCGACCCGCGGGACGTCGACGCCGCCGAGGCGGAGGCGCTGCGCCCCTTCAGCGCCGAGGGCGGCGGGCAGCAGGCCGACCGCGGCCCGGCGGAGAACCCGTACACCGTGCACCAGGAGCTCCAGCAGTCGATGAACGACCTGGTCGGCATCATCCGTCGGGAGAGCGAGATGGCCGAGGCGCTGGAGCGGCTGGCCGAACTGCGGGTACGCGCCCGGCGGGCCGGCGTCGAGGGGCACCGGCAGTACAACCCGGGCTGGCACCTGGCCATCGACCTGCGGAACATGCTGCTGGTCAGCGAGTGCGTGGCGCGGGCGGCCCTGGAACGTACCGAGAGCCGCGGCGGGCACACCCGGGACGACCATCCCGAGATGGACCGGCGCTGGCGCAACGTCAACCTGGTCTGCGAACTCGCCGACACCCGGGCCGAGTCGGGAGCGGCGGACCCGGCCCTCGGACAGATCAGGCTCGCCCGCCGGGAGACCCCGCCGATCCGCCGCGATCTCCTCGAACTCTTCGACAAGGACGAGCTGGTGAAGTATCTGACGGACGAGGAGCTGAGCCGGTGAGCGAGCGGCAGGCGAACCAGCGGGCCGGCGCGTACCCGGCGCACTTCCGGGTGTGGCGCGGCGACGCGGACGGCGGCGGGCTGACGGACTTCGAGGTGGAGGTGCACGAGGGCGAGGTGGTGCTGGACATCATCCACCGCCTCCAGGCGACCCAGGCGCCCGATCTCGCGGTCCGCTGGAACTGCAAGGCGGGCAAGTGCGGTTCGTGCAGCGCGGAGATCAACGGGCGCCCGCGGCTGATGTGCATGACCAGGATGTCGGTCTTCTCCCGTACGGAGACCGTGACCGTCACCCCGATGCGGACCTTTCCGGTCCTGCGCGACCTGGTCACCGACGTGTCGTTCAACTACACCAAGGCGCGGGAGATCCCGTCGTTCGTCCCGCCGGCGGACCTGGGCCCCGGCGAGTACCGCATGCAGCAGGAGGACGTGAACCGGTCGCAGGAGTTCCGCAAGTGCATCGAGTGCTTCCTGTGCCAGAACACCTGCCATGTCGTGCGCGACCACGAGGAGAACAAGACCGCCTTCGCCGGGCCTCGCTTCCTGATGCGGGTCGCCGAGCTCGACATGCACCCGCTGGACGCGGCGCCGGCGGCCGGGCTGGACCGCAAGAGCACCGCGCAGGACGAGCACGGGCTGGGCTACTGCAACATCACCAAGTGCTGCACCGAGGTCTGCCCGGAGAACATCAAGATCACCGACAATGCGCTGATCCCGCTGAAGGAGCGGACCGCCGACCGCAAGTACGACCCTCTGGTGTGGCTCGGGAACAAGATCCGCCGCCGGACGGAATGACCGACGGGCACCCAAGTGCCCCCGGATGCCTTATTTCTGATGTCGCGTCACATGACCGGAAACGTTCTCACCACGGGTTCGAACAGGCGCGGTATAAAAACGAAATGAATCTTCCGGAAATGAGCCGGCGCCGGGTGCTGGCCGGCCTCGGCACCGTCCCCCTGGCCGCCGCGGCCGGCTTCCCCGACCTCGACCGGGCCCCCTCCGCGAGACCGGCGGCGGCCCCGGGACGCAGCCGGACCACCCTGCTGCGCGGCGCCGACCTGGTGCTCACCATGGACCCGAAGGTGGGCACCGGCCCCCTCGGCCGGCTGGACAACGATGTCGACCTCCTGCTGCGGGACGGCGTCATCGCGGCCGTCGGCCGGGGGCTCGGCGCCCCGGACGGCGCCCGCGTCCTGGACGTCCGCGGCAAGATCGTCCTGCCGGGCTTCGTCGATCTGCACAACCACCTGTGGCAGTCCAGCATCCGCGGCGGCTGCTCCGGCGAGGACCTCAACGGCTGGCTGTCCGACTGCAACCGCGTCGCCCTGCCGAGGATCGACCCCCAGGACATGTACCGGTTCGTGCACCTGGCCGCCCTCGACGCCCTCCAGGCCGGCGTCACCACGGTCGTCGACTGGGTGCACCCGATCCCGTACGACACCAGCGAGCGCTACATACGGGCGCTGGACGACGCCGGGCTGCGCTTCGTCTACGCCGCGACGCAGCGCGCCGCCGACATCCACCTCATCCCCAGGATCAAGAAGGACTTCCTGGACCGGCTGCCGCTGGCCTCCGTCCAGGTGTCGGCGCACGCCGGGATGTCGCAGCTGACCGACCTGCGGGCGCTGCACGAACTCGCCCGCGAGCTCGGCGTGATGCTCAACTCGCACGTCCTGGAGCACCGCGACGACCGCAGGGACGACCCGATCCGCGCGCTCCGCGAGATCGGCGCCTTCGGTCCGGACCTGCTGATGAACCACGCGATCCACCTCACCGACGCGGAGATCGCACTGACCGGCGAGCACGACGTCCGGGTCGCCCACTGCCCGCTGAGCAACATGCGGCTGGCGTCCGGCATCTGCCCGCTGCCCGCGCTGCACGGACACGGGGTGCGGGCCGGGCTGGGCCACGACGGCGGGACCAACGACACCTCGGACATGTTCAACCTCATGAAGGCGGCGGTCGGCCTCCAGCGGGCCCGCCACGAGGACGCCGGGATCCACCCCACCATCCCTGCCGTGCTGCGGATGGCGACCCTGGGCGGCGCGGAGTGCATCGGCATGGCGGACCGGGTCGGGTCGCTGACACCGGGCAAGCGCGCCGATGTCGTCGTCCTCGACCCCGGCACGCTCAACTTCGCCCCGCGCTTCGACTGGACCGGCCAGATCGTCCTCAACGGCCAGCCGCCGAACGTCAGCGAGGTCTTCGTCGACGGCCATCTGCGCAAGCACCGCGGCGAGCTGGTCCACGTCGACGCCGAACACGTCGTCCACGAGGCGGAGTTGGCGGCGTCCCACATCCGCACCGCCTGATGCGCACCGCCTGATCGGCACTGCCTGACCGCCGCATGCCACGGGCCGGGTGGGTGCCTCGGGGCGGGCGCCGCAGGGCGGGCGCCTCGCGGAAAATCCCCAGGGAAGGTCCCTAGGGAAGATCCCCAACAGAAACCGCCCGCCGGAGCCTCCCTGCGGAAGATCCCGTACGGAAAGTCCCCTACGGGACGGATGGGCCCCCTGTGTCCAAGGGTAGAGGCGCACCCGTCCACGGCGGAACCCCGCTCGGAACGGGCCCCGCCCGGGACGGGCCCTGCCCGATCGCGACCGACCAGATCGCAACCGACCAGATCGCAACCGGCCCGATCGCGACCGGCCCCGCTCAGAACAGGCTCAGCAGTGCCTCCGCCGGGTCCACCGGTGCCGACTCCCCGTCCGGCAGGGCCAGTTCGAACCATACGGTCTTGCCGCGCGGGGTACGGCGGCTGCCCCAGCGCTCGCTCAGCAGGCCCACCAGCTGGAGGCCGCGACCGCCCTCGTCGGTGTCCCGGGCCCGGCGGCGGCGTGGCTGGGCGAGATCCGCGTCCCACACCTCGCAGACCAGGGTGCGGTCCAGCAGCAGCCGCAGCCGGATCTCGCCGTGGCCGTGCCGCAGTGCGTTGGTCACCAGCTCGCTGACCAGCAGCTCCGTGGTGTCGACCAGGGCGTGCAGCCCCCAGTCCGTGAGCTGGTCGCGGGCCAGCTCACGGGCCCGGGCCACCGAACGGGGCTCCGGCGCCAGGCTCCAGTCGCCCACCGCGTCCTTCGGCAGCCCGTGCACCCTGGCCATCAGCAGCGCGATGTCGTCCTCGCCGTGCTGGGTGTCCAGCGCGCTCAGCACGTGGTCGCAGACGTCCTCCAGCGGGCGGCCGGACTCCGAGAGCGCCATCCGGAACGCCCGCAGCCCCTCGTCCAGCGGGTGATCGCGGGACTCCACCAGGCCGTCCGTGTACAGCGCGAGCAGCGCGCCGTCCGGCACCTCGACCTCGATCTCCTCGAACGGCTCGCCGCCGACCCCGAGGGGCATCCCCGGCGGCACGTCCAGCAGCAGCGCGTCCTCGCCGTCCTCGACCAGTACGGGCGGCAGATGCCCGGCGTTGGCGATGGTGCAGGTCCGGGTGATCGGGTCGTAGACGGCGTAGACGCAGGTGGCGAGGTAGACCTCGGAGAGGTCGGCGGCACCCGCCGGGCGGCCGGTACCGCTCCCGCCGAGCGCGGCGCCCGGGCGGCTGCGGGCGGCCGTCGTGGAGCGCCCGTCGCCGCTGCCGCCGAGCCCCCGGGCGATCTCGTCCAGCGCCCCCAGCACTTCGGCCGGCTCCAGGTCCAGCAGCGCCAGCGTCCGTACGGCGGTGCGGAGTTCGCCCATGGCGACGGCGGCGCGCAGCCCCCGCCCCATCACGTCGCCGACGACCAGCGCGGTGCGGTGGCCGGGGAGTTCGATGACGTCGAACCAGTCGCCGCCGACCTCGGTGGCGGTGGTGCCGGGCAGGTAGCGGCAGGCGATGTCCAGGCCGGCCGCCTCCGGGTCGCCGGGCGGCAGCAGGCTGCGCTGGAGGATCAGCGCGCGTTCGTGCTCGCGGCGGTAGAGGCGGGCGTTGTCGATGCAGACCGCGGCGCGCGCGGCCAGTTCGACGGCGAGCGCCGTGTCGCGCTCGCCGAACGGCTCGCTGCCCTTCGTACGGGAGAACTGCACCAGCCCGACGATGGTGTCCCGGGCGACCATCGGGACGGCGAGGGTGGAGTGCACCACGGCGCCCAGCTCCGGGCCGTCGTCGCTCTCCCGGCCGGGGATGATCTGTGCCTGGGCGGTCCGCAGGGCGCCCGCACAGGGCGAGTTGAAGGGGTAGCGGTGGACCGCGCCGACGGCGACCGGTCCGGGCCCGTCCTCGGGGACGCAGCAGGTGGTGGAGGCGAGCGGGGCATCGGACACCGCGCTGGCGAAGGCGACCCGGCGCAGCTCCGCGCTGCCGTCGCTCATCCCGGGCGGCGCCTCGTCTCCGGACAGCAGCCCCTGGTAGAGGTCCACCGACGCCAGGTCGCAGAACTGCGGGACGGCGACGTCCAGCAGGGTGCGGGCGGTGGTCTCCAGGTCGAGCGAGTTGCCTATCCGGGCGCCGGCTTCGTTGAGCAGTGCGAGGTTGCGGCGGGCGTTGGCGGCCTCGCGTTCGGCCCGGCGGCGGCCGGTGACGTCGGAGGCGAGCGCGGCGACGCCGATGGGGCGGCCGCTGGCGCCGTGCAGCCGGTAGAGCGACACCGACCAGCGGCGGCGGTCCTCCTCGCCCGGCACCACGCCCACCAGTTGCATCTCGGCGACCGGCTCCCCGGTGGCGAGGACGCGGCGCAGCGCGGCGGTCATCCGCTCGGCCTCGGGGCGCGGCAGGAAGTCGTGCGGGGTGCAGCCGCGGTACCTGGCGGCCGGGCCGCCGAAGACGGTGGCGAAGCGCTCGTTGACCCGCAGCAGCTTCAGGTCCGTGCCGAACAGGGTGAAGCCCATGGGGGATTGACCGAATACCGCCTGCGAGGCGGCCAGGTCGGTCTCGATGCCGCGCAGTGCCCGTACGTCGACGACCAGGCAGACCGCGCCGCGCTCCCCGTGCTCGTTCTCGGCGGGCATCACATAGATCTCGGCGAGCCCGTCGGCGCCCCCGTCGCCGTCGGCGTCCCGGCGGTAGGGGACCAGGCCGGTCCACTCCCGCCCGTCGAGGATCTCGGACACCTTGCGGTGCCCGGTCTCGTGCAACTCACCCGGCACGAAGGCCGCTACGGGGTCCTTGCCGATGGCGTACCGGGCGGGGATGCCCAGCATCCGCGCGGCCCGCTCGCTCCACTGGTCGATGCGCCCGTCGGGGCCCAGCGAGAAGGAGGCGACTCTGATGTAGTCGTAGATCGATCCGGGCCGGCTGCTCTGCCACACGGGCGGGCCCTGCGGCTCCCGCGCACGGCGACGGCCGCCTGGGTCACCCGGGCCGTCCGCACCACCCCGACCATCGGTCTGCGCGGGTACCGCCCCGCCAGAAGACTTCTCGCTCACGAGCCCCGTCCCCTCCAGCTCATCGTGCCCGGACCGGACCTGCCGAGTATTCCAGCACCTCGGCTATCCGGAACACGGTCTTCACGATCACAGCACAGTCTCGATCGCAGCCCATCTACAAGATGTCGATGAAATGGCAACGATCAGGACTCCTCCTGACTCCTAACCAGCCACCGACAGCTCGAACCACACTGTCTTGCCGGTCTTTCCCCGCCGGGTCCCCCAGCGCCGGGAACTGCACGCCACCAGCTGGAGACCGCGTCCCCCCTCGTCGTCCGGGGTGGTGGTGCGCTCGCGCGGCGGGTCGGGGAGCGGATCGGAGACCTCGACGAGCAGCCCCCCGGCGCCGAGCAGCACCATCCGTACGCCGATGGGCCCGCTGGCGTAGCGCAGGGAGTTGGTGACGAGTTCGCTGACCAGCAGCACCGCGACATCGGCGGCGCCGTTCAGCCCCCAGTCGTCGAGCACCTGACGGACCATGGTGCGGGCGGTGCGGACCGCGCCGGGGTCGGCCGGGAAGCTCCATTCGGCGCTGGGTGCGCCGGTAACCCTGCCGCGCCTGCGCTCATCGCCGCGCTTGCGGTCATCGACGGAGACGGGCTCCGGGGCCTCTGCCGCTGCGCCGTCGCTCACGCCGATCACTTCCCAGACTGAGGGTTCCCCTGGGGCATCACGCGCACCGAAAGGTTTCAATCAGGACATACCCGGTATCGAACCCCAAATATCGCCTGCACTCCCGCACTGTTGCACAAATGGAACATCTGACGGCGATACGGCTCCGTGGCGCACACCCGGCGCGCGGGCGGCCACCGAAGCCTCCCCGGGCGGCGGCCCCGCCCGCGCACACCGAGGGCACCGGCGGGGCGCGCCCGGGCCCGTCAGACGACGACCCGCGGCCCCTGAAGCGGCCCCTGGGCCCTGTCGTCGAACTCCCGTCGTCCGCCCGAAGGGCGGGCCGGGCGGCGTCCGGAGCGTGCGCTCGGCGTGCCGGGCGACGGCGGGCAGGCGGGAGTTCGACGACAGGCCCTAGAGCCGCGCGCCGGGAATCCCCGTCGCGGCCCGCGCCGCCAGCCGCCGCATCGCCTCGGCGACGGCCGGGCGGTCCTGGTCCAGCCAGTCGACCTGCTGCTCCTCACCGGGCAGCAGCCAGCGCAGCTCGTCATGATCCTCCAGCGGACGCGGCTTTCCGGACACCAGCCGGGCCGTCCACACCTGGAGCACATAGCCGGGCCGCAGCACCCACTCGCCCGGGATCCGCTCCTCGGCCGCGGTCTCCACACCCAGCTCCTCGCGCAGTTCCCGCACCAGCGCCTGCTCGGGTGACTCGCCGTCCTCCACCTTGCCGCCGGGCAGCTCCCAGCGGCCGGCCAGCGCGGGCGGCGCGCTGCGCCGGGCGGCCAGCAGCCGCCCTCGCGCGCACACCGCTGCGCCCACCACTACGCGCACCGTCGTCATGCGCGGCAGCCTACGTCCCCCGCTCGCGTCCCGCTTCCCGCTCCGCCCCCCTCACGCCGTCCCGCGGCCCACCCGCTCGACCACGTAGAGCTGGCGGCTGCCGCGGATGTCGAGGCGGTCCGCCACCCGCTCCGCCTCCGCTCGGGTGGCATAGCGGCCGACGCGATAGCGGTTGCCGCCTTCGTCCTGGCGGATGACGAGCCAGGGCAGCACAGCCCCGTTGTCAGTCATTGCGCCCCTCCGTCCGCCCGACAGCGCGCCGTGACGCGCCCCTCCTGTGCTGATGCCGAAATCGCAATCCGCATATGCCCGAGCCTACGCCCGACCTTTACGCACCGGATATGGATTTACACAAAGAGATACCGAACCGGCCACCCGCGGGCCCTGGATCGCCAAGAGCCGCCTGCGAGTGGCCGGTTCTGCCCGTTTCCCGGGCACGGAAGAACAGCGCTCAGGCTCCGGCCGGGGTCTTCACCTCCGGGGTAGCGGCGGCCTCGACCGCGCCCATCTCGGCCTCGACCTGCACCAGCGAGGGGTTGCGCCAGGCGCTGCGCACGCCCCAGAAGTAGAAGGCCAGGCCGACCAGCGCGACCAGGACCACGTCCCAGCCCTCCGGCAGGTAGCCCTTGCCGCCGAACTCCTTGCCGCCCATGTACGAGATGGCGGCCATGACGAGCAGGTACGTCACCATCCAGGCGCCCGCCTTGAGGTGCGGCATCAGCTGGGCCCACGGCTTGCGACCCTGGGTCAGCGGCTTGCCGATCTCGTACCAGGCCCAGACGGGCAGGCCGACGGCCATGATCAGGATCACCTTGCCGGTGAGCGGCCAGCGGCCCCAGTACAGCACCAGCGAACCGAAGATCATCGCGATCGGCGCGATCACCGGCATGATCCGCAGCCGCACCGGGCGCTTGAGGTCCGGCGAGATCCGGCGCAGCGACATCACCGCGACCGGCCCGGTGATGTACGAGATGACCGTGGCGACCGAGACGATCTCGGCCAGCGAGCCCCAGCCGCGGAACACCGCGAGGAACAGGAACGCGATCACGAGGTTGAGCAGCAGCGCCGGCCGCGGCACACCGGTCTTCTTGTCCACCTTGCCGAAGACGCCGGGCAGATGGCCGTTCTCCTGCACGCCGTGGATCATGCGCGAGGTGGTGGCGGCGTAGATCATGCCCGTACCGGACGGCGAGATGAACGCGTCCGCGTACAGCAACATCGCGAGCCAGTTCAGGCCCCAGGCCACCGCGAGGTCGGCGAGCGGGGAGTTGTAGCCGAGCGAGGCCCAGCCGTTGGCGGCGAGGTGGTCGCCGGGCACACCCATCAGGAACGCGACCTGGAGGGCCACGTAGATGACCAGGGCGATCAGGATCGACGAGATCACGGCCTTGGGCAGTGACCTGCCCGGGTTGCGGGCCTCCCCGGCCATGTTCAGCGGTGACTGGAAACCGTTGTACGCCCAGACGATGCCGGAGACGGCGACCGCGGTGAAGACCGAGCTCCAGCCGTTGGGGGTGAACCCGCCGTGGTGGGTGATGTTGCCGGTGTCGAAGTGCGCCAGCATCAGCGCGCTCGCGGTCAGCACCGGGACGACGACCTTGAAGACCGTGATCGCGGTGTTGGTCTTGGCGAACAGCGTGATCGCGAACCAGTTGAGGAAGAAGTAGAAGATCAGCAGGATGCTGGCCAGCCCGACGCCGGTGCCGGTCAGCTCCTTGCCGTCGTACAGCGCCTTCGCCCAGCCGAAGCCCCAGCTGCTCATGTACTGGACGGAGGCGGTGGCCTCACCCGGGATCACCGAGACGATGGCGATCCAGTTCGCCCAGGCCGCGAGGTACCCGGCCAGCGAGCCGTGCGAGTACTGGCCGTAGCGGACCATGCCGCCGGCCTTCGGGAACATCGAGCCGAGTTCGGTGTACGTGAGCGCGATGGTGAGCGCGACGACGGCGCCGATGACCCAGGCCAGGATGGCGGCCGGTCCGGCGATGGCAGCGGCCCGCGCGGCCCCGAAGAGCCAACCGGAACCGATGATCGACCCGAGACCAGTGGCGGTCAGGGCAATGGTCCCGAGGGACCGACGGTAATGCGAGTGCGAGCCCTGCTCCGCACTCGTTGTCTTCGTCGTGCTCACGTGCTGGTCTCCTGGTCTTCCCCCGTGCCGTGCACAAACTTCGCCATCGTATGAGCGAATCCGTAGATCCGGTTCCCACACCGACCAAAAAATCCCGCCCAGTTGAGCCTCTGTGAGGTTTCCAACACCGGTAAACGGACGACACGAGTGTGCAAATCGCCATAAAAGGGACACCGAACTCGGCCGAAAATCGCGGTCAGCGGACCTTCGATTCCAGTACCGGGCGTCTACTTGGCGAACACGGCTCCGCGAACGACGAAAACGACGGACTCGCCCGGCGAACGCGGGGAGCCCACCGGGGACAGGCGGGCCACTTCACCGGCCCCCTGCTCCGTCTGCTCCGTCTGCCCCCTCTACTTCGCCGGTCACTTCACCGGCAGGTGGTACGCCACCCGATGGCGCGCCGCGAGCGTGATCACATCGGCCGTCTCGACCGGCCGGCCACCCGCGAAGTACGTCCGCGAGATCACCAGCACCGCATGCCCCGGCACACCGCCCAGCGCCATCGCCTCCTCCGCCAGCCCCGGCCGCGCCCCGACCTCCTCGATGACGTTGTCCACCACCACGTCGATCGCGGCCATCCGCTCGACCACCCCGCGCCCGGCCAGCGGGCCCTCCTCGGGCAGCATCACCGGCGTCCGCCCGGTCACGGCCAGCGGCTCCCAGGAGGTGGAGAGCATCGACGGCTCGCCCTCCGCGCGGAACACATAGCGCGTCCGCATCACCCTGGCGCCCACCGGGATCCGCAGCCGCGCCGCCACCACCGAACTGGCCGCCTCCTGCTCGCTGTTGGACTCCCAGGTGCCGCGCACCCGCTCGTCCGTCTGCTCCTGGCGGAACGGCGTGCAGCCCCCGGAGTGGTAGCCGGCGCGCGCGATACGGCGCGGCACCGGCTGCTCGCGCACATACGTCCCCGACCCCGAGCGGCCCTCCACCAGCCCCTCGGCCATCAGGACCTTGCGCGCCTCCAGCGCGACGGTGTCCGAGACTCCGTACTCCTCTCGGATACGGGCCTGGGAAGGGAGACGGGTGTGCGGGGCCAGCACCCCGTTGACGATCTTCTGACGCAGGTCACCGGCGACGCGGAGGTACGCAGGCTGCTCACCGAAAGGCACAGGCCCCTCCCAACAGCTTGACAGTCAGCAACAGCGTGACAACCGCGCGTTGCCAACCGCAAGCCAAAGCCAGACATTCACCCAAAGTAATGACCCCCAGCTCAGCCCCTCCAGGAGCACACCCGCCGGCCCGGAAACGTCCGCGCCGGCACGACCCCGGGCAGCGCCCGGCGGGCGGCTGCGCGGCGACGATCTCGTGGCCTGAGCCTCGCCGCATCGCTACGGTCGAGCCATGACCGCGCTGCCCGACCGGATGCGCCCGCCGCGCGCGGAGGGCTGGTTCGCGGAGGACCTGGACCGCCTCCCCGAGGCACCCCGCCACACCGAGCTGATCGACGGAGCCCTCGTCTTCTTGATGTGGCCCCAGCGGTCCTGGCACGGCCGCCTCGTCACCGGCCTGACCACCGCGCTCATGGCCGAAGCGCCCGCCGGTTTCGAAATCGAGCGGGAGATGACGATCCGCCTCGACGCGCGCAACCGCCCGGAACCGGACCTCCTGGTGACGACCGCCCCCTATGACCCCGACCGCACCTGGTACACCCCGGAGGAGGTCCAGCTCGTCGTCGAGGTCGTCTCCCCCGAGTCCGCCCACCGCGACCGCACGGTCAAGCTCCGCAAGTACGCCGAGGCCGGGATCCCGCACTACTGGTGCGCCGAAGACGAGGCCGGACTGCCCGTCGTCCACGTCTACGAGCTGGACCGGCCCACCGGTGCCTATGCTCCCGCCGGCATCTTCCGCGGCACCTTCCGGCGCACGGTGCCCTTCGAGGTCGGCCTGGACCTGGACGGGCTCCTCCCGCCCCGGCGCGCATGAGGGGCCGGCGGCACCGGTTCGGCGCAACACGACGGAAGGGGCCGGACGCGGCCTTGGGTTCCGGTGGTCGTCGTAGCGTCCGATCCAGCCGTACCCAGTAGTCGGCGATCGCCGCCGTCGCGCGGCTCACGGAGCGCCATCCGACGGCAGCGGCGTGCCGGGCAGGTGGACCTCCCTGGCGTCGTCCGGCTCACAGTCTGTGCTCGTCCATCAAGCGCATCAGGTTCCGCTTGCGTTTCTGGGCGGTACGCAGGGCGCTGACGTACTCGGTGAACCGGTCCGGCGATCCCAGGCGGCGGTGACAGTCCCGGATGCTCAGCAGCAGGCTGACGAGTTGCTCGTAGACCGCGTTGCCGGTCTGTTCGGTCAGCGGCTCCGCCAGGCGCAGATAGACACCGAGCGCGTCTGCGGGGCGGGTGGCACGGGCCTGGTCGGCGAGGGCGAGCCACTGCCGGTCATGGGCGCCGGTCCCGGTGGCGGCCTGCCAGGCGGCGTCGACGTCCTTGTCGTCGAGCAGGGCGTCGACAAGGACGGCACCGCCGTACCAGCCCTGCTGCCGCTGCCCCGCATCGGCGCGCAGCACCGCCAGCGCGCCCTCGCGCTCGGCCGGCCAGCAGTCCGCGGCCCGGGCGGCGGCACGCAGCTGCTGGTACGCGAGCAGGGTGCGGCGGGCGCCGAAGTGGTCGCGGCGCAGAGCGACGGCGTCGGCAAGCCGGTCCGCCTGCGCGTAGCGGTCGCAGAGGTGGTCGACGAGGGCGGTGTCGACGGCAGCGAGGTCCCGAGCCTCCCGGACGCCGCGTTCCGCCCAGCCCAGGGCCTCGTCGGGGCGCCGGGCGGTGTCCAGCTCGCGAGCGATGACCAGGTGCGTGTGACCGTTCGGTGCGAGATCGCCGGCATGCACCGCGATCACCGCGTCGACGTCGCCTCCCCCCTTGGCCAGACGCTCCATCAGGTACTTCTCCGCCCAGCCGCGGCGGTTGCCCTGCCACGCCTCGACCGCCAGCTTCCGCAGGACGGCCATCCCCTCTCCCCCGAGAACGTCCTCGTAGTCGAGCGGATCGATATCGGTGAGGCCGTCGTCCACCTCGCCGAGCGCATGGCCGACCAGCCAGCGCGCCAGCTCCCCCGGGTCGGGGCGCGCCGCACGACACGCGTCGAGATGGACGTCGGCGAGACCGGCACCCACCTGCCCGAGCCACCCGTCGGAGTCGTCGACGCACTCCACCGCCCGGGCCAGCAGCTCCATCGCCTCCCCCGCCAGGACGACCGCGTCGGCTGCCCGTCCGGAGCCGGTGAGCGCGCCGATCGCCGACACCGCCTGCCCGGCCTGGTCCGCGTAGGCGCGGGCATCGGCGTACTCGACGTACCCGTACTGTGCGAACGGGCCGATGTCCAGCAGTTCACGGATACGGGCCCGGACCGAGGTGATATCCCCACGGGCGCTCGCGGCCCGCAGCTCCAGGCGGCGCCGCAACTGCCGGTCCTCACCGATCAGTTCCCGCACCAGAGCGAGCAACTCGTCCTTGGACCGGGCGGACAACCATCCGTCGAGGTCCTGCGCCCGCTCCCGCGCCGCCTTCCGCTGCCGCGGCAGGCTCTCCGGTCGGGCGAGCACGGTCAGGCCGACGGCGACCAGGTGCTTGCAGAAGTTGCCCTCAAGGCCGTACGGGCAGTCGCACTCCCCGGACAGCCCACCGGGCCCCTCCAGGGCGAGCTCCACCTCGTACCGTTCCGTGCCGTGGACGCTCGCGGTGACCCACCCGTCACCGACCTCGACCCCGGACACCGCATCCAGGTATCCGCGCCCGCGCTCGAAGGAACGGGCACCGGCCAGCATCTTGAGATTCGCCTCGGTGAGGCCGCGCATGGTGTCTTTCACCGTGCTCCTGATTCTGTCCGTTACGACCACTGGCTTATGACTACCAGTCCCCCGATCCGGCGGCCCAAGGGAGAGTCGCCGCAGCGCTGCAACCCGTACCGCGCGCAGCGCGCCGGGCAGGACCGGGCCGGGCTGGTCTGTCCACGGAAGACCGCAGACGCCTCTCCACCTTCTACCCTTCTACCTGACCCCGCAGCGTCCTGACGCCCACCGGAGAAGCGAAGCTCGCTGAAGTCGGGCCACGGAGACGGGTGCCGGCATGCTCGTGAGGCCGCCGGCGGACGCCGGCACCGTCAACACCACACGCACCACGCCGCTGATCAGTGGAGGACACTGCCCCGTTCCCATTCCCATTGTGCAAGCCCCGAGTAGCAGCCGTCCTCACCCACACCGTTACAGCGGTCGCAGCCCATGCTCCGCTCAGAGCCCAACTCCGTTGTCAGCGGCTGCTGTCAGGATGAGTATCACTCGCCCCAGACCCTCGTCGGGAGACACTATGAGCACCCCCGGTCTTGGCCCGCTGATCATCGGGCGCCGCAGCGGCCCCCCGCCTCGCGATCGCTCCCGGCTATGCCCTCACCCCCGCAACTCCTCATGAGGAATGCCGAGGAGGTAAAGGAGCGAGTCGAGGAACGGAACGTTGAGGGTGGTCGGGGCGGCGCCCCGGACGACGGGTTTGGCGTTGAAGGCCACGCCGAGGCCGGCCGTGTTGAGCATATCGAGGTCATTGGCGCCGTCGCCGATGGCCACGGTGTGGGCCAGGGGGATGCCCGCCCGGTCGGCCTGGCGGATGAGGAGTTCGGCCTTGGCTCGGCGGTCGATGACCGGGCCGGTGAGGCGGCCGGTGAGGCGGCCGTCGGCGACTTCGAGGGTGTTGGCGTGGGCGAAGTCGAGGCCGAGGCGGCGGGCGAGGTGGTCGGTGATGTGGGTGAAGCCGCCGGAGACCATGCCGACGCGGCAGCCGAGGTGTTGCAGCGTACGGATCAGGGTGAGGGCGCCGGGGGTCAGTTCGACGGCGTCGCGGACCTCGTCCAGGGCGGTGGCGGCCAGGCCGGCGAGGTGGGCGACGCGGGCGCGCAGCGATTCCTCGAAGTCGAGTTCGCCGCGCATGGCGGCGGCCGTGACGGCGGCGACCTGGGGTTCCCGGCCGGCGTGCCGGGCGAGCATGTCGATCACCTCGCCCTGGATGAGGGTGGAGTCGACGTCCATGACGACCAGACGGCGGGCCCGACGGGAGAGCCCGGCCGCGCAGACGGCGAGGTCGACGCCCAGGTCGTGGGCACCGGCGGACAGGGCGCTGCGCAGGGCTTCCGTCCGTACGCCGGTGACATCGAATTCGACGGCCGTCACGGGGCGGCGGGCGAGCGAGGTGATGCGCTCGATGTGGCCGCCCGTGTCGTGAATGGCCGTGGTCAGTGCGGCAGTTGTGCGGGCGGTGAGGGGGTGGCCGACGACGGTGACGTGGCTGCGCCGGGATGCCGTACGGGTGGGGGCGGATGCCGTGCGCGCGGGGGCGGCCTGGGTGAGTTCGGCGTGGACCTGCTGGGTGGTGGCCCATTGCCGTACGGCGGACTGGAGTTCGTCCTCAGTCACGGTGGTGCGGGACGGGGTGGCGAACTGGGCACACAGGGCGAGGCGGCCGCGCAGCTGGACCTGCTCCACGTCCAGAACGGTGGCGTCGAAGCGGGCGAGCTGGCTGAACAGGCTGCCGATGAGGTCGCGTTGACGAGGGGCGTGGCGATCGGGGTGACCGTCGGGGTCGAAGTCGGGGTGACGGACGGGATGGTGCGGGCCATGGACCGTGACATACAGGGTGTCGGGGCTGCTGTTGGTATCCGGCATGGTGTGGGAGGTCCTTTCAGCTGGCGGGGAGGCAGAGGGCCGGCTCAGGCCACAGCCCGCGCGCGGAGCGGGTAGAACGGTGGTGTCTGCCCGCGGCTGTGTTCCGCCAGGGCTTCCTTGACGGCGACGGTGAAGCGCTGGGCGAGAGGGTGGCAGCCCTGCAGGGGGCAGGCCATCGAGACGGGTACCTGGGGGGCGCCCGTGAGGGGGACGAAGCGTACGGCGGGGTGCAGACGGCGGCGGAGGGCCGGTTCGGGGACGATGCCGTTGCCCTTGCCGGCGGCGACCAGTTCGAGAAGTTCGTCGAAGTTCTTGCAGGGGATGAGGGGGGAGGAGCGGTGCCCCTCGGGGCCCCCGGAGCCCTCATGACCCCCGTGGGTCTCGTCGAACTGGGCGGGTCCGCACGTCGTGTTGACCACCAAGGGATGCGGGGCGAGCATCCCGGGGCTCAGGCCGGTGGCGCGGGCGAGGGGCGACGTGGAGGGGACGGCTGCGACCTGGCGTTCGGACTGGAGAGGGACCACGCGCAGGCCGGTGGTGTCCACGGTGCCGCGCAGCAGGGCCACATCGACCGTGCCGCGGTCGACGCCCGCGTACCGCTCGTCGCGGCGTACGAGTTCGACCTCGGCCCCGGTCTCCTCCTCGAAGCGGGCGACGGCGTCCTGGACCCAGCCGTCCGGGAGCAGCCAGGTGAAGCCGAAGCGGAGCGGCGCCGTCCGGTCCGTACGGAGGGAAAGGGCCTGTTCCAGGCGGGGAAGGAGTGGGGCGAGTTCGTCGCGCAGACGCCGGCCCTCGGGGCTCAGGCGCACCGAGCGGGTGGTGCGGTCGAACAGCCGGGTGCTGAGGGACTCTTCGAGGCGCTTGATCCGGCGGGTGAGGCTGGGCTGGTTGGTGCCCAGTACGTCGGCGGCGTGCGTGAAGTTCAGGGACTCGCAGACCGCGAGGAAGGCACGCAGGTGCCGGATACCCACATCCGTTGTGTTCACCGATGTGTTCACCACAGGCTCCTTGGGATCGGGGCATCGCCGCTGGTGAAGCGGCACGTCGGGAGCCTATGGCGGGGGCCGCCGGGCGGCGGTGCGGTGCGTACGGAAGGAGCAGCGCGGTGCACCCAAGGAGACACCGGGAGCGGGGCGCGATGTCACTTTCGGCCAGGGGCGGTGTCTCTTGCATTGACCTCCTCCATCGGCTTGAAAACCGAGGATTCTCCGTCTGACGGTGGCATCTCCGTGTGAGAGATCACCGGCTTCGGGTGGGTTCCTGGTTCCTCCCCACGCGGGTGGGGGTTGTGCGCGCGGCCGGGCTGCGCCCGGTCTTACGTGCGCTCCGCAGGCGATTACTCCCGCCGTTACCGGCGTGAGGCCCCCGGTCCGGGGGTGGGTGGTGCTGTCGTGTCGGCCGCGCGGATGCGGCGGCCTTCGTGGAGGACGTTGCGTCCGGCGTTCCAGTCCCGGTCGTGCCGGGTGCCGCAGTTCGCGCAGGTCCAGGCGCGGATGTGCAGCGGCTTGGGGCCGTCACAGTATCCGCAGGCGGAACATATCTGCGAGGAGGGGAAGTCCCGGGCGACCTTGGCGGAGGACCGCCCGCGCCGGATTGCCTTGTACTCGCAGAACGTCACGAACTGTGCCCAGCCCGCGTCGTGCACGCTCTTGGCCAGCCGGGTACGCGCCAGTCCTCCACGGACGTTGAGGGTCTCGGTGAAGACGGCTTGGTTCTCGCGCGTCAGTTTGTGAGACCACTGATGGTGGAAATTGCGGCGTGAGTCGGCCACTTTGGCATGTGCACGGGCGACCTTGATGCGGGCCTTGTCCCGGTTGCTGCTTCCCTTCTTCTTCCGCGACAGTTCCCGCTGCCGCTTCTTCAGCTTCTTCTCCGCCCGCCGCAGGTACTTCGGCGAGGCGATCTGCGACCCGTCCGCCAGCACGGCGAAACGATCCAGGCCCAGGTCGATACCCTGGTCTCGGTCGGTCGGGGGCAGCATGTCGGCTGCCGGATCGGTCTCCACGACGAATGACACCCAGTACCGACCTGAGCAGTCCTTGATCAGTGTCACCGACGACGGAGCCGAGGGTAGATCACGCGACCACTTCACCCGCACCTCGCCGATCTTCGGTAGACGCAGCCTGCCGCCGTCGGTGACCGAGAAGCGGTCGGAGCGGGTGAACCGTGCGGTTTGCCGGTTATCCTTCTTGCTCTTGAACCTCGGCGGGGCGACCTTCGGGCCTCTGCGGTTGCCGGTCTTGGAGTCTTCGTGTGCCTTCCACGCCCCATCCAGGTCCCGCAAGGTCTGCTGCATCACACCGACTGGCGCATCCGACAGGAACTCCCGCTCAGCGGACTTCTTCGCGGCCGTGATGAGCGTCTTGCCCAGCTCGGCGTTCTTCGGGACCGGCTGATACGGCCCCTCGGCAAGACGTGCCTTGGGGTTTCCCAGCAGCTTGTTCGACGCCTTGCGCAGCTTCTGAACCGCTAGCGCATCGTTCCAGACCACACGCCGGCACCCGAACACCCTCGCAGCGCGGATGCGCTGGCCAGGCGTCAAGGCGATGCGGTACTGATAACGAAGCTGCACGATCACCACGCTAACCTTCTCCACTGACAACGCCCCCTCCCAGAGGAAACGTCCGCGCTTCAGCCCAGCCGCTCCCAGTCCACCTCCGCCAGGGCCGCCCGGCCGTCCGGGAAGTACGACACCGGGCCGACGGTGCGCGAGCGGCCCTCCACGTCGTTGAGCAGCCGCTGCAGGGACAGCGAGTCCTCCAGCGAGGCGAACGGCACCTCGGGCCGGATGCCGTCCTCGACGAACCGCGCCACATCCCGCACCAGCCGCCCCAGCTTGATGACCGTACGAAGCTCCGGATCGCCGGCCTCCCCGTCGGTGCGCAGCTCGTGGATCAGCTCGTCGCCGTGGTCGCGACGCTGCCAGATGCGCAGATGGTCCGCGTCCCAGACCGGGGTGTCGAAGACGATACTGGCGTAGAGCAGTTCCGCGTCCGGGGTGCGGAAGACGAAGTCGACCTCCCGCTTGCGGGTGATGTGCACAAAGCTGCTGTACCCGGTGACGGCTCCTGGGCCCAGCCGCGCCGTCAGCGCCACGCTGTCCAGGACCTCCGGCCCGGATACGGAGAAGTCGGAGCGGGTGCCGATGGCGGTGTCGACCTCCAGGCGGTGCCCGCCGCCGCAGATCCACGGGACCAGGTCGAGGGAGTGCACGACCTCGCTGGGCACGCCGGAGGTGGGCCGGTGGTCGTTGATCCGGTCCTTGCCCCAGATGAAGTTCGCGCGCACCAGCTCCAGTTGGTGCGCGCGCACGTACTCGCGCAGGTACCTGGTGGCCTCGGAGTAACGCTCGACGAGGTCCAGGGTGAAGCCGGAGACGTCCGCGAGGCTCTTGGCGACGAGGTCGAGGTCGTCGCGTGAGGTGGCGAGGTTCTTCTCGGAGACGACGAAGCCGGTGTAGCCGGCCAACTCGGTGAAGATCTGGGCGCGGGCGTGCTCGGGGACGCTGACGACCACGACATCCGGCCGGAACTCCGCCAACGCCGCCGTCACGGTGGGGTAGTAGGGGATCTCGTCCGTGGTGCGGTGGCGTCCGACGTAGGCGAACGACAGCCGGTGCGCGGTGCCGGCCTCCCGTGCGACGTTGCGGAAGGCCTTGAGGAAGCGGGTCCCCGCGTAACCGAGTCCGACGATGGCGACCTTCATGATGTTCCGTTTCCCTTCGCAGTGGATCTGTGGGGGGGTGGGGGTGTGGGAGTAGCTGTCGGTGTGACGGGCGTCAGAGCGGCTGCGGCCCGGTGAGCCCGGTGGATCCGCCGAGCTGCTTGAAGAGCAGGTCCTCGCCGGACGGTTGGAAGCCGAGGCGGTAGTAGAGTCCGGTACCCGAGGGCGTGGTCTGCAGTACGGACTCCCGTACGCCCGCCCCGCTCAGCCAGTCCAGGACGTGATGGACGACGGCCTTGCCCAGGCCCTCGCCGCGCCGGACGGGATCGACCACCACCGTCTGGACCCAACCGACCTTGCCGTTGGGGTACGCATGGGTCGGCGCTCGGTTGTCGATGACGGCGATGGCACAGGCGCTGAGGCGCTGCGGCGAACCGATGGTCCCGACGTAAATCTGCTCCGAGGTTTCCAGGTGGGTGTGCAGCCAGTTCCGGTAGCTGTCCCGCCAGACGCGGCCGGCTGCGGGGTCGGGCGATACGTAATGCCCCGCTCCGGTATCCAGGAGAAAGCCGCGCAGTCTGATCAGTTCGTCGATGTCGGCAAGGGTGGCTGGTCGCGGATCCGTATTCATGGTGGGAGACCGTAAGGGGTTTCCGAGACGGACGGAAATACCAATTCGGGGACCCCTATGCGCATTCCGAATAGATACGGAAACGTGCCGCAGCCCCGAATGCGGGAAACGCATTCGGGGCTGCGGTCGGCTTTTCGGAAGTGCCCCGGCCGAGCCGTCGGGCCTACGCGGAGACCTTCTCCTCGACGCCGGAGGCGACCGGCGCCGCGCCGCGTGCCGTCACCGGGCGCCTCCGGCCCCACCGGACCAGCGTCAGATGCAGCGCCAGGGCGAGGAGGGCGACCCCCGCCGTGCAGTACGGCAGCTCGGACGGGGACACACCGGAGGCCAGGACGAGACCGCCGAGCGCCGAGCCCGCGGCGCTGCCCAGGTAGACGGCGGAGCTGTTGAGCGAGACGGCGACGGAACTGTGCTCCGGCTCGGCCGCGATCAGCTCGTGCTGCTGGGGGACCTGGAGGGCCCAGCCGGAGGCACCCCAGACGATGAGCGGCAGGATCATGCCCCAGTGGGTCGAGGCGACGCCGGGCAGCACGGCTTCGGAGATGACCAGCAGGACGAAGATGACGGTGGCGATGCCGTACGCCTTCTTGGTCCGGTCCACCAGCGGGCCCACGCACAGGCTGCCCACCACGCCGCCGATGCCCCAGGCCCACAGGTACCCGGTCGGGTCCGACAGGCCGGCGGAGTCGGAGAGGAAGGAGGCCAGGTAGGTGTACAGGCCCAGGCTCGCGATGCCGGCGAGGAAGGAGACCAGCGCGATGGGCGCGACCCGGCGGTTGGTCAGCACGCCGATGCGCTCCTTGAGCGCCGGCGGGGGCGAGGCCGGGAGCTTGGGCAGCATGGTGGCCGCACCGAGCAGGGCGATGAAGCCCAGCGCGGTGACCAGCCAGAGGGTGCCGCGCCAGCTGATGTGGTGGGCGAGCACCACGCCGACCGGGACGCCGACGACGGTGCCGATGCTCATGCCGCCCATGACGATCGCCAGCCCCCGGCCCCGGCGCTCGGCCGGCGAGAGGGAGGCGGCGGTGGCCGCGGCGAGCGGGGAGTAGATGCCCGCACCGATGCCCGCCACGGCGCGCGCGATGAGCAGCATCGTCAGCGAAGTCGACAGCGCGGAGAGCGCGTTGGCGAGCGTGAAGACGGTCAGCGCCAGGGAGAGGATCACGCGAGCGGGCCGCCCGGCGAGCACGGTGGCGAAAACGGGGGCCGCGAGGGCATAGCAGAGCGTGAAGACGGTGACCATCTGGCCCGCGGCCGAGGCCGAGACATGAAGATCACCCGCCACGACCGGCAGCAGGCCGGCCATGACATAGGCGTCCAGCCCGAGGGCGAACGAACCCAGGGCCAGCAGCAGGATGCGACGCATGCGCCGTCGACTCCTCTCAATCATTCGAAGTTCGAGAACATTGAACATAGCAGGTGGTGGGTGCATCGGCGACCGAGTGTGCGATCCTGACGAGGTGCGCAGATACCGACACCCCGCGACGGGGGACATCAGGCTCGCCGACGTGCTGCACGCGCTCAGCGACGACACACGGCTCGGCATGGTCGCCCGGCTGATGGACGGGCGGGAGTACACATCGGGGGAGCTGAGCGGCGAGACCCCCAAGTCGACGGCATCGCACCACACCAAGATCCTTCGGGAGGCGGGGGTGACCCGTACCCGCTCGGAGAGCACCCGCTGCTGGATCTCGCTCCGCCGGGGCGACCTGGACAGCCGCTATCCGGGGCTGTTGGAGACCCTGGTCGGCAGCTTCCGCGCCGAGCAGGCGGCCGCCGGCGATGCCGACGAGGCCACACCCGGGCACTGAGCCGAGCAGCGCAGCCCTTTCGGCCGTTTCGATGTCCGTCCACAGTCCAGGACACTAATGATCCGGCGGACGCGACAGAAATACCGGGACGCACCATCCATACGGGGACGACATAAGTCGCCGGCGCACGGTCTCCGACATCGCCGCACGCACCCCTTCCATGCCCCTTCCGTATAGGCGGAAGGGGCTCGGCATTTCACAGCGGACGGCGCCGCAGATACGTTCTTTGCAGCGGAACGGATTCCCGGTCCGCCCGTTACCGACTCTCCCTTGAGGCGACCGCCTGCTCCTTTACGCGGAGCACGGCATTCCCTTCTTCATGCGCTCGCATGTTCCTGTGTTCCTGGAGGAATCGTTGTTCGACTATCACGGGTTCTTTTCCGCCGAGATCGACGGTCTCAAGGCCCGCGGGGGTTACCGGACCTTCCTGGACGTCCAGCGCGAGGCCGGCAGCTTCCCCAGCGCCCTGCGCCACGGCCCCGACGCCGACAGCCGAATCAACGTCTGGTGCAGCAACGACTACCTGGGCATGGGCCAGCACCCGCTGGTTCTCGAGGCGATGCACCGGGCGATCGACGAGACCGGCGCCGGCAGCGGCGGCTCCCGCAACATCTCGGGCAACAACCACTACCACGTCCTGCTGGAACAGGAGTTGGCCTCGCTGCACGGCGCCGAGGCTGCCCTGATCTTCCCCTCCGGCTACTCGGCCAACGACGCCGCGCTGACCGTACTGGCCGGCAAGCTGCCCGGTTGCGTCGTCCTCTCCGACGAGCTGAACCACGCCTCGATGATCGCCGGAATGCGGCACAGCGGCGCCGAGAAACTGATCTTCCGTCACAACGACATGGACCACCTGGAAGAGCTGCTGGCCGGCATCGCCCCGGAGACCCCGAAGATCATCGCGGTGGAGAGCATCTACTCGATGGAGTCGGACATCGCACCGCTCGCCCGGGTGGCCGAACTCGCCCGTGAGTACGGCGCTTTCAGCTACCTCGACGAGGTCCACGCGGTCGGCATGTACGGGCCCGAGGGCGCCGGAAAGGCTGCCGAGCTGGGCATCGCCGACCGCTTCGACGTCATCCAGGGCACCCTCGCCAAGGCGTACGGCATCGCCGGCGGCTATGTGGCGGGCCCCGCCTCGGCGATCGACGCGATCCGCAGCTTCGCCTCGGCGTTCATCTTCACCACCTCCCTGCCGCCCGCGGTCGCCGCCGGCGCGCTCGCCGCCGTACGCCACCTCAAGCGCTCCGAGCTGGAACGGGAGGACATGAAGGCCAAGGCGGCGCTGCTCCAGGACCTGCTGCGCGAGCGGCGCATCCCGGTGGTCTCCGACGACGCGCATATCGTGCCCGTCCTCATCGGCGACTCCGCCAAGTGCCGGGCGGTCGCCGCCGAGCTGCTGGAGCAGCACCGCATCTACGTCCAGCCGATCAACTCCCCCAGCGTGCCCACCGGTTCGGAGCGCCTGCGGGTGACGCCGACCCCGCACCACACCGAGGCCCAGATCCACGCCTTCGCCGATGCGCTGGACGCCCTGTGGCACCGCCACGACCTGCCCCGCCGCCAGGTCGAAGAGCTGGCCGCCGCCCTCTAACGCCCCTTGAACGACAGAGAGTTGTTGACGACATGACGCCGACGCACACCAGCACACCGGAAAAACCCGTAGTTCTCGTCGCCGACCCGCTGCCCGCGGCGACCCTCGCTGCGCTGTCCGCCTACGACGTCCGGCGCTGCGACGGCGGCGACCCGGCCGCCCTGCGCGAGGCCGTCAGGGACGCACACGCCCTGCTCATCCGCAGCGGCACCACCGCCGACGCGGACGCGATCGCCGCCGCACCGCATCTGAAGATCATCAGCCGGGCCGGAGTGGGACTGGACAATGTGGACGTGGCCGCGGCCACCCGCGCCGGCGTTCTGGTCGCCAACGCCCCGCAGTCCAATGTGCTCAGCGTCGCCGAGCTGACCGTCGCGCTCATCATCTCCTCGCTGCGCAAGGTCTACGCCGCCGGAGCCTCGCTGCGCGCGGGCCGCTGGGAGCGCTCGGCCTTCAAGGGCGGCGAACTGGCCGGCCGCCGGGTGGGCATCGTGGGGCTCGGGAACGTCGGCAGGCTGGTCGCCCGCCGGCTGGCCGCCTTCGACGTCGAGCTGTACGCGTACGACCCGTTCGTCACCGCGGAGCAGGCCCAGGCCTTCGGCGCGCGCTCGGTGGAGCTGGACGAGCTGATGTCCGCTTGCGACATCGTCACCGTCCATCTGCCGAAGAACCCCGCGACGCTCGGGCTGATCGGCGAGCGCGAACTGCGCCTGGCCCGGCCGACGCTGCACCTGGTCAACACCTCCCGCGGCGGCATCGTCGACGAGCGGGCGCTGGCCGAGGCGCTGGCCGAGGGCCGGATCGCGGGCGCCGCGCTGGACGTCTTCGAGACCGAACCGGCCACCGGCTCCCCACTGCTGGACCTCGACACCGTCACCGCCACCCCGCACCTGGGCGCCAGCACCGCCGAGGCTCAGGACCGCGCCGGCCACCAGGCGGTCGAGTCGGTGTGCCAGGCACTGGAGGGCCGGCCGGTGCCGCTCGCGATGAACGCCGGCGATGTCGCACCGGCCGCGGCGGCGGTGCCCGCGATGGCGGGCTGATCAGGGCACGTACGGGCGGCGGCCGGTCCGGTGGGCACCAGCGGACCGGCCGCCGCCGCGAGCGACCAGGAGGAGAGAGAAGATGCCAGGTCCCACACACCAGGAGCGGCCACCGGTGGCCGCACATCCGCCGCTGACCCGCACGGACATGGAGATCCTGGACCGCTGGGACGCCAAGCCCCCCGGACCGGCCCGCCATCAGCACATCGCGCAGGTGATCCGCGCCCTGCACACCGCCTGGCTCGCCCCCCTGGGCGTCACTCTCGCCCCCGCCTCCCCGGACGCCCGCGCCGGATTCCTCCTCCGGCACCCCGCGGCGGCCCGCGCCCACGCCCGTGCCACCGACCAGTGCGAGGTGACCGTACGCGCCTCCCCCTCGGCCGTACGCATCTGCACCACCTGCGGATATGCCCGTACGTGGGACGCCCTGGCGGCACTGGCGGACGCGTTGGCCGAGAAGGTGCCGGATGCGGGGGAGTTGTGGGGCGGGGGTGTGGGGCGGCACACCGTGCCGTTCGGTGCGGACAGCGGGAGTGTGATGGCAGGTCCCGGCTAGCCGGCCCGGCTGACCGGCCGTGCCGCCGGGGTCCACCGGTCGGAGCCGAAGGACCTGACCGGCGGCTGGATAAGGCCCTGTTCGATCGCCCGGTTTGCCGCCTCGACCCGTGACCGGGCGCCGAGCTTCTCGAAGACCTTCTGCAGATGGCGCTTCACCGTGCCCTCGACGATGCCGAGCCGGTGGGCGATCTGCAGATTGCTCAGCCCCTGCGCGGCCAGCTCCACCACCTGCGTCTCCCGCTCGGAGAGCACCACGGAGGACGCGACGGGGGCGGGCTGCGCCAGGCTGTCGGCGGACAGCAGCATCATCACCTGGCCGCCGGGGGCGCAGGCGTCGCGCACGGCTGCGGCCAGCGCCTGACGGGTGACGGTCTTGTGCAGAAATCCTCTGATGCCCAGCGGCAGTAACGACTGCACCAGCGCGGGATCGTCGTGCATCGACAGCACGATGACCTGTGTCCTCGGCGCCAGCTCCCGCAGCCGGCGCACGGTGGCCGGCGGATGGTCGTTGCCCGGCATCTCGATGTCCATGAGTACGACATGGGGCCTGGTCTCGGCCGCCAGCCGCAGCATCTCGGGAGCGTCCGCGGCCACCCCGGTGACGCTGAAGTCCTCCTCGGCGCAGAGCAGTTCTGCCAGCGCATTGCGCAGCAGGGTGTGGTCGTCGGCGATCAGAATGCGTATCGGGTCCATCCCGTGAGGTCCTCTCCCCCGTTGGTGCGCCAGGTGCGCTATCTGCGCGGTGTCGGTGTCCCCGCGGGACGCAGCTCCTCGCGGGCGGAGGCATGGGCGAGGCCGACCAGCAGCAACTCCCATATTCCGGTGAGAAGTTCGCGCGTCTCGCCGGACTCTTCTCCCGCCGCCGCGCCCCCGGTCCGCCGGTGGTGCTCACGGCTGGTCTCTTCGGCCCCGGCGACCAGGAACTCGACCAGCGGCCCGACCTCCGCGGGCTCGATCCCGTCGGGGAGATGGTCCCCGGCCGCGTCCAGCAGGTCCTTCAGCACCGGCAGCCACTCGGCCCGCCAGTCGCCCACCGCGTCCGGCTTCTCCCGCGCCAGGCGCGCCGCCGCGCGGACCTGGGTGTCGGACTCCAGGATCCCGGCGAGCGCATGCGTCAGATCGATCACCGCCTGCAGTCCAGGCCCGGCGTCCTCGTGGACCCGCCGCAGCGCGTCCCGGGTTGCCCCGGCGCCGGCCTCGTGCACCGTCCGGGCTATCGCGATCTTGACCGGGAAGTGGAACGTCATCGCGCCCATCGTCACCCCGGCGCCGGCGCCGATCCGCGCGAGCGACGTCCCGGCGTATCCGTGCTGGTCGAACTCCGAGGCCGCCGCAGCGATCAGCGCTCGCCGGGTCTGCTCGGCCCGCTCCTGTCGCGCCACTGGTTCACCTCCTGATTGGGTTGGTTTGGTCCGTACTGCCTTGCTCATGGTCGGAGTTGGGACCCGAACGAGAATGAGGGGCAAACGGAATCACAGACTCTCATCCCGCCGCGGCGCAGGTCGCGCACCCCTCACAGCGGCCCTCCGCAACGGCACCTCTCACAACGGCACCCGGACATCGACCCGGGTACCGCGCCCGGCGGACGAGGTCACGGCCAGCTCGCCGCCCAACTCCTGGGCGCGCTCGGCCATCGAGCACAGTCCGTACCCGCCGCCGGATGCGCCCGGCGCCCCCGCCGCGTCGAACCCCACCCCGTCGTCGGCCACCTGGGCCCACACCGTACGGGCGCCTATCCGCACCCGTACGGAAACACGGGCTGCCCGCGCATGGGCGAAGGCGTTGCGCAGTCCCTCACGGAGGATCAGAAACAGCTCACGGCGGAGGTGTTCGGGCAGGCTCGCCTCCTCTCCGTCGACCCGGACACTCGCCTCGACCCCGGGCCGGGCCAGGTCGGCGAGGCATACGTCCAGGGCGCTTTCGAGCGGGGGCGGCGCACCGCGGCCGCGCAGCCCGGTGATCATCTCGCGGGTGTGCGCGATGGCCTCGCGTACGGCGTCCTTGGCGGCGGCGAGCTGCCGCGCGGGCGCCGGGCCGCTCTCGCAGAGTTCCATCCGGCGCAGCGCGCTGGCCAGTGCGTTGCCCACCTCGTCGTGTAACTGGCGGGCCAACGCCCGGGGTTCGGGGGCGTCACGGGGCGGGCCGCCACACGACGCGGGTCCTGCGGTGCCCCGCAGGGCGGCGCCGATGGTGCGTACGACACCGATGCCGCGCAGCAACCCGGCCTCCTCGTTGGCGACGCCGTTCTCCAGAATCTGCAGCAGTGCGCATTCGAGCAGCAGCTCGGCCGCCGCGGCCGTATGGCGGGGCGTCGGCCGCGCACCGCCCCCCGCGTCATGGGCGACGGGCGGGGCGAGGGCGGGGTCGACGGCGGCCAGCGTGCGGCGCGCATAGGCGGTGAGCTGGTGGTGCAGGGCCACCGAGCGGCGCTCGGTGGCATCCAGCACACCAGGCAGGGACAGCTCGAACCGGCGCAGCACGGCGGCCGCTTCGCCGGGCCGGAGCACGCCCGCCAGGTCGGACGGGTCGGGCATGCCGGCCGGCGACACGGTCATCAAAGTCATGTCGGTCCTTTCGGGAACCGGTACCCGGAGTGCCGTGTGCCGTTGCACGGCGCGCGGACACACGTCCTCCCCCACGGGCCTCACGGAGCGGGCGGACGCTAAAACCATACAGAACATTCTGTTTTGTTTCCCGTCGGGAGTCACCCCGGAGTCGCCTCGCCGCCAAATCCCCCCGATGACCTGGGCTTTGACGGGCCACCAACCCCGTCGGCGCGGTGCGACGGCCATCACACCGCCGCCTGTCGACAAACAAAAAGAATGACCTTTATGTTGGATCACAGGTTCACGGCACCGCACCTGACCAGCGCCTTAGCCGGCGTCTGCGCGGATCGCGGCGCCTCCGCACCACCAGAAGGACTCTCGCCATGCTTCGCACCGCTCAGCGTCCCGCCCCGGCGACGGCAACCGCCGTGCCGCAGCTGTTCACCCACAAGCTGTCCGCCCGGGAAGTGCTGCTCGCACACTGGCGGCGCACCGGCCCCGACAGCTTCGCCGTCACCGCCCGCTGGCCCCGCGCCCACGGCTTCTACCGCACCCGCAACGGTCTGCACGACCCGCTGCTGTTCACCGAGACGATCCGCCAGATGTTCCCGATGCTGTCGCACGCCGCCTACCGGGTACCCGTCGGACACCATCTGCTCTGGAAGGACTTCACCAGCGACCTGCGCCCCGAGGCCCTGCGCGACACCGGGTCCGACGCCGGCCTCACCCTGCACGTCACCTGCTGCGACATCGCCTACCGCAAGGAGCGCGCGGCGGCCATGACGATGCGGATCGAGGCGGTACGGGACGGCGTGGCGCTGGGCACCGCGCGATCGCGGTTCACCATTCAGGACCCCGCCGTCTACCGGCGTTTGCGCGGCGTGCGCCACGACGCGGCACACGCCATGGCCCGCGCGCTGCCGCTGCCGCCGCCGGCCCCCGCGCACCGGGTCGGCCGGGACCGGTACGAGGACGTCGTCCTCTCCCCCACCGACACCGCCGACCGCTGGCAGCTGCGGGTGGACACCGCCCACCCGATCCTCTTCGACCACCCCGTCGACCATGCGCCGGGCATGCTGCTCCTGGAGGCCGCCCGGCAGGCGGCACAGGCGGCGGCCCACCCCCGCCCGGTGACCGCCGTCGCCATGGACTGCGACTTCGCCCGTTACGTCGAACTCGACCGGCCCTGCTGGGTGGAGACCGCTCCGCTGCCCGACAGCGCGCAGGGGCAGCGGCGGGTGCGCGTCACCCTCCGCCAGGACGAGGAGGCCGTCTTCGGCAGTACGGTCACGCTGGCGTGAGCCCCCCGCCGTGCGGCGGCCGGTGACCGGGAGCTCGACGACGTTTTCGGCTTGGCGACCCGCTCTACGCGGCGGTCCAGCCGCCGTCCACCGGCACCGGGGCTCCGGTGACGAACGACGACCGGTCGCTGCAGAGCCAGGCCGCGGCCTGGGCGATCTCCGCCGGATCGGCCATCCGCTTCTGCACCGAGCGGTCGACGAAACTCCCCTCAAGCGACGGGGTGTTCGTCAGCATCTCGTCCATCAGCTCGGTGCGGGTGCTGCCCACCACCAGGGCGTTGACGCGGATGCCGCGCTGGCCGTACTCGGAGGCGGCGGCCTTGGTCAGCCCCAGCACCGCGTGCTTGGCAGCCACGTAGGGGGCAGTGGCGCCGGTGGCCAATAGGCCCGCGACGCTGGAGGTGTTGACCACCGACCCGCCGCGGCCGGAGGCGAGCATGGCGGGTATCTGGTGCCGCAGGCAGTTCCACAGCCCGCGCACATTGACGCTCATGACCCGGTCGAAGACCGCGCTGTCGGTCTCGTGCAGGGTGCTTCCCGCGGTGGCCCAGCCCGCGTTGTTGAACGCGCCGTCCAGCCCGCCGAACCGCTCGGTCGCCACCGCGACGGCCCGCTCGACGTCCTCCTCGCGGACCACGTCCCCGGCCGACACCGCGGCCCGGCCACCGGCACCGGTGATCTCCGCGGCCAACGAGTGCAGCCGGTCCGCCCGGCGGGCCACCAGCACCACGGCCGCCCCCTCCGCGGCGAACAGCCGCGCCGCGGCCGCCCCGATCCCGCTGGAGCAGCCCGTGATCATGATGACCTTGCCGCTCAACATCCCGTGCTCCTCGGTCATGCGCGCCCGCGCTCGGGGTCCAGGTCGATGCGGCGTACGACATCGGCACCGGCGATGCCCGGCAGCAGCAGCTGCCACATCGCGACGGTCCGCTGGGGCAGGTCCGCGCGGTTGCTCACCAGCTGCGCATACAGCTGCACGCCCGTACAGGCGCCGACCACGAACTCGGCCACCTGGCCCGGGTCCACGTCCGGCAGCAACTCCCCGTCGCTCTCCGCCCGGCGCAGGCACTCCGTCATGATGTCCCGCCAGTTCAGATAGGCGGTGGCGTCCTGCACACCGAAGCTGCCCTGCTCCACCGAGAGCCGCACCCCCGCCCGCAGCACCGGGTCCACCTGGAGCCGCTGGGCCCAGACCAGGGTGATGTCCACCAGCCGCTGCAACCCCTCGGAGGCCAGCAGCGGCTCGATGGTCCCCGACTGCGCGTTCATCACCGCCTTGGCGAGCCCCTCCTTCGACTTGAAGTGGAAGTACAGCGCTCCGGCGGTGAGCCCGGCCCGTTCGAGAATCTTGGTGACGCCGGCTCCGGCGTAGCCGCACTCGTCGAACACCTCGGCCCCGGCGCGCAGCAGCAACTCCCGCGTCCGTACCGCGCGTTCCTGCGTCGGTCGCGTGCGCGTCATCGATCGACCCCTGACGACCCTAGAGAAAAAAGAATGCCCTCTATGTTATCCGGCATCGATCTTTCCGTCCAGCGGGGTCTCGCCCGGGCCAACCGGACCTCTCCGCCCAACCGGATCTCTTCGTCCAACCGTGCCCTTCGGATACATCGCGGGCGCCGGCCGATGCCACTTTCGACCCCTGCCGGTGTCTCTTCCGGTGCGCAGCGCCGGATCGCGGGCGGTGGCGCTGCCTAGGGTTCCCGCATGGCTGAGTTGTTGCTGCCCGCCGCCCCTGCGAACGCCGCGGCCCGCGCCGCGCCTGGCCCGTCCCCGGCGCGCGCACGGGCCGAGCCCCCCGCCCGTGCCCATCCCGCCGGTACGCACCTCGACCCGGACCCGTACGCCTGCGGGCCGGATCCGTACGCCCACGAGCCGGACGGCCGAGCCCAGCCCCGGGTGTACTACCGGCCCGTGGACCTGGCGACGCTCTCCGTGCCCCTCCCGACGGCGGCGTCCCTGCTGGGCCTTGCGCGGCCCCGTATCCGGCAGCTCGTCGCGCTCGGGGAGCTGGAGTGCGTCCACCAGGGCCCACACCGGTTCATCCCACTGCCCGGCCTGTTCGCCTACCGGCGCCGGATGTGCCTGGTCTGCGGCAGCGCGTACGACGACGAGCGCGCCGCCGAGCACTGCTGCCCAGCCGAGGGCGACACCTCGTACGGACAAGGCGACACCTCGTACGGGCAAAGGGGGACCCAACGATGACCGCACAGGACGCACAGACATCACACGGCACGGAGAAGCCAACTGGTGGCACCGGTGGCCCCGTACTCCTCTTCCCCGGGCAGGGCGGCTTCGACGGCCCGGCGCTGAGCCGGGCCGACCACGGGTACTCCCAGGTCCGCGCCGTATTCGACGAGATCGATGCCGTCACCGAGGAGCTGTCCGCACGCCGCCTCTCCGATCTGCTGCTCGGCGACGAACCCGCCGACCCAGCACGCCTGGGCGCCGACGAGCCCTGGGTGCTCCAACTTGCCGTCTACGGCTCGGGGTTGGCCGCTCACCGGATCCTGACCGACCACGGGCTGCGCCCCGGCGTGCTCGTGGGGCACGGCCTCGGCGAGATCACGGCACTGGTGGCCGCGGGCGGGTACTCCGTCGGGGACGGTGCGCGAATCGTGATCCACCGCAGCGGCCTGCTCCGCGAGCGGGACGCCGCCGGCGGCGCGATGCTCACGCTCTCCGTCTCCCCGGACCGCGCGGCCCACCTCGTGGGTCTGGTGGACCATCCGCTGCTGTCCGTCGCCTCGGAGAACCACGACGCGCAGACCGTGCTCAGCGGGCCGCGCGAGGCGATCGACCAGGTCAAGGCGGTGGCCGGCCGGCTGGGCATCGGATACGCGGATCTCGCCGCCGGATCCGCGCCGCACACCCCCTCGCTCGCGACGGTGGCGCCCCGCTTCGCGGCGGCCGTCCGCGACCTGCCCCAACAGCCGCTGGCGGTGCCCGTCCACTCCCCCATTCTCGGACGCCGCTACGGAACGACCGAGCCGCTGCCCGACCTGCTGGCCGACCATCTCACCCGCCCTGCGAAGCCCTCCGAGAACTCCACCGAGAACCTCACCGAGAATTTCTCCGACGCGGTACGGGCCCTGCACGGGCACGGCGAGCGGACCTTCGTCGAAACCGGCGGGGGCGCCACCCTCTCCTCCCTGGTGCACCGGACATTGAGCGAGGAGGGCGCGGGCCACTTCGTCACCGTGCTGCCCACGCTCTACACCGGGCACGGCGACGAACTGCGGCTGCCCGACACGCTGACCGCGCTCAGGGAGGCCGGGCTGGCGGTGGGCGACTGCCTCCAGCCGCTGCGGGCGCGGCTGGCGCCCGAGCTGACGGAGCGGGAGTTCGCCGCCTTCTGGGCGGCGGCGGGCCGCGATGTCGTCCAGCTGGTGAGCCGGCGGGCGACGGCGTTCCGCGATGCGTCCGGCGATGCCGGGACCGGCGGATCGGCGAAGCCGGTGGCCGCATCGGGACCCACGCCCGCCGGATCGGGGCCCGCAGCCGCCGCCGTGCCGGACCGCGGGGAGCTGATGACGACGGTCCGGGCGCTCTACGCCCGCGCCCTGTCCCTCCCCGAGGGCCTGATCACCCCATATGCCTTACTGGGCGCCGAGTTGGGCATCTGCGAGGCCGAGCAGTCCGACCTGCTCTCCCGCGCCCTGCGGCACTACGGCCTGCCCGAACTCGACGATGTCGCACCGGCCACCCCCAAAACCCTCAACAAGGTCGTAGACCTCATCACGGACCTCCTCCACTCCCACTACTCCCACTCCTACTCCCACTCCTCGGCCTTCGCCTTCCCCGCGAGCAGTCGCAGGCTGCGGGCCGCGTCCGAGCCCCGTTCGTCGGGAATGCGAAGGGTCTCGAAGGAGAGATCCAGAGTGCCAACCAGCGGATGGTAAAGGGGCTTATTGCCGTGCGTCTCCCCCCCCGGACGTCTGAAGGCTTCGCCCTGCCGCTACGGGCGCGGCACCGTAGGCCCGGCCTCGACGTCCAGGAGGGCGTCGAGGCCGTGGGCAGCAGAAGGAAGAGGTCCTGGACGGTGCGAGAGCATCTTTCGCCCTCAAAGAGCCCGGCATCCCGGAGACCTGGTGAGCGTTCCGAATGCCCATTGATGAACGGCGTTCTTCAAACGCCTGTTGCAGACGGTGCGGTGGGTGACGGCCCGGCTTTCCCCGGATGCCCATGTCAGCGGGGCGGTGCCGGCGTATGCCCGCAGGCCGCGACTGGTCTCGAAGCGGGTGAGATCGCCCCCTATCTCGGCGAACAGGCGTGGAGCCACGCGGGGCCGCAGGCAGGGAAACCATCCGTCCGTGCTCCAACCGAGCAGCGCTTACGTACCACAGAGTCGCAGTCGAAGCGCGTATCCAGTGCTCGCTCCATGCGGTCAAGGAGGGCAGCGACCTGGTCCAGAGATATCAGACCCAACCAAGGGGCCCGACCGGTATGGAATTCCCGCCAAGCTGCTTGACGATTTTACTGCGAACATCAAGCCTAACCTGGCAGAATGATCAAGAAAATGCAATGGGAGTTTTGGCAGTCACCGGAGCGGCATATCCTTGAGCATCATTTAGAGCGCACCTGGTGAAGTCTGGCTCTACGCTGTGGAGTTGAACAATCACAGCAGGAGGGCCAGGGGTGCGCAGGGGTGATGTGGGCAGCTACCTCTATTGGTCGGAGCGTCGCGTTGCGCAGATCGACTTGGACAACGGCATCGGCTTGACCGCGCAGCTCAGCTGGACTGTCAAGGCAGCGCCGCAGGGCGTCGGGGCGGAAGTCGGCAACCGGGAACGGACAGAACTGACACGCCTTGAGAAGGCACGCAAGATCGAGAGCGCTATCGGCAGCCAAGCGGTGTCTACCTTTGCGACACCACCTCCAGCCCGCTTCGCCAGGGGCGTCGGCCAAGTCCACCTTGCCAGGTTTCATCGGTGGACCTGAGCGCGACAAGGGAGCGTTGGTGCACATCCCGACGACCAGCAGCAGAGGTCAGCGGGTCGATCTAGTCCTCTTCGGCAGCATGGACAACATCCCCGGACGCGTATTTCAACTGTCGGACGGCCCTGAGGACGGATGGTATTCCTCCGCCTGGTACGCGATTGCGGAACTGCTGGAGAGCCGAGGGAGCCGGAACACGTCCCAGTGGAACGATCCGGAGTCGCTGTCTCTCGAAGCCCTGAAAATCGCTGTGCACCAAGGGAGCACCGGCAGCGAAGCGCATCATGAAGGCTGGCCTTGGACTCGCGGCTATACCCTCGGACACGCCGATTGCTGCAAGTGGTTCGCCCAGATCTACACCGATGTCGTACTGACCGAGAGCCGTCGGTCCCTCAGGGGCAATCTGAGTGACGCGCAACGCATCTTGGTCGGCGCTCCGGTATGGCTACGCACGGCTGGTACAGAAGAGGTGACCCGTTACGAGGAGCAGCGGTGCGGGGGTCGATGGACCTTGGCGTCTGCGATTGCCGCTTCTGCGGCGACAGGGCCACTAGCCAGAACGGTCCACCGTCACAGAGGTCTTTTGACGTGTTGTGGAGATGGGCCGCGCCGCGACAACCCGGGATCACTACGTTCGCGTCAACACCTGTGATTACTCCGTCGCTCCACCGACCATCGGCCACCATGTCACCGAGGTTCTCGACTCCACGGACGGCACCGAGGCGGACAACAAGCCCGTTTCCCGCCAACGGACGGGTCGGCAGACCTCCTCCGACCTGGCTTTTTGGCACGGGCGATGAAGGCGCTGGCCCCTGTTGGACGCAATCACTTGGTGCGGGCCAGTCGCGACTTGATGCAGACCAGGCCCAGCACGCCTTCGAAGTTCGCCCTCTGCTGCGGCGCGTACTCCAATAGAAAGGGGGACTGGGCGCGTACTGCGCTGGCTCCCTGGCCGCTACCTGGTGATGCTGCCGAGCCAGAGCAGGTCGCGAGCCCGGGTCATGGCCACGAAGAGCTGGCTGCGCAGCAGTTGCTCGCGTTCCTGAGCCGTCTCTGACTTTTTCGTGCCGTCGGCGGTGTCAGCCGGCGTCTCACGTGGGAGTGCCGCGTCGTGCTGAGGCAGGAAGACGTTCTTGAACTCCAGACCTTTGGCCCTGCGATAGGTGCCTAGCTTGACCGCGTCGACGGCGTGGCCGTCGTAGTGCTCCAACAGGCACACCGGGATGGACGCCTGGGTGAGCAGGCGCTGGTAGTGGCCGATGGCTCGCATAGAGGGGCACAGGAGCGCGGTGTCGGCGCGCGCACCATCGGGCAGGGCTCGCATGGCGTCCAGGAGTTCCTTGTCGTGAGCGTCCACCGTGGGCCTGGTGACGCGGGCCACGCGCCCATCGTGGTAAGTGAGGTCGACGTCGCGACGGCCTGGCGTGGTCAGTCCGTCGAGGTCCTCGAACGCGTCGTCGGCCACGACGGTGAGGGCGGTGTCCAGGATCTGCTTGCTGTTGCGGTAGTTGGTGCGCAAGACCTGTCCGCGATCGCCGCGGATGTCGATGCCCGCGTCGGAGAGTCGGAAGCCGCCTGGGTATACGGCCTGCTGGCCGTCCCCGACGAGCAGCAGGCCGTTGGGTACATCACCAACGAGCGCGTGCAGCAGGCGTACTCCGACAAGCGTGAGGTCCTGAACCTCATCCACGATGACGGCCTCGTACAAAGGCCGGTCACGGTGGCGTGCTGCTTCGGTGAGGGCGAGCGAGAGGACGTCGTTGAAGTCGTGCACACCGCGCTCGCCGCGCAGCGATTCGTATGCCTCGTACAGCTCCCACACGGATTGCCGATGGGCTCGGCGCAGGCTCGCCTTCCGCCGCCGCCTGGTGACGGTCGCGTACTCCTCGAACGTGGTGAGGCCGCGTCCTTTGATGACGTAGTCAATCTCCTCACGCCAGTAGGCCGGGGCCGGATCGATCTCGACCAGGCGGCTCTCGCGCCCGACGTGCTTCCAGGCGAGGCTGAAGGCGGTCTCCGCCTTGTCACCGTGCAGCCTCACCGGGATGCTGCGCTCCTGCAAGAACTCCTGTGCCCAGGAGTGCAGGCTGCGAAAGTTCACCCGGTCAGCGACGGCCGGAGCCATGGTCTTGAGAAACGTACTCTGCACGCGGGGCAGGTTGTTGGCGAAGGTGACGTACAGGATGCGGCCGGTCGTGCGCCTGGCCAGGTAGGCGGCACGGTGCAGGGCTACCACCGTCTTGCCGGTACCCGCCGGGCCGCTGACGCGTGCCGGGCCCGACCAGTTGCGGCGCACCAGCGCGACCTGGTCGGGGTGCAGGAAGGTCATCCACTGCTCGATCGGCGCCCGCATCCCCTCCTCCAATGCGGCGTCGCGCAGCCCTTGCAGGTCGAACAGTCCATCAGGGGAGTCGTGTTGGGGTCGCTCTGACGCCGGCAGCGCCTGCTGGGTGATCGCCGCCCCTTCGTAGTCCGGGAAGACCCGCTCCAGATGATCGGCGATGGCGCGGACCGACTCCGGCCGTAGCCTGTGCCGCTGTGACAGCAGCGCGGGACCGGTTTCCTGCTCCCCCAGGAGTCGTATCCGGCCAAGGCCGGCATCGATGCGCTGTCCTGCGAACACCATCAGGGGCTGGACTGCCACTGGGGACATACCAAGGGATGCCACCGCGCCCTCGACAGCCTTCGTGACAGCAAGCAGCTTGGCTGCCTGGTCGTCCCGCGGCTCGCCTCCGGCGCACAGTTTTCCGTCCGCGGCCTCTGGGGCAGAGCGCCAGTTCTTTACGTCGACGACGAAGACACCGCCGGGTCCCACCAGCAACATGTCCGCGTTCGATGTGCGAGTGCCCGGCCAGCGCCGGTCCACGAGCAGTCGCCATCCGCGCGCGGTCAGCACGAGCAGCTGGGCGGCAACACGTCGCTCGCCCTCGCTTGCTGCTCCCCATTGGCGGGCTTGCTGGCGGGCCACCTGCCACTGCTCTCGCAGCAGCCGCTCCTGTCGCCGCGCCTCCTGCGCCCGTCGCGACGCCGATCCCCCTGCCGCCATATCCAGCCCCCGCCCTCGTACGCGAAGTGACGATCGTAGGACGGTCAGCGGCGGGAGCGACAGAGCGCATACCAGCCCCACAGATGCCTGCCGCACATTCACCGGCCGTGCCACGGGCTCTCTGGGACAGCATGCTCTGACAGGCACTCTCCGCCTCGTCGGAGTGATCAAGGGAAGCAACTGTGCGCTGTTGAGAAACGCGAGTACGACGACACCGGCGCCGACGCTGCGAACTCACCGGGGCCGATCTGAGCGGCCAGACCTGGGAGCTCGCGCCCAAACTCCGGGAGGCAAACGCCTACTTGACGGAACTCGTGGGCGACCGGCCCGGCAGGTCCTTACGCCTTGGGCCGCCAGGCAGGATCCGAGACCCACCACTCCGCCACGACATCGGCGCCCTCCACGGCGCCACTGCGCACGACGTGGCGCCTCAAAACTGACCTCGGCGACGGGTATGCCCCACCATCGGGAGGGTGCGATGCCCCCTGCCCATCTCCGGTATCCGACATCCCCACTAATAAGACGTTGTTTCAGATGGTGATGAACCGGAGGCGTGAACGTATGAAGGGCCCGGTGAGAAACACAAGGAGGGTGAAAGCCGTCAGCTTTCGTAGCCCTGGCTGGGTGGCCAGGGTGGTGTTCTGGACGCCGTAAGCGGCGTACCAGTTGGCGGCCAGATCGGTTGCCATGATGCCGCAGGACAGATCCACTCCGACTCGCTTACCGCACACCAGAAGCGCCGCTGCCAGAGGATCGAAGATCGCCAGGGACGACCAGAACAGGTTCAGCCACTGCGGAGCCCACGGGTAAGGGTGCAAGCCTCTCCGGAAGAGGGCGGCGACGTGGGAGGCAGCGCCCACGACGACCAGGACGATGACGTACAGCACGATCAGTGCCACTGCCCACCGTGGGGTACGGCGTATCCATCCGATCACACTGCTGAGCATGCCAGGATCGCTGATGCCGCTGCGCGTCATCTGGTGAGTCGGCGGTAGCCAATGAGGGCTGCGGCTATGCCGACGAAGACGAGGAAGTGCTCGGCCTTGCGCTCGTACCTGCGGTGCAAGCGTCGGCAGCCGGCCAGCCAGGACACGGACCTCTCCACTACCCAGCGGTGGCGTCCCAGCCGCTGCGAGGACTCGATGCCCCTGCGGGCTATGCGGTGGCGGATGCCGCGCTGGCGAAGCCATCGGCGCAGGTGGTCGTAGTCGTAGCAGCGTCCGGCCGACGCGTACGCGGTGTATGAGCGCCTGTCGCCGCACCTGCCGCAACCGGGATCAACAGCCGAGCCCGCGGCCCTCACCCACGACGGCTCCCCTCCCGAAGTTCCCGACCCGACGGTGGTCTACCGACAGCCGAACGCACCCCTGCGGCGGACCACGGCGCCTACGCCCTCGCCCGTTCCAGTGGCTCCCATACCGGTCCCGGCGCGCGTCGACACTGCGCTGCGGGATACGATTCCGGGACGCCTACGCCCGGTCCGCGGACCTCGCCGAGAGCGGGTGGTTCGCCCAGGCTGCGGACGTCCTCAAGGCAGCGATCGCGACGGCGGCCACCGCCCTCGGCGTACACAACGCCCGTGTGCTCGATCGACGGCGGCAGCGCGCGTCGGTCCTCATGGCTGGCGAGGACTTCCGCGCGCCTTACCGGAGTTCGACGCGCTGACCGCCGTCTACGCCCGTGCGGCGGGACCGGCCGATGAAAGCGCGCTGGAGTGCCGTCGGCACGCCGCCCACCGCCGAGCCAACCTCGGTCAGGCTACGGTAGCCCTGCGGGAGTTCCAGGAGGTCCTGGAGGTCGTGTCCGACGCGGCCGGGGACGCCTCCGAGACCGCTCTCGATCTGCACCGCAGTATCGGTGTGCTCCTCTTCTCCTATGGCCGCCGCACCGAGGCCGAGGGTGTCCTCGACGCTCTCCACGAGGACATGTGCGTTCTCCTCGGCGGGGACCACGAGGAGACCCGCGAGATCGCCGATCTCCTCGCCCGGCTGCACTGCCCAGAAGGGCCCGACCCCTACTGACGTCCCGCCGGTGCCGTCAGGCCCCGTCCTCACCCTCTTCGTCCTCTTCGCTGTGGATGCGCCGTGCCAGGTCCCACAGGCTGGAACCATCCGCGACGGACCAGCGAGCCGTCCCCTGGTTGGCCACCGGCCGATCGTCCCATTCAGCATCCGCCCACATCTTCGACACCAGCCCGGACGGCGAGTACTGCTGCTCGTCGTACGCCCACAGGATCGGCTTGGTCCGGTGATTGACCCAGGTCGCCTGGCGTCGCCGTTCGTCTTCGACGAGCCACTCTTCCATGGCATCACGCTCGGGCTCGTTCAGAGCCACGTATCGAAGAGGGGATCCGTCCTTGATGACACGGCGGTCGACCAGGAGCGGCACCGTGTTTTGGCGGCGCGGCTTGCGCTCCTTCACGGGAGGTGCAGGAACGGCGACGCCATCGGCCAGGTCGCCGAGGACATGTTTCGCGAGCTCTCGGCATGTCTCTGCGGTCTGGAAGGCGGTCCTGATCTGAGGACGCGGCCCGTGACGAGTGACGATCTGGTGCGTCAGCCGACGCACCAGGTCCGGTGCAAGGGCGGGGATCTTCTCCAGGACCTCGCTGTCCCAGTCGAAGTCGGGGTCATCAATGCTCGTGGCGCCGAGATGCTGGAAGAGCAGGTGGGTGACGAGAAAGCCACCGTGCTCCGCGGTCGCCGCCTCACGGCTGTTCTGCCCACTGCCCAGTTCGTAGACCGCGCTCCGCGCTGCGCGCAGTGTGAGTACAGAACGCCACACCTTCTGTGGAGAGGGTTCGCGTTTGAACAGCAGGGTGTGGCTGCCCTTGGGACCCTGCTCCCAGAGGTTCTCCGTGGAACTGGCGGCCCGGGCGGCCTGTTCTGCATCCGGGTGGAGGCAGGCAAGGGCGAGGGCGAGTTCGTCCAGTGAACAACCGGTCTCGGGCGCAGCGACCGGCTCGCCCCTCTTGATCACATACTGCTTACGCAGTTCGGCGCGCAGGTTGGCCTTGATCGCCTGGTGCACAGGTTCGAGCGCGATGTGATCACGCTGCTCGATGGCGTTCTGCCGGTTCGCCGCCTGCGAGACCTGTACGCCGAATTTCCGGTCCTCGTGCGTGTTGATGACCTTGATGCTCAGAGTTGCGTTGGCCGCGGCCTCACCGTCGTCGTGCATGGCCCTGGCGACAGCCCTTACTGTCTGAGCGCCGTTGACAATGCTCGCCCCCGTCACGGTGAGAGTGGTCGGCCTGCTCTGCGGTGCCTTGGCGCTGTCGTTCTTCGCCGTGAGCGAGTCGCAGATCATGGTGATGCCGTTGTTCAGGTGCCAGAACCTGGTCGGATCGGACGTAAGGGTCTGACCGATCTCCGCATTCGTGACGGTGGTCCCGAGCGGGGCCCGGAGATTCTGCTCGAACAGGCGGGTACCGTGCGTCTCGTACCAGTCGGCGACACTCTCGGCGGAGACCGTACCCTGATAGGCCTCGAGCGGTCCCTTCTGCTGGTACCAGTCGTCAAGGCGCACATCCAGGCAGATCGGCTCCGGCCGAAGATCCGCGTGGATCTGGTCATGGAAATCTGCGGCGTACAGCACCTCGACGCTCAAGCGGGCACCGTGCTTGTTGAACTCGTCGAGAGCGTTGTTGAGAACCTCTAGAGCTGGCGGGGAGGGCTCCGCGGTGCCCATCAGCGCGATGAGCAGGATGGCCTTCTTGTTGACGATGAACGGCCTGGCTTCCAGAGCGAGGGCGCCGGCACGCTGGTTGAACTGGTCGTACAGTTCGTTCTCGATCCGGTTCAGGCCATCCACCATCGCCTTGGCGGCGTCCACGTCGAAGGTCGCCATGCCCTTGTCGCTCCACTTCGCCTGGACGAGCAGGGCCTGCCCGCTCTCCGGCAAGGGGGCTATGGCGTCCAACCCCTGGTCCGCGATGCCGTCCGTGACGAACCGGGCAGCATCGGCCACAGTGCATTGGGCCACGCGTCGTACCGCAAGGGCTGCGAGTGCACGGGAGAGGAAACGCTGTTCGTAGTTGTCCCCGCGGAAGTGGGCGATGTCGCTGTCATCTATCACCCCGTCGAATGTCTCGTGCAGTTGCTCGCGCACCTGCGTGACCTGGCGAGGTGTGTCCGCCCCCGAGGTGGCCATGAATGGTTGCCTTCCCACTGGTGGTGTCTTGTCGCCGGCCTAGGCCCGCGTCTTGATCCCTGAGCCGTTGCCGCGCTGCCGATGGCTGAAGTCCACGACCACCAAAGCAACACCCGCCGTGTCGATCGTGGCCTGCACCCAGTCCAAGGCCACTTCGAAGGGCACCTCTCTCGCGCCGAACCAACCGTCGCGCACCAGCTGGGCGAAGTGGGTCGGTACCAGGTGGCGGGTGAGCGCGCCCCCGCGAGGGTCTGGAAGACCGAGTTCCGCCGCGGCCGAGATCTCTGCGGCGACCTGGTCGTAGGGGTAGATCGCACCGGAGCTCGTCCGGTGCAGAGTGGCGGTAAAGGGCACCGGCTCATGAATGCGGAGGAAGAGGGGGTCGTCCAGCAAGCTGTAATCGTCGGCGCTCCGCCGGGCGCGTCTCGGCAGGCGGTGAACACGGCTGCGGAAGTCGTCCAGACTGGGCCGGGCGTCAGGCGAGAAGAGCCCGTTCGGGCCAAGACGCACGTAGCGCAGCATGACGAGCGTCCGGGTGTCGACGTGGTAGTAGTAGGCGTCGAGGGAGCCCTCCCCACCGTCCACCACCCGCTGATCGGTTATCGACGTGGCCTCGAAGTCATAGCTTCGGTTACCTCCGCGGTTCGCGAATGCTTGGACGACGGTCTCACCGATGCCGCTGAACCTCTCCGCTGCCCGCCCGCGGATGTCGTCGAGCATCGGCTGAACCGCAGTCCCGATAAACCCGCTGATAAAGGCTGCCCGGGCGGCTGTCCTGTCCCAGAGATGTACCTCCGAGAAGTCGTTAGGGGGCGCCCCGGCTATCTTGGCGAAAAGCAGCAGGGCGTCACGCTCATCACGCCAGCGGAGTTCCCCCTCGCTCCAGCCTTCGGCGTCGTCGAGCAAAGGCATCAGCCTCTGGACTTCGGCCTCGACATCAGGGGAGATCCGCCGGAGATTGGCGAACACGGTGTCCGTGCCGACCGTGACAGGACCGCTTTCCGGTAACGACTTGGAGAGTGGGGCATCTCGCTCGCCGCCGGCGCACCAGAGCCCTGAGACAGGCACCAGGCCTCGAAGGCTTCGCGCACGGGTGACGACGACCTTCCGGTCTCGATCGGTCTCATGAGCAGGGCGCACGATACCCAGCCCCCATATCCGCTCCCCCTGTTCCCCGCCACCTTCGTCACCCTGCTGGTCGGCAGGAGCAAGCAGGATCGCGAGGTGTGACTTGACCTCGGGCCAGTCACGGCAGGGTTGGGAGTAGGATCTTTCCTTGGCATGGTCGGCATCGAGCAGACGAAGTAAGTCGTTGTCAGGACGCAGAATCGCCAGCCGCGGCGATCGCGCCGAAGACGGGAAATCTACCCGCCTTGGTTGTGCGAATGTCATCCACTCCCCCGAACCGCCTGCCACCACACCGAGCCAGGCTCAGGGGGATGGTAGCGCGCCAACTCCAGCTTCCAGCTTGCACGTCCCCAGTTCTCGCCGCTCCGGCCGGCTCCATTACATCTTCGCCCAGTTCCTCGGGGACCAAGCCGACGGGCTCACCGATTGCCTGGCGCCCGGTCAACGCCGCACGCAGGCCGCTGTCCCCGCGTCAAACGGCCTACCGTGGAATCGACTTGTCCCGCATTGCCGTCGAGCCGATCACCCAGGTCCTCAGCCGCCACGCCACAGTCCCTCCTCGCCGACGCCGGCCTACACGGGACAAGTATGCCATCGACGCCATGCCCGGCTCCGCCCCGTTATGTTTTCCGCAATCCTGCAAGAGGGCCGCTGGCCTCCGGGCCCGGCATGACTGTTGCCCCCTGTCGAACGGTTGACCTGGGGGTGGTGTCACCGGGCCCGGGAGGTGCCGTCGGAGACGCTGATGAGAGGTTCGGCCACCGCCCGGTCCGGCGCAATACCGGGCAGTTCGCGGGCGGCAGGCCTGCATAACGTGGATGCGCGCGTACGACACCGAAACCGAGGCTGGCACGTTCAACTCTCATGAAAGGGCGCGATGTTCGACACCGAAGACGTAGGCGTGTTTCTCGGCCTGGACGTCGGCAAGAGTGCCCATCAGGTACACGGGCTGACCCCGGCCGGAAAGAAGGTCTTCGACAAGCAGCTCCCAACAGCGAGCCGAAGCTGCGGACCGCCTTCGACAAGCTGGCCGCGAAGTTCGGCACCGTCCGGGTGATCGTGGACCCGGCCCGCACCCTGCGCACGCTGCAGCTCACCGACGAGATCACCGCCGAGCTGACCGTACTCGTCGGCTTCAACCAGGACCTCGTCGCGGAGGCCACCCGCACTTCCAACCGGATGCGCGGCCTGCTCACCCAGTTCCATCCCGGCCTCGAACGCGTCCTCGGCCCTCGCCTCGACCAGCAGGCCGTCACCTGGCTCCTAGAGCGCTACGGCTCCTCGGCCGCCCTACGGTAGGCCGGCCGCCGCCGACTCGTCGATCTCATCGGGCCCAAGGCGCCGCGCGTGGCCCAGCGGCTGGTCAACGACGTCTTCGACGCGCTCGGCGAACAGTCCGTCGTCGTGCCCGGCACCGGCACCCTCGACATCGTCGTGCCCGCCCCAGCCGCCTCGCTCGCCTCCGTCCACACCCAGTGTATTGACCCGCAGGGTTGTTCACATGGCTGATGGGTGGCTGGCCGCCGAGTGCGGTATGGCATCGGTGATGGTTGTAGCTGTGCAGGAAGCTGTCCAGTGCGGTGGTGCGGTCGGTGTTGCTGGTGTAGGGGCGGATGTAGGCCCATTCGTCGAGCAGGGTGCGGTTGAAGCGTTCGACCTTGCCGTTGGTCTGCGGCCGGTAGATGCGGGTGAGCTTGCCGGCCGCGCCGAGGTCGGCAAGCGCCTGCCGCCAGGCGAAGCTCTTGCGGTAGGACCAGGCGTTGTCGGTCAGGACACGTTCGATGCGGTCGATACCGCAGGTGGCGAAGAAGGCTGCGGCCCGTCGCAGGAAGCCGGCGCACGTGGTTGCCTTTTCGTCACGGTGGATCTCGCTGTAGGCGAGGCGGGTGTGGTCGTCGACGGCGGAGTGGATGTAGACGAAGCCCATCGCGCTGCGGGTGGCCCGGCCGGCTTGGCGGCCCAGCATCTTGTGGCCGCCGCCGTCGGGGATGCGGCCGAGTTTCTTGACGTCTACGTGGATCAGTTCGCCGGGCCGGTCGCGTTCGTAGCGTCTGATTGAGTTGGCCGGTGGGCCGGTCCAGGAAGGCCAGGCGGTTCAGGCCGTGGCGGGCCAGGATGCGGTGCACGGTCGAGGCGGGCAGGCCCAGGATCGGGCCGATGCGGGCTGGGCCGAGCTTGCGGTCCTGCCGTAGGCGGCAGACACGTGCCCCTCGGTGGCGGCCGCGGTCTTGTGCGGCGTCCTGCGGGGGCGGCCGGAACGGTCGGCCAGCCCGGCTTCTCCCTCGTGCCTCCACCGGCGCACCATTTGTGTGCCGTGGTGCGGGATACGCTCATCTCGGCCGCGACATGGGCGATGGGACGTCCGGAATGGACACGTTCGACGAGTAGTCGCCTGCCGAAGACGGTCAGCCGGGCATTACGGTGGGACACGAAGGCCTCCGTGCGGTGCGTTCCTAGTCAGCCCCACCACACCGGAGGTCTTCGCCATGATCAAGCCCGGCCAGCGTTAACAACGCTCGTGATCAATACACCTAGCCGGCGAGACGCAATGGCGCCACGGGATGGACTCGGCACCCAGATGCGCTACTTCGTGTGCTGACCCGAAGGCTGGTCCGGCCGCTCGCAGCGAAGTCCAGGGGGCCGCCTGCCCGGAACGGCCCGTGCTAGAACAGGAAGCCCGGGACTCCAGGGAACCCCAGCAGTCCTGTTCGACGGCAAGCCGCTCCCGCAGCCGGCAGACTACGTGACCCTTCAATGCGCCGCTATAGCTTGGCAAGTTGGCAAGTAACGCACCGCGCACACGCAACACGGAGGACAAGGATCGCCACACGCTCCACATGCTGCGCCATCGGAAAGCGTTCAGGCCCGACACCTTCGCCTCCTCGGTTAGGGGAACCCGAACATCGGCACAACCGCTGTGACCTGCGCGAGCCCGGATTCCGTCGACCGGATCCAGCGAGGGACTGCTGCGTGATCGGGTGACAGCGGGGGGTTATGCAGCCAGGGCTGCGGGTGAGGTCATGACGGTCTCGTACTCGATGGGGGAAATCGGGCCAGGCGTCTCTGGCGCCGGCGCCGGTGGTAGCTGCGTTCGATACAGGTCACGATCACGATGCGCAACTCCTGCTGTGTGTCCGCGAAGCTCCGCTCCGACGGCTCCCTCGTCATATCCGCCCTAGTGTCCTGAGTCGGGTTTTCGTCGTTGGTTGTATGTGACTCAACGAGGACCGAAGATCCCGCCGGTGACAGTAACTGATGCTCAAAGGACGGTGCTTGAGGGGTGGGTGCGTCGCCGCTCGACTGCGCAGGCCCTGTCGCTGCGATCGAGGATCGTGCTCGAGTGCGCCGAGGGCTTGTCCATCATGGAGGTTTCGCGCCGGCTGCGGATCGCTGCGGACACGGTCCGCAAGTGGCGACGGCGTTTCCTGGAACACGGCCCAGATGGCCTGTGCGACGAGCCTCGGCCCGGTGGCCCCCGGAAGATCACCGATGCCGATGTCGAGCGGGTGATCGTCAAAACCCTCGAGGAGAAGCCGACGAACGCCACCCACTGGTCGACGCGGTCGATGGCCGCGGCGACGGGGATGTCGCAGTCGGCCGTCTCGCGGATCTGGCGGGCGTTCGCCCTGGCCCCGCACCGATCACAGACCTTCAAGCTGTCCACCGACCCGCTGTTCATCGACAAGGTCCGCGACGTCGTCGGCCTCTATCCGATGATGCCCGGGGTACCTGAACGCCGCAGTCACGACTACGTCCGCGCCGGCACCACCACCTTGTTCGCCGCCTTGGAAGTGGCCACCGGCAAGGTGATTGGATCACTCCACCGCCGGCACCGTGCCGCCGAGTTCAAGAAGTTCCTGATCAAGCTCGACAAGGAGGTTCCCGCCAAGCTCGCGGTGCACTTGATCCTGGACAACTACGCCACCCACAAGACACCGGCGATCAAGAAGTGGCTGCTGGCCCATCCCCGCTTCCATCTGCACTTCACCCCCACCGGATCATCGTGGTTGAACCTGGTGGAACGGTGGTTCGGGGAGCTGACCAGCAAGAAACTGCGACGCAGCGTCCACCGCTCCGTCCAGGCCCTCGAACGCGACATCCGTACCTGGCTGGCCGACTGGAACGACAACCCACGACCGTTCACCTGGACCAAGACCGCCGACGAGATCCTCGAGAAAGTCGCTGCATACTGCAAACGAATCCCCGACTCAGGACACTAGTAGGACTCCGTTAGGTCGTTGTGAATCTTGTGGTTTGGTGTCTGGGGGCGGTTCTGGCAAGCGGTTGTTGGCACGTGGTGCAGATGCCAGTCCAGCAGTTCAGGAGGCTCTGGATGGCGTCCAGTACCTGATAGAGCGTGAGGCCGGTGTGCGGGCTTTTGGGGAGAGCCGCTGTTCGGTGAGGAAGGCGTGAGCGGCGGTGACCAGCGTGACGTGATGGTGCCATCCGGTCCAGGATCGCCCCTCGAAGTGGTCCAGGCCGAGCCCGTGTTTCAGTTCCCGGTAGTCGTGCTCGATCCGCCAGCGGATTTTCGCCAGGCGAATCAGCTCGGCGGGCGGAGTGTCAGCAGGCAGGTCGGCCAGCCAGTAGTTGCTGGGTGCTTCGGCTTTCTCGGGCCATTCGACCAGCAGCGTTACCTCAGGCAGGACGCCGTCCCAGCTGCCCTGGCGTGCGGTGGCGGCGGCCTGGGCCAGGCGGCGGGCCCTGACGCCGGCCGGCCGCACCCGCAAGGTCAGGAAGCGGGAGCGCATCTGGCCGCGGGAGCCTTCACGCCAGGTCACCTCGGTGAATGCCTGCCGGCCGTGGGCGCTTGCCAGTGCGGCCACCGAGGACGGCTTGTCCCGGTAGCGGGGCTGCGGCCGGCGGCCGTTGCCGGACCAGGGCGGGGCAACGGGTACCGCGTGGTGCGGGTGGACAGTCGCATCCGAGCGGATGGCCACCACGTAGGCGATGCCCCTGTCGGCCAGTGACGCCCTAAAGTCGGCGTTCTGCCCGTAGCCGGCGTCGGCCACCACCACCGGCGGCACCAAGCCCCATGTGGCCAACTCGTCCAGGGTCTCCAGGGCCAGGCGCCACTTCTCGCGGCGCCGAATCTCCTTGGGCATCCCGACCTTGCGTCGTCGCACCGCATCGTGCGCCCATTCCTCGGGCACGAACAAGCGCCATTGCAGTGGGCAGGAGGCGGTGTCGGTGACCGCGTGCACGCTCACCGCCACCTGGCAGTTGGCCTGCTTGCCCAGCGTGCCGCAGTACTGGTGAGCGACCCCGACCGACATCGTCCCGTCCTTGGGGAACGACACGTCATCTATCACCCAGGCATCAGGACCGATCAGACCGACCATGCGCTCCGCGATCCGCCTTCGCACCCGCGTCGGATCCCATGTCGACTGATTCACGAACTGCTGCAGGTTCTGCTCATTGCCGTCCGGCAGCCGCCCGGCCACCGCCTGGATCGACTTGCGACGCCCGTCCAGCATCAGACCCCGCAGGTAGCAGTCTCCCTTGGACCGCTGGTCCCGCCGTGGCACCGTGGCGAACACATCCGCCACGAACTCCGCTAACTCCGCCCGCAGGCCATTGACTTGTCGCATGTCCATCCACCCAACATGCTCCCCGAAACCGTGATCGGGAAGACGTAACGGAGTCCTACTAGGCACGACGTTCACGAGACTTTCCACCGCAGCAGTGGCGGTGAAGCACACGGTGAATGACTCCAATCCGCAAGGCGCCAAGATCACGGATCGTGGCTGGCCATTCTGGTCGGCCACCGATCACATCGTCGGGGACCAAGCCCCTCTGCTGAAGATCCGCCACCGACACGCAGAGTCACTGGACCGGCCACCAGCCAAGAGTTGACCAGCATGTGCTCCTCATGGGCGGAAGCCTGCCAGAACGAGTACCCACACCCTTACGGTGGCCTCGCCCCCGAGGCAGGAACCTTTCGGGACGAGGAGTACCCCCTGGAGACTCGGGACAAGGTAGTGGGCAAACTGGCGCGATCGAGAACTCACCCGCGCTTGGCTGCGTAAGCTGGGCTGCCACCAATACGTACGGCGCGACACACGGGGGAAGGGCAGCATGGACGACCGGCTTCGCGACTTCGCGAAGGGCTCACCCAACTTCGGAGTTCTGTACCAGCACCAGCCCCTGCTCTCGCTGTATGGTGCCTCGGCCGAAACCACCGTCTTCACCAACCCCAACTCGTCCTTGGTTCAGGCGGGCCAGTTCGGAGAGGTCCTCGCCGAGGAACTGGTCACCCGTGTCGGGATGCGTATCGATGGGGATCGTCAGATCGACCGGCTGGCCGCTCTGACGCGAGCAGGGGTACTTGTCCCCGAGATCCGCGACGACTTCGACCGGTTGCGTCGCGACCGGAACAAAGCGGCACATAGCCACCTCTTCGACACATCACGGGCTCTCGCCGCTGTCCGCGTCTGCTACAAGCTCGGGCTCTGGTTCCACGACTCGATAGAGGGCCGGCGGTCGGTCGCCGAGTTCGTACCGCCCACAGACCCCGGGGACCACGCGCAGGTCCGGGACCCGGCCGAGCTGGCAGAGCTGCGAGAAGCACTCGCCGGCCACCGTCAGGCGCTCACCCAGGCCCGTACCAGACTGGCCGAGTCCACTGACGCTCTCGAAGCCGAGCGGAAGGCACGGGCCGAGGCGGAGCGCCTGATCGCCAGCGCCGACGCGTACAAGAATGAAGCGCTCGCACGCCTTGAGCAGCTCACCACACAGATCAAGGAGCTGCGCACCGCCCAGGAGGCGAAGTACGAGGCCGACCGGCAGCAGCCGCGGCAGGTCGACGCCAAACGGCGGGAAGCGATCATCCACCGCGCACAGCGGCCCGCACCGCTCAACGAGGTACAGGCCCGCGAAGCGATCGACGAAATGTTGCGCCTGGCGGGATGGGTCGTCCAGGACCGCGACCAGGTCGCCCCGAAGGCCGGGCAAGGTGTGGCCGTACGGGAGTTCACGCTCACCACCGGTCGTGCGGACTACGTCCTGTATGTCGACGGCAAGATCGTCGGCGTGGTGGAGGCCAAGCGTGAGGGCGACCACCTCTCCAGCGCGGTCGAGCAGAACGACCGGTACGCGGCCGGCGTCCTCAAGGAGCACAGCCTCGCCGTCTGGCAAGCGACGGAGCCGTTCGCGTTCCGCTACGCGACGACCGGCACCGAGACCTATTTCATCAACCGACTCGACCCCGACGCGCGCTCCCGCGAGGTGTTCTCCTTCCACCGTCCCGAAACAGTGGCCGACTGGATGCGATGCGCCGAGGAATCTCCAGATGCCCCGACCTTCAGGGCAGCCGTCCGCCAACTGCCCGTGCTGGAGCCGAACGGACTGCGGCTCGCCCAGATCGACGCCATCAGCGGCCTGGAGAAGTCTCTGGGCGAGGACCGCGTGCGGGCGCTGATCCAGATGGCGACGGGCGCGGGCAAGACCTACACCGCCGTGGCGCAGACGTACCGGCTGCTCAAACATGCCAAGGCGCACCGCGTCCTGTTCCTCGTCGACCGCAACAACCTCGGTAAACAGGCGTACGACGAGTTCCGGAAGTTCACGACGCCGGACGACGGGCGCAAGTTGTCCGACATCTACAACGTGGATCGACTCGGAGCCGCAGGCCTCCAGGACACCTCGTCAGTGGTCATCTGTACGATTCAGAAGATGTACTCGCTGCTGCGCGGGGAGACGCTTGTCGACGATGAGCCGGCGGACGAGGCCACGGACAGCACAGCGTACGAGGACACGTACCAAACCGACCTGCCCATCGAGGTGTCCTACAACCCGAAGGTCCCGATCGAGTCCTTTGACCTGATCATCGTGGACGAGTGCCACCGCTCGATCTACGGACTGTGGCGAGGCGTCCTGGAGTACTTCGATGCACACCTCGTCGGCTTGACCGCCACTCCCACGCTCCAGACTCTCGGCTTCTTCGGCCGCAACCTCGTCTCCGAGTACACCTATCCACAGGCAGTCGCGGACGGCGTGAACGTTGACTTCGATGTGGTACGGATGCGGACCGACCTGCGAGACAAGGGCGTCGCGACGATCGATTCCGGCACGACGGTGCGGGTCAAGGACCGCAAGACCCGCCGGCAGCGCTACCAGGAGCTGGACGACGACTTCACATACACCACCGGACAGATCGGTCGGTCGGTAGTCACGGTGGACGAGATCCGGGCAGTGCTCACCGCGTACCGGGACAACTGGCGGCGTTGGTTTCCCGGCCGCGCCGAGCTGCCGAAGACGTTGATCTTCGCTGTCGGTGAGGACCATGCCGAGGACGTCCTCGCCCAGGTCAAGGAGGTCTTCGGGCGTGGGGACGACTTCGCAAAGAAGATCACCTATAAGAGCCGTCAGGCCGGCGAGGACCCGAACGAACTGATCCGCGCGCTGCGGACGTCGTCGCGTATGCGGGTCGCAGTCACGGTCGACATGATCGCGACCGGTACGGATGTGAAAGCACTGGAGTGCGTGATTTTCCTACGCGAGGTACGCAGCGCAGTGCTCTTCGAGCAGATGAAGGGACGCGGCGCCCGGACGATCGACGCGACCGAGCTCCAGGAGGTCACACCGGACGCGAACGCGGCAGTGCGCAAGGACCGCTTCGTGCTCGTGGATGCAGTAGGCGTTACGGACTCCCCGCTGGTGGATGCGAAGCCGCTGGTCCCGGCAGGTGAGCGGCAGGTCTCGCTGGCAAAGCTGCTGGACAAGGCTGGCACAAAGTCGATCAGCGCGGGCGAGGCCGAGATTTTGGCAGGACGGCTGGCCCGCCTCAACCAGCAGCTGACGGACGAGGAGCGCGAGCAGCTGACGCGAGCGTCGGGCGGACGCACCCTATCGGAGATCGCGGGCGCCATCGTCAAAGCTGTGGACCCGGACCGGCAGGAGCAGGCGCTGGAAGACGGCGGCCACGCGGCGGCCCGGCGACTGATCGAGAACGCCATCGCGCCCCTGACCGAGCATCCTGATCTGCGGAAGCACATCATCGAGATCCGCCGGGACAAGGACTACCTGTTCGACGAGTTCACGGCCGTCGAGGTGACGGACGTGAACGAGATCCCGCGCGCCGAACGCGCCCGGGAGCAGGTTGGCCGCTGGAGCCAGCTCCTGAAGGACGAGCGCGACCGCATCGCGGCGGTCAACATCGCGCTGACCAGCCCGCGGTCGGTTTCGCCCGCAGAGACCTACGCCGCACTCCAGGAACTCGCGTTGGAGATCCGCCGCCCGCAGTACGCGTGGACGCCGCAGGTACTGTGGACATTCTACGAGGATCTGGGCGCGGCGGTGCACTCCGGTGGCGGTGACCGAGAGGCTGGGGTTCCTGATCTGATCTCGCTGATCCGGTACGAGTTGGGCGTGGACAATGAACTGCGGCCATACCACGAGACGGTCAAGGAGCGCTTCGAGGGCTGGCTGCTGAAGCAGCAGCAGGCTGGGGCGGACTTCACAGAGGAGCAGCTGTGGTGGCTGCGGGCCATACGGGACGTGGTAGCGAGCGACGTCGGAATCAGCCCCGCGGAGTTCAACGCTGAGCCCTTCAAGGGGCGTGGTGGTGGGCGGGGGTTCCAGCACGCGTTTCCGGGGCGGAATGTCCGGTCTTTGCTGAGTGAGTTGAATCGAGAGTTGGCTTGAGCGGGTTGGGTGACGTGGAACTTCCGACGGGATGGGCTTGGTCTCAACTGGGAGAACTCGGCGAGTACATCAACGGTCGGGGGTTTAAAAAGTCTGAGTGGTCAGACGCTGGCCGCCCCATTATTCGCATTCAGAATCTCACCGGATCCGGCGACAATTTCAACTACTACGCTGGCGAGCTGGAGAATCGCCATACAGTTCACCCTGGCGATCTTCTTGTTTCATGGGCGGCTACGCTGGGGGTCTACATCTGGCGAGGGCCGGAAGCCGCCTTGAACCAGCACATCTTCAAGGTTGAATCATTCATTGATCGGTCGTTCCTTCGTTACCTGATCGAATACAAAATCCAGGAGCTCCTGGCAGCTAGCCACGGATCCGGGATGGTACACGTGACACGCGGTAAGTTCGATGAACTCTTGGCAGCTGTCCCCCCAATCGCGGAGCAGCGCCGCATCATCGAGGCTCTCGAGGACCACCTGTCCCGCCTCGACGCGGCAACCAAAGCAGTGGCAGACGCGAGGCGGCGCATCAAACCTTACACTTCCGCTGTACTCGACAGGAATGTGCTCGGAGCTTCATCGAACACTCATCCGGGCCAGAATCCAGTAGAAGATAGTCAACGCTTCCTCGCGAATCTCTCAAGCAAGCGCTTCGACTATGCCTCCCTGCCGGCTCTGCCGAAGGACTGGTTCTGGCGCCGCTCCGCTGACGTCTGCGAGTTCATCAGCAGTGGTTCTACACCCAAGGCACACTTGATGCACGCAGGAAACGGCGACGTCCCTTTCCTGAAGGTATACAACATCACCCAGGATGGACGAGTAGACTTCACCAATAAGCCGACTTATGTCGATCGGGAGACGCACGAGAATCAGCTGAAGCGGTCACGCGTGCGACCGGGCGATGTCCTCACCAATATCGTAGGGCCACCCCTCGGGAAAACAGCTGTCGTCCCAGAAAAGCATCCCGAATGGAATATCAATCAAGCCATTGTTGCTTTTCGCGCGGGCAGCGAGATTCACCCGCAATGGCTAGCTCTCGCACTTCGCTCGCCATTCATTCTGGGAATGCTGCAAAAGACTGCGAAGGCAACCGCTGGACAGTTCAATGTTGCGCTCTCAACATGCCGCGAACTGCCCCTGCCGATTCCACCGATGGATGTTCAGCTCAACCTCGTGGCCCAGTCCGCCGAGCTGTTGGAAGTCGCTGATCGCTTCGCCTCGCAGGCAGCAGCTGTCTCCTCACGTGCTCAGCACCTCCGGCAGGCCGTACTAAGACTGGCCTTCACCGGCAGCCTGGTTCCCCAAGACCCGACCGACGAGCCCGCCTCCGTCCTCCTCGACCGCATCCGAGCCGAGCGCGAAGCCAGCGGCAGCAAGCCCAAGCGGGGAAACCGCCGCCCCCCCCCCCTGCCGCCTCGATCCCCGCCCCCACCACCGCCGTTCAGCAGGAGCTTCCGCTGTGACCCCCGCATCCCCCGCCCTGGAACCCGCACAGACCAACGCCCTGGTCGCCAAGCTCTGGAACTACTGCAACGTCCTTCGGGACAACGGCCTCTCCACCATCGAGTACGTCGAGCAGCTCTCGTACCTGCTCTTTCTCAAGATGGCCGACGAGATCGCCTCCGACCCCTTCACGGAACAGGAGGCCAAGGCCGTTGTACCCGCCGAATACGACTGGAAGTCGCTCGCCCGGCTCAAGGGCATTGACCTCGAAGTGCACTACCGCAAGATCCTCGAAGAACTCGCGAAGAACCCCGGCACCACCCTCGGCACGATCTTCGCCAAATCACAGAACCGCATCACCGAGCCTGCCCTCCTCGAAAAGCTCGTCGTCGAGCTGATCGGCAAGGAGGACTGGACGATCCAGGGGACGGACCTCAAGGGCGACGCCTATGAAGGGCTGCTCGCCAAGGGCGCCGAGGACACCAAGACCGGCGCCGGCCAGTACTTCACGCCCCGCGCGCTCATCGACGCGATGGTCGACGTGATGCAACCGCGCCCCGAGGACACCATCACCGACCCCGCCTGCGGTACCGGCGGGTTCCTGATCTCAGCACACCACTACATCCGCGAGCACCACATGCGGGACCTCTCCCGCGAACAGCGCCTCGCGCTCGGGGCCGGGAAAATCTGGGGCAACGAGCTGGTCACCGGCACCGCCCGCCTCGCCGCGATGAACATGCTCCTGCATGGGATCGGTGACGCAGACGGGCCGTCGCTCATCACCGTCGGCGACGCCCTCGCAGAACAGCCCAACAGGCACGCCTCCCTCGTTCTCGCCAACCCCCCCTTCGGTAAGAAGTCCGCAATCACCGTCATCGGGACAGACGGCAAGGCCGAGAAGGAGGACATCTCTTACGAGCGAGACGACTTCCGCGCCACCACTACCAACAAGCAGCTCAACTTTCTTCAGCACATCATGTCGCTGATGGAAATGAACGGGCGAGCCGCTGTCGTCCTTCCGGACAACGTGCTCTTCGAGGGTGGCGCAGGAGAGAGGGTGCGCCGCCGCCTTCTCGAAGACTTCGACCTGCACACCATCCTGCGGCTGCCCACCGGCATCTTCTACGCGGGAGGAGTCAAGGCCAACGTACTGTTCTTCGAGAAGAAGCCGCCGCGAAGCGGGGGTGCCCACAACACCTCGAAGCTCTGGGTATACGACTTCCGTACCGCAAAGCACTTCACGCTGAAGCAGCACCCGCTGACGCGCGCTGCCCTGGAGGAGTTCGTCGAGGCGTACCTGCCTGGCAAGCCCCGCAACGAGCGAGTGGAGACCGAGCGTTTCAAGTCCTTCGACTACGACGAGCTCATCGCCCGCGACAAGGTCAACCTCGACATCACCTGGATGCAGGACCCTGCGCTCAACGACGCTGACAGTCTTCTGCCGCCCGAGGTGATCGCTCAGGAGATCGTCGAGGATCTGCAGGCCGCGCTCAGCGAGTTCGCCGCGATCGCCGTGGCACTCGGCGGTGAGGTCTCGGCTGACGCCGACGACATCCAGCCAACTGGAACTGATTGATCCACAACGGGTTGCCGATCCCCCGCCTTCACAGGAATCCTGACACAGACAGTTTCAGCGAGACGGGGGATCCGTTCCATGCCGGCAGCCGCACATCCACAGACGCGTGAATTCCGGGCGTTCCTGACCAACCTTGAGTACGCCCGGAAGATGGTCGTCGCCGGCCGCAGCCTTGCTGCTTTCCAGTCTCCGGTCATCGACATCGGCGACTTCTACCGTGCCGCCTGGGTCCAGGCCGTCAGCGCCATCGACCACTGGTTCCACGAGGAGCTCTACCGACGTGTGGCTGAACTGGCCGCCGAGGACAGCCCCTGTATGCCATACCAGCTGACCAAGTTCGAGCTGCCGCTGGTCAAGGTCGAGGAAGTGAGGCGCGGTACAACCACGCTCGCCGACGCCGTCTCCGAGCATATCAAGGCAAAGTGGGGCAACGCAGCACTCCAGAATCCTCGTAAGATCAGCGAGGCACTGAAGCTGGTCACCGAAGAGGACATCTGGGCGAAGGCCGCCGTCCAGCTCAACCATTGGAACCACGAGCGCACGTCGTTCAACGCGCAGTCTCTGAAGCAGCAGTACATCTCCATCACCGACCGCCGCAATCGCATCGCCCACGACGCGGACCTCTTGGACGGCGACCTCAAGCGCAGGCGTGAGATCTCGGACGCCGATGTCACAGACGCCATCGACTGGATCGAGCGAATCGCCCTCGCCATCGCCACAGTGTTGGGCTGAGTCTGACTCCGCGTGGTGCTACCGGCTCGATTCGCGGCACCCGCAATTGTTAATCATGTGACCGGCTGCGCAAGCGTGAAGGCTGCCTATTCTCCGATTGGAGTACAAAATCCATTGTGCATGCGGGCGCACTCGACAGATGCCTCGCATTAGAACCTGCGGCCAAGTACCCACGGTCTACCGCTTCAGTCCGAGGACCATCTGGATCACCAGCTGCCCGCCCCAGTCAACAGCTCCCCTGTTCCCATGTCCCGGGTCCCGGGTCCCGGGTCCCGCGCCAGGGAAGCATGGACACGATCTACTCCCGGGACAAAGAGCAGATCGATCCCGCTACACCACCACAGGGGGCATGGCCCCTACCAGCGCCATCCCAGCACGGAGAGTACCAAGGGCCCGACCCCGAAGAGCCGGAACCCTTCGGTGATCGTCCGATCCGGGCACGATCCGGCGTCCGGGCCTGCTCACGATCGACACCGTTCCTGCCCGATTAGGACGCGGGCGATCCGGGACGCAGAGCGGTCTGCATCACAGCCCGGCAGCGGTCCCAGGAGGCGGGGACGAGATGAACCGAAACATCGACGACTCGGCAGTGACCTGCGCAAACCCGGATTCCGCCGACCGGATCCAGCGACGATCCAGCAGCCGGGGCCATCCGGTGGGCGTCCACGGCGCCGCGGACGCGTCGGCCGGCGCCGGGCCCAGCGCCTGCTCCAGGGCTTGCCAGCAACGCTCCCACGCGGCGGGCACCAGGTGCCCGTAGATGTCGACCGTCGTCTTGATCGACGCATGCCCCAGCCACCGGGAGACCTCGTGGAGGGGCACCCCGTGCGCCAGCGCGGTGGAGGCGAAGAAGTGGCGCAGGGTGTGCGGGGTATACCGAGGGGCCCGGTCCCGGCCGAGGAGGCCGGCCGCCCGCACCGCCCGCCGGAAGTCGGGGCCGTAGGTGGTCGCCGTCGGCATGGTGCCCGCCGCCACTCCGCGCCGGGCGAAGAGCACCTCCCGGCCACCCACCAAGGTGGCGCCCCAGCGCCGCAGGTGCGCATCGATCTCCCGCTCCAGAGAGGCGGGCAGCGGAACGTCCCGATAGGCGCCGGGGGTGCGGTGTTTGAGGGGGCCGAAGCGGTCCGGGCAGTCGGCGCGGTGCGCCGTGCGGCGCACCTGCTCCCGCACCCGCAGGACGCCGGACCGGCGGCACTGGGTGGCGAAGGCGAGGGCCTCGCTGACCCTCAGGCCCACCCCGGCCTGTACAGCCGGTAGTACGGCCCGATGTGCCAGGCGATGAGGTCGACCTCTTCCCGGGTCGGGATCGCGTCCTCGTCCACCGCGCCGGTGCCGACCCGCGGGAGCCTGACGCCGTCCACCGGGCTGCGGGGGATACGCCGTTCGTCCACCGCGGTCTGGAACAGGCCGCGGACCAACGTCATGCGGTCATGCACCGTACTCGCCGAAAGCCTGCTACTGACGGCGGCGACAAACCGGTCAATGTCCGCCCGCTCCACACCGGCCAGCGTCTTGCGACCCAACTGCGGCAAGAGGTGCAAGCGCAGGAAGCTCTCGTAGCTGCGGTGCGTGTTCTCCCCGACGAGCCGGCGCTCCAACCAGTCCGCCGCGTATACGCGGACGGTGACGGCACCGCGCTTGGGGTCCAGGAAAAGTCCCTGGTCCTTGAAATGCTCTACCCGCGCGGCGAACTGCCGAGCCTGGGTCTTCAACGGGAAGCTCACCTCGCGCTGACGCCCCGTCTGTCCCCCCGGCTCCCGGTACCGGACCGTCCACGGGTGCCCACAGCGCGACTTCGCACACGGATAGTAGGACTCCGTTAGGTCGTTGTGAATCTTGTGGTTTGGTGTCTGGGGGCGGTTCTGGCAAGCGGTTGTTGGCACGTGGTGCAGATGCCAGTCCAGCAGTTCAGGAGGCTCTGGATGGCGTCCAGTACCTGATAGAGCGTGAGGCCGGTGTGCGGGCTTTTGGGGAGAGCCGCTGTTCGGTGAGGAAGGCGTGAGCGGCGGTGACCAGCGTGACGTGATGGTGCCATCCGGTCCAGGATCGCCCCTCGAAGTGGTCCAGGCCGAGCCCGTGTTTCAGTTCCCGGTAGTCGTGCTCGATCCGCCAGCGGATTTTCGCCAGGCGAATCAGCTCGGCGGGCGGAGTGTCAGCAGGCAGGTCGGCCAGCCAGTAGTTGCTGGGTGCTTCGGCTTTCTCGGGCCATTCGACCAGCAGCGTTACCTCAGGCAGGACGCCGTCCCAGCTGCCCTGGCGTGCGGTGGCGGCGGCCTGGGCCAGGCGGCGGGCCCTGACGCCGGCCGGCCGCACCCGCAAGGTCAGGAAGCGGGAGCGCATCTGGCCGCGGGAGCCTTCACGCCAGGTCACCTCGGTGAATGCCTGCCGGCCGTGGGCGCTTGCCAGTGCGGCCACCGAGGACGGCTTGTCCCGGTAGCGGGGCTGCGGCCGGCGGCCGTTGCCGGACCAGGGCGGGGCAACGGGTACCGCGTGGTGCGGGTGGACAGTCGCATCCGAGCGGATGGCCACCACGTAGGCGATGCCCCTGTCGGCCAGTGACGCCCTAAAGTCGGCGTTCTGCCCGTAGCCGGCGTCGGCCACCACCACCGGCGGCACCAAGCCCCATGTGGCCAACTCGTCCAGGGTCTCCAGGGCCAGGCGCCACTTCTCGCGGCGCCGAATCTCCTTGGGCATCCCGACCTTGCGTCGTCGCACCGCATCGTGCGCCCATTCCTCGGGCACGAACAAGCGCCATTGCAGTGGGCAGGAGGCGGTGTCGGTGACCGCGTGCACGCTCACCGCCACCTGGCAGTTGGCCTGCTTGCCCAGCGTGCCGCAGTACTGGTGAGCGACCCCGACCGACATCGTCCCGTCCTTGGGGAACGACACGTCATCTATCACCCAGGCATCAGGACCGATCAGACCGACCATGCGCTCCGCGATCCGCCTTCGCACCCGCGTCGGATCCCATGTCGACTGATTCACGAACTGCTGCAGGTTCTGCTCATTGCCGTCCGGCAGCCGCCCGGCCACCGCCTGGATCGACTTGCGACGCCCGTCCAGCATCAGACCCCGCAGGTAGCAGTCTCCCTTGGACCGCTGGTCCCGCCGTGGCACCGTGGCGAACACATCCGCCACGAACTCCGCTAACTCCGCCCGCAGGCCATTGACTTGTCGCATGTCCATCCACCCAACATGCTCCCCGAAACCGTGATCGGGAAGACGTAACGGAGTCCTAATAGTGCTTGCTGCGCTTGTCGGTCCTACAACGCTGGAACACCGAGGCCATACACCCGTATCGGCAGTACCCGGCCTGGGCTGAACGATGGGCCCCGTACCACCGTGGAATACGCAAGCTGGCCCGGGGCCGCCCCGATTGCCGTGGGTGTGCCGTCGCCCCTGTCCCGTCGCGGATTCAGGAACGGACGACAACGGGGTCGACCCAATTCAGTCAACCCCGTTTGGCCCAGGTGTCTGTCAGGCAACTATCGGCATTCCCGTAGCTGGTGAACTACGGGGCCCCAGGCAGAGCATCGCCGATCCGGCGAATGCCGCCCCGCCCGACAGAACCGCCTCAGTCGGAGCGGCGGTGGGCGTGGAGCCGAGCGACGCAGGCGTGGCGTCCGCGATGGTCAACACCTCCCAGCAGATCGGCGGCGCCATCGACACAGCCCTGCTCAACACCATCGCGGCGAGCATCACCAGCGCGTACGTCGCAACTCACTCGTCCGGTGCCCAGAACACGGCGCGCGTCCACCAGGAGGGCATGGTCTCCGGGTTCACCACGGCCTTCTGGTGGTCGGCCGGGATCGTCCTGGTCGCCGCCGCGCTGGTCGCCGTTTGTGTGACGGCCGGCCCGCTCGGCCGTCCCGCCGCGGCGCAGGAGCCTGCCGGGCCCGAGGGCGCGAAGCGGAGCCGACCCCTGTGGCTGGCGCCTGACCTTCCGCCCCGCCCCCTGGTCATGAGCACCGCCTGGGCGCTTCGCCATCTCCAGCAGCTCGGGCAGCAATTCGCCGAACCGCCCGCGCCGGGCCTCCGAGAGGAGCTGCTCAGCAGCATTCACCTGGTATCACTCCTCGTTCGCTTTTGCCCATTCTGGGCGCACTTCTGTCGATACATGGGACATGCTTTTACCTTTCCATTAGCTCTCCTTGGTCATCGCCTGATGGACTGTTGCGTCGATAACGCTGAGGGGGGAATCGACATGGCTATCGAGCTGCCTGACGAGGTGGTCTCGTTCCTCCAGTTCATCGGGGTGAACTGGCCGAACGTCAATGAGGACAAAGTCCGTGAATTCGCCTCCCACGTAAGGGACTTCGCGCAGAAGCTGGACGACACGCACAAGGACTCGACTGCGACGATCCACCAGCTGGCCGAGGTGTATCAGGGTGCGTCGTACGAGGCGTTGCTGGCCAAGTGGGGGCAGCTGTCGAACGGTCACATGACGGAACTGGTCAACGCCTGCCACACGGTGGCCACCGCGCTCGACATTGCGGCGGACACGATCGTGGCGATGAAGGTGGAGGCGATCGGTGAACTGATCGTGCTGGCCATCACGTTCGTGGCCGATCAGGCTGCCGCGGCCGTCACCCTGGGGATCGCGGAGGCGGCCGAGGCGCTGGTCATAGCGGCGGGCAAGAAGCTGGTGAACTTCCTTGAGCAGCAGTTGGAGCAGTACATCATCGGGCAGGTCATCGAGGCCGCGATCAACCCGTTGGTGGACGTGGTGGGCAAGGCGGTGAGCGGCATGGTCTTCCAGGCCGCTGAATCCGCGCTCGGTGTCCCTGCCACCGGCGGGAGCGGGGGTGGTGCGGGGGCGAGCTTCTCCATCCATCCAGAGGAGTTGCACAAGCGCGCCGAAACACTGCGCGGGCATGCGCAGACCGTGGCGTCACACGCCGCCGAATTCGAATCGAAGGCTGCGGGAGTGAGCTTCGAATGAGCAACCGGATCGTCAAGGCGCTGGAGCACGGCGCGGAGAAACTGGGCAAGACCCTGGCCAAGGACGCGAGCAAGGCCGTCCAGGACCTGTACCACGATGCCGGGGGCCGGCTGAAGAAGGTCGCCACCAACCACGCCGAGAACGACGCCAAACACGCCGCGGAACTCGACAAACTCCTCAAGGGCAACAAGCACGACATGCCACGCGCCCCGCACGCCACGAGCGGCGCCGGCCGTCCTCGCGGCGGAGGCACGTCCCGCGGTGCCCGTAACGAAGCCGAGTCGGGCCACCCCAACGACAAGACCCGTCGCGACGAGAGCAAATGTACCGACGGTACCGACCCCGTCGACCTGGCCTCGGGCAAGGTGTTCCTGTCCCAGACCGACATCACCCTGCCCGGCGCGCTGCCGCTGGCCTTCACCCGCAAGTACGAGTCCTCGACCCGTATCGGCCACCACATCGGCCGCTCCTGGTCCTCCACCATCGACCAACACCTGGAGATCGACGACAAGGGCGTCGTCTTCGTCACCGAGACCGGGATGCTGCTGCGCTACACACTCCCGGAGACCGGCGAGCGGGTACTGCCCACGGACGGTCCGCGCTGGCCGCTGATGCGCACGATCCAAGGCGACTGGGCCGTCCACGACCCGCAGACCGGACAGACCCGCTACTTCAGCGACGCCCTGCACGCGCCCGGTATCGCGCTGCCCGATGAGATCACGGACCGCAACGGGCACCGGATCACCTTCGACTACGCGGATGAGACCGGCATCCCGTACGCGATCCGGCACAGCGCCGGCTACGAGCTGAAGCTGACCTGCGACGAGAAGGGCCGTCTCGATGCCCTGCACCTGGTCGGCGCAGCCGAGGACGGTTCGGACCAGCTCATCAGGTCCTACGGGCACGACGATGACGGCAACCTCACCACCGTCACCAACTCCGCTGGTGCGGTGACTCGGTTCGAGTACGACACCGAGCACCGGATGACCGCCTGGGTGGACTCCAACGAGTCCCGCTACGAGTACACCTACGACCACCGCCACCGCTGCATCAGCCAGTCCGGCGCCGAAGGCCACCTGGCCAACCGTTTCTCCTACGGTGAGCCTGATCCGGAGACCGGCGAACGCACCACCGTCCATACGAACGGGCAGGGCGCCAGCACCCGGTACCGGATCAATGAACGCCTTCAAGTCATCGCGGTCACCGACCCGCTCGGCAATACCAGCCGCACCACCTACAACACGGACGACCGGCCTGTTCAAACCACCGATCCGCTCGGCGCCACCACACATCTTGCGTATGACGAGGGCGGGCGCCTCATCGCAGTCGTCCGCCCGGACGGCACCACCAACACCGCCACCTACACCGACCTCGGCCTCCCGACGGAGGTCACCGGCCCGGACGGCCAGACTGTCCATCAGGAGTACGACGCCAAGGGCAACCGGACTGCTCTCACGGACGCCGCCGGACGCACCACCCGCTTCACCTACGACGGACGCGGCCACCTCACCTCCGTTACCGATCCGCTGGGAAGCGTCACCCGTATCGAGTGCGATGAGGCAGGACTTCCGCTCACCGTCACCGACCCGCTCGGCGCCACCACCACCTTCCACCGGGACGCATTCGGCCGCGCCACTTCCGTCACCGATCCCCTCGGCCACACCACCCACTACCAGTGGGCCCCTGAAGGTCACCTCGTAGCCCGCCTCAACCCGGACTCCACACAGGAAGCGTGGACTTACGACGGCGAGGGCAACTGCACCACCCACACCGACTCCCTGGGTCAGGTCACCACCTTCGAATACGGTCACTTCGACAAGCTGAAAACGCGCACCGACCCGGACGGCGCACGTCACGAGTTCCTCCACGACGCCGAACTCCAGCTCGTGCAGGTAACCAACCCCCAGGGCCTGACATGGTCCTATGAGTACGACCCAGCGGGCCGCCTGGTCTCCGAGACGGACTTCGACAACCGAACCCAGACCTACACGCACGACCAGGCCGGGCGCCTGACCTCGCGCACCACCCCGCTCGGCCACACCATCCGCCTCCAGTACGACGCCCTCGGCCGAACCCTCACCAAAGACGTCGACGGCGAAATCACCACCTTCACCTACGACGCCGCCGGCCGCCCGCTCCAGGCCAACTCTCCAGGCAGCGAGCTCATCTGGACCCGCGATGAACACGGGCAGGTCGTTGCCGAGACATCGAACGGCCGCACCACCACCTTCAGCTACGACGTCCTGGGCCGCCGAATATCCCGCACCACTCCCACCGGCGCGGTGAGCCGATGGAGCTATGACGCGGCGGGCCGGCGTACCGGACTCGACACATCCGGCCACGCCCTGGCCTTCGCACACGACGCACTCGGCCGGGAGCTCTCCCGCACTCTCGGCGACATCACCTTCGCCCACACCTACGACGCCCTCGGCCGTCTCACCGACCAGCACGTCACGTCAGCCGCTGAAACCATCCAGCACCGTGCGTACACCTACCGTGCGGACGGCTACCTCACCGGCATCGACGACCACCTCAACGGCGCGCGCCACTTCGAACTCGATCCCACCGGCCGGGTCACCACCGTCTCCGCCCACAACTGGACCGAGACCTACGCCTATGACGCGGCCGGAAACCAAACCCATGCCACTTGGCCCGACCGCCACGCGGCGCCCGAAGCCCGGGGTGAGCGCGCCTACACCGGAACCCGCGTCAATGTCGCCGGAGGCTTCCGCTACGAATACGACGCGGCCGGCCGCACCACCCTGCGCCAGAAGACCCGGCTGTCCCGTAAGCCCGACACCTGGCATTACAGCTGGGACGCCGAGGATCGCCTGGTCGCCTGCACTACCCCGGACGGGACCTGCTGGCGCTACACCTACGACGCGCTGGGCCGCCGCACCACCAAACAACGCCTGGCTGAAGACGGCGAGCACGTTGCCGAGCAGGTGGCGTTCACCTGGGACGGCACCACCCTGTGCGAAGAGACCACGATCATCCATGGACGAGCGACGCAGGCCACCCTCACCTGGGACCACCAGGGCCTGCGACCCCTCGCGCAAACCGAACGCATCATGGCGACAGATGCCTCACAAGAGGTGATCGACTCCCGCTTCTTCGCGATTATCACGGACCTGGTCGGCACTCCCACAGAGCTCGTCTCCGAAAACGGCGAAATTGCATGGCGCACCCGCAACACGCTCTGGGGATCCACCACTTGGAATCGCCAGGCCACCGCCCACACCCCTCTACGGTTCCCAGGGCAGTACTTCGACGTCGAGACTGGCCTGCACTTCAACTACTTCCGGCACTACGATCCCGAAACAGGTCGATACCTGTCGCCGGATCCATTGGGACTTGAACCCTCTCCCAACCCGGCTGCATACGTGCCGAATCCGCACAGTATCGCGGACCCGCTGGGCCTCAGCCCCTACGCACAGGACGGCAAGAAGGAAGATGGCAACTTCGTCTATCGAAATCTTCGACCGGACGAGGACCCTCGCCATGGCCTTGACGCGAAAAACCCGAACGCCACTTATAAACCAGCCGGTCACGTAATTCACGGCAGCAAGCCGAACTGGAAGTCCCAGTTCATATCAACGACAAGAAGCGAGGAGGTTGCACTTGGTGAGCAGTGGACCACCGGGCGGGTGGTGAAGATCGATCTTGACAAGCACCCTGGTGGAATCCACGACCTCTCCACCCCGGAGGGGCGGACAGCGAATGACATCCGCGGCGTCACCGCTGTCAACCGGACCAAGGCGTCTCAGGAGGTACTGTTGACCGGGCATGTGCCGACAGAGGCAATTTCTTGGGTAGTTGGAGGTCCCTGAGATGGACAGCGTTGTAGCGGAACTGGCCTCGTCGTGGGAGCGATTCGACGTTTCATTGAGGATGCGCCGCGGCTTCGACGAGATGGCGTTCAACCAGTTGAAAACCGCCTTGGCCCAGTGCGCCGAGTCCTGGGCGTCCAGCGACACCATTCCGCGCCTCGCAGCAAATATCTTGGTCGACATTTTCCCGGCAACGGAAGGAAATTCGCCCCTCTATAGTGGTCCCGAGGCCGAAAAAATCACGGAAGCCGCATACGAACTTCAGGAACTGGTGACGGAATGCGTCGCAGTTGACGAAGAGTCACTTGGGTAAATAGCTGTCGTACCGGTCCGGCGGCTTGTCAGGTCAAGCAGCGTTTCTGTTTGGGTTGGGAGGGGCGGGGCTCCAGGAGCGGGCCCCTCCCCCACCGGTACGACGGAGCTCCTGGCCAGCGGAGTGCCGGTGCCGGGTTTGTGGGAGGACTGTGCGGGCGATCTCGAAGTCGGTTTCACCGGCCGTTGGTCGCTGCGGACCCGCCGCCGGCGCGCCGCACCTCGGCGATACGGCCTTGCGCCGATCTGAGAGCGACGTCACCGTTGTGGAAGTCCTTCAGCGACCTCATGAAACGGTGTTGCTGTCGCCCTGATCGAAGGCGAGTGCACAGTCCCGGCTACCTGCCCGCACCTGAACCACGAACGTCCGCCACGGTGCTGCGGCCTGCGGGTCGGGGATCGGGAAGTAGTAAACGGTGTCCGGCACGACCCGACCGAGCTTCGCACACCGGCTTGAAGACAGCCGACTCGATGTGGCCGTGCGCGTCCGCGGCTCGGAGCAAAGCCCTGCCGAGAGCCGCGTCGGCAGCGGCATAGCGAAGGATCAGCTCCCGCCCACCGAACTGGAGCCAGGCGACCGCTTGCAGCGCCCTGACCTGTGCGGGTGCGGCCACGGGCGCCGGAAGCGCTGCGTGGGACCTGTCGGACTCCCGCGCCCCCCTGTGTCCGTCTGCCACGCGGCCACGGTCGTGGCTCCCAACGCCACGGCGCACAACACGCTCACACCGACCCGACCTGGGCGATCCGCCTCCGCGCGCTCCCGAGCGGTGAAGCCGGTCCGGACCAGATACGGGCCGCAATGTTGGCACAACAACGGATCCTGCTGGTCACTGATGTATCCCACGCAAGCCGGCCCGTGTCGACAGAGCGGGACACGACGAAAACTGCGGTGCTCAAGGAACACTCCACAGCGGTGACGGACACGCAAGTCCGCGGGCGGCAGGTGACGGTCTACGAGCGGCGCGGGTAGAAGGCCCGACGCGATTGCGACGAGCCAGCCCCTTCTCGCGAGCGCGCAGGACCGCCGACTGGATATGACGTCCATCCTCCACACGAACCACCCCTTCACCCCGACTCGTCGTGCCACCCGAGAGGTTGACTCCGCTTCCGATCGCACGGGGCCACTCCGTCGTACGCAAGTGCCGACAGTCCGTCGACGGCCTCAGCACCCGCCTGCCGGGCAGCATGCTTGGCACGAGCCCGGCGCATTAGGCGGGACGTCGGCCCGACCGTTGATCCGTCTCCGTCTTGCGGGAGAGGCGGGGCGACCTGGGCGACGAGACGGAGTGGCCGCAGTCGTCTCAAAACCGACAACGACGGCGCAGTCCGACTTCCACCCTCTCCGCCTCAAGTTCACCAACTTGCCAAGATCTTTTCTACTTATATAGCTTTTAACGCGATCAAGAGACATGGCGCCAGGTTGGCGCCTTTTACGAGGGAGGGACTGCTAGTGATGAAGAAGACGATCGTGGGATGTGTCGTTGCCGGGGCGGCGCTGATGGGGGCATCGCCGGCCTTTGCCGCGTATGAGAGCTACTCGCCCGGCGGCAAGGCGGGGTCGTGGACCCAGAAGAACGACACTCAGGTCGCAGCGATGATCCACAGTCGGGGCCTCAAGGCTCACGCCGACTACTACCGCACTACCGACTCGGGCAGCTACTACACGCTGTGGAACAAGTCGGGGATAGTCAACAACATCGCCTACAGCGGCGTTGGCGGGCGCGTGACCGACCTGCGGACCTGCAACTGGGTTCCGGACAACGACGATCAGTGCAGCAGGTGGGAAGTCCGCGGCTGATGCTCTGAAAGATCAGAGATCTCGCTTCCCAGGCACTCAGGCGCCGACACCACTCAAGCAGGTACAGAACCTCTCGGGGCAGGAACACAGAATCATGATGAAGAAGACGATTGTCGGGCTCGCTGTGGCGGGAGCCGCACTGGTGGGGGCATCGCCCGCCGTCGCCGCGTTCGAGAGCTACTCGCCCGGCGGCAAGGTCGGGGCATGGAGCCAGAAGAATGACACACAGGTCGCAGTGATGCTCCACAGCGCCCGCAACATAGGTTTCGCAAACTACTACCGCACTACGGACCCTGACAGCTACTACACGCTGTGGAACAAGGGCGGCCCCCGCAGCATCACGTACAGCGGCACCGGGGGTCGGGTAACCGACTTGCGCGCCTGTACGTGGGTCAAGGACAACAACGACGAGTGCGGCCGCTGGGAAATCCGCGGCTGATTTTCGCCGCAACCCGCCTGACCTGCAGGTCACGCGGTTGTAGAAGGTGAAACGGCAGGGTGGGAAAGGCGTTGTGAGCCTCCCACCCTGCCAGTGCTGCGAGCGGGAAGTGAGAGAGGGACCAGTGGGTCAAGGCAACGGCGCACGAGTTGACGAGCGCATATTGAACATCAGCGGGCTTCACTACGCGGTAGCTGATCGCGTACTGCTGACTGGCCTGGATCTGCAGGTCGCAGCAGGTGAGTCGGCAGCGATAGTCGGTCCCAGCGGCAGCGGCAAGAGCACACTGCTCGGCTGCATCCTTGGGCTGATCCGGCCGTCGCAAGGGCGAGTTGAGGTAGCAGGCCAGGACGTCGTCCGAATGAGGCAGCGTGCCCTGGAGCGTCATCGCAGCCGTCACATGGGCGTGGTTTTCCAATTCGGCGAGCTTCTGCCCGAACTGACCCCTGTGGAAAACGTGGCCCTGGCGGCCCTGCTGGGTGGAGTGCCAACCAGAGAAGCCTATGAGCGTGCGGAAAGTCTGCTCCGTGACCTTGGTGTTCCCTGCAACGGTGTTCCGACCGGTCAGCTTTCGGGTGGTGAGCGCCAACGGGCCGCCGTGGCCCGAGCCTTGATTAATCAGCCAGCCGTCCTGTTGGCGGACGAGCCGACCGGCGCGCTGGACCGCGCTACCCGGGACGCCGTTGCAGAGCTGCTTTTCGACGTCCCGCGACGCTGGGGTTGCGCCCTCGTGGTGGTGACCCATGACTCTGGGGTCGCGGAACGGGCCGACCGCTGCTTTGAGCTTACGGATGCGGCACTCGTCCAGCGGATGACGGGGGGCCATTCATGAAGGGCAATTCGCTTTCGTGGCAGTTGTTGCGGATGGGGCAAGCGGCCGGGAAGCGGGCTGGTGGCGGTCGGGTGCGGGCGGTCGCACTGTTGCTGGCGACGGCCGTTCTGGGACTCGGGCTGACAACGGTTGCCGCAACGTACGCCGCATACGACGGAATCGCGCAGCGGACAGCCGCACGAAGCCCGCAATTCCATGACGCCTTTCCCACGCGGCCTGTCACAGCGTTGGCGAAACCGACCTTCGATGAGATCGAAGGAAGGCAGTTCAGCCTGGTCTACGTTCGCCCGCTGTCCCCTCACATGGCGCTGCCACCGGGCGTTGATCGCTGGCCCGATCCCGGCGAGGCGTTCCTGTCGCCGAAGCTGACGCGCCTTCTGCAGGCTGAAGGCGCGTTGAACAGATACGGCAAAGTGGCTGGAACCATCCGTGACGAGGGCCTGGCCAGTCCCGGTGAGCGATACGCCTACGTCAACCCCACAGACCGACAGCTCGACAAGCAGAGCGCATTTCCCATCGTCGGTTTCGGCGACCGAGGGATGCCCACCGGCGACGTGCGGTTCATCGCTGACCGCGGCAAGTTCCTGACCGCCCTCTATCTGATCCTGCTGCCGGCCGCCGCGCTCGCTGTTGTCGCGTTGCGCATGGGCTCTGCAGGACGGGATAAGCGCGCTGCGCTCGTCAGCGCGTTGGGCGGTCGCTGGCGCCATCGTGCTCTGCTCAACCTCGGTGAGTCAGTGGGACCCGTGGTGGCCGGTGCCGTACTGGGCACACTGCCTGCGCTGTCCGTGGCGGCCGTCGGGAACGTCCGGTTGCCCTGGATCGACTACTGGTTGTCGTCGGCGGACCTGCGACAGTGGGTTTGGGCGATTGCCCTTGCCGGTCTTACCGCCGCAGTCGGGATGCTCCTTCTCGCGTGCCTCGTGCATCGCCCCGCGGCACGAAAGAAGTCTCGCTCGACGCGGCTCGCCGCCAGTAGAAGCCGTGCGCTTCACTGGGCGGCGCTGGCCTGCCCCGTCCTTCTCTTTGCCACGGTGTGGGGACCGGCTCAGCTGGACCCCTCTCACTACGCCGACCTGAGGATGAAGCTGTACAACACCGGTGTCGTGGCGGTGATGGCTACCCTGCCCTGTGCCGTTGCCGTCTGCGCGGCGGCGATGGGCCCGCAGTTGGGTCGTTGGTCGAGGCGTACCGGTGATGTCGGAGCCTTGGTCTCCGGCCGGCACATCGCAGCACACCCCGGAGTGACCGCGCGCCTGGTCGCCGGGATCAGCATCGCTCTGGTGCTCGTGAGCCAAGTGCAGTTGAAGAATGCCCAATTCGGTACGAGTGCGCAGGCGGCGCAGGCCACGGCAAATCGTGTCGGGCACAGTGTGCTGCTGATGAGCGTCTCCGACCGACTTCCCCGGAACCAGGTGGACAGCGTGCTCCACCAACTCCCCGCAGGAGTGGAGACCCTTGCGGTGTACCGACCGAGCAACCCCAGCTCTTCGGCACCGGCCCGGATCCAAGGCTCCTGCCACGCCTTGCGCACTCTGCAACTCACCTGTTCACCCCAGCCTGTGGTCACCCCGGCACAAAGGGTGGATCAACGGCTGCTGGAAACCTTGCGTTGGGTCGGCCCCGTGGTTGATCAGGTTGAGGTGCGACAGGCCCCCGTCCTGCCAGCTCTCTCGTCCAAGGCTCCCGAAACCCTCGTCCTCGTTTCCGCCGATGGCAAGGACCTGCCCGAGACACAGATCAAACAGCTTCTGCGGGACGTACTGCCGGTCTCTTCGGCGACCGTCGATACTCCGGGTGCCGGGTGGCTGGTCGGCGCCAAGGAATCCGTTGCGCATGGTAGGTGGGTGCTGTTCTTCGGTGTGCCCGGTGTGCTCATCGTCGCTCTGGCGGTTGCTCTGGCCAACCTGGCCGAGTTCCTGCGTTTCAGCCGCAAGATCGCGCCTGTGAGCGTGCTTACCGGTCATCGAAAGATCTACTACTCGACTGCAGCCTGGACCCTCCTCGTACCGCTGTTGGCCTCAGTCGCCACCAGCGTGGTAGCTGCAAGCTGGTTGGCAGCTCCCCAGGAACGGCCAGCAGACGGTGTTGAACTGTCGAACAGCATCCTCGCCGCTACGTCTGGCGCACTCGCTCTCCTGGCTCTCCTTACCTGGTGGTGGGGCTCGCGAGCAGCTGTCCGGCAGGCGAGCGACTGGCGCCCCTTTGGGGAATGACATACCGCTGGCGCGGGACCAACAGACGGCAACTGGACCGTACTGAAGAGGAATGACAGGCGTCAGGTCCCGCGCCGGTGCGTTAGATCGAATTTCCCGGTGCCCCAGGTACCACGCCTTGGCAGAGCATGGCATTGCACATCGCCGCGACGTTGACCGGTGCCACTGTCGTCTAGCAGGTCTCCTATGCGGTTTTTGCAGGCGTCGTCGCCATGATCTGGCGCGGCCCCGCGCACCTGGATGCGGCCGCTGGGACATTCGGCATTCGGTCGGGTGAGCCAGACCCCCTACACAATAGGCAATTGGAGGCACAGTGCGGCACGGTCGCATATCCATCTGCACCAGTCCGACCGTCCTCGCACTCGCCCTTGGGCTATGGGGCATCACCCGCGAACACAGCATGTGGCGCGATGAGGCGGCGACCTGGCAGGCAGCGCATCGGCCGCTGGCCGAGATAGGACACATGGTCGGCCAGGTCGACATCGTCCATGGCCTGTATTACGCGGTGATGCACGGAGTGTTCGCCGTCTTTGGCGACAGTCTGGTCACTCTGCGGCTGCCGTCGGTGCTGGCTACCGCCGCTGCATGCGGATTGACCGCGCTGGTTGGCGCCCGGCTGTCGAGCCGCCGGGTCGGGGTGGGGGCAGGGCTCGCCCTGGCAGTCGTTCCCGCAGTCCAGGAGCACGCCCAGGAAGGGCGGCCCTACGGCCTCGTCCTAGCCTTCGTGGTCCTCGCGACCTGGCTTCTCGTAGGCGCCCTTGAGCGGCCGCACAGCCGGCAGTGGGCCGGGTATGCGACGGCGGTTCTGATCGCCGCGCTGCTCAACTGGTTCTCGCTGCTCGCGGTTGTCTCGCACGGCATGACCATGGTGTACGTCCGTCCTGGCCGAACTCGACTTGTCAGATGGGTTCTTGCCGCCTCCGGGGCCGTTGCTGTGGCCCTGCCGGTGATCCTGGCCAGCCGGGCCCAAGCCTCGCAGGTCTCCTGGATCCATCCGCTCGGCTGGTCGACGGTGCTCGGGGTGCTGATCACCGTCACGATCGCGGCCCTCTGTGCGCGCCTGCCGCTCGCGCGCGTGTCGGACAGCGTGCGCGAGGAGGTGCCGCATGCGCGCGTGAACCTCGCAACCGTCGCGCTTCCCCTCTGCGCGGTGCCCCAGGTCGGCCTGGCTTTGATCTCTCTCGTCAAACCTCTCTACATCACCCGCTATGTGCTGTTCGCGTACGTGGGCCTCGCGCTCCTCATCGGCGCCCTGCTGGCCACGATCGCCGCGCGCCTCAGAGCGCACGCCCGAGTGCTGCTTCCCGCCGCCGTCGCCCTGGCCCTCCTGGCGCTTCTCCCGATCGAGCTCCGTCTGCGCACCGTGGAAAGCCGGGTCGACGACGTACTCAATGCGGCAGCAACGGTCGGACAGGTCCGCGACTCCGCTGACGGTGTGCTCTACATTCCCGCCGCGCGCCGCGACACCGCCCTCGTCTCACCCCGCGAGTTCACGGGCCTGCGGGATCTGGCCCTGGCTCAAGGACCGGTGGAGTCAGGAACGCTCAAAGGCATAGAGGCCGAACCGCACGACATCGAGCGGGCCATGCTGGCCACAAGGCGCATAGTGCTCGTCACCGATCCTGAGCTACGCCAAGCCGGCACGGCACGCGACCGCGCCAAGCAACGCGTTCTGGACGAACACTTCGTGCGCCGCTCAGACAGTATCGAGCGAGGGCGCCGGGTGAGCCTCTACGAACGACGCGAGCCGGGACGACCCACAACCATGGCTGTCCACCTCGACGGTGCCCCAGCCGCCTCCGTTTAGACGTCATCTCATTTGGCTGTCTCGGTAGATGTCGGCTGTGGTGGGGATTATTGAGCGGCTGGTGTGGACGGGTTGTGGGCGCTGTTCCAGAGGGTGGTACCGGAGGCGCCGATGCGTCCTCAAGGTGGCGGGCGGCGTCGGTACGGCGACCGCGAGGTGTTGGCCGCGATCGTGTTCGTGGCGACGTCCGGCCTGTACCTGGCAGCAGTTGCCGTCGGCGTCCTTCGGGCCGTCGGGAGCGACTGCCCATCGGCGGTTCGCCGAGTGGAACAGGGCCAGGGGTGGGCGAAGCTGCACCGCCTGGTTCTCGACGAACTCGGCTCCCGTGGGGAGTTGGACTGGTCGAGGTGCGCGATCGACTCGGTGAACATGTGGGCGATGAAAAGCGTGACGACATGACACCCCCGCCCGGCCGAAGTGAAGCGACGAGGGGAGACTGCCCGGCCATCAACTCCACCAACCAGAACCATACTTAGCCGCGACAATCCACTAGGACAAGTCCTCGGGTACGACGGGAGATCGCTGAAGAAGTGGGGTAGGTCTGGTCTTACTGTTCATGTCTCCAGCAGAACCCACGAGGTGGCTGCTCGGGCAGGTCGTCATCGTTCCGTCACCTGTTGGAAGAAGCCCGGCCATACAGGGCGCGCAGTCCGGTCATCCAGCCTTCGGGAAGGTGAAGGGCGTAGCCCTCTTCGGTGAACCAGGGGTGCGCTGGTAGGCGACGCGCTGTCGTCCCCGCACCCGCGGGGGTTGTTCCGTGCGGAACCCGTTAGGGGGCTCTCGGTGACCGTCGTCCCCGCACTCGCGGGGGGGGAGTTCGTGGAACCGCACTTCCCCCACTGGCAGTCACCGGTCGCCCCCGCACCGGGGGCACATCGCCCACGGGCAAGGGCGGCGGCACCGCGGACGTGACCGCACGACCGCACGCCATCGGGCTCCCGGTCGACATGGTGTGCCCCCGGAGTCACCCGGTCAGGATGGACTCCTGCTACGCCCCAGAACGCCTCGCCGCCTCTCCTCACGGCTTCGGTGCGAAACCCAACTGCTCCATGAACTGGAGCCCGTCGGAACTCACCCAGTATTCGGTGAACTTCCCATCGCGGTAGCGGAAGATGTCCATCCCAGCGAAGGACACTTCCGTTCCCGGTTCAGCCGGAGAACCGGGGAGTTCGCCGTTGTACTTTCCGCGGAAAATCCATCTGGCAGACACCAGGTCTTTTTCCACGATAGGGCCCACTACAACTTCTACCCGGTGTTCTGAGAAGAGCGATACGCCTTTCCGTACCATCTCGGCGAGTTGCACCGGTCCGTGCACCTCGCTGCCCGGCCAGTGACCGATGAAATCGGGTGCCGCGATCTGCTCGGTGAAGCCCTCCATCTTCTGCGGATCGGCATGCCACAGTTCGTCGATCCACTGCAGATAGCGGGACTTGATCCGCTCCGTGCTCATCTGCACCTCCACGACACATCATTGCTTCGGGTATGCGTACGCATACACTAACGGCTGATCAGATGCCGCCCTAGTGGATTGTCGCGGCTAAGTACGGTTCTGGTTGGTGGAGTTGAAGGCCAGCAGTCTCCCCTCGTCGCTTCACTTCGGCCGGGCGGGGGTGTCATGTCGTCACAGAAGAAGTATCCGGTTGCCTTGAGTGCTGAGGATCGTCAGGCGTTGGTGCGGGTGACCACGACGGGAGTCCGTAGCGCGTCGAAGATCAGGCGGGCGCGGGTGTTGCTCGCGCTGGATACATCGGTCGGCGAGGTCGATCCGCGGGCGGTGATCGCGGACCGGGTCGGCGTCTCGTGCGAGTCGGTCCGGCTGGTCTCGAAGCGGTACGCGGAGACCGGCGGCGATGTGTGAGCCACGGTCGGCCGGAAGGAACGCGCCTGCCCCCCGGTGCCCTCCCCGGTGACTGGCGAGGTCGAGGCGAGGCTGATCGCGCTGGCCTGCTCGACGCCGCCCAAGGGCCACGCCCGGTGGTCGCTGCGCCTGTTGGAGAGGCACGTGGCGCTGATCGAGGACATCCCGAACCTGGACCACTCCACGATCGGCCGGGTTTTAAAAAACAGAACTGCGTCCTCACCTGAAGAAGTGCTGGACCATCCCGCCCGCCGCGAATGCGGCCTTCGCCGCGGCGATGGAAGACGTCCTGGCGGCCTACCGCCGCCCCTGCGACCCGGAGCGTCCGGTGGTGTGCATGGACGAGAAGCCGTACCAGCTGCTCGGCCACGTCCGCGACCCGCTTTCCCCGCGGCCCGGCCGTGACCACCGCGAGGACGACGAGTACGTCCGCTCGGGACCTGCTCGATCTTCTGCTGGGTTGAACCGCTGCGCGGATGGCGACGCGTGGATGCCCAGCCCCGCCGGACCAAGGCCGACTGGGCGCGCCAGGTCGAACACCTGCTGACTGTGGACTATCCCGACGCCGCCACGGTCGTGCTGGTGATGGACAACCTCAACACCCACACCATCGCCTCGCTCCATGAGGCGTTCGACCCTGGGAAAGCCTTCACGCTGGCACAGCGCCTGGAGATCCGCCACACCCCCAAGCACCGCTCCTGGCTCAACATCGCCGAGATCGAGCTCTCCGCGCTCACCCGCCAGTGCCTGGACCGTCGCATCGACGACCTCGCCGTGCTCAACGCCGAACTCGCCGCCTGGCAGCAGCAGACCAACAGCGACCAGCGCCAAGTCGACTGGCACTTCACCACCGACGACGCCCGCGTGAAACTGCGCCACCTCTACCCAGCCACACAGCAAAACTAAGCAGCGACAATCTATTAGTGTCCTGAGTCGGGTTTTCGTCGTTGGTTGTATGTGACTCAACGAGGACCGAAGATCCCGCCGGTGACGGTAACTGATGCTCAAAGGACGGTGCTTGAGGGGTGGGTGCGTCGCCGCTCGACTGCGCAGGCCCTGTCGCTGCGATCGAGGATCGTGCTCGAGTGCGCCGAGGGCTTGTCCATCATGGAGGTTTCGCGCCGGCTGCGGATCGCTCCGGACACGGTCCGCAAGTGGCGACGGCGTTTCCTGGAACACGGCCCAGATGGCCTGTGCGACGAGCCTCGGCCCGGTGGCCCCCGGAAGATCACCGATGCCGATGTCGAGCGGGTGATCGTCAAAACCCTCGAGGAGAAGCCGACGAACGCCACCCACTGGTCGACGCGGTCGATGGCCGCGGCGACGGGGATGTCGCAGTCGGCCGTCTCGCGGATCTGGCGGGCGTTCGCTCTGGCCCCGCACCGATCACAGACCTTCAAGCTGTCCACCGACCCGCTGTTCATCGACAAGGTCCGCGACGTCGTCGGCCTCTATCTCGACCCGCCGGAGACGGCTTTGGTGCTGTGCGTGGATGAGAAGTCGCAGATCCAGGCACTGGACCGGTCTCAGCCCGTCTTGCCGATGATGCCCGGGGTACCTGAACGCCGCAGTCACGACTACGTCCGCGCCGGCACCACCACCTTGTTCGCCGCCTTGGAGGTGGCCACCGGCAAGGTGATCGGATCACTCCACCGCCGGCACCGTGCCGCCGAGTTCAAGAAGTTCCTGATCAAGCTCGACAAGGAGGTTCCCGCCAAGCTCGCGGTGCACTTGATCCTGGACAACTACGCCACCCACAAGACACCGGCGATCAAGAAGTGGCTGCTGGCCCATCCCCGCTTCCATCTGCACTTCACCCCCACCGGATCATCGTGGTTGAACCTGGTGGAACGGTGGTTCGGGGAGCTGACCAGCAAGAAACTGCGACGCAGCGTCCACCGCTCCGTCCAGGCCCTCGAACGCGACATCCGTACCTGGCTGGCCGACTGGAACGACAACCCACGACCGTTCACCTGGACCAAGACCGCCGACGAGATCCTCGAGAAAGTCACCGCATACTGCAAACGAATCCCCGACTCAGGACATTAGCGGTAGTTCGTTAAACCCGGCGGTAGAGATCAAGAGGTCTGGCGGTGGTGACCGCGTCGAGCAGGGCTTGGAGTTCGGCGGGCGGGTCCTTGTCTGTCCAGGCTTGCCACCAGCGGTGCAGGGTGGTGGCCGGGGTGAGCCAGGACCGCACTGCGCGTAAGGCCCTGGGCCAGCAGGGCGGTTGGGGCTGGTGGGGTGTGGTTGGTCCCCCTCTCTGTCCCGGTGTCGGGGCAGGGGTCCGGTGCGGTGGCATCCAGTGGTCCGGGTGGGGCGAACCACTGGTCCCAGCAGAAGGTGAACGCGCAGTTCACCAGGGTCTGGTGACGGCGGATGGCGGTGTCGGAGCGGACCTGGAAGTCGACCCAGCCAAGTTCGTCCTTGATCTGTTTGTAGCTCTGCTCGATCCACGGCCGCAGCCCGTACAGGCGGACGATCTCGGCGAGGTCGGCCGGCCGGTGGGGGCTGGTGGCGGTGTGGGGCGCGTCGGGGTGGGGCAGGTTGGTGGCCAGATACCAGGTGGCCTTGTCCGGCAGGGTGGCCGGGTCGGTGGTGGCGACGACCAGGCGGCACGGGCCGTGGGGCTGCCAGCCGCCGAGGGTGGCGTCGGCCGCCCACCAGGACTCGGTGTGCCCGTCACGGAAGTGCCGCTCGACCGAAGTCCAGTCACCGGGGTACCCGGCATCCCGCCAGGCCAGGGCACGGGCGGCGTCGACGGCTGTGTGCGGCTGGTCGGCCGGCGCCCAAGTGCCGCGGTGCGGCGTGAGGTGAACCACGTAAGGCAGGCGGGCTTCGCGCAGCGTGTAGCACCAGTCGTCGCTGACGGAGTAGGCGCAGTCGGCCACCACCACCCGGCACGGAAAGCCGGCCTCCTTGCCCGCGGCCGCGAGGGCGGCCGACAGCTGAGGCTTGGCGCGGAAGTCCGGATCGTTTCGGCCGCGCCGGAAGTGCTGGGCCGGGGTGTACGGCACCGCGTGCAGCAGGTAGTACACCCGCCCGTCGGTCCACACGGTGGTGACGGTGACCACGCAGTTGTCGGTCTTGCCCCACCTTCCCAGCCACTGCCGGCCCACGTGCGCGGTGGCTTTGCCGTCCTTGCGGTCCCCGGAGTCGTCGATGACGATGGCCCCGCCGTCGTGCGGCGCGGTCTCCGGCTGCTCGCGCAGCATCTCCAGCCGCCGGTCATTGACCTTCCCGGAGTCCCAGGTGGACTCCGAAAGGAAGAACTGCAGCCGCTGCACCGACGGTGCCCCGGCGCCCACGACCGGCTCCGCCCCGGTCAGGCAGTCAGCGTCTTGTTCCGGTCCCGCGGCGCCAGCAGCCCGGTCACGTACTCCCGAAAGCCGCGACGTTGGGCCAGACCGACGAAGAGGTCGTCGAACCGGGCCGCGTACTCCTCCAGCGGACCCGGCGCGGACGGACACGGACGACGCGCGGTCATCGTCAACCCCCAAGACACGGCCAACCCTCTAACTGCTGCTGACGAATCAGGGGGGAACGAGACCAGCGAAACGTCGCCGCTGAGTCCGAGACGGGCACGCAGCCCGTCGCCTGTCCCAATGAGCGGAGGCCACGCACCTCACGCAATCCAGTCGACGCAGGTCACCCGGATGCGAACGACTACATGCTTTGAGATGGGTCACCCGACGGGTGCTGTATTCCCCACCCAATGGTGCAGCGAGCGTACGGTTACCGAACCTGGGCCTCCGAGCAGCTGCGCCGCCTCTCGGGCGCGGGCGGCCCGTCCTGGTCCCGAACTTTGCGACGGGCAGACTTCCCCCGCGACCTCGCCGCGTTCCCGCCGTCGGTGAGCTTCGCTGTCCGCCGCCGTGCCAGGCCCACGGCGTGCGGCCGAAGCGCCGGTGCTCTGGCTGCCGGGAGTGCGAATGGTGGCTTCGGCATGGTCGCACGGTGCGGGCAGCGGGCCTGACGTGGGTTCAGGGGATGAGCTGAGCGAGTGCTCCGGTCACGGCGGCCGCGAGGGTGAGGACCGCGGCGAAAGTGGTGGCGGCCCGCATGAGGGCGGCGGGGTAGGTGGCGCCGTCGAGACGGGCGAGAGTGCCCGCGGCGGCGGCGACCAGCAGCGCGAACACGACGACCAGCACGGTGGTGAGCAGGACAACGGCGAGGCGGGTCACGACAGACTCCCTGTAGACGGTGGGGTGTTGACATAGTCGAAGGTCGCGGAAACGGTGTTCGCCGGGGTCCAGCCAGACGAAGATGAACACCAGCGCACACAGCTGGGGTGGACGGGTGCACGATGAACATGGCGAGCGCGACGCGGCGCTCACCGAGCTGCGCGAGAAACTAGCCGACGGGCTGGCCCGCGCCCGACTGACCAAGACCCAGCTCGCCGTCCAAACAGGACTGGGCCGCACCACCGTTCAGGAGGCATTCCGGGCCGGCGCGCCCGCTCCATCGGCTGAGACGGTAGCGGCCTTGGCCCGCGTGCTGCGTCTGCCAGACACGGAACTGCTGAACCTTCGACGGACCGCGGCCTCAGAGGCCAGTCCTGTGCTCGCTGAGGACCTGGGCCCGGGCAAGCCGATTGGCGAGTGGAACCCTCACGACCTGGAGGTCCACCCTGCCGGAACCGCCTCCGGCGGGCACCAGCAGGGCGCTGTGCAGGAGTGGGTGTTGCCCGGCTACGTCCCGCGCGGTCACGACCGGGTTCTCGCAAAGGTGGCGGCCGAGGCCGCACAGGGCAAGAGCCGGATGCTGGTCCTGATCGGAACGTCTTCAACAGGCAAGACAAGGGCCTGCTGGGAAGCGGTCCAGCCACTCGCGGCCCAAGGGTGGCGGCTGTGGCATCCCTACGACCCGACCCGGGCCGAAGCCGCGCTCGGCGACCTCGAACGCGTGGCCCCCTACACGGTGGTGTGGCTCAACGAGGCCCAGCACTACCTCGGCAACCCCCAGATCGGCGAACGCATCGCGGCCGCCCTCCACACCCTCCTCACCCACCCCGAACGCCGACCGGTCCTCGTCCTGGGCACCCTCTGGCCCGAGTACGCCAACCAGTACACAGCCCTACCGCGCCCCGCCGAGCCGGACCCGCACAGCCGGGTCAGAGAACTCCTCGCCGGACGCACCCTCACCATCCCCGACACCTTCGACCAAGAAGCACTACGCACCGCATCCGCCCTCGCGCAAAACGGCGACCGACTGCTGGCCGACACCCTCACCCGAGCCCGCTCCCACGGACGGATCACCCAAGACCTCGCCGGAGCCCCCGAACTACTACGCCGCTACGAGCACAG
>NZ_KN708638.1:5189852-5285873 GCF_000805335.1 Streptomyces sp. CT34 | reverse complement strand
CGGCCCCCCCGCCGCCAAAGCCGTACTGGAGGCGGCAATGGACGCCCGCCGGCTGGGCGTCGGCCTTCACCTCCCGCAGACCTTCCTCACCGACGCCGCGATCGACTACCTCAGCGACTACGACGAACTCACCGAGGACTGGGCAGAAGCAGCCTTCACCGACCTCGCCCGCCCCGTCCACGGCAAACAAGCCCCCCCTACGCCGCACCAACCCACGCCCCCAACGCCGCCCTCCCGGTGGCCCGGCACCAGCCACCACACCCATCTCGGCGGCAGGGGCGGTGTTCCGACTCGCCGACTACCTCGAACATCACGGCCGCAGCGCCCGCCGGGCGCTGTGCCCACCGAGCTCCTTCTGGGCCGCCGCCCACGCCCACCTCACCCACCCCGACGACCTCGACAACCTCGCCAGCGCCGCCAAAGACCGATGTCGTCTGCAGTGGGCCTACCACCTCGCCCGCCGGGCCGCTGATGCCGGCAACACCCATGCCTTGGTCATCCTGGCGGAGATGAGGAAGGTGGCCGGAGATGCCGCGGGTGCTCAAGCCCTCTACCGCCGTGCTGCCGACGTCGGCAACACCGAAGCCCTGGCCGTCCTGGCGGAGATGAGGGAGAAGGACGGAGATGGCGAGGGCGCTGAAGCCCTTGCCCTCCGGGCCGCCGACGCCGGCAACACCTTCGCCCTGTTCGACCTAGCGCAGACGAGGAAAGGGGCCGGAGATGGCGACGGCGCTGAAGCCCTTGCCGTCCGGGCCGCCGACGCCGGCGACATCCTCGCCCCAGCCGTCCTGGCCGAGTGGAGGGAGAAGGCCGGAGATCGTGAGGGCGCTGAAGCCCTTGCCCTCCGGGCCGCCGACGCCGGCAACACCTTCGCCCTGTTCAGCCTGGCGCAGATGAGGCAGAGGGCCGGAGAGGGCGAGGGTGCCCTATCCCTCTACCGCCGGGCTGCTGATGCTGGCGACGCCGATGCCCTGGCCGCCCTGGCGGAGTGGAGGGAGAAGGCCGGAGATCGTGAGGGTGCTGAAGCCCTTGCCCTGCGGGCCGCCGACGCCGGCAACACCGATGGCCTGTTCAGCCTGGCGGAGATGAGGGAGGAGGCTGGAGATGGTGAGGGTGCTGAAGCCCTTGCCCTCCGGGCCGCCGACGCCGGCGACACCCTCGTCCTGGTCATCCTGGCGGAGATAAGGGAGGAGGCTGGAGATGGTGAGGGTGCTGAAGCTCTCTACCGCCCGGCCGCCGACGCCAGCGACACCTTCGCCCTGTTCGGCCTGGCGGAGATGAGGAAGAGGGCCGGAGATGGCGACGGCGCTGAAGGCTTCTATCGTCGGGCTGCCGACGTCGACGACACCTTCGCCCTGTTCAGCCTGGCGCAGATGAGGGAGGAGGACGGAGATGGCGAAGGTGCCGAAGCCCTCTACCGCCGGGCCGCTGACGCCGGCCACCGTTCCTTCCCTGCCAGCTTCCATTCCTTCCCTTTTGAAGAAAGGTGGCCGTACGGTCTGGATCCGGACGGCACGCCCACACTCCCTTGGTCGTGAATGGGAGACACTGCCTGCGCTTGGCCCTCCTCTGGGGGCCAAACTTGCCATCGCCCGTGCAGGCGTCATGCCAAGGGCGGTACGACGAAGCCACGCCACCGGCGTTCGAAACCGTCGGCACCTCACCCCGGCCACCGCCGTCTCGGCCTGGACCGCGCCGTTTGCACGGCGGCGCTGCACGCCTTTGCTCGTGCCGGTGGCCGCACCCCCAACGTCTACTCACGCAGGGATGCTGCCTATCCCGTCCCCAAGCGGTTATACGAATCAATGGACTTCACCGCGTACGCCCGTACCCACACCTTCGTCGGCGGACCAACGGGCTGAGGGCCCCATCGATCGAAACCAGCGCCCGACGGCCTTCACGTTCAGGCCGCCCGCACCGCCCGCCGGAAGTCGGGACCGTAGGTGGTCGCCGTCGGCATGGTGCCCGCCGCCGCTCCGCGCCGGGCGAAGAGCACCTCCCGACCATCCACCGGGGTGGCGCCCCAGCGCCGCAGGTGCGCGTCGATCTCCCGCTCCAGGAAGGCGGGCAGCGGAACATCGCGGTAGGCGCCGGGGGTGCGGTGTTTGAGGGGGCCGAAGCGGTCCGGGCAGTCGGCGCGGTGCGCCGTGCGCCTCACCTGCTCCCGCACCCGCAGGACGCCGGCCCGACGGCACTGGGCGGCGAAGGCGAGAGCCTCGCTGACCCGCAGGCCCACCCCGGCCTGCAGATACACCGACAGCCGGTAGTACGGCCCAATGTGCCCGGCAATGAGATCGACCTCCTCCCGGGTCGGAATCGCGTCCTCGTCCACCGCGCCGGTGCCGACCCGCGGGAGCCTGACGCCGTCCACCGGGCTCCAGGGGATACGCCGTTCGTCCACCGCGGTCTGGAACAGGCTACGGACCAGCGTCATGCGGTCGTGCACCGTGCTCGCCGAAAGCCTGGTACTGAGGGCGGCGACGAACCGGTCGATGTCCGCCCGCTCCACACCGGCAAGCGTCTTACGGCCCAACTGCGGCAGGAGGTGCAGGCGCAGGAAGCTCTCATAGTTGCGGTGGGTGTTCTCCCCGACGAGCCGGCGCTCCAGCCAGTCCGCGGCGTATACGCGGACGGTGACGGCACCGCGCTTGGGGTCCAGGAAGAGTCCTTGGCTCTTGAGGTGTTCTACTCGTGCGGCGAACTGCCGAGCCTGGGTCTTCGTCGGGAAGCTCACCTCGCGCTGACGGCCCGTCTGTCCCCCCGGCTCCCGATACCGAACCGTCCACGGGTGCCCGCAGCGCGCCTTCGCACACGGATAGTGCTTGCTGCGCTTGTCGGTCCTGCACCGCTGGAACACCGAGGCCATACGCCTGTATCGGCAATGCCCGGCCTGGACTGAACATGGATCGCACGTCGCACGGGAGGGGCACCCGGCAACGTCACGCCTTGAGAACCCGCGCAGCGGTGCCCCGGTCAGACCATGCGGCCGGGGCACCGGGGCGGCAACAGCTTTCTAGGCAGCACGCTGCTGGGTGTGCGCCAGATCGCGGGCGGCCCGCAGCCGTTGTGGAACGAAGGCGTCGATCGTACCGGCACCCTTGCCCGGAGTGGCCTGCCAGCCGCGGATCTTGGTTGCGACCCGGGCGAGTTTGGTGTCGCCGGGCTTGACATCGATCTGGAAGTGGGACTGCTTGGGCAGCTTCTCGTCGCCGCCCCACCGCACGGTCCCCTCACAGTCGGCGAGGATGTCGCGGATGACGTGGACGTCTTGCGGGAAGAGGCAGCCGTCGGCGCCGAGGGGGTAGGCGTGAGGACGGACAGCGATGGCGGTGCCGGAAAGGTAGTTGCTCTCGAATACCGCGGCCACCGCGCGGTCGGTGGTGTGGCCGGTGATGTCCTCGGTCTTCAGCTCGGAGTCAATCTCGTAGAAGTACCTGCGGGCCACGTATAGCAGCACCGTCGCGGCGTCCCACTGCGCAGGGACACGGTCATGGGGGAGCCTTCAACCCGGTGTGGGGCAATGCCGTCATGATCGGTGACCTGCCAGCCGTTGGCGGACGTGCTGTTGCTCTATGCCGTCGTCCGCTCGGAGGGCTGCGGGCCGCCGGCTGCGTGTGCGGTGCCGGACGCGCCCGTGGCCATCAGGGCGCCGCTCCCGGCCAGGCCCAGCCCCCCGGACAGTACGCTGCGCCGGCTCAGGGGCTTGCTCTTGCTCACTTCAACTGCTCGTCTTCTCCGTTGTGTTAGTCGCTGTGCCATATCTGTGCCGCAGTAGGTTGTACACAGTCAGGGTGATCCCGAGGATGACCCCCGCTAGGGCCGCGAGGATCACCACGTTGAGCCATACCGGTACGAGTTCCAGGTGTGTGCCGTCGTCCCAGCGGCACTCACGTGAGAGCGGCAACATCCGTTCCACCACCCGCAGGTCACCACCGGGTGCCTCGTCTCTCATAGAGAAGTCAAGGGCCCGCAGGCACGGGGCGGTGGAGCCGTCCATGTCGAACCCGATCCACAGCCCCGGCACGTAGGCCCAGAGTCCCGCGCTCGCCGAGAGCACCGTCAGTTCCACACCGCGCCAGGGCTTGTGCCGGGAAAACCAGGCGCGGCGGGCGGCCAGTAGGTGCACCACCTTGACCACCAGTAGGAGTGCGGCGGGTATAAGGGTGAGATGCGCGGCGGTGAAGAGGCTAGCTGTGTCGATCACGTGGTGACTTCCTGGTCGATTGCAGAACCTGCCGGGCTCTACTTGCCAGCGTTCCGGCCGGTGCTATAGCGGGCGGTGTAGGTGGCGCGGAGAGTGCTCTCGTTTGCCACACGTTCCTGCAGCGCATCCGCGAAACCCAGCAGGTAGGACTCCAGTTTCTCGTAGACCCAGTGCCCCGGGGACGATGGTGGGGATGCCGCCGGTGGAGTTGTAAAGGTATGTCAGGCCCGCGTTGATCAAGTTGTCGTCCTGCTGAGCCAGCAGGTTGTAGGCGACGTCGACCACGCCCTGGTTAGTACTACAGCCGAAGATCGGGTCGTGACCTGGGCTGACACCTTGGGGATGGCCCTGACGCGGCATGGCCACTGCGTCAGGGCCGTCCGAAGACGGGTAGGTGGGAGTGCGCTGTTTCCTGGCGTGCGGCGGATCCGGCGCCGTAGGCCGGCGATAGCGTGGAGTTGAGACCCGAGTGATGAGGAGGGCGCGTGCGATTCGCGCTTGACGCACTGTTCACTGACGTGCCTGCGGAGCAGGTCGATGAAGCTCGTGACTTCTACAAGTCGAGGGCGGCCGGCCGTGGCCCCGGCACACTGGAGGAGCTCAAGGAGACACGAGCAAAGAGGTCCGCCCCTCGTGCCGCCGATCCGCCTGCCATCGAAGAGACGATCGAAGCCGCGGAAGCTCGCGTCCCTGTCAGGATCTTCACGCCTATCGATGGGCCGCCGCGGGGCGTCTACCTGGACATACACGGCGGCGGCTTCTACATGGACTCCGCAGCGCGAGGAGATAAACGCAACCGCGAGCTCGCAGACGCCCTGCGCCTCGCCGTTGTCAGCGTCGACTACCGACTGGCACCTGAGCACCCCTGGCCGGCGGCCCCCGACGACTGTGAAGCGGCGGCGCTCTGGCTCGTCAAAGAAGCCGACGCCCGCTTCGGAACGTCCCGACTTGCGATCGGCGGGAGCTCTGCGGGAGCCACACTCGCCCTTACGACCCTGCTGCGGCTGAGAGACAGAGGTGCCGTTGACCGATTCACCGGAGCTGCACTCCAATTCGGGACCTACGACTTGAGCGCACGAACCCCGGCCGGTCGCCGCATCGCGGACGAATACTTCATCGAGGCGTACGTCGGCCATGTGGAAGACCGCACTGTTCCCGACATCTCTCCCGTCTACGGCGTTCTTCGCGGGCTTCCCCCAACGCTGCTGATCGTGGGAAGCGCAGACGTGTTGCTGGAAGACAACCTGGCGCTGGCAGGTCGGTTGTCAGCGGCCGGCAATGACGTCGAGCTCCGGGTCTACCCCGACTCGCCCCACGGCTTCACGGGCCACCCCACGGCAATGGCCAGGACGGCGCTCAGCGGCGTCGACTCCTGGCTGCGCGACCGGATTACGCAATCGTAGGAACTGACCGCGCCCCTCGAAGGATCCCTACGCAAGCCGGAAGCGTGATCTTGCTGGCGGAGCCCGGTGGGGAGATAACTACGGTGATCATCGTCAGGTGTGTGGACTGAAGATGACTCGGTGGCCGCGGGCCGCAGCTTAGTTTCTGTCCGTTGGCAGGCGGTGTTCGAGGGCTTGATGGGCCGGATCGCGGGCCTTTTCGGGCGGGTTGAGCCCCGGCTGCGAGCACGGCAGCTGGTGCTGGGGCTGCTTGCGGATCTGCCGCGCAAGAACTGCTGGACGATTGCCGAGCACACCGGGGGCGCAAGCCCGGACGGGTTGCAGCACCTGCTCGCCCGGGCGAAATGGGATGCCGACCTCGTGCGGGACGACTTGCGGGCGTTTGTGCTGGAGCACCTGGCCGACGACCAGGCGGTACTGGTGGTGGACGAGACCGGCGACCTGAAGAAGGGCACCCGCACCGTCGGTGTGCAGCGCCAGTACACCGGTACCGCCGGGCGGATCGAGAACGCCCAGGTCGCCGTCTACCTCACCTACCCTCCCGGCACGGCCACGCAGGAATCGGCCGCGCGCTGTACCTGCCGAAGTCCGGGACCTCCGACCCGCAGCGGTGCCGCCGGGCCAGCGTGCCCCCGGACATTGGCTTCGCCACCAGGCCGCAGCTCGCCGCACAGATGATCGAACGTGCACTGGACGCCGGTGTCCGGGCCGCATGGGCGGCTGGCGAAGAGGCCTATGGCGACAACTCGCACCTGCGCGCCGCCCTTGAAGAGCGGCGGCTGGGCTACGTGCTCGCGGTCGCCAGCAACCATCACCTCACCGTCGGTCCCGGCCGCTTCCGGGCCGACGCCCTGGCCACCCGGATACCGAAACGGGCCTGGCAGAAGATCTCTGCGGAAGCCGGCGCCAAGGGACACCGCTGGTATGACTGGGCCCTGCTCGACCTGCCCGCCGGCCCCGGACACCACTGGCTGATGATCCGCCGCAACCGCCGCACTGGCCAACTTGCCTTCTACCACTGCTACTCGCCCCGCCGAGTACCGCTGTCCACCTTGGTCAAGGTCGCAGGAAGCCGCTGGACGGTGGAGGAGACATTCCAGAGCTCGAAGACCCTGACCGGACTGGATGAGCACCAGGTCCGCCGCTGGAACTCCTAGCACCGCTGGGTCACCCTGGCCCTGCTCGCCCACGCCTTCCTCGCCGTCACCGCCGCCCTCGAACGCCAACGCCACACCCTCGCCGACGACGGGACCAGCCCGGACGGACTGATCCCGCTCACCTGCAATGAAATCCAGCGCCTGCTCACCGCCTGGATCGCGCAGCCCACCCGCGACCTCACACACCGACTGCGCTGGTCCACCTGGCGCCGACGCCACCAAGCCCGCGCCCGCCGCAGCCACTACCGCCGCCAAGCCGCCCTTCAACGATGAAGATCACAACTCCGGCTGGAATATTAGGCAATCTTTTCGGAACTCGCAGGAGCGTCCACGTCAGGTTTGCTGATCATCTGCTGGTACACCTTGGGGGAATAGAACCACAGGCCGACGCCGAGAAGAACCACGAGAGCGCCGATGACGCCGAAGTACGGTCCCGAGGTAGCCGCGCTGTAGTACTTCGAAACCTGAGCGATGAGACCCTGTGCTGCAGAGTCAGAAGCGTAATTGAGTCCTACAACCTGAGAGGCAAATGCGACGGGCGCGAGCTGTGTAGTGGCAGACAGGCCGACAGGATTGACGAACAATTCGCCGATCGCAATCAAGCTGAGACTCACCAGGGGCCATGCCGGATTTGCGGGAGTGTGCGACCCGTCAAGGATCCAGGGCAAGAAGAGAAGGGCGAATCCGGCACCCGTGAGGATCAAGCCGATAGCGAATTTCTGTGGGGCTGTCGGTTGTCTGCGAAGCTTTGTCCAGAGGGAAGCCAGTACGGGGGCGAGGGCCAGCATGACAATCGGGTTGATTGTCTGCACCAGCGTTGGGTCGATATGGAACCCCCAAGCGTTAAGATCTGTTTGCTGGTCGGCATAGCTTGCCATGACAGTGAATTGCTGTTCCTCGACGAACCAGAACACCACCATGGCAATGAACAGAGGTATGAACGCCACCACGCGTCCACGCTCGAAAGCAGTGACCTTGCTACTGCGCAGCATGACGATGAAATATACAGCCGGCACGACGAGCGCGAGTACGCTGACCGTGTTGACAACGCCCTCGGCACTCAGACGGTCGTTGACCGCCAATATGGCGATTACTGCTGCCAGGATGAGGAAGCCGCCACCGAGCACCCCGTATACGCGGGTTCGGTGATGGGGCTCTAGAGGGTTGGGGACCTGCATGCCAGCGTCACTCAGAGTTCCGCGGGCACGCAGGAGATATTGGATGAGGCCGATGGCCATACCGACCGCGGCGGCGCTGAATCCCCAGTGGAAATGATTTCCTTGTGAGCTTTCCTGGTTGGGGCTCGTCAATATGTCCCCGACGATGACGGGGGAAAGGAAGGCCCCGATTTGCACGCCCATGACGAACAGCGTGAATCCGGCATCGCGGCGGTTGTCGCCCTCTTCGTAAAGGTCGCCGACGTTCTTCGTGATGTTCGGTTTTAGCAGGCCTGTGCCCACGACAAGCAAGGCCATGGAGGCGTACAGGGCCACGGGCCCGCCACCCGGCACGGCCAGCGCGACGTGGGCACCCATGATGAGAACACAGCCCCATGCAATGGAACGACGAGCGCCTAGAATTCGGTCGGCTACCCACCCCCCGGCGATGCCGGACATGTAGAGAGCCGCGCCATACACGGAAACGAGGCTCATGGCCAGATTTTTATCGAACCCCAAGCCGCCGTGGGCAGCCTGGTAGTACATGTAATAGAGTAGAATTGCCTTCATGCCGTAGTAAGAGAAACGCTCCCACATCTCAGTCATGAAGAGTGTGGAGAGCCCCCGTGGGTGCCCGAAAAATCTCTTTTGGGAAGCAGCGCCAGGTGTGGGGGTGTTTACTGACACGGGATCTCACTTTCTGTCGACCGTTCATCCTGAGTTGCATGACATATACCGACCGCGAGTGCCGCACTCCAGGGCGACGCGCCTGTGGCATCACCGCAACATTGGAGGTCGCGCCATAAGCAGCTCGCAAGACAGGCTACTTCTGTGTGGAATCCATCCGCTTCATTCGGAGCCGCAACAGAGCGATTCGAATGACCCTGAAAGGATTCCCCGTCATTACTTGATATGGATGCGGAGGGAGTGCTTCCCCGCGCTGTGTTGCGCGATAGGCATCCAGAATATGCCGTCGACCGGCATCCACGGAAACCCCCTATTTCTATTTACATAAGGAAAGCTTTCCCCTCTTTGGCTATCCGATCACGCGGCCATCGAAGTGGTCAACCTAACCCCCTGAAAACAAGCCAGCGGAAGAAAATGCAAAGCGTAGGCAAGCTGCAGTTAGTTGCGCAAGTTATTTATTTTGCTCATTTCTTCTGCATGAGGCATACATGTTAAGCAAGATAGACTTTCCTGTAGATATCGCCCTGTTTGAACTTCAAGCGTGAACCGACGAGCCGGCAGTGGGCGGGGGCTTCGAAGTCCTCCCAGGCGGTGGCGAAGGTGATGGTCGGCGCGGCATCGGCTCCTGACGCTTGATGGTTCCGATACCGGGCTTTTCCCGACTAAAGGTTGCCCTACCTTCATGGCGTGGGTCTGATCGGGTCTGATGCAGGTTCGGGTGACAGGTTCGGTCACGCGGCCTGGAGGGCCGGTGTGGTCATGACGGTCTCGAATTCGACGGGGGTCAGCCGGCCGAGCGAGGCTTGTCTGCGGCGTCGGTGATAGGTCCGCTCGATCCAGGTCACGATCGCGATCCGCAGTTCCTCGCGGGTGGTCCAGCTTCTGCGGTCGAGGACATTCTTCTGCAGCAGGCTGAAGAAGGACTCCATGGCCGCGTTGTCGCCTGCCGCCCCGACCCGCCCTATCGAGCCGGCCATGCGGTGCCGGTCGAGCGCCCGGACGAACTTCCGGGACCGGAACTGCGATCCGCGATCGCTGTGCAGAATGCACCCGTCGACGTGTTCACGCCGGGCCACGGCGTTGTCCAGAGCGACCACGGCCAGGCGGGACTTCATCCGCGCATCGATGGAGTAGCCCACGATCCTTTTACTGAAGGCGTCCTTGATCGCACAGAGATACAACTTCCCTTCACCGGTGGCGTGTTCGGTGATGTCGGCGAGCCACAGCCGGTTCGGGCCGGTCGCGGTGAAGTTGCGGCTCACGAGATCGTCGTGCACCGGCGGGCAGGCCTTCTTGCCCCTGCCACGCTTCTTCCCGAAGACACTCCACCAGCGGTTGTCCCGGCAGATCCGCCACGCGGTGCGCTCGGCCATGCCCGCCCCGGCACCACGCGCTTCATCGGCCAGGAACCGGTAGCCGAACTCCGGGTCGTCGCAGTGGGCGTCGAACAGCGCGTTCGCGCGATATGCCTCCTCCAGGACGGCGTCGGCAACCGGCTTGCCCAGCCAGCGGTAGTAGGGCTGTCTGGCGAGCTTCAGGACCCGGCACGTCACCGTGACGGGCACCCCGTCCACGGCCAGCTCTTTCACGAGCGGGTAGATCCTTTTCCCGGCAGATGTGCCTGCGACAGATAGGCCGCGACCCGGCGCAGGACCTCGATCTCCTGCTCCAGCCGCTTGATCCGCCGCCGTGCTTCCCTCAGTTCCGCACTCTCCTGGCTGGTCACCCCGGGCTTGGTCCCGTCCTCGACATCCGCCCGGCGCATCCACTTCCACAACGTCATCGGGTGGACCCCGAAGTCGGTGGCTACCCGCTCCACCGTGACACCCGGGCCGCGGTTCCTCGCGACCCGCACGACGTCCTGGCGGAACTCTTCCGGATAAGGCTTGGGCACAGCGACATCCTTTCCACCCGCCCCACAGGGCAAGCCAGTTCAGATGTCACCCGATCGTGCAGCAGACCCGCGGCTCGCACCAGGGGCACTACGGCAGATGGTCATCGACCACCTCCAGTCACACCCCGACGAGGCGTTCACAGCGACCAAGATCAGCCGCATCATCGAACGGTCCTCAGGAGCCATCGCGAACTCGCTGGACAAGCTGGTACGCCTCGGAATCGCCGAGCAAGTAAGCGACACGCCACGCACGTTCCGCCTGGCCGGTGCCACCCCGGCCAACAACCCCCAGTAAACGCCGTCACCACCGGCTGGGCGCACCTCTCACACCACACGGGATGCGCCCGGCCCCTCGGTATCGGTGACAGCCGCTCGGCTAGGTCACCACGCGACAGGTTCCGCCGCCCACAGCGCTGACGAGCAGAACGCGCCGCCATTGACCGGCCACGCCTGCCTGGTCGTCTCTGACATCCGGTGCCGCGCCGGCCAACTGCCAGCAGACACCGGTGTGACTCAGTCGTTCACCTGGCCCGTGAGTGGTCCAGTTGGCCCGGGTGAGCGTCGTACGTAAGTGGCCCGCCGGGTAGTGGGCCCTGGTTGTCCACCGTCCATGAAGTCAGTCCGGCGCGAGGCGCTGATCCGGGAGACTGGATGGCAAGGGGCCGTGCCGAGAAGTGCGCTGCGATGCCAACCGTGCGCCGTCGTCCCCAGGGACATCGCGTACATCGTCACCTTCCACGGTCGACACCTGCCCGTACTGCAGTGGGGTGCCCATCCCCGTTTCCCGGATGGGCACCCCGACTTCGCTTCCGCCGACGGCCATTCACCTAGCGGGACGCACCCGCTGCGAGATGATGGCGCGTCAGTGCACCTGGACCGTACGGATCTCCGCGGTCTGGCTCTCGGTCGGGTGACCACCGCGCGGGCCGTCGACGATGTAGAGGACGCCGCGGAACTGGAGCATGCCGCGATGGGTGGCCTTGACCTTCACATCGGCCTTGGCCACCCCGCCGCCGTCGAACTCCACGATGCGGCCACACTTCACAGCGTGCCAGGCGCCGTGCGTCCCCACGCGGTCCTGCACGCAGAACTTTCCGTATCGCAGCCCGTCCTCGTCGCCCTGCCCCTTGACGTGCACGCTCTGCCCGACCTTCACGGTGCCCGGTACCGCGCTGAGCGTCGCGCCCCCCTTGGCGAACGCCGGCGTCACCACCAGCACGGCCGCGGCCACACCCATGGCGCCCACCGCGGCGATCCGAGCACCCTGCCGCCCGACTCCCCGGTTCGCGGCTCGCCCTGTGATGCGATGCGTCATCGCTGCCCTCCGTTTGGTCGTCATCTGGTGGCACACCTCTCGGGACCGGGCGCGCACCATCGTCCGTTGCGCTACTAACCTGATCCGACGCGCTGTCGGACGACTAATGACGCAGTAACACACCGCTAATGCCGCGACCGCCCCATCTTGGCCAATACGGTTGACTGACTAAAAATCCACACGGCATCTCCGGCGCTAACACCCACGACAGCCTCGCACTGCAGCCGCTGGTGCGATCCATCCCACCCATCCGCAGCTGCCGCGGCCCGCGCCGACGGCGACCGGACAAGCTGCACGGCGACAAGGGCTACGACTACGACCACCAGCGTCGGTGGCTACGAGCGCGTGGCACCACACCTCGCATAGCCCGCCGCGGGAAAGAGTCTTCGCAGCGACTGGGCGGACACCGCTGGGTCGCCGAGCGCACCACGTCCTGGCTCTCCGGCTGCCGCCGACTGCACCGACGCTACGAGCGCAAGCCCGAGCACTTCCTCGCCTTCACTGCCATTGCCACCAGCCTGATCAACTATCGCTGACTCGCCAAGTGAAGCGAGGTCCAAGTCGAGGCTGCGCTGGCCAAGCGGTTCACGTGGTGCAGCCTCTCGCATGACCCGGGTCTCGGCGGGTCGGCCCATGCGGCTCAGGAGATCGTCAAGCGACTTCTCCGACAGCATGTTTGCGGGCTCGCTCGCCATGTCACCGCCTGGTGGGGCGAGAACCACAGTCATTGCCTGGCGCGAGCCGGCCGGCGAGGCCGTCGAGGATCCGGTCGAGTCCATATGCGAAGCGGTCCTCGCGCACCTGCCGCGGGTCTACCTCCTCGCCGAAGTCCGGGCTGTGGTCCGACAGCCATTCGCGCTCGGAGACACCACTGCGGGCGACCAGTGAGAGGTACGCGGCCTCGCTGGTGGCGATCCCGACAACGTAGGACATGAGCGCCCCCGCGGCCTGGTCCTCCTCACCCGCAGGGAAACCGGCCGCCTGGAACTGCGCGAGGAGACCCGATGTCATGCGGACGGCGTTCGGGCCAATGTGGAGTAGCCCGACCTGGCCGAGTTCGGGGCCGACCCAGGGGTGGCGCAGGACCATTGCCCGCAGGTCGGCGGCGGCGCGGGCGACCGCCGTGCGCCATGTCCTGTGGGTGGCGGCGGCCGGCGGGTCCAGCTCACCGAACACGTCGTCCACGGCCAGCTGGATCAGCTCGTCCCGATTGGCCACATGCCGGTAGAGGGAAGTGGCCCCGGCCTTCAGACGAGTGCCGAGTTTGCGCATGCTGAGCGCCTCGACACCCTCCGCGTCCAGCAGCTCGATCGTCGCGGTCACGATCTGCTCCCGCGTCAGTTGCTCTCGCTGCGGGCGATGCGGACGTGTCCACACCGAGGTGATCGGCTTGGCGTCGCGAGGCACGCGCGCTCACTCCCGTCGGTCGATTACTGCTGCTTGTCACCCCTCACCGTAGCCGACACTGTACGCGTGTTGCGAACGACGATCCTCGATGCGTACAGTGTTCGCATCGAGGATCACCGTGCGCCATGGAGGGGAGTCGGCTGTGCCGAACGGTACGAACTTTGACGAAAAGGGCAACTGGAGTGTCGAAGGGGCGTGGGGCACCCGGAACTCAGCCGGGCGGAAGCTGGATCTCGCCCGGTGGCAGGCCCGCCTCGACCAGCTCTGCACCGAACACCACGTGCCGGGAGCATCCTTGGCTGTCCTCGTCGACGAGGCCGTCCAAGCATGGGCGAGCGGCGTCCTGCACCGCGGCACGGGCGTGGAGACGACGACCGACTCGGTCTTCCAGATGGGCTCAATAGCCAAGATCTACACGGCCACCCTGGTGATGCAGCTCGTCGAGTCCGGCCGGCTCGAACTGGACGCACCGGTCACGGACGTGCTGCCGGAGTTCTCGCTCGGTGACCCCGAAGCGACCAGGATGATCACCATCCGTCGGCTGCTCAGCCACACAAGCGGGCTTACCTGCGACTTCAATCACGACAGCGGGCGCGGCGACGACTGCCTCGCCAAGTACGTCGAGGCCGCGAAGGACGTTGCGCTCGACTGCCCGCCCGGCAGCGCGATTTCGTACAGCAGCGTCGGCTACAACGTGCTCGGCCGGATCGTCGAGGTGGTAACCGGCAAGACATGGGACGAAGCACTCAAGGACCTGCTGCTGACCCCGCTCGGCCTCACCCACACCATGACCCTGCCCGAAGAGGCGCTGCGCTTCCGCGCGGCCATGGGGCACCTGGGCGAGCCGGGCCAGGATCCGGCCCCAGCACCGGAATGGGACATGATGCCGCGCTCGGCGGGCCCGTACGGCAGGGTCATCGCCACCGCGGGCGACCTCACCCGGCTCGCACGGATGCACCTTGCCGGCGGCGTGGCCGAGGACGGCACCCGCGTGCTCTCCGAGGAGACGGTCGCCCTGATGCAACGCCGGGTGGTGGACTGCCCCGACAAGTGGACGGTCAGCTCGGACGGTTGGGGCCTGGGCTGGACCCTGTACGACTGGAACGGCGTCGAGGGCTACGGCCACGACGGCGCCTCCATCGGGCAGTACGGCTACCTGCGCGTGGTGCCGTCGGCCGACGTCGCCGTCGCGCTGCTCACCAACGGCGGCGGGGCACGCGAGGTGTACGCAGCGCTCTACCGCGAGCGGCCACGTCGATCAACGCGCGGGCGGTGTCGGCCAAGGACATGCCGCGACTGCGGCGCAGCCGCTTGAGTGTGGCCGCGCCGAGATGGCGATCGTGCTCGCTCATGTCCCCATCATGCCCGTGCCGTTGGTCACACTGGGACGATCAGGCGAGGCTTCCCGCCCGCCGCGGCATGATTGATCGTCTGCCATGTGCCGGACGTGCTGTCACCCTCGCCGAGAGGGAACCCGATCACCATGTTGGACCGGTCGACCATGTACTTGTTGCGGGCGTGGTAGGTAGGCGTCCGCAACTCCGAAGCACGCAGCTCGATGACGTTCGTGATCCGATCCCGGCACTGGCTGACCGCCTCTTGTGCCTCGGCCGGCTGCTGGTCGATAGTCCCCGGCACGACGATCGTGATCGCGGACTGCGCGTTGTTGGCCAGCCACAGAAGCGACAGCGAATCGATCCCCTTTGCCCCGCCGATATGGAAGTGGGCGTCGTCGTTTGCGAACGGCCTGAGGTAGCAGGCGAAGAGGTCCGTGTACCAGGTGAGTTCGTGGCATTCGGTTGACCGTGTGCCGGTGATGGTAATGCTCAGAGCCATGATCAAGTCCGTGTCATAGGTTGTCAGCTGCCGTGCCCGTTCACGTCGCAGTGCACTGGAGCCATGGACACGAGCAACGACTCAGCCGCCGTTCTGGCCGGGCATCTCGAAGCGAACGGTGTCGCAGTCGTCTGGACTGACGCAGCCGCCGTCTCCGTTTCGCATCCGCTGAACTCAACAGTCCACGAGGACGTTACCGCCGACAGTGGCCGCTACGTCACCGTCTACGGGTACGAGGTCGGGCAATACGGCGACGAGCAGGAAACCGCCCACCGGGTCGCGTATCTCGTGGGCGCCGACTCCGGACGTGAGTCGCTACCGGTCGATGTCGAACTCATCAGTGCGACGATCCGACACGCCCTCCGTCTTGTGTCCGGCCGGCCGGACACACACGCGCTGACCGAGTTGGAAGAGGAATTGCGTGGGCACGTTGCTCTCCTCCTCCCTGAGGTACGTGAGTCAGCTCGATCTCTGTGGCCCAACAGCATCGAAGCGCACCGGCTGCAGGCTCGGCTCAATGGAATCGAGCGGCAGACCCAGCGGGGCCTTGGGCAGGGATTGCTGTCCGCTCAAATCCAGGTGCACCAACTCGCCCGGGATTGCCAGTATCTGCTGGCCCGGCACACCGCGGAGACCCGGCGATGACAGGCACGCGCCCACCGCTGGCCTTCGTCTACGACCGGTGCGCCAGCCGCTCCCACCGCCAGCTCCACATGCGCCTGGAGGGCTGCCACCACTACGCCGACCGCATGGGCTGGGACCTTGCCGGCCGCTGGTTCGACCTCGGCGACCACGCGCTGAGCACATATCGTCCGCAACTGGACACCATGCTGGCCAGCATGCGGACTGAGGCAGGCCACCGCGAAGTGGTGTGCTTGGTGCATACCTGGGAGAGGCTGGCCACCGACGCCACGTACCGTCAACTGCTCCGACGGCGCGTCATCGAGGTCGGCGGCCGGACGGCCACGACGTTCGGCGAATACGACCGCCCTACACGGAGTGTCGTTCTCCTCGGAAGGCAACCGTGACTCCTGATCACCGACGCATCCTCACCTATCTGACGTGCCTCGTCGCGCTGGCCCTCGTACTCACCATCGGCGTCATCGGTGGCGGTCATGGTGGCTAGCTCAAACACCTGCATCCACTCCAGCTCCATACGGAAGTGGACCTACGACCGAGATGGACGGAGTTCCCCGGCCCGGTGAACTACCTGTCTGTCAGACCTGCACAGTTCTCCTCAGCATCACCCCGGCAAACAGGAGACCATCGAATGACCATCAATCCTGCTGTGGGAGATGAGGTCGAACCCGCCTACTTCCCCGCGTGGGCGAGCGGGTGTGGCGACTACGCCACGGGGATGCCCTCGCGGATACCTGGCATCGGTCGCCCACGCACCGAGCCCGGCTTCCTGCCGGCGGTGATCGACCTGATGATCCCGGTACCGGACGCGGCGTCCCTTGCGGCCCTGCGGTGGCTTCGCACTGCTGCCGGGATCGAAGCCGGACCGGCGACCGGCACCAACTTCTGGGGAACGTGCCACCTCGTGGCACGGATGCATCAAGCGGGGATGCAGGGCAGCGTCGTCACCATCATCGGCGACGCCGCTGATCCGTACCGCAACACCCACCTCAATACGGAGTGGGTGCGTGCGCGAGGACTCGACCCCGCGCCGTACGAGGCCGACATCGAGCTGTTCGCCCGCACCGGGGAATGGCCGGTCGGGTAGCAACCCGCCTGACAGCCGGACGCGGATGCCCCTCACACCTCTATCCCGGCTGGATTGCATGAGACAGAGTCTGACTTCGCTGAGAAGGGTCAACACCCTGTCCACGACGGATCCGCAGCCGAGCACTGCTGTCCTGTGACAGTCGATCTTCCTCTTTGCCACTGAATCTTCCTCAAGCCCGGCTTGTTGCCACTACGGTTTACTCGATTGGGGGCGAGGTGGCCGGGTGAGCACTGCGGGTGCGTTAGAGCATGACACCGCCGGGGGTGGATTCACGCTCCGGTTCGGCGGTGCTGGAGGCCACGAGCGGGTTGTCCCGCTGGATCAGTGCCACGGGCTGGCGTGGGAGGAGGCAACTCCGGTACGGACGTTCCGCTGGTCGCGCGGACTCGGGCATTTCCCAGGCTGGTGGTGGGCCGCGTCGACTGGACGTCATGTGGGGTTCGAGTCGTGGCTGGAACAGGACCGGCTGATTCTGTTGGACTTCGATCCGAATGTTGTGGGGATCGCTTCGCAGCCGTTCTGGCTGCACTGGCATGACGGGAAAGAGAAGCGGCGCCACGCCCCGGACTACTTCGTACGGCTCGCCGACGGCCGTGCTCGCGTGGTCGATGTCCGGGCTGAGGACCAGGTCGACGAGCGGACAGCTGAGGCGTTCGCGGCCACCGAGCGGGCCTGTTCGGCGGTCGGCTGGGAGTTCAGGCACGCCGGTGCTCCTGATCCTGCGCTGATGGCGAATCTGCGGTGGCTTGCCCGTTATCGGCATCCGCGCTGCGCCGGCAGACCTGGGATCGCAGCCCGGTTACAGGAGATATTCGCCGCGCCGACGCCGTTGCTGACGGGAGCCGAGGACGTCGGGGATCGGCTGGCGGTGTTGCCCGCGCTGTTTCATCTGATGTGGAGGCAGGAGCTGGTGGCCGATCTGGCGCATGAGCGGCTGGGCCCCGCCACACTGGTGCGGGCCACTGGCTCAGCAGGGGGCTCGTGGTGAACGCGGGACGTCGGCCGCGGCGGCCTGTCGGGGTGTCGATCGGTGATCGAGTGCGAATGGCCGATGTCCTGCACACGGTGATCGCGGTGTCCGGTACGACCGTGCGTCTGGCGGACACGGATGGTGCGGTCACCGACATTGGCCTGATCGAGTTGTCGGCGGCCGAGGACTTTGAGGTGGTACGCGCGTCGTCCCGGACACCGGTTCCGCCGGCGACGCCGTTGGAGGGGCTGCCGGAGGCAGTAGCGGCTGAGGCATTGTGGTGGGAACAGCACATCGTGGAGGTGTTGCGCGGGGTTCCGCCGCAGGCGCCTGCCGGCACGAGGCCGAAGCCTGAGTACGACCCGGCGGTGGTGTCGCTGACCCGCCGCGAGCAGGCCAAGGCAGCGGAACTGACCGCTGCGGGGCGGCCGGTGACGCCAAGTGCGATCGCCAAGCGACGCCGCCGCTATGAGGCCCACGGAGTGGTCGGGATGGCCGACCACCGGTCCGCCAAGCCCGTCAGCGCGCACGGCCGGGTGGACCCGCTGGTGGTGGAGGCGATGCGGAAGGCGGTAGCCGAGGCCGCCCAGGGTTCCACCCGGACGGCGACCTACCTGTTCTGGAGGACCGGTCAGATCCTGGACGAGGATCACGGCCGGGGCTCGGTGGAGCTGCCGTCCCAGCGCAGTCTCTACCGGCTGCTGGAGAAGCTGTCGGCGGGCAAGCACACCACCGGATCGGCCCGCACCCGCCGGTCGCTGGTGGATCGCCCCGACGGGCCGTTCGGCGAAAGAAGTGCGGCGGCGCCGGGCGAGCTGATGCAGATGGACTCCACCCCGCTGGACGTGCTGGTCCGCCTGGACGACGGGGTCCCCGCCCGAGTGGACCTGACCGGCATGATCGATGTCGCGACCAGGAGCCTGACCGCGGCGGTGCTGCGGCCGACGACCAAGTCCGTGGACGCCAGCGTGTTGCTGGCCCGCACCGTCACCCCCGAGCCGATGAGGCCCGGCTGGGCCCAGGCGTTGGCGATGTCACGCTCGGCGTTGCCGTTCAGGCGGTTGCTGGACATCGACGCGCGTCTGGAGCACGCTGCCGCCCGGCCGGTCATCGTCCCCGAGACCATCGTGGTCGATCAGGGGAAGGTGTTCATCTCCCGCAACTTCCGGGCCTCCTGCAACTTTTTGGGCATCAACTTCCAGCCGGTGCACGACGCATCGGGCTGGGAGAAGGGCCACATCGAGCGGATGCTGGGTTCGGTCGGAACTCTGTTCGCCCAGTTCCTGGCCGGTTACACCGGCTTCAACGCCGAGCGCCGCGGCCGGCACGTCGAACAACAGCCGCTCTGGTCCTTGCTGGAGCTGCAGGAACTCCTGGACGAGTGGATCGTGGTCTGGCAGAGCCGGCCCCACGACGGACTGCGTGACCCCCTTCACCCGGGGCGGATGTTCAGCCCGAACGAGAAGTACGCCGCTCTCGTCGAGACGGCCGGCTATGTCCCGGTCGCGTTGTCGGCTGATGACTACATCGAGCTGCTGCCCGCGACCTGGCGGGCGATCAACGCCTACGGCGTGAAGATCAAGCACCGGACCTACGACGACCAGGCCCTCAACCCGCTGCGGCAGCAGCGGTCAGGCGTCAAGGACCGCAAGGATCTGTGGGAGATCCACTACGACCCCTACGACGTGTCCCGCATCTGGGTCCGTGACCACTGGAAGGGCGGCTGGATCACCCTGTTCTGGAAACAACTGCACCGCGTCGCCGCCCCGTTCGGCGAACTGGCCTGGGACCACACCCGCCGCACTCTGCCCGGCGCGAGTGAGGAGCAACTCGCCGACGCCGTCGCCGACCTGCTGCGACGAGCCCATCAGGGCCCCGCTGACAGCGGTGCTCGAGACAGCAGAGCCGGACTCAGCCGCCGGGACCGGCGCGTCGCCGCCCGCACCAAGTCCAGTCCGCCCTCCACCCCCATCGCACCCAAGGCTCCCCCTGCCGACCACGTCGCCGACTCCGAAGCGGGCCAGGCCGACGATGCTCCCGAGGAGAACATCGCCAAGGTGATCCCGATGCCGATCTCCGACCCGTTCACCGAAGCGGACAAGCGGTGGTGAGCCAGAAGCCGGGGCGGGGTGGGGATGCCGCAGATGGGTACGGGCATCTGCAACTGACCACCCTGCCGGGCTGGCGCGGGTTCGTCACCGAGATACCCGCAGTGCCGGAGCTGCTGCCCGAGGCGATCTGGTCGGGTCTCGCGGACGACAAACGAGCCTGCTACGACGATGACCGCATCGACCACCACTCACGGTTGCTGGTGGTCCAGACTCCCACGATCCGCCAGGTCATCACCTCGGGCCGCCGCCTGATCCAGATGAACAAGGACGCCCACTACGGACGATGCGGCCTGATGGTGTCCGGCCCCGCCAGAACCGGCAAGACCACCGCGCTCACCCAACTCGGCAAGACCGTCGAGGTGATCCACCGAAGGCGTCACCCGAACTCCTCCAACGACATCCCGGTCATCTACATCACCGTCCCACCCGCCGCCACCCCCAAGATGATCGCCATGGAGTTCGCCCAGTTCTTCGACCTGCCGATCTCCACCAGGAGCAACATCACCGACATCGCCGACGCGGTCTGCGGCGTCAGTACGGACGCCCACGTGACCCTCGTTGCGGTCGACGAACTCCACAACCTCAACACCGCCACACGCGCCGGCGCCGAAGCCTCCGACACCCTGAAGTACTTCTCCGAACGCATCCCGGCCACCTTCGTCTATGCCGGAATCAGCCTGGAACGCACCGGACTTCTCTCCGGTCCTCGCGGAGAACAGATCGCCGGCCGGTTCGGCATGGTCCGCACCGGACCGTTCGGCCAGAACCAGCAGTGGACCGCGCTGATCGCAGCCCTGGAGGACAACCTGAGGCTCCACCGCCACCGGGCCGGTGCCCTCACCCGACTCGACCGCTACCTGCACCAGCGCACCCACGGGATGATCGGAAGCCTGCTCTGGCTGATCCGCGGCGCCGCCATCAACGCGGTCCTGGACGGCACCGAGAAGATCACCAAGAAGGCCCTCGACGCCGTCGACGCCGACTTCACTTCCCAGTCCCCACAGCCACCCGCCGTGTGATCGATACCCATGCTGCCCCGAGAACGAGCCGAGAAGATCCTCACCTTGCACGCGGCCGGATGGCCAGCGCGGGCCATCGCCGACCATGTCGGCCACAGCCTGCCGACCGTCTACGGTTACATAAACGGCCGCAGGACACCCGGAGTTCGGGCTCCGCAGCCAAGTCTGCTCACCGAACCCCTCGCCAGCTACTGCCGTCAGCGACTCGCCGAAGATCCGCACCTGCGGACCAGTGTCCTGTTCAAAGAAGTAGCCGACCTCGGCTTCCAGGGAAGCCGAGCAACTTTCTACCGCGAGCTGGACCGCCGCCTGCTGGTCCTGGCCGACCGCCGGAGAACCAACTCACAGGAGGAGCCCGAGGTCCCATCCGGGATGTCCCGCACACTCGCCCGCAGGCCGGAGCGGACACCGGTGCTGCCACAGCGAGTCGCCGCGGTCGCAGGGGAAACCCTCAACTCCTACCTGGCCCGGATCGCCCAGGCCAACTACCTCACCGTCAGCGAGGTACTGGCAGTACTGCCCACCTGGTTCTCGACGAAGACCAACAACCTCGACGACCGAGCCCAGCACCACATGCTCGCCCCCGCAGCCACCCACGCCCTGCACGAACTCGCTCACCTCACCGGCACCACTCCCGCCGGCCTGGCTCACGCACTGCCCGCCTTCGGCACCGACGAGAGCCCCATCCGGGCCACGACCGCCTGCCACCGGTGCACTGCCCGCCTCGGCATCCGCGAGCCCGTTCCCGTCCACCTCCCGATTCACCACAAGGTCTGCACGCGGCACGGAATCTGGCTCAGCGATCTCGGAGAACCCCACCTCGACCTCTCCATATGCCCCGAGATCACCGCCGCCCAACACCGGGCGAACCGCCTCCTACGCCGCTTCACACCCCAGCAACTCACCCTCGCCCACCAAACCGCGGTCAAAGCCGTCCCGCCCTGGCCAGCCTCCCCAGCTGCCGTCCCGCACCACTGGAGATACCGGCTTCTCGCGCTGCAGACCCACAATCACCACCGCGGCATCCCGACCGAACTCGACACCTACACACACGCCGCGATCTACCCAGACGCCATCGAACTCGCCGCAGCAGCACTCGCCAGGCATCCTCACGATCCAGCAAGATCCACTGGCGAAATCTCTCCGCATCTCCGAACGGTGGCACCCGTGGGGCACGGCCACTTCGCCACTCAAGATTCCTCATCGCAGGTCAGAGCGACCGCGTCAGGGACGACTCCGTGACACAGGACAACTGCCCGACCCAGCCGACTGTCCGTCAGCCACATCCAGCTCCGATCCAGCGGCGGTCCGGATAACCAGGGATGACGACAACTGACGAGATGTCAGTTCATCCAGCGCGGATCCAGCACCGGGTACGACAACGGGGCCGACCCCGGATGGGACCGACCCCGCTTGACCTGCATGTTTGCGAGATCGCTACGCCGATGCTACGTCGGGCATCACACGTTGAACCGAAACTCCACCACGTCCCCGTCCTGCATCACGTAGTCCTTGCCCTCCATGCGGGCCTTGCCGGCGGCGCGGGCCTCGGTTACGGAGCCGGTTTCGACGAGGTCGGCGAAGGAGATGACCTCGGCCTTGATGAAGCCCTTCTGGAAGTCGGTGTGGATGACACCGGCGGCTTCGGGGGCGGTGGCGCCCTTCTTGATGGTCCAGGCGCGGGTTTCCTTGGGGCCGGCGGTCAGGTAGGTCTGCAGGCCGAGGGTGTTGAAGCCGACGTGGGCGAGGGTGGCCAGGCCGGGCTCGTCCTGGCCGACGGACTGGAGGAGTTCGAGGGCCTCGTCCTCGTCGAGCTCGGCGAGGTCGGCCTCCAGCTTGGCGTTGAGGAAGATGGCCTCGGCGGGGGCGACCAGGGCGCGCTGCTCGTTCTTGAAGTCCTCGTCGCAGAGCTCGTCCTCGTCGACGTTGAAGACGTAGAGGAAGGGCTTGGTGGTGAGGAGGTGGAGGTCGTGCAGCAGCTCGGTCTTCTCCGTGCCCTGGACGTAGCCGGCGGCGAAGAGGGTGCGGCCCTCCTCCAGGATGGCCTTGGCCTCCTCGACGGCCTTGACCTTCGGGGCGACGTCCTTCTTGATGCGCGACTCCTTCTGGAGGCGCGGCAGCACCTTCTCGATGGTCTGGAGGTCGGCGAGGATCAGCTCGGTGTTGATGGTCTCGATGTCGTCCTTGGGCGAGACCTTGCCGTCGACGTGGACCACGTTCTCGTCCTTGAAGGCGCGGATGACCTGGCAGATCGCGTCGGACTCGCGGATGTTCGCGAGGAACTTGTTGCCCAGGCCCTCGCCCTCGGAGGCGCCGCGGACGATGCCCGCGATGTCGACGAAGTCGACGGTGGCGGGGAGGATCTTCTGGGAGGAGAAGATCTCCGCGAGCTTGGCCAGCCGGGGGTCGGGGACGCCGACCACGCCGACGTTCGGCTCGATGGTGGCGAACGGGTAGTTGGCCGCCAGCACGTCGTTCTTGGTCAGGGCGTTGAACATGGTCGACTTGCCGACATTCGGCAGACCGACGATTCCGATCGTGAGCGACACGGTGGCGACTTCCCGGAGCGTGGAGGTGGGTGACGGGTGGCCGGTTCCCGGGGCCCGGCCGGTCGGGACCGAGCGGGCCGGGGCGGCCGATCCACCAGTCTACTGGGCCCGGCCCACCGGGCCCGTGGGACGGGGCACGCCCTCCGGTGGGAGTACACGGCATCGAACGAAGCCCCCAAGACAGGTCAAAGTGCGTGTCCTGTGACCTATTAATCCCACTTAGCTGCCTACCGTTGGCGAGTGGAGCAACACGAAGCGCACACGCCCCAGTACAGCCCCCCGCTGAGCGGCGGTCCGGGCACGGGCCAGGATGCCCGGCTCCCGCGCCCTGCCGAGGCGGTGGTCCCCGATCCCGACGACGACTTCCTCTCCGCGATGCGGGCCTCCGGGTATGCGTCCGTACCCGCGGGCACCACGGTCACGGCCCGCGGTTACGCGCCGATTCCCGGCGAGTACCGCACCCCGGCCCGCCCGTCGCCGATGCCGGAGCCGGTGGGCCCGTCCACCACGGACGGCGACGAGACCGCGACCGTCTACCAGGCCCGGCCGCAGCGGCCCGCCCCCGCCCCGGTGACCGGTCTGCTGGGCCGGATGCCGGCCGCCAAGCTCACCGGACTCGGCTGCGGACTGCTGGCCACGGTGACGCTGCTGGCGTTCGCCTACCTGGACCAGCTGCTGTTCCAGGGGGCGCAGCCCGCCTACGGGATGTTCTTCCTGCTGGTGAGCGTGTGCGCGGGAGTGTGGGTGCGGCCGTTCGACCTGATCGCCGCGCCGGTGGCGCTGCCGATCGCGTTCACGGTCGGCGCGCTGCCGATCCAGCACGGCCCGGCGGGGTTCCCGGGGCTGCTGATGGGCCTCTTCACCGTCCTCGCGCTGAACGCGGGCTGGCTCTACGGGGGCACGCTGGCCTGCGGGCTGGTGGTGCTCGTACGCAAGGCGCGGCTCAGCGCCCGGCGTCGGGCCAGCCGACCGGCGACGCGACAGCGGACCGGGCGACGGCCGGACGGCCGGCGGCAGGACGAGCCGGCGCCGCGGACCCGGCCGGGGAAGCGTCCCTCGCAGGTGGCCCGGCAGCCCGAGCGGCATGCGCCGCCATCGCGGCACCCACAATCCCCGCGTTGTTCTGAAGCTGCGCCGGCACGATCTCGGCCCTGATCCCCTCGATCAGCGGCAGGAACTTCTCCGCCTTGCGGCTCACCCCGCCGCCGATCACGAACAGCCCGGGCGAGAACAGCGCCTCCACGTGCGCGAGGTACTTCTGGACCCGGTGCGCCCACTGCTGCCAGCTCAGCTCCTCGTCCTCCCTGGCCTTGCCGGAGGCGCGCTTCTCGGCGTCGTGGCCGCGGAGTTCCAGGTGGCCGAGTTCGGTGTTGGGGACCAGGCGGCCGTCGGTGAAGACGGCGCTGCCGATGCCGGTGCCGAACGTGAGGACGATGACCGTGCCGCCGCGCCCGCGGCCGGCGCCGAACCGCATCTCGGCCAGGCCCGCCGCGTCCGCGTCGTTGAGGAGGGTGACCGGGCTGCCGCCGGCCTCGCCGCCGAGCCGCTCGGAGAGCAGCGCGGCGGCGTCCGTGTCGATCCAGCCCTTGTCGACATTGGCGGCCGTCCGGGTCGTGCCGCCGGTGACCACACCGGGGAAGGTCGCGCCGACCGGGCCCGACCAGCCGAAGTGGTCCACGACCTGCTTCACGCAGTCCGCGACCCGGTCGGGGGTGGCCGGATGCGGGGTCAGGACCTTGTAGCGCTCGTCCGCCAGCTCGCCGCGTTCCAGATCCACCGGGGCGCCTTTGATGCCCGTTCCGCCGATGTCCACACCGAAGACCCTCATGGGAAAAGGCTAGGCGCGGAGCGGGCGGACCGCCCCCGGGATGGCCGAAGCGGCCGGCGGTCAGTCCTCGGCCGCCGCCCTGGCCTCGGCGCGCAGGTCGCGGCGGAGCTCCTTGGGGAGCGAGAAGGCGATGGACTCCTCGGCGGCGGTGACGGTCTCGACGTCGTCGAAGCCGCGGGCGGCGAGCCATTCGAGGACGCCCTCGACCAGGATCTCCGGGACCGAGGCGCCGGAGGTGACACCGACCGTCCGCACGCCCTCGAGCCAGCTCTCGTCGATCTCCTCGGCGTGGTCGACCAGGTGGGCGTCGCGGGCGCCGGCGCCGAGCGCGACCTCGACCAGGCGGACCGAGTTCGAGGAGTTCTTGGAGCCGACGACGACGACCAGGTCGGCCTCGGCGCCCATCTGCTTGACCGCGATCTGGCGGTTCTGGGTGGCATAGCAGATGTCGTCGCTGGGCGGCGAGAGGAGGTTGGGGAAGCGGCCCTTGAGGGCGTCGACGGTCTCCATGGTCTCGTCGACGGAGAGCGTGGTCTGGGAGAGCCAGACGACCTTGTCGGGGTCGCGGACCTCGACGCCTGCGACGTCCTCGGGGCCGTCGACCAGGGTGATGTGCTCGGGCGCCTCGCCGCTCGTCCCGATGACCTCTTCGTGGCCCTCGTGGCCGATCAGGAGGATGTCGTAGTCCTCCTTGGCGAACCGGACGGCTTCCTTGTGGACCTTGGTGACCAGCGGGCAGGTCGCGTCGATGGTGGCGAGCTTGCCGCGCTGTGCCTCTTCGTGGACGACGGGGGCGACACCGTGCGCGGAGAAGATGACGATGTTGCCCTCGGGCACCTCCTCCGTCTCGTCGACGAAGATGGCGCCCTTCTTCTCCAGGGTCTTGACGACGTACTTGTTGTGGACGATCTCGTGGCGTACGTAGACGGGCGCGCCGTACTGCTCCAGGGCCTTCTCGACGGCGATCACGGCGCGGTCCACGCCCGCGCAGTATCCGCGGGGCGCGGCGAGGAGGACCTTGCGGCTGTGCTGCGGGCTGGGTGCGGTCATGCGTCCCATCGTAAGGGCCGTGCCCGGGGGCGGTTGATCGCGTGGTTGCGCAGACTGGCGAAGTGCGTACGAAGGAGGCGGGATGGCGGACACGGCCGGCGTGACCGCGGACGACGGGGCGCCCGGCGGGGCCGGATCGCTGCGGCGGACGCTGTCGTTCCGGGACCTGGTGGTCTACGGGCTGTTGTTCATCGCCCCGATGGCGCCGGTCGGGATCTTCGGCACCCTTCAGGCCACCTCGCACGGTGCGATCACATCGGTCTACGTGGTCGCGACGGTCGCGATGGCGTTCACGGCGTATTCGTACGCCCAGATGGTGCGGGTCGCCCCGAAGGCCGGGTCGGTCTACGCGTACGCGCGGGTCGGCCTGGGTGAGGGCGCGGGGTTCGTCGCCGGGTGGATGGCGATGCTGGACTACCTGCTGATCCCGGCGGTGGCGTATCTGTTCTCCGGGATCGCGCTGCACGCGCTGGTGCCGCAGGTGCACCAGTGGGTGTGGACGGCGGTCGCGGTGGTGGTCACGACCCTGCTGAACCTGTCCGGGGTGCGGACCGCGGCGGTCGTCGGGTTCGCGGTGCTGGCGCTGGAGATCGCGGCGCTGGTGGTGTTCGTGGTGGCGGCGGTGTGGGCACTGGCGGCGCACGGGGCGCGGCGCGGCTGGTCGGTGCCGCTGACCGGGGAGGGCGGCTTCTCGCCGGACGCGGTGCTGGCGGCGGTGTCGGTGGCGGTGCTGTCGTATCTGGGCTTCGATGCGATCGCGTCGTTCGCCGAGGAGGCGTCCGGGGGTTCGCGGCGGGTGGCGCGGGCCGTGGTGACGTGCCTGGTGGTGGCCGGGGTGCTGTTCGCCGTGCAGACGTATCTGGCGGCGCTGCTGGCCCCGATGAGCGCCGCCGAGCTGGCCGCGCGACCGGCGGAGCAGGGGGCCGCCTTCTATACGACGGTGGACTCCGCGGTGGGCGGCCGGCTGCATGACCTGGTGGCGGTGAGCAAGGCGGTCGGGGCGGCGTTCGCGGCGCTGGCCGGGCAGGCCGCGGCCGGCCGGCTGCTGTTCGCGATGGCCCGGGACCGGCGGCTGCCGGGGGCGATGGCCACGGTGGACGCGGGCAGTGGGGTGCCGCGCCGGGCGCTGCTGGGGGCGGCGCTGGTGACGCTGGTGGCGGCGGTCTGGGCGGCCACCCGGGACGACGGGCCGGCCCGGCTGTCGTCGATCGTGAACGTCGGCGCGCTGACCGCGTTCGCGCTGCTGCACGCGTCGGTGATCGGGTGGTTCGGGATCCGCCGGCGGGCCGGGGTGCCGGGCGTGCTGCGGCACGTGGTGGTGCCGCTGGCGGGGCTGGCGGTGGTGATCGCGGTGCTCGTCGCGGCGTCGCGGACCGCGCAGCTGGTGGGCGGGGTGTGGCTGGCGGTCGGACTCGGGGTGCTGGCGATGCAGTACGCGCGCCGGCCGCGGGTGGGCCCGGCGCGGAACTGACACCGGCGTCCGCGGCCGGGCAGGCCGGTCCCGCTGCGCCGCCGGACCGACACTGTCGGTGGCCGCCGCTACTCTCGCTCGTATGGCTGTCTCTACGTCTCCGGAAGCGCCGATCCCGGTCGGCGAGGTGTCCCGGCTCATCGGCGGGTGGATCGACCGGCTCGGCGCGGTGTGGGTCGAGGGGCAGATCACCCAGCTCTCCCGGCGCCCGGGCGCGGGCGTGGTGTTCCTGACGCTGCGCGATCCGTCGTACGACATCTCGGTGAGCGTGACGTGCTACCGCCAGGTCTTCGACAAGGTCTCCGAGGTGGTGAGCGAGGGCGCCCGGGTGGTGGTGCACGCCAAGCCGGAGTGGTACGCGCCGCGCGGCCAGCTGTCGCTGCGGGCTGCCGAGATCCGGCCGGTCGGGGTCGGTGAACTCCTGGCGCGGCTGGAGCAGTTGAAGAAGACGCTGGCGGCCGAGGGGCTGTTCGCGGCGGACCGCAAGCGGCCGCTGCCGTTCCTGCCGCAGCTGATCGGTCTGGTCTGCGGCCGGGCCAGCGCCGCCGAGCGCGATGTGCTGGAGAACGCCCGGCACCGCTGGCCGGCCGTCCGCTTCGAGGTGCGCAACGTGCCGGTGCAGGGGGTGCACGCGGTGCCCGGGGTGATCGCGGCGGTGCAGGAGCTGGACGCACTGCCCGAGGTGGACGTGATCATCGTGGCGCGCGGCGGCGGCAGCGTGGAGGATCTGCTGCCGTTCTCCGACGAGCAGCTGGTGCGGGCGGTCGGCGCGGCCCGTACGCCGGTGGTCTCCGCGATCGGCCATGAACCGGACAGCCCGCTGCTCGACCTGGTCGCCGATCTGCGCGCCTCGACGCCCACGGACGCGGCGAAGAAGGTGGTGCCGGACGTCGGCGAGGAACTGGCCCGGGTCGAGCAGCTGCGGGAGCGGGCCCGGCGCGCGCTCGGCGGCTTCCTGGACCGCGAGACGCGGGGGCTCACGGCCACCCTGCACCGCCCGTCGATACAGCACCCGCACCGGATGGTGGCGGACCGCGAGGAGCAGGTCACCGCCCTGCTGGAGCGCGGCCGGCGGACGCTGGGGCATCTGCTGGACCGCGCCGACTCCGAGCTGGTGCACACCCTGGCGCGGGTGGTCGCGCTCTCCCCCAAGGCGACGCTGGAGCGCGGCTATGCGGTGCTCCAGAAGCCGGACGGGGCGGCGGTGCGCTCGCCTCAAGAGGTGGGCGAGGACGAGGAGTTGCGCGCCAGGGTGGCCGAGGGCGAGTTCCGGGTGCGGGTGGCCGGCGTCCCGGACGCCGCGCCGTGACCGCCGTCCCCGGGCTCCGGCACAGGCAGAACAGCCACATGCGCACTCAACAGACACATACGCACTCACAGGGTGGGAGATTGGGAGATATGGCAAAGACGGATGACGCGGTGGCGGCCCCGGCCGGGGTGGCGCCGGTGGACTCCACGCTCGGCTACGAGCAGGCGCGCGACGAGCTGATCGAGGTCGTCCGCCGCCTGGAGGCCGGCGGCACGACGCTGGAGGAGTCGCTCGCCCTCTGGGAGCGCGGCGAGGAGCTGGCGAAGGTCTGCCGCCGCTGGCTGGACGGCGCGCGGGCCCGTCTGGACGCGGCACTGGCAGAGCCGTCGGAGGCGGAGGCCGGGGGCGACGAGGACGACGAGGGCACGGCCGGCTGACGGAGCGGCGGGCGCCGCGGCGTCGGAGGCAGCGGCGGTAGAGACCGCGGCGCTGGAGTCAGTGACGCTGGAGACAGTGACGCTGGAGGCCGCAGCCCTGGAGGCAGTGGCGCTGGAGCTGCGCTGGAGACAGCACCCTTCCGGAGTCCGAAAGATCACCGCCGTCCCGTGAATCCACTCACAGTTGCCAGCCGTTAGTTGAACCTTAATCTATCGGCGCTACAGTGGTTTCCCGTGGACGCCGCAGTCGCCACAGATCCGTAGCCCACCCGACCTCCGAGGTGCTCCCATGTCTCTCGCCCTTGACGCCGCCGCTCAGGACCTGCTGTTCCGCGAGGCCCAGACCGCCAACACGTTCACGGACGAGCCGGTGACGGACGAGCAGGTCCAGGCCATCTACGACCTGGTGAAGTTCGCCCCGACCGCCTTCAACCAGTCGCCGCTGCGGATCACCATGGTCCGTTCCGAGTACGCCCGTAAGCGCCTGGTCGAGCACGCCATGGGGGCCAACGGCCCGAAGACGCTGGCCGCGCCGCTGACCGTGATCCTCTCCGTGGACCTGGACTTCCACGAGAGGCTTCCGCAGCTCTTCCCGCACGCCCCGGGCATCAAGGACACCTTCTTCTCCGAGGCCGCCGTCCGCGAGGCCGCCGGCACCCAGAACGCCACCCTCCAGGCCGGCTACTTCATCCTCGGCATCCGCGCCGCCGGCCTGGCCGCCGGCCCGATGACCGGCTTCGACTTCACCGCCATCGACAAGGAGTTCTTCGGCGACGGCAAGCAGAAGTCCTTCCTGGTCATCAACATCGGCAAGCCGGGCACCGACGCCTTCTTCCCGCGCTCGCCGCGGCTGGCCTTCGACGAGGCCGTCGCCACCGTCTGATCCGCTCCGCGGCGGACGCCGGTGGATGGTACGACGAGGCCGCCGCCCCCCCCCCGGGTGCGGCGGCCTCGTCGTACCTCCACTGCCGGGGCTCGTGCACCCGGCCCTCGGCTCCGTCTCCGTCAGCCCTTCTTCGCCACCAGGGCCGCGGCCAGCTCCGCGAGCCGTCCGTAGGGGGCGGTGCCGGTGACGACCGTGGTCACCCCGGGCTCCTCATGGACCAGCGCCTTGTACGTGTCGCCCTGGTAGCGGTCCCACTTCTTGCCGCCGACGGCCTGCTCGCCCTCGGCCTTCGTGGCGCCCAGCGTGACGTCCTGGATGAACTTCTTCGGGGCGGCGTCGCTCTGCTCGATGGCCGCGTACTCCTGTTCCGGGTCCAGCATGCCCAGGTGCCAGGCCCCGCCCTTGCCGTCCTCGCTCGCCTTGTACGAGACGGAGGTGGCCCGCCAGCTCGGCGGCAGGCCCTCGGGAGCGGCGACCGGGTACGGTGCCGCGCGCCGGGCCGTGGTGATCTCGACGCGGTAGTCGACCGTCTTGACCGCGTTCTTCTCGGCGCCCGCGCTGTCGTCGTGCGGAATGAAGAAATAGATCGCCCCGACCAGGACGCCGATCACCGCCAGTGACAGGACCATGTCCTGCACCCTTTGCCTGCCTCGCATACCAGCCACGTCCCTATCGTCCCCCATGACCGCCGGGACCCGGACACGCCCCCCTGGGACGCCACTCACCTGCGCAGACGGTCCGCCGGCCGGCCCCGCCGCGACCTGGCCGAGGGCTTGCTCATGCGAAGCCCCCTCTGCTCATTTTCGCGGCCTACCGATAAAGTCGTGCTCACCCTCGTCAATCCGGCCGTCGCCGTACAGAAAGGTGCGCTCGATGACCGAGCATCATCTCCCGTCCCAACTCGAAGTCAGCCCGGAGGCGCCGGACCGCAACCTCGCCCTGGAACTGGTACGGGTGACCGAGGCCGGTGCCATGGCATCGGGCCGCTGGGTGGGCCGTGGTGACAAGAACGGCGCGGACGGCGCTGCGGTGCGGGCCATGCGCGCCCTGATCCACACCGTCTCGATGGACGGCGTCGTGGTCATCGGGGAGGGCGAGAAGGACAACGCCCCGATGCTCTACAACGGCGAGCGGGTCGGCGACGGCACCGGCCCCGAGTGCGATGTGGCCGTGGACCCGGTGGACGGCACGACGCTGACCGCCAAGGGCATGGCCAACGCGGTGTCCGTGATGGCGGTCGCCGAGCGCGGCTCGATGTTCGACCCGTCCGCGGTCTTCTACATGGACAAGCTGGCGACCGGCCCGGAGGCGGCGGAGTTCGTCGACATCACGGCCCCGGTGGCGGTGAACATCAAGCGGATCGCCAAGGCGAAGAAGTCCGCGGTCGAGGACGTCACCGTCGTCATCCTGGACCGGCCGCGCCACGAGAGCCTGGTCAAGGAGGTCCGGGAGGCCGGCGCCCGGATCAAGTTCATCTCCGACGGCGATGTCGCCGGCGCCATCATGGCGGCCCGCGAGGGCACCGGCGTCGACCTGCTGCTGGGCATCGGCGGTACGCCCGAAGGCATCATCGCGGCCTGTGCGCTGAAGTGCCTGGGCGGCACCTTCCAGGGCAAGCTGTGGCCCAAGAACGACGAGGAGCGCCGGCGCGCCCTCGACGCCGGCCACGACCTGGACAAGGTCCTCCAGATCGACGACCTGGTCCGCGGCGACAACGTCTTCTTCGTCGCCACCGGCATCACCGACGGCGAGCTGCTGCGCGGCGTCCGCTACCGCGCCGAGACGGCCTACACCCAGTCCCTGGTCATGCGCTCCAAGTCGGGCACCATCCGGCAGATCGACTCCCAGCACCGGCTCTCCAAGCTGCGCGCGTACAGCTCGGTCGACTTCGAGCGCCCGAGCTGAGGCCGGCTCCCGCGACGGCTCCGCCCTGACCGCGCCCGGCACCGGCGCACCGCTCAACGGCACGCCGCGCACAGACACTTCGCCCCCGTCGGAGACTCTCCGGCGGGGGCGAAACGGTCCATACGGCCCGACGGTCCGGCGGTCAGCCGGCGGCGGGCATATGGGCGGCGCGCTGGAGCTCCGCCTCACGGCGCCGGCGCCGGGTCAGCACCACCCGGCGCTCGGCCGCGGTCAGACCGCCCCAGACGCCGTACGGTTCCGGCTGGAGCAGCGCGTGCTCCCGGCACTCGACCATCACGGGGCAGCGGGCACAGACCCGCTTCGCGGCTTCCTCCCTTGCCAGCCGTGCGGCGGTCGGCTCCTTGGACGGGGCGAAGAACAGCCCGGCTTCGTCCCGGCGGCACACCGCCTCCGAATGCCAGGGGCCGGCCTCGTCGCGAGCGGGCACCCGCGGGGACGGTACGACAGCGGCATCCTGCAGGGGCTGATGCGGTAGCAGCACGGTCTACTCCTGACGACGGCTTCGGCGAGAGAAATCACCCTTGCCCGTCTCGCTGCGCACGGCCTTTTTCGCACCCCGCAGCCGTACGAGAGACGATGCACCAGCCCTACCCGCTGTACGCACGCTTATGCACACCGTGGCGATCGGGAGCGCGGGGCGCGGCGGGCGGCGCCCCCGTCAACGGGCCGGGTCGCCGCCCGTCAGCCGCCGTACCGCCGGCGGAACCGTCATCGGTCCTCCTGCCGACCGGCCCGTCGGGCCGCGCCGCCGGTCCGGTCAGCCGCGGTGGCGGTCGCGCCGTTCGTCCCGCCGCTCCCGGCGCTCGGCCCGCCGCCGGTCCATCAGCTCGTGCCGCTCCGTCCGCAGGCGGTCCATCCGCTCGTGCCGCTCGGCGCGCAGCCGGTCGAGCCGCTCGTGGCGCTCCCGGCGCTGGTCGCGCAGCCGGTCGTGCAGATCGTGGATCCAGGCGCCGCGCTTCGGCCTGGCCTCCACACTGCCCAGCAGCGCGAAGCCGTTGACGTGCACGACCGGGGCGTCGGGGTCCACCGCGTCGTTCGTCTCGGCCTCGAAGCTGCCCAGGATGCCCGAGCCGCTGCTGCGCAGCGTGATGTTCTCCGGGACCCGGATCTCGACACTGCCGAAGACGGAGGTGACGTTGATCTGGATCTGCTGCTGGGGGAAGACCGCCTCGGTCAGATCGATCTCCACGCTCCCGAAGACCGCGACCGCGTTGATCCGCGCCGGGACCCGCCAGCGGCCCTTGCGGGCGGCGGCGCTGAAGATCGCGACGAGGCTCTGGTCGGGAAGGTGGCCGGTCTGCACGGCGTCGTACGCCGGGCCGGGCTGCCGGCCGTTGTCGCCCGCCACGGGCAAGTCCCTTACGACGGGCTCCAGTTCGCCGATGGTCTTGGCGCGGTAGACCGCGTCGATCCGCTCGGCGTGCTCCTCGGCGTCCAGCCGGCCCTCGGCGAGCGCCTCGCGCAGGATCTCGGCGATCCGGTCGCGGTCGGCGTCCGAGGCGCGCAGGTCCGCCTCGGCGACCGGTTTGCCCTGCGGCCGGGCGGCGTCCTTGGTCAGCCGCACCCGCTGCTCCTCGTGCCTCTGCTGCTTCTGAAGCGTTCCGGGCGGGGTCTCGGGGCCCGGTCGTCCCCCGTTGTCTGAAGCGTCCACGGCAACAGCGTACCGAAACGCGATAGATCGCGACTAGGGAACTCACGACCTGTACCCACTGAGCCTTACCTCACAGCGGGCCCCGCCGGCCGGGGTTCTACGCTGTTCTGGCGCTGCCGTAGACGTCAGCCACACCCCTCCGAGTAAGGAATCACCCTCAAATGCCTGCCTCCTCCCACCCGGCCCGCCCGGCATTTGCCTACACCGACCTGCTCCCCACCGGGGAGGACGCCACCCCCTACCGCCTGGTCACCTCGGAGGGTGTGAGCACCTTCGAGGCCGACGGCCGGACGTTCCTCAAGGTCGAGCCGGAGGCGCTGCGCGAGCTTGCGGCCGAGGCGATGCACGACATCGCGCACTACCTGCGCCCGGCCCACCTCGCCCAGCTCCGCAGGATCCTCGACGACCCCGAGGCATCGGCCAACGACCGGTTCGTCGCCCTCGACCTCCTCAAGAACGCCAACATCGCCGCCGCGGGCGTGCTGCCCATGTGCCAGGACACCGGCACCGCGATCGTCATGGGCAAGCGCGGCCAGAACGTGCTGACCGGGGGCGGCGACGAGGAGGCGCTCTCCCGGGGCATCCACGACGCGTACACCCGGCTGAACCTGCGCTACTCCCAGATGGCCCCGCTGACCATGTGGGAGGAGAAGAACACCGGCACCAACCTGCCGGCACAGATCGAGCTGTACGCGACCGACGGCGGCGCGTACAAGTTCCTGTTCATGGCCAAGGGCGGCGGCTCGGCCAACAAGTCGTTCCTCTTCCAGGAGACCAAGGCCGTCCTCAACGAGGCGTCCATGATGAAGTTCCTGGAGCAGAAGATCCGTTCGCTCGGCACCGCCGCCTGCCCGCCGTACCACCTCGCGATCGTCGTCGGCGGCACGTCCGCCGAGTACGCCCTCAAGACCGCCAAGTACGCCTCCGCGCACTACCTGGACGAGCTGCCCACCTCGGGCTCCGCCACCGGCCACGGCTTCCGCGACACGGACCTGGAGCAGAAGGTCTTCGAACTCACCCAGAAGATCGGCATCGGCGCCCAGTTCGGCGGCAAGTACTTCTGCCACGACGTCCGCGTCGTCCGGCTGCCGCGCCACGGCGCGTCCTGCCCGGTCGCCATCGCGGTCTCCTGCTCCGCCGACCGCCAGGCCGTCGCGAAGATCACCGCCGAGGGCGTCTTCCTGGAGCAGCTGGAGACCGACCCGGCGCGCTTCCTCCCGGAGACCAGCGACGAGGAGCTGACCGAGGGCGCCGGCGCTGACCTGGACGCGGTCGCCGTCGACCTGAACCGCCCCATGGACGACATCCTCGCCGAGCTGACCAAGCACCCGGTCAAGACCCGGCTCTCGCTCACCGGCACCCTGGTCGTCGCCCGCGACATCGCCCACGCCAAGATCAAGGAGCGCCTGGACGCCGGCGAGGGCATGCCGCAGTACCTCAAGGACCACCCCGTCTACTACGCCGGCCCGGCCAAGACCCCCGAGGGCTACGCCTCCGGCTCCTTCGGCCCGACCACCGCGGGCCGGATGGACGCCTACGTCGAGCAGTTCCAGGCCGCCGGCGGCTCCAAGATCATGCTCGCCAAGGGCAACCGCTCCCAGCAGGTCACCGACGCCTGCGCCGCGCACGGCGGCTTCTACCTCGGCTCCATCGGCGGCCCGGCGGCCCGCCTCGCCCAGGACTGCATCAAGAAGGTCGAGGTCCTCGAATACGAAGAACTCGGCATGGAAGCCGTCTGGAAAATCGAGGTGGAGGACTTCCCCGCCTTCATCGTCGTCGACGACAAGGGCAACGACTTCTTCCAGGACCCGGCCCCGGCCCCGACGTTCACCAGCATTCCGGTACGCCGGGAGGCGTAGGGCTCATCCCTTACAGGCTTACCTCCTGTTCTGTCCGTTTACGGCCATCATCCGCGGGTGTGCGGGTGATGGCCGTTGACGTTTCACCGACTCCGCAGGCGGGCGCGATTTTCAGCCAACTTTCAACGCCGTTAACAAGTTGACAATGAGATCGCCAGGCGAAATACACACCTGTTATTCTTGCCGCCCATGCCGTCAGACACGCCACGACGAGGGGGAATACACGCCTGTGTCCAGTTCGGGGGAATTCACGGTCGATGTCGAGGAGCTGAGCTCCCTCTCGACGCGCCTGGAGCTCTGCACCGAGTCTATGAAAAAGGCCAGCAGCGACTTGCGGAGTGCAACGTTCAGCGATCTCGGTAGTAGTCCGATCGACAGAGCGGGGGCCGACTTCAAGAATTCATGGGAATACGGCATTTCGCAGATCGCAGAGATCACCGATGCCATTCACCAAGGGATGCAAACCACCGCGCGCGCATACAACGAGACCGACAGTGCCATTCATCAGGCTCTCGCCAAAGGTCACGACCAGAGCGGAGGACCGGCCGCCGCCGACGCGCAGGCCAGCCCGTTCGGTTAGCGAAAAAATCACCCATTGACACAGCATGGCGGGGGGGACATGTATAACCTCGGTGAGCGGATTTGGGGATACTCCGACGGAGATCCGTACGAGGACAACGGTCAATTCTCTGGGCTGCGGTTCAATCCAGCACCCGGGGTGCTTCAGGCAATCGAAGATCTTGTCGGGGACCTGGATCGCGCTCACAAGAACATCGAGAGCGCCTCGGAGACCCTCCAAGGCATCAACAAAGGCATCAGCTGGAGCGGCGCGGCCTCAGACGGGTTCCGTGCCAAGATCCAACCCCTTCCGAAGCTGCTGGACACCGCAGGAAAGAGCTTCGAGCACGCCCGCCACGCCTTGGACGCGTGGCAGTCACACCTGACCGCTATGCAAGCTGCGGCGAACTCGTACGAGAGTGACGCCAAGACGGCCCGCAAGCGCGCGGAGCGCGCCGACAACAATCCGGACCTGGAGATCTTCGGCGGTCTGGGGCCCTCGGTCATGAGTGATGCCGAATTCGAATCCGCCAAGGAACGCTACGACCAAGCCGTCAACGAGCAGAACTACGCACGCGATCAGCTCTCGGTCATCGTCGAGGCCGCGAAAAAAATCCGTTCACAGCACGAGGAACTGGCTGCGAACACTGCGTCAGCGCTGTCGGAAGCCGCCAAAGAAGCTCCGGAAGGGCCGGGATTCTTCGACGATCTACTGAGGGGCTTCAAAGATCTGGCGAAAGCCATCGGAGACTTCGAACAGCTACTCGGGCGCTGGGTCAAGGAACATGCCAACGCGATTGCCGCCATTGGCGATGTGCTCTCAACCGTCAGCACCATCACCGGATTAGTCGGATTCTGCTTTCCGCCGGCAGAGGAGGTCATGGCACCCGTTTCCGGCCTCAGTTCGCTGGCCGCGCTTGCGCTTCATAAGACAGCACAGAGCGTCGCCGGCAAAGACGTCGTCAGCGACAGGACGTTGCTGGAGGACGAACTAGGGGTAGCCTCGTTCGGTCTGAGCAATGCCGCCAAAGTAGCGGGGAAAGTCAGCGGAGCCATCCTGGAGTCGAAGGTCGATGAGCTCGGCAAGGCCGCCGGGTGGGGGTCGACCGGCAAGACTCTCGTGGACTGGAAGCACGACCTGACAAGCCTCGGCTACTTCCTTCCCAGCAACAAGGGCGAAGCCATTGCAGTGGGTGGATCCATGCTGCTGGGCGGCCCGATGGCGCCCATGGTCAATCTGGGAATCGCGTTCAAACACGCCTGGGAAAAGGGCAGCGAGAAAGACGCGGACGCGTCACAGCACGCGCCCGGATGAGAGGGGTCGGAGAAATGAGCTTCCTGCTCCCCATGGGGATTCTTCTCGCCATTGGATTCAGCATCTACGCCGCGATCTCCACGTTTTCCGGATACGGAGCAACGGCGACCTCGCGACGCAAGAACCTGGAGAGAGTCCATCGTGCGTTCGACGGGAGTCCGGAAGTCAAGGTTCCGGTGCACGGCGCCGGGATGTCGGCCACGCAGACCGCATGGTTGGGTTATCAGTACGGGTATTCCGTGTCGCGTTACGAGACCCCGCGATATTCGCCTCGCCTCCTCGTCATGCGAAGGACCAACACCGCCGTCCCGCCGAACACGGGTGTCACACCGGTATGGAACACACCGCCCGTCGTGATCCCGGTGGAACAGATCCAGGAAGAACTCCGCCAAGCTCCCGATCCCGGCGCGCGGAGCTACCAATTCCAGGGCCTTCTGGTCTTCGGCATCGCAGCAGCGGTGGAGGCCGTCCGCAACTATTGCTCCGGGCACTCGTACGTCGTGCTCGCTGTCGCCTCGGTCCTCTTTCTGTCCGGCGCTGTGGTGCTCAAGTGGTACACGTGGCGCGCGAACCAACGCAGACGCACGGCGGACCCGCAGACCTCACGTCCCGGTCCCGCTGCTGACTCCCGGGCTCCCTCTCCCCCGGTCGCCAATCCCTATCCGGCCCCACCGCCCCCGGTCGCCAATCCCTATATGGCTCCTCCGCCACCGGGATACGGCCCGCCGTCAGGCAGCGCCCCGCCCGGTCCATGGCCGAGCACCGGACAACAGCCCCCGAAATCCCCGTGAACCCGGCGAACATGGTGAATTCAATGAGCGCGGTACAGATCACCTTCGAGATTTCCTCCGCCTTCCGGGAGACCACCCCCGGTCTGAACCCCGAACAAGCAAGCGCAGAGGTCGCCGCCCGGGCGGAAGCCCAGGGAGCGGTCCTGCCCGGTGGGCAGCTCGACGCGATCGCGGCGGAATACCAGAAGGTCTCGCAGCTGCTCGCGGAAACCGGTGTCCGTTACTCGGGCACCTGCTTCGGAACGTTCGACGACGACGGCGACCTGTCCATGGGCACGGTGACCATCGCGGTCCAGCCGCTCGCATATCAGGACACCGGGGTCGCGGTCGCCGGCATGACCAAGGTCCTGGCCGCCAAACACGGGACGAGCGCCGAGGTCAGCACCATCGGTCTGCCCTGCGGCCAGGCCACCCTGGTCCTTCGGCAGTCGCCCGAGCTGCGAATGCCCGCCGAATTCGCGGCCTCGGGGGAAGACATCCCGATCGACGTCGCGCAGTTGCAGGCGTTCATCCCCGTTCCGCAGAGCGCGGTCCCGGGGGCCCAGACGCTCGTTACGGTGACGTTCGGCACGCCCAGCACGGACCATTGGGCGGACTACTGCGAGCTGATGGTGCCGTTCCTCCAGAGCCTCCAGTTCACGCCGGAGGGTGCTCCCGTTCCGCAGCCCGCGTTCGGCTGAGCCGCCGTCCCGCGCCACTGCCTATCACCCTTGGTGAAGGGGACAAGCGCACGGCGGCCACGCGTGGGAGAGGCCGTAGAGGTCGAGGCGGTCGCTGGCGACGACGTGGATCTGGGCGCGTTCCTGGGTGACGACGCCGTCGCGGGTCGTCTTGTAGACGCGCAAGGTCATCAGGGAATGCCGGGATCGCGGGCCGGGCGATGTGTGGCCGGCGCTCAAATCCATGAAGGACGCTCCTGTAGTGCTTGGCGGGGAGTTGACGCTCCCGATAGTCGCGAGGGCGACTGCCGGGATCCGTCGTGGGATCCCCTCAACTTCCAGCGGATTGCTACGTTCCGTGTTCCCATCGTCACCCTGCGACGTAACCTTGGGAAGAGAGTGAGTGCTGATTCCTTCAGTCGTAAGCCGCCGGGAGGGGAAGTGGGGCCGTGCGCAGGGAGATTGATCCGGCGTCATCGATGGCCGCGTTGTTCGGGACGCGGCTGCGGAAGCTGCGGCTCGACGCCGGGCTGACGCAGACCGCGCTCGGCGCGGCGGTGAGCACGCACAGCACGCGCACCAATCAGGTCGAGCGGTGCACGGGCGCCAAGCCGACGCTGGAGCTGGCGCGGGCGCTGGACGGGGCGGTGGGCGCGGATGGATTGCTGGTGGACCTATGGCCGTACGTCTACCGGGAGACGTTCCCGGACTGGTCGCGGAAGTTCATGGCGCTGTCGGAACGGGCGGTGGTCATCCGGCAGTACATGCCGGCTGTCGTGCCGGGCCTGCTTCAGACCAAGGAGTATGCGCGGGATCTGCTGAGCCTCGACCGCACACTCGTCTCCGACGAACAGCTGGAGGAACGGGTGGCCGCCCGGCTCGGGCGGCAGGCCCGGCTTGAGCAGTCCGACGGCCCTGAACTGTCCGTGGTTCTCGACGAGGCCGTGCTGGTGCGGCCCGTCGGCAAAGCGGCCATCATGCGGGCGCAGTTCGCGCGCCTGCTGGAGGCCGCGGACAATCCCCGCATCACGGTGCAGGTGCTGCCCTTCAGCAGCGACAAGCACGAGGCAATGGGAGGGTCATTCACCGTACTGACCTCGGCGGACGGTTGCGATGCCGCATATCTCGAAAGCGCCGACTACGGCCAACTGACCGAGGAACCAGGGGAAGTGAAGGCGTACCGTGTGGCCTATGAACGGCTCGGGGTCCTGGCCCTGCCGCCGAATATGTCGCTCGACGTGATCCGATCCGCAATGGAAGGCACTTATCGTGGTGAGCGCGTCCCGTCCCGATCTGAGCGCCGCCGTCTGGCGCAAGTCCAGCTACAGCAATCAGGCCGGTGGCAACTGCGTAGAGGTAGCGGAAGGCTTTCCCGGCGTCGCGGCCTGGCGTAAGTCCACCTACAGCAATCAGGCGGGTGGCGACTGCGTCGAGGTGGCGGACGGCAGCGCCGGTCTGGTTCCCGTCCGTGACTCGAAGGCCCCGCAGCGCCCCGCTCTGGTCTTCCCCGGGGGCGCCTGGACCGCCTTCATACGCGCCCTGAAGGGCTGACGCCGCCGGCCTGCGCCCCGCAGGCAGGTGACAAAGCACCAGGCCCGGGAACAGATCGGTGTTCTCGGGCACTGTCATAGACATGAGTGAGAACAGCGCGTACAGGATCGAGCACGACTCGATGGGTGAGGTGCGGGTGCCCGCGCATGCCAAGTGGCGGGCGCAGACGCAGCGTGCCGTGGAGAACTTCCCGATCTCGGGGCAGCGGCTGGAGCGGGCGCATATCGAGGCGCTGGCGCGGATCAAGGGGGCGGCGGCGGTCGTCAACGCCGAGCTGGGGGTGCTGGGCAAGGAGATCGCGGGGGCGATCGCGGAGGCCGCCGCGGAGGTGGCCGAGGGGCGGTGGGACGAGGACTTCCCGATCGATGTGTTCCAGACCGGGTCCGGGACGTCGTCGAACATGAATGCCAACGAGGTCATCGCGACGCTCGCGACCGAGCGGCTGGGGAAGGACGTGCACCCCAACGACCACGTCAACGCCAGCCAGTCGTCGAACGACGTCTTCCCGTCGTCGATCCATATCGCGGCGACGTCGGCGGTGCTGAACGACCTGATTCCGGGGCTGGAGCATCTGGCGGCGGCGCTGGAGCGCAAGGCGGAGGAGTTCGCCGGGGTGGTGAAGTCGGGGCGGACGCATCTGATGGATGCGACGCCGGTGACGCTGGGGCAGGAGTTCGGGGGGTACGCCGCGCAGGTGCGGTACGGCGTGGAGCGGCTGCGGGCGTCGCTGCCGCGGCTGGCCGAACTCCCGCTGGGCGGCACGGCGGTGGGCACCGGTATCAACACGCCGCCGGGGTTCTCGGCCTCGGTGATCGCGGAGGTGGCGCGGACCACCGGGCTGCCGCTGACGGAGGCGCGCAATCACTTCGAGGCGCAGGGGGCGCGGGACGGGATCGTGGAGACCAGTGGTCAGTTGCGGACCATCGCGGTCGGGCTGACGAAGATCGCCAATGATCTGCGGTGGATGGCGTCGGGGCCGCGCACCGGGCTCGCGGAGATCAGTCTGCCGGATCTCCAGCCGGGGTCGTCGATCATGCCGGGGAAGGTCAATCCCGTCATTCCGGAGGCGGTGCTGATGGTCGCCGCGCAGGTCACCGGGAATGACGCGACGGTGGCGGCGGCCGGGGCGGCCGGCAACTTCGAGCTGAACGTGATGCTGCCGGTCATCGCGCGGAACGTGCTGGAGTCGATCCGGCTGATCGCGAACGTCTCGCGGCTGCTGGCGGACCGGACGGTGGACGGCATCACGGCGAACGCCGAACGGGCCCGGGAGTACGCCGAGTCGTCGCCGTCGGTGGTGACACCGCTGAACACGTACCTGGGGTACGAGGAGGCCGCGAAGGTGGCCAAGCGGTCGCTGGCGGAGCGGAAGACGATCCGGGAGGTGGTCATCGAGGGCGGCTATGTCGAGCGGGGACTGCTGACGGAGGAACAGCTCGACGAGGCGCTGGACGTGTTGCGGATGACCCGTCCGTAGCGGTGCCCGTGAGGGGTGCGTGACGGGTGCGTGACGGGTGCGAGCGCGACCGTCGACCCGTCCGTGGCCGCCGCCTTGGCCGCGTCCGTGACGGCCGTTCCGCCCGCGTCCGTGGCGTCCCCCATGCCCCGTCCGTGACGGTGCCGGTGCCCCGTCCGTAACCGCGGGTGCGGCCCATGTCACCACGCGCGTAACGCGCCGCGCCTAAGATCTGCTCATGACGGCGGACATGGTGGAGACGACGGAAGGCGATGCGGCCGGCAGGGGTGCGACGGCGGCCGGGGCGGGGCGACCCGCGGCGGGGCCGGGGCGCTGGGCACCGGGGGACCACATCCTGTGGCGCTACCGGGACAACGCCGAGGCCGGCCGGTTCCACATCTGTCGTCCGGTGACCGTCGTGCAGGACACCGAGGAGTTGCTCGCGGTGTGGATGGCGCCGGGCACCTCGTGCATCAAGCCGGCGCTCGCCGACGGAACGCCGGTGCACCGCGAGCCGCTGGCCACCCGTTACACCAAACCGCGGCGCACCGTCCGCGACCGGTGGTTCGGCAGCGGTGTGCTGAAGCTGGCCCGGCCGGGCGTCCCCTGGTCGGTGTGGCTGTTCTGGGAGCGCGGCTGGCACTTCAAGAACTGGTACGTCAATCTGGAGGAGCCGCGCCGCCGTTGGGCGGGCGGAATCGACTCACTCGATCATTTCCTGGACATCTGCGTCTATCCGGACCGGCATTGGGAGTGGCGGGACGAGGACGAGTTCGCCCAGGCGCGGCGGGACGGGCTGGTGACGGATGTGCAGGCAGACGCGGTCAGATGCGCCGGGCGCGCCGCGGTCGCACAGATCGCGGCGTGGGCCGGGCCGTTCTGTGACGGCTGGGAGAGCTGGCGGCCCGATCCGGCCTGGGGCGTTCCGGAGCTGCCGGAGAACTGGGACCGGCCACCCGATCGTTTGCGCTCGTGAGGCAGCAAACGGGAAAAGAAGAGATTGAAGCGAGTGAAGGGGGCGAACGGTGGAAAGGTGCGCCTATGGGCAAAGCTGTTTCCCGCCCCGCGAGAAGCGGTACCCAGCCCCCTTGCTGCGCCCTGGGTCCGCAAACGTAGGATCGTCCTCCGCAGGACTGCACAGGCGCAACTCCAGAACGGGAAAACGAACTTGACCGCGGTCGCAGGAGGGGCGAGGTCGTGAGCGCGACAAGCTACGACGCGTACGAGGGTCTGAATCGGTTAGCACTGGACCGAGCCGGGCAGGCCGAGGCGTTCGACGCGATCGGCGACGAATACGAAGCGGCCTTTCCACACAAGGAAGGACAGATCGCCTCCGGCGACTGGCTGGCCGGCGCGCTGCCCGCCGGATCGCGGATCCTGGACGCGGGCTGCGGTACGGGCCTGCCGACCGCCCGTCAACTGTCCGACGCCGGCCACCGGGTCGTGGGAATCGACCTCTCCCCCACCATGGTCAAACTGGCCCGGGACAACGCCCCGGGCGCCGAATTCCACCGGCTGGACATCGCCGATCTGCGTGCCGGCCGGCTCGGCGGGACCGGTTCCTTCGACGGAATCGCCGCCTATTTCTCGCTCTTGATGATGCCTCGTGCGGAAATCCCTTACGCGCTGGGCCTGCTGCATGATCTGCTGCGACCCGACGGGCTGCTGGCCCTGGCAATGGTCGAGGCGGATGTCGACGACTTCACCATTCCGTTCCTGGGCAAGTCGATCCGGGTATCGGGATACCTGCGGGACGACCTGCGCCGGGTCGTGCGCGACGCGGGATTCGATGTCGTCGGGGAGGACTCGTATGCGTATGCCCCGGCGAGTACGGACGTACCACCGGAAATCCAGCTCTTTATGCACCTGCGACGCGCTTGACCCGCACCGCGTCAGGCGCGCCCGCCCCAGCGGCGCGCCGGGAACGCGGCGCGTAGGCGCCAGCCCCGGACGGATGGAATCCCACGCGTGACGGAGCATCCCACCTCCCACGAATCGCGGCGGTCGGCCCCGACCGCCGCGCCCTCGGCGTCCCCTTCCTCGGGGACGGCCGGGACGGCGCCGCCCGGCGGCGTACCGGACCCGCGCAGCGCCCTGCAGCAGCCCGCCGCCACCGGGTTCGTCCCGGTGCCGGGGACGGGCTTCGCGGTGCGCGGCGGGAACGACATCGGCATCGGCGGTGACCGTCCCGTCACCGCCTCCGCGGGTCCGCCGGACGGGCAGGGAGCCACCCGGCGGGACGCGGAACCGGCCGCGGACCACGGCCCGGCCGGTGACGCCTCGCGGGCGTACGGCGATGCCCGCGACAGTTCTTACGGCGCGTCGTACGGGGGCTCGTACGGCGGGTCGTACGACTCGTACGGGGAGGTGGCCATGCCCGCTGACGGGCGGCCGGGAGGCGTGCCGGGCGACGACCCGGGGCACGGACAGCAGCGCCCGCGGCCGGACGGCGAGGGGGCGCAGGCCGCCGGGGCGCAGGGGCCGCCACAGGGGCCGCCGACGGTGCCGCCGGCGCGCTCGGCGCATCCGGGCGAGAGCAGCGAGGTGGCCGCGGCCCGGCAGGCGAGCGGTGACCGGCTGCGGTTCATCGGGGCGGCGACCCGGCGGATCGCCCGCGGTATCGATCTGGACGAGATCGTGCTGGGGCTGTGCCGGGCGACGGTGCCGACGTTCGCCGACGCGATCCTGGTCTATCTGCGCGATCCGCTGCCGGTGGGCGACGAGCGGCCGACCGGTCCGGTGGTGCTGCGGCTGCGGCGTACCGACCGGATCCCGGAGGAACCGGACACCAACGGACTGCGGCTGCCGGTGCTGCCCGCACAGCCGGATCTGGGGCCCGCCATGGGCGGTACCGCGGCGGAGCTGTCGGAGGTGCGGCCGGGCGGGCCGCTGGCCGAGGTGCTGCGCGGGGTGCGCCCGCTGTTCGGTGAGGCGCAGGCGGCGCGCACCGCGCTGCCCGAGCTGCTGGGGCCGGACACCCGGCTGCCGGGCGGCCACCGGGTGATCCTGGCGCCGCTGCGCGGGCGCCGGCGGGTGATCGGCGCCGCGGTGTTCCTGCGCCGCCCGGACCGGCCGGCGTTCGAGCCGGACGATCTGCTGGTGGCGGCGCAGCTGGCGACGCACACCGCGCTGGGCGTGGACAAGGCGGTGCTCTACGGCCGGGAGGCGTACATCGCCGACGCGCTGCAGCGCACCATGCTGCCCGACTCGCTGCCGCAGCCGACCGGGGTCCGGCTCGCCAGCCGCTATCTGCCGGCCGCGGAGACCGCCCGGGTGGGTGGCGACTGGTACGACGCGATCCCGCTGCCGGGCAGCCGGGTGGCGCTGGTGGTCGGCGACGTCATGGGGCACTCGATGACCTCGGCGGCGATCATGGGCCAGCTGCGGACGACGGCGCAGACGCTGGCGGGGCTGGACCTGCCGCCGCAGGAGGTGCTGCACCATCTCGACGAGCAGGCCCAGCGGCTGGGCACGGACCGGATGGCGACCTGCCTGTACGCGGTGTACGACCCGGTGGCGCACCGGATCACCATCGCCAACGCCGGGCATCCGCCGCCGGTGATGCTGCACCGCGGCGGGCGCGCGGAGGTGCTGCGGGTGCCGTCCGGGGCGCCGATCGGGGTCGGCGGGGTGGACTTCGAGGCGGTGGAGCTGGACGCCCCGGCGGGCGCCACCCTCGTGCTCTACACCGACGGCCTGGTCGAGTCGCGGATCCGGGACGTGTGGACCGGTATCGAGCAGCTGCGGGAGCGGCTGGCCGAGACGGCCCGGCTGACCGGTCTCAATCCGCCGCCGCTGGAGCCGATGTGCGACGAGGTGCTGGACATGCTGGGGCCCGGCGACCGCGATGACGACATCGCGCTGCTGGCGGCCCGGTTCGACGGGATCGCGCCGAGCGATGTCGCGTACTGGTATCTGGACCCGAAGGCGCAGACGGCCGGGCAGGCGCGCCGGCTGGCCCGCCGGGCGCTGGCGCGCTGGGGCCTGGACGAGCTGACCGATCAGCTGGAGCTGCTGGTGAGCGAGGTGGTCACGAACGCGGTGCGGTACGCGGAGCGGCCGGTGACGCTGCGGCTGCTGCGGACGGACGTACTGCGCTGCGAGGTCGGCGACGACGTTCCGCAGCTGCCGCGGCTGCGCCAGGCCCGGCCGTCCGACGAGGGCGGGCGCGGGCTCTACCTGGTCAACCGGATGGCGCGGCGCTGGGGCGCGACCCGGCTGAGCATGGGCAAGGTCGTCTGGTTCGAGCTGTCGATGCCGCCGGGGGCGCCGCGCGGCTGACCTGAGCCGCCTCCCCGTGGGCAGGGACCCCGTCCGGACCGGGCGGGGTCCCCGGCGTTGCGGACCCTTTCGCCCTTGCCGACATGCCGCGGACGGCGTTGACTGCTTGGGTGGGACAAAAGGGGCTAAAGGGCCATTCGCCCCTGCTCCCCGCCCCACGGCCAGTCATCGAACGGGAGGCACTCCTCCAATGACCAGCACCGCCCAGAACGTCCCGCGCACGACGAGCAACACCGGCATCCCGGTGGAGAGCGACGAGCACTCGCTCACCGTGAGTCCGGACGGCCCCATCCTGCTCCATGACCACTACCTCATCGAGAAGATGGCCCAGTTCAACCGCGAACGGGTCCCCGAGCGGGTGGTGCACGCCAAGGGCAGCGGCGCGTACGGATTCTTCAAGGTCACCAACGACGTCAGCCAGTTCACCAAGGCCGATCTCTTCCAGCCCGGCAAGGAAACCGAGATGCTGGCCCGCTTCTCGACCGTGGCGGGCGAGCAGGGCTCCCCGGACACCTGGCGCGACCCGCGCGGCTTCGCCCTCAAGTTCTATACCGAGCACGGCAATTACGACCTGGTGGGCAACAACACGCCGATCTTCTTCGTACGGGACACGATCAAGTTCCAGGACTTCATCCGCTCGCAGAAGCGCCGCCCGGACAACGGGCTGCGCGACAACGACATGCAGTGGGACTTCTGGACGCTGTCGCCGGAGTCGGCCCACATGGTCACCTGGCTGATGGGCGACCGCGGCATCCCGAAGACCTACCGCCACATGAACGGCTACGGCTCGCACACCTACATGTGGATCAACGCCGGCGGCGAGAAGTTCTGGATCAAGTACCACTTCAAGACCGACCAGGGCATCGACTTCCTCACGCAGGAGGACGCGGACCGGCTCGCCGGCGAGGACGCGGACTGCCACCGGCGCGATCTGTACGAGGCGATCGACAGCGGGAACGCCCCGTCGTGGACGCTGTACGTGCAGGTCATGCCGTTCGAGGACGCCGTGGACTACCGGTTCAACCCGTTCGACCTGACCAAGGTGTGGCCGCACGGCGACTACCCGCTGATCGAGGTCGGCCGGATGACCCTCAACAGGAATCCGGAGGACTACTTCATCCACGTCGAGCAGGCCGCGTTCGAGCCGTCCAACATGGTGCCGGGCGTCGGCCCGTCCCCGGACAAGATGCTGCTCGGCCGGCTCTTCTCCTACCCGGACACCCACCGGTACCGGATCGGTCCGAACTACGCGCAGCTGCCGCCCAACCGGGCGCATGTGCCCGTCCACTCGTACGCCAAGGACGGCCCGATGCGCTTCGACCCGGCGCGCGCGGCCCGGCCGTACGCCCCGAACTCCTACGGCGGCCCGGCTGCCGACACCGCGAACTTCGGGGAGCCGGCGGGCTGGGAGACCAGCGGCGAGATGGTGCGGCACGCGTACACCCTGCGGAGCGACGACGACGACTTCGGGCAGCCGGGGACGATGGTCCGCAGCGTGCTGGACGACGCGGCCCGGGAGCGGCTGGTCGGCAATGTCGCCGGGCATCTGCGGAACGGGGTGAGCCGTCCGGTGCTGGACCGGGCGCTCCAGTACTGGCGCAACATCGACAAGAACCTGGGCGACCGGATCGCCGCCAAGGTCAACGGCGGCTGAGCCCCCCGCACGGCACCGCGGCCCCCTCCCGGACGGGTGGGGGCCGCGGTGTGCCGCGACGGGGCGGGCGTCAGCCGCCGAAGTTGTTCGGCACCGGGTTGCCGCCGTTGTTCCCGTTGGCGCCGCCCGGTGTCCCGTTCCCGCCGGTGCCGTTGGCGCCGCCGATCCCGTGGGACCCACCGGTGCCGTTGGTACCGCCGTTGGGCGGGCCGGAGGAGCCGCCGGTGGACGGCGACGGGCGGCCCGACGGGCGGCCGGACTCGCTGCTCGACGGGGAGCCGGACGGCGACGGGGTGCCGGACGGGGTGTGGCTGGGCGTCGGGCTCGGCGTCGCCGAGGGGACGCGGCTGGGCGTCGGCGTGGGCGTCGCGGGCACCCCGGCACCGAGGTCCGTCTCCAGCTCGAACTCGCCGCCGGTGCCGTCGCCCAGCGCGCTTTGCGTGTAGTCGGCCCACACCCGCGCCGGGTAGCCGCCGCCGTTGACCCGGCCGCCGCCTCCGGTGCCCTTCAGGGAGACCTGGGCGCCTCCGGACGGGGCCTCGCCGAACATGCCGACCGCGGTGACCAGCTTGGGCGTGTAGCCCACGAACCAGGCCGACTTGTTGTCGTCGGAGGTACCGGTCTTGCCCGCCGCCTTGTAGGAGGTGTTCTTCACGGCGTCCGCGGCGGTGCCGTCGTTGACCACGCCCGTCAGTACGGAGGTGACGGTGTCGGCCGTCCTGCGGGACAGGACCCGATCGCCGATCGGGTTCTTCAGCTGGACGCTCTTGTCGGTGCCGTTCGTGCTGTGCACCGCCTTCATCACCAGGGTCGGGGTGACCTTCGTGCCGTGGTTGTCGAGGGTCGCGTACGCGCCGGCCATCTGGAGCGGGCTGGCGCCCATGGTGCCCAGGGTCATGGCCGGCTTGACGTCCATCCTGGCGCCGTTCAGGCCCAGACTGGACGCGGTCTGCTTGACCTTGTCCAGGCCGACGTCGGCGCCCATCTGCGCGAAGACCGCGTTGACGGAGTTGTTGGTGGCCGTCTGGACGGTGATCTTCCCGTAGTCGTGCTCGTCCTCGTTGGGCGGCGCGAAGGGGATGGTGCCGCCGACGACCGGACGGCGGTTGTGGCCGTCGTAGACGGTGTTCGGGGTGATCGGGACGCCGCTCTGGGTCTGTGCGTGGTTCTCCATCGCGGACGCCAGGATCAGCGGCTTGAAGGTGGAGGCCGCCTGGTAGTCCTCGCGGGTCGCGTTGTCGGTGTAGTGCTTCGGGTAGCCGGCGCCGCCGTACATCGCGACGACGTAACCGGTATTCGGGTCCACCGAGGTGGCGCCGAGCTGCGCGTCCGCGTCGACCGAGCGCTTCTTGGGGTCGAGGTCATCGGTCAGCTTGCGCCTGACCGCCTGCTCCAACGCCTTCTGCTTGTCCTTCTCGATGCCGAGGGTGACGGTCCAGCCGCCGGCCTCGAACTCGGTCTCGTCGACGCCCTGGGCGAAGAGCTCCTTCTTGGCCTCGGCGACGAGGTAGCTGGTCTGGCCGCTCAGGCCGGGCAGCGGCTTGGGCGGCTCGGGAATCTCGAACTTCTGCTTGGCGCGGTCCCCGGGCGACAGCCACTTCATCTCGACCATGTTGTTGAGCGTGTACGCCCAGCGCTCCTTGACCCGCTCCTTGCCGGCGTCGGTCGCGGTGGCCCAGTCGTACTGGCTCGGCGCCTGGAGCAGCGAGGCGAGGTAGGCGCCCTGGGAGACGGTGAGCTTGTCGACGTCCACGCCGTAGTACGCCTGCGCGGCGGCCTGGATGCCGTAGGCGCCGCGGCCGTAGTAGCTGGTGTTGATGTAGCCGGCGAGGATGTCGTCCTTGGAGTACTTCTGGTCCACCTTGAGGGAGATGACGATCTCCTGGAGCTTGCGGGAGACCGTCTGTTCCTGGCTCAGGTAGTAGTTCTTGACGTACTGCTGGGTGATCGTCGAGCCACCCTGCTTGCCCCGGCCCCGGAGGGTGTTCAGGACGCCGCGGAGGGTGCCCTTCAGGTCGACGCCGGAGTCCTGGTAGAAGGTCTTGTTCTCGGCGGCGACGAAGGTGTGCTGGACGTCCTTCGGTATCCGGCTGAGCGGGACGGTCTCGCGGTTGACCGCGCCGGCCCGCGCCATGACCGAGCCGTCCGCGTACTTGAAGACATTGCTCTGGAGGTGGGCCTGCTTGTTGCCGGCCGGTATGTCCACGTACAGGTAGAGGCCGATGAAGCCGAGGATGCCCAGCAGGCAGGCGCCGAGGAACGTCCCGAGGATCTTCTTCCAGGTGAAGAACCGGCGTATGCCGGACCTCTTCTGCGTCGGTTTGCCCCGGCGGGCGCTCCCCTGCCGCGCCCGTCTCGCGTCCGCTCGGCCCATCGCTCCAGTAACTCCAGTCGTTCCGCCCCCGGATAACTCAGCTGTTGAAGCTAACACCGCATCTGTCAACAAATCCTCATCGATCAAGGCTTTTCCCGACGTGACATACAGCACGGGCCCGGAACGCAACCATCCGGGGACTGCGCGGTACGGGCCTGGACCGGGCCGGGCCAAGGCGTTAAAGTGATAGCACTTTGCTAGACCAGCGAAAGCATGCACTGCGGCGCACATCACGCGCCGTGCGGTGCGCCTTCCTTGAGAAACGGGGACCCCATGCCCGAACCGACACCCCTCTCCGCCGACTCCGCACCGGCCGGCCGGGCCGCCGCGGACACCGTCGACGCCCCCGAGATGCCGGCCCCGCAGGTCCGCGAGCGGACCGCGCACAGCATCCCCGGCGGCCTGGCCCTGCTGCTGACCGTCCTCGGCGTCGCCCTGGGGGTCGCGCTGATCGCCGTCGGCGGCGTCATCGGCAACGGCGGCAACAACGCCGTCGCCGTCCCGATGGTCATCGCCGGCGTCCTGCTGCTGGCGGGCTCGCTCTTCTGCATGACCGGCGTGAAGATGGTCGCGCCCGGCGAGGCCCGGGTGATCCAGCTCTTCGGCCGGTACGTCGGCACCATCCGCACCGACGGCCTGCGCTGGGTGAACCCGCTGACCACCGCCCGCCGGATCTCCACCCGGGTGCGCAACCACGAGACCGCGGTCCTCAAGGTCAACGACGCCTACGGCAACCCCATCGAGCTGGCCTCGATCGTGGTCTGGAAGGTCGAGGACACCGCGCAGGCGCTCTTCGAGGTCGACGACTTCCTGGAGTTCGTCGCCACCCAGACCGAGGCGGCCGTCCGGCACATCGCGATCGAGTACCCCTACGACGCCCACGACGAGGGCGGCCTCTCGCTGCGCGGCAACGCCGAGGAGATCACCGAGAAGCTGGCGCTGGAGCTGACCGCACGGGTGCAGGCCGCCGGCGTCCAGATCATCGAGACCCGCTTCAGCCACCTCGCCTACGCCCCCGAGATCGCCTCCGCGATGCTCCAGCGGCAGCAGGCCGGTGCGGTCGTCGCGGCCCGCCAGCAGATCGTCGAGGGCGCGGTCGGCATGGTCGAGTCGGCCCTGGAGCGGATCAACGAGCAGGGCATCGTCGAGCTCGACGAGGAGCGCAAGGCCGCCATGGTCAGCAATCTGATGGTGGTGCTGTGCGGCGACCGGGCCGCCCAGCCGGTCCTCAACACGGGCTCCCTGTACCAGTGAGCAAGGGATCCACAGGGGGAGCCGGCGCCGGCCCCGAACGGCCCGCCGGAAGCCGGCCGCAGCAGCGCAAGCAGGTGCTGCTGCGGCTGGACCCGCTGATCCACGACGCGCTCACCCGCTGGGCCAACGACGAACTGCGCAGCACCAACGCGCAGATCGAGTTTCTGCTCCGCAAGGCCCTGGCCGACGCGGGACGGCTGCCGCGGGGGGCCGGCGAGCCACCGCGGCGGGGGCGCCCGCCCAAGGCGCCGCGCCCGGAGGACGCAGCCACCGGGGAGTGACCGCGCGGGCGTCCGGACCGCACCCGCGTCCCGGACGCCCGGCCCGGACGCCCACGGCCAGGACGTGAGCCGGAAATCCTGTCTATACATCGTGCGTATACACCTCGTGTAGAGTGCGCGGCATGTCGCCACGACACCACCCCCTGCCCGCACTCCCGGAGGCCCGCGCATGACCCCGGACGGTTCCCTGCTCGAAGCCCGCGCGCTGCACAAGGCGTACGGGCCCACGCCCGCGCTCGACGGGGCGGACTTCTCGATCCGCGCCGGCGAGGTGGTCGCCGTCATGGGCCCCTCGGGCTCCGGCAAGTCCACGCTGCTGCACTGCCTCGCCGGGATCGTCCGCCCGGACTCCGGCACGGTGCGGTACGGCACCCACGTCCTGACCGAACTCGGCGACGCCCGGTGCAGCGCGCTGCGCCGTTCCGACTTCGGGTTCGTCTTCCAATTCGGCCAACTGGTACCGGAGTTGACCTGCCTGGAGAACGTCGCACTGCCGCTGCGACTGAACGGCACCAGGCGCAGGGACGCCGAACGGCAGGCCGCCGACTGGCTGGCACGCCTGGAGGTGGACGGCGTCGCGGCACACCGGCCCGGCGAGATCTCCGGCGGCCAGGGCCAGCGGGTCGCGGTCGCCCGCGCGCTGGCCCCGCACCCGCGGGTGGTCTTCGCCGACGAGCCGACCGGGGCGCTGGACTCGCTCAACGGCGAGCGGGTGATGGACCTGCTCACCGACGCGGCGCGGGCCACCGATGCGGCCGTCGTGCTGGTCACCCATGAGGCACGGGTCGCCGCGTACGCCGACCGGGAGGTCGTGGTGCGGGACGGGATCGCGCGGGAGATGGCGGGCAGAGCATGAGGACCCGGACGGCGACGATCATCGGGGGCGGGCCGCGCGGCTGGGCCCGGGACCTCGCGATGGGCATGCGCTTCGCCGTCGGCGGCGGGCGCGAGGGCTGGATCCGCACCCTGCTGACCACGCTCGGCGTGGGGCTGGGCGTGACGCTGCTGCTCGGCGCGGCGTCCATCCCGACCATGCTGGAGAGCCGGGCGCAGCGCAGCGACGCCCGGCTCCTGACCGATCCGCCGGAGACGGTGCACGGGTCGGCGGCGACCCTGGTCTCCGCGGACGCGGACACCAGCTTCCGGGGCGATCCGGTGCGCGGACGGCTGCTGCGCCCGGACGGTGCCGAGGCGCCCGTTCCGCCGGGGGTGAGCGCGCTGCCCGGACCGGGCGAGATGGTGGTCTCCCCGGCGCTGCGCGACCTCATCGGCTCGCCCGAGGGCCGACTGCTGCGGGAGCGGCTGCCCTACAAGGACGTCGGCACCATCGGCGAGCCCGGTCTGGTCGGCCCGCGCGAGCTGGCCTACTACGCGGGCAGTGCCACGCTGACCACGGAGAACGGGGGGCACCGGACCGCCGGGTTCGGCGCCCGCAGTGTGGCCGACCCACTGGACCCGCTGGTGCTGACGCTGTTGATCGTCGGCTGTGTGGTGCTGCTGATGCCGGTGGCCGTCTTCATCGCCACGGCGGTGCGGTTCGGCGGCGAGCGCCGCGACCGGCGGCTGGCCGCGCTCCGGCTGATCGGCGCCGATGTCCGGACGACCCGGCGGACGGCGGCCGGCGAGGCGCTCTTCGGGGCGCTGTGCGGGCTGCTGGTGGGGGCCGGGATCTTCCTGGCGGCCCGGCAGTTCGTCGGCGGCGCCACCGTCTGGAACATCAACGTCTTCCCGTCCGATGTGACGCCGGTTCCCGGGCTGGCGGCGCTGGTGCTGCTCGCCGTGCCGCTGTCCGCGGTCGCCGTCACGCTCTTCGCGCTGCGCCGGGTGAGCATCGAGCCGCTGGGTGTGGCCCGCAGCGGCTCGGGGCGCCGTCGGCGGCTGTGGTGGCGGCTGCCGCTCCCGGCGGTGGGGCTGGCGCTGCTGCTCCTCAACGGGAGGGTCGGCCGCGGTGGCGGCGGAGTCGATCCGTATCTGATCGCGGGCGGCGCGGCGCTGTTCCTGTTCGGGGTGGCACTGCTGCTGCCGTGGGCGGTGGACGCCGCGGTGGCGCGCGTCCGGGGCGGGCCGGTGCCCTGGCAGCTGGCGGTGCGGCGGCTCCAGCTCGGCGGTGACACCGCGGCCCGCACGGTCAGCGGGATCACCGTCGCGGTCGCCGGGGCGATCGCGCTCCAGCTGTTCTTCTCCGCGATCCAGGGCGACTTCACGAAGGTCACCGGCATGGACTCCGGCCGGGCGCAGATCCATACGTCGCTGCCGTCCCGCGACATCGGAACGATCCGGAAAATGATCAGCCGGTTCCGTTCGGCCGAGGGGGTCCGGCGCGTCATGGCGGCCATCGACGCCTCCGCCACGCGGCCCGGCCCGCTCCGCACCGGCGAGGAGTTCCGCCCGACCACACGGCTCACCGTCGGCGACTGCGCCACCCTGGGCGAACTGGCGCACACCGGCTCCTGCAAGGACGGCGATGTCTTCATCGTCAAGGACAGCACCGGTGCGGTCGACGGCGACTACATCACCGAGACCGCGCGGCCCGGCGCCACGGTGGACTTCGCCCGGGACGACGAGGCCGACGGCCGGCGGACCGGCCCCCGGCTGTGGACCATCCCGGCCGCCGCCCGCACGGTCGCCTCCCGTCCGGACGCCACCGGGCAGATGGCCTTCGGCATCTTCGCCACGCCGGGTGCGCTGGACCTGAAGCTGCTGGACCACCCGACCGCCCGCGCCATGATCCAGATCGACCGGCGGGTCCCGGACGCCGTCGAACACGTCCGGAACGCCGCCGCCCGGATCGACCCGCGCATGCGGGTCTCGCCGGTGCAGAACACGGAACGCGACAAGCAGTTCGCCAGTATCCAGAAGGGCCTGCGGACCGCGGCCCTCGCGACCCTGGCGCTGATCGCCGCCAGCATGCTGGTGACGACGCTGGAGCAGCTGCGCGAGCGCCGCCGGCTGTTGTCCGTCCTCGTCGCCTTCGGCACCCGGCGCGCCACGCTGGGCTGGTCGGTCCTGTGGCAGACCGCCGTCCCGGTGGCCCTGGGCCTGGGCCTGGCGCTGGCCGGCGGTGCCGGGCTCGGCCTGACGCTGCTCGGCATCGCCGGGAAGACCGCCTTCGACTGGTCGGTGGTCTGGCCGCTGGCCGCCGCCGGGGGTGCGCTGGTCCTGGTGGTGACGGTGCTCAGCCTCCCGCCGCTGTGGCGGATGATGCGGCCGGACGGCCTCCGGACGGAGTGAACGCGGGCGGTGCGGGGGGCGGTTGGCCGGAAAAGACCCGGCCACCGCCCCCCGCTGCCTCCGACCGGCACCTTCACCACCCGCCACCCCACCTATACACGGCACGTATACACCAGCGATACACCGCCGAGTAAGGTGGTCCGCATGTCAATCGGTCATACGCTGCTGGGCCTCCTGGAGTCCGGTCCCCGCCATGGCTACGACCTCAAGCGGGCCTTCGACGAGCACTTCGGACAGGACCGCCCGCTGCACTACGGGCAGGTCTACTCCACGATGTCCCGGCTGCTGAAGAACGGCCTGGTCGAGGTGGACGGCGTCGAGGCCGGGGCGGGTCCGGAGCGCAAGCGGTACGCCATCACGGACGCCGGGGTCACCGATGTCGCCCAATGGCTGGCCCGCCCGGAGAAGCCCGAGCCGTACCTCCAGTCGACGCTCTACACCAAGATCGTGCTGGCCCTGCTGACCGGCCGGGACGCCGCCGAACTCCTCGACACCCAGCGCACCGAGCATCTGCGGCTGATGCGCGGACTGACCGAGCGCAAGCGCTCCGGCGACCTCGCCGACCAGCTGATCTGCGACCATGCGCTGTTCCACCTCGAAGCCGATCTGCGCTGGCTGGAGCTGACCGCCGCCCGGCTGGACAAGCTGGCGGAGGCGGTCCGCCCATGACGCCCGAGGGTTCCCTGCTCGCGGCGGAGGGGCTGTCCAAGGCGTACGGGCCGACGCCCGCCCTGGACGGCGCGGACTTCTCCGTCCACCCCGGCGAGGTGGTCGCCGTCATGGGCCCCTCCGGCTCCGGCAAGTCGACGCTGCTGCACTGCCTCGCCGGCATCGTCCCGCCGGATCGCGGCACCGTCCGCTACGGCCCGCACACCCTGACCGAACTCAGCGACGCCCGGCGCAGCGCGCTGCGCCGCACCGACTTCGGCTTCGTCTTCCAATTCGGCCAGCTGGTACCGGAGTTGACCTGCCTGGAGAACGTCGCACTGCCGCTGCGGCTGAACGGCACCAGGCGCAGGGACGCCGAACGGCAGGCCCGCGACTGGCTGGAGCGGCTGGAGGTCGAGGGGGCGGCCGGGCAGCGGCCCGGTGAGATCTCCGGAGGCCAGGGCCAGAGGGTCGCGGTCGCCCGCGCGCTGGCCACCCGCCCCCGGGTGATCTTCGCCGACGAGCCGACCGGGGCGCTGGACTCGCTCAACGGCGAGCGGGTGCTGACCCTGCTGACCAACGCCGCCCGGGACACCAGCGCGGCCGTCGTGCTGGTCACCCACGAGGCGCGGGTCGCCGCGTACTCGGACCGCGAGATCGTCGTCCGCGACGGCCGGGTGAAGGACATGGCGGGCCGGATATGAGTCCGCTCCGCCCGGAGGCCGGCGGCGCCGGCGGACGGGGCACCTCCGCGGCCACCGCTCCCCCACCGCCCGCGGCCCCCGTTCTCCCGCCCGACCGCCGCCGGTCCGGCCCCCTCGACTGGGCCCGCGACCTCGCGATGGGGATGCGGTTCGCGGCCGGCGGCGGCCGGGAGGGCTGGATCCGTACCGCCCTGACGGCCGCCGGTGTCGCCCTGGGCGTGGCCGTGCTGCTGATCGGCGCGTCCGTGCCGACGCTGATGGACGCCTGGCACGGCCGGGAGAAGGCGCGCGAGAACCTCGGCCAGCGGCATCCGCCGAAGGCCGGCGACCGCACCGTGCTCTACGCCTCGGCGGACACCACGTTCCACGGCGCACAGATCCGCGGGCGGCTGATCCGCCCGGACGGCGCGCACCCGCCCGTACCGCCCGGCATCCGCCAACTCCCCGGCCCCGGACGGATGCTGGTCTCCCCGGCGCTGCACGAGCTGCTGGCCTCCCCCGAGGGCGCCCTGCTGCGCGAGCGCCTGCACTACACCACCGCCGGGCTGATCGGCGACGAGGGCCTCCAGGGCCCCCGGGAACTCACCTACGTCGCACAGAGCGGCACCCTGCGCGAACCGGACGGCTACCGCGTCGACCACTTCGGCAAGAACTGGGACCCGCAGCCGCTGCGGGCGCCCGCCGTGGTCCTGGTGATCATGACGTGTGTGGCGCTGATGACGCCGGTGATGGTCTTCATCGGCACCTCCGTACGCTTCGGCAACGAGCGCCGGGAACGCCGGCTGGCCGCCCTCCGGCTGGTCGGCGCCGACGTCCCCACCACCCGCCGGATCGCCTCCGGTGAGGCGCTGTTCGGCTCCCTGCTGGGGCTGCTGGGCGGTGGCGCGCTGTTCCTCGCGGTCCGGCAGCTGGCGTCGGTGATCACCCTCTGGGACATCAACGTCTTCCCCGCGGACGTCACCCCCGCCCCGCTGCCCGCCGCGCTGATCGTGCTGCTCGTCCCGGCGGCGGCGGTCCTGGTCACCCTGCTCGCGCAGCGCGGCATCACCGTCGAACCGCTCGGCATCGTGCGCCGCCGCCCGCCGGTCCGCCGCCGCCTGTGGTGGCGGCTGCTGCTGCCGTTCGCCGGCGTCCTGCTGCTGTTCCCGCTCGCCCGGGAACATCCCTGGAAGGACACCCCGCTCAACACCGTCCTGCTCGCCGCCGGTTCGACGCTCCTCCTCTTCGGTGTCACGGCGCTGCTGCCCTGGCTGGTCGACGCGGTCGTCGGCCGGCTGCGCGGCGGCCCGGTCCCCTGGCAACTGGCCGTCCGCCGCCTCCAGTTGAGCAGTAGCCCGGCCACCCGCGCGGTCAGCGGCATCACCGTCGCGGTGGCCGGCGCGATCGCGATCCACATGCTGATGACCGGCATGCAGGTGGGCTACCAGGCCGCGTACGCCAAGTCCGGGCGGATCCCCCAGATCGGCTTCTGGGGCAACGCCGTCAGCTGGCAGCAGACCCAGCAGGCGCTGACCGCACTGCGCGCCACCCCCGGGGTGACCGAGGCCCACGGCACCGTCATCGGCCGCATCGGCCGGCTGCCCGGCGCCGGCGTCGACACCAGCGGCGACATCCCGGCGACCGCCGCCCTCGGCAGCTGCGCCGAACTCGACCGGCTCGCCCACCTCCCCTCCTGCCGCGACGGCGACGTCTTCCTCGCCGCCCCCCCCCGCGAGACGAGCCGGGACATCGGCCTCGCACCCGGCGCCACCGTCGACCTCAACCCGGCGAGCGACTACGGCGAGCCGACCACGCCCCGGCCCTGGACGATCCCCCGGACCGCCCGCCCCGCCCGGCCCCGTGCGCTCTCCGACGCCCACCCCGTCGCCCACGACCTGCTGGTCACCCCGGCGGCCCTCGACGCCGACCGGCTCGGCAGTCCCGACCTGGAGCTACGGGTCGGCTTCGACCGGGCCACCCCCGACGCCGTCGAGCACATCCGCAACACCGCGGCCCGCATCAACCCGTTGATGTACGAGTCCTCCTCCGTCGACAACCCGCACGACAAGCAGTACGACGGCGTCCGCAACGCGCTCTTCCTCGGGGCGGTGATCACCCTGCTGCTGATCGGCGCGGGACTGATCATCTCCACCGTCGAGCAGCTCCACGAACGCCGCCGGCTGCTCTCCGCCCTCGACGCCCACGGCACCCGCCGCGCCACCCTCGGCTGGTCCGTCCTGTGGCAGACCGCGCTCCCGGTGGTCCTCGGCCTGGCCCTCGCCCTGGCCTGCGGCCTGACCCTGGGCACACTGCTGCTGGTCATCATCGGCAGCGGTGTCACCGTCGACTGGCCGGTGGTCGCCGGCATGGCCGGCATCGGCGCCGCGGTCATCCTCTTCGTCACGGCCCTGAGCCTCCCGCCGCTGTGGCGGATGATGCGCCCGGAGGGCCTGCGCACGGAGTGAGGCGGGGCCGGCGGCGCTACCGGGCCGTTTCCGTCCAGGTGACCGGCAGTGCGTGGACGCCGTAGATGTTCATGTCGGTCCTGAGCTTCACCTCGCGGGCGGGGATGGCGAGTTCGAGGGTCGGGAAGCGGCGCAGCAGCCCGGCGAAGCCGGCGCGCATCTCGACGCGGGCCAGTTGCTGGCCGAGACACTGGTGCACGCCGTGGCCGAAGGACAGGTGACCGCGGGCCTTGCGGTGGACGTCCAGGGTGTCGGGGTGGGCGAAGCGTCGGGGGTCGTGGTTGGCGGCCAGCAACGAGACGACGACGGTCGATCCCTTGCCGATGGTTTCACCGCCGAGTTCGATGTCCTCCGTGGCGTAGCGGTAGAAGACGTCGCCGACGGACAGGTAGCGCAGGAGTTCCTCGACGGCGTCGGGCAGCAGGTCCGGGTCGGCGCGCAGTGCGGCCAGCTGCTCGGGGTGCTCCAGGAGCGCGAAGGTGCCCAGTGCCAGCATGTTGGCGGTGGTCTCATGGCCCGCGAGCAGCAGCAGGAAGGCTATCCCGGTCAACTCCTCGATGGTGAGGTCGTCCTGGCGGGCCAGATCGGACAGGATGTCGTCGCCGGGTTCGGCGCGTTTGCGGGCGACCAGTTCGGCGAGGTACGTGGACAGCGCGCCGTACGCGGCCGTCTTCTCGTCGAGCGACTGGTCCTTGACCATCATCTGGGCGGAGTTGGCCTGGAAGGTGTCCCGGTCCTCGTAGGGGACGCCGAGCAGTTCGCAGATCACCAGCGAGGGCACCGGCAGCGCGAACTCCCTGACCAGGTCGACCGGCGGGGCAAGGCGCGCCAGTTCGTCCAGTTGCCGCTCGGTGATCTCGACGATGCGCTCTTCGAGCCGCTTCATGCGCTTGACGGTGAACGCGCCGGTGAGCCTGCGCCGCAGCCGGGTGTGGTCCGGCGGGTCCATGGCGACGAACAGGCCCGGCACCTGCGGGGACGGTTCGGTCATGACGGGCATGCCGGGCGTCTCGTACGGCAGGTGGATGACGCCGAGGTCCTGGCGGGAGCTGAACCGGGTGTCGGCCAGGAGCCGGCGGACCGCGTCGTACCCGGTGACGAGCCAGCCCTCGTGCCCGTCGGGAAAGATCAGGGGACTGACCGGGCGGGCCTCGCGCAGCCCGGTGATCTGCCGCGGCGGGTCGAAGGGGCCCGCATCGCGCTCCATGGGGAGGCCGTGCGGGACGGGAGCGTTCTGACTCATCGAACTTCCTTCCGTGGCGGTTGTCGCAGTGGGGTGGGGCGGTGCGTCAGGGGCGGCGGCGTGACCACCGCACGGCGGTCACGCTGCTGCCTGAAGTGGGCATGACAGATCACACAATCAACGGATGGAGCCATCCCGTTCGGGGGCTGAAGTACCCCGGGAACTGGGCGATTTGGCGGATTCTGGCCTTACACCCGGGCGCGGCGCACGTCGATGTTGCCGTAGCGGGTTCGGGCGCGGACCTTGACGGTGTCCTCGGTCTCCCCCGGGGCCCCGGAGGTGGCGAGCGTGTTGCGCACCTGCCCGTTGTCGGAGCTGACGTCGAGCCAGGCGGCGACGCCCTCGCGGATGCCGACCTCGATGGCGCCGTAGGAGGTCTCCAACTGGACGGTGCCACAGGCGACTTCGGCGACCCGCAGGGTGCCGTGGGCGGTGGTGGCGGTGACCGAGCTCTCGGCGCGCGTGATGTCGATGTCGCCGTTGGCGCCGCTCACCCGCAGATCGCCGGTCACGGCGCCGACGGTCGTGGTGCCGTGCGAGTTCTTCAGGACGGCGGCACCGTCGACGGTGCCGACGCGCACACTGCCGGAGCTGGTGGTGATCTCGGCCGCGCCCTCGACGCGGTCCACGGAGATGGATCCGTGCGACGCGGTCAGGTACAGCGGCCCGGCGGTGTCGAAGCGCGCATCGCCCGCGGAGGTCTTGACCCGGACCTCGCCGAGCCGGCCCTCGCCGAGCACCTGGGCCCAGGCGCCGGTCATGTCGATGTGCGAGCCCGTGGGCAGGTCGACCGTCACGTCGACGCAGCCGGTGCGCCCGACGCGATAGCGCGGTTTGGGCGTCCTGATGGTCAGCGTGCCGTTCGCGTAGGTGACCTCGGTCTGCTCGGCCGCCCGCACGTCCAGGTCCTTCTTCGGGTCGCGGGGCTGTACGTCGACGAGGGTGTCAGGGCGGTCGCCCGCGATGAACTGGATGGAACCGGCTTCCACGTGTGCGGTGGTCGTGATCGGCCCGGGAGTGTCGAAAGAAGGCATGGCTGTACCGTCCTCATGGGTCTGGTGGGCGTCCCCGCTGGTGGGACGTGGTGTGGGTGAAGTGGTGCGGGCGGGGGCGCGACTAGCGCACCCAGCCCGTGAAGTTCTGTCCGATGGTGCGGGCCCGCTCCGCCGTACGCGGCTGCGTGCCGCCGTCGACCGCGGCCGACACGGCCCGCCCCAGCCACGCGTTGACCGACAGGCCCTCGCGGCTCGCGGCCTCCTCGGCGCGCGCCTTGAGGTGGGCCGGCAGACGCAGATTGACGCGGGCGGTGCCGCCCTCGTCGCCGTCGGCGGGCGGCTGCGCCCTGAGTGGTTCGACGGGCGCGACGGCCGACTCCGCGGGGCCGCCGGCGGGCGGCGGCGTCACCACGAAGTCGGGGTCCAGCCCGCGCAGCCGTACGTCGACCGAGCCGGGCGCGAGCTCACGGGTGATCTCGTCCATCGCGGCGGAGAGCACATTGAGCATGGTCAGACGGGTCGCCGACTCCAGCGGAGCGGTGAGCCGGTCGGCCAGCTCGCGGGCGTCTTCGCCGCCGGCCTCGGCGGCCACCGCGAGTTCGCGACGCAGCGTGTCGACATACGGAGTGAGGTCCATGACGTCATGATGGCACCACCATGGCGCCACAGGCAAGCCCAAACCGCGCCTTGCGTGGCGCGAGATGCAGGATGACCGCTCTGACCTGTGGAAAGCCGGAGATGAGCGACCTGAGCCAGCATGGCACCACACGCGCTCATCGACTTCCAGGGGTGCGGAATGGCGCCCGGTGACACCGGCCGGCACCGGGTGGCGCCAAACCGCGCCACCCGGCATCACGCGACGCCACGCGATGCCACAAGAGGGCGCCTCCGGGGGTATGTCCCAAGAGGGCCGCCTCCGGGGCTACCGCCTCACCCCTTCACCATCCGCACCGGCAACCCCCGCAGCGCACCCCGCAACGCCTCCGCGAACTCCTCGAATTCACGCTGGCGGGCCGAGCCGCTGCGCATCGCCAGAGCGATCCGGCGGGCCGGGGCCGGGTCCGCGAAGTAGCCGGTGGTCAGCTGGTCGTTGCGGGCCGTCTCGACCCGGAGCGCGGTGCGCGGCAGCAGTGTCACGCCCAGCCCGCCGGCCACCAGCTGGACGAGGGTGGACAGGCCCGCCGCGCTGGTCGTCACGGGGGTGTTCTCGTCCCGGCCCGCCTCGCGGCAGATGTCCAGCGCCTGGTCGCGCAGACAGTGACCCTCGTCCAGCAGCAGCAGATCGAGTTCCTTCAGCGCCTCGCGGGGGATGTCGCCGCGCCCGCCGAGCCAGTGCTCCTTGGGCGCGACCAGCACGAAGTCCTCGTCGAAGAGCGGGAGTTCGGTGACCTGGGGAACACCCAGCGGGACCGCGAGCAGCAGCAGGTCGAGCCGCCCGTGCGCCAGGCCGTCGAGGAGCGAGGCGGTCTGCTCCTCGTGGACCTGGAGGTCCAGGTCGGGGTAGGTGTCGTGGACGAGGCGGAGCACGGTCGGCAGCAGATACGGCGCGACCGTCGGGATGACGCCGAGGCGGAGGACGCCGGTGAAGGGCGCGCGGGCCGCCTCCGCCTCCTCCATCAGGGCGCCGACCGCGTCCAGGACCGTACGGGCGCGGGCCGCCACCCGCTCACCCGCCGGCGAGAGCAGCACCTTGCGCGTCGTACGCTCCAGGAGCTGCACCCCGAGCGTCTCCTCCAGCGCGGAGACGGCACCGGACAGCGCGGGCTGGCTCATGCCGATCTCGGCCGCCGCCTCCCGGAAGTGCAGATACTCGGCGACCGCGGCGAAGGCCCGCAGCTGGGCGAGGCTGGGCTGGCGGGGCCGTCCGCCGGGGCTCGTGGGGGAAGCCACTGATAACCACCTCCGATCAACATCAACCAGTCTAGCTATTTCCCTGATCAATGCCTGCTGTGGCACTGTGTAACCCGTCCAAGCCTCAAGGAAAGACCCGAAAGACCCCAAAAGGGACTTTCTTGCAACAAGGAGAGCGCGTGCTCACTGTCGGTGACAAGTTCCCCGAGTTCGACCTGACTGCCTGTGTCTCGCTGGAGAAGGGCAAGGAATTCGAGCAGATCAACCACAAGACCTACGAGGGCAAGTGGAAGATCGTCTTCGCGTGGCCCAAGGACTTCACCTTCGTGTGCCCGACCGAGATCGCCGCGTTCGGCAAGCTGAACGACGAGTTCGCCGACCGTGACGCGCAGATCCTCGGCTTCTCCGGCGACTCCGAGTTCGTGCACCACGCCTGGCGCAAGGACCACCCGGACCTGACCGACCTGCCCTTCCCGATGCTCGCCGACTCCAAGCACGAGCTGATGCGCGACCTGGGCATCGAGGGCGAGGACGGCTTCGCGCAGCGCGCCGTCTTCATCGTCGACCAGAACAACGAGATCCAGTTCACCATGGTGACCGCCGGCTCCGTCGGCCGTAACCCCAAGGAGGTCCTCCGGGTCCTCGACGCGCTCCAGACCGACGAGCTGTGCCCCTGCAACTGGAGCAAGGGCGAGGACACCCTGGACCCGGTCGCGCTGCTGGCTGGTGAGTGACACCCATGGCTCTCGATGACCTCAAGTCCGCCGTTCCGGACTACGCCAAGGACCTGAAGCTGAACCTCGGTTCGGTGATCGGCAACTCCGAACTGCCGCAGCAGCAGCTGTGGGGCACGGTGCTGGCCTGTGCCATCGCCTCGCGCTCCCCCAAGGTGCTGCGTGAGCTGGAGCCCGAGGCGAAGGCGAACCTCTCCGCCGAGGCGTACACGGCCGCCAAGTCGGCCGCCGCCATCATGGCGATGAACAACGTCTTCTACCGGACGCGCCACCTGCTCTCCGACCCGGAGTACGGCACCCTGCGCGCCGGTCTGCGGATGAACGTCATCGGCAACCCGGGCGTGGACAAGGTCGACTTCGAGCTGTGGTCGCTGGCCGTCTCGGCCATCAACGGCTGCGGGATGTGCCTCGACTCGCACGAGCAGGTGCTCCGCAAGGCCGGTGTCGACCGCGAGACGATCCAGGAGGCCGTCAAGATCGCGGCCGTCCTCCAGGCCGTCGGCGCCACCCTCGACGCCGAGGCCGCGCTCGCCGAGTAATCGGCAACCCCTCGCAACGCGCGGAACCCCGCGGACATCGCGTCCGCGGGGTTCCGCGCGTTGTGGCAGCCGTGGACGAGGGCCGGTCCGCCCCCGGCCCTCGGACCGGCCCTACTCCTCCCCGCGCCGTTCGGTACGCACCGGAGACGGCGTCGGCGCCACCGCGATCGCCGTCGCACCGCGCGGCGGCACCGTCATCCGCAGCGCCTGCTCCCTGGAGTACGCGCGCAGATAGCCGACCACGGTGTTGGTGACGGCCACCAGCGGCACCGCCACGACCGCACCGCCGACACCGGCGATCAGGCTGCCCGCGGCGACGGACAGGATCACCGCCAGCGGATGGACCCGCACCGCCCGGCCGAGGATGAACGGCTGGAGGACATGGCTCTCGATCTGGTTCACGGCCAGCACCACCGCCAGCACCAGCAGCGCGACGCCGGTGCCCTGGGTGACCAGCGCGACCACGCACGCCAGCGCGCCCGAGACCACCGCGCCGATCAGCGGGATGAAGGCGAAGAGGAAGATGAAGACGGCGAGCGGCACGGCCAGCGGCACGTTGAGGAAGTAGAGGCCGACGCCGATGAAGAACGCGTCGATCAGCGCCACCAGGACCGTGCCGCGGACGTAGGCGGTGAGCGTCCGCCAGGCCCGCGGGCCGGCGCCCGCCACGCCCTCGCGGGCCGCGCCCGGGACCAGCTTGAGCAGCCAGTTCCAGATGCGCTTGCCGTCGTAGAGCAGGAAGAGCGTGGTGAACATCGCCAGCAGGATGCCGGTGAGCACTTCGATGACGACGGTGACGCCCTCCAGTCCGGCGGACGTTATGGCCTCGGTGTTGGCACCGACCGCGTCCTGGAGGTTCTTGGCGATGTGGTTGATCTGACTCGTGGTCACATGGAACGGGCTGTTCAGCAGCCAGCCCTTGAGCTCGGTGATGCCCTCCTGGATCCGGCTGGAGACCGAGTCGATGTTGTCCTGGACCTGCCAGACCACGAACCAGCCGACCAGTCCCATGACGACGAAGCCGCCGATGAAGGTCAGCGCGGTCGCCAGCCCGCGCGGCACGTTGCGCCGGCGCAGCCAGGCGACGGTCGGCTGGAGCAGCGCGGTGATCAGCAGCGCGGCGACGAACGCGAGCACCACCAGCTGGATGGTGGTGATCACCTTCGCCAGCACCCACAGCGTCCCGGCCAGCACCAGCAGCCGCCAGCCGGCCTCGGCGGCGACCCGGACCCCCCACGGCACCGCCGCCACCGGGTCCGGGGGCGCCGCCACGGCCGGGGCGTACGAGGGCGGCGCGGGGACCGACTCCGGCGCCCGGGCGGCGGCCGGCGCGGCGCTCTCCGCCGGCTCGGCGGGTGCAGCCGGCTCTGCCGCCTCCGCCGTCCCGGGCCGCGGTACGCCGTCGGTCGCGTCCGGCAGCCGCGTCCGGGTCGCGGTGAGCATGTCGGCCCGCCGGCCGCCCGCCGGTTCGCCGTCCACCGCCGCGCGGACGCGGTACCCGCCCAGGCCGCCCGCCGGCCCGGTGGGCGACAGCTCACCCGGGTCGTCCACCTCCCCCGAGGAGTCGGACAAGCTCCCTCCAGGGGGGACCCCCATGGCCTCCGCACGGCGGCGCTGCTCCTCCAGCCGCTGCGAGAGCCGCGTCAGACCGGCACCTAGCCCGCCGACCCACTGAGGCAATCTGGACATGTCGCTTCCTCTTCCCCGCCCTCGCGGCACAACTGACGTAACGACGTTACCTGTGCCGGATGCGCGAAACCCCCGACGCGTCGCGTTCGGGGGTTTCGGAGCGCTGTGAAGCTGCCACGCGGGCCAGTACCAGCTGCCGGGCGGCCTAGTACCAGCTGTTCGCCTGCCAGAACGACCAGGCACCGCAGGGGCTGCCGTAGCGGTCGTTCATGTAGTTGAGGCCCCACTTGATCTGGGTGGCCGGGTTGGTCTGCCAGTCGGAGCCCGCGGAGGACATCTTCGAGCCGGGCAGCGCCTGCACGAGGCCGTAGGCACCCGAGGAGGAGTTGGTGGCGCGGTAGTTCCAGCCGGACTCGTTGCTCACGATGTGGCTGAAGCACTGGAACTGGTCGGAGGCCATCATCTGGCGGGCCATCGCCTGCGTCTCGGCGATGCTGTACGACGCCTTGACCAGGAAGTCGCTGGCGTCGCGCACCGCGGAGCGGGACGCGGCCTGCTCCTTCGCGCGCTGCTCGGCGTCCTTCTTGGCCTTCGCCTGGTCCGCGGCGTCCTTCTTGCTCTGCGCGGTTTCCGCGGCTGCCTTACGGGCCGACTCCTGCGCGGACTTCAGCGCTGCCGCGTCCGCCTGGGTGGACGCGGTGTCCGCCTGCTGCGTCAGCGAAGCCGTCTGCACCTGGGCCTGCTGGCCCGCGGGGATGTCGGCGATCGTCGCGTCGGCGGCGGTGGCCTCGGTGTTGCCGACCGATGCCTGGCTGCCCGATGCGACGCCGACCACGGCGCCGACGGTGGTGACCGCGGTGGCGGACGCCACGGCGAATCCCCGGACCGAGATCCGGCTCACACGTTTTCCTTCCAGCATCGCCCGCTTAGGTGACCTCGCGGACGCAATCGTGCCCCTGGCGCTGACCTCCCCTTGTTCCGGCCCCCGTTGAGCGGGGGGGAGCCGGCTGGCCACGGGAGGCACTGGCCCGGTACGTCCCCCTCGGGGGTCCGCGTGGTGCTCGGGCGGCATACGGCAACTCGCTATGAAGTTCGGGTCGTCCACTACACCCCGGAGGGTGCTGTTGGGCCGTATGCGGGGCCTGACAGGACCCAGACTCTGCCCGAACGGGCTACCGGGAATCAATTCTCCGCCGGGTGTGAAAGCTCACACCTCGTTTACCGCCGGGGATTTCCGGATATCCGAGCGCAGACGAACGCCGCCCGGCTAAGCTCCTACGCTTTGCCGGGCGGCGCCGCCATCACAACAGGTCAGATCCTGCCGTCCTCCAGCATTTCGGTCACCAGCGCCGCGATCGGCGAACGCTCGGAGCGGTTGAGCGTGACATGGGCGAACAGCGGATGGCCCTTCAACTTCTCGACGACGGCGACCACCCCGTCGTACCGCCCGACCCGGAGGTTGTCTCGCTGGGCGACGTCATGGGTCAGTACGACCCGGGAGTTGGCGCCGATACGGGACAGAACCGTCAAAAGGACGTTCCGTTCCAGCGACTGGGCCTCGTCCACGATGACGAACGCGTCGTGCAGCGACCGCCCGCGGATATGGGTCAGCGGCAGCACCTCCAACATGCCGCGCCCGACCACCTCTTCGATGACGTCCTTGGTGGTCACCGCGGACAGCGTGTCGAAGACGGCCTGGGCCCAGGGGCTCATCTTCTCCGCCTCGCTGCCCGGCAGGTAACCCAGCTCCTGCCCGCCGACCGCGTACAGCGGGCGGAACACCATCACCTTGCTGTGCTGCCGGCGCTCCAGCACCGCCTCCAGCCCGGCGCACAGCGCCAGCGCGGACTTGCCGGTGCCGGCCCGCCCGCCCATCGACACGATGCCGACCTCCGGGTCCAGCAGCAGATCCAGCGCGATCCGCTGCTCGGCGCTGCGGCCGTGGATCCCGAACGCCTCCCGGTCGCCGCGCACCAGCCGGACCGCGCCCTCCGCCGTGACCCGGCCGAGCGCCTTGCCGCGCTCGGACTGGAGCACCAGTCCCGTATGCACCGGAAGTTCGGATGCGCCCGGTACGTCTGCGGTCTCGGCGGCGAAGAGGTCGTCGACCTGGTCGGCGGCGATGGCCAGTTCCGCCATGCCCGTCCAGCCGGAGTCGGTGATCGCCAACTCCGCCCGGTACTCCTCGGCCAGCAGCCCCACCGAGGACGCCTTGATGCGCATCGGCAGGTCCTTGGAGACGACCGTGACGTCGAACCCCTCGGCCTGGAGGTTGCGGGCGACCGCGAGGATCCGCGAGTCGTTGTCGCCCAGCCGGCTGTGGCCGTTCAGGAAGGCCGCGGGCAGCAGTCCCGGGTCGGAGTGGTTCAGTTCGACCCGGAGCGTCCCGCCGAGCTCCCCGATGGGGATGGGGGCGTCCAGCCGCCCGTACTGCACCCGGTACTCGTCCAGCCGGCGCAGCGCCTGCCGCGCGAAGTACCCGAGCTCGGGGTGGTGCCGTTTGGCCTCCAGCTCGGTGACCACGACGACCGGCAGCACCACCTCGTGCTCGTCGAAGCGGGACATGGCGGCCGGATCGGCCAACAGGACGCTGGTGTCGAGGACATAGGTGCGCCGGTCGTTCTCACGGCGCTTCTTGCTGTTCACCACGGGTGGACGAACCCCCTCGGATGAGGTTGGGGTGCGACGGCGTCGCCGGGGACGGGACCGGGTTCTGGCCGCGCTGCGCGGGCCGAACGCCGGCCCCTCGCGTCGTCCGTGCGGTACGCACGATCCTCCGTGATGCGCAAAGGGCCTCCCGGGCGGACGGCCCCATGCCGTCCGCTGAGATCCGGCGCCCGATGGCTTGTTTCCGGACGCCGACCTGGAAGGGATATTCCCTCGAACCCCCGCACCCATGCCACGGCATATGACGCACGCTCGATGAACCTTTGGTTACAGGTGACGGCTGACCGGCGGGAACGCGGGCGAAGCCACCGGAAGCGACCCGGCCGCGGGCCAGGAGCACCCGCGGGGAGCAGCCGTCCGAGGGAGCGTCAGGGGGCGTCCGGAAGTCCTCCCCCTGGGGCCGGTCCGGTGTCCTGTCCCATGGCCCGTTTGTCCTGTCCCATGGCCCGTTCCATGGCCCGTCCCAGGGGGTCGGACGGGCCCGGGGTCTGTCCGGTGGGTCGGGGTCGGACGGCCCCGGACGTGTCTAGAAGCCGTAGCGCCGGTGCCGGGCGGCGTAGTCGCGCAGTGCGCGCAGGAAGTCGACCTTCCGGAACGCCGGCCAGAAGACCTCGCAGAAGTAGTACTCCGAGTGAGCGCTCTGCCAGAGCATGAAGCCGGACAGCCGCTGCTCGCCGCTGGTCCGGATCACCAGGTCCGGGTCCGGCTGGCCGCGGGTGTAGAGGTGCTCGGAGATCAGGTCGATGTCGACGATCTCGGCCAGCTCCTCGAAGGACGTGCCGCGCTCGGCGTGCTCCAGCAGCAGCGACCGCACCGCGTCCGCGATCTCCTGCCGGCCGCCGTAGCCGACCGCGACGTTCACCAGGATGCCCTTGTTGCCGAGCGTGGTCTGCTCGGCCTCCTTGAGCACCCGCTGGGTGGCGTCCGGCAGCAGATCGCGGTTGCCGACGTGGTGCACCCGCCAGCGGCCGTCGGCGGCCAGGTCGCGCACGGTGTTCTCGATGATCCCCAGCAGCGGGGTCAGCTCGTCCTCGGGCCGGTCGAGGTTGTCGGTGGACAGCAGCCAGAGCGTGACGACCTCGACGTCGGTCTCGGCGCACCAGCCGAGCAGCTCGTCGATCTTGGCCGCGCCGGCCTGGTGGCCCTGCTCGGTGGTCCGCCCGTCGGCGCGCGCCCAGCGCCGGTTGCCGTCCAGGATGACGCCGATGTGCTTCGGCACCTGGCTGTGGTCGAGGCGTCCCTCCACCCGGCGGGCGTACAGCCGGTAGACGAGATCGCGCAGTGCAGGCGGATACGGGATGCGCATCCCGGAAGATCGCAGCATGTGTGGTCCAGCCCCTCCGTGCCGATGGCCATCGCCCCGTCGCCTAAGGGGCCAACTTTACTTCTCGGCTGTCTCAACAGCCCAATCAGGTAGGTCACAAGTCCGTGATAGGGAGATGAGCATGACCACTGGCACTGACTACCGCGCCGCGGATTCACGCTATGCCTCCATGGAGTACCGGCGTACCGGCCGCAGCGGCCTCAAACTTCCCGCTATCTCCCTCGGACTCTGGCACAACTTCGGGGACGACCGCACCCTCGCCTCCCAGCGGGCCATCCTGCGCCGCGCCTTCGACCTGGGCGTCACCCACTTCGATCTGGCCAACAACTACGGGCCGCCGCCCGGGTCCGCCGAGCTGAACTTCGGAAAGATCTTCGCCCAGGACTTCCGCGGCCACCGCGACGAGATCGTTCTCTCGACAAAGGCCGGATATCTGATGCACCCCGGCCCATACGGCGAATGGGGCTCGCGGAAATATCTCCTCTCTTCGCTGGATGCCTCGCTGAAGCGGATGGGCGTCGATTACGTCGATATCTTCTACTCGCACCGCTTCGATCCGGACACCCCGCTGGAGGAGACGATGGGCGCACTGGCGTCCGCCGTCCAGCAGGGCAAGGCGCTCTACGTCGGCGTCTCCTCGTACCACGCCGAGCAGACCCGCGAGGCGGCCCGGCTGCTGCGCGGCATGGGGGTGCGCCCGCTGATCCACCAGCCCTCGTACTCGATGATCAACCGCTGGATCGAGGACGACGGCCTGCTGGACACGCTGGCCGACGAGGGCATGGGCTGCATCTCCTTCGCCCCGCTGTCGCAGGGGATGCTCACCGACAAGTACCTGAACGGTATCCCCGAGGGCTCGCGCGCCTCCCAGGGCAAGTCCCTGGACCCGAACCTGCTCTCCGAAGAGGTGGTACGCCGGCTGCGCGGCCTCAACGAGATCGCCGAGCGCCGCGGCCAGTCCCTGGCCCAGCTCGCGCTGAACTGGGTGCTGCGCGACGAGCGGATGACCTCGGCGCTGATCGGCGCCAGCAGCGTCGCCCAGCTGGAGGCCAATGTGGCGGCCCTCGACGCGCCCAAGATCACGGATGCCGAGCTCGCCGAGATCGACGCGTTCGCGCGCACCACCGAGGGCATCAACATCTGGGCCCGCCGGAGCTGAGCGGACCCGGGCGGGGCCGGTGGGCGCCGGTTTTCGGCCAGGTTCCGGGGCGGCGACGGAGCGGGCAAAAAAGCGGGCCGGTCCGTGGGGGGGGATACGGACCGGCCCGAGGGGGGGTTTCCACCATAACCCCGCGAGAGGGGTGCTTCGTGCATCGCGCGGGCTCGCGGCGTGGCTCGGGCCGGCGGCGGGAGCGGGCAGCCGGGGCTCAGCGGACCGCGGCGGCGCCCAGGAGGAGGGCGCAGAAGGCGCCGGCGATCATGAAGGGGCCGAACGGCATGGTCGTGTTCCGGCCGGATCGGCGGGTGAGCAGCAGGCCCGCGCCGTAGAGGGCGCCCAGCAGGATTCCGGCCGCGCCTCCGGTGATCAGCGTGCGCCAGCCGTACCACCCAAGGGCGACCCCCAGCCCGATCGCGAGCTTGACGTCGCCGAGGCCGAGGCCGGACGGGTTGACGAGATGGAGGACCAGGTAGCCGGCGGCGAGTGCGGCGCCGGCGAGCAGCGCGCGGAGCCAGGGGCCGGGCGCGCCGGTGCACCAGGCGGCGAGGCCGAGGGCCAGGGCGAGGAGCGCGGCCAGCGGGAGGGTCAGTACGTCCGGGAGGCGGCGTACCCGCCAGTCGACGATCGCCAGCAGCACGGCCACCGGTGCCGCCAGCAGCCAGCCGGCGAGTTCCGGGCGGGCGCCCGCGACCGCCGCCAGGGCCGCGCAGACCAGCGCGCCGGCCGCCGCGGTCGGCAGCGCCCCGGGACCGTACGGTGCCCGGCAGGCCGGGCAGCGGCCGGGGCCCAGCCAGCCCCGCAGCACACCGGTGATCGGATGGCCCGCGGGACAGCCCGCGCGCCAGTCGTCCTGCGGCTCCACGGACATCCGGTGCGCGGGCCGCGGCAGGAGCAGCCCGGCGGCGGCCCCGTAGGCGGCGGCGAGAATCATCAGAAGGACGGACACCGGACAGACCCTAGAGCGCGCGGGTTGATAGAACGGCGGGCATGGCGCGCAGGGAGAACGGCCGGGGTGTGCTGCACGGGGCGGACGTCGAGGTCCCGGTGGAGGTCGCGGCCTCGCACCGGGCCCGTACGCGGGGGCTGTTGGGCCGGGACGGGGTCGCCGGGGCGCTGCTGCTGACACCGGCGAGCGGGGTGCACACCTTCGGGATGCGGTTCGCGATCGATGTCGCGTATCTGGGGCGGGATTTCACGGTGCTCGGCGTACGGACCATGCGGCCGGGGCGGTTGGGGCGCCCGCGGTTGCGGGCGCGGCACGTGCTGGAGGCGGAGGCGGGGGCGATGGCGCGGTGGGGGGTGCGCCGGGGCGTGCGGCTGCGGCTGGGCGCGGAGGGCGGGTGAACGCCCCTGGGACGCACGCCTGTTGAGCCTTCCCGGGAAGGAGCAAGGCTGCGCCGGGGCCAGGTGACGAGCCGGTGCCGCGCCCCGCCACGGTGCCGTGCCTCGTCACGAGCCGGTGCCGCGTGGGAAGCTGACCTCGACGCGGCGGTTCTTCTTGCGGCCTTCCTCGGTGCTGTTGTCGGCGATCGGGTACTGCTCGCCGTAGCCGCGGATCTGGAAGGTGACCGACGAGCCGAGGTCGTCGGCCAGTTCGCGCTGGACGGCGTTGGCCCGCTGCTTGGAGAGGACCAGGCCGTGCGCGGCGGAGCCGAGGTTGTCGGTGAAGCCGAACACCCGCAGGTTGGTGGCGTGTTGCTTCTTGGCCTCGTCGGCGATGGCGCCGATCCGGGACAGCGCGTCCGGCGACAGCTCGGCGCTGTCCTTGCCGAACAGCACCTCGGCCTGGAGCGCGAAGGTCACGTTGGCGTTGGTGTCCTGGCGGCGCTCGGAGCCGTCGTCGCTCTCGACGACGGACTTGATGTTGAGGACCTTGGGCGGGGCGAGCTTGGCGCCCTGGACCATCCGCAGGTTGGGGTTGGTGGGGTCGATGCGTACGGGTGCGTCGGTGCCCTCGGTGATGCCGGGCGGGTCGGCGTGCGCGGCCGGGGCGGCGAGCGCGACGGTCAGCAGGAGCGCGGCGGTGGCCGTGAGGGCCCTACGGGAGGCGGTCATCGGTGGCGGCTCAATCCGTGATCTGGACGGTGGCCGGGGGCATCGTCGGCAACTGGAAGTCGACCTCGGTGACCTTGGCGGGCGGCGCCGGGAACTGTGCGAAGACGGGCCGGCTGGCGCCCGGCATGAGGCCGCTGAGGCCGGTCGTACAGAGGCATTCGCCATTGGTGTCGCGCAGGACGAGATAGCGCTTCTTGCCGGCCTCGTCGACGAGGGTGGCGCCGGAGATGGACGAACGGGACTTCAGCTCAGTCTCGTGGGGGCCCCAGCCGATGGCGTTGAAGGGGCGGGTGCCGTGGTTGGAGACGGTCCCGTTGACGGTGACGAAGCCGCCGGGGTCGCGGATGACGGAGTGCAGGGTGACCACTATGCCGTCGGCGCCCTTCATCTCGCCGATGACCTTGGTGGAGTCGGCCGCGGGGCTGCCGGCGCCGCCGTCCTTCCGGGTGGAGGCGTGGGCCGCGGGCTTCTTGCCGTCCGACGCCTGCGCGCCGCCGCCGTCGCCGCAGCCGGCCGCGACGAGAGCCAGGCCGACCGCGCTCGCCAGGGCGACCGCTCGCCTGGCGGCCTTCGTGGGGAGCCGAATGCTCATGGCAGGGTTCCTTTGATCGTGAGGTCGGGGGGGCCGGGGGCGCTCGGGCGGCTCACTGCGCCAGCCGTACGGAGAACAGGTCGGCGGCAGCGGGGAGATCGCTGGGGTGCGCGGGGTCGAGCGTCCGGCCCTTGCCGTCGCAGGTGAGGGTGACCGGGGCGGACCCGGTGCCCTTGCCGTCGCCGCCGGGTGTGGGGGTGGGGGTGGGCTGCCGGCCGGGCGGGGGCGTGGGCCCGCCGAGCGTGCAGCGGGGCTCGACGATCGCCTTCGCGCGGGCCGCGGCGTGTTCGTTCTCGGTGCCCGGGATGACCGAACGGCCCACCGTGTTCAGGGTCTTGACGGTGACCGCGAAGGAGGTGGGCCAGGAGTCCGGGGTGCACGACGAGACCGCGGCGTCGTTGCGTCCGGCGTACCAGTCCGCGCTGCGGCAGGCCGCCGCGGAGGGGGCGCCGCGGCCGTTGAGGAGGTCCTGCCAGGCGGTGGGGTCGCCGGCGTCGTTGCGCAGCGCGTCGAGGAAGCTCCTGCCGAGCTCGTCGCGGTATTTCTGGCCGGCGGCGAGCGCGGCGGCGTCGGCGGCGGTCTGGGCACCGTTGCGGGTGGCCGCCGCCTGGCCGACGGCGAAGAAGGCGAGCGCGAGGAAGAGCAGGCCCCCGATCGCGACGATGTAGATCGGCAGGGTCTGCCCCGCGTCGCGCCGGCGGCGGCGCGTGAGGGTGGCCGGCACGGGAGTGGCGGCGGCTGCGCCTAGATTCCGACGACGTCGGAAATCTTGTTGGCGATGGCGTTCGCGATCTGGCTGCCGAAGTCCGTGGTCGACAGGACCAGCACGATGGCCACGACCACCGCGATGATGCCGAGGTACTCGATCGAGGTCTGTCCCCGGTCGTCGTTCCCCACGATCCGCTTCGCCATCGTCTTCCCCTCCATGGGCCGCCGTCCCGATCTGGTCCGGCTGGTCTGCCCCCGTGGCGCCGGCACGGTCGTCCGCGCGCGTGACACGAGAAAAGTACGCCGGAACAGCGTTCCCGGAACAGGGATTCCGAACCTCATCCTCGGTCGAAACCACGAGCGGTGGATACCCCGGTGCGTTTCGGCCACTGCGCGGCACCTCGGCCACCCCCGTTCCCCCTCCGGAAACACCTGACACGTCTCTCACTGCCCCGGCGTCCATGCCCATGCGGTCCGGCCGGTCGCGCCGCGCCCCTGGCGCGCGCGGCCCCGCCCGGCGCCTCCACTGTGGCACAACTCGTTGCTCCTGCGAAGGCGTTGGCGAGAAGCGGGCGCCGCGACCGTCCTCATCCGGCCGGATACCGGAACGCGCCGCCGAGGGCGTACGCCAGCCCCGCACAGTCGTCGCCGCCGGACGGGTCGGGGGCGTACAGCGCCCATACCCCGAACGCCTCCAGGAACAGCGGGAGTACGCCCAGGATCACAAAGGCCGGCGCGACCCCGAAGGCCCGGGTCCACTGGGGGCGCCGGCCTCGTCGGACCGCGCCGCGGGAGAGCGGCGCGCAGGCGGCCGGCGCCGCGAGACCGCAGGCCAGACCGGCCCAGGCGGCGATGTGCATCCGCAAGGACGGGCCGAAGTAGTGGCAGTTGTGGGAGGTGTCGTGGGCGAAGGCGGCGGCCTGGAGGACGACGAGACCGGCGCCGGGGAGGACCAGACCGGGGACGCCGAGGCCGGTCCGGCGGCGCCAGGCCACGGAGGGGGTCGCGGTGCGGGACGCGGTGGGGTCCATGGGTCAACGGCCCATCAGCGAGCCGAAGTTGGTGCCGGATCCGAGGAAGAAGCCGGCGATCAGCAGGATCATCGTGGCCGGGACCATGAACGTGGTGACGACCATGGTCGCCTTGGGGACCGCGCGGGCGGCCCGCCGGCGTGCGTTCTGGGCGTCCGTACGGCGCATGTCGTCGGCGATCTGGATCAGCGTCTCGACGATCGGCGAGCCCAGCTCCTCGCCCTGCTGCAGGGCGGTGACGAACTGCGCGACCTGTTCGGAGTCGTTGCGTTTGCGCAGCTCCTCGAAGGCGGCGCGGCGGCTGACGCCCATGTCCATCTGCCGTAGCGTGATGCGGAGTTCATCGGCCCAGGGGCCCTCGTACTTCTCCGCGACCCGGTCGAGCGCCTGGCGGAACCCCAGCCCCGCGCTCACCACGACGGCCAGCACGTCCAGAAAGTCCGGAAGCGTGCGTTCGATGGTGTCCTTGCGCTGCCGGATCGCCGCCCAGATGCCGACCTCGGTCCAGAACAGGCCGAACAGCACCATCAGCACGCCCAGCAGCGGCTGGCCGCGCAGGAACATCACCAGCGCCCCGAAGAAGCCCAGCGCCCCGTAGACGGCCCGGCGGGCGGCGTAGCGGTCGACGGTCAGCCCGCCGGGGTTGCCCGCGAGGTCGATCCGCCGGCGGACCCTGGCGACCCGCTTGTCGCCCATCAGCCGCAGGACGAACGGGGCGTAGCGCATCCCCGTACGGTCCACGGCCGAGCCGACGGCCGTCGTACGGGTCGAGCCGACCTCCAGGGACAGTGCGAGGTCGGGCGGGAGCCGGGCCTCGCGGCGGTAGAGCGCGATACCGCAGCAGATGCCGGCGACCGAGAGGGCGAGGGCGAGGGCCAGCAGTATTCCGAGTGTCATGGCGAGACCGGCTTCTGTACCTGGGCGTCGGGGGGCGGGACGTCGGGGGCGGGTGCTACACGTCGATCTTGGAGAGGCGGCGGATGAAGAAGAAGCCGAGCCCGTAGAGGACGAAGGCCGCCACCACCGCGAGCTGGCCGAGGAAGGACGAGGTCATCCGGTCGATGGCGCCCGGGGCGATGCGGTTCATCAGCAGCAGGGTGCCGATGCCGAGCAGCGGGACGACGTACGCGGTGACCACGACCTGGGAGAGCTGGGTGCGGACCTCGCGGCGGGTCTCCTTGCGCTCCTCCAGGGTCTTGGTGAGGTTGCGCAGCGAGCCGACGACGGTGCCGCCGGCGCGGTTGGCCAGCACCAACGTGGTGACCAGCACGACCAGTTCGCGCGAGGGCAGCCGTTCGGCCAGCTCGCCCAGGGCCTCGTCGACGGAGTGGCCGACGGCGAGCTTGTCGGCGACCTTGGCGAGCTCCTCGCCGGCCGGGGCCTCCAGCTCCTCGGCGGCCATTCCCAGGGCGGTGCGCAGCGCCAGGCCGGCCTGGGTGGCGTTGGCGAGGATCCGGGAGAGCTCGGGGAGCTGGTTGATGAACCTCTCGATCCGCTTCTGCCGCTGCCAGTTGAGGAAGGCGAACGCGGCCCAGACGGCGACCAGCGCGGCGATCGGGCCGAAGAACGGGGCGAGGACGGCCTGCGCGACCACCCACAGGACGAGCACCGCGGCGACCATGTAGACGAAGAACTCGCCGGGGGTGAGGTCCAGGCCGGTGGCGGTCAGCCGCAGTGCGAGGCGGCGGCCGAGGCGGGTGTTGCGCAGGGTGCGGTCGACGGAGGGGAAGCGGCGGCGCCGGCCGGCCACCGGCAGCCGGCGCTCGTCCGCGAGCCGGTCCACGACGGCCTGCCGCTGGGCGCGCCCGGACGCGTACGTCCGGGCGCCGGCGATGGCGAGCGCACCGCACAGCACGGTGGCCCCGATGGCGAGCGGGGGGGGGGGGTCCCCGCCGGTCATGTGGTGGCCTTCCGGGTGGCGAGTTGGTCGTCGGTGGCCGCCACGCCGAAGGCGGGCGGGGTGGGCTCGCCGGCCATGAAGAGGCGTTCGGCGAACCGGCGGGGCAGCGGGAAGTAGCGGAAGACGCCGTGCACGACGCGGTCGGCGCCCATCGGTTCGGCCGCGAAGCGGCAGACCGTGACGATCCGGTAGTCCTCGTGGCCGCGCGAGTCGAGGAGGGCGATCTCGCTGATCCGGCGGGAGCCGTCGGCGTGCCGGGTGAGCTGGACGATGCAGTCGACGGCGCTGTTGATCTGGTCGCGCAGCGCCTCGAAGGGGATGCTGACGTCCGACATGGAGGCGAGCGTCTGGAGCCGCATCAGGGCGTCCTCGGCGCTGTTGGCGTGGACGGTGGCGAGCGAGCCGTCGTGGCCGGTGGACATCGCCTGGAGCATGTCGAGGGTCTCCCCGCCGCGGACCTCGCCGACGATGATGCGGTCGGGGCGCATCCGCAGGGAGTTGCGGACCAGGTCGCGGATGGTGATCCGGCCCTTGCCCTCCACGTTGGGCGGGCGGGATTCCAGCCGGATGACATGGCTCTGCTGGAGCTGGAGTTCGGCGGCGTCCTCGACGGTGATGATCCGCTCGCCGTCCGGGATCAGCCCGGAGAGGGCGTTGAGGAGGGTGGTCTTGCCGGCGCCGGTGGCCCCGGAGACCACCACGTTGAACTTGGCGCGCACCAGCCCCGCCAGCAGCATCAGCATCTGCTCGTCGAGGGTGCCGATGCCGATGAGTTCGGCGAGGGTGTAGGCGCGCGGGAAGCGGCGGATGGTCAGGGTGGCGCCGTTGAGGGCCAGCGGCGGGATGATGACGTTGACCCGCTCGCCGGACGGCAGCCGGGCGTCGACCATCGGATGGGACTCGTCCACCCGCCGGTTGACGGTGGACACGATCCGCTCGATGGTCTGCATCAGCTGCTCGTGCGAGGCGAAGCGCACCGGGACCAGCTCGACCCGGCCGGACCGCTCCACGTACACCTGGTCCGGGCCGTTGACCATGATCTCGGTGACCGAGGCGTCTTCGAGGAGCGGTTCGAGCACGCCCAGGCCCAGCGCCTCGTCGACGACCCGGCGGATGAGCTGGGCGCGCTCGGCGGTGGACAGCACCGGGCCCTCGCGGCTGATGATGTGCCCCAGAACGCGCTCCAGCCGCGAGCGGCGCTCCACGGCGGCCAGTGAGGACATCTCGGCCAGGTCGATCTCCTCCAGCAGCTTGGCGCGGTAGACAGCGACCAGATGGCCGTCCTGGCGTGCCTCACCGGCCGGTTCGGGTGCGACGATTCTGGCTTTGAGGCTCATCGCGGTAGCGCTCCTGCCGCTGTTGTTGGTAGTTGCGCCGACGCTCCGGGCGCTCCTGTCGTTGTGCGTGGTGCTTGCGCCGACGCTCCGGGCGCTCCTTCGGAGCGGGGCATGGTGGCGGTGCGGCTGGCGGAGCCGAGGTCGGTGCCGGGGATGACCGAGGGGATCCGCACGGTCGCGGTCGCCTGGACCGTGCCGCCCGAGCCGCCGACGGTGATCGAGGCGCGGTCGGCGACCCAGCCGGTCAGCGCGGCCCGGCCGGCGTCCTGCGGATCGGCCTGCCGGTCGGCCCGGTCCATCGAGGCGGTGCGGGCGGCGGCGCGGGCGGCGGTGCCGGCCTGCTGGACGGCGTAGGCGGCGAGGCCCAGCTGGATGACGGCGAGGGCCAGCACGAGCAGGATCGGCAGGACGCCGAGGAACTCGATGGAGGCGGAGCCCCGGTCGCACCCCCGGGAGCGGGCACGGCGGCCGGCCGGGAGGCACGACTTCCGGGCGGGGATACGGGAGTTCCGGGCCATCACCCTCGCGCCTCCTCGGCCGCGCCGGCGGTGCCGGTGACCGTCCACGGGAACCGGCCGGCGCCCGGGAAGAGCACCGGGACCCTGATCCGGACCGTCGCCTTCCACAGGCCCGCCCCGGTCCGGCAGTCCGTCTCGGCGCCGTCGTGCCAGGCGCGCGGCAGCTCGTGCTCGGCGGCGGTGCGGCAGGCGCCGGCGCCGCCGCCCTCGGTGGCGGTGGCGGCCCGCGCGCCGCGGTCGGCGGAGTCGGCGGCGAGCGAGTAGGTGTAGCCGACCAGCGCGAACTGCCAGAGCAGCACCAGCACCAGGAGGATCAGCGGGAGGACCCCGAGGAACTCCACCGTGACCTGGCCGCGGTCGCTGCCGCCCACCGGACGCCGCACCGGTCAGCCCTCCTCGTACGGGCTGGCCGGATCGAACGGGCCCGGTCCGCCGGGCGGGGTCGGGGCGCCCCGCCGGACGCCGAACCGGCCCGCACCCGCCGCTGCCGGGGCCGGGCCGGGGGCGGATCCCGGCGCCGCGCCCGCCGTGATGGCCTTGCGCTTGCGTCCGGTCAGCGTCGGGCGCGCCCGGTGGCCCCCTCTCCCCTGCCGGGCGGCCGGTGCGTCGACCAGGCCCAGTTCGCCGGCGAGCGTCCACAGCGCCTGCTTGACGACCGAGCGGCCGTCGAGGTCCTGCATCCGGCCGGCGTCGACGCACGGCTGGAGTTCCTTGAAGGCGGCCGGGACCGCGGTCCTGGCGACCTGGGTGCCGGTGGCCTTGGCGACCAGCGGCGGCTGGATCTCGGTGTTGCGGGTGAGGCGGTTGAGGACCGTGACGGTGTCCTCGGCCTTGCGGATCTGGAGCCGGTCCCACAGCCGCACCTGCCGCTTGGCGGCCCGTACGCAGACCACGTCCGGGGTCGCCACCAGCAGTGCCACGTCGGCGAGTTCGACGGCCGCGGCGTTGGCGGACTGCATCTGGGAACCGCAGTCGACGATCACCACTTCGTAGCGGGAGCGCAGCGCGGTGACGATCTGGCGGGCCGCCCGGTCGTCGACCTCCTCGCCGCGCTCGCCCTCCTCGGGGGCCAGCAGCAGCCCGAGTCCGGTGTGGTGGGCGTGGACCGCGTCCTGGAGCACCCGGCCGGAGATGTCCTGGATCCCGGCCAGGTCGACGACCGAGCGGCGGAACTGGACGTCCAGATAGGAGGCGACGTCGCCGGACTGGAGGTCCAGGTCGACCAGTGCGACGCTGCGGCCCGCGGCCCGCGCGGCGAGCGCCAGCTGGACGGCGGCGACGGTGGTGCCGACCCCGCCCTTGGCGCCGGTGACGGTCACCAGCGTGCCGGCCGGGCCGGGGGCCGCGTCCGGGCCGCCTCCCAGGTGGACGCGGACCCCGGCCGCCCACTGGGCCGCGGCCTGCACCCGGGCGGCCAACTCGTCGTAGCCGAGGGGCAGTCCGACGATGCCGCGGGCGCCGGCGTCCATCGCCGCGGAGAACAGCGCGGGCCCGGCGTCCGTGGTGATCAGTACGACGCCGACGGCGGGGAAGCGGAGCGCCACCTCGCGGATCAGCTCCAGCGCCGGCACCGGGCCGATCCGCTCGTGGACGAGGACGACCTCGGGCAGCGCCTCGACGCCGGACGGCGCACCGGCGGGGGGCGGGCCCTGGCCAGCGGGCGGCGCGCCCGCTCCGGGCCCTGCGGCCCCGGCCAGCGCGTCGAGGAGCGCGGTGGAGTCGGCGACCGCGGGCGCCGGTTCGGCGTCCGGCAGCTGGCCGAGGAGCGCGGAGACGGCCCGCGCGGCGTCCGGGTCGCCGACTGCCGGGAGGATGCGGATGGTCACCTGTGCCTCCGGGTCACTTGTCGCCGTCGAGGGTGTAGGTGCGTTCGGCCGGCGGGATGGTGGCCTCGGTGCCGGGGGCGAGCAGGGCGAGCCGCACGTGGGAGGCGAACGACTCGGCGTACGCGACCCGCTGGGCGTCCTCGGTGTCCAGCGCGAAGGTGATCGGGACGGCCTGGCCGGCCTGGCGGGTGCCGGCGGTGGTGTTGCCGGGGTCCTTGGCCTCCAGGGGCGTCAGCTTGCCGACGTCGATGACCTGGGCGCCGGCCACGATGACCTTGGAGACCGGCTTGTCCTCGGGGCGCCGGCCGTCGAAGGTGGCGTAGATGTTCACCCGGGCACCGGGGTTGATCTTGCCGGCCACGCCGGTGGACGCGTCGATCATGATGGCGATCTCCTGCTGTCCGGCCTTCAGCGCCGGCCGGTCGACGATCATGTCGTCCTGGAGCAGCGACCCCTTCTTCAGCGGGGTCACCGCGATCTTGCCGCTGACCTTGTCCAGGTCGGTCACGGCGGTGGGCGGCAGCCACCGCTGGGGCATCTTCACCTCCTCGAACTGCCCGGGATCCAGCGTTTTATAGGCCGCGACGTCCGTCTTGAGCCGGTACGCGGTCTTCTGCGGGCCGATCTCGGACTCGACGTTCCGGATCACCGCCAGCACGCCGACGAACGCGCCGACCGCACAGAGGACGGACAGGAGCAGCAGGATCACTCCGCGGCGCTGGCGTGAGTTCATGGGTGGGGGACCTCGATCGGGACGGTGCGGCGGGCGGTCGGGCGGTCGGTGGTGGGTCAGGTGCCGGCGGCTGCCGGGCGGTTCAGCGCACGCGAGCCACCGCCCGCGCGGTTCCCGGGGCGTCCGGGCGGCCCGGGAGATCGGGGTGGCCGGGCAGGTCCCAGCCGCCGGGCGGCTGCGGTGCGCCGGGCGCCGGCTCCTCGGTGCCGCTCATGATGTTGGGTCCGCGGACGTCGATCCGGCCGGCTCCGCCGCGCGGATCGCCGGGTCCCCGGCCGCCCTGGACCCCGTACGGCGCCACCGGCGAGAGCCCGCGCTGCCGCAGCGGCGCGGCGGCGTGGTCGGCGGGGGCGGGGCAGTCGGGCGGGGCGGTGGGCGGCGGTGCGGGCGCCGGTGCCGTGGCGGCGGCCGGCGCCCCGGCTATGGCGGCCGGTTCGCGCCCCGGGCCGCCGCCCGCCCGGTCCCGGGCCAGCGGCGCCGCGCAGAACGCGCAGCGGTCGCCGATGAGTTCCCGGCCGCACCAGCCGCACTCCTCGCGCCGTACGGACGCCACGAGTTGGTGCAGCAGGGACGGATCCGGAATGGCGGCGGCGAACTCGATCAGCTTCTGGGTGCCCCACCAGCGGGCGGACTCGGCGGGCAGCCGCGCCTCGTACACGCCCTGCACCTGCCAGGAGGGCGCCAGCGCGGAGGTGACCCAGTCGGCGGTGAGCTGGCCGCGGGCGACGGCGAGTTGGGTGGCGAAGCCGGGCGGCCGGAGTCCGGTCTGGGTACCGTGCCGGTCCAGGTGCAGCAGCTGGGGCCGGGGGTTGGCCAGTACGGCGAAGTGGGCGCCGGGCAGCCAGGACTTCATGTGCGAGCGGAGGTCCACCTCGACCCGGTCCAGCCCGCTCACGCTGCCCAGCAGGGCGCCCGCGTGGACGTAGTGCGCCAGCAGCCGGGCGGCGCAGGCCAGCACGCCGGGGCTGAGGCCGTAGAGCGACAACTGGCGCAGCTGGCGGGCGAGGACGGCCACGCCGAGGGGCGGCAGGGCGGTGCGGAGGATGGCGATCCGGTCGCTCTCCAGCACGGCGCGCAGCATGTGCAGCCGTCTGATGTGCTCCGGCGGGCAGGCCGAGGAATACAGCACCACGAGATGCCCGTGGTGCTCCAGCACGGCGCTGGTCTCGGTCAACGCCTCGTCCAGCGGCTGGAGATGCGGGGCCCGCAGCACGACGGCGGCGGGGGTCTGCCGGTCGGTCGCGGGCAGCGCGAGATCCGGGCTGGTGACTGCAATCGCGGTCGGCACGTCGCTCCCCCACTTCCTCCGGCCTCCGGGGCTCCCGGGACCGCGGATCGGCACAGCTCTGCGCCATCGGCGCCATACGCTCAGCACTTTATCCACAGAGATACGTCCCGGAGAACACGTTCTGGGCTACTCGTCTCGGCCGCTTGCCCGACAGGGAAACACCGCATACCGCCGAAGCGGCATCCATCGGAACACCCGCTTCCGTACGGACCCTTGACAGCCGCATTGGTCTGGACCACCTTGTACGGCAAGCCCAGGGGCCCCTGAGCGCGCAACCGCACCACCCCCAACTTCCCCCCACACGGAGGCAGTCGTGGTCCGCGCACGAAAAGGAACAGGGACAGCAGGAGCCGCCGGAAGGCTGCTGGCCGGGCTGACCGCCGCGCTGCTGGCAACGGCCGGCACCGCCGCGGCGGGCACCGCGAGCGCGTACGGAGCGCACCCCGCCGGGCACCCGGCCGGGCGCCCCGCCGCCGTCCCCAAGCACGCCGTCACCGGCTACTGGCAGAACTTCAACAACGGCGCAAAGGTGCAGAAACTCAAGGATGTCGACCCCGCCTACGACATCATCGCGGTCGCCTTCGCCGACGCGGCCGGAAAGCCCGGCGCGGTCACCTTCAACCTGGACCCGGCCGTCGGCTACGCCTCCGCCGCCGACTTCACGGCGGACATCAAGGCCAAGCAGGCGGCCGGCAAGTCGGTGGTCATCTCGGTCGGCGGCGAGAAGGGCTCGGTGTCCGTCAGCGACGCCGCCTCCGCCGGGAACTTCGCCGACTCGATCAACGGCCTGATGGACCAGTACGGCTTCAACGGCGTCGACATCGACCTGGAGAACGGCGTCAACTCCACCTACATGACGCAGGCCCTGAAGGCCATCCACGCCAAGCACAGCGACGTCGTGGTGACCATGGCCCCGCAGACCGTCGACATGCAGTCGGCGCAGACCGAGTACTTCAAGACGGCCCTGGGCATCAAGGACTTCCTGACCGTCGTCAACACGCAGTACTACAACAGCGGTTCGATGAACGGGTGCGACGGCAAGGTCCACTCCCAGGGCTCGGTGGACTTCCTGACCTCGCTGGCCTGCATCCCGTTGCAGGGCGGGCTCGACCCGTCCCAGGTCGGCATCGGCGTACCGGCCTCGGCCAGCGCGGCGGGCAGCGGCCATGTCGCCCCGTCGGTGGTCAACGCCGCCCTGGACTGCCTCACCGCGGGCACCAACTGCGGCTCCTTCAAGCCGTCCAGGACCTATCCGGGGCTGCGCGGCGCGATGGCCTGGTCCACGAACTGGGACGCCGCGAACGGCAACGAGTTCGCGAGCCAGGTGGGCGGGCACGTCCACGGCCTGCCGTAGCCCGGCTCCCCAGGACGCCACCCCCAATGGCCAGGTCCCGCGCACCCGGTGCGCGGGACCTGGCTCCGTACCGCTCGGGGCTGCCCCCGGTGCCGCTGCGGGCTACCCCCGGCCGGGCCCGCGGGTCAGCGGCGGACGCCCGACGGCTTGGGGAGCGTGCAGCCCGCGGCGTTCAGGTCCAGCTTGTTGCCGGCGCCGAAGCACTTGGGGATCCCGTAGGTCTCCTCAGCGTAGTTGGTGCCCTTGTGGACCGTCACATTGCCCTGGTCGTCCACCTCGCAGGGGTTGTTCTCGGTGCACCGCTCGCCGTTCTCGTTGCCCGTGTTGTTGATCGCGGCGACCTTGCCGGTCTTGTTGTCGACCACCGGCGAGCCGGAGGTGCCGCCGATCGTCTTGCACTCCGGGGTGTAGCGGACCGAGTCCTTCCAACTCCAGTCGCCCTCCTTGAGGGTGGGCACGAAGCCGTCGATGCTGCACGTGTAGGTCTTCTTCCAGTAGCCGGACACCACGGTGATCCCGGCGCCCTTGGCCGGGTGGTCGGTGGCCAGCTCCAGCGGCTTGACTCCGTACTTCTGCGCGATCTCCGCGTACGTCGAGCCGGTCTGGTACAGCGTTACATCGGTGTTGGTCATCGTGGCGTACGTGACCTTGGTGGCCTGGATCTGGCCCAGTTCACCCGCCGACTTGTCCAGGACGGTGAAGGAGCGGCTGGACGGCTGGTCGACTATGACCTGACCCGCGGAGGGCATACCGCTCTCCAGGCAGTGGCCGTTGGTCATCACCAGCGCCGGGTCGCTCTCCTTCGAGGTGGGCATCTTGACGATCGAGCCGGAGCAGTCGTCCAGCGCGACGGTGCCGGCGAAGTCGACCGCCTTCGTCCGGAGCGCCGGCTTGTGGTGCGCCGGCGCGTGGTGCGGGGCGGTGCCCGCCGGTGCGGCACCCGCGGGTGCGGCGCCTGCGGGTGCGGCACCGCTCACCAGGGCTGCGGCTCCCAGCACGGTGGTGGCCAGGGTGCCGACGAGAGGTCGATACATGTGGGGGGTCCTCTCAGCTTCTGTTCCGAAGTCCGTTGGCGACAATTCCGTGCCGCCACTTCGGCTTTGTCGTGCGCATTGTTGGCCGCGGCGGTCCGGCCGGCAACAAATTTCCGGTAATCGATGGCAAGTTGACGGATACCCGGCGCCGCGTACGGCGCATACCACGTTCTCCTTACCCCGCACCCGCCCCTCCGCCACCTCGGCCGGGCCGCGCGCCCCCTCCTCGAACTCGTCCTCCTGGCCAGGGCGTTGCCCCTAGACGAGCAGGCTGACGACCCCGGCCATCGCGAATCCGACGACGGACAGTACCGATTCCAGTACGGTCCACGACTTCAGGGTGTCGCGCTCGGAGATCCCGAAGTACTTCGACACCATCCAGAACCCGCCGTCGTTGACGTGCGAGGCGAAGATCGAGCCAGCAGAGATCGCCGTGATGACCAGCGCCAGACGGGCCTGGGACAGCCCCTGTCCCGCCACCAGCGGCAACACGATCCCGGCCGTGGTCACGATCGCGACCGTCGCCGAGCCCTGGGCCACCCGCAGCACGAGCGAGAGCAGGTAGGCCAGCACGATGACCGGCAGTCCGACGTCGTGGAAGGTGTCGGACAGGGCGGTGGCCACCCCGCTGCCCTTGAGCACGGCGCCGAATATCCCGCCCGCGCCGACCACCAGCAGGATGTTGCCAACTGGCTTGAGAGAGGCGGTGGAGACCGCTTCCAGGGAGGTGCGGGACCAGCCGCGGCGGATGCCGAGCAGGTAGTACGCGAGCAGCAGCGCGATCGTCAGGGCGACGAAGGGGTGGCCGAAGAACTCGATCACCGAGAGCGCAAGTGGTGGGGGTCCCCCCTGCACGGAGCTTGTCGAAGTACTTGGGGGAGGGGCCGGCACGACGGAGGAGAAGGTCGCCAGGAGGATCAGCGCCAGCGGCGTACCGATGACGGCGAGGACGGTGGCCAGGGAGACCGGCTTCTCCCGGTGCCGGCCCCCGGCAGCGGTCCGCTCGGCGTCGACCGCGGCCCTGGCCTCCGCGGCGGCCTCGGCCATCTCGTGCGGAACCGGGACGAAGAGGCGGTTGCCGATCCAGGCGGCGTAGCCCCAGGCGGCCAGGACCGCGGGGAGACCGCAGACCGCGCCCATGAGGATGAGCCAACCGAGGTCGACCCTGAAGAGTCCGGCGGCGGCCACCGGACCCGGGTGCGGCGGCAGGAAGGCGTGCGTCATGGAGAGCCCGGCCAGCAGCGGCATGGCGTACAGCACCATGGACCGGCTGGTGGGGGTCCCCCCTGCATCGGAGCCTGTCGGAGATGCTTGGGGGAGTTTCGCGGCGGCGTACACGATCGGTGCCAGGACGAAGATGCCGACGTCGAAGAAGACCGGGATGCCGAAGACCAGGCCGGTCAGGCCCATCGCCAACGGGGCCCGCCGCTCGCCGAAGAGGGCCAGCAGCCGGGAGCTCAACACCTCGGCACCGCCGGAGACTTCGAGGATCGCGCCGAGCATGGTGCCCAGGCCGATGATGATGGCGACATGCCCGAGGATCCCGCCCATACCGGACTCGATCAGCGAGACGACATCGGACTTCTGGACCGTGCCGAAGAGTTCGGTGACGGAGAGGCCGGCGGCGAGTCCCACGGCGATGGAGACGCCCAGCAGCGCGACGAATGGCTGGAGCCGGGCCTTGATGATCAGGACGAGGAGCAGCGCGATACCGAGGGCGGCGACCGTCAGCAGCCCCGCGGTGCCCGGTATCAGGGCGAGCAGTCCGCCGGTGTGCGGCGGGGACGGTGGGGTGGGGGCCGCGGCAGCGAGGAACATGGTGACTCCGTTGTCGGGCAGGGGCCCGGAGACCGGGTTGGCCCTGGTGAGCACGGTCCAGGCAGGGGGGACCGCGGCACGGCGTCCCGGTGGTACGGGACGCCGTGCCGTGCGGCGAACGGTGCGCGGAGGTCAGCGCCGACGGCCGGCCGGGCCAGGGCCTGTCCGGTGGGTCAGGCCCGGGGAATCCGATGGGTCAGGCCCGGGGAATCCGGTGCCTCAGCCCAGCACCGCGAGGGCGTCGATCTCGATGAGCAGGCCCTTGGGCAGACCGACGTAGACGGTCGTGCGGGCGGCGGGGGCCTCCTTGAGCCCCTGCTCCTCGAAGTAGGCGTCGTAGATCTCGTTCATCTCGGCGAAGTGCGCGACGTCGGTGAGGTAGACGCGCACCATCATCGCGTCGTCCCAACTCGCGCCGCCCTCTTCGAGGACGGCCTTGACGTTGGCGAGGGTCTGGAGGGTCTGCGCGCGCAGGGTGGGGCCGGCCGGGGTGGGGGCCCGGCCCTCGACGGCGGGCAGGAAGCCGACCTGGCCGGCGACCTGGAGGATGTTGCCCTTCTTGACGCCGTGGGAGAACTTGGCGGGCGGGGTGGTGTGGGTGGCCGGGGTGAGGGCGGTCTTCTCGCTCATGCGTGTCCTTCGGACGTCCTTCATGGGGCCGGCCGGGGGCCGGCGTTGGCGGTACCGGAGTACTCCCGGCCGATGGCGTCGGCGGTCCGGCGCACCAGCGGGAGCAGCGTGAGGAGTTCCTCCGCGCTGACGACGACGTTCGGCGCGGAGACCGACATGGCGGCGACCGCGCGGCCGTCCGCGCCGCGGATCGGGGCGCCGACGCAGTTGATGGACTCCTCGTGGCCACCGAGGTCGGTGGCCCAGCCCTGTTCGCGCACCTTGGCCAGCTCGGCCAGGAAGGCCGCGGCATCGGGTGTCGAACGGGACGTGTGGCGGGGGTAGTCGAGCCTCGAAGCGAGGGCGCGGCGCTCGGGCTCGGGCAGGTCGGCGAGGAGCAGTTTGGCGACCGCGGCGACGGTGATCGCGACGGGCTTGCCGATCCGCGAGTACATCCGGACCGGATAGCGGCTCTCGACCTTGTCGATGTAGAGGACCTCGTTCTCCTCGTGGACCGCGAGGTGGACGGTGTGCCCGCACTGCTTGTTGAGCTCGACGAGGTGGGGGTGGGCGATCTCGCGGACGTCGAGGTGCTCGACGGCTTCCTGGGCGAGCGCGAAGAGCCGGGCGCCGAGGCGGTAGCGCTGGTCGGGCTGACGGTAGACGAGACCGTGCTCGTGGAGGGTGCGCAGCAGCCGCAGCGCGGTGGACTTGTGCACGCCGAGCCGGTCGGCGACCCGGCCGAGGTCGGCGGGGCCCTCGGCGAGCAGCGGCAGGATGCTGAGCGCGCGGTCGACGGTCTGGCTCATGCCGACACTCCCCCAGTCTCCGACCGGGGGTACCCCCACGCTTCGCTCGGCTCGCATTCGCTCAGCGCGCACCCTTCCATGATTCGCTCACCACGCTCGCTCATGTGCCTGCCTCGCTTCGCCCGGCCCCGTATGCGACGGGGGCGGGCCTCTCGACTGGGACGCACCTCCCGACGGGGGCGCACCTCCCAACGGAGACGCACCTCCCCACGGAGACGCACCTCCCCACGGAGACGCAACTCCCGGCAGTTCTCTCGCTGCGCTCGTTCACGGCGTACACACCTCCCGGTCCACGGCCTCCATGGCGTCCGTCCAGCCGGGGCCGAGGTGCAGTGTCCCCCAGGCGGCGTCGTCGAGCCCGGCGAGCCGGTCGGCGAGGGCCCGGGACGGCGGGGCGGCCAGGTCACCGGTGACGGTGAGGGCGGCGGCGGCCCACAGGTGGCCGTGCCGGATCCGGGAGCGCAGCGGCAGGCCGCGGAGGGTGGCGGAGAGGAACCCGGCCGCGAAGGCGTCGCCCGCGCCGACGGCGGCCACCACGTCGACCCTCAGGGCCGGAACGCCGACCACGTCGTCGCCGGCGCCGCGCCCGCCCGGCCCGGCAGCGCGCCCGCCCGGCCCGCCGGCGCGCCGGAAGACGGTCGCGCCGCCCTTCCCGCGCTTGACGACCAGGATCTCCGGCTCCGGCAGCGCCGCGCGCACGGCCCGGCCGCCGTGCAGCCCCCAGGCGTCCCGGGCCTCGTCCTCGCCCACGAACACGATGTCGGCGCCGCGCGCCAGGTCGAGCAGAACCCGCGGCCCCTGTGCGTCGGCCCACAGACGGTGGCGGTGGTTGACGTCGAAGGAGACCAGCGGGCGGCCGTCCGCCGCCGGGCGGGCGGTGAGTTCGCGCAGCAGGGCGAGGCAGTCGCCGGAGAGCGCGGCGGTGATCCCGGACAGGTGCAGCACCCGGCCGGCGCGCAGCGCGGCCAGGTCCATGGTCGCCGGCGACATCGCGGACGCGGCGGAGCCGGAGCGGTAGTACGCGACCTCATGGGCGTCGGTGTCGCGGTCGCCGGCGGTGCGGAAGTAGATGCCGGTGGGGCGGGCGGGGTCGCGCCGGACGCCGCCGGTGTCGACGCCGTACGCCCCGATCGCCCCGACGAGATGGTCGCCGAAGCCGTCGGCGCCGACCCGGGAGATCCAGCGGACGGTGTGGCCGGCGCGGGCCAGGGCGCAGGCGACGTTGGACTCCGCGCCGCCGATGGCGCGCTCGAAGGCGGGCACGTCGGCGAGCCGCCCCGGCGCGGTGGGCAGGAAGGTGACCATGGACTCGCCGAGGCAGACGACATCGGCGTCCGGGGCGGCGGTGCCGTCCGGAGCGGGGGTGCCGCCGGCGTTCGAGGACCTGGTCACGATCGGTTGCGCTCCCTCACTGTGCCGCTGTGCCGCCGTGTCGCTGCACCGCCGTCTCGCTGCGCCGCTGCGCCGTTGTGCCGCCGGGGCGGGCCAGGGTCCGGCCGCGCCACGGGAGTTCCGCCCGGACTTCCGCCGGGCACCCGACGGGCCGCCCCGCCCGTCGTCAACTGCCGTTCCCGGCAGGCTTCCCGGCGTCATTTCCGCACGCCGTTCTCGGCGCCGTTCCCCGCGTTTCGCCACCATTGACCGGGCGATGGCTCGGATGTTAGACAGCTATAAGCGATATGCGCAACGGGTGTTGCAGAGCATGCAACATACTGATCGAGGAGGCTCCATGGCCGGCGGGCGGCTCGCGCAGGGACTCAAGAACCTCGCGGACGAGAAGGTCGATCACCGCTTCAAGGCACTCCCCCCGGACGCCGACGGGCGCACCCTCGGCGACCTGGCAGCCGAGCGCCGCAACCTCTTCACCGGCGGCTTCACCACCCCCGTCCTGGCCCTCTCCGCCGAGTCCGTCGAGCACAACCTGGCCCTCATGGAGACCTACGCCGCCCGGCACGGCCTGGCCTTCGCCCCGCACGGCAAGACCTGTATGGCGCCGCAGCTCTTCGCCCGCCAACTGGAGCACGGCGCCTGGGGCATCACCGCCGCCGTCCCCCACCAGGCCCGCGTCTACCGCGACTACGGCATCCAGCGGATCTTCCTGGCCAACGAGGTCGTCGACGCCGCCGCACTGCGCTGGCTGGCCGGCGAACTGGACGCCGACCCGGACTTCCGCTTCATCTGCTACGTCGACTCGCTGCGCGGTATCGAGCTGATGGACGCCGCCCTGCGCGCCGCGGAGGCCAGCCGCCCCGTGGACGTCGTCATCGAACTGGGCGCCGGCGAGGGGGCCCGCACCGGGGTCCGCACCGAGGCCGAATGCCTCGAACTCGCCGACGCCATCGCGGGCGTGGACACCCTCCGCCTGGTCGGCGTCGCCGGCTACGAGGGCGAGGTGCCGCAGGCCGACCACGAGAAGGTCACCGCCTGGCTGCGCCGACTGGTCCGGCTGGCCGCGGAGTTCGACGCCTCCGGCCGCTTCGCCGACCTCGACGAGATCGTGGTCAGCGCCGGCGGCAGCGCCTGGTTCGACGCGGTCTCCGACGTCTTCGCCGAGCTCCCGCAACTCTCCGCGCCGGTCCTCAAGCTGCTGCGCTCGGGCGCCTACGTCTCGCACGACGACGACCACTACCGCCGCCTCACCCCCTTCAACCGCGTACCGGAAGAGGGCGCCCTCCAGCCCGCGTTCCGCCTCTGGGCCCAGGTCGTCTCCCGCCCCACTCCCGAGCAGGCGTTCCTCAACGCCGGCAAGCGGGACGCCCCGTACGACCTCGGCCTGCCGCGGGCGCAGGTCGTCCGGTCCGGCCGGGACGGCACGCTGCGGCCCGCGGCCGGCATCACCGTCACCGGACTGTCCGACCAGCACGCCTGGCTCGGCACCGAGCACGCCGGCGACGTGGAGGTCGGCGACTGGGTCGGCCTGGGTCTGTCGCACCCCTGCACCTCCTTCGACAAGTGGCAGCTGATTCCGCTGGTCGAGGCGGACGGCACCGTCGTCGATTTCATCCGCACGTTCTTCTGATACCCGCGGGGGTGCCGCCGCCGGCCCCGGCACCCCCGGAAAAACCCTGATCCCACCCCGACCCCGCCTCCGGGTCGGCCCCTGACCCACCCTCCGGAAAGGCGGCCCGCCCATGGACACCGTGCTCCGCGGCGTACGCGTCGTCGACGGGTCCGGCGGGCCGTCCTACCGCGCCGATGTCGCCCTGGCCGGCGGCCGGATCGCCGAGATCCACCGCGAGACGGACGGCGGCCCGCGCCCGGCCGCCGCCCGCGTGGTGGACGGCACCGGCCTCGCCCTCTGCCCCGGCTTCATCGACATGCACGCCCACAGCGACCTCGCCGTGCTCCGCGACCCCGCGCACACCGCGAAGGTCGCCCAGGGCGTCACCCTCGAAGTCCTCGGCCAGGACGGGCTGTCGTACGCCCCGGTCGACGACCGCACGCTCGCCGAGGTGCGCGCCCAGATCACCGGCTGGAACGGCGGGGCGCCCGGCGACACCTCGGTCGCCTTCACCTGGCGCACCGTCGGCGAGTACCTCGACCGCCTCGACCACGGTTTCGACGGCGCCGGCATCGCCGTCAACGCCGCCTACCTCGTTCCCCAGGGCACGGTACGGATGCTCGCCGTCGGCTGGGACGACCGCGCCGCCACCGCCGGCGAGCTCGCGCGGATGCGGCGGCTGGTCGCCGAGGGCCTGGAGCAGGGCGCCGTGGGCCTGTCCTCCGGCCTCACCTACACCCCGGGCATGTACGCCTCGGACGCCGAACTGACCGAACTGTGCCGGGTGGTGGCCCGCTACGACGGCTACTACTGCCCCCACCACCGCTCCTACGGGGCGGGCGCCCTGGAGGCGTACGCCGAGATGATCGCCCTCACCCGCGCGGCCGGCTGCGCGCTGCATCTCGCGCACGCCACCATGAACTTCGGCGTCAACGAGGGGCGGGCGCCCGAGCTGCTGGCCCTGCTGGACGAGGCCCTGGACGACGGCGCCGACATCTCCCTGGACACCTATCCGTACACCCCCGGCTGCACGACTCTCGTGGCGATGCTGCCCAGTTGGGCCGGTGAGGGCGGCCCCGAGGCGGTTCTCGCGCGCCTGCGGGACGACGCGACCGCCGCGGCCATCCGGCACGCCCTGGAGGTGACGGGGTCCGACGGGTGCCACGGCGTCCCCATCGCCTGGGACACCATCGAGATCTCCGGCGTCGCCGACCCCGCACTGGCCGGCCACATCGGCCGGACCGTCGCCGCGCACGCCGCCGAGCGCGGCGAGGATCCCTGGACCACCGCCCGCCGGCTGCTGATCGACGACCGGCTGGGCTCGACGATCCTCCAGCACGTCGGCCACGAGGACAACGTCCGCCGGATCATGCGGCACCGCGTCCACACCGGCGGCAGCGACGGCATCCTCCAGGGCCGCAAGCCGCACCCCCGGGCGTACGGCACCTTCCCCCACTACCTCGGCAGATACGTCCGCGAGCTCGGGGTGCTGTCCCTGGAGGAGTGCGTGGCGCATCTGACCTCGCGCCCGGCCGCCCGGCTGCGGCTGCCCGACCGCGGTCTGGTCCGCGAGGGCTACCGCGCCGACCTGGTGCTCTTCGATCCGGACACGGTCGCCGCCGGCGCCACCTTCGAGGCCCCGCGCACCCTGCCCGCCGGCATCCCGCACGTCCTGATCGACGGCCGCTTCGTCATGGCCGACGGCCGGCGCACGGACGTGCTGGCCGGCCGGGCGGTCCGGCGGACCCCGGGACGGCGCTGAACCGACCGCCGTGCGCGGAACCTCCGGCAGCCGCCCCGGACCGTCACCCCACGTGAGGAACCCCACGCCGTCCGCGGATGACGTGGGGAAAAACACCGGGCGGGCGCCGGTACGCGCCCGTAAAGTGGCCGTCATGCAGGTGATCCAGTCAACGAAGCTCGCCAACGTCTGCTACGAAATCCGCGGCCCGGTCCTCGAGGAGGCCATGCGGCTCGAAGCGGCGGGTCACCGCATCCTCAAGCTGAACACCGGCAATCCGGCGGCGTTCGGCTTCGAGTGCCCGCCCGAGATCCTGGAGGACGTGCTCCGCTCGATCGGCACGGCGCACGGCTACGGCGACGCCAAGGGTCTGCTCTCCGCCCGCCGCGCGGTGATGCAGCACTACCAGACCAAGGGCATCGAACTCTCCGTCGACGACATCTACCTGGGCAACGGCGTCTCCGAGCTGATCCAGATGTCGATGCAGGCGCTGCTCGACGACGGCGACGAAGTGCTGGTCCCGGCCCCGGACTACCCGCTGTGGACGGCCTCGGTCTCGCTCTCCGGCGGCACCGCCGTGCACTACCGCTGCGACGAGCAGGCGGACTGGATGCCGGACCTCGCCGACATCGAGCGCAAGGTCACCGACCGCACCAAGGCCCTCGTCGTCATCAACCCCAACAACCCCACGGGCGCGGTGTACGACGACGAACTGCTGCGCGGCATCGCGGAGATCGCCCGCCGGCACAACCTGATCGTCTGCGCCGACGAGATCTACGACAAGATCCTCTACGACGGCGTCACCCACACCCCGTTCGCCGCGCTCGCCCCCGACCTGCTGACGCTGACCTTCAACGGCCTGTCCAAGGCGTACCGGGTCGCCGGCTACCGCAGCGGCTGGCTGGCGGTCTGCGGCCCCAAGGCGCACGCCGCCTCGTACATCGAGGGGCTGACGATCCTGGCGAACATGCGGCTGTGCGCCAACATGCCGGCACAGCACGCGGTCGCCACCGCCCTCGGCGGCCGGCAGTCGATCAACGACCTGGTGCTCCCCGGCGGCCGGCTGCTGGAGCAGCGCGACACGGCCTACGAGGCCCTGCTGCGCATACCGGGCATCAGCTGCGTCAAGCCGAAGGGCGCGCTGTACGCCTTCCCGCGGCTGGACCCCGCGGTGTACAAGATCAAGGACGACCGGCAGATGGTGCTCGACCTGCTGCGCGCCGAGAAGATCATGATCGTCCACGGCACCGGCTTCAACTGGCCCGAGCCGGATCACTTCCGGCTGGTCACCCTGCCCGGCAAGGACGATCTGGCCGAGGCCGTCACCCGAATCGGCGCCTTCCTCGACGGTTACGGACAGTACTGAACCGCAGCGACTTCTATACAACCCACAACTTTAGACTCTGTCCAAGCTAGGATGGCCTCCTAGATGTTTCCAGGAGGCCGTCCCATGTACGAACCGATCCGCACCAAGTCGGTCCACAGCATGGCCGCCACCCCGGTGGTCCCGCACCGCTCCCGCGAGGAGGAGCTGGACATCCGGCTGGCCGGGCAGCTGACCGCACTGCTCACCGTCACCGACGAGCTGCGCGCCCTGGCGACGTCCAAGGGCGAGCGCGCCGCGCTCTCCGACGCGGCCGACCGCATCGCCGAGGAGGTCGCGCGGCTGACCGGCGGCCACCACCCGCTGCGCGCCGAACCCACCGGCGGCGACCCCGCTCGCCTGCCGGCCCTCCGGCAGCGCGCCCGCACCCTCGCCGGGAACGCCCTGGCGGTCGCCACCTCCCGGGACGACACCGCGGCCATCGCCCTGGCCGGTGAGCGGCTGGCCGCCCATGAGGCCGGCGGCCGGGACCTCGCCACGGCCTGAGGCCCGCCCCCGACCGCCCGCCCCTGACGGCGCGCCGGAAACGGGCCGGGGCCCCGTGCACCGGGCACGGGACCCCGGACGGGCGCCGCACGACACGGCCGCGCCGCGGACTAGCCGAGGCGCTCGACCAGCGCGCGGTACTCGTCCCACAGCTCCTTGGGGGTGTGGTCGCCGAAGGTGTTGAGGTGCTCGGGGATCAGCGCCGCCTCCTCACGCCAGATGTCCTTGTCGACGGTGAGCAGGAACTCCAGGTCGGCATCGGAGAGTTCGAGGCCGTCGGTGTCCAGCGCGTCCTTCGTGGGCAGCACGCCGATGGGGGTCTCGACGCCCTCGGCCCTGCCGTCCAGCCGCTCGACGATCCACTTGAGCACCCGGCTGTTCTCGCCGAAGCCCGGCCACACGAAGCGGCCCTTGGCGTCCTTGCGGAACCAGTTGACGTAGTAGATCTTCGGCAGCTTGGCCGGGTCCTTGTCGGCGCCCACCTTGATCCAGTGCGCCATGTAGTCGCCCATGTTGTAGCCGCAGAACGGCAGCATGGCGAACGGGTCCCGGCGCAGCTCGCCGACCTTGCCCTCGGCGGCGGCGGTCTTCTCGGACGCCACGTTCGCGCCGAGGAAGACACCGTGCTGCCAGGTCAGCGACTCGGTCACCAGCGGAACG
>NZ_KN708638.1:5184840-5189842 GCF_000805335.1 Streptomyces sp. CT34 | reverse complement strand
GGGGCGCGGCCCCGCCGGCCGCCGAAGAGGATGGCCGAGATCGGCACGCCCTTCGGGTCCTCCCACTCGGGCGCGATGGTCGGACACTGGGCGGCCGGAACGGTGAAGCGGGCGTTGGGGTGCGCGGCCGGGACACCTGAGTCGGGCGTCCAGTCGTTGCCCTTCCAGTCCGTGAGGTGCTTCGGGGTCTCCTCGGTCATGCCCTCCCACCAGACGTCGCCGTCGTCGGTGAGGGCGACGTTGGTGAAGACGGAGTTGCCCCAGAGGGTCTTCATGGCATTGGCGTTGGTGTGCTCGCCGGTGCCGGGCGCGACGCCGAAGAAACCGGCCTCGGGGTTGATCGCGTAGAGCCGGCCGTCCTCGCCGAAGCGCATCCAGGCGATGTCGTCACCGATGGTCTCGACGGTCCAGCCCGGGATCGTCGGCTCCAGCATGGCCAGGTTGGTCTTGCCGCAGGCGCTCGGGAACGCGGCGGCGACGTACTTGGCCTCGCCCTGCGGCGGGGTCAGCTTGAGGACGAGCATGTGCTCGGCGAGCCAGCCCTCGTCCCGGGCCATGACGGAGGCGATGCGCAGCGCGTAGCACTTCTTGCCCAGCAGGGCGTTGCCGCCGTAGCCGGAGCCGTACGACCAGATCTCGCGCGCCTCGGGGAAGTGCGAGATGTACTTGGTGGAGTTGCACGGCCACGGCACGTCGGCCTCGCCCTCGGCCAGCGGGGCGCCGAGGGTGTGCACGGCCTTGACGAAGAAGCCGTCCTCCCCCAGCTCGTCGAGGACCGCCTGGCCCATCCGCGTCATGGTGCGCATCGAGACGGCGACGTAAGCGGAGTCGGTGATCTCCACGCCCGGCGCGGAGAGCGGGGACCCCAGCGGACCCATACAGAACGGGACGACGTACATCGTCCGGCCCTTCATGGAGCCGCGGAAGACGCCCTGCTCACCGGCGAAGATCTCCCGCATCTCGGCGGGGGCCTTCCAGTGGTTGGTCGGTCCGGCGTCCTCTTCCTTCTCCGAGCAGATGAAGGTGCGGTCCTCGACTCGCGCCACGTCCGTCGGGTCGGAGGCGGCGTAGTACGAGTTGGGGCGCTTGATCGGGTCGAGCTTCTTGAACGTGCCCTTGTCGACGAGCTCTTCGCACAGACGCTCGTACTCCGCCTCCGAGCCGTCACACCAGACGACCCGGTCGGGCTGGGTGATCGCCGCGATCTCATCGACCCAGGAGATAAGGCCCTGGTGACGGGTCGGGATGGGGGGAGCCGCGTTGTCGCGCGCCACGATCGCTCCTAGTTGAGGGGTTCTGGACGGCTTCTGCCTGTCATGCCAGGAAACCGCTTCTTTTACTTGTCTGCCCCTTGGGGGCCGCGACCCGGATGCTTCGTGACCGCTCATCCGGTGCCGACCGCACTCATTTGATCATCCGCCCCCGATTCGGCTCTGTCCAGGGGGAGCAGTGGTGACCGTCACCACTTCAGGACGATCCATAACTTACGGTTGCGTAGGTAGCATTGCCGCCATGACTTCCGCGCCTGACGCCGCCGAAAGCCGCCCCCCGTCCGCGCCGTCCGAGGCCGGCGCGGGCTCCGCGCTCGCCGCGGTGGCCACCGTGGCCGCGCCGCTCAAGCCCAAGCTGCGCGGCTGGCTGCACGCGGGAATGTTCCCCGCGGTCCTCCTCTCCGGCATCCTGCTGACCGCGCTCGCCGACAGCCCCCGCGGACGCCTGGCCTGCGCGATCTACACGCTCACCGCCTGCCTGCTCTTCGGCGTCAGCGCCCTTTACCATCGCGGCAATTGGAGCCCGCGGGTCGACGGCGTACTGCGCCGGCTCGACCACGCCAACATCTTCCTGATCATCGCGGGCACCTATACGCCGCTGACGATGCTCCTGGTGCCCGGCACCCGTGGCCAGGCTCTCCTCTGGGCGGTCTGGGCCGCCGCCCTGGCGGGCATCGCGTTCCGCGTCTTCTGGGTCGGCGCGCCGCGCTGGCTCTACACCCCCTGCTACATCGCGATGGGCTGGGCCGCGGTCTTCTTCCTGCCCGACTTCCTGCGCACCGGCGGCATCGCCGTCCTCGTCCTCGTCATCGTCGGCGGGCTGCTCTACAGCGCGGGCGGCGTCATCTACGGCATCAAGCGCCCCAACCCCTCACCCCGGTGGTTCGGCTTCCATGAGGTCTTCCACTCCTTCACGCTGGCGGCCTTTGTCGTGCACTACGTCGGCATCTCCCTCGTGGCGTATACGCACGCCTGAGGCGGCCCGGCGCCGCACGGCCGGCACCCCGGATCCGCCCGCCGGCCCTCCGGCCGGTCTTCCGCGCCACCGTGGCCGCGGCCGTGACGCCGCGGCCACCTGCCATGTCAGGACCGCCAGTCCGGTCACGACCAGGGCGGAGACCAGCGCACCTCCGCCGAGCAGGAAGCCGCCGACACACAGCGCGGCGGCGAGTGCGGCATATCCATGAATGACCGGCCGCATCTCGACCCTCCCTCCGAAAACCCCTCCGAATGTCACTGACAGTAATCATTCCCACCTCGCATCGTGACACACTCCACTGACAGTCAGAGATTTATCAATGCGCCGATGTGTGCACATTCCGGGCACCAGAGGGCGGGAAGCGCGGCGCGAAATCACCGGCCCCGGAAAGGTGGCACGGGCATGGCACGCGGGCACTGCCCATGCCCCCGGCGCGACCCGATGCCCGACAATGATCCGCATGGTCTTCGCGCGCACACCCGCCTCACCACCGCCCGGGACACCGAAGGCCGGGCTGCGGGAGCGGAAGAAGATCCAGACCCGGCAGGCGATCCGCCGGGCCGCCTTCCGGCTCTTCGAGCAGCAGGGATACGACGCGACCCCGGTCGACCGGATCGCCGCCGCCGCGGACGTCTCGCCCAGCACGGTCTTCCGCTACTTCCCCACCAAGGAAGACATCGTGCTCATGGACGACTACGACGCCGCACTGGAGGCGGGGATCCGCGCCCGCCCCGCCGGTGAGCCGATGGTCGAGTCCGTGCGGCACGTCGCCGTCGCGGCGCTGCACCGGATGACCGCCGACGACCGTACCGAACTCGCCCAGCGCGCCCGGCTGATCCGCGATGTGCCCGCCATCCGCGGCCGGACGGCGGAGAACCACGCCCGGGAGGCCGAGATCATCGGCGCCGCCCTGGCCGAGCGCACCGGCCGCCCGGCCGACGACCTGGAGGTACGGGTCATCAGCGCGGCCATCCTCGCCGCCCTCCAGGAGGCGATGCTGCGCTGGGTGGCGGAGGGCCCGTCCGCGAGCCTGGAGGCGCTGATCGACCGGACGATGGACGTACTGGGGCGCGGCCTCACTCTGTGAGCGCGCCCGCCAGGTCCTGTCGTCACACTCCCGTCGTCCGCCCGAAGGGCGGGCCGGGCGGCGTCCGGTGCGTGCTCTCCGCGTGCCGGACGACGGCCCCTGTACTGGAAGTAACCGGGGCCGTCGCCCGGTGCGGCGAAGGGGCCCCCGCCCGCGCCGTGCGAAGCCGGTTCGAGGGTGGGGGCACGTGCAGGACGTCGCCCGGCAGGCGGGAGTTCGACGACAGGGCCTAGGGCCGGTCCACCGCGTCCGCGTCCGCCCGCGCCGCCCCGTTGAGCGCGCGCTCGATACCGGCCGCCCCGTACAGCAGCTCCTCGTCCGCGCCGGGCGCGCCCACCAGTTGGAGCCCTAGCGGCAGCCCGTTGGCGGCGCGTCCGGCGGGCAGGCCGACGGCCGGCAGCCCGGCGTTGCTCCAGGGCAGGCACATGATCGACGACCCGGTGGTGGTGAGGTCGGCGGGCGCCGGTCCGGTGGCCGACGGGGCGATCCACAGGTCGATCCCGGCGGTCGCCGCGTCCGCCGCGAGCCGCTCGCGGAAAGCGGCGCGCCGCACCCGAGCCGCCTCGTAGTCGGCGTCCCCGATCGTGTGACCCCGGCGGATGGCCGCCGCGGTCTGCTCCCGGTAGCGGTCGGCGTACCGCCCGAACCACCGGGTGTGTGCCCGCGCGACCTCGTAGCGGTTCATCGTGAAGAGCTGCGCGACGACCTGCTCGAAGTCGTCCAGCACGGGCGCCTCGCGCACCTCGTACCCGGCCGCGGCGAGCGTCGCCCGCTGCTCCTCGAAGGCGCGCAGGGCCTCGGCACCGGCGCGCTCCAGATAGGGGCCGACCGGCACGCCCAGCACAGGGCGCCGTCGCGGCCCTTCCGCGTCCGGTGCCCACCCGTCGCAGAGCAGGGCGGCGGCCAGCGCGACCCCCGCCACATCCGCCGCGTAGCACCCGAGGGTGTCGAAACTGACGGCGTTGGGGATCACGCCGCCGACCGGGATCCGCCCGTAGGACGGCTTGAAGCCGACCACTCCGCAGTACGCGGCGGGGCGGATCATCGAGCCGACGGTCTGCGTCCCGATGGCCAGCGGCACCATCCCGGCGGCGACCGCCGCGGCCGAACCACTGCTCGAACCACCGGGCGTATGCGCCGGGTTGTGCGGATTGCGGGTCGGCCCGGGGGCGGTGACCGCGAACTCCGCGGTCACCGTCTTGCCCGCGATCAGCGCCCCGGCGGCGTGCAGCCGGTCCACTACGGCGGCCTGCGCACCCCCCAGTTCCTCGGGCGGCAGCGCGGAACCCGCCCGGGTGGGCAGCCCGTCGACGTGCACGATGTCCTTGATCCCGACCGGTACGCCATAGAGGGCGGGCCGTTGGGCCGGGTCCGGCGGGCCGTCCGCCGCAAGCTCCCGCGCCGCCGCCAGGAGCCGGCTGCGCCGCCCGTCCTCCGGCACGAAGGCCCGGACGTACGGATCGACGGCGTCGATCCGGTCGCACGAGCGGTGCACCGCGTCGACGGGGTCGGCCGCGCCGGACCGCAGCGCCGCGGCCTCCTGGACAAGAGAGCGGTACCCCAGCAAGGTCGTCACCCGCGCAGGCTACCGCCGGGACCGGCAATCCCCCGGAAGACCGACGCCCGCGGGCGTGCCCGACTGCGACCGCCCCCGCCGGCGCCGCG
>NZ_KN708638.1:5152294-5184830 GCF_000805335.1 Streptomyces sp. CT34 | reverse complement strand
CCGTCCGTCGGCTCGCGCAGCGCCCGCGGGGCCTGCTCGGAAGCCCCCTCTTTCGGAGGCGGAGCGGCATCACCAGGGTGCGCATCACGGCGGCAACGCCTGCGTGAGCATTGCGTACAGGCACCCGGCCGGTCCCGGGTTCGGGAGCCGGCACCTGCACGGTCTCGGGAAGATCGTCGCCGCCCGCCCCCAACAGGCGGGCGGCCAGGCGGACTTCGCGGTGCGTGTTCGTCATGAACCAGGGCTGGAACCTGACGCGCGCGTCAGGGGCCATCCGGTCGCTGGTCCCAGGACTTGGGGCGGGGCCGCGGGAGCCGCCATACGGGTCCGGCGGCCCCGCCGCCTCACCTCCGCAGCCGCTCCGCCAGCTCGGCCGGGTCCGTGGTCGGCCGCTCACAGGTGAAGTTGCGGCATACGTAGGCGGCCGGTTTGCCGTCGACCAGGGGGCGCGCCATCAGCAGCGGCACCTCCGCGGCGTCGTCCGCCCCGGGGGTGCCCAGCGCGACGACCGTGCCGGGGGCGGTGCCGAGCAGCGCGGCGCGGTGCAGCGCGCGGGTGGTCGGATCGTCCGGCGGGCCGACCACGGCGACCTCGCGCGGCCCGTCCAGCGCGGCCTCGGCGACCGCGAGCCCCCAGCCGATGAAGCGCGGTGCCCGGCCGCCCAGGGTGGTGACGATCCCCAGGGCGCGCTCCGCGGCGTCCCGGTGGAGGGCGCTGCCGGTCAGCGCCCCGTAGGAGAGCAGGGCACCGGCCGCCGCGGTCCACCCGGAGGGGGTGGCGTTGTCGGTCGGGTCCTGGGGGCGCCGGATCAGCGTCTCGGCGTCCGCGGCGGTGTCGTAGAGCGCGCCGTCCTCGGCGGTGAACTGGACGAGGACGGTGTCCAGGAGGAAGCCGGCGAAGTCCACCCAGACGCCCTCGCCGGTGACCGAGGCCAGGGTGAGGAAGCCCTCGGCCACGTTCGCGTAGTCGTCCAGGACACCGGTGTTGGCGCCGGCGGTGCCGTCCCGGGAGGTGCGGTGGAGCCGCGCCTGCCAGTCCATGTGGACGCGGACCAGCAGGTCGGCGGCGTCGGTGGCGGCCTGGATCAGGTCGGGCCGGTCGAAGTAGGCGCCGGTCTCGGCGAGGGCGGCGACGGCGAGCCCGTTCCAGGAGGCGACGACCTTGTCGTCCCGCCCGGGGCGCGGCCGTTCCGCGCGCGCCGCACGCAGCCGCTCCTTGACGGAGGCCACCCGCTCGGCGTCCACCGGGCCGCCGACGTCCGGGAGCTGGAGGACGGAGGCGCCCGCCTCGAAGGTGCCCTCGTCCGTGACGCCGAAGTAGCCGGCGGCGAACTCCGCGTCCTTCTCGCCCAGCACGGAGCGCAGCTGCTCGGGCGTCCATACGTAGTACGCGCCCTCGGCGTGCCGGCCGCTGCCCGTGCCGTCGTCGCTGTCCGCATCCAGCGCCGAGGCGAAGCCGCCCTGGTCGGTGCGGAGTTCGCGGACCATGAAGTCGGCGGTCTCCAGGGCGACCCGGCGGGCCAGGTCGCTGAGTCCACCAGCGGCTCCGTCGCGGGCGGTGGCCCGCCAGAGGTGGGCGTAGGCCCGGCACAGCAGGGCGTTGTCGTAGAGCATCTTCTCGAAATGCGGAACGACCCATTCCCGGTCGACCGCATAGCGCGCGAAACCGCCGCCGAGCTGGTCGTAGATCCCGCCGCGGGCCATCGCCGCACAGCTGGCCTGCACCATTTCCAGCGCCCCGGCGGAGCCCGTCCGGGCGTGGTGGCGGAGCAGGAACTCCAGCACCATGGACGGCGGGAACTTGGGCGCCGTGCCGAACCCGCCGTGCACCGCGTCGAATTCGCGGGTCAGGCCCATCAGGGCGGCGTGCAGCTCCTCGGGGCGCGGCGGGCGGCGGTCCGCGGCGGGCAGCGACTCGGACAGCGAGCGGCCGGCCAGGTCGGCGACGATCCGCCCGGCGACCTCGCCGACCTCGTCGCGGCGGTCGGCCCAGGCGCGGCGAACGCCCTCCAGGACCTGCCCGAAGGACGGCATGCCGTGGCGGGGGCTGGGCGGGAAATACGTACCGAAGTAGAACGGCTCGGCATCCGGGGTCAGGAAGACGGTCATCGGCCAGCCGCCCTGGCCGGTGGCGGCCTGGACGGCTTCCATGTAGACGGCGTCGACGTCCGGGCGCTCCTCGCGGTCGACCTTGACGGACACGAAGTGCTCGTTGAGCAGCGCGGCGGTTTCCGGGTCCTCGAAACTTTCGTGGGCCATGACGTGGCACCAGTGGCACGCTGAGTAACCGACCGACAACAGAACCGGGACATTGCGGCGACGCGCTTCTGCGAAGGCGTCCGGCCCCCAGGGCCACCAATCGACCGGATTCTCGGCGTGCTGGAGCAGATAAGGCGAGGTCGCGCCACCCAACCGGTTCATGCAAGCCAGCCTCTCACACCACAGGACCCCGGCGGCGAAGCTCGGGGCGCCACCCCTCACGCGCCCGTTCTCCTGTCATGCGCCATCACGTGGCGGCCGAGGATCATCCGATTCCCCCTGCCTCGCCAACGGCCGAACTCGCCGCGAACTCGGCTTCGCCGGTCCGGACAACGCCCCGGACACCCCCGTGGTTGGCACCTTCAAACCGGCCTGGTGGATGGCATCGGTGATGGTCGTTCCGACCGAATACGACAGTCATCTCCAGGCGCTGCGAGCCGGCGCTCTCCGCTTCCGTGGCCGGTGCGGATCTTGTCGGCGTCATCGATGAAGGGGCTGTCGCAGACGTGGTGGAGGCTCATCCATGGGGCACCCCGCACGCGGCCCACAGGGCCTCGCCCGCGCTGGCAGGCTCGACAACACCAGCGGCGGTGAACGTACAAGGGCGTGCGTTCTTTGCGCTGCACCACGGGGCGGCGCCCCTCCGGTACCCCCTCTTGCCCCCCTGAAAGTTGCGGGAGCAGCGAATCACGTTGGAGGCACCTGCCCCGAGTTCCTCTGTCACCTGCTCCGGGAGCGCAGTCCACGGACTGGCCGCAGGTTCGTCGTCCCCGCGGGCGCTCGCGACCAGTGAGAGCCATCGCGTCCAGGCGGTCAGCGCAGGAGCGCTTCGAGGAAGTCCGTGCTCAGCCGGGCGCTTGCGTCAAGGTCGAAGCGGTGCTGGACGTAACGCCCCTGACGCTGGGTAACCAGGAGCCCGCACTTCTTCAATGTGGCGAGGTGCCTGGAGACTTCCGGAGTGGTGAGTTGCCAGGCCGCGGCGAGTTCCTTGGTGGTGTGCGGTCCGCGGGCCAAGGTACGGGCCAGGCGCATCCGTACCGGGTGGGCCAGCGCTTCCATCCGCTTCCGGACCAGTTCCAGTGATGTCGGTTCCGGCACTGCCGCCGGGTCTTGGGTCGGGTATTGGATGACGGGGTGCCAGCCTGGAGAGTGCACGACGATCACATGCGGCCGACCGAAGGCCGTGGGGGAGAACGTCACGCCGAGCCCGGGAGCGACGGCGGTGGTCACGTCCTGAAGCTTGTCGACGACGATCCGCTGTCCTGTCGCATCCAGGCTGATGGCCGGTGACATCGCGGCGAGGGCGGCGCCCAGGCCACGGCGCTCGGCCAGGTCCGCTTTGTGCCGTGCGTCGGCGCGCAATTGGGGCAGGACGCGTTGCCAGGCATCGTGGAAGAACGCCCCGGCGCAGTCCTGCAGCAGCTGACGGAGCCAGATGCGCACCGCAGGCGGGTCGGCGAGCAGCCAGTCGGCGAACGCGGCTTGATTCGGGCCACGCGTGCGAGCCAGGGCGCGGGCGTGCTCGCGGGCAGTCGGATCGGTCAGCGGGGAGGTCGCCGGGCGTGGAGGTGCGGTGCCGCACGTCGTGTACAGGGCTGCTGCGACGAACCGTTCGTCGTCGATGCGATCGACCGCGTCCAAGTCCTCTTCCAGGGACTCGCAGAGTGTGTGCGGAATCAGGAAGGCGGCGCGGATGACCTGCCAGAGAAAGTCCGCCTCGGCCAGGTGCTCGGCCAGCAAGGCCGGCAGCCGGGCGCTGGTCGCCTCGGTCCACTCCCGCAGTCGGCGGTGATGGGCGGGCGCGGCGAGTGCGTGCAGCATCGCCCCCAGCTCCCCCAGGGGCGACGGCCCGAATCGGTGTTGTGCCGAATCCGCCGCGCTGACATCGATGACCACACTCATCTCCCCATGATCCCAAAGAGCCGCGTAGGCCGTCCTTTCGATTGACGAATATTGCCAACTCCCAAACCAGACAAATGCGGATACTGCGGCAGTGCGGCGTGGCGCATACCGCCCGCCGCGCGATTCCACGGCCCGCCCGCAAAGAAATAGCGACGGACCTTTCCATTGAAGGCGAAACAAAACTCTACGGTGTGACTCGCGCCACGACCGAGGCGAAAGGTTGATGAAGCACACATCAAGCGAACGTTAAGTCGACTCTGCCGACCGATTCCGTGTTGATCTCGGCTGATGCTCCTGTGCTAGTGTCCGATTACTCGCTCGTTGACACCCCTTCGCCTGCCGTCATACAGGCTCCTGGAGTCGTTCCGGCGGGGATTGATAAAGGGCTTCCATTGTCGCGCGAGACGTGGACATGTATGAAGCTCATCGAGCGGCTCGCCTTTGCGGCCGTTGACCGGGGGAATGGTCGCTGCATGGATTGCAGTGGCGAATCAGGAAGGTGATATCCATGCGTGTTGCCCTCATCGGGGGAGGGGCGGCAGCAGTCGTCCTCGCGGATCTGTTGGTCCGCAGGGCCGAGGGTTCTCTGACAGAGATATGCATTTACGAACCCAGTCCTGAGGTGGGTCCAGGCCGGGCGTACCGAGCAGATCTGGGAACAGCTCTGGTTAATCTGCAGAGTGCGGGGATGTCTGTCGACGGAGATTCTTCAGGGGATTTTCTGGACTGGATTTCCAAAAACCGTCTGTCCGCGGCTGACGCACCCACAACCGCGCACGGATTCGTTCCACGGTGGGTGTACGGCAGGTACTTGCGGCACTGCTACATCCGTACTCAACACCGGGCCGCCCAGGCCGGAGTGGTCGTGCGAGTCGTCCATCAGCCCGTGACATCCGCGCACACGACACCGGACGGTGTCACGCTGCGTACGGTCGGCGGGCAGCACTTCGAGCACGATCGTGCCGCACTGTGCCTGGGAACCGGTAAACCCGCCAATGTCTACGGCCTGCCCGCCGGCCAGACGTACGTCGAAGACCCGTATCCGCTCAAAGACCTGGTCGCAGCTGTACCGAGCGGGGCACCCACGCTTGTCCTCGGAACCGGCCTCACCGCCGTGGACGTCGCCCTGGCTCTGCTGCGGCGCCCTCGCCAGGCACCGATCACTCTCGCCTCCCGCAACGGACTGCTCCCCGGCGTTCGCAATCCGCGTGTGTTCACCACTCCGGTCCGGAGCACGACGCAGCGGTTCGCCGAGTTGGCCGGCAGCGGCCGTATGCAGAGCCTGGCTGATGTCTGGGGCTTCGTAGCGGAAGAGCTGCGGTCGCGCGGCCTGCACGGCCCGCACATCGCCGAAGAGTTCTCGTCCGCCGAAAACGCACTCGACCGGATGGCGCGTCATCTACGCGAGGTCGACGCCGGGTATATGTGGCGAGAGGTGGCCTCTGCCACGCTTCACCCAGTGATCGAAAAGGTCTGGGGTGAAATCACGAATGCGGAAAAGGATATTTTTCTGCGCAGGTACCGCAGCGCCTATACCGCCTTCATGAACCCGATCCCGCCGGAGACTGCTCGTAAACTGCTCGACGCCCAGGAAAAAGGGCTGATAAGAGTGGCGTCCGGCGTCGAGAGCGTCAGTCTCGAAGCGGACGGAAAATATTCGATGGAAACGCCCGCGGGGGTAACGCGTTTCTCGGCGGTGGTGAACTCCATCAATGCTTCACCGCACGACTTCAGCGATCTCGCATCCCCGCTCATCGACCAATTACTCAATGACGGCCTTGTTGAACGACATGAATTCGGCGGAATACGCATAGAGCGGTCCAGCGGCAGGGTTTTCACCGATGCGGCTGGGAGTGATCCGCGGCTGTTCGCGCTGGGGCAACTCACCGTCGGAACCCATCTGGTGACCAACTCCGTACGGGCTATTCACCGTCAGGCAGAGGTTGTCAGTGCAGCCATCCTCGAGCCTGCCCACTCCACGCCGCCCATCCCTGCCGCGGCTATGGCCCGAGGGCCGGAAGCCGCGCTTTCCACACATACTCGTTGAAAGCAGGAGTGCCTTGATAGTCGTAGTGAACACCGGTCGCAGCGGCGAGTCATTCACTGAATATCTCGGTGAGCAAGGAGTGCCCTGGATCAGCCTGTACGACCCGCAGGCGGTCACCGCTCCCGCATCGTCCGGGGCGGAAGAGGTGATCGCCCACACCACTGTGGCCGACACGCTCGATCGTCTGCGGCCGGCCGGGGTCACCGCCGTCGTTCCGGGCAGCGAAGCAGGAGTCCTCCTGGCCAATGAGATCGCCGCAGGTCTCGGAGTCGCGCATAACGATGTGCGCTCAGCCGCGGCTCGGCGGGACAAGTACCTGATGGCCCGTGCCGTACTCGACCACGGGCTGCCCGGCGCCGAAACGGCACTGGTCCATACCCGCGAGGAACTGGCCGACACCCTTCAGCAGTGGACGGACGCGTTCCCGGTCGTGCTCAAACCCGGGGCAAGCTCCGGCAGCGAGGGAGTGAAGATCGTATCGACCCTCGACGACGCGCTGGCCGCCTTCGAGAGCCTGAACGGCACGGTCAATCGTCTGAGCGTGCTCAACGAGGGCGTGGTGGTTCAGCAGTACCTCGACGGGACCCTGTACGTCGTCAACACCGTGAGCAGCAACGGCGCCCACGTCGTCACGGACGTCTACGAAAAGCGCATCGACGAACTGAACGGCTCCCCCGTGTGCAGGCACCTCCTACTGCGCCGCGACCTGGGGGACTTCGAAGAAGCAGCCGGCAAGTACACCATGCAGTGCCTGGACGCTCTCGGCTTCCGCAACGGTGCCGCGCATACCGAAGTGATGCGGACGGAAGACGGTCCTCGGCTGGTGGAGGTCAATTCCCGGCTCATGGGGCCATCGATGCCCTCGGACGTCTTCGTGCCCGCCCTGGGCTACAGCCAGGCGACCGTGCTCGCCGAGCGCTACACCGATGAGCCGGGCTTCTTCCGGCGGATCGACTCCCGCTACGCGCCGAGGCGTTTCTTCGCGCAGGCTCAGCTGCGCGTGCACCAGCGGGGGCGTGTCCGGGCGCTGCCCGGGGTGTCGGCCATACGAAGGCTTCCAGGCTTCCTGGCCTTCCGGAAGCTGCCCGTCCCCGGGCACGTCGTCACCGATCCCCTGCTGACGACCGCTGAGAACGGCATCTGCTACTTCGCCCACGAGAGCGAGGAGGTCCTGCGCGACTCCCTGGACCAGCTCCACGTTCTGGAGGACGAAGGCAAGGTCTTCGACGTGGTGGCGATGTGACGAAGGAGCCGGAGCGCCCCGAGGCAAGCACAGCCCCGACCACAGAAGCCGAACCAGCCCCGGCCCCCGGAGACCAGCCACCCCCTCGGGCCTTCCGACGTCATCTGGGCGTCGTGATCAGCACTGTAGGCCTGGTCTACCTGGCAGTCGCGCTGACCATCCCGACCCTGCCCATACAAGTCACCTCCCAACTGCACGGCAGCACGAGCGACGTCGGCTGGGTCATGGGTTCGTATGCCATCACTGCTGTCCTGGCACGCCCGGTCTTTGGAGCGCTGCTGATCCGCATCGGAGCCCGTCCGATCGTGGCCGGTGGCGCGCTCGTCGTCGCCCTTGCCACCCTCGGCTACCTCGCCGCCCCCAATGTCGCGATCCTGATCACGTGCCGGCTGATTCTGGGAATCGGCTTGGGAGGTGTCCTGGCTGCGGCCACCATCTGGATGGTGTCACTGGTTCCGCCCTCCAAACAGGGATGGGCCCTGGGCTTGGTCGGAACAGTGAACTATCTGGTTCTGGCCGTCGGCGCACCGATCGGCGAGGCGATGGCCGAAGCCACCAGGCCCACCGTCGTCGGCCTGGCGGCAGGCATCTTTCCTCTCCTGTCGCTGCTCCTCCTGTTCACCGTTCCCGACCACCGGCAGCCACAGGAAGACCGGACCGAGGAGCACCGGAGTGGGCCTCGCACGTCGGCTACGCGCGCTGCGGTGCTCCCTGGCGTCTCGTTGACGATGGCTGCTTTCGGATACGCCGCCGTTATCAGCTTCTCTGCGGTGGCACTTGCACACCACGGCGTGGCCGACGGCGCTCTTGTCGTGACCGCCTACGCGGCCACGATGGTCGTCATAAGGGTGGCGGGTGCACGGTCCCCTTGGAATTTCACCTCTCCTCAGGGACTCATCGCCATCTTCCTGGCCGAGGCAGTTGGGATCTTCCTGATCGGAACCTCCGACTCCCTGCTGTCTGCGGTCGTGGGGGGCGTCCTGGTCGGTGCGGGCATGTCGCAGGTCTACCCGGCACTGGGCCTGCTGGTCATGCGATCAGTGGATGCCCAACGCAAGGGCCAAGCCGTGGCTACGTACGGCGCATTCATGAACATCGGCATCAGCGTCGGTAACTTTGCCCTTGGCTACGTTGCCAATACCGCTGGATACTCGGCCATGTTCGTCACCGCAACAGCCACCATCCTGTGCGGACTGGTGGTCGCCGTGCTGGCTGCAACTCGTAGGGAAGAGGGGTAGAAAGAGGGCAGAACTGACGACCTCGCGTGATCGGCTGACGCATATTCCTCGACGAGTGACGGTCCCTGATCGCCGTGTGTGGTCACCGGGTGCCTGGTGGCGCCAGGTTCCTCCGGCTTCGGCAGCGAGCTGGGCGGTGGTCGCAAGCCTCCCCCCGCCCAAAGTGGTACCGCGGGTGTAGCCCGTCGGCCGTGCGCGCGGCACCGCTCCCGCCCGAGACGCTTCGCGGTCTCGCGATGCTGCCATCACTGGTCGGCTTCGGCAGCGTGAGAGCCGTCCTCCAGGCACGAGTGGATGTTGACGTAGCGCTCGGGAGCCCACTCGGGTGAGACGGCCAGCTGGTCGGCGCCCCAGTGTCTATGTCACCGCTCACCTACGCATCTACGCGTCCACTGTGACACTCCTTGGAAGCAACCCCGGTCACAGCCACCCGAGTTGTATTCATCTACTGGCACAGTGGCAAGAGCTGTAGCCGACGCTCAGCAGCACCGGCACACCGCGCCGCCGGGCCTCCTCGAACGCGTCGGCGGACCACGGCCACCAGTCGACCGGGTTGTCGGCGTGCTGGAGCAGATATGGGGAAGTCTCATGAGCCAGGCGGTTCGGCATGAGGCCATCCTCTCCCAATGGGGCTGCGGGTGCCGGGAGCGGAGGGAGTTATCCACAGCCCTGCCGGAATCGGCGCGGAGACGGAAGACTGTGACTACGCCGGTTGATCACCGCCGGCGCGGACCGCGGGGACGCGACGGCGCCTCCCCGGGGCGCCGGGGACCGCCTCGGACTGCTGGAACTGCCGTGAAACTGCTGGACAAAACTGCTGGACCTGCTGGAACTGCCGGAAACACTGGAGACTGCTGGAGGGGGACGGGCATGCCGGGCTCACTGGCCGTGCTGCGTGACAGCCACCGGAAGGAAGCGGAAGACCTGCTGGCGCGGGCCGTTGAGGAGGAGGTGCGCCGCTCGGGCGGCCGGCTCGACGGGGCCGCGCTGCTCAGCCGGGCGCGCGCGGCGCTGGACGATCTGGCGGCCTCCGCGGCCGAGGAGTACACCGCGTACGTACGCGCGCTGGACGAGGCGGCGGCCGGTCAGCAGCCGCTCTCCGGGCGGCTGTCGCGCAAGGAGCTGAGCACCCCGACGGTGACGACGCTGGTGGCCGCGGTGGCCGCGTTCGGTACGGACCTGCTGTACGGCACGGGCGGTGGTCCGGCGCTCGCCGCCGGCTCGGCCGTCCTGGTGGCCGGCGCGGTGGCGACGGTCCTGAAGCTGACCGCGGGTCACTTCCCGGCGGCCCACCGGCAGGCCGGTCTGCGCGGCCAGCCGGGCGGCCCGGAGCAGTTGCGGCTGCAGTGGCTGACGGCCCTGGAGGTGCGCGGCATCCGGCCGTTCCTCGACCAGCAGCGGATGCTGACGGCGGCGACGAGGGGCAGCGGCTCGAAGTCCAAGTCCGTCGCCGCGAAGTCCGCCCGGGGACCTCAGCTGCGCGGCGCGGACCGCAGCGCGGCGGCCCGCCAGCGGTCCGTGCTGGAGCAGTCGTTCGCCCAACTTCCGCACCCGGACGGTACGTTCGCCGGGCGGCGGGCCGAGCTGACGCAGATCGCGCAGTGGGTGCACGCGGGCCGCGCGAGCACCGAGACCAAGCCGATCGTGGTGGTGCTGCACGGCGAGCCGGGCGCCGGGCGGACGGCGCTCGCGGTGCGGGCCGCGCATCAGCTGCGCGATCAGTTCCGCGGCGCGTGCGTGGTGGATCTGCGCGGTGACACCCCCGGCGAGGTGCCGCTGCCGACCCGGGACGCCCTGATGCATCTGCTCAACCGTCTCGGCGCCCCCCGCGAGCAGCTGCTGTTCCGCGAGCGCCCGTCCCAGGAACAGCACGTCAAACGGCTGACCGAGATCTACCACCAGCATCTGACCGGCCTGCCGGTGACGGTGCTGCTGGACGACGCCTCGGACGCCGAGCAGGTGCGCGCCCTGGTGCCGGACCGCTCCGACAGCCTGGTGCTGGTCACCTCCCGGGAGCCGCTGGAGCTGCCGGCGGACCTGGAGGCGTGGGTGCACCAGCTGCCGGTGGGCGCGCTGGACGCGGCGGGCACCGAGGAGCTGCTGCGGTCGGCCGCCGCCTCCGGGGACGAGCCGCCGGGCGAGACGGCCCCGTACGACTCGCAGGCGATCGACCGGATCGCCGAGCTGTGTGCGGGCCTGCCGCTGGCGCTGCGGGTGGCGGGCTCCTCGCTGGAGACCCGCTCGCCCGCCTCGCTGGCCGCGGACCTGGCCGCCCAGGACGGGGGGCCGGTGGAGCGGGCCCTGGCGCTGCGCTATGCCGACCAGGCGCCGCCGGCCCGGCAGTTGCTGCGCCGGCTAGCCCTGGTGGGCCGGGCGAGCCTGGGCGTGGCCGCCGCGGCGGCGCTGCTGGGCGCCCCGAACGCGGAGGCGGAGCAGCGGCTGACGGCGCTGGTCGGGGCCGGGCTGATCGAGCACGTCCGCGGCGAGCGCTACCGCCTGCACGCGCTGGTGCACGGCTTCGCGCACGCCCGGCTGATGGCCGAGGAGGAGCCGGCCGAGCGCAGCGCGGCCCAGGAACGGCTGATCCGCGGCTATGCCGAGCTGGCCGACTCGGTGATCCGGCTGGTCGACGGCAACACGTCCACCCGCGCCGACCGCTTCGGTTCGCACGGCTTCACGTCCCTGGACGCGGCGTTGCAGTGGCTGGACGACGAGACCAGCTTCATCACGGCCGCGCTGCGGCACGCCGATCAGGACGTCGACCAGGCGACCGTCTCGCATCTGCTGGGCGCGCTGTGCGACTACTGCCTGCTGCGCGGCGACCTCTACCGGCTGGGCGAGCTGAGCGAGCTGACCCGGGCGGTCGGCCAGGGTCTGCTGGTGCGCTCGGTGCAGTGGCGCACCGGTGTCGCCGCCCGGCAGCTGGGCGAGCTGGACCGGGCCCGGACGACCCTGTCGTCGGTGGTCGACCTCTACTTCGAGGCGCAGCACCCGGTGGGCGCCGCCCGTGCGCTGCGCGACCTGGGCATCACGCTCCAGCACCAGGGCAACCTCACCGAGGCCGCGGCCAAACTGCGCGAGGCGCTGGACCTCCAGGCCGGCCCCGACATGCACGGCGACCGGGCCTGGACGCTGCACGCCCTGGCGGCGGTGGAGCGGGACCGGGCGCGGATCCCCGAGGCGCTCGCCATGCTGCGGGAGTCGCTGGAGCTCCATGAGGAGAGCGAGAGCATCCACGGCCAGGCGTGGGCGCACTTCCAGCGCGGCCAGGTGTATCTCCGGATGGGCGACGTCCCCCGCGCCGAGGCGGCGCTCCAGTCGGCGATGGAGCTCTACGGCCGTACCCACGACGACCGCGGCACGGCCTGGGCGATGACCCAGCTGGCGCGGGCCCGCCTGGTGGACGGCGACCCGGGCCCCGCGGTGGACCAGCTGCGCCAGGCGCTGCCGCTGCACCACCAGCACGAGGACGCGCGCGGTGAGGCCTGGACGATGTACTACCTCGGCCAGGCGCTGGAGGAGCGCGGCGAGCACGACGCCGCGCTGCGGCAGCTGGAGCGCTCGCGGAACATGTTCAGCCGGATGCAGGACGCGTACGGTCTCGCCTGCGCCCGGCACCACGCGGGCCGGGTCACCCGGGACCTGCGGGCCGAGCAGACCGGCTCGCTGCGCAACAGCGGCTTCGCCCGGCAGCTGCTCCAGGACGCCCGCAAGGACTTCCAGCGGATCGGGGTGGCGCACGGCGAGGGGTGGTCCCTGCTGGAGCTGGTGATCATCGACGCCGGCAACGGCCGCACGGCCCAGGCGCTGGAGCTGGCGGACGAGGCCGCGCAGATCTTCGCCGGATACGGCGACAAGCGCGGCGAGGACTGGGCGCGCTTCCTGCGGTGCACCCTGCTGCCGTTCGCCTCACCGGGCGGTTCGGTGGTGGGCGTGGCGGTGGCACAGGAGGAGCTGGCCCAGCTGATCCGGGAGGCGCACGACGGCCGGGACTCCAAGCTGGAGGACTGCGCGCAGACCTTCGCGCTGCTGCTGGAGCGCGGTGTGGAGCCGGAGACGGGATGGCAGGCGTGGCGGCTCGGCATGGTGCCGAACCGCCACGCCCGGGAAATCATGGGGGTGCCGGTCGCGCCGACCACCGTGGACTGACGTCATCGGCCTACGCGTCACCGGCGCACGCGTCACCGGCGCACGGCGTCGCGGTACGGCTCGCTGACCGCTCGGGTCAGCGAGCCGCCGGGCGCGCCGGCCGGCCGCTGCCAGACGGCCGGCCCCAGGCCGCCACCCGGTCATCGCCCCCCGCGGACCGCCGGGCCCCGGCGGTCTCCTGGCGTCAGGTGGCCTTCGGCTCGGAGGCCGCCGCGGCGGCCTTGGCGGTGCCCGCCCCGCCGTCCTCCGGCGACTCCTGGAAGTCCACCTTCCGCATCTGCCTGTTCATGGACTTCAGCAGCAGCCACGTGGCGCCGCCCATGACCGCGAAGACGATGAAGCCGAGGACGCCGGGGGTCACCTTGTCCTTGTCGAAGCTGTCGGCAAGGGTGACGAAGTGCGTCAGTGCGAGGGTGCTGGTCGCGCTCATCATGGCCTCAATTGTTGCGGATGCCCGCGAAGAGGTCGTCCTCGGGGAGGGAAGTGTCCACGAGCGACTTCGCGAGCTCGTATTCCTCCGTCGGCCAGACCTCGCGCTGGATGTCCATCGGGACCCGGAACCATCCGCCGTCGGGGTCGATCTGGGTGGCGTGCGCGATCAGCGCCTTGTCGCGGATCTCGAAGAAGTCGGCGCACGGGATGTAGGTGGTCAGGGTGCGCTCGCGCTGCTCGAACTGCTTCCAGCGCTCCAGCCACTCCCCGTACGGCGAGTCCATGCCGCGCGCCAGCAGCGCCTCGTGCAGGGCGATGGTGCGCGGCTTGTTGAAGCCCTGGTTGTAGTAGAGCTTCTGCGGCTGCCAGGGCTCGCCGGCCTCCGGGTACTTCTCCGGGTCGCCGGCCGCCTCGAAGGCCACCATCGTGATCTTGTGGGTCATGATGTGGTCCGGGTGCGGGTAACCGCCGTTCTCGTCGTAGGTCGTGATGACCTGCGGCCTGAACTCCCGGATCAGCTTCACCAGGCGCCCGGCCGCGACCTCGACGTCCTCAAGGGCGAAGCAGCCGTCGGGCAGCGGCGGCAGCGGGTCGCCCTCGGGCAGCCCGGAGTCGACGAAGCCCAGCCACTCCTGCCGGACGCCGAGGATCTCCCGGGCCTCGTCCATCTCCTTCTTGCGCACCTCGTGGATGTGCTCCTCGATGTACGGGTCGCCCTGGAGTTTCGGGTTGAGGATGGACCCTCGCTCGCCCCCTGTGCAGGTGACGACCAGCACGTCCACCCCCTCGGACACGTACTTGGCCATGGTGGCCGCACCCTTGCTCGACTCGTCGTCGGGGTGGGCGTGGACCGCCATCAAACGCAGCTGCTCAGTCAAGACTCGATCCTCAGTGAAGCGCCGGAGAAGATGCCTCCTATAGTGACCGAAGCGAGGGGGCGCTGTATTCCCTGGGGCGGGGACCCCCCGGGGGTTTCGATTCCCGGTCCCCGCAGCAGGAGGATGGATCATGGCCGCGGTGCGCGATGGGCTCCCGGACGGACGCTACGGCCGCTCCGCGGACGACCGCACGGACCGCAAGCTCAAGATCATCGGCTCGGTGCTGGGCGTCGCGCTGCTCGGCGTGATCGGCTGGGCGGGCGTCTCGTACATCGCCGGACAGGACCTCAGCGGGCGCATCATCACCTGGGACGCGGTCTCCGACCATGCCGTCAAGGTGCACCTGGAGGTCGTCAAGGGCAAGGACGACAAGGGCGTCTGCACGCTCCGCTCGCAGGCCGTGGACGGCTCCGAGGTCGGGCGCAAGGACGTCACCGTCGACCAGCGCTCCGGGCAGGTCGACACCGAGGTCACGATCCGGACCACGAAGCGGGCCACCAACGCGGTGCTGGTCGGCTGCACGGGGGCGTCGTCCGGCAACGGCTGACACCGGCCCGACGGGGCGCCCGGGGCGGCTGCCGCGGGGGCGCACGACGGCGGACGACACGGACGGACGACCCGCGTACCGTCCGATGACCGCCTCTGATCAGCGGTGATGCGATCCTGTACCGCCACTGTGAATTTCCTCTTCCCCCTTTTGTGCCGGAATTGTTAGGCTCGTGGTTTCGCCCACCTGTGAAGGCGCAAACCTTCCTGGTAGGGCGTTTGATTTATCCCCAGTACCGACGAGGAGCACCTGTGACCCAGACCAGCGAAAACGTCACCTGGCTGACCCAGGAGGCGTATGACCAGCTCAAGGCCGAGCTGGAGTACCTGTCTGGTCCCGCACGCGCCGAGATCACCGAGAAGATCCAGGCGGCCCGCGAGGAAGGTGACCTGAAGGAGAACGCCGGGTACCACGCGGCCAAGGAAGAGCAGGGCAAGCAGGAGCTCCGCGTCCGCCAGCTCAAGCAGCTGCTGGAGAGCGCGAAGGTCGGCGAGGCCCCCGCGGCGAACGGCGTGGTCGCCCCCGGCATGGTCGTCACCATCGCGTTCGACGGAGACCCGGACGACACCCTGAAGTTCCTGCTGGCCTCGCGGGAGTACGCGAGCAAGGAGATCGAGACCTACTCCCCGCAGTCGCCACTGGGGTCCGGCGTGAACGGCAAGAAGGTCGGCGCCGACGCGGAGTACGAGCTCCCCAACGGCAAGAAGGCGAGCGTGAAGATCCTCGACGCCAAGCCGTACACCGGCTGAGCCACGGGATAACTCGAAGACAACGCCACGGAAGCGGCCCGGAGCGACAGGCTCCGGGCCGCTTCCCGTTCTCGCGGCGCGGGTCGTCCCGGCGGGCCTCAGGCCGCCGCCGACCGGTACTTGCGCACCGCCAGCGTCCGGAAGACCGCGATGATCAGCACCGACCAGAGCACCGAGGCCAGCACCGGATGCTCCATCGGCCAGGCGCCGGTCACCGACCGGTGCGCCCCGGCGACGGTGTTGCCGAACAGCTCCCGGGCGCCGGCGACCGTGGCGCTGAAGGGGTTCCACTCCGCGACGTGCTTGAGGAAGGCCGGCATGCCGTTGACCGGGACGAACGCGTTGGAGATGAAGGTCAGCGGGAAGAGCCAGATCAGCCCGCCGGAGGTGGCCGCCTCGGGCGTACGGACCGTCAGGCCGATCAGCGCGCCGATCCAGGAGAACGCGTAGCCGAGCAGGAGCAGCAGCGCGAAGCCGCCCAGCACCTTGGCGATGTTCTCGTGGCTGCGCCAGCCGATCAGCAGCGCGACCACCGCCAGCACCACCAGCGTCAGCGCGGTCTGCACCAGGTCGGCGAGGGTGCGTCCGGTGAGCACCGCGCCGCGGGACATCGGCAGCGACCGGAACCGGTCGATCAGCCCCTTGTGCATGTCGTCGGCGATGCCCGCACCGGCGCCGGCGGTGGCGAAGGTGACGGTCTGCGCGAAAATGCCCGCCATCAGGAATTCCCGGTACGCCCGGGCGTCGCCGGACGGGGCTCCGGGGATGTTAATCGAGCCGCCGAAGACATAGGTGAACAGCACCACGAACATGATCGGCTGGATCAGCCCGAAGATCACGACCTCGGGGATCCGCAGCATCCGGAGCAGATTGCGCTTGGCGACGACCAGGGAGTCGCGCACCGACTGCCCGATGCCGCCGCGCGGGCGCGGGCTCCGGACGTGGGCCTCGGTCCCGGCCGCTTCGGTCACCGCGGTCATTTCGCTCCCGCCTTCCTGCTCGTCTCGCCGCCGGTACGCCCGGCGTCGTCCCCGCTCCCGTCGGTGCCGTTCTCGTCCGCCGCCTCGGCGGTGTGCCCGGTCAGCGAGATGAAGACGTCGTCGAGGGTCGGGCGGCGCAGCCCGATGTCGTCGATCTCCACTCCGCGGGTGTCCAGTTCGCGGATCACCTCGGCGAGCAGCTTGGCGCCGCCGGTCACCGGGATGGTGAGCTTGCGGGTGTGCGGTTCGACAGTGCCCTCCCCCTTGGCGAAGGCGCGCAGCACCTGGTCGGCGACGGTGAGGTGCTCGGGGGCGTGCACCACGACCTCGACCCGCTCGCCGCCGGTGCGCGCCTTGAGCTGGTCGGAGGTGCCGCGGGCGATGACCTTGCCGTGGTCGACGACGCAGATGTCGTGTGCCAGGCGGTCGGCCTCCTCCAGGTACTGCGTGGTGAGCAGCAGGGTGGTGCCGCCCGCGACCAACTCCTGGATCACGTCCCACAGCGCCTGGCGGTTACGCGGGTCCAGGCCCGTCGTCGGCTCGTCCATGAACATCACGGGCGGGCTGACGACCAGCGCGGCGGCGAGGTCGAGCCGGCGGCGCATCCCGCCCGAGTAGGTCTTGGCGGTGCGGTCGGCGGCATCGGAGAGGTTGAACCGCTCCAGCAGCTCACCGGCCCGCCGCCGGGCGTCGCGCCCGCTCATCTGGTAGAGCTGGCCGACCATCACCAGATTCTCCCGGCCGGTCAAGTACTCGTCCACGGCGGCGAATTGGCCGGACAGGCCGATGGAGCGGCGCACCGCGTCGGGGTGCGCGAGGACGTCGATGCCGGCGACGCGTGCCGTGCCCCGGTCGGGGCGGAGCAGGGTCGTCAGGACCCGTACGGCGGTGGTCTTGCCGGCACCGTTGGGGCCGAGCAATCCGAGGACGGTTCCTTCGGGGACGTCGAGATCGACGCCGTCCAGTGCCCTCACCTCGCCGAAGGTCTTCACCAGACCTTCGGCATAAATGGCGCCTGGCATATGGGTACCCCCATGATTTGGGTCAGTTCCATGTCGAATACTACGTTTGGCGCTTTGGTGCAGTTGCGTACGTACTTGCGGCATTTCCTCCGCTACGGGGCACCCTGCGCGACGGCCCCCACGGTCGTGCCACAGTCGCCGATGTTACTCCTGAACGCGATACATCGCGATACAAATAAGCAGGTTCGCCACCGCCGGTCCGGGAGCGCACCGGCTCAGTCCGCGACGACGTCGTAGCCCGCCTCGCGGAGCGCGTCGCGGACCTCCGTGCAGTGGGCGGGGCCCTTGGTCTCCAGGTGGAGCTCGACCTCGACCTCGGTGAGGCCGAGGCGGGGGTCGGTGCGGACATGGCCGACGTCGAGGACATTGGCGTCCACGGCCGACAGCACGCCGAGCAGGTTGGCCAGGGCGCCAGGGCGGTCGGTCAGCCGCAGGCGCAGCGAGAGGTAGCGGCCGGCGGCGGCCATGCCGTGGCGGAGGATGCGCTGCATCAGGAGCGGGTCCACATTGCCGCCCGAGAGCACCGCCACGACCGGCCCCTCGAAGGAGCGGGGCGCGGCGAGCAGCGCCGCCACCGGGCTCGCACCGGCCGGCTCCACGACCAGCTTGGCGCGTTCCAGGCAGAGCAGCAGGGCGCTGGAGAGCTCGTCCTCGGAGACCGTACGGACCTCGTCCACCAGGGCGTTGACGATGCCGAACGGCACATCGCCGGGCCGCCCGACCTTGATCCCGTCGGCCATCGTCGTCAGCGGCTCGACGGCCACCGGGTGCCCGGCCGCGAGCGACGGCGGATAGCAGGCCGCAGCCGCCGCCTGCACGCCGATGACCTTCACATCCGGCCGCAGCGACTTGACCGCGAGGGCGATGCCCGCCGCGAGCCCGCCGCCGCCGACCCCGACCACGACCGTCCGCACCTCCGGGCACTGCTCCAGGATCTCCAGGCCGACCGTGCCCTGGCCGGCGATGATGTCGCGGTGGTCGAAGGGGTGGATGAAGACCGCGCCGGTCTGCCGGGCGTACTCCTCGGCGGCGGCCAGCGTCTCGTCCACGACATGGCCGTGCAGCCGCACCTCGGCGCCGTACTCGCGGGTCGCCGCGACCTTCGGCAGCGGGGCGCCGACCGGCATGAACACCGTCGAACGGACGCCCAGCAGGGACGCCGCCAGCGCCACCCCCTGCGCGTGGTTGCCCGCGCTGGCCGCCACCACACCCGCCGCCCGCTCCTGTACGGAGAGCCGGGCGATGCGCACGTAGGCGCCGCGGATCTTGAACGAGCCGGTGCGCTGGAGGTTCTCGCACTTGAGGTGGACCGGGGCGCCGACCAGCCCGGACAGATAGCGGCTGCCCTCCATGGCGGTGGCGCGGGAGACTCCGGAGAGCAGCTTGTGCGCCTCGCGTACGTGCTCGACCGTTATGCCGGCGAGCGGTTCCCCGTCGGCGGGCGCGGATCCGGTGGCCCCCTGCGGGGTACCCGGCGTGTGATCGGCCATGCGGCCAGTCTCGCAGTTCGGCCACGAACGGGCTTTTTTGGCCGGATGGCGGACACCCGGCGGCCGGGGTGGTGCGCCGGGGCGGTGGCGGGCACCGGGTGGGGACGGCGGCGAGCCGGGGCCGGTCCGATGGATCATGGCGCACGACCTGGAACGGCTCGCCCGCCCGCGGTCGTTCCGGCGCCCTTCACGCGGGTGTGCCGTGCCGTGAACCTCTACGCAATGTGACCGCACGCGGCAGCGCCGGTACAGTCCGCGCCGGGTCCGCGTACGCTGTCACCCCATCCATACGCACCTCCATTCCATGAAGCGAGCCCCGGCCATGCCCACCTCTCCGGACATGACGACCCATACCGACACCGCTCTTCTCGACGCGCTGCAGCACCAAGTGGCCGTCTTCGCCCGCCGCGCCGAACAGAGTCGGCTCGGTGGCGTCGGCCAGGCGCGGAACTCCATGGACCGCGCCGCCTATCTGCTGCTCAACCGCCTGGACCAGGAAGGCCCCATGGGCGTCAAGGCCCTGGCCTGCGGTATGGGCATCGACTCCTCCACGGTCACCCGGCAGGTCGCCCCGCTGGTCGACGCCGGGCTGGTCAGCCGCGCCACCCACCCCGAGGACGGCCGCGCGGTGGTGCTCGAACTGTCCGAGCGGGGCCATGCCCGCCTCGACGAGGTGCGGGCCTCCCGGCGGGCGCTGATGGCGATGGTGACGGAGGAGTGGAGCGACGAGGAACGCACCGCGTTCTGCACGCTCCTGACCCGCTTCAACGCCTCCCTCGCCGACCTCACCGCGCTCGCACCGGCCGGGCCTGCTGGACCGGCTGGACCGGTCGGGCCTCCTGGACCGGCTGGGCCTGCGGGACCGGCTGGCCCTGCTGGGCCTGCTGGGCCGGCTTCTTCCTGACGCTGACGCTTACGGGTCGGCGACAGCCGGACCGGGGCGGGCGGACGGGCCTGGCGCGCGTACGGGGGACAGGGCCGGTGTGTACCGGGGTGGGGGCCGGTGGCTGCGCGAACCGGTGCCGGTATGTACGAGAGCCGGTACCGGTGGGTACAAGAGCCGGTGCCGGTACGTACCAAGACCGTTGCCGGAGCGTGCGACGGCCGGTGCCCGTGCGCACGAAGCCCGTGGGCACGAAGAACGGTGCCACTGCGTTACGCGCCGCCGCCCTGCTGACCGGTGAGCCCGCCGCCCAACCGGCCCCGGCCGCCGAGGAGTTGCTGATCCACGCGCTGGCGCGGACCTACGCCGCATGGGACCGGCTGCACGGCGAGGACCCCTACGAGCGCACCCGCCGGGAGCTGGCCGCGCACTTCGCGCACACCTGCCGACGGCACCGCCGGCGGATGCTGCGGGCCGGGCCGCATCCGCCGGTACCGCCCGGCCTGGCCGCGCGGGCCACCGCCCGCGGCCGGCGGCTGCGGGAACGGCGGCGGGTGCTGCGCCGCACCGGGTCGCTGCTCGCTCTGCTGGCGCTGATAACTCTGCTGACCTGGGCGGTGGTCGAGCAGCCATGGCGTCCCCCGCCGGCCCGCACCACCCCTCCCGTGGAGGGGTGGTGACCAGGGGCCAGAGGGCCGAGACCGGGACCGCGGGCCGGGGCCGCTACCGGCTCAGCCCAGCGCCTGGGTGAGGTCGGCCAGCAGGTCGTCGGCGGACTCGATACCCACCGACAGCCGGACCAGGTCGGCGGGGACCTCCAGCGCCGAACCGGCCGTCGAGGCGTGCGTCATCCGCCCCGGGTGCTCGATCAGCGACTCCACACCGCCCAGCGACTCCCCGAGGGTGAACAGCTCGGCGCGGTTGCAGACCTCCACCGCCGCCGCCTCGCCGCCCGCGACCTGGAACGACACCATGCCGCCGAAGGACCGCATCTGCTTGGCGGCGATCTCGTGGCCGGGGTGCTCGGCCAGCCCCGGGTAGTAGACCCGGGTCACCTTCTTGTGGGAGGCCAGCAGCTCGGCGACGCGCGCCGCGTTGGCGCTGTGCCGGTCCATCCGGACGGCCAGCGTCTTGATGCCGCGCATCACCAGCCAGGCGTCGAAGGGGCCGGCGATCGCGCCCATCGCGTTCTGGTGGAAGGCCAGTTCCTCGCCGAGCGCGTCGTCGTTCACGACCAGCGCGCCGCCGACGACGTCCGAGTGCCCGCCCATGTACTTGGTCGTGGAGTACACCACCACATCCGCGCCGAGGGCGAGCGGCTGCTGGAGGTAGGGGCTGGCGAAGGTGTTGTCGACCACGAGCCGGGCCCCGGCGTCCCGGGCGACGCCGGCCAGCGCCGCGATGTCGCTGATGCCGAGCAGCGGGTTGCTGGGCGTCTCCACCCAGATCGCCTTCGTACGGGGCCGCACCGCCTCGCGCACGGCCCGCGGGTCGGAGGTGTCGGCCACCGACCACTCCACGCCCCACCGCTCGACGACCTTCGCGAACAGGCGGAACGTCCCGCCGTAGGCGTCATCGGGGATGACGACATGGTCGCCGGGGGCGAGGAGGGTGCGCAGCAGGCAGTCCTCGGCGGCGAGGCCGGAGGCGAACGCGAGGCCGCGGCGACCGCCGTCGAGGGCGGCGAGGTTCTCCTCCAGGGCGGTACGGGTCGGGTTGGCACTGCGGCTGTACTCGTAGCCGCCGCGCAGCCCGCCCACTCCGTCCTGCTTGTAAGTAGAGACCTGGTAGATAGGCGGTACCACCGCGCCGGTGGCCTGGTCGGGCTCCTGACCTGCGTGGATGGCAAGGGTTTCGAAGTGCTGGTGGCGCTCGTCGCGCTGATCGCTCATGTCTGCCGAGGGTAGTCGGCCGCGCGACCGAACTTTTCGGAACTTTCTGGTTCGCTGGATAGTGGATACATACGTGAGACCGGACACCGGTTCGCACCGCATCCGACCGCCCCGCCGCCTCTTCCGCTCGCCGCCCTCCCCCCTTCCACCCCTCCGCCCCTCCAACCGGGACACACCACATGGACGCTCTGCTGGTTCTCCTCGCCGCGATCATGCTCGGCGGTTTCGTCTTCCTGCCCTGGATGCGTCGCCGGCGGGCCGTACAGCACGCCCGGCAGGGCCTGGTGGTGGCCGGCGACCCGATGGCGGGCTACGGCTTCGTCCCCCTGGAGCGGCTGGACGTCCGGCTGCCGGGCCCCGACCCCGAGCTGGACGAGGCGCTGGCCGAGATGCGGCGGACCCACGACTGGCGCCCGGCCGCCGAGTTGCTCCGGTCCACCGGCGACGACTGGGAGCGCCGCTGGCAGCGGGTGCAGTCGCTGGCCGGGGCCGCCGCCTTCGAACTGGCCGCGGCCCCGGCGGACGCGGGCGGCCGGCGGACCGGCGGCATCTGGCTGCGCACCTGGCGCGCCGAGGCGCCCAAGGACCCCGGCGGCGCCCAGACCCACGCCCAGTTCCTGGTCGTCCAGGCACTCCGCGACCCCGGCTCGCAGGACTTCCGGATGATCCTGGAGGAGGCCCGGACGGTCTGCCGGGAGGCGGGCCTGCTGGCGCCCGGCAGCCCGATCCCGTACATCACCGAGCTGGCCGTCTCCCGCGGCCTGGGCGAGCGCCCCGCCGACTACGAGGAGCTGTGGTCCAAGGTCGTACAGCGCGCGCCGCACCACATGGGCGCGCATCTGGCCGCGCTCCCGTACTGGTCGGAGAAGTGGCACGGCTCCCGCAAGGAGGCCGATGCCTTCGCCGAGCGCGCCGCCTCCGGGGCGCCGGCGAAGAGCCTGCTGCCGGCGCTCCCGCTGTTCGCGGTCTACGAGCACCTCCCCGAGGCCAACATGGTCCGCGGGCTCTACCAGAGCGCGGTCGTCGAACGCGCCATAGAGGGCGCCCACTTCGCGCTGCGCGAGGCCCCCGCCGACCACCCGATGGCGCCGCACGTGCGGCATCTGCTCGTCTGGTTCCTGGTCCGCGCCGAGCGCTACGCCGAGGCGATGGAACAGCTCCGCCTCGTCGACGGCCATGTGGGCGCCGTCCCGTGGTCGTACGGGCGCAGCCCCGCCGCCGAGTACGCCGCATACCGGGCGCTCGCCATCGCCGGCTGGGAGCAGCTCGGCGGCACGTCGGCGGACTTCCGCCCGCGGGGGTGAACGGCGCCGCCGGCAAAGGAATGCCCGCCGGCTCCCACACGTTGCACCGGTAGCCGGTTCGACGCCCTCCCACATCCGCCCACATCTACATCTACGTGCATTCGCCCGTATCCGCCCTCCCCTGGAGCACGATCCTGATGCCGTTCTCCCGCTTCACGACCCATCTCCCCACCCCTGAGGAAGCGCTTCCGGGCCGCCCGGAACAGGACTTCACCGTCCCCGACCGGCACACCGTCCTGGGCAACCCGCTGCTCGGCCCGTATCCCGAGGGCCTGGAGATCGCCGACTTCGGCCTGGGCTGCTTCTGGGGCGCCGAACGGAAGTTCTGGCAGACCGAAGGCGTCTGGACCACCCTCGTCGGCTACCAGGGCGGCCACACCCCGCACCCCACCTACGAAGAGGTGTGCAGCGGCCACACCGGCCACACCGAGGCCGTCCGCGTCGTCTTCGACCCGGCCGTCGTCCCGTACGCCGCGCTGCTGAAGCTCTTCTGGGAGTCCCACGACCCAACCCAGGGCTTCCGCCAGGGCAACGACGTCGGCACCCAGTACCGCTCCGCCGTCTACACCCACTCCCCCGCCCAGCAACAGGCCGCCGAAGCCTCCCGCGACGCCTACCGCAAGGTCCTGACGTCCTCCGGCTACGGCGACATCACCACCGAAATCCTCCCCGCCGACGCCTCCCGCCCCTTCTACCCGGCGGAGGCTTATCACCAGCAGTACCTGGACAGGAACCCCGCCGGCTACTGCGGTATCGGCGGAACGGGGGTCAAGCTAAGTGACCCGTCCGAGGGCGACGGGGGATCGTGCCCGACGGGGATCGCGCCAGCATGAGTCAGCCCCAGCTTCCGAAGATGAAGCTGGGGCTTGCCTGCGCTTTCGCCTGTGTCAAGGCTTGCTCATGCAACCTACGTTTCCGCTGGTCAGATAGAGCTCCGCTCCCAGACCGCCGGCTGCTGCTGGCTGGGCCGAAGGGGGTCAAGCTCCTGTAATCACGGGGGTATTGGTGCAGGTCAAGCGAATTGCTAGGGTGCGGGCCATGTCTGGACGAGCGTGGGCGGACACCATCGGCAGGGGACTCATAGCCGGGGTCAGCGCGGAATGGATCTGCTGGGAGGTCATGCATTCACTGCCCTTGACAATCCCGGGGGTACTGCTCGCAACCGCCCTATATGTGCGGCGACGGGCAGCAACGTGGGCCCAGTGTGAACAGGCGCAGTACAGCCCTTAGGTGCTGCGGCGCAGGCTCCGCACGAAGAGCGGCACCGACAGCAGGAGCAGGGCGCCTTCGACAGCCAGGCTGACCAGCCCGAGCGGTTCCGTCCAATTGCCGACGTCGTCGCTGTAGTAGGGCAGCCCCGGCCCCCTGGAGAGGCTGTAGCCCAGCAGGGGGCCGATGGCGACCATGGCCGCCAGCAACCCTCCCAGTCGGACGAGGCCGATGAGGAGCAGCGCGGCGGTGACCACGGCCGCGATCTCCAGGACGTGGTAGGCGACGCCGATGTAGTAGGGATCCCTCGTTACCACGATGCCGCCTTGGTCCACGACATGAATGGCGGCCACCGCGAGACACAGCAGAGCTCCCGCCCACCTGGCCACCCAGGTAGCCGGCACCGTCGCGGTGTGGTGTGACATGCGGAGGTACCTTCCCCTTCCTTCGGCAGCGTGTGCCTACCGCGCCGCGATCCCATCTGCCCGGTTGGCTCCTGAACGGGCAGCGCGCCGCACCTGTGTCAGGCCCAGCCTCCGCGGATGGCTGCTCGCCGTCGCCCCCGACGGCGCAGACGAGTGACACGGCCACCGGCGTGGCGAACGCACGTGTCTGCTTGTCCTGCTCCTCGCACACCGTGCGTCAGCAGCCGTTCCGCCACGCCTGCCCGGCTGCTCGGATGGCGGCAGGACCGGTGCGCGCCCGGCGCGGGAATGGACGCTCCGACGAAGCGCGGAAGCCTCCGAATCCGGGTGGAATTCACGCAGTCCGAGGCTTCCCCTAAGGGCAATGCCGGCGGCTCGCTATCGTCAGCGGAGGGGGCGCCTCGGCTAGGCCCCGAGGCGCCCCCGCTGTCGCGGCGTCAGAGGTTGTACCGCTCCACCTTCAGCACGTAGTTCTGCAGCCCGTAATAGGAGTCTTGCAGTGCCGACCCCTGGGCAACGCGCACCTTGCAGTTCACGCGCTGGTAATCCATCTGGTGCTCGAACTTGATCCACCGGGTGATGGTGTGTGAGGCCCATTCGCCGTCCTTGGACGCGGAGGCGAACCGGTAGTTCCTCTGCGCGTCCTTGGGCTCTGCCTGCTCGTCACCGAACACGATCTCAACGCCGAGAACGTTGTTGTTGTCCGGTGAGCTGCACAGAGCTTCAGCCGAGAACGTGGCGATGAAATAGGCGCCGTAGGAGGGCGAGTGGGGCCCGCCCACCAGGAGCCCGATGCTGGCGCCGGGCAGGTCGCGCCAGGTCTTGTCTGCGGTCCGCTGCTCGAACCTGTCCGTCTCGGAGGCGATGTAGGTACGGTCAGGGGGCCGGGTGGCCACGAAACTGGGCATAGTGCTCCCTTCGGTGCTGAGCTGCGCCTTTGAGGCGGCGCAGCTGCCGAGAGCAGTCTGCTCGTCGGAGAGTCCCCCCATGTGTACGCAGTGTATTCGTGCCAACACATGGCGTGATCGATTCCGCTCTGGCCACGACCTCACAAACCCGCCAGCCGAGCAGCGTGCCGCGAAGGGGATACGGGGCACACGCGGGCAGACCTCGCGCCGCAACGGCGGAACGCCCAAGAGCGCGGATCGGGGATCGGTGGCGCCGCCACCACAGTCCATGCAACTCACCGGACGCACCCTAGCTAGGTGTAATGCCAGTGACTTTGCGACCTCCAGCAGTACCTGGACAGGAACCCCGCCGGCTACTGCGGTATCGGCGGGACGGGCGTCAAGCTAAGTACCCCCTTCGAAACGAACTGGGGCGCGTCTTGCCCCACCGGAATCGCGCCCACCCCGGAAGTCACGGACAAGTAGACCGCACCCAGAGGCCGGGCGACCGTCGCACCAGCGACCGAGGGGGTCCTCTCAGAGCGAAAGTGATCCACTCAGGATGGCCTGGGAGGGTAGCCGTATCGCTTCTCCCTCACTCGTCCGAGCGGTGGAAATGCATTCATGCCCGTACCCTGGGCCACGGCGATCAGAATCACGCCCATGGGAGCAGCCATGACCACCTCCGCCGCTGGGCAACCACTCATCCCCCAGCCCCCTGCTACAGTTGCCGCGCTGCGGCAGGCCATCAGTCAGATCGCCCCTGCTGCGCTACCAGCCTTCACCGGGGAGTTGGACCAGGCGGCCGACCAGGCCCGGCAGGGCTCCGATCTGGCGCCGCTCCAGCGGTTCATCGCCCAGTGGGCCGTCTACGTCCACATCCAGCGCCAGCCCGAACTGGCAGCAGACCTGCGCCGTTGGGAAGACACCGCGGAGTCGGGCGATGCCGCCCAGGCTCGACAGGCCGCCTCTGAGATCGGGCGGATCCTGGACGATGCCCACGCGGCCACGGGCCTCTCCGCCCGGTGAGCACAAACTGGCGATGGGAATATGACCCAGACCAGGATCACGTAGCGAGCGGTATCCCCGTTCACGTGGTGGCGGAAGTGGAACGTCTGGTCGGTCAGCTCGTGGAGCTCGCCAGCACAGGCGTCGATGTCAGCGACCTCGGCAACGGCCCCCGACCGGGCGGTCTGCGCCGCATGGACGCAGCTGGCGGCTGGTTCTACTTCCTGGTCGCACCGCGGGACCCGCTGATCATCATTGTCCGCATCGTGCCCCCCTTCGACGCGCTGTAGCCATCCCCACGAAAATCCCCCGCGCCATGGACTACCTGGCACGAGAGATTCGTAGGGACGGGCGCCTCCTGCCCGCTGGGGGTGACTCCGGCCCGAGGCGACCGACGCCTCACAAAGTAGCAACCCGAAAAGGTGTTGAACGAGACGTTTCGTCTCGCTTAGTTTGAGGGCATGACGAACCCCAAGCACGGTGGGCGCGCCCATATCGCCATGTTCTCCATTGCCGCCTACGGGCATGTGAACCCGAGCCTCGAAGTGATCCGGGAGCTCGTCGCCCGGGGTCACCGCGTGACGTACGCGATTCCGCCCCGCTTACAGGAGGAGATTGCCGAGACCGGTGCCGAGCCGGTGCCGTATCGCACGACACTGCCGTCACCCGACAGCGACCCGTCGGCGTGGGGGACCACGCTCCTCGACAACGTCGAGCCGTTCCTGGACGACGCGATCCAGGCACTGCCGCAACTCACCGAGGCGTATCAAGGGGACGAACCGGACCTGGTGCTGCATGACATCACCTCGTATCCCGCGCGCGTCCTTGCTCACCGCTGGGGCGTGCCCGCGATCTCCCTCTCGCCGAACCTCGTCGCGTGGGAAGGGTACGAGGAGGAGGTCGCCGAGCCGATGTGGGCGGAAGCCAGGGCGACCGAGCGCGGCAGGGCGTACTACGAGAAGTTCACCAACTGGCTTGCGGAGAACGGGATCACGCAGCACCCCGACCCGTTCGTCGGTCGCCCCGGCCGGTCGATCGTGCTCATCCCCAAGGCGCTGCAGCCGCACGCCGACCGGGTCGACGAGAGCGTCCACTCCTTTGTCGGCGCCTGCCAGGGCGACCGCACAACGCAGGGGGACTGGGAGCGGCCCAAGGACGCGGAGCGTGTGCTGCTCGTCTCGCTCGGCTCGTCCTTCACCAAGCAGCCGGGTTTCTACCGCGAGTGCATCAAGGCGTTCGGCGACCTGCCGGACTGGCACGTCGTGCTCCAGGTGGGTAAGCACGTCACCGCCGACGAACTCGGGGAGATCCCCGGGAACGTCGAAGTGCACCACTGGGTGCCGCAGTTGGCGATCCTGAAGAAGGCCGACGCCTTCATCACGCACGCCGGCGCAGGAGGCAGCCAGGAGGGCCTGGCCACCGCCACACCCATGGTGGCCGTCCCGCAGGCCGTCGACCAGTTCGGCAACGCGGAGATGCTTCAGGGGCTCGGCGTGGCCCGCCTCCTCCCGACGGACCAGGCGAACGCCGCCACCCTCCGTGCGGCGGTGCTCGCACTCGTCGCCGACCCGGAAGTGGGACGCCGCCTCACGGCCATCCAGCGGGAGATGGCCACCGAGGGCGGCACCCGGCGAGCGGCCGACCTCATCGAGGCCGCATTGCCCGACGAGTAAGGGCACCAGCAGTACCTGTACGGGAACCCCGCCGGCCGCGGTTTCGATGTTGCCGCTGTTCACCGGGCCCATCGGACTGTCAAGGACTGATGAAGTACGGGAGCGGCGCGGCGCCCCTCCACAGAGAGGCTGCATAGAGTCATCATTCGGGCATAGGTCGGTCGATGAGGAATCGGTATGCGGATGGACCCACTCTCCACGGGGTGGCCCCGGTACGTCTCGCTTCTACCGGCTGTCCTGATCGTTATCGGGACCGTCTTGGAGTTCGTGTCTCCGCGTGGATACTGGGGCGATTACACACTGGGCGCTGCGGTCATGGCGGCGGGAGCACTGCTCTCGCTACGGCACACGATCGCGGCCGGAGCGGTCCTCTTCCTGGTCCAGCTGCTGCTGTTGATCAAAAACGGTGGCCTCGGCCAGATCAGCGGCCTCCTCACACTGGTCAATGTGGCGTTCATCGTGCTCGTCGGCGTTGGCGTGAACCGGGTGGTCGCCTTCCACGGGCGTCGTCTGGAGGTGGTGCGTTCCGTCGCGGAGGCCGCCCAGCGTGCCGTACTGCCCCCACCGCCGGCGCGTGTCGGGCCGCTGGCCATCGCCGCCGTCTACAAGGCCGCACAGATCGAGGCATTGATCGGCGGAGACGCGTACGCCGTACAGGACACGCCGTACGGCACCAGGCTGTTCATCGCGGACGTGTGGGGCAAGGGCCTGGGCGCGGTCGGCGCGGTTTCCGTACTGCTGGGCACGTTCCGGGAGGCAGCCGACCAGGCACCCGACCTTGTGACGCTGGCCGAGCGCCTGGAGCGCGCCCTGGTCAACGAGGCTTCCCGGCGCGAAGAGGTCGTCCGGACGGAGGGGTTCGTCACGGCACTGCTCGGTGAGATCCCACCGGGCGCGGACCATGTGCGGCTGCTGAACTGCGGCCACCCCTCGCCGTATCTCCTCGAAGGCGACACGGTGTCCTCAATGGATCCCGGCGAGCCGAGACTTCCGCTGGGCATGAGCGGCCTGGGCGGGCCGCAGGCGGTGCCCGAGGAGTGGCCGTTCCCGGTCGGGGGCACGCTGTTGCTGGTCACCGACGGAGTGACGGAGGCCCGAGACCGTTCCGGGGCTTTCTACGAACCCGCACGGCGACTCGGCGGCCGGGGCCCTTTCCGGCGGCCGGACGAGGTGGTTGAGGTCCTGGTACACGATGTCGAGCAATGGACCGGCGGTCCACGCGATGACGACATGGCCATCCTGGCGATCACCCGCTACGCCGAGGGACCGGTCAGCCCGTGAATCCGAGGGCCGCGAAGGCCGGCCCACCCCCGGTGCGGGACGCGCGGCACCGTGCTTGGACAGTGTCGAGGCTTGCTCATACGACCTACGTTTCCGCTGGTCGGACAGAGCTTCGCGCCCAGACAGGCGGCTACTGCGGACTGGGCGGGACCGGGCCGGGCTGCCCGGTCCGGGTCGCGCCCGCCGAGGGGTGAGTGCCGGCGGTGGGTTTCGGGACGTACGCCCGCAGGGTGCGCGACGAGCGGTTGCCGCTCGCCCGGCGGTACGCCGCGCTGCGGTGCGCCGTCGGGCACTACTGCCCGCTCGGCTTCCACGCGACCTGGGCCTACCTGGCCGCCGTCGCGCGCCCGTCCCCCGAGCTGCGCCGGGATCCCGCGGCGCTGTTGCGCGCCCTCGACGTCCTGGAGGCGGGCCGCGCGGTCCGGCTCCGGGAGACGGACGCCTTCGCCGCCGTCCGCCGGGCGGAGAAGGCCGCGGGCCGGCGCACGCCCCGGGCCGCCGACACCGCACACCTGCGCGGGCCGCGCTGGCCCGGTGACACGGCGCCCTCCCGGCCGGGCCTGGTCGCCGCCGTGGCGGACCGGCACCGGGCGTTCCGGCGGCTGCCGGTTCCCGACGGGGCGCGCTCCGGCGACGACCGGGCCCGCCGGGCGGCCGAGTTGCACAGGTGCCTCGACGGCTGCGCCGCCGCGTACCTCGCGAACCTCGGGCGGCTGGACGGCCCGGCGCGCGACGCCCTGGCCCGTACGGTCGGTGGCATCCGCCGCCTCCTGCGTCCGGGCCGCGTTCCGACGGACGTGCCCCTGGCCGCCTGGCTGCGACTCGCGGAACTCCTCGCGTATGCGGCGGAGTTCGGGGGCGCCCCGAACTCCGGCGTGCAGCGTCCGGGCGCCGACGAGGGGGCGGAGGTGGGTGCGTTGAAGGAGAGCGCGTGGCGGGAGGCCGCGGCGATCGATACGGCGCCGGCGGCCGGGGAGATCGACGAGGCCGGGTGGCACGGGGCGATCGCCGGACTGGTGCGGCCGGCGTATCTCGCGGCGCGGACGCCGTGGGGGCAGTCGGGGATGTCGTGCGGGGAGGCGGACTGGGTGGCGGCCCGGCGGTTCGTGCTGGAGGCGGTGGAGCGGGACGGGACGTTCCTGGACTGCGGCTGCGCGAACGGCTACCTGATGGAGTGTCTGGAGCGCTGGGCCGCAGCGGACGGCCGGCGGCTGGAGCTCTACGGGCTCGACATCATCGGGGAGTTGGTGGCACCGGCCCGGCGGCGGCTGCCGCACCGGGCGGACGGCATCTGGGAGGGCAACGCGCTGACCTGGGTGCCGCCGCGGCGGTTCGACGTCGTACGGGTGGGGCTGGAGTACGTGCCGGTGCGCCGGCGGCCGGACCTGGTGCGGCATCTGCTGGATGCGGCGGTGGCGCCGGGCGGCCGGTTGGTGATCGGTCCGTACACCGAGGAGGCCGGAACCCGGGCGACCGAACGGGACCTCGCCGGATGGGGGTTCGCGGTGGCCGGGCGGGCGGAGGTGGCACACCGGGATCCGCGGGTGGTGCGGCGACTGGTATGGATCGCGGCCGATGCGTCAGGGGCGGGTCCGGGGCCTATCCGGCCCTGACCCATCGGCGTCGGCGTGGACTCCAGATCCTGTCGTCACACTTCCGCCTGCATGCCGACGCCCGGCACGCGCTCCCACCCTCGAACCGGCTTCGCACGGCTCGGGCGGGGATCCCCTTCGCCTCACCGGACGCCGCCCGGCACGCCCTGCGGGCGGACGACGGGAGTGTGACGACAGGACCTACGGCTCCCCGTCCGTTGGCGGGTGGCCGAGGTGGGCCCGGTCCGCGGCGGCGGTGCCCTGGTGCCAGCCGGCCGCGTCGCGGACGCCGCGCAGGCGGACCGGGGCGGTGTCCGGGAAGAGGGTGCCGGTGGTCTCCTCGACGGCGAGGGCGCGGGCGGCGAGGGCGGGCAGGAGGCGGTCGGGCGCGGTGGACTCGGCGGACGCGGCGGCGGTGGCGGCTTCCGTGGCCGCGGCGAGCCGGGTGCGGATGCGGTCCGCGTAGGCGACGAGGAAGGTCTGGCGGAAGTCGCGGGTGCGCCGGGACCGGCCGCGGGCGTGGTGGTCGTCACCCGCGCGGTTCATGGCGGAGGTGGCCTGGAGGAGCAGTGAGGTGTAGAGGAGTTCGGCGGCCTCCAGGTCGGGCGGGAAGCCGATGACGGTGGAGAAGCCGACCTCGGAGGCCCAGACGGCCTGGCAGCGGTTGGCCGCCGCGACGGCGTCGAGGAGCAGGGCCTTGGCCTGTTCGTAGGGCCCTTCGATGCCGATGCGGATCGCCGCGGGGCCGTCGGCCGGCCCGGCTCCCCGGGGGCCGTCGGCGCCGGCGAGCAGGGCCTCGTCGATGCTGTGACGGGCCATCAGTTCCTGGGCCTTGGCGGACAGTGCCTCGGCCTCCTCCGCGAAGGTGGTGGCCTCGGCCTTGGCCAGCAGACCGCGGATCCGGCCCAGTGCGCGGGAGGCGGCGGCGCTTCCCCCGTGGGCGCGCGCCGCGGAGGGGTGGGGCGCCGGGAGCGGGGTGATACGGGGCAGCCGGGCGATCAGCCGCAGCACGGCCAGGACGTCGTAGGCGGTCTCGAAGCGGGAGCTGCGGCGGCGGGCGGCCAGCGCGTCGAGGTAGCCGCGGTCGGCGTCCCACCAGACGTGCGCGCCGAGGCGTTGCAGCTCGGCCTGCCAGCGGGGGTCGTCCGGCGCGGCGGGCGATCCGGCTCCGGGGCGGCGGGACTGCTCGGCGGCGATGGCGTCGACGGCCAGCGCCGCCAGCGTGGTGTCCGGGGCGCCCCGCCGGACCATCCGCTCCAGGTCCGCGGGCTGCCAGCCGCCCGCCCAGCACCGCCGTACGGCGTCCGCCGCGGCGGCGAGCAGGGCCGCGCTCACGGCCTCCCAGCCGGGCACCGCCGCGGCCAGCATCGAGGCGCCCGCCTCCATGGCGTCCTCGGCCGCCGCCCCGTCCGCTGCGTAGCGGACCCGGCCGAGGACGCCGCCGACC
>NZ_KN708638.1:5145497-5152284 GCF_000805335.1 Streptomyces sp. CT34 | reverse complement strand
GGGCGGGGTGGCGCCCCCGCCCCGGCCGTCGCGCCGGCCGCCTCTTCCGCGCTCGCTCACCCGGTCACTGTACGGAGGGCCCGAGGGCCGCGGGACGGCCGGTCACCGGAGGCCCACCGGGGGCGCGGCCCCGGTGGCCACCGCCTCGCACCGCTCGCCACCGCCGGACCGCCGTCTCGCACGGAACGCACCGTACGACGCGACGCCCGGCGCGCCGCGATGACGGCGACGCCGGGCGTCGTTCGGATCCGATCGGGTCGGATCAGGTCGGGTCGGATCAGGTCGGGTCGGATCAGGTCACTCCGCGGGGTGGGCGGTCACACCGCGCTGCCCGCGACCCACTGCGACCAGGACATGTCCCACCCGTTGAGCCCGTTGTCCGGCCGGATGGTCCCGCCCGGGGAGTTGATCACCTTGACGACGTCGCCGAGCTGCGAGTTGTTGAAGAACCACGCGGCGTCGGTCGACGGGTCCTTGCCTCCCTTGACGTCCTGGAGGCCGATGCAGCCGTGGCTGGTGTTGGCCTTGCCGAAGACGCCGCCGCTCCAGTAGTTGCCGTGGACGAAGGTGCCGGAGTTCGACAGCCGCATCGCGTGCGGGACGTCGGGGATGTCGTACTGGCCCTTGCCGTCCTTCTTGGTGATGCCGACGGTCGCGCCGTTCATCCGGGTCTGCTGGTCCTTCTCGGAGATGACCATCAGGCCGTTGTAGGTCGGGTGGTCCTTGCCGCCGGAGGAGATCGGGAGGGTTCTGATCACCTTGCCGTCGCGCACCACGGTCATCCGGTGCGTCTTGGCGTCGGCGGTGCTGACCTGCGAGTGGCCGACGGTGAAGCCGACGGTCCTGTTCTGGACGCCGTGGACGCCGGGGGACGCCTCGACGCCGTTCAGGCCGAGCTTCATGGTGACGTGGGAGTTCGGCTTCCAGTAGTCCTTCGGGCGGAAGTCCAGCCGCTGGTTGCCGAACCAGTGGCCGACGACCTGCTGGTTGCTGCTCGACACCACGCTGATCGCGGACTGGACGGCCTGGCGGTTCTTGACCGGCTTGTCGAAGTTGATCGACACCGGCATGCCGACGCCGACGGTCGAGCCGTCCTCCGGCGTGAAGTGCCCGAGGAACATGTTCGCCGGCGACCCGGTGGTGAAGGTGGAGTTCGCCACGGTCTTGCGGCCCTGGGAGTCCGCGGCCTGCGCGGTGATCTTGTACGTGGTCGAGTGGGCCAGGGCCTGCTGGGGCCGCCAGGAGGTGCCGTCGGCGGACAGCGTGCCCGCGACGGTCTTCTGGGCGGCCTGCCCGCCGTGCGCCGCGACCGTGGTCATGGTCACGTCGGTGAGCTTGCCGCCGGTGACCGTCACCTTGGTGCCGCCAGTGGCGACGTCGGTCGAGCCGTCCTGCGGCACGATGTTGATGTTCGCCTGCGAGTCCGCCTGGGAGGCCGCCTCGTCCATCTGCTGGGTGTTCTCGTGACGCCCGGTGTTCGCGGCGTCACTGCGGTCGGCGGCGCTGCTGGCGCCACCCGCGGCGACCGTGAGTACGCCCCCGAGCAGCGCGGCTCCGGCTATCAGGCCCTTGCGGCGCTTGCTGTCCGTCATCACACGCTTCTCCATTGCTGCCGATTTCGAAAAATCCCCGAGCGAGCCGCCAACTGAACGCAGGCATATCTGGACGCAGGCATTCCGGCCGACTCCAGGGAAACGCCTTTTCCGATTCGCCCGTTCCATTCCTCGGAGGAATGTGGGGAAGGCCACTCAATGCGGCAAAAAGGCTAATATTCGGGAATTGCCGCAGATCGTGTCACACCCTTCCACCGGCCACCATGGCCCGAGTCACACCCCCTGACCGCATAACGACGGCCCGCCCCACACGTCATCGGCCCCCGTCCGGCGGGATGCCGTACGGGGGCCGTGGGGTGGTCGCCGGGTGGTCGGTGGTGGTGCGCCGCCGGCCGGCGGGGGTCGGGGGCGGCGGTCGCCCGGTCAGCCCTCCCCGTCCGCGTCGTCGGCCAGATCCCACTCCGCCGCGTCCCACTCGGCGTCGGGGTCGTAGTCGGTCATCTCCTCGCTGCTCCAGGAAGCCTGCGCGAGTTCGGTGCCGGGCACTCTGGTGACCAGGTCGAAGGGGTCGATGAGGTGGGCCAGCGCCTCCGCCGGATCCTCTCTCACCGTTTCCTCGGACTGCCGGCGCTCCTCTTCCGGGATCGTCGGGTCGGCGTTGATGTGGTCGAGAGCGGCGCCGGTCAGCTGGTCGGCGTCGGTGATCTCCATGACCAGTTCGACGTGAAGCCGCACAAAACGTGATGTCTCACCATTGCTCATAGCACGGAGCGTAAGCACGTCCGGGTCCCGACTTCCCCGCGACCCGCGGCGGTCACTAACATCTGCGGTCAACGGCCAATTCGCCGAACCCACAAGGGGGATAGCTTTCGTGACCGCACGACGACCGCTACTGACCGCCGCTGCCGCGGGATCGGTGCTGGCCGCCCTGTGGTTCGTGCCGTCCGCCAACGCGACCGTGGGAGATGACGGAGCGACACATTCCGCTGTGCGGACGGCCTCCGTGCCGGCCCACGCGGGGCAGGCGAACCTCTCCGGGACAGCGGGCCGATCGGGTGCCGCGGACGGGCGGGCGGGCCACCCGGGCGGCGCCACCCGGGGCGGGCAGCGCGCCGAGAGCCGCTCCACCACCGCGCACCCCGGCGGCGCCGCGCCCGACGGCGGCCGGCCGCACCGCCTCGCCGACACCGGAAGCCCGGACACCACGCCCTATGTGATCGGCGGCGCCGCCTGCCTGGCGCTCGGCGCCGCGCTGGTCAGCTACTCGGTACGGCGTACGCGATACGAGGCCGTCTGAGCCCGGAGTGGGACTGCCCGTGGGCGACGGCCCGCAGGAGGCTGCCCGACGACCGCGGGCCGGTACGCCATCCCGCCGGACCGCGGACCGTACCGCGTACCGGACCGGGCTCCTGACGCAGCGTCAGTTCGTCACACCAGCGCCCCGGTCACCGACTCCACGGCCGCCACCAGCTTCCCGTCCCGGACGAAGGCGTACGCGGCCTCCAGGTCCGGCGCCAGGAAGCGGTCCTCGCCCGGCCCCTGGACGCCCGCGGCGCGTATGGCGTCCAGGACGGCGCGGGTGGCCGGCGCCGGGGCCAGGCCCTGGCGCATCTCGACGGCACGGGTCGCCGCGTAGAGCTCGACGGCGAGGATCCGGGTCAGGTTGTCGACCGCGGTGCGCAGCTTGCGGGCCGCCGACCAGCCCATCGAGACATGGTCCTCCTGCATCGCGGAGGACGGGATGGAGTCCACCGACGCCGGCGCGGCCAGCCGCTTCAGCTCGCTGACCAGCGCTGCCTGGGTGTACTGGGCGATCATCAGGCCCGAGTCGACGCCCGGGTCCCCGGCGAGGAAGGCGGGCAGCCCGTGTGAGCGGTTCTTGTCCAGGAGGCGGTCGGTGCGGCGCTCGGCGATCGAGCCCAGGTCGGCCGCGGCGATGGCCAGGAAGTCCAGGGCGTAGGCGACCGGCGCTCCGTGGAAGTTCCCGTTGGACTCGACCCGGCCGTCGGGCAGCACGACCGGGTTGTCGACGGCGGCGGCCAGCTCGCGGTCGGCGACCAGGCGGGCGTGGTCGAGGGTGTCCCGGCCGGCGCCGGCGACCTGCGGGGCGCAGCGGATCGAGTACGCGTCCTGGACGCGCGGGGCGTCGTCCTGGTGGTGGCCGGTCAGGCCGGAACCGGCCAGCACCTTCAGCATGTTGGCGGCCGAGGCGGCCTGGCCGGGGTGCGGCCGGATGGCGTGCAGCTCGGGGGCCAGGACCTTGTCCGTGCCGAGCAGCGCCTCCAGGGAGAGCGCGGCGGTGATGTCCGCGGAGGTGAACAGCCGGGCGAGGTCGGCGCAGGCCATCACCAGCATGCCGAGCATGCCGTCGGTGCCGTTGAGGAGGGCCAGCCCCTCCTTCTCGCGCAGTTCGACGGGGGCGATGCCGTGCTCGGCGAGCAGTTCGCCGGAGGGCCTTACGACGCCGTCGGGGCCCTCCGCCTCGCCCTCGCCCATCAGCGTCAGCGCGCAGTGCGAGAGCGGCGCGAGATCGCCGGAGCAGCCGAGGGAGCCGTACTCGTGCACGACCGGGGTGATGCCGGCGTTCAGGAGGGCGGCCATGGTCCCGACGACCAGCGGGCGGACGCCGGTGTGCCCGGAGGCCAGGGTCTTCAGCCGCAGGAACATCAGGGCGCGGACCACCTCGCGCTCCACCCGCGGGCCCATGCCGGCCGCGTGCGAGCGCACGATGTTGCGCTGGAGCTGGGCGCGCAGCTCGGGGCTGATGTGGCGTACGGCGAGCGCGCCGAATCCGGTGGAGACGCCGTAGACCGGGTCCGGTTTGGCGGCGAGCTCGTCGATGAAGGCGCGGGAGGCGGCGACGGCCGTGCGGGCCTCCTCGGACAGCTCGATCCGGGCCGCGCCGCGGGCCACCGCGATGACGTCCTGTGCGGTGGTGCCGGACGTCCCCAGCACCACAGTGTGCATATCCATATTCAGGCACCCTAGAGACTGAATCGCTGGATGTCACCACCCGATTTCCCGATCACCCCTTACCGATCATCGCCCCCGGACCCCCTCGTCCGCCGCGCCCCGGGGCTCACCTCCGGAACCGCCGGCGCTCCGGCCCCGGCGGCGGCGCCGGGGAGTCCGCCAGCCGTACGACCGGGTCGTCCGCCCCGCCGTGCCGCCCGGCCACCACCGGCTCCCCCGACTTCGCCGCCTTGGCCCGGTACTGCGCGGCGTCCGCGAGCCGGAAGAGCCGCCGCGCGCTGCGCACCGCGCCGATCGCGTCGCCGGTCGACGCGACCCCCACCGCGACGCCCTCGCCCAGGTCCAACTCGGCGGCCCGGTAGCACAGTTCACCGGCCACCTTGACCACCTCGTCCGACGGCGGCCCGACCGCCAGCAGGCAGAACTCGTCCCCGCCCAGCCGCGCCGCGAGGGTGCCGGGCAGCATCGCCCCGCACAGCGACAGCACCGACCCGAAGCGCTCCAGCAGCCGGTCGCCGACCGCATGGCCGCGCGAGTCGTTCACCCGCTTCAGCCCGTTCAGATCGCACACCACCAGGCTGACCACCGCCCCCTCCGCGCGGTGCAGCTCCAGCGCCTCGTCCAGCCGCATGTCGACGGCCCGGCGGTTGGCGAGGCCGGTCAGCGCGTCGGTGAAGGCCAGCAGGCGGGCCTCCGCCAGGCGTTCGGTCTGCGCGATGCCGGCGGCCGTGACCGCGGCGAGCACGGTCGCGAAGTCCGTGTCCGCCCGCCGGAACACCGGCTCCCCGGCCCGCCGCGCCACATACAGCTCACCCCACGCCCGGCCGTGCAGCACGATCGGCGCCACCACGCAGCAGCCCCGGCCGCGGCGGCGCAGCGCGGCCACCCGCTGGTGGTTGTAACGGCCGCCCGCGGGCGGCCCGCCGCCGGGCTCGCCCTCGGCCACCTCCACCCAGGCGTTGGGCTCGCCGCCGCCCGCCCACTGCTCGTGCAGAAAGCCGACGATCTCCGGGAACTCGTGCACCGGATACGTCTCGTGGTCCGGGAACTCCCGCTCTCCCGGGGCGAGTTCGCCGACATTGACCAGCACCCGGAGGCGCCCCAGCTCGCGCTCCCACTGCGAGATCGCCGCGAACGAGCCCCCCAGCGCCCGACACGCGCCCTGTGCCGCCGCCCGCGCCGAGTCGCGCAGCGTGTGCCCGGCGGCCATCGCCTGGGCCAGCTCCACCACGGCCCGCAGCCTCGCATCGCCCTCGCCCGTCACCGGATCCTCGCATTCCGTCACCGTGAGCACGCCCTGTACTACAGCGTAGGAATGATTGACCCGATTCGCCCCTTCCGGCGGAGATCAGACACTCTCAGGGGCGACCGCCGGATCGCCGAGCCCTCGGAGGCCCGGCCCCCGGCGGCGCCCCGGTCCTCACTCCCCGGGCCAGTCCGGCTCGCGCTTCTCGTTGAAGGCCGCGACGCCCTCCGCCCGGTCCCCCGAGAACGCCACGCTGCGCCAGGCGCCGTCCTCAAGATCCAGCCCGGTCCGCAGATCCAGCCCGTGCCCGAGCCGCAGCGCGCGCTTGGCCGCACGCAGCCCCACCGGCGAGTTACGGGCGATCCGGCCCGCCAGCGCCAGCGCCTCGGCCCGGTCCTCGCCGTCCGCCACGAGCTGGTCGACCATCCCCAGCCCGGCAGCCTCGGCCGCCGGCACCCGCCGGGCGGTGAACACCAGCTCGGCGGCGCGCGCCGCACCCACCCGGCGCGGCAGCAGCTGCGTCCCCCCGCCGCCCGGGATGACGCCCACCGACACCTCCGGCAGCCCGACCACCGCCGTGCCGTCCGCGACGATCAGGTCGCAGGCCAGCGCCAGCTCGTAGCCGCCGCCGAGCGCGAAGCCGTGGACGGCGGCGACGGTGGGCATCGGCAGTTCCAGGACGCCCGTGTAGGCGGCGCGGGTGCGCGGGCGCTGGCGCATCAGGTCCGCGTCCGTGAAGGAGTTGCGCTCCTTGAGGTCGGCGCCCACGCAGAACGCCCGCTCGTGGGTGGAGCTGAGCACCACCGCCCGTACGGACGGGTCGGCGGCCAGCGCGGCGCACGCCTCGGCCAGCGCGTCCGCCATCGCCGTGGACACCGCGTTCATCGCCTTCGGCCGGTCCATCACCAGCTCCGCCACGAAGCCGTGGTGCTCGACACCGACCCATTCATCCGCCCCGTACCGCTGCATACAGCCCTCCCGCGTCCGATGGCACGACCGCATCCGGTTAACGATC
>NZ_KN708638.1:5133531-5145487 GCF_000805335.1 Streptomyces sp. CT34 | reverse complement strand
CCGCCGGCACACGGCCGGGCGGTGGCTCGGCCCCGGGCGGCGCGGCGTCAGCCCCGCCGGCTCAGCAGCCACGGCTCGACGACGCCCAGGCCGCGCACCGGGCGCTGCCACATCGGTTGCAGCGCGAAGCGGTAGGGGGGCGGCGGGCTGCCGGTGCCCTCCTGGGCCGCCTTCTCCGCCGCCGCGGCGTCCGCCTCGGAGACCGGCGCCTCGCCCGTGCGCCCCAGTTCCTCCGCGAACGCCTCGTCGACGAGGACGGTGTCCTTCGGCGCTATCGAGGTGAGCCGGCTGGCCAGGTTGACGGTGGTGCCGAAGACGTCGCCCATCCGGGTCGTGACCGTGCCGAACGCGATGCCGACCCGCAGCTCGGGCATCGTCTCGTCGTGGGTCATGGTCTCGATCAGCCGCAGCCCGATCTCCGCCGCGACGCCCGCGTCGTCGGCCGCGAACAGCACCTCGTCGCCGAGCGTCTTGATGAGCCGGCCACCGTGCGCGGCGACCAGGTCGGCGGCGGTGGTCTCGAACGCCTCGACCAGCTCGCCCAGTTCCTCGTCCTCCAGGCGCCGGGTCAGCCGGGTGAAGCCGACCAGGTCGGCGAACCCGACAGCGAGCCGCCGGTCGACCATCTCCGCGTCGTCCTGGGCCTGGACGACCCGGCCGGTGGCCGCCGCGAGCTGCCGCCGCCAGACGTAGACGAGGAACTCCTCCAGTTCCGGGAGCAGCAGCTCGACCAGCGGATAGGTGATCTCCGTACGGGTCAGCCCGGAGTCCTGCGGCTCGGTGAGCCCCTCCAGGAAGGAGTCGATCTGCCAGTCGGCGAGCCGGGCGGTGGTCTGGCCGGTGGACCGGGCGACCTGGACGGCCATCGCCTCGCTCAGCAGGCCCGCCTCGACGAGACCGGCCAGCCGGCGCAGGGCCAGCACGTCGGCCTCGGTGAGCGCCTTGACCTGGCCGATGTCGGCGAAACCCATCGCCCGCCAGAAGCGCGCCGCGAGGTCCATGGAGACGCCGGCGCTGCGGGCCGCCTGGAACGGCGTGTAGCGGCGGTCGGCGCCGAGGATGAGTTGTTCGAGCTTGACGGCGATGTTGTTCTCGTTGTCGCCGTCGTCGCTGTTGTCGGCGGCGTCGCTGTCGTCGGCGGCGTCGCCGGTGCCGCCTTCGTTGGCGGTGCCGCCGTCGCCCTCGGTGCCCGCCGGGTCCGCTCCGGTCCCCGCGGGGTCACCAGCCGGGTCGCCGGTGGGCACGGCCACCGCGTCGCCCCCGGCGTCCGCGCCGCGCGGAGCGGCCCCCGAGTCGTCGCCGGTCACCGGCCGCTCCCTGTCCGATCCCTGCGCACTGCCCTTCCGATCACTGCTCGCCCATGATCCGTTCCCTGACGGATCGCCTCAACGATACGGCAGGTGTGCTCTGCCTCACGTGGTCGCTGCGCTCCCCTGACGCGTACGTGTTGGGCGGGCGCCGGACGGGAACCGCGCGGCGCCGGCCGCCGTCGGCCACCACCGGCGGGCGGCGTGCCGTCGGCCGCGCCGCGTCACGGCGCGGAGTAACCGTCCCCGCTGGTGGGCCGCAGGTGGATGATGTCGCCGGCGGCCACCGGCCGTTGGACGCCGTCCTCGGTGGCCAGGACGAGGCGGCCGTCCGCGTCGAGGGCCACGGCCTCGCCCTGGAGGGACTCGTCGCCGGGCAGCTGCGCGCGCACCGAGCGGCCGAGGGTGGCGCAGCCGGCGGCGTACGCCTCCTGGAGGCGGCTGGCGCCGGGGTCGCCGTTCGCCTCCTGCCAGGCGCCGTACCAGTGCTCCAGGGAGCGGAGGACGGCCCGAAGCAGCGGGTCCCGGTCGGTGTTGCGTGCGCCGGCCAGGGCGAGCGAGCCGGCGGTGGGGACGGGGAGTTCCGCGGGGGTGAGCGAGACGTTGATGCCGATGCCGACGACCACGCCGTCGGCGGCGCGTTCGGCGAGGATGCCGCCGACCTTGCGCTCGGTGCCGACGGGGGTCTCCCCCGGACGCAGCTCGTCGGAGTCCTCGGGGCACGTCACCAGCAGGTCGTTGGGCCACTTGAGGGCGGTGTCGACACCGGCGCAGCGGGCGACCGCCGAGGCGGTGGCCACGCCGGTCAGCAGCGGCAGCCAGCCCCAGCGGTCGTGCGGGACACGCGGCGTGAGGTAGACGGAGAGGAAGAGGCCGGAGCGGGGCGGCGCCGACCAGCGGCGGTCGAGCCGGCCGCGGCCGGCGGACTGCTCCTCGGCGACGAGGACGGCGCCCTCGGTGAGGCTGCCGGCCCGCGCCGCCAGGTCGGTGTTGGTCGACCCGGTGACGGGGACGACCTCCAGTGAGGACCAGAGCGAACCGGGGCGCACCAGCGCCCGGCGCAGCGCGCCGGCGTTGAGCGGCGGGCGGTCCAGATCGCTCCAGCGGCCGGCGTCTTTGTCCCGCTTTTCCGGTGGTTGAGGCGTCATGGGGCCAGCCTAGGTGTGGTCAACGACGCAGTGCCGCAGAGCAGTCCCGCCGATACGCTACGAGTCGGTAGCCACACCCGTACCACCCTCCGTACGAGTGCCAGTCCAGGACGAGCAGGAGCCGCATCCCGATGTCCGAGCCGGAAGCAAACATCCACACCACCGCGGGCAAATTGGCGGATCTGCAGCGGCGGGTCGACGAAGCCACCAACGCCGGTTCCGCCCGCGCGGTCGAAAAGCAGCACGCCAAGGGGAAGTTGACGGCGCGTGAGCGCATCGAGCTGCTCCTGGACGAGGGCTCGTTCATCGAGCTCGACGAGTTCGCCCGGCACCGGTCGACGAATTTCGGCATCGACAAGAACCGCCCGTACGGGGACGGGGTCGTCACCGGCTACGGGACCGTGGACGGCCGGCCGGTGTGCGTGTACTCGCAGGACTTCACGATCTTCGGCGGCTCGCTGGGCGAGGTCTACGGCGAGAAGATCGTCAAGGTGATGGACTTCGCGCTGAAGAACGGCTGCCCGGTCATCGGGATCAACGACGGCGGCGGCGCCCGCATCCAGGAGGGCGTGGTCGCCCTCGGCCTGTTCGCGGAGATCTTCCGGCGCAATGTGCACGCGTCGGGCGTGGTGCCGCAGATCTCGCTGATCGTGGGCCCGTGTGCGGGGGGTGCGGTGTACTCGCCGGCCATCACGGACTTCACGGTGATGGTCGACCAGACGTCGCACATGTTCATCACGGGCCCGGACGTCATCAAGACCGTGACCGGCGAGGACGTCGGCTTCGAGGAGCTGGGCGGGGCCCGGACGCACAACACCACCTCGGGCGTGGCGCACCACATGGCGGGCGACGAGAAGGACGCCATCGAGTACGTCAAGGGGCTGCTGTCGTACCTGCCGTCCAACAACCTCTCCGAGCCGCCGGCCTTCCCGGAGGAGGCGGACCTGGCGGTCTCGGACGCGGACCGCGAGCTGGACGTGCTGATCCCGGACTCGGCCAATCAGCCGTACGACATGCACAGCGCGATCGAGCACGTCCTGGACGACAACGAATTCCTGGAGACCCAGGCGCTGTTCGCGCCGAACATCATCACCGGGTTCGGGCGCGTCGAGGGCCACTCGGTGGGCATCGTGGCCAACCAGCCGATGCAGTTCGCGGGCTGCCTGGACATCAACGCGAGCGAGAAGGCCGCGCGGTTCGTGCGCAGCTGCGACGCGTTCAACGTCCCGGTGCTGACGTTCGTCGACGTGCCGGGCTTCCTGCCGGGCACGGACCAGGAGTACGACGGGATCATCCGGCGCGGCGCCAAGCTGATCTACGCGTACGCGGAGGCGACGGTCCCGCTGATCACGGTCATCACCCGCAAGGCGTTCGGCGGCGCGTACGACGTCATGGGGTCCAAGCACCTGGGCGCGGACCTGAACCTGGCGTGGCCGACGGCGCAGATCGCGGTCATGGGCGCCCAGGGCGCGGTCAACATCCTGCACCGCCGCACGCTCGCCGCGATCGAGGACCCCGAGCGGCAGGAGTCCCGCCGCCAGGAGCTGATCCAGGAGTACGAGGACACCCTGCTGAACCCCTACGTCGCGGCCGAGCGGGGCTATGTCGACGCGGTGATCATGCCGTCCGAGACGCGCCGGCACATCGTCCGCGGGCTGCGCACGCTGCGCAACAAGCGCGAGGCGCTGCCGCCGAAGAAGCACGGCAACATCCCGCTGTAGTCCGGCTGAAGTCCGCCGCAGGAGGTCGGTTGACGATGATCAAGGTGGTACGGGGCAATCCCACACCCGAGGAGCTGGCCGCCGCACTGGCGGTGGTTCGGGCCCGCGCGGCTGCCGCCGCGGCAGTCGCGCCGGGCGGGCCGGAGCGGCGTTCGGAGTGGGCGGATCCGGCGGCGACGGTCCCCGCGCGCTCCCGGATGCCGCATCCGGGGCCGGTGGCCTGGCGGACCAGTTTCTGGCCACGCTGACTTTGGCGGGATCCGGTCGGTGCATCGTGCACTGACTAGTCCTTCGCGGTGCGGCGCCTGAGTACGCGTACTCAGGCGCCGCCGCCGTACCGGGCGCGAAGATCGAAGTCATGCTGTGGTCCGATCCGCCCGATGAACCCTCCGAGGAGCTGCGCGAAGCGCAGGCGAAGCTCCGCCGGCTGGGCTTCGTGCTGGCCACGGCGATCATGGTGGGGACGCTGGTGCTGCTGCTGAGGTGACCACCGCACGCCCGCCGCTCCCGGATCCGGCGGCGCCCCCATTTCTCCCTTCTGCAACCGCAGCCGCCGAATTCGCATCTTTCTCTCCTGATAGCGCAATTCGGGCATGCGGCCGTGCGGCGACCGGCCGCACGGCCGGCTAGTGGGGAGATCGATGAACAGGCCGCTCAGACACATAGCCGTCTTCTCCGGGGTGCTGGTGCTCGCCCTGCTGGTCCGGGCGACCTGGGTCCAGTTCGTCCAGGCCGACCGGCTGGCGAACGACGACAACAACCGGCGGGTCAAGATCGAGGCGTTCTCCTATCCGCGCGGCAACATCATCGTCGACGGCAAGCCGATCACCGGCTCCGTGGAGACCAGCGGCGACTTCAAGTACAAGCGGACGTTCACCGACGGCCCGATGTACGCCCCGGTCACCGGCTACGCCTCCCAGGCGCAGGGCGAGAGCATGCTGGAGGGCGTCTACAAGAAGGTGCTCAACGGCAAGGACGACCGGCTCTTCTTCAACCGGGCCCGGGGCATGCTGACCGGCGAGAAGCCGCGCGGCGGCGATGTCATCACCACCATCAACGCGAAGGCGCAGCAGGCGGCGTACAAGGGGCTGACCGATCTGAAGGCCACCGGCGCGGTGGTCGCCCTGGACCCGCGCAACGGCAAGATCCTGGCACTGGCCAGCACGCCGTCGTACGACCCGTCCGCCTTCGCCGGGGTGTCCCTCGCGGAGGGCGAGAAGTACCAGGCGCTGGACCACGATCCGGCCAAGCCGATGAACAACCGCGCGCTGCGCGAGATCTACCCGCCCGGCTCGACGTTCAAGATCCTCACCGCCGCCGCGGCCCTGGAGCACGGCACGGTCACCGACATCAACGCCTCCTCCGGCGCCCCCGCCCCGTACACCCTCCCGCAGACCCGCACCCAGGTCGGCAACGACATCGCCGGTGCGCCGTGCGACAAGGCGTCGCTGAAGACCGGTATGCAGTGGTCCTGCAACAACGTCTTCCTGGACGCCGCGCACAAGCTCGGTACCGACAAGATGCGCGAGACGGCGGAGAAGTTCGGCTTCAACGCCGAGCAGTTCACCCCGGTGCGTTCCGCGGTCAGCGGATACCCTGCCAAGCTCGACCAGCCGCAGACCGCGCTCACCGGCATGGGCCAGGGAAGCCTGACCAGCACCCCGCTCCAGATGGCCATGGTCACCGCCGGAATCGCCAACAACGGCAAGGTGATGAAGCCGTTCATGGTCGAGGAGCTGCGTGGCCCGGATCTCTCCACGATCGAGAAGTTCGACCCGACGCCGCTGAATCCGAAGTCCCCGCAGGCGGTTTCCGAGGGCACCGCGAAGAAGGTGCAGGAAATGATGGAGTACACCGTCTCGGACGGCACCGCCTCGAAGGCGAAGATCGACGGCGTGACGGTCGGCGGCAAGACCGGCACCGCGCAGCACGGCGCGAACGTCAACGACGAGCGCCCGTACGCCTGGTTCGTCTCGTACGCCAAGCAGGCCGACGGCAGCTCCCCGGTGGCGGTGGCCGTCTTCGTCGACCCCAAGAACATGGACATGCCGCGCTCGGAGATCGCCGGCGGAAAGCTGGGCGGCCCGATCGCGAAGTCGGTGATGGAGGCGGTACTGAAGAAGTGACCGCGGCCGGCCGGGAATTCGCGTGCGGAGTAACCCTCCGCGATGAGTCGGCTGCGGAACGCCCCCGGCGGCGCCGGCACCCGCCACCCGCTCCGTACGATGGCGGGCATGACCGAAGCGCCCCGCCCCCGCCGCCTTGTCCTCGCCTCCCAGTCCCCCGCCCGTCTGGGCCTGCTCCGGCAGGCCGGACTGGCGCCCGAGGTCGTCATAAGCGGCATCGACGAGGACGCGATCACCGCCCCGACGCCCGGTGAGCTGGCCCGCGTCCTGGCCGAGGCCAAGGCCGCCGCGGTCGCCGCCCGGCCGGAGGCCGCGGGCGCGCTGGTCGTCGGCTGCGACTCGGTCCTGGAGCTGGACGGCCGGGCGCTCGGCAAGCCCGCGGACGCCGAGGACGCCACCGCCCGCTGGAAGTCCATGCGCGGCCGTTCCGGCGTCCTCCACACCGGCCACTGCGTGATCGACGCCGCCTCCGGCCGCCGGGTCTCGGCCACCGCGTCCACCACCGTCCGCTTCGGCGAACCCAGCGACGCCGAGATCGCCGCCTACGTGGCCAGCGGCGAACCCCTCTTCGTGGCGGGCGCGTTCACCCTCGACGGCCGCTCGGCCCCCTTCATCGACGGCATCGACGGCGACCCGGGCAACGTCATCGGCCTCTCCCTGCCGCTGCTCCGCCGGCTGCTGGCCGACCTGGACATCGCGATCACGGATCTGTGGGCCTGAGCACGGCGGGCCGGGCCCGAGCGCGGCAGCGCCGTCGGGGCTGTCCGGCGTCGCTCAATGGAAGCCGAGCATCCCGGGCGAGTCGATGTCGACGGTGACCACACCGGGTGGGTAGGCGCTCTCGTTGCCGGTCAGAAGGATCGACATCCCGGTGAACTCGGGACGCGGCAGTGCGCAGTACAACGCGTGGCAGGTGTCCGGGCCGCCATAGCCGTCGCGGATCATGGTTCCGACGCTGACGGCCGCCATGGTGTCGAGGCCGTCGACGACGACGGCGGAGAAGGCGAGCACGCGGCGGGAGAGGTTCTCGTCGTCGGCTTCGGCCTGCATCAGGCACAGGGCGGGGATGTTCAGGCGGTCGGCGGGGGTCCTTGCCATGTTGCCCGCCAGCAGGTTCAGCGTCTTGTGGCCGTCGGCCAGGGCTTTGACGGCACTGGTGTCAAGGATGATCACGCGGCGGCATCCCGGGCGGCACGCGCCTTGGCTGCGGCGATCTTGTAGATGTTCCCGAGGACATCGGGAGCCTGCTCGAACTCCTCGTCCCCGATGTCCACGCCGATCAGGCGTCGTGCGACGTCCCGGTCGGCGGCCAGCCGCTCGGCCCGTTGTGCGGCGGTCGGCTGCTCCGCGGCGAGTGCTTCGACCAGCTGGCCGATGCTCACACCGCGCTCCTTCGCGAGTTCGGCAAGGTGGTCGCGGGTCTCGCGCGGGACCTGAATCGTCGTCGATGCCATAGCGACACTATAGCGAGCTTACGGCGATCGTGCGGCGGCCGGCACCTCTCCTCGGAGCACTGGCAGCGCCCACAGGTTGCCGCCGTTCGTCATGCGGCTGCACGCACCCCGTCCCCCTCTGCCCCTGTTCGGCCCGTCGTTGGTCCGCCCCCGGCAACAGCCCACCGGGCCCACAAGGGCCCGGCCGCATGGCCCGGAAAGGCATCCAACTCGGCCCGCCGCGGCAGGAGTTCGGGGGCCGAGAGGGAAACCGCGCAGTGGGCGGGCGGATATCAGGCGGGGGAGCCGTCCGCGGCCGGGGCGTCCGCCGCGGTGTCGCGCGGTTCCCCGTAGGCCACCAAGGTCAGCACCAGCATCGCCAGCACCACCATCATCGCCAGGAACGCCACCCAGCCGACCAGCCCGACGGCGAACGCCCCGAGCACCCCGTGCACCACGGCACAGCCGATCAGCACGATGCGCGCAAACCCGCCGGGCGCGCGGTCGCGCAGCGCGCTGCGGAGCAGTATCACCGCGCAGCAGGCCAGGAAGACGCCGAAGACGCCGCCGCCGATCCACGCCCCGGCGGACATCGCGCGCGGCTGGAGCCCCGCGAGCGACATCTGCTGCCGGTCCACCACGATGCTCAGGATCCAGTTCAGCAGCAGGATCCCGGCCGCTTCCAGGATCAGGACCACCGCCGCCGCCACAGCCACCGGTCTGCGCGCCACCACCCCGCCCACCCCACTTCCGCCGTCATAAGCCGTCATCACGAGCCGTTACCAGGAGTACAGAGGCATCAAGCACGCTACTAACGGGTAACAGCGAGGGCAAGGGGTGTGCACGACCCCGCGCGGACCCGCGCCGGCGCATCCGCACCCGCCGTGTTCACCCGAAAACTTTCACTCGCCCATTCGTAGGGATTCCACAAAGAATTGACGATCCGCCGGACGTCCGCAGTTCGAGACCTAGGCCACACCGTGACCCGAGCCGGAGCCCGGGAATCCGGGCCTACCCTGGGATTCCAACGGACTTTGGTCCCTCACCATCGCCGCGTGCACGCTCCGTGTGGGCAAGCTCACCCCTGGGAACGGGTCGGCACGCGGTGTCGCCAGTCCCTAAACTCGCTGCGTTCAGTGTGTTGCGGCGTAGCGCCAAGGAAGGACCCATCGTGCGCAAGGTGCTCATCGCCAACCGTGGCGAAATCGCTGTCCGTGTTGCCCGGGCATGCCGGGACGCCGGGATCGGGAGCGTAGCCGTCTACGCCGAGCCCGACCGGGATGCCCTGCACGTACGCGCTGCGGACGAGGCATACGCCCTGGGCGGTGACACCCCTGCCACCAGCTACCTGGACATCGCCAAGGTCCTGCAGGCCGCCGCCGATTCCGGCGCGGACGCCATCCACCCCGGTTACGGCTTCCTGTCGGAGAACGCCGAGTTCGCCCAGGCCGTCCTGGACGCGGGCCTGACCTGGATCGGCCCGCCCCCGCACGCCATCCGCGACCTCGGCGACAAGGTCGCGGCCAGGCACATCGCGCAGCGCGCCGGTGCCCCGCTGGTCGCCGGCACCCCCGACCCGGTCTCCGGCGCGGACGAGGTCGTCGCCTTCGCCGAGGAGCACGGCCTGCCGATCGCCATCAAGGCGGCCTTCGGCGGCGGCGGTCGCGGACTGAAGGTCGCCCGCACCCTCGAAGAGGTCCCGGAGCTGTACGACTCCGCGGTCCGCGAGGCGGTCGCCGCCTTCGGCCGCGGCGAGTGCTTCGTGGAGCGCTACCTGGACCGCCCGCGGCACGTCGAGACCCAGTGCCTGGCCGACAAGCACGGCAATGTCGTGGTCGTCTCCACCCGCGACTGCTCGCTCCAGCGACGTCACCAGAAGCTCGTGGAGGAAGCCCCGGCGCCCTTCCTCTCCGATGAACAGAATGCCGAGCTGTACCGCGCCTCCAAGGCCATCCTCAAGGAGGCCGGCTACGAGGGCGCCGGCACCTGCGAGTTCCTCGTCGGCCAGGACGGCACCATCTCCTTCCTGGAGGTCAACACCCGCCTCCAGGTCGAGCACCCGGTCACCGAAGAGGTCACCGGCCTGGACCTGGTCCGTGAGATGTTCCGGATCGCCGACGGCGAGGAGCTGGGCTACGACGACCCGGCGGTGCGCGGCCACTCCTTCGAGTTCCGGATCAACGGCGAGGACCCGGGCCGCAACTTCCTGCCCGCGCCCGGCACGGTCACCACGTTCGCCGCACCGTCCGGTCCGGGCGTCCGCCTGGACGCGGGCGTCGAGGCCGGCTCGGTCATCGGCCCGGCCTGGGACTCCCTGCTGGCCAAGCTGATCGTCACCGGCGCCACCCGCGAGCAGGCCCTCCAGCGCGCCGCCCGCGCCCTCAACGAGTTCCAGGTGGAGGGCATGGCCACCGCCATCCCGTTCCACCGCACGGTCGTCAAGGACCCGGCGTTCGCCCCCGAACTGGCCGGCTCCGCCGAGCCGTTCACGGTCCACACCCGCTGGATCGAGACCGAGTTCGTCAACGAGATCCCGCCGTTCGCCGCGCCCGGCGCCGAGGAGGCCGAGGCGGACACCCGCGAGACGGTCGTCGTCGAGGTCGGCGGCAAGCGCCTGGAGGTCTCCCTGCCGTCCTCGCTGGGCATGCCGCTGGCCCGCGCCGCGGTCGCCGGCGGCGCCAAGCCGAAGCGCAAGGCCGCCAAGAAGTCGGGCAGCGCCGCCTCCGGCGACGCCCTCGCCTCGCCGATGCAGGGCACCATCGTCAAGGTCGCCGTCGAGGAGGGCCAGCAGGTCACCGAGGGCGAACTGGTCGTCGTCCTGGAGGCGATGAAGATGGAGCAGCCGATCAACGCGCACCGCTCCGGCACCATCAAGGGCCTGACCGCCGAGGTCGGCGCCGCCCTCACCTCCGGCGCGGTCATCTGCGAGATCAAGGACTGACCCGGCGGCACCCCGCCGACAGCAACGGGCGCCCGGCAGTCAGCCGCCGGGCGCCCGTTCCCGTTCACGAACTGCCGACCACGTCCTCCGGGAACGTCAGCGACCGGCTCATCCACTGGAGCGCGGCGGGCAGTTCACGCCGCCAGGTGGCGAAGTTGTGGCTGCCGTGGTCGAGGACGATCGAGTCGGCCTTCATGGGCGGTTTGACCGCGGCCAGGAACGCCTTCGCCGCCGGGTAGTTGGGCTCGCCGGAACGGCTGGTGCCGATCAGCACGTTCACCTGCGGGGCGGGCTGGTTCTTCAGCCGCCACATCAGGTCGTGCTCCTCGCGGCGCCGGCCGCGGTCCTTGCCGTCGCCGAAGAGGTTGCCGGTGGTGGGGTCGTTGGAGACCTTGTAGTCGGGCGAGAGCGCCGCCGCCGCGGTGTACGTACGGGAGTGGAGCATGGCCAGCTGGAGGGCGCAGCTGCCGCCCGAGGAGTAGCCCATGACGCCCCAGGCGCCCGGGTCGTTGCCGACGCGGTAGTGCGACCGCAGCGCGTCCGGCACGTCGCCGGCGAAGAACGTCTCGGCCTGCGGGCCGCCGGGCACGTCGACGCACTGGGTGTCGCGCGGCGGCGCGACGGTGGGCCGCAGCATGACGATGACGGTCGGCTGCATCTTGCCGCTGCGGATCAGCTGCGAGGCGGTCTCCGGCAGCCGCAGGTGCTGGCCCAGCAGGAATATCCCGCCCGGGTAGCCGGCGAGCGCCACCATGACCGGGAACCGCTGCCGGGCGTACTGCTTCTGGAAGTACTGCGGCGGCAGGTAGACATAGGCCGGGTCCACCACCCGGGTCCGCTTGCCGACGATCTTCACGGTCTCGACCTTGCCGTTCTTGTCCGGCGGCCCCTTGGGGATCCCGTGGACCTTGTCCAGGCCCTCGGGTCCGGACGGCTGGACGAGCCCCTTGGACGGGTCCCCGGCGGGCCCCGCCTTGCCCTGGTCGCCCCACTTGCCGACGGCGGCCGGCGCCCCGTCGTAGAGGCCGAGCAACTCGTGCCAGGAGGCGTAGAACTCGAAGTTGGCGTTCACCGCGAGGCCGAGCGCGGCCACGATGCTCAGCTGGGTCGCGGCGATCACACCGAGCCGCGCCAGCACCGCCCGCGGCCCGCGCCCCGCGAACCGCGGCCACATCCAGACCGTGAGCCCCACGCAGACCACGGCGACCGCGATCACGGCGTACAACAGCGTCCGGCTGGTCAGTCCCATGACATGTTCCCCAGGTGTCCGGGATATTCCG
>NZ_KN708638.1:5110090-5133521 GCF_000805335.1 Streptomyces sp. CT34 | reverse complement strand
CCGCGGCGCCCCCCCCCCGCCGGTCCCTACGGCGGCCGGTCGCCACGCAACGTGTTCCAGCGGCCTCCGGAAGCCCCCGGAAGACCTCATTGCGCCAGGTTTGATGGCCCTTGGAACGGTGACGTTGCGGCCTTTCCGAGGAGTTCGGCCAGCCGTCGGCTGCGGTACCCCGGAGCGTCACCCGCCGGCCGCCGCCCGTCCACCGGCCCTCGGGGGCGTACGTCCCGGCCCGGTCCCCGCCGGCGCGATGGCATCCTGGACGCATCCGGGCGGGACCGGCCGGATCGAGGAAGGACGGGCGATGGCGACCGAGACGGCAGGGCGGCGGCAGGCGGAGCGGGCCGCGGCGGCGCACGCACCGGCGGGGGCGCCCACCGTACGCCCCATGCGGGCCGATGCGCGCCGCAACTACGAGCGGCTGCTGACCGAGGCCCGTACGGCCTTCACGGAGCACGGCACGGACACCTCGCTGGAGGACATCGCCCGCCGCGCCGGCGTCGGCATCGGCACGCTCTACCGGCACTTCCCCAACCGCACCGCCCTGATGGGCGCGGTCTTCCAGGGCGAGGTCGACGCCCTGCTGACCTACGCCAGGGAACTGGCCGACGCCCCGCAGCCGTGCACCGCGCTGGTCGACTGGCTGCGCGCGATCATCACCCACGCCAGCACCTACCGCGGTCTGTCCCGGGCCCTGATGTCGGCGTCGGCCGACGAGTCCTCGGGGATGGCGCGGTGCAGCGTGCCGATGCGGGAGGCCGGCGGCGCGCTGCTGGCCCGCGCCCAGCAGGCCGGCGCGGTCCGCCGCGACGTCGGCATCAACGACCTGATGCAGCTCACCAACGGCATCGCGCTGGCCGCCGAGGAGTCCCCCGACGACCCGGAGCTGCCCGACCGGCTGCTGACGCTGACACTCCGCGGTCTCAAGGCGGGCGCCACGGGAGCGGGGGGCTAGGGCCTGTCGTCAGACTCCCGCCTGCCTGCCGGCGCCCTGCACGCGCCCCCACCCTCGAACCGGCTTCGCGCGGCTCGGGCGGGGACCCCCTTCGCCGCACCGGGCAACGCCCCCGGTACTCCAACTCCACTACAGGGGCCGTCGCCCGGCACGCCGAGAGCACGCACCGGACGCCGCCCGACCCGCCCTTCGGGCGGACGACGGGAGATTGACGACAGGGCCCAGGGCTGCCCGTCGGGTGGGCAGGGCGGAAGCCCTGCCGCCGCGACGGCCGCCGGCCCCCGCCCGGCCGTTCAGCGGCGCCGGGGTGCCAGGTCGGCCACCCGGCCGCCCGGCCCGTCCGCGAGCGAGCCCGCGGAACGCAGCTGCGGGGCACCGGCCGCGCCGCCCGGGTGGCTGCGCCGCTGGCCCGGCAGCGGTACGTCCCGCCGCGGGCCCCGGCGCTCCGGCGGAGCGGCGTCGATGCCCGGCTGGCCCGGCCCCTGCCCGACGGGTGAGCCGCTGGCGACGGCGATCTGGACGCCCTGGTCGGCCAGCGCCTGCAACTCCGTTGCGGCGCGGTCGTCATGGGCCGGCGGCTCGTCCGTCACGAGCCGGGTGATGACGTCCGTCGGCACGGTCTGGAACATCGTGTCGGAGCCGAGCTTGGTGTGGTCGGCGAGCACCACCACCTCCCCCGCCGCCTGCACCAGCGCCCGGTCGACGCTGGCGGAGAGCATGTTGGAGGTGGACAGCCCGCGCTCCGCGGTCAGGCCGCTGCCCGACAGGAAGGCGCGCGAGACCCGCAGCCCTTGCAGCGACTGCTCGGCCCCGCTGCCGACCAGCGCGTAGTTGGAACCGCGCAGGGTCCCGCCGGTCATCACCACCTCCACGCGGTTGGCATGGGCCAACGCCTGGGCGACAAGCAGGGAGTTGGTGACGACGGTCAGGCCGGGGACCCGGGCGAGCCGGCGGGCCAGCTCCTGGGTGGTCGTCCCGGCGCCGACGACGATGGCTTCGCCCTCTTCGACGAAGCCCGCCGCGAGGTCGGCGATGGCCGTCTTCTCCGCGGTCGCGAGGTGGGATTTCTGCGGGAAGCCGGACTCCCGGGTGAAGCCACCCGGTAGGACCGCACCGCCGTGCCGGCGGTCGAGCAGTCCCTCCGCCTCCAGCGCCCGCACGTCGCGCCGTACGGTTACTTCAGAGGTCTGGACGACGCGGGCGAGCTCCCGGAGCGACACGGCTCCGTTCGCACGCACCATTTCTAGGATCAATTGGCGACGTTCTGCAGCGAACACGAAACTGACAGTAACGCCAACGACCGTCTGTTTTCAGCAGGTTGCACCAATTAACGGAAGTTGTTCACACGGCACCGCGTGACGTGATATGCGGCATGCACATGCTGTGCCCCGTCACCCTACGTACCCAAACGTGCTCGATGCCTGGTCAGTTACGCTCCCGACCCGGCGGGCGCGGCCCCCCGGGGACGGGTTGCCCGATCCTGACCATGCAGGACCGTTTCACCCCAAGTGCCCACCGGGGGCACAAATATTCCATGCTGTTCCGTGCGCCGCTCACCCGCCCGGCGCCCCGCCGCTGCCCGCCGTACGGGCGGTTCGCCGGGGCCTGTCCGGTGGGCCGGGGTCGGACAGGCGCTACTCGCTGGCGGCCTTGCGGGTGTGGAGCTGGCGGGCGACCTCGGCGATCGATCCGGACAGCGACGGGTAGACCGTGAAGGCGCTGGCGATCTGCTCGACGGTCAGGTTGTTGTCGACCGCGATCGAGATCGGGTGGATCAGTTCACTGGCGCGCGGCGAGACGACCACGCCGCCGACCACGATGCCCGTACCGGGTCGGCAGAACAGCTTCACGAAGCCGTCGCGGATGCCCTGCATCTTGGCGCGCGGATTGCGCAGCAGCGGAAGCTTGACCACCCGGGCGTCGATCACGCCGCCGTCGATGTCGGCCTGGGAGTAGCCGACGGTGGCGATCTCGGGGTCGGTGAAGACGTTCGCGGAGACCGTCTTGAGGTTCAGCGGCGTCACCGCGTCGCCGAGGAAGTGGTACATCGCGATCCGCCCCTGCATGGCGGCGACCGACGCCAGCGCGAAGACGCCGGTGCAGTCGCCCGCGGCGTACACCCCGGGGGCCGTGGTGCGCGAGACCTTGTCGGTCCAGATGTGGCCGGAGTCCTTCAGCCTGACCCCGGCCGACTCCAGTCCGATGCCCTCCGTGTTGGGGATGGAGCCGACCGCCATCAGGCAGTGCGTTCCGGAGATCGTCCGGCCGTCCGCGAGGGTGACCTCGACGCGGTCGCCCACCCGCTTGGCGGACTGGGCGCGAGAACGTGCCATCACGTTCATGCCGCGGCGGCGGAAGACGTCCTCCAGCACCGCGGCGGCGTCCGGGTCCTCGCCCGGCAGCACCCGGTCACGGGAGGAGACCAGGGTGACGCGGGAGCCGAGCGCCTGGTAGGCGCCGGCGAACTCGGCACCGGTGACACCGGAGCCGACCACGATGAGCTCCTCGGGCAGCTCCGTGAGGTCGTAGACCTGCGTCCAGTTCAGGATCCGCTCGCCGTCCGGGAGCGCGTCGGGGATCTCGCGCGGGTGCGCGCCCGTGGCGATCAGCACGGCGTCGGCGATCAGCCCCTCGGTCGCGCCGTCGGCGGCGGTGACCGTGACCTTCCGGGACCCGTCCGGCGCCTGCCCCGGCTCCAGCCGGCCGCGCCCGCGCATGACCCGGCCGCCGGCCCGCGTGACGGAGGCGGTGATGTCGTGCGACTGGGCCAGCGCCAGCCGCTTCACCCGTCGGTTGACCTTGCCGAGGTCGACGCCGACGACCCGCGCCGGGCGCTCCTTGTAGGGGCCCGCGGCGGAGCCGCCGTCGGACGCGATGTCCTCGACCCTGATCCCGAGCTCCTCGTACGAGGAGTCGAAGTTCGTCATCACCTCGGCCGTGGCGATGAGGGTCTTCGACGGGACGCAGTCGGTCAGCACCGATGCTCCACCCAGACCGTCGCAGTCGACGACGGTCACCTCCGCGCCGAGCGAAGCGCCCACCAGGGCCGCTTCGTATCCGCCGGGTCCACCACCGATGATCACGATCCGAGTCACGTACTCCATTGTCCCGCACGCCCGTACGTAGCTCTCGCCCGGGGGCGCGGACACCGCCGGGCGGGCGCCGGTCCGTGCTCTCGCCAGCCCCGTTGGTCGAACCTCCGGTACCACGAGCCCATCGAGGAACCTCCCGTACCCTCGGAAGCATGTCGCTCTACGCCGCGTACGCCGGCAACCTCGACGCGCGGCTGATGTCCCGCCGCGCACCGCACTCGCCGCTGCGCGGCACCGGCTGGCTCAACGGCTGGCGGCTCACGTTCGGCGGCGAGCAGATGGGCTGGGAGGGCGCCCTGGCGACGGTCGTCGAGGACCCCGGCTCCCAGCTCTTCGTCGCGCTCTACGACATCGCCCCCATGGACGAGGAGTCGATGGACCGCTGGGAGGGCGTCGGCCTGGACATCTACCGCCGCATGCGGGTCCGGGTGCACACCCTCGACGGCGACGAGGCCGCCTGGATCTACGTCCTCAACGGCTATGAGGGCGGCCTCCCCTCGGCCCGCTACCTGGGCGAGATCGCCGACGCCGCGGAGTCCGCCGGCGCCCCGCACGACTACGTGATGGAGATCCGCAAGCGGCCCTGCTGACGGGCCGGCGGGTGCCGCCGCCGGCCGGGCCGGGTGCGGCCCGCCGGCCGGGCGGCCGGGTGCGCCCGCGCCGCGGCGCAAGGCGACCCACCCATTTGGCAGAAGCCACAAGCGTCCGTTCCCAGCGCCGTGGGCAGCGACATCTACGCGCGTAGGGGATTACCGGCTACCCTCGTCCGCGTGAACGCATCTGTTACCCCGGACATCGACCCGCAGGGCGCCGCCGGCGCCGCAGCCGCCCGCCTCCGCGAGCTCACCGGCGCCGAGAGCCACGACGTCGCCCTGGTCATGGGCTCCGGTTGGGCCCCGGCCGCCGAGGCCCTGGGCGCGCCCGAGCACGAATTCCCCGTCACCGAGCTGCCCGGCTTCCCGCCGCCCGCCGTCGCCGGCCACGGTGGCAAGATCCGCTCGTACCGGATCGGCGAGAAGCGCGCCCTGGTCTTCCTGGGCCGCACCCACTACTACGAGGGCCGCGGCGTCGCCGCCGTCGCGCACGGCGTCCGCACCGCCGTCGCCGCCGGCTGCAAGACCGTCGTCCTCACCAACGGCTGCGGCGGCCTGCGCGACGGCATGCGCCCCGGCCAGCCGGTCCTGATCAGCGACCACCTCAACCTCACCGCCACCTCCCCCATCATCGGCGCGAACTTCGTCGACCTGACGGACCTGTACTCGCCGCGGCTGCGCGCGCTGTGCAAGGAGGTCGACCCGAGCCTGGAGGAGGGCGTCTACGCCCAGTTCCCCGGCCCGCACTACGAGACCCCGGCCGAGATCAAGATGATCCGCACCCTGGGCGCCGACCTCGTCGGCATGTCCACGGTCCTGGAGGCCATCGCCGCCCGCGAGGCCGGCGCCGAGGTGCTGGGCCTGTCGCTGGTGACGAACCTCGCCGCCGGCATGACGGGCGAGCCGCTCAACCACGAAGAGGTGCTCCAGGCCGGCCGCGACTCCGCGACCCGGATGGGCGCGCTGCTCGGCCAGGTCCTCGCCAAGATCTAGGGCGGACCCCGGCCGGAACCGGCCCGGGACCGGCTCGCAGCGGCAGAATCCAGCTGCCGGCGAGGCCGGGCACGGGCCGGCGGCTGCCGCCGGCGGGGCCGGCCGGACCGTACGCATCCCCCACAACGCATCCACAGGCAGGAGCATCACGTGGCTACCGTTCCCGCGGAGCTGATCAGCCGGGCACAGGCGTGGCTGGCCGAGGACCCCGACCCGGAGACCCGGGACGAGCTCGCCAAGCTCATCGAGGCGGAGGATCTCGACGAGCTGGCGGGTCGGTTCGCCGGCACCCTCCAGTTCGGTACCGCCGGGCTGCGCGGCGAGCTGGGCGCCGGTCCGATGCGGATGAACCGCGCCGTCGTCATCCGGGCGGCGGCCGGGCTCGCCGCGTACCTGAAGGACAGCGGGCAGGACGGGGGCCTCGTCGTCATCGGCTACGACGCCCGCTACAAGAGCGCCGACTTCGCGCGGGACACCGCGGCGGTCATGGTCGGTGCGGGTCTGCGCGCCGCGGTCCTGCCCCGCCCGCTGCCGACCCCCGTACTGGCCTTCGCCATCCGGCACCTGGGCGCGGTGGCCGGCGTCGAGGTGACCGCCAGCCACAACCCGCCGCGGGACAACGGCTACAAGGTCTACCTGGGCGACGGCTCGCAGATCGTGCCGCCCGCGGACGCCGGGATCGCCGAGCGGATCGCCGCGGTCCGGTCGCTGGCCGACGTGCCCCGCCCGGAGGCGGGCTGGGAGACCCTCGACGAGGCCGTGCTGACCGCCTATCTGGAGCGCACGGACGCGGTGCTGACCCCCGGGTCGGCCCGGGACATCGGCGTCGTCTACACGCCGATGCACGGCGTCGGCCGGGACACCCTGGTCGCCGCCTTCGCACGGGCCGGCTTCCCGGCCCCCGCGGTCGTCGCCGAACAGGCCGAGCCCGACCCGGACTTCCCCACGGTCGCCTTCCCCAACCCGGAGGAGCCGGGCGCGATGGACCTCGCGTTCGCCACCGCCCGCTCCCTGGCCCCGGGCAGCGTCGACATCGTCATCGCCAACGACCCGGACGCGGACCGCTGCGCCGTCGCCGTGCCCGCCCCCGGTACGCCGGAGGGCTGGCGGATGCTGCGCGGCGACGAGGTCGGCGCACTGCTCGCCGCGCACCTGGTCCGCAAGGGCGCCACCGGCACCTTCGCGACCACGATCGTCTCCTCCCAGCTGATGTCCCGTATCGCGGCGGGCGCCTCGCTCCCGTACGCGGAGACGCTGACCGGCTTCAAGTGGCTGGCCCGCACCGACGGCCTGCGCTACGCCTACGAGGAGGCGCTGGGCTACTGCGTCGACCCCGAGGGCGTCCGCGACAAGGACGGCATCACCGCCGCGCTGCTGATCACCGAGCTGGCCGCGGAGCTGAAGCGGGACGGGCGCGGCCTGGCCGACCTCCTCGACGAACTGGCCGTGGAGTTCGGCCTGCACGCCACCGACCAGCTCTCGGTCCGCGTCGAGGACCTCTCCCTGATCGCCGACGCGATGCGCCGCCTGCGCGCCCAGCCGCCGACGGCGCCGGCCGGCCTGGCGGTGACGCGGGCGGACGACCTGAACGAGGGCAGTGCCGACCTCCCGCCGACCGACGGGCTGCGCTACTACCTGGCGGGCGCGCCGGCGGACGGCATCGAGGCGGCCCGGGTCGTGGTCCGCCCCAGCGGCACCGAGCCGAAGCTCAAGTGCTATCTGGAGGTCGTGGTCCCGGTGGCCGACGCGGCGGCGCTGCCGGACGCACGGACCAGGGCGGCGGCCACCCTGGCGGCCATCAAGCGGGATCTGTCGGCGGCGGCAGGGGTCTGACACACCGTCAAGCGAACGCGCAACGAGGGCCGGGCTCACGAGAGCCGGGCCCTCGTTTCCGTCCCGACAGCCGTCAAGCCCGGTACTCGTACCCGATCGTGAAGCGGGGCGGCAGGCACCGTTCCCCGTACTCGATGACCCCCTCGGCGTCGGTCCCCACCGTCCGCGGAACCGTGGGTGAGGCGCCCGGCCGGGCTCCGGCCCGCCCGGGCCCGGCCCTTACGGGTGACAGCCCTACTGCACCTGTCGCAGCTCTCCGCGGCGGTGCGGGCCGGAGCGCGGAACGCTGGAGCCGGACGTTCCCCGTGCCCGGTTCCCGTCCTCCAGGAGTTGCGCCGTGTCCACGACCGCACCCCCGCCCGCCGCCGCCCCGGCGCCCCCGGGGCCGCCGCCGTCCCGGCGGTACGAGACGACCGGCGCCCTGGCCGCGGCGCTCCGCAGGGCCGCGCCCGCACTGCTCGGCTATGCGGCCGTCCGGGCCCTGGGGACCCTCGTCCTGATGAAGTGGGCGCACGCCCTGCACCACGGGCTGTGGCCGCTGCTGGCCACCCAGTGGGACTCGGACTGGTACCTCGCCATCGCCGGCCACGGCTACGAGCACACCCTCGGCCACCCCTTCCACGAGAACAACCTCGCCTTCTTCCCCCTCTACCCGGTGCTCATCAAGGCCGTCGCCGCGGCCATACCCGGCTCCCGGCCCACGGCCGGGCTGCTGATCGCCGTCGGCTGCTCGCTGCTCGCCGCGTGGGGGGTCTTCGCGGTCGGCGACCGGCTCCACGGGCGCCGGGTCGGCACCGTCCTGGCGGTCCTGTGGGGCACCGCCCCGGTCGCCGTGATCGAGTGGATGGGCTACACGGAGTCGCTGTTCACGGCGCTGGCCGCCTGGTCGCTGTACGCGGTGCTGACCGGGCGCTGGCTGGCGGCCGGCGGCCTCGCGCTGCTCGCCGGCCTGACCCGCCCCACGGGCCTGGCGCTCGCCGCGGCGGTCTCGCTGTGCGCGCTGCTCGCCCTCCGGCGGCGGCCCGGCGGTGTCGCGTCCGCCGCGCCCGCCCCCCGGCTGCTCGCCGCCGCGCTCCTCGCGCCGCTCGGCTGGCTCGGCTACGTCGGCTGGGTGGGGCTGCGACTCGGCCGCGCCGACGGCTACTTCGTGGTCCAGAAGATGTGGCACAACGAGTGGGACGGCGGCGCCGAGACGCTGCGCTCGCTCCGCTCGATCCTCGGCTACCAGACTCAGCCGCAGCTGTTCTACGTCGTGGTGTCGCTGGTGCTGATCGGCTCCGGCGTGCTGTACGTGCTGTGTCTGGCCGACCGTCAGCCGCTGCCGCTGCTGGTGTTCAGCGGTGTGCTGCTGGCGATCGTGCTGGGCAGCGGCGGGGTGTACTTCCCGCGCGCCCGCTTCCTGCTGCCCGGATTCCCGCTGCTGCTGCCGCTGGCCCGCGGGATCGTCCGGGCGCGGCGCCGGACGGCCGTACTGGCGCTGGGCGGTGCGGCGTTGGCGTCGGCCTACGTGGGCGCGTACATGATGCTGGTGTACACCGGTGCGCCGTAGGCCGCGGGACCGGCGCCGCCAGGGCCGGTCCGGCCCTGACCCATCGGACAAGCTCTACAGCCGCTACAGCGCCAGCAGCACCGCGAGCCCCACCGCGCCGGCCACGCTCGGCGCGATGACCTCGTACGCCCAGCGCACCTCCGGCTCGCCCCGCGCGCTCTCACGGTGGGCCGCGCGTTCCTTGATCTCGCGCAGTTCCTCCAGGGTCTGGTCGGCCATCGCGCGCGGCACCGGACCGGCGTCCGCCTGGAGCCCGAAGCGGGGCCGGGCCGCGCCCGCGCCGCGGGCCGGCTGCCGGGCGGCTTTCTTGCGCTGGCGCAGCGAGACCGGGATGGCCCAGAGCTGGTACTTGCCTCCGTCGGTCAGCACCTCGGCGGAGAAGGTCGCCCGCAGCTCCTCGACGGCGGACCAGGGCAGCGTGATCGTACGGAACGGGTTGCGCACCGTCAGCCGGTCCGCGCCCGCCCGGACCAGGGGCCGGAGCGTGAAGGCGACGACCAGCGGCACGCCGAGGAGGAGGACGAAGACCGCGGTGAGCTTGGTGTGGACGGTGCCGCGCAGCACCGCGTCGGCGCCGAGCCAGAGGCCGAGCAGGAGGAGCAGCGCACCGCCGGCCAGGGCCGCGGGCGAGCGGTAGCTGCGCTCCGCGAACTGCTGCTGGGGCGGGTTGGAGCGGTCCGGGCTCGTCATGCCGCCGATTCTGCCCGACCGTCCGCAGTGCGGACATTGCGTTACGGCATCGATGACGGCGCGCCGGGGCGGTCCGCCGGCGGGTGCGCGTTCCGGTCAGGGCCGGGGGGCTGGCATGTCGCTACGCGCGTAGATATGCTCCCCTCGTGACCATGCCCACTGCCATTTCGGAAGTACCCGCATCCGGCAACGAAGCCGCGGGGCGACTGGCGTCGATGGCGGACGTGACCGCCTCCGACGGAGCGCTGCGCCGTTTCCTGCACGGACTCCCCGGCGTCGACGCGGTAGGGCTCCAGGCCCGCGCCGCCGCGCTCGGCACCCGTTCGATCAAGACCACGGCGAAGGCGTACGCCATCGACCTGGCCATCTCGATGATCGACCTGACGACGCTCGAAGGCGCGGACACCCCCGGCAAGGTCCGGGCGCTGTGCGCCAAGGGCATCCACCCGGACCCGCTCCGCCACGCTCCGCCCCGGCTCGGCAACGAGTCCCCGGACGCCGAGCCGGACCGGTCCGCCCCCAAGGTCGCGGCGATCTGCGTCTATCCGGACATGGTCGCCACCGCCAAGGAGGCGCTGGCCGGTTCCGGCATCCATGTCGCCTCCGTCGCCACCGCCTTCCCGGCGGGCCGGGCGGCACTGCCGGTCAAGCTGGCCGACACCCGGGACGCGGTGGCGGCCGGCGCCGACGAGATCGACATGGTGATCGACCGGGGTGCCTTCCTCTCCGGCCGCTATCTGGAGGTCCTCGAGGAGATCAAGGCCGTCAAGGAGGCGTGCGCGCGGCCTGGGGGCACCTCCCGGTCGGAGACCGGGGGACGGACTGCCGCCCACCTCAAGGTGATCCTGGAGACCGGCGAGCTCCAGACGTACGACAACGTGCGCCGGGCCTCCTGGCTCGCGATGCTCGCGGGCGCCGACTTCATCAAGACCTCGACGGGCAAGGTGGCCGTGAACGCCACGCCGCCGGTCACCCTCCTCATGCTCGAAGCCGTCCGCGACTTCCGCGCGCAGGCCGGTGTCCAGGTCGGCGTGAAGCCGGCCGGCGGCATCCGCACCACCAAGGACGCGATCAAGTACCTGGTGATGGTCAACGAGACGGTGGGCGAGGACTGGCTGACCGCCGACTGGTTCCGCTTCGGCGCCTCCAGCCTCCTCGACGATCTGCTGATGCAGCGTCAGAAGCTCAGCACCGGCCGCTACTCCGGCCCCGACTACGTGACGGTGGACTGAACCGCTATGAGCTCAGCATTTGACTACGCACCCGCGCCCGAGTCCCGCGCGGTCGTCGACCTGGCACCGGCATACGGCCTGTTCATCGACGGCGAGTTCACCGAGGGCACCGGCGCGGACCTGCGCAAGACCGTCTCGCCCGCCACCGAAGAGGTGCTGGCCGAGTACACCCAGGGGACCGCCGACGACGTCGACCGGGCCGTGAAGGCGGCCCGCACCGCGTTCGGGAAGTGGTCCGCGCTGCCCGGCGCCGAGCGCGCCAAGTACCTCTTCCGGATCGCCCGGATCATCCAGGAGCGCTCGCGCGAGCTGGCCGTCCTGGAGACGCTGGACAACGGCAAGCCGATCCGCGAGTCGCGGGACGCCGATCTGCCGCTGGTGGCCGCGCACTTCTTCTACTACGCGGGCTGGGCGGACAAGCTCGACCACGCCGGCTTCGGCGCTGACCCGAAGCCGCTGGGCGTGGCCGGCCAGGTCATCCCGTGGAACTTCCCGCTCCTGATGCTGGCGTGGAAGGTCGCCCCGGCGCTGGCCTGCGGCAACACCGTCGTCCTCAAGCCCGCCGAGACCACCCCGCTGTCCGCGCTGTTCTTCGCCGACATCTGCCGCCAGGCGGGCCTCCCCAAGGGCGTCGTCAACATCGTCACCGGTGACGGATCGACCGGTGCCGCGCTGGTGGCCCACCCCGGCATCGACAAGGTCGCCTTCACCGGCTCCACCGAGGTCGGCAAGGCGATCGCCCGCACGGTCGCCGGTACGGACAAGAAGCTCACCCTCGAACTGGGCGGCAAGGCGGCCAACATCGTCTTCGACGACGCACCGGTCGACCAGGCCGTCGAGGGCATCGTCAACGGCATCTTCTTCAACCAGGGCCACGTCTGCTGCGCCGGTTCGCGGCTGCTGGTCCAGGAGTCGGTCCAGGACGAGGTGCTGGACGCGCTGAAGCGGCGGATGGCGACCCTCCGGGTCGGCGACCCGCTCGACAAGAACACCGACATCGGCGCGATCAACTCGGCCGAGCAGCTGGCCCGGATCACCGAGCTCGCCGACGCGGGCGAGGCCGAGGGCGCCGAGCGCTGGTCGCCGGCGTGCGAACTGCCGGGCTCCGGCTACTGGTTCGCGCCGACGCTGTTCACCGGCGTCACCCAGGCGCACCGGATCGCCCGCGAGGAGGTCTTCGGCCCGGTGCTGTCCGTGCTGACCTTCCGTACGCCGGAGGAGGCGGTGGCCAAGGCCAACAACACGCCGTACGGCCTGTCGGCGGGCATCTGGACCGAGAAGGGTTCGCGGATGCTGTGGATGGCGAGCAGGCTGCGCGCGGGCGTCATCTGGTCCAACACGTTCAACAAGTTCGACCCGGCCTCGCCGTTCGGCGGCTACAAGGAGTCGGGTTTCGGCCGCGAGGGCGGCCGGCACGGTCTGGAGGCGTACCTCAATGTCTGATCGCTTGAGCGTTCTCAAGACCTACAAGCTGTACGTCGGGGGCAAGTTCCCCCGGTCCGAGAGCGGGCGGGTGTACGAGGTGACCGACGCTAAAGGCAACTGGCGCGCCAACGCCCCGCTGGCCTCCCGTAAGGACGCGCGGGACGCGGTGGTCGCCGCCCGCAAGGCGTTCGGCGGCTGGTCGGGCGCCACCGCGTACAACCGCGGCCAGATCCTCTACCGCACCGCGGAGATGCTGGAGGGCCGCCGGGACCAGTTCACCGCCGAAGTGGCGGACGCCGAGGGGCTGTCGAGGGCGAAGGCCGCGGCCCAGGTGGACGCGGCGATCGACCGCTGGGTCTGGTACGCGGGCTGGTCCGACAAGGTCGCCCAGATCGCCGGCTCGGCGAACCCGGTCGCGGGCCCGTACTTCAACCTGTCCGCCCCGGAACCGACCGGTGTGGTCGCCGTGCTGGCCCCGCAGGACTCGTCGTTCCTGGGCCTGGTCTCGGTGATCGCCCCGGCGATCGTCACCGGCAACACGGCCGTGGTCGTGGCGTCGGAGCGGGCCCCGCTGCCGGCGCTGTCGCTGGCCGAGGTGCTGGCCACCTCCGACCTGCCGGGCGGTGTGGTCAACCTCCTCTCGGGCCGTACGGCGGAGCTCGCCGCTCCGCTCGCCGCCCACCAGGACGTCAACGCCATCGACCTCACCGGCGCCGGCGCGGAACTGGCCGGGGAGCTGGAGACGGCGGCGGCCGACAACCTCAAGCGGGTGCTGCGCCCGCGGGCCGCCGACTGGACGGCGGACCCGGGCACGGAACGGCTGCTGGCCTTCCTGGAGACGAAGACGGTCTGGCACCCGATGGGCGTCTGACCGGACTTCTGGGCGTCTGACCGGACTTCGGCGGAGCGGTTGCCCGTACGAACGGCGCACGGCGAACGGCGCGGGACCTCACCCGACAGGGGTGGGGTCCCGCGCCGTTGTGCGGGCCGCCGCGGTGCGTCAGCCGGGCAGGGTCCGCATCATCAGACCGGTGACCGGCAGCGTCCGCAGCGTGCCGCCCTTCGTCACCGGGTCCGTCAGCTGCGCCGTGCTCACCGGCTTGAAGTCGGCGACCTGGGTGCCGACGGCATTGGCCAGCGGATCGACGCCGGTGTTGGACATCGGGTCCAGCCGGAGGTCCTTGACGGGGCCGAGGCCGCCGCGCGAGCCGTGCTTGACCGCGGCGTTCAGCGACATGCCGCCGGACTCCGGCGCGGACACCCAGGAGGCCGCGGAATTGTGCGCGGGACCGTGCGTGGGAGCGTGCGCGGGCGCGGCGCTCGCCGCCGCACCACCCGCCATCGCGGCACCGGCCGCGGAGATCACCAGTCCGGCGCGGAGCACACCGCGCGGGACGCGGCCGGGGTTGGGACGTGCGTGGGAGGGCATCTGCCACCTGCCTGTGAATCGGAAAGCGAGAATCTCCACCGGTCACACAGGCGGACGGCACCCGGGCCGCCAGCGCTGCGTAATCGATTGAATGCGTAGCGTAGTTGACAGGTGGCGGCCGTTCCACCTCGCGCGCCAGGGGTACCCCCCACGGCGCAATGCCCGACAATGGATACCCGTGACCTCCCACCCGCCCACCCGGCCCCCCGTTGCCCATGTCCTGCTGCTGACCGGTCCGTCCGGCTCCGGGAAGACCTCCCTGGCGGCGCTGACCGGCCTGCCCGTGCTGAACCTCGACGACTTCTACAAGGAGGGCACGGACCCGACGCTGCCGCAGCTGCCGGACGGCGGCGGCGCCGACTGGGACTCGCCGCTCTCCTGGGACGCGGGCGCCGCGGTCGCGGCCATCGAGACGCTGTGCCGCACGGGTCGCACCGCGGTTCCGGTGTACGACATCTCGGTCAGCGCCCGGGTGGGCTCGTCGCGGCTGGCGCTCGACGGGGCTCCGCTGTTCATCGCCGAGGGCATCTTCGCCGCCGACGTCATCGACCGCTGCCGGGAGGCGGGCCTGCTGGCCGACGCGCTGTGCCTGCGCGGGCGCCCCACGACGACCTTCCGCCGGCGGCTGCTGCGGGATCTGCGCGAGGGCCGCAAGCCGGCGCCGTATCTGCTGCGCCGCGGACTGCGGCTGCTGCGCACCGAGCGGACCATCGTGGCCCGGCACACCTCGCTGGGCGCCTACGCGTGCGCCAGGCCGGAGGCGCTGGAACGCATAGCGGCGGCCCGGTCCGCAGAGCCGGTCGGGACGGCCGTACGGTCCTGAACGGTACGGCCGTTGGCGGCGACGGTTGGTGCGGGGCGACTGCCGGCGAAAACGGGAGAGCGGGTTCGGACAGACCCCCCGGCCGGCCGAACCCGCTCGTTTCCCCCGTGTCCCCCCTGCTTCCCCCGTATCCCCCGTGTTCCCCCTCGGGCTCTCCCCCCGGATCCCCCTCGGGTTTTCCGCCCCCTCGGGCGTTCCCCCCGTCCTCAGGCGACCAGTTCGCCGAAGGACTCCTCCTCGTCACGGCCGAAGCTGAGGGCCTCGTCCTCGCGCAGCCGGCGCAGCGAGCGCCAGATGCTGGACTTGACCGTGCCGACACTGATGTTGAGGATGTCCGCGATCTCCGGGTCCGTGCGGCCTTCGTAGTAGCGCAGCACCAGCATGGTGCGCTGCGTCTCCGGCAGCCGGGCCAGCGCCTGCCACAGGACGGCGCGCAGCTCGGTGCCGCGCATCGCGTCCACGTCGCCGGCGGTCTCGGGCAGTTCCTCGGTCGGGTACTCGTTGAGCTTGCGGCGGCGCCAGGCGCTGATGTGCAGGTTGGTCATGGTGCGCCGCAGATAACCGCCGATCGCCGCCTTGTCGCTGATCCGGTCCCAGGCCCGGTAGGTCGAGAACAGCGCGCTCTGGAGCAGGTCCTCGGCCTCGTAGCGGTCGCCGGTCAGGTGGTAGGCGGTGGCGTACAGGGAGGCGCGGCGCTCCTGGACGTAGGCGGTGAAGGCCGCTTCGGCCTCGGCCGCCTCCGCCGCGGTGCGCCGGTCCCCCGCCTCCCTGTACTCCGCTCCCCCGTCGGTGCTCTCCCGGCCCCCGTTTCCCCCGTTGGGCCCGTTGTGCACCACCGTCGCGTCAATGGCCACCATGTACGGCGGCCGTTGACGCCCGGTGCCGCGAGCGCACCCTCGCCCGCCCCCAAGCTCTCGGCTCCGCTCGAGCAGGGAGGTGCCCCCACCCGCACCGGAATTCTCGCCGGCCCGCATGTCGTGGAGCCGCGTGATCACCGCGCTGGAAGTGGTGCCGTGCAGTGTGTTCATCTCGCGCCCCCCGTCGGTTGAGCCAGTTCGTTCGGTGTGTCCCCGGCGCCGATCTCGACCGTTGCGGGTGTTGATCTCTTCCGGATGCCCAAAAGACTGCCAAGCCAGTTTCATCGGGGTGTCCGCCGACTGTCACAGGCGTGTCACAGGGCCGGTGACGGTGCGGCGCGCTCCGTCATCCGGACGGGCCGGGTGTGGCAGCGCGGCACCGGTCGATCTCCCGCCGCACCATGGGCCAGAATGGCCGGGTGCCTTTCCTGTTGCTGATCGAGGACGACGACGCCATCCGCACGGCCCTCGAACTCTCGCTGTCCCGCCAGGGTCACCGTGTGGTGACCGCGGCGACGGGCGAGGACGGCCTGAAACTGCTGCGCGAGCAGCGGCCGGATCTGATCGTGCTGGATGTGATGCTGCCGGGCATCGACGGTTTCGAGGTGTGCCGGCGGATCCGGCGTACGGACCAGCTGCCGATCATCCTGCTCACCGCGCGCAGTGACGACATCGACGTGGTGGTGGGGCTGGAGTCCGGTGCGGACGACTATGTCGTCAAGCCGGTGCAGGGGCGGGTGCTGGACGCCCGGATCAGGGCCGTGCTGCGGCGCGGTGAGCGCGAGTCCAGCGATTCGGCGACGTTCGGTTCGCTGGTGATCGACCGCTCGGCGATGACGGTCACCAAGAACGGCGAGGACCTTCAACTGACGCCGACCGAGCTGCGGTTGCTGCTGGAGCTCAGCCGCCGGCCCGGTCAGGCGCTGTCCCGGCAGCAGCTGCTGCGGTTGGTGTGGGAGCACGACTACCTCGGGGATTCGCGGCTGGTGGACGCCTGTGTGCAGCGGCTGCGCGCGAAGGTGGAGGACGTCCCGTCCTCGCCGACGCTGATCCGCACGGTCCGCGGCGTCGGCTACCGGCTGGACACCCCGCAGTGACGGAGAACTCCCCGACGGAACACTCCCCGGGAGACGACGAGGCGTCGGGGGCGGCGCCCGAATCGGGAGCGCCCTCAGGCCCCCCCACCCCCGAACCCACCCCCCGCCCCCTCCCCCGAAGGGGGAGAGGGGGAGGGGGCGGGGGAAGCACCGCCGGCCCCGACGCCGAACCCGCCGCCCCCCGGCCCCCCCGCCGCCCCACCCGGCTGCTGCGCCGGACCGCCGGGCTGCTGCGCTGGACGAGCCTGCGGCTGCGGCTGGTCGTGGTGTTCGCGCTGGTCGCGCTGACGGCGGCGGTCTCGGCGTCCGGGATCGCGTACTGGCTCAACCGCAACACGGTGCTGGACCGAACCCAGAACGCCGTCCTCAAGGACTTCCGCAAGTCGCTGGAGGACAGTACGCGGTCGCTGCCGCTGCGCCCGCGGTGCTCCGAACTCCAGGACGCCGCACGGCAGATGGCGGCCGGGCCGCAGAACTACACGGTGCTGCTGATCGGGCTGGACCACGAGGGCAAGGAGTGCGCGGCCACCACCAACAAGGATCTGCTGACGCTCAGGAGCGTCCCGCAGTCGCTGCGCAACGCGGTCGACCAGGTGCGCCCGGTCGACGAGTCCAACCACTTCTCCCACCACCTGTACTGGCAGCGCAAGGAGATCGGGGACGTCCCGTATCTCGTCGCCGGGGCGAAGGTGATCGGCGGCGGGCCGACCGGCTACATGATGAAGTCGCTGGCCACCGAGCGGCAGGACCTCACCTCGCTGGCCTGGTCCCTGGGGATCGCGACGGCGCTGGCGCTGGTCGGCTCGGCGCTGCTGGCGCAGGCCGCCGCGACGACCGTGCTGCGGCCCGTACAGCGGCTGGGGTACGCGGCGCGGCAGCTGGGCGAGGGGCGGCTGGACACCCGGCTGCGGGTGACCGGCACGGACGAACTGGCGGATCTGTCACGGACGTTCAACCGTACGGCGGAGCGGCTGGAGCAGCGCGTCGAGGAGCTGAGCACGCGGGAGGCGGCGTCCCGCCGGTTCGTCGCGGACATGTCGCACGAGCTGCGCACCCCGCTGACCGCGATCACCGCGGTCACCGAGGTGCTGGAGGAGGAGGCGGACTCCCTCGACCCGATGATCGCGCCGGCCGTGCAGCTGGTGGTCAGCGAGACCCGGCGGCTGAACGATCTCGTCGAGAACCTCATGGAGGTCACCCGCTTCGACGCGGGGACGGCCCGGCTGGTGCTGGACGACGTCGACGTCGCCGACCAGGTGACCGCCTGTATCGACGCGCGGGCCTGGCTGGACGCGGTGGATCTGGACGCCGACCGCGGCATCGTGGCCCGTCTCGACCCGCGGCGGCTCGATGTGATCCTGGCGAATCTGATCGGCAACGCCCTCAAGCACGGCGGCTCGCCGGTGCGGGTCTCGGTGCGTACCGAGCCCGCGGAGCGTCCGGACGCCGCGGAGCGCACGGAGGCCGGGGAGCGCGCGGAGCCGCCCGAGGGCGCGGCGGACGAGGGCGGGCGGCTGGTGATCCGGGTGCGGGACCACGGTCCGGGCATCCCGGAGGAGGTCCTGCCGCACGTCTTCGACCGCTTCTACAAGGCGAGCGCGTCCCGGCCGCGGTCGGAGGGTAGCGGTCTGGGCCTGTCGATCGCGCTGGAGAACGCGCACATCCACGGCGGGGAGATCACCGCGGCCAATCACCCCGAGGGCGGCGCGGTGTTCACCCTGCGGCTGCCGATGGACGCCTCCCGGCTGGCCGACGGCGCGCAGCGGGCGGACGGCGGGACGTCCGGCGGTGGCGGCGAGGGCGCGGAGGGCGGGCGATGACGGTGTGCATCCGGCCCGGGACGTGGCGGCACACCGCGGCGGTCGCGGCGCTGGCCCTGACCGCGGCGGGCTGCGGGATCCGCGGGACGTCCGTGCCGGTCGACGCGGGCGGGGCGCCGTCGCGGGTGAGCTGCAAGGCCCCGGCCGCCGAGCCGGAGCCGGGCGCGACCGCCAGGGTGCAGGTCTCGGTCTACCTGGTGTGCGGTTCGGCGCTGGCCCAGGTGGAGCGGATGGTGCCGCCGCCCAAGGGGACCACGGCGGCGGAGGTCCGGCTGATGTCGGCCCGGACGCTGCTCGCCGAGTTGCGGCGGCAGCCGCTGCCCGAGGAGGTCAGGGCCGGGTTCAGCACGGTGCTGCCGCGGGGGCTGCGGGTCGACGGGCCGCGGGCCGGCGACCCGGAAGAGGCGCTGCGGCTGTCGGTCCAGCCGGACGATCTGCCGTCGTTCGCGCTGGCGCAGCTGGTGTGCACGTACGGGGCGAGCAGTGCGCTGGGCCGGACGCACGCGGCCCTGCTGGGCGGCCCGGGTGCGGGGGCGCCGCACCGCTACGACTGCTCGGCGGACGTGCTGACCAATCCGGACATCGCGCAGCGGACGGGCTGGGGCGATCCGATGTCCGAGCAGAGCTGAGCGGCACCGCGCCGGGGGCCCGAGCGGCGCCCGGGGCCCGGTGCGCGGCCGGCCGACCGTCCGGCCGGTCCGGGTGCGGGCAGGGGCGGAACCGCGGCCCCCGCTACCGGCGTCCTGGCCTGTGTGCAGCGTCATGGCCCCGGCGGCACCGTCGCCCCCCGTTTGCGCGCCACCGGAATCCTCCTCCTCGTGGTGCATCTGCTGATCGTCTGCTGTCTGATGCTGCGCCCTCGTACGGTGCCGTGGGTGCCGGCGCCGAATCTGGAGCCGCTGGCGTCGATCCACGCCGAGCTGGCGCGCGGTACCTGGCAGGCGGTGTGGCACCTGGGCGGTTCGGTGCTGCTGCTGGCGCCGCTGGGGGTGCTGCTGCCGCTGGCGGGCGGCCGGTTGAACGTTTCCCCGCTGGGCTCGCTGGCCCGTACGGTCTTCGCCGGGGCGATGGTCGCGCTGACCATCGAGGTGCTCCAGTCCGGGGTGCCGGGGCAGGTCCCGGACGTCGACACCGCGCTGCTGAGCACCCTGGGGGTGGCACTGGCCCACCTCGCCGTCGTCCCCGGGGCCCGGTCCCGGCTCCGCCGCCGGTACGAGCGTCCCAGGGGTGCGGCCCCGAGGATCTCCAGGGTCGGTCTGGCCCCACAGGCTGACGTCTTCACCGGCGGCCGAACCTACCTTTGAGGCGTCGGGGCGAGCGCCCCGCATCCGCCGAGAAGCCGAGAAGGCCGAGAAGGCCGAGAGAGACGCCGCGCAGGACGTCGAGAAGGAGCAGCCCCATGGCCGCCGCACTGGTCCGCCCCACCAACAACCGCATGATCGCCGGCGTCTGCGCCGGCCTCGCCCGCCGCTTCGGCACCCGCCCGGCCACGATGCGGGTGCTCTTCCTGCTCTCGTGCCTGCTGCCCGGCCCGCAGTTCCTGGTCTATCTGGCGCTCTGGGTGCTCCTCCCCTCGGAGGACCGGGCGAGCGGTGCCGCGGCGTGGTAGTCCGGGGATCGCCCGGGACATGGCTGTGCCCCGTTCCGTACGGATACGACGTACGGAACGGGGCACAGCAGGGGTGTCCCCTAGGGGGCGGGGGACCGACCGGTCAGCCGCCCAGGGTGGGGATGGGGGGCTCGATGGGCAGCCCGGCGATCTGGTTGCCCTGGGACTGGGAGTTGATGTGGGTCCGGATGGGGCCGTTGCCGCCCTTCTTGGCGTGACCGGCGCCGGCGAGGGTCTGGGTGGTGCCCGGCAGGCTGCTCAGCACCCCGCTGGTCCCGATCGAGCTGCCCACCGGGGCGGCGGAGGCGGCACCCGCGGCGGTGGCGGCGAAAACGGCGCCGAGCGCGACGGCGCCGAGAGTCTTGACAGTCTGCTTCATCGAATTACGTCCTCGTGCTGGGGGCTTGACCGGCTAAGAAACCTAGTGATTGCGCCACCGCCGCCGCAAACAGCCGCCACCACGGAAAAAACGGCCGGTGGACAATTCACCGGCCGTTGCGCTAGGGCTTTTTTCCGGATCACTCACCCAGCGTCAGATTCCCTGCTGGTGTGGGGAGTCGTGGCGCTCTGGCGAAACAGCCACTCGGACCGGAGTTCCGCATATCCGGGCTTGATGACGTCATTGATCATGGCCAGACGTTCATCGAAAGGAATGAAGGACGACTTCATGGCATTGACCGTGAACCACTGCATGTCGTCGAGCGTGTAGCGGAATGTCCTGACCAGGTGCTCGAATTCCCGCGACATACTGGTGCCGCTCATCAGGCGGTTGTCGGTGTTGACCGTGAGGCGGAACTGGAGCCGGCGCAGCAGGCCGATGGGGTGCTCCGCATAGGAACTCGCGGCGCCGGTCTGGAGGTTGGAGGTGGGGCACATCTCCAGCGGGATGCGCTTGTCGCGGACGTACGAGGCGAGCCGGCCGAGGGCGACGGAGCCGTCCTCGCCGACCTCGATGTCGTCGATGATGCGGACGCCGTGGCCGAGGCGGTCGGCGCCGCACCACTGGAGCGCCTGCCAGATGGAGGGCAGACCGAATGCCTCACCGGCGTGGATGGTGAAGTGGTTGTTCTCCCGCTTGAGGTATTCGAAGGCGTCGAGGTGGCGGGTGGGCGGGTAGCCGGCCTCGGCGCCCGCGATGTCGAAGCCGACGACGCCCGAGTCGCGGTAGCGGTTGGCGAGTTCGGCGATCTCCAGGGCGCGGGCGGCGTGCCGCATGGCGGTCAGCAGGGCGCCGACACGGATGCGGTGGCCGTTCTCGCGGGCGCGCCGTTCGCCCTCCCGGAAGCCGTCGTTGACGGCCTCGACGACCTCTTCGAGGCTGAGCCCGGCCTCCAGGTGCTGCTCGGGGGCGTACCGGACCTCGGCGTAGACGACGCCGTCGGCGGCCAGGTCCTCGGCGCACTCGGCGGCGACCCGGGTCAGCGCCGCGCGGGTCTGCATGACGGCGCAGGTGTGCGCGAAGGTCTCCAGATAGCGCTCCAGCGAGCCGGAGTCGGCGGCCTCGCGGAACCAGATCCCGAGCTTCTCCGGGTCGGTTTCGGGGAGTCCGGGGTATCCGTTCTCGCGGGCCAGGTCGACGACGGTGCCGGGCCGCAGCCCGCCGTCGAGGTGGTCGTGGAGCAGGACTTTGGGGGCGCGGCGGATCTGTTCGGCGGTCGGCAGGTTGCTGGTCTCGCTCGTCATTGCCGCACTCTAGCCCCTACGCGCGTAGAGCTCACCGAACGATACGTAACAGTGACCCGTCCACAGGGTGGACAGCGCGCCTCCTTCTGCCATCGTTCTCGTCATGGATCGGCAAGCGCTACCGGTGCGCGAGGCCCGGCTGGGAAGACCGCTGGGGTCGGCGGGGACGGACAAGGCGGTGAGCGGTGTCGCTCTCCTGTTGCCCGGGGGCGGGCCGACCGGGCTGCGGCGGCCGTCACCGGTGCCGGCGCTCGCGGTGCGCCCGCTGGCGACCCGGCTGGCGCGGGCCGGCCGGCCCGAGGGGCTGACGGCCCATGTGGTGCACTACCGCTGCCGCGGCTGGAACGGCGCCGCCGCGCATCCGGCGCGGGACGCCTCCTGGGCGCTGGAGGAGGTGGTGCGGCGTTACGGCGACGTCCCGGTGGCGCTGGTCGGTACCGGCATGGGCGCCCGCGCCGCGCTGCACGCGGCCGGGCACCCGGCCGTCAACTCCGTTCTGGCGATAGCCCCTTGGCTGCCCAACCCGCGCCAGGACGGCACCGGTCCCGACCCGGTCAAGCAGCTCATCGGCCGGCAGGTGCTGCTGGTGCACGGCACCAACGACGAGCGGGTCGACCCCGAGCTCTCCTACCGCTTCGCCGAGCGGGCCAAGAAGGTCAACCGCGACACCTGCCGCTTCGAGGTGCACTCCGACGGCCACTCGCTGCACCAGCACCGCTCCGAAGTCTGGGCGCTGGCCGCGGACTTCATGCTCGGCTCGCTGTTCACCCGGAATTACGCCCGCCCGGTGAAGGACGCCCTGGCCGCACCGCCGCCCCTGGGCCTGCGGATGCCGCTGGCGTCGGGGTTCGGGCGGTCGCTGCGGTACTGAGCGGCGGGCCGGCGGCCCTCAGCGGGGCAGCAGCCGGCCCCGCCGACCCAGCAGGAACTTCTTGAACGCGGCCACCGGCGGGGTGTCCGGATGACCGTCCAGCCACGCCACCCCGATCTCCCGGACGGCGCGCGGGGCGGTCACGGTCAGTTCGGCGACACCGGGCCGGGGCACCGCGGGCGGCGGCAGCAGGGCCACGCCCAGGCCGGCCGCGACCAGGCCGCGCAGGGTTTCGGCCTCCTCGCCCTCGAACGCGACGCGCGGGGTGAACCCGGCCTCGGCGCACAGCGCGTCGGTGATCCGGCGCAGGCCGTAGCCCGGTTCGAGGGTGACGAAGAGCTCGCCGGCGGCCTCCGCGAGCCGGATGCGCTTGCGGGCGGCCAGCGGGTGGTCGCCCGGCACGACGAGCCGGAGCTTCTGCTCGTCGAGCCGGCGGGCGACCAGGTCGGGGTAGTCGGGGACCGGGGAGGTCAGGCAGAGGTCGAGGTCGCCGGCCCGCAGCCGTTCGATCATCGCCTCGCCGTAGTTCTGGACGAGCTGGAAGCGGACGCCCGGGTGGTCGGCGCGGAAGCTGCGGATCAGGCCGGGGACGGTCTCCGGGCCGAGCGTGTGCAGGAAGCCGAAGGCGACCTTCCCGGCGGCCGGGTCGGCGTCGGAGCGGACCGAGTCGGTGGCCCGCTCCAGGTCGGTGAGGGCGCGCTCGGCGGCGGCGAGGAAGCCGCGGCCGGCCGGGGTGAGCGAGAGGGTGCGGCCGTGCCGGGCGAAGAGCGCGACGCCGAGGTCGCGCTCCAGCCGGACGATGGCGCGGCTGAGGGTGGACTGCGGCATGCCGAGTTCGTGTGCGGCGCGGGTGACGTGCTCGTGCCGGGCGACGGCGGCGAAC
>NZ_KN708638.1:5055371-5110080 GCF_000805335.1 Streptomyces sp. CT34 | reverse complement strand
ACGGGGGGGAGCCGCGGGGCGAGGGCCGGCGCCCAGGAGCCGGGGCCCAGCTCGGCGGGCTCCGGGCCCCCGGGCGGGGTGCCGCGCAGGCGCTCCGGAGTGTGTTTTGTGTTGCGAGCTTGCAACAGCGGCGGTTGTGAGCTGTGGTCATGTGGCACAGCATCGATTATGGCGTTTCCATGCATTGGACGCATGAAGTAAGGGGGCATACGTTCGAGCCATGCCTCCCGCTGATACCGGGGCGTCCGTCACCGACCGTGCGGCCGCCTCTCCCCAGTCGTCCACAGACACCTCTTCCACCGCCGCCGCGCCCGACCCCGAGTCGGACAAGCTGCGGCCGGGCGGCCCCGGCTACCGCCGGATGAGCCTCGCCCTGTTCGCCGCCGGAGTGGCCACCTTCGCCCTCCTCTACTCCACCCAGGCGCTGCTGCCCGCCATCTCCGGCGACCTCAACGTCTCCCCCGACCAGGCCAGTTGGACCGTCTCGGCGGCCACCTTCGGACTGGCGCTGGGTGTGATCCCGCTGAGCGCGGTCTCCGAGCGCTTCGGCCGCCGCACGCTGATGACGGCCTCGCTCTCGGTCGCCGCGCTGATCGCGCTGCTGGTCCCGTTCGCGCCGACGCTCGGCGTGCTGATCGCGCTGCGCGCCGTCCAGGGCGTCGCGCTGGCCGGGCTGCCGGCGTCGGCGATGGCGTTCCTGGCGGAGGAGGTACGCGCCAAGGCGCTGGTCGGGGCGATCGGCCTGTTCGTGGCCGGCAACAGCATCGGCGGGATGTCCGGGCGGATCGTGACCGGCTGGGTCGCGCAGGCGTGGGGCTGGCGGGCCGCGCTCGGCGCGGTGGGGGTGCTGGCCGTGGTGTGCGCGGTGGCGTTCCGGCTGCTGGTGCCCAGGGCCCGGCACTTCGCGGCGCGCTCGGTGGGCCCGCGGACGCTGGCCCGTACGCTGGGCGGTCACCTCTCCGACCCGCTGCTGCGTCGCCTCTACGGTATCGGCGCCCTGTTCATGACGGTCTTCGGCGCGGTCTACACGGTCATCGGCTACCGCCTGGTCGCCGCGCCGTTCAACCTGCCGCAGGGCATCGTCGGCTCGATCTTCGTCGTCTACCTGGTCGGTACGGTCTCCTCGGCCGCGGCCGGCAAGCTGGTCGGCCGGACGGGCCGCCGCGGCGCCCTCTACCTGGCCGTCGGCACCACCTCCGCCGGTCTGCTGCTCACCCTCGCCGACTCGGTCGCCGCGGTGCTCGCCGGCCTGGTACTGATCACCGCCGGCTTCTTCGCGGGCCACGCGGTCGCCTCGTCCTCGGTCAGCCGCACCGCCCAGACCGCCCGCGCACAGGCGTCCGCGCTCTACCAGTGCGCGTACTACATCGGCAGCAGCCTGGGCGGCGCCCTCGGGGCGGTCGCCTTCCGCGCCGCCGGCTGGCCGGGCACCGTCCTGCTCGGCCTGGCCGCGATGGCCGGCGCCGCCGGGATCACCCTCTACGCCACCCGCAAGGCGGTCGCCGAACGCCGCCTGCTGAGCCTGGCGCAGGCCGCCTGACCGGCCCGCCCGGCACGCCCCCCGGGGCCCCGCGAGCCGAAGGGCCCGCCCCGCCACCTGTCCTGGTGGGGCGGGCCCTTCGTCGTGAGAGAGCCTCAACTGCCAGGGAAGAGCGCAGTGTCGACCGTGACATCGAACGGCGCCGGCAGGTGCAGCTCGGCGCCGTACTTCACGGTTTCCAGCACGCGATACACACCACCCGCCGGCTGTCCGTACAGCGTCGCGGTGGGCCTTCCGGAGTGCCAGGGGTCCAGCAACAGGTAGAGGGGCACGCCTGCGTCGGCGTAACCGTGGAGCTTCTCGACCCGGTCGTGATTCGCGTTGGACCGGGAGGTGATCTCAACGATCAACTCGGCCGCATCGGCCATGCGGCGCTCACCGCGCCGCGGCAGCAGCTTCTTGGGAATGACCGCCAGGTCGGGGATGTACAGCCCCTGCTGGCTGGGGACAGTCAACCCTTGCGTCTGGTAGATGCCCCAGTCCCGGGGGATGACGGTATACAGCAGGCGTTGAACCTCGTCCGCGGTGTCGTTGTGGTCGCTCTCTGGCGGTGGTGCCACGGTGACGATCCCCTCGATGATCTCCACCTTGCAGCCCTCCGGAGCGTCAGTCTGCTCCCATGTGCGGAGTGCCTCGTTCCAGCCGCGTTCATCAGCCTGGTGGGGGCGCTCGGCGATCACTCCTGCCATGGTGTGCTCCTCTGTCGGTACGTCACCGATCCCAGCATGCCGAACGGGACCGGCGCCGGTCCACCGATCCCGTTCACCCGAATGGGAAAACCGCAGGTCAGGCAATACGTTCCAGCACCACCGGCCGCGCCTCGAAGGAGGTGTCCGCCGGGCCGATCTCCACCCCGCCGTCCAGCGCCGCGAGTGCGTAGTCGAACTTCTCCGGGGTGTCGGTGTGGAGGGTGAGCAGCGGCTGGCCGGCGGTCACCGGGTCGCCGGGCCGGGCGTGCAGCTCGATGCCGGCGCCGGCCTGCACCGGGTCCTCCTTGCGGGCCCGGCCGGCGCCCAGCCGCCAGGCGGCGAGGCCGACCGCGTACGCGTCGAGGGCGGTGAGGGTGCCGGTGGCGGAGGCGGTGACGGTGTGCTGCTCGCGGGCGATCGGAAGGGGCGCGTCGGGGTCGCCGCCCTGGGCGGTGATCATGCGGCGCCAGTGGTCCATGGCGGAGCCGTCGGCCAGGGCCTTGGCGGGGTCGGCGTCCGGCAGGCCGGCCGCGGTGAGCATCTCGCGGGCCAGCGCGAGGGTGAGGTCGACGACGTCCTGGGGGCCGCCGCCGGCCAGTACCTCGACGGATTCGCGGACTTCGAGGGCGTTGCCGGCGGTCAGGCCGAGGGGGGTGGCCATGTCGGTGAGGAGGGCGACCGTCCTCACGCCGTGGTCGGCGCCCAACTCGACCATGGTGGAGGCGAGTTCGCGGGCGTCGTCGATGTTCTTCATGAACGCGCCGGAGCCGACCTTGACGTCCAGGACGAGCGAGCCGGTGCCCTCGGCGATCTTCTTGGACATGATGGAGGAGGCGATCAGGGGGATCGACTCGACGGTTCCGGTGACATCGCGCAGCGCGTAGAGCTTCTTGTCGGCGGGGGCCAGGCCCTCGCCGGCGGCGCAGATGACCGAGCCGACGTCGCGCAGGACGTCCAGCATCTCGGCGTTGCTGAGGTGGGCCCGCCAGCCGGGGATGGACTCCAGCTTGTCTAGGGTGCCGCCGGTGTGGCCGAGGCCGCGGCCGGAGAGCTGCGGGACGGCGGCGCCGCAGGCGGCGACCAGCGGGGCGAGCGGGAGGGTGATCTTGTCGCCGACGCCGCCGGTGGAGTGCTTGTCGGCGGTGGGGCGGGGCAGCGACGAGAAGTCCATCCGCTCACCGGAGGCGATCATGGCGGCGGTCCAGCGGGCGATCTCCGTACGGTTCATGCCGTTGAGGAAGATGGCCATCGCCAGGGACGACATCTGCTCGTGGGCGACCTCGCCACGGGTGTAGGCGTCGATCACCCAGTCGATCTGATCGGCGGTCAGCTCTCCGCGGTCGCGCTTGGTACGGATGACGCTGATGACGTCCATGGGTCTTCCTTTCGAAGGGGTGGCTCCCGTTCTACACGCATAGAGCCGGCGGCGCCCAGAAGGGGCGGGCACGACGGCATCGGGGGGGCCGGCGGGGATGCCTACCGGGCCAGGTGGCCGGGGCCGAAGGCGTCGGGCAGCAGCTCGGCCAGCGGGCGGATGCCGAGCGCGGTGTCGACCAGCAGCTCGGGACCGCCGTGCTCGTAGAGCAGCTGGCGGCAGCGCCCGCACGGGACCAGCGGCTCGCCGGCGCCGTCGACGCAGGTGAAGGCGGTCAGCCGGCCCCCGCCGCCGGCGAACAGCGCGGAGATCAGCCCGCACTCGGCGCACAGCCCGAGGCCGTACGAGGCGTTCTCGACATTGCAGCCGGTGACCGTGCGGCCGTCGTCCACGAGGGCGGCGGCGCCGACGGGATAGCCGGAATAAGGGGCGTAGGCCCGGGACATGGCGTCCCGGGCCCGCGTCCGCAGTGCGGTCCAGTCGACCGGCACCTCGTGCGTCATGCGTGGTGTCCTTCGCGTGCTGCTCGTGCTGCTCGTACTCGGCGCGTCATCCGCCCTGTCCTCGGCGGTACGGCCTGCCGATGGCCTTCGGGGGCCGCAGCCGCTGTGAGAAGAGGGCCAGGACCAGCAGCGTAGCGATGTACGGGCTGGCCTCGACCAGTTCGAGCGGGACGCTGTCGGAGAGCAGGTACCAGACCACCAGAACGGCGGCGGCCACCGCGGCGAAGGCGGCCTGGGCGCGCTTGGCGGCCCGCAGCCGCACCAGCGCGAGCCCGGCGAGCAGCGCGGCCAGCCCCAGCAGCAGGGCGTGCACGGTCGGGCCGCCGCTGCGCAGCTGCATGGCGTCCATGAAGCCGAACAGGCCGGCGCCGAGGGCGACGCCGCCCGGCCGCCAGTTGCCGAAGATCATCGTGGCGAGGCCGATGTAGCCGCGCCCGCCGGTCTGGCCGTCCTGGTAGAAGTGCACGCTGATCGCCAGGAAGGCGCCGCCCAGGCCCGCCAGGGCGCCGGAGACCAGGATCGCCGCGTACTTGTAGCGGTAGACGTTGACGCCCAGCGTCTCGGCGGACAGCGGGGCCTCGCCGCAGGACCGCAGCCGCAGGCCGAACGGCGAGCGCCACAGCAGGAAGAAGCTGCCGATGAACAGGCCGACGGTCAGCAGGGTCAGCCACGGGACGCCGGTGACCGCGCCGCCGAGCACCCCGGCGAGGTCGGAGACCAGGAACCAGTGGTGGCCCTCGATCCCGTTGAGCCAGTCCGCGAGTCCCGGGACGGTGAAGGTCGGGATGTCGGGCATCGGCGGGGACTGCTTGTCGTTGCCGCCGGCCAGCATCGCGGCGCTGCCCTCCTGGCCGAACCACAGGGTGGCCAGGTACTGGGTGGCGCCCAGCGCCAGGATGTTGATCGCGACACCGGAGACGATGTGGTCGACGCCGAAGGTGATGGTGGCGACCGCATGGACCAGGCCGCCGAGCGCACCGCCGACGACACCGGCCAGCGCCGCGAGCCAGGGGCCGTGCTGCCAGCCCACCCAGCCGGCCGCGAACGAGCCGAGCATCATCATGCCTTCGAGGCCGATGTTGATCACGCCCGCCCGCTCGGCCCACAGACCGCCCAGACCGGCCAGGCCGATCGGTACGGCGGCGCTCAGCGCGGCCCCGAACTGGCCGGCGGAGGTGAGGTCGGTGGCGCCGGATACGGCCCGCAGGGCGGAGAGCGCGACCAGCGCGCCGGCGACGATCAGCAGCACCCAGGGGTAGGTCAGCTTGCGCCGTCCGCCCTGGCCGGTGGCCGCGGGCTTCGCCGCGGACTTGAGCTCCGTACTCACGACGTCACCTCGGGCTTGTCACTGTTGTCGGCGGTGTCGGCGTCGGCGGCGCTGTCGGCGCTGCCGGCGTCGGAAGCCCCAGGTGCGCCGGGCGCGGTCCGGGACCGGGCGGCCAGTTCCTCGCCGACCCTGCGCTGCTGGCGACGCAGCCCGTAGCGGCGGACGACCTCGTAGGCGATGACCACGCACAGCACGATGACGCCCTGGATGACGCCGACGATCTCCTGGGCGTAGCCCTCGAACTCCAGCCGGGAGCCGGTGCGGTCGAGGAACGCCCACAGCAGCGCGCCGAACGCCATCCCGACCGGGTTGTTGCGGCCGAGCAGGGCGATGGCGATACCGGTGAAGCCGATGCCGGCCGGGAAGTCGGTGCCGTACTGGAAGGACTCGCCGAGCAGCGTCGGCATGCCGACCAGGCCGGCCGCGGCGCCCGACAGCAGCATGCTGATGACGACCATCCGCTTGACGCTGACGCCGCTGGCCTCGGCGGCCGGCTCGGAGGCGCCGACGGCGCGCAGGTCGAAGCCGAAGCGGGTGCGGTTGATCAGGAACCAATAGAGCGCACCGGCCACCACCGCGACGACCACGAAGCCCTCGACCGGCTTGGGGTGGGTCGGGAAGGAGAAGAAGTGGCCGGACGCCGGCAGGAACTTGGTGTGCAGGAGGTTGCCGTCCTTGATGGCGAGGCGGCCGTCCTGGAGGAAGTAGCCGATCACCGAGGCGGCGATGGAGTTCAGCATGATCGTGGTGATCACTTCGCTGACCCCGCGGGTGGTCTTCAGCAGACCCGCGATACCGGACCAGACCGCGCCCACCAGCATCGCGATGACGACGAGCAGGATGATCTGGAGCGCACCGGGCAGCGCGACCGCCCCGCCGACGGCGGCGGCGGCGAAGGCGGCCAGCCGGTACTGCCCGTCGACACCGATGTTGAACAGGTTCATCCGGAAGCCGATGGCCACCGCCAGCGCCGAAAGGTAGTACGGCACCGCCTTGTTGATGATCCAGACCTGGCTGTCGCTGTAGTGGCCGTAGTCGGCCATGATCCCGTACGCCCGGAGCGGGTTCTCGCCGGAGGCCAGGAAGACCAGCGAGCTGATCACCACGGCGGCGACGATCGCCAGCAGCGGCGCGGCGATCGCCAGGATCACCTTGTCGCGGGTGGCGCCGCGCCCGATGGTGTCGACTGCGCGGTTGGTGGCGGGCGTTGACGTGGAGGTACTCACTTCTGCGCACCCCCCTGCAGGCCGTCGGCGTCGTCCGACGCGCTGAGGTGGCCGCTGGCGGCACCGGTCATGGCGGAGCCCAACTCCTCCGGGGTGATCGCGGCGGGGTCCGCGTCCGCGACCAGCCGGCCGCGGTACATCACCCGCAGGGTGTCGGAGAGCCCGATCAGCTCGTCCAGGTCGGCGGATATCAGCAGCACCGCCAGCCCCTCGCGGCGCGCGGTGCGGATCTGCTCCCAGATCTGCGCCTGCGCGCCGACGTCGACCCCGCGGGTCGGGTGGGCGGCGATCAGCAGCTTGGGGTGGTGGCTCATCTCGCGGCCGACGATCAGCTTCTGCTGGTTGCCGCCGGAGAGCGAGGCAGCGGTGACCTCGATGCCGGGGGTGCGGACGTCGTACTCCGCGACGATCCGCTCGGTGTCCTTGCGGGCCCCGGCCAGGTCGAGGAGCCTGCCCTTGCTGTTGGGGCGCTCGGTGACATGGCCGAGGATCCGGTTCTCCCACAGCGGGGCGTCCAACAGCAGCCCGTGGCGGTGGCGGTCCTCGGGGATGTAGCCGATGCCGCCCTCCCGCCGGGCCCGGGTGGAGGACCGCGACAGGTCCTTGCCGTCCAGGGTGACGGTGCCGCTGTCGGGCATACGGGTGCCCATGACGGCCTCGACGAGTTCGGCCTGGCCGTTGCCCTCGACACCGGCGACGCCCAGCACCTCGCCCTTGCGGATGGTGAACGAGATGCCGTCCAGCACCGTGCGCACCACCCCGTCGGAGTCGGTCGCCGACAGGTGCACGTCGCGGACGCTCAGCATCTCCTCGTCGGTGACGGTCGACTCGCGCGTCTCGGGCGACGGCAGCTCGCTGCCGACCATCAGCTCGGCCAGCTGCTTGGGGGTGGTCCTCGCCGGCTCGACGGACGCCACCGTCGTACCGCGCCGGATGACCGTGATGTCGTCGGCGACCGACAGCACCTCGCCCAGCTTGTGGGAGATGAAGATGACGGTCAGGCCCTCGGACTTGAGCTCGCGGAGGTTGTCGAAGAGCGCGTCCACCTCCTGCGGTACGAGGACCGCGGTGGGCTCGTCGAGGATGAGCGTCCGGGCGCCCCGGTAGAGCACCTTGAGGATCTCCACCCGCTGGCGGTCGGCGACCCCGAGGTCCTCGACCAGCACGTCGGGGCGGATACCGAGCCCGTAAGCGTCCGATATCTCCCGTATCTTCGCGCGGGCGCCGGCGCCGATGCCGTGCAGCTTCTCGGCGCCCAGGACGGTGTTCTCCAGGACGGTGAGGTTGTCGGCGAGCATGAAGTGCTGGTGCACCATGCCGATGCCGCGGGCGATGGCGTCACCCGGGGTGTTCAGGGTGACCTCTTCGCCGCCGAGCGCGATGGTGCCCTCGTCCGGCTTCTGCATGCCGTAGAGGATCTTCATCAGGGTGGACTTGCCGGCGCCGTTCTCCCCGCACAGGGCGTGGACGGTGCCGCGGCGGACCGTGAGGTGGATGTCGTGGTTGGCCACGACGCCGGGGAACCTTTTGGTGATTCCGCGGAGTTCGACAGCAGGGGCGTCCTGGCCGGGCGGGCTGCTGCTCGTGGGTGCTGCGTTGATGGCGCACTCCCCTCGGGGATGAAGGAGCGGAAGGACGAAGGAGAAAGGGGGAAGCGATCGGAGTGGTGACCTGGGGGAAGCGGGCGGGTCCCGGCGTCCCCCGGAGGGCTACGGCGTCTGCTTGACCTTCACCTGACCCTCGATGATCTTCTTCCGGGCCGCGTCGATCTGCGGCTGGATGTCCTTGATGAAGCCGCCCGAGGTGGCCAGCGATACGCCGCCGTGCTTCAGGTCGTAGGTGCGGATCCCGGTCAGCGGCTTGTGCTGCTCATAGCTGCGGATCAGGTCGAAGACCGCCACGTCCACGTTCTTCACCATCGAGGTCAGGATGTGGTCCTTGTAGCGGGCCAGCCCCGGCTGTTGGTACTGGTCCGAGTCCACCCCGATCGCCCAGGCGCCCTTGACCTTGCTGATCGCCTCGATGGAGCCGGCGCCCGACTGCCCCGCCGCCGAGTAGATGACGTCGATGCCGCTGTCGAGCATGCCCTGGGCCTTCGCCTTGGCGGCGGCCGGGTCGTTGAACCCCTTGTCGTTGTTGGGGTAGAGGTACTGCGAGGTGACCTTGGCCTTCGGGTCGGTGTCGTGGACGCCCTGCTCGAAGCCCGCCTGGAACTTCTGGATCAGCGCGTTGTTCACCCCGCCGATGAACCCGACCCGGTGGGTCCTGCTCTTCAGCGCCGCCGCGACCCCGGCCAGATACGAACCCTCGTGCTCGGCGAAGACCATCGCATCGACGTTCTTGCCCGTCGGCACGGCGTCCACCACACCGAACGTCGTGTCCGGGAAGTCCTTGGCCACGTTCTGCACGGACTGGCTGTACGCGAAGCCCACCCCGATCACGGGGTTGTAGCCGGCCTCCGCGAACGAGGTCAGCCGCTGCTCGCGGTCGGCCTCGGTCTCGCCGTTCTTCGCGGTGAGCATCTTGGCCTTGACGCCCAACTGCTTCTGAGCGTTCTCCGTACCGCGGGCGGCCGCCTCGTTGAACGAGTGATCGTCCCGGCCGCCGATGTCGAAGGCCAGCCCGACACCCGCGTGCTTGGCACGGTTGACCTCGGCAAAGCTCTGCCCGCACGCGGTGGCGGTGAGGGCGAGACACGCGGTGGCGGTGGCCGCGGCGGCAATCCTGATGACCCGACGCACGGGGCCTTCCCTTCGCTCTAAGCGCCCCCAGTGGCGCTGGCTTGTCGGGAGATTAACGCGCGTAGACCTGGCGCAAAACCCTCCGCTGCGTGGCCGTTATCGATTCGTCTCTCAGGCCACGGAACGGAAACAACAGCGGGCGGCCGACAGGCACCGGCCGCCCGGATACACGGAACGTCACGCTCCACTCACCCTCGGCTCCATCCACCATTATCGCGTAGAGCAACCGACAGTGGACGGAGGGTAATCGAGAGCTATCGACCCCCGTCGAGCAGGGCCGCCGCGGTGAAGAGCTCCACGCCGACGGCGATGGCGCGCTCGTCGACGTCGAAGTCGCCGCGGTGCAGGTCGAGGCGGCTCAGCTCGCCGGGCGGGCGGACGCCGAGCCGGGCCATGGCGCCGGGGACGTGTTCCAGGTACCAGGAGAAGTCCTCGCCGCCGAGGGACTGTTCGGTGCCCTCGACGGCGGAGCCGCCGCGGCGGGCGGCCATCGCGTCGTGCAGGAGCTGGGTGCTGACCGGCTCGTTGACGACCGGGGGGACGCCGCGGACGTAGTTGATCTGGGACTTGGCGCCGTACAGCGCCGCGACCTCGTCGATCGCGGCGTGCACGACGTCGGGGGCCCGGCGCCAGGTGTCCAGGTCCAGGCAGCGGACGGTGCCGGAGAGTTCGGCGTGCTGCGGGATGACGTTGCAGGCGTGGCCGGACTCCAGGCGGCCCCAGGTGACGGAGAGGCCGGAGCGGGCGTCGACCCGGCGGCCGACGAGGGCCGGCACGTCGAGGGCCACCCGGGACGCGGCGGTGACCATGTCCGTCGTCAGATGCGGACGGGCGGTGTGGCCGCCGGGGCCGTCGAGTTCGACCTCCAGGCGGTCGCAGGCGGAGGTGATCGCTCCGGTACGCAGCCCGAGCCGGCCGGCGTCGACCCGCGGGTCGCAGTGGACGGCGAGGATCCGGCCGACGCCCTCCAGGACGCCGGACTCGATGGCGTCGGCGGCGCCGCCGGGGAGGACTTCCTCGGCGGGCTGGAAGATCAGGCGCACCGGCCGCCGCAGCCGGCCGGACCGGGCCAGGTCGGCGAGGACCAGGCCCGCGCCGAGGACGACGGTGGTGTGCACGTCGTGGCCGCAGGCGTGCGCCCGGCCGGGGACCGCGGAGGCGTAGTCGACGGTCTTGGTGTCGGGGATGGGGAGGGCGTCGATGTCCGCGCGCAGCGCGAGCAGGTCGCCGGCGCCGGTGTCCGTACCGATGTCGCAGATGAGGCCGGTGCCGGTGGTGAGCACGCGGGGGCGCAGCCCGACCCGCTCCAGACGGTCCTTGACCGCGGCGGTGGTCCGGAACTCCTGGTTGCCGAGCTCCGGGTGCCGGTGCAAGTCGCGGCGGAACGCGATGAGTTCGCGAAGAAGTGCCTCGGGGAGGGTGCCGGCGAGGTCAGGGGCGTGCGGGTGGTCGGCATCGCGGGACATCAGTTGGTTCACCCGTTGAAGGGTACGGGCCCGAACGGGGCAACTACCCCTCGATCAACAAAAGTTCAGCCCGTTAGGGGAAGAAAATTTAGGCCGCTCGGTGCATGGACGGTTTATGGGAAGGGTATGAAGTAGCGCTTTACGGCGCCGCGTCGCTTTCCGCGGACGGCAGCCGCCGCACGTCGCGGGCGGTTCCGGTGACGTCGTCGAGGAAACCCTGGGCGCGCGGCGAGGCGTTGGCGGTGAGCCACGCGGGGTCGATGTCGCAGACCGCGACCTGGACGCCGGTGCCCTGGAGGGCCAGCGGCAGGGTGTGGACCACGGTGGACGGGAAGCTGAGGACCAGGCGACCGATGGGGCCGCGGCGGGCGATGAGTTCGAGGGGGAGGTCGGGGCGCACCACCTCCAGGCCGGTCTCGGTGGCCAGCCGGCGGAGTTTGCCGGGGCGTTCGCGGCGGTGGGCGAAGTAGCGGGTGGCGCCGTGCGTCCGGGCCAGCGCGGCGACCGCCTCCAGGTAGCGGTCCGCGTCGACGACGCCGGTCTCCACCAGCGAGGTGCCGACGATGTCGGCGGTGCGGGTGGGGCGGGGCGGGCCGAAGCGCCCGCGCGTCCAGGCGAACTCGTTGACCTGGACCCGTACGCCCGTCGGTGCCTCGACGGGCATCGAGCTGAAGAGCGCGACGGTGCGGCGGCGCCGGGCGTCCTCGGGCCCCGGGGTGAGCCGGCGGCGGGCGGTGGCGGCGAACGGGGCGAAGAGCAGATCCCGCGGGCGGCGTCCGCTGCCGTGCCGGTGCCAGCGCACCAGCCGTTCACCGCGGGTGAGTTGGGAGATGAACTCCATGGTGGCGGTGCCGTCGTCGACCACCACCAGGTCGCGGGCGCGGGCGAGGCCGAGAAGGAGCTGGACGTAGCGGGAGAACGGGTCGCCGATGACGATGCGGCGGGCGCGGCGCAGTCGCGGGGCCAGGCCGCCGACGGTGCGGAGCGGGGCGGTCGGGCCGCCGCGGGCCTCTTCCCAGCGGACGGTGTGGCCTTCGTCGCGGGCGAGTTCGGCCATCCGGCGCAGCTGGCCGCGGGTCATCGGGTCGTGCGGGGCGAGCACGACGACGGTGAGCGCGCCGGCCCGGTCGGCGTGGGCCCATTCGAGGACGTTCAGCAGCTGCACCGGGCTCTCGACGAAGGCGAGGGTGGCGGTGTCGCCGGCGGTGTCCGAAGCGGGCATGGGGGGCGCGTCTCCCGAGGGCACGGATCTCTTTCGCTGCCGGGGTACCCCGAGGAGACGGCGGGCGGGAGTCCCCGCCGTCTCCTGGGGCGGGACCGGCGCGCCGGCCGCGGGCGGCTCGGCGCGGGTCCCTTCGGGTGAGCTCACGTCGAACTCCTGTCAGGCCGTCAGACGGCCGCCGGGGTGCGGTCGGCGGCCTCGGCTGCCTCGGCGGCCTCCGCCTCGGCCACCACGCCGGCGACCCGGCGCAGCTTCTTCATCGGGCCGAGCTCGCTCTCGTAGACCTTCTTGACGCCGTCGCCGAGGGACTCCTCGATGGTGCGGATGTCGCGGACCAGGCGGGTCAGGCCCTGCGGCTCGACGGACGCGGCCTGGTCGGAGCCCCACATGGCGCGGTCGAGGGTGATGTGCCGCTCGATGAAGGTGGCGCCGAGGGCGACCGCGGCGAGGGTGGTCTGCAGGCCGGTCTCGTGGCCGCTGTAGCCGATCGGGACGTTGGGGTACTCGGCCTGGAGGGTGTGGATCATGCGGAGGTTGAGCTCCTCGGCCTTGGCCGGGTAGGTGCTGGTGGCGTGGCAGAGCAGGATGTTGTCGCTGCCCAGGACCTCGACGGCGTGCCGGATCTGCCGGGGGGTCGACATGCCGGTCGACAGGATGACGGTGCGGCCGGTGGCGCGCATGGCGCGCAGCAGTTCGTCGTCGGTGAGCGAGGCGGAGGCGACCTTGTAGCAGGGGACGTCGAACTTCTCCAGGAAGGCGACGGACTCGACGTCCCAGGGGGAGGCGAACCAGGCGATGCCGCGCTTCGTGCAGTACTCGTCGATGGCGCGGTAGCCGTCCTCGCCGAACTCCACGCGGTGGCGGTAGTCGATGTAGGTCATCCGGCCCCAGGGGGTGTCGCGTTCGATGTCCCACTGGTCGCGCGGGGTGCAGATCTCCGGGGTCCGCTTCTGGAACTTGACCGCGTCGCAGCCGGCGTCGGCGGCGGCGTCGATCAGCGCGAACGCGTTCTCCAGGTCGCCGTTGTGGTTGATGCCGATCTCGCCGGTGACGTAGACGGGGCGGCCGGGGCCGGCCAGGCGGTCACCGAGGGCGCGGAGACGGGAGTTGCTGCTCATGGGAGGTTCCTCTGCTCTGGTACGGGGGCGGTGTCGGGGTGGGTTACAGGGGGGTGGGAAACCTGGTGGGGGCTGACGGGCAGGCGCCGTAACGGAGTTACAGGGAGGGGCCGAGGAGCCAGCCGGCGATCTCGCGGATGGCGCCGCTGCCGCCGGGCGTCGCGGTGACCGCGCGGGCCGCGCCGCGCACCGCGTCGTGCGCCGAGGCGACCGCGACCGGCCAGCCGACGAGGTCGAAGCAGGGCAGGTCGTTGACGTCGTTGCCGACGTAGAGCACCCGCTCCGGCTGCACCCCCGCCTCCTCGCACCACTGCTTGAGGGCGAGGTCCTTGCGGTCGATGCCGTGCAGGACCGGCACCCTGAGCTTGCGGGCGCGGGCGGCGACCACCGGGTTCTGCTCGGTGGAGAGGATCAGCAGCCGCAGTTCCGCCCTGCGCAGCGCGGCGATCCCGAGGCCGTCGCCGCGGTGCACGGCCACGGTCTCCCGTCCGTCGGCGTCGATCAGCACCCGGTCGTCGGTCTGGGTGCCGTCGAAGTCGAGGACGACGGCGTCGATGTCGTCCCGCGTCGGCAGCGCGCCGGGCCGTGGAGCGTCCAGCAGCGGGGCGAGCGCGCGGGCGCGGGCCAGGTCGTGCGGATCGTCGATCTCCAGCACCCGGGCGGGGTCGGTGCGCACCAGTTCCGTACGGCCGAAGAAGCGGTGGCCGCTGACGCGGAAGCCGGCCGCGTCCATGGCGTAGGCGGCCCCGGTCTCCAGCAGGTCCTGCGGGCGGTCCTGGCGGCGCGGGCGGAAGGACTTGTCGTGATTGACGCCGAAGCCGCCGGTGGCCTGCGGGTCCTCGGGGCCGGCGGGGTCATCGGGCTCGGCGTCCCGCCAGACGAAGCCGTGGAAGGGGGCCACGGTCAGCGCGCTGTCCGCGCCGCCCTCGACGACCGCGGCGGCCACCGCGTCGATGTCCTCGCGGACCAGGAACGGGCTGGTGCACTGGACCAGCAGCACCGCGTCCACCGGCCGGCCCTGCTCCTCCTCGTAGGCGTCCATGGCGTGCCGTACCGCGGCCTCGCTGGTGGCGGTGTCGCCGGCGATCTCGCCGGGGCGGCGTATGACGACGGCGCCGGCGCCGCGTGCCGCCGCCGCGATCCCGGCGTCGTCGGTGGAGACGACCACGTCGGTGACCAGCCGGGCGGCCCGGCACTCGCGGACCGCGCGGGCCACCAGGGGCACTCCCCCGACGGCGGCGAGGTTCTTGGCCGGTACGCCCTTGGAGCCGCCGCGGGCGGGGATGACGGCCACCACGGTGGGGTGCATTGCGAACTCCTTCGTCGGGCGGGACCGGGGGGCGCTCACAGCTGCCCCCAGCGGCGGATGGCGGGCGCGATGCGCTGGACCCCGTGCCGGTAGGCGCCGCGGGCGGCCTCGCGGACCGTGTCGCGGGCCAACCGCCGCAGCCCGCCGGTCTCTTGAGGCGCCTCGGGACACCCGGCGAGCGGCGCGCCCTGCGGGTCGAGGCCGTAGCGGGCGAGGATGCCCGGGAGGTAGCCGGGGGCGGTGCGGGGGGTGTAGTACGGGGTGATCGGCGGCAGCCGGTCGGCGGTGCGCAGCTCGCCGACCCGGTCGCGGGCGGCGTCGAAGGCGTGCTCATACACCTCGTACGGGGCGGCACCGGGGGTGCCGGTCGCGGCGACTCCCTGGCGGGCCAGCCACGCCGGGTCCGGCTCCGGGCGGCGGCCGGCGTCGAGTTCGTCCCAGGAGAGCAGGCAGCCGGAGCCGAGGAAGTGGTGGTTGCCGAGCGCCTCGCGGACACCGAGGTCGGTGAGGACCGCGGTGGGGATGCCGCGGTGCAGCGACTCCAGGGCGGCGGTGGAGCTGACCGTGACCATCAGGTCGGTGCGGTCCAGGACCTCGCCCATGTTCCCGTACACCAGGCGGCAGTTGGCGGGCAGGCCGCCGGGCATTTTGCCGGCGAGCTTCTGGTAGGGCAGTTCCTCGATGTGCGTGGTGTGCTCGCCGGGTCTGCTGCGGAGCTTGACCAGCACCTCGCGGCCGGGGTGCCGGCGGGCGTGCTCAACCGCCCGACGCAGCAGGTACGTTCGGTCGGCGCGGCTCTCCGGAACGGAGGGCTGGGCGGCGAACACCACGGTGTACGGGTCGTGTTCGCCGCCGTAGCGGGTGCCGCCGAGGAACGGCAGCGCGCACTCCACGACGCTGCCGGTGGCGGCCCCCACCCCGCGGTAGACCTCGCGGAACCGGTCCGCGTCGTGGCGGGAGTTGGCGAGCACCACATCCGCGCCGTGCCGCAGCAGCAGCCCGTCGGCGAGCTTCTCGTAGACCACGCCGACGTAACCGGTGACGACGACGGGGCGGCGCTCCGCGCCTCGCCAGGCGCGGGCGAGACCGTGCAGCATCGCCTGCACCGCACCGCCCACGCAGGCCAGCACCACCACGTCGCAGCGGTCCGGTCCGGCGCCGCGGGCGGCGCGCTCCATCGTGTCCAGGAAGTCGACTCCCCTGATTTCCCGCAGCGCGTCCGCACGGGCGCCGACCTCGTCGAGCTGGCGGACCGTGGGGGTGGCCCGGCCGCGCAGCAGATAGCCGTCGAGCCGGCTGCCCGGTTGGAGGCGGTACGCTGTCAAAGCGCCCCATTTCCACCGGGTGTCCGAGTCGGCGAGCACCGCGACCCGCGGCGGGGAATCGGTACGTGATGGCACGTCGAAGACGCTAGGAAGGCCCGGGGGGCCGCGGGCCAACTGGGAAGCAACAAAGGGTAAACAGCGCACCGACGGATTCCGAACCCGCCCGATTATCGGCCGGGTTAACCATCCCGCCATTCTTCGTTCACCGTGAAGTACGCACCGCGTCAAGACGAATGCCGGGCGCCGGACCTAACGTCACCCGGGTGGTCAAGCTCTCCGTCATCGTGCCGTTCTACAACGTGCAGACATACGCGCCCGACACCCTGAAAAGCCTGGCGGCGAACTCTCGCGAGGACTTCGAATTCCTGCTCGTCGACGATTGTTCCCGCGACGAGACCCCGCGGATTCTCGCGCGCGCCGAACGCGAGCTGCCGGGCGCCCGGGTGCTGCGGCACGAGAAGAACGGCGGCCTGGCCACCGCCCGTAACACCGGTCTGGACGCGGCCCGCGGCGAGTACCTCACCTTCCTCGACGGCGACGACTGGCTGGCCCCCGGATATCTTCCCGAACTCCTCCGTGTGATCGCGGAGTTGGGGTGCGACTTCGTCCGTACGGACCATGTCCAGTGCACCGCCAAGGCGCGCACCGTGCACCGGGTCCCGCACGGCCGGCGCGGGGTGGTGCTGGACCCGCGGGCGGCGATCCTGCCCGCGGACCGCTCCACCTCGGTCGACTACGCCTATGCCTGGGCCGGCATCTACCACCGCCGGCTGCTGGACGGCGGGGTGCTGCGTTTCCGGGACGGACTGCGCACCGCGGAGGACCGCCCGTGGATCTGGCGGCTGCACCGCGAGGCGCGGTCCATGGCGGTGACCGGTCTGCTCGGGGTTTTCTACCGGCGCGGTGTGGCGTCGTCACTGACCCAGATCGGAGACGTACGGCAATTGGACTTCATCCGCGCTTTCGACCAGGTGATCGAGGAAACCGCGCAGGACCGCGATGCGCAGCTGCTGCTGCCGAAAGCGGTGCGCACCTATTGCGCGATCATTTCCCACCACCTCGGTTCGATCGAACGATTCGAGCCGCCGGTGGCCCGTAAATTGCGCGCGATGAGCGCCGCGGCCATGAAACGCATGCCGCAGGACGTACTGAAGGAAGCCCTGGACTCGATGGACGTACAGCGCGCGGCCCGGCTGCGGCGGCTGCGCCGCCGCCCCTCCCCCGGCACCCCCGCGGCGGAGGTCGCCGCCTGATGCCGAACCGGCCCCGCACCCAGATCTTCCTGGCGTCGACGCTCTACGGCACGGCGACGCTGGCCGCCGCGCTGGACGCGGACCGCTTCCCGGCGGCCGGACGCCGGCTGCTGCTGCTCAGCAACAACGCCGCGAACCCGGAGACCACCGCCTCGCTGGACACCATGCCGGGCTTCGCGCAGCTGCGCGGCCGGTTCGACCGGGTGCTGTCCTGGAACGAGACCATCCGCCCGTTCCACCCCGGTGGCTGGTCGCCGCGCCCGGACGATGTCCCGCTGTGGGAGCGGTACTTGAGGATGCTGTGGGACCTGGGCGACGACCGGATCGAGCTGGTCGTGGAGTCCATCCAGGTCAACCCGGCCCTCGCGCTGGCCCAGCTCTTCCCGGAGGCACCGGTCGACGTCTACGCGGACGGGCTGATGAGCTACGGCCCCACCCGCAACAAGCTCGATCCGCTCGTCGGCACCCGCATCAACCGGCTGCTCCACCTGGACCTCGTCCCGGGTCTGACGCCGCTGCTGCTCACCGAGTTCGGCGTGCCGGCGGAGACCGTACCGACCGGGGCCTTCACCAAGGTGCTGGCCGAACTCGCCGAGGACGCGGACGGGTTGCCCGACCTCGGCGGCCTGCCGGACGGCGGAGCGCTGCTCCTGGGCCAGTACCTCTCGGCGCTGTCCATCCTCACTCCCGAAGAGGAGGAGGAGCTGCATGTGCGGATGGTGCGCGGCGCCGTCGAGCGCGGCCACCGCGAGATCGTCTTCAAACCGCACCCGTCCGCGCCGGCCCGCTGGTCGCGGCTGCTCGAACGGGAGGCGGAGAAGCTGGAGATCTCCCTGACGGTGCTGGACCGCCCGGTCCTGGCCGAGGTGCTCTACCGGCGGATGCGGCCCGCGCTGGTCGTCGGCTGCTTCTCCACCGCGCTGCTGACCGCCTCCGCGTTCTACGGCCTGCCGGTCGCGCGGACCGGGACCGGGCTGCTGCTGGAGCGGCTGACGCCGTATCAGAACAGCAACCGGGTGCCGGTGACCATCGTGGACGCGCTGGTGCCCGACCTCGACGAGCGGAACACGCGGCGCACCGGCACCCCGGAGAGCATCACCGGCCTGGTCACCGCCGTCGGCTACGCGATGCAGCACCAGATCTACCCGCAGCTGCGCCCGGCCGCCGAGCGCTATCTCGCGGCCCACCTCGACCCGTACACCCGGCGCTACTTCAAGCGCCGTCGGCTCACCGCGCTGGCGCTGCCCGGCGCGATCCCCTCCCAGCTGTCGTTCATCCCGCGCAACGCCGCCGTCCGCCGGGTCGCGCGCCGGGCACGGGCCGTACAGCGCCGACTGAAGAAGCGGGCCGCTTTCGGATGACCACCACCACACCGGCGACCACCACACCGGCGGCCGGCACCCGCCCCGCGGCGCCGGACGCCACCGCCACCACCGCGCCCGCCACCGCACCACCGAGCCGCCGCGAGGAGGGCGGCGCCGCCCGGTTGCGCGCACTGGACGGACTGCGGCTGATCGCCGCGCTGATGGTCGCCGGGTACCACTACGGAGGCCGGAGCGGCGACATATCGCGCGCCTGGGGCGGCTCGCCGGCCCACCAATTCCCTTACGTCTCCGGGCTGTTCGCATACGGATGCCTGGGCGTGCAGATCTTCTTCGTGATCAGCGGCTTCGTGATCTGCCTGAGCGGCTGGGGGCGGACCCTGCGCTCCTTCGTCGCCTCCCGGATCTCCCGCCTCTACCCGGCGTACTGGGTCGCGATCCTGCTGGTCACCGCGGTCTTCATGCTCCCCTGGGTCGCGTACAAGGCGCTCTCGCCCAGCGAGGTGCTGACGAACCTGACCATGCTCCAGTACCCGCTGGGCGTGCACCGGGTCCTCGGCGTCTGCTGGACCCTCTGGGCCGAGATGCGCTTCTACGCGCTCTTCGCGCTGTGCGTGGTGCTGCCGGGCGCCACCCGCGGCCGGGTGGTCCTCTTCTGCGCCGGCTGGACGCTGGCCGCGGCACTGGCCCAGTCGGCCCACGAGCCGTTCCTCGACGTCGTACTGATGCCGCAGTACGCCCCGTTCTTCATCGGCGGGGTCGGCCTCTACCTGCTGCACCGCTACGGCCCGCGGGACCCGGTCGCCTGGACGATCGTGCTGGTCAGCTGGCTGATCGGGCAGCACTACGCGGTCGCCGGCCTGTGGCACCCGGCGCACGTGCACGCCTTCTCCTACCGGTCGGCGGCCGGCATCGTCGCCGTCGTCACCGCGGGCTTCGCGCTGGTCGCGGCCATCGCGCTGGGCAAGCTGCACTGGGCGAACTGGCGCTGGCTGACCGTGGCCGGGGCGCTGACCTACCCCTTCTACCTCGTCCACGAGCATCTGGGCTGGGTCGTGATCCACGCCCTGCACCACGGCGCCGGACTGCCGTCGTACGCCACCCTGCTGCTGACCGTCGGGCTGATGCTGGCGCTGGCGTGGGCGATGCACCGGTGGGTGGAACGGCCGCTGACGCCACGGCTGCGGCGGGCGATCGACCCGCGAAGGTAGCGTCGGCGGATCCGCCGCGAGCGGATCCGCCGACATGCCTCAACTCCCCGCCTCCGTACTACGGTTGGCCTCGATGCCCGCGATGACGATCCGCAGCCCGGCGTGGAACATCTCCTCGAAGTCACCGAACATCTGCCGCCCGGCCATCGCGGCGAGCGGATAGTCCGCGGCCAACCGCCGCTCGCGATCGGCGAAGTCGTACGCGGGGTCGCGCACCTGCGGCGCCGCGGGATCGGGGTACACCGACTGCTCCTCGATCACCACGCCGATGGTGAAGTTGTACGCGGTCCACCAGGCGCGCGCCGCCTCGGGCAGCGCGAAGCCGGCCGCGACGAACCGGCTCATGAAGAGTTCGAGCGGCGCGGCGAAGCTGTCGTCGGTCATCCGCGTACCGCTGATCACCTTGGCCCCGTCGCGGTAGCCGAGCAGCTCCTCGCGCAGCGTGGAGCAGGTGGCGACCGTCATCTCCTGCCAGGTCTCCCGGACCTGGCCGGCGCCCGACCGGTACTTCGCCGTCAGGGGCCCGATCATCCGGCGGAACATCTCGGTGGCCATCTCGTCCAGCAGCTCCTGCTTGTTCCTGAAGTGCCAGTAGAGCGCGGGGGCCTGGACGTCCAGCTCCTTGGCGATACGACGCAGGGTCAGCCCGTCGAGGCCGACGACGTTCAGCAGCCGCAGCGCCGTATCCGCCACTTGCCTCCGGTCGATTCGCGAAACCACGTTGACAACTTAACACCGTTAATTGCAGCCTGGGAAGCATGGAACTTAACACCGTTAAAGACATCGTTGAGACCATGCCGGGGGACACCGCCGACGCCACCGCGACCGCGGCCGTCGACGTACTGATCGCCGGCGCGGGTCCGACCGGCCTCGCCCTCGGCATCGACCTCGCCCGCCGCGGGGTGCGCGCGCTGCTCGTCGAGCGGCAGCCGGAGTTCTCCCGCGGCGCCCGCGGCACCGGCGTCCAGCCACGTACCCAGGAGGTCTACGACGACCTCGGCGTGCTCGCCGCCGCCCAGGCCGCGGGGGGCCTGTACCCGCACATGGCACTGTGGGAGGACGGCCGGATCGCCCACACCCAAGAGATCATCGAGCTGGTCGACCCCACCCCCTCGACCCCGTACTCCAACGCCCTGATGCTCCCCCAGTGGCGCAATCAACAGGTGCTGCACGCCCGGCTGGTGGAGCTGGGCGGCAGCGTGCTGCTCGGCACCGAGCTGCGGGACTTCACCGAGGACGCGGACGGCGTGACCGCCCGGCTGACCGGTGCGGAGGGCGCCGTCCGCGCCGTCCGCGCCTGCTATCTGGTGGCCGCCGACGGCGGGCGCAGCACCGTCCGCAAGCAGCTCGGCGTCCGGATGACCGGCCCGGACCTGCCGCCCGGCACCGGGGTCGTCGCGGACGTGCGGATCGACGGGCTGGACCGGGACCACTGGCACCGCTGGATGCTGCCGCCGCACGGCTTCGTCACGCTGCTCCCGCTCGTCGGCACCGACCTGTTCCAGTGCTTCGCGGCGGCGGCCACCGACGACCCGGACACCTCCCCCGAGGCGGTCCGCGCCCTGATCGCGCGCCACACCCACCTCGCCCCCGAGCAGGTCCGCGAGGTGGTGTGGTCCTCCGTCTACCGCCCCCGGGCGGGGATGGCGGACGCCTACCGCCACGGCCGGGTCTTCCTGGCCGGCGACGCGGCGCACATCCACTCGCCCGCGGGCGGCCAGGGCATGAACACCAGCGTCCAGGACGCCTACAACCTCGGCTGGAAGCTCGGCCAGGTGCTGCGGCACGGCGCCCCAGACAGCCTCCTCGACACCTACCAGACCGAGCGCCGCCCGATCGCGGCCGGCATCCTGGAGACCAGCACCCGGCTGCACCGCTCCGGCAACCCCCGCCGCGGCCGGGACCTGCACCAGCTCGACATCCGCTACCCCGACAGCCCGCTCACCCGCGAACTGCGCACCGGCCTCCCCGAGGGCGCCCGCACCGCCGGCGACCGGGCCCCCGACGCCCCCTGCACCACCGCCGACGGCACCCCCACCCGCCTCTTCGACGCCTTCCGGGGACCGCACTTCACCGTAATCACCCTGGGCGCCACGGATCTTGACGTTGCGTCACTTCCGGGGGCGGGCGACCCGGCGCTGCTCCGCACGGTCCGAGTGGGCGGTCCGGAGCCCGAACTCCTCGACACCGACGGGCACATACGGGACGCGTACGGCGCCGGGCCGGCCGTGTTCCTCATCCGCCCCGACGGATATATCGCCCTCGCGGCCCCGGCGGACGGCGCCACGGCACCGGTGGCGGACGCCCTGGGCACGTACTTCGGCGCCGCACAGCCGGCCTGAGTACCCATCAGTCAACCGGCGACGGCCTCGCCGCGGTGCGCGATCGGCACCGCGGCGAGGCCGCCTCGTCCCGGAGACTCGTCCCGGAGAGCTGTCGCCGGCCGCTAGACGACCAGCGACAGCCCCAGCACCCCCACGATCCCGACCACCGAGATCAGCGTCTCCATCACCGACCAGGTCTTCAGGGTCTGGCCGACGTCCATCCCGAAGTACTCCTTGACCATCCAGAAGCCCGCGTCGTTGACATGGCTGAAGAACAGCGACCCGGCGCCGATGGCCAGCACCAGCAGCGCGGCGTGGGTGGTGCTCATCTCGGCGGCGAGCGGGGCGAGCAGGCCGGCCGCGGAGATGGTGGCCACCGTCGCGGAGCCGGTCGCGAGCCGGATGGCGACCGCGATCAGCCAGGCCAGCAGCAGCGTCGAGATGTTCCAGTGCTGGGAGATCTCCAGGATCATCCGGCCGACGCCGGAGTCCACCAGCGTCTGCTTGAAGCCGCCGCCCGCGCCGACGATCAGCAGCACCCCGGCGATCGGGCCCAGCGACTTCTCGACGGTGGAGGCGATCCGGCCCCGGGTGAAGCCGGCCGAGCACCCGAGCGTGAACATCGCGACGACGACGGCGGTGAGCAGCGCGATCAGCGGCGACCCGACGATGTCGAAGGCCCGCTGGAGGCCGTCCTTCGGGTCGTCGACGACGACGTCCACCAGTGCCTTGGCCAGCATCATCACCACCGGCAGCAGCACGGTGGCCACGGTGATCCCGAAGCCCGGCCGCGTCGCCGGCGTCTCCGAGGCCCGCTCGGCCCGGGGGTCCGGGGTCTCCCCGGAGGAGAACAGCATCTTCTCGGGCGGGGTGATGTCGACCCAGCGGGCCGCGTACCGCGAGAACACCGGGCCCGCGATGATCGCCGCGGGTATCGCGATGACGACGCCCAGCGCCAGCGTGACGCCCAGGTTCGCCTTGACCGCGTCGATCGCGGCCAGCGGCCCGGGGTGCGGCGGAATCAGCCCGTGCATCACGGACAGCCCGGCCAGGGCCGGAATCCCGATCCGCATCAGCGAGAAGTTGCCGCGCTTGGCGACCAGCAGCACCACCGGGATCAGCAGCACGATCCCGACCTCGAAGAAGATCGGCAGCCCCACGATCCCGGCGATCAGCACCATCGCCCAGGGCATCGCCCGCCGGCCGGCCTTGGCCAGGATCGTGTCCACGATCTGGTCCGCACCGCCCGAGTCGGCGAGCAGTCTGCCCAGTACGGCGCCCAGTGCGATCAGCACCCCCGTCCCGGCGACGGTGGTCCCCAGTCCGGTGGAGAAGCTGGCGATGGCTTTGTCGAGCGGCGCTCCGGCCACCGCGCCGAGCACCAACGAGCCGATGATCAGCGACAGGAACGCATGCAGCTTGAACTTGGTGATCAGCAGAACGATGACGGCGATACCCGCCAGAACGGCGATGCCCAGCTGTGCATGACCGGCCGTGGTGATGGGCGCGGTCGCATCCGCTGCGAGCATCTCGACGCTGAGATGAGTCACGGCGATTCCCTTGGTTGGACGGAGGGGGAAGGAAGTCGGACGGAGGGAGAAGGAAGGGAAAGGGGCGTGCGGCCCCGGGGGCGGGAGCTAGGGGTTCGGGGCCGATACCCGCAGCGCGGCCACCGCGCGTCCGGCGATCTCCTCCGGCGTCCCGGAGACGTCGACGGCGACGCCCGCCTCGTCCGGTCCGAGCGGTTCGAGGGTGGCGAACTGCGAGTCCAGCAGCGCGGTCGGCATGAAGTGGCCCTTGCGCTCGGCCATCCGCGCCTCGATCAAAGCGCGGTCGCCGGTGAGATGGAGGAAGACCACGCCCGGGGCGGCGGCCCGCAGCCGGTCGCGGTAGGCGCGTTTGAGCGCGGAGCTGCTGACCACCCCGCCCCGCCCTGCCCGGCCGTGCGCCCAGGCGCCGATGGCGTCGAGCCAGGGGCCGCGGTCGGCGTCGTCCAGCGGGGTGCCCGCCGTCATCTTGGCGATATTGGCCGGCGGGTGGAAGTCGTCGCCCTCGGCGTACGGAACGCCCAGTGCGGCGGCCACCAGGGGGCCGATCGTCGTCTTGCCGGTCCCGGCCACGCCCATCACGACGATGACATCGGCGCTGCTCATCCCGTTTACCTCATCTAGCAGGACGTACCGCGCCATACCGCTATGACGCTGTCGTCTTCGACCTCGTGCGCCCCCACTGAAGCCCATTAGGTACGACGTATTCAAGCCCCTGTGACGCAAAAGTCATACTTAATTGGCCGAGGCGCGGGACCGTAGGCTTGGCCCATGGAAAACGGGGCGCCCGCGGACACCGGGGAAAACGGGGAGAAGGGCCTGCACGGCCGCGTGCTGGAGTCCCTGGGGCACGCGATCACCGCGGGCGACTATCCCCCGGGCACGGTCCTGCGCACCGACGAGCTGGCGCAGCGCTTCGACGTGTCGCGCACCGTCGTCCGCGAGGCGATCCGGGTCCTGGAGTCCATGCGGCTGGTCGCCTCCCGGCGCCGGGTCGGGGTCACCGTGCGCCCCACCGAGGAGTGGAACGTCTACGACCCGCGGGTCATCGGCTGGCGGCTGGCCGGCCGGGACCGCCCCCGCCAGCTGCGCTCACTGACCGTGCTGCGCTCGGCCGTCGAACCGGTGGCGGCCGGGCTCGCCGCCACCCACGCCACCCCCGCCCAGTGCGCCCAGCTCACCGAGCACGCCATGGGCATGGTGGCCACCTCACGCGGCCAGCAGCTCGACGCCTACCTCGTCCACGACATGGCCTTCCACCGGGTGGTGCTCACCGCCTCCGGCAACGAGATGTTCGCCCGCCTCGCCGATGTCGTCGACGCCGTGCTCACCGGCCGCACCCAGCACCACGTCATGTTCACCGATCCCGACCCGGCCGCGGTGACCCTGCACGTCCAGGTCGCCGAGGCGGTACGGACCGGGGACGCGGCCCGCGCGGAGTCCCTGACGCGGGAGATCACGGCCGGCGCGATGGCCGAACTGGACGTCCTGGCCCCCTAGTTCACCGGCTCGCCGGCCCTCAGAACAGCGGCTGCTGACCCGGCATCGGCGGCTCCTCCGGGTCGAACAGCTTCTCCGCCGGCGCCATCATCGGGGCCGTCCGCCGCGACCCCGGGCAGGAGATCAGCTCGATCCCGGTGCGCCGCCCCGGAGGATCATGACGAGCGAAGTGCCCGCCGACGACGGCGATCTCTCGGGTGCAGACGGGGCACGCCCGGCGGGGTGAGGTGGTGGTAGACGACATGCCACCAGTTTGAATCCTCCCCTCCCTGAAGGGAGGGGATTCCTGGCTCACTTCGCCTGACTCCTGGCAGAGGCAGGACTTACAAGATCAGCACCAGCCGGGTTGAGACCAGCCCGGACGAGCATCACGCGGGCGGAGTTCTCGTCCCTGGAGGACACCGCTCCGCACGCGGTGCACGTATGCGTTCTCTCGGCAAGGGGCAGTGCGTGCTTGGCTCTCGCTCCGCACCGTGCACAGTCCATCGTGGTGTGCACTCCGCCGCCTCGCGGCTCCGATCCCAGGACCCGTTCCCGGCCTGAAGGCCGTGGCCTCCTGGGAGAAGTCAGGTGACCGACCGGCCGGGCCCCCAAACGCCCCCGACCACCGACCGGCGCCTCAGAAGGCGTCCGTCGGCACATAGGTCCCCCACACCCCGCGCAGCGCATCGCACACCTCGCCCACCGTCGCCTTCGCCCGCAGCGCCTCGCGCATCGGGTAGAGCACGTTGTCCGTCCCTTCGGCGGCCTTGCGCAGCGCGCCGAGCGCCGCGGTCACCGCGGACCCGCTCCGCCCCGCGCGGAGGGCCGCCAGCCGCTCGGCCTGCCGTGCCTCGATCTCCGGGTCCACCCGCAGCGGTTCGTACGCCTCCTCCTCGTCGGTTCGGAAGCGGTTGACGCCGACCACCACCCGCTCCCCCGCGTCCGTCTCCTGCGCGATCCGGTACGCGTTGCGCTCGATCTCGTCCTTCTGGAAGCCCCGTTCGATGGCCGCCACCGCGCCTCCCATGTCCGCCACCCGCCCCATCAGTTCCACGGTCGCCGCCTCCACCTCGTCCGTCATCGCCTCGACCGCGTACGACCCGGCGAACGGATCGACGGTGGCGGTCACATCGGTCTCGTACGCGAGCACCTGCTGGGTGCGCAGCGCCAGCCGCGCCGCCTTGTCCGTGGGCAGCGCGATGGCCTCGTCGAACGCGTTGGTGTGCAGCGACTGGGTGCCGCCGAGCACCGCCGCCAGCCCCTGGACCGTCACCCGGGCGAGATTCACCTCCGGCTGCTGCGCGGTCAGTTGCACCCCCGCCGTCTGCGTGTGGAACCGCAGCATCTGCGACTTGGGATTCCGCGCGCCGAATTCCTCCCGCATCACCCGCGCCCAAATCCGGCGCGCCGCACGGAACTTGGCGATTTCCTCCAGGAACGTGGTGCGGGCGACGAAGAAGAACGACAGCCGGGGCGCGAAGTCGTCGACGTCCATTCCGGCGGCGATCGCGGTACGGACATAGGCGATGCCGTTGGCGAGGGTGAAGGCGATCTCCTGCACCGGCGAGGCGCCGGCCTCCGCCATGTGGTAGCCGGAAATCGAGATCGTGTTCCACCGGGGGATCTCCGCCCGGCAGTACCGGAAGATATCCGCGGTCAGCCGCAGTGACGGCTGCGGCGGAAAGATATAGGTGCCGCGCGCGATGTATTCCTTCAGCACGTCGTTCTGCACGGTGCCGTTGAGCTGATCGCCGGCCACCCCCTGCTGCTCGCCCACCAGTTGGTAGAGCAGCAGCAGCAGCGCGGCCGGCGCGTTGATGGTCATGGACGTCGAGACCGCGCCCAGCGGAATGCCGCCGAAGAGCACGTCCATGTCCTCGACGGAGTCGATCGCCACCCCGACCTTGCCGACCTCGCCGGCCGCGATCGGGGTGTCCGAGTCGTGCCCCATCTGGGTCGGCAGGTCGAAGGCGACCGACAGTCCGGTCGTGCCGTGCTCGATGAGCTGCCGGTAGCGCGCGTTGGACTCCCGCGCCGTACCGAACCCCGCGTACTGCCGCATCGTCCAGGCCCGCCCGGTGTACATCGACGGATAGATCCCGCGCGTGTAGGGATAGTCGCCCGGCCGCCCCAGCCGCTGCGCCGGGTCCCACCCCGCCAGCGCCTCGGGCCCGTACACCGGCTCAAGGGGCAGCCCGCTCTCGCTGTACCGCGCCATATCCCGTACGCCTCCAAATGAGTGACCAGTACCGGTTTCCGCCGTATTCACAGCATGCCCGCAGGTTCGTCCCGCCGCACCGCTGGGCAGAGGGTGGGTCATGCGGCGGAGCGGAGGACGGCGAACGGCGGCGGTGCTGGCGGTGCTCGCCCTGGCCACGGCCTGCCATCCGGCCGCGGCGACCACCCTGATGAGAACCGGCGCGCACGGCGCCCCCGTACGCGACCTCCAGGCCCGGCTGACCCAACTGGGCCTCTTCCGCCACTCCCCCACCGGCTCCTACACCACCGATACCGCCACGGCGCTCCGCACTTTCCAGAAAGAGGCGGGACTTCCCCCGACCGGCGAATTCACCACGGCGGACCGCTCGGCCCTGCTCTCCCGAACCCGCAAGCCGGAAGACGGCGAGCTGGACCCCCGGAACTCCGACCGCGACGCACCCTCAACGGCGCCCCCCCGCACAGGGAATGGTCTTTGACCGAAGCGAAAATTGAGAAACCCCCACCTCGCGTAACCACATCCGCGAAAGCGGCGCCGGTTTAGGCGCAAAGGGGGGAAGCTTGGGCGCGGGCAGGGCCGGGGGAACGTGCCCCGCCCGCGCCGTGTGCGCTGAGCCGTGGGTACGGGGGGAACCCCGGCTCTCTTGCGCCGCCGATGACCAGTCGGCTCATTCTCTACTGCGTCACTGGCTCAAAAAACGTCACACCTGGCCGGCGGGCGCCGTTCAGGAAGGGCTGGGCGAGGCGCTGGAAGGGGCCGGCGCGGGGGTGGTGGCGGCCGGCGGTGCGGTCACGCTCGGCGTGCCGGAGGGGGAGAGGGAGGGTGAAAGGGAGCGGGAAGAGTCACCCTCCTCGTCGCCGCCACCGCCACCGCTGTTCTGGCCGCCGCCACCGCCGGCGCCGTTCTGGCCGCCGCCGTTCCGGCCGCCGCCGTTCTGGCCGCCGCCACCGCCCGCGCCATCGTTGTCACCTGAGCCGCCGCCGTTCTGGCTCTGCGCCAGGTACTGGCGGCAGAAGGCGTGCACCTTGTCCGGGCCGCCGGCCTTGCTCTCCAGGCGCTTGAGCGTGTCGCGGTCGATATCGCCGCGTTTGCCGGATTCATAGGCCGTGCAGAGCGGCAGCAAGAGCTTGTTCCTGCTGTTGTCGCCGCCGGGCACGTTCTTGCCGTCGCCGTCGAGAGCGCCGATGGCTCCGCCGAGGAGTCCGCCGCCGGCGCCGGGGGCGGCCGGGCTCCGGCTGCCCCCGGGGCTGCCGCCCGGGGTGGGCGTCGGGCCGGGGGCGGTGGACCGGCCGCCGGGGGTGGACCCAGGGGTCCGGCTGGTTTCGCCGCCGGTCGGCGTGGGCTGCCCGCCGTCGAGGGGGCTCGGCGACTCGGCCGCCGAGACGCTGGCGCCGGGCTCGGGTTCGCCGCCCCGGAAAGGGGTCGGCAGTACGCCCGTACCGGCCGCGACCGCGATGCCCCCGATCGCGCAGACCGCGAGGGCGACCGCGAAGCCGCGCCGGAACGGGCGGGCGAGCCGGGGCCGTTCCCCGGCGCCGGCGGAGCGGGTGCGGCGCAGGGCGGGCAGCCGGCCCGGTGCGTCGGCGTCGCGCAGGCCGACGCCGGAGCCGTGCCCGGCCCGGCGGAAGGCGGCCAGCGCCGCCTCCTCGCCGGGCGCCGCGGCGCTTTCGGGCAGGCCGGATCCGACGGCCGCGGCGGCCTTCAGCAGCTGTTCGAGTTCGCGTGCGCCGTCGCCGTCCCGGGAACTGACCGGCTCGCCGCGCAGCAGTCGCTCCGCGGCGTCCTTGTCGAGCCAGCTGTACCGGTCGTCGGCCATCACATGTCCTTCTGCGTTCGTGCGGCCGTTTCCGTCACACCTGGTACGTACGATTCCGCCACACCGTCGCGACGTCTTCGCCCCTGTATGGGCACCTCATCCACGGTTCCACCACCCTTGCCCGAACCGGCCGCGGACGCCCCGGAGGAGCCCGGTCCCCCGCCGTCCGTACCGCCTTCCGCCAGCAGTTCGGCGAGCTTGCGCAGCCCGCGGTGTGCCGACGTGCGCACCGCCCCGGGCCGCTTGCCCAGGACCTGTGCCGCGCTCTTCGCGTCCAGCCCGACGACCACCCGCAGCGTCACCGCCTCGGCCTGATCCTGCGGCAGCCGCGCTATCAGCCGGAGCGTGTGGCCGGTGCCCAGCGCCTCCAGCGCCTCGCCCGCGGTGTCGGACGCGCCGGGGGTGTCGGCGAGTTCGCTCTCGTCGCCACCGATGACCGGGCGGCGTCCGCGCATCCGAATGTGGTCAAGCGCGCGATTGCGGGCAATCCGGGCGGTCCAGCCGCGGAAGCGGTCCGCGTCGCCACTGAAGCGGGCGAGGTCGCGGGTGATCTGGAGCCAGGACTCGGACGCCACGTCTTCCGCGTCCGCTTCGCCCACCAACGTCCGTACATACCCGAGAAGTCTGGGATGTACTGCGCGGTAGACGAGCCGGAAGGCCGCCTCGTCGCCGTCCTGCGCCGCCTGTACGGCAACCGTCAGCCGACCGTCGTCCGGCTGAATGTCGTCCCCTCGCACGGGTCCATCCTGTCGCACGCTGAATGTCCGCCGCCCGGTCCTTGCCGCTTCGCGCTGTCGCTGGTTCTTCGCTGATGGTGCCGATGGTTCGTCGTCCGTCCTGCCGTGGCCGCCGCGCGATCGCCTCGCTCAGCCGCTCGGCGGACCGCCGGTAATCCGGCCGCGTCTGCTGACGGTAACCCGTGAGATCGGTCTTCCGGCACCCGGCCCACCTCTTGGGACGTTCGGCGCACAAACCTCACGCGCGCACGATTCCATCTGAACTCCCGGTTAACTGGCCGTTCTTCGGCCGCCGGAACGGCCGTGATCAGTGCGCCCACCGGCGCGTTCTGGCACGTTACGGGCCCTGCCCGGCCCGCGTCCAGACCACTGGCCGTGCCGCCGCCCGTACCCCGTGTGACGCTTTTCGGCCCGTCGGCGCTGTAACGATTAGGAGCCCGTCGCGGGCTCCCCGAGAGCGACGGCCGGGGCCTCTCCTGTGGGGGGTGGCGGCCCCGGCCGTCCCTCGTATCCGGTCTCCGGTCCTTCTCCCCGGAGCGCTCACACCCGGTTCGCCAGCGCCCTGAAGTCCGCCCAGGACAGCGCGGGGGTCCGCGGGTCCCAGGTCTTCTGCGCCAGCGCCGCCAGCGGCAGCCGGATGCCGTCCGCGATCTGCTGCGCGGTCTGCGCCTGCGAGTGGTCGCACCAGACCGCGAACCGCCCGCCCGGGATACGGTCGGGCCCGGTCGCACTCGCCGGCGCGGACACCGGGGAGGTGCCGCGCAGCACCCGCGGGGTCCAGCTCCGGTAGATCCGCTCACCGGTCGGATAGGTGAAGTTGTTGGGCTCGCCGAGCACGTAGTAGAGGTACTCGTCGTTGGCGTTCAGCACCGTGCGGCCCTCGTCGAGGTACCCGGCCGGGTCGCGGGCGCCGATCTCCTTGCCGGTCCAGTAGACGGCCGTGCGGTTCTTGTCCGCGGCCACCTTGCCGTCCGCGAAGAAGCCGTCGTTCCAGGCTTCGATCCGGCTCTTGCCGGCCGCCTGGACGGTCTTCTGCCGGTCGTTGAGCCAGCCGGTCGCCAGATCCTTGATGGTGGCGCCGGACCCGTACCTGTCCCGCGCGGCCCTGGCGAGCTGCGGATACGACGACGCCGGGTCGCTCGCCGTCAGCGCCTGGTACTCGTCGCCGCCCAGGTGCCAGTACGGACCCGGGAACAGCTGGGCGTACTCCTTCAGCAGCGAGTCGACCAGCTCGCCGGACTTCGGGTTGGAGATGTCGATCGCACCGCGCACCACCCTGCCGGAGGCGCTGCGGAGCTGGAGGTCGGGATAGTGGTCCAGCACGGCGCCGAGGTGGCCGGGCGAGTCGATCTCCGGGATGACCGAGACGTGCAGGCTCTGCCCGACCTTCACCAGGTGGCGCACCTGGCCCTTGGTCAGATGGTCCGCGGAGACGATCTCGGGGTGGCTGTCGCTCTGGATGCGGAAGCCCTGGTCGTCGGAGAAGTGCAGCTGGAGCTCGTTGAGCTTGAGGTCGGCGAGCTGCCGGATGCGGGCCTCGATCCAGTCCGCGGTGAACGGCTTGCGGGCGTTGTCCAGCATCATCCCGCGCTCCGGTCGGTCCGGGCGGTCGTCGATGGTGCCCTCGGGGAGCCCGCCGGCCGTGCGGACGGCCTGCTTGACGGTGCGGGTGCCGTTGAAGATTCCGGCGCCGGTGGGGGCCGTGAGGGTGAGCCGGGTGCCGCGGGCGGTGAGGGTGTAGGACTCGTCGGCGGTGCGCGCGGGCGGTGCGGTGTCCGGCCGGCCGGTGTCCTTCCCGGTGAGCTTCACCTCGACGTCCCCGGGCCGTACGGTCTGCTCTCCCCACACAACCTGGAGCCCGCCGAGATCCTTGGCCATGAGTTGCGCTTCACCGGCGACGGTGCTCTTCTCCCCGGCCGGTACCACCACCCTGGCGCCCTTGGACGGACGCCAGCCGATTCCGTCGGCCGGGCGGAACTCCCGTACGGCCGGGACGATGTGCGGCGGACCGGTCACCTTCGCCCAGGTCGGGGTGGGCGCGGCACGGCCTTCGGAGGCGACGCGCCCCGGGGACTGGGAATCGGCCGCCCCCGAGCAGCCGCCGAGCAGCAGCGCTCCGGCGAGCACCGGGGCGGCCAGCGCCGCGGACCGGGCCGCCGGGCCGCTGCTGCGGCGGCGCTTCCGAGGGGACGGCGGGGAGGCCGAGGGCCGCAGGAACTGCGGCAGCCGCATCGGGTTCGACATCGTGCAATCCTCACTTTTCGGGGCGAAGGTATTGCCAGGAGCGCGGAACGGGCTGTCCACCGAGCGCGCAAAAGCTCTCTCATCCGGGTGAAAATCGCGCATCCATCGGACAGTGGCCGACAAGCGTCGTTAGCGTGGGCAATCCGCCGCTCACCCCCTTCCGGGGGGCTGCTGGACCGCCGGAAATCCGCCGGGTGCCGCATCGTCATCGTCGGTCAGATCACCGCACCCGCCTCCACTTCCGTACGTATCAGGCTTTTCGTTCATTTCCGTTCAAGCGCCCCTCCAGCTTCCGTCAGTCGCCCCTTCCGCACCCGTCGAACAGACCCCTTCGCATCCGATCTCATCCGTCCGAGGAGCCCACGCTGTCCGGCGACACCCCGGCCGCCCGCCCGATGACGCGGCCGCATCCGCACCTCCAGAGGTGCGGCATACCTTGGCAGAGCCGGATCGCGCCGCCGCCGGCGCACCCCCAGCAGCGCGGTCTCGACCGCTTCAACGCCCTCTCCCACGACGCCGCGGTGGCCGCCCTGCTGGCGTGCTGCGGCTGCCGCCGCTGGGCCGAGCGGATCGCCGCGCACCGCCCCTACCCGGACCCGGGCTCCCTGCTGGCCGCCGGCGACGAGGCCGGCTACGACCTCACCGCGGCCGAGGTGGCCGGGGCCCTCGCGCGCGAGTCCGCCGCCCCGCTCCCGCGGGCCGAGCGCGGCCCCGGTACCCGCGCCGCCGCCACCGCGCTGCGCGCCGCGCACGCCGAGTACGAACGCCGCTTCCGCCATGTCTTCACGCTCTGCCTGGACGGCTACGGAGACGAGGAACTGCTGGACCGGACGCTGTACGCGCTGCGCACCCGGCTGGGCAACGCACCGGACCAGGAGCGGTCGGTCACCGCGGAGGAATTGCGCCGGCTGGCCCGCGGCCGACTGGCGCGACTTGCGGCCAATTGCCGGTGATATCCCGTTTCGTACTTGTGTGATAGCCCGTTGGTGCCTGTTTGATCACACCTAAGGACCCCCGCGCGAGGAACCGACAGCGCGTCGATACGATGACGAGCGGCCGGTGGACCGTACCCGGCCGGGCCCGACCGACACAGAAGCCGGCGCGGCCCTAGTCCCCGCTCCCGGAGGGTTCTTCCGTGCCGGCTGGAACGCTGTACCGCGGCCGGGAAGGCATGTGGTCCTGGGTGGCTCACCGAGTCACCGGCGTCCTCATCTTCTTCTTCCTGTTCGTCCACGTCCTCGACACCGCTCTCGTACGCGTCTCGCCCGACGCGTACGACAACGTCGTTGCGACATACAAGACGCCCATCGTCAACGTGATGGAGTACGGCCTGGTCGCCGCCATCCTCTTCCACGCGCTCAACGGTCTCCGGGTCATCGCGGTGGACTTCTGGTCCAAGGGCCCGAAGTACCAGAAGCAGCTGCTGTGGACCGTTGTCGGTGTCTGGGTCGTGCTGATGGCCGGTGCCTTCTACCCCGTGCTCCAGCACACGCTGCGCACGCTGTTCGGGAGCTGACGCGAGATGTCTGCTGAATCCACCACCGCAGGTGCCACCGCGGGAGGCGCGTCCGACGGCGTCTCGCTCTACGACGTGGACAACCCCGCACCGGTCATCGAGCCGCCGCGCAAGCGCACCGCCAAGACCCCGAAGGCGACCCGCACCAACTTCGAGCTCTACGGCTGGCTGTTCATGCGGCTGTCCGGCATCGTGCTCGTCGTCCTGGTCCTCGGCCACCTGCTGATCCAGCTGGTGCTCGACGGCGGCGTCTCCAAGATCGGCTTCGCCTTCGTGGCCGGCCGCTGGGCCTCGCCGTTCTGGCAAGGCTGGGATCTGTGCATGCTCTGGCTCGCCATGCTGCACGGCGCCAACGGCCTGCGCACCGTCATCAACGACTACGCGCAGCGGGACAACACCCGCTTCTGGCTGAAGATGCTGCTCTACACCGCCACGGTGTTCACCGTCCTTCTGGGCACGCTGGTGATCTTCACCTTCGACCCGAACATCCGCTAGGCGCCGGGCCACGAGGGACCGAGGTACCAATCAATGAAGATCCACAAGTACGACACCGTCATCGTCGGCGCCGGCGGCGCCGGCATGCGCGCGGCCATCGAGTCGACCAAGCGCAGCCGCACCGCCGTGCTGACGAAGCTCTACCCGACCCGCTCCCACACCGGCGCCGCCCAGGGCGGTATGGCCGCCGCCCTCGCGAACGTCGAGGAGGACAACTGGGAGTGGCACACCTTCGACACGATCAAGGGCGGCGACTACCTGGTCGACCAGGACGCCGCCGAGATCCTCGCGAAGGAGGCCATCGACTCGGTCCTCGACCTGGAGAAGATGGGCCTTCCGTTCAACCGCACCCCGGACGGCACGATCGACCAGCGCCGCTTCGGCGGCCACTCCCGCAACCACGGTGAGGCCCCGGTCCGCCGGTCCTGCTACGCCTCGGACCGCACCGGCCACATGATCCTCCAGACGCTGTACCAGAACTGCGTCAAGGAGGGCGTGGAGTTCTTCAACGAGTTCTACGTGCTCGACCTGCTGCTCCAGGACGTCGACGGCGTCAAGAAGTCCGCGGGCGTCGTCGCGTACGAGCTGGCGACCGGCGAGATCCACGTCTTCCAGGCGAAGGCGATCATCTTCGCGTCCGGCGGCACCGGCAAGTTCTTCAAGGTGACCTCCAACGCGCACACCCTGACCGGTGACGGCCAGGCCGCCGCGTACCGCCGCGGACTGCCGCTGGAGGACATGGAGTTCTTCCAGTTCCACCCGACGGGCATCTGGCGGATGGGCATCCTGCTGACCGAGGGTGCGCGCGGCGAGGGCGGCATCCTCCGCAACAAGGACGGCGAGCGCTTCATGGAGAAGTACGCGCCCGTCATGAAGGACCTCGCCTCGCGTGACGTCGTCTCGCGCTCCATCTACACGGAGATCCGCGAGGGCCGCGGCTGCGGTCCCGACGGCGACCACGTCTACCTGGACCTGACGCACCTGCCGCCGGAGCAGCTGGACGCCAAGCTCCCGGACATCACCGAGTTCGCGCGGACCTACCTCGGTATCGAGCCCTACACGGACCCGATCCCGATCCAGCCGACCGCGCACTACGCCATGGGCGGCATCCCGACCAACGTCGAGGGCGAGGTGCTGGCCGACAACACCACCGTCGTCCCGGGCCTGTACGCCGCCGGCGAGGTCGCCTGCGTCTCCGTGCACGGCGCCAACCGCCTGGGCACCAACTCCCTTCTGGACATCAACGTCTTCGGCCGCCGGGCCGGCATCGCCGCCGCGCAGTACGCGGCCACCGCCGACTTCGTCGAGCTTCCCGAGGACCCGGCGAAGCTCGTCGCCGACCAGGTGGAGCGGCTGCGCAACTCCACCGGAGGCGAGCGGGTCACCGAGATCCGCAAGGAGCTCCAGGAGACCATGGACGCCAACGTGATGGTGTTCCGTACCGAGCAGACCATCAAGACCGCGGTCGAGAAGATCGCCGAACTGCGCGAGCGCTACCGGAACGTGGCGATCCAGGACAAGGGCAAGCGGTTCAACACCGACCTGCTGGAGGCCGTCGAGCTGGGCAACCTGCTCGACCTGGCCGAGGTCATGGCGGTGTCGGCCCTCGCCCGCAAGGAGTCCCGCGGCGGCCACTACCGCGAGGACTACCCCAACCGCGACGACGTCAACTTCATGCGGCACACCATGGCGTACCGCGAGGTGGGCGCAGACGGCTCCGAGTCGATCCGGCTCGACTACAAGCCGGTCGTGCAGACCCGCTACCAGCCGATGGAGCGTAAGTACTGATGAGCACCCCGACCATCGACAAGCACTCCGCGGCCCTGGACGCGGCCGAGAACGACGCTTCGCACCTGATCAGCGTCACCTTCCGGATCCGCCGGTTCAACCCGGAGGTCTCGGAGGACGCCGGCTGGCAGGACTTCCAGCTGGAGATCGACCCCAAGGAGCGCGTCCTGGACGCCCTCCACAAGATCAAGTGGGACCAGGACGGTTCGCTGACCTTCCGGCGCTCCTGCGCCCACGGCATCTGCGGCTCCGACGCCATGCGCATCAACGGCCGCAACCGCCTGGCCTGCAAGACGCTGATCAAGGACATCAACCCCGAGAAGCCGATCACCGTCGAGGCCATCAAGGGCCTGACGGTGCTGAAGGACCTTGTCGTCGACATGGAGCCCTTCTTCCAGGCGTACCGGGACGTGATGCCCTTCCTGATCACGACCGGCAACGAGCCGACCCGCGAGCGCCTCCAGTCCGCCGAGGACCGCGAGCGCTTCGACGACACCACCAAGTGCATCCTGTGCGCGGCCTGCACCACCTCGTGCCCCGTGTTCTGGAACGACGGCCAGTACTTCGGCCCGGCGGCGATCGTCAACGCGCACCGCTTCATCTTCGACTCGCGCGACGAGGGCGGCGAGCAGCGGCTCGAAATCCTCAACGACAAGGACGGCGTCTGGCGTTGCCGTACGACCTTCAACTGCACGGACGCCTGCCCGCGCGGTATCGAGGTCACCAAGGCGATCCAGGAGGTCAAGCGGGCGCTGATCACCCGCCGCTTCTGACGGCCGGGTCGAGCCCTGCGGGACTTGGCTGAGCGCCCCGCGCCTGCTTCGGCAGGGGCGGGGCGCTCTGCCGTGTCGCGGACCGTACGGCCAGGCAGCGGCCATGGGCGCGAGCTGCCCCGGCGTAGGCTGCCCGCGTGATCCGTGCGGTGGCGTTCGACGTAGGTGAAACCCTCATCCGCGACGACCGCGGGTGGGGCGCGTGTGCCGACTGGCTCGGCGTCAGTCGGCACACACTTTGCAGGACCCGGAGTTCGGCGCACGTTCAGCTGCACCAGCTCGCCCGGGACTGCCAGTGGCTGTTGGCGCATCACATGGCACATCACCTCGCGAGGGGCAGTCGCGGGCAGGTCGTCGTGCGCGCCGCGGGGCGGGCCGGGCCCCGTGAGGCGCGCGCATCGTCACGCCTCCCGTAGTGCCATCGTCGCCGGTGCCTCGTCCTGGGCGCGGCGTTTGCGCATGGTCTCGGCGTACGCCTCCAGGGCGGCACGACGTTGCTGCAACTCGGCTATTTCTGTGTCGAGTTGAACCATTTGGCATTCCACGACGCGCCACGACAACGTGCAGGGCTGCAATCCCGGGCCGCCCTGGGCGCAGGGGAGCAGGGCGCGGATGGACTCGGTGTTCAGGCCGGTGGCGAGCAGTTCGCGGATGCGGGCAACGGCCTCGACGGCGTCGGGGGCGTAGGTTCGGTAGCCGTTCGTGTCACGTTCGGCAGGGAGCAGGCCGCGCTGCTCGTAGTAGCGCAGCACACGGGTGCTGACGCCGGCGCGGCGGGCCAGTTCGCCGATGCGCACCCGGTCCGCCGGCCGCTTCCCGGTCTGCTGTCGCGCCGCGTCCGTCATGTGGTGCTCCTCTCCCCCGGGCCGGCTTGACCTTGACACCGGTGTCAAACGGCAACGTCTTCCGCATGACGCAGATTCCCGTTTCGCGAAATCCCGTATCGCAGGTTCCGTCCGCTTCCTCTCCGACGTCCGCTTCCGGTTCCGGTTCGGGTTCCGGTTCGGGTTCCGTGCCGGCTGCTTTGCCGCCGTTGTCCACCGCCCTCGCCGGCCCGGCCGCCGGCCCCGGCGTGCTGCTCGCCCACGGCGCGACCGGCAGCGTCCGGGACAACTACGGCACCCTCATCCCCGCTCTCACCGCCTCCGGCCACCGCGTGGTGGCCCCCGACTACCCGGGGTCCGGCGAAACCCCGCGCGCCACCGGCCCGTTGGAGCTGGACGCGCTGGCCGACGCGGTGGTCACGCTGGCCACCGCGGCGGGCCTGGAGACCTTCACCCTGATCGGCTTCTCCATGGGCACCGCGGTCTCCGTACGGGCCGCCGCGCGCCACCCCGAACGGGTGCGCGGCCTCGTCCTGACCGCGGGCCTGGCGAAGCCGGACGCCCGTGCGCGGATCTGGCTGGACCTGTGGCTGAGCCTCCTGGACCGGGGCGACTACGCCGGATTCGCGCAGGCCCGCGCGCTGAGCGGGCTGGCGCCCGAGTACCTCAGTGCGCTGCCGCCGGCCGAACTGGCGGCCGTTCTCGATCCGGACCCGGCACTGCCGCCGCGCGGCTCGGCCGAGCAGGCGGCCCTCGTCCGGGCCGTGGACACCACCGCCGACCTCCCGGGCATCTCGGTCCCGACCCTGGTCATCGCCACGACGCGGGACGGGCTGCTGCACCCCGACCACTCCCGTTACCTGGCCGACCACATACCGGGAGCCGCGTACGCGGAGATCGCGAGCGGCCATCTGCCGATGGTGGAACGGGGCGCGGAGTGGCGGGCGTTGATCACGGACTTCCTCGCCGAGCACGGGTTGTGAGCAGCGCGCGGGCCGTGGGCAGCGCCCGGGGACCGGCGGGCGGGCCGGGCCCCCGGGGTCGGGGGCCGGGGCCGGGGTCGGGGGCCGGGAGCCGGGGCCGTCTACTTGGCGGGCCCCCGGTGCTCGCCCTCCAGGACCTTGTCCAGGAAGGCGTCCAGGTTCCGCACCGTACGGGCGATCCGCTCCGCCAGCGGAAGCGTCTCCTCGTGCCGGCCGGCCAGTTGGGACCGCTTGCGCCCGCGGACGTAAAGGGAGCAGGCGAGGTCGGCGCAGAGGTACGTCCCCACAGTGTTGCCCTGGCGGCCCGCGGGACCGGCGCGGCGGGCGGCGAGCAGGCTGACCCCGGAACCGGGGTGCCCCGTCAGGCAGACCGAGCACACCGTCGTCTTGGTGAAGGTCCGCCGTACGCCCTGCGGCACCCGCAGCGTGACGCCGATCAGCCCGTCACCGCGCGGCGCGACCAGATAGCTGCGGTCCGGGGCGCCCGGGTCACGCCACCCCAGGAAGTCCAGGTCCCCCCAGGAGACGTCCGGCAGTGCCGGCAGATTGATCCGGTTCGCCTCGCCTTTCGAGCAGTTGACGAAGGAGGTACGTATCGCTTTTTCACCTACGGGGTCCATGGACGGGGAAGCTAACAGGGCGGCCGGGAGGCCGTCTCCCGATTTATCCCCCGCCGGGCGCCGCACGCCGGGTCGGCGGTGGCGGCGCCGTCCGCTCCCGGTGCTCCGGGTACTCCGGTGTCCCGGTACTACGCGTGCTCCCGGTACTACGCGTGCTCCCGGTACTCCCGGTGCTACGGGTACTCCCGACTACTCGATGACGCGGGGCGCCACCGTGCGCTCCGGCGCGCGGGGCTCCTCGTCCTCGATGAGGTGGTCCGGCCGCTGCCCACCGGTGCGCTCCTTCTCGGCCTTGCCCTTCCCCTGGGTGCCCGCTTCGGCCGCCTTCGCACCGCCGCGGCTGCGGTGGAGCGCGGATCCGCCCTGCCGGGTGCCGCCCGCCGGACCGCCCGGTGTGCCGGCCGCGCCACCGCGGGCCCGCGCCGGCGCACCACCGCGTCCGGCGGCCGAACCCGGCGCGCCCGCCCGGCCCTTGGCGCCGCCGCCGGCCGGCACCGCGCCGCCACCGGCCGTGCCACCGGCCGTGCCACCGGGACGCCCGGCGGTGCGGGCACCGGGGTTGCGGACCCCGCCCCCGGTCGCGCGCGGGCTGCCGGAGCCCGTACCGGCGCCCGGTATGGCGAGGACGCCCGGCGGAATCGCGCCGGCGGGGAAGCCACCGCCCGGACCGGAGACCCCGCCGTGCCCGCCGCCCGGCGTGCCGGCACCAACGGGACCGACCGCGCCGACCGCCCCGACCGCGCCGGTGCCGCCGTGCGGCGGGGCGAGGGTGCCGCCCTGCACACCGGCCAGACCGGTGGTGGTCGGCACCTCGGGCCGGCTGGCCTTGGGGCCGTCGAACCCGGCCGGCACGGCACCGCCGCCCGCGCCGTTGGGCGCCTGCCGCGCCGGCTGGTGCTCCACGCTGCCACCCGCCACCGACACGTTCACGGGGGCCGGCGACGGGCTCGACGAGGGGTGCTTGGGCCAGTCGCCGGCCACACCCCGCGGGTCGTAGCTCTCCCTGAGGACCTTGGCGTGACCGTGGTAGTTGGCGGCCAGCTCGTCCATCACGATGGCCGCCTCGACCTGGCGCTGCTTGCTCATGGGCAGGCTGCCCCGGTTGAGCTCCAGCGCCGTGCGGGTGTCCATCTTGGGGTTGGCCATGTCCCGCTGGAACTGGCTGTCGTCGCCGGCCTCCAGCGCACTGCCGGCCGTGCCCGGGTCGTGGATCTTCGCCATGGCCTGCTTGGCCTCGCGCAGATTGTGGGCGACGCCGTGCTCGGGCCCGGTGCCCCGGGTGCCGACCAGGGTGCGCTCCACGACCCTGGCGTGCGCATACGTCCGGTCGATCTTCGCCAGGACCTTGGCCGCTTCCCTGCGGAACGCCTGGGCCGCCGAGCCCTCCCAGTGCGCCGAGGCGTGGTCGACGGCGTCCAGGAAGGACTTCCGGATGCCGCCGTGTCCGTCCTGGCCGCCGATCCCGTCGGCGGCGGAGCGCCAGTGCAGGCCCGCCGTGTCGACGGCCGCCGGGTTGGCGTTCTCGATCATCCGCCGGAGCTCGTCGATGGTCCGGTGCTGGAAACCGGACGGGGAACGCGGGGTGTGGGCCTGCCCCGCGAGCGACGCGAGCCGCTCCTCCCGCTCCGCCTCCGTGCGCCGCTGCGCCGCCGCCCCGGCGCTGCCGTACTCCTGCCGGGCGTCAGCCACGCCCGCCCCCCTTCGTCGTCACTCTCGCCGCCGCGCCGCCACGGAGTCAGCCGTTCATGGACCTGGTGGTGTGCTCCAGGTCCTCGTACGCGCCCCGGCTGGCCTCGGTCTTCTCCCCGAACTTGTGGAGGAGCTCCTGGAGCGCCGCGATGACCTGCGACATGTACTCCTGCATGTTGTCGTGCGCGCCGGCGAGTTCCCCCGCCTCCAGGAAATCGATCCCGAACGCCGACTTCGGGATCGTCGTGCTGTACTTCACCTTCTGGCCGGGGTCGTCCATATCGCGCTGAAGGCGCCTGAGCCGGCGTACGACGGTGTCCAGCTCTTCCAGGTCGACCTTGAACTGCTCAGCCATTTCCGCTGCTCTCCCCGTTCCCCGCGCGCCCTGCCCGCTCCTTCGCACCGCCCCGCGAAGCCACCGCGTTAAGGACACCGTAAAGACAATCCAGATTAGGGAGTCGGCGGTCCGAATAGCAAGATCGGAAGTCGTGAACTGTCCGATTCATGGCGATTTCCGAATGCCATTGACAGACAGGTCGTTACCAAGGGTCCGCAGGGCCCCCGCTCGCCCGTACTCCTCATACCCACCACGGCGCGATCCGTAGCGCGGAGCCCCCATCCCATACTGTTCAACCGGGCCTGCTGGTAGGCATGCTGACTTACCGTCAGTCAACTCTGCGCGCGGCAGTGCCGGGCGGGAGGCGGGGCAGGGCGGGGCGGGGACAGCACGCCGAGCCGCCGGCGAACCCGGAAGCGCGCGGCCGGATCATCCGGCACCGTCGAGCGCGAGCCGCCGGCACCCTTCCGGGGCTTCCGGGCGAAGGGATTCGCCCGTAACTAAGGGATTCGCCCGTAACTCACGATGAGCACCCCCGACGGCAGGGCACGGTGCCGCCGGTCGGATACTGGCAGGGCAAGGCTCCCCGCAGCAGAGGACACATTCCCATGAAGCTCAGCCGCCCCGTCTCCTGGTTCCTGCTCGCCTTCGGCGCCTGGTCATGGGTGGTCTGGGTGACCTTCGTCAAGAATTTGATCAAGGACGCCAGCGGACTGGCCTTCGATCACGGGAACCCCACCGCGTATTTCTGGGTCCACCTCGCCCTGGCCATCGTGTCGTTCATTCTGGGGACCGCAATCGGCGTTATCGGGCTCCGGGGTCTTCGCGCACTCCGCCGGGAGTCGGCACAGCAGGCTCCCGCGGAGGGCTGAGCGGGGCCCGCGCGGCGGACCGACCGGCGGACCGACCGGCGGACCGACCGGTGGGGCGGGCTCACCCGAACAGGTTGCGAGGGCGGTGCCCGGCCCGGAGTCCGGACGGCCGGCGCGGTCACGGTGCCCAACTCCACTGTCCGGGCGGGCGGTTGCCGCCCTCGGACGCCCGGTGCCGCTCCCTGGTTGCCCGCCTGCTGCCCCACGGGCGTCCGCCTGCTGCCCCATGGGTGTCCGCCTGCTGCTCCACGGTTGCCCGCCCACCGCTCCATGGTCGCCCGTCACCTGACCGGTTCGTCGGGCCCTCGGTGCGGACCTGCCCTGCCCACGTCGACCTCGCCGGCGCGCCCCGCGTCCCTGAGTGATTCACGTCGCTGACCGAGGGCTTCGGGATCCTCACGGGACCGGCCGGCGTCTTTGAACCTGTGGACCACCTGCCGACCCCGACCGCCGGCCGGCGCCCCAGCGGCGGCGACCCGCGCTTCGGGCGACGCTTCGGAGGCGTCGGGGCGTGCCGTGGACCGTCAGGCGTACGCGGCGGACCGCCCGGCGTACGCGGCGGACCGTCGGCCGTACGCGGCGGTGCGAACCGTGGCCAGGTGCTCGCCGCCGGGCCCCGACACGCACCGTGTCATGCGCTCTGACCTGCCCTTTCGACCGGTCCCCGGGCCGTGACGGTTAGTTGTTTGTGAAAGGTGAACCAGATGCACCAGCTCCCCGCCCCGAAGGCGAGCGGGAACCAGGACACGGGGCGCGAGAGCTTCACGGGTTCCCCTGCCGACCGCGGCTCCATCCGGCCGTCGGGAGGGGCACTCTTCCGTGGCATGCGTTCGGCGATGCGGCTCAGGGCGGGTACGTTCACGGACGTGCCGACGACCTTCTCTGCTTCCGCCGCGGGTGCCGCCTCCGGTCCCGACTCCGATTCCGCCGCGCCCGACGGCCGACCGGCCCGGTCCGCCGGTCCGCGCGCGACCCCGTCCCCGGGGTCGCGCTCGGGTACTCCCGTACGGGCGGTCGCCGCGCTGGCGACGTCCGCGCTGCTGGCGTCGCCACTGCTGGCGGGCACCGCGTACGCCCGGCCCCATGACGGCGGGCAGCCGCCCAAGGCCCCGGTGCCGCCCGCGAAGATGTCGCAGGTCGGCGGGGACCGGCTGGGCCTGCCCGGCGTACAGGTGCAGCCGAAGGACGGGGCGCCGAAGCTTCCGGGGCCGGACCAGATCACCGCCCGTTCGTGGATCGTGTCGGACGCCGAGTCCGGACAGGTGCTGGCCGCCAAGAATCCGCACTGGCAGCTCGCCCCCGCCAGCACGCTGAAGATGCTGTTCGCGGACACCGTGCTGCCGAAATTCCCGAAGACCAAGAAATACACGGTCAAGGCGGCCGACCTGGCGGGAATGGGCGCCGGCAGCAGCCTCGTCGGGATAAAGGAGAACCTCACCTATACCGTCCACGATCTGTGGCTGGGGGTATTCCTGCGGTCCGGAAACGACGCGGTGCACACGCTCTCCGCGATGAACGGCGGGACCGAGGCCACGGTCAAGGAGATGCAGCAGCGCGCGAAAGAGCTGAGCGCGACCGATACGCATGTCGTCACCCCGGACGGATATGACGCGCCGGGGCAGGTGTCCAGCGCGTACGACCTGAGCCTTTTCGCACGGGCCGGACTGCGGAACGCCGACTTCCGGGAGTACTGCTCCACCGCCAGCGCACAGTTCCCGGGCGACGAGGGCAAGGACGGAAAGCGGGCGACATTCGGGATCCAGAACACCAACCGGCTGCTCAGCGGGGATTACGACATCAAGCCGTATCCGGGAATCGCCGGGGTGAAGAACGGGTCGACGACCAATGCCGGGTCGACGTTCACCGGTGTCGCCCAGCACGGTGACCGCAAACTCCTGGTCACGGTCATGCACCCGGAGAAGAGGGTCCACAACGAGGCGTACAAGGAGGCCGCCAAGCTCTTCGACTGGGGCTTCGCCGCGGACGGCAAGGTGGAACCGGTCGGCAACCTGGTCGACCCGAAGGACGCGAACGGCGGCAGCGGCGGCACGAAGGACGGCGACCGCAGTGCGCAGGCCGCGCTGGACTCCACCGACGGCTCGGGCGGCGCCCTGACCGCAGCGGGGATCGCCGGCGGGGCGCTGGTGCTGCTCAGCGTGGTCGCGGTGGCGGTACGGAGGCGACGGACGCTGGCGGCGGCACGCCGGGGCGGTGCGGAGGGGCCCGCGGACGCCGGGGGCCCCGGGGACGCCGGAGGTTCCGAGGGCCCCGGAGGTTCCGGGGGTTCCCGGGGCCATCGGCGGAAGTGAGCCGGACGGGGCCGGAGCCCGCCCCCCGCCCCCGGTCCGAGCGCCGCGAGCGCTCGGACCGGCGCTGGGCCCTGTCGTCAAACCCCCGCCTGCCTGCCGCCGCCCTGCACGTGCTCTCGCTGCACCGGACGCCGCCCGCCCCGCCCTGCGGGCGGACGACGGGAGTTTGACGACAAGGCACAGGGACTAGGCGCCGGAGGCGGGCCCCGCTCCCGAACGCCGGGGCGCCGAAGGCCGGGTCGCCGTCCAGGACGCGCAGAAGACCAGCAGCTTCGCGGTGAAGTTGATCCACAGGAGGAGCGCGATCGGGGTGCCGAACGCGCCGTACATGCTGCGTGCCGCGACGCCCCGCAGATAGCCGCTGAGCAGCAGCTTCAGCAGCTCGAAGCCGATCGCGCCGATGAGGCCGGCGATGATCACGGCGCGGCGCGGCGGATGGGCGCCGGGGAGCTTGGTCAGCACGTACGCGAGCAGCACGAAGTCGGCGAGCACCGCGATGCAGAAGCCGGCGGCCGTCAGCAGGACGCTGGCCGCGCCGCCGGCCGGCAGCCCCATCGCCTCGGCCACCCTGCCGACCGCCGCCGACGCGAAGGCCGAACAGCCGACCGAGACCAGGGCGACCGCGCCGAGGCCGAGCAGCAGCGCGCCGTCGCGGAGCTTGCCGAGGAAGAAATTGCCCTCCTCTTCGGGTGCCTCCCATACGGCACGCAGGCAGTCGCGCAGCGACTGGACCCAGCCGATGCCGGTGAAGAGCAGGGTCGCGCCGGCGATCAGTCCGACCGTGCCGGCGTTCTCGACCAGTGCGGCGAGGTCGAGTTGGCCGGAGATGCCGGGGATCTGCTCGGCGATCTTGGCCTCCAGCTTGTGCAGTTGCCCGTCCGTGAGGGTGGCGGCGCCGATCGCGGCGGCGACGGTGAGCAGCGGGAAGAGCGCGATGAAGCTGGTGAAGGTGATGGCGGCGGCGAGCCGGGTCCAGTGGACGCGGAGCATCCGCGCGTAGGCGCGCCAGAGGTGGGTGGCGAGCAGCCGGTCGACGGCGGGGGCCAGCGGCGGGCCGACGACGGGGAGCCGCGTCAGCCAGGCGAACGGATTGGCCTCCTCGCCGGCCCCCCGGTCCGCGCCGGGCTCACCGCTCGCGCCGGACTCCGGCCGTTCGCGGGCCCCGCCGTCCCGTCCCCCGGCTCCTCCCCCGGCCCCTTTCCGATCCCCTCCGCCGTCCCCGTGGCCGTTCCCGTCCTCGTTCCCGTCCCCCGGAACACCCCGTTCGCCCCGTACGCCCTTCATGCCCGCGTCGCCCTCCCGTGGCAGGTGTCCCGGCCGATCCGGAACACTAGCTTCCGCGTACCCCAGAAGCGCAGGCACGTACCCAGCGCCATGCCGATGCCCGCGCCGGAGACCACATCGGCGCGCGCCGAGGTCAGGCCGAGCAGGTAGTGCGAGACGCCCAGGCAGAGGAGTTGGACCAGGGCGCCGGCCAGGTTCACCACGACGAAGACGCCGAGCTGCCGCGGGCGGCTGTGGTCCGTGGCGGCGCCGCGGTAGGTGCCGGCGGCGTTGCCCGCGTAGGCGACCAGGCAGCCCGCGAGGAACGACAGCGTCTTCGCGTACACCGGCCCGGCGCCGACCGCACCGCGCAGCCACACGAACAGGGCCAGGTCGACGGCGTACGCACAGCCGCCGGCGAGGGCGAAGCCGAGCAGTTCGGCGCAGAGCCCGCGGCGCACGGGGGCCGCGGCGGGCCGGGGAGTGCGGCGTTCGCTCATCGGAATTCCTCCGCGGATACCCCTCCCTCCGGAGAGGGGAGACGTCAGACGTGGGCGACGGCCATCGCGTACACCGCGAGCCAGCCGAGGCCGATGGCGGCCAGGGCGCGGTCGCGGAGGAGGACGTCCTCGGGGGCGCCGGCCGTGCCCCGGTCGGCGAAGACCGCGTAGCGCAGGACGGCGAGCAGGAACGGCACCATCGACAGCTGGCGCCAGGGCAGCAGGCCGGCGTCCGGCCGGCCGCTCTCCAGGGCCCACAGGCAGTACGCGAGCATCGCGCCGCCGGCGGCCAGTTGCCAGACGAAGCGGAGGTAGCCCTCGGTGTACTCGCGCAGCAGGGCCCGGGTCTCGCCCTTCGCGCCGGCCATCCGGACCGCCTCGGAGTAGCGCTTGGCGGCGACCATGAACAGCGCGCCGAATCCCGCGGTGATCAGGAACCAGCGGGAGAGCGGGATCCCGAGCGCCAGTCCGCCGGCCATCGCGCGCATCAGGAAGCCGCTGGTGACGACGACGAGATCGACGACGAGGACGTGCTTGAGGCGGACGCAGTAGGCGAGTTGGATCGCGACGTAGACGGCGATCAGCACCGCCGTCGCGGGGTTGCAGAGGACGGCGGTGGCGGCCGGGGCGAGCAGTGCGAGCAGTCCGCCGAGGGCGTGGGCGAGCGGGACGGGGACCTCGCCGGCGGCGACCGGGCGGCGGCACTTGTCGGGGTGGGCGCGGTCGGCGGCGGCGTCCCGGGCGTCGTTGATCAGGTAGACGGCGGCTGCGGCGGCGGTGAACAGGACGAATACCAGCGCCAGTTGGGCGAGGGTGTGCCAACGGAAGAGGCGGCCCGCGGCGGCCGGGGCGGCGGCCACGAGAACGTTCTTGACCCACTGGTGCGGGCGCGCGGTGCGCAGCAGGGCGAGCGGCAGACGCGGCGGGCGCGGGCGGCGGACCGGCGCGGCTCCCGGGGCGGCCGACGGGCCGGGCTGCCGCGGCTGGTCGTCGATGAGGGCGGTGCGCTCAGCCATGGGGGCCGCCGCGCGCCGCGCCGGTCCCCGGCACCCCCGCCGCCGCGTGCATCCATCCCGCCCCCAGCCGCGCGGTGAGCGCGCCGAGGGCGGCGCCGGCCGCGATGTCGGTCGGGTAGTGGACGCCGGCCACCACCCGGGAGACGCAGACCGCGCCGGCCAGGACGGGCAGCGCGGTCCGCAGACCGGCGCCGCTGCGCGTACCGGGCGGGCCGAGTCCGCGCAGCGCGACGACGGCCGCGGCGGCGGAGGTGGCGTGTGCGCTGGGGAAGGAGTGGCCGCCCACCGTGCCGACGAGGGGCGGCCGGTCCGGGAGGCGGGGGCGGGGGCGGCGGACGGCCTGTTTGACGGCCGCGCCGGCCAGGTGGGCGGTGCCGATCAGGGCGGTGCCGCGCAGCCAGGCGGCGCGCCGCGGCCGGTCGGCGGCGGCGCCCGCGAGTGCGGCGGCGAGCCACAGCGCGCCGTGTTCGCCGATACGGGAGAGGGCGCGGGCGGCGGTCGCGATCCGCGGGTTCGTGCCGCAGTCGCGCAGGGCCAGGAGCAGGCGGTGGTCCATCCGGTCTCCATGAGGGCGTCTGCGGGTCGGGGCGTCGGCGGTATGGGTCTCGGCGGGCAGGGTTTTCGGGCAGGGGGCTCGGCGGGCGGTGGTCGTGGTCCCTTCCGACTGTCTCTGGCCGGGGGCCGGGTTTCCCGGTGATTAGCCCATCCACGCCATTAATCACTCTTTTCGGAGCGAGTCGGGGAAACATGCGGTTACCCGGGCAGATCCCTCCGGGTCCGCGGCACTACCGTCGCTGCCATGCCGCTACCCGACATCGCGTCCCGCACCCTCACCGGCTGGGGCCGCACCGCCCCCACCGCGGCCCGGATCGTCCGGCCCGGCTCGGTGGCCGAGGCGGTCGCCGCGGTGCACGGCTGCGGCCCGCGCGGCGGCATTCCGCGCGGGCTCGGCCGGGCGTACGGCGATGCCGCGCAGAACGCCGGCGGCACCGTCTGGGACATGACGGGCCTGGACCGCATCCGGTCCGTCGACGCGGAGGCGGGGGTGGTGGTCTGCGAAGCGGGCGTGAGCCTGCACCGGCTGATGCGGGTGCTGCTGCCGCTGGGGTGGTTCGTACCGGTCACGCCGGGGACCCGCTATGTGACCGTCGGCGGCGCCATCGGTGCCGACATCCACGGCAAGAACCACCATGTCGCGGGCTCCTTCTCCCGGCATGTGCGATCCCTTGAACTGCTCACCGCGGACGGCGAGGTGCGCACCGCGGCCCCGGGCTCCGACCTCTTCGCCGCCACCTGCGGCGGAATGGGGCTGACCGGTGTCGTCCTCGCCGCGACCGTCCAACTCCTGCCCGTACAGACCTCGTTGATGACGGTGGACACCGAACGCGCCCGGGACCTGGACGATGTGATGTCCCGTCTGGACGCCGGGGACCACCGCTACCGCTACTCCGTCGCCTGGATCGACCTGCTGGCGCGCGGCCGGACACTGGGCCGGGCGGTCCTCACCCGCGGCGACCACGCACCCGCGGGCGCGCTGCCGCCGCGCGCCCGCCGCGATCCGCTCGCCTTCCGCCCGGCGCAGCTGCCGCCCACCCCGCGCCACCTGCCGCGGGGGCTGCTCAACCGGCAGTCCGTCGCGCTCTTCAACGCGCTCTGGTACCGCACCGCACCGCTCCACCGCACCGGTGAACTCCGCAGGCTCGCCGCCTTCTTCCACCCGCTGGACGGGCTGCCGTACTGGAACCGCGTCTACGGGCACGGCGGCTTCGTCCAGTACCAGTTCGTCGTGCCGTACGGCCAGGAGGACGCGCTGCGCCGGATCGTGCTGCGGATCGCGGACCGGCGCTGCCCGTCCTTCCTCGCGGTCCTCAAACGCTTCGGGGCCGCCGATCCGGGCTGGCTGTCGTTCCCGGCCCCGGGGTGGACGCTGGCGCTGGACGTGCCGGCCGGGCTGCCGGGCCTGGGCGGCTTCCTGGACGAGCTGGACGAGCGGGTCGCGGCGGCCGGCGGCCGGGTCTACCTGGCGAAGGACTCCCGGCTGCGGCCCGACCTGCTCACCGCGATGTACCCCCGGCTCCCCGACTTCCGCGCCCTGCGCGCCGAGCTCGACCCGCGCGGGGTCTTCACCTCGGACCTCGCCCGCCGGCTCGGCATCGCCCACCGGCTCCGGACCCACCCGTGAGGACGCTCCCATGAAAGACGCCTTCGGCAGCCCCCAGTCCCTCCTCGTCCTCGGCGGCACCTCGGAGATCGGGCTGGCCACCGCCGCGCGCCTGGCCGCCCGGCGCACCCGCACCATCTGGCTGGCCGGGCGGCCCTCCCCGGCGCTGGAGGCGTCGGCCGGGCGGCTGCGCGCACTCGGCGCGGAGGTCCGTACCGTCCCGTTCGACGCGCTGGACACCGACCGCCACGAGGAGGTGCTCGGCAAGGTCTTCGCCGAGGGCGACCTCGACATGGTGCTGCTGGCGTTCGGTGTGCTCGGCGACCAGCCGCGCGACGAGCGGGAGCCGGCCGGCGCGGTCCGGGTGGCCGCCGTCAACTACACCGGCGCGCTGTCCGCCGCGCTGATCTGCGGCCGTGCGCTGCGCCGCCAGGGCCACGGCTCCCTCGTGGTGCTGTCCTCGGTCGCCGGTGAACGGGCCCGCCGCTCGAACTTCGTCTACGGCTCCAGCAAGGCGGGCCTGGACGCCCTCGCCCAGGGCCTCGGCGACGCGCTGCACGGTACCGGCGTGCACGTACTGGTCGTCCGCCCCGGCTTCGTGCACACCAAGATGACGGCCGGGCTGCCCGCCGCGCCGCTGGCGACCACGCCGGAGGCGGTCGCCGAGGCGATCGAGCACGGGCTGCGGCGGCGCAGCGAGGTGGTGTGGGTGCCGGGGGCGCTGCGCGGGGTGATGGCGGTGCTGCGGCATGTGCCGCGGGCGGTGTTCCGCCGGCTGCCGCTGTGAGCCGGCCGGGGCGGGCGTCCGCTCAGCGGGAGGGCGCGGGCGGGCGCGAGCGGTCCGCCTGGCCGGGCTGCCGGGGCACCGCCACCGCGGGACCGCCGGTGCGGCCCGCGCCGGCGAACGGATACTCGCGCTCCAGGCGCCAGACCTCGTCGGGCCCCTTCTCGTAGAGCGCGAAGCCGCCGGCCGTCCAGGTGGCGGAGAAGTCCGCGAGCTCGGCCTGCGCGCGGTCCATGGCGTCCTCGGCGATGCCGTGCGCGACGGTGACGTGCGGGTGGTACGGGAACTGGAGCTCGCGGGCGCACGGCCCGGAGGCGGCGCGCACCCGGGCCTGGAGGACGGTGCACGCGCCCACCCCCTCGGCCAGCTTCACGAACACGACGGGCGAGAGCGGCCGGAAGGTGTCCGTGCCCTCCAGGCGGAGCGGGAAGGGGTGGCAGGCGGCGGCCACCTCGGCGAGGTGCCGTTCGATGCCGGGGAGTGCCGCGGCGTCGGCCTCGGTCGGCGGGAGGAGGGTGATGTGGGTGGGGATGCCGGAGGCGGCCGGGTCCCCGAAGCTCTCGCGCTTCCGCTGGAGGAAGCTGCCGTGCGGCTCCGGGACCGCGAGCGAAACGCCGAGCGTGACGGTCCCCACTGCGTTCTCCCTCCTGACGTTCGCGGTGCGCCCCGCGCGGGCGCCCACGCTTCCTGCTCAGTGTGCCGGGGACGCACCTTACGTGGCGGCGTCCCCGGCCCTGTCCGGTTCGGTCAGCGCTTGGCCGACAGGAACCCGATCCGGTCGTAGGCGGTGGCGAGGGTCTCGGCCGCCACCGCGCGGGCCTTCTCGGCGCCCTTGGCCAGGATCGTGTCCAGCGTCTCGGGGTCGTCCAGATATTCCTGCGTACGGTCCCGGAACGGTGTGACGAAGTCGACCATCACCTCTGCCAGGTCGGTCTTCAGCGCGCCGTACATCTTGCCCTCGTAGGAACGCTCCAGCGAGGGGATGTCCTGGCCGGTGAGGGTGGACAGGATGGTGAGCAGGTTGCTGACGCCGGGCTTGGCCTCGCGGTCGAAGCGGATCACCGTGTCGGTGTCGGTGACGGCGCTCTTGATCTTCTTCGCGGTGACCTTGGGGTCGTCGAGGAGGTCGACGATGCCCTTGGGCGAGGACGCCGACTTGCTCATCTTGATCGTCGGGTCCTGGAGGTCGAAGATCTTCGCCGTCTCCTTGACGATGTACGGGTTCGGCATCGTGAAGGTCTGGCCGAAGCGGGTGTTGAAGCGCTCGGCGAGGTCGCGGGTCAGCTCCAGGTGCTGGCGCTGGTCCTCGCCGACCGGCACCTGGTCGGCCTGGTAGAGCAGGATGTCGGCGACCATCAGCACCGGGTAGGTGAACAGGCCGACCGTGGTGCGGTCCGCGCCCTGCTTGGCCGACTTGTCCTTGAACTGCGTCATCCGGGACGCCTCGCCGAAGCCGGTGACGCAGTTCATGACCCAGGCGAGCTGCGCGTGCTCGGGCACATGGCTCTGCACGAAGAGCGTGCAGCGCTCCGGGTCGAGGCCGGCGGCCAGCAGCTGGGCGGCGGCGACCCGGGTGTTGCGGCGCAGCTCCGCCGGGTCCTGCGGAACGGTGATCGCGTGCAGGTCGACCACCATGTAGAACGCGTCGTGGGACTCCTGCATCGCCACCCACTGGCGCACCGCACCGAGGTAGTTGCCGAGGTGGAAGGAGCCGGCCGTGGGCTGAATACCGGAGAGTACACGCGGACGATGGTGAGCCATGGCACCGATTGTCTCAGGTCCGCGGTACTCCCCGGCGGGCGGTCGCCGGCCTGCTCGGCCGACGCTCACCGGGCCGCTCAGCCGGCGGTGGCGAGGCCCGGCGCCGGATACGCGGCCATCAGCTCCGCCACCTCGGTGCGGATCGCCGCCAGCGCCTCCTCGTCGCCCTTGGCGGCGGCCGAGACGCCCCGGTTGATCCACTCCGCGACCCGCGGCATCTGCTCGGTCCCCAGTCCCCGCGAGGTCAGCGACGGGGTGCCGATCCGGATCCCGGACGGGTCGAAGGGCTTGCGGGGGTCGAAGGGGACGGTGTTGTGGTTCACGACGATCCCGGCCCGGTCCAGCGCCTTGGCGGCGACCTTGCCCGGGACCTCCTTGGAGGTGAGGTCGATCAGCACCAGGTGGTTGTCGGTACCGCCGGAGACCAGGTCGAAGCCGCGGGCCAGCAGCGCCTCGGCGAGCGCCTTGGCGTTGGCGACGACGGCGTGCGCGTAGTCCCGGAAGGAGGGGGCGGCGGCCTCGCGCAGGGCGACCGCGATGGCGGCGGTGGTGTGGTTGTGCGGGCCGCCCTGGAGGCCGGGGAAGACGGCCTTGTCGATGGCCTTGGCGTGCGTGGCGCGGGACATCAGCATGGCGCCGCGGGGACCGCGCAGGGTCTTGTGGGTGGTGGTCGCGATCACGTCGGCGTGCGGGACCGGCGAGGGGTGGGCGCCGCCCGCCACCAGGCCGGCGATATGGGCGATGTCGGCGACCAGCACCGCGCCGACCTCGCGGGCGATCTCGCCGAAGGCGGCGAAGTCGATGGTGCGCGGCACGGCCGTGCCGCCACAGAAGATGATCTTCGGGCGCTCCTTACGGGCCAGGTCGCGGACCTCGTCGAAGTCGATCCGGCCGCCCCCTTCCGATGTCACAGGGCCGCGGACGCCGTACTGCACGCCGCGGAACCACGTCCCGGTCGCCGAGACGCCCCAGCCGTGCGTGAGGTGCCCGCCCATCGGCAGCGACATGCCCAGCACGGTGTCGCCGGGCGCGGCGAAGGCCAGGTAGGCGGCGAGGTTGGCGGGCGAGCCGGAGTACGGCTGGACGTTGGCGTGCTCGACGCCGAAGAGGGCCCTGGCGCGCTCGACGGCCAGGGTCTCCACGAGGTCGATGTTCTGCTGGCCCTCGTAGTAGCGGCGGCCCGGGTACCCCTCGCTGTACTTGTTCTGCAGGACGGTGCCGGTGGCCTCCAGCACGGCGGCCGAGACGTAGTTCTCGCTGGGGATCAGCCGCAGGGTGTCGGCCTGGAGCCGCTCCTCGGCGCCGATCAGCGCGGCGAGTTCGGGATCGGCGGTCCGCAGGGCGGGATGGGCGGGGGCAGGCGGCGCGGGATGGGCGGGGGGATGTGCCGTCATGGCGTCCTCCGGGGCGATCGATCGGGTCGGTCGTGGTCCCGGGGTACCCAGGCGGGCGGCACCTCGCGTCTGTCGCCGCGCACCGCTCCCTCGGGGTCGCTTCCCCGTACGCCAGTCGCGGTGCGCACCGGGAAGTCTACGGGCTGCCCGCCCGATGCGTTCGGGCCCGTACGGCCTGACCGGGCGCCCTTCCCGCCCGGCGGGAACAATGGGAGGGGGCCGGAGCACGGCTGCCGGGGCCGGAGCGCAGCCGCCCGTACCACCGCACCGGCCCGTACGGCCTACCGATCGGAGTCCCCGTGACGTCCCCGGAAGAATTCATCGCCGCCGCCGAGGCCCACAGCGCGCACAACTACCACCCGCTCCCCGTCGTCGTGGCCACCGCCGAGGGCGCCTGGATGACGGATGTGGCGGGCCGGCGCTATCTGGACCTGCTCGCCGGGTACTCCGCGCTGAACTTCGGGCACGGCAACCGCCGCCTGCTGAACGCCGCACGCACCCAGCTGGAGCGGGTCACCCTCACCTCCCGCGCCTTCCACCACGACCGCTTCGCCGACTTCTGCACCCAGCTCGCCGAGCTCTGCGGGATGGAACTCGTGCTGCCGATGAACACCGGCGCCGAGGCCGTCGAGACCGCGATCAAGACGGCCCGCAAGTGGGGTTACCGGGTCAAGGGCGTCCCGGACGGCCGCGCGAAGATCATCGTCGCCGGCGGCAACTTCCACGGCCGCACCACGACCATCGTCTCCTTCTCCACCGACCCCGAGGCGCGCGCCGACTTCGGCCCGTACACCCCCGGTTTCGCGATCGTGCCGTACGGCGACCTGGCGGCGCTGGAGGCGGCGGTCGACGACGACACGGTGGCGGTGCTGCTGGAGCCGATCCAGGGCGAGGCGGGCGTCCTGGTACCGCCGCCCGGCTATCTGCCCGGGGTCCGCGCACTGACCCGGAACCGGAACGTGCTCTTCATCGCCGACGAGATCCAGTCCGGCCTGGGCCGTACGGGCAGGACCTTCGCCTGCGAGCACGAGGGCGTGGTGCCCGACGTGTACGTACTCGGCAAGGCGCTGGGCGGCGGTGTGGTGCCGGTGTCGGCGGTGGTGTCCTCCCGCGAGGTGCTCGGACTGTTCCGGCCCGGCGAGCACGGCTCCACGTTCGGCGGCAACCCGCTCGCCTGCGCCGTCGCGCTGGAGGTCATCGCGATCCTCCGCACCGGCGAATTCCAGCAGCGGGCCGCGGAGTTGGGCGACCACCTGCACCGCGAACTGGCGCCGCTGGTGGACGGCGGCGCGGTCGACGCGGTCCGCGGGCGCGGCCTGTGGGCCGGGGTGGACATCAACCCGTCGCGCGGCGACGGCCGCGCCGTCTCGGAACGGCTGCTGGCCCGCGGCGTCCTGGTCAAGGACACCCACGGCGCGACGATCCGGATCGCCCCACCGCTGGTGATCAGCAAGGAGGACCTGGACTGGGGGTTGGGACGGTTGCGGGGGGTGCTGGGGGCGTAGGGGCGACGGGCGGGTCAGGGCCGGGCGGCCCGCCGGGCACCTGCCGGCCCGCCCGGCGGCAGGCCGAGCAGGGAAACGGGCACGCCTTCACGGCACCACTGCCCTCAGGCACGAACAGCACTGC
>NZ_KN708638.1:5045323-5055361 GCF_000805335.1 Streptomyces sp. CT34 | reverse complement strand
CGGGCCCCGCCTGTGGCAGGCGCGGCCGTCATCCGAACGCCTCCGCCGGAAGCCGTGGGCCGTCGTCCTCATGGCTCGCCGTGTAGCCCTCCTCTTCGTCGCCGCACCCGCCGGTCTCGTCGTCCACCACGGCCAAACGCGCGCCCCGGCTCTCCGCGACCCGGTGCACGGTGGCGAGCCAGTCCGTCAACTCGACCGCCAGCAGGTGCAGTTCCCCAGGCGTCCAAGTTCGGCTGTCCAGGACCGCCCGCGCTTCCCCGATGAGGGCGGCGGCCGACTCGAGCTGCGCCGCCTCCACCTTGTCCGCGGCACGGGAGAGATACCCGGTCCCGTCGCCGACGAGAAGGAAGCACGGCTTCCCCTCCGAACCCGACCAGGGCAGCAACCGCGCGGCCTCCGTGCCCACGTGGCGCATCACGCCGCCACCTCCGCACCGCGGATGCCGCGCGGGCCGAAATCGACACCGTGCAGCGCCAGCGGCCACACACGGCGCCGCCCGCGCAACGGCCGCAGCAGCGGCACGAACAACCTCGCGACAGTTTGGGTCACGTCAGCGCTCCATTCAGCGTCGGCCATGCCCCCGGACGTCCAGCAACGTCGCGGGGGGCTTCCTCTCGGCTATCGTTGAGCACACGGTGCTCACACGGGAGTTGACCGCACTTGACAAGGTAATGAGCATCAGTCAATGCCGAGGAGTTCGCCGTGGGTGACTTCGCAGATCTTGCTCGCCGTGCTCTGCGGGACAGTGGCTACTCCATGACGGCCGCCGCACGAGCCGTCAACTACGACCTTGCGTATCTCTCCCGTGTCCTGAACGGGAAGCAGCAACCATCGGCCAAACTGGCGGAAGCACTTGACGAACTCGTCGGAGCCGGTGGCGCGCTCTCCGGGGTCGTACTGAACGCTGACGACACAGCTCGGGTCGCCCGTAGCGCCGCAAAACCATCACGTCTCGACGCCGGCACCGTGAATGCCCTGGCAGGCGTGCTTGCTGCCTACCGACGTCTCGATGACGTGGTCAAGCCTGAGGCGGTCCTCCCTGCGACGCTCGCCCAGATGAACGAAATCACCCGCTTACTCAAAGGGGCACGGGGGCCATATCGCGACCAACTCGTCGAGGTTGCCTCCGAGTTCGTGCAGTTCGGTGGCTGGATGCTCGCCCAGGTACGCGACGATGCGCAGGCTATACGCCTCCTGGGAGAGGCGCTGGGGCTGGCCGACGAGATCGGGAACGGCACGCTCGCGGCCCAGGCGCTGAACTTCAAGGGGTACGTCGCCCGTCAGCAGGGCCGCTCCCACGGCGTCGCCCGGTGGTTCACGGCAGCCGCGGACACTCCGGGTGCCCACCCCGCGCAGCGACTGGGGGACATTCTTCAGGCAGCGGCCGGGTGGGCGGAGGTGGGTGAGACCGATCGTGCGCTCCGCATGGTGGAGGCAGCGGAGCGCCTGACGGACAAAGCTGCCCGCGTATCCCCGCCGGACACCGCTTACTGGCTGACGCCGGAGTTCAACCGCCTGAATCTGGGCCTGGCCACCCTGGCCCTGGGGCGCTACGACCAGGCGGCCGACCATCTGTCCGCTGGGCTGGCAGGGCTTCCGGAAGACCTCCGGGGAGCACCGTGGAGCTGGGAGCACCGGGAAGCGTTGCGGAAAGCCGTAGCGGCACGCTGATCGGCTGCACGGCGTGTATCTGTGACGACGGAGAGGGACTGACGTGCGCATCGGCATCACCGGCCATCGTGGCCTTCCGGTCGAGTCCGCGGAACTGGTGAAGGGGGCGCTCCGGGACATCGTGACGAAGTACCCCACGGCTGACCTGGTGGGGGTGTCCTGCCTGGCTGACGGACCGGACGCGTGGTTCGCGCAAGCGGTACTCGACCACGGCGGCCGGGTGGAGATCGTCGTACCCGCGAAGAAGTACCGCGAGTCGCTGCCGGATTGGCACCACGCCGCCTACGACGACCTCGTGCGCAGGGCGTCCGAGGTGCACGAGACCGGACTGGCCGAGTCCGACGCCCATGCACACATGGTCGGCAGTGAGATCCTCGTCGGCCTGGTCGACAGTCTCATCGCGGTATGGGACGGTCGGCCGGCACGCGGTTACGGCGGTACCGCCGACGTGGTCGGGTACGCGGAGAGCGTCGGGGTACCGGTGCAGATCGTCTGGCCGGAGGGCGCGAGCCGGGATTGATCACGACGGGACGGGCGTCGCGCGCGCAGGGGCGTCGCACGCGTACGGGCACCCTTCGGGACCGCCCCCCTACGGCCTCCCCGCGATGCCCCGTACAGTCGGTTCATGCTCCTCGGGATGATCTGCGCCCTCGCCTCCGCGCTGTGCTTCGGCACCGCCTCCGTGTTCCAGGCCGTGGCCGCACGGGACACCAGCCCCGGCAGCGGTTCGGGGGTCGACGCCCGGCTGCTGCTGCGGGTGCTGACCCAGTGGCGCTATCTGCTCGGGTTGACGCTGGACGGTCTGGGATTCCTCCTGGAACTGGTGGCGCTGCGGTCGCTGCCGATCTACACGGTCGGCGCGGCGCTGGCGGCCACCCTCGCGGTCACCGCGGTGGTCGCGGCGCCCCTCCTGGGCACCCGGCTGGCGCGCGCCGAGTGGCTCGCGGTGGCGGTGGTCTGCGGCGGCCTGGCGATGCTGGCGCTGTCGTCCGGCGCCGAGGGGCATCTGCGGGGCACCCCCGGGCTGCGGATCGGGGTGCTGGTCTTCGCGGTCGCCGTACTGGCCTCCGGCGCGCTGGCCGGCCGGCTGCCGGACCGCGCACGGGCGGCGGCACTCGGCCTCGGCGCGGGCTTCGGCTTCGGCGTGGTCGAGGTCGCGGTGCGCCTCATCGACGGTTTCGCGCCGCTCGACCTCCTCACCAACCCCGCGACCTACGCCCTGCTGGTCGGCGGCGGCGCCGCGTTCCTCCTGCTGACCACCGCCTTCCAGCGCGGCTCGGTCACCGCGGCCACCGCGGGCATGGTGATCGGTGAGACCCTCGGCCCGGCCCTGGTCGGCGTCGCCTGGCTCGGCGACCGCACCCGCGCGGGCCTGGCCCCGCTCGCGGTGGCCGGCTTCGCGCTGGCGGTGGCCGGCGCCCTGGCCCTGGCCCGCTTCGGCGAGGCCCCGGCGGCGGAGGCGGAGGCGCCGGCGGGTGCGCCCGCCCCCGGGGACGAGGCCGCGGGCACGGGCGAGGGCAAGGGTGAGGGTGAGGGCGAACTGGGGGCGGTGGCGGCGGAGCGCCCGTAGCCGGACGCCGGACGCCCGGCAGCGGCATGCCCGTGGGGGGCCGCCCGGCGAGGGGCACCCCGCGGGCCGTGCCGGCGACGCGCCCCCTAGGCTGACGCCCTCAGGTATTTCGCGGGTACTTCGCGGGTACTTCGTTCGCCGACCGCCGACCGAAGGGCGATGACGACGACGTGGACACAGACGACGCCATACCCGAACACAGCGCCGTACCGGGCCGGTTGACCGGTGGGCTGACGGTGCGCCACCCCGTGCCGGCGGACCATGCGCGGCTCCAGGTGGCAGTGGCCGACTGGTGGGGCGGGCTCGGCGGGGAGGCCGGCGCGCGGCAACGGCAGCTGCTGGTACCGCGGTTGTTCCTCCAGCACTTCGCCGGGACGAGCTTCCTGGTCGAGCGGGCCGACGGGACGCTGCACGCGTTCCTGATCGGCTTCCTGTCCCAGACGGACCCGGAGACCGCGTACATCCACTTCGCGGGGGTGTGCCCGGACGGCAAGCGCGGCGGCGTCGGCAGCGCCCTCTACCGGCGGTTCTTCGCCCTCGCCCGGGAGGCCGGACGGACCCGGGTCCGCTGCATCACCAGCCCCAACAACCGCGATTCGATCGCGTATCACACCCGTATGGGGTTCCGGCTGGAGCCGGGCGACCGGACCGGGGACGACGGGGTGCCGGTGCACACGGACTACGACGGTCCGGGGCTCGACCGGGTCTCGTTCGTACGGGAGCTGTGAACGCGGCGCGCCCGCAGCCGGGCGGTGGGGTGCCGCGGCGGGGGGCGAGGCCGGGCCCGGCGGTGGCCGGCCCCTCCCCGGGTCGGCCACCGCTCCCTGCTTCGACTACCCGCAGTGCAGCCTTACCTTGTCGCCGTGCGTGACGTTCGAACCGCACCTGCCCTGGTACTTCATGGTGAGGGTGATCGTCCCCGCTGTCGGATACCTGCGAGGTTCGGCGGTGACGACGCAGCCGGCGGGCTCCTTCGATCGGCCTGACTCGTTCGCCCCGCCCCAATCCTTGACGTTCGCTGACACTTGAGACGAGTGGGACCCTGCGTGCGCGGTGCCCGGTACGGAAGCTGCGCCCAGTCCGGCCACGGTGGCTAACGATGCGGCCAAGGCTCTCACGCGGTGGTGCACGTTTCCCCCTTGCTCGTAGCTCCTTGCCGCCGAGAGCGACAAGGTGGTCACGGGCAGCCAACCTGCAACGGATAAACGTCCGATGAATGGTCAGGGGAGCACCTTCAGCAGGGTCTCCAGCGCTCCGGTGAACGCATGGTCCGGCGGCGTCCCGTAGGCCACGACGAGCCCGTCGAACGGCGCGTCCTCCGTGCCTGTCCCGCCCGTCCCGCCCGTCCTGCCTGTTCCGCCCGTCCTGCCCGTCCCGCCGTACCGGAACCGGCTCAGGCCCTCCAGTGCCAACCCCGCACGCTCCGCGGCCCGTACGGTGCTCTGCTCGGTTCCGGGCGGCAGGCGGAGCACCATGTGCAGGCCGGCGGCGATGCCCGTACCCGTGACGTGCGGTGCCCGTTCCGCAAGGGCGGCGATGAGCTGGTCGCGGCGGCGCCGGTAGCGCAGCCGCATTCCGCGCAGATGCCGGTCGTAGGCGCCGCAGTGGATGAACTCGGCGAGGGTGAGCTGGTCCAGCGAGCCGGACTGCCACTCGCCGGTCGCCTTGACGGCCAGTACCCGGTCGACCAGGCGGTCGGGCACCACCATCCAGGCCAGCCGCAGCGCCGGGGCCAGGCTCTTGCTCGCGGTGCCGAGGTGGACGACGTGGTCGGGGTCGAGCCCCTGGAGGGCGCCGACCGGCTGCCGGTCGTAGCGGAACTCGCCGTCGTAGTCGTCCTCCAGGAGGTAACCGCCGGTGGCACGCGCCCAGTTGACGGTGGCGGCCCGGCGGTCCGGGTGCAGCGGCACGCCGGTGGGGAACTGGTGGGCGGGGGTGAGCAGGGCCGCGTGGACGCCGTCGAGGGACGCCAACCGGGCGGTGTCCGCGCCGTGTTCGTCCACCGGGAGGGGGACGGTGCCGAGCCCGGCACGGGTGATGACATCGCGGTGGAAGTCGAGGCCGTAGGACTCGACGGCGATGCGGGCGGCCGGACCGTTGGCGTTCGCGTTGGCGCCACCGTGGTCGCCGACGTTGGCGTTGGCATCGCCAGCGTCGTCGGCGGCGGCGTCCCGCAGCGCGCGGCAGAGCAGGCTCAGCCCCTGCATGAAGCCCGCGCAGACGATGATCCGCTCCGGGTCGGCCCGTACGCCGCGGGCGCGGGCCAGATAGTCGGCGAGCACCGTCCGCAGCTCCGGGCGGCCGGCCGCGGTGACGTAGCCGAACGCCTCGCTGGGCGCGGCGGACAGCGCCCGGCGGGCGGCGGCCAGCCAGGCGGTGCGCGGGAAGGCGGCGACGTCCGGGGTGCCCGGGGTGAGGTCGAAGCGCGGCGCGGGGGCGCGGTGCCGCGGGCCGGCCGCCGGGCCCAGTGTGCGGCGGGCCACCGGGGCGCCGGCGGGCGGCAGCGCCCTCCCGCGGTCTCCGTCCGGGTGGGGGTGCTCCCCCCGCCGGTAGCCGGGGGAGCATCCCCAGGCGACCCAGGTGCCGGAGCCCTGGCGGGCGCCCAGCCAGCCCTCGGCGACCAGCTCGGCGTAGGCGTCGGCGACGGTGTTGCGGGCGATGCCGAGGTCGGCGGCGAGCGACCGGGAGGACGGCAGCCGGGTGCCGGGGGCCAGCCGTCCGGACCGTACGGCGTCGCGCAGCGCGGCCATCAGGGAGGCCCGCAGCCCGCCCGGACCGGTGAGGTCCAGATGCAGGTCCCGTCCGAAAGTGGCCCGCGATTTCTCCATGGAAGTGGACCATACGCTGTGCCATTCGCGTCGTAGCGTCGTACCCATGACGAACGGGAACGCATCACCCGCGCCACCGGACACCTCCGGCACGCCATCATCCGCACCGCCGGACACCTCCGGCACGCACCATCGGCACGGCCCCCGCATGCCGTGGGCCAAGCTCGCCCCGGAGGTGTTCCGGGCGATGCTCGCGCTGGACGCCACCGCCAGGGAGGGCCTGGACCCGGCGCTGATCGAGCTGGTCAAGATCCGCGCCTCGCAGCTCAACAAGTGCGCCTTCTGCCTCGACATGCACATCACCGACGCCCGCAAGGCCGGGGAGACCGAGGAGCGCATCCACCTTCTCAGCGCCTGGGAGGAGGCGGCCGGTTACTACACCGAGCGCGAGCAGGCCGCCCTGGCGCTCACCGAGGCGGTCACGGTGCTGACCGAAGGCCAGGTGCCCGACGCCGTCTACGAGCGCGCCGCCGACCGGTTCGACGAGGCCGAGCTCGCCCGGCTGATCGCGCTGATCACCACCATCAACGCCTGGAACCGCTTCGGCGTGACCACGCGCATGGCCCCGGGGCAGGGGTGATCCGATGAGCCGGCGGATGAAGATCTGGGGCCTGATCCCCGAGTTCCGCAGGGCCCAGCTCCGGCTGACCCAGGCCGCCAAGAAGGGCCTGGGCGACCCGGTCCTGGTCGAGCTGGTCGTGCTGCGCGCCTCGCAGGTCAACCGGTGCGCGTCCTGCATCGACATGCATGTGAGGAACCTCCGCGAGGCCGGGGTGAGCCCGCGGCGGATCGATCTGCTGCCCGCGTGGGAGGAGGCCGGCGACCTCTACTCCGAGCGCGAGCGGGCGGCCCTGGCGCTCACCGAGGCGGTCACGGTGCTGACCGAAGGCCAGGTGCCCGACGCGGTCTACGAGCGGGCCGCGGACCGGTTCACCGAGGTCGAACTGGCCCATCTGATCGGCGTGATCGTCGCGATCAACAACTGGAACCGGGTCAATGTCACGGTGCGCAAGCCCCCCGGGGAGGAACTGTGACCGCCGGCACCGGGCCCGCCGCCGCGGCGGCGCTGCGCGCCCTCCACCACGACCGGCGGCCGGGCGATCCGCTGATCCTCCCCACCGTCTGGGACGCCGCCGGCGCCCGGGTCTTCGCCGACGCCGGCTTCCCCGCCCTCGCGACGCCGAGCGCGGGCATCGCCGCGTCCCTCGGCTACCCGGACGGCGAGACCCCGGCCGACGAGATGTTCGCCGCGATCGCCCGGATCGTACGGGCCGTGGACGTGCCGGTGACGGCGGACGTGGAGGCCGGATACGGGCTGTCCGCAACGGAGTTGGTGGGCCGCCTCGCGGACGCCGGCGCGGTCGGCTGCAATCTGGAGGACTCCGACCACGCCTCCGGTGCCCTCCGCAACCCGCGGGAGCAGGCGGAGTGGCTGGCGGAGGTCCGCGCCGCGGCGGGCGACGCCCTGGTCGTCAACGCCCGAGTGGACACCTTCCTGCGCGGCGACACCGGCATCGCGGCGGCCGTCGAGCGCGCCCGCCGCTACGCCGAGGCCGGCGCCGACTGCATCTACCCGATCCTCGCGCCGCCCGCGCTGCTGCCGGAACTGGCCGCGGCCATCGCCCTGCCGCTCAACGCGATGGCCCGGTCCGACGGCCCGTCACCCCGCGAACTGGGTGCCCTGGGCGCGGCCCGGATCACCTTCGGCGGCGGTCTCCAGAGCGCGGCGACCGAGGCGCTGGCGCGGGTGGCGCAGCGACTGCGGGAGGGCAACTGATGTCGGCCGTACGGGGGTTGGCCGACCGGCCCTGATGTCGCGCGCGGGCCTGCCCGGCCGGCGCCATACGATGAGCCATGCTCTCCCTCGTCGTGGCGCCCTGGCGGCGTCCTCCGGTGGTCCTGCGCAACGCGGACGTCCCGCACGAGGCGGCCAGCACCATGAAGATCGCCGTGCTGGCCGCCCTCTACCGCGGCGGGCTGGACCTGGACCGGCAGATCCCCGTGGTCAATCGCTTCACTTCCGCCGCGGGCGGCACCTTCGCCAACTCCCGGGCGGGCGACAGCGATCCGGAGCCCTGGGAGCTGCTGGGCGGTACCGCGTCGCTGCGCTGGCTCGCCGGGCGGATGGTCAGCCACTCCTCCAACCTGGCGACCAACCTGTGCCTGGCGCACGTGGGGCGGGCGGCGGTGGCCGACGTGTGGCGGCGGGCCGGCGCGTCCGCCGGGACCGACACCCCGCGCGGCGTCGAGGACATGCCGGCCCGCGCCGCCGGCATCCTCAACCGGGTCACCGCACACGACCTGGTCCGGCTGCTGGAGTCGCTGGAGCCGGCGGTGCTGGGCCTGCTGGAGGACAACGCCCACGGGGTGGACCTGGCCGCGGGCCTGCCGCCCGGCACCCGGCTGGCCAGCAAGAACGGCTGGATCTCGGGCGTACGGAACTGCGCCGCCGTCGTCCACCCGCACGACGCCGCCCCGTACACCCTCGCGGTCTGCTACACCGGCCCGCTCGCCAACGGGCAGGACACCGGCGACCCGGCGGCCCGGCTGCTGGCCCGGGTCTCGGCCGGCGTCTGGCGGGCGCGGCACCGGCTGACGGCGTGAGCCGGCCGGCGCGCCGGGCCCGCGGGGGCACCGGTGCGCCGCGGCCGGCTCCGGTCGCCTACTGCCGGCCGGCGAACTTCTGGCTCAGGCTGTTGAAGACGCCCTGCGCCTCCGGGCCCAGGTGCGGGCCGGCCAGCCAGGTGTGCGGGCCGTTGCTGATGGAGGTGTTGGACACCAGGGTCAGCTTGCCGCCGCGGTTGACGAACCAGCCGCCGCCGGACGTACCGCCGGTCATGGTGCAGCCGATGCGGTCCATGGGCGGCGTGCCCTGCGCCATGGTGAGGCGGCCGGGCCGGTCCAGGCAGCTCATCATCCGCGCGCCGTCGTAGGGCGCCGCGGCCGGGTAGCCGAACGCCTTCAGCGAGCTGATGCCGTCCGCGTACGGGGAGTTGAACCAGATCTGGGCGGCGGCACCGACGGTCTCCTCAAGGGACTTGCCGCTGCCGTTCTCCGGCTTGACGTGCATCACGGCGAAGTCGTAGGCGGAGCCGCTGTTGCCGTGCTCGCCGCCCGTGCTGATCCACTGGTTGGACGTGTTGACCCAGTCGGCCCAGAACTTGCCGTACGGCGTGATCTGCGGGGACGGCGTGTTGCCGACCTGGTTCGCCGGCACACCGTTGTCGTTGTACGACGGGACGAAGACGATGTTGCGCATCCAGCCGCCCTGTCGGCCGCCGTGGACGCAGTGGCCGGCGGTCCAGACGAGGTTGGACTTCCCGGGGTGCGCCGGGTCCTCGACGATCGTGCCGGAGCAGACCATCGGGCCCTTGGGGCTGTCGAAGAAGATCTTGCCGATCGGGGCCATGTTGCGGTGGTAGGGGCGGGCGACCTCCTGGGCGGTGACCGCACGCGGCTCCGCGTCGGTGGCACCGGCCCGGCCGCCCAGCGTCGCGTCCTGTACGCCGACGTCCGGTGCGGCCTTGACCTGGGCCAGCCGCTCCGGCTTCCACCGGTCCTTGATGATCGGGTTGGCGAAGTCCTGCGCCCTGCGGGCCCACTTGTCCCAGTTCTTCCAGCCGCCGTCCTTCCACTTCTTCAGGTCGTCGATGCTGGTCGGCAGGGCGCCCGGGTGCTTCTGGCCGGCGGACGAACCGCCGGGCGCGGCCGAGGCGTTGTCGTCGGTGGGGCCGCAGGCGGTGGCGGTGAGCGCGAGCAGCGCGGCCGTCGCGGCGGCGGCAGCGGTGGAACGGCGTATACGGGACCTGGACGGTGCGGATCGCGTGGACCGCGTGGATCGACCGGACTGCTTGGACGGCATGGAGCGTTCCCCCCTGATACGGACCGGCGCCGGTGGTACGCGCCGTTTCTGTCATGCCCCTGTTGGGACCGCGCTCTACTATGCCGTCACGGCGCGGCGACGGGGCA
>NZ_KN708638.1:4910472-5045313 GCF_000805335.1 Streptomyces sp. CT34 | reverse complement strand
GGGGGGGCGGGGGGGGGGGCGGCCCGCCGGTCAGGCGAGGTGCGCCCGCGGATCCCGGGGCGCGACGGCGTGCGCCGGTCTCCGCGCACCCGCCCCGGCACCGGCCCCCACCGCGATCCCGGCACCGGCGGCGATCCCGGCACCGACCGCGTGCCGGAACTCCTCGATCTGCTCGCGGGTCGGGTACCACTTCTTGTCGCAGCGGTGGCACCACCACCGCCAGTTGTCCCAGTGCAGTTCGGTGGTCGTGGTGTCCTTCCACAACGGGTCGTCGCAGTCGGGGGTGGGGCACTTCGGCGGCGGCAGCGGCATGGTCCTAGGTTGGGCCGCCGGCCCCGGTCCGGCGGTGCGCCACGTGGCGCACCATCCGATCGGGTGAGGCCGCTGCCACGGATGTACGGACCGGCTCCGTGCGGGTCGCACCGGCCGCGGAGGCGGCGCGGAACGGGCCGCGGCGGCACCGGGCGATCGTCCGCCGCCCGCCTGCGCCTCCGGACACCCCACGCGGCGGCCCGCGGCGGCCCGGAGCGGAAATGCGATCACGGGTGATCGGCGCTGCGATGGAGGCATGGCCACGACCAGTCAGGGCGTGACGCGACTGCATCACGTCTTCGAGTCCACCTGTGACCGCATGCCCTCGGCGACCGCGCTGGAGTGCGGGCGGCGCACCCTGACGTACGCCGAACTCGACGCGCGCGCCAACCAGATCGCGCACCGGCTCCGCGGTCTCGGCATCGGCCCGGGGGCGCGGGTGGCGATCCTGGTGCCGCGGTCGGTGGACATGTACGCGGCGCTGCTCGGGGTGGGCAAGGCGGACGCGGCCTTCGTACCGATCGACCCGGCGGCGCCGGCGGACCGGGTCGCCTTCATCGCGGCGGACGCCGGGGCGGACGCGGTGCTGACCACCGCGCGGACCGCGGCGGGGCTGACCGGCCTCGGGGGGCGGACGCGGGTGGTCCGGCTCGACGCGGACGGCGGTGCGGACGGCGGTGCGGACGGGGACGCGGGCGGCGACGCGCCGGCGGCCCTGCCGACGACCCGGCCGGACCCGGCCGTGCCCCGGGAGCCCGCGGCACCCGCCGACCCGGCGATCCGGACGGCCCCCGGCGACCCGCTCGCCTACATCATGTACACCTCGGGATCCAGCGGGCGCCCCAAGGGCGTGGCGATCGCCCACTCCAGCATCTGCAACTTCCTCCGCATCGTCCCGGACCTCTACGACGTACGGCCGGAGGACCGGGTCTACCAGGGCATGACCATCTCCTTCGACTTCTCCATCGAGGAGATCTGGCCGACCTGGGCGGTGGGCGCCGCCCTCGTCGCGGGGCCGGACGGCACCGACCCCGGCGCCGACTCCGCTTTCGACTCCGGCTCCGGGCGCTTCGGCGCCGAGCTCGCCGACACCCTGGAGGAGCGCGCGGTCACCGTGCTGTACTGCGTGCCGACGCTGCTGGCGACCATCCCCCGGGAACTGCCGCGGATCCGCAGCATCATGGTCGGCGGCGAGGCCTGCCCGGCCCAGCTCGTCGAGCGGTGGAGCCGGCCGGGGCGCCGCATCCTCAACACCTACGGGCCCACCGAGACCACCGTCACCGCGACCATGGCGGAACTGCGGCCGGGCCGGCCGGTCACCATCGGCAGGCCGCTGCCCACGTACACGGTGGTGCTGCTCGACGAGCAGCGGCGGGCGGTGCCCGACGGGGCGGTCGGCGAGATCTGCGTCGGCGGTCCCGGCGTCGCGGCCGGCTATGTAGGACAGCCGGAGCTGACCGCGGACCGCTTCATCGCGCATCCGCTGGCCCCTGAGGGCAGCCGGCTCTACCGCACCGGGGACCTCGGCCGGATCACCCCGGACGGCGAGATCGCGTACCTGGGGCGGGCCGACGACGAGGTGAAGGTCCGCGGCTACCGCATCGACCTCGGCGAGATCGACAACGTGCTGCTGGAGGACCCCGGCGTGGCCGAGGCCGCCACCGCGCTGGTCGCGATGCCCGACCTGAGCGGCACCGACACCGGCGACGGGAAGGGGAACGGGAACGGGGACCGCCGGGAGCTGTCCGCTTACGTCGTCCGCGCGGCGGGCGGCGGTGACCACGACCGCGACGGGGACGCCCTGGTCGCCCGGCTCCACCAGCGCCTGCGGCACCGGCTGCCCGCCTATATGGTCCCGCCCTTTCTGGACTTCGTGCCGCGGCTGCCCGCCATGCCGAGCGGCAAGGTGGACCGCAAGCGGCTGCCCGTGCCGACCGGCCGCCGGCTGACCGGGGGCGGCCGGATCATCGCTCCCGAAGGGGAGTGGGAGACCCGGGTACGGGACGTCTGGGCCGAGGTGTTCGGGGTCCCGCCGGAGACCCTGTCGGCCGAGGCGGACTTCTTCGCCGAACTCGGCGGGCACTCGCTGCTCGCCGCCCAGGTCGTCTCGCTGCTGCGCAGCCGCGGCATCGGGACCGGCACCGGCCCGGCGCTGCGCGACCTCTACGCGAACCCGACCGTACGGCGCCTCGCGGGGCGCCTGGCCACCGCGGCCGGCATCGCCGGCCCATCGAGCGTCAACAGTCTGGAGAGCACCGGCAGTTCCGGCGGTACGGCCGGCCTCTGCGACATGGGCGGCACGGCCAACGGGCACCCGCTGCACAAGGCCCCGCCGTCCCGCCCGCGTCCGCTCCGCCACGGCAGCGGCCGGATAGCCGCCGCCGGCCTGGTCCAGGCCGGCGCCCTCTACCTGGTCCTCTCCCTCTTCACCCTCCCCCTCGCCGTCGCCTTCGCCTGGCGGGACGGCGCGTTCACCTTCCGGTCGGTGCCGGTCGCGCCCGTGGTGGCCTTCCTGATCAGCTACCTCGCCGTCCGCTGGCTCGTACCGGTGGTCCTCGCCCGCCCCCTCGCCGCCGGCATCCGCCCCGGCCGCTACCCCCTCTGGGGCACGACCTACCTCCGCCTCTGGGCGCTCGGCCTGGTGGTGAGCGTCAGCCCGCTGCGCGAGCTGAGCGGCTCCCCCTTCATGGGCGGCTATCTCCGGCTGCTCGGCGCCCGCATCGGACCGCGGACGACCATCGCCACCAACACCGTCCCGCTGCCGTCCCTGCTCAGCGTGGGCGCGGACGCCTCGGTCGGCTACGGCGTCGCACTGCGTGCCTGGGAAGTGGCGGACGGCTGGGTGACCGTCGCCCCGGTGGAGATCGGCCCGCGGGCGTACGTAGGAGCCCATGCGGTCCTGGAACCGGGCGCCCGTATGGAGGCCGGATCGGGGCTGGCCGAGCAGTCGGTGATCGGCCAGGGCGAGGTGGTGCCCGCCGGGACGCGGTGGGCCGGCTCGCCGGCATCGCCGGTGGCGACCCTGGCGCCCCAAGTGGAGGAGATGCTGCGCCCCGCCTGCCGGCAGCCGGCCGAGCCCCGGCGACCGCGCCGGCTCGCCGCCGCGCTGCTCGGGCTCGGCTTCCTCGAAGTCCTCACCCTCGCCGTGCTGCTGCCGTCCACCGCCCTGGCCTGGTTCAGCTGGCTGGCCTGGGGCAGCCTGCCCGCCACGCTGATCGTCTTCTTCCTCGGCGGCCCGCTGTACGTGCTCACCGTCTGCGCCGCGATCGCCCTGTCCAAGCGCCTGGTCCTGCCCCGCACGCCGGTCGGCAGCCACCCCGTCCGCAGCGCCCTGGGCATCCGTAAATGGCTCATCGACAAGCTGCTGGAATTCAGCCTGATCGCCACCAACTCCCTTTACGCCACCCTCTACACGGTCCCCTGGCTGCGGCTGCTCGGCGCGCGGATCGGCCGCGGTTCCGAGGTCTCCACGGCCGCGCATCTCGACCCGGATCTGCTGACCCTCGGCGAGGGGAGTTTCGTGGCCGACATGGCGGGCGTCGGGACGGCCGCCTTCGCGGGCGGGCACTTCATCACCCGGCCGACCGTGGTGGGACACCGCGCGTTCGTCGGCAACGCGGCCTGCCTGCCGGCCGGGACGCGGACCGAGCCCGGCTCCCTGATCGGCGTCGGCACCGTCCCGCCCCAGGACGACGTGCCGGCCGGCACCTCCTGGCTCGGCTCCCCCGCGATGCTGCTGCCGCTGCGCCAGAGCAGCGGCGACTTCCCCGAGGAGCTGACCTTCCGCCCGACCCGCAGGGCGGTCCGCCTGCGGCTGGCCATCGAGTACTTCCGCGCCACGATGCCCGCGTCCCTCCTCGGCACCATCGCCTTCCTCTACTTCCTGACCCTCTCCGGCATCGCCCACCGTCCGGGCCCGGCCCTGCCGGTGGTCCTCGCCCCGGTCCTCCTCATGGGCGCCGGCCTGGCGGTCGTCGCCTGCTGCGCGGTCGTCAAATGGCTCGTCATCGGCACCTACCGGCCGCGCGTGGAACCCCTCTGGAGCCTGTTCGTCCGCCGTACCGAGTTCGTCACCGGCCTCTACGAGGCAGCCGCCGTCCCGGCCGGCGCCGCCGCGCTCGCCGGAACCCCGTTCCTGCCGCCCCTGCTGCGCCTGTTCGGGGCCCGGATCGGCCGGCGCACCTGGATCGCCACCACCTTCCTCACCGAGTTCGACCTGGTCGACGTCGGCGACGACGCGGCGATCGGCGCGGGCGTAAGCTTGCAGACGCATCTGTTCGAAGACCGGGTCATGAAGATGTCGAAGGTCACCGTGCGGGCCGGCGCCACCGTCGGCACCCGGGCGATCGTGCTGTACGACGGCGTGGTCGGCGAGGGCGTCTGGCTCGACGCGCTCTCGCTGGTGATGAAGGGCGAGTACCTCACCCCCGGCACGGCATGGCGCGGTATCCCGGCCCAGGGCCTGGCCCTCCGGCCGGCGGACCACCCGACCCCGCCCCAGCTGACCCCCCGCCCCGACAGCCACTCACGGTGAGAACCCATGCCACCAGCCACCGGCTTCCTCGACTCGCTCCGCCGCGCCCTCGGCGCCCGCGAAGAGCCCGGCAGCGCGCCGCTCCCCGGGCCCACCGGACGCCCCCTGGCCCTCGTCTACCGGGGCCCGGCCGCCCGGCCCGCCGGCTGCTCCGAGGCGGTCGCCTCGCTCCTCGGCTCCGGCCCCTGGAATCTCGACGTCCGCTACACCGGCCCGCACGAGGAGATCCCGCTCTCCGCCGAAACCCTGGCCCACGCCCATGTCTACGCCCAGCCCGGCGGCGGCTCCCTCTCCCCCGCCTACCGCCGCATGAAGAAGCACGCCGACGAGATCCGCGCCTACGTCCACGGCGGCGGCCGCTACCTCGGCTTCTGCCTCGGCGGCTACCTGGCCGGGGACGACCCGGGCTTCGATCTGCTCCCCGGCGACACCGACCAGTACATCGTCACGCCGGGCGCCACCGTCGACCACGACCGCGACACCGTGGTGGAGACGCGGTGGCGCGGCGTCCCCCGCACCGTCTTCTTCCAGGACGGCCCGCACTTCATCCTCGACCCCGGCGCCGACGCCACCGTCCTCGCCACCTACCCGAACGGCACCATCGCCGCCCTCGTCGCCCCGTACGGCGCCGGCAAGGTAGGCGTGGTCGGCCCCCATCCCGAGGCCACCGACGACTGGTTCCTCGACGAGGGCCTCCCGGTCCACCGGACCCAGGACCTGGGGGCGGACTTGGTGGACGAGCTGTTGTCCTGACCAAATGCCGTGCCGTGCCGTCACGTTGAAAGTCCGGTGGGCGGCGCGGCATGCCTCAGTCGTCTTCGAAGTAGCCGGGGTAGTAGGTGTGCTTCATCGAGACCTGCTCGGGCGTGAGGTCGGGCACGGTCATGTTCCCCGTGATCAGGGCATCGTGGTTCGACCAGCCACCGACATCGATCCGGCACCCACCGCCCTCCGTATACCGATCCATATACCAATCGGCATCGGGCAGTTGCGCGACGAGGTCTGCACGCATGACGAAGGCGCGCGTCGCCTGGGTGACGATCCACTGCGCGTGCTCCCGCTCCTGCGCCGACCCACGGCAGCATCGAGCCGCCATCTGCCAGAGCTTCGACCACTGGACGCCGGGCGTCACCGGTCCGACGTACGCGATCTGTTGCTCGTCCACGAGACTCGACGCGTAGCCGAACACCGGGCCGAACATCGAGAACGCGGTAACCCTGCCTGTGCCCTTGTGCGCGGTTTCCGGCATGGAGGAGCTCCTGGGGGATGGTCGGCGTCCGGCGGGATGAGGGCCGGACGCCGGCGGGTCGGCGGCCGGGGAGGGCGTCTATGTAGGGCTCTGACGTCCTTTGGCCCGGCAGATGGCACAAGGGAACGGGCATGGGGGCACCTCGGCGATAGTCATGCGGCCCCACCGTGCCCATGGCCGTGGTTCCTGATTTCCCGAGCAGCAGCGCACGCCGCCGCCCAGTCGTTCTGTTTCCGCGCCTGGCCCCTCTGGAGGCCCAGGGCGGTACACACCTTGCAGCCGGGGACGGGATCGCCCTCCAACAGCCAGGAGTCCAAGGGCAGTTCGACAGGCTTCTGTGAGTACCTGACTGGATTGGTCATGGCTGGTAATGCCTCCCCGGCCGGATCGGTCAATGCAATGACCGTAGGAGCGCCGCTACAGGCCGAGCCACGTTCTTGCACGAGCTTGCACGCGGATTACCTGAGCGAGGTAATCGCCTCCGTGATGAGGACGCGGGCTTCCGCTCCGTACACCGCGGTCTCCGCCAGTTGGGAAAACGCCTTGTTGTAGACCGCGATCTCGCTCGGGGCCGAGACATTCACTTCGGCAGTCAGCAGTTCGACGCTCACCCGCTGATCATCGAACAGGTAGAACGCCTCCAACGGCCAGACGCGGCGTTGGGCCGTGAACGGGACGATCCCGAGGCTGACGTTCGGCAGCGCCATCACAGCCAGGAGATAGCCCAGTTGGCCGGCCATCGTGTCAGCGTCGCCGATGCGATAACGAAGAACGGTTTCCTCCATGAGGAGCGCGAACGTGTGACCGCCTTCGTGAATGACGTTGGAGCGCTCGACGCGGGATGCAGCGGCTTCAGGTGAGTCATCCGGCGTCCCCTGGAAAGTGGCGATGGTCGACAGCAGGGCGGATGCGTATGCCTCGGTTTGAAGCATGCCGGGCACGACGTTCGAGCAGTACACGCGAAAGTTCCGGGTGCTCTTGTAGAGGGGCACCACCTCCTCTTGAGCCCTGCGCATCCCGTGCCTGTGGAGCTTCTTCCAGTGCACGTACATCTGATCGGCCTGGCGGTTCGCCGCGACGAGATCCGCGGCGTGCTCCTGTGCGCCACATGCCGCGCACCAGGCTCGAATGTCGGCGTCGGACGGTGGTGTCTTGCCGTTCTCGATCCGTGATGATTTGGCAGGGCTCCAGCCGCACCGGCGAGCCAACTCGTGTCCGGTAAGTTCCGCCTCTACACGGAGGTCCCGAAGTCGGGCGGCGATGACCTCACGTGCTGCCTGGGCTCTGGACGAGGGGGACGCGGACATGAGCTAGCTCTCGGCACTCCGGTGATCAGACCTTGTACTCCTCATGCGGGATACCGCGATCCCATACAGCTTCGAAAGCTGCAGATGCCAGTTGGGCCACGGCAGGTTCGGTGCACACCTCCCAGTTTGGTTGTGCCCAATTTCCATCGCCAGAGAAGTGGTTGAAGAGGACGGTCTCACCGTCGAACACCCAGCAGTCGTTTCCCGGCAGCGCGATGTCCGACGCCTGCCGCCTGGGAAGCCATCGGACTTGCTCCCCTGCGTGGATGTTGACGCTCGTGCCGGCGTGCTCGTAGCGGATGTAGTCGGTCACCGGCTCCGAGATGATCCGGGCTCGGCGCACCACCACGCCCCGGGCAACCGTATGTCGAATCAAATCGACCCATGGCGTCCAGTAGCCCGATGTGGGGTCAACGTCCCGTTGCCCCGTGCGCTGCCAGGTTTCGAAGTCCTCGGACTCATCCCCCAGGCCGTAGACATCGCGCATCTCCAGATGGACGATCGAGTGCTTTGCTGATTCCAGCAGCGCGTTAAAGTCCGGCTCGCTCTGCGGCATTACATGCCTCCCTCAACATCGGTGCCATACGGAATGGAACCCGGACCACGGCTTCGTGGGGCGGGATGCCCGGCACGTGCCCTGGAACCTCGAACGCCGCGCACTCCGTCTCAAGCTCCGCTTCCGGCTTCAGGCCCTGGAACACAAACTCTCGTTTGTTCTCGTCCACCCAGACGGTGGGTGAGCCGTGCTGCCCCGACTCTGGATCAATGCCGATGAACCGTAGTGCCATGATCGCCTCCGGTGTCGAGTGGCTTACGCCAGCTTGCACGAGCGTTGCCCCTGCGGGGGTAGGCCGTCAAGGGGGCGTGGTCTGCGGCTGGTCACCTGGGCCTCCTGGCGGTGTCGCCGTTGACCTTCCTGACCTTCTCGCTGAGGTCCCCGGGGTCGCCCGCCGGCTTCTTGCCGCTCATCGCCGGCCCGCCTCCAGGAGCTTGCACAGTCGTTCGGCCTGATGGGGCAGGAGGAGCGGGGGCACGATCTTGTCGACCATCACTCCACGAGTCGTACTGACGGTCGCGACGAGCGGCGGCTCGACGTTGAACCCCGCACCCCGAAGGGCCTCGTGCAACCGCCCGCACATGACGTCCGCTTCCTCGTCCGCCGCCCGAACTCCACTGCCTGCCATCGCGGTTCTCCCTCTCTACCTGCTCAATTGCCCACTTGCTCACTTGCTCACTGTCGGCAACCACCCTGCTTCAATGGGTCTATGGTCACCAGTGGTTGAGTACCGGAGCGCGATCGAGGTGGCGGGCATATGCCGAGGATCAGGGAAGTGGACCCCGGGGAGGGGATCGAGCAGTACATCGGCAACGTCGTCAGGGATGCCCGGGTGGACAAGGCCAGGGCCAAGGCCGAGGGCCATGACTGGACCCAGTCGTACCTTGCCAGGCGGGTGTTCGTGAGTCAGACGCGCATCTCCGAGGTGGAGACCGGGGACGTGCCGCCGGACAGGGACTTGGCGGGCAAGTTGGAGACCGCGCTCGATCTGCCCCGGGACTCCCTCACCAACTTGGTACGCATCCTGGAGCAGCAGACCGTGCGGGACTACGCGAAGCCGTACCTGATGCGTCAGGAGAAGGCTCGGATGATCCACACCGCGGGGAGCATCGTTCCTGGTTTGCTGCAGACTCCGGACTACGCCCGCGAGTTGATGCTGGCTGGACAGGCCGGCGATCCCACAGGCATTGACTCCTACGTTGAACAACGTATGGCGCGACAGAAGGTGTGGGACCGAGAGCATCCGCCATGGATGTCTGGCGTCATCGACGAGGCTGCCCTGTGCCATGCGTCAACTGCCCAACTGGAAAGGCTGTTGGAGGTGCAGGAGAGGCCGAACATCACCATCCAGGTACTTCCGTTCGGCTCCGGGCCCGTCAACGGGATCATCGCGATCCTGACCCTTCCCTCCGGAATCAGGGGTGCGTATACGGAGGGTTTCTATACGGGTAACTACTCCGAAGACATCGCAGAGGTCATCAAGTACCAACGCGTCTATGATCGATACGCTGCCCGCTCGTTGACGGCTGAGGCATCCACGGACAAGTTCAACGAAGCATTGAAGAGGTCCAAGTGAGCGAGATACCCAACTGGCACAAGTCCTCCTACAGCAGCGGCAACACCAACGACTGCGTCGAGATCGCCGACAACCAGCCCCGCGTCCTCGTCCGGGACACCAAGCTGAACCCGAGCCCCGTCGTCGCGGTGACGCGCTCCGCCTGGTCCGCGTTCATCGGCACCGTGACCGAGTGAGTGCTCGGGCGGGACCGTCCACGACGTCCCCGCCCGAGCACTCACCGCGTCTTCCGGCGCGTAGCTACTTCTTCGGCAGCCACCGCTTCCACATGTCCGGGTGCTCGTGCACCCAGCGCTTGGCCGCCTCGTCGGCGGAGAGGCCGTTCGAGGCGATCATCTCGGAGACCTCGTTCTGGTCCTTCTTGTCCCAGCTGAAGTTCTTCAGGAACGCCGCCGCGGAGCTGCCGCTCTTGGCGAAATCGGTGTTGAAGTACTTCTGGAGGGGCGTGGTCGGATACGCGCAGTCGATGGACTGCGGGTCCTTGGCGCCCTTCGCCGCGCAGGCGTCGGTGTACGGAGGGAGTTTGACCTCCACCATCGGCACCTCGTTGAACAGCCACTGGGGCTCGTACCAGTACGTCAGGAAGGGCTTCTTCTGCTTGGCGAACTGCTGGATCTGGGTGATCTGCGCCGCTTCCGAACCGGCGAAGACCACCTGGTAGTCGAGCCCCAGGTTCTTCACCAGCGCCTTGTCGTTGGTGACATAGGACGGCGAGCCGTCCATCAGCTGGCCCTTGCTGCCGCTCTCCGACGTGCGGAGCTGGTCGGCGTACTTGTTGAGGTTCTTCCAGTTGAGGACGTCGGGGTGGGCGTCGGCCCAGTACTTGGGGACCCACCAGCCGATGTGGCCGGTGACGCCGTTGCCGCCGGCCGCCGTGATCGTCTTCTTGTCCTGGACGTAGCGCTTCTCCTGGTCGGGGTGGCCCCAGTCCTCCAGGATCGCGTCGACCCGGCCCTGGCTGAGCGCGTCCCAGGCGGGGATCTCGTCCACCTGAACGGTGTCGACGTGGTAGCCCAGTTCGTGTTCCAGGAGGTACTTCGCGACCGCGACATTGGCCTGGGCGCCGACCCAGGTCTGCACGGACAGCGTGACGGACTTGGAGCCCTTGGCCGCCGCGAACGGCGACGTCTGCTTGGTCATGTCGGCCTTGCCGCAGGCGGACAGGGCCAGGAGCAGGGCCCCGGCCGTCGCCACCGAGGTGGTCACGAGCTTGATACGGGTACGGGTCATGGTCAGGCTCCCTTCCCGGTCGTCCGGCGTTCCGTCGGCTGGGAGACCCGGTCGAGCATCAGGCCCAGGCAGACGATGGCGACGCCCGCGACCAGGCCGAGGGCCAGGTTGCCGGTGGCGAGGCCGGTGACGACGTTGTAGCCGAGGGCGCCGCCGCCGACCAGGCCGCCGATGATGACGACGGCGAGGACGAGCACCACGCCCTGGTTCACGGCCAGCAGCAACGCGGGCCGGGCCAGCGGGAGTTGGACCTGCCGGAGGATCTGCCGGCGGGTGGCGCCGAGCGACCGCGCGGACTCCACGGCGGCCGGGTCGACCTGGCGCAGGCCCTGGGTGGTGATGCGGATGACGGCCGGCAGGGCGTAGACCACGGCGGCGGCGACGGCCGGGGCGCGGCCCACGGCGAACAGCGCCACGACCGGGATGAGGTAGACGAACTGCGGCATCGTCTGCATCACGTCCAGGACCGGGCGCAGCAGCGCCTCGAAGCGCTTGCTGCCGGCGGCCAGGATGCCGATGCCGAAGCCCAGCACCAGGGTCGCCACCAGGGCGGCGAGGACCTGGGAGAGGGTGTCCATGGACGGGTTCCACACGCCCAGGACGCCGATGGCGGCCATCGCGAGGACGGCGGTCAGCGCGGTGCGCCAGGTGCCGATGAGCCAGGCCAGCGCGGCGACGATGAGCAGTACGCCGTACCAGGGCAGTGCGGTCAGGCCGTCACGCAACGGGTTGAGCACCCAGTTGGTGAAGTGCGCGGCCCAGTCGGCGGTGCCGCCGACGACGGGGACGCCGGAGTAGAGGTGGCCGACCATCCACTCCTTGAAGTCGTTGACCGGGCGGGCGATGGCCACCGTCGCACCGGACGGCCAGCCCGCCGAGCCGGCCAGCCGGCCGCCGAGCGCGAAGGCGGCGGTGAGCACCGCGATCCCGGCCCAGGCGGGCCAGCCGCGCAGCCACGAGGGGCCGGTGGCACCGGTGTTGGCGCCCAGGCGTTCGCCGGCCGCCGCGGTGGTGCGGTCCATGACGATGGCCAGCAGCACGATCGGGATGGCGGCGGCGAGCGCGGAGCCGACGTCCACCGAGGCCAGCGCCTGGTAGACGCGGTCGCCGAGGCCGGCCGCGCCGATCATCGAGGCGATCACGACCATGGACAGCGCCATCATGATGGCCTGGTTGACGCCGAGCAGCAGCTCCTTGCGGGCCAGCGGGAGCCGGGCGGTGAGCAGCCGCTGGCGTCCGGTGGCGCCGAGCGAGGAGACGGCCTCCAGCACGCCGGCGTCCGCGCCGCGCAGCCCGAGCGCGGTCAGCCGCGCCATCGGCGGCGCCGCGTAGATGACGGTGGCCAGCAGCGCGGCGGGTACGCCGATGCCGAAGACCAGCACGACGGGGAGCAGGTAGGCGAAGGCGGGGAGTACCTGCATGGTGTCGAGGACCGGGCGCAGGATGCGGAAGAGGCGGTCGGAGAGGCCGGCGGCGAGGCCGAGCAGCGCGCCGACGGCCACCGAGGCGGCGACCGCCACGATCATCAGGGCGAGCGTCTGCATGGTCGGGATCCACATCCCGAGCAACCCGCTGACCAGGAAGGAGATCAGCGCGGTGGCGGCGATCCGCAGGCCCGCGACCCGCCAGGCCAGCAGCGTCAGACCGGCGGTCACGCCGGTCCAGCCCAGTGCGAGCAGCAGCAGGTAGACGGCGCGTACCGAGATCACCACGGCGTTGCTGAGGTGGCCGAGGAAGTACACGAACAGCCAGTGGCTGTCACGGTTGTTGATGATCCAGTCGCTGGTCTTGCCGAGCGGTCCCGAGAGGTCGACGGTCAGCGCGCCGGGCCAGGCGGCGCCGGACCACTTCGCCTGGACGAGCGGGATCAGGACCGCCGCGGCGACGGCGAGCAGCAGGAGCTTGGCGAGGCCGCGGCGGCGCAGCAGGGTCTGCACCGGGCCGGTCCGCCCGGCGGCGACCGGCGCCCCGGGTGTGGTGGGTGCTGCGGTACTCATGCCCGCCCCCGCTTCACGGTGCCGGCCGGCACGTTCATCGCGGCGGCACGCCGGGCCTCGCGCCAGTGGCGCAGCAGGGCGGCGCGCAGCCGGGCGCGGCGGCCGGCGGCGGGGGCGCGGGGGGTGACGGCGCGGACGGCGCCGCGGTAGGGGGCTGCGGCGTACATCAGGCGGCCACCTCACCGTGCTCGTCGTGCTGCGGGCCCTGGAGGCGGGCGACGACGTTCAGCAGACAGGCGTGGTCGACGATGCCGAGACAGCGGGCGCCGTCCACCACGCGGACCGGGCCGCCGGTGCGGGCGACCGCCTCGATGGCGTCGGAGATCAGCGTGTCGGGGGCGAGCGCCGGGCCCTCGCCTGCCTCGCCGTCCTCGGCGGGGCGCATCGCGCGGCGCACGGTCAGCACCTGCTCGCGCGGGACGTCCCGGACGAAGTCGCGGACGTAGTCGTCGGCCGGCGAGCCGACGATCTCCTCGGGGGTGCCGAGCTGGACGATCTGACCGTCGCGCATCAGCGCGATCCGGTCGCCGACCCGCAGCGCCTCGGCGAGGTCGTGGGTGATGAAGACCATGGTCCGCCCCTCCTCGCGGTGCAGGCGGCAGACCTCCTCCTGCATGTCGCGCCGGATGAGCGGGTCGAGCGCGCTGAACGGCTCGTCGAACAGCAGGACTTCGGGGTCCACGGCGAGCGCGCGGGCGAGCCCGACGCGCTGCTGCTGGCCGCCGGAGAGCTGGCCGGGGCGGCGCTTCTCCAGTCCGGCGAGGCCGACCTTGTCGACCATCTCGGCGGCCCGCTCGCGGCGCTCCGCCTTGCCCATGCCCTGGATCTCCAGCCCGTAGGCGACGTTGTCGACGACGGTGCGGTGCGGCAGCAGGCCGAAGTGCTGGAAGACCATGGCGGCCCGGCGGCGGCGCAGTTCGCGCAGCGCACCGCGGTCCATGGAGCGGACGTCCTCGCCGTCCATCTCCAGGGTGCCGCTGGTCGGTTCGATCAGCCGGGTCAGGCACCGTACGAGGGTGGACTTGCCGGAGCCGGAGAGCCCCATGACGACGAAGACCTCGCCCTTGTGCACGTCGAAGGAGACATCGCGGACGGCGGCGGTGCAGCCGGTCTTCTCGCGCAGCTCCTGGGCGCTCAGCCCGGCGACCTCGGCGTCGTCCGGAATGCGGTCCGCCTTCGGCCCGAAGACCTTCCACAGGTTCCGCACGGAGAACACCACGGGCCGCTCGTCCGGCCCGCCGTCCGCCGCGGTCCCGTTGTCGTCGTTCTTACGGGGGTTGGGCACGTCGGATGCGCCGGCGGAGGTGCTGCTGGCCATCACGCATCACCTCCTTGGGTCGGGGTCGCATGAAGCAGTTGGGCGCACTTCTCCCCCACCATGAGCACGCCAATCATCGGATTGACCGCGGGCATCGTCGGGAAGACCGAGGCGTCGGCGATCCGGATGCCGTCAAGTCCCCGGATCCTCAACTCCGGGTCAACAACGGCGAGTTCGTCGTCGGCGGCGCCCATCTTGCAGGTGCCCGCCGGGTGGTAGACGGTGTGCGCGGCCTTGCGCACCAGCTCGCTGATCTCCGCGTCGTCGGTCACCTCGGGACCGGGGAAGACCTCCCGCTTGAGCCACTTGGCGAACGGCTCGGCCTCGGCGACCTTGCGGGCCAGCTTGATGCCGTCGACAAGGGTCCGCCCGTCGTAGTCGTCCTCGTCCTCGAAGTACCGGAAGTCCAGCGCGGGCTTGACCTCGGGGTCCGCGGAGGTGAGGTAGAGCCGGCCGCGGGCACGGGACTTGGGGATGTTGGGGGTCATCGACACACCGTGCTCGGGGCGCTCGTAGCCCAGCCGCTCGGGATTGTCGGTGAACGGGATCTGGTAGAAGTGGAACATCAGGTCCGGGCCCTTGTGCTGCGGGTCCCGCTTGACGAACAGCCCGGCGTCCGAGTCCATCGCGGAGTTCCCCGGGATCGGCCCGTTGGTCTCCCACACGATCACCGACTCCGGGTGGTCGATCAGGTTCTCCCCGACGCCCGGCAGGTCCAGTACGCACTCGATGCCCAGCGCCTCCAGGTCCTTCCTGGGGCCGATGCCGGAGTGCATCAGCAGCCGCGGGGTGTCCACCGCGCCCGCGCACACCAGCACCTCGCGCGCGGCCTCGACGTACACCTCCTGGCCGTCCTTCGTGCGGACGTGGACGCCGCGCGCCCGGGTGCCCTCCAGCTCCAGCTTGTGCGCCCAGGTCTCCAGCAGCAGCGTGAGGTTGGGCCGGTCGCCGGCCTCCATGTGCGGGTGGAGATAGGCGACGGAGGCGGAGGACCGCTTGTTGTTCTCCGGGTGGTAGGAGAGGTCGAAGAAGCCGACGCCGTCCTCGAAGGGCTTGTCGTTGAAGCCGACGACCTCGGGGACGCCGAGGGCGGTCCTGGTGGCCTCGATCCAGTCGGTGGCGATCTGGTTCTGGTCCTTCTTCGCCACCCGCACGATGTTGTTGCGCAGCTTGCCGAAGTAGGGGTCCATGTCCTTGGCGCCCCAGCCGGTGGCGCCGGCCGCCTCCCACTCGTCCCAGTCGGACGGCAGCGGCTTGAAGGAGATCAGGGTGTTGTGCGACGAGCAGCCGCCGAGGACCTTGGCGCGGCTGTGCAGGATGTGCGAGTTGCCGCGGGGCTGCTCGGTGGTCGTGTACTCGTAGTCCAGCTCGCCGCCGAGCAGGCCGAGCCACTTGCGCAGCGTCAGGACGTCGTCGCGGTCGATGTCGGACGGGCCGCCCTCGATCACCGCGACGGTGACGTCGGGGTCCTCGGTGAGGCGGGAGGCGATGACGGAACCGGCGGTGCCACCGCCGACGACGACATAGTCGTACACGGGCATTGAGGGGTGCTCCTTACTGCAAGAGGTGCGCGTGATCCGGGAGTTGAGGGGCTGCCGGGGACGTACGGGGGTCAGCCCGCGAACCAGCGCACCGGCTCCGGCCGGAGGTTTTCGTAGATGTGCTTGCTCTCGCGGTACTCGTCGAGGCCGGCGGGGCCCAGCTCCCTTCCGATACCGGACTTGCCGAAGCCGCCCCACTCCGCCTGCGGCAGGTAGGGGTGGTAGTCGTTGATCCATACGGTGCCGTGCCGCAGCCGGGCGGCGACCCGGCGGGCGCGCGCGGTGTCGGCGGAGAAGACCGCGCCGGCCAGCCCGTATTCGGTGTCGTTGGCGAGCGCGACGGCCTCGTCCTCGGTGGTGAAGGTCTCCACGGTCAGGATCGGGCCGAACGTCTCCTCGCGGACCACCCGCATCTCGCGGTGGCAGCCGTCGAGCACGGTCGGCGCGTAGAAGTAGCCGCCGGCCGGGCGGACGTCGCTCGGCTCGGGGCGGGCGCCGCCGCAGCGCAGCGAGGCACCCTCGGCCAGCGCCGAGGCGACGTACGCCTCGACCTTCTCCAGCTGCTGCTGCGAGACGAGCGGGCCGCACTCGACGCCCTCGGCGGTGCCGCGGCCCAGCTTGATCTTCTCGGCGCGGCGGGCCAGTTCGGCGACGAAGCGGTCCCGTACGGACTCCTCGATGATCAGCCGGGCGCCGGCCGAGCAGACCTGCCCGCTGTGGATGAACGCCGCGTTCAGCGCCTGGTCGACGGCGGTGTCGAAGCCCTCGTCGGTGGCGCAGGCGTCGGCGAAGACCACGTTCGGGTTCTTGCCGCCCAGCTCCAGCGCGATCTTCTTGGCGCCGGAGACCGCCGCCGCGCCCGCCTTCGTGCCGCTGACCAGCCCGCCGGTGAACGAGAACAGGTCCACGTCGGGGTGTTCGGCGAGCCGCTGCCCGACCGGCAGCCCGGCCCCGGTGACGATGTTGGCGACGCCGTCCGGGAGCCCCGCCTCGATCAGCAGCCGGACCAGGTGGACGGTCGACAGCGGGGTGACCTCACTGGGCTTGATCACAAAGGTGTTGCCGGCCGCCAGCGCCGGCGCGATCTTCCAACTGGCCTGGAGCAGCGGGTAGTTCCACGGCGTGATCAGCGCGCAGACGCCGACCGGCTCGTGCACCACGACGCTGTGCACATCCGCCGACCCGGCGTCGACCACCCGGCCGCCGCTCTCGTTCATCACGAGGTCGGCGAAGTAGCGGAAGGCGTTGGTCACGTCGTCGACGTCGACCCGCCCCTCCTCCAGCGTCTTGCCGGTGTCCCGGCTCTCGATCAGCGCGATCTCCTCGCGGTCGCGCTGGAGCAGGTCGGCGACCCGGCGCAGCAAAGCGGCCCGCTCGGCCACCGCGGTACGCGGCCAGACCCCGGCGCCACCGTCGAAGGCCCGCTCGGCCGCCGCGACCGCCGCGTCGGCGTCCTCGGCACCCCCCTCGGCCACCAGCTGGAGCGTCGTCGCGTCGGCGGGGTCCAGGACCTCCCGCGTGGCACCGGACGCGGCCGTCAGCCACTCCCCGCCTACGTGAATGGTCGCGTTTGTCTCGGTTGCCGACACGTCGATCTTCTGCCTTCCACTTACCGTTGCGTTTTCGCCGCTGCCCCCAGGGGTTCAGCCAGCAACAGGAACCCCTCCCCGAAACCCCTCGGCCTATGCCCAAACATGCACGGAAAGTGACCCGAGTCACGCGGGCCGCTCCATATGCGCCCGATTAGTCCGGAACGTACCCTGAATAGCCGTATGCCCTCACGGGGCCCCTCGGGACCGGAGGTAGCGACATGACCGGCACCCGCCGCACCCTCACCGCCCTGACCTGCGGCACGGCCCTCGTCGCCGCGACCGTCACCGGCGGCGCCACGGCAGCGGCCGACGACACCGGCGGCGAGGGCGACCTCGCGAACCGGACGGCCCAGCAGATCTCCGACGACGCCGTGCACGAGCTCCTCGCCGCGAAGTCCCTGCGCCTGCGCAGCGCGACCAGCACCGACCCCACCCGGCTCGATCTCACCCTGGACCGCGACGGCAACTGCGCCGGGCACATCAGCAAGGGCCCGCTCGGCCGGGTCGACCTGGTCAAGCGCGGCAAGGACGTCTGGATGAAACCCGACGCCGCCTTCTGGAAGAGCCAGTTCCCCGGCGAGGAGGGCAGCGCCGACGCCCGCGCCTACCAGGGCCGCTTCCTGCACGGCACCACCGACGACGACTTCCTCCAGCGCCTGACCGCCGCCTGCGACCTGCGCGGCTTCCAGCGGCAGCTCGCCGCCCCCGACACCTCCTCCCCTCCCGACTCCCCGTCGCCCTCGTTCACCCTCACCAAGGGCAGGCCGACCACCGAGGAGGGGACCCGCGTCCTCCCGGTCACCAAGAAGGGCGGCGGCGCCGCCCAGACCGTCTACGTCGCCATCGAGGGCCGGCACTACCCGCGGAAGCTGGTCACCGAGATCGACGGCGAGACCGGCACCATCCAGCTCGGCGACTACGACCGGCCGGTCCCCTCCCGCACTCCCGATCCCGGCGCCACCACCGACATCTCGGTACTGGAGGGCCCCGTCCAGAGCGTCTGATTCCGCAGCGACCGACCCCGCCCCCAGGGCTGCTCGGGTAACGCCCGGCGAGCCGTCGGGGGCGGGTACGAGGGGCGCGAGACACTGCGGGCATGGCGAGCAAGGCACCGAAGGCAGTACTCCAGGGCGGCCCCGAGGGCATCAGGGAGCGGATCGTCGAGGTGGATCCCGGCGGGGGCGACCTGAAGGTTCCCTACCGCGGTGGCTACGAGCACTTCCGGAGCACGCAGCGGGAGTGGGACACGGCCGAGGGACGGCTGCCCGTCTACGAGTGGTGGGAGCGCACGGAGCTGCCGGGATAGGGCCTGTCCCGGCGGCTCCGTCCCGGCGGCCGGTCCGCGCACCGGCCGCCGGATCAGCTTGTGGGGGCGCTCGTGGGGGCGAAGGACCGGAGCGCCATGCGCTCGGTCTCCTGCTGCCGGGGCCAGTCCGCGGCGGGCCCCAGGACCAGGACCGCGAACTGCCGGCCGTCGGCGACGGTGAACGCGGTGTCGACGGCCTGGACGCGGATGCCGAGGCGGTCGCTGTCGTACGCGTAGACCAGCTGGGCGCCGCTGGGGCCGGGGGGACCGGAGAGCGGGCCGAGGCTGAGCTGCCGGTAGCCGGGGTTGCCGGCGAGTCCCTGGGACGCCTGCTGGAGGGCCTGCTGCGGGGTGAGGTTCGGTTCGGTGATCTGGAATATCTGGAGCAGGTTGCGGGAGTCCGCCGAGGTGTAGAAGACGCCGGTGGACCGCTCGTCGCGCTGCCAGCCGTCGGGGACGGCGAGGGTGAAGCCCTTGGCGTCGTGGACGAGGTGGTAGCCGCCCGGGACGCCGGAGGCGGTGGGCGAGGTGGTGGGCGAGACGGTCGGCATACCGGGTGCGGTACCGCCGGTGGCGGGTGCCGTGGGGGTGCTGGTGACGGAGGCGGTGGGCGGGTGGGCGGCGGGCGGGCGGTTCGGGGTGCGGCCCCAGAGGAGGTAGGCGCCGCCGGCACCGATCGCCAGGACGGCCACCACCGCGGCGGCGATGAGGGCCTTCGTACGCCGGCCGGCGCCCGGCGCGGGCGGGAACGGCGGGAAGGGGACCTCGGACGCGGGCGGGAAGGGCGGGGAGGGCGGGGAGGGCGGGAAGGGGGCCTCGGGTGCGGGCGGGAACGCGGGGCCTTCCGGCGGCGGGGCCGGGGTGCCGGAGGAGGCGAACGGCGGCCAGGGCACGTCGGGCGGCGGGGCGGCGCCGGCATCGGACGCCGTACCGTCCGCGGACGGCGCTCCCACGGACGGGGTGGTCGTCGGGCGGGGCGGCAGCGGGCCGGTATACGGGCGGACGGGGCGCGAGGGTCCGGTCTCCCAGGACTGGGTGTCCGGGTTCCAGCGCGGTGCGGGTCTGTCGGGCATGGCCGGTCAGCCTCCCAGGAGGGCGCTGACCGCCTGCGCGACCGAGGCACCCGAGGACAGCAGGCCGACGACGGAGCCGGCGTCGGCCAGGGCGGCGCGCAGCCGGGCCAGGCGGCCGGGGCCGGCGGCGCCGCTTTCGGTGATCTCGCCCTCGGTGTCGGCCAGTTGGGAGGTCAGGGCGGTGATCTCGGGACTGCCGACGAGCCGCCCGAGGTCCTCGCGTAGCGCACGGACGGCCTGGAGGAGTTCCTGCTGCACCGGGTCGGTGGCGAGGGCGGAGCCCTGGTGGTGGGTGACGGTGTTGTGGTTGCCGATGGCGAAGGCGCCCTGAACGCTGCCGATGTGGATCCCGTGGATGCCTCGGTCGGCGCCGCCGTTGCCGTCCTGGCCGTCGCTACTGCCGTTACTGCCATTACCGGGGTTGCCGCCGTTGCCGGGTGTGTCAGCCGTTGCCACGCTGGGGCCTGCCCTTCTGGGGCGCGGAATCGCGCTGGATGGTGTTGTCGCCGTTGCTGACAAGGGTGTTGTGGTCGCCGATGCCCACGGCGCCCTGTGCGGACTCGACGTAGACACCGCCCTCGGCGACGTTGACGATCCGCTGCTCGAATTCTTCGGTGCGGTAACCGGCGTCGCGCAGCGCGGTGATGACCCCGGCCGCCACCCGGTCCTGAATGGCCTTCAGATAGCGGGCCACGTCCATGTCCTGGAACAGCGATGCCTCGCCGAAGGAGCCCAGCTCGCGGACCGAGACGGCGGGGCCCTCGGGGAGGGCGCCGCCGTTGCCGCCGGTGAGCAGCCGCCAGGCGGTCCGCAGTCCGCGCAGCAGGGTCAGCACGGCCTCACCGGCGGCGCGCGGGGTGTGGGTCAGCGCCCAGACCGCCGTGCCGAAACGGTCGTGGTGGCGGTAGCGGTGGGCGATCCGGTCGGCGTCCTGGAAGAGCTGGCGCAGCGGCAGCAGCACATGCGGGGCGACCTCCAGCATCAGCATGCCGCCCTGGGTGTGGACCCGCACGAAGACCGTGGTGACCACGCCCTCGTTCCAGCCGCCGACCCTGATCCGCAGGAAGTGCCGGCGGGTCTCGCCGCCCTCCTCGATCGCGGCGGCCCGGTGGGCCTCGAACGCCGCGGGGTCGTACGGTGCCGCCGCTCGGGTCGGCAACCCCTCGGTGGGGAGGAAGACGCACTCGTCGATCTCCAGGGCGCGCAGCCGGTCGCGCACCGCCGGTGCGGTCTGCGGTGATCCGGACGGGATGCGCAGCTCCTCCACCAGCGGGACGACCCGGGCCAGGATCGCGCCGTTATCGAGCGGTTCGGCCACGCGGTCGGTCCGGGGGACCAGCTCCACCGAGAGCGACCAGGGCTTGATCGCCTCGCCGGCGCCGCAGAACGGGTTGGCGGCGCGGTACATCACGAGCGGGCCGTGCTGCTCGGTCCGGACGCGGTGCCGCAGCCGCTGGAAGCGGATGCCCTCGGACTGCTCGGCGGGGTCGGACAGCACGTCCGGGAAACGCTCCCGGGACAGTTCACGGGCCAGCACGCGGGCGAACCGGCCGCGCCGGAGGGCGACCAGCGCGGCCGACAGCAGCGGCAGCAGCAGCGCCACCCAGACCGGGAACTGCGCGGCGAAGCCGGACGGGTCGGATCCGGACGCGGCGGAGCCGAGGCCGGCGTAGCCGCCGGCCGCCGAACCGCCGCCGAGGGAGCCGGACCCCGAGGAGCCGGAGAAGAGGTTGTCCAGCAGCCAGGCGAACGGGGACCAGAAGTCCGTCGCGAAGCCGTCCCCGCTGAACGCCACCACCGCCAGCCCCACCACGAGCAGGGTCAGCGTGAGGCGGCCGTACCAGCGGAAGAGGAAGGACAGGCCGCGGGCCAGCCACTCCGGGAGCGGCACCCGGCGGACGTAGCGGCCGAGCCCCAGCAGGACGAGCGGGACGACATAGGCCGTCGCCAGCCACCGCGACAGCGGGAGCGCCACGATCCAGGCGAGCAACATCCACCCCGCCCAGCCCAGTTCGGAGCGGCGGGCGCGCAGGGCGTGGGCGAGCACCCGGGCGGCGTCGATGCCCAGGGACGGCGCGGCGAACCGCTCCTCGTGGACGTACAGCTCGTCGATGACGGCGTCCCGGAACGCCTCGTCCAGATACGTCCCCGCGCACAGCAGGCGGGTGGTGTCGCTGGCGCCCGGCGGGACGGCCAGGAGCGGCGGCAGGGCGGCGGCGGACGTCACGGCACCCGCAGGCTCCTCGGGCGGGCCCTGGCGCAGCCGCGGCGGACCACCGGGCTGCTCCGGCTTCTCCGGCTCCCCCGGCTGCGCAGACACATCCGTACCGCTCATCGGCCTCCCCCGTCACCGCCGTACCGGACTACCCGCCTCAACGCGCCGGTGTGCGGGCGCCGTTCCGGCAGCGCACCGCTTTCACCCGTACGTGGTAGCGAAGCCGCAGCATAGAGGAGCGCGCCCCTCGGCGCACCGCGATTCGTGCGTCAAACGCCCGAGCCCGCACGGCCGTTGGGACCGTGCGGGCTCGTTCGGGCGGCGGGGGCGGCTCAGATGAGGCCGAGACCGCGGACGGCCTCGCGCTCCTCCTCCAGCTCCTTGACCGAGGCGTTGATGCGCTCACGGGAGAACTCGTTGATCTCCAGGCCCTGGACGATCTCGTAGGCGCCGTCCTTGGTGGTGACCGGGAAGGACGAGATCAGGCCCTCCGGGACGCCGTAGGAGCCGTCCGACGGGATGCCCATGGAGGTCCAGTCGCCGTCGGCGGTGCCGTTGACCCAGGTGTGGACGTGGTCGATGGCGGCGTTGGCGGCCGACGCGGCGGAGGACGCGCCGCGCGCCTCGATGATCGCCGCACCGCGCTTGGCGACGGTCGGGATGAAGGTGTCGGCCAGCCACGCCTGGTCGTTGACGGTCTCGGCGGCGTTCTTGCCGGCGACCTCGGCGTGGAAGATGTCCGGGTACTGGGTGGCCGAGTGGTTGCCCCAGATGGTCAGGCGGCGGATCTCGGAGACCGGGGTGCCGGTCTTCTGCGCGAGCTGCGAGACGGCGCGGTTGTGGTCCAGGCGGGTCATCGCGGTGAAGCGCTCGCGCGGTACGTCCGGGGCGGCGGCCTGGGCGATCAGCGCGTTGGTGTTCGCCGGGTTGCCGACGACCAGGACCTTGATGTCGTCCGCGGCGTGGTCGTTGATGGCCTTGCCCTGCGGCTTGAAGATGCCGCCGTTGGCCTCCAGGAGGTCACCGCGCTCCATGCCCTTCGTACGCGGGCGGGCGCCGACCAGGAGCGCGACGTTGGCACCCTCGAAGGCCACGTTCGGGTCGTCCGAGATGTCGATGCCGCGGAGCAGCGGGAAGGCGCAGTCGTCGAGTTCCATCGCGGTGCCCTCGGCGGCCTTCAGGCCCTGCGGGATCTCCAGCAGGCGCAGCTTGACCGGCACGTCCGCGCCGAGCAGATGACCGGAAGCGATGCGGAAGAGGAGTGCGTAACCGATCTGGCCGGCGGCGCCGGTGACGGTGACATTGACGGGAGTGCGGGTCATGGCGATCTCCTGCGCGGTGTTTTCCGGGGGCAAGCCCCTGGACCACCTTGGGTGGCGGTGGGTGTCCCTGCCCATCTATCGAGGTCTCTTGGTATCGAGAGACCCGGCCGTCAGGCTATCGGACCCCCGCCCGGCGCCGACGACGGCCCGGTGTGGGACACCTCACCGGCCACCTCACCGGACCCGGACCGGCCATCCCACCGGGCGCCCCCGGCCCATCAGGCCCCCGGCCCGGCGTGCGCCCCGGCTCGGCGTGCGCCCCGGCCGGTCCCGCGCGGCGGTGCGGTGGCCGCCCGCTCGGAGGGGAGCGCGGACGGCCACCGGCCTGTGCCACACCCGTGGGGGGTATTCGAGCGCATGCCCGGTATCCGCACGGGCAATCCCCCTCCGCAGGGCCGACCGCCCCGAGCGGTGAATCCCGGCCAGCCGGCGGGCCGCCGGCCGCGCGCCTCAGACGGGCGCCATCGCCTTCTGGAGCCCGGCGTCCAGGGCGTCCAGGAACTGCTCGGTGGTCAGCCAGGGCTGCGCCGGGCCGATCAGGAGGGCCAGGTCCTTGGTCATCTGGCCGCCCTCGACGGTCTCCACACAGACCCGCTCCAGCACCTTGGCGAAGCGGACCACCTCGGGGGTGTCGTCGAGCCGGCCGCGGTGGGCGAGCCCGCGGGTCCAGGCGAAGACCGAGGCGACCGGGTTGGTGGAGGTGGGCTTGCCCTGCTGGTGGCGGCGGTAGTGGCGGGTGACGGTGCCGTGCGCCGCCTCCGCCTCGATGGTCCGCCCGTCCGCGGACATCAGCACCGACGTCATCAGCCCCAGCGACCCGAAGCCCTGGGCGACGACGTCGGACTGGACGTCGCCGTCGTAGTTCTTGCAGGCCCAGACGTAACCGCCGGCCGACTTGAGCGCCATGGCGACCATGTCGTCGATCAGCCGGTGCTCGTAGGTCAGCCCCTTGGCGTCGAACTCGGTCCGGAACTCGCTGTCGAAGACCTCCTGGAAGAGGTCCTTGAACCGGCCGTCGTACTTCTTCAGGATCGTGTTCTTCGTCGACATGTAGACGGGGTAGCCGCGGTCCAGCCCGTAGCGGAACGAGGCCCGCGCGAAGTCGCGGATCGAGTCGTCGTGGTTGTACATGGCCAGCGCGACGCCGGGGCCCGGGAATTCGTGGACCTCCAGCTCGATCGGCTCGCCGCCGTCCTTCGGGGCGAAGGCCAGGGTGAGGGTGCCGGCGCCGGGGACCTTGAGGTCGGTGGCGCGGTACTGGTCGCCGAAGGCGTGGCGGCCGACGACGATGGGCGCGGTCCAGCCCGGGACCAGCCGCGGCACGTTCTCCATGATGATGGGCTCGCGGAAGATCACGCCGCCGAGGATGTTGCGGATGGTGCCGTTCGGCGAGCGGTACATCGCCTTGAGGTGGAACTCCTCGACCCGCGCCTCGTCCGGCGTGATCGTGGCGCACTTCACGCCGACGCCGTGCTCCTTGATGGCGTGCGCGGCGTCGACGGTCACCTGGTCGCTGGTCGCGTCCCGGTGCTCGATGCCCAGGTCGAAGTACTTCAGCTCGATGTCGAGGTACGGGAGGATCAGCCGGTCCCTGATGGACGACCAGATGATGCGGGTCATCTCGTCGCCGTCGAGCTCGACGACGGGGTGGGCAACCTTGATCTTGGCCATGAGGCGGAACATCCCTCTCGCGGTCGGTACACCCCCCGGACGTCGCCAAGTTACCCGCGTCACACGGGCGCGGGCGGCTACGGCACGGGCGGCTCGCCGTACCGCGGTCACCCCGGGCCGGGTGCCCGCAGCGCTGCGCTACCGCACCGTGAAGTGCACGATGTCGTCGAGGAACGGGATGTGGATCCACGGCTTGGGCTGCACCATCAGCGCCAGGATCACGATCACGAAGCCGAGCACGCCGTACGTCGCCATGTCGGTGAAGCGGGACCGTACGGCCAGCATCCCCACCGACGGCAGCGCCCACCGCAGCACCGCGCCGGCCAGCAGGGAGAGCCCGATCACGATCGAGCCGATGCGGAACGCGTCGACCGCGACCAGCAGCAGCCCGGCCGCCACACCGCCCATGACGGCGAGCAGCGGCCACTGCCGGGCCGGTGCGGGGGAGCCGCCCGAGGCGGCCCGGCCGCCGCCCTCGGGGCGGGCGGTGTCCCGGGTGACCTGCGGAAACCGGCGCGAGGTGCGCTGCGGCTCGGATGCGCCCTCGGAGTGCGCTTCGGCGGCCATGGGTGGCGGTCAGCCCCTTCCGTGTCCGGGTCGTGTCGTAGACAGGCTCTCAGACCTCTCCCCCGACTAACGCCGGGCGGTGCCGCCGGCGGCGCGCTCGGCCGCCTCGACGACGTTGACCAGCAGCTGGGCCCGGGTCATCGGGCCGACGCCGCCCGGGTTGGGCGCGACCCAGCCGGCCACCTCGGCGACGCCGGGGTGCACATCGCCGACGATCTTGCCGTTCTCGTCCCGGCTGACGCCGACGTCCAGCACGGCCGCGCCGGGCTTGACGTCCTCGGGCTTGATGATGTGCGGCACACCGGCCGCGGCGACGATGATGTCGGCCTGCCGCAGGTGCGCGGACAGGTCGCGGGTGCCGGTGTGGCACTGGGTGACCGTGGCGTTCTCCGACTTGCGGGTCAGCACCAGCGGCATCGGGCGGCCGATGGTGATGCCCCGGCCGACCACCACCACGTGCGCGCCCTTGATCTCGACCCCGTGCCGGCGCAGCAGCTGGACGATGCCGTACGGGGTGCACGGCAGCGGCCCCTCGATGCCGAGCACCAGCCGGCCCAGGCTCATCGGGTGCAGCCCGTCGGCGTCCTTGGCCGGGTCCATCAGCTCCAGCACGCGGTTGGCGTCGATGCCCTTGGGGAGCGGGAGTTGGACGATGTAGCCGGTGCAGGCCGGGTCCTCGTTGAGCTCCCGGACGACGGCCTCGATCTCCTCCTGCGTGGCGGTCTCCGGCAGTTCGCGCTGGATCGAGGCGATGCCGACCTGCGCGCAGTCCCGATGCTTGCCGTTGACGTACCAGCGGCTCCCGGGGTCGTCGCCGACCAGCAGGGTGCCGAGGCCGGGCTGTACGCCGCTGGCCTTCAGCGCCGCGACGCGGTCGGTGAGCTCGGACTTGATCGCGGCGGCGGTGGCCTTGCCATCCAGAATCTGGGCAGTCATACCCCCATCCTCCCGGATGGAGGCACCCGTGTTCCAATCAGGCCGCGCGGGCGGCAGTTGTCCGGAAATGATCATTGCGGTTGGACAAAGGTCGGCCGCCCTGACTGGACAGAGGGATTCCTCACCTAGAAGGATTGACGCGCAGTGCCGCAGGCATCGTCGGGGGCGGGCCAGTGAATCCACCTGTTTTTCCTCCGAGTCACGCCGCGTCGTCCCCCACTGACACCCAACGGAGGAAAGCAACACATGAGCTTCGGCGACCCGAACAACCCGTACGGCCAGCAGCCGCCGCAGGCCCCCCAGGGCCCGTACGGCCAGCAGCCCCCGGTCCCGCCGCAGGGCGGCGCACCGGGTTACGGCTACCCGCAGCAGGGCGCCCCGCAGCAGCCCCAGCAGCCGTACGGCTACCCCCAGCAGGGCCAGGTCCCGCCGCAGCAGGGCGCGCCGCAGTACGGCGGCTACCCGCAGCAGCCGCAGGGCCCGTACGGTCAGCCGGGGATGCCGGGCATGCCGGGGATGCCCCAGGGGTACGCGAGCTGGGGCGCGCGCGTCGGCGCGTACCTGATCGACGGCCTGATCGTGGGCCTGATCCCGGGCATCCTGTACGCCATCGCCATCGGCATGTCGGCGAGCGCGGCCACGTCGATCCACCCGGACTACTCCTCCTGCCAGCCCGGCGACATGTCCTGCTACCAGAACGCCGCCAACTCGGCGTCGTCCAGCGCCACCCCGGGCGGCGCGATCCTGTGCATCGTGCTCGCCGCGATCATCGCGCTGGTCGCGGCCATCTTCATCCTCGTGAAGGAGGGCAGCACCGGCCAGACCCCGGGCAAGAAGGCGCTGGGCATCCGTCTGGTCAAGGAGGCCACCGGCCAGCCCATCGGCTTCGGTATGGCGTTCGTGCGCAAGATCTGCCACTTCCTCGACGGCATCGTCTGCTACATCGGCTACCTGTGGCCGCTGTGGGACGAGAAGGCGCAGACCTTCGCGGACAAGGTCGCCGGCACCGTGGTCGTCCGCGCCCAGTAACGCCGTACCGGGCCGCACCGGCGCCCTGAACAGCCCACCGAAGGCCCCCGCGCACTAGCGACCGGGGGCCTTCGTGGCGCTGTTGGGAGCCGGGTCCGTGCCCGGTGGGGCATGACGGAGGCCCGGTGGCCTACCGTCCCGTCAACGCACCGATATCCGCTCGCCCGAGCGCCGATATCGGCTCAAGTCGCCCGAAGGACACCGCTCGTGAGCTATCCGAACCCGAACCCCTACGGCCCGCCGCCGGGCCAGCAGCCCGGATACGGCTATCCCCAGCAGCAGCCCATGCAGCCGCAGCAGCCCGTGGCGCCGTACGGCGCGTACCCGGGCGGCCCGATGCCCGGTATGCAGCCGCAGTACCCGACGGCGATGCCGGGCGGCGTCAAGGGCGCCCGCGCGATGCTGTTCGTGCTCGCCGGCCTGAACCTCATCGGCCTGGTCCTCGCGGTGCTGGGACTGGGCGGCGTCAGCAAGGCGTCGCACGACGCCTCGTCCTCGCCCTACGCGGACATGTCGGCGTTCAACGTCGGCAAGGGCCTGCTGATCGCGGCGATCGTGATCATCGTGGTGTTCACCGCCGCCGCGATCACCCTCGCCGCGCAGTTCGGCAACGGCGGCAAGGGCGTCCGCATCGGCACCATCGTCTTCGGCGTCGGCACCATCCTGGTGAGCCTGGCCACCTTCCCGTTCGGCCTGGTGCACACCGTGCTGGGCATCCTGGTGGTGGTCTTCGTCAGCAAGGACGAGGGCAACGCCTGGTTCAACAGGCCGCGTTACTGACCGCAGAGGCGGCACGCGGCGAGGGCCGCACCCCGGACAGGGGTGCGGCCCTCGGTACGTACCGGTACCGGTCCGGCTCAGTGGAAGAAGTGCCGGGTCCCGGTGAGGTACATCGTCACGCCGGCCTTCTTCGCGGCCTCGACGACCAGTTCGTCGCGGATCGAACCGCCCGGCTGGACAATGGCCCTGACGCCGGCGGCGATCAGGATCTCCGGGCCGTCGGGGAACGGGAAGAACGCGTCCGACGCCGCGTACGCGCCGCGCGCCCGCTCCTCGCCCGCGCGCTCGACGGCGAGCTTGCAGGAGTCGACGCGGTTGACCTGCCCCATGCCGACGCCCACCGACGCGCCGTCCTTCGCCAACAGGATCGCGTTGGACTTCACCGCGCGGCACGCCTTCCAGGCGAACGCCAGCTCCGCCAACTCGTCGGCGGACAGCGCCTCTCCGGTGGCGAGGGTCCAGGTGGCCGGGTCGTCGCCCTCGGCCTGGAAGACGTCGGTGTGCTGGAGCACCGCGCCGCCCGACAGCAGCTTGAGGTCACCGGGCTGGTGCGGGGTGCCGTCGACCTTCAGGACGCGGATGTTCTTCTTGCGGGCCAGGATCTCGACCGCGCCGTCCTCGTACGCCGGGGCCGCGATGACCTCGGTGAAGATCTCCGCGACCTGCTCGGCGAGCGCGACGGTCACCGGCCGGTTCACCGCGACCACCCCGCCGTACGCCGAGACCGGGTCGCAGGCGTGCGCCTTGCGGTGCGCCTCGGCGACGTCCGAACCGACCGCGATACCACAGGGGTTGGCGTGCTTGATGATCGCGACGCAGGGCCGCTCGTGGTCGTAGGCGGCGCGGCGGGCGGCCTCGGTGTCCACGTAGTTGTTGAAGGACATCTCCTTGCCGTGCAGCTGCTCGGCGTTGGCGATGCCGCCCGGCTGGCCGTCCACGTAGAGGGCTGCGCCCTGGTGCGGGTTCTCGCCGTAGCGCAGGGTGCTGCGGCGCTCCCAGGTCCCGCCGAGGAACTCGGGCAGCCCGGCCCCGTCCGCCTCCGGCGCGTAGACGTTGGTCATCCAGGAGGCGACGGCCACGTCGTAGGCGGCGGTGTGCTGGAACGCCTCGGCGGCCAGCCGCTTGCGGGCGGCCAGGTCGAAGCCGCCGCCCTGCGCGGCCGCGAGGACGTCGGCGTACCGCTCGGGGCTGGTGACCACGGCGACCGAGGGATGGTTCTTGGCGGCGGCGCGGACCATCGAGGGGCCGCCGATGTCGATCTGCTCGACGCACTCGTCGGGGGTGGCGCCGGAGGCGACGGTCTCCCGGAACGGGTAGAGGTTGACGACCACCAGGTCGAACGGCTCGACGCCGAGGTCGGCCAGCTGCCGCTGGTGATCCTCAAGGCGCAGGTCGGCGAGGATGCCGGCGTGGACCTTGGGGTGCAGGGTCTTGACCCGGCCGTCGAGGCACTCCGGGAAGCCGGTGAGCTCCTCGACCCTGGTGACCGGCACCCCGGTGGCGGCGATCTTCGCGGCCGTCGACCCGGTGGAGACGAGCTGGACGCCCGCCGCGTGCAGCCCCTGGGCCAGCTCCTCCAGCCCGGACTTGTCGTAGACGCTGACCAGCGCGCGCCGGATGGGGCGCCGCGTACCTTCGGTGGCGGTCACGAGATACGTACCTTTCGTCCCTCTATGCGGTAGCCGTGACGGGCCAGACGCCCCACGACATCGACGAGCAGCGTTCGCTCGACTTCCTTGATGCGCTCATGCAGCGCGGATTCATCGTCCTCGTCCCGGACCTCGACCACGCCCTGCGCGATGATCGGGCCGGTGTCGACGCCGTCGTCGACGAAGTGGACGGTGCAGCCGGTGACCTTCGCGCCGTACGCGAGCGCGTCGCGCACTCCGTGGGCACCGGGAAAGCTGGGCAGCAGCGCCGGGTGGGTGTTGACCGTCCGGCCGCCGAACCGGGCCAGGAACTCCTTGCCGAGGATCTTCATGAAGCCGGCCGAGACCACCAGGTCCGGGGCGTGCGCGGCGGTCGCCTCGGTGAGCGCCGCATCCCACGCCGCCCGGTCCGCGTAGTCCTTGACCCGGCACACGAACGTCGGCAGCCCGGCCCGCTCGGCACGCTCCAGACCGGCGATCCCGGTCCGGTCGGCGCCCACGGCCACGATCTCGGCGCCGTACTGCGCCGCGCCCTGCGCGGCGATGGCGTCGAGCAGCGCCTGGAGATTGGTGCCCGATCCGGAGACGAGGACCACGATCCGGGCCGGGGCGGGGCGATCGGGGAGGGAGGAGGGGGCCACGATGGGGGTCTTTCTCGCGGTCGTGAGGCGGGTCTTGGGGTGCGATCTGGGGGTTGTACGGTCGCACAAAGCGAGGGGTCGCGTGAATACGGGGAACCCTACGAACGAGCCGACCGTCAGCAACGATACCGGCACACCGCGCGGCCCCCGCGGGACGGGGGCGGGCACGGGAGGTAGCGTCGGGCGGGAGAACGCACGCAGTTCATGGTGACCGTGCCCCCGGCCGACCCGCCGGACGGACGCCCGAGACAAGGGGAAGACGCACTCCAGATGCCGGACCGACGCCGCCGCGCGGCTCTCCTCCGCCCCACCCCGGCTACCGCTGGGTGGGGCTTCCAGCCCGCCACCGCCCCCGGCGCGGTCCTGCTGCCGCGTGAGCGCAAGTCGTCGTCCTCCCCGGACTCGCCCACCCCGGACTCGCCCTCCTCGGGTAGGCCCGACCCCGCCGGCACCTCCGCCCCCAAGGGGTCCCCCGCCCCCAACCGGGACAACCCCTTCGCCCCGCCGCCCGCCGGCGCCCCCGACCAGGAGTGGCGCCCCCGCACCCCGGCCGGGCACGGGCAGGACCGGGGCGGCGACGGCAACGGCAACGGGGATGGCGACGGCGGCCAGGAGCGGCAGGACGGACCCCCGGCCTGGGGCAGCCAGTGGAGCAGCCGCCAACCGGGCCGGCAGAGCGGCGAGTTCGGCAGCCGGCCGGGCCGCGGCGGCCCGCAGGGCGGCGGCCAGGGCGGACCGGGCACCCCGGGCGGCCTGCGCTGGGACCCCACCGACCCGGTCCAGCGCCGGGCGCGCTACGCCCTCCTCGCCGGCATGTGGTCGTTCTTCTTCGTGCTGTTCAGCCTGCCCGAGGTCGCGCTGCTGCTGGGCTCGCTGTCCCTGTACTGGGGCATCAGCGCGCTGCGCGGCAAGCCCGACCCGGCGAAGACGCGGGCCGCGGCGGCCACCGCGGCCATAGAGGGCCGCCCGGCCCCCGCCGGCCCGCCCCCTTCGCCGGGCGCCACCCGGCCGCAGACCACAGCGGCGATCGCCGGCCTGGTCACCGCCTCACTGGCGCTGATGATGGTGGCCGCGACCTTCACCGTCCAGATCGTCTACCGCGACTACTTCTCCTGCGTGAACGACGCACTGACCCAGTCGGCCAGCAAGTCCTGCGAGAACCTCCTCCCGCCGCAGCTGCGCCCGCTGCTCAGCCAGCAGCAGCCCTAGGAGCTGTCCGGTCGGTCGGGCCCGGACGGGCCGGCCGGCCGCCGTCAGCGCTCCCGCCCGCCGTCGGAGACCGGTACGGCATCGGAGACCGGTACCGCATCGGAGACCGGCAACGCATCGGAGTCCGATACGCCGTCGGACACCGTTACGGCGTCGGAGACCGGCCCCTCATGGGAGACCGGTACGGCGTCGGAGACCGGCCCCTCGTCGGAGGCCAGTGCCTCATGGGAGGCCGGTACGGCGTCCGAGACCAGGCCCTCGTCAGAGACCGGCACCTCATCGGAGACCGTTACGGCGTCCGAGACCAGCCCCTCATCGGACACCGGCACCGCATCGGAGACCGTTACGGCATCTGCCTCCGAGGTCCTCCGGCGGCGGAGTCGGAGGCGAGGCACGGCAAGGCGAGGCAGGGCAGGGCGGGGCAGGTAGCGGCGGAGGCTGATCCGGCCGGCCGCGGCGCGGCGGTCGGTGTACCGGTGCCAGGCGCGCAGCACCAGTGCGCCCGGTACGCCGAGGAGTGCCGTCCAGCCCGTCGCCGCCAGGCCCGTGAGCCACCAGCTCGGGCCGAACGCGGCCAGCGCGCCGTTGCCCATCGCACCGCCGGAGAGCCCGGCCAGCACCGCGAGCACCACACCGCAGAGCGCCGCCGCCAGGGCCGCGACCTTCACCGTCGCCCAGCACCCCCGGTGCCCGTCCGTGGCCGCGTACCGGGCGAGCACCACGCCGGCGGCCACCGGCGCCACCGCCACCGCCCAGGTCAGCGGCCTCCCCGGGCCCGGGTCCGGCACGCCGCTGAGCAGCGGGAAGGGCGGCAGCGGCGGGTGTGCGGAGGTGCCCAGCGGCCCGATCGCGCTGCCCGCGCCGAGCGTGAAGCCGGGCCCCAGCCCGTACGCGGCGCCCCAGACGGCCGCGTTGGGGAGCAGCGTGAGGCAGAGCAGCAGCACCGTGCCGCGCCCGACCCAGTCCGGCGCGAACTGGAGCAGGTCCTGGCAGAGCCGGCCGGTGTGCAGGGCGAGCCCGAGGACGGTGAGCAGGAGTCCGGCGGCGAGCAGGGCGACGGCGGCGGCCGCGCCCGCCCGGACGGCGGCGAGGGCGGTCCGGGGAGCGGGGACGACGGCGGGGAGCACCGTGGTCCGCAGGACGGTGGCGGCGGTCCGGGCGGCGATGGCGAGCCGGGAGCCGGATGGCGGGTCGCCGGCGCCGGGCGGTGGGGCCAGCGCGCGCCGGAGCCGGGGCGGCAGCAGGGCGGCGGCGCCCCGGCCGAGGGTGTGCCAGGCGGTGCCGGCGAAGGTGGCGACCGCGGTGCCCGGGACGGAGAGCAGCGCGCCGATCGGGTCGGCGGACAGCCGGCCGGTCGAGCTGTAGAGCAGCGCACCGGCGGCGACCAGCAGGTATCCGGCGAGCAGTGCGCCGAGCAGGGTGTACGGCGGGACCGCCGGGTCGGGGCCGGGCACCGGGTCGGCCCCTTCGTCGGTCGCGGTGGCCAGGGTGTGCCGGGCGGACCGGTGGAGCAGCCAGACCGGGAGCACCGCGAGCAGCAGCGGCGGCACCCCGACCGGGACCGCGTCGCGGAGGAGACCGCCGCCGTGCGCCATGAACCACAGGTCGGCGGCGAGGTGCAGCGACCGGGACGGGCCGCTGTCGGGGTACGGGGAGACGACCCAGAGGAGCAGGACGGCGACCGCGACGGCCCCGAGGCCGAGGCCGGCGGCGGTCACCCCGCCGACGAACGCGGCGCCGATCGCGGAGGAACGCTGTGCGGCGGTGCGGCCGTGCGAGGACAACGCAGGACCGCGATCGATCGGCTGACTCACACCGTCATGCTGCCAACAACACCCGTTTCATCCATGTACTGGGCATTTGCCCGACGTGTCGCGCGGGATCCGCCGGCGCCCGTTTTCACACTGCTCCTATGACACAGCGCGACCGGCGGCACCTCTCCCCCGTCCCCGACACCATGTCAGAAACCGGCGGACAGCTCGGAACTGATGTCCCGTCAGCGATCTTCGACGCGCTCTACGACGGGCATGCCGGGCCCCTGACCCAGCAGGTGTATCTGCTCACCGGCCGGGCCCGGCTCGCCCGCCGGGCCGTCGAGCGGGCCTTCCAGACGGCCTGGCAGCGGTGGCCGGAAGTGGCGGCTGACGCGGACCCGGTGGGCTGGGTGCGGGCCGCCGCCCACGACCACGCGCTCGCCCCCTGGCGGCGGTTGCGACCACGGGCCGCGGAGCGCCCCGGACCCGAGACGCCCGCACCGCCGCCCCTCCCGCCCGCGGACCAGGCGCTGCTGGACACGGTGCTGGCCCTGCCCGCCCCGTACCGCCGCGCGCTGCTGCTGCACGACGGGCTCGGGCTCGGCCTGGACGAGACCGCGGCGGAGGTGGAGGCCAGCACCCCGGCGGCGACCGGGCGGCTGACCCATGCCCGCGAGTACCTCGCCGAGCGGCTGCCGGAGCTGGGGCTCAAGGGGCTGCCGCCGGGGCGCCAGGGCGAGGTGCTGCACGCCCGGCTGGCGGCGCTGACCGCGTCCCGCCCGGTGGCGCCGCCGGCCGCGCGGACCGTACGGGAGCGCAGCGAGCGGCGCACCCGGCGGACCACCCGCGCGGGCTTCGGGGCGACCGGGCTGCTGGCGCTGACCGCGGTGGCGGTGGCCATCACCACGCCGGGCGGCCACGCCCCGCCCCCGGAGCGCTCCGTGGCGGCCTCGCCGACCCCGCAGGTCCGGCAGTCCCCGCCGGAGCACCGGGCGGCGCCGTACCGGCGGGCCGCGCCCCGCGCGCGGCACGGCGGCGCCCGCCTCACCCCGGACGTCCTGCGGTGAGCCACCGCCCGCCCGCACAACGGCCGTGGGCCCGCACCCTCTTGGGGGTACGGGCCCACGGCCGTGCGAACGGCGGTGCCGCCATGGGACCGTCCGGCGGCAGCCGGCCGGTCCCCGGAGAGGGAGCCGTCAGCCGCCGAGGATCTCGCGGGCCAGCAGCGCGGTCTCGGACGGGGTCTTGCCGACCTTCACGCCCGCGGCCTCCAGGGCCTCCTTCTTCGCCTGCGCGGTGCCGGACGAGCCGGACACGATGGCGCCGGCGTGGCCCATCGTCTTGCCCTCGGGCGCGGTGAAGCCGGCGACGTAGCCGACGACCGGCTTGGTGACGTTGGCCTTGATGTAGTCGGCCGCACGCTCCTCGGCGTCGCCGCCGATCTCGCCGATCATCACGATCAGGTCGGTGTCGGGGTCGGCCTGGAACGCCTCCAGGGCGTCGATGTGGGTGGTGCCGATGACCGGGTCGCCACCGATGCCGACGGCCGAGGAGAAGCCGATGTCACGCAGCTCGTACATCATCTGGTAGGTCAGCGTGCCGGACTTCGACACCAGACCGATGCGGCCGGGCTTGGTGATGTCGCCCGGGATGATGCCGGCGTTGGACTGGCCGGGGGTGATCAGGCCGGGGCAGTTCGGGCCGACGATGCGGGTCTTGTTGCCCTTGGCCTTCGCGTACGCCCAGAAGGCGGCGGAGTCGTGCACCGCGATGCCCTCGGTGATGACGACGGCCAGCGGGATCTCGGCGTCGATCGCCTCGACGACGGCGGCCTTGGCGAAGGCCGGCGGGACGAAGAGGACGGAGACGTTGGCGCCCGTCTTCTCCATCGCCTCCTTGACGGAGCCGAAGACCGGGACCGCGTTGCCGTCGAAGTCGACCTCGGTACCGGCCTTGCGCGGGTTGACACCGCCGACGATGTTGGTGCCGTCACCGAGCATCAGCTTGGTGTGCTTCATGCCGGTGGCACCGGTCATCCCCTGGACGATGACCTTGCTGTCCTTGGTGAGGAAGATAGCCATGGTTGTTGGAGTCCTCGTCCCTTACTTGGCCGCGGCCAGCTCTGCGGCCTTGTCGGCCGCACCGTCCATCGTGTCGACGCGCTGCACCAGCGGGTGGTTGGCGTCCGAGAGGATCTTGCGACCCAGCTCCGCGTTGTTGCCGTCGAGGCGTACGACCAGCGGCTTGGTGACGTTCTCGCCCTTGGACTTCAGGAGCTCCAGGGCCTGCACGATGCCGTTGGCGACCTCGTCGCACGCGGTGATACCGCCGAAGACATTGACGAACACGGACTTCACGTCCGGGTCGCCGAGGATGATCTCCAGGCCGTTCGCCATGACCTCGGCGGAGGCGCCGCCGCCGATGTCGAGGAAGTTGGCGGGCTTGACGCCGCCGTGCTTCTCGCCGGCGTAGGCGACGACGTCCAGGGTGCTCATGACGAGACCCGCGCCGTTGCCGATGATGCCGACCTGGCCGTCGAGCTTGACGTAGTTCAGACCCTTGGCCTTGGCGGCGGCCTCCAGCGGGTTGGCCGCGGCCTTGTCCTCCAGGGCCGCGTGGCCGGACTGGCGGAACTCGGCGTTCGCGTCGAGGGAGACCTTGCCGTCGAGGGCCAGGACCTCGCCGCTCGCGACCTTGGCCAGCGGGTTGACCTCGACGAGGAGCGCGTCCTCGGCGACGAAGGTGCTCCACAGGGTCACCAGGACCTCGGCGACCTTCTCGGCGACGTCGGCCGGGAACTTCGCCTGGGCGACGATCTCGCGGGCCTTCTCGATGGAGACGCCCTCGTTGGCGTCGACCGGCACCTTGGCGAGCTTCTCGGGGGTCGTCGCGGCGACCTCCTCGATGTCCATGCCGCCGGCCACCGAGGCCATGGCCAGGAAGGTGCGGTTGGTGCGGTCGAGGAGGTACGAGACGTAGTACTCCTCGACGATCTCCGGCGCGGTCTCGGCGATCATCACCTTGTGGACCGTGTGGCCCTTGATGTCCATGCCGAGGATGTCCGTCGCGCGGGCGACGGCCTCGTCCGGCGTGGCGGCCAGCTTCACGCCGCCGGCCTTGCCGCGGCCACCGACCTTCACCTGCGCCTTGACGACCGACTTGCCGCCAAGGCGCTCGGTCGCCGCGCGGGCCCCCTCAGGCGTGTCGATGACTTCACCGGCCAGCACCGGTACACCGTGCTTGGCGAAGAGGTCCCTCGCCTGGTACTCGAACAGGTCCACGCGCGTCCGTCCCTTGTCTTCTCAGAATCGCCGTAGTGATCGCGGTTCGTTCGTCTGCGATGGGCGTGCCGCGAAGGGCAACGTGACGGCGCTGTCACAGGGGAGGCGTATACACGGTGTCCGGATACGCGGCATGTCCGTCCCGCAGGTTATCGCCGCAGGACGCGCGGCCCTAAATCGCAGATCACACTCCGGCGGTGATTACGGTCACAGATCTTTAGGCCACGTTAGCTCTCCGTCGCATTTCCGCATGCCGCCGACGGGGTGCGGGACATATTCCGCGGATCGCCTGTCACGGCGCGGCGGCCGTGTCGCCATCCGCCGTGCACTCCGATGCCGTCCGCCGTTCGCACGCGGGGCCGGCGGCACCCGGGCGCACCATCCGGCGCGGTTCCGGTTCCGGGTAGGCGGGAATCCGCTTGGAGAAAAGGTGCGCACGGGCCGCACAACACCTCCGCACGGGGGCCCGAATGACCTCTTGCCCCTTCAACTCCCCACGGTGGAAACCGCGTTGCGCACTTTCGCATCAGGAGTCACAAGCCGGGGCCGCGCGCTTCGGGCTTGGTCCCGTGCAGGTCGGTCGGCAGATCGTTCTGCACCGGTGCGGGCGGGGGAAAACTTGATGGGTACCGGGGGGATGCACGACCGCGGCGGCACCGACCGGTCACGGCCATGGGCTCTTCCGCACCCGCTCTCCCTCCCCCATTCTCGCTGCTGCCGCCGAGGCCGGGGCATCCGCCGTACGAGCCGTTCCCCGGTGGGGAGTTCTTCCGGCCGGGGGCGGGCGGACCGGTGATCGAGGCGATGGGCCGGCGGCTGATCGCCGAGGGCTGCGACCACTACCGGCACGGCCCCGGCCCGGAGTGGAACGAGGCGCACCGCAAGTCGTACGCCTCCTGGCAGCGCAGGCTCGGCTTCCACGGCAAGGACGCCGACGGGGTGCCGGGCCGGGTCAGCCGGGACCGCCTCCGCGTCCCCAACTCGCAGGCGCAGCAGTCCCGTTAGCCCACTTGGTCCCGTCAGGCCCGTCAGGCCCGTCAGGCCCGTCAGGCCCGTTATCCCTGTCAGTCCCGTTGGGGACGCCGTGATCCGCGTACGAAAACGCCAAGGCCGGACGGCCCTCCCCCACAGAGGGCCGCCCGGCTGTTATGGGATGCGCCGGAGTGACGTGCCGTCACGCCGCATCAATCCGGCGGCTTCCGGTACCGGCCGCCGCCGCGGCCGGTACCGGGGCTGTTGCCCGGCGGGCCTCAGACGCCCTGGACCGGGAGGGCCGGGGCGGCGGGCAGCGCCGGGATGGCGGGCAGCGCCGGGATGTTGGCGGCGTTGGTCAGGTCGGCCAGGTTGGCCGGCACGGCGGGCACAGCCGGCACGGCCGGAACGGCGGGCACGGACGGCACGGCGGGCACGGACGGCACGGACCGCGGGGTCAGGCTCTTCGCACCGGCGACGGTGGTGGTCGCGGTGCCCTTCGCGTCGGCCACGACCACGACGGTCAGGCTCTTCGCGAACGGCACGGAGTCGGCGCCCAGGCCCTGCGCGAGAGCGGTGGTGTTGCCGGTGACCGCCTGCGCGAACGGCGTGGCGTCGGCCGCGACCCGCTGGGCGAACGGGACGGCCTCGGTGCGCAGGCCCTCGACGAACAGCTGCGCGTGGCCGTCGACGACGGTCGCGAACGGGGTCGTCCTGGCGGCCACGTCACCGGCGACCTTGCCGGCGTTGCCGACCTCGCTCTGGGCGACCGGGAGCACCTTGGTGACGGCGCGGCCGACGACCGGCGGCTGCACGTCGGCCACGACCTTGTCGACGACCGGACGCGCGGTGGCCAGCCCGCCCTGCGCCTGCTTCGTCAGCTGCTCGGGGCGGATGCCCGCACCGGCCAGACCGGCCAGCAGGTTGTCGACCGAACCCGGGGCCTTGGGCAGCTCAGGAGCCTTGGGCAGCGCGGGAGTCTCGGGCAGCGCCAGGGTCTTGGGCAGCGCCGGGACGCCGGGCAGACCGGCGGCGGGCAGGCCCGGGGTGGCGGGCAGCTTCGGCAGCTTGCCCTTGGCCAGCTTGCCGGCCTTGCCCAGGTCGAGGCCCTTGCCGGACTTCTTGCCGTGCTTCTTGCCCTTCTTGCCCTGGTCGTCCTGGTTGTCGTCGCCCTTCTTCATGCCGTCGGCGTGCACGCCGGAGAGACCGGCACCGCCGACGAGCTTCTGCGCGCCGTCCACGGCGCCGCCGAGCTGCGACAGCTGACCGGTGGGCAGCCGGTCGGCGGAGACCCCGCCGAGGGCCCCGGTCGCCTTGCCGGCCGCGCCGGACACGGTCTTGGTGACGTCGCCGGTGGGCAGGTGCTGGGTGGCGCCGGCGACCGAGCCGACGGAGGGCAGGTCCGGGGTGGCGGGCAGCTCGGCCGCGTTGGCGGCGACGGAGCCCAGGGCCCACAGACCGGAAGCGGCGGCGGCAACGGCGATGGAACGGCGGATGTTCGAGCGCATGGTGGAGAAGTCCTTCGAGTTCAGGAGTGGTGTCGGGCAGACCTGTCCCGCCCCCGCGCGGCAGGTCCGGTTACAGACGCGGAACGGTCTGCCCTAGCCGGGGAATTCGAGGATTTCTTCGGCACGGCGGCGCGTCGGGGCGCCATCAGCCGTGCGGACGCCACCGGGCAGCAGCCGGTAGCGCGGGGAGTCCGCCGGGAAGGCGGCGTGCTGACCCCCGTCACGGGGGCCGTGGCCGCCGCCCGCGGAGTGCGGGGCGGGCGCCACGGGGCCCTGCGGGAACTGGCCCGGCAGGCCGTGGTGGCCGGTGTCCCGCTGCTGGTGCACGACCGGACGGGGCTGCGCGGCGGCAGCGTGCTGCGCGCCGCCCGCGCAGTGCGCCGGACGGATCGCCGGCCGCGCGCCGGAGACCTGGCCGGTGGCGACGGTCCCGGCACCGGCCGGCTGCGCGCCGCTCGACGCCCCGCCGTGACCGGGCGTAACGCCGTCGCCGGGACGGCCCGGCAGCTCACCGAACGGGAGATGGACCGGCAGCGCACCGCCGACCACGTCCCCGAGGCCGCCGATCTCCTTGACGGCACCGACCACTCCGGCCACCGGCCGGGCGACCCGGTCGGCGACCGGTGCGGCGGCTCGCGCGGCGGGACGTACGACATCGGCGACCGCACCGGCCGCGGCGCCGGTACGCCGGGTGGCCCGGTCCCGGGCCGTCGCGCCCTCGCGCGCCAACGCGGCGTCGGAGGACGGCAGTCCGGAGGAGCGGTACGTCGCCCCGGCCCGGGTGGCGGCCCGGTCCGGGGTGGTGGCTCCGGCCGCGGCCCCGCCCGGAGCCGGAGCTCCGGTGAGAGCCTGCGGGCCCGAGCGGCCGTCGGCCTGCCCCAGGTCGGCGGCGTGCGCGCCGGTGCCGAAGGCGAAGCCGAGAGCGAGGAAGCCGACCAGGAAGAGCCCCGACAGCAGCGCGCGCCGCACGACCACGGTGCGCGGCAGGCGCACGGCGGCAGGCATGGCGAGCACAGCGGACAAGGAGGGGACCTTCCCATACGGACGGGGACACCCGGGCACAGTGCCTCGGTGTCGCGCGCGTCACGGGTGATCGAGCGATGCGCTGATCCTTGCACGACCGACCAGGTGCCGTGCAAGTCCCTCCGGCACTCCTGTCACCGTTGCTCCGTCATGTCCGGTATGGGCAGCGGTCTTTTTTCGATTGCCGCCGCCATCACATCCGGAAACAGGTCCGGCGTACACGCGAACACCGGTGCCCCCAGGGCCGCCAGCGCCGCGGCATGCTCCCGGTCGTAGGCGGGCGCCCCCTCGTCGGACAGCGCCGGCAAGGTCACGAACTGCACCCCGGAGGACTTCATCGCCGCGACCCGTTTCAGCATCTCGTCCCGGATGCCGCCCTCGTAGAGGTCGCTGATCAGGACCACGATGGTCTCGGCGGGGCGGCTGATCCTCGACTGGCAGTAGGCCAGCGCCCGGTTGATGTCCGTACCGCCGCCCAGCTGCGTCCCGAACAGCACGTCCACCGGATCGTCCAGCCGGTCCGTCAGGTCGACCACCGAGGTGTCGAAGACCACCAGCCGGGTGTCGACGGCCCGCATCGACGCCAGCACCGCCCCGAACACCGAGGCGTACACCACCGACGCCGCCATCGACCCGGACTGGTCGACGCAGAGCACCACGTCCTTCTTCACCGACCGCGCGGCCCGGCCGTGTCCGATCAGCCGCTCGGGGACGACCGTCCCGTACTCCGGCAGGTAGTTCTTCAGGTTGGCCCGGATCGTCCGGTCCCAGTCGATATCGCGGTGCCGCGGCCGGCTGATCCGCGCGGAGCGGTCCAGCGCCCCGGTGAGCATGGCCCGGGTGCGGGTGGCGAGCCGCTTCTCCAGATCCTCGACGACCCTGCGGACGACGGCCCGCGCGGTCTCCCTGGTCGTCTCCGGCATCACCTTGTTCAATGACAGCAGTGTGCCCACCAGATGGACGTCGGCCTCCACGGCCTCCAGCATCTCCGGCTCCAGCAGCAGCGCGGACAGTCCCAGCCGGTCGATGGCGTCCCGCTGCATCACCCGCACCACGGAGGACGGGAAGTACGTCCGGATGTCCCCGAGCCAACGCGCCACCCCGGGGGCCGAGGCCCCGAGCCCGGCCGTGCGCCGCCCGCCGCCACCGCCGCCCCGGCCGCCCGCCCGGCCCTGTCCGTAGAGCGACTCCAGCGCCCCGTCCATCGCGGCGTCCCGCCCCCGCAGCTCGCATCCCGTGCCGTCCGCCCCGGCGTCCCCGAGCACCAGCCGCCAGCGCCGCAGCCGCTCGGTGGTCGGCGTGGTTGCTGTGGTTGTCGTGGTCGCCGTGGTCGCCGTGGTCGCCGTGGTCGCCGTGGTCGCCGTGGTCGCCGTGGTCGCTCCAGTCTCTGTGGTCATCTCCCCGCCCCCATGAGGATGTTGGTGTTGCCGGCGTACGCGTTGCCGGCGTACGCGTTGCCAGTGTCCATGTCGCCGGTGTCGGCATTGCCGGCATCAGCGGCATTGCCGGCATCGGCGTTGTCACTGCGTTCCCCGTCTCCACCTCCACCCCCGCTCCCGTTCCCGTCCCCGCCCCCGTCCCGGTCCGTCCCCAGGAGGAGCCGCAGCGTGGGCAGTACGGCGGCGGCGCGGTCACGGTCCAGGCCGGGGCCGAAGCCGGGTGCCGCCGCGGCCGAAGGGCCGCCCGCCGGGTGCCGGGCGGCGGCCGGGCCACGGCGGACCAGCTCGCCGAGGATGCGCCGTGCACCGGCCTCGTACTCCGAGAACGTCCGGCGCAGCAGCGGCAGCACGTCCGTGAACGCGGCGGCCGGCACGCTCGTCAACCAGCCGTCCACGAGGGCCAGCAGCCGTTCGTCGTGCACCAGCAGCATCCCGCCGTCTGCGCCGCCGACGAAGCCCTCGATCCAGCCCGCGGCGTCGGCGGGCGGGGTGCCGGGCGAGAGCGCCGCCGCCATCAGCCGCTCCGCCCCGCCGTCGCCCAACTTCCCGTCGTCCAACTGCCCGTCGTCCAGCAGGAGTCGGGTGGCCCGGCCGCGGATCAGGCCCGGTACGGCGTCCCGTTCGCTCAGCGTGCGCAGCACCACGGCCCAGCGCTGCCGCAGCGACGCCGCAGGCTCTCCGGCCGCCCCGGCCGCCCCGGTCGCCCCGGCCGAGCAGGCCGCCCCGGCCACCTGGCCGAGCAGGCCGACGGACTGCTGGGTGGCGTCGAGATGGCCCCGCATCTGCGCCGCTCCGTCCGCGTCCAGCCCGGCGCAGGCCGGCGGCAGCCCGACGAAGATCCGTTCGGCCAGCCCGAGCGCGACCTCGCGGAGCGCCGCGCCGTCGGTGCCCCGAACGTCCCCGTAGCGCACCGACCGGACGAGCGCGGGCAGCGCCTGGGCGAGGTGGCCGACGTCCGCGTCCAGCGCGGCGCGGTCCGCGAGCACCCGCATCACCACCGGCAGGGCGTCGGGGAGCCCGGCGACCAGACAGCGCTCGGCGAGCACGGTCACCTCGGCGAGGGCCGTAGCCGCCGAGGCGTCCGCAGCGGCCTTGGCGGTGGCCGCCGCGAGCACGGTCGTTCCCCAGATACCGGCCTCGGCGACCCGTACCGTCAACTCCGGCTCCCAGCACAGCCGCCAGGTCTCCCGGAAGGTGCCCTTCCCGGCCCGGGAGCGGACGGGCTCGCCCCAGGGGATGCCGAGCAGCCGCAGCCGGTGCAGCAGCCGACTGCGTCCGGCGTCGGTCTCCGTGCGCAGATCCAGCTCCAGTTCCCGCTCCGCCGCTTCGGGCTTGAGCCGCAACGTCCGCCGAATGCGGGCGATATCGCGCTGCAACGGGACGGCAGGGGCGTCCTCGGGCACTTCGCCCAGCACCTCGCCGACCACCAGCCGGTCGTGGATCAGCGCGGACGGGGCGTCGGAGCCCCCGCCCATGACGGCCCGGACGGCGTCGTCCAGCTCCGCCAGCCCGGCCAGCGGGCGCCCGCGCAGCGCGGCCAGCGCTTCGGCGAGCCGCACCGCCTCGATGACATGCGCCGACGAGACCGGGTAGTCCTCCTCGCGGAGCAGCCGGGCCGCCTTGGTCAGCCAGCGCTCCACGGGGCGGTCGGGGGCACCGAAGAGATGGCCGTACCAGCCGGGGGAGGCGATTCCGGCGCCGTACCCGCTGCGCCGGGCCAGCCGCCGGTGCGTCCAGGGCACCCAGGTGACCGCGGTCTTCTCCTTGGGCAGGCCCTTGAGCAGCTGCCGGTCGGCGGCCACGGTGGTGCGCCGGGCCAGCGCGGGCACGTGCCAGGCCCCGCAGACCACGGCGATCCGGTCCCCGAACTCCCGGCGCGCGGCCCGCAGTCGGAGCCGCATATGGGCCTCGCGCACCGGGTCGTGACGGTGCCCGCCGTCCCCGTGGGCCGCGCGCAGCGCCGTCATCGCCTCGGCCAGCGCCGCGAACGGAGCCAGCGCGTCCGCGCCCGATCCTCCCCCACGCTCGGCTGCTCCCCCACGCTCGGCTGCGCTCACGCGGGGGGACCCCCATTCGCGGGGCGCCCCCCATTCGCGGGGCGATCCCCATGCACGGGGCGACCCCCATGCCCCCCGGTGCTCGACGACGTCCTCCCACCAGCGCTCGGGATCGTCGTCACCGGCCGCCTCGGCCAGTACGCGCAGGGGGTCGACCCGCGCCGCGGGCGCTGCCGCCGCCTCCGGCCCGGCCCCCGGTTGCGCACCCGGCCCGGCCGCGGATTCCGCCGGTGGTTCGGCCGCCATCGCCAGCGAGTGTGCCGCCGGGAGATCGATGAAGCGCACCGGAACGCCGTGCGCCAGCGCCCAGCGCAGCGCCACCCACTCCGGCGAGAACTCGGCCAGCGGCCAGAACGCCGCGCGGCCGGGGTCGTCGACCACGTGGGCGAGCAGGGCCACGGGAGGGCGCATATCGTCCCGCGCGGCCAGCGGAACCAGCTCGTCCGCCTCCGGTGGGCCCTCGATCAGCACCGCGCCGGGCGCGTACTGCTCCAGGGCGGCCCGCACCGCCCGGGCCGACCCGGGGCCGTGGTGCCGCACCCCGAGCAGCACCGGCTCGGCCGCGCTCCCCCCGGTCATGCGCCCACCTCGCGGCAGGCGCGGTAGAAGTCCTTCCAGCCGTCGCGCTCGCGCACCACGGCCTCCAGATACTCCTGCCAGACGACCCGGTCCGCGGCCGGGTCGCGGACGACCGCGCCCAGGATCCCGGCGGCCACGTCCCCGGGGCGCAGCACGCCGTCCCCGAAGTGGGCGGCGAGCGCCAGCCCGTTGGTCACCACCGAGATGGCCTCGGCGGTGGAGAGCGTCCCGGAGGGCGACTTGAGCTTGGTGCGGCCGTCGGCGGTGCTGCCGTCCCGCAGCTCGCGGAAGACGGTGACGACCCGGCGGATCTCGTCCGGCCCCTCGGGCGCGGACGGGAGCCGGAGCGAGCGGCCGATCTGGGCGACCCGCCGCGTCACGATCTCGACCTCCTCCTCGGGTGTGGCGGGCAGCGGCAGCACGACCGTGTTGAAGCGGCGGCGCAGGGCGCTGGAGAGTTCGCTGACACCGCGGTCGCGGTCGTTGGCGGTGGCGATCAGGTTGAAGCCACGGACGGCCTGCACCTCCTGACCCAACTCCGGTATCGGCAAGGTCTTTTCGGACAGGATGGTGATGAGCGTGTCCTGGACGTCGGCCGGGATGCGGGTCAGCTCCTCGACGCGCGCGGTCATCCCCTGTGCCATGGCGCGCATCACCGGGCTGGGCACCAGTGCCTCCCGGCCGGGGCCGTCGGCGAGCAGCCGGGCGTAGTTCCAGCCGTAGCGGATCGCCTCTTCGGGCGTGCCGGCGGTGCCCTGCACCAGCAGGGTGGAGTCGCCGCTGACGGCCGCCGCCAGATGCTCCGACACCCAGGTCTTGGCCGTCCCCGGCACCCCGAGCAGCAGCAGCGCGCGGTCCGTCGCCAGGGTCGCCACCGCGACCTCGATGATCCGGCGCGGGCCGACGTACTTCGGCGTGATGACCGTGCCGTCCGCGAGCGTGCCGCCGAGCAGATAGGTCGCGACCGCCCACGGTGAGAGCCGCCAGCGCTCCGGGCGCGGCCGGTCGTCGGCCGCCGCGAGGGCCGTCAGCTCGTTCGCGAAGGTGTCCTCCGCGTGCGGCCGGAGGGCCTCGCCGGCGGTGCCCCGCTCGCCGGCCGCCGTCGCTTCGGTGTTCTCGGACATCGTTTCCCCCTCGTCGCGATGCGCGGCCGGCACCCCGCGAACTCACCGCCGGCCGCTTGCGGTTCCCAGCCTGCACCACGCCACTGACAATCCCCCGGAAACCGCCACTGAGCTGCGGAAACCGCGAGGGCGGGGGCGATTGTCAGTGCCGCGTCGTAGCGTCGGGGACATGAATCCGCAGGGGGAACGCTGGACGACGGATCAGGTGCTCGCACTGGCGCCTGACGAGGCATCAGTCACGGCGGGCGGCAGGCTCGCGGCGCCGGGCTCGTGGTCGGAGACGGGCGCGCGCGACGGCGCGGTGTGGGGGGAGTGCAGGGGCAGCGGCAAGAAGCCCTACCGGACGGTCGTGGATGTCAAGGGCCCGGCGTTCCGGTGCAGTTGTCCGAGCCGCAAGTTCCCGTGCCAGCACGCGCTGGGCCTGCTGCTGTTCTGGGCCGGGACGGGCGCCGGCGGGCATGGCGGGGAGCCGGGGGCGGTCGCGGCCGGGGAGCCGCCCTCGTGGGCGGCCGAGTGGCTGGCCGCGCGCGGCGAGCACCCCGGACGGCCGCCGGACGGGGCGACGCCCGGTGGCGGCGCCCCGTCCCGCGCGCCCGCGGCCCCGGAGGCCGCCGAGCGGCGGGCGGAGCGCCGGATGCGGCGGATCGCCGCCGGGGCCAGGGAACTTGAGCAGCGCCTGGAGGACCTGCTGCACGCCGGCCTGGCCGCGGCGGGCCGCGCCGGCGGTGCCTCCCCCTCGGCGGGAGCCGGGCCCGGCGGGGGCTCCTGGGACGAGACCGCCGCCCGGATGGTCGACGCGCAGGCCCCCGGACTCGCCGCGCGAGTACGGGAGTTGGGTGCGATCAGCGGTGCCGGCGCCGACTGGCCGTCCCGCCTCCTGGAGGAGTGCGCCCTGCTGCACCTCCTCGACCAGGGGTTCCTCGGCATCGACCGGCTGCCGGCCCCGCTCGCGGCGACCGTCCGCTCCCGCGTCGGGCTGACCACGGAGGCCGCCGGCCTGCTGACCGGCCCGGATGCCGCGACGGTGCGGGACCGCTGGCTGATCCTCGCCCAACAGGACGGCGAGGACGGCGCGTTGACCACCCGGCGGATCTTCCTGCGCGGTGAGCGGACCGGCCGGATGGCGCTGCACCTCTCCTTCGGGGGCGGCCACCGCCCCCTGGACCCGGCCCTGCCCCCCGGCCTGCTGCTGGACGCGGACCTGGCGTACTACCCGGCCGCCCGCCCGCTGCGCGCCGCCCTGGGCGAACGGCACGCCCCCGCGGTGCCCGGCCCGGTCCCGCCCGGCCGCGGTATCGACGCCGCCCTGGCCGCATACGGTGACGCGCTGCGCGACGACCCCTGGCTGGACGCCTGGCCGGTGGTGCTCACCGATGTCACGCCCATACCGGCCCGGGACGGCGAGGGGTGGCAACTGGCCGACGCGGACGGCGAGTCGGCGCTGCCGCTCGACCCGCGCTGCCTGCGCGCTGCGGCCGTCTGGCAGCTGGCGGCGATATCGGGCGGCGCCCCGCTCACGGTCTTCGGCGAATGCGGCCACCGCGGCTTCCTGCCCCTGACGGTGTGGGACCCCGCGCCGGTGCCGCTGGCCGTCTGACCCCGGCCCGGCGCCCGCGCGCCCCGGCCCCCGGCCGACCGCGTCCACCAGCGACGCCCCACATCCGTGCACCACTCCCACCTGGAGGAAGGGCATGACGACCCCTCCCACACCCACACCCACACCCGCGCCCACCGCCGCCGCCACACCCCCTGTCCCCCGGCTCCCCTCCGCCTCCCCGGCCCCCTGGTCCGATCTGGTCGGCGCCGCCCTGCTCGGGGCCGAGCGGCGGACGCCGCCGGTGCCCGTCCGCCCCGGGCAGAGCGCCGCGGCGGCCCTGCTGGACGCGGCGGCGGTCGGCACGGTGCGCCGGCGCGCCGCGCTGCGCCCCGCGCCGGCCGGTGAGCGGCCCGCCCCGGCCCCGGCCGACCCGCGGCCCCCGCTGCCGCCCGCGGCGCGGCGCAGGCTCGCCCTGCTGCTCGCCGACCGCAGCGGCACCGGCGCCGGAAGCCGCCGCGGTACGGCCCCCGATCTCACCGAACTCCTGCCCCAGTGGCTGGCCTCCGCCGTCGAGCGGGGCTACCGCGCCCCCGAGGCGTTGCTCCCCGCGCTCCTCGATGCGGCCAGGGCCCGTACGGACCTGCGGCCCGCCGCGCTCGCCCTGGCGGGCCCGCGCGCCCTGTGGCTGGCGCGGCTGAACGACGCGTGGAGGTTCGCGCTGCGCGGTCTCGGCGGCCCGGCCGCGCTGCCGGGTGCCGGCGACCCGGAGGCCGTACGGCGCCTCTGGGAGGAGGGCCTGTTCGCCGAACGCGTCGCCCTGCTCACGGCGTTGCGCCGCCGCGACCCGCGGGCGGGCCTGGAGCTGCTCGCCACCACCTGGGCCACCGAGCGCGCCGAGGACCGCCTGATGTTCCTGGACTCCCTGGGCGAGGTCCTGTCGGCGGGCGACGAGCCCTTCCTGGAACAGGCGCTGTCCGACCGCAGCCGCAATGTCCGCGGCACCGCCGCCGAGTTGCTCTCCGCGCTGCCCAACTCCGCGCTCGCGGCCCGGATGGCGGAGCGCGCGCTGCGCTGCGTCGCCCTGGACGACCGGGCCGCCGGCGAGCCCGTGATCACGATCGATCCGCCCCGCGTGTACGACGCCGGGATGCAGCGGGACGGCGTCCTTGTCCGGCCCCCTTCCGGGCGGGGCGAACGCGCCTGGTGGCTGGCCCAGTTGGTGGAGGCGACGCCCCTGGACCGCTGGCCGGGGCACCTCGGGGGCGGCGGCCCGGCGGAGATCGTCGCGCTCCCGGTGGCCGGCGACCGGCGGACCGAGCTGCTCGACGCATGGTGCCGCGCCGCGGTGCGCCAGCGGAACGCCGGCTGGGCGCGGGCGCTGCTGGGCGCGCCCGGCAGCGCCGCGCAGGCCGCCGCGGAGGTGGCGCCGGGCGGCTCGTCGCGGGATGTGACGAGGCTGCTGGCCGTCCTACCCGGGGAGGAACGGGCCCTGTGGGTGGCCGAGTTCATCGCCGTGCACGGCCTCGCGGACGCCTTCCGGATGCTCGGCGTCTGCGCGGTCCCCTGGTCCGAACCCCTGGGCCGCGCGGTGGTCGACGCGCTGGACATCGCCCGCGACGCGGGCAGCTATCCGTGGAGCTTCAGCGGGGTGATGGGGCTGGCCGAGCGCTGTCTGGACCCGGCCGCGGCGGACCGGCTCGACATGCTGACGGCGCTCACGGACGAGCCCGAGGGCGCCTCGCCCGGCTCCGGCGGCTACTGGTCCGAGGCGTTCCAGCGCCTGGTCGGCACCCTCCGGCTGCGCGCCACCATGCACGCCGAACTGGCCGGGGCCGGCTCATGACCGCCCCGGGAGCGGGTTCACACGGCCAGCGGGCGCACGTTCGCGTTGACCCAGTCCACGATCGAGGCGGTCGTCGCCCCCGGCGTGAAGATCTCCGCGACGCCCTGCGCCTTGAGCGGGGCGATGTCCCCCTCGGGAATGATGCCGCCGCCGAAGACCTTGATGTCCGCCGCGTCGCGCTCCTGGAGGAGAGACAGCACCTTCGCGAAGAGGGTGTTGTGCGCGCCGGAGAGGATGGACAGCCCGATCGCGTCGGCGTCCTCCTGGATGGCGGTGTCGACGATCTGCTCCGGGGTCTGGTGCAGCCCGGTGTAGATCACCTCCATACCGGCGTCGCGCAGCGCCCGCGCGATCACCTTGGCACCCCGGTCGTGCCCGTCGAGCCCCGGCTTGGCGACCACGACCCGGATCGGCCCGGACCGGCCCGCCGCGCCCTGGCTCCCCGTCTGCGCCCCGTCCTGCCGCGCCACACTCATCACTGCCTCCAAGCCATGCACGGCATCCGCGGGGCGGTGCCGCCGAGCCGACAATCGATCGCGCGACCGCGAACCGGCGGCCACGAGCGTGAACGAACGTTATCTCCAGCATCCCGTACCCAGCCGTTTCGTGACATGCGGCGAGGGGGAAATCACACATGGGACATGTTCGCTACGCACCGTGTTCCGCGTGTCGCGTCGCCGCCAGGGACGGCCGGCGACGGTCACGCGGTCCGGGCGTCCGGGGAGCCGCAGCCGGGCCGTCGCGCGCACCGCCGCACTTCCGCCGCCGCTGCGCATGGCTTCCCGCGAGGGCATACGGGGGTCACAGCCGCCTTCCGCATGCCGTTCGGGAGGTCGGCCATGGGGGCTCTGCCTGTTCTCACCGCACCGCTTCTCCTCCGCAGCACGCTCGTGGAGCTGGCGATCCTGGCCGGCCATCTCCTCCTCTACCCGACCGGCATCGCCCAGGAAGCACCCCTCCCCCCGGCGCGGGGACGGTCCGCGCCGGACGGCGCCACCGCTCCGGGCGCGCCCGCCCTCCTCCCCACCGAGGGCCGCGCCCATCCGCCGGTCCTGCTGCTCCACGGTTTCATCGACAACCGCTCGGTCTTCGTGCTGCTGCGCCGCTCCCTCCACCGCCACGGCTGGCGCCATGTCGAGGCGCTCAACTACTCCCCCCTGACCTGCGATCTGCGCAACGCCGCCGAGTTGCTGAGCCGCCACGTGGACGAGGTGTGCGCACGTACCGGCCACCGGCGGGTGGACATCGTGGGCCACAGCCTCGGCGGCCTGATAGCCCGCTATTACGTGCAGCGCCTCGGCGGCGACGCCCGTGTCCGTACGCTGATCACGCTCGGCACACCGCACTCCGGCACCCGTATCGCGCCCCTGATGTCGGCGCATCCCATCGTCCGGCAAATGCGCCCGGATTCCGATGTGATCGCGGAGTTGGCGCGCCCGGCGGCGCATTGCCGAACGCGGTTCGTCGCGTTCTGGAGCGAAGCGGATCAGGTGATGGTGCCGGCGGAGACCGCCAGAATCGATCACCCCGATTTGCGCGCGGACAACATCCGGGTCGCCGGGGTCGGGCATCTCGCACTGCCGGTCAACGGCACCGTGGCGGCCGGTATAAGGAATTCCCTGACCTCGGCGGAGACGGCACAATCGGCCGGCACGGCCATTTCGGTGGCCTGACGGCCGGCGCCGTTCGGTGAAAGTCCGGCCGGCGTCCGGCGGTTCTCGTCGGCACCTTGTCGGCACCTTGTCGCCGCTTTGTCGAACGTTCTTCGAACGACGCGCCAAGAGCGCGCGAGCGCGCTGCCGGAAGGCGGCCGGCCGCCCCATCCCGCCGAGCCCGAAAGTCCCGGAAGATTGTCGCCGTCGCGTACTGCCGGGTACAGTCGCCGCTAATTCTCCTGCAGCCGAGGCGAAAGAGAAGTTGGTGGACGACCGTCACCCATCAGGGGCTCAGCTTCACCCCGCCCCTGCTCCGGATGCCTCCTGTGCACAGCCCCCGGCATACGGCGACGGTGACGCCCTCTACGGCCCGCTCCCCGGCTCGTACGACCAGGGGCCCTACGGCACCGGCGGCCACCCGGCCGACGTTCAGGCCACCGCCGGGTACGGCACGGGCAGTTACCCCACCACCTACGACGCCGGTGGCTACGGCACCGCCGGCTACGACCCGTACGCCCACACCGCCTACGACTCCCCCGGCTACGACACCGGCGCCTACGACGCCACCGCCTACGAGCACACCGGCAGTTACGACAGCGCGGCCTACGCCGGCTACCCCGGCGGGTCCGGGTACGACACCGGGAATCACCCCACCGGCACGTACCACAACGGCAGTTACCCCTCCGCCGCGTACGAGACCGGTACCTACGCCACCACCGGCTACGAGACCGCCACCGCCCTCCGGGAACCCGGCGGCCACGAGGCCACGGCCATCTGGTCCACCGCGGACTACGCCCCCGGCATCCCCGCGCAGGCCGGCCCGCCGGCGGCCGACACGGTCCAGTGGGACGCCACGGCCTGGAGCGACACCGGCACCTACGGCACCGCCGAGAGCGCCCAACACGACTCCGTCGCCTACGAGTACGACAGCCCAGAGGAGGCGGCGCCCCCGCAGGCCGCCCCGGATGCCGACCCCGCCGCCGAGCCGAGAACCACCGGTGATCCGGCGTCCATCGCCGATGCGAAGACCCAGGCCATGCCCGTCGCCGCCCCGGCCCCGGCCGCCGCCTCCCGGCGCGTCAAGAGCCCCGAGGCGGGCAAGGCGGTCCGCGGCGGCGGCCGGGGGCGGCGGCGCCCGGCGAAGCGTTCGGCGCTGCTGACCGTCGCGGTACCGTCGGTCGCCGCGATGGGTGTCTGTGCGGCTGCCGCCGCCTCCGTCGGCCAGTTCGGCAAGGACAACTCGACCACGCAGGCCACGGCGGACAGCGGATCCGTCAAGAAGGCCGCCCCGGCCAACAAGAAGCTGGACAGCCAGCTCGCCGGACTCAGCGCCAGCGCCCAGGACTTCCGCGAACGGGCCAGCCGCACGCAGGAGCGTCTCGACCTCAAGGAGCGGCAGGCGCAGGAGCGCAAGCGCAAGGCGGAGGAGGCCGCCGCCAAGGAGGCGGCCCGCCCCAAGTTCGTCCTGCCGGTCACCCAGCACGGACTGAGCGCGCTCTTCGGACAGGCCGGTGTCAACTGGATGTCGGTGCACACCGGCATCGACTTCCCGGTCAGCTACGGCACCCCGGTCATGGCCGCCACCGACGGCTCCGTGCGCACCCAGTGGAACTCCGCCTACGGGAACATGGTGATCGTGACCGCGCCCGACGGGACCGAGACGTGGTACTGCCATCTGAGCAGCGCCAAGATCCGTTCCGGATCGGTCAAGGCCGGCGACCAGATTGCCTATTCCGGCAACTCCGGCAATTCCACCGGCCCGCATCTGCACTTCGAGGTGCGCCCCGGTGGCGGATCGGCCGTCGACCCGCTCCCGTGGCTGCGCGGCCACGATCTCAACCCGTACTGAGGCCGCGGTCGGTGAAGTCGCCCGCGGGCGCTACCACTTCTCCCGCTACAACTTCTCCACCGGCGCATACCGCAGCAGCAGCCGCTTCGGCTTCTCGCCGCCGAAGTCGATCGTCGCCTCGGCGTTGTCGCCGCTGCCCTTGACGCCGACGACCGTGCCGAGTCCGAAGCTGTCGTGGGTGACGCGGTCGCCGACGGCCAGCGAGACCACCTGGCGGTCCTTCGCGCGCCGGGTGGCGAAACCGCTCGGCCCCTTGGAGCGCGCGGACGACAGCGAGGAGCCCACGCCCCCACCGAGGCCGCCGCCGGACGAGAGGCCGCCCATCGAGGCGGACGGCGTCGCGGGGCCGCTGCCCAGTGGGGACAGCCGCCGCCACTCGACATAGTCGTCCGGGATCTCCTCCAGGAAGCGCGAGGCCGGGTTGTACGAGGGCTGGCCCCAGGCGCTGCGCATCGTCGAGCGGGTGACGTAGAGCCGCTCGCGGGCGCGGGTGATGCCGACATAGGCCAGCCGGCGCTCCTCCTCCAGCTCCTTGGTCTGGCCCAGCGAGCGCATGTGCGGGAAGACCCCGTCCTCCATGCCGGTCAGGAAGACGACGGGGAACTCCAGGCCCTTGGCGGTGTGCAGCGTCATGAGGGTGATGACGCCGGTGCCCTCCTCGTCCTCGTCCGGGATCTGGTCGGAGTCGGCGACCAGCGCGACCTGCTCCAGGAAGTCGGAGAGCGTACCGCCCGGGGCGGCGGCGCCCGGAGTCTCCGCCTCCGCACCGCGGTCCTGCTCGAACTCCAGGGCCACGGAGGCGAGTTCCTGGAGGTTCTCGATCCGGGTCTCGTCCTGGGGGTCGGTGGACGCCTGGAGCTCGGCCAGATAGCCGGTACGCTCCAGGACCGCCTCCAGGATCGTGGCGGGGCCGGCCCCGGACTCCACGATCGTGCGCAGCTCCTCCATCAGGACGTTGAACCGCTTGACGGCGTTGGCGGAGCGGGCGGCCATCCCGTACGCCTCGTCGACGCGGCGCAGCGCCTGCGGGAAGGTGATCTTCTCGCGCGCCGACAGGGCGTCGATCATGGCCTCGGCGCGCTCGCCGATGCCGCGCTTGGGGACGTTGAGGATCCGGCGCAGCGGGACGGTGTCCTCGGGGTTGGCGAGCACCCGGAGGTAGGCGAGGATGTCGCGGACCTCTTTGCGCTCGTAGAAGCGCACACCGCCGACGACCTTGTAGGGCAGCCCGACCCGGATGAAGATCTCCTCGAAGACACGGGACTGGGCGTTGGTGCGGTAGAACACCGCGACGTCGCCGGCCTTGGCGTCGCCGGCGTCGGTGAGCCGGTCGATCTCGTCGGCGACGAACTGGGCCTCGTCGTGCTCGGTGTCGGCGACATAGCCGGTGATCTTGGCGCCGGCGCCGGCGTCCGTCCAGAGGTTCTTGGGGCGGCGGTTCTCGTTGCGCTCGATGACGGCGTTGGCGGCCGAGAGGATCGTCTGGGAGGAGCGGTAGTTCTGCTCCAGCAGGATCGTGGTCGCGTCGGGATAGTCCTCCTCGAACTGGAGGATGTTGCGGATCGTGGCGCCGCGGAAGGCGTAGATCGACTGGTCCGCGTCACCGACCACGCACAGCTCGGCGGCGGGCGTCTCGGCCGATGGGGGTCCCCCCGCGCGAGCGGAGCCGAGCGTGGGGGAGGGGCCGACCAGCTCGCGGACGAGGGTGTACTGGGCGTGGTTGGTGTCCTGGTACTCGTCGACGAGGACGTGGCGGAAGCGGCGGCGGTAGTGCTCGGCGACGTCCGGGAACGCCTGGAGCAGATTGACCGTCGTCATGATGATGTCGTCGAAGTCCAGGGCGTTGGCCTCGCGGAGCCGCGCCTGGTACATCGCGTACGCCTCGGCCAGCGTCTTCTCGAAACCGTCGGCCGCCGTCCCGGCGAAGCTCTCCTCGTCGATGAGCTCGTTCTTGAGGTTGGAGATCTTCGCGCTGAACGACTTGGGCGGGAAGCGCTTGGGGTCCAGATCCAGATCACGGCAGACCAGGGCCATCAGGCGCTTGGAGTCGGCCGCGTCGTAGATCGAGAAGGACGACGTGAAGCCGAGCTTCTTGGACTCGCGGCGCAGGATGCGGACGCAGGCGCTGTGGAAGGTGGAGACCCACATGGCACCCGCGCGAGGACCGACCAGCTCGGCCACGCGCTCCTTCATCTCGCCGGCGGCCTTGTTGGTGAAGGTGATCGCGAGGATCTGGCCGGGATGGACATGCCGCTCGGCCAGCAGATGCGCGATGCGGTGGGTCAGCACCCGGGTCTTGCCGGAACCCGCGCCGGCGACGATCAGCAGCGGGCTGCCGGTGTGCACCACGGCCGCCCGCTGCTGGTCGTTGAGCCCCTCCAGGAGCGCCGCCGGGTCGATGGCCGGGCGGGCGGCGCCGTCGCGGTAGTACGCCTCCCTGGGCACGGGCGCGTCGAATCTGCCGCCGAAGAGGTCAGCGGGCATCTCCTCCGGGGCCGGGCCGTGCTCGTCCTCGGGGGGCGGCGGGGGCTCCTCGTCCGAGGGCCCGAGGTCCGCCAGGAAGCTGTCGTCAAAGAGGCTGCTCATCGCCCACCGAGTCTAGGCCGCCGCACTGACAAGCGGTTGCGGAGTGGCCGATTGCGGCGGGGAATCGGGGCGCGGACGTCCCGGCGGCGACCCGCCGGGCCCGGTGCGGAGCGCGCTCCCGAGCCCTCCGTACGCGGCGCGACCGGGCACCGTACCAGCCCGCGCGCAGGAGGGGCCGCCCGTGGACGACTTCCATCACAGGGAAGCAGGAGCCGCGTTCAGGTCACGAAAAGGTTTCGGGCATATCGAACATCAGCCTTCACAGGAGCCACACGAGTTGGCTACGGTCTCGCTCGGGCAGCCCGCTCTCCCCGCGGACGACAGCGTCCGCACGGGCCGCCTCCGCCGAGTCCGGCCTGCCGTCAGGCACCCGGAGCCGGGGACCCACCAGCACCACCGGGGTGAATCGATCGGTACGGCCGTCGCCAGGCGGACGTACGGACCGTAGGGCAAGCCTTCCGTCAGCACCACCGCCCGAACCCGACAGCTAACCCGGTAGGCGGTCCACGGAAGGAGTCGCCGGCCTTGGCGTCGCACCGCAAGCCGCGAACCCACATACTCACCTCGCCCGGCAGCCGCCGCACCGCCGCCGGGCTCACCACCGCCGCCCTCGCCTCGGTGACCCTGCTCTCGCAGACCGCCGACGCGGCCCCCACGGCACCGAAGCCGTCCATCGAGGACGTCAAGCAGAAGGTCGACGGCCTCTACCAGCAGGCCGAGGTCGCCACCCAGAAGTACAACGCCGCCAAGGAGAAGGCGGACGGCCAGCAGCGGACCGTGAACCGCCTGCTCGACGAGGCCGCCAAGCGCGCGGAGAAGATGAACGAATCCCGGCGCGAGCTGGGCACCTTCGCCTCGGCCCAGTACCAGACGGGCGGCATGAATCCGACGGCGCAGCTGATGCTCGCCAAGGACCCGCAGCAGTTCGTCGACCGCAACCACCTCATGGAGCGGCTGACCGGCCGGCAGAAGCAGGCGATCACCGGCTACGAGCAGCAGGCCGCGGCGGCGGCACGGCAGCGGGCCGAGGCGACCCGCAGCCTGGAGAGCCTCCAGCAGTCCCAGGCGTCCCTCAAGGAGAACAAGCAGTCGGTGCAGGCCAAACTGGCCGAGGCCCGGCAGCTGCTGGCCCGGCTGACCGCCCAGGAGAAGGCGCGGCTGGCCGAACTGGAGCGCCAGAAGGAGCAGGAGGCCCAGCGCAAGGCCGCGGAACTGGCGCGCCAGCAGGCCCAGAAGCAGCACCAGCACCCCGGCGGCTCGGGCACCGGCTCCGGCTCGTCCGACAGCAGCCCCTCCACCAAGGCCGAGAAGGCGCTCGCCTTCGCCCGCGCCCAGATGGGCAAGCCGTACGTCTGGGGCGCCACCGGACCGGCCTCCTACGACTGCTCGGGCCTGACGCAGGCCGCGTGGCGGGCCGCCGGAGTCGACCTGCCGCGGACGACCTGGGACCAGGTCAAGACCGGCACCCGGATCGCCACCGGCGACCTCCAGCCCGGCGACCTGGTGTTCTTCTTCAACGACATCAGCCACGTCGGGATGTACATCGGCGACGGCAAGATGATCCACGCCCCGCACCCGGGCGCCAGCGTCCGCGTGGAGTCGATCTACTACATGCCGATCTACGGAAGCGTCCGGCCCGGCTAGCGGAAGCGTCCGGCCCGGCCCGGACAGAGATCCGGGCCGGACAGAGATCCGGGCCGGACGGAGGTCCGGCCGGTCTGAAGTTCCGGCCTGTCTGGAGGTCGGGCCCCGCTGGAGGTCCGGCCAGGACCTCCAGCGGGGCGAGAGCGGGCCGCGGCAGCTCCGCAAGACCGGGGCCGTTCCTCGGTTCGGCTCGGCGGGCGGCCTCCGGACGAGCTCCCACGCTCCCCGAACACCCCCCACACCCCACCCCCCACACGCCACCGCGCGGTCACCGTCCGCCTCCGGGAACGGAGCGGGATGACCGCGCGGTGAGTCGTCTGCGGCGGGTCCGCGGCGGGCGTCGCAGCCGGGGTCCGGCGGAGTCCGCCGGGGTCCCGTCTGGGTCCGCCGGGGCTCAGGTCCAGAGGACCGCGATGAAGATGTTGAGCATCGTGAGCCCGCCGACCGTGCCGAAGAGCGGCTTGGCGATCTTCTCCTCGTCCCGCTTGACGTAGACCAGCGCCAGGATCACCACCAGGACAGCGATCTTGATGCCGATCTTGATGTTGTTGACCGGGTGGTCCTGCACCTGGTTCAGGCCGACCAGCGCGACGCCGGTGACCAGCATCGTCAGCGCACCGTGCAGCATGCCCGGCACAAAGCGGGCGGTGCCCGCGCCCATCGCCTTCATCTGGGTCAGAAAACCGCCGAGCAGGGCGGCGATGCCGATGATGTGCAGGGCGACGAAGATATTGATTACTACGTCCATAGTGGTGGATCGTAGCCGCCCCATAGCACGGCCTTTCCGGCAGGGCGCCCGCAATCACCGCATCGGTCACGGCAGTCCGCGCCCGGCCGCCCGGCGCCGGAACCCCGGTCACCCTCGTACGCTCCGCGGTCGGAAACGAACAATGCCGGGCAACCAGGCGCCCACCCGTGACGCCCGCGCCTAACGTCCTCCTCCAGGCGACCGCCGGCGCAGCGTCGGCTATCGGCGACGGCCGCAGTCACCGTCAGGGTTGCTGTCACCGTCACGGTCGCTGTCATGGCAGCGGTCGCCGTCACGGTCGCGGTCGCCGTCGCGGTTGCTGTCATGGCAGCGGTCGCCGTCAGGGTTGCCGTCATGGCAGCGGTCGCGGTCACGGTCGCGTCCATCCTGACGCGTCCGTTCGCTCCCCAGGGAAGGAAGTGACGACCCCCGTGGCGTCGCACCGCACGACCCGAGTCCGCACCACCGCCCCGCCGGCCCGCACGGACGCCGCCGTCACCGCCCCCGACGCCGCCGTCACCGCCCCCGACGGCGCCGGCCGGGCCGAGCCCGGCACCAGTTCCGCCACCCGGTACCGCACGGGAGCGGACCCGGCCGTACGGCCGCTGACCGTACGCCTGCCACTGTCCACGGACCCGCAACGCTGCCTGGACGGCGCCACGGTCCTGGAGCGCACGGGCAGCCCCCAGGCGACCGCAGTGGCCGGTTACGCGCGCCGGCTCGGCAGCATCCACCGGCTACACCGCCGCCGAGCAGGGGCCAACCCAGCACAGCTACAGGAGCCCGAGACCACCGCAACACACCTACCGGAGACCGGGGCCGCAGGTAATCGCCTACCGGAGACCGGTGCCACCGCCAGCGGTCACCTGCCGGAGGCCGGGACAACAAGTGAGCACCTGCCGGAGACCGGGACAACAAGGGGACACCTGTCGGAGACCAGAGCCACAAGGGGGCACTTGCCGGAGGCCAGGATCGGGGCCGCCCTCGTAGGCCAACGGACGGCCACCTTCCGGACGTTGGGAAACGCCGAGGATCCACGCGACCGCCCGGGCCCGGTCCCGGGGCAGCGCCGACGGGCGGCCCCCGACCCCCGTGCCGCCCGGGCCGTCTCCTTCGCCTACGCCGCGCTCGGCAAGCCCTATGCATGGGGCGCGACCGGCCCGTCCGCGTACGACTGCTCGGGACTGGTCCAGGCCGCCTGGAAGTCCGGCGGTGTCACGCTGCCCCGCACCACCTACACCCAGATCAACGCGGGCCCCCGCATCGACAGCTCCCAACTCGCCCCCGGCGACCTGGTGTTCTTCCACTCCGGCATCAGCCACGTCGGGATCTACATCGGCGACGGCAAGATGATCCACGCCCCGCACCCGGGAGCACCGGTCCGCATCTCACCGATCGACCACCTGCCGTTCGCCGGAGCGACCCGCCCGGGCTAGGGCCTGGCGCCCGCAGCAAGCACCTTTTCAGATTTCAGACCACTTCCCCCTCCCCCTCCCCCCTTCCCCGCCCACCCCCACCCCGCCTCCCCAAGGCACCGCCGCCGGGCCCCTCTTCCCGGCACACCTCCGCCGGGGATGTCCCATCCGCCTCGCGCCCCCATGCAGCGTCTTACGACCCGGCTCGGGACAGCCCGATCCCGCGCACCGTTCACCCCCCGTACCGTTCACCCCCACGCACCGTTCAACCCCACGCACCGTTCAATAGAGCGTCGACTCCTCCCTCCGCACCGGTATCTCCAGCAGCAACGGTCCGTCCTCCGGGCGCCGCCGCAGTGCCCGGTCCAGTTCGCCGGGCAACTCGGCGGCACCGGCGGCGCGGTGGGACGGGCAGCCGAACGACGCCGCCAGGCCCGCGAAGTCGATCCCGCCCAGCGCCGTGCCCGGTACATCCGTCAGGCCGATCCGCCGCCCCAGCGCCGCGACCGCCTCGTAACCGCCGTTGTCGAGCAGGACGAAGGTGACCGGTGCGCGGTGCCGTACGGCGGTCCACAGCGCCTGTACGGAATACATCGCCGACCCGTCGCCCAGTACGCACACCACCCGCTCACCGGATCCGGCCGCCAGCGCCCGCCCCACCGCGAGCGGCAGGCCCCAGCCCAGCGTGCCGTTCCCGGTGGTCAGGAATCCGCCGGCCCGCTCGATGGGCACCCGGGCGTGGAGGTCATCGCGGTGGCTGGGCGCCTCCTCCACCAGCACCGCGCCATCCGGCAACCGCTCGCGCAGCAGATCGAGCACATGCCCGGCCGGTATCGGATCGGCGGGCGGTATGGCGGCGGGCCGCGGCCGGACGGGCGGCAGGGAACGGCCCCCTCCCTGCGCTCCGGCGTCATCCCCGTGCGTACCGCCAGGCACTCCGGCGGCATCCCCATGCGTACCGCCGGCCGCCGGTCCGACCGCCCGGACAAGCCCCGTCAGCGCCCGCACGGCGGGCCGCAGCGTCGTCAGGATGCTCGTCCCCACCGGCAGCCAGGCCGCCTGCTCGGGATCGCAGTCCAGGTGGTACAGCACCGAACCGTCCCCCAGCAGACCGGAGTTGGCCGACGGGCCGCCGCCCCCGTATGCCGGGTCGAGGTCGGAGTCGGAGTCAGAGTCCGGGTCAGGGACCTGGACGTGGTACGTGAACAGCGGCGCCCCCAGCGCCACGATCAGGTCGTGCCCGGCCAGCCGGTCCGCCAGCCGGTCCCGGACGGGCGGGAGGAAGCCCTGGAACAAGGGGTGGGTCTCGGGGAATCCGGAGCGCCCGGACAACGGGCCGATGTACACGGCGGCGCGCGCCCGCTCGGCCAGTGCCACCACATCGCTTCCGGCGCCCTCGTTCTCCACCCCGGGGCCGACGACCAGTGCGGGGCGCCGGGCGGCGTCCAGCGCCGCGGCCAGCTCGGCGAGCGCGGCCGGGTCGGCGCTGAACGCGTCGTACACCGCGCGCGGTGGCACCGGGGCGGCCGGGCAGTCCCAGTCGTCCTCCGGGACGGAGAGGAAGACGGGACCCCGCGGATGCGTCATCGCGACCCGGTACGCCTCCGCGAACGCGGCCGGTACGTCCTGGCCGCGCGCGGGCTGCCGGCTCCACTTCACATACGGCCGCGGGAACTGCTCGGGCTCGTCCGCCCCCAGGAACGGCCGGTACGGCAGCAACGCCCGCGACTGCTGCCCGGCGAGGACCACCAACGGCACCCGGTCCCGATAGGCGTTGACCACCGCGCCGAGCGCATGCCCCACCCCACCTGCCGAATGCAGAACGGCCAGGCTGGCCCGTCCCGTGCCCAGCGCGTGCCCGGCCGCCATCGCCACGACGGTCGACTCCTGCAACCCGAGCACGAACCGCAGGTCCTCGGGCCAGTCCCGGAGCAGCCGCAGCTCGGTGGAGCCGGGGTTCCCGAACACGGTGTCCATACCGACGTGGCGACAGAAGTCGATCACCGCGTCCCGCACGCTGCCGGGAGCCCGCCCCCGACGCACCGCCCTGCGCCCCTCTCGTCCCTCGGAGCCGCCGTCCACGGCATCTCCGTCCACCGGCCCTTCGTCAACGATGCCTCCGCCCACGGCACTTCCGCCCGCACCGCCGCACGGCGTCGCGCGGCCACCGGAGTTCGTCATCGCCGCCCCCTGACCGCCCGGCCTTCGCCCGGCGCTCTGCTCGCGCCGCCACCTCTCGGCCGCCGCCTCCCACAGCCGTCACCCCCTCTGTGCCCGTCGAGCCGCCGCACGACCCGGGTGTTCCGCGCCGCCGCCGTGAACTCCGGTTTGCGCGTGGTGTGGCCGGCGCCGGGACCGCCCTGCAGCACCGCTGTCGTCGGCCGCTTCCTCATCTCCGGCCCGTCCGCGACGAGTTGCTCGCCTTGCTCGCCCCCGACGTCGCGGTACGGTCGCTCCCCGCCACCGATATCGATCCGCATCGGTCCTCCCCCGGTCCTGTCCGTTGCCTCGGTCACGCGTAACAACGCGTCGCGGCGCGCATTCGTGCCGTGTTCGCACAGCCGCAGCGCCGATTCACCCGAACGACTGACCTTGTCCCGCGGCCACCGTGGATCTCGATCTCACCGGCCGGACCCCGGAAACGCGCGAAGGGCCTGTCCGCCGGATCCGGCGGACAGGCCCTGCATCACACTCTTTGCCCAGGCCCGCGGGCTGTCGCCCCGCAGGCGGTCAGGCCCGCAGGTACAGCCCGAACCAGCGGAAGATATCCGGAACTTGGTGCTTCCACACCGGCACGGTGTGGCCGCCGGCACCCGCCGAGATCATCTTGACGTTCACCGTCGTCGGCTGCTTCGCGAGCTGCTTGAGGCCCATGCCGGCCTGGTAGCCGTCGCCCGCCGCACCGGAGATGTACAGCGCCGTACGGGGCGGCTTCCCGGCGTCGTTGGCGGCCTTCAGGAGGTGGATCGGGTTGGTCTCGACGCGCAGCTTCGGGTCCTTGCCGGCGAGCGAGTCGGGCTCGATGGCCGGGTCGTTGTAGCCGGACATGGCGACCGCGGCGCGGTAGCGGTCCGGGTGGGCCAGCGCGAGCTTGGCGGAGCAGTGCGCACCGGCCGAGTAGCCCGCCAGGCCCCAGGCGTCCGGCTTGTCGCCGGCCCGGAAGTTGTCGATGATCATCTGGCGGACGTCGACGGTCAGCCAGCTGTCGGCGTTGACCTTGCCGGGGATGTTGACGCATCCGCTGTCGGCGTTGGGCAGGACGTTGGTCCGCGGCGACACCAGGATGAACGGCTTGACGGCACCGCTCTGCATCAGCGGTGTGAGCTGCTGGGCCACCTTCAGCGACCCCAGCCAGGACTTCGAGGACCCGGGGTAGCCGGGCAGCAGCTCGACCACCGGGAACTTCTTGTCCTTGTACGCGGGGTCGTTGTACTGCGGCGGCAGCCAGACGTAGACCTCGCCGTTGACGCCGGAGATCTGGCCCTTGAGGTCGGTCATCTGGACGTTGGGGCCCACCACCGGGTCGTCGGCCGGCCGGAACTCCTGGTGGACCTTGGGCTGGTCCTTGAGGTTCTTGCCGCCCAGGCCGTCCGGGCCGAGGTTACGGGCCGCGTCGATGTGGTTACCGGTGCCGAGCAGGTCGCCCCAGTTGTCGTAGAGGTTGTTGGCGTTGTTGACCAGGAGGAAGACCACCGTGATGGCGGTGACCTGCGCGAACAGCAGCATCAGCAGTCGCGCGAGCCCTTTCATCACCGGCGGTCCGGCCACTCGGCCCCATACGGCGAACGGCAGCACGACGGCGACGATCAGCAGCAGGAGCGCGAAGAGAAAGAAGGGAGTGCCCGTCAGGCTCATCGGGATCTCGTTTCCAGGACGTAACACGAAGGACGTGGGCGTGGGTTCCGGCCCTGCCTTCGGGCAGCGAGCCTCTCCGCGCCCTTAGATGAAAATCCGCGCGCGCCTGGTTGCGCGACTTTGGCCCTTCTTTACATGTCCCTTCCGTCACAGCCGCCCGTCCGGCACCGGGCGTTCGCCTGTCACCACTCCCCCTCTTCCCCACCGAACCGCAGGTCAGACCAGGCGTCGCGCCGCCGCCCAGCGCGTCAGCTCATGCCGGTTGGAGAGCTGGAGCTTGCGCAGCACGGCCGAGACATGTGACTCAACCGTCTTGACGGAGATGAACAGCTGCTTGGCGATCTCCTTGTACGCATACCCGCGCGCTATCAGCCGCAGCACCTCGCGCTCACGCTGCGTGAGGCGGTCCATGTCCTCGTCGACCGGCGGGGCGTCCGTCGAGGCGAACGCGTCCAGGACGAAGCCGGCCAGCCGCGGCGAGAAGACCGCGTCCCCGTCGGCGACCCGGAAGATGGCGTTGACCAGGTCCGTGCCCGTGATGGTCTTGGTGACATAGCCGCGGGCGCCGCCGCGGATGACCCCGATGACGTCCTCGGCCGCGTCGGAGACCGAGAGCGCCAGGAACCGGACCGGCCGCTCGGCGTCCGCCATCATCGCGGCGCTGCGGCGCAGCACTTCGACACCGCCGCCACCGGGGAGGTGCACGTCCAGCAGGACGACTTCGGGCCGGGTGGCGGTGATGACCGTGAACGCCTGGTCGACGTCGGCGGCCTCGCCGACCACCTCGACCCGGGTCCGCTCGGTCTGGCCGATCTCGGCCTGGACGCCCGTACGGAACATCCGGTGGTCGTCGACCAGCACGACCCGCACGGTGCGGTCCTCGCCCGCGCCGCTCCCGGTCTCGCCCTGCTGTGCCTCGTCGCTGCTCATCTCGTCCGTCCGCCCTTCGCTGTCTGCCCCGTCATGATCCCCTGCCCCGGCCCGCCCTGTCGCCACGGGCCCACGGCCGCCGCCCCGCTCACTCGGTGCGTCTCTCCGCGCCCGTGCGATGCTCGGCGCGCTCTTCGGCGCGCTCCATCTCCAGCTCGACGACCGTGCCGCCATCGGGGGCGGAGCGCAGTCGGGCCGTGCCGCCGTTGCGCTCCATCCGGCCGATGATGGATTCCCGTACGCCCATGCGGTCCCCGGGCACAGCGTCCAGATCGAAGCCGGGGCCGCGGTCGCGCACCGAGACGAAGACCGTCCGGCCCTCCACCTCGGCGAACACCTGCACCGCACCGCCCTCGCCACCGTACTTGGCGGCATTGACCATCGCTTCGCGCGCGGCCTGCATCTGGGCGCCGAGCGCCTCGTCCAGCGGGCAGTCGCCGACGATCACCACCTCGATGGGGACGCCGTGGTGGTCCTCGACCTCGGCGGCGGACGCGCGCACCGCCTCCGCCAGCGTCGCCGGCTCCTCGTCCTCGTCCTTCCCGCGGCCCTCCGGCTTGTAGAGCCAGGCGCGCAACTCGCGCTCCTGGGCACGGGCCAGCCGTGCCACCTCCCTGGGGTCGTCGGCGTTGCGCTGGATGAGGGTGAGGGTGTGCAGCACGGAGTCATGGACGTGCGCCGCCACCTCGGCGCGCTCCTGGGCGCGGATGCGCATCAGCCGCTCCTCGGAGAGGTCCTGCGTGATCCGTACCAGATACGGGCCCGCCAGCAGGGCGATGCCGACGACGACGGCGAGCGCGGCCTGCAACACCGAGCCCAGGTTCCGCACGGAACCCTGGAGCACGACGATGCCGGTCACGCCCACACCGACGAGCAGCACGCCGGCCGCGCCGCGCAGCACCGGGAACAGGGCCTTGCGGCGGCCGAGTTCCAGCCACTGGGCGCGGCGGGAGTTGTCCGCCTGGCGCCAGACGAGGGCGACGCCGGCGCCGATCAGCAGCACCGGCCAGAGATAGCCGTTGGCCCGGCCCAGCTGGAACCTGGACGCCACGATCGAGGCGCCCACCAGCAGCGCGATCAGCGCGAAGACCTGGCCCTTGTCCGGCCGGCGGCCCAGGATCCGCCGCTTCCCCTCACCGGGCGCGGGCTGCCGGGTCTCGACACCGCCGACGCCCAGCGGCACGAAGAACCAGAACGCGGCATAGAGCAGGGCCCCCATGCCGTCGGCCATGAAGAGCGCGAGGAAGACGACCCGCACCCAGGAGACCGGGAGGCCGAGGTGCCCCGCGAGGCCGCGCGCGACACCGCCGAGGAGCCGCCCGTCGGCGCTGCGGTAGAGCTTGCGCACGGGCGGGTCGTCGGGGTCCGGTGCCGCGGCGTAGATCGTCTCGGCGCGGGGTGGCGCTGTGGTCATGTCCCAGATCGTCACACGCCGGCGGGCCGAAGACATCAGGGTCGACCCTGAACCCGTCCCTGACCTTGCTCAGGGAACCCCCTGAGCAAGGTCGGGGAACCCCGCCTTCTCCGGCTCAGCCCACCGTCGCGTTCTTCCGGAATCCGTCCTTCACGTTCGAGAAGATCGCTTCGTACTTCGACCAGTTCACGGACGGCCCGGACACGTAGATCGCGTACTCCTTCTTGCCCTCGCGGCCGAAGCCGAGGTCGATCCCCCGGAACTCGCGGGCCCGGCCCTGGAAGGAGAACTCCCAGATGGCGGCCGGGTCGCCCTGGAAGACGGTGTCCTGGAGCCGCAGCCGCTTGTAGACGGGGTACTGGGTCTTGAAGTCGGCCTCGACGTCCTTGAAGTGCTGCACCTGATCCCCGGAGGAGAAGTCCATGACGTTGACGGTCAGCCGTGCCAGCTCGCTGTCGTTGCTGTAGTAGACGATCTGTCGGCCGCCGTCCCGGGCCTCCCGCTTCCAGCCGGACGGTACGGGGAAGGACACGCCGAGCGCCTTCTCGTCGGCCCGGCGGTAGCCCTTGGGGAGAGGCGGGGGCGGCCCGACGCTGCTCTTCGGCGCGCTCGGCAGTACGGGGGTGCGGGGACCGGCCGACGTACTGGACATACCGGATGCACCGGCCGCGCCGGGGTCGCCACGGTGCGTCACGTACCAGGCCGCGCCCGCGCCGCCCCCGACGACCAGCACCCCGACGGCACTCCAGGCCACGGCCCGGCCGCGCCGCTTGCGGGGCGCAGGTCCCGAACCGTGCGCGTCCGTGCGGGCATCGGCGGGCGCTCCGCCGGCCGCGTCGCCGGGCAGCGCCACCCGGCCGGTCGCGTCGTCGCCCGCGGCCGTCCCGCCGCCGGTCCCGCTCCCCGTGGCGGCCGTGCCGGCACCGGCGGCCGGCGGAGCCACGGCGCCCGCGCCGGCGGCCGGCTTCGGATGGCCGCCGGTCGCGGAGCCCGCGCCCGTGCCGGCGTCCGTGAGCGCCCCGGTCCCGGTGACGCGCCCCGTGTCCTGGGTGGCGCCCGCCCCGCCCGCACGGTCCACCGGCCGCGTGGGCGCCTCGGGCTGCTCGCCCGTGTCGGTACGCCCCCGGCCGACCGTCCCCAGCGCCAGCGTCGGCCAGCCGATCAGCGCGGTCTCCGCCTCGGCCTCGGCCGTCCGCAGGGCCCGCTCGACGACCTCGACGGTCGGCCGCTCCGCCGGCTCCTTGGCCAGCAGCGCCTCGATCAGCGGCGCCAACTGCCCGGCGTTGCGCGGCGGATCCAACGGGTCGACGGCGATCGCGTACGCCGTCTCGACCGCGGTGTTCTTCCGGAAGGGGGGCCGACCTTCAACGGCCTGATACAGCGTCGCCCCCAGGGCCCACAGGTCGGACGCGGGGCCGGGGGTGCCGCCCTTGACGCGCTCGGGCGCCAGGTAGTCGATGGAGCCGACCAGTTCACCGGTCTTGGTGAGCGTGGAGGTGCCGGTGGCGACGGCGATCCCGAAGTCGGTGAGGACGACCCGGCCGTCCTCACCGAGCAGGACGTTGCCCGGCTTGACGTCGCGGTGCAGCACACCGGCGGAGTGCGCGGCACGCAGCGCGGCGATCATGCCGCGGCCGATCCGGGCGGTCTCTCGTGGCGAAAGGAAGGTGTCGGACTGGGCGGCTTCCTTGATCGCGTCGCCCAGGGTCGTCGACGGGACGTACTCCATGACGATGCACGGCAGCCCGGCGTCGTCGACGACGTCGTGCACGCTCACCACATTGGGATGGTTGATGCGCGCCGCGGCCTGCGCCTCTCTGGTGGTGCGCTCGTGGCGGGTGGCTAGTTCGTCCGCGTCGAGTTGCGGCGACACGTGCAGGCGTTTGACCGCCACCTGGCGCCCGAGGACTTCGTCCCGGGCTCGCCAGACGGTTCCCATACCGCCCTGGCCTATCCGCTCGACCAGGCGATATCGCCCGGCGACCAGTCGCCCCTCGTCCACCGACGCCGTCTCCGCCACCGCACGCCCCTCCGGAAACCCGTACGTATCCAGGGCGCAACGATAGTCTCCGACGTCGGCGAACAGCCCTCCGGCCACCGCGGGACCCGGCCGTTTTTCCCGCGGAGGCGCGGCGGGTTTCCCGCCGTGGACGCGGTGTGTTTCGGACTGACGACGCAGCGTGGTTTCCATTGTGGGCACAGGGTGGTTCCCGTTGGGGACGCAGCGTGCGGTTCGTGGCGCATCGCACATGGGCACAGACCTCGTGTCTCGTAGCACGGAGATTCTGAGCGGGGGTTCTGGGGGGAGACTCTGGGCCTGGGTGCTGCACGGGGGCACTGCACGGGGATACGCGTCGCCGGGCTCTGCGGCATCCGGCGGGCGGCGGGTGGCCTCTGTGCGTCCCGCAGGGGGTTGTCGGGGACCTCTCAGGGGATCTCAGGGATGAGCCAGGGTTTTCACCGATCCCGTGGGGCGGCGGGCCTTGTCCCCATGGCTCCATGAACGATGCACCCCCTGTCGCGGAGTCGGCGGCCGCCGACTCCGCCGGTCCCACCCCGCCGCCTGCCGGGCCGGCCGGCACGCTGCGCCGCAGCAGGCGGCACAAGGTCGTCGCGGGCGTGTGCGCCGGGCTCGGCAGGCAGTGGGACCTCGATCCGGTCATCTTCCGCATCGTGCTCGCCGTGCTGTCCGTCGGCGGACTCGGCCTGATCTTCTACGGCTTCGCCTGGCTGATCATCCCCTTCGACGGCGAGGAGGAGAACGAGGGCCGCAGGCTGCTCTCCGGCCGCGTCGAGGGCTCCGCGCTGACGGCACTGCTGTTCGCGCTGATCGGCTGCGGGTTGTTCCTGACCACCCTCGGCAAGGGCAGCATGATGTCCTTCGCCATCATGCTGACGCTGGCCGTGGCCGGTTCCGCCTACTGGTCGCGACAGCGCCGGCGCGCGGAGGCCGAGGGCTTGGAGACCATGGACGCCGCCACGGCCCAGGCCGTCGCCGACGCCCCGCCGGAAACCCAGGCGCCACCGACGCCGAACACCCCGTCCTGGTGGCGCGATCCCCGCAGCCGGGACGTGACGGGCGGCGGGGGCTATCTCTGGGGGCCGGAGGACACCCGGCTCGACATCCGCTACGAGTCGGCGCACGGCGCGGCCACCGGCTCCTGGTCGTACGGGAGTTGGACCGGCACCGGGCGGCCCGCCCCGGACACCGCCGCCCCGGACACCGCCGCTCCGCGCACGCCCGCGCGCACCGGGCGGCCCATCGGCGGCCGGACGTTCCTGCTGGCGGCGCTGGCCGGCACCGGCGCCGCCCTCGCCGTTCACCAACACGCCGCGCTCGCCCCGTCCCTCCAGGCCGGTCTGGCCTGCGCGCTGGTCGTGTTCGGCCTCGGGCTGATACTCAGCGCCTGGCTGGGCCGTGCGGGCGGCGGCACGATCTTCATGATGGTGCTGACGGCCGTGCTGCTGGCGGGCGCGACGGTGCTGCCCGCCAACGTCACCGCGGACTGGCGCGATCGCGTCTGGGCCCCGGCCGATATCGCCTCCGTCCAGCCGCACTACGCCCTCGGCTCCGGGGACGGCCGTCTCGACCTCAGCCGACTGCCCGTCGGGAACGGCGCCACGGTCCGCAGCAGCGCGGAAGTGGGCGCCGGCCGCCTCCAGGTGACGCTCCCGCGAGGCGTCACCACCACGCTCCACATCCGGCTGGGCGTCGGCGACACCCATCTGCCGGGCGACGGTCCCCAGGATGTGCACTTCTCCGCGGGTGGCCGGCAGCGGACGGTCACGTTGCCTGCGGACGGCCTCAAGAAGGGCGAGAAGCCGCACGGGGCGCTGGAGTTGACGCTCAAGGTCGGGGCCGGTCAGGTCGCCGTCGAGCGCGCCGTCCCCGGCCCTCCGCCGGCCGCCTCGTCGGCCCCTATCCCCCAGGGAGTCCCCCAGTGAAGCGCCATCCCTTCGAGCCGGGCCGGCTGGTCTCCGGTGCGGCGGCCGTCGCCGTCGGCACCGGCTACGGGCTCGACGCCCTCGGTGTCTGGCATGCCCCGGGCCCCTGGCTGTTCCTCGCCGTCCCGGCAGGGCTGGTGCTCTCCGGCATCACCTCCGCCATCTGGGCCACGGTCCGCCGCCACCGGCCGCACTCGCCACCGGGCGGGCCGTCGTGAGCCGGCTCGGCGGCTCTTGCCGTCGGCGGGGCGCGGCTTGGCCCGCCCGGAGGGGTGGATGGCGCTCGGGCGGCTTCCGGTTGCCTTCCAGTGGGTGGGGGCTGGCGTGGTCTCGGGGTCGCCCGGTGGGTGGGGGCGGGCCTGGTTTCCGGGTTCTGTCCGGTGGGTGGGGGCGAGTGCCTTGTGGGTTCCGCCTGGTGGGGGCGGGCCGCTTCGCGGGTTCTGTCCGGTGGTGGGGCGAGCGTCTTGTGGGCTCCGGCTGGTGGGGGCCGCTTCGCGGGTTCTCTCCGGTGAGTGGGGGCTGGCGTGGCCTCGGTTCTGCCCGGTGGGTGGGGGCCGGAGGGCTGCACCGGAGTACGTCCTCGGCGCGGGCGCATCTGGTACGTGGATGACGAATACCCCGGCGTTCGCTCCAGGTCCTGCGGGCGCACTCCGGTACATCCCTCCGGCCCTGCGCCGTCGCCGGCCGTCGGACGGTGGCTCCGAACGACGGTGCCACCGGTCCGGGGCCCGAGCCCGGCGTCCGGGCCGTGCGTCGTCGACCGGCGTTGCGTCACCGCCAGCGCAGCCGCGGTGACATGTGCGCACACCTAGCCGTAAAGCTGTGCCCCGTGCCGATTGCGGCGGTTGGTGAGGGCCCCGTCCAGGGAGAGTCGCGGGGTGCCGGCCAGGATGAGCGGGGTCCAGGCCAGCAGGTAGGCGAGGTCGTTGCCGTAGTAGTACGGGTGGGTCTGCCAGCTCACGGTGAGCCACAGGGTCAGCGAGATCAACGCGCCACCGAGCGCGGCCAGCCGTCCCAGCAGCCCCACGAGAATACCGACGCCGACCAGCACTTCACCGCCGGCGATGGCGTAGCCGGCGGCCACCGGACTCTTCTGGGCCAGTTCCACGAGCTGCGGCAGGGCGGCCGTGGAGTGGACCTGCCGCAGCAGTTCGCCGAGCGATCCGGTGCCGCGCGCGGCCAGGAACGCCGGATGCATCAGCTTGCCGAGCCCCGCGTAGAGAAAGGTCACGCCCAGGAAGATCCGCAGCGGGAACAGCGCATGGCGCGCCCATAGCCCGCGTAGTCCGACGCCTCCGAGGTCCGTGCCTCCCAAGTCGGCACCGCGTGTGCGATTCGCGTGCACCATGACGTCCGCCTCTCCGTTGCCACCGGGAGGTGATTCTGCCGTCGCCTGCACCTCATGGCGAGATACGTACGCACATGCGCGCGTTGAGATGGTCCCCGGAGCGGGTTCGGACGGTTGCCGTACGCCGCGTCGTGGCTCGGGGGCAGTGCTCGTCCTGTGGTGCCTGTCCGTGGCCGCGTCGTCCGCAGCACCGGTTGCGCGCCCCGGCCTTCGCCGCGATTACGGCTTCACGGCCCTGGACGTCAATCAGTCCTGAGCGTCGATCAGTCCTGGACGTCGATCCGGTATCCGGCCGTTTCCACGCCGGCGGCGGTGATGACGCGGACCTCCACGGTGCCCGGCTCCACATCCACCGGCACCGGCACGGTCAGCACCCCGTCCGTGGGGTTGGCGAAGCCGCCGGCCACGGGGACCAGCGGGACCGGTACGTGGACCGCGCCGATCCGTACGACGGTGCGGGCCAGCCGGTCGGGGGTGCCGGCGCCGGGCGGGACGAAGCCGGTGCCGCGGATCTCGATGTCGTCGCCGGTCCGGATCGGCGCGGCGAGATCGCCGACCTCCCGGGAGCGCACGACCGAGAGGATGACCGGCCGGCCGCCGGCGACGCTCTTACCGGCCAGGTAGGTCATGCCGGAGAGGACGGCCAGGATGACCAAGCCCCAGGGGACGGAGGGGAGTTGGCGGGGGTTTCCGGCCAGGCGTACCAGGGTGAGGACCAGCAGGGACGCGTTCACCAGCGCGTACTGCGCGTCGGTGAGGCTGCCGCGCCCGGCGTCGTCCGCCAGCAGGTCCACGGCCCGCGGGCGCTCGGCCGGCACCTTCTGTACGCGTCCGGAGCGGATCCGCCCGGCGGTCATGCCGTACGCCAGCACCGCCACCCCGCACCCGACGGCGAGCAGGGCCAACAGTCCGCCGGACGAGCCGAGTTCGAGGCCGGAGAGGAGGCGGTGCCGATGGTGCGGACCGGATGCCGCGGCGAGCTGGACGGCGAGCATCAGTACGGCGTACAGCACCACCAGTACCCACCCGGCGGCGACCGCACGAGAGGTGGAGAACCGGCGGTCCTCGCCGATCACCGGTGCCAGCGCGCCGCCGTGCGCGCGGTGCCGCCAGGCCGCGACGGTCGCCCCGAGCGCGAGTACCACTGCCGCGGTCAGTCCGGCCGTCCGGGTCACCGTCCAGCCCGTCCCGATGGCGGTCAGTGCCTGTCCGAGCAGCAGGGCCACCACGGCGACCCACACGGCCATCAGGGTGCGCGCCTGGACGGCCGCCGGCCAGGCGGCTCCCTCGGCCGCGGCGCGCTCGGCCAACGCGCGGGCCGACAGGGTCAGTTCGTCCGATACCCACTGCCGGGCGGCGCCGGCGGAGTGCGCCAGTCCGGCCGGTACCCCGCGCCCGGCGGCGAAGTCCTCGCGGAGCGCGGCAAAGGCGGTGACCGCCTGCCGGTGCCCCTCACGGGCGCCGTGCGGGCACCGTCCGCACCGGCACACACCGCCGTCACCTCGCGGCTCGCCCCTTCCGGCCACCCTGCTCGCCGAATCCACCGACACGTCCGTACCGCCCCGCCGCCGCTCGTCCCAACTTCTCTTCCTCGATGGCGAATTGTGCCTCAGTTACCGGGTCCGGCCCCTCATCGTCCAGGTGACGGACGGTACGGAGGGCGGCGGCGGGTTGACGTACAACGGCAAGTTCAGCGGCACACGGGGTCCGGGGCCCGCCCGGACGCGCATTCCCTGCGCTTCCCTCATTCGGGCGAATCGGCGTCGGTCGACGGCTGGTAGGCCCTGGTGCTGCGCAAACTTCCCGCCGTGCGCGAGATATACGAATCTCACGAAACCGACACAGTGAACGAAGCGGGTACGGGGGGCTGTACCGGTCGTCGTGGCGGAAGGGCGGGGTCGAAGCGGCTGCTCCTGTGGGCCGGGGTGCTGCTCACCGGCCTTGCCACGGTCGGCGGGCTCACCGCGGTGCTGGCCCTCGGGACGGCGCCCGCTGCCGCGGCCCGTCCGGGACCGGTCCGTCAACCACCGGGGGACAACTGCGCGTTCGCCGGGACCGCGCCGCCGATCCGGTTTCCGACCGATTTCCCCGTGCCGCCCGGCTGGCACATCCCCTGCACCAAGTCGACGCCCGGGCCCCGGCCCACCCCGACGTTCACACCCGCCCCGTCCCCGACGCCCAGCCGCGCCGCGGCTCCCCGCCCGCTGCGCACTCCGGCGCCCCCGGCCACGCCGCGGCCGGCGCCGCCACCTCCGTACCACCGCCCCGCCCCCACGGAACCGCCGCCGGCCACGCCGACCCCGGCCCGGCACCTGACGGCCTCCACCCCCGCCCGGCCGCCCCGTTACACGCCGGTACACCACCAACCGCACCACGGGCACTCCGTGGTGACCAGGACGCTGCTGGTCACCACGCCGGCGCTGCTGGCCGCCGCCGCCCTCCGTCCCCGTTCGCGCGCCGCGTCCCGTTCCGCCGGGCGCGGTTCCTCGTAGGAGGTCTCCATGTCGCAATGGCTGGTGCTGACCATCGCCATGGCCGCGGTCTGCGGCGTCGTCCTGGCCATCACCGTCCTCAAGGAGCGCCGGGTCGGCGAGGACGACGACCCGACCGAAACGCCCGATGTCATCGAGTACATGACGATGATGGTGGGGGTGGTCTACGCGATCGTGCTGGGCCTCGCCATCGCCGGTGTCTGGGAGGCCAAGAGCTCGGCCGAGGACACCGTGCGGACCGAGGCCCAGGCGCTGCACGAGGTCAGCGAGCGGGTGCAGGCCTGGCCGGCGCCCGTACGGGACCGGATCCGCGCCGACGTCAACTCCTATGTCGGCCACGTCGTCCACAAGGAATGGCGGGTGATGGCCGACCGCGGCGAGCTGACGCAGCACGGCGCGGACCTGCTGGACAAGGTGCGGGCCGACGTCATCGGCTACCACCCGCGCGACGACTACGAGCGGGAGTCCTACCAGCCCGTCGTCGACCAGGTCGGGGTGGCGGACGGGGCGCGCAGTGCCCGCGCCGACGCGGCCGATCCGACGCTCCCGGGTGTGGTGTGGTTCGGACTGATCGCCGGGGGCGTGATCTCCATCGGCGTGATGTTCACGCTCCAGATCCGGCGCTCGGCACGGGAGTTGCTGATGGCCGGCGTCTTCAGTGCGCTGATCGCCTTCCTGCTGTTCCTGGTGTGGGACTTCGACGCGCCGTTCAGCCGCGGTCTCGCCACCGCCGCCGACCCCTTCTTCGCGCTGTTCCCGCACGTGTGAGGCGCGGGGCGGCGCCTCACCGGGGCGCCGCCCTCCGGCTCCTAGGCGAACATGTCCGGCTCGCTGCGCGCCATCTGCCGGTACAGCGGCTGGTAGTTGATCCAGGCGACCAGGTCGCTGCCCAGCTGCTCCCGCGTGCGGACGGCGTCGTGATGGCCGATCAGTACCGGCTTTCCGGCCGCCTTCGCCGTCAGCTGCACCTGGCAGGACCGCTCCATCGTGAGGAACCACCAGGCCGCCGCGTCGACCGAGTCGCCCACCGTCAACAGCCCGCGGTTGCGCAGGATCACGGCCTTGTGCGGGCCGAGCGCGGCGGCGATCCGGCGGCTCTCCTCCTCGTCCACGACGACGCCGCTGTACGCGTCGTAGAGGGCGTGCGCCTCGTAGAACGCGCAGACGTCCTGGGTGATCGGGTCCAGCAGCTCACCGAGGGCGGCGAGCGCCCGGCCGTACGTGGAGTGGCTGTGCGCGGCGGCCACGACGTCCGGGCGGGCCCGGTGGATCTGCGCGTGGATCGAGAACGCCGCCTGGTTGACGTGGTGGCGGCCCTCGACGACCTGCCCGTCGAGGTTGACCAGGATCAGATCGCTCAGCGTCAGGAGGGAGAACGGCATCCCGAAGGGGTTGACCCAGAAGCAGTCGGTGAACTCCGGGTCACGCGCGGTGATATGGCCCGTGACGCCCTCTTCGAAGCCCAGGCGCCCGAAGAGGCGCACCGCCGCCACCAGGCGTTCCCTGCGGTATCTCCGCTCCTCCTCGACGCTCTGGTGCGTCGGCGGCATGGCGAACTGCAGCTGCTCGGTGGGTATCGGCGTCGGCTCGGGCATCGCGGTTCTCCTCCTGGGCGCGTACGGCTCACAGCGCTCGGGCGGAAGCTACCCTCCGGTTCCCGCGGAGGCCAGGGCCGGGCAGAACCTCGTGGGACGGGCGCTCTCTCCCTGGCCGTACCCGCTCAGCAGCTGCCCGCCCCGCAGCCGCGCCGAGTGGTCCAGGCCGCGTCGCCGCGGGCCACCGCGGAGGCGATCAGCCGGTCCACGGCGGCACCGACGGGGAAACGACAACGCCGCCACTCAACGAGTGAGCGACGGCGTTTCGTTCATCTCGGGGGAGAGCCTTGAACGGTCACTCCCACTCGATGGTGCCCGGGGGCTTGCTGGTGACGTCCAGGACGACGCGGTTGACGTCCGCGACCTCGTTGGTGATCCGGGTCGAGATCCGGGCCAGGACGTCGTAGGGCATCCGGGTCCAGTCCGCGGTCATGGCGTCCTCGGAGGAGACCGGGCGGAGCACGACCGGGTGGCCGTACGTGCGGCCGTCGCCCTGGACGCCGACCGAGCGGACGTCGGCGAGCAGGACCACCGGGCACTGCCAGATCTCGCGGTCCAGGCCGGCCGCGGTCAGCTCCTCGCGGGCGATCGCGTCGGCCTCGCGCAGCAGGTCGAGGCGGTCCTTGGTGACCTCGCCGACGATGCGGATACCGAGGCCCGGGCCGGGGAACGGCTGGCGCTGGACGATCTCGTCCGGGAGGCCCAGCTCGGTGCCGACCATCCGGACCTCGTCCTTGAACAGCTGGCGCAGCGGCTCGACGAGCTCGAACTCGATGTCCTCGGGCAGTCCGCCGACGTTGTGGTGCGACTTGATGTTCGCGGTGCCGGTGCCGCCGCCGGACTCGACGATGTCCGGGTAGAGCGTGCCCTGGACCAGGAAGGCCACTTCCTCGCCCTCGGCGCCCGCCTCGGCGACCAGCTCGGCCTGCGCCTGCTCGAAGACGCGGATGAACTCCCGGCCGATGATCTTCCGCTTCTGCTCGGGGTCGCTGACCCCGGCCAGCGCGTTCAGGAAGCGCTCCTGGGCGTCGACGACCTTCAGCTGGACGCCGGTGGCGGCCACGAAGTCCTTCTCGACCTGCTCGGACTCGCCCTTGCGCATCAGGCCGTGGTCGACGTAGACGCAGGTCAGCTGGTCGCCGATGGCCCGCTGGACGAGGGCCGCGGCCACCGCGGAGTCCACGCCGCCGGACAGCCCGCAGATCGCGCGCTTGGTGCCGACCTGGGCGCGGATCGCGGCGACCTGCTCCTCGACCACGCTGTGGGTGGTCCAGCTCGGCTCGATGCCCGCGCCGCGGTAGAGGAAGTGCTCCAGGACCTGCTGGCCGTGCGTGGAGTGCAGCACCTCTGGGTGGTACTGGACGCCGTAGAGCTTCTTCTCGTCGTTCTCGAAGGCGGCGACCGGGACGACGTCGGTGGACGCGGTGACCGTGAAGCCCTCGGGGGCGGCGGAGCAGGCGTCGCCGTGCGACATCCAGACGGACTGCTCGGCCGGGGTGCCCTCGAAGAGGGTCGAGGAGGGCTTGGTGACGGTCAGCGGGGTGCGGCCGTACTCACGGGCGCCGGTGTTGTCGACCGTGCCGCCGAGGGTGGTGGCCATGAGCTGGAAGCCGTAGCACATCCCGAAGACCGGGACGCCGGCCTCGAAGAGCGAGCGGTCCAGGCTGGGAGCGTCTTCGGCGTACACCGACGAGGGACCGCCGGAGAGGATGATCGCCTTCGGGTTCTTGGCGAGCATTTCGGCCACCGGCATGGTGGACGGCACGATCTCGCTGTAGACCCGGGCCTCGCGGACCCGACGGGCGATGAGCTGGGCGTACTGTGCGCCGAAGTCGACCACGAGGACGACGTCCGGGGCAGCGGCAGGGGGCGCTGATGGCACTTCGGCGGCCTTCCGGCGGTGTGGAGCAGGGGTTGGACTTTCGATTCTAACGGGCTCATACTGAGCGCCATGTCCCAGCAGCTGACCTTCGTCTTTACCTATGGCACCGGCCCGTCCGGCTGCCATGGTCGTGCTGCTTGATCGACTGACAAGCGACTTCCCCAGGCGCCCCGGGCCGCAACGGTCCGGGGCGCCTGTCCGTGTCCGGGACCGCCCACCGCCCGGAGCTCCCGGGGCTCTCCACCCCCGACCTCAGGAGACACGGAAAATGAGCAGCGAGACCACGAACGCCACCGCGCCGGCCGCTCCCGGCACCGGTGCGCACACCCCGGAGGCGGCCGGCGTGATCAGCGACGCGCGGAGCCGGATCGACGATCTCGACGGACGGATCATCGGGCTCGTACAGGAACGGATGGCCGTCTCGGCGGTCATCCAGCGCGAGCGGATCGCCTCCGGCGGGCGCCGGGTGAACCTCTCCCGCGAGATGGAGATCCTGGCCCACTACCGCGATCAGCTCGGCAAGCCGGGCACCGCGCTGGCGATGACCTTGCTGGAGCTCTCCCGCGGCCGGGTCTGAACCGGCCGCGCCCGTGGGGCGTGGCCGGATTCGAGCGGTGTGCGGGGGCGCGGACGGCGTCCGGGAGGCGGGTCGCGGCGCGTGCCGGACGGGAGTGCGCCGGGCGCAGCCGCCGCATCTGAGTTCGGTTGCCGACTCACCCGTACGGCGCGTGACCGGCCGCCGAGAGGGGTCGTTGTTCCCGGTGCCACGCCAGCCAGGCGCGGCCTGCAGGACTACGCGTAGACGCCGCCCCACGGGCGGAAAGCCGGAGCGATGAGACGCCGGCCGCTGGCAGCGGTCCGCGTCGTGGGACCTCGTTCCGGTGCCGTGGCCGGTCAGCAGGGGACAGCAGCCCGGTCACACCGATGGGGTGGTCGGTCCTGGGGACGCCCGGGACCGACCGCATCCGGTCGAAACGGTTGCGCCGGGTGAGGCGCATCCAGGACGATGCTTGACGAACCGCTTACCGCGTCCGGTGCGGACCTTTGCCTCACCTGCCATTGGTCCGACCAGCTCGCGCGCGGAATACCCCGCACCACCCGCAAGCCAGCGGCGCTACCCCCCCCCAGCGCCGCCCGTCGGTGCCGGCGCTGCCCTGACGCCGGCACCGAAAGCCAAGGGCCCCGTGGCCGTCCGCAAACCCCCCTCGCGGACGGATTCCCGGGGCCCTTCGCTGTGAACTGTTCCCGTGGGCCTACTTCTTGGGCGGCACCGGCGGTACGGACAGGAACGGCAGCCTGAGGGCGCCGAACGCCTTCTCGGGGACGGCGGGGCGCACCGGCGCGACCGGGGCCAGGCGCTCGTACGGGCGGCCCGGGGCCGGGCGGAGGTCCGGTTCGCCCTTGTTGGGCCAGAGGGACATGGCGCGTTCGGCCTGCGCGGTGATGGTCAGCGACGGGTTGACGCCGAGGTTGGCGGAGACCGCGGCGCCGTCGACGACCGATATGCCCGGGTGTCCGTAGAGGCGGTGGTACGGGTCGATGACGCCGTGGTCGGCGTCCGCGCCGATGGGGCAGCCGCCGAGGAAGTGGGCGGTGAGCGGAGTGCCCATCAACTCACCGACGTTGCTGCCCGCGAAGCCGTTGATCTCCTGGGCGAGCAGGGTGGCCGCCTCGGTGGCCTCGGGGATCTGGTCGGGGTTCGGGGCGCCGTGGCCCTGGCGGGCGGTGAGCAGGCCCTTTCCGATGCCGCTCGGCTTGCGGTACGTCGTCAGGGAGTTGTCCAGGGACTGCATGACCAGGCCGATGATGGTGCGCTCGGACCAGCGGCGGTTGGAGAGCGAGCGGAGGGCGAGCAGCGGGTGGCGGGCCATGTTGCCGAGCCACCCTAGGACGCGGCCGGCGGGCCGGTAGGGGACCTGGAGGATGGTCAGGCTGCCCATCGAGTTGGAGCCCTTGCCGTAGCGGACCGGCTCGATGTGGGTGTTCTCGTTGGGGTGTATCGACGAGGTGATCGCCACGCCCCTGGTGAAGTCGACCCGGTCCGCGCCGTGTTGTCTGCGGTAGCGGCGGTTGTCGGTCTGGGCGCCCACCAGGGCCTCGGAGTTGGTGCGGGTCAGCGCGCCGAGGCGGTCCGAGAGGTACGGCAGCAGACCGGAGTCCTTCATCCGGTGCAGCAGCGTCTGCGTCCCGTAGGTCCCGGCCGCGACGACCACCCGGCGGGCGGTGAACGTACGCCCGCCCGTCTCCCGGCCGCCGCCCCTCTTCGAGGCGCTTCGCCCCGCGCCTCCTCGTCGGCCCTTCTTGTCGTCGGTCGGCAGGGTGCGGACCGCGAAGCCGCCGCGGGAGTCCTCGGTGACCGCGACGACCGAGGTCATCGGGTGGATGACGGCGCCGGCCCGCTCGGCGAGGTAGAGGTAGTTCTCGTTGAGGGTGTTCTTCGCGCCGTGCCGGCAGCCGGTCATGCACTCGCCGCACTCCGTGCACGCCCTGCGGGAGGGGCCGGCGCCGCCGAAGTACGGGTCGGCGACCTCGCCGCCGGGCAGCGCCTGTACCGCCCCGTCGCCGGCCGCGTCCCCGTCGCAGGCGTCCTTGCCGTCCCCGAAGAACACCCCGACCGGCGCCATGTGGAAGGAGTCGCCGACGCCCATGGCCTGCGCGGTCGCCTTCAGGTGGACGTCGGACGGGGTCATCGTCGGGTTGAGCCGTACGCCGAGCATCCGCCGGGCCTGGTCGTAGTACGGCTTCAGCTCCGCCCGCCAGTCGGTGATGTCCTTCCACTGGGGGTCGTCGAAGAACGGTTCGGGCGGTACGTAGAGGGTGTTGGCGTAGTTCAGCGAGCCGCCGCCGACCCCGGCGCCCGCCAGCACCATGACGTTGCCGAGGAGGTGGATGCGCTGGATGCCGTAGAGGCCGAGGGCCGGCGCCCACAGGTAGTTCCTGAGGTCCCAGGAGTTCTTCGGCAGCGTCTCGCGGGTGAAGCGCCGGCCGGCTTCGAGGACGCCGACGCGGTAGCCCTTCTCGGTCAGGCGGAGCGCGGAGACCGAGCCGCCGAAGCCGGAGCCTATGACTATGACGTCGTAGTCGTAGTCGTAGTCATAGGGGGGTTCCTCGTGGGCGGGGCGCCCGGTGGTGGGCTCGCCCTCCGGGGCGTGGGGTTGGGCAGAGTTGGGCTGTGGCACCGGTACCTCCGTGTCCGTTGTCGGGGCTCCGCCCCGGACCCCGCTCTCGATCGCCGGAGGGGCTGGAATTTCCCGCCGGAAGGGCTGGTTGGTGTTCAGCGCAGGCGGAGGGCCTTCATCGCGCGCAGGCTGCGGGTCATGGACTGGGCGTACTTCTCGTCGTCCATCCCGAAGGCCGGTGCCAGCGGAATCAGCCGCTGGTGGGCGACGGTCTGCGCCTCGGTGTACTTGAGGATGCCCTCGGAGCCGTGCCGGCGGCCCAGCCCCGAGTCGCCCATACCGCCCATCGGGGACTGCACGCTGCCGTAGCCCGCCGCGTAGGACTCGTTGACGTTGACCGTGCCGGTGCGGAGCCGGGCCGCGACCGCCCGGCCGCGCCGGCCGTCCTTGGTCCAGACGCTGGAATTCAGGCCGTACGGCGTGGCGTTGGCGAGCGCGACCGCCTCGTCCTCGTCGCGGAAACGGTAGAGGGAGACGACCGGGCCGAAGGTCTCCTCGGTGCAGACGGCCATCGGCGCCTCGACGCCGTCCAGGATGGTCGGCTCGTAGAACAGCGGGCCGATGTCGGGGCGGGGCCGGCCGCCGGCGATCAGCCGGGCGCCCTTGGCGACGGCCTCGTCGACATGGCGGGTGACGGTCTCCAGCTGGCGCTCGCCGACCAGCGAGCCCATGTCGGCGCCGTAGGCGAGGGCGTTGCCCAGCCGCATCGCCTTCGTACGGGCGGCGAAGCGCCGGACGAAGTCGTCGGCGACCGATTCGTGGACGTACAGCCGCTCGATGGAGATGCACAGCTGGCCCGCGGAGGAGAAGCAGCCGCGGACGGCGCCGGCGGCGGCCTTCTCCACGTCGGCGTCGTGCAGCACCAACATGGCGTTCTTGCCGCCGAGTTCGAGGGAGACGCCGACCAGGCGGGCGGCGGCGCCCTGGGCGACCTCGCGGCCCGTCCGGGTCGAGCCGGTGAACGAGACGTAGTCGGCGTGCGCGACGACCGCGGGGCCGACGACCGGGCCGTCGCCGATCACCACCTGCCAGACGTCCTCCGGGAGCCCGGCCTCGATGAGCTGCTCGCGGGCCCACAGGGCGGTCAGCGCGGTCTCCGTGTCGGGCTTCATGACGACGGCGTTGCCCGCGGCGAAGGCCGGCAGGGCGTCGCCGACGGTCAGCTCGAAGGGGTAGTTCCAGGGGGCGATCTGCCCGACGACGCCGCGCGGCTGGCGGAGTTCGGTGACCTTGGTCAGGGTCGGCACGACACCGGTGTGGCCCTTGGGGCGGAGGTAGGCGGGGGCCTTGCGGCCGTAGTGGCGGGCGGCGACGGCGACCGCCTGCACCTCCTCATGGGCGTGCAGCCGCGCCTTGCCGGTCTCCAGCTGGATCAGGTCGAGCACCTCGGCCTGGCGGCGCAGGATCAGGTCGTGGAACCGCAGCAGGACCGCGGCGCGCTGCCTGACCGGGACCTTCGCCCAGCGCTCCTGGGCGGCGCGGGCCCGCTCGAAGGCGCGGGCGACGTCCTCGGGGGTGGACTCGGGCAGGTCGGCCAGTTTCTCGCCGGTGAACGGGCTGTGGTTCGCGGTCCGCCCCCTGCCGACCACGTCACGGGTGAGCCGGGCGGCCACCTCCGGGGTGACCACGTCGGCCGCCGTGCGGGTACCGGGGGCGGCGACCGCGACCGGGTTGCCGCCGGCGGGCGCGGCGGGGGCCTCGGGGGAGGTCTCCCGCGGGGCCTCGCCGGTGGCGGCGGGGGCACCTCCCGTGCACGGGGGTCCTCCCCCCGTTCGAGCGCGGTCGAGAGTGGGGGAGGAGTCGGGCAAGGGGGACGATCCGGCGTCCTGCGAGTCCGTCATGCGGGCGAGCGTATGCCCCCGGGGGCGCTTTGTGTACCCGGCAGTAACAGGTTTTCCCCGAGTACACCCCATCGCGCCAGTGTTCACCGGCCGCAACGGTGCTGGGCTGGCGGGACACGGCGCGGCCGGCCCGCCGCCCGGCCACCCCGCGGCCCCGGGCTCCGGGCTCCCGGGGTCGTGCCGCCCGGCCGCTCACCGGTCGGTGACCGGCCGCTCACCGGTCGCTCAGCCGGAACGCGGCGACCGCGGTGTCGAAGTGTCGCTCGGCCTCGATGCGCGACGCGATCGGCGCGGAGATCCAGACGTCCATCATCTTGCCGTCCTCGTTCCAGCTGAGGTCGTAGGTGCAGCGCGCGCCGGCGTCCCGGGCGCTGCCGTCCCGGACGAACTCCCAGAGCCCGGCCCGGAACCCGTTGTGGGTGGTCTCGGTGACCTGGCCGTCGCGGTAACCGGGGTAGTCGGCGGGGCCGTTGGCGTCCGCGGTGCGCAGCGCGCCGAGCGGGCCCTCCGGCACCGTCGTCCGGAGCCGGACGCCGATCCGGAAACGCTTGCCCTCGGAGGAGTAGTAGACCCGCGAGTTCTCGTAGGAGCGGGTGAAGCCCACCGGGACGGCCAGCGCGAAGCCGTCCGGGTCCTGGACCATCCGGTAGCCGGCCGGGAGCGTGCCGTCCTCCCCCGAGGAGGGCACGGTGGTACCGGTGACCGGAGGGCCGGGCTTCGAGGGGGCGGCGTCCGGGGTGGCCGCCGGGCCCGTGGCCCCCTTCCGGCCGGTCGCCTGCGCGGAGCCGCCCGGGTGCGGACCGGAGTCGTCGCCGCTCCCGTTCGCCACGAGGGCGACGACGCCCGCGGCGACCCCGGCGACCACGACCACGGCGCCCGCGATCAGCAGCGCGCGACGGGTGCGGCCGGTGTGCGGGCGGGCGGCGGCGGCCAGCGCCCGGTCGTCGAGGGCCGCCGGGATGGGCACACCGGGGGTCCGCCGGCCGGGGATGCGGCCGGCGGGCGGCCGGTCGGGGGCCGCGCGCCCAGGGCGGGTGGTGGCCGGGGGCGCGGCGTCCTCCGGGGTGGGCGGCACCGGCGTGCTGCCGGGCCGGACGGGGTCCTCCCCCACGGGGCGGAACGGGTCCTCGCTGGGCGGGTGTTCGCTGGGCCGGCCGCCGCCGGGTCCGTCGTCGAACGGGTCGCGCGGCGCTCCGGGGCCCGGTGGCGGGGCGGGACCGGCCGCAGCCGCCGCGGCCGGTCCCGCGGCCCCTTCCCCGGCGGACCCACCGCCCGGCCCCGTACCGCGCCCCGCGCCGGGGCCGGTCCCGGGCCCGAACCCGCGGTGCCCGCCCCGGCCGCCGCGCTCCGGCGCCCGCCCCGACCGGAGGTAGCCGCGCAGCAGCCGCGCCGTCTCGGCGACGTCCAGCCGGCGCCGCGGATCGCGCTCCAGGAGGCCGCCGACCACCGCGCGCAACGGCCGGGCCTCCTCGGGGAGTTCGATCTCGTCGTACACCACGGCGTGCAGCACACCGGCCATCGAGTCCCGGCGGAACGGCGTCTCCCCGCTCAGTACGGCGCACAGCAGCACCCCGAGCGACCAGAGGTCGGCCTCCGGGCCCGCGCCGCGGCCGGACATCCGCTCGGGTGCGGTGTACTCGGGCGAGCCGACGAATCCGTTGGTGTCGGTCAGCGTGGTCACGCCCGGGACCTGGGCGACCCCGAAGTCGGTCAGCACGACCCGCCCGGTGCCGTTCTCCATGAGGACGTTCGCCGGCTTGATGTCGCGGTGCAGCACACCCCGGGTGTGCGCGGCGCGCAGCGCGCCCAGCAGCGCGATCCCGATCCGGGCCGCCTCACGGGGCGCCAGCGGACCGCCGCCGGCCAGCCGGTCGGCCAGCGACGGGCCCTCCACCAGCTCCATCACGATCCACGGCCGGCCGTCCTGCTCGACCACGTCGTGCACCACGATCACGTTCGGGTGCTTGACCTGGGCGACCGTACGCGCCTCCCGCATCGCCCGGTCCCGCTGCGCCCGCGCCTCGGGTTCGGCCGCGCCATCATCCAAGTGCAGCTCTTTGACGGCCACTTGACGATCCAGCAGCTGGTCCGTGGCACGCCACACCGTCCCCATGCCTCCGCGGCCCAGCCGTATGCCCAGGCGGTACCGTCCACCGATCAGCCGGCCTTCCATGGCCTCATCTTGCCGCACGGAGCCGGGGCGGGCGGGGCCGAACGGAAGCCGGCACCCTCGAACGGCCGCCGGGTTACCCCGGGTTCAGCGCAGGCCCTCCCGGCCTGCGCGCGCCGTGATCCGCCGCCACCGCCCGGCGGACCTCGCGCCGCGACCCGCCGCGGCAGCCGCGACGCGGCAGCGGCGGCGGCCCGGCGGACGCACTGCCCGGACCGGCTGCCCGACCTGCCCCCGCCCTTACCCGAACGCCTCCCGGTACGCCATGATCAACTGACGACACACGGGGTGGAACCTCCCCCGCCCCTCCGCCCGTCCTTGACAAAGTGAGGCGGCGGACACCGCGGCACGGCAACAGGCAGCACGGGAACGGGGATCGGCCATGGCGATGCAGGACGGCGCAGCGCTGGACGTCCGGCCGGGGCCCGACCCGGCCCGCGCCGCGCCGGAGCACCACGGCGCCTACCACACCGCCGCCCTCTTCCTGGCCCTCTACGCGACCGCCCTGATCGGCTGGACCGTCTACGGGATCATCCAAGGGGACGGCACCGCCCGGGACTTCGTCGAGGGCCTCTTCAACCCCGGCGCCTCCCCCGCCTCCCAACTGGTCGGCCCCTGGGAGTGGGCGTTCACCGCCGCCCTCCTCGCGACCGCCGGCCTCGCGCTGGCCCACCGCCGCCTGGCCCGCAGCGCCGCCCTCCTGTGCGGCTTCCTGCTCCTCGCCCTCTCCGTACGCGAGGTCGTCGGCCTCTTCGACGCCGCCTACCGCGACCGGTACGGCACCGACCCCCTGGGCGGCTGGGCGCTGGCGACCAGGGCGCTGGGCCTGGTGGTCGCGGTGACCGTACTGGTCGCCATGTTCCCCGCGACGGAGCGGTGGCGCTCCGGCCGTCGGACCGCGCCGCCCTCCGGCGGGCGCCCCCGCCGCCTCTCGCGCATCTGCGGCGTCCTCTTCCTCGTCATGGCCCTGGCCCGCCTGGCGCTGACCGTACGCGACCTGACGACCCCCGGCATGGACACCGCCCATTACCTCCGCAGCGTCGTCGACGGCTCGTCCCTCGGCACCCTCAACCTGGCCGCGTCCGGCGAATTCACCACCGTGAGCTCGGTGGTCGTGCTCCTCGTCCTCGGCGTGCTGGCCCTCCGCGCCCGCCGCGACATCCGCGGCGCGCTCCTCGTCTTCGCCGCGATGCAGCTCTATCTCACCGTCCGCACGGTCGTCTGGCTGACCGTGACGGACTTCTTCAACCAGTCCTTCGAAACCCCCGAGGGCGCCCTCTCCATGGCCACGACCGCCTACGCCCTGGCGGCCATGACCTCGGTCGTCGTCCTGGCCATGGGACGGGGGTTCGGCGCTTCCGAAGCGTACGGGGAGGAGACGGCGGCGGCCGGGGGCGAGTGAGGTGACGGGCCGCGCGGGGGCTGTCTGACGCGGCTTCCGGGGCGGTGCTGGCGGCTGCGGGAGCCCGGCCGTCTCTCGGGCCGGGGCGGCGGAACAGGCACCCGGGCCGCGGTGGCGAGAAGGCGGCCACCCGGCCCGCTGAGCCCCGTGGCCGTGCGGGAGAGGCCCCCCTCCGGGCCGCCCCCGCACGCCAGGAACGGCCGCCGCGTGTGGGGGCCGCGGCGGCCGTCGATGTGAGCTGCAACGCGTCCTGGGTTCGTGGCCTCTTCAGTGGTGCAGCATGAGAACCACTCTGCCCGCGGGTGCTCCTCGCGGCATCCTCCACAGGTCGCGGGATCACCCCCGCCGGCCGGCGGGGGTCCGGGGCCGTCGCGAGGGGGACCCGTCGGCAGGGGGACGGAGTCGCGCAGCGCCGGGCGGTTCCGGGGGCTCGGATGGGTGCGGAGGAGAAAGGGGCGGCCGGTGATCCGTGTCGCTGTGGTGGATGACGAGCGGCTCGTCAGGTCCGGACTGCGGATGATCCTGGGGACCGCCCCGGACATCGAGATGGTCGCGGACTGCGGCGGAGCGGAGGCCGTGGAGACGGTGCTGCGCTGCGGCGCGGAGGTCGTGCTGCTCGACATCCGGATGCCGGACGTGGACGGGCTGACCGTGCTGCGCCGGCTGCGCGCCGCCCCGGAGCCGCCCGCGGTGGCGATGCTGACGACCTTCGACGCACAGGAGTACCTGACGGCGGCGCTGCGGGAGGGCGCGGCCGGCTTCCTGCTGAAGGACTCGGATCCGGAGCAACTGGTGCGGGCGGTGCGGACGCTGGCGGCGGGCGGGAGCGTGCTGGACCCGGGGGTGACCCGGGCGGTGATCGGCGGCTATCTGACGGCCGAGGACCAGGCAGCGGCGGCGCGGGCGGTCAGCGGGCTGACGCCACGGGAGTCGCAGGTGCTGGCGCTGCTCGGCGAGGGGCTGGGCAATGCGCAGATCGCGGACCGGATGGGGCTGGCGCCGAGCACGGTGAAGGACCATGTGCGCGCGCTGCTGGGCAAGTTGGGCGGGATCAACCGCATCCAGGCGGCCATCGTCGCGGACCGCGCGGGGCTGGTGGCGGGGGATCCGCGGGGGGCGTGGTGAGCTCCGGGGACGGTGCGTCCCGGATACCCGGCGGGCGGGGCCCGCGGCACCGCGTACCGGCGTTCGCCCGCGGCCGGGTGGCCCGGCGGCTGCGCCGGATCGGTCCGGTCGTCGTGCCGGTGCTGCTCTCGATCGCCGACGCGCTGCTGGTCAACGGCCTGGGAATGGCCCTGGAACTGAGCGTCTCGGTGGTCGCCGCGGCGGCGCTGCTGCTGCGCCGGCGCTGGCCGCTGCCGGTGTTCCTGGTCACCCTGCCGGGCCTGTACATCGGCTACATCTGGTTCGCGCCGATGATCGCCCTCTACACCCTCGCCGTGCGCCGGCCCGGCCGCGCCCGGCTCGCCTGCTGCGCGCTGCTGCTGATCGCCGCGCACTTCCTCCCGTACCCGATCTCCGACTTCGAACCGACCTCGTACCGCGAGAACACGCTGGTCCTGATCGACGCGACGGTCAGCTCCGCCGCCCCGATCGCGCTTGGCCTGCTCGTCCACACCCGCCGCGAACTGGCCTCCCGTATAGAGGAGTTGACCCGCAGCATGCGCCGCGAGGACCGGCTGCTGGCGGAGCGGGTCAAGGCCACCGAACGCGCCCGGCTCGCCCGCGAGATGCACGACGTGGTGGCCCATCAGGTCAGCCTGATCAGCCTCCAGGCGGGCGCCGTGCAGGTCAGCACCGCGGACGAGGCGGCCCGTACGGGCGCGCGGACCATCCGCGAGCTGGCGATACGGACGCTGGAGGAGCTGCGGCACATGGTCGGCGTCCTGCGGGCTGCCGGCGGCGACGCCCAGGAGGCCCGCGAGCTGGCGCCGCAGCCGGACCTGGACGAGCTGCCGCGGCTGATCGAGCTGAGCGCGCTGGACGTGACGTACGAGGGCGGTGCCGTGGCGGGGGCGGGGCGGCCCAGCGGCGCGGGGACGGTGGAGCGGGCCGCGTACCGCACCGTCCAGGAGGCGCTGACCAATGTCCGCAAGCACGCGCCCGGGGCCCGGGTGCGGGTCCGGATCGACGCGGTGGAGCCGGCGGAGGGGGCGGCGGCGGGGCTGCTGGTGGAGATCCGCAACGGGCCGCCGGACGCGTCGGCGACGGCGCCCGCGCTGCCCGGGGGCGGTCACGGTCTGGTGGGGCTGCGGGAGCGCGCCCAGAGCCTGGGCGGGACGCTGGAGGCGCGCCCCACGTCCGACGGCGGCTTCGTCGTCCGGGCGGAATTCCCGTACGGGAGAGGGTGAATGAGCGTGCAGGCGAAGGGACTGCGGGGCCTTGGGGGGCCACGGTGCGGGCGGTGCCTCAGGCCGACAGCGGTTCCGCGGCCTCGTCGACCGCGGTGGGCAGGTCGGGGTAGACCTCGAAGAGCCGGCGGACGCCGAGCGCGGCGAGCACGCGGTTGACGTGGGAGCCGTCGACGGCCCCCTGGGCGGGCAGGATCAGCCGCAGCCGCCCCTGACAGGAACGCATCAGGCGGCGGGCGGCGATCAGCACACCGACACCGCTGGAATCACAGAACCGGACCTCCGAGAGATCGAGCACGAGGGACCGCCGGCCGTCGGCCACCGCGTCGTGCACATGCTGGCGCACCGCAGGCGACGTGACCAGGTCCATCTCACCGGAGACCTGGAGTACGGCCCAGGGGCCCTTCTCGTCCTCTGCCACCTTCAACGACACGCGCTCGAAGCCTTTCGCTCGCTTTCGGACCGGATGCGCCCCGGTTGCATTCGAAACCCACCCTTCCCCGGCTCGACTGCCCGGCCTCTCTCCCCCGAAACTCCTCCGGATCCTCGGCGCGGCAGGCCGTCCCCTCACAAGGCTATGCCCACGGGGTGACGGGTTTTCGCCCGCGACCGGTCACACCCGCATCACACATGGGTGGAAACATGCACGAACAGTCCGCATCATTCCGTTTCAACCGGCTACCGGCGCACCCCCTCCCGGTTCGTTCGCAGACGACATCGCAGACGACCGGGAATCACCACCACACCGTCATCACGCCCTTACCATCCGCATCGCCCTGGCGGCGGGCTTTGCCGCAAAGGCGCATACGGCGTCGGACCCGGGCACTACATTCGGTGTCACGGTGCACATCCGGTGTCACGGTGCGTTCGGTGTCACGGTGCGGTGTCACGGCGTGCGTACGGACCGCATCCGGCGGCGGACGGGATCCGGCGGGCCGCCGGATCGGGTGAGGCACCGGCAATCGTGAGCGGAGGGGCCCCGGCGGGTACGAGAGTGAGCGGGAGTGACGGAACAGGTCACGGTGGCAGGCGGCGGCCGAGGTGTGAGCCCGGCCGTGACGGGCAGGGATGGGGGTCCGATGGGACACGACGCACCACCGCGCTGGGACAGGCGGATGCAGCAGCGGCTCGCCCGCGGCGAAGCGGCCGCGCTCGGCGAGCTCTACGACCGCTTCGCCTCGCTCGTCCACAGCCTCGCCCACCGCGTCCTGGACGACGGGGACGCCGCCGACCGCATCACCCGCGAGGTGTTCGGCTACGTCTGGGAGCACCCGGACGCCTACGACCCCAAGCAGGGCTCGCTGCGCTCCTGGGTGGCCGGCGTCACCCGCCAGCAGGCCGTCCAGCGGCTGCGCCAGACGGAGGCCGACTCGGCCCGCGACTGCGGCGAGGACGCCCCGGCGCCCGCCGAGATGGAGCGGAAGATCCACGAAGCCTCCACCGCCGCCCGCGCCGACTACATCGTCACGTCCATGCCCGCCCCGCTCCGGGACGCCCTGGAGCTCGCCTACTTCCAGCGCCGGGACTACCGCCAGACCGCCGCCGACCTGGGCGTCACCGAGGACGAGGCGCGGCGCCGGCTCCGTCTGGGCCTCCAGCTGCTGTCCACCGCGCACAACCACCAGGCCCTGCCGTCGGTCCCGCACGGCCGCACCGCCTCCCGGGGTGCGCACCCCGCCCGCCCCTCGCACGCCCCGTACTCACCGCCCGGTCCGGGCCCCGGACGGTCGCTGTGATGGGCCCGGACGAGTGGGACGGCCGGGAGCACCCCGGAGGGCACGGTGAACGGCCGCGGATACCGTCACCGCGTCCCGCCGCGGAGGACCGCGGCCCGCTGCCGGACGCCCCGCCGGTCCCGCCCGCGTCGTTCGCCGAGCTGGTCGGTGACGCCACCACGGGGCTGCCGCACGGCCGGCCGGAGCCCGGCCCGGGCGCGGATCCCGGTGCCGCCCGGGAGCCCGCCCCCGACCCGCCCCACGACGTCGATCCGGAGTACGAGAGCGATGACGACCCCGTGACCGACGACGACCGGGACCCGCGCCACCACCCGCCGCTGCCCGCTCCGGGCGGCACCCCGCCGCACAAGGTGCTCAAGTCGCTGCTCGGCGCCTGGGCGCTGGCCGCCTGCTCGCCCGAGGAGACGGCCGCGGTGGAGGAGCATCTGACCGACTGCGCAGCCTGCGCGGAGGAGGCGCTGCGGCTGCGCGACGCGGTGGGGCTGCTGCATCCCGCGGACAGCCTCGATCTCGATCCGCTGCTGCGCTCGCGGGTGCTGGAGGGCTGCCTGGGCCGCCGCCCGGCGCGCATTCCGGTGCCCGAGTGGGCGACGCCGTACGACGCGGAGACCGCCAAACTGGACGCGCTGCTGCGGGACATGGGCGAGGCGGAGTGGCGGGCGCCGGTGCGGCTGCGCTGGTTCGACGGTGAGCGGCCGGTCGAGCGCGAGACCACGGTCGGCGGCGTCATCGGGCATCTGATGGCGGTGGACGGGCTGGTCGCCACGGCCCTCGGACTGCCCGATCCGCTCGGTGCCGCCGCCCCGTCGGACACCCCGAGCCCGCGGCGCCGCACCGAGGCGTACTGGCGCACCGCGGGCGAGGAGACCGGCCCGCGCGGCGTCCACGATCCGTGGCGCGAGCAGAGCCAGGCGCTGATAAGAACGGTCTCCTTCGCCGGCCGGGGTGCCGCCGAACTGAACGTGCCCTACGGCAGGTTCAGTCTCGCGCTGCGCGACTCCTTCCTGGACCGCGCCTTCGAGTGCTGGGTGCACGCCGGGGACATCGCGGAGGCGGTGGACTATCCGTACGTGCCACCGGCCTCCGGGCATCTGCACCTGCTGGTGGACCTCGCCGCCCGGCTGCTGCCGGTCGCGCTGGCCGACCGCCGGCGGGCCGGGCTCGCGGCGCCCGCGCAGGGGCTGGTCGCGGCCGGCGCCCCGGGCCGCACGCTGCATCTGGAGGTCGAGGGCAACGGCGGCGGCCACTGGTACATAGCCCTGGACTCCCCGGCGGCGCTGGGTTCGCCGGAGTGCACCGTCGCCCATATCGCCCTGGACAGCGACGAGTTCTGCCAGCTGGCCGCCGGGCACATCTCCCCCGAGGAGACCGCGGTGGGACAGGACGGCGAGCGCGAGGCGATCCGCGACGTGCTGTTCGCCACGGCGGCGCTGTCCCGCCTCTGAGCGGCCGGCCGCACTCCGCACATGGCACGGCCCGTCCCGCGACCGGGTGTTCCCGGGCCCGGGACGGGCCGTGCCGCCGCGTGGGAGGCGCGTCAGGAGAGGACGACTCGGAGGCGCGTCAGGCGAAGACGACGGTGCGGGTCCCGTTGAGCAGCACGCGCCGCTCGCTGTGCCACTTCACGGCGCGCGCCAGCGCCTGGCACTCGACGTCCCGGCCGATCGCGACGAGCTGGTCCGGTGTGACCTCGTGGCCGACGCGCTCGACCTCCTGCTCGATGATCGGGCCCTCGTCGAGGTCCGCGGTGACGTAGTGCGCGGTGGCCCCGATGAGCTTCACCCCGCGGGCGTGCGCCTGGTGGTAGGGGCGGGCGCCCTTGAAGCTCGGGAGGAAGGAGTGGTGGATGTTGATGATGCGGCCGGAGAGGGCCTTGCAGAGGTCGTCGGAGAGGACCTGCATGTAGCGGGCGAGCACGACCAGTTCGACGCCCTCCTTCCGCACCAGCTCCAGCAGCTGCGCCTCGGCGGCCGGCTTGGTGTCGCGGGTGACCGGGATGTGGTGGAAGGGGATGTCGTACGAGCCGACGAGCTCGGCGAAGTCCGTGTGGTTGGAGACCACGGCCGCGATCTCGATCGGCAGCGCGCCGATCCGGGAGCGGAACAGCAGGTCGTTCAGGCAGTGCCCGAACTTGGACACCATCAGCACGACCCGCATCTTCTCGTCGGCCCGGTGGATCTGCCAGTCCATCGCGAACGAGTCGCCGACCGCCGCGAAGCTGGCCCGCAGCTTCTCGACGGTGACCGGTGCCTCCGCGCTGAAGTGGACGCGCATGAAGAACAGCCCGGTGTTCCGGTCTCCGTACTGCTGGCTGTCCTCGATGTTGCAGCCGGTGATGAAGAGATAGCTGGAGACGGCGTGCACGATCCCCTGCTTGTCCGGGCAGGACAGGGTGAGGACGTACTGATCGTTCCGATCGTGCTGACCGGGCTGGGTGGGCTGCGACTCGCTCATGACCTCATAGGGTCGCATATCCGCGGACCGGGCCGGACCGGGGCGCCCTGGGCACCGGTCACGCCGGGGCCTGCAGAGCGCCCGTCATGACGGCCAGCGCTTCGAGGGAGTGCGGGACGGTGTCCGGGTTCTCGCCGTCCGCCACCGCCAGGTGCACATGCGCCTCGCGGGCGGCCCGCACGGCGTCGGGCCAGGCGGGGTGCTCCATGTACGCGGTGACCGGGGCGTCCGCCCCCACCTGGTGCATGATCCGCAGCACCCGCAGCACGGCGGCGTCGACCAGCTGCGCCTCCTGGGCGTCGCGGAAGATCGTGCCGATGTACTTGTCGGCGGACCAGTTGTCCAACCAGGTGTCCTCGACGAGCCGGTAGACGGCGTCGGTGACGTCTCCGTACCCGGGCCGTCCGGGCAGCCAGGTCTGCTGCTGGAAGACGGGGTCGGAGAGCATGTGCAGCGCGGAGCGCACATTGCTGCGCCAGCGCCACCACGGCATGTCAGTGAGTGGCATACCGCCCATGGTGGTCGAGCGGCGCCCGCGACGGGAAGACTTCTCCGAACCTTGCACAGCATTCGATCGTACGTTCCTCCCTGACGATCTCAAGCCGACCCCCGGAGTTCACCCCTCCGTCACCATCCGTTGCCCGGACGTCACTCGCACGTTCCGGGCGGAACGGCAGGCTGCCGAGCCATGACCGGACGGCGACGCCCCTCCCCCCGCCCCTTCCCCCACACCTCCGCGGCCGTCTCCGCGGCGGCGTGCACGGCGGTCATCGCGTCACTGCTCTCGGGCTGCGGCTCGCTCCCCGGAGGGGACTCCGGGGACAAGGAGCCGGTCACGGTGATGACCTGGGCCCCCGAGGGCACCAAGACGACCAATATGCCGGGTATGCCGGCCATGGCGGAGGCGTACGCCCGCTGGGTCAACTCGCACGGCGGGATAGCCGGCCACCCCCTGAAGGTCCTCACCTGCAACGAGCGCAACGACTCGGCGCAGGCCACCCGGTGCGCCCAGCGCGCGGTGGACGCGGGCGCGGTGGCGGTCGTCGGCTCGTACAGCCAGAACGGCCGCTCGTTCATGTCCCCGCTGGAGGTCGCGGGCATCCCGTTCATCGGCGGGTACGGCGCCTCCGACGAGGAGTTCGCCAGCCCGCTCTCGTATCCGGTCAACGGCGGCCCGGCCGCCCTGCTGGCCGGGAACGGGCGCCAGTTGGCCGGCGACTGCAAGCGGGTGGCGCTGGTCCGCCCGGACAGCATCCAGGGCGACCGGATGCCGTCGCTGCTGGACGCCGGCCTGGAGAGCGGCAGCCGCAGCCCGGCCCGGGACATCAAGGCGCCCGAGGACGGCACCGACTACTCGTCCCAGGTGACCGCCGCCCTGAAGGCGGTGGGCGCGGACCCGGCCGTCTACGGGACGGCGGACGCCGGCGGCGAGGCGACCGGCTCCTGTGTCTCCGCCTCCCTGGGCGACCACACGGACACCTTCTTCGACTCCTTCCGGCGGCTCCAGGAGGAGAGCCCCAAGGTGCGGGTGGCGTCCGTACTGGGCAGCGTCGACCAGTCGACGGTGAACCGCACGGGCGGCGCCTCCGGCCCGCTGGAGGGCGCGGACATCACCGGCTGGTACCCGGCCGCCGGCGATCCGCGCTGGCAGCCGATGCGCCGGGTGATCAACGAGGAAGCCTTCGACGACAGCCGCATCGACCCGGCCGACCAGGGCGTCCAGACGACCTGGATCGCCTACACGGTGCTGCGCGCGGTGATCCAGCAGCTCGACGAGGCGGGCGTCGAGGACATCACCGCACACGCCATCCAGACCACCCTGGACCGCGGCGACCACGCCATCGACACCGGCGGCCTCACGCCGAAGCTGCGCTGGCGCAACGACGACATGCTGGCGGTCACGGACTACCCGCGCATCGTCAACGGCATGGTGACGTATCAGGTCGTCCGCAACGGCGAACTGGTCGCCGCCCAGGACGGCTTCGTGAACGTCACCTTGACGCTGGAGCGGCGGCGCGCGGACGGCGGCGACTGACACGCGGACGGCTGAGCCGGGTATCCGGGTAAGTCGCCTCGCCCGTGGGGTGGTTCAGACCCCTACGGTGATTCACGCCCGTGCGGTGGTTCACGCCCGTGCGGTGGTTCACAGCTGCTCGGGCTGATGCTGCGTCAGGCCGTACTTCTGGGCGATCGGGTTCCAGATGCCCGCCGCCTGCTGCTTGGCCCTGGTCGCGTCGCCACTGGCCGCGTTGCCCTGCGAGGCTTCCTTGCCGCCCTTGGGGTGGCCGCCGTCGCAGCCCTTGTCGCCGGCCGCCTTGTCGGCCCAGGCCGCGTAGTGGTTGTCCGCGGCGGCCGAGGACTGCCACGCCTTGGTCAGCGCGGCGGTCAGCTGGGCGCTGTTCGGGATCTTGTCCACAGGGAGCTGCTGGAGGCGGCTGACCAGGCCGTCGCGCTGGCCGGCGGCGGACCGCAGGTCCTTGGCCGCACCGTCGAGATTGGTGCAGCTCTTGATGTTCTGCACGGCGCCGATCACCGCGGAGCGGCTGTTGTTGCTGTCGCCGAGCAGCGCGTCCAGCCCCTTGGCCTGGGCCGCGGCCGGGTCGCCGGCCGGCTTGGACCCGTCGTCCTTCGCCGACTTGGCGCTGCTCGTGCCGGGGTCCTGCTGCTTGCCGGAATCGTCGCCGCTGCCGCCGCCGCTGAGCGCCCAGCCGAGGCCGAGCCCGGCGCCCGCGAGTGCCACGACGATCACGCCGATGATCACGGCAGGGGGGAGCTTGCCGCGCCGCCGGCCGCCGTCGTCCTCGTAGGCGGCGGGCTGGTCGAGACCGCCACCGGGCGGGAACTGCTGCCCGTAGCCGGCCTGTTGGCCGTACGCGGGGCGGCCGGGGTCCTCGAAGCGCGGCAGCTGCGCGGTGGAGTCCGCCGCGGGGGCGGTGCCGGGCGCGGCCGGCTCGGCGCGGAACAGGCCCTCGAACTCGGCGGGCGTCGGGCGGTCGCCGGGGGCACCGGGCGCGCCGGCGGCGCCGTACGCGGCGGCACCGGGCTGCGGGGCGGGCATGGCGCCGCCGCCGACCGGCGGGAGCAGCTGGGTGGCCTCCGAGCCGTCCCCGGGCGCCGCGCCGGGCAGCGGCGCGGACGGCGGCAGCGGCTGCCCCTGCGCCGGGGCCGCCCCGCTCTGGGGCCGCCGGACCGGGCGCAGCAGCTGGGTGGACTCATCGGCCGACTCGGGCGGCAGCGGGGCGGCACCGGGAGCGCCGGAGGGGCCGCCGGTGACGGGGGGAAGCACGGTGGTCGCCTCGTTGGCGGCGGGCGGCAGCGGCGCACCGGTCTGCGGGGTCGCGCGGACCAGGTCGCCGGAGGCGGCCGGGGAGGGGGCCGAAGAGGGGGCCGCGGCCTGCGGGCCGTACGGGTCCGGGGCGGGCGGGAACTGCTGGGCCGGGGGCCGGCCGGCGGCGGGCGGTCCGCTCTCGGGCGGCAGGGCGCCGGACGGGGCCGCGGGGGCGCCGGGCGCGTCCCGGTCGGCGGGGGCCGGCTGCGGGGCCGATGCGCCGAAGGGTATGAGGGCGGTCGACTCGGCGTCCGCGGCGGCGGGCGGCAGCGGTGCGCCGGCCTGCTGGGCGGCGGGCGCGGGAGCCGGCTGGTGGGGCGCCTGCGGCGGCACCGCGGGCGGCGCGGTCGGCATGGGCGGCAGCGGCTGCTGCCCCTGCGGGAAGCCCTGGTTCTGCGGCGGCAGCGGGGCGGCGGGCTGCTGCCGCGCCTCCGGGAGCGGGGCCGACGACGGGGCGGCCGGCTGCTGCCCCTGGTGCGGGGCGGCGGGGAAGCCCGGCTCCGGCGGCTGCTGCCCGTACGGCTGTGGCTGTGGCTGCCCCTGCCCGTATCCGGGCTGCTGTCCGTATCCCGGCTGCTGCGCGGGCGGCTGCTGACCGGGGCCCCAGGGCTGGCCCCACGGCTGGCCGGCCGGCGGCGCGGCCTGCTGGTCGGGCGGCCACGCGTCGCCGCCGTTGGCGGGCAGCACTACGCCCTCTCTGGCCGGGCCGGCCGCAGAATTCTGCGGGTCGTGACCCTGTCCGCTCTGCGTCACCGGCACTCCTACCATCGTGCAGACCTACGGGATCGTCGGCTGCACGCTACCGGTTCGCCGCAACGTTCGACCACGTGTCCAGGTCACCACCCCCTCCTCCCCCGCGGGCGCCGCCCGGGCGCGTGGTCCGCGTACGGGGCGGGCCGGAATCCCGGTCCGCCCCGGCGGCGGAGGGCCGAACGCGCCTCGCGCCCCTCGGCCCTTCCGCCCTTTGCCCTTGCTTCCGCTCTCCTCCCCGGCGCTCCTGAGGCGTTGCTCACGCCGCCACGGTGCGCAGTTCCATCCGTGCGGCGAATTCCCTTACGACGGGTTCGTCCTGATACGGCTCCAGACGTTGCCGGAAGTCGTCCAGATATTCCGTGCCCCGGTCCGAGCGCAGCCCGCTCAGCAGCTCCACCGCCTGCGCGCCCGTGTGGCACGCCTGCTCGATCTCACGCTGCTGCACCTGGGCGCTGGCCAGCAGCACCAGCCCGATGGCCCGCCGCCGCGCGCGGCCCGCCGGATGACCGTCCAGCGCCTCCTTGGCCCGCTGCCCGGCGGGGCCCGGCTGCCCCAAGTCACGGTGACAGTGGGCCAGTTCGTCGGCCAGATACGCCCGGTCGAAGTGCCCGATCCACTCCGGGTCGTCGCCCGCTCCGGCGGTCGCCTCGGCGCGCTCCATCGCGGACAGCGCCCGGCCGGCCACCACCTGGAAGGCCCGGCCGTCGCCCAGCAGGGCGTGCCCGCGGGCCTCGGCCGCGCAGAACATCGCCTCCACCCTGGGCGTGACCTGCCCCCGCGCACCCTCCTGGGCGGCCCGCGCGAGCTGTGCGATCTCCCGCGGATTGCCCAGCGACGCGGCCAGATGGCTCATGCTGGCGGCGAGCACATAGCCGCCGTAGCCGCGGTCGCCGGCCGCCTGCGCCAGCCGCAGCGCCTGGATGTAGTAGCGCTGCGCCAGGCCCGGCTGGCCGGTGTCGACGGCCATGTAGCCGCCCAGTTCCGTCAACCGCGCGACGGCGGCGAAGAGTTCTCGCCCGACCGCCTCGCGGTACGAGCCCGCCAGCAGGCCGGAGACCACGCTGTTGAGGTAGTGCACGACGACCGGCCGGACGTGCCCGGCACCGAAGCGGTGGTCGAGCTCGCTGAGCGCCGCGGTCATGGCGCGCACCGCCGCGACGTCCGAAACGCCCACTCTGGCACCGGCGTTACGGGCGACCTGGGTGTCCGCCCCGGTGATCAGCCAGTCCCGGCTGGGCTCCACGAGCGCCGAGGCCGCGACCGTCGAGCCACTGAGGAAGTCCCGTCGCCCGACATCGCTGCGCCACAGCTCGCAGACCTGCTCGATGGCTCCGAGGACGGTCGGTGAGAACTGCAGTCCCACCCCGGAGGCGAGGTTCTTGCCGTCGGCCATCCCGATCTCGTCGATGGTGACCGTACGTCCCAGCTTGCGGCCCAGCGCCTCCGCGATGACGGCCGGGGCGCGGCCCCGCGGTTGCTGCCCGCGCAGCCAACGGGCCACGGAGGTCTTGTCGTAGCGCAGATCGAGACCGTGTTCCGCACCGCACATGTTGACGCGGCGCGCCAACCCCGCGTTGGAGCAGGCGGCTTCCTGGATGAGCGCTTGCAGCCGTTCATTGGGCTGGCGCGCGACGAGTGGCCTGGCGGCCATGCTTGTACCCCCTGTACTGCTGTTACTGCTGCGCGTTCACCGGAGAACGCCGTTCCCCGCGATCAATTCCCCACACATATCCCGGATATCCGAGACATCCTGGATATGCGGGGTACGAACCAGGGCCGTGCGCTTTGCAGCGGATGCACGGGATACGAGCGATATGCACGAAGCCCGTGCGTCGTCGTGCGAAGTCCCACGGCCGAAGTCCGAGGTGCTAGGCGCTGATCCACGAGAAGGAAGGCGTGCCGGTGTCCGTGCACCGGTCGCGGCGCCGCGGCGCAGAGCTCCCCTTTGCCCGCGGGCTGCCGCCGGGCGGCCTCTCCGCCCGTCACGCAGGTGGCTACCCGCTCCCCGGCCTCCGCCCGCATACGCGCCCCCATCGGTGCATCCATGCGCCCCACGTGCGAGAACGATGCGCCGGGGCTGTCACCCGTTCGGCCGTAACCCTTGGTGACAGGGGGAGTTGTCATCTGCGTGGAAGAGACCATCGGAGTCACAGGAGCCTCGCAGATCCCCAAGCAGCGCGGCGAGCAGCTGCTCGACACTGCGGTGCGTTACGCGGAAGAACGCCACTGGGACGTGTTCCCCGGCGCATGGCTGGAGCACGACGGCGACCGGCCGCGCTGCTCGTGCGACGCCGTCGGCTGCACCTCGCCCGGCGCCCATCCGACCGGGCCCGGCTGGGCCGGCCAGGCCAGCGGCACCGGGTCCGCCGTCCGCCGGATGTGGAGCAAGCAGCCGCGCGCGTCGATCCTGCTGCCCACGGGCCGGACGTTCGAGGCGCTCGACGTTCCGGAGACCGCCGGGTGCCTGGCGCTGGCCCGTATGGAGCGGATGGGGCTGCCCCTCGGCCCGGTGACCCGTACCCCCGACCGCCGGATGCTCTTCCTCGTGCTGCCCGGCGCCTCGGCGAAGGTGCCCGACATGGTGCGGAACCTGGGCTGGGCGCCGGCCGCCCTGGACCTGATCTGCCGCGGCGAGGGCGAGTACATCGCCGCGCCGCCGACCCGTATGGGCCCGCACGGCTCGGTGCAGTGGGCGCGCCGCCCCACCGCGAGCAACCGCTGGCTGCCCGACGCGGAGGAGCTGATCAGCCCGCTGGCGTACGCCTGCGCGCGGGATGTGGCGGCGGCCCGGAGCCGCTGATCCACAGCCCCCCGCGGGGTGTCGGAGCCTGCCCGTATCGTGGGACGCGGACGGGGGTCACGACCAGGCCCCTGCGGGGACGTCGAAGGGCAGGCCGTGGCCAGCGAACCGAAAGAGCTGCACAAACAGGACGGGTCGGTCACGGCCTCGGGCGGTGCCGCGGACGGCCCGCCCGCGGTCCGAATCGAGGGCCTGTGGAAGAGGTTCGGGGAGCAGATCGCCGTCCATGGCATCGATCTGACGCTGCCCGCGGGCCACTTCATCGGCCTGGTCGGCCCCAACGGCGCGGGCAAGACCACCACTCTCTCCATGGTGACCGGTCTGCTGCGGCCGGACGCTGGACTGGTCGAGATCGGCGGGCACGACGTCTGGCGCGACCCGGTGGCCGTGAAGTCGCGGATCGGCGTGCTGCCCGAGGGCCTGCGCCTCTTCGAGCGGCTCTCGGGCCGCGAACTCCTCGGCTACATAGGCAGACTGCGCGGCTTGGCGGGGGACGAGGTCGACAAGCGGGCCGACCAGCTGCTGGACGTCCTGGACCTGTCCGGCTCGCAGCACAAGCTCGTCGTGGACTACTCCACGGGTATGCGCAAGAAGATCGGGCTGGCCGCGGCCCTGCTGCACAACCCCGAGATCCTCTTCCTGGACGAGCCGTTCGAGGGGGTCGACCCGGTCTCCGCGCAGACCATCCGCGGCGTCCTGGAGCGCTACACCTCCTCCGGGGCGACGGTGATCTTCTCCAGCCATGTGATGGAGCTGGTCGAGTCCCTGTGTGACTGGGTCGCGGTGATGGCCGCCGGGCGCATCCGGGCCCAGGGGCCGGTCACCGAAGTGCGCGGCGACGCGCCCTCGTTGCAGAACGCCTTCCTGGAACTGGTCGGCGCGCACCGCGGCGCCGGGAAGAACCTAGACTGGCTGGGCGGCGGCGCCCGATGAGCGCCACAGCCGCCCCCGCCCCCGCGTCGCCGACCGCCGTCTTCATCCGGCTCAAACTGACGCTGCTGCGCAACGGCCTGCGCCAATCGAGGGGGCGCACCGCCGCGTACGTCATCTCCTTCGTCGGCGCGCTGGTGCTCGCCGTCGGTGTCGTGGCCGCGCAGGTCGCGCTGCGCGGCAACGCCCACGCCGGCGCGTTCACCGTCCTGCTCACCGGGATCCTCACCCTGGGCTGGGCGGTGATGCCGCTGTTCTTCCCCGCGGGTGACGAGACCCTCGACCCGACCCGGCTGGTCATGCTGCCGCTGCGACCGCACCCGCTGGTCCGCTCACTGCTGGCGGCGTCCCTGGTCGGTATCGGCCCGGTCTTCACCCTCGCGCTGGTCACCGGCTCGGTGATCGCGGTCGCCCACGGCGCGGCGGGCGCGGCCGTCGGCGTCCTGGCCGGCGTCCTGGTGGTACTGGTCTGCGTCACCCTGGCGCGGGCCGTCGCCACCGCCTCGGTACGGCTGCTGACCAGCCGCCGGGGCCGCGATCTCGCCGTGCTCAGCGGCCTGTTCATCGCGATCGGCGCCCAGGTCGTCAATCTGGCCGCCCGCCGGCTCGGCCCGGAGGGCCTGTCCGTACTGGAGCCGGTGGCCCACGTCCTGCGCTGGGTGCCGCCCGCCTCCGCGATCGGCGCGGTGGACGACGCCGGCCACGGCGCCTACGGGCGCGCGGCGGCCGGCCTCGCACTGACCGTGGCGGCGCTGGCCCTGCTCCTGTGGTGGTGGCAGCGCACGCTGACGACCCTGATGACGGCGCCGGACTCCTCCACCCTCCAGGCCGCGGACAAGGACGGCGCCCGCCGCTCCGGCGGCGAGGAGCGCGGCCTCGCGCGGCTGCTGCCGGGCGGCCGTACGGGCACGGTCATGCTGCGTTCGCTGCGCTACGCCTGGCGCGACCCGAAGTCGAAGATGTCCTGGGCGTCGGCGCTCGGCTTCGGCCTGCTGGTGCCCGTCATCTCGGCCGTCCAGGGCAACGGCAGCATCTACACCGCCTTCTCGGCGTCCACGCTGCTCGGGATGATGATGTACAACCAGTTCGGGCAGGACACCTCGGCGTTCTGGATGGTGGCCTCGACGATATCCGGCCCGCGGGACGCCCATCAGGAACTGCGGGCCCGCGCACTGACGTTGGCGCTGGTGGCCGTCCCGTACATCACGCTGGTCGTGCTCGGCACCGCGGCCCTCGTCGGCCCGTGGTCGGCCTTCCCGGAGGTCTACGGCCTCTCGCTGGCCCTCCTGGGCGGACTGCTGGCCACGGGAGCGGAGGCCTCGGCGCTCTTCCCGTACTCGATCCCCTCGGAGGGCAACAAGAACGTCGCGCCGGGCCAGGCCGGCATCGCCTGGATCAGCCTCTTCGGCGGCTTCCTGACGTCCGCCGTGCTGTGCCTCCCGATGCTCGCACTGACCATCTGGCTCCATATGGCCGGCCTGCAGGGCCTGTTGTGGGTACTGCTGCCGGCCGGCGCGGTCTACGGGCTCGGCATCGCGACCCTGGGACTGCGCCTGGCGGCTCCCCGGGTGGTGGCCCGGCTCCCGGAGATCCTGGCGGCGGTCAGCAAGGGGTGAGGACACGGGCGAGGACACTGGTGACGGCGCTCGGGCGTCTTCTCCTCGGACTCCTTGACGTCACGTTTGGTTGAGTCCGTTGGTTGCGATGTGCAACCAACGGACAAAATCCAGGGTCTCTGTCTGCTTCCCTCTCCGCCAAAGGGGGAGGGGAAGGGGAAGGGGGAAGCGCCTGCCTCGGCCACTGCCCCGCCCGGCCGCCCCAGTTGCCCACCCCGACCGCCCCGGCACCAGCCGTCCCGGCACCACTCCCCCACCTCCACCCACCCCCACTCGCCCACCCCCACTTCCCCTCCCTTCCTCCCCCATCCCCTCGCCGACCCCCAGCTCACGGGCTTTGCCGGGAAGTTATCCACAGGCTTCACCGGCGGGCGGGCGGGGACTGTAGCGTCTTGGCGACAACACGAACGAGGGGTGGTGGGGGCGGTGCTGCGCGCCGGAATGGTGCTGGTGATGGGCTGGTTGGCGGTGCTGTTCGCCGCTGGTGCAGTGCACGCCGCGCCCGTCGGGACGGACACCCCGACCCAGGCCGCGTACCTCGCCCAGCACCTTCGGAACAATCCGGTCTATATCAGCGACGAACTGCCCCGCGTGGCACCACGTTCGACGGCGACCGCCTTCGCCAAGGAGGCCCGGCGACTCGGCGTTCCCACGTACCTGGTCATCCTCCCCTACACCTCCGCCGGCGGCCTGGATTCCGGTCTGCTCGCCCAGGTCCACGACCGACTGGGGCGCAACGGTCTGTATGTCTCCCTGTCCGAGCTGGGTTTGGACAATGTCCAGGCGTACGGCGTGAGCGTGCCGGGCGCCGACGATGCCCGCACGGCCACGGTGTACGAAATGCCCCATGACGCCACGCCCCGCGAGTCGTTCCGGCACTTCGTCGACGTACTCACCTCGGGACAGGCCCACCAGCGCGCCGAGAAGGGCCGGGACGAATACGGCGGGGCGTACAACTCGCACGAGCCGCCCAAGTTGCACACCGACTCGGTCGACCGGCAGAACCAGAGCTTCCTCACCGGCACCGTGGTCGCCGGAGTACCGTTCGCCGCGCTGCTGATCACGAGCTATGCGAGGCGTCGCCGACGCGCCCGCCGCGCCTACCGAGCCGACGATCCGGCCGGATCCGCTGGATCCCGTAGCTCGACCGGATCCAGCAGCTCCGGCGGATCCGGCCTCGGGAAGAAGAACACCACCGCCAAGACACCCGACACCAAGGTGAGTTACGCCAAGGACAACGAGCCGAAGAAGGCCGGCTGCAGCAAGCCCAGCGGTACAGAACCAGGCGCCGCTAAAGCCGCCAAAGCCGCCAACACACAACCCAGCAACGCGAAACCGAGCAGCACGAAACCCAGCAAGGCGAACCCCAGCCGCACCAAACCGAGCGGCACGCAACCCGGCACCCCCAAGCCCACCAACCGCCACAGCCACCCCACCTCCCACCCCCGCAAGCGGCCCTTCTCCCCTCTGCGGTCGTTCCCTCTCGGGCTGGGCGCGCTGGTGCTGGCCGGGCTGCTGGCCTTCGCCGCGTCGCTGGTGTTCCAGGACACCACCTCGGGCGACGGCTCCGTTCCCACGGCCGCCGACATGCGGGCCCGTACAGACCGGGTGGCCGACGGTCTGCGGCGCGACCCGCTCTATGTCGACCCCGAGAGCCCGTCCCCCCTGGACGCCGCCCAACGCAGCCGGCTGCGAGAGCAATTGGCCGCGCTGCATGTCCCGGCGCTGGTCACCGCCCTGCCCACCTCCATGGACGACGAGTCGGGTGGCAATACGGAGCTCCTGGCCAAGTCGCTGCACGACCGGCTGCATCGGGACGCCCTCTTCGTGTTCGCCAACCCGACGTCCGGCTCCATCGACATCGTCAACTACGGCACCCATGTGGACGCCGGATACCTCTTCGACCGCCCGCACGACCTCCAGTACAGCCACGACGGCTCGACGCTCGGCCCGCGGCTGAGCAAGCTGCTCGCGTACCTCGACAAGGCCCCGGTGTCCAAGACCGCGGACTCTCCGGCCGCGCCGTCACCGGCGGCCGATCCGGTGGCGGCGCAGAAACTGCCCGGACTGTTCACCGGCGACTTCGCTCCGGGGCTGTTCTCCGGATTCTTGGCCGCCCTGCTGCTCTACGGGCTCGTGGTGGCGGTGTGGGCGATCGTCCGGTGGCTGACCGGGCTCCGTCGGCCGGCGGGTGCCGGTGTGCCGTACGAGGCGCCGGTGGAGCCCAAGTCGGCATGGCTGCGGCGTACCGCCCAGCAGGAGGTCGCCGCCCTCACCACCGCCCTGGAACCGACCGCGATGGCGGAGGAGTCCCGGCGCCGGGCGTGGGAGTGCCTGGATGCCGCCGCGCTGCTGATCGACGGCGACAGCGACGGCCGCATCGACGCCGATGCCACGCCGGTCGCGCTCGCCTGTGCGATCACGCTGGCGCGGGTCGGCCGGGCCGCCCTCCATGACCCGGCAGCCGCGGAGTACGTCTGCTACCGCAATCCGCTGCACGGCGCGGCCACCGAGCGGGAGCGGAAGTCCGCGGCCGGCGGCGGCAAGCCGGTGTCGCTGCCGGTGTGCAGGGCGTGCCGGGAGAGGCCCGGTGCGGTGCTGCGGCTGCGCGGTTCCGACGGCTTCGGGCACCCGGGCCACGCCCCGTATCCCACCCTTCCGGGCCCGTTGGCCACGCTCGCCGACGGCGCCCGAATAGATCAACTCACTCGCGACGTACGGGAGTACTTCGGTGTCCAGTGACCCTCGTTGCCGCCGTCCGCTGCGGTCCGCCCTGGCCGTCGGTGCGGCGTCCGCCGCGCTGCTGTTCTGCGCCGCGGCGCCGGGGACGGCCGCCGAGAGTCCCGGGCAGAAGATCGCCGACGCGCTGCGCACCTCCCCCGTCTACGTCGACCCGTCCCTCTCGTCGGCGGTCGGCCCGGACGATCAGCGCAAGCTGGTGACCCAGATCCAGCAGACCCATCTGCCGATCAAGGTCGTGCTGGTGCCGCTGGTCGAGGGTGACAGCTGGGGTGGCAAATCGGAGCAGCTCTCCCAGGTGGTGCACGACAGGATGGGCGGCGGGCCGGCCGTCCTCATCACGCCCGGGAGCTATCCGGACGACATCGCCGCCGACGAATGGCCCGCCAACGCCCACCAGGCGGGGCATGCCGCCGCCTCGGTCTTCTTCGACGACACCATGAAGGGCGCGGGGCTGACGAAGCGCATCTCCCGTGCGATAGACATCATCAAGGCCGGCGACGGCGACAAGGTGTACAACCAGCTCACCGCCCGTCTCGGTACGCCGTCGGGCGGCGGAACGGCGAAGAGGCCCGCCGCGCACGGCGGTTCGCCGGTGGTACGGATCGTGGCCCTGGTCGCCGGTCCGCTGCTGGTGCCGGCCGCGGCCTGGCTGCTGCTGCGGCGCCGCTCGCGGCTGCGCGATCTCGCCACGCCGTTCGCGATGCCGCGGTCCGTCTTCGCCGCCGCCCACAAGGCGGACGAGGACGGGCTCCGCGACCGGGCCACCGAGGAGGTGGTGCGGCTCGGCGAGGAGGCGCGCGCCGCCGAGGGCGATCCGGCGGCCGTCGAGCGGGCCCTGGACGCCTATTCCGCGGCCGGTACGGTGCTGGACCATGCCCGTGGAGTCCCGGACCTGGCAGGCGTGTTCGCGCTGATCGCCGAGGGCCGCGCGGCGCTCTCCACGGCTCCGGCCACCCTCCCGCTGTGCTTCTTCCATCCGCTGCACGGTCCCGCCGTCCGCCGCATACCCTGGCGCCCCCTGGGCCGCCGCGAACAACTCCGGGTCGCCACCTGCGACACCTGCCTCCGCGCCGTACGCGCCCGCCGCGCCCCAGAGGTGCTGACGGACCGCCTCGACGGCCACCCCGTCCCGTACTTCGAGGTGCCCGCCGAGAAGAGTCTCTGGGCGGCGACGGGCTATGGCTCTCTGCTTTCGGGGGACTCGCTGGCCGCACATGTCCAACGGGGCGATTTCACCCGGACACTGGGCTGACACCCTGCACAACTCCCGTACGTGATCCGCGGCACCCTCTTGAACCGCGACGCCTCACCGCGCATCTCCGCCGGCATGCGGGGTGGCTTGCGCGTCGCTGGAGAACAGCCGGGCAGAGTCTTTAGCGAGGAATTACCTTGACGGCGCCTCGGCTACGCCAATACCACTGAATCCATGCGCAATTGGGCGGGTGTAGGGGCGTTGCGTCGCCGTGACAGCGCGGATGTTTCGCAAGTATTGCGGCGAAACCCCCGGGGAATCCGGCCGGCTTGCTGGTTCTGCGTTTCGACAACGCTCGAACGCTGCTCTTATGCTCCGCTCACACAGCCGTTCGCGAGCACCGTGCAACTGTGCTGCGTAACGGGGGAGATCACGTGCTGGGAGTACGTTTTGCTGCACACCAAGACCGCATGGCTGCGCGCCGCCGCGCCCGTCGCCGTGCTGGCGATGACACTGACCGCCTGCGGTGGCCACAAGGGCGCTTCGAATGGCGCGGTCGGCCCGAGCCCGGACCAGCAGAAGAGTTCTGCCGATTCCGCGCCGAAGACGGACAAGAACTCGACCGCCCCGGCTGCCGGAAATGCGCTGAAGCCGGGTCAGAGCGGCACCGGACAGTACAAGGAAGAGTCCGGAAAAGTCACCTATGAGGTCGCGGCGCAGAAGGTGCACGTCGGAACCGAGGCCGAGGCGCAGAAAATGGTCCGGGACCCGAAGGACGCCAAGGGCCTGGTCGCCGCCATCGCGTTCGTGAAGTACACGAACAAGGGACCCGGCATCATCAAGGGCCTGGCGAAGGCGGACGTCGGCGCCGAAATCTATGCGGACGGCCGGCGCGGCGGCGTGCTCATCGGCGCCCCGCACAAGCTGCCCGGCTGCGAGGACCCGGTCGACATCGACAACTGGAAGGTCGGCCAGAGCCATGTCCTCTGCACGACCTACATGATCCCCAAGGGCGCCAAGGCCCTGGAGGTCCACTGGGGCGACGAGGGCGTCGCCAACCCGCTCATCTGGAAGTTCGACAACGCGGGCTGACGGCACGGCAGTTACCGATGCCGCTCGCCCGTGCGGCAGGGCTCCCGGGGAGCCGTGCCGCACGGGCGCCGCGTCGACCAGGACCGCCGCAGCCGGGGCCGGGCCTGTCCGCCGGGTCAGGGGCGGGCCGCGGCCGTACGGAGGAACGGCTCGATCACGCGATACCAGCCGTCCGGCTGCTCCCAGGGCAGCAGATGCCCGGCGTCGGGGATTTCGGCGTACTCCCCGCGCGGCAGGACCCGGACCATCTCCTGGGCCTCGGCCCGGCCCAGCTCGGCGTCCAGGCCGCGCACCACGAGGGCGGGGCACCGCACCTGCGCGAGCTCCTCCCAGTGCGCGTCGTGCACCCAGGTCTCGCGGGCGCTGAGCATCTGGCGGCGGGAGAAGACCGGACGCCAGCCGTCGGCGCGCTCGGCCATCACCTCGGCGAAGAACTCCCCCCGGGCCGGCCGGGGCCGCTCCAGCACCGGGTCGTCCTCGCCGAACCACCGCCGGACGTCCGCGAGGGTCGCGAACGGCACCGGCCAGGAGCGGAACCACTCCACCCACTCCCGCTGCGAGGCCGCGCCCAGCGCCGAGGCGCGCATATCGCAGATCACCAGCGCACTGACCAGATCGGGACGCCGGGCCGCCAACTGCCATGCCGTCAATGCGCCCATGGCATGGCCGACCAGGGCGACCGGGGCCAGCCTCAGCTGCTCGATGGCGGCGATGGCGTCATCGACATACGCCCCGCGGTCGAACGGCCCCTCGGCGGGCTTCTCGCTGCGGCCGTGGCCGCGCTGGTCCAGGGCTACCGGGCGGTGCCCGGAGCTCAGCCGGCGCGCGGTCTCCGCCCAATGGGACGCCCGCCCCATCAGACCGTGGAGCAGCAACACCCCCGGGCCGCGCTCGCTCCCCTCCGACCCGCCACCGCTCTTGGGCGGGTCGGTGAACTCCCAGGCGGCGAGCCGCACGCCGCCGGACCCCGTCACGTTGATACGCCGCACCATCTGTCCTGGCACCCCCAATCGTCCCCTGGCCAGCCCCGTACGCCCCACACTATCGAACCTCTATTCGAACGGACCGCTGCCGCGCCCAACACCCCACTTTCGAGTGACCTTGCTCAGGGATTGGCCGCGCCCACCACGGGGAGACATCTGCCGGGAGGCGGGCCCTACCGGGAAGGGGGCCCGTGGGGAAAGACCCTGAGAGCTCGGGGCTCCGGGTCTTGGCGGGGGGACGTGGGGAGGCAGGGCCCCGGCTGCTCGCAGCGCCGGGGCCCTGACCGTCCTCGACCGGACTCAGTGGACGCATCCGAGCCCCCTAGGCCGTCAGCGCATCACGCGTGAGTGACGACGCATGGCCATGCGTCTGCGCCAGGGTGACACGAGAGCGGCCGTACCGCACTGATTCGCACAACTTCATTCATCGCGCCGGATGTTGACGAGCCCGCCGAACCGCGCATCGGCGCAGCTCAGCGGGCTCGCTGGGATCTTCGGAGGAGCGTGCGAAAAAGCGGAAAAGTGCCGGTCCGTCGGCGCGCCGGCCGCCGAGCCGGGCGGTCAGCGCTTGGCGACGAAGACGTGCCCGGCGATCTCGGCGTCCAGCTCGGCGGCCTCGCCGCTGCTGCCGACCAGCACACCGGCCGGGGACTCGGTCACGCTGACCACCGCTCCCGGCTGCACCCCGGCCCGCCGCAGCGTGTACATCAGCTGGGCGTCGGCCTGGATGGGCTCGCCGATCCGGCGCACCACGACCGTCTTGCCGTCGGCCCCGGCGTCCAGATCCATCAGGCTCACCATGCCCGCGTCCAGGAACGGATCGGCCTCGGCCTTCTCCCCCAGCTCCTCCAGCCCCGGGATGGGGTTGCCGTACGGGGACTCCGTGGGGTGCCGCAGCAGCTCCACGACGCGGCGCTCGACCGCCTCGCTCATCACATGCTCCCAGCGGCACGCCTCGGCGTGCACCTGCTCCCATTCCAGCCCGATGACGTCGACGAGCAGGCACTCGGCGAGGCGGTGCTTGCGCATCACCCGCGTCGCCAGCCGCCGGCCCTCCTCCGTCAGCTCCAGATGCCGGTCGCCCGCGACCGTCAGCAGGCCGTCTCGCTCCATGCGCGCCACCGTCTGGCTGACGGTCGGGCCGCTCTGTTCGAGCCGCTCCGCGATGCGGGCGCGCATGGGGACCACACCCTCCTCTTCCAGTTCGAGGATGGTGCGGAGATACATCTCCGTGGTGTCGATCAGTCCGGACATGCGTGCCCCTCGATATGTCGTGCGGTGGCCCTGGATCCAATTCTGACGCATCCCACTGACATCGGTGCCCGTCGTCCACGCAGCGGACCGTACGGAGCGGGAAACCGGTGCACGGACCGGCGTATTGACAGCGCACTGGTCCGGACCGCAACGTGATCCGCGCCACTGATCCCAGATGCGGCGAACAACCCGGCGAAGACCGACGAAGCCGCGACGACGACCGACGAGAGGGGCCGGCGGGAATGGCTGAGAGCGACCGGAGCGAGGGGCTGGCCGGCAGGTACTTCGACGCCGCCATCGATCTGCTGCGGCAGGTCCGGGACGCGGAGGGGGACCGGATCACCGCGGCCGGGCAGCTGATCGCCGGCGCCGTGGAGGCGGGCGGCCGGGTCTTCTCCTTCGGGGCCGGCCACTCCTCGCTGCCCGCCCAGGACACCGTCTACCGGGCGGGCGGTCTGGCGGTCATGAACCTGCTGTCCGTGCCGGGCGTCGTCGGCGTGGACGTCCGGCCCGCGACGCTCGGCAGCGCGCTGGAGCGGGTGGACGGGCTGGCCGCGGCCGTCCTGGACACCAGCCCGCTGGAGGCCGGCGACGTACTGGTGATCATCTCGCTCTCCGGGCGCAACGCGCTCCCGGTGGAGATGGCGATCAACGCGCGGGCGCTCGGCATCAAGGTCATCGGCCTGACGTCGGTGGCGTACGCGGCGGAGACCAAGCCCCGGCACTCCTCGGGGACCTACCTCAAGGACCACTGCGACATCGTGCTGGACAGCCGGATCGCGGTCGGCGACGCGGAGCTGACGCTGCCCGGCATCGAGGCGCCGTTCGCGCCCGCCTCCACGGTCGTCACCAGCGCGATCATGCAGGCGGTGGTGGCGAGTGCCGCCGGCACCCTCGCCGAGCGGGGCGTCGAGCCGCCGCTGCTGCGCTCCGGGAACGTCGACGGCGGACACGAGTGGAACGGCCGGGTGATGCGGGAGTACGCGGACCGGATCTTCTACCGGCACTGAGCGGCCCCGGGCACCCCCCGCGCCCGCGGGGCCTGTCCGATGGGCCAGAGCCGGACCCGGCCACGCCCCGTCGGGCGGCCCTAAGCCCCCGCGGCGCCCGCCAGGTCCAGTGCGGCGGCGACACGTGCCGCGACCTCCTCGGCGTAGTCCGCGTCGGCGCGGTCGAAGGGGCGGCGCGAGGGCACCCGCAGGAACGTCGCGACGCCGAGGGTGCGGCCCCGGCTGCGGAGCACCACGCACAGGCCGTGCACCGTGCCGTCCGGCCAGTTGCGGGCGGCGGCCCAGCCCTCGGCGGGAGCCGGGCCGGCACTGGTCCGCACCGAGCCGCGCCGTGCGTACGCCTGGAGGGCCGGGTGGCCCGGTACGTAGGCCACCGGGATGCCGGTCGGCGGGACCGCCTCCGAGGGACCGGGCGAACCGGCCGGGGAGGCCAGCGCCCGCACCAGCCGCGGCGGGCCGCCCGTACCTCCCGGGCGGGGCTCTCCCGCGCCCTCCTCCAGGGGCGCCCGGTCCGCGTCCCAGTCGGCGTCCGCGTCCACCGCGCCGTACGGGGCCGGCGCCGGTGTCCTGGCGAGGTCGACCAGGGCGTGGTCGGCGAAGCCCGCCAGGGCGAAGTCGAGGTGGACGGCGGCGGCTTCGGCCGGGTCCGGGCACTCCGCCGCGGCCCGCCCCGCCCGGTGGAGCTGGTGCGCGCGGAAGCGCAGCAGGGAGTTGTCCTGGTCGGCCCGCTTGGCGTCCGTGACGTCCTGGAAGAGCCAGGCGACACCCAGCGGAACCGGCTCCTCCGCCAGCGGCGAGGCCAGCCGGACGAAGCCGCTGCGCCAGCACCGGCGCGGGAGTTCGGCCTCCCCCTCGCGCAGCGTCACCCACAGCTCGGCGACGGCCGGCGGCGCCCCCTCGGCGAGAACGTGCTGGAGCGCGCTCTCCAGCTCCTCGACGCCCTGCACCAGCAGATCGCCCAGCGGACGGCCCAGCAGCGCGGTACGCCCCACCCCCAGGGTGCGGGCGGCATGCGCGTTGACGACCGCGGGCCGCAGATCGGCGTCGATCAGCACCACGCCCCAGGGCGCCTCCTCGAAGAGCGCCTCGCTGAGCGCGATCGCCCGCTCCAGGTCTATCTGGGCGTGCACCTCGCCGAACGCGCAGTAGGCCCCGGCGACGGTGCCGTCGGGGCGGCGGACCGCGGACGACTGGGTGCGGACCAGGACGCGGTGGCCGTCCTTGGTCAGCAGGGCGAACTCGTGGACCTGGCGGCCCGGGGAGCGCATCGCGGCACCCAGCGCCGCCTCGATCCCGTCGGCGTCCTCCTTGCGGACCGCCCAGCCCGCCAGCCCCGTACGGCCGACCGCCTCGTCGGCGGTCCAGCCCAGGATGCGCTCGGCCTCGTGGTTCCAGTGGGTGAGCGTGCCGTCCGCGGTGAAGGCCACCAGGGCGGCGTCCATGCCGTCCAGGAGGGCGGCGAGGAGACCGGAGTCGTCGTTGTCCGGAGGGCGGTCGGGGGCTCCGTCCGCGCCGGTCGGCGGATATCCGGCGGCTGCCCCCCGGGAGCCGTCCGGCCCGGTCGCGGCGTGCCGCTGTGACGAGGAGGCCGACGAGGCAGAAGAAGCGGACGAGGCAGTCACTGGTACCCCTAACGAACGCGGTCGCACGTGCTCCACCTGGGAGCATTCAACTCGAACGTGACGTGGCACACACCCGATTCGCGGAAATCGCCGCCTCCGGCACACGCCACCGGAAAATTCGGTTGTGCGGCGGCCGGCGGCTTCCTAACGTGTGGGGTACACGAGAAGGGAGGTGGTTCGGCAGATGATTTCGCACCGGACGCGTGAGGTGGCTGCGGGCTAGCGGCCCGTCGCTTCACCGAAGTGCAGCGCCGGACCAGCGCATACTGCAGATGCGCAGCCGGCCAATTCCCAGCAGTCACCCGACCCGCGGGCTGCCGGTTCGTCCGACCGGCCCTTCGCGCCACCGAGCGCGGAGGAAGCAGCCCGCGGGTCGTCTGCGTTCCCGGACCGGGCCGCGGGTACGGCCGGCCGGAGCCGCGGGGGCCGGAGCGGACCGCCCCGCCCCCGCCGCGGTGTCAGGGCGCCAGGCGCTCCACCCGCCACTGCCCGGCCTCGGGCGCTCCCTCGCGGACGTACCGCAGCCGGTCGTGGAGGCGGTTGAGCCGGCCCTGCCAGAACTCGATCGTCTCGACGGTGATCCGGTAGCCGCCCCAGTGCGGCGGCGCCGGGACCTGCTCGCCCTCCGGGTACCGGGCCGCCAACTCCTCGTAGGCCTGCTCCAGTTCGGCGCGCGAGGCGACCGGTGCGGACTGGTCGCTGGCCCAGGCGCCCAGTTGGGAGCCGTGCGGGCGGGTGCGGAAATAGGCGGCGGTCTCGTCGCGGCCGATGCGCTCGGCGGTGCCGGTCACGATGACCTGGCGGGCGAGCGGGTGCCAGGGGAACAGCAGCGAAATACAGGGGTTTTCGGCCAGTTCGCGGCCTTTTCGGCTGGTGTAGTTGGTGAAGAACACAAAGCCGCGCTCGTCGAATGCCTTGAGCAGTACGGTCCTTGAGCGGGGCCGGCCGGCCGCGTCCGCCGTCGAGACGACCATCGCGTTCGGCTCGTGCAGACCGGCTGCTGCCGCGTCCTTGAACCAGCGCGCGAACTGGTCGTAAGGGCTCGCGGCGAGATCGGACTCGGCAAGTCCCTCATGGCGGTAATGCGCGCGCATGGAAGACGGATCGGGAGTCTCTGCGGAAGGCATGTCGGCGGGATGCACGGCCTCATCTTGCAGCATCGGCGCCACGCCGGGCAGCCGGGAGGGCTGAAAGTCTGCCCCTCGTCGCCGGTGCGTAACCCTCCCGTCGGCGAATTGACCAGTGTGCCGGACGTCACGCTTCCGCGCAGCTGATGAACCCGCCAAAATCATGGCCCGGCCCACTGTGGCCTCCGGACATCGGGAGTTATCGTGTCCGTCCTCAGGCCGCTGCGGCGCACCACTCGCGGCGGCCCGCGCCCGCGGACCGACCCCCCGCGGGCAGAACCGCCGCGTGGCCCCTGCCCCGGCGGGGCATCACCGGGGTGACCGGTACGGACCGCGAGCTGCGCGACGCAGCCGCGTAACCGCACCGGCGCCGAACTTGACTCGACCGCAGGCAGCCGGTTACGCCCGTCTGCCGTCCCCATCTTGAGGAGCCGCCTGATGTCCGACTTCGTTCCCGGGCTTGAGGGAGTCGTCGCGTTCGAGACGGAGATCGCCGAACCCGACAAGGAAGGCGGCGCGCTCCGCTACCGCGGCGTGGACATCGAAGACCTCGTCGGGCACGTGTCCTTCGAGAACGTCTGGGGGCTGCTGGTCGACGGGGCGTTCAAGCCGGGGCTGCCGCCCGCCGAACCCTTCCCGATCCCGGTGCACTCGGGTGACATCCGGGTCGACGTGCAGTCCGCGCTCGCCATGCTCGCACCCGTATGGGGCCTGAAACCGCTGCTCGACATCGACGAGCGGACCGCCCGCGACAACCTCGCCCGCGCCGCCGTCATGGCGCTGTCCTACGTCGCCCAGTCGGCGCGCGGGCAGGGCCTGCCGATGGTGCCGCAGCGGGAGATCGACAAGGCCGAGACGGTCGTGGAGCGCTTCATGAAGCGCTGGCGCGGCGAGCCCGACCCCAAGCACGTCAAGGCCGTCGACGCCTACTGGACGTCGGCCGCCGAGCACGGCATGAACGCCTCCACCTTCACCGCCCGGGTCATCGCCTCCACCGGCGCGGACGTGGCCGCCTCCCTCTCCGGCGCGGTCGGCGCCATGTCCGGCCCGCTGCACGGCGGCGCGCCGTCCCGGGTCCTGGGCATGATCGAGGAGATCGAGCGGACCGGCGACGCGGCGGCCTACGTCCGGCAGGCACTGGACAACGGCGAGCGGCTGATGGGCTTCGGCCACCGCGTCTACCGCGCCGAGGACCCGCGGGCCCGCGTGCTGCGGCGCACCGCCAAGGAACTGGGCGCGCCGCGCTTCGAGGTCGCCGAGGCGCTGGAGAAGGCCGCGCTGGAGGAGCTGCACAACCGCCGCCCGGACCGGGTGCTGGCCACCAACGTGGAATTCTGGGCGGCCATCGTCCTGGACTTCGCGGAGGTCCCGGCGCACATGTTCACCTCCATGTTCACCTGCGCCCGTACGGCCGGCTGGAGCGCGCACATCCTGGAGCAGAAGCGGACGGGCCGACTGGTCCGACCGTCGGCCCGCTACGTCGGGCCGGGGCCGCGGAGCCCGCGGTCGATCGAGGGTTACGCGCCTTCCGCATAGCGGGTTGCCTCCCACGTTGTCGGCTTTCCCGCCGTTCGCCTGCGGCGGGGCGGCTTCCCACGTTGCCGAGTGCGGCACCGTTGCGCCTGCGGCCCGTCCGCTGCGCTTTGCCGCACCCGACGTTGTCGGCCGTCCCGCCACGGGGGGTTACTCGCCTTTGCGCCTTCGGCGCGGGGTGTTGTCCGCTGCGCGGGGCTTTCGGGGTGCGGTGGCGGTCCTCCGGGGGTGGTGTGCCGGACTGCTTCGCTTTACGTCCGGCACACCACCCCCTCCGGCCCGCCCCCTCCCGCGGAGGGGTGGAAAAACCGGTGGGTGGGAGCTGGGGGTGGGTGGTCCCGTAACGGTCACTTCCTGGCGGTGGGCCACCCCTCAACTCACCACCTGCGCTGACCCACTCACCCGGACCACCACCTACCTGGTTCCCCACCCACAACGGGAGGGGGCGAGCCGGAGGGGCAGGGTGTCCGGACGTAAAGCGCAGCAGTCCGGACACCCTGCCCCGCAGGACCGTCACCGCACCCGACAGCCCCGCGCAGCGGACCCGCCCGCCGCAGGCGCAACGGCGCCGCACCCGGCAACGTGCGAAGCAGCCAACAACGTCGGACAAGGCAAAGCGCAGCGGAACGGCGGGAAAGCCGACAACGTGGGAATGAGCCCAGCCGCAGGCGTTCACGCACGGCGTGCCAGCGCATCGTCGATCAGCTTCGCCCACTGGGCGACCACCCCGTCGCGCCGTGCCGAGTCGTCCGTCAGCAGGTTGGCCAGGCCGAGGCCGCGGGCCATGTCCAGGAGGCCCTGGACGGTTTCCCGGACGCCGGGGACGGACTCGTCGGCGTCCAGCAGGGCCACCGCCGTACGGTGCGCCTCGCGGCCCACCCGGGCCTCCAGCGCGGTGACCCGGGCGCGGAGTTGCTCCTCGTTCGAGGCGGCCACCCACAGGTGCAGCGCGGCCCGGAACAGCGGTCCCGTGTAGAGGCCCACCAGTTCCTCGACGATGATCCAGGTGCGGGCGATGGAGCCGGCGGGCGGCAGGTTGTGTGCCATCGCCTTCACCGCGCCCCGCCGCTTCTCGGCGACGTGCTCGACGGCCGCGGTGAACAGGTCCTCGCGGGTGCGGAAGTGGTGCTGGGCGGCGCCCCGCGAGACGCCCGCCCGTTCGGCCACGACGGAGACCGTGCTGCCGCTCCAGCCGCGTTCCGCCAGGCAGGAGATGGCCGCCTCCAGCAGTTTGAGGCGGGTGGCGCGGCTGCGTTCCTGCTGGGGCTCCTTGGGGCCGCGTGCCGGGGTCAGCGCGCCCATGCGGGGGCCCGTCGTTCGAGGAAGGCGGTCATGCCCTCGCGTGCCTCGGCGGAGGCGAAGAGCCGTGCGGACTGCTCGGCGAGCGCGTCGGTGTCCCGGTCGAAGGCGGCCAGCACCCCGGCCGTCACCAGCTTCTTCGACTCGGCCAGCCCCTGGGGGGAGCCCTTGCGCAGGGCGTCCAGGAGGGGGGCCAGTGCCGCGTCGATGCCGTCGGGGCCGGCGACGTCGGTGGCCAGGGTCAGCAGGCCGATTCCGGCTGCCTCCGGCGGGCCGAACTTCTCGCCCGTCAGGTAGTAGCGGGCGGCGGCTCGGGCGTCCAGGCGAGGCAGCAGCGGCAGCGAGATGACCGCGGGGGCGAGCCCGAGCCGCGCCTCGGTGAAGGCGAAGGTGGCGTGCGGGCCGGCCACCGCGATGTCGCAGGCGCCGAGCAGGCCGAGCCCGCCGGCCCGTACGTGGCCGGTCACGCGGGCGACGACCGGTTTGGGCAGCTCCACGATGGCCCGCAGCAGCCGGGCGAGCCCCAGCGGGCCGTCCGTGGCGGCGCCCGAGGTGGCCTCGGAGAGGTCCGCTCCGGCGCAGAACGTGCCCCCGGTGTGGCCGAGCAGCACGGCGCGCACGGTGTCGTCCGCCGCCGCGTCCGCGAGGCCCTGGTGCAGTTCGGCCACCAGGCGGGCGGAGAGCGCGTTGCGGTTGTGCGGGGAGTCGAGGGTGAGGGTGGCGATCCCGCGCTCGTGGGAGCGCGCCACCAGGGGTGTCGCGGAGGCCGCGCCGGCGGGCGCGGGCGGTGCGTCGGTCATCGGGCCGTCGAACTCCTTTCCCTGGCGCGCAGTTCGCGGCGCAGGATCTTTCCGGTGGTGGCGCGCGGCACGCTGTCCAGGAATTCCACGCGGCGCACCTTCTTGTACGGGGCAACCCGACCGGCAGCGTAGGCGGGGACGTGATCCGGTCTCAGTACGACTTGGGCAGCCCCAGCGACTGGTGCGAGACGTAGTTGAGGATCATCTCCCGGCTGACCGGGGCGATCCGGGCCACCCGGGCGGCGGTGATCAGCGACGCGAGCCCGTATTCGTGGGTCAGGCCGTTGCCGCCCAGGGTGTGCACGGCCTGGTCGACGGCGCGGACCGCGGCCTCGGCCGCCGCGTACTTGGCCATGTTGGCGGCCTCGCCGGCGGCCGGGTCGTCGCCCGCGTCGTACAGCAGCGCCGCCTTCCGCATCATCAGCCCGGCCAGCTCCAGTTCGATGTGGGACCGGGCGAGCGGGTGCGCGAGGGCCTGGTGGGCACCGATGGGCTCCTTCCAGACCTGGCGGGTGCGGGCGTAGTCGACGGCCCGGCCGAGGGCGTAGCGGCCCATCCCGAGGGCGAACGCGGCGGTCATGATGCGTTCCGGGTTGAGGCCGGCGAACAGCTGGAGCAGTCCGGCGTCCTCGTCGCCGACCAGGGCGCCGGCGGGCAGCCGCACCTCGTCCAGGGTCAGCTCGAACTGCTTCTCCGGTGCGGCCAGTTCCATGGGTATCGGGCGGCGCCCGAAGCCGGGGGTGTCGCGCTCCACGATGAACAGGCAGGGCTTGAGCTTCCCGGTCCGGGCGTCCTCGGTGCGGCCGACGATCAGTGTCGCGTCGGCGATGTCGACGCCGGAGATGAAGACCTTCCGCCCGTTGAGGACCCAGTCCCCGCCGTCCCTGCGGGCGGTGGTGGTGATCCGGTGCGAGTTGGAACCGGCGTCCGGTTCGGTGATGCCGAAGGCCATCGTGCGGCTGCCGTCGGCCAGCCCCGGCAGCCAGCGGCGCCGCTGCTCCTCGGTGCCGAACCGGGCGATGACCGTGCCGCAGATCGCCGGGGAGACGACCAGCATGAGCAGCGGGCAGCCTGCCGCACCCAACTCCTCCAGTACGATGGAGAGTTCGACGATGCCACCGCCCCCGCCGCCGTACTCCTCGGGGAGGTTGACACCGAGATAGCCCAACCGGGCTGCCTCGGACCAGAGTTCGTCGGTGTGCCTGCCGTCGGCGACGACCCGGGCGAAGTACTCCCGGCCGTAGCGTTTGCCGAGCGCCGCCACGGCGGCGCGCAGTGCGCGGTGTTCCTCGGACTCGATCACAGGGTTGCTCGCGGCCCTGCTCGGGACGTTGCTCATCCGGGCTCCTCGTGGCGGTGGGTGAGGGACGTACGGGTACGGCGACCGCGTCAGTCGGTGACGACGGCGAGCAGCGCGCCGACCTCGACCCGCTGCCCCGTACGGGCGGGCAGGGAGGTGAGGGTGCCGGCGGCCGGTGCGGTGATCCGGTGCTCCATCTTCATGGCCTCCAGCCACAGCAGCGGCTGGCCGGCAGCGACCCGGTCCCCCTCGGCGAGCCCGTCCGCGATCCGTACGACGGTGCCGGGCATGGGAGCGAGCAGCGAACCGGGCTCGGTACGGGCGGTGGGGTCGGGGAAGCGGGGCAGCGCGGTGAAGGTGCGGGAGCCGGCCGGCGTGTCGACGTGGACCCGGTCGCCGTAGCGGGCGACGGTGAACCGCCGTCGCAGGCCGTCGACTTCGAGCACCACCGCGTCCGGCCCGAGGGAGCGGAGCCGGACCCCGGGGAAGTCCTCGGCGGCCAGGCCGTCGCGCCGGAGCCGGTAGCGGACCGGGTACTCCTCGCCGGCCCGCGCATAGGTCTTGATCTGCGGGCCGGACGGGACGTTGCGGAAGCCCCCGAAGCGGGAGCGGCCGTGCGCGTCGGCCAGAGCCGCGGCCAGCGCGTACACCGCGTCGCCGGCCGGCTCGGGCGCGGTGAGGGCGGTGAGGTGGCGGTCGTAGAAGCCGGTGTCCAGTCCGGTGCCGGCGGCGAACTCCGGGTGCCGCAGCGTCCGCACCAGCAGGTCCCGGTTGGTGACCGGCCCGTGGATGCGGGCCCGCTCCAGGGCGCCGGCCAGCTTCCGTACGGCCTCCTGGCGGGTCGGCGCCCAGGCGATCACCTTGGCCAGCATCGGGTCGTAGTGGACGGTGACGGTGTCCCCGTCGGTGACGCCGGAGTCCAGCCGTACGCCGTCCGGCAGCGCCAGCCGGTGCACGGTCCCGGTCTGCGGCTGCCAGCCGGCCGCCGGGTCCTCCGCGTAGAGCCGCGCCTCCACCGCGTGCCCGCGCGGCGTGGGCAGCTCGACGGGCAGCGGCCGGCCCTCCGCGATGCCCAGCTGGAGGGCCACCAGGTCGATCCGGTAGATCTCCTCGGTGACCGGGTGCTCCACCTGGAGGCGGGTGTTCATCTCCAGGAAGTGGGCGCGCCCGTCGGCCGAGACCAGGAACTCGACGGTTCCCGCGCCCCGGTAGTCGATGGCGCGCGCGGCCTGTGCGGCGGACCGGTGCAGGGTGTCGCGCAGCGCGTCGGGCAGTCCGGGGGCCGGGGCCTCCTCGATGACCTTCTGGTGGCGACGCTGGACCGAGCAGTCGCGCGTGCCGAGCGTCCACACCGTGCCGTGCGCGTCGGCCAGGACCTGCACCTCGACGTGCCGCCCGCCCTCCACATACGGCTCGACGAAGACCTCCCCGTCTCCGAAGGCCGCCGCGGCCTCCGCCCGCGCCGACGCCAACTCTCCGTCCAGGGAGTCGAGTTCGCGGACGATCCGCATCCCGCGGCCACCGCCGCCGGCCGCCGCCTTCACCAGCAGCGGCAGTTCGGCGGCGGTGGCGGCCGACGGGTCGACGGGGGCGAGCAGCGGCACCCCGGCCGCCGCCATCAGCTCCTTGGCGCGGGCCTTGGAGGCCATCGCCGCGATGGCGGCGGGCGGCGGCCCGATCCAGCACAGCCCCGCGTCCGCCACCGCGGCGGCGAACTCCGCGCTCTCGGACAGAAACCCGTACCCCGGGTGGACGGCGTCCGCGCCGGCCGCCACCGCCGCCCGCACGAGCAGATCGCCGCGAAGGTAGGTGTCGGCCGGCGCATCGCCCGGTAGCCGTACCGCGGTGTCCGCCTCCCGTACGTGCGGGGCGTCCGCGTCCGGGTCGGAGTGCACCGCGACGGTCGCGATGCCCAGTTCGCGGCAGGTACGGAAGACCCGGCGGGCGATCTCGCCCCGGTTGGCCACCAGCACGGAACGGATCACCGTACGGCCCTCCGCCGCGCAGTCGGTCACAGTCATCGAAGCCTCACATCCGGAAGACGCCGAAGCCGCCCCGCGCGCCCTCGACCGGCGCGGTGTGGAGGGCGGACAGGCACAGGCCGAGGACGGTACGGGTGTCGCGCGGGTCGATGACGCCGTCGTCGTACAGCCGCCCGGACAGGAACATCGGCAGCGACTCGGACTCGATCTGCTGCTCCACCATGGCGCGCAGTTTCGCGTCCGCCTCCGCCGCCTGGTCGTCGTATGGCTGCCCCTTCGCCGCCGCCGAGGCGCGTGCCACGATGGACAGCACCCCGGCCAGCTGCTGCGGCCCCATCACGGCGGATTTGGCGCTCGGCCAGGCGAACAGGAACCGGGGGTCGTACGCCCGCCCGCACATCCCGTAATGCCCGGCCCCGTACGAGGCGCCCATCAGCACGGAAAGATGTGGCACCCGGGAATTCGAGACCGCATTGATCATCATCGCGCCGTGCTTGATGATCCCGCCCTGCTCGTACTCCTTGCCGACCATATAGCCCGTGGTGTTGTGCAGGAACAACAGCGGAATGTCCCGCTGATTCGCCAACTGGATGAACTGCGCGGCCTTTTGGGACTCGGCACTGAACAGCACCCCCTGCGCATTGGCGAGGATCCCGACCGGATAGCCGTGCAGCTCCGCCCAGCCGGTCGCCAGACTGGCCCCGTACAGCGGTTTGAACTCGTCGAAATCCGAGCCGTCCACGATCCGGGCGATGACCTCGCGCGGATCGAACGGCGCCTTGAGGTCGCCGGGGACGATCCCCAGCAGCTCCTCCTCGTCGTACTTCGGCGGCGCCGCGGGACCCGGATCGCCGTGCGCCTTCCGCCAGTTGAGCCGCGCCACCACCCTCCGCGCCTGCCGCAGCGCGTCCGGCTCGTCCACCGCGAAGTAGTCCGCGAGCCCGGAGGTCCGGGCGTGCATTTCGGCGCCGCCCAGCGACTCGTCGTCGCTCTCCTCCCCGGTCGCCATCTTCACCAGCGGCGGCCCGCCGAGAAAGACCTTGGCCCGCTCCTTCACCATGATCACGTGGTCGGACATCCCCGGCACATAGGCGCCGCCCGCCGTGGAATTCCCGAAGACCACGGCCACCGTCGGAATTCCCGCCGCCGACAGCCGGGTGAGGTCCTTGAACAGCGCCCCGCCCGGAATGAAGATCTCCTTCTGGCTCGGCAGATCGGCCCCGCCGGATTCCACCAGACTGACCACCGGCAGCCGATTGGCAAAGGCGATCTCGTTCGCCCGCAGGGCCTTCTTCAGCGTCCACGGATTGCTCGCCCCGCCGCGCACCGTCGGGTCGTTGGCGGTGATCAGGCACTCCACGCCCTCGATCACCCCGATCCCGGTGACCAGCGACGCGCCCACCGCGTACTCGCTGCCCCAGCCAGCCAGCGGCGACAGCTCCAGAAACGGGGTATCGGGGTCGAGCAGCAGCTCGATCCGCTCCCGGGCGAGCAACCTGCCCCTCTCGCGGTGCCGGTTGGTGTACTTCTCCCCGCCTCCCGCGACCGCCTTGGCGTGCTCGGCCGCCACCTCCCCCAGCTTCTCCAGCATCGCCGCACGCCGCCCGGCGTACTCGGCACCGGCCGTATCCAGCGCGGACCCGAGGACGGTCAAAGCAACACCTCCGGTATCTCCAGATGGCGCGAGCGCAGCCACTCCCCCAGCGCCTTGGCCTGCGGATCGAACCGCGCCTGTGAGGCGACGCCCTCGCCCAGCAGCCCCTCGACCGTGAAGTTCAGCGCCCGCAGATTGCCCAGCACATACCGCTGCACGCCCAACCCGACCGTCTCCGGGAGCAGTTGACGGAACCTCTCCACCGTCAGCTCATGCGCCAGCCACCGCCAGGCGGCATCCGAACGGACCCACACCCCGACATTCGCCGAGCCGCCCTTGTCACCGCTCCGGGCCCCGGCCACGGTTCCCAGGGGAGCCCGCCGGGTCGGGCCGGCCGGCAGCGGCACGGGCAACTCCGGTGCGAGGGGCGGGCCGTCCGCGACCATCACCTTGGCCGCCGCAATCTCCACCCGCCGCCCGTCCGGCAGCACCGCCACCTGCGGCACCTCCGCCGCCGCGACGTACTCCGCCGCGAAGACCCCGTACGGCGAGCCCCTGCCGGGCGGCGCCGTCACATGGAACCCGGGACAGCTGGCCAGCGCCAGTTCCACCGCCGCCCCGCTGACCGCCCGGCCGACGGCCTCGGGGTCCGGATCCCGTACGACGAGCCGCAGCAGCGCGCTCGCCTCCTCCTGGACGCCCGCGTCGGCGTGATCCGTCCGCGCGAGCGTCCACCGCAGCTGCGCCGGACGGCGCCCGGCCCGCGCCAGCGCATCCTCCAACTGCCCGCGCACCAGCGCCGCCTTGGCCTCGATGTCGAGCCCGGTGAGCACGAACACGACCTCGTTGCGCCAGCCGCCCATGCGGGTCAGCCCGACCTTCAGCGTCGAGGGCGGCGCCTCACCCCGTACGCCACCGATCCGCACCCGGTCCGGACCGTCCTGCGTCAGCCGCACGGTGTCCAGCCGCGCCGTCACATCGGGCCCCAGGTAGCGCGGCCCACCGGTCTCGTACAGCAGCTGGGCGGTGACCGTGCCGGTGGTGACCGCGCCCCCGGTCCCCGGATGCTTGGTGATCACGGCACTGCCGTCCGCATGGATCTCGGCCAGCGGAAAACCGGGCCGCCGCACATCGTGCTCCCCGAAGAACGCGTAATTGCCGCCCGTCGCCTGCGTCCCGCACTCCAGCACATGCCCCGCGACGACCGCGCCCGCCAGCGGGTCGTAGTCGTCCGGCGCCCAGCCGAAGTGCGCCGCCGCCGGCCCGGTGACCAGCGCGGCATCCGTCACCCGCCCGGTCACCACCACATCCGCACCGGCCCGCAGGCACTCCGCGACCCCCGCCCCGCCGAGATACGCGTTGGCGGTGAGCACCCCCTCGCCCCACCCCCGGCCCGCCAGGTCATCGCCCTCGACATGTGCGACCCGCACCGGAACCCCGACCCGCTCCCCCAACTCCCGTACGGCATCCGCCAGTCCGGCGGGATTCAACCCACCCGCATTCGCCACGATCTGCACGCCCCGCTCGACGGCGAGCCCGAGCCCGTCCTCCAGCTGCCGCAGGAACGTCCTGGCATACCCCAGCCGCGGATCCCTCAGCCGGTCCCGCCCCAGGATCAGCATCGTCAGCTCCGCGAGATAGTCCCCGGTCAGCACGTCCAGCGGCCCACCGGTCAGCATCTCCCGCACGGCATCGAACCGGTCGCCGTAGAACCCGGACGCATTCCCGATCCGCAGCGGCTCCGCCACCACCCCCGGCTCCGTCATCGCCGCACCCCGCCCGGCGCCCGCCCCGGACCCGCCGGCCCGGCGAAGGACTGCGCGATGTCCAGCCACCGGTCCGCATCCGCCCCCGTCGCCACGACGGAGACATCGTCCCGGTGTACCCGCTGCGTCACCAGCAGACAGAAGTCCAGCGCCGGCCCCGTCACCCGCTGCGCCGCGCCCTCCGGCCCGAACGTCCACAACGCGCCATCCGGGGCGGTCAGCTCCACCCGGAACTCCTCCCCCGGCGGCGCCAGCCCGCGCACCACGTACGCGTAGTCCCTGGCCCGCACCCCGATCCGCGCCACATGCCGCAACCGCGCCGTCGGCACCCGCCGCACCCCCAGCGCGTCCGCCACGTCCTGCCCGTGCGCCCAGGTCTCCATCAGCCGCCCCGTGGCGACCGACGCCACGCTCATCGGCGGCCCGTACCAAGGGAGTTTGGCGCCTTCCGGCCGTGCGGCCAGCACCCGCTGCAACTCCGCACGCCCCGCCCGCCACCGGGCCAGCAACTCGGCCGGGGCCAACCGGGCTCCCAGCTCCGCCCCGTCATCCACGAAGGTCTCCGGCGAGGCCAGCGCCGTCCTCGCCTCCTCCGCGAAACCGTCCGGATCCACGGCGGACTGCACCGCCCGCTCGTCCGTCCACGCGAGGTGCGCGATCTGGTGCGCGATGGTCCACCCGGCGGCCGGCGTCGCCCGCCCCCACTTCTCGTCCGGGAGCCCCGCCACCAGCCCGTCCAGCTCCTCACCCTCGGCCCGCAGGTCCTCAAGGACCTCCCGAACCTCCCGCGGATCGGCCATCCTGCGCTCTCCTCGTCGACGCCGTAGCCCATGTCCCCTGGGGGAAGGGCGCGTTGAGTGCTGCGGTGCGGTCCGAGGGTGGCAGCGCGGTCAGAAACAATCAAGCACGCATGCATGATTTTTTGCCAGGGAGCCCCGTGTCATCCGAATGGCTCAACCGTTGCACAGCGTGAGCGGCAGCCGACTCAAGTTGCCTGGGCCGACGGCCCGTTGAACTCCCCCGCCCGGTTCAGCTTCCCCGCCCGGGCGGGGGTTCCTCACTCCGCCGAGGCGGCGTGACGGAGGAAGGCGGACCAGGTGGTGGGCAGCACGGAGAGGCGCGGGCCGGCCGTGCGCTTCGAGTCGCGTATGTAGACGTGGGTGGCGGCAGCACTGATGGCGACTTCGACGCATTCACCGCCCTCGGAGGCGCTGTAGCTCGATTTGCCCCAAGAGAGGGCGACCTCTACGCAATCACCGCCGGCCGAGCCGCTGTAGCTCGACTTGCGCCAGACCAGTTCGCTGTTCATTCCTACCCCGCCAACTTCTCGATGAATTGGATGGATTCCCTGGTGGACAGGGCCTGCGTGCGGATCATGCCATAGAGCCTCAGCAGGTCCCCGACCTCCTTTCGGTCGGAAACCAGCTGGCTCCTGGCGTGACCCTCCACATAACCCAGCGTGCGCGGGTCGGGCATCTCCACCAAGACGAACGCACCGTCGAGGCAGGGATGTTCCTCGATTTCGGTCGGCATGATTTGCAGGGAGACATTGCGCAGCCGTAGCCGCTCCAAGACCCTTGACACCTGCTCCCGATGGATCTCCCGGCCACCGATCGGACGCTCCAGAGCACACTGCTCGACGATGAAGTGCACCGGTGGCCGGCCCTCGCGGGTGAGAAGCACCTGCCGGTCAAGCCTGCCGGAAACCAATCGCTCCACCTCATCGTCGTCGAAGGCAGGAATGTGTGACTCGATCACCGCACGCGCGTACCTTGCCGTCTGCAACAGCCCCGGCACGGCCAGCGTGTCGTACGAACAGCGACTCACGCACGTGCGCTCCAGCTTCGCCAAGTCGCGGAAGAACGCCGGATACTGCGCTTCCTCCAGCAGCGGGATCGCCGCCCGAAGCACCCCCTTCGCCCCCAGCAAGTCATCCGCCCGCTCCACCGTCGCCGGGTCCGGGATGCGCTGGGCCAGCTCGTACGACTTGATCGTGTGGGACGCGTAACCAAGCTGCCTCCCCAGCTCCTCGCGACTCAGCGAGGCCAGCTCACGGAAGAGCTTCAGCTGCCCACCGAACACGCGCAGCGCCACCGACGCCCGCTCCCCACCGCCGTCATTCACCATGCCTCCTCGGATACAGCTACGGATACCGTCCGTATGCGCGCCATTACTGGGCAGGTTAGGCACAGGAGCCGACCATAGGAGGCATGAATCAGAAAGAGCCCTCATCCGGGGACAGCCCCTTGGCCCAAGGTCGTACGGCAGCAGCGGAGTTGGCATCCGCGCTCACCTCCGCAGGGTTCACTTTCCCCTCCCTCCGGGGCGACTTTCCCGTGATGAACCGGGCGCATGTCCAGCTCGGCGGCGTATCCGCAACCGAAGCATGCCGACTCGCCGCATGGATTCGGGAACGGACGGAAATGCGGGGGCGAAAGCCGTGACGATCAGCCCGCGCCGGATGACACTGTCCGTGTACCGGGTTTCGGCGGTCGGTGAGCGCATCCCGCTCCGCGAGGTCGTCGTACGAAGCGACGATCCCTGGCAGCTCACCGACGACGCTCCGGGCCGCTATCCGCCGTGCCTGTGCCCCAGTTGCGGGCGAGATGTCAGGCGCGAGAATGGTGACTGACCACAGGAACCTCGCCCGCGGTTACCGTTTCTCGCCGCCCGGCACGGGCGGCTTCCTGCGCCTCCCGGACCGCTGCCGAAACCTGCCACCCGAGGGCGCACGAGAGGGGCGCACCACCGCAAGCGTACGAGCGGTTGGAGAAGGAAATGGCTCGGGTCACCGGAAAGTTCGGAAAACTCAGACCGCAATTTCCCGTCGAGATAAAGGATTTCACGGAATACCAGACGGCCCCGCTGCCCGTCCCGCCGCCGACCGTCTACTGGGAGAAGAACGTCAGTACCTGGCCGATGGACGGCAATGATCAGTACGGCGACTGCACGATGGCCGCCGCGGCGCACGCAATCCAGTCCTGGAACGCCCAGACCAGCGAGAACCTGCCGGTCCCGACCGAGCAGCAGGTCGTCCAGGAGTATCTGCACCTGTCCGGCGGGCAGGACACCGGACTGGTCGAGTCCAAAGTGCTCAAGACCTGGAAGAGCGGCGGCCTGTGGGGCAACCGCGTGGTGGCGTACGCCCCGGTGAACGTCCACGACCTGACCGCGATCCGGCAGACCATCTCGCTCTTCGGCGCCGTGTACGCCGGCATCCAGGTACCGGCCAACGCCCAGCAGCAGTTCCAGGACGGCAAGCCGTGGACGCTGGACCCCGGCTGGCAGGACCAGCGGATCGTGGGCGGGCACGCGATCCCGTTGCTCGGCTACGACGCGGACTACCTCTACGCGATCACCTGGGGTGCGGTCCAGCCGGTCGCCTGGGACTGGTGGTCCATGTACTCCGACGAGGCATGGGCCGTGCTGTCGGAGGAGTACGAGGAGAAGGGCACGGTCAACGGCATCGACCTGGCAACGCTGAAGGAAGACCTGCAGAAGGTCTGAACGCGGCCGAACACGCTCGCACCCCGATGGGACAGCCCCACCGGGGTGCGGTCGGCGACGGCGCAGGGCCGGAGGGATGTACCGGAGTGCGCCCGCAGGACCTGGAGCGAACGCCGGGGCATTCCTCATCTGACTGACCAGATGCGCCCGCGCCGTGGGGGCACCTCCCGGCCGAAGGCTGGGGGAGTACTCCGGTGCAGCCCTCCGGCCCCCACCCGCCGGGCAGAACCCGCAACGAGGCCCGCCCCCACCCACCGGGCGAAACCGAGACCACGCCGGCCCCCACCCACCGGACAGAACCGGAAGACCAGCCCGCCCCCACCCCCCAGGCGAAACCGAGACCACACCAGCCCCCACCAAGCAGCGGACAAACCCCTCAGCGCCGAGCCCCGCTAAGCACCGCCCCCGCACTCGCCACCACCACCAACCCGATGGCGATCAACTCCACCCACCCCAACGACTGGTGCAGCACCAGGAATCCGGCGGTGGCCGCCGCGGCCGGCTCCAGGCTCATCATGACCGCGAACCCGGAGGCGGGCAGCTTGCGCAGGGCCAGCAACTCCAGCGTGTACGGCATCACGGAGGACATCAGCGCCACCGCCGCCCCCAGCCCCACCGTGACCGGGTCGAGCAGCGCCGCCCCCGCGCTGAAGGCCCCGAGCGGCAGACTCAGGAGCGCCGCGACCGTCATGGCCAGCGCCAGCCCGTCCGCCTGCGGGAACCGCTGCCCGGTACGGGCCGACAGCAGGATGTACGCGGCCCAGAGCCCGCCCGCCGCCAACGCGCACCCGGCCCCGAGCAGGTTCAGCCCGTCGAACCCGGCGCGCCCCAGCAACACGACACCGCCCAGCGCCAACGCCGCCCACAGCACACTCAGCAGCCGCCGCGACGTGGCAACCGACAGGATCAGCGGCCCGAGGAACTCCAGTGTGACCGCCGCACCCAGGGGGATGCGGTCAATTGCCTGATAGAAGAGCGAGTTCATGCCGACCAGCGCGACGCCGAAGGCGAGAACCGTGGCCCAGTCACCCCGCGTATGGCCACGTACCTTCGGCCGGCAGACGATCAGCAGCACCAACGAGGCCACGACCAGCCGCAGCGTGACGACGCCGAGCGCCCCGGCCCGCGGGAACAGCAGCACCGCCACCGACGACCCGAATTGCAGCGAGACGATCCCGCCGATCACCAACGCCACCGACCCGAGCCGGGCACGCGCCCCCGCGGGCCCCGCGGCCCCGGCCTCCGCCTCGGCGGACAACACCTCGGCGGAGGGCGGCACGGACTGCGGTATCGCACCGTTGGTCGTGGAGTCGGCGGAGCCGGAAGAAGACGAACCGGAAGAAGACGAAGGAGAAGGGGAGACGGACGCGGACGTGGCCGAGAAGGAGCCGTCGGAACCGGCGGGCGATGCATTCACACCACCACGCTACGGCCCGCCTTCCGGCACGTGAAATGCCTTTCTCCCCGTTGTTATGCTCCGCACGCATGAGCATCGAGCTGCGTCATTTCCGCTGCTTTCTCGCCATCGCCGACACCCTCAGCGTGACCCGCGCCGCCGAACGCCTGCACCTGACCCAGCCCGCCGTCTCCCGTACGCTCCGGCAGCTGGAGCAGGAACTCGGCGTGCGCCTCGTCGACCGCTCCACCCACCACCTCGCCCTCACCCCGGACGGCCTCGCCTTCCGCGACCAGGCCGCCATCGCGGTCACCGCCTTCGACCGGGCGCTCGCCCCCCCCCGCCGTACCGGCTGGCCGCTGCGCCTGGGCCACGCCTGGTCCGCGGCCGGTACGGACACCACCGCGCTGCTCCGCCGCTGGCACGAGGAACACCCGGACACCCCGCTCGAACTCCTCCGCATCGACGACCGCACGGCCGGCCTCGCCCGCGGCGACGTGGACGCGGCCCTGCTGCGCGGCGAGGTCCGCGCCCCCGGCCTGCTCACCGAGCAGCTGACGACGGAGCCCCGGGTGGTCGGCCTCCCCGCCGACGACCCGCTGGCCGGCCGCACCGCCCTCTCCCTGACCGACCTCACCGCCCGCACCCTCGCCCTCAACACGGTCTCCGGGATCACCACCCTCGACCTCTGGCCCGCCACCGCCCGCCCCACCGCGACGATCACCATCGGCAACACGGACGACTGGCTCGCCGCCATCACCGGCGGCCGTGCCATCGGCGTCACCACGTCGGCCACCGCCGAGATGCACCCGCACCCGGCGATGGCGTACGTCCCGCTGACCGGCGCCCCACCCGTCCCGGTCGTGATCGCCTGGCGCGACGGCCCGGGACACCCACGCATCCCGGACCTGGTGGCCCTCGCCCACGAGGTGATGGGCCACCGCCACACCACCCCGAACGGCACCTCCCCGAACGGCACCTCCCCGAACGCCACCTAGGACAGTTCGGAAGCGGCCCCTCCTCCCACCCCTCCGCCCCACCGGGCACCGACCCATTCGCCTACCCATTCACCGGCCCATTCGCCGCCCCCTCCCCCAATCCCTCCGCCAGTACCTCCGCCAGATGTCGTCCCCGGCGCTCCCCGAGCTGGTCGAGCTGGGTGCGGCAGGAGAAGCCGTCCGCGAGGATCTCCGCGTCCGGGGCCGCTCCCCGTACGGCGGGCAGGAGTTGTTCCTCGGCGCAGGTCACGGAGACGTCGTAATGTCCGCGCTCGAAGCCGAAGTTGCCGGCCAGGCCGCAGCAGCCGCCGCTCAACTCGCCGCTCAGGCCGGCGCGTTCCCGTAGTCGGCGGTCGGCGGCGTCGCCCAGGACGGCGTGCTGGTGGCAGTGGGTCTGGCCGGCGACCGGGCGGTCGATGCGGGGCGGGGTCCAGTCGGGGGCCCGTTCCTCCAGGACCTCGGCGAAGGTCCGTACGGAGGCGGCGAGGCGGGCGGCCCGCGAGTCACGGTCGCGGTCGCCGGCGAGCAGCTCCGGCAGGTCCGTGCGGAGGGCGGCGGCGCAGCTCGGTTCGAGGACGACGAGGGGGAGGCCGTCGCGCAGCAGCGGGCCGAGGACGTCGACCGTGCGGCGCATGACGGCCCGCGCCCGGTCGAGTTGGCCGGTGGAGACGTAGGTCAGTCCGCAGCACAGGGCGGGGCGGTGCAGCCGGGAGAGGGGGAGGGCGTGGCCCGCGGGGCGGACGGGGGTGGCGGGCGGGAGCAGCGGACGCAGCCCGGCGTCCTCCAGGACGCGTACGGCGGCGCGGCCGACCTGCGGGGAGAGGAAGTTGGTGAAGGTGTCGGGCCAGAGGAGGACGGTGCGGTCGGCGGCGTGACCGCCGCTCCCCGGTCCCGCCTGCCCCGCCTTCAGCCGGTTCCACCACCACCGGCTGAACGTTTCGGTGGCCAGGGCCGGGATCGTCCGCTCGGGGGCGATCCCGGCGACGCGCTGGGCGACGGCGGCCAGCGGCGTGCGGGCGAGGGCGTTGAGGAGCGGCGCGGCGGGGGCGGCGGCGCGCAGCCACTGCGGGAGGCGGCCCAGCGCGTAGTGGGCGGCGGGGCGGATCCGGCCCGCGTAGTGGTGGTGCAGGAACTCCGCCTTGTAGGTCGCCATGTCGACGCCCACGGGGCAGTCGCTGCGGCACCCCTTGCAGGACAGGCAGAGGTCGAGCGCCTCGCGGACCTCCGGGGAGCGCCAGCCGTCCGTGACGACCTCGCCGGCCAGCATCTCGTGCAGCAGCCGGGCCCGCCCGCGGGTCGAGTGCTGCTCCTCGCCGGTGGCGCGGAAGGAGGGGCACATCACCTCGGCGGAGCCCGGACCGACCGTGCTCGCCCGGCACTTGGCGACGCCCACGCAGCGGCGTACGGCGGCGGCGAAGTCGCCGTTGTCGTGCGGATAGCCGAACTCCACCGGGACGGGGCGCTTGGGGAGCACGGCGAAGCGGAGGTTCTCGTCGAGCCGGGCGGGGCGTACCAGCATGCCGGGGTTGAGGCCGGCGGCCGGGTCCCACAGGTCCTTGAACCGGCCGAAGAGGCCGACCAGTTCGTCGCCGTACATCTTGGGGAGGAGTTCGGCGCGGGCCTGGCCGTCGCCGTGTTCGCCGGAGAGCGAGCCGCCGTGCGAGACCACCAACACGCCCAGGTCGTAGGAGAATTCGCGGAAGCGGCGGATGCCGGGGGCGGTCAGCAGGTCGAAGTCGATGCGGATGTGGATGCAGCCGTCGCCGAAGTGGCCGTAGGGGGTGCCGCGCAGCCCGTGCTGGGCGAGCAGGGCGCGGAAGTCCCGCAGATACGGGCCGAGTCGGGCGGGCGGTACGGCGCAGTCCTCCCAGCCGGGCCAGGCCTCGCTGCCGTCGGGCAGGCGGGTGGCGGTCCCCGAGGCGTCCTCGCGGATCCGCCACAGCGCGCGCTGTCCGGCCGGGTCGGCGACCACCGTGTGCCCGGTGGCGCCGTCCGCGGCAGCCGCCCGGCACAGCTCCTCGGCGCGGGCGGTCGCCTCCGCCCGGCTCGCCCCGCCCATCTCCACGAACAGCCAGGCGCCGCCCTTGGGCAGCCCGGTGGCGCTGCCGACCAGGTCGGCGGCCATGCCCTCGACGGTCAGCGGCCGGTGCGGGAGCAGGGTGTGCGCGGCCTCGGCGGCGGCGCTCTCGTCGGGATAGCCGAGCACGGCCAGCACCCGCGCCGCCGGGGTGTCGACGAGCCGTACGGTGGCCTCCGTGACGACGCCGAGGGTGCCCTCGCTGCCGGTGAGGGCGCGGGCGAGGTCGGTGCCGGCTTCCGGGAGCAGGGCGTCCAGCGCGTATCCGGAGATCCGGCGCGGCAGGCCGGTGGGGTATCCGGTCCGCAGCAGCGCCAACTCCCCGTCCACCAGGGCCTTCACGCCGTCCCGGAGGCGTGCCGGCAGTCCGGTGGGGCGGCCGGCGGCGTCCGTGCCGCGGCCGGCCCGTACCGGCTCGCCGCCGTAGGTCAGCAGCTCCAGTGCGTGGACGTTGTCGGCGGTGGTGCCCCAGGCCACCGAGTGCGATCCGCAGGAGTTGTTGCCGATCATGCCGCCCAGGGTGCAGCGGCTGTGGGTGGAGGGGTCGGGCCCGAAGGTGAGGCCGTACGGGGCGGCGGCGGCCCGCAGGTCGTCCAGAACGACGCCCGGCTGGACGACGGCCGTACGGGCCTCGGGGTCCAGCGACACGATCCGGTGCAGATGGCGGGTGAAGTCGAGGACGACGCCGGTGCCGGTCGCCTGCCCGGCGATGCTGGTACCGCCGCCGCGCGGCACCACGGGGACGCCGTGCTCCCGGCACACCCGCAGCGCCGCCGCGACGTCCTCGGCGTCCCGGGGCGCGACCACCGCGTCCGGGACCCGCCGGTAGTTGGACGCGTCCATCGTCATCAGGGCCCGGTCCCCCGGGGCGGCGGAGACCTCGCCGCGCACCGCCGCCGCGAGGTCCCGCGCCAGGTCCCGTCCGCCCGCCGTCCCGCTGTTCTCCGTGCGATCCATGCGATCCTTGCGACCGCTGCGCTCCTTGCGATCAACCATGCCCCCAGCCTTCCCACTCAGGGGCGGCCGTGACTCCCTGCGCCACCCCGGGATCAGCCCCGGTCCGCCCCGTACGGGTGGCGGCGGAGGCCGTTCGCCGGGTCGTGGGCGGCCTTGAGGGCGGCCGGTCGCGCCCGGTCCGCCGGACCGGCCGCTCCCCCGCCCCTCCGGCCGCCTCCCCGCCCCTCCGGCCGTCCACACTCCGGCCCGACCTCATCTCATCCGCTGGACGCGGCCTCCGGGCCCGGCCGGACCCTTTAGGCTTCCCCCGTGGCTGATATCCAGATCCCCGCTGACATCAAGCCCGCCGACGGACGCTTCGGCGCGGGCCCCTCCAAGGTGCGTACGGAGGCGCTCGGCGCGCTGGCCGCCACCGGTTCCTCCCTTCTCGGCACGTCCCACCGCCAGGCCCCGGTCAAGAACCTGGTCGGCAAGGTGCGGGACGGGGTGCGCGACCTCTTCCGGCTCCCCGAGGGCTACGAGGTCGTCCTCGGCAACGGCGGTTCCACCGCGTTCTGGGACATCGCGACGCACGGCCTGATCGAGAACAAGTCGCAGCACCTGTCCTTCGGCGAGTTCTCCTCGAAGTTCGCCAAGGCCGCCAAGCTGGCCCCGTGGCTGGCCGAGCCCACCGTCATCTCCGCCGACCCGGGCAGCCACCCGGAGCCGCGGGCCGAGGCGGGCGTGGACGTCTACGCCTTCACCCACAACGAGACCTCCACCGGTGTCGCCGCCCCCATCCGGCGGGTGTCCGGCGCGGACGAGGGCGCGCTGGTCCTGGTCGACGCCACCTCCGGCGCCGGCGGCCTCCCCGTCGACATCGCGCAGACCGACGTCTACTACTTCGCCCCGCAGAAGTCCTTCGCCTCCGACGGCGGCCTCTGGCTCGGGGTGTTCTCCCCCGCCGCCCTGGAGCGCGCCCGCGCCGTGCACGCGTCCGGCCGCCACATCCCGGAGTTCTTCTCGCTGCCCACCGCGATCGACAACTCCCGCAAGAACCAGACGTACAACACCCCGTCGCTGGCCACCCTCTTCCTGCTCAACGAGCAGCTGGAGTGGATCAACGGCCAGGGCGGCCTGGACTGGGCGGTCGGCCGCACCGCCACCTCCTCGCGCACCCTCTACGGCTGGGCCGAGGACTCCAAGTACGCCACCCCGTTCGTCACCGACCCGGCGAAGCGCTCGCAGGTCATCGGCACGATCGACTTCAACGACGACATCGACGCCGCGGCGATCGCCAAGGCCCTGCGCGCCAACGGCATCGTCGACACCGAGCCCTACCGCAAGCTCGGCCGCAACCAGCTGCGGATCGCGATGTTCCCGGCGATCGACCCGTCGGACGTCGAGGCCCTGACGGCCTGCATCGACTACGTGATCGGCCAGCTGTAACGGCACCGCGCCGCAGAGACGACGACGGGCCCCGGCGGACCACCGCCGGGGCCGTTGCCGTGGTCCGGCAACCCGCGCCGCCGGCACGGCAGTTGCGCGGGCCCAGGGCCTCGACGTCCGACGGGTCGATCGCCGGAAACAGGGACACAGGGTCCCCGAACGGACGCACCACGACGTGACGAACCGGGACAGATGTGCCTCCATGGAGGGCATGACGATTCCTCCCAGCCCCGGTCTCGCCCCCTTCGAGCGGCAGGGGACGATCCTGCTCACGACGTACAAGCGGGACGGCACCGGTGTCGGCACGCCGGTGAACATCGCGGTGGACGGCGACCACGCCTATATCCGCACCTACGGCAGCGCCTGGAAGGCCAAGCGGATGCGGAACTTTCCCGAGGTGGAGTTCTGCGCCGCCACCTGGCGCGGCCGGCCCACCGGGCCCGCGGTGCGGGCGCGGGCCCGGCTGCTCGACCCGCGGACCCGCGAATACCGGCGCGCCGAGCGGTCGTTGACGCGCAAGTACCCGCTGATCCACGGGCTGCTGGTGCCGCTGGCGCACCGGCTGAAACGGGAGCGGACGCTCCACTACGAGCTGCGGCTGATCGAGGAGGAGTAGGAGGAAGAGCGGGAGGCGCCGGAGGCGTGGCAGGCGTCACGTACCCGCCGGTAGCGTTCTCGGCCATCATGGCCGGATGAGGATCATGTGCGTCGGCGACTCGATGACGATCGGCAGCGCCGGCGATTTCACGTGGCGCTACCGGATGTGGCAGCACCTGAACGCGTCCGGCCCCGGCCCGTTCCGCCTCGTCGGGCCGCGCCACACGCTGCACGACCCGGCCGCCGGCGCCGCCACCTCGTCCGCGTACGGCGACCCGGACTTCCCGCCGGACGCCCGCCGGCATCTCGCCGGGTGGGGCGAGGGCTGGCTGCACATGGCGCCGCTGATCGGCGACGCGGTGCGCGCGCACGACGCGGACACCCTGCTGGTCTCGCTCGGCCTGATCGACCTCGGCTTCTACACGAACGCGGAGCAGACCGCCGAGAACGTGCGGCGCTTCGTGGCCGGGGCGCGGGCGGCGGCGCCGCACATACGGGCGGTGCTGCTGCCCGTGATACCGAACGTGCGGGCCGCGGCGGACCCGGACTTCGGCGCGCAGTGCGCCCGCTTCAACGAACTGCTGGCGAAGGCGGTCGCCGATCTCTCCGCGCCCGGCTCGCCGCTGCTGCTGGCCTCCGAGCCGGCCGGCTGGGAGATCGACCGCGCCACGTACGACGGGACGCATCCGTCGGCGCTCGGCGAGCACCTGCTGGCGGGGGCGTTCGCCGACGCGATGCGCCAGGCGTGGGGCGTCGGCGGCCGGTACGCCGGATAGCGCGGGCCGGCCGACCGGTCCGCAACTCCGGTGCCGGTGTGCTTGCTTCGAGTGCACTCCAGCGACTTGGCTGGTCGGCCATGGAGTACACACAGCTCGGACGCACCGGACTCAAGGTCAGCCGACTCGTCCTCGGGACGATGAACTTCGGCCCGCGGACCGACGAGGCCGACAGCCACCGCATCATGGACGCCGCGCTGGATGCGGGCGTCAACTTCTTCGACACCGCCAACGTCTACGGGTTCGGCGCCGACAAGGGCCGCACGGAGGAGATCATCGGCTCGTGGTTCGCCAAGGGGGGCGAGCGGCGGGACAAAACCGTGCTGGCCACCAAGGTGTACGCGAACATGGCCCCGGAGGGTCCGCCGGCCTGGCCGAACCACGACAAGCTCTCCGCGCTCAACATCCGGCGTGCGGTGGACGCCAGTCTCCGGCGGCTGGGCATCGACCACATCGATCTCTACCAGTTCCACCACGTCGACCGGGACACGCCCTGGGACGAGATCTGGCAGGCGGTCGACGTCCTCGTCCAGCAGGGGAAGATCCTCTACGCGGGCTCGTCCAACCACGCGGGCTGGCATATCGCCCAGGCCAACGAGGCGGCGGCGCGGCGCGGTTCGTACGGCCTGGTGAGCGAGCAGTGCCTGTACAACCTCTTCGAGCGGCGGGCCGAGATGGAGGTCATTCCGGCGGCCCGGGGCTACGGGCTGGGGGTGATCCCCTGGTCGCCGCTGCACTCCGGGCTGCTGGGCGGGGCGCTGCGCAAGGAGCGGGAGGGCACCGGGGCCCGGTCGGTCTCCGGACGGTCCGCGGACATGCTGGCCGACCCGGCGGTCCGGGCGCAGATCCAGGCGTACGAGGACCTGCTCGACAAGCACGGGCTGGAGCCCGGCGAGGTGGCGCTGGCCTGGCTGCTGACCCGCCCCGGGGTGACCGGGCCGATCGTCGGCCCGCGGACCGCGGACCAGCTCGCCTCCGCCCTGCGGGCCCTGGAGCTGACCCTGCCGGCGGAGCTGCTGGCCTCCCTGGACGAGATCTTCCCGGGGCCGGGCCCGTCGCCGGAGGCGTTCGCCTGGTGAGCGGCGGCGCCCCGCGGATGCGCTGAGCGGGCGGCCGGCGGCCGGTGCCCACCGGTCGCCGGCCGCCGGAGGTACGCCCGCGGGA
>NZ_KN708638.1:4895794-4910462 GCF_000805335.1 Streptomyces sp. CT34 | reverse complement strand
ACGCAGGTCGGTGCGGCGCCGCCGCCACGACCACGACGACGAGCAGCACGGCGAGCAGACCGGACATGATCCGGTTACGGGTTTTGGGATCCACCCTTTGAGCGTAACCGGCGGCCGATGCCGGGCTTCAGCCGCCCAGTCGCCAGGACGCCACCGCCTCGTAGCGGGGCTGGTTGCCGGGCCCCGGAGCCGGCGGGTGGCTGCGGACCAGGGCGAGGTCGGCGACCGTCCAGGGGCTGCTCGCGAAGTCGGCGAGGGCGGCGGCGTACGGGGCGAGGTCCAGCCCGCCGGTGCGGTTGCGGGCGAGGGTGAGGTGCGGGGTGTACGGGCGGTGCTCTTCCATCCGTACACCCGCCCGGCGGCCGGCCGCCGCGGCGGAGTCCGCGAGATGGCGCATGGCGGGGCGGTCGCCGTCCGCCCCGGCCCACACCACCCGGTCGGCGAACCGGCCGCCGCCGGCGATCCGCAGCCCGTAGGGGTCGTGCCGGTGGGCGGCGCGGGCCAGCCGCTCGTGGAGGCCGGGGAGCAGGTCCTCGGCCACCTCGCCGTAGAAGGCGAGGGTGAAGTGCCAGCCGTCGTGCCCGGTCCAGCGCAGCCGGTCGGCGGCCGGCAGCCGCTTCAACAGGGCCACTTCCGCGGCCAGTTGGTCGATGGCGGGGGCGGGCGGCAGCACGGCGGCGAAGAGTCTCATGGGGCCAGTGTTGCCCAGGGGCGGGCGGCGCGGCCGCTTTCCGCGCCGCCCGCCCCACAGATCACCGGTCGCCGATCACCGGCCACCAGCCACCGGTCACCGGCCGCTCAGGCCACGGCGGCCAGTTCCTGCTCCGCGGGCGACTCCCCCGGGCCGACCCGCGGGACGAACGCCACATGCCGGTGACCGCGCCGCAGGTCGATCTTCAGCCGCAGTCCGCCCACCCGGGCCAGCGCCAGGCCGACCAGCGCCGCGGCGGCCATGGAGACCACCCCGCCGGTGAGAAAGCCGATCCGGGCGCCGTACGCGTCGGTGACCCAGCCGACCACCGGCGCGCCGAGCGGCGTACCGCCCATGAAGACCATCATGAACAGGCTCATCACCCGGCCGCGCATCGCCGGGTCGGTGGCCATCTGGACACTGGAGTTGGCGGTGACGTTGATCGTCAGGCCGACCAGCCCGATGGGCGCGAGCAGCGCCGCGAAGATCCAGAAGGACGGGGACAGCGCGGCGGCGATCTCCAACAGGCCGAAGAGCAGCGCCGCGCCGACCAGCATCCGCAGCCGGGAGCCGGCCCGCCGTGCGGCGAGCAGCGCCCCGATCAGCGAGCCGGCCGCCATCAGCCCGTTGAACAGGGCGTACGTACCGGCCCCGGCGTGGAAGACCTTGTAGACGAACGCGGTCAGCCAGATCGGGAAGTTGAAGCCGAAGGTCCCGATGAAGCCGACCAGGACGATCGGCCAGATCAGCTCGGGGTGGCCGGAGACATGGCGCAGGCCCTCCCGCAGCTGCCCCTTGCTGCGCGGGACCCGGTCGACCTTGTGGAGTTCGGCGGTGCGCATCATCAGCAGCCCGGTGATCGGCGCGATGAAGGAGAGGCCGTTGAAGAGGAAGGCCCAGCCGCTGCCGAGGGCGGTGATCAGCACGCCGGCGACGGCCGGCCCGATGAGCCGGGCGGACTGGAAGTTGGCGGAGTTGAGGCTGACGGCGTTGCGGAGTTCGTCCTGGCCGACCATCTCGGAGACGAACGCCTGCCGGGCCGGGTTGTCGACGACGGTGACCAGGCCGAGGAGGAAGGCGACCAAGTAGACGTGCCAGACCTGCACATGGCCGCTGAGGGTGAGGACGGCGAGGGCGAGGCCGGTCAGTCCCATCGCGGACTGGGTGAACAGGAGCAGCTTGCGCTTGGCGAAGCGGTCGGTGAGGACACCGCCGTAGAGGCCGAAGAGCAGCATCGGGAGGAACTGGAGGGCGGTGGTGATGCCGACGGCGCCGGAGGAGCCGGTGAGGCTGAGCACCAGCCAGTCCTGGGCGATGCGCTGCATCCAGGTGCCGGTGTTGGAGACCACCTGCCCGGTGGCGAAGAGGCGGTAGTTGCGTATGCGGAGCGAGCTGAACGTGCCCTTGCGCGGTGTGGCGGCGGGGCCTGCGGCGATACCGGGGGCGTGGGTGGGGCCCTGGCCCTGGGTGGTCGCGGTCGCGTCGTCGGTGACCGTGTCGTTGTGGGAGTTCGGTGCGGGGGCGGAGTGTGCTCCGGATCCCGTACTCAAAGTGGGTTCGCCTCCTCGGCCTGGTTCCTTACAACTGTGCGAGTTTCTCCAGTACGGGCGCGGCGGCCCGCACCTTCGCCCACTCGTCCGCGTCCAGCCCGGAGGCCAGGTCGGCGAGCCAGGCGTTGCGCTTGCGGCGGCTCTCCTCGAGCATCGCCTCGGCCTGTTCGGTCTGGGTGACGACCTTCTGGCGGCGGTCGTCGGCATGTGCTTCGAGCCGGACGAGTCCCTTGGCCTCCAGCATCGCCACGATGCGGGTCATCGACGGCGGCTGCACATGCTCCTTGCGGGCCAGTTCGCCGGGCGTGGCCCGGCCGCACCGGGCGAGGGTGCCGAGCACCGACATCTCGGTCGGGCTCAGCGACTCGTCGACCCGCTGGTGCTTCAGACGGCGGGACAGACGCATGACGGCGGACCGCAGCGCGTTCACGGCGTCAGCGTCGTCGCCGTTGGACAGTTCCGGCATGGTCGTTAGCATAACTCATTACCCTCTCTAAGTAAAGCGTCGGTTCACGGCCACGACGGATCGCACACCGGATCACCCATATGAGTGAGGACGCCACGGAAACGGACACACCTGACCACCTGGCGCGGGGACCGTGTCCGTATGGGATCGAGAGTGCTCAGCCTGCGCGTGGACGGGGAGCTGCTGGAGCGCATTCGGCAGCACGCGGCAAAACGCGGAATGAGCGTCCAGGACTATGTGGTCCGGACGCTCATCCGCGATGACTTCGACGAACGGTTCAAGACGTCGGTCGACGAGACCGAGCGGCTGGGCTGCTGGGGGCCGGCCGCCGGATCGACGTGACGGGTCGCGCCCCAAGGGCCCGTCCGGCCCGGGTCACCTGACGCCCAGCACCTGCTCGATCGGGTTGAGCAGGAAGTAGACCAGGAAGCAGAGCCCCACCGCGTTCAGCAGCCACGGGACCTCCTTGAAGCGGCCGGTCGCCGTCCGCAGCAGGATGAAGGCGAGCACGCCGATGCCGATGCCGTTGGTGATGCTGTAGGTGAACGGCATCGAGATGATCGTCAGGAACGCCGGGATGCCGATGGTGAAGTCGCCCCAGTCGATGTCCCGCACGTTCGAGGCCGTGATCAGGAAGCCGACGACCAGCAGCGCGGGCGTCGCGGCCTGCGAGGGCACGACGGTCGCCAGCGGCGTGAAGATCAGCGCGAGCAGGAAGAGCCCGCCGGTCACCAGGTTCGCCAGGCCCGTGCGGGCCCCCTCGCCGACGCCGGCGGTGGACTCCACGAAGCAGGTGTTGGCAGAGGCGGAGCCGAAGCCGCCGCCGGCGACCGAGATGCCGTCCACCATCAGGATCCGGCCCATGTTCGGCAGGTTGCCGGTCTCGTTGTTCAGCAGCCCGGCCTCCTCGCCGACGCCGATGATGGTGCCCATCGCGTCGAAGAAGCCGGACAGCAGCACGGTGAAGACGAACAGGCAGCCGGTCAGCACGCCGACTTCCTTGAATCCGCCGAAGAGGCTGATGTGGCCGATCAGCCCGAAGTCGGGCGCACCGACGATCTTGTCCGGCACGTTCGGGACGGCCAGGCCCCAGGACGTGTCCGGGATGCTCGCCACCGCGTTGATGATGATCGCGACGACGGCCATGGTGACCATCCCGATCAGGATCGCGCCCTTGGTCTTCCGCACGGTCAGCACGAACATCAGCACCAGGCCGAGGACGAACACCAGCACCGGCCAGCCCTTGAGCTGACCGCCCTGGCCCAGGCCCATCGGGACGGTGGTGTGCGCGGCGTCCGGATTGCGGGACACGAAGCCCGCGTCGACCAGCCCGACCAGCGAGATGAACAGGCCGATGCCGATCGCGATGGCCCGCCGCAATCCGTTGGGGATCGCGTCCATCACCCGCTGCCGGAGCCCCGAGGCGACCAGGATCATCAGCACCAGACCGGCGAGCACCACCATGCCCATCGCGTCCGGCCAGCTCATCTTGGGCGCGAGCTGGAGCGAGACGACGGCGTTGATGCCGAGGCCGGCGGCGATGGCGATCGGGACGTTGCCCATCACGCCCATCAGGATCGTGCCGAGACCGGCCATCAGCGCGGTGGCGGTGACCAGTTGGCCGTTGTTGAGGTGGTGCCCGAACTTGTCGACGCCGGCGCCGAGGATGATCGGGTTCAGCACGATGATGTAGGCCATCGCGAAGAACGTGGCCAGTCCGCCGCGGAGTTCGCGACTGACGGTCGAGCCCCGCTCGGAGATCTTGAAAAAGCGGTCCAGCCCGTTCTTCGGCGGCTGCGAACCAGGACTCATCAGGGTGTCGACCGGCGTAGGGGTCGAGGGCGACATGCGGGACCTCAGTCGTACGGGCCGGGGCGGGCGCGCGGGCCCGAGGGCCGGGAACACGCACAGACGGCGATCGGAACCAATGAACTGGATCAGCTTGGAGGGATCAGATTGGAGGAAGCAACGATCCGAACCGGTCAGTTCCAGAAAGGTTCAGTATGAATAAACAATCCGTTGATCGCTATCTCCGCGCGTAGATGCCGCCCGCACGGGCCGGGCGGGCGCTGGCCGGCCCCGGGAACGGCCCCGTAAGCTGAGCCCCATGTGGAAGAAGTCCGAACTCCGCGAGGCCCCGGCGCCCCTCGAAGGTCCCGTCGTCGGCACGATCACCGGCGGCACCGTCATCTGGTTCGTGCTCTTCCTCGGCCAGTTGCCCTTCTACAGCTGGTACGCCGACCACGGGCACACCTGGTTCCTGTGGACCTGCCTGGCCGGCGGCGGACTCGGCCTGCTCGGCGTCTGGTACGTCCGCAAGCGGGACGCGGCCATCAAGCGCGCCGCGGCGGCGGCAGCGTCGCACGCCGACTGACCGCCCTCCCGGACCACGGGATGTCGTTCCGCCCGCCACTCGGCGGGTGAATCGGGCATTACGCCCGTAACGTCTAGGTCATGACGGACCGGGCGAAGACCGAAGTCGAGGAACCCGAGCACGGCGGATCCGCCGGCCGCGGCGGCCGGGTGCCGGCCCCGCGCGGGCTGAGCGCCGCGGAGGTCGCGGAGCGGGTGGCCAGGGGCGAGGTCAACGACGTCCCGGTGCGGTCCTCCCGCTCGACCGCGGACATCGTCCGCTCCAACGTCTTCACCCGGTTCAACGCCATCATCGGCGTGCTCTTCGCGATCATCCTGGTCATCGGCCCGCTCCAGGACGGGCTGTTCGGCTTCGTCATCGTCGCCAACACCGGCATCGGCATCATCCAGGAGCTGCGCGCCAAGAAGACCCTGGACAGCCTGGCGCTGATCGGCGAGGCCCGGCCGACGGTGCGCCGCGACGGGGTCGCCGCCGAGATCCCCACCTCCGAGGTCGTCCTCGACGACGTCATCGAACTCGGCCCCGGCGACAAGGTCATCGTCGACGGCGAGGTGCTGGAGAGCGACAGCCTGGAGATCGACGAGTCGCTGCTGACCGGTGAGGCGGACCCGGTGGTCAAGAAGCCGGGCGAGCCGGTGATGTCCGGCAGCTTCGTCGTCGCGGGCGGCGGCGCGTTCACCGCGACCAAGGTCGGCCGGGAGGCGTACGCGGCCCAGCTCGCCGAGGAGGCCAGCCGGTTCACCCTGGTCCACTCCGAACTGCGGACCGGCATCAGCCGGATCCTCAAGTACGTGACCTGGATGATGGTCCCCACCGCGCTCGGCCTCGTCCTCAGCCATCTGCTCACCCTGGGGCTGGCCGGCGACGAGGCGGTCCGCCGGATGGTCGCCGGGATCGTGCCGATGATCCCCGAGGGGCTGGTACTGCTGACCTCGGTCGCGTTCGCGATCGGCGTCATCCGGCTCGGCCGCCAGCAGTGCCTGGTCCAGGAGCTGCCGGCCATCGAGGGACTGGCGCGGGTCGATGTCGTCTGCCTGGACAAGACCGGCACGCTGACCGAGGGCGGGATGGACGTCGGCGAGCTGCGCCCGCTGGGCGGCGCCGACCCGGTCCATGTGCAGCGGGTACTCGGCGCGTTCGGCGCCTCGGACCCCCGCCCCAACGCCTCCCTCCAGGCCGTCATCGACGCGTACCCGCCCCTGGACTCCTGGCGCTGCACCGCTACCCTCCCGTTCTCCTCCGCCCGGAAGTACAGCGGCGCGGCCTTCGAGGAGACCGGCGGCACGCGGTCGGCCTGGCTGCTCGGCGCCCCCGACGTCCTGCTCCCCGAGGGCGACCGGCTGCTGCCCGAGATCGACGACCGCAACGCCCAGGGGCTGCGGGTCCTCCTGCTGGCCCGCGCGAACCGGCCGCTGGACCACCCCGACGTCGCCCGCGACGTGGACCCCGCCGCGCTGGTCGTGCTGGAGCAACGGCTGCGCCCGGACGCCCCCGACACTCTCCGCTACTTCGCGGAGCAGGGCGTCCAGGCCAAGGTCATCTCCGGTGACAACGCGGTCTCGGTGGGCGCGGTGGCCGCGAAACTGGGCCTGCCCGGCGCCGGTTCGCCGGTGGACGCCCGCAAGCTGCCCCACGACGACCCGGACGCGATGGCCACGACCCTGGAGGAGGGCGCGGTCTTCGGCCGGGTCACCCCCCAGCAGAAGCGGGACATGGTCGCCGTCCTCCAGTCGCGCGGCCACCACGTCGCGATGACCGGCGACGGCGTCAACGACGTGCTCGCCCTCAAGGACGCGGACATCGGCGTCTCCATGGGCTCCGGCTCCGAGGCGACCCGTGCGGTGGCCCAGATCGTGCTGCTCGACAACAGCTTCGCCACGCTCCCTTCGGTCGTCGCCGAGGGCCGGCGCGTGATCGGCAACATCACCCGCGTGGCGACCCTCTTCCTGACCAAGACCGTCTACTCGGTGCTGCTCGCCATCCTGGTCGCCTGCGCGCAGATCCCGTACCCGTTCCTGCCGCGCCACCTCACCCTGCTGTCCACCCTGACCATCGGCGTCCCCGCCTTCTTCCTCGCCCTGGCCCCCAACAAGGAGCGCGCCCGCCCGCACTTCGTGCGCCGGGTGATGCGCTACGCCATCCCGTCCGGCCTCATCGCCGGTATCGCGGCCTTCGGCACCTACCTGCTGGCCCGCATCCACTACACCGGGCCGGACGCCCTCCCCGCACAGACCAGCGCCGCCACCCTGTCGCTCTTCCTCATCGCCCTGTGGGTCCTGGCGATCATCGCCCGCCCGTACACCTGGTGGCGCATCGGCCTGGTCCTCGTCATGGGGCTGGGCTTCCTGATCGTCCTGGTGACGCCCTGGCTCCAGCGCTTCTTCGAACTGCGGCTGGTCGGTACGACGATGCCGTGGGCGGCGGTGGCGATCGCGGCGGTGGCGGCGGTGCTGCTGGAGGTGGTGTGGCGGTGGGTGGGGCGGCGGTTCCCGGCGTAGGCCGAAGCGTCGGGGCAGGGACCCGGACCTCTGGCGCGGTAGGTCAACCTCCCCAGCCCATGGAGGTGTTGAGGACGAGCACGCTCAAGACGTCCCAGTTTTCACCGGAATCACAAGAACCCCGGAACAGGATGTCCCGGGGTTCCGCACGACCCGCCGACCGCGGACGCTGCGTCAGAGACCGATGGTGTTGACCGACACCAGGCCGCCGCCGAGCTGGCCGCCGTGCATCCCGTGGTGGCCGTGGTGGCCGTGGTGCTCGCCGCCGCCGAGCTCGCCGACGTGCACGACGAGGCCGTGCCCGGCGATCTCGCCACCGAGGGTGGCCAGGCCACCGGATATGTTGTCCAGCTCGCTGTCGGAAATCTCCGTGGCGTCGATCTCAGGGGTGAAGCCGTTACGCATTGGCGCTTTTCCCTTCACAATTTCTTGGAATTTCGGCAGGCCGTCCAACACCCTGGCAGGGTGGCCGTTCTGACGGCTTGTGCACTGGCTGGATGCAAGCACGCCCGCGGACTCGCAGGCAACTTCCCGCCTGGTTTTTTACGGCCTCCGAACTGCACCTTCACCAACGGGAAACGAATCCCCGCGCGCATTGTGCGCACGCGGCGAGCGGCACACAAAAGCCCCGGGAAACAACCAGAAATTGTCCACACCCGGCCCCACGGCCATATCTTCTTTTTCGGTTCCGAATCCCCAGCGGGCCGACATGACCGGAGATGTCCGGCCGGCGGTCACCGATACCCGCACCGGCCGGCCACCCGGCTCCCCGGCCACCCCGCGGAGGCCGCCGCCAGATATCCCGTACCCGCCTCCGCAGCCGCCCAAAGCAGTGCCGCGGCGGCGCTGTACGGGGCGATGCGCCGGTACGTCAGGCGGCCGACGCCGGCCAGCTGCGGGACCCCAGCAGGCGGCCCGCTATGCCGGCCTGTGCGCCTGGGCCCTGTCGTCAAACTCCCGTCGTCCGCCCGAGGCGGGCCGGGCGGCGTCCGGTGCGTGCTCTCGGCGTGCCGGGCGACGACCCCTGTACTGGAGTACCGGGGTCGTTGCCCGGTGCGGCGAAGGGGGTCCCCCGCCCGAGCCGCGCGAAGCCGGTTCGAGGGTGGGGGCACGTGCCGGGCGTCGGCAGGCAGGCGGGAGTCCGACGACAGGGCCCAGGGGCCTGCCCGGTGGGTCAGGCCCCTAGGGTCCGTCCGGCCGGCCGGTCAGTCGAACCACCGTGCCCGCGCCAGTTCGTCGCGCCGGTCCGGGTCCTCCAGGAGGGCCGCGACCTCGAAGCGGCGCGGCCACTGGCCGGCGGCCCAGGCCAGGCCCGCGGCGACGCCCTCCAGCGTCGCGGCGTGCAGGGTGCCGTCCGGGGTCCGGCGCCAGTCCAGTTCGGCGGTGCCCTCCGATCCGTCGCCGACCAGCAGTTCCTCGTGCTCGACATAGTCGGCGGGGGTGGCCGGGCCGAGCAGGGCGCGGACCGCCTCCGGGACGTCGTGCCGGACGCCCTCCGAGCGGACCTCGGCGGAGATCGCCTCGCTCAGCCGGCGCACCTGGAACAGCTCGGCCAGTTCGGCGGCCCGCTCCGGGCGGACCGGGAGCAGCGGCAGGCCGGCCGCCAGCGGCATCAGATCCGGGGCGTCGGCGACCAGAGCATCGGCCGCCTCCGCCACCTGGAGCACCCCGTCGACGACCACCCGCAGCTCGTCCGGGAGGGTCACCTGATCGGGGTCGAGGTCGGTCAGCATGCCGTAGAGCGCGTGGAGTTGGGACGCGCCGACGGTCAGCTCCGGGTCGGCGAGGCGGGCCAGCAGCTCGGCGGCGCCACCGGGCTCGTCGAGCAGCGCGGCGACCGAGGTGCGCACGCCGAGGGCGCGCAGCACCTGGGCGTCGACCTCGCCGGCGTCCGCGGACTCGTACAGCCCGGCCAGCAGCGCGCCCCCCCCCGCCGAGCGCAGACCGGCGGGGCGGCGCCCGTCCAGGACCGGGTGGCCGCGCAGCCACCAGGCGGTGTACGGGCGCACGGACTCGGTGGTGCCGTCGGGGAGCAGCACCCGCACCGGAGCGGTGAGGGCGTCCCGCAGCGGCGGCCGGGAGAGCATGGCGAGGACCTGCGGCCAGGCGTCGTCGTCGACCAGGTCCAGGTCGCGTACCGCGACCAGTTCGGTGACGACCGGGGGCACCGGGGTCTCCGGCAGGCCGTCGAGGATGTCCTCGCACCAGACGTCGACCGCGTCCAGCAGCCCGGCGTCGTCGGGTTCGGCGAAGTCGCCGTCGCGCGGCTCCAGTTCGTCCGGGTCCAGCACGACGTCGGTGGCGCGGACCAGTGCGAAATCGGCCAGCACGCCGACCGCGGTCAGCGGCTGCTCGCCCCAGCGGCGCGCCAACTCCGCGTCGACGGCGGCAAGTTCACCCTCACGGATGACGCGCTCGAATGCGCTGCCGGGGAAGACCAGCTCGCCGGCGGGGGCCGGCTCGCCGTCCTCGTCGGGCAGCGCCAGCGCGGCCAGCCAGGGCTCGTCGCCGGGCCCGAGGTTGGCGTCCCGCACCAGCCCCAGGACCGTCTCCGCCAGCTCCTCGGTCCCCAGCGGCACACCGGTGCCCACGCCCAGCTCGTCCTCGAAGACGTCGTAGGCGTCCTCGTCGGCGTCGAGCGAGTTCGCCACCGCCGCCCGCACCTGGGGTGTCGTCAGCACCGCACGCGGCGCCGCGGGGGTGGCGCCCAGCTTCTCCAGGAGGGGGTGCACGGCGTCCGGGTGCGCGACCTTGAGCCCGAGGCGGGCCAGCGTACGGTGCCGGTCCGCGGCGCCCTCGTCGCCGCCCGGCAGCGGAAGCAGCACCTGGCGGGGCCCGATGGTGGTGCGCACGGTGCCGTAGGCGCCGCCCGGACCCTGGCCCGCGGTGCCCGCCAGCGGCACCGGCAGACCGCTGAGCCGGTCCGGGTCGGTACCGGCCAGCGCGTCGTAGAGCCGCCACCACCACCCGGGCGACCGCTCGACGCCGGCGAGCCGGTCGATCATCTCGCCGATCGGCACCCGCGCGACACCCAACGACCGCAGCTCCGGCCGCCGTTCGAGCCCGGCCGGCAGCAGGCTCGGGAAGAGTTCGGCCAGCACCGCGACCGTCGCCGCACCCGCCCCCTCGACCAACTCGGCATCCACCGGCCGCAGTACGTACCGCTCGGCGCCGCCGTCACCGGCGTCCCACTCGCGGTCCGCGGGCCCCCCGGCGGCCTCCGGAGCCTCCTCCGGCGCCCCCTCCGCCGGCATCCCGGCGCTCGGCAGGAACCGCACCCGGGGCAGCAACTCCAGTACCTGCCGCCGCAGTTCGCCGTCCAGCCCCCCCTTCCCCAGCGGCCCCGGCACCAGGTCGAGCGTGCCGACCGACACCGGCCGCCAGTCACCGAGCAGCGCCGCGTACGTGGCCGCCGCCCGGCCCACCAGGAAGTCCGCCAGCGGGCCCGGCGCGACATGGCGCCGGGTCGGCTCCAGCGGGAACGAGGCGATCAGCAGCGCCGGAAGCCCCAGGGGCTCGTCGGTGGGCGTCGGCGCGTGCACCACCGGCGCCGTCCCCGGCCGCACCGGTGCGCCCGCCTCGTCCACCGGCACCGCCCAGGTCACCGACCAGGCCGGCCGCAGCCGCTCCTCGACCGGGCGGTCCGCCAGCAGCGCCGGGTCCAGCGGCCCGCCGTCGCTCGCCACCCGCCACCGGGTGGCACCGCGCTCACTGTCCTCGATCAGGACCCGGCCAGCTTCCTGACGCCTCGTCAGGACCCGTACGCCCTCCGGCGTCTCGACGACGACCTCGGACAGCCCCGGCAGCGTCAGCAGCAGCGCCGCGTCGATCCCGGCCAGCAGCCGCTCGGCGAGGTCCTGCGCGGCACCGTCGCGCAGCGGCAGCACCACCGCCGTGTCGTATCCCTCGGGCGCGCCGCCCTCCGCGGGCAGCGGCAGCCGCAGCAGCGGTACGTGCCCGTCGCGGCGGCGCAGTTCACCGCCCAGGCCGGGGCTGTGCGCGGCCACTTGCGCGGTCAGCTCGCGGGCCTCGGCGAGCGACCAGCGGACCCCGCCGGTCCGTCCCACCAGCGCCGGTTCGTCACTGACCGAGAGCACCGCGGCGAACCCGACGCCGAAGCGGCCCACCGCACCGGCCGCCACACTGCTCTCCCGCTTCGCGGAGGCGCGCAGCGTCGACAGCGACTCCACACCGGTGGCGTCCAGCGGGGCGCCGGTGTTGGAGGCGACCAGGACGGCGGGGGCCCCGCCGTTGGCCGCGTGCAGGGTCAGCCGGAGCCTGCCGGGGACGCCGGCGCGCGCCGCCGCGTCCGCCGCGTTCTGGGCCAGCTCCACCACGAGCCGGTCGCGGTAGCCGCCGAGCGCGAGGTCCTCCTCCGCGTTGGCGTCCTCACGGAACCGGGCCGGCGAAGCGGCCCAGGCGTCCAGCACGCCGCGCCGCAGCCGGGCCGTACCGAACGGGTCGGCCCCTTCCTCCGCGCCTCGCACCCATGGCGTACCGGCCACGTTTCTCGTCTCCCTCGTCCAAGCGACTCTGCCCCGACGGTATCGCCCCACGTTGTCGGGTGCGGCGCCGTGCTGGTTGCTCGCCGTTGGCGAGGTCTGTGGTTCGGGCGGGGCCCGCCGCTCGCCGGGTGGTGGGTGCCGGGGGCGGACCTCCGGTGGTGGGTTGCCGGACTGCTTCGCTTTACGTCCGGCAACCCACCACCTCCGGCCCACCCCCTCCCGCCCGGTGAGGCAGTCCCGCCCGGTGGGGAGAAGGAAAAGACGGGGGGGTACGGGCGGCTCACGGCCAAGACGAGGTGCGCCCCCACCGGGCCCCTCCCTCACCCCCACCGAGGTGGGGTCCCGGAAACGTACGGGAGGGTTTGGGTCCTCCGGGGTGGGTGTGCGGACGTAAAGCGAAGCAGTCCGCGCGCCCACCCCGGAGGACCCGGACCCGGCACCCACCACTCACCAGGGGCCCCACCTCAAACAACCCTCGCCGACGGCGAGCAACCCGCACGGCGCCGCACCCGACAACGTGGGAAGCAGCCCCAGCGGCGAGCGCCTAGCTGTGGCCCAGTTCCTCCGCCGGCCCCGTGTCCTCGACCGAGCCGCCGTCGGGCTCCGGACGCAGCGCCACCGGCTCGACGACCGTCTCGTCGAGCACCGGCTCCGCCGGCTTCGGCGGCTTCGGCATCACGGCCGCCTCGGAGTGCGCGCCGCAGCCGTACGAGAGGGAGACGACCCGGCCGTCCGCGGGGGCGAACTCGTTGGCGCAGACGCCGAACGCCTGCCGCAGGGAGCCGGCGAGCGGGGTGAGGAAGCCGCAGGTCATGCACGTTGCGGGGGCCGCCTGGGCCATCGGGGTCTTGGGGCCGTACGCCTCTTCCCAGCGGTCCGCGGCGGCGTGCAGGCCGTAGCGGGACAGGACCCGGGCGCGGGCCATGCCCAGTTCCTCGGCGACCGCGGCGATGCTGCCGCGCGCGGGGGCGGGCTGGGCCGCGGGCGAGCCGGGGAGCACGTCCGCCTCTTCGGTGTCGGCGATCTCGGCGGCCATGCCCTCGGCGACCACGGAGTTCGGCGGCGGCTGGTCCTCGCCGCTGTAGCCGGCCTCCAGCCGCAGGTCCTCGGCCTCCGTGGGCAGCAGGTCGCCGGGACCCATGTCGCCGGGGCGCAGCCGCTCGCTCCAGGGCACCCACTCCGGGGCCAGCAGCGCGTCGGGGCCGGGCAGCAGGACCGACTCGTCGAGGGTGACGACCTTGGCGCGGGAGGCGCGGGCGACGGTGACGGCCCAGCGCCAGCCGCGGTAGCCGGGCTCCTCGCAGGCGAAGAGGTGGGTGACGACGCGGTCTCCGTCGGCGACCGCGTCGATGTGCGCGCCGACCATGCCGGGCATCGCGGCCTCCTCGGCCGCCGCACGGGCGAGGTCGACCGCCTCGGCGCACAGGCGGTCAGGGGTACGGCTTCGCATCGCAGCACTCACAAGAATCGATTCTCTCTTCCACGCCGTCTCACGAGCGCGCCAGCCGGAGCTGTCCTGGTCCTGTCCGGACGACCGGCGGGGACCGGGGCGGGCGGAGCGGACCTGGGGACCGCGTCGACGTCCGCGCCCGGCTGGTTCGTTCGGTCGAGCGCACCTCTTGCTTCCCATTCTGCGGGATCGCAATGCGATGAGGCACGCGGCCGAAACAGACCGCCGGTGGCGCTCTGCACACGCTACCCCTTCAAAGGTGTACGACCCTTCGGCGGGAGCGGCAAATGTCATGGGCAGCGGCTGGCGGCCCGTGCGCCCCGCCCGGCGGGTGGGAGGTTCTTCGCCGCCATGAGTTCGGCCGCGGGTCCGCCGTGCGCCCCGCCCGGCGGGTGGGAGGAAGCACCCGCTCCTGGGCGAGTTGGGGCACTATGGCCGGGTGGCTGCCGTCAGGGCGTCGAGGGTGTCGAGGGCCCGCCGGGCGGGCCGGTCGGCCGGGCGCGCGCTGCACCGGCCGTTCACGGGGGCGGCCCGCGGGCTGCGCCGCGCCACCCACGCCCACGGCGCCGGCGAATCGGGACTGGCCAAGCTGATCGAACTGCACGCGGTGAACTCCGCGGGCGACATGATGATCACGGTCGCGCTGGCCTCGACGGTGTTCTTCTCGGTGCCGACCCATGAGGCGCGGGGCCGGGTGGCGCTCTACCTGGCGGTCACGCTGGCGCCGTTCGCGCTGCTCGCGCCGGTGGTCGGGCCGCTGCTGGACCGGGTGCCGCACGGCCGCCGGGCGGCGATGGCCGGCTCGATGCTGGCCCGGGCGGTGCTGGCGGTGATGATGTCCGGCGCGGTGGCCGGCGGCGGGCTGGAGCTGTATCCGGCGGCGCTGGGGGTGCTGGTGTCGTCGAAGGCGTACGGGGTGGTGCGCAGCGCGGTGGTGCCGCGGCTGCTGCCGCCGCGGATCTCCCTGGTGAAGGCCAATTCCCGGGTGACGCTGTCGGGGCTGCTGGCGACGGGGGCGGCGGCGCCGATCGGGGCCGGGCTGCATCTGATCGGGCCGAGCTGGCCGCTGTACGGGGCGTTCGCGGTGTTCGTGGGCGGCACGTTCCTGTCGTTCTCGCTGCCGCACAAGGTCGA
>NZ_KN708638.1:4885940-4895784 GCF_000805335.1 Streptomyces sp. CT34 | reverse complement strand
CGCGGCGGGGGGCCTGCGCCGCCCGCGGCCCAGGCCCGGTCTGCGGACGGTCGGCCCGTCGGTGCTGCACGGTCTCCAGGCGAACGCCGCGCTGCGCTCGCTCTCCGGTTTCCTGACCTTCTTCCTGGCCTTCCTGCTGCGCGTGCACCCGCTGGGCGGCCTCGACGCGGCGTTCTCGCTGGGGCTGGTCGCGGTGGCCGCCGGCACCGGCAACGCCCTGGGTACGGCGCTCGGCGCCTGGCTCAAGGCGCGCGCCCCGGAGGCGATCATCGCGGCGATGCTGGGGCTGGCGCTGGGCGTCACGGTCGTCGCCGCGCTCTTCTACGCGGTGCTGGCGATCGTCGTGGTGACCGCGGCGGCGGCCACCGCCGGTCTGTGCCAGGCACTGGCGAAGCTGTCGCTGGACGCGATGATCCAGCGCGATGTCCCGGAGGCGGTACGGACCTCCGCGTTCGCCCGGTCCGAGACCGTGCTCCAGATGTCCTGGGTGGTGGGCGGCGCGATCGGGATCTCGCTGCCGCTGTTCGGGATGCTGGGCATGACGGTGGCCGCGGGCCTGGTGGGGCTGGGCTCCGCACTGGCCGTACGGGGGCTGCTGGGCGCGGCCCGGCGGGGCGGCCGGGCGGCCCCGCGGGTGGCGTGAGCCTGCCCGCCCGGCGCCCCGAGTGGCGGGCGGGGGTGCGGCGCGCCGCACCCGCGCGTGGCGCCCGCGGGGACGCCCGATAGCCTGCCCGCATGACCGCTGCGTTGATCTCCCGGGGCAAGGGCCGCCGGGCCGCCGCCGCCCTCGGTGCCGTGTCCCTGGGCCTGCTCACCCTCTCCGCCTGCCAGCAGCCGACCTCGCTCGCGACCGTGACCGTCGGTTCGAAGACGGTGAAGGCCGAGGTGACCCCCGGCTGCGACGGCAACGGCAAGATCCTCGACAAGCAGGCCCTCCAGGACTGCATCACCAAGAAGGGCACCCAGACCATCACGGTGCACCCGGGCGAGAAGGTCGGCGTCGGCGTCGACCCGAAGGTCGCCAAGGCCGGCTGGTTCGTGATCGGCGGCCAGCCCATCATGCGTGCGCCCAGCACGGAGACGTACCGCACCTTCGACGCGGACGACCTCTTCAAGCAGACCAACCCGCAGACCGGCCAGACCGGCTACCTCGACGAGGTCACGCTGATGGTCGCCCAGGTCGGCCCGGGCCAGGGCCCCACCGCCATCTGGCACTTCAACCTGAAGAACAAGGACTGAGCGCGCTGACCGGGGACCGGCGGCCCGCGGCGGGGGCCGCCTGATGCGGGTGCTGGTCGTCACCGCGGTGGCCGCCGAACGCGACGCGGTGTGCGGCGCCGGGGAGGCGTACGCGTCCCGGGCGCTGCCCGGCGGCTACGAACTGCGCCGCGCGCCCGACGGATCGCCGGCCCCGGACGTGCTGGCCGCCGGCGTCGGCCCGGCCGCCGCGTCCGCCGGTACGGCCACCGCGCTGACCGCCGCGGCGCTCGCGGGGGAGCCGTACGGCCTGGTGGTCTCGGCGGGCATCGGCGGCGGGTTCGCGCCCGCCGCGCCGCTGGGCTCGGTGGTGGTCGCGGACGCGATCGTCGCCGCCGACCTGGGCGCCGAGACCCCCGACGGCTTCGTCCCGGTCACCGAACTCGGCTTCGGGACGGTGGCGCACCGGCCCGACCCGGCGCTGGTCCGGGCCGTCGCGGCGGCGTCCGGCGCGACGGCCGGCCCCGTCGTCACGGTCTCCACGGTCACCGGCAGCGCCGCCCGCGCCGCCGAGCTGGCGGCCCGTCACCCGGGGGTGCTGGCCGAGGCGATGGAGGGGTTCGGCGTCGCCGAGGCCGCCGCCGCGCACGGCCGGCCCGTGCTGGAGATCCGTACGGTCTCCAACGCCGTCGGCCCCCGTGACCGCGCCGCCTGGCGGATCGGTCCCGCGCTCGCCGCGCTGACCGGTGCCTTCCGTACGTTCCCCGAAGCCCTGACGGCCGCCGCCGGACCGGCTCCGGGGCCGGCTCCGTCCCCGAGGAGGACCCCGTGACCCGGCCGCTGAACATCGCCTACTCGCCGTGCCCGAACGACACCTTCGTCTTCGACGCCCTGGCGCACGGCCGGGTCCCGGACGCGCCGGAACTGGCGGTCACCTTCGCCGACATCGACCTCACCAACAGCATGGCCGAGCGCGGTGAGTTCGACGTGCTGAAGGTGTCGTACGCGGTGCTGCCGTGGGTGCTGGACGACTATGCTCTGCTGCCCTGCGGCGGGGCGCTGGGGCGCGGCTGCGGCCCGCTGGTGCTGACCCGGGAGCCGGGGACGGCGGCGGATCTGGCGGGGAAGACGGTGGCGGTGCCCAGCGAGCGGTCGACGGCGTATCTGCTGTTCCGGCTCTGGGTCGCAGCGGAGGTGCCGGGCGGCGTCGGCGAGGTCGTGGTGCTGCCGTTCCACGAGATCATGCCGGCCGTCCGGGACGGCCGGGTCGACGCCGGGCTGGTCATCCACGAGGCCCGGTTCACGTACCGGAACTACGGGCTGAGCTGCCTCGCCGACATGGGCGAGCACTGGGAGCACACCACCGGTCTGCCGATCCCGCTCGGCGCGATCATCGCCAAGCGCTCCCTGGGGGAGCAGACACTGCGCCGGCTGGCCGCGGCGATCCGCTCGTCCGTCCTGATGGCCTGGGACGACCCGGATGCCTCCCGTCCGTACGTGCTGGAGCACGCCCAGGAGATGGACCCGAAGGTCACCGACCAGCACATCGGGCTGTACGTCAACGAGTTCACCGCCGACCTCGGCGAGGAGGGCTATGCCGCGGTGCGCGGGCTGCTGACCCGCGCCGCGGCCGAGGGGCTGGTACCGCCCCTCGGCCGTGATGCGCTCAACTTCGCGTGAGCCGGGCGGGCGCCGGACTTCGGGTGAGCCGGGCGGGCGCCGGCCGGGACGTCAGACGTCGAGCTGGTCGGCGACCGCCCGCAGCATGCCGGCGATCTTGGCGCCGTGCACCTTGTCGGGGTAGCGCCCACGCTCCAGCTGCTGGGTGACGTTCTCCAGAAGGGTGGTGAGGTCCTGGACGATCGAGGCGAGTTCGTCGGGCTTGCGGCGCTGCGCCACGGCGACCGAGGGGGCGGGGTCGAGGAGGGTCACGGTGAGCGCCTGGTCGCCGCGCTGACCTGCGACGACGCCGAATTCGACACGTTGCCCGGGCTTCAGCGCGGCCACCCCGTCGGGGAGCACCGACGAATGTACGAAGACGTCACCGCCGTCATCGCGGGAGAGAAAGCCGAAGCCCTTCTCACTGTTGAACCACTTGACCTTGCCGGTAGGCACGTCTGTCCTCGTCCTCGTACTCGTCGGAAAATGCCGGGCTGGAACTACTCGTTACTGCGGAAAACTGCGGAAGCGAAAATTGGTCTGGATAGCAGTGCAGCGGGCCACAGGACCCGCCACCACCAAGGCTAATGGTCCGGTGGCCGGTGACAAGACGTCGCAGGGGGGATCCGCGGTGCTTCTGGCCCGGACTTACCCTGGTCAGGTGTCTGACGAAACGCCCCAGGCCGGGGATCTGCTGGTCCGAATCGGCGCGATCGTGTTCCTAGTTGGCGCAGTGGCCACTCTCGCCACCGTGCTGCCGCTGTTCCTCGGTACGCATCCGCTGCCGTGGGTCTTCTACTGGGTGTCCATGCTGATGGGCGCCGGTTTCCTGATCGCCGGTGCCGGAGTGGTCCGCTCCGTCACCGCGCAGCGGCGTCAGGCGGAGGCGGCGGCCCCGTCCGCGCCACCCGCCAGGTAACGATCCAGCCACGACGGGAAGTCCGTCAGGTCACCGAGCAGCACATCGGCGCCGGCCGCGCGCAGCTCGTCGGCGCCGCACGGCCCGGTGGCGACCGCGACGGACAGCGCGCCCGCGGTGTGTGCCCCGCGCACGTCCCCGGTGTGGTCGCCGACGTACACCCGCGCACCGTGCTCGCGCAGCGCCTCGGCCTTGCCCTCCGCCCACAGCGAGCCGATCACCGCGTCCGCGGCGATGCCCAGGTGGGCGAGGTGCAGCTTGGCGTTCGGCTCGTACTTGGCGGTGACGACGACGGCCCGGCCGCCGGCCGCGTGCACCGCGTCGACCGCCTCCCGGGCGCCCGGCATCGCCAGTGTCCCGGTGATGGCGTGCTCCGGGTACAGCTCCCGGTAGAGCTCGCTGATCTCCGCCACCCACTCCGCGGGGAACCACCGGCGGATCTCCTCCTCCAGGGGCGGCCCGAGCCGGGTCACCGCGGCGTCGGCGTCGACGTGGGTGCCGGTCCGGGCGGACAGCGCCCGGTAGGCGGCCTTGATACCGGGCCGGGAGTCGATCAGCGTCATGTCGAGGTCGAAGCCGACCGTGAGGGGGTGCGCAGCCATGCCGGCCATTGTGCCCGCAGACGTCGGCCACCGGGACGTAGGGTTAGCCCTGCCTTACCTAGCCTCCGGCCGCCGGCCGGGCGGCCGGCCGACCGACGCCCCCGGGCAGCACCGCCCGGACCCCGTGCGGAAGGGACCCGAAGCCAGTGAAGCCATGCCGGTGAAGCCGAAGTCCCGGATGCGGAGCCGCCGGCTGGGCCTGACCGCGCTGGCGGTGCTGGCGCTGCTGCTGGCGGTGCTCTTCTCGCTGGCCGTCGGCAGCCGCGCGTTCGCACCGTCCGAGGTCGTCGGAGCGCTGTTCCGCGGCGGCAGCGGCGATGCCGCGCAGGTCGTGCGGTTCCTGCGGCTGCCGCGCACCCTGATCGGCCTGATGGTCGGTGCCGCGCTCGCCCTGGCCGGCACGGTCATGCAGGGCCTGACCCGCAACCCGATCGCCGACCCCGGCATCCTGGGCATCAGCCAGGGCGCCTCGGCCGCGGTGGTGGCCGCCATCGCCTTCGCCGGGGTGCACACCCTGACCGGCTATGTCTGGTTCGCGTTCGCCGGCGCGGGCATCGCCTCCGTCGTCGTGCACGGCATCGCCACCCGGGGCCGCGGCGGCGCCACCCCGGTCAAGCTCGCCCTCTCCGGCGCCGCGATCAACGCGCTGCTGGTGTCGGTGTCGATGGCGATCCTCACCACCAAGGCCGCGGCACTGGACGAGTTCCGGTTCTGGCAGGTCGGTTCGCTCACCGGGCGGGATGCCGCGGTGGCGGCGCAGGTCTGGCCGTTCCTGCTGGCCGGCGCGGTGCTGGTGCTGTCCGTGGCGCGCGGCCTGGACGCGCTGGCGCTCGGCGAGGACGTCGCCCGCGGGCTGGGCCAGAACGTCGCGACCGTACGGATCGTGGGCGGGCTCGGCGCGACCGTGCTGACCGGCGCGGGGGTCGCGGCGGCCGGCCCGATCGCCTTCGTCGGGCTCGCGGTACCGCATCTCGCCCGCGCGGTGGTGGGCGGCGACCACCGCTGGACGCTCCCGATGGCGGCGTTGCTCGGGCCGGTCATCGTGCTGGTCGCGGACACCGTCGGGCGGATCGTCTTCCCGCCGTCGGAGGTCCCGGCGGGTGTGATGACCGCGCTGATCGGGGTGCCGTTCCTGGTCACCCTGGTACGCCGCAGGGCGGTGGCCGCCTGATGCGCGAACTCCCGGGACGCGCCCACGAAGGCAGGGCGGCATGACGGCCCGCGCAGCCACCACGCCGACGGCCGCGGTCCGCCCGGCGGGCCACCTCGTGGTCCGCGCCGGCCGGGCCTCCTTCCTGGTGCACCGCCGCGCGACCGTGGTGGCCGGCGCGCTCGCCGTGCTCCTGGCGGCGGTCTGCGTCGCCTACCTGTGCGTCGGCGAGAGCTTCGTCACGCCCTCCGAGGTGCTCAAGGTCCTGCTGGGCGAGGGCTCCTCGCACGACCTGGTCGTCGGCACGCTGCGGCTGCCGCGGATGACCGTCGGCCTGCTGGCCGGGGCGGCGTTCGGGGTGGCCGGCGGGCTGATCCAGACCGTGGCCCGCAATCCGCTCGCCAGTCCCGACATCATCGGCATCACCCAGGGCGCGGGCGCGCTGACGGTCGGCTCGATGACCTTCGGCATCACCTCGTACGCGGTGCTGCCGTACCTGTCCGTGGCGGGCGGCGTCCTGGCGGCCGTCCTGGTCTACGTCTTCGCCTGGCGGGGCGGGCTGCACGCCACCCGCTTCGTGCTCATCGGCATCGGCTGCGCGGTCGCGCTGCGCTCGGTCACCCAGCTCTTCCTCACCAAGGGCGACTACCTGGTGGCGCAGCAGGCCGAGGTGTGGATGACCGGCTCCCTCGACGGGCGCGGCTGGCCGGCGGCGGCGCCCCTGGGGTGGGCGCTGCCGGCGCTGCTGCCGGCGGTCCTGTGGGCGGCGCGCGCCCAGCGGACCGTCTCGCTGGACGACGACACCGCGACCGCGCTGGGCGTCCGGCTGGGCCGCACCCGGCTCGGGCTGGTCGCGGTCGGCGTGGTCCTGGCGTCGATGGCGACGGGCGCGGCGGGCCCGGTCGACTTCGTGGCGCTGCTGGCGCCGCAGATCGCCCGCCGGCTGACGCGGACCGCGCAGATCCCGCTGCTCGGCTCGGCGCTGCTGGGCTCCGTCATCGTCGTGCTGGGCGATCTGCTCGCCCGCGAGCTGCTCGCGCCGACCGAGCTCCCGGTGGGTGTGCTGACCGCCGCCGTCGGCGCCCCGTATCTGATCTGGCTGATCGTCAGGGGCCATCGGGCCCGTGGCCGTGCCGCAGGAGGAAGAACGTGACCGAGCGAGTGGGTGCCGGGGAACGGGCCACCGCCGGCGGGAGCGCCCCCGCCGACGCGGGCGAGGAGGCTGCGGACGGCGGCCGGGCCGGGGCGGGCGGCACCCGCCTCACGGCCCGCGAGCTGACCCTCGCCTACGAGGACCGCATCGTCGTCGACGGCCTCGATCTGGACGTTCCGCACGGCGCGGTCACCGTCGTCGTCGGCCCCAACGCCTGCGGCAAGTCGACGCTGCTGCGCGCCCTGGGCCGGCTGCTGCGGCCCCGCGGCGGCACCGTCCTGCTGGACGGGACGGACCTCGCCCGCATCCCCACCAAGAAGATCGCCCGCTCGCTCGGCCTGCTCCCGCAGACGCCCGTCGCACCCGAGGCGATCACCGTCGCCGATCTGGTCGCCCGTGGCCGCCAGCCGCACCAGCGCTGGTGGCAGCAGTGGTCGGAGGCGGACGAGCGGGCGGTGGCCGAGGCGATGGCGCGTACCGACGTGGCGACGCTGGCCGACCGGCCGGTCGACGAACTCTCCGGGGGCCAGCGCCAGCGGGTGTGGATCGCCATGGCCCTCGCCCAGGAGACCGACCTCCTCCTCCTCGACGAGCCGACCACCTACCTGGACATCTCCCATCAGGTCGAGGTCCTCGATCTCATCCGCCGGCTCAACCACGACCGCGACCGCACCGTCGTCGCCGTCCTCCACGACCTCAACCAGGCCGCCCGCTACGCCGACCACCTGGTGGCGATGAAGGCGGGCCGGATCGTCGCCCAGGGGCACCCCGGGAAGGTCGTCACCGCCGGCCTGGTCCACGAGGTCTTCGGCCTGGACTCGGTGGTCGTGCCGGACCCGGTGACGGGTTCCCCGCTGGTGGTCCCGGGCCGCCCGTGGGAACGGCCGTCGGAACGCCCGCGGGAAGGCCCGTCGGAGCGCCCGTCGGACGGCTGACCGCCGCGGCCCTCCCGGCCGGGCATGCCTTCCCGGAGATCTCTTCCCGGGTATCCCTTCCCGGTACGTCCCCGGCCCGGTATCGCTTCCCCGTCGGGGATCGCTCCCCAGTCGGGTATCGGTCCCCGGTCAGGTGTCGTCCCGTCCCGCCTTCCGCCGCCGTACGAGCCGAAAGGACATGCCATGTCCCGCTCCGCAGCCGCCACCAGGCACCACACCACCACGGCCGTCGCCGCCGCCACCGCCCTCGCCGCCACCACACTGCTGCTCACCGCGTGCGGCGCCGGCGACGGCCAGGGCTCCGCCACCGGCCCCGACGGCTCCTTCAGGCCGGCCAACTGCCCGGCGCAGCCCGCCCCCACCTGGCCCGCCCCCGCCACCGGCCGCGGCCCCCACAAGGTCGCGACGGCCATGGGCGAGGTGTCCGTCCCCGCCGCCCCGCACCGCGTCGTCGTCCTCGACACCGCCGAACTGGACTCGGCGACAACCCTCGGCGTCACCCCCGTCGGCGCCACCCGCTCCGATGTCGCCTCCGGCTTCCTCGACTACCTCCCCAAGGACAAGCTCACCGGGATAAAGGACGTCGGCAAGATCGGCGCGCCCGATCTGGAGGCGATCGCCGCCCTCAAGCCCGATCTGATCCTCACCAACAAGGTTCGCGACGGCGGGCGTTACGACCAGCTCAGCAAGATCGCGCCCACTGTGATGACCGAGGCCACCGGTTATTCCTGGAAGCAGAACTTCGCCGTGCACGCCGCCGCCCTCGGCAGGATCCCCGAGGCCAGGCGGGCGGTCGCCGCGTACGAGGCGCACGCCGGGAAGGTCACCGCGGCGCTCGGCGGCCCGGCCGCGGCGAAGCGGCTGCGGACCAACGTCGTCCGCTTCGTCGAGGGCGCCGACACCCGCATCTACGGCTGCCGTAGCTACATCGGCACGATCCTCGCCGACATCGGCACCGGTCCCACCTCCGTCGTCAACGGCTCCAAGGACGGCCTGATGGTCGAGGTCAGCCCCGAGGAGATCAACAAGGCCGACGCCGACGCCCTCTTCTACGCCACCTACGGCAGCCCGGAGAAGTCCAAGGAGGCCCAGATCACCGCCGGCCCCCTCTGGAAGAACCTCCGGGCCGTCCGGAACGGTGCGGCCCGGCGCGTCGACGACCAGCTCTGGATCCAGGGCATCGGCTACACGGCGGCCGAAAAGATCCTGGACGAGGTGCAGCAGAAACTCACGAAGAAGTGAGGGCGGTGGCCGGCGGAGAAGTGCGGGCGGTGGCCGGCGAACAAGTGCGGCCAGTCGCCTGAGGCGCACCGGGCGGCGGCACCGCTCCATGGCCGCCGCCCGGTCCGGACGGCCCGACCGGTCCGGATGGCCCGACCCGTACAGCCAGCCCGGCCGGTGCGGGCGGCCCGCCCGGTCACCCCGCCGTCCGCCGCATCCGCCACAGCAGGAACAGGGCGGAGGCGACCGCCGCCACCCGCACCACACCCGGCAGTTCGGCGAACAGCTCCGGCCCCAACCGCCCGGGGGCGATCGGATCGCCCCACCGCCCGTCGAAGCGGCCCCACGTCCACACCACCAGCCCGCCGACGACGATCCCCGGCACGCCCAGCGCCGCGAACTTCGTCTCGGTCCGGCTCAACTTCCGCGACACATACGCCAGTCCCCAGCCGCCGGCCAGCGCCAGCCAGGAACCCGTCACCGCCCCGGCCACCAACAGCAGCACGGCCAGCGTCGGTACGGGGCTGAGCCAGGCCCGCAGCGGTACCGGGCCCGCCGCCTCCCCCGCCTCCTCGGCCTCCCCGGCGGCCCCGACGGGCTCCCCCGCCGTGCTGCCCCGCCGCCCCAGCGTCCGCCGCAGCAGCGCCGGCAGTACCCGCCCGCGCCCCGCGCCGCCGTCCGTCCCGTCACCGTCCGGCTCCTCCGAGGCCGCCCCCGCGCCCTCACCGCCGTCCTCCGCGGACTTCTCGTTCTCCGGCCGCTCCCAGATCTCCGGGACCTCGATGCCGCCGACGAACCCGGGCACGGCGTCGCCCGCCCCGTACGGCTCCGCTTCCACCCGCCACCAGTCCGGCGGGTCCTCCTCGTCCCCCAGCTCGTCCGCGCCCGCCAGATGCGGCGGCGAGGCGGCCGGCGCCGCCTCGGGGACGGCCGGCCGCGCATCGCGCTTCTTCAGGAACCCCGGCCGCCGGCCCGGCTCCGCCGCCTCGTCCCACGGCTCCGGCGCCC
>NZ_KN708638.1:4832926-4885930 GCF_000805335.1 Streptomyces sp. CT34 | reverse complement strand
CGGGGGGCGAGCCGGAGTCCCGGGCCGCCGACGGGCCGCCACCGGGCGGCGCGTCCCGGTTCCGGCTCCCGGCGGCCCTCACCACCGCCTCCGGCGTCCCCAGCCGCGCCAGCATCCGCTTCACCCCGGGCACCGAGTCGACCTTCTGCGCGTCGATCTCGGCCCGCAGCGCGGCCACCAGCCGCATCCGGTCACCGGACGGCAGCCCGCGCTGCTGGGCCAGGTCGCCCACCCGGCTCAGATAGTCAAAGACGAGCTGATCGCTCTCGATCCCCACGAAATCCCCTGCGGCGTGCGCTGGTTGCTGCCCCGGCTGCCCCGACGGTACTCCCTCGCCCCGTGCCGGCACCGCGGCCCACACGCGCGGCGGCGTACCGAGCCGTACGGAGGCGTGCCGAGGTGCACGGAGGCGGGCCCGAAGCGCACCGGGACGCGCCGCGGAAGCCGGTCGGCACCGCGTACGGAGGCGGGTGCGAGGAGGCGCTGGACGTACCCGGCCCGCCGCCCCGACCCCCGGCAACCAAGACCGCACCCGCCGCGTGCTCCCCCGCCTCCGCTCACCCGGCTAACGTAAGACGAATGACCACCCCATCCCCCCGCACCCTCGCCGAGGAGCTCCGGAACCGTTCCGACAGCGGGCTCGCCGGTCTGCTGCGGTCCCGGCCCGACCTGCTGAATCCGGTGCCCGGCGACCTGACGCAGCTGGCGACCCGGGCCGGGACGCGGGCCTCGGTGGTGCGCGCCGTGGAGCGGCTGGACACCTTCGCGCTGCAGACCGCGGAGGCGCTGGCGGTGGCGCCCGACCCGTGCCCGTACCCGGCGCTCGCGGCGCTGATGGCGGGCGACGCCGGGGATGCGGCGGTGGCCGCCGAGTTGCCGCGGGCGGTGGCGGCGCTGCGCGCGCAGGCGCTGGTGTGGGGTCCGGACGACCGGCTGCGGCTGGTGCGTACGGCGCGCGAACTGCTGACGCCGAGCGCCACGCACCCGTCGCCGACCGGGCTGGGCCCGGCCGTCGCGGAGGCCGCGGCCGGGATGTCGCCGGGCCGGCTCCAGGAGATCATCGCCGCCGCCGGGCTGCCCGCCACCCACGACCCGGTCTCCGCGGTGGCCGCGCTCACCGCCCTCTTCACCGACCGCGCCCGCATGGCCGCACTGCTGGACACCGCGCCCGCGGAGTCCGTCGCCGTCCTGGACAGGCTGCTGTGGGGCCCGCCTTACGGGGCGGTCACCGACCGACCGGCCGCGCATCTGCAGTGGCTGCTGGACCGCGGCCTGCTCCTTCCGGCGGGCGCCCGCAACGTCGTACTGCCCCGGGAGGCCGCGCTCCACCTGCGGGCCGGGCGCGCGCACCGCGTCCCCGAGCCGGAACCGCCCGTCCTCGCCCCGGTCACCGCACGCGATCCACAGCTTGTGGACAACGCGGCGGCGAGCCAGGCGTTCACGGCACTGGCCACCGTCGAGGAACTCCTCAAGGAATGGGACCTCGGCGGCCCGCCCGTACTGCGCGCCGGCGGCCTGAGCATCCGCGACCTCAAGCGGACCGCCGTCGCCCTCGACACCACCGAGCAGCTCGCCGCCTTCTGGCTCGAACTCGCCTACGGGGCCGGGCTGATCGCCTCCGACGGCGAGGCCGACGAGCGCTACGCCGCCACCCCGGCCGCCGAGGACTGGCTCCAGCTGCCCGACCACGAGCGCTGGGCGGTGCTGGCCGCCGCCTGGCTGCCCGCGACCCGTACGCCGGGCGTGGTCGGCACCGCCGACGCCAAGGGCCGCGCGCTGGCCGCCCTCGGCCCGCACCTGGACCGCTCCCCGGCCCCGGAGGTCCGGCGCCGCACGCTGACCCTGCTGGCCGCGCTCCCGCCCGGCGCCTGCGTACCGCCGGCGGCGATCCTCGCCCGGCTCCGCTGGGAACGGCCGCTGCGCGGCGCCGCGGCAGCCCCGGGCGCCGGGCAGCCCACCGCCCCGGAGTCCGCCACCGCCCCCGCCCCCGTAGAGGACCTGCGCTCCCGCCTCGCCCAATGGACGCTCACCGAGGCCGAGTTGCTGGGCATCACCGGCCGCGGCGCCCTCTCCACCCACGGCCGCGCACTGCTCGGCACCAACCCTGACACCGGGACCGGCCCGGAGACCGAGACCGACCTGGACACCGGCACCGCCCCGGACACCTGGACCGGCCCGGACGAGGCAACGACCACCACCCCCACTGCCCCCACAGCTCCCACCGATCCCACCACCCACGCCGCCGCCCTCCTTTCCCCCCTCCTCCCCGAACCCGTCGACCACGTCCTCCTCCAGGCCGACCTGACCGCCGTCGCCCCCGGCCCGCTGCACCGCCCGCTCGCCGAGGCACTCGGGGTGCTCGCCGACATCGAGTCCAAGGGCGGCGCCACGGTCTACCGCTTCACCCCCGCTTCCGTGCGCCGCGCCCTGGACGCCGGCCGCTCCGCCGCCGAGCTCCAGGAATTCCTCACCACCCATTCCCGCACCCCCGTGCCCCAGCCGCTCGCGTACCTCATCGACGATGTGGCCCGCAAACACGGCCACTTGAGGATCGGCGCGGCCGCCGCCTACGTCCGCTGCGACGACGACGCGCTGCTCTCCGAGATCCTCGCCGACCGCCGCGCCGCCGCCCTGCGCCTGCGCCGCCTCGCCCCGACCGTGCTCGCCGCCCAGACCTCCCCCGATCAACTCCTCGACGGCCTGCGGGCGATGGGCTACGCCCCGGCCGCCGAGTCCGCCGCCGGCGACGTCCTGATCGCCCGCGCCGACTCGTACCGCACCCCGCCCCGCACGGCCCCCGCCCCGGTCCCCGACGGCCCGCCGTCCCCCGACCGCACCCTCCTCGAAGCGGCGGTACGCGCCATTCGCGCGGGCGACCTCGCCGCCACCGCCGAACGCAAACCGGCCCCCGCCGCCCCGTCGGCCCCGGGCGCCCTGCCGCGCACCACCTCCGCCGAAACCCTCGCCACCATGCAGGCCGCCGTCCTCACCAGCTCCCCCGTCTGGATCGGCTACGTCAACGCCGACGGCGCCGCCAGCCAACGCGTCATCGCCCCCGTACGGGTCGAGGGCGGCTTCGTCACCGCCTACGACCACACCTCCGACGAGGTCCGCACCTACGCCCTCCACCGCATCACCGGCGCCTCGGAACTGGCGGACGACTCGGCCTGAGAGCCGGGGGCAGCAGCGCCGTCCCCAAACCGGATTCAGCACTGTCCGGAGCAACGATCCGCGCCCTCTCTCGGCTCTCTCGGTCAGACGAGAAGCGCAAAAGCCCAGGCATCGGAATCCCCCGGCACCGAGCAAGGCCCCGAAAAGGCCATGACGTTCATCTACCGACGACCCCCTTGAGGACATCTGCACAGTTCACAGCGTTGCCGACGGCGACCGACGGAGCCCTGGCGACCTTGGAACCCGTACAGAAACAGAGCCGCTATCACGCTTCGGTCCTCCCCCAGAGGAACAGGGGCCCCACCCCAGGGGCGAGCCTCCGTCCGGCGGAGCCCGGGCGCTTACGTCAGCCCAACGTGGGGTTCTCTATTCTGCCGCGATGAAACGGCTGAGACGTTTGCCCGCTACGACCGTTTATGTGGGCTTGCTGCTGGCCACCGCCGGGTGGATGGCCTCGCAGTCCGTGCGAGAGCAGAACCGCTTCATCCGGCACAACAGCAGTAATGTGCACCATCTCGAAGTCGGCAAGTGGTGGACGCTCTTCACCAGTGCGCTGATGGTGGACGGAGTTCCCATTCTGCTCGGGATAGGTGCCGTAGCTGCCGTACTCGGGCTGGCGGAGTGGCGGTGGGGGACCCTGCGCGGGTTCGGGATCTTCCTCTTCGGGCACGTCGTGGCGACGCTCCTCACCGAGGGCGCCATGTGGCTGATGAAACTGGCCCACCTGCCAGGCGCCCTGTCCAGGGCCCGCGATGTCGGGATCAGTTACGGGCTCGTGGCCACCGCCTCCTGCCTGTTGGCCCTCAGCGGACGGCGAGTCCGCCGCTACGGAGTGCTCGCCCTTGCCGCCCTGCTCACGGTTGCGTGGATCATCAACCAGGAACTCGCCGACGCGGGCCACCTCGTGGCCTTGGGCCTGGGCGTACTCGGAGCCCGCACCCCCTGGCTGCGTTCCGCCGTGCGGCGCCGTTCCACGCAGAAGGATCCGAGCCCGGCGACACCCGCCGAGGCCACCCCGTCCCAGCACGTCTGCCTGACCAAGAACTGATCCGCCCACCCCGGCAAGAGCCGTCGGAAGCGTCCTGGCCCTAGCCCCAGCCAGTCAGGCCCGCGTCTTCCCACGCCGCCCCCCATGCACCGGGGACCGTGACATCTCAGGCCAGCTCGCCCGGATGCCGCCCCGCCGGCCTCCGCGCGGACACCCACCTCAGCCGAGCCGCCGCGCCCTCCACCAAACGGCCCACGAGAGCAGCGCTCCGAGATGCCGAACCCGTCATCTAGGGAGAGGCTGGCCAGCGTGCGCATTTCTCCGGTGCGCTCTCCCCGCCTCCGTGCGTCCGAGCCGGAGGCGGGGAAAGCCCGGGGTCCCGCGTCCAGGAGGAGGTCCCGGTTGCCCTCCACGCTCGCGGCCTTCCGCAGGTCCTCGTAGGTCTGGCCCGGTGGGTACCTCTTCCAGGCCGGCGGGCTTGGCGTCGCGTCGCATGGCCTTGAGCGACGCGAGGCGTTCCTCCCACTTCGCGTACCGGTCGGCATAGCGCTTGGCTCCGTCCTCCCCCTTGAACAGGCCACGCTCGTAGCGGTCCTCCTCAAGGCCGTTGAGGGCTCCCTCGGCCTGGCGGAGCTGTGGACGGAAGTCCTCGCCCGCATGCTCCACCATGCGCACGACTTCCGCCCTGATCTCGGCGAAGTCGACCGTCGAGCGCGCGAGACGGTCGATCTTGAAGAGGACGGGGACGTCGAACTCGGAGAGGCGCGCCAGGATCCGTCGGAGGCCGACGGTCCAGTCCGCGGGAATAGCCGGACGCGTCGATGTCGTCCTCTACTGCGACGACCCTCCAGCCGCGCGCTTCGCACAGCGCCTCGCAGGCCGCCCGCCCGCGCTCTGGAGAAGTGCTTTCCTCGGTTTCGCGCGATAGGCGAACATAGAGAGCGGCGCGCATTCCCGGCGCGTCGGCCGAGACGTCCTTGCGGCGTCGGGCACGGGGCATGGCCCGCACCTGAGCAGGAACGGTGTCTGTCGCCTGAGCGATCCTATCCACGGAGGTATGTGTGTCCTGCTTGATCGTCCAGAGCGACAAGACGCTGCTGCTGGAGGTGGACCACGAGCTGGCGGACGACTGCCGGCGGGCCATCGCGCCCTTCGCCGAGCTGGAGCGGGCGCCGGAACACATCCACACGTACCGGGTGACGCCGCTCGGGCTGTGGAACGCGCGGGCGGCCGGGCACGACGCCGAGCAGGTCGTGGACGCACTGGTGCAGTTCTCGCGCTATCCGGTGCCGCACGCGCTGCTCGTCGACGTCGCCGAGACGATGTCGCGCTACGGGCGGCTGACGCTCACCAAGCACCCCGCGCACGGGCTGGTGCTCACCACCACCGACCGCCCCGTACTGGAGGAGATCCTCCGGTCGAAGAAGGTGCAGCCGCTGGTCGGGGCACGGATCGACCCGGACACGGTCGTGGTGCATCCGTCCGAGCGCGGGCAGATCAAGCAGACGCTGCTCAAGCTGGGCTGGCCGGCCGAGGACCTGGCCGGCTACGTGGACGGCGAGGCGCATCCGATCCACCTGGAGGAGAACGGCTGGGCGCTGCGGCCGTATCAGCAGCAGGCCGTGGAGGGGTTCTGGCACGGCGGTTCGGGTGTCGTCGTGCTCCCCTGCGGTGCGGGAAAGACGCTGGTGGGCGCGGGCGCGATGGCGCAGGCCAAGGCCACCACGCTCATCCTCGTCACCAACACGGTCTCGGCCCGGCAGTGGAAGCACGAGCTGGTGCGGCGGACGTCGCTGACCGAGGACGAGATCGGCGAGTACAGCGGTACGAAGAAGGAGATCCGGCCGGTCACCATCGCCACGTACCAGGTGCTGACGACCAAGCGGAAGGGCGTCTACCCGCATCTGGAGCTGTTCGACTCCCGGGACTGGGGCCTGATCGTCTACGACGAGGTGCATCTGCTGCCCGCACCGGTCTTCAAGTTCACCGCCGATCTCCAGGCCCGGCGCCGGCTCGGGCTGACCGCCACCCTGGTGCGGGAGGACGGCCGGGAGTCGGATGTCTTCTCGCTGATCGGCCCCAAGCGCTTCGACGCGCCGTGGAAGGAGATCGAGGCGCAGGGCTATATCGCCCCGGCGGACTGCGTCGAGGTGCGGGTCAATCTGACCGACTCGGAGCGGCTTGCGTACGCCACGGCCGAGACGGAGGAGAAGTACCGCTTCTGCGCGACCACGGACAGCAAGCAGCGGGTGACCGAGGCGCTGGTGCGCCGGCATCGCGGCGAGCAGACGCTGGTCATCGGGCAGTACATCGACCAGCTGGACGAGCTGGGCGAGCACCTGGACGCGCCGGTGATCAAGGGCGAGACCACCAACGCCCAGCGCGAGAAGCTCTTCAACGCCTTCCGGGAGGGCGAGCTCTCGGTACTGGTCGTCTCCAAGGTCGCCAACTTCTCCATCGACCTTCCGGAGGCCACCGTCGCGATCCAGGTGTCCGGCACCTTCGGCTCCCGCCAGGAGGAGGCCCAGCGCCTGGGCCGGGTGCTGCGTCCCAAGGCGGACGGCCACGAGGCCCGCTTCTACTCGGTCGTCGCCCGCGACACCATCGACCAGGACTTCGCCGCCCACCGCCAGCGGTTCCTGGCCGAACAGGGCTATGCGTACCGGATCGTGGACGCGGACGAGCTGCTGTCAGTGGGAGAGGACGACCCGGCGGGCGAGGACGACCCGGCACCCGCGTGACCTCCGGAGCGCCCCGGGGGTGCCCCCGGGGCACCCCCGGGGGCACCTGGCGGTCTGAACCAGTCGCCCGCCTCCAGGCCCGGTTCGCACGCCCGGTTCACACGCCCCGTTCCCGACCGGGCGCCGGTGACCAGGCCCTGGTGACCGGGCGCCGGTGATCAGGGCCTGATGAGCAGACGCTGGTGAGCTGGCTCCGGTTACGGAGCTCCGTAACCGGAGCTCCCGTTGCCAGGTGCCGGGACCGGTCGCCGCCGTGCGGGGCCCGCGCGGCTCCGCGGCCCGCGTTCCTAATCCGCCGCCCGGGACCGCGTACGGAGCCGCTGGTCCACGCGCGGCTGCGGTATCCCGCTCCAGCCGCGGCTGCCCCCGCGGATGCGGCCGGCGCGGGCGGGATCGTCTGGGGCCCGCCGCGTCCACCAGGCCAGCGCCACCAGCAGCGCGAGGCCGATCAGGGCGTACGGCGCGGCGAGCGGCTGCTGCCACCAGTCGAAGTGCAGGGCGCGCACGCCGCGGTGGTGGAGTGCCCACATCGAGCGGGCGGTGAAGGCGATGGCGACGGCGGCCGTCAGCGCCCGGCGCCAGGGCACGCGCCGGGTGTGTGCGGCCAGCGCGACCAGCAGCGGTACGCACCAGACCCAGTGGTGCGACCAGCTGATCGGCGAGACCAGCAGCGCCGTGACGGCCGTGGCCAGGACGCCCCAGTTGTCCTGGCCGCGCCGTATGTAGACCCGGCGGGCGGCCCAGAGGCCGAAGACGGCGGTGATCCCGGCCGCCGCCATCCACCAGATCCCCGGCTCGGTGGTGTGCAGCAGCCGGGCGACCAGGCCCTGGAGGGACTGGTTGTCGACGATCCACACCTTGCCGACCCGCTGCGTCTCGAACATCCGCCGCGTCCAGAACTCGATACTGGCGCCGGGCAGCACCAGGGCGCCCAGCAGCACCGAGACCACGAACCCGGCAAGGGCGGTGAAGGCGGCCTTCACCCGGCCGGTGATGAGGAGATAGACCGCGAAGATCGCGGGGGTGAGCTTGATGCCCGCCGCGATGCCGGTGGCGAAGCCCTTGAACCGGGCGCCGTCCGGGCGCGAGAGGTCCCACAGGACCAGGCAGGTCAGGGCGAGGTTGACCTGCCCGAAGACGAAGGTCTGGAAGACCGGTTCGATCCAGAGGCCGAACGCGGTGGCGGCGAGGATGGCGGGCGCGCTGTAAGCGGCCTTGCGCAGGCCGGCGGCTTTGCAGGAGAGATGGATCAGCAGCGCCAGGAGGGCGGCGTTGACCAGGACGCAGGTGACTTTGAGGGTGGTGAGCGAGATCCAGGTCGTGGGGATGAAGAGCAGGGCGGCGAAGGGCGGGTAGGTGGCCGGCAGGTCCCACTTGGTGACCGTGAAGCCGTAGAGATCACCGCCGGTCGCGGCGGCCTGGCCCTCGGCACGGTAGACCACTATGTCGGACATCGGGAGTTGCACGGTCATGTACAGCGCCCACAGCCCGGCGAAGGACAGCACCAGCAGCGCCACTCCCCACGCCAGTCGGCCGGGCCTGGCGATGCTCTGCGCCCAGGTGCGTCTCCACGTCCACGTCCCCGTCCCGTCGGCGGCAGACACCGTTGACCCCTCCTCGTCGCCCTGAGCGCGCGCTCTGCGGCGACGCTAATGGATCGAGACCGACCGTCCGTAACGCTTTCCGGTCAACCGGAGGTCCATGCCGAATCTGCTGCTTCTTGCACGTCCTGGCGCGTATTGGTTGGTGTTCTCGTCGTGCTTGGTGTGCTTGTCGTTGGCTGGTGTTCTCGCCGTTCGTCGCCGTACTTGGCGTCGACCGGTTCTCGTCATTGGCCGTCGTACTTGGCGTCGGCCGGCGTGCTTGGCGTCGGCCGGCGTTCTCCTCGTTGGTTTCGTAGTCGACCGGTGATCTCGCCGTCGGGTGCGCGGTCGATCGGTGATCTCGCCGTTGGGTGTGTGGTTGCTTCGCCGTTGGGTGCGTGGTTGGTTTCTCGGTTGGTTTGGCCGTTGGATTCGCGGCCGGATGGTCAGCCCTCGGCGTATTCCCCCATCACCACGACGCTGAACGCCGCCGCCGCGAAGACCTTGACCGCGCGAAGTGCGTCGCCGACGAGATGGCGGTGCTCATGGGCGGCGGATGTGCCGCCGCTGGGGTCGGGACCGAGGGCTGTGGCGCCCTTGACCGGGTGCCGGGAGACCGGATGGGCAGAGGAAGAGACGGAGGAGACGGAGGAGACGGAGGAGACGACGGAGGGGATGGTGCCGACAGAAGCCGAGGAAATCGTTGCGCTGCTCATGCCTCCATCATCGAATCCACGCGACCGCGGAACATCGGCCCACGGGTCCATCTCTCCGCGGCCCCGCGTCAGCCTATGGGTCCACCCCGTCCCCTACGGGAGACCTACGGGACCAGGCGGTGTCCCTCCCTGGTACGGCAACCCGGCGCCGGCTCCGCAGGCCCGGAAAATCCATTGGCGCCCCTGATAGCTGCTGACTACAATCGCGCGTCTGCCTGCCTCCCGTCGGGAGTGCCACCGACCGGACGGAAACCGGCCGGCCCTTCGTTTCGCACCGATGCCGACCCGCCACCGGAGGCAAGACCGTGCCCTCGCACGCCCACCAGTCCCCCGACTACCGCCCCTCATCGGCAGCGCCGAGCGCCGGCAGCCTCGCTCCGGAATTCCCGTCGCCCGACCACCATCCCTCACCGACGGCACCGAGCGCCAACAGCCCTGCCCCAGAGCCCCCGTCGCCCGACCGCGCCCCCCTCCAGCGCGAGCGCGCGCACCTCGCCGCTTCCCGTGCCGCCCTCCGCGCGATGCGCGAGGACGCCCAAGCCCTCAACATCGCCGACGTCACCGCGAACTGGGTCAACGCCGAGGTCCTCCAGGGCGAGATCGACGCCCGTATCAAGGCCCTCGCCGATCTCGCGCACACCCCGCTCTTCTTCGGCCGACTCGACTACCTGCACGCCCCGGGCCTCGACCTCGCCGAGGGCGCATCAAAAGGGGCGGCGCGAAGCGCCTCTGACAAGGGCGGTGGTGGGCGACGGGCGGGCGAGAACTTCTACATCGGGCGCCGCCATGTCCACGACGCCGACGGCGACCCCATGGTCATCGACTGGCGCGCCCCCGTCTCCCAGCCGTTCTACCGGGCCTCCAAGAAGGACCCGATGGACCTCAAGCTGCGCCGCCGCTTCGGCTACACGGCCGGTGAGCTGACCGCCTACGAGGACGAGCACCTCACCGACCCGGCCGAGGCCGAGACCACCAGCGCCCTCCTCCAGGCGGAGATCGAACGTCCGCGCGTCGGCCCCATGCGGGACATCGTCGCCACCATCCAGCCGGAGCAGGACGAGATCGTGCGGGCCGGCATCGGGGGTTCGGTCTGCGTCCAGGGTGCGCCCGGCACCGGAAAGACGGCCGTCGGCCTGCACCGTGTCGCCTATCTCCTCTACGCCCACCGGGAGCGGCTGGCCCGTTCCGGCACCCTGGTCATCGGCCCCAACCGCTCCTTCCTCCAGTACATCGAGCAGGTGCTGCCCGCCCTGGGCGAGCTGGAGGTCAAGCAGGCCACGGTGGACGACCTGGTCGGCCATGTGGAGGTGCGCGGTGCGGACGAGGCCGCCGCGGCGATGGTCAAGGGCGACGTGCGGATGGCCGAGGTGCTGCGGCGGGCCGTGCGCTCGCACATCGCCCTGCCGCAGGAGCCGTGCGTGGTGGTCCGCGGCTCCCGCCGCTGGCGCGTACCGGCGTATGAACTCGAAGAGATCGTCCGGGAGTTGATGGACCGCGACATCCGCTACGGGGCGGCCCGCGAGGCGCTGCCGCAGCGGATCGCGCATGCCGTCCTGGTCCGCATGGAGCAGGCGGGCGAGGCGCCCGACGACCGGGTGCAGGACGCGGTGGCCCGTAATGCCGCGGTGAAGGCGGTGGTCAAGGCGGTCTGGCCGCCGGTCGATCCGGCGAAGCTGGTCCTGCGGCTGCTGGGCGACGCCGACTTCCTCGCCGCGCAGGCGGACGGGATCCTCACCCCCGAGGAGCAGAAGACGATCCTGTGGACCAAGCCGGCGCGCAGCGTGCGGAGCGCCAAGTGGTCACCCGCGGACGCGGTGCTGATCGACGAGGCGATGGACCTGGTGACCCGTACGCACTCGCTCGGCCATGTGGTCCTGGACGAGGCGCAGGACCTCTCCCCCATGCAGTACCGGGCGGTCGGCCGCCGCTGCACGACCGGTTCGGCGACCATCCTGGGCGATATCGCCCAGGGCACGACCCCGTGGGCGACCGATACCTGGCAGGAGGCGCTGGCCCACCTGGGCAAGCCCGGTTCGGTCATCGAGGAGCTGACCCAGGGCTTCCGCGTACCGCGCGAGGTCATCGCGTACGCGTCCCGGCTGCTGCCCGCCATCGCCCCTGATCTGACGGAGGCCACCTCGATCCGCGAGTCGGCGGGCGACTTCGCGATCCGCGCGGTGCGGCCCGCGGACCTGGACTCCGCCGTCCTCGGGGCCTGCCGCGACGCGCTCGCGAAGGAGGGCTCGATCGGTCTGATCGCGGCGGACGCCCGGATTCCGGTGCTGCGTACGGCACTTGAGGAGGCCGGTATCACCTGCCTCGCCCCCGGAGCGGAGACCTCGGCCACCGCCCGGCTGACCCTGGTGCCCGCCACTCTGGCCAAGGGCCTGGAGTACGACTACGTGGTGCTGGACGAGCCGGCCGCGATCGTCGACGGCGAACCGGACGAACGGACCGGGCTGCGCCGTCTGTACGTCTGCCTGACCCGGCCGGTGTCCGGCCTGACCGTCGTCCACGCGGCCGACCTGCCGCGGCAGTTGACGACGACCGCGGGGGCGGACAGCTGAGAACGGCCACGGGGGCGGGCGGACGACGACGGCCGACGACGACGGCCATAGGGGGCAGACCACAGACTCGGGCGGCAGCCGGCCGACGGCGGCTACGGGGGACCCCCGACCGAGGCGGCCTCAGTGGGGCAGACCCCCCGAGGCCCGCCCCACCCCGCAGCCCTCACCTCACACCTGCTGCACCACCGGCACATCCAGCGCCGCCCGCCACTCCCGTACGGCCGCCGCCTCCACCGGTGCCGCCCAGCCCCCGGGCCGGGCGGCGCCGCCGATGTGGAACGCGTTCAGCCCGGCCGACCGCAGCTCCGGCAGATGCTCCAGCCGCAGCCCGCCGCCCACGAGGATCCGCGGCGCGTATCCCGGCTCGCCCGCCTCCGTGCGCGCCTGCTCGGCCACCAGGGTCGCCAGCCCCTCGTCGACGCCCTGCGCCGAGCCCGCCGTGAGATACGTGTCGAGGCCGCCCGACCGGCCACCACCCGCCAGTTCCGTACGCAGCGCGTCCCGGTCGGCGGCCCGGTCGATGGCCCGGTGGAAGGTCCAGCGGCACCCGTCGATCACCTCGGCCAGCGCCCCCACGGCCGCGAGGTCCACCCGCCCATCCGGGGTCAGGAACCCGAGGACGAACTCCTCGGCCCCCTCCGCCCGCAGCACCGCCGCCTCCGCGCACAGCGCGTCCACGTCGCCCGCCGCGAACCCGTCGGCGGCCCGCAGCATCACCCGCAGCGGAAGATCGACGGCCGCGCGGATCGCCGCGAACGTGGCGCGCGGCGGCGTCAGCCCGTCCGCCGCCATGTCCGTGACCAGTTCAAGCCGGTCGGCACCGCCGGACTGGGCGGCGATCGCGTCCTGCGGACCGAGCGCGATCACCTCCAGGAGCGCGCGCTGATTCATACGACCCAACCCTTCGACGACGAGATGGCGAGCGACCACGTGACAGGACAGCGGACCGAGGCGCCGCACCGCGCACCACGACGAGCACCACGACGGCGAGCACGATGGCAGGCACGCCGCCGAGCACTGCGGCGACACACACCGACACGCGCACGGTCACGCGCACCGACACGACAGGTCTAGTCCAATATCCAGCCTAAGCGCTCCCCGGCCCCGTCGGGGCCACTCACCCCCAGGACACGGCCGAAATCCACCCGTACCCCACCTCTCCCGCCATCATCGCCCCCTCCCCTGCCGCGATACCCCCCGCACCGGAACCGGGGCACAATGACGCCCATGACCACCCTGGCCAGCCGCTGGGCCACCACCGTGGCCAACGCCCGCGCCCCCCACACGGGCCCCGACCCCGCCCCGTACGCGACGAACCTCCTCGCCCGCTGGGACGAGCCCCAGCGCCGCTACCACACCACCGACCACCTCGCCGCGGTCCTCGACCGCATCGACGAACTCGCCGACCACGCCCAGGACTTGCCGGCCGTCCAACTGGCGGCGTGGTTCCACGACGCCGTCTACCGCCCCGACCGCTCGGAGAACGAGGAGCGCAGCGCCGCCCTCGCCGAACGCGCCCTCCCCGAACTCGGCATCGACGCCCCCCGCACCGCCGAGGTCGCCCGCCTCGTACGCCTCACCGTCACCCACGACCCGGCCGACGGCGACCGCAACGGCGAGGTCCTCTGCGACGCCGACCTGGCCGTACTGGCCGGCTCCCCGGACCGTTACGCCGCCTACGCCGCCGCCGTCCGCGCCGAGTACGGCTTCGTCCCCGACCCCGACTTCCGGGCCGGCCGCGCCGCCGTACTCCGCCAACTCCTGGCCCTGCCCCACCTGTTCAGGACGCCCCACGGCCGGGCCCACTGGGAACAGCCGGCCCGCCACAACCTCGCCACCGAACTCTCCCTCCTGAGCACCGGGACGTGATCCGCGACACCCGGCCCTCGGGAATGTAAGCCGCCCAGGCACGGTTGGTACCTGACATGCCAGCACCATCCGACCGCTCCCGCCTGCCCATATCCGTCTACGTCCTGGGGCTCTCGGTCTTCGCCCTGGGCACGTCCGAGTTCATGCTCTCCGGCATCCTCCAGCCTCTCGCCCGGGACCTGAAGGTCTCCATCCCGCAAGCCGGACTGCTGGTCTCCGCCTTCGCCATCGGCATGGTCGTCGGCGCCCCCGTACTGGCCGCCGCGACCCTCCGCCTCCCCCGCCGCACCACCCTCATCACCCTGCTCGCCGTCTTCGGGCTGGGCCAGGCGGCAGGCGCCCTGGCCCCGTCCTACGCCGTCCTCTTCGCCTCCCGCGTCATCAGCGCACTGGCCTGCGCGGGCTTCTGGGCGGTCGGCGCGGCGGTGGCGGTATCGCTGGTGCCGGTCACGGCGCGTGCCCGCGCGATGGCAGTCATGGTCGGCGGGCTGAGCATCGCCAACATCGCCGGTGTCCCCGCCGGCGCCCTGCTCGGCCAGCACGCCGGCTGGCGCGCCGCCTTCTGGGCGGTGGCCGCCCTCTCCGTGATCGGCCTCGTCGGCGTCATCGCCCTCGTCCCGTACACGGCGGTCCCGACCGGCGAGGACCGCCCGCAGCTCCGCCGCGAGCTGAGCATCTACAAGGACAAGCAGGTCTGGCTGGCGCTGATCGCCACCGCCATGAACGCCGCCGCGGTCTTCGCCCTCTTCTCGTACCTCTCCCCACTGCTCACCGAGACCGCCGGCCTCGCCGAGAGCTGGGTCCCGACGGTGCTCGCGCTCTTCGGCGTCGGCGCGCTGATCGGTACGTTCATCGGCGGGCGCATCGCCGACGCCCACCTCTTCGGCACGCTCTTCACCGGAATCTCGGCCTCCACCGCCGTACTGGCCGCCCTGGCGCTGACCGCACACAGCCCGGTCGCCGCCGTGGGCCTCTCGCTCATGCTCGGCGTCACCGCGTTCACCACCGCGCCGGCCCTCAACGCCCGGATGTTCAACGTCGCCAACGCCGCCCCGACCCTCGCCGGCGCCACCACCACCGCCGCCTTCAACGTCGGCAACACCCTCGGCCCCTGGCTGGGCGGCGTGACCATCAGCGCGGGCTGGGGCTACCCGTCCGTTGCATGGACCGGCGCGGCCCTGGCAGCCGTAGCCGTCGCCACCACGGCGGTCGCCTTCCGCGTCCACCGATCGACGGCCCGCTCCCGCCTGGTCGCCTCTTCCCCGGCCCCCTCCCCCGCCCCCAGCCCCTCCCCCACACCCACCACCCCCACGCCCACCCCCACCCCGGAAGCCGCCGACCGGCGCTGACGTTCCCGAACCGGCGCTGACGCTTCCCAACCGGGACCGATGCTCCCGAACCGGGACTGTCGCTCCCCCTCGGCGCCCTGCGTGGCGTGGCAGCTCGCTACGCTCCAGGGCGCCCCTTGGGGCGTCGCAGCCCTGCTTCGGTCAGTCGCCGGACCAGTTCCTTGGACCCGACCTCCACGGCCCCCGCCCGCACCGCGTCCCCATAGCGCTCCGCCGGCAGGTCGTAGTGGTCGCGCTCGAAGGCCCGCGGCGGCGCGCCGATTTCAGCCGCGAAGCGATGCAGCTCGTCGAACGACCGATCACTCACCAGGTGTGACCACATCCTTCCGTGTCCAGGCCACGTGGGCGGATCTATATAGATCGCCACCTCATCCCTCCGCCGGCGCGCGGAGCCGGCCGACGGGGGCCACGGCCACCGCTGTCTTCGGGCACACCCAGTGCGGATCCGGACCCAACTCCGGCTCCACGTCCAGCGCATGGGGATCGCCGGACTCGATGCACACCGGACACAGCGGCCAGCGCCCGTACCGATCCAACAGCGCGTCCTGTACATCCTGCGCTATCAGCCCGGCGAGGAACGCCGCGCCGTCAGGCCACTGCTCCACCCACCACCGGCGGTGGGAGACCGCGTCCTCGACGAGCGAGACGATGTCGGCGTCCGCGACCTCGTCCGCGATCAGATCGGCGAGCACCAGCGCTCGCGCGGTATGCAATGCCTGCTCCAGCTCCATGCCCACATTCTCTCGCGGTCCGCGCGACCGGTCGAAGTTATCCACAGGCGCTGCCGAGCGGGCCTCGCGACTGTCCACAGGCTTCACGGAGGGTATTGACGCGTCACCGCACTGAAATTACTTTTCAGTCATGAGCAGCGGAGTGAAGGAAACTTTCAAGGACGAGTCCACCAAGCCTCACCCCGACATCCACCCCGAGACCCATCCCGAACCGCGGCCCGAGTCCCGAGCCAGCATCCGGCCCGGCATCCGCCCCGCGAGCAGATCGGCTCCGTCCGCGCCCGCGCCCGCGGCGCTGGCAGCCAAGGTCCGCACCCTGGCCCCGACGATGACCCGCTCCATGCAGCGCGTCGCGGAGGCCGTCGCGAGCGACCCCGCCGGCTGCGCCGCCCTCACCGTCACCGGCCTCGCCGAGCGCACCGGCACCAGCGAAGCCACCGTCGTCCGCACCTCCCGGCTGCTCGGCTATCCGGGCTATCGCGATCTGCGTCTGGCGCTGGCCGCGCTCGCCGCGCAGCAGGCGGCCGGCGGCGCGCCCGCGGTGACCGCGGATATAGCGGTCGACGACTCCCTCATCGATGTCGTCGCCAAGCTCGCGCAGGAGGAGCGGCAGTGCCTGGCCGACACCGCCGCCGCGCTGGACGTCACCCAGCTCGAAGCGGCCGTTGCCGCCCTTGCCTCGGCCCGCCGGATCGATGTGTACGGAATAGGGGCCTCCAATCTCGTCGCCCAGGATCTGGTGCAGAAGCTGCTCCGTATCGGCCTGATCGCGCATGCGCACTCGGACCCGCACCTCGCCGTGACCAACGCCGTGCAGATGAGGGCCCGCGATGTCGCCATCGCGATCACCCATTCCGGCCGGACCACCGACGTCATAGAGCCCCTGCGGGTGGCCTTCGACCACGGCGCGACGACCATCGCCATCACCGGCCGCCCGGACGGCGAGATCGCCGCGTACGCCGACCACATCCTGACCACGTCCACGGCCCGTGAGAGCGAGCTGCGCCCCGCCGCGATGTCCTCCCGGACCAGTCAACTCCTGGTGGTCGACTGCCTCTTCATAGGCGTGGCGCAGCGCACGTACGAGACCGCCGCCCCGGCACTCTCCGCCTCCTACGAGGCGCTGGCCCACCGCCACTCGCCCCGTACCGGCCACTGACCCCGCCGCGGGCACCGGCCGCCCCTCCGTCCTCCGCGCACGCCCGAAGAGAGCCGCCAGCCATGACCAGCCCCGCCGCCCACGACCCCAACTACACCAGCCTCCGCACCGAGTTGGACGCCCTCACCACGGAAGCCTTCCGGCCCGACCTCGCGGAGATCGACCGGCGCTCCACCCTGGAGATCGCCCGCACGATGAACGGCGAGGACGCCACCGTCCCCGCCGCGGTCGCCGCCCGCCTCCCCGAGATCGCCGCCGCCATCGACGCCACCGCCGCCCGTATGGCCCGCGGGGGCCGGCTGATCTACGCCGGTGCCGGTACGGCGGGCCGCCTCGGTGTGCTGGACGCGAGTGAATGCCCGCCGACGTTCAACACCGACCGCTCCGAGGTCCTCGGCCTCATCGCGGGCGGCCCGTCGGCGATGGTCTCGGCCGTCGAGGGCGCCGAGGACAGCAAGGAGCTCGCGGTCGAGGACCTGACCGCGATCGCCGTAGCCGACCGCGACACCGTCGTCGGCATCTCCGCCTCCGGTCGTACGCCGTACGCCATCGGTGCCGTCGAGCACGCCCGTGCCATCGGGGCGCTGACCATCGGCCTTTCCTGCAACGCCGATTCCGCTCTCGCCGCCGCCGCGGAGCACGGTATCGAGGTCGTTGTGGGCCCCGAGCTGCTGACGGGCTCCACCCGCCTCAAGGCGGGCACGGCCCAGAAGCTCGTCCTCAACATGCTCTCGACCATCACCATGATCCGGCTGGGCAAGACCTACGGGAATCTGATGGTCGACGTCCGCGCCTCCAACGAGAAACTGCGGGCCCGTTCGCGCCGCATTGTCGCGCTCGCGACGGGCGCCACCGACCTGGAGATCGAGGCCGCTCTCGCGGAGACGGACGGCGAGGTGAAGAACGCCATCCTCGTTCTCCTCGGCGGTGTCGACGGCCGCCGGGCCGCCCGCCTGCTGCACTCCTCCCGCGGCCACCTCCGCGCCGCCCTTCACTCCGCCCACTCGGCCAACTGACCCGAGACCCCTCATTGCTGACGTTACGTCACACACAGCGAGGCGCCGCACATGACCGAAGACAAGAACCGCGCCACCGCCGCCGCGATCCTCCCCCTCGTCGGCGGCGCCCGGAACATCACCTCCATCGCCCACTGCATGACCCGACTCCGCCTGGGCATCCGGGACCGTTCCCTGGTCCACGACGAGGCCCTCAAGGCGCTGCCGGCCGTACTGGGCGTGGTGGAGGACGACACCTACCAAATCGTGCTCGGTCCCGGCACGGTCGCCCGGGTCACCCCGGAACTGGAGCGCCTCGCGGCCGACGACAGCACCCCCATCCCGCGACCCGAATCACCGACCGAACCACCCTCCGAGGCACCAACCGCACCGCAAGCCGGACCAGAGGACACCCCGCAGCCCACACCCACGCCCACACCCGCGCCCGCCCCAACCGCCGCAACCAGCTCCGCCACCACCGCCTCCGATCTGGCCGCGCAAGGTGCTGTCCTCAAGGCCCGCCAGAAGGCGCGCAACGCCACACCCGTCAAGCTCTTCCTCCGCCGTATCGCCAACATCTTCGTCCCGCTCATCCCCGCCCTGATCGGCTGCGGCATCATCGCGGGCGTCAACGGCCTGCTGGCGAACGCCGGTTGGCTCCCCGGCCTCGTCCCGGCCCTTACCGCCATCGCCTCCGGCTTCATGTCGCTGATCGCGGTCTTCGTCGGCCACAACACCGCTAAGGAGTTCGGCGGCACGCCCGTCCTGGGTGGCGCGGTCGCCGCCGTCATCGTCTTCCCGGGCGTCGCCAACATCACCGCGTTCGGCCAGAAGCTCTCCCCCGGCCAGGGCGGCGTCCTGGGCGCCCTGGCCGCCGCTCTCCTCGCCGTCCAGGTGGAGAAGCAGCTCCGCCGACGCGTCCCGGAGGCCCTGGACGTCCTCCTCACCCCCACCCTCACCGTCCTCCTCGCCGGCCTGGTCACCGTCTTCGGCCTGATGTACGCCGCGGGCGAGATCTCCACGGCCATCGGGGCGTTCGCCACCTGGCTGCTCGCCCACGGCGGCGCCGTCGCCGGTTTCATCCTCGGCGGCCTCTTCCTCCCCCTGGTCATGCTGGGCCTGCATCAGGCCCTCATCCCCATCCACACCACCCTCATCCAACAACAGGGCTATACAGTCCTCCTGCCGATCCTCGCGATGGCCGGCGCGGGCCAAGTGGGCGCCGCGCTCGCCGTCTACATCCGCCTCCCCCGCAACCGCTCGATCCGTACGACGATCAAGTCCGCCCTCCCTGCCGGTTTCCTGGGTGTCGGCGAGCCCCTGATCTACGGCGTCTCGCTGCCCCTGGGCCGGCCGTTCATCACCGCCTGCATCGGCGGCGCGTTCGGCGGCGGCACCGTCGGCCTCTTCAACCAACTCGGCGACGCGGTCGGCTCCACCGCCATCGGCCCGTCCGGCTGGGCCCTGTTCCCCCTGGTCAAGGGCAACCACCCGCTCGGCACCACGGTCGCCGTCTACGCCCTCGGCCTCGCCGTCGGCTATCTGGTCGGCTTCGTCGCCACGTATCTCTTCGGCTTCAGCAGACAGCTGCGTACGGACCTGAACGCCGCCCCGCAGCGCGCGGACGCGGCCCCGGCACCGACGGCCGGGGAAGCCGACATGGCCGCGCCGGCTGTCCCCCGTCCGGGAGGTGCGGACGGCGCCCGCGCGCCGCTCCACGACGCCGGCTAGCACCGGAGCTGCCGGCCGGCCGCCGGAATCACCGCCGCCGCCCCTCCGGGCCGTGCCCGTCGTACGCGTCGTGCCCGAAGGCGGCGCCCCCGGCGTACTCCGCGAGGACCTCGGCCAGCCGCTGGGCGGTCTCCACATTGCACCGCCCCAGTTCCACCAGCGGCGCCATGAACGTACTGGCCGCCGAGACCGGATCCACGCACAGGGATGGCAAGGTCACCCCCACCGCCCGTAGCGCGCTGTCCAGTTCCGCCGTGACCTGCTCGGGCACCTGCTCGCTCTCGCTCGCCGTCAGCACTCCCACCATCACCTTCCACACTGTGCGTTCGCCGTTATGCACACAGCGTGGCGGCAACCGGTCTAGCCTGGACAGAGGCGCAGACCCAACAACCGTTCCGTTCCACCAGGGAGTTGCTGCGATGCCCGCACCAAAGCCCCTCGATCCCTCCTCGTCGCCCCGCGCCATGCTCGGCGCCGAACTACGCCACCAGCGCGAGAAGGCCGGACTCACGCAGGAGGAGCTCGGCAACCGCCTCTTCGTCAGCGGCTCCTTCATCGGCCAGCTGGAGGCGGGCACGCGGCGCATGCACGTCGACATCGCCCAGCAGATAGACCAAATCCTGGGCACGGACGGCTACTTCGAGCGCAACTGCGCGGCGGCGACCAAGTCGAAGTACCCGGATCACTTCGCGGAGGCGGCGGAGGCGGAGGCGATTGCGACAGAGATCCGTGAGTACGAGCAGCTGCTGATCCCGGGATTGCTCCAGACTCCGGCGTACGCGCGGGTCGTTTTCCGTGCATACCAGCCGACGGCAACGGACGACGTCATCGACGAACTGGTCGCGAACCGAATGGACCGAACACGACTGCTCGACAGTCCAACAACTCCGTTGGTTTGGAGCATCTTGGACGAGGCGGCGCTACGCCGAGCGGTCGGCGGATCCGGGGTGATGGCCGAGCAGCTGGGCCACGTCGCAGACTTGGCCCGGCGTCACCGGGCCATCGTTCAGGTACTGCCATTCAGTGCCGGGGCGCATGCGGCCCTTGAGGGCTCTCTGAAGCTGATGGCCTTCGAAGATGCACCGCCACTGGCCTACCTCCAGGGTCTTGGTACCGGACGGCTGCACGACGATCCAGCCACAGTCGCGCACTACCAACTCGCCTACGATTTCCTCACGGCCAACGCATTGTCACCGAAAGAATCCTTGGCCCTGATTGAATCGGTGGCGGAGGATTACGCCCATGAAGAGCATCCCTGAGTACGACCTGAGCACCGCCACCTGGCACAAGTCCAGCTACAGCGGCGGCAGCGGCGGCAACTGCCTCGAAGTCTCCGACGGCCACCCCGGCATCGTGCCGGTTCGCGACTCCAAGGTTCCGCAGGGCCCGGGGCTCGTGTTCCGGGCGTCGGCGTGGACGGCGTTCATAGCGGGCGTCAGGGAAGGGGAAGCGGGCGGCGACCGCTAAGCCGTAGCCGCCCCCTTCCTGCCCGCAGTAAGGGGCTCGTGATGCGCCACTGGGGCGTATCACGAGCCCCTGTCCGTCGTAGTAATCACTCCACGTGTCCGCAGTTACTGCACACCCACTGCGACTCGTCGGTGGGATTGCCGTTCTCGTCGGTTTCCACGGTCCTGTACATCGTGCTGTGGCACTTGCCGCATCCGCGCGTCTCGATCAGTGGCCCCATACCGACCTCCCGGATGCGTTCTACCCGGAGTCGGACTCGGTCTCACGCAGAGCGATGGCATGGTCAAGCATTTCGACCGCCTTCAGACGCGCCGCTTCGCGGGCCTCTATCTCTTCCGCGCTGTCGCCGGTGGCGGCGACCCTCGGGCATTGAGGGCAGGACCACCGGTCCACCCAACCGGGAGAGGGGGACTTCATCGCCACCTTGCAGTGCGGGCAGAGCATCGTCACTCCCTCGACGTGACCGCAGAACGCGCAGACCCAGACGGGCCCCTCGCTGTCCCGCTGCTGCCACATGGTCCGGCGGCAGCGCGGGCAGCCCGTCGTGCCGATGCCCAGCGGGCCCATGATGGGCGGGTCCGGGGTGGCGTCGGCGTAGGCCACGATCTGCTTGCGCAGCCGGTCGTCCGTCGTGTTGGCCATGCGCAACAGGCGGACGGTACGGGAGCGAACCTCTTCGACAAACTCGGTCATCGCCGCAGCAGCGTACGCGAATCGCCCATGCCCCGGGGCTCAAGCCTCGCGATCCGAGCCCTCTTTCCAAGGAACGGGCGGACGGTCAGAAACCCACCCACCCGCCCCCTGCGCGCCAACTCTCGCGCATACCAGGAAGGATGACATTCCGTAGCGGGTTTGCCACACGACGTATCGTCGGTTTAGCGTGCGCAGCAAGAAATCGACCCCGACAGGCGCTAGCAACACCGGCCGGGGTCTCACCGGGGATCGGAACCATCGATCCCGTGGCGTACCAACAAGATCGGAACCATCGATCCCGTGGCTTACGAAAACTCTAGCTCTTCCCAGCACCTCTCCGCACTCCCGCACCCCCTCGCGAAGCCGGGTTTCGGCAAACGCAGCGCCCCCGGTCAACGTCCGGCCCGGCCCTGCGACTTCGCACATCTGCCGCGCCGTGAGGCGTCGGTCGCCGCGTACCTCGACCAGCTGCCCGAAGGGGCGGACATCTCCGTGAAGACGCTGGCCAAGGTGCTGCCGGACTACGGCCAGTGCGCGCTGCGGACCGTACGGCGGCGGCTGTCCGAGGCGGGTCATCTGCGGCAGTTCACCGAGCACCTGATGAGTGACGACGGCAGTCAGCAATGGGTGACGCGGACGTACTTCTCGCGGACTCCGCGGGATGATGCCTGGTGGGCGGCCTTACGCGCCGGGAACGTTCCGACGGCCGCGCCGGCGTCGCCGTCGGCCGACCGGCCCCAGGAGGAGCCGCCGGACGCCCCCGAGGACGATCCGCCGCCCGCGCCGCGTCCGCAGCGCCCCTACAGCCGGGCGTACGCGCTGCTCGCCTCGCTCGGCCGGACGGAACCGCGGATGACGCTCTCGGCGGCGGACTGCACGGCCCTGGAGGCGTACGCCGAGGAGTGGCTGGCGCGGGGCGCGTCGCCGGAACAGGTACTGGCCGCGCTGACGGCGGGGCTGCCGCCGCGGGTCCACCACCCGGGGCGGTTCGCGCACCGCAGGCTCGTCGACAAGTTGCCGCCGATGACGGCCGAAGCCGCCCGGGAGCGGCCCCCCGGTCCCGGCGCAGGGACCGGCACAGGGCCCGGCACCGTCAGCGGCCTCGGTCCACCCGGCGCTCTCGATCCCCCCACGCCCCTACGGATGATGGAGTGCACGGTCTGCGGGGTTCCAGGACTCCCGGCCGCGCTCCCCGGAGGGATCTGCGGCGCCTGCCGGGGCGAGGCCCCACCGGACCGTGGCCCGGCCCGCCTCCCACCCGCCCAAGTACGCGCCCACGCCGAGCAATTGCGCGCTCTCCACCGCGTATCGGCGCCCTCCAGGCCGCAAGTCGGCACCGCACAGACCAGGACATAGACCGTGGCGCGGTCCGGGACGGGACGCAGTGCGGGACGGGACGCGGTGCGGGACGGGACGCAGTGCGGGTCAGGACGCGGTCCGGGCCGGGAAGCGGTCCGGACCGGAAAGCAGTGCAGGCCGGGAAGCAGTGCAGGCCAGGCCCCCTACGGTGATCCCACTCACGACCGTCGCGCCACTCACGACCGTCGCACCGCTCAGGATCGCCGCACCGCGACGGGCCATCACACCGCGGCGAGCCATCACACCGCGACGGGCCATCACACCACGACGGTCATCGCACCGCTCAGCGCGTGGGCGCGAGGAGCGTTCGGCCGCTTCTCCGGGCCGCCCTGGCCAGTTCGGCGGAGAGCAGCACGAACCACACCCCCACCAGCATCAGATGCGTGCGCTGGGGGATGCCGTGCCAGCCGGGGTGGCCGAGGAGGGGGCCGACCGTCAGGACGGCGGCGGGCAGCGCGAGTGCCAGGACGCGGGTGCCCCAGCGGTGGATCAGCGGCAGACGACGGCGGTCGCGGGTGGCGGCGCGGCTGAGCAGCACCATCGAGGCGAACAGGAAGAAGTGGGCGAAGGCGCTGGTTGCGGTGTGCCACGGGTGGACGGCCTCGCAGCCGGGCTCCACGGAGGGCGCGCAGGTCATGGGGAGGAGGACGTCCCCCAGGGAGGACAGGCCCTGGCCGAGCATGGCCAGCCAGCCGATGCGTGCCCAGCGGCCGGGCACCGCGCGGGTGGCGAGCAGTGAGCCGGTGACGACCAGCAAGGCGCAGAAGCACTCCAGAGCGCCGAAGAGCCAGCGGAACGGTTGATCCGCGGCGTAGAGCTCGCTGACGTAGGAGTGCCGGGGATCGAGTCCGGTGGGCAGCAGGAACTCCAGCAGCCACCAGTTGTAGAGCAGCGCGGCGACGGCGAACATGACCGCCGCGCATGCCTCGCGGCCGGCCAGGGGGGCGAGCTGGTCAAGGTGCGGCTCGTACGGTGCGCGGGCACCGGTCCTCGTGGCGTTCGGCACGTGCGGGTCCTGTTCCGGTGGGGGCGGGCTGACAAGGCGAGGTTCCCTCCCGCAATGCCCGCTACGTTGGCGGGCCGGTCGTAGCGCGCCCTGCCATCACCCGACAGGCCGAACCGCTCCCCTGATCGCGCGAGCCGGCCCGTTCCGGCACCGCGTTCGCGTGTCCGCCGGCGAGGCCCGGCAATCGTCCACGCCGTCCCCGGCGACCTCGGCCGCTCCTGGCAGCGCCCGGACCGCCTGCCGTAACACCGGCCGGCGCTGCCGTGCCCCTGACCGGCCGGCCGCCATGTCGCCGTGCCCGCCCGGGAGTTCCGGGCGGGCACGGCGGACGGAACAGACAGACGGGCAGACGGAAGACACGGGGAGGGTGCAGGGACGGAATGCGCTCCCGGAACACGCGGAGGGGAGAACCGGAACACACGGAGGGGAAAACGCCGCCGGGGCGGTACCCCCTGGGAGAGGAGGTACCGCCCCGGCGAACGAGTGGACGGTGATCAACCGAGGTCGATCAGAAGTCCATGTCACCGCCCGGCATGCCGCCCGGAGCGCCCGCAGCGGCGGCCTTCTCCGGCTTGTCGGCGATGACGGCCTCGGTGGTGAGGAACAGCGCGGCGATCGACGCGGCGTTCTGCAGCGCGGAGCGCGTCACCTTGGCCGGGTCGATGATGCCCTCGGCGATCATGTCGACGTAGTCGCCGGTCGCGGCGTTCAGGCCGTGACCCGGGGTCAGGTTGCGCACCTTCTCCACGATGACGCCACCCTCCAGGCCGGCGTTCACGGAGATCTGCTTGAGCGGGGCCTCCAGGGCCAGCTTGACGGCGGCGGCACCGGTGGCCTCGTCGCCCTCCAGCTCCAGCTTCTCGAAGACCGAGGAAGCCTGGAGCAGGGCCACGCCACCGCCGGCGACGATGCCCTCCTCGACGGCCGCCTTCGCGTTGCGGACGGCGTCCTCGATGCGGTGCTTGCGCTCCTTGAGCTCGACCTCGGTCGCGGCACCGGCCTTGATGACGGCCACGCCGCCGGCCAGCTTCGCGAGGCGCTCCTGGAGCTTCTCGCGGTCGTAGTCCGAGTCGCTGTTCTCGATCTCGGCGCGGATCTGGTTGACCCGGCCCTGGACCTGCTCGCTGTCGCCGGCACCGTCGACGATGGTGGTCTCGTCCTTGGTGATGACGACCTTGCGGGCGCGGCCGAGCAGGTCGAGACCGGCGTTCTCCAGCTTGAGGCCGACCTCCTCGGAGATGACGGTGCCACCGGTGAGGATGGCGATGTCGCCGAGCATGGCCTTGCGGCGGTCACCGAAGCCCGGGGCCTTGACGGCGACGGACTTGAAGGTGCCACGGATCTTGTTGACGACCAGGGTCGACAGGGCCTCGCCCTCGACGTCCTCGGCGATGATCAGCAGCGGCTTGCCGGACTGCATGACCTTCTCCAGGAGCGGCAGCAGGTCCTTCACGCTGCCGATCTTGGAGTTGACGATGAGGATGTACGGGTCCTCGAGCGCGGCCTCCATGCGCTCCATGTCGGTCGCGAAGTACGCCGAGATGTAGCCCTTGTCGAAGCGCATACCCTCGGTGAGCTCCAGCTCCAGACCGAAGGTCTGGGACTCCTCGACGGTGATGACGCCTTCCTTGCCGACCTTGTCCATCGCCTCGGCGATCAGCTCGCCGATCTGCGGGTCGGCGGCGGAGATGGACGCGGTGGAGGCGATCTGCTCCTTGGTCTCGATCTCCTTGGCCTGGTCGAGCAGTGCACCGGAGACGGCCTCGACGGCCTTCTCGATGCCGCGCTTCAGGGCCATCGGGTTGGCGCCGGCGGCGACGTTGCGCAGGCCCTCGCGGACCAGCGCCTGGGCGAGGACGGTCGCGGTCGTCGTGCCGTCACCGGCGACGTCGTCCGTCTTCTTCGCGACCTCCTTGACCAGCTCGGCGCCGATCTTCTCGTACGCGTCCTCCAGCTCGATCTCCTTGGCGATGGAGACACCATCGTTGGTGATCGTGGGGGCGCCCCACTTCTTCTCAAGGACGACGTTGCGGCCCTTGGGGCCGAGGGTGACCTTGACGGCGTCGGCGAGCTGGTTCATACCGCGCTCAAGGCCGCGCCGCGCCTCCTCGTCGAACGCGATGATCTTGGCCATGTGAAGTGGTCCTCCCGGACTGGGGTGGAGAAAGCTCGGACCGCGCTGGCGCCCGCGACGGACGGCCTGCATGCCTTGTGGTTCCTTGCCCCACCCGGCCTGCGGGCCTCACCGACCCGGTCCACATTCAGCACTCTCACGGGGAGAGTGCTAACGCAATGATTAGCACTCGACCCTGTCGAGTGCAAGCGCTCACCGGCCTTCCCACACTCCCGCGCCCGCCCTGGGCGCCCGCCCCACGCCGTCCGTGCGCCGTGCGCAACTCCGGACCCGCGCGCCGGGGCCCGGCGGCGCGCCCGGCGGGGCACCTGCGCCCCGCGGGCGGCGGCCGGGGCGGCAGCAGGAAGGCCCGCACCCCATGAGTTGGGGTGCGGGCCTTCCCGACGCGCAGTCGGTCGCCGCCTCAGGCGCTGACCCGAACCATGTCCGCCTGCGGCCCCTTCTGGCCCTGCGAGATCTCGAATTCGACCCGCTGACCCTCCTCAAGGGTGCGGTAACCGTCCATCTGGATCGCGCTGTAGTGGACGAATACATCCGCACCACCGTCGACCGCGATGAAGCCGTACCCCTTCTCCGCGTTGAACCACTTGACGGTGCCCTGAGCCATGCCTAACTCCCCTATTACTGGCCCTTGCGCAGGACCGCACTCCGCGGACCCGGGTCAGACCTCACCCCGCGAATGGCCCGTGGGGTGTGCGCCGGAACGCGTCGACCGCCGCTGAATGTATCTGGACCGATGCCCAGCGCAACAGGTCAATCGGACGAGAATTCTGACGGCGGGGAATCGGCAATATGGCCGGAAGTCCCAATATTCCGGCGCAATTCGGGCCGGGAATAAGCCACGTAAGCGACAAAAGCCGTGCATACTTTGAACACAACTCGCCGCGCTCTCATATGCGTTGGGCACGCGCGCGGAGATAGGCGGAGGGGGATCGCCCCAATGGTATCCCCTTTCACAACGCGGAATTGCCCCGTCCGTTTATGCCGGACGGGGCAATTTCGGTCAAGCGACGGAAGGTTTGGCGCAAATGAGGCGCCAAATGCGGCAGATGCTCAGCAACCGCCGGCGACCGCGGGAATGATCGAGACGCCCGCACCGTCCGGGGTGGGGGTCTCAAGGCCCTGCTCGAAGCGGACGTCGTCGTCATTCACATAGACGTTCACAAAGCGGCGGAGCTTGCCCGCGTCGTCCAGCACACGGGCCGCGATGCCCTGGTGGTTCTTCTCCAGGTCGGCGATCACCTCGGAGAGGGTCGCGCCCTCGGCGGCCACCTCGGCCTCGCCGCCGGTGTAGGTACGGAGGATGGTGGGGATGCGGACCTTGACGCTCATGGTTCTGCCTTCCAGCGGTGCGGGGTGGGACTGTCGGGGCTGCCCGGCGGCAGCGTAGGGGCGAAAGCGGGCTCAGCCGGCCAGGCCGGCCGTGCGGAACGCGTCCAGGTCCGGGCGGATGGTGGCCGTGGGACCGGAGGCGACGGCGTCGAGGGTCTTCAGGCCGTCACCGGTGTTCAGCACGACCGTGGTCAGCGACGGGTCGAGCACCCCGTCCTCGATGAGCTTCCTGGTCACGCCGACGGTCACACCGCCCGCGGTCTCCGCGAAGATCCCCTCCGTACGGGCCAGCAGCCTGATCGCGTCCACGATCTGCTCGTCGTCGACGTCCTCGACCGCACCGCCGGTGCGGCGCGCGATGTCGAGCACGTACGGACCGTCGGCCGGGTTGCCGATCGCCAGCGACTTGGCGATGGTGTTCGGCTTCTGCGGCCGTACGACGTCGTGCCCGGCCTTGAAGGCGGCCGACACCGGCGAGCAGCCCTCGGCCTGCGCGCCGAAGATCTTGTACGGCCGGTCCTCGACGAGGCCGAGGGCGATCAGCTCCTTGAGCCCCTTGTCGATCTTGGTGAGCTGCGAGCCGGAGGCGATCGGGATGACGAGCTGGTCCGGCAGCCGCCAGCCCAGCTGCTCGCAGATCTCGTACGCCAGCGTCTTGGAGCCCTCGCCGTAGTACGGGCGGAGGTTGACGTTGACGAAGCCCCAGCCCTCGCCCAGCGGGTCGCCGATGAGCTCCGAGCAGAAGCGGTTGACGTCGTCGTAGTTGCCCTCGATGCCGACCAGGTCGCCGCCGTAGACCGCGGCCATCACGACCTTGCCGGCCTCCAGGTCGTGCGGGATGAAGACACAGGACTTGAAGCCGGCGCGGCGCGCCGCGGCGCCGACCGCACCGGCCAGGTTGCCGGTCGAGGAGCAGGACAGGGTGGTGAAGCCGAAGGCGCGGGCGGCCTCGACGGCGATCGCGACGACCCGGTCCTTGAAGGAGTGGGTCGGGTTGCCGGAGTCGTCCTTCACGTACAGGCCGCCGGTGACGCCCAGTTCGGCGGCGAGCCGGTCGGCCTTGACGAGCTTGGTGAAGCCGGGGTTGAGGTTGGGCTTGTCGGCCACGTCCGCGGGGACGGGGAGCAGCGGGGCGTAGCGCCAGATGTTGTCCGGGCCGGCCGCGATCCGCTTCTTCAGCCCCTCGGGGTCCCCGGCCGGCAGCTCGTAGGCGACTTCGAGCGGGCCGAAACATTCCTGGCACGCGAAGATCGGACCGAGGTCGAAGCGCTGCCCGCACTCGCGGCAGGAGAGCGCGACGGCGGGGCCGAGGATGGGGGTCCCCCCTGGACGGGGCCTGTCGGAGTCCTTGGGGGACGAGGGAGTGGATTCGGTGACTTGCACAGCCATGGAGGCGAGGCCCTTTCTCCTCATCTTCCTCACGACGCATCTCGCCGTGAGACGGATTTGGCACCTTCCCTAGCCGGGAGCCTCGCGCGCAGTGCTGCGGCGGAGACCGACTGGAGGGTTGCCGGGGCTTCAACGGGCCGTATCCCTCTGCCCCTCTGGATGAGCGGTATGGCGCTGGGCGGACCCAGGCGTTTGTGGCGCGGCGACCCCGACATGCAACGGTCATCCGCGTTGTTCAAGACTGTAACCGAAGGCGCTGATGGTGGAGATAGTCGTCCGAACCGCGAGATGGATCACACAGCGGTCGCCCCCGGGGCGGCCATCGAGGAGAGTCGTAGACGTGCTGGAAGAGGTGGAGCGCTGGCTCGGCAGCCGCTCCTGGTCCGCCGCGGACCGGCCGCTGGAGCAGCTGCTGGAGGCGAAGCGCCGGACGGGCCGGACGGTCAGCGTGGTGCTGCCCGCGCTCGACGAGGAGGCCACGGTCGGCGCGATCGTCGCGACGATCCGGGCCGAGCTGATGACCGACGACGTGCCGCTGGTCGACGAGCTGGTGGTGCTGGACTCGGGCTCCACCGACCGCACCGCAGAGGTCGCCGCCGCGGCCGGCGCCCGGGTCGTCCACCGGGACTGCGTGCTGCCCCGGATTCCGGCGGTGCCCGGCAAGGGCGAGGTCCTGTGGCGCTCCCTTCTGGTCACCACCGGCGACATCGTCTGCTTCGTGGACGCCGATCTGCGGGAGTTCTCCGCCGGCTTCGTCTCCGGGATCGTCGGCCCGCTGCTGACCGACCCGGAGATCCAGTTCGTCAAGGCGATGTACGACCGGCCGCTGGAGACCGGGGCCGGGCCGGCGGCGGCCGGCCGGGGCGGGCGTCCCGGCGGCGAGCAGGGCGGGCGGGTGACCGAGCTGGTGGCCCGGCCGCTGCTGAATCTGCACTGGCCGCTGCTGGCCGGCTTCGTGCAGCCGCTGGGCGGTGAGTACGGGCCCCGCCGTTCGCTGCTGGAGCGGCTGCCGTTCCCGGTCGGGTACGGGGTCGAGCTGGGTCTGCTGGTGGACGCGCTGCACACCGTCGGGCTGGACGCGCTGGCGCAGGTGGACGTGGGGGTGCGCAAGCACCGCCACCAGGGCGGGCAGGCCCTGGGACGGATGGCCGCGGCGATCTACCGGACCGCGCAACTCCGGCTGGCCCGTGGGCACTTGGTGCGTCCCCGGCTCACCCAGTTCGACCGCGGCGAGCACGGTTTCGTACCGCGGACGACGGACGTGGACACCGAGGAGCGTCCGCCGATGGCCGAAATCCCCGAATACGCGGAACGGCGGGCGGCCTGAGGGACGATCCGTACGTTTGCGCGGATCGGTCAGTGGTTAATGTCGCGACATGGTCTCCGAGCGCAGTGCGGTCCAGCCAGGTGCCGAGGTTCTCGTCGCGTCCAACCGTGGGCCGGTGTCGTACGCCTTGGGAGCGGACGGGGAGCTGACCGCCAGGCGGGGCGGCGGGGGGCTGGTGTCGGGGCTGTCGGCGATCGGTCCGGAGACCGATGCGGTGTGGGTGTGCTCGGCGCTGGGGGACGGTGACCGGGAGGCGGTGCGGCGGACCGGGGGGCTGCTGGATGTCGCCGACACCGGTGGACAGCGTGTCCGGATGCTGGACGTGCCGGCCGATGTGCACGTCGCCGCGTACAACGGCATCGCCAACTCCGTGCTGTGGTTCGTGCACCACATGCTGTACCAGACGCCCGTGGAGCCGGTGTTCGACGCGGACTTCCGCGGCCAGTGGGCGGCGTACGAGGCGTACAACGCGGCGTTCGCCACCGCGCTCGCGGACTGCGCGAGTCCGGGGGCGGCGGTGCTGGTGCAGGACTACCACCTGGCGCTGGTGCCGGGGATGCTGCGCGAGGTGCGGCCGGACGTGCGGATCGCGCACTTCTCGCACACGCCCTGGGCGCCGCCGGAGTACTTCGCGATGCTGCCCGACGACATCCAGCGGCAGCTGGTGCTGGGGATTCTCGGCGCGGACCGGGCGAACTTCCTGACCGAGCGGTGGGCGCGGGCGTTCACGGCGTGCTGCGAGCGGGCGCTGGGCGGCGACTGCACGGCGCACTGGCCGCGGCACGAGGTGCCCAGCGTCATCGCGATGCCGCCGGACCGCAAGGCGCACCGGACCCGGATCGGGGTGCACGGCCTGGGGGCCGATGCGGAGTTCCTGCGGGAGCGGTCGCGGCGGGCCGATGTCGAGGAGCGGATGGCGGCGCTGCGGGAGCAGATCGGCGGGGCGGACCGGAAGACGATCGTCCGGGTCGACCGGACGGAGCTGTCCAAGAACATCGTGCGCGGGCTGCTGGCGTACCGGCGGCTGCTGGCCGACCGCCCGGAGTGGCGGGAGCGGGTGGTGCACCTCGCGTTCGCCTATCCCTCGCGGCAGGATCTGCCCGTCTACCGCGACTACACCGCCCAGGTCGGCCGGCTCGCGGACGAGATCAACGCCGAGTTCGGGACGGCCGGCTGGCAGCCGGTCGTGCTGCACGTGAAGGACGACTTCGCGCGGTCGCTGGCGGCGTACCGGCTCGCGGACGTGGCGCTGGTCAATCCGATCCGGGACGGGATGAACCTCGTCGCGAAGGAGGTTCCGGTGGTGTCCGACGCGGGCTGTGCGCTGGTGCTGTCGCGGGAGGCGGGCGCCTGGGAGGAGCTGGGCGAGGACGCGCTGGGGGTCAATCCGTACGACGTCGGGGCGACCGCGGAGGCGCTGCACACGGCGCTGTCGATGCCCGCCGGGGAGCGGGCGGAGCGCAGTGCGCGGCTGGCCGCGGCGGCCACCGCGCTGCCGCCGGCGCGGTGGTTCCTGGAGCAGTTGCGGGCGCTGGCGGAGTGAGCGGCCGCGGGTCGGGCCCGGCTGCCCTTCAGGGGCTCGGGCGGGGGCGCCCCGAGGTGCCCCGCCGGTAGATCGTTCGCGGGCCCGGCTAGCGTGGTGGTCCGTGACAGAGACAACGCTTGCGACCACGACGCTCGCGGCCGGTCTGCCGGAGCTCACCGCGGGGCGGCTGGTCGGCAGCTGGCAGCTCGACCCGTACGCGCTCGTGCTGGTGCTCGTACTGGGCGGCCTGTACGCCTGGGGAGTGGTCCGGCTGGCGCGGCGCGGGGAGCGGTGGCCGGTGGCGCGGACGGTGGCGTTCGCGGGCCTGGGGCTCGGGGCGGTCGTGGCGGCGACCATGTCCGGGCTGGCGGTCTACGACCACGAGCTGTTCTGGCCGGCCGCGGTGCAGAACATCGTGCTCGATCTGATCGCGCCGCTCGGGCTGGCACTCGGCGATCCGCTCTCGCTGGCGCTGCGGGCGCTGCCCGAGGACGGCCGTACGGCGCGCCGGCTGCGCTCGGCGATCTCCGGGCGGGTACTGCGGCTGCTGACGTTTCCGCTGGTCAGTACCGTTCTGGTGCTCTCCTCCGAGCTGGCGATCTACTTCACGCCGTACTTTTCGACGGCGCTGCGGCACGGCCCGCTGCACGAGCTGATGTATCTGCAACTGATCGTCACCGGCAGCCTGTTCGTGCTGCCGATGCTCACCCGCGAGGAGTTGCTGCCCGCGTGGTGCAGCCATCCGGTGCGGGCGCTGCTGGTGTTGGTGGACGGGCTGGTCGACGCGGTGCCCGGGATCGTGGTGATGACCAGCGGGACGCTGATCGCGGGCGGCTGGTACACATCCCGGCACCGGCCGTGGGGCCCGGGTCCGCAGCAGGACCAGATGCTCGGCGGCGGGCTGATGCTGACGATCGCGGAGCTGGTCGGGCTGCCGTTCATGATCGCGGTGTTCGCGGAGTGGGTGCGGGCGGAGCGCGGCCGGACGGCGGCGCTGGACGCTCGGCTGGACCGCGAGCTGACGGTGGTCGCCCCCGCGGCGGCTGCGGAGGCGGCCGGGCGGGCGGCCGAGGACACCGGCGGCACCGGCAACTCCGGCAGCACCGGGGACAACGGCGACGCCGGCACGGCGGACGACGCGGCTGTACGGGACGAACCCTCCGTTCCGCAGCCCGAGTTGACCCGACCCTGGTGGGAGACCGATCAGGGCGCGGTGGGCGAGCGCTTCCGTCGGGGGCGCTAGCACCCCCGGGGCCCGGCGCCCCGCGGATGCTCCCCCGTACCGCGGATGCTCCCCCGCACCCCCGTCGCGCGGCTGTGCGGGGCCGGAGTGGGGTAGTTCTTGTTCATGTCAATCTCCGCACGATGGGCCGCGGTTGCGGCCGTCACCGTACTGGCGACCACGCTCGCCGGCTGCTCGTCCGGCAAGAGCGGGTCCGACCCGAAGGGCGGCACCTCGAAGTCCGGGGCGGCGCCGGGCTCCTCCGCCTCCGCCCCGTCCGGGCCGATACCCGTCGGCCCCGGGCCGCAGTCCGCGTACACGGTCCAGAAGCAGCCCGACCCCGGCACCTGCCACGTCCACTACACCGCCGACAAGCAGCCGCTGCCCGACCCCAAGTGCACCCCCGGGGCGACCAACCCGAAGGTCACGCCGCAGACGCTGAAGGCCACCATCTGCTCCAGCGGCTACACCAAGGGCATCCGGCCGCCGGTCAACATCACCAACCGGGAGAAGGCCGCCAACGCCAAGTCGTACGGCTACACCGGCTCGATGCACGACGCCGAGTACGACCACCTCATCAGCCTCCAGCTGGGCGGCGACCCCAACGATCCGCGCAACCTGTGGGTGGAGCCGCCGTCCCCGGGGCACAAGCCGGGCGCCGGGCCGAACAACCCCAAGGACGCGGTGGAGAACAAGCTCAAGACCGCCATCTGCTCCGGCAAGACCGACCTGGCCAAGGCACAGCAGGCCATCGCGCACGACTGGACGACGGCGCTGTCCTCCCTGGGCCTCAAGGAGTAGCCGGGGCAGGGGCGATCCGCCCTGGGCCGCAAGGAGTGGCCCGGCTGTCGGGGAACCGCCCCGGGCCGCGCGGAGGAGCGGCCCGGGGCGCCGCTGCTCCTTCCGGTCCCGGGCGGGGTCAGCTGCGGCTCTCGATGCGGTCGGCGAGGGCGCCGAGCAGCGCCACCACGCCCCGGGGGCCGTCGACGACCAGGTCGGCGCGCTCGGCCAGCTCGGTGACCTCGTTGCTGCCGCTGCACACCAGGACGCCGCCCGGCCCCTCGGAGCGCAGCTTCTCGATGGCGGCGAATGCTGCGAGGTCGCCGAGGTCGTCGCCCGCGTAGAGGACGGCGGCGGCGCCGGTCTCCCGTACCCAGTCGGCGAGCGCCACGCCCTTGTCCATGCCGGGCGGGCGCAACTCCAGTACCAGCCGGCCCGGTTCGACGATCAGGCCGTGCCGCTCGGCCAGTTCGGTGAGCGGTCCGCGCAGCGTCTCGAAGGCGTGCTGCGGGTCGGCGGCGCGGCGGGTGTGGACGGCGACGGCCCGGCCGCCCTTGTGCTCGACGGCGGTCTCGACCCAGGTGCCGTGCCAGACGCCGGAACGGTCCAGTACGCCGGGGAGTTCGGCCTGTACGGCGGCGATGCCGGGGTGCGGGGCGGGGGCGTGCAGCGCGCCGGTCGCGGCGTCCCAGCGCTCGGCGCCGTAGTGGCCGAGGACGACGAGGTGGTCCAGGCCCGGCAGGCCGTCGAAGCCGCCGAGGCGGACCGCCACGGCGGCCGGGCGGCCGGTGATGACGGCGACCGCGCGCAGGTGCGGGGCGAGCCGGGCGAGGGCGGCGGTGGCGCCGGGGTGGGCGCGGGCCTTGGCCGGGTCGGGGACGATGTCGGCGAGCGTGCCGTCGAAGTCGAGGGCGACGACGGCGCGTTCGGGGTGCGCCAGCAGCGCGGCGAGGCCCTCGCGGCCGGCGGCGGAGTGCGGTACCGGGACGGCGGGGGGCGTCGGGGCCGGGTCCGGCGTCGGTTCGGGTTGCGGCGCGGCGTTCGGGGGGCTGCCCATGGGGCGACCCTACCGGCGGGGCACGGGCGCACGCCGGGGGCACGGGCGCATCGGGGCGGCGGGCCGGGCGCCGGGAGGGGCAGCGGAGGAGGCGGTCTGCGCCGGGAGGCGGTTCAGCGGCGGGCCCGGCGGGCGTCCCGTACGCGGCGCAGCCGGTTGACGGTCACCGGGTCGTGCGCCAGCGCCCGCGGGTCGTCGAGCAGTGCGTTGAGGAGCTGGTAGTAGCGGGTCGGGGAGATGCCGAGCTGTTCGCGGATGGCGCGCTCCTTGGCGCCGGGGCCGGACCAGGAGCGGCGTTCCACGGCGAGCACCGCCTCGTCGCGGGCGGACAGTCCGCGCTCCGCTCCCGCGCCGCCGGTGCCGTCTGCGCTGTCCGTGTCGTCTGCGCCTTCTGCGCCGCCTGTGCCGTCCACGTGGTCCGCCCTCACGTTCCCACGATAAGCCCACCGCCGGACCCCTCCGGGCGCCCGGTCCGGGGCCGCGGTGCCCGGCCCGGGGTCCCCGCGCCCGGTCCGCGGCCCGGGGTCCGCCGGCTCACTCGGCGGCGTTGTCGGCGGTGTCGGCGGTGTTCTGGATGTCGGTGAGCACCGCGGACGGGTTGCCCTGCGGGCCGACGGCGGCGCCCATCCGGGACTTGACGGTCTTGGAGACCAGCGGCCAGGACGTCTTGTTGGACGGGTAGAACTGGGCGGTGGGGAGCTGGGTGAGGAAGCCGTGCAGCTTGCTGAAGCGGTCGTCGGCGAGCATCGCCTGGGAGGCGGAGGTGGTGACCGGCAGCAGGTTGTAGTCCGCGGAGAACTTCAGGACGTTCTTGTCGCTGTAGACGAAGTCGAGGAACTTCCCGATCTGCTTGCGGTGGCCGTTCTGCTTGAACGCCATCATCCAGTCGGCGACCCCCATGGTGGCCTTGGCCTTGCCGTTGGTACCGGGGAGTTCGACGGTGCCGTAGTCGATGCCCTTGGCCTCGGCCTGCTTCATGAGAGTGGGGTGGCCGTTGAGCATGCCGACCTGGCCGTCGGCGAAGCCCGCGAAGGCGTCCCCGCGGTTGAGCTTGGCGGGGTCGGTGCCGGTGAGGCCCTTGCCGACCAGCTCCTTCTGGAGCCACTCGAAGGTCTTGACGTTGTCCGGCGAACTGACGGTGTATTTGCCGATGTTGTCGGTGTAGCCGCCGCCTCCGGCGAGCATCCACTCCAGCGTCTCGGCCTGCGTCTCCTCAGGACCGAGGGGCAGCGCGAAGGGTATTTTCACGCCGTGCGCCTTGAGCGCCTGGGCGTCGCTGACGATGTCGTCCCAGTTCTGCGGCGGGTTGGTGATGCCCGCCTGGGCGAAGAGCTTCTTGTTGTAGAAGAGCCGCCGGGTGCTGGCCCCGAAGGGCATGCCGTACTGGCGCCGCTGGTACTCGCCGGCCTCCGCGAGGGAGGGCGCGAAGTCGGCCTGGACGGGGATGGAGAGCAGGTCGTCGGCGGTGTAGAGATTGCCGTGCGCGGCGTAGTCGGCGTACGCGCCGACCTGGGCCATGTCGGGGGCCTTGCCGGCGTGGACCAGGTCCTCGACCTTCTTGTCGACATCGGTCCAGCTGTAGACGCTGACGTCGACCTTGATGCCGGGGTTCTTCTGCTCGAATTCGTGGACGAGCCGGTCCCAGTAGTGCTGGGAGCTGTTGGTCTTGCTGTCGCCGTAGTCCGCCGCGATCAGCTTGAGGGTGACATCGTTGCCGTCCGAGCTGCTTCCGCAGCCGGTAAGAGTCAGTGTCATGGTGGCGGCCAGTCCCACCGCCGCCAGGCTCACGTACCGCCGCTGCACCGCTGTTACCGCCCCTTTGTCCCGAATTTCCGTGTCTGCCGGGCTAGCCCCACCGCCGTCTCGGGGTTCGCCCTCGACCGACGCAGAACAGCGAGTCTCCCCACTGCCCCTCACAAGGTCTACACCACTCCCCATTCCGTTTCCCTATCGCCCCGCCCCTTGCGCAGGTCAGGCACCGTGTGGGATGGCGAAGACGAAATGCTACCCGTGCGTACCACAGATCCGAATTCGGGCGCCGGCGCGACCGCACCGGCGAGTGGACTAGACCTTTCATGGCGGATCGCGCGAAACTGTTCCCGTGAGACACGTCATCGCCCTTGATGTGGGCGGCACCGGAATGAAGGCCGCCCTCGCCGGGGCGGACGGCACCCTGCTGCACGAGGCGCGACGCCCCACCGGGCGCGAACGCGGCCCCGCCGACGTCGTCGAGACGATCCTCGGCTTCGCCACCGAGCTGCGCGACCTCGGCCGGGAGCGCTTCGGCAGCACCGCCGTGGCCGCCGGCGTCGCCGTCCCCGGCATCGTCGACGAGGCCGCGGGCATCGCCGTCTACGCCGCCAACCTCGGCTGGCGGGACGTACCGATGCGCGAGCTGCTGTCCCGGCGGCTCGGCGGGGTGCCGGTCGCCCTCGGCCACGACGTCCGCACCGGGGGCCTGGCCGAGGGCCGGATAGGAGCGGGCCGGGACACCGACCGGTTCCTCTTCGTCCCCCTCGGCACCGGGATCGCCGGCGCCATCGGGATCGGCGGCGGGATCGAGGCGGGCGCCCACGGGAGCGCCGGCGAGATCGGCCACATCGTCGTCCGGCCCGGCGGGCGCGAGTGCGGCTGCCGGCAGCGCGGCTGCCTGGAGACGGTGGCCTCGGCCGCGGCGGTGGGCCGCGACTGGGCGGCGGTCTGCGGCGATCCGGCGGCCGGCGCCGCCGACTGCGCCAGGGCCGTGGAGTCCGGCGACCGGCGCGCCCGGGAGGTCTGGCAGCACGCGGTGGACGCCCTCGCCGACGGCCTGGTCACCGCGCTCACCCTGCTCGACCCGCGGACGCTGATCATCGGCGGCGGGCTCGCCGAGGCGGGTGACACGCTGTTCGCGCCTCTGCGGGAAGCGGTCCGGCGGCGCGTTACGTTCCAGCGGCTCCCCTCGATCGTTCCGGCGGCCCTGGGGGACGCCGCCGGCTGCCTGGGCGCAGGACTGCTCGCCTGGGATCTTCTCTCCACGGAGGTAACCGCCTGATGGCACAGCAACAGTCCGCGGGACGGACCCCGGCCCCCCGGCGCACCGTCCTGGCCGGCGCCCGCATCGCCCGGCCGTCCGGCGTCGTCGACGGCGGCCGGCTCACCGTCGAGGGCACCCGTATCGCCGGGGTCCACAGCCGCGACGTGGACCGGGTGCCGGAGAACGGCGACGCAACCGCCGGAGCGGAGACGGTCGTCGAGCTGCCCGGGCACCTGATCGTCCCCGGCTTCGTCGACGTGCACGTGCACGGCGGAGGCGGCGGCTCCTTCTCGTCCGCCGACCCCGAGGAGTGCCTGAAGGTCATCGACACCCACCGCCGGCACGGCACCACCTCGATGGTCGCCTCCACCGTCACCGGCGAACTGGGCGACCTCGCCCGGCAGGCCGCGGTGCTGGCCGAGCTGGTCCAGCAGGGCGACCTGGCGGGCATCCACTTCGAGGGCCCGTTCATCTCCCCGCACCGCTGCGGCGCGCACCAGCCCGAGCTGCTGCGCGACCCGGACCCGGCCGACGTCCGCAAGCTCGTCGACGCCGCGCACGGCACCGCGAAGATGATGACCGTCGCCCCCGAACTGCCCGGCGGCCTGGACTCCGTACGGCTTCTCGCCGACGCCGGGGTGATCGCCGCCATCGGCCACACCGACTCCACCTACGACGCCACCCGCCGGGCCATCGACGCCGGCGCCACCGTCGCCACCCACCTCTTCAACGCGATGCCCGCACTGGGCCACCGGGCGCCCGGCCCGGTCGCCGCCCTCCTGGAGGACGAGCGGATCACCGTCGAGCTCATCAACGACGGCACCCATCTGCACCCCGCGGTCCTCCAGCTGGCCTTCCGCGAGGCGGGCGCCGAACGGGTCGCGTTCATCACGGACGCGATGGGCGCGGCCGGGATGACCGACGGGATGTATCCGCTCGGCCCGATGCGGGTCGAGGTCAAGGACGGCGTCGCGCGAATCAGCGAGGGCCCCACGGCCGGCTCCATCGCCGGCTCCACACTCACCCTGGACCGCGCCTTCCAACGCGCCGTCACCGTCGACGGCCTGACGATCGATCAGGCCGTGCGGGCGCTCTCCGCCACCCCCGCCCGGCTGCTGGGCATCGACGGCCGGACCGGCTCCCTCCAGACCGGCAAGGACGCCGACCTGGTGGTGCTGGACGCGGCCTGCGAACTGGTCGGCGTCATGCGCCGGGGCACATGGCTGGTGCGCCCGCCGGGCGCCTGAACCGACGGGCACCGGGTGTTGCCCGGCCGCCGGGCCGGCGGCCGGGCAGTACCGGGTGGCCGTTCCGGGTCTGGGCGTACCGGCATCCGCGATGGCATGATCGCTCGCGCACTTGTCCGTATGCCACCGCCGCACGCGGTGCCTTCACCCACGGCCGTCCGGCCGGCCTCCTCCCGGAGGGGAGACCATGATCCTCACGGTCACGCTGAACGCCGCCCTGGACATCACCTACCGCGTCCCCCGGCTCCACCCGCACGCCACCAACCGCGTCACCGAGGTCACCGAACGCCCCGGCGGCAAGGGCCTGAACGTCGCCCGCGTACTGGCCGCGCTCGGCCACCGCACGGTCGCCACCGGCTTCGCGGGCGGCGGCACCGGCGAGGCGCTGCGCGCCCTGCTCACCCAGGAGACCGACGTCACCGACGCACTGGTCCCGGTGGGCGGCGCCAGCCGCCGCACCATCGCGGTCGTCGACGCCGCCACCGGCGACACCACCCAGCTCAACGAACCGGGTCCGACCGTCTCCCCCGCCGAATGGGCCGCGTTCCTCGGCTCCTACCGCGAACTGCTGGGCGAGGCACGGGCGGTGGCGCTCTGCGGCAGTCTCCCGCCGGGCGTCCCGGTGGACGTCTACGCCCGCCTCACCCGCGCCGCGCACGCCGCCGGCGTCCCCGTCCTCCTCGACACCAGCGGCGAACCGCTGCGCCGCGGCCTGGCCGCCCGCCCCGACCTCGCCAAGCCCAACGCCGACGAGCTGGCCGCCCTCACCGGCAGCACCGAACCGCTGCGCGCCGCCCGCGACGCCCGCCGCCGCGGCGCCCACGCGGTGGCCGCCTCCCTCGGCGCGGACGGCATGCTCGCGGTCACCGCCGAGGGCGCCTGGCAGGCCACCCCACCCCACCGGTTCGCCGGAAACCCCACCGGGGCCGGCGACTCCGCCGTGGCCGGCCTGCTCTCCGGCCTCGTCGAGGAACTCCCCTGGCCGGACCGCCTGACCCGCGCGGTGGCCCTCTCCGCGGCCACCGTACGGGCCCCGGCCGCGGGCGAGTTCGACCCCGCGACGTACGAAGAACTGCTGCCGCACGTGGTGGTGACGGATCGGCCTACGGCGGCGTGAGGATTCCGAACCTGCTCGGCGGCACTCGCCCGGTGCCCTGTCCAACTGCCGGCAGCAAGGCCCTGAGGCGCAACACTCGGACGGACGACGGGCCGAGGACACGACCGGGTCGATCGCGCCCTCGGCCCGTATCAGCCCAACGCCACCTGCTACTTGTCCGGCCCCCAGACGGCTATGCTCCTCACCGGCCACGGAGTCTTGGCCGAGTACTGGCCCCTGGTCAGGTCGAAGTGCTGGCCGTAGCACCCGCTATCGCTGTAGAAGGTCACCCGGTGGTAGTCCTGGTTTGACACCGACCGGACGTTGTCCTGGTCGAACGCGTTGCATCCCGACGAGGGGGTGAACACGTCGGACTCCTGCCCCTCGAAGTTCGGCTGCGTCCAGCCACAGATGTTGCCGTTGGGGCATTTGGCAGCTGCATCGGCCGTTCCCGCGGTGAGCGGCAGCGCGGCCAGCAACACAGCACCGGACAGGGCTATGACACGTAACTTCTCGCGTAATCACCTCAGATCAACTGGAATGTTGCTGCCCAGTCCAGTTGACCAAAGTGACGAGTGCAATCCGTTTTCGGGCAACGAGCCTGCTCACCTGCGGTGTTGCGGCCGCACCCCAAGTGGCAATCGACGCCTACTGATTGGCCCCCGTCAGCCACACCTGATCCAGGATGGCGTTGCACTGATTGCCCTGTGCGCAGGCGATCTCGAGGGTGTTGGTGCCCTTGTTCAGGGTGACCGGGGCCCAGGTCGTCTGCCAGCCCTTCACCCAGTCGCCCTTCGCGGAGTGTATGAAGTTCTTCAGGCCCAACGGCGAGCTGTTGGGCTTGCCGTTGACCGAGAGCGTGGCGTTGGCGTCGTCTCCCGGGATGCTGTAGTGCACATTCAGCCGGAAGTCGCCGGCGGTCGGCACGTTCACGGTCCACTGCACCTTCGCCCCGACCTGGTTGAAGCCGGTGACGTACGAACCGCTGGCCGATTGGGCACCCTTGATGTCCTTGGCGGTCGTCGCGCCACCGCTGAGCCGCAGTGCGCCCGCGTCGTCCTTGGGGAGTGCGCCGGGGCTGGGCTTGGTGGACGGCTGGGTGCTGGGCTGGACCGAGTCGCCGGCCGTCGGGCCGGGCTTCTGGGCGGTGTCGCTCTTGTTGTCGCCGCTGTTGGTCAGCATGGCCACACCGATGCCTATGCAGACCACCGCGACCACCGCGACCGCGCCTATCAGCAGGCCGTTCCGGCCGCGCCGGGGCTCCTGGCCGCCGTACGCGGGGGCCGGGCGGGTGCGCTCGCCGCCGCCTCCGGGCAGCGTCTCGGGCGCGGCGTAGTGGGCGTTCTGCTGGCCGTACGCCGGCTGCTGGGTCTGCTGACCGCCGTACTGCCGCTGGCCGACCGCGCGGACCTGGTTGTAGGAGGTCCGCGGTACGCCCGGCTGCCGCGCCGCCCCGCCGTCGCCCGACGGGCCCGCGCCGCCCTCGCCGCCCTCCGAGCGGTAGAGGTAGCCGAACGGGTCGTCGTTCTCCGGCGTGTCCGCGCCGTTGTTACCGGCCGTCATTCCGTGTCACTCCCAAGCGATCCGTACGCGTGATGTGCGCGTGATGTGCGCGTTCGCGGGCATCCGCGCGAACTGTCTTTTCCCGGCCCCGGCGGCTCCGCGCCGCATCGGCGCAGCCTACCCCGTCAAGGCCGTACCACGCCGATCCCGCCCAACCACAAGATCACCAACGGCCGGTGAACGGGCGGTACGCCAGGCACGATGCCGCGGGTGTGAGATGCGCGGCACCGGGGCCGCGGTTCCCGGCCCGGCTCCCACGCTCAGCCCGCCGCCCGCCGGTTCCCCTTCGAGCGGGAGCGTTTCTCCACGTACATCCGTTGGTCGGCCGACTCCAGCACCTCCTCGGCGGTCATACCGCAGCTCGCCCAGCCGATGCCGAAGCTGGCGCCGACCCGGACTGCCCGGCCCTCGACCCGGATCGGCGGGATGATCGCGTTCCGTAGCCGGACCGCGAGGTCCTGCGCATCGGCCGTACCCAGCCCGTCGGCCAGCACCACGAACTCGTCGCCGCCGAGCCGGGCGACCGTGTCGCCGTCCCGGACACCGCTGGTCAGCCGCCGGGCGACCTCGATCAGCACCGCGTCACCGGTGTTGTGCCCGAAGCGGTCGTTGATCGACTTGAAGCCGTCCAGGTCGCAGAAGAGGACCGCGAGCCCCTTGGAGCCGTCGTCCTCGGGCCCGTCGGGGGGCGCGAAGAGATGGATGTGGTGGTCGAACGGGACCGGGCCGGCGGCCTTGCCCTCGAAGCCGTCGAGCCCCTCGAACGGCTCCGTGCCGTCCGCCCCGAAGCCGTGCGGGGCGCGCGGATCGGAGCCGTCCGCACCCGAGGAGGCGTAGGCGTCGGCGAGCGAGCCCGGCCGGCGGGAGCACAGCCGGGCGCCGAGCCGGGTGCGCAGTTCGGCGCTGTTGGGCAGTCCGGTCAGCGAGTCATGGCTGGCGCGGTGCGCGAGAGCGAGCTCATGGCGCTTGCGCTCCTCGATGTCCTCGACGTGGGTGAGCAGGTAGCGGGGCCCGTCGGCGGTGTCCGCGACGACCGAGTTCCGCAGCGACACCCACACGTACGTGCCGTCCCGGCGGGCCAGCCGCAGCTCGGCCCGGCCGCCCTCGGCGGAGGTGCGCAGCAGGGTGCCGATGTCCTCGGGGTGCACGAGGTCGGAGAAGGACAGCCGGCGCATCGCGGACGCCGGGCGGCCCAGCAGCCGGCACAGCGCGTCGTTGGTGCGCAGCAGCCGTCCGTGCTGGTCACCGCCCATTTCGGCGACGGCCATCCCGCTCGGCGCGTACTCGAAAGCCTGCCGGAAGCTCTCCTCGCTGGCGCGCAGCGCCTGCTGCTCGCGCTCCAGCCGGACCAGGGCGCGCTGCATGTTGGCCCGCAGCCGGGCGTTGCTGATCGCGATGGCCGACTGGAACGCGTACATCTGGAGCGCCTCCTGGCCCCAGGGGCCGGGGCGCCGGCCGTTGCGCGGCCGGTCCACGGAGATCACCCCGAGCAGCTCGCCGTTGCCGTTGGCGGCCGTGTACATCGGCGCGAAGAGGCGGTCCATCGGGTGCCACTCGTCGGGGAAGCGGGGCGCGGGCCCGGCGGTGTGCCACTGGGGCACGTCGTCGTCATCCAGCACCCAGCCCTCGGTGTACGGGATGAAGCACAGGTCGCCCCAGCGCTCCCCCATGGACAGCCGCCGCTCCCATGAGGAGCGCGAGCCCACCCGCCCGGCCATCAGCGCCTCGGCGCCCGCGCTGCCGGCCACCGCGGCGACCACGAGATCGCCGTCCGGCCGTACGAGGTTGACCGCGGCGAGCTCGAAGCCCAGCCCGGCGATCGCCCCGTCGGCAACGGACTGCAAGGTGTCCGCAAGGCTGCGTGCGGTATTCAGCTCGGCGACCACTTGGTGCAGCTGCCGCAGGGTCGCAAGACGGACATAGGGCTCCGACTCGGTCTCCATCGCTCGCTCTCCCTGAGACCTCGACAGCACTCCACCGATTCGTTGTCGTCTTCTTCTTCGTCGTCTTCGTCGTCCGATTCCACGCTCACTGAATCACAGTGAGCTGTTCACTCGGTACACAGGGTCAACAATTAGCGCCCGCTGTGACTCAAGTCACAAGCGGTGACGGCCGGTTGCCGGTCCACGGCCGCAGCTCACCAAGGCGCCCGAACAACGCTCGGCTACTCCTCGAAGTCTTCCTGAACGCAAATTCCAGCCACCTCCGAGCACTTCCGCGAGCACTTCTCCGAACCGTTCCGCGGGCACTTCGGCGGACACTTCCGCGAGCACCCGTCCCCGGGCGCCGCCCCGCACGCTCCGTGCCCTCCGTGCCCTCCGTGCCCTCCGCGGTGGCGATCGCCTCCGCCGCCGGACCTAGGGCGCGAGTGGTCCCGGGGCCCGATGCGGACCGGGGCCGGTCGAAGTTAGCGTTCATGGCGTGTTCACGAAAACTCCTGCCGCCACCCCGGCCGCCGGCTCCGCCACACCCGCCGCACCCACCGCACCCGCCGTCTCCCTCGCCTCCGTGCCGGGCGACGGGCCGATCGCGCATGCTGTTGGGGTGAGTGACGACGAGTTCCGTGCCGCCCTGTCCCGCCTCGCCGCAGGCGTGGTGCTGATCACCGCCCACGACCCGGACGCCGGCCCGCGTGGCGAGGACGTCGGCATGACCGCGACGGCGTTCCTGTCCGTGTCCCTGGACCCGCCGCTGGTCATGGTGAGCGTTCGCAACGACTCCCGGATGGACGACCTGCTGGCGCAGCAGCCGCTGTGGGCCGTCTCGGTACTCTCGGGCCATCAGCGTCACGTAGCGGGGCGATTCGCCATGAAGGGCCGCATCAGCGACCGGCTGCTCTTCGAGGACATTCCGTCCGTACGCGGCGAAGCGTCCGGCGCCCCGCTCATCGGCGGCGCACTGGCGACGCTGGAGTGCCGCACCGAACAGCGGGTGGTGGCCGGCGACCACACCCTCGTCATCGGACGCGTCCTGGCGACCACGACGTCCGACGATGACGACGGGCCGCTCACGTACTTCCGGGGCAAGTACCGCCAGCTGGGCTGAGGACCGGGAACCGTCGGCCCGCTCAGCCCCAATCGCGGCCCGAGCGGCCCCGCTTGGTCTCGCCGCGCTGCTTCTTCTCGCGCAGCCGCCGCTCGTTGATACCGCGTGGGATCCGCGACTTCTTGCGCGGCCTGGGCGGCGGCGCGGTGGCCTCGGCGAGCAGCGCGGCGAGCCGTACGGCCGCGGTCTCGCGGTTGCGCCACTGGGAGCGGTGGTCGGAGGCCCGTACGGACAGCACGCCGTCGACCAGCCGGCCGGCCAGCCGCTCCAGGGCCCGCTCCTGCCACACCGGGGGCAGCGCCTTCGTCCCGGCCAGGTCGAAGCGCAACTCGACCTGGCTGTCGCTGGTGTTGACGTGCTGGCCGCCCGGCCCGGAGGAGCGTGAGAAACGCCAGACCAGCTCGGCCTCCGGCAGAACGACCGAACCTCGGATGACATAGGGCCCGGACATGCCTCCCATGATCCCGCGCCCACGGCCGCCCGTCACCTCACTTTCCCGGGCGGCCCCCCCCATCCGGCACCCGGCACCCGGCACCCGGCACCCGGCACCCGGCACCGAGTAAAGGCCGGTCGGCTGAAGACCGGCGCCGGGATAAGGCAAAGGAACAGCCAAAGAGTCGACCAAGGAAAGTAAAGAAACCTGGAACCACCCGGTCCCCCGGCCGCGTTGAGGTGGGTAACGGCAGCTCCGCCCGGGGCGGAGCCCGAAGCGTGTGACCGCACGCTGCGGAGCCCGAAGCGTGTGACCACATGCTCGCGACCTCGACGAGGAAAGGGACTTCCCATGGCTGTAAGCCTGTCCAAGGGCGGCAACGTCTCGCTCACCAAGGAGGCACCGGGCCTGACCGCCGTCACGGTCGGCCTCGGCTGGGACGTCCGCACGACCACGGGCGCGGACTTCGACCTCGACGCCAGCGCCATCGCGGTCAACGCCACCGGCAAGGTCCACTCCGACCAGCACTTCGTCTTCTTCAACAACAAGGAGACGCCGGACCGGTCCATCGTCCACACCGGCGACAACACCACCGGCCAGGGCGACGGCGACGACGAGTCGATCAACGTCGACCTCGCCGCGCTGCCCGCCGACATCGACAAGATCGTCTTCCCGGTCTCCATCTACGACGCCGAGAGCCGCGGCCAGAACTTCGGCCAGGTACGGAACGCCTTCATCCGCATCGTCAACCAGGCCGGCGGCGCCGAGATAGCGCGCTACGACCTCAGCGAGGATGCCGCCACCGAGACCGCCATGGTCTTCGGCGAGCTGTACCGCAACGGCGCGGACTGGAAGTTCCGCGCCGTGGGACAGGGTTACGCATCCGGCCTGGCCGGCATCGCCCAGGATTTCGGCGTCAACGTCTGAGGCGTTTGAGGTGTCTGAGGCGATTGCCCCGCACTCGGAGTCGGCACCCGAGGCGCCGGCGTTGACGAGGTACCGGCGTTGGTGAGGTGCCGGCGGCGGGTGAAGCGCTGGAGGTAGGTCGGACATCGGCTGTGGTGACACACCGCCGGCAGGTCACACACGTCAGCAGGTGACGCACCGCCGTGGGTGACGCACCGCCGGTGGGCCGGTTCCCGGAAGGGGGCCGGCCCTTCGCGTTTGGCAGCCCGGCCATCCATGCTGGGGCCGACTCCCGGACGGGGGCCGGCCCTTCGCTCGACAAGGCCCCGACCGGATGGGCGCCAGGCCCCGGCTCGGATGGGCGCCAGGGCCTGCCCGATGGGGTAGGACCCTAGGCCGCCGCGCCACCGTGGCGGTTGGCGGCTTCCGGCGCGGCATCCGGCGGCGTGGCCAGCACCGCCACCTCGTCCAGCGACAGGCCGAGCGTGCCGGCCAGCGCGGCGACCGTGAAGAACGCCGGGGTCGGCGCCCGCCCGGTCTCGATCTTGCGCAGCGTCTCCGCGGACAGCCCGGCCGCCGCGGCGACCTCGACCATGCTCCGCTCGCCGCGCGCCGCCCGCAGCAGCGCGCCCAGCCGCTCGCCGCGTTCGCGTTCCCAGGGGGTCAGTGGAGTGCGCACCATGCCCGTGATACTAATACCGGTAAACAAATACCGGTAATGAAATACCGGTCGCTGCGCGGAACTGTGAGCTGTGTCCGCCGCCCGGCACCGAGGTGCGTACGGGCGGCCCGAACGGGAGGCTGTACGGATGGTCGAGATCAAGACGGATGCGTCGCTGGACGCGATGCGCGTGGCCGGCCGGGTCGTCGCGGACGCCCTGTCCGCGGTCCGCGCCGCGGCCACCCCCGGCATACGGCTGCTGGACCTGGACGAGGTGGCCCGTACGGTCCTGCGCGAGGCCGGCGCCACCTCCCCCTTCCTCGGCTACCGCCCCAGCTTCGCGCCGACGCCCTTCCCGGCCGTGATCTGCGCCTCCGTCAACGACGCCATCGTGCACGGCATCCCCGACGGCTACCGGCTCCGCGACGGCGACCTGGTGAGCATCGACTGCGGTGCGGTCGTCGACGGCTGGGCCGGCGACGCGGCCACCAGCTTCACCGTCGGCGCCACGCACCCCGAGGACGCCCGGCTGATGGAGACCACCCGGCGCGCCCTGGAAGCGGGCATCGCCGCGACCGTCGTGGGCGCCCGGATCGGCGATGTCTCGCACGCCATCGGCAGCGTCGGACGCGCCGCCGGCTACGGCATCCCCCACGACTTCGGCGGCCACGGCATCGGCCGCGCGATGCACGAGGACCCGCCGGTCCCCAACGACGGCCGACCGGGCCGCGGCCTCGTCCTCCGCCACGGCCTGGTCATCGCCATCGAGCCGATGTTCCTGTCCGGCGGCGGCGACGGCTACTACGCGGCCCCCGACGGCTGGACCCTGCGCACCACCGACGGCAGCCACGCCGCCCACTTCGAGCACACCGTCGCGGTGACGGACGACGGCCCGCGCGTACTGACCCTGCCGTAGGCGCGAGCACGAAGCGGCGCGCCGCCGTCAGCGCCCACGCCGGGCACCGGTGCCCTCAGCGCCCGGCACCAACGCCCCGGGGCCGGCGGCCGGCACCCTCAGAACGCGTTGACGTCGACCGCATCGGCCATCGCGCGATAGCCGGCGTCGTTCGGATGCAGATGGTCGCCCTCGTCGTACGCGGGCGCTATGCGGCCCCGGTCGGCGGGATCGGCCAACGCGTGGTCCAGGTCCACCACCCCGTCGAACTCACCGGAGGTGCGTATCCAGTCGTTCAGCGCCTCACGCTTGATCTCGCCCCGCTCGGTGTAATACGCGGCACCCCTGAACGGTGTCAGCGTCGCACCAATCACCCGGATTCCCCTGCCGTGCGCCTGACGTATCAACACCCGCTGGGCGGCGATGAGTTGTCGGACGGACACCTCCGGGGTCGGCCCGCCCGGCGCGCCGCCCCACTCGCTCATACCGATGTCGTTGATGCCCTCCAGGACGACGACGGTGCCCACGTTCGGCGCCTTGAGCGCGTCCTTCCGGAAACGGACCACGGCCTTCTCACCGAACCCGCTCGTGCTGCTGGTCAGTTGGTTGCCACTGATCCCCTCATCGAGGACACTGCGCGGCCGGCCCGCGGCGGCGAACCGCTCGGCCAGCTGGTCCGGGTAGCGGCGGTTGGCGTCGACCGTGGAGCCGTACCCGTCGGTGATGGAGTCCCCGAAGGCCACCACCCCGTCGCTCCGTGCGGCCGGCCCGCCACCGGCCACCTCGACGCCGGAGAGGTAGTACCAAGACTGCGAGGTCTCGGTGAACGCCGCGGCCCCCACATCGGAGCGGCGGTCACCGGCCGCGCGATAGCTGGTGGCCATCGCCATCGCATGGAAGGTGGCCGGACCGGTCGGTGCGTCCAGATACAGGGTGACGGTCACCGACTCCAGGGCGCGCACCCGTAACCCCACGCCGTCGCTGGGCAGTTCGCCGCCCGCCGGTATGGTCGCCGACCGCCGGTGCCCAAAGGTCAGCTGCCGCACCGAACCGGCCTGCACCGAAGCCCCCTGAGCGGTCCGCGCGACAGTGGCACCGGCCACCTTGAGCGGCGTCGCACCGTAGCGGTTCGACAGCCTGATACGGGCCTGCGTGCCGCCCGTACTGACCCGGACCACCTGCCGCACCGTCTGCCGTGCGAAGCCGCCCTCGGACCAGTTCTTGCCGAGCACCTCGTTCGCCTGCTGCGGCGCCGCCGCCCAGCCCCCGCGCCAATGCCCCTGCGCATACCTCACGGTTGCGCCGGCCGGCCCGGCGCCGGCGCCCGGCCCCGCCGCGTACGCCGCCGCACCCTGCCCACCCGGGCCGTCCGGCAGCACGGGCAGTACCGGCAGCGCCACCAGCGCCGCCGCCGACACCAGCGCAACCGCCGAACGTCTCACCGGCGAACCAGACATGATCACTACCCCACCCTCTGGTCATGACGATCCCGCCGTACGCGGTCCCGCCGTGCGTCGTCTCGTCGTGCGTCGTCCCGTCGCGCGTCATCTCGTCGTGCGGCATCCGCGGCGAGCGATCTCGTCGTGTGTCGTCCCGTCGTCCCGTCCTCCGTCGTCCCGTCGTGCCGCATCCGCGGCGAGCGATCTCGTCGTGCGTGATCGCACGGTGCGTTATCGCGGACGGTGTGATCGCGCGGTGTGTCGTCTCGTCGTGCGCGATCTCGCTGCCCGCGATCTCACCGTCTGCGATCACGCCGTACGAGATAGCGCCGTCTGCGATCACGCCGCAGGTCGTCTCACCGTCGGCGATCTCCTTGCGGTGATCGACCCGGGGCCACACGGGCCCGGGCCGGCCGGGGTGGACCGGCGGCGCCCGACCGTCCGGACCGCCCGCCGCACCGGCGTGACACCATCAAGACGTGATCGACCTCGGCTATTCCCTCTCCCACCGCTTTCCGGATCCGCCGCAGACGGACTACCGGACCGCGGATGTGCACACCCTGCGCCATGACCTCTTCTGCGGCGACGTCTATATCGCCGACACCAAGTCCGACCGCGAGCTGTCCACGGCCTGGGGCTGGGTGCCGGTACTCGACTTCGCCTGGGCGCTGTGCGACATCGTCGAGCAGCTCGACACCGACCCGCGCGGCAGCCGCTCCGCCCGGCCGATCCACGCCGAGCTCGACTTCACCGAATCCGCGGACCGGATGCTCTTCGAGCGCCGCTTCGGCTGGGTCGATATCGACGCCGACTGGATGCCCGCCGACGAGGCCCCGCTCACCTTCAACCACGCCGTACTCCGCCGCGAGGCCCGCGACTTCCTGCACGACCTGATCGCCGACCTCACCGATATGCACAACGGTCTCGCCGACAACCCCGCCATCTGGGAACTCCAGGCTCGCTTCCCCCGCGTCTGACCCCTACGGCCGACGGGCGCATCCTCCACCGTCACGTCGCCCCTCCTCGCCGCATCCGCCTCACGTCCCCCCACTCCCCACTCCCCGCTCACTCCACCCGCACGCCCACCTGCGCGGCGAACGCCGGTGCCAGATCCATCAGTTGGGCCGAACTGATCACCGCGCCCGCCAGGGAGTCGATCCCCCGCGCGATATCCAACGCAGCGGCACCGCGCAGATCGACGTCTTTCATCCGGGCCGCGCTGAAATCCACCCGCGCCAGGGTGCAGTCGTCGAACGTCACCCGCTCCAGCTCCGCGCCGCCGAAGTCCGCCTCGACCAGCACGCACCCCTCGAAGACGACATCCCGCAACTTCGCCTTGCGCAGATTCAGGAAGTCGATCTTCCCACCGCGCACCACAACCCGCTCCAGCACCGAACCGTGGAGCTGTATCCCGCCGAGCCGGGCGTCCGACACCTCCACATCGCGCAGCATCGCCTGCGACAGGTCCGTACCGACCCCGCGGACCCCGCTCAGCACGCTGTCGATGATCCGCGCCCGGCTCAGCACCGCCTCGTCCAGCACACACCGCCGCAGCGCGCAGTCCATGAATCTCGCACCCCGCGCCGACTGCCCGGAGCAGTCCGTCCCCGCGAACTCCAGCCCGTCGTAGTCCCCTTCGGGCTCCAGCTCCGCACCGTCGTACGGCTGGAGCTCCGGCAACCGCACCTCCGGCCGCCGCACCGCCCGCACCGTCTCCTTGCCGCGCCCTGCCCCTGCCACGCGATCACCGCCTTCCGTACCGCACGGAACCGGTTCCCCGGCCCGCGTACCCGCCAGATCCCTGCCACGCCCCTGCCACGTCCCGGTCACATCGCCGCGTATTCCCACCGTCGGCCCGTCCGCGACGCGACCGGTCCGCAGCCGCTCAACTACTCAACCCGTCGCGACCCACACCCCATCGTGAACCACACCACTGACAATCGCCCTGACCTGCACAAACGCCCGTTCTACCGGCCCCATGTCACATCCGCGGCACCCCCATCCGTCCAAGCCCACGAGCACCACCTGCACGACCGAGCACCACCCGCACGACCGAGCACAACCACGACCGACCACAACCACGATCTCGACCTCGACCACAGCCACAGCCACAGCCACAGCCGACCAAACACAACCGAGCACACACCACAACCACAACCACAACCACGACCCCGACCACCAAAGGAGCCCCCCATGGCCCCCCCCCGCCTCACCGTCATCGGCGGCGGCTTCGCCGGCCTCACCGCGGCCATCTCCGCCGCCGAGTCCGGCGCCGCCGTCACCCTCTACGAGGCCCACCGCACCCTCGGTGGCCGCGCCCGCACCGCCGACGCGCCCTACCGCACCAACGAGGGCGCGCACGCCCTCTACAACCGCGGCCCGCACTGGCCCTGGCTCAAGCAGCGCGGCCTACTGCCGCCGCTCGCCACGCTGCCCCCGCTGGAAGCGACCCGGATGCGTTTCCTGCACCACGGCACACTGCACCGGCTGCCCCCGCTCGGCATGGTGACGACGCTGCGCCGCCACCGCACCGCCCCGGTCGACCAGGACTTCCTCAGCTGGGCGAGCAGCAAGGTCGGCGAGCCGACCGCCCGCGCGGCGGCCCATTACGTGGGCGTCTCCACCTTCCACCACGACCCCGGCTCGCTCTCCGCCGCCTTCGTACAGGAGCGGCTGCGCCGCAGCACCAACCTCCCGGCCGAGGCCCACTACGTCGCCGGGGGCTGGGGCACACTCATCGACGGGATGGCACGGCACGCCCGTGACCTGGGCGTACGCATCGAGACCGGGGCCCGTGTCGAGACGCTGCCGGAGGACACCCCGGTCATCGTCGCCACCCACCTCGGCTCCGCCCGCGCCCTGCTCAAGGACGACCGGCTCCGCTGGAGCAGCGCCCGTGCGGCACTGCTCGACCTCGCCATACGGACCCGGCGCGGCGACCCGTTCGTGGTGTCCGGGCTCGACTTCCCCGGCTGGATCGAGCGGTTCACCGCCCCCGACCCCAGCCTGGCACCGAAGGGCGAACAGCTCCTCCAGGGCCATTTCGGCATCGCCCCGGACGAGCCCCGCGCCGCCGGGATCGCCCGCGCCGAACGCCTCCTCGACGCCGGCTTCCCCAACTGGCGCGAGCGCACCACCTGGCGCCGTGAGTCGCTGTCCACCGGCCGTACAGGAGCGGTGGACCTCCCCGGCACCACCTGGCGCGACCGCCCGGCGATCGACCGCGGCCACGGCGTCTACCTGGCGGGCGACCAGGTCGCGGCCCCCGGCCTGCTCTCCGAGGTCTCATTCACCAGCGCCCTGGAGGCCGTCACGCTCGCCCTGGCCGGCGGCCCCCGCCCACCCGCTCACACCCACGCCCACGGGGCGAGCACCCGTCGCACTGATCAGGCAGCCGCCCCCTCAGGAACTCGGTCCCCGGATCGGACATCGGCCCAATAGCCACCCGCGCGAGGGATCGGCGCGCACCCCCGGCCGGCCTTGACCTCGATCAAGCCTGACCTCGATCAAGCCTGACTTCGATCAAGCCTGATGTACCAGAGTGACGTGACGGCAGTTGACCACCGCCACCACCACGGCAACAACCAACTGCCGTCACCACGGCAACCACCAACTGCCGAGGGGCCGGCGCCCTCCGAGAGGCCAGCGCACTCCGAGAGGCCGGCGCGCCCCGCAAGGAACGGCCCGCCGGCCAGGACCGAGGAGGGACCGACCCGCGCCGGCTGGGACCGGCTAGGACCGACCCCGTCCGGTCAACAGCGCCCCACCCACCAGCGCCACGGCGACCCCCGCGCCACCGAAGACGACCAGCG
>NZ_KN708638.1:4826180-4832916 GCF_000805335.1 Streptomyces sp. CT34 | reverse complement strand
CGCCCCGAGCCTCGCCACCCCGCGATCCGCCCCCCCGCGGCGCACCGGGCCGCGCCTGCGCAACCCCCGCAGCGGCACCGGCACCACCCCCGGTCGCGGTCCCACCCGCTGCCCCGTTCCCGGTCCCGACTTCCCTCCTCCCCTCCTCCCCTACGCCACCACCGCCAGCCCCCGCTCCGTCTCGTTCAGCCGCCGCCCGCCCGACTCCGTGCACACCACGATGTCCTCGATCCGCACCCCGAACCGCCCCGGCAGATAGATCCCCGGCTCGATCGAGAAGCACATCCCCGGCACCAGCGGGAGGTGCTCGCCCTCCACCATGTAGGGCGGCTCGTGCGTGGTCACCCCGATCCCGTGCCCGGTCCGGTGGATGAAGTACTCCCCGTACCCCGCCGCCTTGATGACCCTCCTGGCCACCCGGTCGATCTCCTGGCAGGCGATACCGGGCCGCACCGCTTCAAACGCCGCCTGCTGCGCCTCCCGCACGATCCCGTGCACCTTGCGCTCCTCGGAACCCGGCTCCCCGACATGCACGGTCCGCGTCGTGTCCGACCCGTACCCGTCCTTCAGCCCGCCGAAGTCGAGTACGACCATGTCGCCGTCCTCGATGACCCGATCCCCCGCCTCGTGGTGCGGGTTGGCCCCATTGGGGCCCGATCCGACGACCGTGAAGTCCACCTGGCTGTGCCCGTGCTCCACCAGCAGCCGCGCCAGATCCGCCGCCACATCGGACTCCCGCCGCCCACCGAAGCGCATCCCCAGAATGTCCTCGTACGTCGCATCGGCCGCCGCGCCCGCCGCCGCCAGCCGCGCCACCTCATACGCGTCCTTGACGGCCCGCAGCATCGGCACCGCCTCGGTCAGCGCGGCATACCCACCCCCGGGCACCGCCCGCTGCAGCCCCAGCAGGTGCAGCGCCCACATCCCGTCCGACACCCCGTAACGCCGGTGCGGCGCAAGCCACTTGCCCAGCTCCACATACGGATCCGCCCCGTCGGACCAGCCCGCCACCTCCAGCGCCCCGGCCCCCGCCGCACGCTCCGCATCCGGCCGCTCCAGTACGGGCACCAGCAGCCGCGCCGCCCGCCCCGGTTCGATCACCAGAGCGGTCAACCGCTCGGTCTCCGCCGGCGGCCGGTACCCGCACAGCCACACCAGATCCGGTCCCGGCGTCACGATCAGCCCGGCCAGCCCGGCCTCCGCCGCCGCCAGCCCGGCCCGCTCCAGCCGCCGCACATAGTCATCCCGCGCCATCGCACTCACCATGCCGCCGAACCTACGCCGCCCCACCCCCACCCGTCCCACCAAAACCGGCCCACCAAAGCCCCGTTCACCCCTCCAGCGCCACCCACCGCGCCGCACTCGCCCCTCGCGCACGGCCCCGGCCACCACACCCGGGGCCGTGATCAGCGGAGCGTGATCATCGTCCGCGGTCATCCCTTGGGCCGTCCCGCGCACCGGACAGATGCGACCGCAGGCGGAGACGCAGATCGGCCGGCGGGGCGACTACAGGCCACGTTTACCGTGGGTACGGTGACGTGGAAAGCGAGGAGGCCGCGTGCGCCACCACCGGCAGCCCCACGCACCACGGACAGCCATGAACAAGCAAAACAGGCATAAACAGCACTACCAGCACAAACAGGTACGAACAGGTATGAACAGGTACGGAAACGGGCCGAGGTCACCATGGCATCCCCACACCAGTCGTCGCGCCGCATCCGGGGTGACGTCTTCTTCGTGATCGCCTTCGTGGCAATCGGCACCCTCATCCTCGGCGGGATGCTGTGGGCGAAGAACAACGTGACGCAGTTGAAGAAGTGGCGCGGCGAGAACGCCTGGTACCTCAAGTACGAGGCCACGTCGTCCAGCGGCGAACCGCAGGCCACCGCCGTCGGCTACCGGTACAACCCCGACAGGTCCGAGCCCGACCACAAGGACGAGCAGCTCGGCCCCACCAAGCTGCCCTGGAGCACGAGCGTCGTCGTCAACACCGGCAAAGAGGCGCGCGTCGAGGTCACCCCGAGCGGGAACGGGACCGCCTCCTGCCGCATCCTGCTGGACGGCATCCGGGTCGTCGCCGCAGGAAAGTCCCCCGGCCCCGGCAAGCCCGCCGTCTGCCACGTGATCACCAGCAGCACCCCGGAGAAGTGGCCCCACTGACCAACGGGCCGAAAACCACGAGCAGAACCCACGAGCTGAAACCCCCGGGCCGCCCCCCGGCTGAAACCCACGGGCAGAAACACACGGGAACACGGGCAAAAACACACGGGAACCCGCCCGAACACACGGGCAAGAACAAAGACAAGAACAAAGGCAAGGAGGTCACCCGCTCCTTGCCACTCTCAACGTATAGCGCATGGGGGGCCTTGCGGCAAGGCCCCGTTGGTGCCGCAGAATCACCGGCCGAAGCAAGAAGCAGGCACCAAGAATCTGCGCACATGGGGGTTGTGGTGATCGACGTCATCGTGGTCGGCGGCGGACCGACCGGCTTGATGCTGGCCGGCGAGTTGCGGCTGCACGGCGTGCACGTGGTCGTGCTGGAGCGGGAGTCGGAGCCGCTCCCGTATGTCCGTGCGCTCGGCCTGCACGTGCGCAGCATCGAGATGATGGACCAGCGCGGTCTGCTGGACCGGTTCCTCGCGCACGGCCGGCAGTACCCCGTCGGCGGTTTCTTCGCCGCCATCGAGAAGCCGGCGCCCGAGCGGCTCGACACCACGCATCCCTACGTCCTCGGCATCCCGCAGACCACCACCGACCGCCTGCTGGCCGAGCGCGCCGTCGAGCTCGGCGCCGAGATCCGGCGCGGCTGCGAGCTGGTCGGGCTGCGCCAGGACGAGCACGGAGTGACCGTCGAGCTGGGAAATGGGGGTACCCGCGGCGATGGGGGCGTAGCCGCCCGGGGAGGGAAGGAGCTGCGCTCGCGCTACCTCGTCGGCTGCGACGGCGGTCGCAGCACGGTGCGCAAGCTGCTCGGCGTCGGCTTCCCCGGCGAGCCCAGCAGGGTCGAGACGCTGCTGGGCGAGATGGAACTGACCGCGGCACCGAAGACGTTGGCCGCCGTGATGGCCGAAGTCCGCAGGATCCACAAGCGGTTCGGCGCCATGCCCTTGGGGGACGAGGTGTACCGCGTCGTCGTGCCGGCCGAGGGGGTGTCCGAGGACCGCTCGGTCCCGCCGACCCTGGAGGAGTTCAAGCGGCAGCTGCGAGCGTTCGCCGGCACCGACTTCGGCGCGCACTCACCGCGCTGGCTCTCCCGCTTCGGCGACGCCACCCGGCAGGCCGAGCGCTACCGGGCCGGCCGGGTGCTGCTGGCCGGCGACGCGGCGCACATCCACCCGCCGACCGGCGGGCAGGGACTCAACCTCGGCGTCCAGGACGCGTTCAACCTCGGCTGGAAACTGGCCGCCGAGGTGGCCGGCTGGGCACCGGACGGGCTGCTGGACAGCTACCACACCGAACGGCACCCGGTCGCCGCCGACGTGCTGCACAACACCCGCGCCCAGATCGAGCTGATGTCCACCGAGCCGGGCCCCCGGTCGGTGCGCCGGCTGCTGTCGGAACTGATGGACTTCGACGAGGTGAACCGGTACCTGACCGAGAAGATCACGGCGATCGGCGTCCGCTACGACTTCGGCGACGGGCATGAACTGCTCGGCCGGCGCATGCGGGACGTGAGACTGAAGCGGGGCCGCCTCTATGAGCTGATGCACGGCGGTCGCGGACTGCTGCTCGACCAGACCGGCCGACTCTCCGTGGCGGGCTGGGAGGACCGGATCGACCATGTCACCGACGTCAGCGAGGAACTGGACGTCCCCGCGGTACTGCTGCGTCCCGACGGCCACGTGGCCTGGGCCGGCGAAGACCAGCCGGATCTGCTCACCGTGATTCCAAGGTGGTTCGGCACACGAATCGGCTGACGACCGCAGCCGCACCCACAGTGCCCTTCCCTTCCCTGCCCGGCGCCGGAGTCGGTGACGGCGGCGGTGATCTCCTCAAGGTCGGCCCGCGTCAGGTGAACCGCGCCGGCCCCGATCCAGCCGTCGACCTGGCCGGGCATGCGGGCGCCGACGATGGCGCCGGTGACGCCCGGCCGGGCTAGGGCCCAGGCGATGGCGACTTCGACGACCGTAGCGGGTCAGCTGATGGGCCACCGCATTCCCAACTCCACGAACTTAGGCCAAAACGCCCGGACTTGAGCGCCCCTCAGGCAGAATTTCCGGTCCGCCGAGAACCCGATCCAAGCCGGCCCGCATACCGCAACAGTCCCGGCAAAGCCGCCGTCAGCACCACCAGTGCGACGCTCGGTGCGGCACTCGACAGCGGATGCACGAAAAGCCTGACCGACGCCCCCAATGTTGCGACGGACAAAGCTGCGAGTACCCCCCTCGCCAAGAGGTTCTTCTGCGACTGCTTCATGACATCGCTCCTGCTCCCCCGAACAGTTCGCAAACCACAGCGCCGTACAGACGAAGTCCCACCGCATACGTGATTGACCAACCGCCCCGGCCGGCTCGCCGGCGGACCACAACGCGCTTAATTGTCGTTTCCTTTCCCGACGTTCTACCGGTGCAGCAACTCGCCGCACAGACGGAACCGGCGCCGCACTTGCGTTGTGTCAAGGCAAGTACGGCGCCGGCACCAACGGCCCCGACGAGGCAACCTGGCAGCAGGCAACCACAGTCAGTCCGTCGGGCCCTGAATCCACCCCTGCTTCACCATCGCATCGCATACGGTCACGGCCTTCGTCCCGTGCTGCATCTTCATACCCTTGACGCAGTCGGCATACGGAATGGGCCCGTTGGTATCGGCCGCAGAGGCGCTTTGGGCAGCCACGACCGTGAACACACCACTCATGGCAATGCCTGTGGCCACGGCCACGGCGGAACTCATTCGACGCACAGTTACGTTCCCTCTCGTCTCTCCGAGACACGGCTGCCTCGATATAACTCAGCCCGTTCAACGACCCACCGCACCATGGGAAACGTAAAGACCCGCTATCCCGCCGCTCGCCGACACCCCCTATCCGGCACGTTCACGTTCCGCGCGCCGGCCCGACCCAGCCCCCGGCCACCGACGGCGCGGCCTCGGCGGGCCGGTCGTTGCCACCTACGATGCACCGAGGCACCACAGCCCGAAGCGGTCGGACGCCCCTCCCCCGATACCCCCGCAACTCACGACGGTCACGGCGGCAGACGCAGAACCCGACCGCCCCACATCGGCCTCACACGAGGGCGCGAAGATCATCGCGTTCCCCACCGCACGGAGCAGGGCCACAGGACCAAGAAAAAGCCCAGGTCAGAGCTGATCTGACCTGGGCCTTCCAGAGCCCCCTGTCGGATTCGAACCGACGACCTTCGCTTTACAAGAGCGGTGCTCTGACCAGCTGAGCTAAGGAGGCGTACCGGGAGAAGTGTACCCAGGTGGACCGGATGCCGGTCGCCTTATTTGGTGAGTGCGGGACTACTGACAGCGGGCACCGGCCCGGGTAGCGTCGCGTGCAGTCCCGGTGCTGTGGACTACACCACTCTCCGGTGGTGCGTCCCGGCAGTGGGCGACAACACTCCTTTACTCGGATCGTCCGGCACGTTCCTGCCGGTGAAGGGACACACACCATGGCTACGGTCACGTACGACCAGGCGACCCGGATCTACCCGGGGTCCGACAAGCCCGCCGTCGACAAGCTCGACATCGCCATCGAGGACGGCGAGTTCCTTGTCCTCGTCGGTCCCTCGGGATGCGGTAAGTCCACCTCGCTGCGGATGCTCGCGGGGCTGGAGGACGTCGACGAGGGGGCCATCCGCATCGGGGACCGGGATGTCACGCATCTGCCGCCCAAGGACCGGGACATCGCCATGGTGTTCCAGAACTACGCGCTCTATCCGCACATGACGGTCGCCGACAACATGGGCTTCGCGCTCAAGATCGCCGGTGTGCCGAAGGCCGAGATCCGGCAGAAGGTCGAGGACGCGGCGAAGATCCTGGACCTTACGGAGTACCTGGGGCGCAAGCCGAAGGCGCTGTCCGGCGGTCAGCGGCAGCGGGTGGCGATGGGCCGGGCGATCGTCCGGGAGCCGCAGGTCTTCCTGATGGACGAGCCGCTGTCCAACCTGGACGCCAAGCTGCGGGTGCAGACGCGTACGCAGATCGCCGGGCTCCAGCGCCGGCTCGGCATCACCACCGTCTACGTCACCCACGACCAGGTCGAGGCCATGACCATGGGCGACCGGGTCGCCGTCCTCAAGGACGGGCTGCTCCAGCAGGTCGACTCGCCGCGGAACATGTACGACCGTCCCGCGAACCTCTTCGTGGCGGGCTTCATCGGCTCGCCGGCCATGAACCTGGTCGAGGTGCCGATCACCGACGGCGGCGTGAAGTTCGGCAACAGCGTCGTCCCGGTCAACCGTGACGCACTGGCCGCGGCGTCGGCGAAGGGCGACACGACGGTGACGGTCGGCGTGCGGCCGGAGCACTTCGAGATCGTCGAGCAGAACGGCGACGCCGCGAAGTCGCTGTCCAAGGAGGCCGCGGACGCGCCGGCCGGACTGGCGGTGACGGTCAATGTCGTCGAGGAGCTGGGCGCGGACGGATATGTGTACGGGACGACCGAGGTCGGCGGGTCGGTGAAGGATCTCGTCGTACGGGTCAACGGTCGCCAAGTGCCGCAGAAGGGCGCCCAGTTGCACGTCGTGCCGCTGCCGGGCGAGACGCATGTCTTCTCCACGTCGTCGGGCGAGCG
>NZ_KN708638.1:4814930-4826170 GCF_000805335.1 Streptomyces sp. CT34 | reverse complement strand
GGGGGGGGGGCGCCCCGCCGTGGCGGTCGACCGGGGTGCGGTGACCGCGGCAGCGGCGGGTCCATCGGGACCGGTGTCCGGGTTTACCGTGGCGGCGGTGTGGGGTAATGCGCGACCCGCACCGCCGGCGCGGCGCCTCCGGGCCCGTGCCCGGCCCGAATCCGCGGCCCGGGAGCGGGTCGCGGTACGCCGTCGCGGAGGCGCGTGCAGCACCCCCGGAAGACGCTTTTCGTATCGATACGTCAACCCGACAACCGCACCGACGAGCCATTTCGTCCCCCGATAAGGTGACCAAATGTCGCCAAATCATCACCCCTCGCTACCATCACCTCCGTGAACTCCGCAGCCCGCCGTATCGGCCGAACTCTCGCCCTTGTCCTCCCCGTCGTCCTCGTCCTCTCCGGGACGCTCGCGGTCACCCGCGTCCCGTGGGCATCGACGACCACCGGATCGCAGATGCTGACCGCGTCCTCCGGGAAGGTCTCCACGCAGGCCGGCCCCCGCGCCGCCCAGGACGTGCTCCGCGACCGCCTCCTCGTCGAACTCCAGGAGAAGGATCCGGGCGTCGCCCTGACCGACCTCCAGGAGGCCACCACCGCGCGGCCGTCGCTGGCCAAGCACTGCGCCTCCATCGCCCGTGCCCTCGGCCGCGCCGCGGTCGCCAAGTACGGTGCCGCACACCGCGCCCAGGCGTTCTCCCGCCCGGTCTGCGACACCTCCTTCGCCTCCGGCGTCGCCGCCGCCCAGTGACCCTCGCTCGCACCCCATAAGGTGCGATCCATGACAGGCGCCGCGCATTCGTATCCCACGCAGGCCGTGGTCCTGGCCGGTGGCCAGGGCTCACGTCTCCGCCCGTATACCGATGACCGACCCAAGCCGATGGTCGAGATTCCCGGCACCGGGACCCCGATCATCGGCCACCAGTTGAACTGGCTCGCCGAGGAGGGCGTCACCGACGCCGTCATCTCCTGCGGGCATCTCGCCGAGGTCCTCCAGGACTGGCTGGACCGGACCCAACTTCCCTTGCGTGTCACGACCGTTGTCGAGACCGAGCCGCTGGGCCGCGGCGGCGGACTGAAGTACGCCGCCGGTTTCCTCCCCCGCCCGGACGAGCCCTGGTACGCCACCAACGGCGACATCTGGACCCGCTTCCCGCTCCGGGAGATGGCCGCCTTCCACCACGAGCGCGACGCCGCGGCCACCCTCGCGCTGGCCCGCCCGCGCATCCCCTGGGGTGTCGTCGAGACGGACGCGTTCGGGCACGTACTCGACTTCATCGAGGCGCCGCCGTCGCCGTATCTGATCAACGCGGGCGTCTACGTCTTCTCCCCCGCCTTCGCGGCGCTGCTGCCCGACCGGGGCGACCACGAGCGCACCACCTTCCCGCGCCTGGCCCGCGAGCGCCGGCTGGCCGGCTACCCGCTCCCCCACGGGGCCTACTGGCGCGCGATCGACACCGCCAAGGACCTCACCGAGGCCGCCGAGGAGCTGACCGCGCACGGCCGTTGAGGCGCGCGGTACGGGCCTGTGGCGGGTGCGGAGCCCAGGTGAGCGCGGGCGGGCCGTACGAGGCCGTGTGGGCCCGTACAGACGACTGTCCCCGGCCGCTCCGCCGCCCCGTGGGGCCAGGTGGCCCGTAGGGGTCGGTCAGAGGGGTCGGGGACGGGTTGCGCGGTGAACGGACGGGGTCAGCCCAGCAGCCCGCCCAGGGTGTTGCCGTGGCCCGATTCGCTGCCGGAAGAGCCGCTGTTGGAGCTGCCGGACGTGCCGCCGCCGGTGCCGCCGGAGCCCGGCGACTGGGTGCGGGACGGAGCTTCGTGGGTCGGCGCCGACTGCCGCGGGGCGCTGGTGGTCGCGCCGGACTGGCGGGAGCTGCCGCTGCTGCTGCCGCTCGACGGGGAGCCGGAAGCGGACGGCTTACCGGCCTTGTGGGGCTTGTGCGAGGCGCCGGCGGAGGGCGCGCCGCGGTGGTCGGGGGTGCGGCCGGGCCGGGTGGCGGTGTGGCCGGGGTGCGGCAGGGGGGATCCGGGGAGGTTGTTGATGGCGGGCTCGCCGGGCTTCGGTACGGGCGCGACCCTCGCGGACCGTACGGCGCCGCCGAGCAGCGAACCGATGAGCAGGGTCAGCCCGGCCACCACCGCGGTCATCACGGCACCGCGGCGCAGCACCCGGCGGCGCAGCGCGCGCACCTCGACGCGCGGGCCGAGCCGCCGCCACGCCTCACCGGCGAGCCGGGCGTCCATGGAGTAGACCGGGGCGCCCGCGATGATCAGCGGGCTCCAGGCGGCGAGGTAGATGATGTCGGGGGCGTCGTAGGCGGGGAGGGTGCGCCAGCTCACGGTCATCAGCAGCGTCGCGGAGAGCAGCGCGCCGAACGAGGCGGCGACCCGCTGCCACAGGCCGCAGATGGTCAGTACGCCGACCACGACCTGGAGGAAGGCGACGGTGAGCCCGGCGCCGACCGGGTGCGCGACCGCGAAGTCCCGCAGCGGCACGGCCATTTCCCACGGGTGCAGCGACAGCAGCCAGGTGACCATCGAGCCCCGCGCGCCGCCGTCGAAGTAGACGGGGTCGCAGAGCTTGCCCATACCGGCGTAGACGGAGATCAGGCCGAGGAAGATGCGCAGCGGCAGCAGGACGACGCCGAGGTTCATCCGGCGACCGGGGTAGTACGCATGCCGGACGCTGTCGCCGCCGCGCCGTTTGGCGCCGGTGTCGTAGAGCTCGCGCGCCTCGAACCGGTCGTCGCCCGGGCCGCCGTAGCCGTACAACGGCTCGTCGTGCGGCGGCTCGTCGTGCGTCGGTCCGCCGTACGGCCGCTCGGTGCGCGCCGCGCCCACCGGGCGCGCGCCGCGCAGCAGGGTGCCGTCGGCGTCGGCGGGGCCGCGCTGGCCGATGACGGTGGCGGCGGGGGCGTCATCGAGGCGGACCCGGGGCAGGACCTGGGTCGTGCCGACGTCCTCGGTCCGGTCGCCGTCCAGGCCGATGCCCGCGTCGCGTACCGCGTGCAGGAGCTGGGTGGTGGCGCCGGCCGAGCCGCCCGGTTCGGTGCGACCGCTCCAGACCACGGGCGCCCGGCGTCTGGCGGACGGTGCGCGGAGAGCGGGGATGCGCGCGGGCTCGGGCAGCCTTCCGGTCGCCACGGGTGTGGCGAGCTGTACGCGGAAGCTGGCGTGGTTGACGATGACCTGCGCGGGATCGCACGGCACCTTGACCGAGCTCAGGACCGGCTCGTCATCGAAGCCCGGCGAGCGTCCCCCCGTAGGTGTGCGGGGTGTTCTGGTGTCCACGCTCATCTAACCGAGTGACCCGCGGTTAAGACACTGCTTTGACCGGGCCGATCTGTCCGAGACCCGTCAAAACGATCACGGGACGCGGGAGAAGACACACAGAGCGTCAGGCTTTGCCCCGGGCGGGCGGAGGGCTTCCCCGCCCGCCCGGGGCACCGTCGTCAGGCGCGGCGGCGCGCCGCCTCCCACAGGACGACACCGGCCGCGACACCCGCGTTCAGCGACTCCGCGCCGCCCGGCATCGGGATCCGCACCCGCACGTCGCAGGTCTCGCCGACCAGCCGCGACAGGCCCTTGCCCTCGCTGCCGACCACGACGACGACCGGGCCGTCCAGCAACTCGACGTCCTGGAGCTCCATCTCGCCGTCGGCGGCCAGACCGACGACCGTCAGACCCGCCTTCTGGTACGCCTCCAGGGTCCGGGTCAGGTTGGTGGCGCGGGCGACCGGCGTACGGGCCGCGGTGCCCGCCGAGGTCTTCCAGGCACCGGCCGTCATCCCGGCCGCCCGGCGCTCCGGCACGACCACGCCGTGGCCGCCGAACGCCGACACGGACCGGACCACCGCGCCCAGGTTGCGCGGATCGGTGACGCCGTCCAGCGCGACGATCAGCGGGTCCTCGCCCGCGTCGAAGGCGGCGGCGGACAGGTCCTCGGGGTGCGCGTAGTCGTACGGCGGGATCTGGGCGACCAGGCCCTGGTGGTTGAGGCCGTTGGTCATCCGGTCCAGCTCGGGACGCGGCGCCTCCAGGAGGTTCAGCCCGCGCTCGGTGGCCAGCTGGAGCGCCTCGCGCACCCGCTCGTCGCTGTCGATGAACTGCTGCACGTACAGCGTCGTCGCGGGCACGCCCTCGCGCAGCGCCTCGACGACCGGGTTGCGGCCGACGACCAGCTCCGCGGTGCCCTTGGCGCCACCGCGCCGCGGCGCCGGGCGGCGGCTCGCGGCCTGCTTCGCCTTGGCGTTGGCGATGCGGTTCTTCACGTGCCCCTTGCGGGCGGACGCGGGCGGGGTCGGGCCCTTGCCCTCCAGGGACCGGCGCCGCTTACCGCCACTGCCGACCTGAGCGCCCTTCTTGTTCGACGTGCGGCGGTTCCTGCGCTGGCTGTTGCCGGCCATGGGTCACCTGTTTCTTCACTGCTCTCGACGTCTCGCGACGTGGAGTGGGTACGTACGTATGGATTGAGTGTCGCCCGAGGCCACCGGGAAGGGCGAATCCGGCTGGTGGCCGGGGGTGTGACGGGTCCCGGTGCGGCGGCCGGGACCCGGTTTCAGGACAGCGACCAGCGCGGCCCGGACGGGGTGTCCTCGATGACGAGACCGGACTGCTGGAGCTGGTCGCGGATGGCGTCGGCGGTGGCGTAGTCCTTGCGCGCCCGCGCACCCTGGCGCTGCTCCAGCACGAGGCGGACCAGCGAGTCGACGACCCCGTGCAGGTCCTGGCCGCGGTCCGCGGCGCCGCCCGACCAGCGCTCGTCGAGCGGGTCCAGGCCGAGCACCCCGAGCATCGCCCGCAGTTCGGCCAGCCGCGCCACCGCCGACTCCTTGTCGTCGGCGGTCAGCGCGGCATTGCCCTGCCGGACGGTGGTGTGCACGATCGCCAGCGCCTGCGGGACGCCCAGGTCGTCGTCCATCGCCTCGGCGAAGGCCGGCGGCACCTCGGACGCGGGCTCGACGACCCCGACCTTCTCGACGGCCCGCTGGACGAACCCCTCGATCCGCGCGAACGCCGACTCGGCCTCGCGCAGCGCCTCCTCGCTGTACTCGATCATCGAGCGGTAGTGCGGGGTGCCCAGGTAGTACCGCAGCACGATCGGGCGCCAGCGCTTGACCATCTCCGACACCAGGACGGAGTTGCCCAGCGACTTGGACATCTTCTCGCCGCTCATGGTCACCCAGGCGTTGTGCGACCAGTACGCGGCGAAGTCGTCGCCGAACGCCTTGGCCTGGGCGATCTCGTTCTCGTGGTGCGGGAAGACCAGGTCCACGCCGCCGCCGTGGATGTCGAAGGCGGAGCCGAGGTACTTGTGTGCCATCGCCGAGCACTCCAGGTGCCAGCCCGGCCGGCCGCGGCCCCACGGGGTCTCCCAGCTGGGCTCGCCCTCCTTGGCGGCCTTCCACATGGCGAAGTCGCGCGGGTCGCGCTTGCCGGTCTCGCCCTCGCCGGACGGCTGGAGGAGGTTGTCCAGGTCCTGGTTGGAGAGCTGGAGGTAGCCCGGGAAGGACCGCACGTCGAAGTAGACGTTGCCGTCGGCGGCGTAGGCGTGGCCGCGCTCGATCAGGCCGCGCATCATCTCGATCATCTCGGGGATGTGGCCGGTGGCGCGCGGCTCGTACGTGGGGCGCAGGCAGCCGAGGGTGTCGTAGGCCGTGTTGAAGGCGACCTCGTTCTCGTAGCCGATCGACCACCACGGGCGGCCCTGCTCGGCCGACTTCTGGATGATCTTGTCGTCGATGTCCGTGACGTTGCGGACGAACGTCACGTCGTAGCCGCGGTGGGCGAACCAGCGGCGCATGATGTCGAAGTTGAGTCCGGACCGGATGTGCCCGATGTGCGGAGCGGCCTGCACGGTCGCACCACAGAGGTAGATCGAGACACAGCCCGGCACGAGCGGGGTGAAGTCGCGAATCTGCCGGGCGCTGGTGTCGTACAGGCGAATCGTCACGGGACCAGGGTAGTCGGAACGTGGCAATGCCCCGTGCCCTATTGAGCACGGGGGCACAGAAGCGCCGAAGTCGTCCGATTCGCCCGTTGTCGCGGACGGGCCGCGCCGGACGGCGGCGCTCCGTCGCCCGGCGCGGGCGGCTCAGATCCGGCCGACCACCTTCCGCGGGGTGATCCGGACCACGACCCGCTCGTCGTCGTCGGCCGCGGCCGGGTTGAACTCCGCGTACCGCTTGCCGGTGTACTTCAGCGCCAGCTCGTCGATCAGTTCCTGGCCGCCCTCGGTCGAGAGCGTGGCCTCGCCGCGGATCTCGGCGTAGCCGTACGGTGCGTCGAAGGGCTGGAGGACGACCGAGACCCGCGGGTCGCGGCGGATGTTCTTCTCCTTGCGCCGGCCGACGGTCGTCGAGAACAGCAGGTCGTCGCCGTCCCGCTTCACCCAGACCGGAGAGAGCTGGGGGCTGCCGTCCGGCTGGATCGTCCCCACCGTCACGAAGACGGGAGAGTCGAGCAGTTCCTTGAGTGCGTCGGAGAGCGTTGCAGTCACGAAGAATCCTTCCCGCGGGCCGAACCGATGACTTCCGGTGAACACGACTACCTGGATTCTCCCCCAACACCCTTTGCTGCGCAGGGCATTCCCGAGCGGTGCGGCCGATCGGCGGAACGTCCCGTTCCGGCCCGCGCCGGCCTCAGGCGGTCCGCACCACCAGCGCGGTCGCGATCGCGGCCAGCCCCTCGGCACGGCCGGTCAGCCCCAGCCCGTCCGTGGTCGTGCCGGATACCGAGACCGGCGCCCCGACCGCTTCGGACAGCGCCTTCTGCGCCTCGTCCCGACGCTTGCCGACCTTCGGCCGTACGCCGATGACCTGCACCGCGACATTGCCGATGGCGAACCCCTCGGCCCGTACGATCCGCGCGGCCTCGGCCAGCAGCGTCACCCCGGGGGCGCCGGACCACTCCGGGCGGGAGGTGCCGAAGTGCGCGCCGAGGTCGCCGATGCCGGCCGCGGAGAACAGCGCGTCGCAGGCGGCGTGCGCGGCCACATCGCCGTCGCTGTGCCCGGCCAGCCCGTAGCCGCCGCTCTCGGCGGCGTCCCAGAGCAGCCCGGCGCACCACAGCTCGCGGCCCTTCTCGAAGGCGTGCACATCGGTCCCGATGCCGACCAGCGGGATACCGGGCAGCGGGTGCTCAGACATAGCCATCGGTGGCCCTCCTCCGGGCGAGTACGGCCTCGGCCAGGACGAGGTCCAGCGGCCGGGTCACCTTGAACGCCTCCTCGTGGCCCGGGACGAGCACCACCGGCACCCCGAGCCGCTCCACCAGCCCGGCGTCGTCGGTGGCGCCCTCGCCCTCCACGACGGTGTCGTGCGCCTTGCGCAGCGTCGCCGGGTCGAAGCCCTGCGGGGTCTGCACGGCGCGCAGCAGCGCTCGCTCCGGGGTGCCGACCACCGGCTCCGGCGTGCCCTGGGGTCGCGGCTCGACCTGCTTGACGGTGTCGGCGAGCGGCAGCGCGGGCACCACCGCCGGAGCGCCGGCGCGGACCGCCGCGATCACCGCGTCGACGGTGTCGACCGGGACCAGCGGGCGCGCCGCGTCGTGCACCAGGACGACGTCGATGCCGTCCGGCAGCGCCGCCAGCCCGAGCCGTACGGATTCCTGGCGGGTCGCGCCGCCGGGGACCACGACGAGTTCGGTGCGGTCGGCCAGCGGATGGGCGTCGAGCAGCCGGCGGACCTCCTCGGGGCCGTCGGGCGGGGCGACCACGACGATGTGCGAGACGGCGCGCGAGGCGGCCATCGCACGGACGGCGTGCACCAGCATCGGGGTGCCGCCCAGGGTGCGCAGCGCCTTCGGGGTGCCGGGACCGAGCCGGACGCCGCGGCCGGCGGCGGGGATGACCGCGGCGGCGCGGACCGGGCGGGAGGGATCTGACATCGATGGCTCCGGAGTCCGGGGCGAGCCCGGAATTGGGGCAGACAGGTTTGTTTCCTCTGGCGGGATGGGTATGGCCTGTGAGGAGTGCCGGGCGCGACGCCTTGACCGGAACCCTTCCGTGACAGCGGTCGGGGCAGTTCCCGGGCCCGGCACAGATATGCCGCAGCGCCCGGCAACAGACCCTCCGCTCGGGAGACGGTCGTCACTCGGGCACCGCGGCATTGCTACGTTGCTCTCGCGCCGTCACGCTGCGTGGGTACCCACTCAGGCGCCGGCGCACAACGCGGGCGTCGTCAGGACGCGAGGACCTCGTCGAGCAGGGCCTCGGCCTTGTCCTCGTTGGTGTTCTCCGCGAGGGCCAGCTCGCTCACCAGAATCTGGCGCGCCTTGGCGAGCATCCTCTTCTCACCGGCGGAGAGTCCGCGCTCACGCTCGCGCCGCCACAGGTCGCGCACCACCTCGGCGACCTTGATCACGTCGCCGGAAGCGAGCTTCTCAAGATTTGCCTTGTAGCGACGGGACCAGTTCGTCGGCTCCTCGGCATACGGTGCGCGCAGCACCTCGAAGACCCGGTCCAGCCCGTCCTGACCAACCACGTCGCGTACGCCGACGAACTCCGCATTGTCCGCTGGCACACGAACAGTCAAGTCGCCCTGGGCGACCTTCAGCACCAAGTAGGTCTTGTCCACGCCTTTGATCTGGCGAGTTTCGATGGCCTCGATCAGCGCGGCCCCGTGATGGGGATAGACCACGGTGTCGCCAACCTTGAACGTCATGTGACAGGTACCCCTTCCGTGGCTATCCATGCTAACACGGGAACGGGCCGTTCTGAATGGCGTTTTCGCAGGTCAGGGCATATCTCGGGGCTTGACAACAGTGGTCGGAACGTGCTTCGAGGGGCCGTGTGACACAGGAATTCGCAGGTCGGAGGGGCTTCACAGGTGAGCGGAAACCCGGCAGTCGCATGCTGGAAAGGTAAAGATCAACGAGGCGAACGTCCCGATTTGCACCGATCCGCATGAGCGAGTTCCGCTACTCCGTTCGGCTGCTTGGTGGCCGATCCGGGTCGATTCCCGGAATTGATCAACGAGGCTCCGGCGACGCGTGTGATCAATTCTGTGTGCCATGTGCATTCCTTGTGAATACCGCTTTTCACCGGGGGAAACACGCCTGCCGCCACTCGAACAGCCGCTTGCCGAATATGCCCGCCGGATCTTCGGAGATCCGGGCGAGATCGGGTTCCGGAAATCCTTCCGGGTGGCGTTCCGGCCGCCCGGCAGGCGCCCCCGCCGAGGGGATATCGGGGCAGGCCGCGGGCGGGTGATCGCCCAGGAGGCGGGTCGGGTGCATCGGCGCGAGGGCGGCTCGGTAACCTAGCGGCGCTGACCCACCCTTAGGGCGGCTTTACGTGACCGTCGTCGTGACGGGTGCGCAGCGCCGCCCCAGCCGTCCATCCGCGACCGGGCACGAACGTTCGGCCGCCGTAGCTCGTCAAGGAGATGCCGCCGCCGTGAGCCGCAGCCTTCGACGCGGCGTCCTCGCCGCCACCGTCCTCTCGCTCTCGATCGCCACGCTGTCCGCGTGCGGTGCCGGGAACGACGCCCAGACGCTGGAGGTCAAGCCGGACAACGCCGCGACCAGCGTCGGCGACATCAAGGTCCAGAACGCGAATGTGATCACCCAGCCCGACGTCAACGCCAAGGGCCCGGCCGCGATCGCCGCGACGGTGTTCAACACCGGCTCCAAGGACCAGCAGTTGACCGGGATCTCCGTCAACGGCACCGGCCAGTCGGCCAAGCTGTCGTCGGGCAAGATCACCGTGCCGGCCGGCGGCTCCGTGGTGCTCGGCGGCCAGGGCAACCCCAGCGCCGTCCTGGAGAGCGGCCGGGAGGCCGTTCAGGACGGCAACCTCCAGCCGCTCACCTTCACCTTCAGCGCCACCGGCCAGGTGACCATCAAGGCGTTCGTCACCCCGGCGAAGTACAACTTCGAGAAGTACGGCCCGTCGGTGACGCCGCAGCCGTCCACCTCCGCGAGCGGCAAGCCCTCGGAGTCGGCCACCCCGTCGGGTTCGGCCTCGCCGTCGAACACCGCCTCGGCCGGCGGTCACTGACCGGCCCGCGGCACTCACGTGAAAGGGGCGCTCCTCCGGTCCGGAGGGGCGCCCCTTTCACGTGAGTCGGCCGACGCGGCCTACGGCTCGAACTTGTACCCGAGGCCGCGGACCGTGACCAGATAGCGCGGCGCGCCCGGGTCCGGCTCGATCTTGGCGCGCAGCCGCTTCACATGGACGTCGAGGGTCTTGGTGTCGCCCACGTAGTCGGCGCCCCAGACGCGGTCGATGAGCTGCATACGGGTCAGGACCCGGCCGGCGTTGCGCAGCAGCATCTCCAGGAGGTCGAACTCCTTGAGGGGCAGGTCGACCTTGCCGCCGGAGACCGTGACGACATGGCGGTCCACGTCCATCCGGACCGGGCCGGCCTCCAGGGCCTGCGGGGCGACCTCCTCCGGCTCGCCGCGGCGGCGCAGCACGGCGCGGATCCGGGCGACCAGTTCGCGGGAGGAGAAGGGCTTGGTGACGTAGTCATCGGCACCTATTTCGAGACCGACGACCTTGTCGATCTCACTGTCCTTGGCGGTCACCATGATGACCGGGACGTTGGAGCGACCGCGCAGCTGGCGGCAGACCTCGGTGCCGGGCAGTCCCGGCAACATCAGGTCCAGCAGGACGAGATCGGCGCCGTTGCGCTCGAACTCGTCCAGTCCGTCAGGGCCCGTAGCCGCCACGGCGACCTCGAAACCCTCCTTGCGGAGCATGTACGACAGTGCATCGCTGAACGATTCCTCGTCCTCGACGACAAGCACTCGGGTCACGGAAGGACCTCCGGGGCTGGGTGAGCAGGGAGCGGATCGTTGAAGGTCTCGTACGGGCGGTCCTCGTCGTCGAGGCCCTCCGCGGTGAGGTCCGAGGGCCGCTCGCGGTCGCGGACGGCCCCGGCTTCCGGGAGACGCAGGGTGAAGGTGGAGCCCTGTCCCTCAGCGCTCCACACCGTGACCTCCCCGCCGTGCGAGGCGGCCACGTGCTTGACGATGGCGAGGCCGAGGCCGGTCCCGCCGGTGGCGCGCGAGCGCGCCGGGTCCACGCGATAGAACCGCTCGAAGATGCGGTCCCGGTCCTTTTCGGATATCCCGATGCCCTGGTCGGTCACCGCGATCTCGATCAGGTCGCCACCGGGCGCGGACACCCGGCGGCCGGAGATCCCGACGCGGGTGCGCGCCGGGGAGTAGTTGACGGCGTTCTCGACGAGGTTGCCGAGGGCCGCCGCGAGCTGGCCGCGGTTGCCCCAGACGTGC
>NZ_KN708638.1:4798624-4814920 GCF_000805335.1 Streptomyces sp. CT34 | reverse complement strand
ATCCGTGGGGGCCGCCGATGGAGCTGGCCATCGTGATCTGCTTCGTGCCGGCCTGCTGGCGGCAGCGGTCCACCGCCTCGGCGACCAGTTCGTCGACCGGCACCGGCTCGGCGTCCTCCAGCGGGTCGTCGTTCTGCACCCGGGAGAGGTCGATCAGCTCCTGGACCAGGTTGGTCAGGCGGGTGGCCTCGTTCTGCATCCGGCCGGCGAAGCGGGTGACCGCCTCGGGGTCGTCGCTGGCGTCCATCACCGCTTCGGAGAGCAGCGAGAGCGCGCCGACCGGGGTCTTGAGCTCATGGCTGACGTTCGCCACGAAGTCGCGCCGGACCGCCTCTATGCGGCGGGCCTCCGTCAGGTCCTCGACCAGCAGCAGGACCAGCCGGGAGCCGAGCGGGGCGACCCGGGCGGAGACCGCGAGGGCCTCCCCGCGGCCGGTGCCGCGGCGCGGCAGGTCCAGCTCGACCTGGCGTATCTCGCCGTCGCGGCGGGTGTCGCGGGCCATCTGGAGCATCGGCTCGACGGCGAGCTTGCCGCCGCGGACCAGCCCGAGGGCGTACGCGGCGGAGCTGGCCTTCACGACCGCGTCGGCCTCGTCGAGGACGACCGCGGAGGAACGGAGCACGGACAGGACGGTGTCGACGCCGGGCGGGAGCACGGCGTCGGTGTGCAGCGACGTGCGGGTGGGCTTGGCCTGATCCCGCTCGCTCCAGCGGAACGCCAGCATGGCGAAGACGCCGGTGCACAACCCGGCGATCGCAGCCATTGCGGCGACGGCCGCGTCCACGTTCATGAATCCAGAGTATGTGCCGGGTCGGACACTTCCCCAGCGCTGGGAGCCGCTGCTCGAACAGCCGTCGCCCAGAGTTCACCGAGGCGTCGGGGGTCGTTCACTCCGGCCGCCGGGGCGGCCGGGCGACCGCCCTCACGGCCGCGGCGGCGACTCCCAGAGTTCACCGTCACGTCGGTGCCGGTTCACCCCCGGTGGTCCCGCAGGTCGCGATGCCCCCGCACATTGAGGGAGCGGGGGACCGCCGGCGGCCGGTCCGTGGGAGCGTAGGCGCACGGCCCCACGCACATCGCTCGGAACCCCCGGGCACACGGAATCCCTCGAAGCGAGAGAAGGTCACTGATGCGGGACGCGTACCACGAGGAGCTGGACTCGATCGGCGAGGGCCTGGTCGAGATGGCCCGGCTCGTGGGCTCCGCGATCGGGCGCGCCACCACGGCGATTCTCGACGCGGACCTCAAACTGGCCGAGAACGTCATCGCCGCCGACGAGAAGGTCGACGACCTCCAGCGCGACCTGGAGGCCCGGGCGATCGCCCTGCTGGCCCGGCAGCAGCCGGTCGCCACCGACCTGCGGATCGTCGTCACCTCACTGCGGATGAGCGCCGATCTGGAGCGCTCCGGCGACCTCGCCCAGCACGTCGCCAAGCTGGCCCGGCTGCGCTTCCCGCAGACGGCCGTGCCGCGCGATCTGCACGCCACCATCCTGGAGATGGGTCAGCTGGCGCAGCGCCTGATGGCCAAGGCCGGCGAGGTCATCATCACCAAGGACGTCGACCTGGCGCTCCAGCTGGAGCAGGACGACGACGCGATGGACATGCTGCACCGCACCCTCTTCCAGCACCTGATGGACGACCGCTGGAAGCACGGCATCGAGACGGCGGTGGACGTCACCCTCCTCGGCCGCTACTACGAGCGCTTCGCGGACCACGCGGTCTCCGTCGCCAAGCGCGTCGTCTACCTCGTGACCGGCGAGCACGCCGACGAGATCGCGCCGCCGACGGCGGTGGAGGGCGCGTAACGTGCCTCCACGCGCCGTTGACGCGCCTGTGCACCGGGGTTTGCAATGGGCAGCAGGTGACCCCTAGGAGGCACATACATGGCACTCATGGCGGACTCCCCGACCCACGCGTCCCAGAGCGGCCCCACGGCCGCCGATCGACCGCAGCTCCCTCTGCTCAGCGGCTGCAGTTGCGGCCCCGGGTGCGGCTGCGGCTGCCAGAGCGGCGGACCGTGCCAGTGCGGTGGCGGCTGCTAGCGAGCCACCTCTCGGGCCGGCGCGCCGGCCCGACGACGCCAACGGCACGACGACGGCAACGGCACGACGACGGCACAGCGCCACACGGCCCCGACCGGTTCCACTACCGGCCGGGGCCGTTGCCGTGTGCCGTCGCGTCGGACCGCCGCGCGCACCTCCGGATACGCGGAAGCCCCCTGGCAGCGACAACATCGCAGGCAGGGGGCTTACGCGTACGGGCCCTACTTCTTCTTGCCCTGGGTTTGAACCGCCCGTTTTTCGCGCCTGGTTGGAGGACCCTACACCCCAACTGGCCTGCATCAGAGGGGGCATTGGCGGTCGTCGTTGGTCGTTGCCGGTCGTCGTCGGACGGCCCACAGACGGCCCGGCGAGGCCCTGCCGACGTGCTATCGATAGCGGCAGTGATAGCGGGGCCGGCCCGCTAACGTTAGCACCCGCGATAGCGGCTAAAACGGCCGCTGACCAGGGCGATAGCCGATAGCGGCACCTGCCGGCCGACCCCCAGAATCGACCCTGGGGCGGGCTGTGCGTCCTCTGCTCGGCGCTATCGCTATCGGCTCCTCTCTACCGAACGAGGCTGCCGCTTCCCTCGCCGGGCGACAGGGGCGCGGCGGCACTCAGCACGGTACGGCGACCGTCGCGCGCGAGCGGAACGAGCTGCCAAAGGGCGTGCGGCCGAAGGCCGCTCCTTGTGTGCTTGTAGTGCGCTTGTTGTCGCATGTAGCGACAACAAGAAAAGGGGTGGTAGTCGGGGACGGGGTGGGGTTTGGAGGGGGTGTGCTTGTTGTCGCTACAAGCGACAACAAGCACTGAGCTGGCCTTCCCGCCTGTCTGTCACCTGTAGCCCTGCCCCGTGCAAGGGGCCTGTGGACTGTCGTGTGGGCCTGTACCCCCCTTCTGACCTGGGGGACTACAGGCGACAGACAGGCAACAGGTGACAGGTGACGGACAGGCCGCACTGCAGGCACACACAACAGGCTCCGGCCCCGTCTCGCGCACCCCGCGAGGCGGGGGCCGACGCCTCCCGCCTATTGCTCTGCGTAGCCGTGGCAGAGGTGCCGAAGGGTGCTAGGTCTAGCAAGCCGCGTTGCTAGACCTAGCATCCTTGCTAGCGATCGAAATATGCGCTGACCAGGTCCCTAGCACCTAGCAGCCCAGCGTGAACGTCCCCGGGAGTCGTCGTAAATCCAGGGGATCGACGAGGGCGGACCACTGCTAGGCGGATGGGGCTCAGCCACAACAGAGCGTCACTGAGGCAGGAAACCAGGCTTCGCTTGCCCAAGGTCACGAAGGTGCGTCAGGTACTCCTGTGCACCAGGCTCCGACGCGTACCGGCGCCTCATCTCGGCGGCCAGTTCACGGCTGGTCATGATGAGCGACGGCACCGACTGCCGCTCACCTTCGAGGGCTCGCTCACCCATGATGAGCGCCTGCTCAAGGTCGCCTTCGCGTGCGGCGGTGACGCCCAACGTGACGCGCGCTTCCGCATTACGCATCGGCTTGCGCTCGGTGCCATCGAAGTCTGTGCCCGCTCTGAGGACTTCCTCAGCAAGAGTCCGAGCCAGTTTGTCCTCGCCCACCAGGCGATAGCAGTCCATCGCATAGAAGTCGAACTTCGCGGGGTCCACCACGAAGTGGTTGTCCAGGTTCTCGGGGTGCGGCATACCTTCGAGCAGCCGCCGCCCCTTGTCGAGAGCCACTTCGACTTGCCGGCGGTCCCCGAGTCGCGCCCATGCCTTCGCTTCCTGCGCGGCAAGCTGCACGGCAACGCCTTGGTGTGCCGCAAGCTCTGCCCCGGCCTGGCTCGCGGCAATCACGCCGCGGTAGTCACCGGTCGTGAGGGAGAACCACGCCCGCATCTCGTGCGCCCACCCGCCGATCTCGGCATGTTCCGCCTCGGTCGCCAGCGACAGCGCGGCACGTCGCGTCGATTCAGCTGCGTGACGAGCCCCTGTGTCGTATTCAACGCAGCCCACCAGGAGAGCCAGCCAGCCGGAGAGTGCCAGCACCTCTCGATGCTGTGCGAGCGTGAGGCTCTTCGAGTGGAGATCCACCACCCGACGCAGCCACTGCCGGCCTTCGAGGAGAAGCTGTTCGCTCGGCATGTACGGGTACTCCGAGCAGAGCCGATCCGTGGTCATGCGCAAGGCATCGAGCGTGGCCGTGTCCACGTCGGAGCGGTTGAGGCGGCTCACGATCTCCAGCGTTTCCATGCCACTCGCGACAAGGATTTCCTTGTCTCCGTCCCTGCGCGACGGGGCGGGGAAGAGAGCGTGCGTCACAGTGCCGAATACTGCCGCGATGAGCGGCTGGTAGAAGTCGTTCGGGATCTGGCCGGTCTCCCAGCGCTTCCACTGCCGGATCATGCTGTCGTCGGCAGGAAGCTCCTCCGTGGCGTGCGCTCGGAGCGCCCTCACGGCGTCTCGCTGTGACCAGTCGCGCGCTGCCCGCTCAGCCGCGATGCGCCGCGCCCATGCGGGCCTGTCGTCGCTCATACGCCCTCCTCCGAGTGCCTACCCGCTGAGTCTCGCGCGCTGCCCCTGGTGACACGCAAGGGGACAGGAAGGTGACACCGGACATGTCCCCGGACAAGGTCCAGTGCCCCCTCTATGTCACTTACCGCTCACGCTTTGTTCCCCGCATGCTGGTTGCAGATCACGCACCACTCGGGACGGAGCGACCTTCGAGCGCTGCGACCCGTTCAGCCAATGCCTGAACCTGGGAGCGGAGTTCTTCGATGTCGTCACGCACGCCGTTATTCGAACTGGCACCGTCGCTGACGAAGTTGCCGAGATTGCCGGCCGACACGACCAGCCCTTCGGCGCGGAGCGCAGCCAGCCCGTTTTGGATCGTCTGGCTCGCGAACCCGAAGCGGTCCATCAGATCCCGCTGTGACGGCAGGCGGTCGCCCGGCTTCATCTTCTTGATGTCCTCGCGGAGCGCATCCGCGACCTGCACCGCCTTCGGCTTGGGCCCTCCTGTGACAGTCATGCCCTGAGGGTACCCACCACAGCGAACTAGCGCACACCACCGCACGAGGCTTGTGCACCACAGCAGACTAGTGCAAGCTAGTCAGCAAGCGGAGCGCTCTTCCGAGGGCATGAATTCCGCAGAAAAGCCCTGGTCAGATCCAGGGCGCAAAACAGGGAGCGGCCCTCCACCGCCAAGCAGACAGCCGCTCCCCGACCCGAAAGGGGCAACTCCATGATGCCTGGAACCATCGCAACAAGCTCATCCGTCGGTCGCCTGGTGGACAACGTGGACGTGTTCGGCGAGCCGGAGTCCGGCGAGCCGACTCGGGTCGCACTCGATGTTCGCGCGTGCCTGTCGTTCGGTGAGCTGCTGGCGCTGCTGCTGTTCACCACCGGTGTGAACCTGCTGTGGTCCGAGCTGGACGACGATGACGCGGTACGCGACAGCGTACGGTTCGCGATCCTGGCCAATGACCTGCTCGTGCTGGATGAGCTGGCCAACTACGCCTCGGACGTGTACCACCACATGCCGCAGGTCGCCGCGCGGCCGGGCTTCCCCACGGTGGACCCCACCTACGTGTACTGCGTCGGCCAGGCCATCACCCGGGTTTTCGGGGTGGCGGCATGAGCGTCCTGACCCTGCCGCAGCCTGCACCGTCCGCCGGGCGGGGGAACGCGCGCCTGCACGCGGCCATGGTGGAAGCCGGGCTCAGCTACCCGGAACTCGCCAACCGGCTGGGTGTCGACCCGAAGACCGTAGAGCGCTGGGTGAACGAACCCGGTCGGCGCCCCTACGCGCGCCATTGCCAGGCCGTTGCCCGTGTCCTTGGCACCACCGTGTGGGACCTTTGGCCCGCCCTGGACCCGTCCCCCAGCCCCTCGCCCGCCTTCCAGCCGGTGTCCGTCGCCGCCCGCGACGCGCTGAGCCGCGCCGAGAGCGTGAACCTCGGGCAGGCCAGCACGACCGAGATGGCGTTGCACCTGGGGGCCGTGTCCTCCGCTCTGCGCACCGTCCTGGACCTGCTCGACGCGGCCACGGAGGCGATGGGATGAGCCAGCACACCGCGCCGCACCTGAACGCGGCCCGTCGCCGGGCAAGGAAGCGCACTCTCGCCCGGCGTGATGGGGCCCGCTGCACCTACTGCCGCCTCCCGTTCACCGACCTGCGGCAGGCCACCCTCGATCACGTCGTGCCACTGTCGCTGTTCCGCACCTGGCGCACCGAGAACCTGGTACTGGCCTGCCGCCCTTGCAACACCACCAAGGCCAACCGACTGCCCCTGTCGATTGCACTGCTGCTGTGCGCCCAGTCGGCCGACCGTGACGCCGGAGTCACGCAGGTCAGCACCCAAGTGCCCTACGCCGTGACGCCCGTTGTGTCGACCGTGACGCCTCGACCCGTCACGCCCTTCACGGATCCTCCGACCGGTGACCGTGAACATCCGACTCAGGGCCGTGAACGCTCGGCGGATGCCGTTCATGAACGGCCGATCGGCACCGTTCATGAACAGTCGATCGGGGGTGTTCGTGAACAGTCGGGTGAACGCGTCGGCCGACCGACCGGGGAGGCGTTCATGCCCGATTGGCTGTTGCTGGCCCGCCTCGCCAAGCAGGTGGATCGGGGCCTGTCCGGATCGTTGTCCGGACCTGTCCGGACACTGCCCGGACACCCCGCAGCGCCCCACCAGTCGAGGGGTGACCTGCCCGTACGGCCCTTTACGCCCAAGGGTCGTACGACCGTACGGCCCGCCGTACGGGCCGCCGTACGGGCCGCCGTACGGGCCCCATCCGCACGGCCGACCGTACGCACCGCATACCCCCGTACGGGACCGTGCGGACAGCGTGCGGCCGGGCCCATGGCCGACTACGAGTCGGCCGACTCCGGGCACGGGATGGTGGTGCCGGCATGAACCGCTACGCCGACGATCCGGTCGCCCTGTGGGCGGAGGCGAAAGCCGTCTACCTCGCGAGCGACTACCCGGCCTACGGCAGCCCCGAATGGCGCGAGTTGCCGCCCGACTCCACACAGCGGTTCGCCGCGGTGCTGGAGGCTGCCGAGATGTGGCGTCGCCACGGAGCCGAACGAGCCCGACTCGATCACCTTCGGGACACCGATCCGGGCGCCTGGTGGCGCGAGGCCACCGACGACGCTGAAGCGGAAGCGCGCCGCACCGTACGTCGCCTGGGACTGTCCAGCGCGCCGACCGCCGCCGAGCGCGAAGCGCTACGTCATGCCCTGCCCCCGCACCAGCTGCGGGCCGCGCCCGGCTGGCCGCCGGTCGCCGTCCCCGGCCGCCCCGGCTGGTGGCGTCACCACGTCGACGGCCGCCAGGTCGACTTGCCCCATCGCGACACCGCCGAGCCTGAGAGGAGGCACGCTGCATGACCGACGCCATCGACCTCCAGCAGATTCCCGCCCCCACCGACCCGATGGCCGTTGCCCGCCACCTGGATCCGCAGTGGCAGCAGGACGGCACGCTCACGCTGCGGCACTGGCGCGGTACCTGGATGAGCTGGGAGGACTCCTACTGGCGCGAGCTGGACGATCAGGAACTGCGCGCCTGGCTCTACAAGCACCTGGAGCACGCCACCTACCTGCACGTCACCCCCAAAGGCGCCGTGGAGGAACGCAAGTGGGCGCCCACCATCCGCAAGGTCGCCGACCTGACCCAAGCCATTGCCGCCGTCACCCACCTGTCCCCCTCCACCGATCCGCCCGCCTGGACCGATCCGGCTGGTCATGCCCGTCATGACAGCGGCCCCGTGGTGGCGTGCACCAATGGGCTGCTGCGGGTAGCAGACCGGACCCTGGTGGATCTGACCCCGCAGTTCTTCAACCTGGTGTCCGTGCCGTTCGACTACGACCCCGGCGCCACCGCCCCCGCCTGGCGCGCATTCCTGGAAGGGGTCTGGCCGGATGACCAGGCGTCCATCGACGCACTTCAGGAGTGGTTCGGGTACGTGCTGTCCGGGCGGACCGATCAGCAGAAGATTCTGCTGATCGTCGGCCCGACCCGCTCCGGGAAGGGCACCATCGCCCGCGTGCTGGCCAGCCTGGTCGGTGCGGGCAACATGGCGGGCCCCACGCTGGCGAGTCTGGGCTCGAACTTCGGTCTCTCGCCGCTGCTGGGCAAGTCCCTGGCTGTCATCTCCGATGCGCGCCTGTCCGGCCGCGACGGGCACCAGGTCGTCGAGCGGCTGCTGACGATCAGCGGTGAGGACACCATCGACGTGGACCGCAAGTTCAAGAACCCCTGGACCGGGAAGCTCCCGACGCGGCTGATGATCCTGTCCAACGAGCTGCCGAACTTCGGCGACTCCTCCGGCGTCATCGCCCGCCGCTTCATCGTGCTGAACATGGCCGTCTCATGGCTCGGCAAGGAAGACACCGCACTGACGGACAAGCTCACCGCCGAGATGCCCGGAATTCTCAACTGGGCCCTGGATGGATTGACCCGCCTGGAGAACACCGGCCGCCTGACCGAGCCGCCGTCATCGCAGGAGGCGGTCACCACGATGCAGGACACCGCCTCGCCCACCTCCGCCTTCGTCCGCGAACGCTGCGAGACCGGCCCCACGTGTCAGGTGACCGTGGACGAGTTGTGGGCGGTCTGGAAGGACTGGGCCGACGACAGCGGAATCCGCGCGGGCACCAAGCAGATGTTCGGCCGCAACCTGCTGTCTGTCGTTCCGCAGCTACGCGTCACCAAGCCGCGCGGCGATGACGGGCGGCAGCTGCGGACGTACGTCGGTCTCGCGCTTTCTAGCGAGGACCACATTCCGGTGAATCGCGCCTCATCGCGCCTCAGCGGCTACGGCAGTGCTCTGAGGCGCGATGGGGGGCGACCCAGCCCATTGCAGGCGCCACACGAAGAACGGCCGCTGTGCGTCACCTGCGGCACGCCCTTCGACCCGATCGAGCCCGGACAGACCGCACATCCCACCTGCGACCCGACCAGCGAACGGGGCCTGGCATGAGTAGTCCGGCAGTCACACTCCGGGCGGGACTCCCGGACCGCTACCTGACCCCCGAAGACCTGGTTGAGCTCTTCTCCCTGGAGAGCAAGGAGACGGTCTACGCGTGGCGCCGCAAGCGCATCGGTCCGCCTGGATTCCGCGTCGGCAAGCACCTGCGCTTCGACCCGGCGGCCGTCCGCGCGTGGGTGACCCAACAGGGCGCCCTCGAAGACACGGCCCGAGCCGCCCGAGGACGTGGCGGGGCAGGGAGGAGCAGCCGACGGCCGAGGGAGGCAGGGAGAACTCCCTGACCGCCTCCCTGCCCCGCCTCCCTCTGGGTGACCAGCACAAACAGCCCCACAGGGAGGCAGGGAGGCGCTCCGCGACACCGCCGGAAACCGGGCCTACAACTGCTCTGTCCCGACGGGTCGTTGCCTCCCTCCCTGCCCGTCCCGGGTCGCTTGCGCAAGCGACCGCCCTTGCTAGCGCAAGCGACCTCGCTAGCGGCCAAAACCCAGCCCGACCAGGCCGCTAGCGACTAGCGACCCGTACCCGCAGCACCCTGAAACCCGCCCTACAGCACCGTCCGGGCACCGGCCGCAGCTTGCTACCGGTAGCACCTACGCCCGCTACCGGTAGCAACCCCGCTAGCACCCCAAACCCCCAGTGATCAGGCCCGTAGCAAGTAGCGGGCCCGGCACCGCACTGCCCAAAACCGGCCCGCAGAGCGCCTCGCGCCCCTCCCGCCGGCCGCTACCACCCACCCATCCGACAGGAGCAAGAACGCATGGCTATCCACCTCGAAGACCGCTGGTTCCGCCGGCCGCAGAGCGCCGCCGACCGCGTCCGCACCAGCCGCTACGGCAAAGCACCGCGCTACCGCGCGCACTTCGTCGGCCCCGGCGGCACCCACAAGACCAAGTCCTTCCACGACCGGCGCCAAGCCGAGCGCTGGCTCGTGAAGACCGAAGTTGCCCACCTCCTGAAGGGACACGCCTGACATGGCAGGCCACATCCAAGACCGCTGGTACAAGACCGAGACAGGCCCCGACCACAAGCCCCGTCGAGTCAAAACCGACCGCCATGGCACCGGTATGCGCTACCGCGCCCGCTACATCGCTCCGGACGGCACCGAGAAGTCCAAGAGCTTCCCCGACGGTAAGAAGCGCCTGGCTGAGGATTGGCTGACGGGGATCGAGGCCGACATGTCGCGCGGCCAGTACATCGACCCGAACGCCACCCGCACGACCTTCCAGGAGTTCGCGGAGAGCTGGGTGGCCAACCAGAGCGGCGACCCGAACACGCAGGCGTCCATGGAGTCACAGCTGAAGCTGCACGCCTTCCCCCGCATCGGGATGCGTCCGCTCGGTTCGTTCCAGCCGAGCCACATCCGAGAGTTCGTGACGCAGCTCGAAGCGTCCGGCATGTCCGGCGCCTACGCCCGCGTCATCTTCTCCAACGTCCGCGCCATCCTGAGCGCGGCCGTGGAGGACGGCTGCCTTCTCCGGAATCCCTGCCACTCGCGCACGGTGAAGCTCCCCGAGATGGGAGAGAGGCGCATCGTTCCGTGGACGCCGGAACGGGTCTTCGCGATGCGCGGAGCGCTGGTTGAGCGGTTCCGCTCGATGGTGGACGTCGGGGCCGGGTGCGGTCTGCGACAGGGCGAAATCCTCGGTCTGTCGGTCGAAGAGCTGGACTTCGACAACGACACGCTTCACGTCGTCCAGCAGCTCAAGCTGAGCCGGAGCCAGCCTGTCTTCGCCCCGCCGAAGGGCGGCAAGCTGCGTGACGTACCGCTGCCGGAGCCCGTAGCGGACGCGATCAAGGCGCACATGAAGCTGTTCCCGCCGATAGCGATCACGCTGCCATGGATGCGCGCCGGCGGTTCGCCCGTGACGAAGCGCGTGATCTTCACCGGTCCCCTCGGTGGGCACGTCTGGCGTACGTCGCTGAACGAGGACCACTGGAAGCCCGCACTCGCCAAGGTCGGTGTCATCCCCAAGGCCAAGAGCCGCGAGCATGCCGCCGCGCGGGAACACGGCATGCACGCCCTGCGCCACTTCTACGCGTCCGTCCTGCTGGACGCCGGAGAGAGCATCAAGGCTGTCAGTGAGTACCTGGGGCACTCCGATCCGGGGCTGACCCTGAAGGTGTACGCCCACCTGATGCCGAGCAGTCGTGACCGGGCTCGGAAGGCCCTCGGTAGGGCGCTTCGGCCACAGGATCCGCCGCACTGACGGCCCACAGACGGCCCAAGAACGGCGACGGCCCCTCATCTGCGCCGAACGTGCAGGTGAGGGGCATGATCGCAATTCCTACTTCTTCTTGCCCTGGTTCTTCACCGCCTCGATGGCGGCCTTGGCGGCCTCCGGGTCGAGGTAGGTGCCGCCCGGGTTGACCGGGCGGAAGTCGGCGTCGAGCTCGTAGACGAGCGGGATGCCGGTGGGGATGTTCAGGCCGGCGATGTCCGCGTCGGAGATCTTGTCGAGGTGCTTGACCAGGGCGCGGAGGCTGTTGCCGTGGGCGGCGACCAGCACCGTGCGGCCGGCGACCAGGTCGGGGACGATGCCGTCGTACCAGTACGGCAGCATGCGGACCACGACGTCCTTGAGGCACTCGGTGCGCGGGCGGAGCTCCGGCGGGATGGCGGCGTAGCGCGGGTCGTCGCTCTGCGAGAACTCGCTGCCGTCCTCCAGCGCGGGCGGCGGGGTGTCGTACGAGCGGCGCCAGAGCATGAACTGCTCCTCGCCGAACTCGGCCAGGGTCTGGGCCTTGTCCTTGCCCTGGAGCGCGCCGTAGTGGCGCTCGTTCAGGCGCCAGCTGCGGTGGACCGGGATCCAGTGGCGGTCGGCGGCCTCCAGGGCCAGCTGCGCGGTGCGGATGGCGCGCTTCTGGAGGGAGGTGTGCAGTACGTCGGGGAGCAGGCCGGCCTCCTTGAGCAGCTCTCCGCCGCGGACCGCCTCCTTCTCGCCCTTCTCGTTGAGGTTGACGTCCACCCAGCCGGTGAACAGGTTCTTCGCGTTCCACTCGCTCTCGCCGTGGCGGAGGAGGATCAGCTTGTACGGTGCGTCGGCCATGCCGTCGAGCGTAATCGAAGCCGGCATACGGCCTTGCCGGGGAGGGTGGCGGGGGGGGGGGGGGGGGGGGGGGGGGGCCCGGTTGTGATCTTTGACGTTTCCGGTCAATTGAGTGGCGGGTGGAGCCGGCCGGTCAGTAGCTTGCGATCACGGCCGGGACCACTTACCGGGACCACCTACCTGACGGCCGCCCGTCCACACCCTTCACCGCTCGTCGCCACTCCGGGGGAACTGTCATGTCCGCATCCACACCACCCCCGCTCTCCCGGCTCCGGCACGCCGCCGCGGCGAGCGTCTCCGGACTCCCCCGGCAGTTCTGGTGGCTGTGGACCAGCACCCTGATCAACCGGCTGGGCTCGTTCGTCGCCACCTTCCTCGCCCTCTACCTCACCGTCGACCGCGGCTACTCCGCCTCGTACGCGGGGCTGGTGGGCGCGCTGTACGGGCTCGGCGGGGTGGTGGCCTCCGTGGCGGGCGGGGTGCTCGCCGACCGGTTCGGGCGGCGGCCCACGATGCTGATCGCGCAGCTGGCGACGGCGGTGTCCGTGGCGCTGCTCGGGTTCATGACGGATCCGGTCGCCATCGCGGCGGTGGCGGTCCTGGTCGGTACCGCGTCCAACGCCTCGCGACCCGCCGTCCAGGCGATGATGGCCGACATCGTCGCCCCGGAGGACCGCGTGCGCGCGTACTCCCTCAACTACTGGGCGATCAACCTCGGCTTCGCGGTCTCCTCCACCGCCGCCGGACTCATCGCCGAACACGGCTACTTGACGCTCTTCCTGGGCGAGGCCGCGCTCGTCCTGGCCTGTGCGCTGGTGGTGTTCCGGAAGCTGCCGGAGTCCCGCCCGGAGGCGCCGGGGGCCGCGGCCGGGGCGGACGGAACGGACGGGGTGGGCGAGACCGCGGACACCGCCGGGCCGGCCACCGCCGCCGCACCGGTCTCCATGCTGACCGTGCTGCGCGACGGCCGCTTCATGACCGTCGTCGGGCTGAACCTGCTGCTGGCGCTGCTCTACCAGCAGGCGTATGTCTCGATGCCGGTGTCGATGGGTCAGGACGGCTTCTCCAGCGCGGACTTCGGGACCGTCATCGCGGTCAACGGGGTACTGATCGTCCTGCTCCAGATCCCGGTCACCCGCTTCATCGAGCACCGCGGCCCGACTGGGCTGCTGATCGGCTCGGCGCTGCTCGCGGGCTACGGCTTCGGGCTGACCGCGCTGGCCGGCTCGGTCGCGATGTACGCGGTCGCGGTCGCCGTCTGGACCCTCGGCGAGATCATCAACTCCCCCACCCAGATGGGGCTGGTGGTCCGGCTGTCCCCCGTCCACGGCCGCGGGCGCTACCAGGGCATGTACGCGCTGTCCTGGTCCATCGCCTCCCTGACGGCCCCGCTGCTCGGCGGGACGGTCATCGACCACTACGGCGCCGATGTGCTCTGGGCCGGCTGCGCGGCGGTCGGCACGGTGGCGGCGGTGGGCTACGGGCTGCTGCTGCGGCGCCTGCCGGAACGCCTGCCGGGGCGGGCCCACCCGACGGCCGTGGTCGCGGCGGCCCGTCCGGACGCTCCTTCGGAGACCGCGGCCGAGCCCCCGGCCTCGTCCCCTTCCCCGTCCGCCTCCCCGTCCCCGTCCGGTACCGCGTCGCCGTCGGACACCGCGGCACCGACGGCGTGATGGCCGCGGCCCCGTAGGGCGGCCCCGGCACCACCCGTCTTCGTGGTGGCCACACCCCGAAGACGGGTGGCCGCACGATCGATCGGTGTGCCGCGCGCGGGGATCCTGGTCCGTACGGACGGACCGATGCGCACGGACAAGACCGGTGCGCGCAGACCAGACCGGTGGACCGATGTCTAACCGATGCGTACGGGCCGTACGCGTCATACACGTCGCACGGGCCGTGCGCATCGGTCATTGTTCAACCGATGCGCGGAGGCTGTTCGGCCGATGCGCGGAATCCTTTGAGCTGACGGGGAGTTGTGATGGAGAGCAGGGTGCGAGGGATAGCCCGGCGAAGGGTCGCGGGGATCGGGGCGCTGGTGGTCGCCGGGGTGCTGGCGACGGGCTGGGCGGGGTCGGCGGCGAGCGGGGCGCCCGTGCCCGTACCGGTACATCCGGCGGCAGCCGCCGGGGACCGCGCGGGTGCCCGCCTGACGCTGCCGGCGCCCACCGGCCGCTATCAAGTCGGCACGGTTTCCCTGCATTTGACGGACCGCGGGCGACGCGACCCCTGGGTGGCGGGGCAGGCTCACCGGGAGCTGATGGTGAGCGTCCGCTATCCGGCCACCGAGGACGCCGGGCGGTTCCCGCGGGCACCGCAGCTGACGCCGGCCGAGGCGGCCGGGTTCGACGCGATGAACAACTTCTCGGAATACGTACCGAAGGGGAAGGTGGCCTGGGACGCCACCCTCACCCATGCGCACACCGGCGCCCCGGTGGCCCTGCGGCCCGGGAGGCGGCTGCCGGTGGTGCTCTACTCCCCCGGCGCCGGCGATCCCCGCTCGCTCGGCAGCACGCTCTGCGACGAACTGGCATCCCGCGGCTATGCGGTGGTGACCGTCGACCACACCTACGAGGCGCCCGCGGTGCAGTTCCCCGACGGGCGGGTGGCGCGCAGCGTGCTGCCGGCGGAGCTGGCGAAGGCGCAGCGCACCGGCCGGATCACGCAGCTGCTGGAGAAGGTCAGCGGGGTGCGGGTGGCCGACACCCGGTTCGTGCTCGGCGCGTTGGCGCGGACCGGGGCCGGCTCGGTGCTTCCCGCGGCGCTGCGCGGGGCGCTGGACACCGGCGCCGTGGGGATGTTCGGGCAGTCGGCGGGCGGGTTCACGGCGGCACAGACGATGCACGACGACCCGCGGATCAGGGCGGCGGCGGACCTGGACGGGGTACTGGGCTACACGCAGCACGATGACGACCCGTCGCATCCGTCGACGGTCGCGCGGGACGGGGTGGACCGGCCGCTGCTGCTGATGGGGATGGCCGGGGACACCCATCACACGGTGGCCTCCTGGGACGCGGTGTGGCGGCACAGCACCCGGCCGGGGGCCTGGCTGCGGGACCTGACGCTGACCGGCGGCCGGCATGCGAGCTACACGGACGCGGAGGCGCTGGTGCCGCAGATCGCACGGCAGTTGGGGCTGTCCCGTAAGGCGGTCACGGCGATGGTGGGGACGGTCGCTCCGGAGCGCGCGATCGCCGCCGAGCGGGCGTATGTCACGGCGTTCTTCGACCGGTGGCTGCGCGGGCGGGACACCGGGCTGCTGGACGGGCCGTCGAGGCGCTATCCGGAGGTGCGGTTCGTGCCGTAGCCGTGGCGGGGTGCGGGGCGGCCCCAGGCGCACCGCACCTTGCGCTCGGCCTACGCCTACGCCTCCGTCTCTGTCTCCGTGCTGCGCTTCGTCAGATGGGCGAACGCCTCCAGGTTGCGGGTGGACTCGCCGCGCGACACCCGCCAGGCGTACTCCTTGCGGATGGCCGTGGCGAAGCCCATCTCCAGCAGGGTGTTGAAGCTGCCGTCGGCGTTCTCCAGGACCGTGCCGAGGATCCGGTCCAGCTCGTCGGGGGTGACGGCGGCGAGCGGGAGCTTGCCGACCAGGTAGATGTCGCCGAGCTTGTCGATGGCGTAACTGACGCCGTAGAGGCGGGTGTTGCGCTCCAGGAGCCAGCGGTGGACCGCGTCGTGGTTCTCGTCCGGGTGCCGGACGACGAAGGCGTTGATGGACAGCGAGTGGCGGCCGACGATCAGCGAGCAGGTCGTGGAGAGCTTGCGGCTGCCGGGGAGCTTGACGACGTAGTTGCCCTCGGCGGGGGACTCCCATTCGAGGCCGGCGTCCTTGAGGGTGCGCTCGATCACGGCACCGGCGGTCATCTGTCGTTCCTCACCCATGTCCTGGCCCATGTCCTGACCCATGTCCTCACCCATGGAGGGATCGTAGGTGACGGCGGCGCTCCTGCATCGCGGCGGTGTACACGTCGCCGGTCGCCGCGGCGGCGGTGTCCCAGCCGAAGGACTGGGCGTGCCGGGCCGCGTCGCTGCCCATCCGGGCGGCCAGCGACGGGTCGTCCACGAACCGGCGCAGCGCGCGGGCGTATTCGGCCGGGTCGTGGCCGGCGACCAGGAAGCCGCTGACGCCGTCCCGGACGGCGACCGGCAGCCCGCCGACGGCCGCCGCGACGACCGGGGTGCCGCACGCCTGGGCCTCGATGGCGACCAGCCCGAACGACTCGCTGTACGAGGGCATGACCAGCAC
>NZ_KN708638.1:4793187-4798614 GCF_000805335.1 Streptomyces sp. CT34 | reverse complement strand
GGGGGAGCCGCTCCTGGCCGACCGGCGGGCGGAACTGCACCAGGTCGGCGATACCGAGCCGGGCGGCCAGCTTCTGGAGCCCCTCCGGCTTGGCCAGACCGCTGCCGCTGGGCCCGCCGACCACCGGGACGACCAGCCGGGACCGCAGCGAGGGGTCCTCGGCGAGCAGTGCGGCGGCGGCGCGCAGCAGGATGTCCGGGGCCTTCAGCGGCTGTATGCGGCCGGCGAAGAGCGGGATGACCGCGTCCTGCGGCAGCCCGAGGCGGCCCCGGGCGGCGGCCCGGCTCTCCGCGACCGCGGCGGGATCGAGGCCGCCGGCCGGCCGGAAGCGGTCGAGGTTGACGCCGGGGTGGACGACCGCGACCTTGCCGGGGTCGGCGTCGTAGTGCCGGATGAGCTCGTCGGCCTCCTCGGCGGTGTTGGCTATCAGGCGGTCGGCGGCGTCGACCACCTGCGTCTCGCCGATGACGCGGGCCGGCGGCTCGGGGGTGTCGCCGACGGCCAGCGCGGCGTTCTTGACCTTGGCCATGGTGTGCATGGCGTGCACCAGCGGCACCCGCCAGCGCTCGGCGGCCAGCCAGCCGACATGGCCGGAGAGCCAGTAGTGGGAGTGCACCAGGTCGTAGTAGCCGGGGCGGTGGCCCGCCCAGGTCTGCATCACGCCGTGGGTGAAGGCGCACAGCTGGGCCGGCAGCTCCTCCTTGGCCAGCCCCTCGTACGGGCCCGCGGCGACATGCCGGACCAGCACGCCGGGCGCCAGCTCGACGGCGGGCGGAAGGGAGGCCGTGGTGGCACGGGTGAAGATCTCCACCTCGATGTTGATGGCGGCGAGCTTCCTGGCCAGCTCGACGATGTAGACGTTCATCCCGCCGGCGTCACCGGTGCCGGGCTGGTGGAGCGGAGAGGTGTGCACGCTCAGCATCGCGACCCGGCGGGGCCGGCGGGGTCCCCCGGGCAGCCGCAGCCGTGCCGGGCCGGGGAACGGGCCGTGGGGTCGGCTGCGGAGCCGGGACACGTATTGGCTCACTGCGAGCTACCTCCTTGGCGTGGCGGGCGGCCCGCCTCCGCCCCCCTGCAACAACGCCGGCCGGCCATCCATTTCCGTCCGGCCCGTCCAGTCCGTACTTTGCCAAAGCGTGACCCGGAACCGCCCGCGCACCGGCACCCCATACCCTCGATGCATGGCCCGCCGCTCCCCCGTCTCCACCGCCGCCCCGGCGCCCGCGCCGTGCCGACCGGTCGGAAACGCCACCCGCGGCACCACCAACCCCAACCGGCTGCGCCGCATGGACCGCTGGATCGCGGCCGAGCACGGCGCCGCGCTGCGCCGCACCGCCGATCCGGTCGCCGTCGACCTGGGCTACGGCGCCGCCCCCTGGACCGCGCTGGAGCTGCTGGGAAGGCTGCGTACGGTGCGGCCGGACGCGCAGGTCGTCGGCGTCGAGATCGATCCGGCGCGGGTCGCCGCCGCCCGCCCGTACGCGCGCGCCGGGCTGGACTTCGTCCACGGCGGCTTCGAGGTGCCGCTCCCGGGCGAGCGGGGGCGCGCCCCGGTCCTCATACGGGCCGCGAACGTGCTGCGCCAGTACGACGAGGACGAGGTCACCGCCGTCTGGCAGCGGCTGTGCGCCCGGCTGGCACCCGGCGGGCTGCTGGTCGAGGGCACCTGTGACGAGATCGGGCGGCGGCACGTCTGGGTCGCGCTGGGCCCCGAGGGGCCCCGCACGGTCACCTTCGCGACCCGGCTCGGCTCCCTCGACACCCCCTCCGACCTGGCCGAACGGCTCCCCAAGGCGCTGATCCACCGCAATGTGCCGGGCGAGCCGGTGCACGCCTTCCTGCGCGACTTCGACCGCGCCTGGGCCACCGCCGCCCCCTTGGGCGCACTGGGCGCCCGGCAGCGGTGGCGGGCCGCCGTCCACTCCCTGTCGGCGGACTGGCCGCTGGCCGGCGACCCGCGGCGGCGCCGCCAGGGCGAGGTCACGGTGCGGTGGGAGGCACTGGCTCCGCGGGGCGGCTGACCCGCGCCGTTATGGTCTGCCCGATTGGGCCGGGCCCTGGACGGCGAGCGCGGCGCCGCCCACCCGGTCCGCCAGCTCCCGCAGCCGCCGCTCCGTCACCGAGCCCCGGGGTGCCGTGTACGTCACCAGCACCTGATCCGGATCCGTGCTCAGCCGCAGGCTCTCGAACGTGACGGTCAGCTCCCCGACCTCCGGATGCACGATCCGCTTGGTGCCGCGCAGGCACTCGTACACCCCCTGCGCGTCCCACAGCCGGCGGAACTCCGGGCTGCGGTCGAGGAGTTCGCCGACCACCTCGCAGATCCGCGGATCGTCCGGGTGCCGCCCGCTCTCGGCCCGCAGATTGCCGACGACCTCCTCGGCCTTCCTCTCCCATTCGGGGTGCAGCTCCCGCGCGGCCGGGTCGAGGAAGACCAGCAGCGCGGTGTTGCGCCGGTCCGGGGTGAGGCGTTCGAGGTCGAAGGCGAGCCGGCCGCCGAGCGCGTTCCAGGCCAGGATGTCCAGGCCGCGCCCCATGACCAGCGCCGGGACCACGGTGTCCATCGCGTCCAGCAGCTGCTGGATCTCGGGCCGTACGGTCTGCCGCGGCCTGCCCGGGGAGGGCGCGCACACCGCCGCCGCGCCGCGCCGCCGGGGCGCCGCGACGTTCCGCAGATACGACACCTCGCCGCCCGACAGCCGCAGCGCGCGGGCGATGGCGTCCAGCACGGAGTCGGAGATGGCGTGCGCCCGGCCCTGCTCGATGCGGGTGTAGTAGTCGACGCTGATCCCGGCGAGCTGGGCGACCTCCTCGCGCCGCAGCCCGCGGACCCGGCGGCGGTTGTACCCGCCGGGCAGACCCAGTTCGGCCGGGTCGAGCGCGGCACGGCGCGCCTTGAGGAACGAGCTGATCTCGATTTCCGCGTGCAGCATCAGTCCAGTATGCGTCGCACCCGCCGCCCGGGCTGAACGCCGGAACCCCTGCCTGCGGGCTCAGGCGGCGAACCCGCCCCGGCTGACGGCGGTGACGAAGGACTCCCAGGCGGCCGACCCGAAAACGAGCGCGGGGCCGTGGGAATCCTTGCTGTCGCGGACGGGGACGAGGGCCGGGAAGTCGTCGGAGACCTCTATGCAGTCGCCGCCGTCTGTGTTGCTGTGGGTGCTCTTGCGCCAGGTGGCGTTGGTCAGCAGGTCGTCGGAGACCTCGATGCACTGGCCGCCGTCCGGGTTGCTGTAGGTGCTCTTGCGCCAAGTGGCGTTGGTCAGCAGGTCGTCGGAGACCTCGATGCACTCGCCGCCACTCGTGTTGCTGTAACTGCTCTTACGCCACGTCACACCGCTCAGGTCGATGGCTCGCACGGCACTTCCTCCAGCATCCGGATGATGAACTTCCGCGATTCGGCCGGGCGCAGCGCCAGGTCACGCATCGCGTCATATCGGCGCTGCAAATCCTCAACCCTGCCGTTTTCCTCGATCAGTTCACCGCGATCGTCATTCTCGGTGTACGCCACGGTACGGCCGTCCGGCAGCCGCAGGAACATCGTGGGGGTGTTCATCAGACCATGAGGACCGGCGCTGAACAGCAGTACGTGGAGCGTGATGTTCGGGCACTCCGCCGCCTCCGCCAGGTACTCCAGCTGCTCCCGCCACTCCTGAGAGGCGCATAGCCGCGTGCGCAGCACCGCCTCGGAGAGGATGGCGCGAAACGGTGGTGCGTCATACCCCTCCAGCAACTTCCGCCGCCCTATGCGCGCCTCGACCTGCTGATCCAGTTCTTGACCCTTGAAACCGCCCGCGAGCGCTTCGCGCGCATACCCGGCCGTCTGGAGCAGGCCCGGCGGCGCGCTCACTGCGTAGTGCCAGAGACTCACCGCTTCCTGTTCCAGCGTCATGTACCTCCGGTACTGCTCCAGGAACTGCGCCGGATCCCCCACCGCCAACTCCCAGAGCGTCAGCAGAAGATCCCCTGTCCCGTAGTGCTGGGCCAGCGCCTCCACCACCTCAGGGCTCCCCAGCGTCTGCCCGTTCTCCATCTTCCCGAACAGGGACGCGTCCCAGCCGAGTACCTCGGCAAGCCGCCGCAGGCTGTCGCCCTTCTTCGCCCGCAGTAATCGCAGCTCCTCCGCGAACCGTCGGCGCGGCTCCGGGCTTCGTCCGGTGACGACCCTTCTCGGGGGCACGGCGACCTCCTCCGTGGAAGGTGTGGGACTTCCCGGCCATTCCCGTAACGGCCGGAGCACACACGGTAGTCACGCTCCGGCGCCCATGGCGGCGAAACGTCGGAAGAAGGGAACAGCGTCGGCCGCTGCCGCGTTCACAACCCCCGCCCGCTCACCCGGAGCACGCTGAGCAGCACCCCGACGAGCTCCCTGTCCCGGGGCTGAGTGAGGAGGTCCAGAGCCGCCTCGGGGGTCGCCCACAGCAGGCGGTCCACCTCCTTGTTGGGGAGAAAGCCGCCGCCGGTGGCCTCGGCGGCCCAGTAGTGGACCTCCTTGGGGCGAGTGCCCACCCGGTAGCGGACGGTGGGGAGTTCGGGGCCCAGCTCGCAGGTCATACCGGTCTCTTCCAGGACCTCGCGCAGCGCGCCCTGCCGGGCATCCTCCCGCGGCTTCAGCTTCCCCTTGGGGTAGGACCAGTCGTCCCACTTGGGCCGGTGGACCAGGGCGAGTTCGATCCCGCCGTGGGAGGGCGAGCGGCGCCACAGCACGCACCCCGCGGCGCGGATCGGTGCGGTGTCGGGCATCCGCCCCTCGCCTCCTCCCGGCCCCTTCCGGCCTGTTGCCTTTCCCATTGCCTTTCCCACGTCTCCCCCTGGGTGTTTCCCCTGCTTCGCCTCAGGCGCCGTGCTCGGCCGCTCTCGGCAGCCAGACCCGCCCGAAGGCGAACCGGGCCGCCTCGACCTCGTGCCGCTGATCGGCGTGCAGGACCCCGAGAGCGTACGCGGTGGCCGGCGCGATCCGCGGCGTACGGGCCGCGGTGGCGGCTGCGTCGGCGGCCTCGGCGGCGTCCCGGTGCAGCTCCAGCGCCCGGCCGGACTCGGCCAGCCGGGCGTCCGGGCGCTCCGGGGCGACCACCTCCTGGGCGTAGTGGCTCAGCCGGACCAGCAGCCGGACCTGGTGCCAGGGGGCGTCCTGGCGGTGGTCGGCGGCCAGCGCGGCGGCGTTGTAGGGGTGGCCGGCGCGGGCCAGCGGAAGCAGGGCGATCGCGTCGGCGAGCAGCCGGTGCGCCTGTTCGGCGAGCGGCGGCAGCTCCTCGGCGGCCGGCACCTCCGCCGCCACCCGGGCCAGCGGCGCCTCGGAGGCGAGCACCGCGACCGAGTCGGCGACCGCGTGGAAGCGGGAGGAGCCCAGCGCCTGGAGGGCGGCGGAGTGCGCGCGGGTCCGGGCGAGGGTGAGCTGGCGGTCGAGCAGCGCCCCGGCCCGCGCCG
>NZ_KN708638.1:4734500-4793177 GCF_000805335.1 Streptomyces sp. CT34 | reverse complement strand
GCTCGACGGCCGTCCCAGCTGCCGTACCGGCGGCCGGCGCCGCGGGGGTGGCAGCGGTGGCCGTACGGCCCCCACGGACGCCCCGGCCGCCGCGCTCCGCCGGCCGCTCGACCCGCTCCGCCCGTCCGGTCAGCCGCTGCAACGCCCCCATCAGCCGCTCCCGGCGCGCCTCGCACGCCTGCTCGCGCGCCAGCGTGCCGCTCAACCACCCGAGCTCGGCGCGGAGTTGGTCGGCCCAGACCTCCTCGGTCAGCGGCCGGAAGGTGTGCAGCGTGGCACTGATGCGGCGCGCCGCGCGGCGCAGCTGCCGGGCCGCCTCGCCTGCGCCCGCCGCGTCCGCGCCGCTCTCCCGGTGCAGCCGCAGACTGCGCAGGAAGTCGGCGGCCTGCCGGTGCAGATAGCCGGCGAGCACGTCCGCGGCGGTCCGGCCGGCGAGCCCGGCGCCCGCTCCACCACCGTCCGCGCCGTACGGCGCCGCTGCCCCGTGTCCCCCGGTCCCCGGCCCGCAACGGGCCTCCCGGTACTCCCCGTACGCCGAAATGTCCCCGAACACCGCTTCCCCCGGCCCGTCCACCACCGCCGCACGGGCTCCCGGCGCCGCGCCGGACCCGTATCCGATTCCGCTTCCCGTACCGATGCCGATGAGACCGGGCGGCGGCCCCCCGGCCGGCTGGTCATGTCGCTGGGCCACGCCGGCGCCTCCGGGCGTCAATGAGCATTTCCTGTACGTTCCGCAGCGCGTTGCCGTCCGCGTCCACCGACCGCCGGGTCCAGTTGCCGTCCGGGCCCAGGTGCCAGGACGCGGTGGAGTCCGAAGTGCCGGTCTCCAGCAGCCTGTTGAGGGCCGCGCGGTGGGCCGGGTCGGCGACCCGGACCAGCGTCTCGATCCGCCGGTCGAGATTGCGGTGCATCATGTCGGCGCTGCCCAGCCACACCTCGGGCTCGCCTCCGTTGCCGAAGGCGAAGACCCGGGAGTGCTCCAGGAAGCGGCCGAGGATGCTGCGGACCCGGATGTTCTCGCTCAGGCCGGGGACCCCGGGGCGCAGCGCGCAGATGCCGCGCACCCAGATGTCGACCGGCACTCCGGCCTGCGAGGCCCGGTAGAGCGCGTCGATGACGGCCTCGTCGACCATCGAGTTGACCTTGATCCGGACGTAGGCGGGACGCCCGGCCCGGTGGTGCGCGGCCTCCTTGGCGATGCGCTGTATCAGCCCGTCGCGCAGCGACCTGGGCGCGACCAGCAGCCGGCGGTAGGTCTCCCGCCGGGAGTAGCCGCTCAGCCGGTTGAAGAGGTCGGAGAGGTCGGCTCCCACCTGCGGGTCCGCGGTCAGCAGCCCCAGGTCCTCGTACAACCGGGCCGTCTTGGGGTGGTAGTTGCCGGTCCCCACATGGGAGTACCGGCGCAGGATCTCGCCCTCCTGGCGGACGACGAGCGACAGCTTGCAGTGCGTCTTGAGCCCGACCAGGCCGTAGACGACATGGCAGCCGGACTCCTCCAGCTTGCGGGCCCACTTGATGTTGGCCTGCTCGTCGAAGCGCGCCTTGATCTCCACCAGGACCAGGACCTGCTTGCCGGATTCCGCGGCGTCTATCAGGGCGTCCACGATCGGCGAGTGGTCGGAGGTGCGGTAGAGCGTCTGCTTGATGGCGAGCACGTTCGGGTCGGCCGCGGCCTGCTCCAGGAACGCCTGCACGGAGGTGGAGAAGGAGTCGTACGGGTGGTGCAGCAGCACGTCGCGGGCGCGCAGCGCGGCGAAGACGTCGGGCGCGGAAGCGGACTCCACCTCCGCCAGGTCGCGGTGCGTACCGGCCACGAACTTCGGGTACTTCAGCTCCGGCCGGTCCAGCGCGCCGATCCCGAACAGCCCGGTCAGGTCGAGCGGCCCCGGCAGCGGGTAGACCTCGGCCTCGGAGACCTTCAGCTCTTGGACGAGCAGGTCGAGCACGCCCGGGTCGATGGACTCCTCGACCTCCAGCCGGACGGGCGGCCCGAAGCGCCGCCGCATCAGCTCCTTCTCCAGCGCCTGGAGCAGGTTCTCCGCGTCGTCCTCTTCCACCTCCAGGTCCTCGTTGCGGGTCACCCGGAACATGTGGTGCGCCCGCACCTCCATCCCCGGGAACAGCTCCTCCAGGTGCGCGGCGATCACGTCCTCGATGGGGACATAGCGCTGCGGGGACGCCTCCAGGAAGCGGGAGAGCAGCGGCGGAACCTTCACCCGAGCAAAGTGATCATGGCCGCTGACGGGGTTCCTGACCACCACGGCCAGATTCAGCGAGAGTCCCGAGATGTACGGGAACGGGTGCGCCGGGTCGACCGCGAGCGGGGTGAGGACCGGGAAGATCTGCTGCCGGAAGAGCGTGAACAGCCGGGCCTGCTCCTTGTCGGTCAGATCGGGCCAGCGGATCAGGTGAATGCCCTGCTCGGCGAGATCGGGGGCGACGTCCTGCTGGTAGCAGGCGGCATGCCGGGCCATGAGCTCGCGGGACCGGGTCCAGATGAGGTCCAGCACCTCGCGGGGCTGGAGGCCGGACGCGGAACGGGTGGCGACGCCGGTGGCGATCCGGCGCTTGAGGCCGGCGACCCGGACCATGAAGAACTCGTCCAGGTTGCTGGCGAAAATCGCCAGGAAGTTTGCCCGTTCGAGCAGCGGGGTGGCCGGGTCCTCGGCCAGCTCCAGCACCCGCTCGTTGAACGCCAGCCAGCTGCGCTCACGGTCCAGGAAGCGCCCGCTGGGCAGCTCCTCACCGTTCGCACCCGGGACGCCACGGTCCTCGTACGCGTCCGGATCCGCGTCCAGGTCGGGCTCCAGCCCGGACAGCGTGCCGCTGACCGCGTGCGGGCGGTGCGCGGCGATCGAGCCCACCGAAGGCTGCACCAAGGGGCCCGTGGCCCTCGGTGTTTCCTGGGACGGCATCTCGGGCTGGGCCGGGGCCTGAGCGCTGTGCTGCTGCTTCATGTCCTCATTCTTCCGCGCCAAGGCGGTTCCAGGCGCGTCAGGAGGCGGCGGAACGACGGAGAGCCGCGGTTTCGGCACGTTCGGCACAGCGGGCTGCATTCAGCGATGCTCGCAAGCGATATTGAATCGCCGGTAACGCGGACATGGCGGCCAGGCAAGCGGGGCGCTACTCCCGGGTATTTTCCGCGCCGGGACGGCCCCGCCGATCTTCGCTACGGCCAATCCGGAAAACCCGCCGCCCCCCGCACCCGCTCCCTACGCTGACCGCGTGCCCATACCTTCCGCCGCTCCCGCCCCGCCCCTCCCGTTCACCCCCGACTACCCGCTCCGCACCGAGCGCCTGGACCTCCGCCCCGTACGCCTCGACGACTTCGCCGCGGTCCACGCCTATCAGCGCCTCCCCGAGGTCTGCCGTTACCTCTACTCGAGCCCGCGCGACGAGGCCGCCTCCCGCGCCTGGGTCTCCGACATGGCGACCCGCACCACGCTGCGCGAGTCCGGCGACTCCCTCCGGCTCGCCGTCGTCGTCCGCGAGACCGGCGCTCTGGTCGGCGACGTCTCCTTCGTCTACACCAGCCGCCGGCACCGCCAGGGCCGCATCGGCTACGTCTTCCACCCCGACCACACCGGCCACGGCTACGCCACCGAGGCATCCCGGGCACTGCTGAAGCTGGGCTTCGAGGACCTGCGACTGCACCGTATCCAGGCCGAGTTGGACGGCCGCAACACCGCCTCCGCCAGGCTCCTGGAGCGGCTGGGCATGCGCCGCGAGGGCCACCTCCGGGAGAACGAGTTCCTCGACGGCGCATGGAGCGACGAGGTGATCTACGCGATGCTCGCGCGCGAGTGGCGCGCGCAGCGGGACCGGCAACAGCCGGGGACCTGAGCAACGACATGCGAAGGGGCGGACCGCCCACGGTCCGCCCCACCCCTTCGCGCGCTACGCGCCGGGTCGCGCTGCACCGGATCAGGTCTCCGACCGGTACATCAGATCCGTCTCGTGCGTGACGAAGCCCAGCCGCTCGTACACGCTCACCGCCGCCAGGTTGTCCGCGTCCACGTACAGCATCACGGTCGCCAGCCCCTGCCCCGCCAGGTGCCGCAGCCCGATCGTGGTCAGCGCCTTGCCCAGCCCGCCGCCCTGCGCGGCCGGCCGCACGCCGACGACGTAGACCTCACCGAGGCCCTCCTCGGCGTGCACCTTGGTCCAGTGGAAGCCGACCACCCGGCCGTCCTTCTCCGCCAGGAAGAAGCCCTTCGGGTCGAACCACGGCTCGGCCTTGCGGTCGTCCAGGTCCCGCTGGGTCAGCGAGCCCTGCTCGGGGTGGTGCGCGAACGCCTCCGCGTTCGCCTCCAGCCACGCCGCGTCATCGGTCTCCGGCTGGAAGGTGCGGACGGTCACGCCCTCCGGCAGCACCGGCTCCGGCAGGTCCAGGTCCGCGAGCGAGCGCCGCATCTGCCGCAGCTCCCGGAACATCGTCAGCCCCAGGGTCTGCGCGAGATGCCGGGCGGCCGGGTGCCCGCCGTGCGCCCACACCCGCAGCCGGCGCCCGGACTGCTCCATCAGCTCACCGCCCAGCGCCCGGCCGTGCCCCCGGCCGCGGTGCCCCGGATGCACCACCAGCTCGGCGGCCGGCGCCTCCACCGGGTCGGTGTCCTCCAGCTGCCCGTACGCGACCAGCTGCCCGCCGTCGTCCCCGGGCACGTACACCAGCACATGCCGGACGCCCTCCCGCTTGCCGCCCCGCAACTGGAGGCGGCCCTGCTCGGACACGGCCGGCTGCCCGTCCGTCCGCGCGGCCCGTTCGATCAGATCGAGGACGGCCGCGACCTCATCCGGCGCGACCTCGTCGACCACCTGGATCCTGCGGCCGGTCCGGCCCATCTCCTGTGCAGCGTCAGTCATGTGTGAAGCGTACGACGATGCCGCCGGGCCACGGGGGTGTCGCGGACGCCGCCGCGTACCGCCCCCGGCCGCCCACCCGCAACCGGCCCCTGGCGCCGGCCTCCGGGTGCGCCACGACGAGCGGCCGGGGCCGCCGCGCCGCACATCGGATACCGGAGCTACGGACGAATGACGCCCGATCGATCTTGAAAAGTCCGGCTCGGGAAGAGTCCCGCCCGGGAAAACTCCGCTCAGGAAAAGTCCCCCGCATGGTCCCGGGCCCACTGGGCGAAGGGGCGGGCCGGGTGCCCGGTGAGGCGCTCGACGGTGTCGGAGACGGGGAAGAGGGGGGCGTCGACCGACTGTCCGAAGAGGCGGATGAGTTCGCGGGCGGCCTCGACCGGAAAGTGGGGGCCGGCCATGGCCTCGGCGGCCTCGTCCTCCGAGATCTGCTCGATGCGGGTCGGCCGGCCGATCGCCTCGCCGATGGCGGCGACCTGCTGGGCGCTGGTGAGCGGCTCGGGGCCGGTCAGCAGGTAGGTCTGGTTCCGGTGGGCGCCGGTGCGGTCCAGGAGGGCGACGGCGGCGACGTCCGCGAGGTCGGCCTCGTGGACGGGGACGCCCTGGGCGCCCGGGTGCGGGTCGCGGACCACGCCCGACTCACGGATGGCCGGGGCCCAATTGAGCGCGTTGGTGGCGTAGTTGCCGCCACGGAGGAAGGTCCACTCCAGGCCGGAGTCGCGTACCGCGCGCTCCAGCGCGGCGTGGTTGCGGGCGATGAAGTCGGTCTCGTCGGCGGGCGTATCGGTCACCGACAGCGAGGAGTTGAGGACGATACGGCGCACGCCGGCCTTGACCGCGGCGTCGATCAGCCGGGACGCGGCCTCGCTGCCGCCGGCCGCGAGGTTGAGGAAGAGGGCGTCGGCGTCGGCGAGGAGCGGAGTGAGGTCGGTGTCCTCGCCGAGGTCGGCGCGGACCACCTCGGCCCGCTCCGGAAGCCCGGCCCGCGCCGGGTCGCGGGTCAGCGCGCGGACGTCGGCGCCTTCCTCCAGGAGGCGGGCGACAAGACTGCGGCCGATATTGCCGGTTGCTCCGGTTACCACGATCACGGGGACTCCTTCAAAGGATTCGGAAGTGCCAGAGAGGTCTGGAAAATCAGCGGGCAGGGCGTGGCGTGGCGCACACCGCCCGGAGGTGTGACGCTAGTTCAGGTCCGGGCCGGAGCGCGGTAAATTTTCGCCAAGGCCGTCCGGACAACTTTCGTGTATCTCACATTCCGCGGGTAAGACTTGCGCTGCGGGGTCCCGCTCATGGTGGGATGTTCGGATGCGAACCCCCATACGCATATCTTCACCCTCGCCGGTACCCGCCGCTCAGCAGTCCCCCCATTCCCCTGCGCCGGGCGGCCGGGACGACTCCCAGGGCGACACCAGAGAGCTCGAAAAGGTCAATCCGTACGCGGATCTGGCCGCCCTGGCGGATCCGGAGCCGCGGCCGGAGCCGGGATACGCCGCGGAGTATCCGGCGGGATCCCGACGGCGTGCGTATCTCAACGAGCGTGATGACAGCGACGACCCGCTGGGTCTGGGGCTGCGCCCGGATGACGACGACGAGCAGTGGGCGCCGCCCAACCACCGCCGGATGAAACGCGGGATCAGCCGGTTCGCGGCCGTACCGCGCACCATCAAGCTGCTGGTCGCCCTGGCGCTGTGCGCCGGAGTGCTCACCCTCGGCGACCGATTCGCCGTCCTCTACGCGCAGAACAAGGCCGAGGAGGAGGTGAAGAAGGCGCTGCACCTCCAGGCCAGGCCGGAGGTCGACATCAAGGGATTCCCCTTCCTCACCCAGGTGTTGGACAAGCGGCTGGACCAGGTGGACGTCGTGGTTCCCAACGTCGCCGCGGACCGCGTCTCGCTGGCGAAGGTCGAGGCGACCGCGAAGGACATCCGGCTGGACGGGGATCTGCCGTCCGATATCAAGGGCGCCACCATCGGCGCCATGCACGGCAGTGTGCTGCTGGCCTTCGATGACATGAATCGTGAACTCGGCGCCTCCCAGGTGAAGTTCAGCGGAATGGGCACGAACGGCGTCCGGGCGGTCGGCGAACTGCCCATCGCGGGCTACAAGTTGCGCGTTCACGCCGAGGCACGCATTCAGCGCAACGGCGAACGGGGAATCTCCACCGACATCAGCCGGATGCAGCTCGACATCGGCGATGTCGCCGTCTACCGTCCGGGCACCGGAAAGGACGAGGGGCTGCGGCTGACCCCCAAGGCCGCCGCCGAGGTCAGCCGGCAGGCCGCCAAGGTGAAGGCGATGCTGAGTATTCCGGCCATCGCGGAACGCATCGGAATCCCGAAGGAATACATCGACGCGGCGCTCCGCAGCGACGACAAGCTGCACGAGCTGATCGGGTCGCCGCACTTCATCCACCAGCTGATGCAGGTCAACCTGGTCGACGTGGTGACGGACCACCCCTGGCTGCTCCAGAAGGTCGGCATCGACCCGAAGGTGCTCGGCGCGCTGACCGGTCTGACCAAGCCGCAGATCGCCGACCGGCTGTCGCTCTCCTTCCAGCTCCCGAAGACGCCGGGCGATATCCGGCTGCGGAACATCTCCGTGGAGAGCGACGGTATCCGGGCCGATCTGACGGGGGCGCACCTGCCGTTCGGCGATGCGGCGAAGAAGGGGAAGAAGGGGAAATAGGGGGAGCCGGGAGAGCGGGGGAAGCGGGGAAGGGAGGAAAGCAGGGGACGGGATCACGGGGCGGCTGAATCGGACAATTGCCGGTTTCGAGTTTGCCGAGGCCCGCGCCACGCGTTGGGGTGAACGCCGATAACGAGCCCACCGGACCGCCGCATTCGTTGGCACTCTGGCCGCGTCCGAAACACATCCCGGAAAACAGGGAAGAGGTGGGCGTCGTGCGTTCTCGCGGAAAGACCTGGGGGCGGGCCCTGGCCGTTCTGGCCGTGACGGCCTCGGTTGCGGTGGTGGCTCCCGGCGCCGGTGCGCAGAGCAGGGCGCGGGCTCCGGAGGAGGCCGGGCAGCACCGGATCGAGACGTTCGCGCACAAGTGCCTGGATGTCGCGCGGCGCAGCGCCGCGGACGATGTCCCCGTCATCCAGTACGAATGCAACGGGGGACCCAACCAGGAATTCCGGTTCGTCCCCCGCGGTGGGGACACGTTCGAGATCCGCACCTTCGCGGACAAGTGTCTCGATGTGCGGGGTGCGAACCCGGCGGACGGAACACCGATCATCCAGTGGGGGTGCAACGGCGGACACAACCAGCTGTTCCGGATCCGGGAGGTCGGCGACGGGTATTTCGAGATCGGCACCTTCGCCGGCAAGTGCCTTGACGTGCGCGGCGGAAGCCCGGCGGACGAGACGCCGATCATCCAGTGGGAGTGCAACGGCCGGCCCAACCAGGTGTTCCGGATGCGCTGACGCGGATCCTGACGGGCCCCGGCCCCGGCCCCGTTACGCCGACCCCGGTGCGTCCGGTGCGTCCGGTGTGCCCGGTTTCTCGTCGGGCGCCCCCGGCTCCCCCGGCGCCCCACCCGACGCCCCCGGCGTCTCCGGTGGCGGAGTGGCCGCCCCCGGCATGGTCAGCAGGGCCTCCGTACCGCCGCCCGGTGCGTTGCGCAGGCGTACCCCGCCGCCCGCCTGTTCCGCCGTGCGGGCCACGATGGACAGGCCCAGACCGCTGCCGGGCAGGCTGCGGGCGGACGGCGAGCGCCAGAAGCGCTCGAAGACATGCGGGAGTTCGTCCTCGGGGATGCCGGGGCCGTGGTCCCGTACCGTCAGCGCGCCGCTCTTCAGGCGGACCTCGACCGTGCCGCCGGACGGGCTGAACTTGACGGCGTTGTCGAGGAGGTTGACCACCGCGCGCTCCAGGGCGGCCGGTTCGGCGCGTACGTACCAGGGGTCGAGGTCGGCGGTGATGGCCAGCGACGGGCCGCGCAGCCGGGCGCGTTCGAGGGCGGAGCCGACGATGTCGTGAAGCGCCACGACGCGGATCGCCGCCGAGGGGGCGCCGGGGCCGTTCTCGGGCGGGCGGGAGAGCACCTGGAGGTCGCCGATGAGGGCGGCCAGCTCGCCCATCTGGGCCTTGACCGAGGTCAGCAGGGCCGCCTTGTCGGCCGCCGGGATCTGCCGGCCGGAGCGTTCGCTGCGCTCCAGGAGGTCGATGTTGGTACGGAGGGAGGTGAGCGGCGTACGGAGTTCGTGACCGGCGTCGGCGATCAGCTGCTGCTGGAGCTCGCGGGAGGCGGCCAGCGCGGCGGTCATCGCGTTGAAGGACCGGGAGAGGCGGGCGATCTCGTCCTCGCCGTCCGTGGGGATGCGGATGGTCAGGTCCTGCGTGCGGGCGACATGCTCGACGGCGTCGGTCAGCCGGTCCACCGGCTTGAGGCCCGCGCGGGCCACCCACAGGCCGGCGGTGGCGGCGCCCAGCACCCCGACCCCGGCGACGACCAGCAGTACCAGCGCGAGCTGGTTGAGCGGGTCGGTGACCTGGTCCATCGGCGCGGCCACGGAGATCGCCAGGTGGTTGCCCTGGATGTCGGTGCCCGGCCCGCGGTAGGGCACGGTCGAGACCCGCATCTCGGTGCCGTTCACGTCCTTGGTGGTGTGCACGGCGCCGGCCAGCCGCCCGTCGGCGACCGCCTCGTCCTTGCGCTGGGCGGGGATCTGCCACTTGTCCGGCGAGGTGCAGACATAGCCGGACGGGGTGACCAGCTGGATGGTGTACGGGGTGGGCTGGAAGCGGACGTTGGGCAGCGTGCCGGTGACGCAGCGGGCGCTGAGCGCCTGGACGTAGTCGGAGTTCACGTCGACGGTGCTCAGCGTCGTGTCGAGCTGCTCGGTGAGCCGGTCGCGGGTGATCAGCCAGCAGGCGGCGGCCGACAGGGCCACCGCGAAGGCGACCGCGACCGCGGTGAGCAGCGCCAGCCGGGAGCGCAGCGGCAGTTGGTGGTAGCGGGTCAGGCCGTACCGGGAACGGCCGGTGTCGTCCGGCCCGTTCGGCTCGCCGGTGGCGCTCATTCCGCGCCGCCGTCCAGCCGCAGGACGTAGCCGACCCCCCGGACGGTGTGGACCAGCCGCGGCTCGCCGCCCGCCTCCGTCTTGCGGCGCAGGTACATCACGTATACGTCCAGGGAGTTGGAGGTCGGTTCGAAGTCGAAGCCCCATACGGCTTTCAGGATCTGTTCGCGGGTGAGGACCTGGCGCGGATGGGCCAGGAACATCTCCAGGAGGGTGAATTCGGTGCGGGTCAGCTCGACGGGGCGGCTGCCGCGCACGACCTCGCGGGTGCCCAGGTTCATCCGCAGGTCGGCGAAGGTCAGCAGCTCGCTCTCGTCGGGCTGGGTGGCGCCGGCCGCCGCCGCGTACGAGCTGCGGCGGAGCAGCGCGCGGATACGGGCCAGCAGCTCGTCCAGCTCGAAGGGCTTGACCAGGTAGTCGTCGGCGCCGGCGTCCAGGCCGGTGACCCGGTCGCCGACGGTGTCCCGGGCGGTCAGCATCAGGATCGGTACGGTCACCCCGCTCGCCCGCAGCCGGCGGGCGGCCGTGAGCCCGTCCATCCGGGGCATGAGCACGTCCAGCACGATCAGTTCGGGGTCGTACCCGGCGACCTTCTCCACCGCGTCCAGGCCGTCGACCGCTTGCTCCGTCCCGTACCCCTCGAAGGCGAGCGAACGCTGCAGGGCCTCGCGGACCGCGGGCTCGTCGTCGACGATCAGGATGCGGGCGGGGTGATCACCGTGCTCGGCGGGGCTCATGTGCGTGGCTACCTCGGGGTGCGTGGCGGACCGGCTGGACCTTCCTCACCTTCAGCCTGGCACGGATCCCGGGCTGCCGGGTGTACGGGCGCCCGTACACCCCGGTCGACGCGGGGCGGTCAGACCCCGCTGTTGTCGCCGCGGCTGCCGCCGCTGCGCAGCGAGGCCAGGTCGGCCTTGACGGTGTTGATCGGTATCGCGAAGCCCAGGCCGACGCTGCCCGCCTGGCTGCTGTCCGACGAACTCGGGGAGTACATCGCCGAGTTGATGCCGATGACCTGCCCCTGGAGGTTGATCAGGGCACCACCGGAGTTGCCGGGGTTGAGCGCGGCGTCGGTCTGTATCGCCTTGTACGAGGTCTTGGACGAGCCGGTGTCGCCGTTGTACTGGTTGCCGCCGAACTCGAACGGCCAGCCGCCCCGGCCGCCGAAGCCGCCGCCCTGTCCCTGCCCCTGGTCCTGGCCCTGGCCGCTCTCCTTGGGGACGGTCACATCGCGGTTGAGCGCGGAGACGATACCGCTGGTCACCGAGCCGGTCAGGCCCTCGGGCGAGCCGATCGCCACCACCGGGTCGCCGACCGCGAGCTTGCCGGAGTCGCCGAGCTGGGCGTGGGTCAGCCCACTGGCGCCCTGGACCTTGATCAGCGCCAGGTCCTTGGCGGGGTCGGTGCCGGTGACCGTCGCGGTCTTCCGGCTGCCGTCGCTGAAGGTGACGGTCACCTTGCGGGCGCCGGACACCACATGGTTGTTGGTGATGATCTCGCCGCTGCTGGTGATGACCACACCCGAGCCGGTGGACTCGCCGCCCGCCGACCGGGCCTTGATCTCCACTATGGCCGGGCTGACCGCCTTGGCGACCCCGGCGACGCCGCTGCCGGAGTTCTGCCCGGCGTTGACGAGCGGGGTGGAGACGCCACTGGACTGCGCGCTGTTCTGCGTGGCGCCGGCGATCAGCGCCGCGCTGCCGCCGCCGATGAGACCGGAGGCCAGCGCCACCGCCGCGATCAGCGCGATCGGCCGGCGGGCCCGGCGCCGCGGCTCGGCCGCCCCGGCGTCGGCCGCGTCCGCGTGCCCCGGTGCGTACGGCGGGGGCGGCGGTACGGTGCCCGACTCGCCGGCGGCGGCGTACATCCCGCTCTGGTCGGCACCCCGGCCGCCGCCGTGGGTGCTGCCGTACTCGGTGCCGTATGCGTACGGCCGGTCCTGGGGCATCTCATCGCCGCTGCGGCGGTAGCTCTCGGTCATGGCTATGACTTTGGGGGCGCTGCATGAGAACCGTCTGAGAACGCCCTGAGAGACCCGACAGAAGTCGGTATGCCCGGTATAAGGGCGCCCCCGGTGCGGCCCGGTTCGGCGACCGGGCGCCGGGACTGGTCCCCGGCCGGCGGCGCGGGCACCCTCCGGCCCGCTCAGCTCCCGCAGCCGCAGGACCGCCGGACGACCAGCCGCGACGGGAACTGCCGCAGCCGCTCCCGGCGCGAGCCGACCACCCGCAGCCCGTCGTCCAGCACCAGGTCGACCGCCGCCCGCGCCATCGCCTGCCGGTCCGAGGCGACCGTGGTCAGCGGCGGATCGGTGAGCGCGGCCTCCTTCACGTCGTCGAAGCCCGCGACCGCCAGCTCGCCCGGTACGTCGATCCGCAGCTCGCGGGCGGCCCGCAGCACGCCGATCGCCTGGTCGTCGGTGGCGCACATGATGGCCGGCGGCCGGTCCGGCCCGGACAGCACCCGCAGCGCGACGTCGTAGGCGTCATAGCGGTTGTACGGGGCCTCGAAGTAGCGGCCCTCCGTCGCCTTCCCGGACTCCAGCATGGCCCGCCGCCAGCCCTCCACGTGGTCGGTGACCGGGTCGCCGGACTTCGGCGTCTCCTCCGTACCGCCCAGGAAGGCCACGTACGGATGGCCGTGCTCCAGCAGATGCCGGGTGGCCAGCTGCGCGCCCCAGATGTCGTCGGTCATCACCGCGACGTCGTCGATGGCGTCCGGCCGCCGGTGCAGCAGCACCACCCGGGCGTCCCAGGCGTCGATCTCGGCGGCGGCGTGCTCACTGGGCCCCTGGCTGATCAGGATCAGCCCGGAGACCCGCATCCCGAGGAACGCGCGCAGATAGTGCACCTCGCGCTCGTCGATGTAGTTGGCGTTGCCGACCAGCACCATCTTTCCGCGCTCGGAGGCGGCCTGCTCGACGGCGTGCGCCATCTCCGCGAAGAACGGCTGCCGGGTGTCCGGCACGATCAGACCTATGAGGTCCGTACGCCGGGACGCCATCGCCTGCGCGACCCGGTCGGGCCGGTAGCCGAGCTCCTTGATGGCGGCGAGCACCCGCTCGCGCGTGGCCGGGGCGACCGGCCTCGGTCCGTTGTTGATGACGTAACTGACAACGGCAGTGGAAGTCCCCGCCAGTTTTGCTACGTCATCCCGCGTCACCTTGGCCACGCGCGGCAGTCTACGCGGGTGGTCCTACCGGCGGGCAGGCTCTGTGGACGCGGATTCGGTACCCGGCCGGGACGCACTCGCGGGCGCCTGGCGAGCGCCGTCACCAGCGGCGGAGTCCCCGCCGCCGGCCCCGGCCGCCCGGCCGGCGTCGCCCTTCGCCTTGGCCTTGGACTCGGCCGCCGCCCGCTCCACCTTCTCCGGCGTGACGAAGCGGTAGCCGACGTTGCGGACCGTGCCGATCAGCGACTCGTGCTCTGGGCCGAGCTTGGCGCGCAGCCGCCGGACGTGCACATCGACCGTGCGGGTACCGCCGAAGTAGTCGTAGCCCCAGACCTCCTGGAGGAGCTGGGCGCGGGTGAAGACCCGGCCCGGGTGCTGCGCCAGGTACTTCAGCAGCTCGAACTCCTTGAAGGTCAGGTCCAGCACGCGGCCCTTCAGCTTGGCGCTGTAGGTGGCCTCGTCCACCGAGAGATCACCGTTGCGGATCTCCATCGGACCGTTGTCGGTGGTGATCTGCTGGCGGCCCATCGCCAGCCGCAGCCGCGCCTCCACCTCGGCGGGGCCCGCCGTGTCGAGCATCACGTCGTCGACGCCCCAGTCGGCGGTCACGGCGGCCAGCCCGCCCTCCGTCACCACCAGCACCAGGGGACAGCCCGGGCCCGTGGACCGCAGCAGCTGGCACAGGGACCGCACATGCGGAAGATCGCGGCGGCCGTCGATCAGTATGACGTCGGCCCCGGGGGTGTCGATCAGGGCCGGGCCCTCGGCGGGGGCGACCCGGACGCTGTGCAGCAGCAGGCCGAGCGCCGGAAGCACCTCCGTCGACGGCTGGAGTGCGTTGGTCAGCAGCAGGAGCGAACTCACTTCCGACCACCTACCCGGTTTCCGGCGAGCTTCATCCTGTGCGGCTCGCTGTCCTGCTCGCTTCGCTTGCCCATGACGTCTGGTTCCTCCTCGGTCCCTGCGACGGGGGCACCACCCGGCCCGGCCGGGGGGAGTCTGCGGCTCTGCTTCGTACAGGGTGCTTCCGGTCACAGCGCTGTGCATGCGTGAAAGCACAAAAGGACCCGGGGGCGACGCTGCCCGGATCCTTCTTGCCCAGCAGAATAGCTCACATGAGTTGCGGACCCGAGGCCGATTTTGCGCGTTCTTGTGTTCCGTCGATCACTTCGAGTGGTCACCGCGCGGCATTGTTGACGGACGGCGGCGTACGGATCGAGGCCGTCCACACCCCCGAATAGCCCCTGCACAGGCGCCTCCTGAGCCCGCCGCGGCGCCCGCCGGCGACCTCGCGATCGTCCTCGCGCACGGCTTCGCCGGCTCCCCGGAAAAACCCGCACCGCGTCGCGCCGCGGTCGCCTTTTCCCAGTATGCGGACGTGATCACGTTCTCCTTCCCGGCCCACGGCGGCTCCGGCGGACGCTCCACCGTCGGCGACCGGGAAGTCCTGGACCTGCCCGCCGCGGTCCGCCGGGCCCGCGCCCTGGGCCACCGCCGGGTCGCCACCGTCGGCTTCTCCATGGGCGGCTCGGTCGTCCTGCGGCAGACCGCGCCGTACGGGCCACAGGGGTCGATTTCCGGCCAGGGGGAGCACGGGGAGCGCACGGTTGCGCGCCCCGACGACGTCGTCGCCGTCAGCGCCCCCGCCCGCCGGTCCTACCAGGGCACCGCGGCCATGCGCCGGCTCCACCGGGCCGTCACTCCCCCCATGGGCCGCCTGGTCTCCCGCCTCGGCCTGCGGACCGGAATCCACCCCGAGGACCGGGACCCGGTACCGCTCTCCCCCACCGGCGCCGTCCCGCTGATCGCCCCCACTCCCCTCCTCCTCGTCCACGGCGACCGCGGCCCGTACTTCCCCCTCGGCCACCCCCGCATACTGCTGGCCGCCGCCCCCGCCACCGCCGAGCCGTGGAGCGAGCGGGGCTTCGGGCACGCGGAGAACGCGGCGGACGACGCGCTGCCGGGACGGATCGGCGCCTGGGTGGCGGCGCGCACCGGCTGAGCCGGCCGCCGACCGTCGCGGACCGCGCCGGGTACGGCGATCGCCGCCGACCCGGCGGGGGTTCGGCGGCGATCACGCGCACGGCGGGCGGCGGCGCGCACGCTGCTGCGGGTCACTCGGTCTCCGCCACCGCCTCCGCGAACTGCGCCGCGTACAGCCGGGCGTAGGCGCCGCCGGCCGCCAACAGGGCGTCGTGCGAGCCCTGTTCGACGATCGCGCCGTTCTCCATCACCAGGATGACGTCCGCGTCGCGGATGGTGGAGAGCCGGTGCGCGATGACGAAACTGGTGCGGCCGGTGCGGAGTTGGGCCATCGCGTGCTGGATGAGGACCTCGGTGCGGGTGTCGACCGAGCTGGTGGCCTCGTCCAGGACGAGGATGGCCGGCTCGGCGAGGAACGCCCGCGCGATGGTGATCAGTTGCTTCTCGCCGACCGAGACATTGCCGCCCTCCTCGTCGATGACGGTGTCGTAGCCGTCCGGCAGGGTGCGCACGAACCGGTCGACGTGGGTGGCCCGGGCAGCCTCGACGACCTTGTCGAGGGAGGTGCCCTCGGGGGCGCCGTAGGCGATGTTCTCGGCGATGGTGCCGCCGAACAGCCAGGTGTCCTGGAGGACCATGCCGATGTTGCCGCGCAGCTCCTCGCGGGACATCCCGGCGATGTCCACCCCGTCCAGGGTGATCCGGCCGCCGCTGACCTCGTAGAACCGCATCAGCAGGTTGACCAGGGTGGTCTTGCCCGCGCCGGTCGGGCCGACGATCGCGACGGTCTGGCCGGGGTGGACGGCCAGCGAGAGACCGTCGATGAGCGGCTTGTTCTCGTCGTAGCGGAAGGACACGTCCTCGAAGGCGACCCGGCCCCGGACCTCGTCGGGGCGGGCCGGCCGCTCGGGGTCCGGGTCCTGCTCCCGGGCGTCGAGGAGTTCGAAGACCCGCTCGGCGGAGGCGACGCCGGACTGGACCAGGTTGGCCATCGAGGCGACCTGGGTCAGCGGCTGGCTGAACTGGCGGGAGTACTGGACGAACGCCTGCACATCACCGATGGACAGCGCGCCGGCGGCGACGCGGAGGCCGCCGACCACCGCCACCAGGACGTAGTTGAGGTTGCCGATGAACATCATCGCGGGCTGGATGATCCCGGAGATGAACTGGGCCCTGAACCCGGCCTCGTAGAGCGCCTCGTTCTGCTCGCGGAACAGCTCGGCGGACTCCCGCCGGCGGCCGAAGACCTTGACCAGCGAGTGGCCGGTGTACATCTCCTCGATGTGCGCGTTCAGCCTGCCGGTCGTCTTCCACTGCTGGACGAACTGCGGCTGGGCGCGCTTGCCGATCCTGGCCGCGACGAGGACCGAGACCGGCACGGTGACCAGCGCGACCAGCGCCAGCAGCGGCGAGATCCAGAACATCATGGCCAGCACGCCCAGGATCGTCAGCAGCGAGGTCACTATCTGGCTGAGGGTCTGCTGGAGCGTCTGCTGGATGTTGTCGATGTCGTTGGTCGCGCGGGAGAGCACCTCGCCGCGCTGCTGCCGGTCGAAGTAGCTCAGCGGCAGCCGGGCCAGCTTCTCCTCGACCTGCTCGCGCAGCCGGAAGACGGTGCGCTGCACGACCAGGGTGGCGATCCGGGCCTGGACGAAGCCGAAGAGCGCGGAGCCCGCGTAGATGAGGGTCACCCAGAGCAGGACGGTGCCGACGGCGCCGAAGTCGATGCCGTGGCCCGGGACCACCGGCATGGTGCCGAGCATGTCGGCGAGCCCGCCCTGACCGCGCGCCCGCAGCCAGTCGGCGGCCTGCGCCCTGGTGAGGCCGTCGGGCACCCGGGGGCCGATGACCCCCGCCACGATCAGGTCGGTGGCCCGGCCGAGGATCTTGGGCCCGACGACCGTCAGCGCCACGCTCAGGACGCCCAGCAGCAGCGCGACGGCCATGATCCCGCGCTCCGGCCGCATCTGGGCCAGCAGCCGCTTGCCGGAGCCCTTGAAGTTGAGGGACTTCTCGATCGGGCCGCTCATCATGCGGGCCATCGGGCCGCCGCCGGGGGCCGGGCCGCGCCGCGGGGCCGACGCCGGGGCCCCGTCGGGCGCCGCTGCGGGAGCCCCCTCGGCGGCCGTCCCCGTACCGGCCGCCCTCTTGTCCGCGGTGGTCACGCCGCCTCCTGCTCGGTGAGCTGGGAGAGCACGATCTCCCGGTAGGTCTCGTTGCCGGCCATCAGCTCGGCATGGGTACCGGTGCCGACGATCCGGCCCTCGTCGAGGACCACGATCCGGTCGGCACCGCGGATCGTCGCGACCCGCTGGGCGACGATCACCACGGTGGCCCGGCCCGTCTCACGGGACAGCGCGGCGCGCAGGGCCGCGTCCGTGGCGTAGTCCAGCGCCGAGAAGGAGTCGTCGAAGAGGTAGATCTCCGGCCAGCGGACCAGTGCCCGCGCGATGGCCAGGCGCTGCCGCTGGCCGCCGGAGACGTTGGAGCCGCCCTGCGCGATGGGCGCGGCCAGCCCGCCGTCCATCCGCTCGACGAACTCGCGGGCCTGGGCCACCTCCAGCGCGTGCCACAGCTCGTCGTCGGTCGCCTCCGGATTGCCGTACCGCAGATTGCTCGCGACCGTCCCGGAGAAGAGGTACGGCTTCTGTGGGACCAGGCCGATGAGGGTGGCCAGCGTCTCCTGGTCCAGGGTGCGGACGTCCTCGCCGTCCACCAGGACCGTGCCGCCGGTCGCGTCGAACAGCCGCGGTACCAGCCCGAGGAGGGTCGACTTGCCGGATCCGGTCGAGCCGATGACCGCGGTGGTCTCGCCGGGGCGGGCGAGCAGCGAGACGTCCCTGAGCACCGGCTGCTCGGCACCGGGGAAGCGGAACTCGACGTTGCGCAGCTCCAGTTCACCGTGCCGGCGCAGCGCGGTGACCGGGTTCGCGGGCGGGGTGACGCTGGAGTCGGTGGTCAGCACCTCCTGGATGCGCTCGGCGCAGACCTCCGCCCGCGGCAGCATCATCACCATGAACGTCGCCATCATGATCGACATCAGGATGTACATCAGGTAGCTGAGGAACGCGGTCAGTGCGCCGATCTGCATCCGACCGCTGTCGATGCGCAGTCCGCCGAACCACACCACGGCCACGCTGGAGAGGTTCACGATCAGCATGACCAGCGGGAACATCATCGACATCAGCCGCCCGGCGCGCAGCGACACGTCGAACAGATCGTGGTTGGCGGCGCCGAACCGCGCACGCTCGTGCCGGTCGCGGACGAAGGCGCGGATGACCCGGATACCGGTGATCTGCTCGCGCAGCACGCGGTTGACGGTGTCGATGCGGGTCTGCACCCCGCGGAACAGCGGACGCATCCGGCGCACGATCAGTGAGACGAGGATCCCGAGGACCGGGACGATGACCAGGAGGAGGGCCGACAGCGGCACGTCCTGGTTGAGCGCCATGAGGATGCCGCCGACGCACATGATCGGCGCCGAGACCATCATCGTGAAGGTCATCAGCACCAGCATCTGCACCTGCTGGACGTCATTGGTGGTGCGGGTGATCAGCGACGGCGCGCCGAACGTGCCCACTTCCCGCGCGGAGAAGGACTGCACCTGGTCGAAGACCGCGGCCCGGACGTCCCGGCCGAGCCCCATGGCCGTACGGGCGCCGAAGTAGACCGCGGTGACGGCGCACACGATCTGCAGGGCGGTCACCACGATCATGAATCCGCCGGTGCGGAGGATGTAGCCCGTGTCGCCCTTCACGACACCGTCGTCGATGATGTCGGCGTTGAGGGTGGGCAGATAGAGGGTTGCCAACGTCTGGATCAGCTGGAGCAGGACGATCAGGGATATCGAGCGCCTGTAGGGCCGCAGATGCGCCCGCGCGAGTCGGACCAACACATCCGGGAGCCTATGCGAACACTTGCCCTCGGCAACCGAATTTCTCCGATGTATGCCGGAAACGCCGTGACGCGCGGACGGCCTTCGCCGGAACTTGCCCGCATCCGGACCGGCCGCCGCGTAGGCCATCATGGAGGCGGCAAGAGCCCCCGACACGAAGAGGCCGCCGTGACAACAACAGGCACCGTGCGCTACTGGGCCGCGGCCAAGGCCGCCGCCGGTACGGCAGAGGAGCCGTACGCGGCGGCGACGCTCGCCGAGGCGCTCGACGCGGCCCGGCGAGCGCATGCCGCGAACCCGGAGTTCGCGCGCGTCCTGCTGCGCTGTTCCTTCCTGGTGGACGGCGTTCAGGTCGGCACCCGCGACCACGCGGACGTGCCGCTGCCCCAGGGCGGCACCGTCGAGGTCCTGCCGCCGTTCGCCGGAGGATGAGCACCCGATCATGAGCGACAACCAGCCGCAGCACCCCGAGCAGTACCCGTACGACCCGTACGCCCACCCGTCACCGCCCCCGCTACGCGGCGACACCCCCCGCTACGCTCCCCCGTCACCCGACAATCGCCCCCCGACGACCCCGCTGCGCGGCGACAACTCCCGCTACGCACCCCAGCCCCCGCACCCCGGGTACGACCCGCAGCGGATCTACGGCGACCCGTACGGGCACCAGCCGTACGACGCCTACGTCCAGCAGCCGCCACGGCATCAGCCGCAGCAGCCCTACGGCTACGGCGGTCCCGACCCGTACGCGCAGCCGCACCAGGCCCCCTACGTGCCGGACCCGTACGCCACGCAGGTCCCACCCCAGCACCAGACCACGGTCACCGCCGCCATGACACCGGCCGGCCCCGCACAGACCGGGCCCGCACCGGCCGCCACCACCGCCCGCGACGCACCCGTCACCACCGCGCCGCTCAAGCCCCACCAGATCGCCCGCGCCGAGGGCCGCTCGCCGATCATCCCGCCCGGTATCCAGCCGGCCGCGCTCACCGCCCTGCTCGCGCTGCTGATCGCGGTGGCCGCGCCGGTCGCCCGCCCGGCGCTCCTCGTGCCGGTGGTGCTGCTCCAGGCCGTCACCGCCGCCGGCTGGTTCCGGCTGAACGGCATGTGGCCCGCCCGCCAGGGCATCGCGCTAGCCTTCCTCGGCGGTGTGACCACCGATGTCGCGCTGCTGGCGACGCCCCGTGAGGACGCGCCGCTGGTGGCCCTCGGCACGCTCGGCGTGTGGTGCCTGCTGGTGCTCGTCCTCCAGCTGCGCAACCGCAGCAGCGCGGACGAGCGGATGTACGCGCTCACCGCGGGCCTGACCTCGTCCGCGCTGGTGGTGCTCGCCTCCGGCCAGCTGGCCGCCGATCCGGACGCGGTGGTGGTCGGCGCCGCCGCGGTCGCGCTGGCCGCCCTCGCCCGCGCGGTGCCGCTGCCCTCCGTGCTGTCCCTCGTCATCGCCCTGCTGGCCGCGGCCGGCGCCGGCATCGCGGCCGGGCAGCTGACCGGGCTGGGACCGTCCGGCGCCGTGCTGGGCCTGGCGGCCGGCGGCTGCGCCCTGATCGGCCTGCGGGTGGCCAGCTACGACTACCCCTCCCGCTTCGTCCACATGACGGCCGGCGTCGCCCTGCCGCTGGCCCTCGCGGCACCCGCGGTGTACGTCCTCGGGCGCGCCCTGGGCTGACCCCCGGCCGTACGGCCGGCCCACAGGCCCCGTACCCCGCGGGCCCCGTACCCCGCGCACACCTCGGCGGCCGTGCCGAGCGCACCATTCCGCGCTCGGCACGGCCGCCGCTCCCGTTACGCCGATCGGGTCGTCTAGGGTGCCGGGAAGCGCGGGCCGGGGGGTCTGCGTAGACGGAGTAGACGCAACGGCCGGGGCGACCGGCCCAACTGTCATATGTGGGGTAGTGGTTCGATGCGCGCACTCAAGGTGCTGCTGGTCCTCGTCATCATATTCGGGGGGCTGTTCGTGGCCGCCGACCGCGTCGCGGTCAATATCGCCGAGGGCAAGGCCGCGGACAAGCTCCGCAACATGCAGGGGATCTCCTCGACCCCCGACGTCTCCATCAAGGGCTTCCCGTTCCTGACCCAGGTCGCCGGCCGCAACCTCCAGGAGGTCGACGCCGACCTCGACCACCTCGCGGCCAAGTCCGCGGGCCGCACGCTGACCCTCAAGCATCTGTCGGCGCAGTTCCACGACGTCGCGCTGACCAGCGACTACTCCTCCATCGAGAGTGCCGGCTCGGCCACCGCCACCGCCGAGATCAGCTTCGCGGACCTGACCAACGCGGCGGGTGGCGGCGTCAAGATCGGCTACGGCGGCGAGAAGAACGGCCGCGCCCAGGTCAAGATCTCGCCCAACGTCCCGATCCTCAACTCGCTGGACGTCACCGGCTCGATCAACATCGTCCACGGCGACTCCGTGCAGGTGCGCGCCGACGGCATCCCGGCGATGTGCCGGGCCATCCCCGGCTGCGAGAAGTCGGTCCGCTCGCAGACCGACCACGCCTGGAAGCTGGACCAGCTGCCCGGCAACCTGAAGCTGGACAAGGTGACCACGACCGCGCAGGGCATCACCGTCACCGCGTCCGGCACCAACGTCAAGCTCACCGGCTGACCCGCCCGTACGGGTGGCGGACCGCCCCACCGGACCGCCACCCGTCCACACCCTGAGACACCCCGGTCCGCAGGCCAGACCCCCCACCTGCACCGACCCCCCGCGTGGCGGTTCCCGCCCGCGCCCGCGGCATGCGTGTCCCGCATCGCGGACAATCACATCTCGCCATATGACACACCGGTGACATGCCCCGCTCTCCGTCCCTACGATCGGTGCCATGCAGAGCGCATTGAGCGGTCTCCGTCCACGGGGACAGGCGGTACTCACGAAGCGGCGGGCAGTCGACCTGTGCCGCGTCGCCGCCATGCTCTGTCGCCCTGCCTGACGGGCCGTCTGCTCCCGTCGTCAGCCGGCCGGCCCGCCCCCAGAGGCCGTCCCCCTCACGAATCCCGCACAGCGCCGCGTGCCCCTGGCCACGCCGCGCTCCCTCGGGAGTACCCGTGCGCACCCCTCAACCCGCCCCCGCAACTGCCCCGGAGGAGAAGAACATGAGCCGCAGCGACGTCCTCGTAGACGCCGACTGGGTCGAGGCCCACATCGACGACCCCAAGGTCGTCCTCGTCGAGGTCGACGAGGACACCTCGGCCTACGACAAGAACCACATCAAGAACGCCGTCCGGATCGACTGGAAGAAGGACCTCCAGGACCCGGTGCGCCGCGACTTCGTGGACCAGGCGGGCTTCGAGAAGCTGCTGTCCGCCAAGGGCATCGCCAACGACGACACCGTCATCCTCTACGGCGGCAACAACAACTGGTTCGCGTCCTACGCCTACTGGTACTTCAAGCTCTACGGCCACGACAGCGTCAAGCTGCTCGACGGCGGTCGCAAGAAGTGGGAGCTGGACTCCCGCGACCTGGTCGACGGCGCGCAGGTGCCGCAGCGCCCCGCCACCGAGTACAAGGCCAAGGCCCAGGACACCTCGATCCGTGCCTTCCGTGACGACGTGGTCGCCGCGATCGGCGACAAGAACCTGGTCGACGTCCGCTCGCCCGACGAGTTCAGCGGCAAGCTGCTCGCGCCCGCCCACCTCCCGCAGGAGCAGTCGCAGCGCCCCGGCCACGTGCCCAGTGCCCGCAACATCCCGTGGTCGAAGAACGCCAACGACGACGGCACCTTCAAGTCCGACGAGGAGCTGAAGGCCCTCTACGAGGAGGAGTCCGTCGACCTCGCGAAGGACACCATCGCCTACTGCCGCATCGGTGAGCGGTCCGCGCTCACCTGGTTCGTGCTGCACGAGCTGCTCGGCCAGAGCAACGTCAAGAACTACGACGGCTCCTGGACCGAGTACGGCTCGCTGGTCGGCGTCCCGATCGAGCTCGGCGCCAACAAGTAACCGAGAGAGCTTTCTCCCTTACCCCTCAAGGAAGTACCCCTATGTGTGGAGCACAGGCCGGCGGCCCCGACGCCTCGACGATCAAGCCCGGTGAGACCACGATCCAGGGCAGCGTGACCCGCGACGGCGAGCCCGTCACCGGTTACGTCCGACTCCTGGACAGCACCGGCGAGTTCACCGCCGAGGTTCCCACCTCCGCGACCGGACAGTTCCGCTTCTACGCGGCCGAGGGCACCTGGACCGTGCGGGCGCTCGTCCCGGGCGGCACCGCGGACCGTACGGTCGTCGCCCAGAAGGGCGGACTGGCGGAGGTCGCCATCGCCGTCTGACGGCACGCGATGACGGATCCGGTCCACGGGTCCGCAAGGCCGGAGGGCCGCACTCCAGGGGTTTGGACGCCTTGGCTGGGGGTGCGGCCCTCCGCGCCGTCCCGGGACCGGTTCCCGGGCGGCTCGGCGGCCTTCCCGGGCTTCTTTCCGGACCGCCGCGGACTTACCGTGGACGTATGTACGCGCATGCGCACCGCCCGCTGACCGCACCGCAGCGCCGGCATCGCAGGTACTTCGTGATGATGGGCGTCTGCCTGGTGCTGTTCGTGCTGGCCTGGAGCGTGGTGCGGCTGTGGTCGGTGCCGGCCGCGGTGGCCATGTGCGTGGTCGCCATGGTCATCCCGCCCGTCGCCGCGGTCGTCGGCAACCGCCGGGAGCCCGGCGAGCGCTGGTGGGACGAGTGCGGCGACCCGGAGTCCGACCGCTGGTGGCGCGAGCTGGACGACCGGGACGACCAGCAGCGCCGGCAGCAGTAGCGGCAGCGGCGCAGGGCGCCGGTACGGGCACGCGCCCGGCGGGCCGGCTCAGTAGACGAGTGCCTGGACGCCGTCCGGCATGATCTCGCTGACGAAGACCTGGGCGCCCGAGATGCGTGCCCCGTCGATCAGGTCCTTCTGCTCGACGCCGCGCCGGGCCGCGCACTGCGTGCAGACGGTAATCGACCCGCCACCCGCCCGGATCCCGTCGATCAGCTCCGGCAGCGGCGCGGCGTGCGGCAGCTCGAACTCCGCCGCCTTCCCCGGCAGCGCGAACCACACCGACTCCCCGGTCAGCCACAGCGACACCTCGACACCGCTGGCCACCGCCACCGCCGCCACCGTGAACGCCTGCGAGCACCGCTCGGGCGCGTCCGCACCCGCCGTCACCTTGATCACGAGCTTCTTCGCCATGGGGAAAGACTAGGGTCTGCGGGGTGGGTCCGGGCCGGTCACGGGGCCGCACCGTGCGCGGTGGACCTCACAGCGCCGCGGTCGGCGGCGCCGACTAGACTCGCAGGCGGTCCGTATTACGTCACTCCGCCCAAGGAGCGCGCTCGTGCTTGAGGCAGTCTTCACCACCCTGCTCGTCCTGGTCGCCGTCGGCGTGATCGCCTTCGCCGGCCTGACCTGGAAGAAGCTGTACCAGGGCCAGCGCTGACCGACCGGCCACCCCGCCCTTCACGGGAGCGCCCCGCGCGCTCCCGCCGATCCCCTACCAGATCGCCTGAGCTCATGATCGAGATCCCGTCCGACCTGAACCCGTCCCTCGTGCCGCTGGCCTTCCTCCTCGGCCGCTGGGAGGGCGCGGGCGTCTCCGACTTCCCCGGCGCCGAGAAGTGCAACTTCGGCCAGGAGGTCACCTTCACCCACGACGGCCGCGACTTCCTCGAATACACCTCGCACAGCTGGGTGCTCGACAGCGAGGGCAAGAAGGTCCGCCCGCTGGAGAGCGAGACCGGCTACTGGCGCATCGACGCGGACCGCAAGGTCGAGGTCGTGATGATCCGCGACCAGGGCGTGGCCGAGGTCTGGTACGGCGAACTCGCCGACAAGAAGCCGCAGATCGACCTGGCCACCGATGCCGTCGCGCGCACCGCCGTCGCCGGCCCGTACAGCGGCGGCAAGCGGCTCTACGGCTACGTCAACAGCGACCTGATGTGGGTCGGCGAGAAGACCACCCCGGACGTGCCGCTGCGCCCGTACATGTCCGCGCACCTCAAGAAGGTCACCGACCTCAAGGAGTGGGCCGAGAGCCTGCCCGACGACATGCCGGACGGGGTCGCCTTCTTCCGCCCCGACGGCACGCCCTACGAGGGCTGACCGACACCACCCGCCACGGCCTGACCCATCGGGCAGGCCGTGGCCGCGCCCCGCGGGGGAAGTCCGGTGAGAGTCCGGCGCTGACCCGCAACGGTAAGCGGAAGCCCCTTCCGCAAGCCCGATCGCCCGCGGCGGCGCAGGATCCTGACAACTCGCCGTGGACTGCGAGGGGACGCCGCCCTGCCTCGCGCTCCGGGCCGCCGCTCCTTCCGTACGGGTCTCCGTACGCACGGCCCGAGCCGAAGGTGTGCGCCCCTTGGCACCTCCCGCCCGCACCACCCCTCTGGTGGCCGCCCTCGTCGTCGTCCTCATCGGCTCCGTTCTCTGCGGGGTCGGCCTCGGCGCCGCCGGCGTCGGCTGGCCGCAGGTGCTGCGCTATCTGGGCGCCGGGCTGACCGGCGGCACCATCCGCGCCGACGAGGTCTCCGCGTACACCATCGTCTGGGAGCTGCGCTTCCCCCGCGCCGTGCTCGCCGCGGTCGTCGGCGCCGGCCTCTCCGCCATCGGCGTCGCCGTCCAGGCACTGGTCCGCAACGCGCTCGCCGACCCCTTCGTCCTCGGCATCTCCTCCGGCGCGGCGGTCGGCGCCAACGCGGTCCTCCTCTTCGGGGCGCTGGCCGCGCTCGGCGTCTGGGCGCTGTCGGTGTCGGCCTTCGTCTCCGCACTGGCCGCCATGGCCCTGGTCTACGCCGCCGCCCGCACGGCCCACGGGCTGACCCCGCTGCGGCTGGTGCTCACCGGCACCGCGATGTACTACGGCTTCTCCGCGATCACCACGCTGATGGTGTTCACCGCCGACCGCGGCGAGGCGGCCCGCTCGGCGATGATGTGGCTGCTCGGCAGCCTGAGCGGGGCCGGCTGGGCCTCGGTGCCGATCGCCGCGGTCGCGGTCGCCGCGGCACTGGCCCACCTCTCGCTCTCCGCGGGCCGGCTGAACGCGCTGGCCATGGGCGACGAGACCGCCGCCGCGCTGGGCGTGGACGCCGGGCGGCTGCGCCGCGAACTGTTCGTGGCGGCCGCCGCGGTCACCGGCGCGGTGGTCGCGGTCAGCGGTGCGATCGGCTTCGTCGGGCTGATGGTGCCGCATGTGACCCGGATGCTGGTCGGCGCCGACCACCGCCGGGTGCTGGCCGTCGCCCCGCTGCTCGGCGCGGTGCTGCTGGTGTGGGTCGACCTGCTCTCGCGGGTGCTGCTGGCGCCGGTGGAACTGCCGGTCGGGGTCATCACCGCGGTCATCGGCGTGCCCTGCTTCGTGCTGCTGATGCGGCGGCGCGGCTACTCCTTCGGAGGCGGCGCCTGATGCGGATCGACATCACCGGCCTGTCGGTGGAGGTGGCCGGGCGGCGCCTGGTCCACGACATCGACCTCAGCGCCGACAGCGGCCGGCTCATCGGGCTCGTCGGCCCCAACGGCAGCGGGAAATCGACCCTGTTGCGCTGCGTCTACCGGGCGCTGCGCCCGGCGGCCGGGACCGTACGGCTGGACGGCAGCGACCTGCACGCCATGACCGCTCGCGAGGGCGCCCGGCTGCTGGCCGCGCTCCCCCAAGAGGCGGGCACCGACTTCGACTTCACCGCGGCCGAGGTCGTCGCGATGGGACGGCTGCCGCACCAGCGCGGCTCGGGCCGGGCGAGCGCCGCGGACACCGAGATCTGCGCACGGGCGCTGTCCCGGGTCGGCGCGGCCCACCTCGCGGGCCGCGGCTTCCTCGGCCTCTCCGGCGGCGAGAAGCAGCGCGTACTGATCGCCCGCGCGCTCGCCCAGGAACCGCGGGTGCTCGTCCTCGACGAACCCACCAACCACCTGGACATCGCCCAGCAGTTGGAGATCCTGGCGCTGGTCCGCGGCGGGGGCGCTCCCCCGACTACCGCTGCGGGGACCGCCGTCCGGACGGAGCCCAAGGAACGGCCGACCGTACTGACCGCGCTGCACGACCTCAACCTGGCCGCCGTGCACTGCGATGAGCTCTACGTCATCGCCGGCGGCCGGATCGCCGCCTCCGGGCCGCCGCACGACGTCCTCACGCCGGAGCTGCTGGCCGGCGTATTCGGCGTGCGCGCGCACCGCGTACGCCATCCCGAATCGGGCGCGCTCCAGCTGCTGTTCGACCGCCTGGACACGCCCCCGCCGCCGTCCCCGTCCCCGTCATGAGGAGCGTCATGCGCATCCGCCGCCCCGCCGCCCTGCTCGCCGTCCTCGCCCTCGCGCTCACCGGCTGCGGCGCGCATGTGGCTCCCGACACCGGCACCGCCGCTCACCGCTCCTCGGACGACTCTCCCGTCACCCTCACCAACTGCGGTACGCAGACGACCTATTCCCGCCCGCCGCGCCGGGTCGTCACCAACGACGTCGGCATCACCGAGATCATGTTCGCGCTCGGCCTGGAGGACCGGATGGCCGGCTACGTGATGCCCGACGACAAGGGCGATCTCACCCACGTCCCGTGGAAGGCCGCGTACGACAGGGTCCCCTGGCTGTCCAAGAAGGCCATCACCAAGGAGATGGCCCTGGACGCCCGTGCCGACCTGGTCTTCGCCGGCTGGAACTACGGCTTCGGCGAGGGCAACGGCCTGACCCCCGCCGCCCTGAAGAAGGTCGGTATCGACAGCTACGTCCTGACCGAGTCCTGCCGCAAGGGCCCCGCCGGGAGCGCCCGCGGGGTGATGCCGCCCCTGGAGGCGCTCTACACCGACCTGGCGGCGCTCGGAAAGCTCTTCCACGTCGAGGACCGCGCCAACGCCCTGATCACGCGGTACAAGGCCCAGGTCGCCGAGGCCGCCGCGAAGGCCCCCGCCCCCGCCGACCGCCCCTCCGTCTTCCTCTACGACGACGGCCGCGACAAGCCGCTGACCGCCGGCAAGTACGCCGGACCGCACGACATCATCACCAAGGCCGGCGGCGACCACGTCATGAAGGACCTCGAGAACTCCTGGACCACCGTCGGCTGGGAGACCGTCGTCGCCCGCGACCCCGACGTCATCGTCATCAACAACTACGGCGAGACCTCAGCCGCGCAGAAGAAGGCGTTCCTGGAGTCCTACCCGCCGCTCGCGAACGTCTCCGCGATCAGGCACCACCGGATCTACGTCATGGACTACGCCGACCTCGTCGAGAGCCCCCGCAACCCCACCGCCATCAGCGACCTCGCCCGCTATCTGCGGGGCGTGCACCCGCACTGACCGCCCTCCTACACTGGCCGTGTGGTGACCACCGACTGGCAGAGCGACCTCCGCAGGCGCGGGTACCGCCTGACCCCGCAGCGGCAACTCGTGCTGGAGGCGGTGGACAGACTGGAGCACGCCACCCCCGACGACATCCTCAACGAGGTGCGCAAGACCGCGGGCGGCATCAACATCTCCACCGTCTACCGCACCCTGGAGCTGCTGGAGGAACTGGACCTGGTCAGCCACGCCCACCTCGGGCACGGCGCCCCGACGTACCACCTCGCCGACCGGCACCACCACATCCACCTGGTGTGCCGGGACTGCACCGACGTCATCGAGGCCGATCTCTCGGTCGCCGAACCGTTCGCCGCCACGCTCCGCGAGCAGTTCGGCTTCGAGACGGACATGAAGCACTTCGCGATCTTCGGACGGTGCACGGACTGCGCCGCCAAGGCGGCCCGCCCCGCCCAGGACGACCGGCCGGCGCACGGCACCCGGCCCGCCCAGGGCACCCGGCCCGCCCAGGGCACCCGGCCCGCCCGGGACGCCCGGCCCGCGCACGGCGCCCGGCCCGCCCAGGGCGCCGGCTAGCGCCCGCGCTCCCTGGTCGTAGGCTGGCCCCATGCTGCGACCTTCATCCGCCAGCCCCCTGCTGTCGCTGCCCGGCGCCGTCCCCGCCGAGGCCCCCGACGAAGGCGTCGCCGCGCACTACGGCGACCTCTTCCGGGAGCAACGTGCGCTCGCCGACGGCTCCGGCTTCGTGGACCTCTCGCACCGCGGCGTGGTCACCGTCTCCGGCCCCGAGCGGCTGAGCTGGCTGCACCTGCTGCTCACCCAGCACGTCAGCGACCTGCCACCCGGCCAGGCCACCGAGGCGCTGATCCTCTCCGCGCACGGCCACATCGAGCACGCGCTCTACCTGGTCGACGACGGCGAGACGACCTGGATGCACACCGAGCCCGGCAACCAGGAGGCGCTGCTCGCCTACCTGGACAGCATGAAGTTCTTCTACCGCGTCGAGATCGCCGACCGCACCGGCGAGATCGCCGTGGTGCACCTGCCGGCCGGCTCCATCACCGACGCCCCCGAAGGCACCGTCGTCCGCGAAACCCCGCACGGCCGCGACCTCTTCCTCCCCCGCGAGCAGCTGGAGTCCTTCGCCGCCGCCAACGGCCCGGCGATCGGCATCCTGGCCATGGAGGCACTGCGCGTCGAGGCCCACCGCCCGCGGCTGGGCCTGGAGACCGACCACCGCACCATCCCGCACGAGCTGGGCTGGATCGGCGTCGCCGTGCACCTCCAGAAGGGCTGCTACCGCGGCCAGGAGACCGTCGCCCGGGTCCAGAACCTCGGCAAGCCGCCGCGCCGGCTGGTCTTCCTCCACCTGGACGGCAGCGAGGTCCATCTCCCGCCGCACGGCACGCCCGTACGGCTGGCCGCGGACGGCGAGGAGGGCCGCCAGCTCGGCTTCGTCACCACCTCGGCCCGCCACCACGAGCTCGGCCCGATCGCGCTGGCGCTGGTCAAGCGGAACGTACCGACCGACGCCCAGCTGCTGGCGGGCAGTACCGCGGCGGCCCAGGAGGTCGTCGTCGAGCCGTAGCGGCCGGCGCGGGAGGGGCGGACGGACCTCCGGAACCGGGTCGCGCGGCTCGCGAGCGGGGCGGGACTTCGGAGGCCGGGGTGGGGTGGGGTGGGGCCTGTCCGGCGAGTCGTAGCCGGGCCCCGGACCTCGTAGACCCCGCAGACCTCTCAGACCTCTCAGACCTCTCAGACCTCCAACAGCACCGTGAACGGACCGTCGTTGGTCAGCGACACCTTCATGTCCGCGCCGAACCGCCCGGTCTCCACCTGCGCACCGAGCGCCCGCAGCTGCGCCACGACCTCGTCGACCAGCGGTTCGGCGACCGGCCCGGGGGAGGCGGCGTGCCAGGTGGGACGGCGGCCCTTGCGGGCGTCACCGTAGAGAGTGAACTGGCTGATCACCAGCAGCGGCGACCCATTGTCCGAACAGGACTTCTCCCCCTGGAGAATCCGCAGCGACCACAGCTTGCGGGCGAGCTGCGCGGCCTTCTCCGGGGTGTCGTCATGCGTGACCCCCACCAGCACGCACAGCCCTTCTCCGACGATCTCGCCGACCGTCTCGCCCGCCACCACGACGCGCGCGCCATCCACTCTCTGCACCACAGCTCGCATACCCGCCATCATGCCGGGCGGCCCCGGGCCTCCGGGACGGGTACCCCCACAAGGGCCGTTCGGGTGCCATGGCCCTGCACATGGACCTCGCAGAGTGGCACGATGCGTGCACGCGGTGCGTTTCACGGACAACATGCCCTGGATGCGGCACCGGACGAGGGGACGGAACGATTCATGAGCACCATCGGCGCCGGACAGACACCCGGCCCCGTACCACCCGCCCGTACGACTCCCGGCGGAGCCACGCCATCCTCCGGCCGTACGGCGCCCGGCGACGCCACCCCGCCGTCCGGTCGTACGAGACCGACCGCCCCGGAGGCCCCGGCCGCCCCGACCACCACTACGACCCCGGCGCCGGCTCGCGGCGAGCCCGCCCGCACCAAGGATGGCCCCATGCTCCAGGCAGGCCAGGCGCAGCCACCCCGCCCTCCGCAGCAGCGCGACCGCTTCCGGCCGGCCGACACCCCGGAGCTGTCCGGCCTGGGCCTGCCCGAGCTCCGCATCGTGCGCCGCGACTCCCAGCAGGAAGAGGCCGACCTCAGCTATCTGCGGCGGCTGCTGCAGGGCCGGATCGACATCCTCCGGGCGGAGATCGCCCGCCGTACGGCGCCGCACTCGCCGGTCCTCGACCGGCTCCCGGAGATCCTCACGGACGTCCCGTCGCGGCAGCGCTCGTCGGCCCGGCATGTGACGCTCGGCACCCCGCACAGCGAGGAGTACCGGCGGCTGGCGGACGAGATGCTCGGCGAGGTCGAGCTGTCGGACCTCACGGCCCGAACGGACGACGAGCTGCACGACGCGATGGGGCGGCTGATCCGCTACGAGCGGCAGATCTCCCAGCGCCGTCAGTCCTTGCAGCGCACCACGGACGATTGCAGCGCCGAAATCGCCCGCAGGTACCGTGAAGGAGAAGCGCAAGTCGACGACCTGCTGTCCTGACCGGGCCACAAGCCTCCGGGGCGTGGGTCATGTCCCCTCCCCGGAAGGCCGCCGATGACCTCGTCCTCGCCCACCCCGATACCCGAGCCGTCGGTGCCGTCGGTGCCGGTCGTGCCGTCGGTGCCGGTCGTGCCGTCCCCGGTGCTCGCCGAGGTGTTTCGCTCCGGCTTCGTCGAGGGGCGGCACCGCGGCTCGCTGGTGGTGCTGGCGGCCGACGGCAGTGTGGACTGGTCCCTCGGCGATGTCACCGCGCCCGTCTTCCCGCGCTCCACGAACAAGCCCATGCAGGCCGCGGCCGTCCTGCGCGCGGGGCTCGACCTCTCCGGTGAGCGGCTCGCGCTGGCCGCCGCGAGCCACTCTGGAGAAACGTTCCATCTCGATCTCGTGCGCACCATGCTCGCCGAGAACGGCCTCGCCTCCGAGCACCTGCGGACGCCGCCGGACCTGCCGCTGGATCCGGAGGAGGCGGAGCGCTACCTCGCGGCGGGCAACGTCCGTGAGCGGCTCACGATGAACTGCTCCGGCAAGCACGCCGCGATGCTCGCCGCGTGCGCGCTGAACGGCTGGCCGCTGGACACGTACCTGGAGCAGGGGCACCCGCTCCAGCAGCTGATCCTCGACGTGGTGCGCACGGCCGGTGGCGAGGATGTCGCGCACATCGGTACCGACGGGTGCGGCGCGCCCCTGATGTCGCTGTCGCTCACCGGTCTGGCGCGAGCGTTCCGGTACTTCGTGTGCGCGGAGCCGGGGACGCCGGAGCGCCGGGTCGCCGATGCGATGCGGGCCCATCCCGAGTACGTCGCGGGGACGCGCCGGCCGGACACCTGGCTGATGCAGGCGCTGCCGGGCACCCTGTCCAAGATGGGCGCCGAGGCCGTTCAGGCGGTGGCCCTGCCCGATGGGCGGGCCCTCGCGTTCAAGATCGACGACGGTGCCACGCGCACGCTGGGGCCGGTGCTGGCCCGCGTCCTGCGCCGCCTGGGGATCGACGATCCGGTGCTGTCGCGCATCGAGGATGTGCCGCTGCATGGCGGGGGCATGCGCGTGGGGGAGATACGCGCGGCGTTCTGAGGGGCGCGCTTGCGGTTGGGCGGTGCCCGCGCGTGGCTGCCCCGTTCGCCCGGTGGGTGGGGCTGGCCTCGTTGCGGGTTCTGTGCGGTGGGTGGGGCTGGCGTGGCCTCGGTTGCTGCCGGTGGGTGGGGCTGGCCTCGTTGCGGGTCGTGTCCGGTGGGTGGGGCGAGCGCCTTGTGGGCTCCGACTGGTGGGGGCGGGCGTGGCCTCGTGTGCGCCCGGCGGGTGGGGGCTTGGCTCGTTGCGGGTGTCGCCGGTGGGTGGGGCTGGCGTGGCCTCGGTTTCGCCCGGTGCGTGGGGGCCGGAGGGCTGCACCGGAGTACGTCCTCGGCGCGGGCGCATCTGGTACGTGGATGACGCATACCCCGGCGTTCGCTCCAGGTCCTGCGGGCGCACTCCGGTACATCCCTCCGGCCCTGCGCCGTCGCCGACCGTCGGGCGGTGGCTCCGACCGCCCACAGGGCGTTACGCGCAAACGGCGTTCCGTCACCGGTGCCGTTCGACCGGCGGACGGACAGTGGCTCCGACCGATGGTGGTGTCAGTGTGCGCAAACGGCGTTGCGTCACCGCTGCCGCGGCGGTGGTGACCTGCATAAAGTGGCGATGAGACAGCGCACCATCCACCACAGCAGGAGGCCGGCGACCATGAGCGACGCGAACAGCGAGCCGCAGGGGCCCGAGGCGATCGAGCACGCGCATGACCCCGAGGTGCTGCAACTCGCGGCCAAGGTGTTCGACCTGGCGCGGCACGGTGACACCGATACCGTCGCCGCGTACGTGGACGCGGGCGTGCCCGCCAACCTGACGAACGACAAGGGCGACTCCCTGGTGATGCTCGCCGCGTACCACGGCCACCCCGACACCGTGAAGGCCCTGTTGCAACGCGGCGGCGATGCCGACCGGGCCAACGACCGGGGGCAGACCCCCATCGCCGGCGCGGTGTTCAAGGGGGAGGACGAGGTCGTCAGGGTCCTTCTGGAGCACGGTGCGGATCCGGCGGCCGGGACGCCGTCGGCGATCGACACGGCCCGGATGTTCCAGAAGACGGAGTTGCTGAAGCTGTTCGGCGCGGAGTGAGGGCGGGGCGGGTATGCCGCATCCCCGCCCTTGACCTCAAGTTCAGTTGGGGTTTTAGCGTCTGGGTGTGACGCGGCGACAGCGCCGTGTACTTCCTGACGAAGGGCCCTGCATGTCCGCGCTCCGCTACACCCTCGCCGTCATCGTCGGCAGCACCCGGGAGGGCCGGTTCGCCCCGATTGTCGCGAACTGGTTTGCCCGGCACGCTTCGACCCACCCGGAGATCGACCTCGACGTCATCGACCTGGACGTCATCCGCCCCTACGAACTCCGGCCCGGCAGCGAGGAGTTCGAGTCCTTCGCGAAGCGCGTCGAGCAGGCGGACGCCTACGTGGTGATCACGCCGGAGTACAACCACTCCTTCCCGGCGCCGCTCAAGCACGCCATCGACCTGCTGTACGCGCAGTGGCGGGCCAAGCCGGTCGGCTTCGTTTCGTACGGCGGGATTTCCGGCGGCCTCCGCGCGGTCGAGCAACTGCGTCTGGTTTTCGCCGAGTTGCATGCCACGACGGTTCGCGAGACGGTCAGTTTCGCGCTCGCCGACAAGCCCTTCGACGAGGCGGGACAGCTGCGTGACCCGGCGCCTGTGACCGAGGCCGCCGACGCCCTGCTCCGCCAGCTGACCTGGTGGGCGGTGGCCCTGAGGGAAGCTCGTACGGTGCGCCCGTACGCTGCCTAGTCGGCCCCGATCGTGCGGTCGACCAGCGCCGTGATCAGTCCGTCGGCCTCCGCCTCCGGCACCACCCCGGGCAGTGTGAGCTGCTCCAGCATCAGTCCGGTCATCGCGAGATAGAACAGCACCACGGCCGTACGGTCGCCCGGCAGTCCGCCCTCCAGGTGGAAGCGGATGTCGTCGTCCAGCGTCTCGCGGATGACCTGGGTCAGCGCCGTCCGCAGCTCCGGCCGCCGGGTCGCCTCCAGCCGCAGTTCCAGCATCGCCAGGTATCCGGTGCGGTTCTCGGCAACCCGGCGATTGATCCAGCGCATCAACTCGGCGACCAGCGCCCGGGTCGGCGGCGCCTGCATCACCGCGGTCACCTCGGCCGGGTCGGGCGCGATGCGCTGGTGGATCTGCCCGGTGACCTGGGCCAGCAGATCGTCCCGGCCGGTGAAGTAGTTGGAGGCGGTGCCCACCGGCACCGCCGCTTCCGCGTCGACGGCGCGGAAGGTCAGCCCCCGCGCCCCGTCCCGCGCCAGCACCTCGATCGCGGCGTCCACCAACGCCGTACGCCGCTCCGGGTTTCGCACCATGCGGACCTCCTCTTGCCACGTCAAAGCACCAAAGGGGCTTGCAACCACTACAGTTAGAGTACTACAACTGGAGTTGTTGCGGTTGTGTGGCACTCATGACGGAGGGGACCCTTATGCGCTTCACCAAACTCGGCACCGCCCTGCTCACCGACGACCTGGCCGCCAGTGTCCGTTTCTACGTAGACCACTTCGGCTTCGAGCCGCTGGTCGACCTCGGCTGGTACGCCAGCCTTCAGCACCCCCAACACGCCGACTTCGCACTGGACTTCATGGTGCGCGGGCACGAGTCCATGCCCGAGCGGTTCCGCGCGCAGGAGACCGGCGGGGTGCTGCTGGGGTTCTTGGTGGCGGACGCCGTCGCCGAGGAGGTCGCGCTGCGCGCCAAGGGCGTCCCCATCGCCGAACCCCTGCGGGACGAGCCCTGGGGTCAGCGCCGCTTCAACGTATGGGCCCCGGAAGGAACCCTGATCGAGATACTCCAGACCATCGACCCCGATCCGGACTGGATGGCCGCTCAGGGACTGTGCGGCGCGTGATCGCTCACTCTTCCCCTTCGGACGGCCGCTGCTGCACCGCCCAGCCGTTTCCGTCCGGGTCGCGGAAGTAGACGAACGTATTCCACGCGCCGCCGGGCCCGTCGGCCATCTCCCCATTCTCCACGTGCTGTACGGGCCCGACCGCCACCCCGCGCTCGATCAACTCGCCCCGCGCCGCTGCCACATCGGACACCACCAGCTGCACGCCCTGCACCGACCCGGGGCTCGACCCGGCCACGCCGCTGCCGGCGCCGAGGACGATCGAGCACCCGGAACCCGGCGGTGTCAGCTGCACGATGCGCACACCGTCGCCGAGCGAGATGTCGTGGTCGACGACGAACCCCACCTGCTCGCTGTAGAAGCGCTTCGCCCGTTCCACATCGCTCACCGGAATCGGCACCAGCTCCAGCTTCCAGTCCATGGTGTGCCGTCCTCCCATTCGGTCGGGGGCTCGCAGGGGGCGGGATGGAGTCGCACGGGAAAGCGTCGCTGCAAAGAGTTTAGGGATGTGCGCGTGGGCACGCCCACTGCGCAAAACCATTGACGGAGTGAGCACTCACTCCGTACTGTGGAACGCATGACACCACCCACAGCTCCTCAGGAGTCCCCTGCGCCCCGACGCCGTGCCCCGGGCATGAACGTCGAGCAGCGCCGGGCCATGATCGTCGCGGCGACGCTGCCCCTCGTAGCGGAGTTCGGTGCGGCGGTCACCACCAGTCAGATCGCCCGCGCCGCCGGTATCGGCGAGGCGACCATCTTCCGCGCGTTCAAGGACAAGGACGAGGTGTTGGACGCCTGCGTGGCAGAGGCGGTCGGCACGGAACACGTGCTGCGCGAGCTGGCCTCCATCCCTCTCGACGAACCGCTGGACGTACGGCTCACCGACGCCGCCGAGGCGCTCTGCGCCCATATGGAGCGGATGGGCGCCGTCGTCGGCAGTCTCTACGCCTCCGGGTACCGCCGTGGCCGCGACCGTACGCCCGACGGCGGGCCCGGTGAACGCCCCCCGCAGGACAGCCGGGCGGAGTCTCTCGCCGCGCTGCGCGAGGCCGTGGCCGAGCTGATCGAAGCCGACCGGGACGCGCTGCGCCTGAGCCCCGAACGCGTCGCCTCCGCGTTTATGGGCCTGCTCTTCACCCGCAGGACCGCACCGGTGAACGAGCCCGACGCTCAGCTCACCCCCCAGGAACTCGTCTCCGTACTCCTCCACGGCACCCTGAAGAGCCCCGGGGGCAACTGATGGCCGTCACCCTGAACCACACCATCGTCCCGGCCACCGACCACCGCGCGGCGGCCCGCTTCTTCGCCTCGGTCATGGGCCTTCCGGAGCTCCCGCCGGCCGGCCGCAACGGCCACTTCGCCCCGGTCCGGGTGAACGAGGCACTCACCCTCGACTTCATGGCCGTCCCGGACCCCGAAGGGCATCACCTGGCCTTCGACGTCGACCCGGAAACCTTCGACGCGGTCCTGGCCCGCCTCCGGTCCGCGGGCATCCCCTACGGCAACGACCCCGCCCACCCGGACAACCACCGCATCGACCACCCCCTGTGCCCCCGCGGCCTGTTCTTCCTCGACGCCGACCGCAATCTCTATGAAGTGATGTCCCCGGCCTGAGGGCCGGAGGGGGTGGGGAGGCTGGTGGCCCCGGTCCGGGGGCCGGTGTCTTCAGTCCGGGGCCGGTGCCTCCAGTCCGGGGGCTGGTGCCCCGGTCGGGGGCCGGTGCCTCCGGTCCGGGAGCTGGTGCCCCGGTCGGGGGCCGGTGCCTCCTGTCCGGGAGCTGGTGCCCCGGTCCGGGTGCCGGTGTCTCCGGTCCGGGGGCCGGTGCCTCCAGTCCGGGGACCGCTGTCTCCGGTCCGGGAGCTGGTGCCCCGGTCGGGGGCCGGCGCCTCCGTCCCGGGGGCGGCGCCTCCAGTCCGGGAGCCGGTGCCTCGGTCCGGGGCCGGGGCACCGGGCTCGGGTTCTGCGCGAGTTCTGCGCCTGGGACCGAGGGACTGACGCCCGGCGGCCCATGGCGCGAGGGCATCGCCTCTCGGGCCGCCGCCCGCGGGGCTCACTCCTCTCGGTGCGTCACCGGCCGACGAATGTCAGGTTCACCTCGTCATAGCGCGTGCCGGCTATCCGGTCGAGCGGGGCCGCGGCGTCGATGGCGTCCAACTCCTCGGTGGACAGCGTGACTTCCAGTGCGGCCAGGTTCTCCTCCAGGTACTTCTGGCGGCGGGTGCCCGGAATCGGAACGACGTCGTCGCCCCGGTGCTGCACCCAGGCCAGCGCCAGCTGCCCGGCGGTGACGCCTTTCTCGGCGGCGAGTTCGTTGAGCTTCGCCACGATGGCGAGGTTCTGCTCCAGGTTGCCGTCGGCGAAGCGCGGCTGGGTGCGGCGCACGTCCGTCTTCTCCAGCCCCTCGACGGAGGTATAACGCCCCGTCAGGAAGCCGCGGCCGAGCGGCGAGAACGGCACCAGGCCGATGCCCAGTTCGCGGCACACCGGCGCGATCTCCCGCTCCAGATCCCGGGTCCACAGCGACCACTCGCTCTGCAGCGCGGCGATCGGATGCACCGCGTGCGCCCGCCGGATGGTCTCCGCGCCCGCCTCGGAGAGCCCGAGGTGCCGCACCTTGCCCGCCGCGACGAGTTCGGCCATCGCCCCGACGGTCTCCTCGATCGGAACGTCGGGGTCGACGCGGTGCTGGTAGTAGAGGTCGATGTAGTCGACGCCGAGCCGGCGCAGCGACGCGTCGCACGCCTCGCGTACATAGGCGGCGTCGCCGCGGATCAGGGTCGGCTCGCCGAGCTGGTTGGCGAAGCCGAACTTGGTCGCCAGCACGACCTCGTCCCGCCGCCCGGCGATGGCCCGGCCGATCAGCTCTTCGTTGTGCCCGGCCCCGTAGAAGTCGGAGGTGTCCAGCAGGCTGACACCGAGGTCGAGCGCGTGGTTGATGGTCGCGATCGACTGGTCGTCATCCGAGGACCCGTACCCGTGGCTCATCCCCATGCAGCCAAGCCCCTGGGCGGAAACCGCCAGTTCACCGAGGTGACGGGTGGAAATCTCCGGCATGCTGCTACCTCCTGGCACGTGCTGCGCATGCGGTGGCGAGGGCCACGGCGAAAGCGCGGTGTTGTGGCTGCGAGTGTTCCGTTGTGGCTGCGGGTGTTCCGCATTCCGTTGCAGACGGTATGAGTTGGAGAGCACTCGAAGTCAACCGCGGACCGGAACCCCCGCCCCGGCAACCGTCAGCCGTCAGCCGTCAGCCGTCACCGCCGGCTATCGCCCGCAGCGCCTGGCAGTGTGCCGCGAACACGATCCGGCCGTCCGCCGTGAGGGAGAGCCAGGTGCGCGGGCGCTTCCCCACATACCCCTTGGTGACCGCTACATAGCCGGCCTTCTCCAGAACGCCCACCTGCCGCGACAGGACCGAATCGCTCACCTCGACCGTGTCCCGCACGAAGGCGAACTCGGCTTTGTCGGCAGCCGCCAGGGTCGCCACGATGGAGAAGCGCACCGGGGCGTGGATGACCTCGTCGAGCCCATGACGCGGATGGCTGCCCGCGCCTCCCGCACTTCCGGCACTTCCCGCGCGCGGGGCCGGCGCTCCGTCCGGCGCCGCGGACTCCGGCGGCGGGTCGATCGCATGGTGCTGTTCCGTCACCGCCGGGCCTCCAGATAGCCGCCTATCAGGCCGGGAAGGGCAACCACCACCGCTCCCGGCACCCACCAGGCCGCGGCTCCCTTGAACCAGAACGTGCCGGGCAACAGCACGGCCAGATAGAGCAGCCCCCACAGGATGATCATCGCTGCGTGCCGCCTCCCGAACCCCAGCCGGGAGACGCGCTGCCGGGCCGCATAGACCGAAAGCCCGGCGACGGTGGCGCACCAGAACCCAACGCCGACCGCGACCCCGTACGGGTGCTTCACCAGACCGATGGACAGCACCACCAGGCCGGCGGCGAGACCGTAGATCACCTGGTAACGCACATACCACTTGCCGCCGTTGCGGACCGTGGAACCCAGCTCCTCCACGCGGGCCAGCGCGGCTGCCGCGTCGCTCGAGGCGTACTCCCCCATGTCACTTCCCCTTGACTACTTCACTACTTCGTCGCGGTCTCCCGCATCCGACACTCATCATGCTGCCAAGTACTTTCCAATCTGACAAGTACTTTCGCAGGACGTACTTTGCAGGACGTGCTTCCGCAGGACAGCGGCGCATAGCGGGAGTTGGAGCAGCCGTGGTCCGGTCGTTGCACGAACGGCACACGAGGACACTGCCCAGGTCAGGTACTGTTGCCCCGGCCACCGGTGCAGCCACGCACCGGTACTCGCAGGCCGGCAGCGCACCACCCGAGGAGGTGAGACCGATCCCCCGCCAGACCAGGCAGGTGCTCCCGTCTCATGTCCGTGTGTTCACCCGATTCAGGTGACCGACCGACAGACGTGACCCGGGAAGCGCCCATCGGCGTCCCGAAAGGTTTCCCATGTCGTCACCCTCGTCATCACACCTTGCTTCTCCGCCGCCCCTCTCGGACGGTCTCTCCCGCTCCGCCGTCGTCACCGCGCTCCGCGGCTCCGGCTGCGTTTTCGCCGAGGACGAGGCCGAGCTGCTGTTCTCCACCGCGGCCACGCCGGCCGACCTTGCCGCCATGGTGGCGCGGCGGACGGCCGGTCAGCCGCTGGAACACGTCCTCGGCTGGGCCGAGTTCGGGGGGCTGCGGATCTCCGTGGACCCCGGGGTCTTCGTGCCGCGGCGGCGCACCGAGTTCCTGCTCGGCCAGGCCGTCGACCTGGTCCGCCGGTCCGCCGCACGGACCGGGCGCGGCACGGTCGCGGTGGACCTGTGCTGCGGCTCCGGCGCGGTGGGTGCCGCGCTGGCCGCGGCGGTGGACGGGGTCGAGCTGTCCGCCGCCGACATCGAGCCGGCGGCGGTGCGCTGTGCCCGCCGCAACGTGGCCGCGGCCGGCGGCCAGGTCTACGAGGGCGATCTCTTCGCTCCGCTCCCCGCCCGCCTCCGGGGCCGTATCGACGTCCTGGTGGCCAACGTGCCGTACGTCCCCACCGAGGAGGTCGGGCTGCTGCCCCCGGAGGCACGCGAGTACGAGCCGCTGGTGGCGCTCGACGGCGGCGCGGACGGGCTCGATGTGCTGCGGCGGGTGACCGCCGAGGCGCCGCAGTGGCTGGCGCCCGGCGGCCATCTGCTGGTCGAGACCAGCGAACTGCAGGCGCCGCGGGCCGTCGAGACCTTCGTCCGCAACGGCCTGCCCCCCAGGGTGGCCACCTGCGACGAGCGCTACGCCACGGTCGTCATCGGCACCCGGCCGGACAGCCGGGAGCCGGACGGCCCAGGAGCCGCGAAAACCGGCTGAGCTCTGTCAGTGGCGCGATTTACGGTGGGGGCATGGCTTCGCTGAGCTTCGACCGCCACTGCGCCGAAATCACCGCGCAGACCGCGCTGTTGACGTCCCACGTCGACGGCGCGGACTTCGCGGCGCCCGTCCCCGGCTGCCCAGGCTGGACGCTCCGCGAGCTGATACGGCATATCGGCGGCGCCCACCGCTGGGGGGAGCGGATCGTACGGACCCGGGCGACGTCCCCCGTCCCCGAGGAGCAGGTCAACGACGTCTCCGGCGACCCGGACGAGGACCCGGCCGCGCTCTGCGCCTGGCTCACCGAGGGCGCCGAGCAGCTGGCGGCCACCCTGCGCGGCGCCGGACCGCACGCCGCGGTGTGGACCGTCGCCCCGTGTGGGACACCGGTGTTCTGGGCACGCCGGATGGCGCACGAGACGGTGGTCCACCGCGCGGACGCGACGTTCGCGGCGGCCCCGGACTCCGGCCCGCACCCCCGCGTCGAGCGGTTCACCGTCGCCGACGACCTCGCCATCGACGGTCTCGACGAGTGGATGTCCTTCGGCTCGCTGCCGGTGACACTGGAATCCGGCCCCGAAATACGGGAGTTCATGGGCAGTGGCCGCTCCCTCCGCTTCCAGGCCACCGACACGGCCCCCGAGGCCGCGGCGGACTGGCTGGTCGCCCTCGGGGACGATGCACTCACCTGGCAGCGTCCGGCCGACGCCGCCCGGCCCGCCACCGTCACCGTCCGCGGCCCGCTGTCCGGCCTCCTCCTGCTCGTCTACAGCCGGCTTCCCGCCGGGAGCGGCGGCAACGGCGTCGAAGTCCTCGGCGATACGCGCCTGCTGGACGTCTGGCGGGAGACCACCGGCTTCTGGCTCCGGGAGTGAGTGGCGGGCGACGGGGCGTGCGATGCGGGCAACTCCGTTCCCTCACCGCTCAGTTGCGTCTGCTTCCGGCGATCGCGTCGACCATCGGCCAACCGACGGGCTCCGTCACGCCAGGGGTCGTCGGCAGCCGGCCGCGCGATCGTGCCTCGTCGAGGAGGCGGCGTACGACGCCCGGCTGGTGCAGGTTGAGCACCCGGCGCCGATCGTCCCTGGCCGCCCCGGAGTGCAACAGCCCGTCGGGCACCCATCGCCCCGGGCCGGCCCGGAAGACGATACGGAGCGCCGCCCGGTGCCGTCGCGGCGCAGCGAGAGGACCTCGCGGCAGGGGTCTGCCCGTCGTGCCCGTGGCGTACCGACCACAGCCGGCACTCCTCGCCGACGGTCAGCCGCCGGAGTTGGTGATCCCTTCTCACCCGCCCACGGTAGGCCGGGTGCGGCGGCGCACACGTGGTGGTGCGAGGAGACCGGTGGGCGGGTGTGCCACAGCACACCCGCGGGTTCCCGTAGGAGCGATGATTTCGGCGCGGCGCGGCAGTCTCCCCTGCCGTCACCTGAAGCGAAGACCCGAGGAGCGAGTCCATGCGCATCGTGATCAGCGAGTTCATCAGCCTGGACGGCGTCGTGCAGGCGCCGGGCGGCCCCGAGGAGGACACCGACGGCGGCTTCGCCCACGGCGGCTGGTCGCACCCGTTCTTCGACCCGGAGGTCGTGGGCGGCGCCTTCGCCGAGGCGCTCACCAAGGCCGAGGCGCTGCTGTTCGGGCGCCGTACGTGGCAGACGATGGCCGCGGCGTGGCCCGAGCGGGCCGGCGACCCGTTCGCCGACCGGATGAACAGCATCCCGAAGTACGTGGTGTCCCACACGCTCGGCGACGACGAGCTGACGTGGGAGCACACCACCCGCATCCCCGGTGACGAGGCCGTCGCCCGCATCCGGGAGCTGCGCGGCACGGAGGGCGGCGACCTGCTGGTCATGGGGAGCCCCACCCTCGTCCGCACCCTGCTGCGCGAGGACCTGGTCGACGAACTCCGGCTCGTGATCATGCCGGTGCTGCTCGGCGGCGGAAAGACGATCTTCCCCGACGACGGCACGCAGCGCCCGCTGGAGCTGGTCTCCACGGTCACCAGCAGCACCGGCGTCCACGTGTGCACGTACCGGCCGACGGCAAAGGGGTAGCGCAGGCGCGGCGGGCCCTACGGGTCCGCCCTCCGCCGAGCAGCACCGGCGCCAGGGCCTGAACACCCGCCCGCATCACGGGCTTTCGGCCCGGGACGGCGGAAGCACCATGCTGCCCGCGACCGCGCCGAACGGGCCGCCGAGATCCGGCAGCCGGGTCAGGTCGGGCAGTCCGGCCGACCCGGCCCGCCGTGCTGCTCGAAGTGGGCAGTGGCCGTTCAGCGTGCTCGGTCACACGCCACAGGTCACACGCCACAGGACGCACTCCAGCTAGCGCTTGCTTGCAAAAGTTAGCACCAGCGTGCACCATCGAGGCATGGCATCACTCAATGTCGGCAATCTCGGCGAGTTCCTGCGGGAGCAGCGGCGCACCGCGCAGCTGAGCCTGCGGCAGCTGGCCGATGCCGCGGGGGTGTCCAACCCGTACCTCAGCCAGATCGAGCGCGGCCTGCGCAAGCCGAGTGCGGAGATCCTCCAGCAGCTGGCCAAGGCGCTGCGGATATCCGCGGAGACGCTGTACGTCCAGGCCGGGATCCTCGACGAGCGGCGCGGTCTGGACGGTGTCGAGGTGCAGACCGCGATACTCACCGACCCGTCGCTGAACGAGCGGCAGAAGCAGGTGCTGCTCCAGATCTACGAGTCCTTCCGCAAGGAGAACGGGATCGCCGGCGACGGCGCGGACGACAGCGGCGCCGGCGGCCGTGAGGACGGCCCCGGCGCGGCACACCCCCATGAGGCAGAGGCCGACGGCGGCCCGCACGCCACCTGAGCAACCGCATTCGTTTCCAGGAGGAACCACGTCATGGCCATCACCACCGATGACCTCCGCAAAGCCCTGACCGACGCGACCCCGCTGTACGCGCTGGCCGGCACCGCCGATCTCGCCGCCGAGAAGCTCGGCGAGGTGCCGCAGCTGGTCGAGCGGTTCCGGGCCGAGGCGCCCAAGCGCTTCGAGTCCGTACGCAGCACCGACCCCAAGGAAGTCCAGGCGCTGGTCGCCAAGCAGGCGAAGGAGGCCCAGGACAGGCTCGCCGAGCTGCTGGGCTCGCTGGACGGCGATCTGAAGAAGTTCCGCGACCAGGCCCAGGAGCTGGCGCTGCGCGGCGTCGGCCGGGCCGCCGAGGTCGCCGTGCAGGCACGCGAGACGTACGACGAACTGGCCGAGCGCGGCCGGGGCGCCGTGCAGACCTGGCGCGGCGGGGCCGCCGAGCAGGTCGAGGAGCGGCCGGTGGCGATCGAGCCGGAGCAGGCGGACAAGGGCGACGCGAAGAACGGCTCGGAGTCCGCCGACCGCCCGAAGACCGTGCCCGCCAACGGGACCCGTCCCGAGGCCAAGGCCACCGCGTCGACGCAGCCCCGGCCGGCCGGGACCAAGAAGCCCGCCGCGCCGCGCAAGCCGGCGTCGGGCCAGGCCCGGAAGAGCACCCCGCCGTCCTCGAAGTGAGCCGCAGCACAGTGAAGTGAGCCACGGCACAGTACGGAACGGCAGCGGCCGGCCGCTTGCGCGCGGCTGACCGCTCGGCGGCGCCCCCGGAGCGTCGTGGATTCCCACGGATCCGAACGGGCCGGGCACTCCTCACGTGTCCGGCCCGTTGTGCGGGTACGGTGGGCGCAGAAGTTCGGGCAGAAGTTCTGGCGGCCCCGAGAGACCGAGTGACAGACCGAGATTCCTGGCGAACGGCCAACGGGCGGTGAATGGCGTGCTGATTTACGGGTTCCACAGCATTCTGAACTGGGTGCAGCTCGCCCTCGGCGTGTTTGCCGCCGTGATGCTCGTCGACGCGGCGGTGCGCCGCGAGGACGCCTATCGCGCGGCGAGCAAGCAGAACAAGGGGATGTGGCTGATCTTCCTGGGACTCGCCACGGCACTGCTGTTCCTGCTGCCGCTGATGTCGTTCCTGCCGATCATCGGCGTGATCGCGGTGATCGTCTACACCGTCGACGTCCGTCCCGCGCTGCGCGAGGTCACCGGCGGCGGGCGCGGACCGCGGCGCGGCGGCGGCTCCAGCTCGGACGGTCCCTACGGGCCGTACAACGGCCGCCGCTGAGCACACCCGAGCGCGGCGACCGACGGCAAAAGGCGGCCAACGGCAAAGGGCGACTGACAGGAACAGGCGACTGACAACAAAACCGGGCAAGTCCCCCGAGGGACCTGCCCGGTTTTGTCGATGCTGCGGTGGTACGTCGGCAGTACGTCCGCTGCCGGACCGGTCCGCCGGCCGGTGCCTGGCTAGCGGCGGTCGAGCACCGGTACCTGGCTAACGGCGGTCGAGCAGCAGCACGGCCAGATCGTCCGTGAGTTCCCCGCCGTTCAGATCGCGTACCTCCTGGACCGAGGCGTCCAGCAGTTCCTCTCCCTGGAGGCCGGCCGCCAGCTGGCGGGTGACGAGTTCGGCCATGCCCTCCTGGCCGAGGCGCCGGTTGCCCTCGCCGATACGGCCCTCGATGAGGCCGTCGGTGTACATCATCAGGCTCCAGGCGCTGCCCAGTTCGACCTGACGGCGCGGCCAGCGGGCGTCGGGCAGCAGCCCGAGCGCCGGGCCGCCGAACTCGTACGGCAGCAGCTGCGGCTGCTCCCCGGCGCGGGCCAGCAGGGGCGCGGGGTGGCCGGCCAGGCACAGGCCGGCGCGGCGGCCGTCCTCCGAGATGTCGACGGTGCACAGCGTCGCGAAGATCTCGTCGTCGGCGCGCTCGTTCTCCAGCACCTTCTGGAGGGTGGCCAGCAGCTCGTCGCCGTACAGCCCGGCGAAGGTCAACGCCCGCCAGGCGATGCGGAGTTCGACGCCGAGCGCGGCTTCGTCGGGGCCGTGGCCGCAGACGTCGCCGATCATGGCGTGGACGGTGCCGTCCGGAGTGCGGACGGTGTCGTAGAAGTCGCCGCCCAGCAGGGCACGGCTGCGCCCGGGGCGGTAGCAGGCGGCGAACCGCAGGTCGGAGCCGTCCAGCAGGGGCGTCGGCAGCAGGCCGCGCTCCAGACGGGCGTTCTCCTGGGCGCGCAACCGGGACTCGGTGAGCTGGCGCTGGGCCAGGTCGGCGCGTTTGCGTTCGACGGCGTAGCGCACCGCGCGGCTGAGCACCGCGCCGTCCAGCTCGTCGCGGAAGAGGTAGTCCTGGGCGCCGACGCGCACCGCGTCGGCGGCCCGCTCGGCGTCCGTCTCGCAGGTGAGGACGAGGACGGCGTGCGCGGGGGCCATGCGCAGCACGTCGCGGAGCGCGCCCAGCTCGTCGCCCGGGGCGGCGCCGGTGGCTCGCTCCGCGCCGTCGGCCGGGGTGAGGTCGAGCAGGATGCAGTGCACGTCGTCGGTGAGCAGCCGCTCGGCCTCGGTGAGGTTGCGGGCGGTGCGCAGCCGGACCTTGCGGCCGGCCCAGTCCCACATCTCGGGGACGTGGTTGTTCGGGTCCTCGCCTATGAGGAGCAGGGTCAGGCCCTGGGGCGTGGACACCTGGGGGCGGGAGTCCGGGGTGGCCGATTCCTCGCGGGTGGGCTCCTCGCCGGCGGCGCCCTTGGCGTCGGACGTGGCGCGGGTCACCACCCCGGTCGCGGGGTCGGCCGCATGGTCGTCGCCCCCGTGGGCAGCAGCCTCTTCGGCCGAAAGTCGACGCCCGGCGTCCTGGTGCGGAAGCCGGGACTCCGGGAGGTCCTTGGGCAGCGGGGAGGTGCCGACAGCCGTACGGGACGCCTCCAGAGGCGTACCGGCCGCCTCCGGCGGGTCCTGCGGCGTGCGCGAAGCCCCGAGGCAGCCCCCGTGCGCCGGCATGCCGACGGCCGCCGCGCGGGCATCGTCCGCGCAGCCGTCGTCCACCGGTGCCGCCTGATGCGGCAGCACGACCGCCCGCCGGTGCGGTACGGGTACGGGCATGGGTCTGCTTCCTTCCCTCCCCCCGAGGGGTGCGGTGATGCGCCGACCGGCACCTCACCGTGCCCGGATCGGCCCCGCTCGTCGGTCAAATGAGCGGGTTGCTGCCGGGCATTGAATGGCGACCATAGCGTCACTGCGGCCCGGCATGGAATGGGCCACCGCAATCCGCCAACGTCATATGCCGCGCCCCATAAGCGATTTCACCTGGGGCGGGCGGAAATCGGAATGACGAACATCACCCCGGACGACCGCATTCAGCTACGGCGCCACTACGGATGGGCACCTGTTCGCGCCCCGTGGGCGGTCCTCCGAAATTAAACAATCCGGTCCTTCGTGCCGTCATTCGGCGAATATCGGCCGACGGAAATTGTCCGGAATCACTCCGCCCCGCTATTGACACCGCCGTCGGAATCCCCGTCGGGACGTACCACGCCGAGGATCGGCATCGAGCCGGCACCGGTGATCGTCACCTGCCGTCCGGGCCGCGGCGCATGCACGATCGCACCGTCGCCGAGATACATGCCGACATGGCTGGCATCGGAGAAATAGATGATCAAGTCGCCGGGCCGCATTTCCTTGAGCGCGACCCGCGGCAGCTGCCGCCACTGCTCCTGCGAGGTCCGCGGAATCGTCCGGCCGGCGGCCTGCCAGGACCGCAGGGTCAGCCCGGAGCAGTCGAACGTATCCGGGCCCACCGCACCCCAGACGTAATCCTTCCCGATCTGCGAGGTCGCGTACGAAATCGCCTTCTTGCCCTGATCGGACGCTTTGTTGGTGATGTCTTTGAGTACGCCGGAGTCGAGCCATTTCTGCTGGGCCAGCAGCGCCTGGTCGTCCTCCAGTTTCTGCAGCCGGTCCTTTTCCTTGGCGGCCAGCCGGGATTCCAGCGCTTTTGCCGCGTCGATCTTGCTATTGATCTCCTTGCGGGCCGCGTCCTTCTTCTCGCGGTTGGCCTCCAGCCGCTCCCACCGGTCACTGGCGGACCGCGCGTACCCCTCCAAGTCCCGCTTCAGGTGCGTGAGTTGGTCGATCACGCCCTTGGCCGCCTGCTGCCCCTTGCGGGCCAGGTCGGCATTGTCGAGAAAGGCTTCCGGGTCGGCATTGAGGAACAGCTTCGCCTCGGTGGGGATCCCGCCGGCGCGGTACTGGGCGCTGGCCAGCGCGCCGGCCTGGCGCTTGAGGGCGGCGAGCCTGCGCTGCGCGCCGTCGATGGTGCGGGCCAGGTGGACGATCTCCTTCTCCTGGAGCCGCACCTGCTCCTCGGCGGCGTCATAGGCGTCGGTGGCCTGCTCGGCCTTGCGGTAGAGACCGTCGATCTCCTTGCGGACGTCCTCCAGGTGCCGAGCCTCGCCGGTCGGGTCCGGGCTGCGCTGCGCCGCCGTCGCCGTGCCGCCGAGCAGCCCCGTCGCGCAGAGGACGACCGCGATGCAGACCGCCAGCCGGCCACCCCTGACCGCCCGCGCGGCCCGCACGGCGGATACCGACGTTTCGCCCCGTGCGCCGCAATCCTCACCCATGTCCCGAACGCCCTGCCGTGCCCCCTGGCTCCCCACCAGTCACCTCCGGTCGTTCCGCACCGATTCGTGTGCGCTCCTTCGGCGCGGATGCTGCCATACCGACCGGTACTTCAACAGAGCGACGAGCCGTTTCGTACGGGATACGGAGTGCTTCTCGCCTCGATACGGAGGGCTTCTCGCCTCGCACTCAGCCGACGGCCGAGGTTCACCGCGTGTTCACTCCGCTCCATCGGCCGCTTCACCTGATCTGCCTAATTTCGGCCGTACCGAGTGCGCGGCACGCCGGCAGGCAGCGCGATGCCGCCTCACCCCGTCACCACCGCACGCCGAGGAAACGGCGCGCACCAGGAAGGAACTCTCGACAGTGAAGCTTCAGCGCAAGAACCGGGTTCGCGCCCTCGCCGTTGGCGCTCTCGCCGTCTCCGGTGCCCTGGCCCTGACCGCGTGCGGCTCCGACAACACCAGCGGCTCCAGCGGCGGCAGCGGCAGCTCCGCCAAGGCGGCCAACATCAAGTGCGACGGCAAGGGCAAACTCCTCGCGTCCGGCTCGACGGCGCAGAAGAACGCCATGGACGTCTGGGTGCAGGCATACTCGGGCGCCTGTTCGGGCACCGAGATCAACTACCAGCCCACGGGTTCGGGCGCCGGTGTCACCACCTTCCTCCAGGGCCAGACCGCCTTCGCCGGCTCCGACTCGGCGCTCAAGCCGGACGAGATCGCCAAGTCGAAGGCCGTCTGCAAGGGCGGCCAGGCGATCGACCTGCCGATGGTCGGCGGCCCGATCGCGGTCGGCTACAACGTCCCCGGCGTCGACAGCCTCGTCCTGGACGCGCCGACCCTGGCGAAGATCTTCGACTCGCAGATCACCAACTGGAACGACCCCGCGATCAAGAAGCTGAACCCGGCCGCCAAGCTCCCGAACCTCAAGATCCAGGCGTTCCACCGCTCGGACGACTCGGGCACCACCGACAACTTCACCAAGTACCTCAAGGGCGCCGCCCCCGACGCCTGGAAGCACGAGCCGGGGAAGAAGTGGGAGGGCACCGGCGGCCAGGCGGCGTCCGGCTCGGCGGGCGTCTCCTCGCAGGTCAAGCAGACCAGCGGCGCGATCTCCTACTTCGAGCTGTCCTACGCGACGTCCCAGAAGATCCCGACGGTCAAGATCAACACCGGTGCCAAGGCCCCGGTCGAGGCCACCGTCGACAACGCCTCCAAGGCGATCGCCGAGGCCAAGCCGGCCGGCCAGGGCAACGACCTGGCGGTGAAGCTCAACTACGCAACCAAGGCCGAGGGCGCCTACCCGATCACCCTGGTGACGTACGAGATCGCCTGCGACAAGGGCAACAAGGCCGACACCCTCGCCGCGACCAAGTCCTTCCTGACCTACATCTCCGGCAAGGACGGCCAGGACGCCCTCAAGGCCCTCGGCTACGCCCCCATCCCCGACGAGACGATCGGCAAGGTCCGCAAGACCATCGCCTCGCTCTCCTGACATCCCGGGCGGCGGCCCCAGCCCCCGTACGGACCGGAGCCTTCCGGTCCGTACAGCCACGGGGCCGCCGCCCGTCCGGTGCACCGCCGCGCCAGGAGCCCCCACGGGCTCCGCAGACCGGAGAAACCATGGATTACTCAGCGCCCCCGATAGTCAACACGCCGCCACCGGCGACCAGTTCGGTCTCCGGCAAGGCGGTCCGCCCCGGTGACCGGATCTTCCTCGGGCTCTCCCGGGGCTCCGGGATCGCCCTCCTGGTGATCATGGCCGCCATCGGGGCCTTCCTCACCTACCGGTCCGTGCTCGCCATCTCCGGCGACAAGGCCAACTTCTTCACCACCCTCGACTGGAACGCCGCCGGCCTGGAGCCCAAGTTCGGCATCGCGGTGCTCGCCTTCGGCACCGTGGTCAGCTCGGTCATCGCGATGCTCATCGCGGTCCCGGTCGCGGTCGGCATCGCGCTCTTCATCTCGCACTACGCGCCGCGCAGGCTGGCCTCGCCGCTCGGCTACGTCATCGACCTGCTCGCGGCCGTCCCCAGCATCGTCTACGGCCTGTGGGGCGCGCTCTTCCTCGTACCGCACCTCGGCGGCCTCTACAGCTGGCTGAACGACTACCTCGGTTGGACCGGGATCTTCAGCTACGGCAACGGGGCCGCCCGCTCGCTGTTCACCGTCGGCATCCTGCTCGCGATCATGATCCTGCCGATCGTGACCAGCGTCAGCCGCGAGGTCTTCCTCCAGGTCCCCAAGATGCACGAGGAGGCCGCGCTGGCCCTCGGCGCCACCCGCTGGGAAGTCATCCGGATGTCGGTGCTCCCCTTCGGCCGCTCCGGCGTCATCAGCGCCTCGATGCTGGGCCTGGGCCGGGCGCTGGGCGAGACGATGGCCGTCGCCACGGTCCTCTCCCCGAGCTTCCTGATCAACGCCAGCCTGCTGGACCCGGGCGGCGGCACCTTCGCCCAGAACATCGCCAGCAAGTTCAGCGAGGCCGACACCTTCGGGCAGAACGCGCTGATCGCCTCCGGCCTCGTCCTCTTCGTGATCACGCTGCTCGTCAACGGCGCGGCGCGCCTGATCATCGCCCGCCGCAAGGAGTACTCGGGGGCCGCAGCATGACTGTCACCACAAGCCACCGCCACCGCCGGGTCGCCGAGCCCCGCAGCACCGTCTCCCTCAAGCAGGCCCGGCTCCCCCGCTGGACCTCGCCGGTCCTCGCGCTGGTCGCGGTCGGCGCCGGCTGCGGCATCGGACTGGCCGCCGGGCTGGACAGCACCGTCCAGTGGGGCCTGATCGCCGCGCTGGTCTTCATCGTCGGGACGTACCTGCTGACCGCCGCCGTCGAGGGCACCCGCCAGGCCAAGGACCGGCTGGCCACCAGCATGGTCTGGATCGCCTTCCTGCTCGCCGTCGTACCGCTCGCCTCCCTCCTGTGGGAGACCGTCGCCCGCGGCAGCAAGGTCCTGGACGGCTACTTCCTGTCCCACTCGATGGGCACCCTCCCGGACGCGATGCCCGGCGGCGGTATCTACCACGCGATCATCGGCACCCTGGAGCAGGTCGGACTGGCGACCCTGATCGCCGCGCCGATCGGTCTGCTGACGGCGATCTACCTGGTCGAGTACGGCCGCGGCAAGCTCGCCCGGGTCGTCACGTTCTTCGTGGACGTGATGACCGGCATCCCCTCCATCGTGGCGGGACTCTTCGTCCTCTCGGTGTGGATCCTGATCCTCGGCTTCGGCCCGTCCGGCTTCGCCGGCTCGATGGCCCTGGCGATCCTGATGATGCCGGTCGTGGTCCGCTCCACCGAGGAGATGCTCAAGCTCGTCCCGAACGAGCTGCGCGAGGCGTCCCTCGCCCTCGGCGTCCCCAAGTGGCGCACGATCCTCAAGGTCGTCCTGCCCACCTCGATCGGCGGCATCACCACCGGCGTCATGCTCGCCATCGCCCGGATCACCGGTGAGACCGCCCCGGTGCTGCTCCTGGTGTGGGGCGCCAAGACGATCAACAACGACCCCTTCGAAGGCGCCCAGCAGTCGCTGCCGCTCTATGTGTTCCAGCAGTGGCAGCAGGGCTCCGACGCCTCGTACGACCGCGCCTGGGCCGCGGCACTCGTGCTCATCGCCTTCGTCATGATCCTCAACCTGGTGTCCCGCGGCATCGCCCGCTGGAAAGCACCGAAGCACTGAACCGCGGCGCCCCGCCTGAGAAAGAAGCAGTGATTGACATGGCCAAGCGAATCGACGTCAGCGGCCTGAACGCGTACTACGGCGCTCACAAGGCCATCGACGACATCTCGATGACCATCGAGCCGCGCTCGGTGACCGCCTTCATCGGCCCCTCCGGCTGCGGCAAGTCGACCTTCCTGCGCACCCTGAACCGGATGCACGAGGTCACCCCCGGCGGCCGGGTCGAGGGCAAGGTGATGCTGGACGACGAGAACCTCTACGGCTCCGGCGTCGACCCGGTCGCGGTCCGCCGCACCGTCGGCATGGTCTTCCAGCGCCCCAACCCGTTCCCGACGATGTCGATCTTCGACAATGTGGCGGCCGGGCTGCGGCTGAACGGCTCGTACAAGAAGAGCCGGCTCAAGGACATCGTCGAGAAGTCCCTCATCGGCGCCAACCTCTGGAACGAGGTCAAGGACCGCCTCCACAAGCCCGGTTCCGGCCTCTCCGGCGGCCAGCAGCAGCGGCTGTGCATCGCCCGCGCCATCGCGGTCGAGCCGCAGGTGCTGCTGATGGACGAGCCCTGCTCGGCGCTCGACCCGATCTCCACCCTCGCCATCGAGGACCTGATCGGCGAGCTGAAGGAGCGCTTCACGATCGTCATCGTGACGCACAACATGCAGCAGGCCGCGCGGGTCTCGGACCGCACCGCGTTCTTCAACCTGGCGGCCGTCGGCAAGCCCGGCAAGCTGATCGAGATCGACGAGACCGAGCGGATCTTCTCCAACCCGTCGGTCCAGGCCACCGAGGACTACATCTCCGGCCGCTTCGGCTAGAACAGGCCCTGGCGGCCTACCGCCGGGCCCGGCCGCGAGGTCCCGCCCGGCCCCCTCCGCGTCCTGCGGTGCTGCATGGCGGTGCCACCGCATGACGAAGGGCCCGCCCCCCTGCCGGGGGCGGGCCCATTCTGCTGTCCGCGGCCGGCGGCCTGCGCTGACGCCCCGTCAGCCGAAGGCCAGCCGGATCAGCCAGTACGCGAGCCCGGCGACCAGCGCCGCCGCCGGCATGGTGATGAACCAGCCCATCACGATGTTCTTGGCCACGCCCCAGCGCACCGCGCGCGGGCCCTTGGTCGAGCCGACGCCCATGATCGAGGCGGTGATGACATGCGTGGTGGAGATCGGCGCGTGGAACATGAACGACGCGACGTACATCACCGAGGCGGAGGTGGTCTCCGCGGCGAAGCCCTGCGGCGGGTCCAGCTCGATGATCCGCCGGCCCAGCGTCCGCATGATCCGCCAGCCGCCCGCGTACGTACCGAGCGACATGGTGATCGCGCAGGCCAGCTTGACCCACAGCGGAATGGCGTCGTTCGCCTTCTCGACGTCGGCGATGACCAGCGCCATCACCACGATGCCCATGGTCTTCTGGGCGTCCTGGAGGCCGTGGCCGAGGGCCATGCCCGCCGCCGAGACGGTCTGCGCTATACGGAAACCGCGCTTGGCCTTGTGCGGATTGGCCTTACGGAACAGCCAGAGGATCACGACCATCACGAGGTAGCCGAGCACCAGCCCGATCACCGGCGAGATGAACATCGGCAGGACGACCTTGTCGATCACGCCGGACCAGATCACCTGCGTCCCGCCGGCCAGCGCCGCCCCGACCATGCCGCCGAACAGTGCGTGCGAGGAGGACGACGGGAGGCCGAAGTACCAGGTGATGAGGTTCCAGACCACCGCGCCGAGCAGCGCGGCGAAGAGGATGCCCATCCCCTTGTTGCCGTGCGGGGTCGCGATCAGGCCCTCGCTGACCGTCTTGGCGACGCCGCTGCCGAGGAAGGCACCGGCCAGGTTCATCACGGCCGCCATCGCCAGCGCGGCCCTTGGGGTCAGCGCCCGCGTCGAGACCGAGGTCGCGATCGCGTTGGCCGAGTCGTGGAAGCCGTTGGTATAGGTGAAACCGAGCGCGACCGCGATGGTCACGACGAGCGCAAAGGTGTCCATGGCCGGGGCTCAGGACTCCTTGACCGCGATGGTCTCGACCGTGTTGGCGACGTGCTCGAACGCGTCCGCCGCCTCCTCCAGGATGTCCACGATCTGTTTGAGCTTGAGCACCTCGATGGCGTCGTACTTGCCGTTGAAGAGGTGGGCCAGCAGCTTGCGGTGGATCTGGTCGGCCTGGTTCTCCAGGCGGTTGACCTCGATCCAGTACTCGGTGAGGTTCGCCATCGTGCGCAGGTTCGGCATCGCCTCGGCGGTCAGCTCGGCCGCCCGTGCCAGCACCTCGATCTGCTGCTCGACGCCCTTGGGGAGTTCCTCGATCTTGTAGAGGACGACCAGATCGACGGCCTCCTCCATGAAGTCCATGATGTCGTCGAGCGACGAGGCGAGGGCGTAGATGTCCTCGCGGTCGAACGGCGTGATGAACGAGGAGTTCAGCTGGTGGAAGATCGCGTGCGTCGCGTCATCCCCCGCGTGCTCAGCCGCCCGCATCCGCTCGGAGATCTCTGCCCGTCCGGAGGCGTCCGCCCCGAGCAGTTCCATCAGGAGCTTGGAGCCCGTGACGATGTTGTCCGCGGACGCGGCGAACATGTCGTAGAAGCTCGTCTCCCTGGGGGTCAGACGAAAGCGCACGTGAAATCCTCGGGGTGCATCGGATTCGGTCGAGTTGATGCTAGGCGCATCATCCAGCCACAGCTAACCGGCATTCCTTCAGTGTCGCCCATCGGGCAGCATGCTCTGCACGGGGTACCTCGGACCCTCGCGAACTTCGTTACGATATACCCACCAGGGGTATACGGATCGCCTCAATACCACGGGAGATGGCCATGACGACCACGGACGCCGACACCAACGGCAGCACCGCAGCCGCCGCGGCCTGCCACGGCCCAGGCCCCACATCCGCCCCCCTCGACGACCCCGGCGCTGTGACCGACAACGCTGCGCAGACCCCCGCGCACGGCACCCACGGCTACGCCAAGCAAAAGGACGCGCACATCAAGCGACTGCGCCGCATCGAGGGCCAGATCCGTGGGCTCCAGCGCATGCTCGAAGAGGACGTCTACTGCATCGACATCCTCACCCAGGTCTCGGCGAGCACGAAGGGCCTGCAGTCCTTCGGCCTCCAGCTGCTGGAGGAGCACCTGCGGCACTGCGTCGCGGCTGCGGTCATCGAGAGCTCCGCTCCGGGCGCCGTGAAGGGCCCGGAGGCCATCGACGCCAAGGTCCAGGAGGCCACCAAGGCCATCGAGCGGATGCTGCGCACCTGAGCGTCCGACGGCCGGTCCGGTCAGTCCGGTCGGCTCGAGTCCGGTCTGGACGGATCGGGTCAATTCGGGTCGGATCAGGGAGCCTCGGCCACCTCGCGGTCGGCCTCCTCCACGTGCAGCACCTCGTCGATCAGGTCCGCACTGAGCCGTTCCTCGCTCGCAGCCGCCGCCGCGATCATCAACTCACCAGTGAGGTCGATCTCGGCGAGGGCCACGTGGTCCTGAACCGTCGGGTGGCGATGGGCGGGCACGTCCAACACCTCCTCTTTCGAGCGCCTTCCCACGCCTCTGGTGGTTACCCGCCAGCGTAGGGACGGCCGCACGCTCCGCGACATGGCACGGAAGGACCATTTCCGCCATCCGGCCAAGACCGCCGGCGCATGCCCCCGGCAAGCCCACGGGCCCGCAGGCGGCCCCCGGACAGCACCCTCAGGGCTTCGCCTCCGCGATCTTCCCGGTGTAGATGTCCCGCCGGTCCGGCAGCCGCACCGCCGACTTCGCACCGAATCCGTACAACTCGGTCGTCGAGGTCACCGACGCCCCCTTCGGCGAACCGTTCGCGAACCGGAACCGCTCCCGCACCCTGCGCAGCCGCCCGGCCTCGTCCAGGTACGCGTCGAACGGCACCACCGCCGTGGTGAACCCTTTTTCCGCCGCGACCAGCGCCGGCCTGGACCGCGCCGACGCCCCGCCGGCCGCCGCGGTCAGATCGGTCGTCCCGCGGTAGTGCCGCACCGCGACCCCGCCCACCCGCTCCGGCCCCTGGTACGTCACCTTCCGCACCCCGCGCAGCAGTTCGGCGGCGGCCAGCGGATCGGTCGCCCCGCCGGTGACCAGGTTCCCGTCGGCCAGCGAAGCGGTGTCCACCCGCACCCACTTGTCGGCCGGCACCCCCGCACCGCGGTTCTTCATGAACAGCGCACCGGGCGCCAGGATTTCCGTGATCGGCTGATGGCCACCGCTCGGCTTGCCCTTCAGATCCGGCAGCACCACCCGCAGCTGCCCGCTGCCGGCCCCGAAGTCGTAGCTCCCGGCGCCCCGGATGGCCACCCGGGTGCCGCCGCTGACCGTCTCCAGCGCCGTACGGACCTTGGCGGAGCCGGCCCTGGCGAGGGCGTCGGCGCTGTGCCGCACCACCTCGGCGGCTGCCGCCCGGGGAGGCGCCGCCTGGTCGTCCGCGGCGGCCCCGCTCGGCGAGCAGCCCGTCGCCAGCAGCCCCGCCATCAGTCCCGTCCCGCACACCACGGCCGTGGCCACCGCACCGCCGCCTCGCCTGTCCTGTACCACCATGCGTACGAGCCCCCTCGGCCGCTGTGTCCGGGACCGCCTGGGCCGGCCGGTCCGCTCGGGACGGTCGGACGTTCCGCCGCTCCGCTCGTCTGACGGTGCGTCGACCGATCCGTTCAACGACCGTTCCGGGGGCTCGTCACGCAACCGCCCCTTGGGCGCGTACCGTGGCGGGGTGCCCGACCGACCCCCGCACCGCGTCTTCACCACCGAACGCGGATCCTTCTGCCTGGCCCGCTGCGACTGCGGCTGGACCGGCATGGCCCGCCGTGCCCGCTCCCAGGCGCGTACGGATGCCGAGCGCCATCTCGCCGCGGCCGGGGGCGGTCCGGAACCGGCCACCGGGCGCCCCGTGGAATGAGCCGGTCCGTTCCGGGAACCCGTCACCCCCGGTGCCGCATCTGAGTGGTGGGGGACACAAGAGCACCGCGCGGTAACGGTCTTCACTCACGGCATCCGGACGGCGTGGTGCCCCGGCGGATTTCGGCCACAGGGGAACGCGGCCCCGCCGGGGGCGGTGTCCCGGCAGACGCCCCCGCGACCACGGCCGCCCGCCGGCCGGCAGGGGCCGGACCGTACGACAACCAAGGGGGACTCATCCCAGTGAAGCGGCGCACACTCCTCACGGCCGGCGGCCTGGCGGCCACCTCCTTCGCCCTGGCCACCGGCTGCGACGGCCCGTCCGGCAAGGCCGACGCCGCCTCCGGCACCACCGCGGGCACCATGAACACCGCGGCCTCCGCCAAGGCCCCCGCCACCCAGGCGTCCTGGAGCGCACTGGGCAAAAGCCTCGACGGACCGTTGATACGTGCCTCGGACGCGGCCTACGCCACCGCCCGGCGCCTCTACAACACCCGCTACGACGGCCTCAAGCCGTCCGCCATCGCCTATGTGAAGCACCCCGGCGACATCGCCGAATGCCTCTCCTTCGCCCGCCGCTACAACGCCCCGATAGCCATCCGCAGCGGCGGCCACTCCTACGCCGGCTACTCCAGCGGCAACGGCAAGCTCATCATCGACGTCTCCTCGCTCGCCAAGGTCGGCGCGCCCTCCGGCGGCGTCACCCGGATCGGCGCCGGCGCCAAGCTCATCGACGTCTACCAGGGCCTGGCCGGGCACGGGGTGACGGTCCCCGGCGGCTCCTGCCCCACCGTCGGCATATCCGGCCTCACCCTCGGCGGCGGCCACGGCGTGGTCTCCCGGGCGTACGGACTGACCTGCGACAGCCTGGTCGGCGCCACCGTCGTCACGGCCGACGGGAAGACCGTCGACTGCGACAAGAGCCACCACCCCGACCTCTTCTGGGCGCTGCGCGGCGCCGGCAACGGCAACTTCGGCGTGGTCACCGAACTCCGCTTCCGTACCCACCCGGCACCCCGCGCGGTCATGGCATACATGACCTGGCCGTGGGCCAAGGCCGCGGCGGTGCTGGGCTCCTGGCAGAAGTGGGGCCCGGCGCAGGCCGACGAGATATGGTCCACCGCCCACTTCGATGCCCGGCCCGGCGGCACCCCCGGCGTCTCCGTCGCGGCCTTCTCCCTCGGCAGCCACGACGACCTCCAGAACGCCGTCGACAAGCTCGCCGACCAGCCGGGCGGCCCCGGCCGGGCCACCAGCGTGCACCTCACCCCGATCGGCTACCTGGACGCCATGGAGGCGTACGCGGGCTGCTCGTCCAAGTCGAACGCCCAGTGCCACATGCCGGGTTCGCTGCCCGGCCACACCGGATCCGGCAAGCTGGGCCGGGAGACCTACGCCGCCCGCTCGCACTTCTTCGACCGCTCGCTGTCCGCGGACGGCATCCACACCCTGCTCGCCCAGATCGAGACCGGCGGGCGCAAGGGCGTCGCCGGCAATGTCGCGCTGACCGCACTGGGCGGCGCGATCAACCGCGTGGGCGCCTCGGACACCGCCTTCGTCCACCGCGGATCGCGGTTCCTGGCCCAGTACTTGACGTCCTGGCCGGCCAACGGCTCCCCCGGCGCGCGGACCGCCTGGCTGGATGCCTTCCACGGCGCGATGCAGCGCCACTCCTCGGGCGCCGCATACCAGAACTACACCGACCCCGGTCTGTCCGACTGGAAGTCCGCCTACTACGGCAACGCCGCCACCCGCCTCGCCCAGGTCAAGCAGACCTACGACCCGCAGCGGCTGTTCAGCACCTTCGCCCAGGCGCTCTGAGGACCCGCGCACACGGATGGCCCGGCTCCTCCGGGAGGGGAGGGGCCGGGCCATCCGCGTCCGCCAGGTCTGCGCCGCGCCGTTCCCGTACGGAGCGGCCATCAGGCCATCCCGTACCGAACGGACGTCAGGCCGCCAGGTCCTTGTCCCCCTCGTCGTGCCGCCGCACCGCCGGCTCCGTGGCCACCACCGGGCCGCTCTCCCCGCCGCGGCCGGCCGGTGCCGTGTCCGCCGCCGGCACGCCCGGGGCCCGCACCAGCCAGGAC
>NZ_KN708638.1:4722082-4734490 GCF_000805335.1 Streptomyces sp. CT34 | reverse complement strand
GGGCCCCGCCCCAGCCAGGACAGCCGCGACCGGCAAACCGCGCTCGCCGGCGGGCCCAGCACCGCCTGCGCGAGCGGCGCCAGCAGCAGCGCGACGGCCGTACCGAGGGCGAAGCCGCCGATGACGTCGGTCGGGTAGTGGACGCCCAGGTAGACCCGGCTGAAGCCCTCCAGCAGCGCCAGCCCGATCCCGATCAGGCCGTACCTGCGGTGCGCGATGAACAGGCCGACGCCGACCGCCATGGTGAGCGTCGCGTGGTCGCTGACGAACGAGAAGTCGGTCTTGCCGGGGATCAGCACGTCGAGTCCGGTGTGGTCCTTGAACGGGCGCGGGCGCTCGACGAAGCCCCGGATCGGGATGTTGGCCAGCAGTGCCAGCCCGGCGGCCAGTGGCGCCCAGACCAGCCCGGCGATGGTGGCCGGGCCGTCCGGCCTGCGCCGGGCGGCCCACCAGGCGATCAGACACAGCACCGCGAGGGCGGCGACGATGCCGTACTCGCCGAGAAACTCCATCGCGCGATTGACCCAGTGCGGGGCACCCTTCGCAAGGCCGTTGATGCCGTCGAGCACGTCGACGTCAGGGTTCGGCCCCTCCAGTGCGAGTCCAGCCATCTGACGTGGCCCCTTATCTTTCGCGCGCGCGAGCGCCGTGGTGTGCTGCCAACCCCCGTTGCCCGTCCTGTGGTCGTCGAGCGCGGGCCGCCTGCGAGCCCTGCCGCGTTCCCACGCCAGGGAAACGCGCCGTCCACCCCCGGCGTTCCACTCTCCACCGGATGATCACCAGGACGTTATCGAAGCTTGACCCGTCCTCGCAGTTCAGGGCCTTATGTTCACGCAGCGTCCCCGCTGGGGAGTGCTTTTGCGCCATCGGACGTGACGCGGGTGGCGCCGATGTAGTCCGGTGTGTCGATCTTGTCGAAGCGGATCACCGCCCCGGTGTACGGCGCGTCGATCATGTACCCGCCGCCCACGTAGATCCCCACGTGGTGGATGGACCGCGGATCGTTCAGGTTGTTCGCGAAGAACACCAGGTCCCCCGGGAGCAGTTCGTTCCGGCTCGGGTGCGGCCCGGCGTTCCACTGGTCGTTCGCCACCCGCGGCAGCTCGATGCCCACCGAGTGGTACGCGGCCTTCGTCAGCCCGGAGCAGTCGAACCGCCCGCCCTGGTCCGCCGTTCCGTCGCCGCCCCACCGATAGGGCGTGCCCAGTTTCTCCTGCGCGAAGTAGATGGCCGCCGCTGCCTGCCGGGAGGACGCCACCGGCCCGGTCGGCGCCTCGAAGCTCTTGGCCAGCGTCGTGATCGTCTTCACGTAGCCCTGCGTCTCGCCGTACGGCGGCACGCCGTTGTACTGGATGACGCGGTACGCGCCCGCGTTGTACGCCGCGAGCATGTTCTCCGTCGCGTTGCCCGGCGCGTCCTTCACATAGCGCGCCAGCTCGCAGTCGTACGAGGCCGCCGACGCGATCGCGTCGGCCGGGTCCCAGATGTCCTTCTTGCCGTCGCCGTCCCCGTCGACGGCGTGCGCCGCCCAGGTCTCCGGGATGAACTGGGCGAGCCCCTCCGCACCGGCCGGACTCTGCGCCCGTGGATTCCAACCGCTCTCCTGGTAGAGCTGCGCGGCCAGCAGCGCCGGATTGATCGCCGGGCAGAGGCTGCCCCACTTCTGCACCATCGGCTGGTACGCGGCCGGCACCGCCCCCTTCGCCAGCCCGACCACCCGCCCCGCGGCCCCCGCCAGCCCCGCCGCCGCACCGTACGTACCGATCACGAGCAGCCCGATCAGGCAGAGCAGCAGCCCCACCCCGATCCCGCCCGCCATCCAGAATTTCCGCACCCCCCAACCCTCCCCCATCCAGGCCCGGTTCACAGCGGTTTCGACGCGCTCCGCGCCAGTTGCCGCCGCACCGCGGCGCACCCGGCGGCGCACGGGGCGGCCCGGGGGGCGCTGTCCAGAAGGTGCGATTCCACACATCCCCGTACACCCCCGTACACCGCCGCCACCGGATGAGCGAGACTGCACGTACGACGACGCGAGACAGGGCGGAAGCAGTGGACCCCAACAATCCGAAGCAGCAGAGCCGGCACCTCTGGTTCCGGGTCGGCTATTTCCTCTTCGCCATCCACCTGGTGGCGCTCCTCATGATCTTCGCGATGTCGCACGCCCCCAAGTAGACCGATATCCGGTATCCGGCGATCATTGCTCAGCGTTATCCGCCGTGATACACACGGTGAGACAATGGGGCCCACGGGCGGTGCGCGCCTCCCCGCACACGCCACTCCCACGGGATCCGTCGAAGAAAGCCGCCGAGTCGCCGTCCGACGGCGACTTTGTCAGCGAAGATAGAGACCGATCCGCGCCGTGCGGCGCGGGCACGCAACTACCCATAATAGGGCGGTGAGTTCACACATGTTCATGGCGGCCTCAAAAGGCGACATCACCACCATCATCGGCGGAATCGCCCCGGACTGGGGGCCGTTCGGAAGTCTGGGCAACGAGGCGCGCGTCATGGTCGAAGTGATCATGGCGGTCGCGATCCTGCTCTGCCTCGGCATCGCCATCTGGGGCGCGGCCAAGCAGCGCATCGGTGCCACCGCCCTCCGCGACACCTTCAGCGCCGAACAGGGCAAGGGCCTCATCGTGGCCGGCCTCACCGGCGTCTTCATCATCGGTTCCCTGGGCACGCTGTTCACCATCGTCTACGGCATGGCGGTCTAGCCCTCAACCCACCACCCCCACACCCGACAAGGCGGCCGGGCACCTCGGCCGCCGGACGTCTCCGGCGCCCCCTCAGGTGGGGCCGGGCCCCCACCCCTGCGCCCTGCCCCTCGCCACCGGTCACCACACCGCGCATCCAGGCACGCGCCCGTCCCGGCGCCGCCACCCCTGCGCCCCCGCCCGCCATCTCTCCGCCGCCCCGTGCCCACTCGTACCCCCACAGGTCCCACCTCCCCGCCCGAGGCCCCATGCTGACGCCCCCTCACCCCGGTCCGACGGGCCCCGCGCCACGGTTGCGCCACCCCCGCCACCAGCGCGCCGATTGGGCTGCCCGCGCCGCGGGGACAGGTGGATCCGGGGGCCAGTCCGGAAACAGGTCCGCAGGCGGGTCCGGAACCGCGTCCGGAGTCAAGTGCGGACACCAGCAGGCCGCGGCGGACATCGGGCGGACGATGGGCGCAAATAACCCAGAGTCCCCCATTCGCCGCTGCCGCCCAGCATCTGAGGAACCGTCACCGTGAGATGTACTCGTACCACTTCGCCCGAGTCGCCGCCCGCGCGGCTACGGTCATATGAAGGCGGCACAACAACAGCACGGACGGCGACGGCAGCGGCGACGGCGGCAGAGGGGGCACAGACGCGATGAGCATCGGCGAAGACGGCGGCTACGGCGACGACCGTGGCCCCGGCACGGGCCAGACACGGATCAGACTCCCCGACGGCGAGGGCGACCCCTACAGCGCGGCCCGCCGCTCCCGGACCGGCCTCTCCAGCCGCAACCTCGTCACGATCGTCGGCGTGGTCGTGCTGCTGATCGCGGCCATCGCCTTCGCCAACCGCGGCGGCAGCGGCGACAGCGAGACCGCCGGCGGCTCCGGCGACTCCGCCAACAAGGGCCCGGCCGCCGCCCGGCCGACGGCCCCCACCGGCACGAAGCCGGTCACCGGCAAGAACGGCGGCATCGCGTCGGGCTTCGCCAGGACCCAACAGGGGGCGGAGTCGGCGGCGGCGAATTATGCGGTGGTGTTGGGCTCCGAGCGGATGTTCAAGACCGACAGTCGCCACCAGATCGTGGACGCGGTCTACGCTCCTGAAGCAGCGGCGAAACTCAAGGGTCCACAGGACAAGGCGTACTCCACAGCCTTCCTCAGCAAGCTCGGACTTGATGCTGCCGGAAACGCACCCAAGGGCCAGATGTTCATCTCGCGCACCATCCCTGTGGGCACGAAGGTGCAGAAGCTCAGCGGTGACACGGCCATGGTCGACGTCTGGTACACGGGCCTCATCGGGATGGCCGGAGGCGGCTCCACCGATCCGGTCCGCACCACCTGGAAGACCTGGACCTTCGACCTCACGTGGACCGGCGGCGACTGGAAGGTCGTCAGCGACTCGCAGAAGGACGGCCCGGCACCCATCGCCGGGGATGTTCCTGCATCCACCGCCGACGAGATGAGCAAGGCGGTCGAGCAGTTCGGAGGCTTCACTTATGCCAGGTAGTACGCGCCGCCGCGCGGTCTCCATCGCTGCTTTCCTGACGGGCGTGCAGACGACGCTCTTCATGCTGGCCGCACGAGCCACGGCTGCCCCCACCCCCACCCCCTCACCAAGTGGCAGTAACAAGCCCTGCGACTTGCTCATCGGACCGGCGAAACAGTATTGCCAATCCGGCGACAAACCCGGTTCCGGGGCGCCGAAGTTGCCCACGAACAATCCGCTCGACAACAACCCCCTGGACCCCCTCGACTCGTTGGCCAAAGGGTGTGCGAAAGCCGCCGCATGGATTGTCAACAAGTTGTCGGAGGCGGTGAATGCCACCTCTCAGGTGGATTTCACCAATACCGCGTTCCTGCGCCAGTACGCGGTCGTCTTCGCCGCGTCCACCGTGCTCACGCTCGTGCTGTGGCTGCTCGCCGTCGCCAAGCGGGCGGTGCGCGGGGTGCGGCTCACGGAGGCGATCAGTGAAGCCGTCGGGTTTCTCTGGCTGACGGTGCTGGCGTCCGCCTTCACGCCGTTGATTCTCTACACGGTGGTCTCGGCGACCGACGGGGTCACCGACATCATCGCGAAGGGGACGGGCGCGCAGACCAATACGTTCTTCGGCGCGTTCTCCCAGGCGCTGACCAAGGGAACGGACATCGGCGGCGGGCCGATCATGCTGATCGTGGTCGCGCTGGTCTCCGTACTGGCCGCGGGCGTGCTCTGGCTGGAGCTGGTGATCCGGGCCGCGCTGCTGTACGTGGGTGCGCTGCTGGGGACCGTGGTGTACGCCGGACTGGTCGACAAGAACATGTGGGGGCATGTCCGCCGCTGGGCGGGGATCATGATCGCGGTGATCCTGGTCAAACCGGTGATCGTGATCGTGCTGGGCATCGCCGGGGCGCTGTCCGGCAACAAGGGACCGAACGCGTTCTCGGCCGTGGTGTCCGGACTCGCGATCATTGTGCTGGCGATCTTCGCCAGTGCGGTGATCTACCGCTTCGTGCCCGGATTCGGGGACGAGATGGTGTCGGCGCGGACGAACAAGGGCCGGGCCACGGACGGCAGTCAGGCGGCGGCGATGATCTCGTCGCCGGCGGCGCTGGTGTCGCAGGGGATCAAGACGCACAGTTCCCGCCGGTCCGGCGGCGACGACGGAGGCGTTCCGGCGCAGGGCGGGCAGTCCCGGCCGGCCGACGCGGTGGCCGGCGGGGTCGCCGCGCACGGTTCCCGTACCGGCGGCGGCTCGTCCACGCCCGCTCCGGCGCCCCGTACGAACCCCGGTCCGAGCGGCGCCCGCACCGGCAAGACAGCAGGAGGTGAGGGGCGTTGAGCACGCCGTCCCATCCGATCGCGCCCCGGCGCACCTATTTGATCGGGCGCGCCCGGCCCAACGCCATCGTGGGCAAGAACCGCGAGACCGGCGAGATCGCGCTGATCATCGTGGGGGCGTTCCTGGGGATGATGTGCGGGCTGCTGGTGCCCGCGCTGCCGCTGCGGATCGCCTCGCTGACCGGCTTCCCGATGGTGGGGCTCGCCGCGGTCTATGTGCCGTACAAGGGGCGGACGTTCTACAAGTGGTTTGAGATTCGCCGGAGTTTTCGGCGTACGGTGCGTAATAGGGCGGTTTACCGCTCCGGTGCTGCGGAGGCGGGCGTGCGGCTTGACGGACGGGAAGTGGAGATCGGGCCACCGCCCGGTATCGGGCGGATCAACTGGCTGGCGGCGCCGTTCGGGCCGGACGAGATCGCGGTACTGCTGCACGCCGACCGGCGGACGGTGACGGCCGCCATCGAGATCGAGGGGCCGGGCGTCGGGCTGCGGGACAGCGAGGACCAGGAGGCCCTGGTCGACCGGTTCGGGACGCTGCTCAAGCATGTCGCCAACGGGGACGGGTTCGTGACCCGGTTGCAGATGCTGGCGCGGACGCTGCCCGCCGATCCGGACGCGCATGCCAAGGACGTCGCCCAGCGCGGGGATGCCGAGTCCCCGCGCTGGTTGCAGGAGTCGTACGACCAGTTGCAGTCGATGGTCTCCACCTCCTCCGAGCAGCACCGGGCCTATCTGGTGGCCTGTATGCACTACACCCGCGAGCTGGCCGCCGAGGCGCACGCCATGGCGCGGGCCGCGCGAGCGACCCGCGGCGGGCTGCTGCGCCACAAGCTGGACCGGGACGCGGGTCTCGCGGTGGTGATGGCCCGTGAACTGACCGATATCTGCGCCCGGCTGACGGAGGCGGACATCCGGGTCCGCCAGCCGCTCGGGCAGGCCCGGCTGGCGTCGCTGGTGCACTCGATGTACGACCCGGACCACCCGATCGACCACATCCAGGCGATGAGCCGGCGCAACGCCTGGCCGGCCGAGCTGGACGCGATGGAGCCGACCTATCTCCAGGCCAAGACCCGGGAGTCGTCGACGCGGGCGCCGTGGTGCCACGCCACCGCCTGGATCAAGGAGTGGCCGCTGACCCCGGTGGGCGTCAACTTCCTGGCCCCGCTGCTGGTGCACACCCCGGACGTGATCCGTACGGTCGCGGTCTGCATGGACCTGGAGCCCACCGAGGTCGCCATCGAGCGGATGCTGACGGAGAAGACCAACGACGACGCCGAGGCCAGCCGGGCGGCGAAGATGAACCGGGTGGTGGACCCGCGGGACGTCGCGCACCACGGGCGGGTCGACCAGCGCGGCGAGGACCTGGCGTCCGGCGCGGCCGGGGTCAATCTCGTCGGCTACATCACCGTCTCGTCCCGTTCGCCCGAGGCGCTGGCCCGCGACAAGCGGACCATCCGGGCCTCGGCCGGCAAGTCCTACCTCAAGCTGGAGTGGTGCGACCGTGAGCACCACCGGGCGTTTGTGAACACCCTTCCGTTCGCGACCGGTATCCGCCGCTGAAACGCCGCTGAAGCCCTGGGAGGCGCGTACGTCATGGCCATGCTCGATCCGCTCGGTGCCCTCACCGAGGCCTTCACCAGCTTCCTGTTCGGGAAGGTGGAGACGACGCGGCTGCCCGTACGCACCTCCACCGGCCAGGCGCAGGCGGTCTACCTGCCCACCGCCGCCCCCGGCCTCGGCGACTCCGGCGTGATCATCGGCCGCGAGGTCTACAGCGGCAAGGGCTATATCTACGACCCCTTCCGGCTGTACGGGCAGCAGCTGCCGGCCCCGCACTGGCTGGTCCTGGGCGAGTCCGGCAACGGCAAGTCCGCGCTGGAGAAGACCTATGTCCTGCGGCAGTTGCGGTTCCGCGACCGGCAGGTGGTCGTGCTGGACGCGCAGGGCGAGGACGGCGTCGGCGAGTGGAACCTGATCGCCCAGGAGCTGGGGATAACGCCCATCCGGCTGGATCCGACGGCCGCCCTGAACGGCGGGATCCGGCTCAACCCGCTCGACCCGTCCATCACCACCACCGGCCAGCTGGCCCTGCTCCGGACGATCATCGAGGTCGCCATGGGGCACGGCCTGGACGAACGCTCCGGCTTCGCGCTGAAGGTCGCGCACGCCGCGGTGCTCAGCGACCACGAGGGCGCGGAGGACGACGGCGAGGACGCGGGCGACGAGGCGGGCGACCGGCCGCGGCGCGGGCGGCAGCCGGTGCTCACCGACATCGTCGAGCAACTGCGGCACCCCGAGCCGGCCTCCGCCGAGGCGATGAACGTCGACATAGACGACGTCCGCGCCTGGGGTCTGGACGTGGCGCTGGTGCTGGACCGGCTGGTCGACGGCGACCTGCGCGGCATGTTCGACGGCCCGACGACGGCCGGCATCGACCTGGACGCGCCGCTCATCGTCTTCGACCTGTCGCACATCGACCGCAACTCCATCGCGATGCCGATCCTGATGGCGATCGTCGGTGTCTGGCTGGAGCACACCTGGATCCGCCCGGACCGCAAGAAGCGCATCTTCCTGGTCGAGGAAGCCTGGCACATCATCAACTCCCCGTTCGTGGCACAGCTCTTCCAGCGGCTGCTGAAGTTCGGCCGACGGCTGGGTCTGTCGTTCGTGGCGGTGGTCCACCACCTCAGCGACGTGGTCGACGGGGCGGCGGCGAAGGAGGCCGCGGCGATCCTGAAGATGGCGTCCACCCGCACCATCTACGCCCAGAAGGCGGACGAGGCGCGGGCCACCGGGCGGGTGCTCGGCCTGCCCCGCTGGGCCGTGGAGATCATCCCGACGCTGACCCCCGGTATCGCCGTCTGGGATGTCAACGGCAACGTCCAGGTCGTCAAGCACCTCATCACCGAGGCCGAGCGCCCGCTGGTCTACACCGACCGGGCGATGACCGAGTCCTCCGCCCTGCCGACGGACGAGGCGCGGGCGATCTCCCTGGCGGCGGACGCGGAGGCCGAGGCGCGCGCCGAAGCCATCGCGATGGAACGGCAGTTGAGGGACGAGTCGAGCGAGACGGTGGCGTGACGCGCGGATACGACGAGGACGGATACGGCCGCCCGCGGTACGACGACGGCCAGGGCTGGGGCCGGGGCTACCACGGCCCCAGCCACCGCGGCTACGACGAGGGCCCCGGCGGCGACCGGCCCAGAGGCCGGGGCGTCCCCGACTCCCTGCTGGTCGGGCTGGTGGTCTTCCTGCTGGGACTGACCCTGGTGGTGTGGACGGCGACCGGACTGGCCGGGCTGTTCGCGCACGGCGCCTGGCCGGACGGCGTGACGTATCCCGGTACGCCGATGGCGCTGCGGCATCTGGTCTCGGCGCCGCACGACATCACGGCGGCCTGGCCCGGCACCCCGAAGGACCAGCTCCCCGGATACGGCCTGTTCTGGGGGATCTTCATCGGTGAGCTGCTGGTGCTGCTGGTGCTGTCGATCTTCACGCTGGGCACCATCGCCCGCTACCGGGCCGTACGGGCCGCGCGGCGGGCGAAGCGCCACGGGGAGCGGGGCCAGGCACCGGTCACCGCGGACCCGGCGCCCCGGGAGCCCGCACGCGCGGCACCACCGACCGCACCTCCGACCGCACCGCCGGCCGCCCCTCAGGAGACCCCGCCCGCGGAGCCGGCCGCCCCGGCGGTTCCGGCACCCTCGGCGACTGCCGAACCGGACCCCGCCGCCGACCCCGAGCAGCCCGCGCCCGCCGCCCCCGCCACCGCCCCGCAGCCCGCCCCCGCCACGGAACCCGCCCTCCCCCGCGTCCAGTTCGGCAGCGACCGCACGGTCACCCGGGCCGCGGCACTGGCCGTCGCCACCGCCGCCCCCGGCCCGCTGATCGTCGCCACCACCGACCCCGCCCTCTGGTCCGAGACCAAGGACGCCCGCGCCAAGCTGGGCCCGGTACTGGCCTACGACCCCACCCACCGCCTGGACACCCCGGCCCGGCTGCGCTGGTCGCCCACCTCCGGGTGCGAGGACATCGCCACCGCCACCACCCGCGCCACCGCCCTGCTGGCCCCCGTACGCCCGGCGAGCACCCTGGACTCGGCGGTCGCGGACGCCGCGCAGACCCTGCTGCGCTGCTGGCTGCACGCCGCCGCGCTGGACGGCCGCCCGTTCCGCCAGCTGCACCGCTGGGCACACGCCGCCGGCGGTGCGCAGGAGCCGGTGAAGATCCTGCGCACCCACCCCAAGGCGTCCGGCGGCCAGGCGGGCGAGCTGGAGTCGACGCTCACCGCACATGCCGAACGCCGCGAAATGGCAAAAGAGTTGGTCGGACGCGCACTGACCGCACTCTCCTCGATCCACATCCGCGACGCCAGCAATCCGCTGCGATCGGATGCGCTCGTTCTTGAATCATTCATCGCCGAGGGGGGAACGCTTTACCTGGTGGGCGAGTCCATCGAGGACCCGCGCACCGACCCGGGTGCGATGCCCCTGATCACCGCACTCCTCTCGCACGTGGTCGAGCACGGCCGCCGCATGGCCGAACGGTCATCTGACGGTCGGCTCGACCCACCACTCACCCTCGTCCTGGACGACATCGCCGCGCTCGCCCCGCTGCCCGCCCTTCCCGGCCTGCTCGCAACGGGCCGCCGGCTCGGTCTGCTCACCTTTGCCACCATGCGCTCCCGCGAACAGGCCCGCGCCCGCTGGCCCCAGGACCCCCTGCCGACCTGATGTCGGGTCACCTTCCCTCTCCCCCACGCCGGGTGAGGGTGGACGGCCAGCTCCGCCCAGTGCCGGGCGAGAGAGAAGTGGTTGCCGAGCCGGGCAAGATCGATTACCTCGGACATGACGAAACTCCCCCCGCTGTTCCCCACTTGACGAAGCGCCGGCCCACCGCCCACAGACGGCACGGGCCGCCCGGCCACGGGAAGAATTCCGCCCCCGACACCACCGGGCGGCGGTCACACCGCCGCCCCGGCACCTCAGTCGCGGAGCAACTGCACGGCCTGCCGCGCGATCTGGGCATCCATCGCGCCCGACCGGCTCCCGGCGATCCCCGACCTCATCAGGGCCGCCCCCTCGACCAACGCCACGAACGTCTCGGCCCGCGCCCGGCACAGCTCGGCCGACCACTCCGGCCGCCCCTGCTGCACATACGCCTCCACATGGGCCACGTACTTTCGGTAGAACTCCCGGACCACCGCGGCGATCTCGTCGTCCCTCGCCGCCAGCGCCCACACCTCGACATACAGCCGGACCAGCTGCGGATCCTCCTGCTCGGCCAGCACCACCGCCACCACGTCGGCGGGGTTCGCCCGCCCCTCCGGGATCTCGATGGCCGACGGATCGTCCCGCGTCAGCCGCAGCCCTGTCGTCTCCGCCAGCCGCTCCAACGACCGGTCCAGCGCCCTTTCCAGTACGGCCTTTATCAAGTCCGCCCGGGTCGGGAAGTAGTGCTGCAGATGCCCGACCCGCACCCCCGCCTCCCCGGCGATGGCCCGCAACGACGCATCCGCGTTCCCCTTGGCAACCAGCACGGTCTCCGCCGCGTCCAGCAGACTCGTCCGCCGGATACTCCCCGGCCGCGTCAACCGCGACCTGCCGCCGGCGCGCTGCTCGCTCTCCGCGCTCTCCTCGCTCATGACACCGCGACCTCGACCCCCGCCTTCTCCAGCGCCGAGACGACATCCCCCGGCACCGGCGTCATCTCGGGGAACACCACCCCGCCCGGCGCCGCAGCCCCGTCCTCGCCCAGCACCCGGCGCAGCCCCAACAGCCCGCCCAGCGCGGTCAGATGGGCCTGCCCCGCGGTGTCCTTCACCACCGCGGTACGGCGCTCGCCGGCCCGCCCCCGGACATCGATCCGCAGCAGCGCACTGCCGCCCTCGCCCGGCGAGTACAGCATCGACCGACGGGTCTTCTCGAACCGGTCGCCCCGCCCCCACCGGAAGAACCCGGTCCGCTTCACCGCGAGCAGCGTGGACGTGGACGAGTTGGCGCTGAACCCGATCCGGGTGATCGCCGTGTCGACCCCCAGCACCAGCGGCAGCGTGAACTGCTCCGGCGTGTCGATCCGCGCCACCTTCGTACGGTGCTCGCCGATCGCCACGTAACCGGCCCCGGTCAACGGCATGATCATCCGCCGTCGGCCGCCCTCGGTCACCTCGTAGTCCAGCCCCAGCCGGTCCATGAACTCCACCGAGTCGGTACCCGCCCGGTCCTTGAGGTCGTACCGGATGGCGATCTCCACCGCCGACGCCCCACCCAGCTCGGCCGCCAGCGCCGCGGCGACCAGCGCGGTCACCCCGCCCATCCAGCTGGACGACAGCAGCACCGGAGCCTTCGGCGGATGCACCGCCGCCACCGCGGTGGCCCGCTGCAACCGCGCCGTCCACCGGGTGATGTCCACATACGGCACACCCCCTCGGATCGCCGCCCGCAGCACCCGGTCCTCCGGGTCGTTCACCGTGCCGATCACGGCCCGCACCCGCGCCGAGAACGGCTCCGGACCACTCAGGTCCCAACGCCGCACCTCCGCCCCGACCTCATCGGCCAACGCCCGCCCCCTCTCGGGCGTACGCCCCGTGAGCAGCAACGGCCAGGAGGGAGCGGCGAGCCGGGCCAGCGCGCCGCCGACGGTCCCGTAACCGCCGACCACGAGCACCGGACCTGTCACATCAAGCTGGATGTCATCGTCCACACCACAGACACTAGGTCACGCGACCTAGACTCTCAACGCCCGCCTCTGCCGGCCACGTCACATACAGTCGCAACTCCACCCACCGCCGACAGGCCACCGCACCAAAGGAGTTGGGCCGATGCTCATCGAGAACGTCCTCCCCCCGACCGCCATCGGCGAGGACGCCCTCGGCGACCCGCCCC
>NZ_KN708638.1:4721715-4722028 GCF_000805335.1 Streptomyces sp. CT34 | reverse complement strand
TGCCCCCCCCGCGCCCTGCCCCGCCTGGGCCTGCCGCCCACCCCCCTGCCCCCCGACCCCCCCGGCGCCCCCGCCTGGCCCCCCGGCATCACCGGCAGCATCACCCACTGCGACGGCTACCGCGCCGCCGCGGTGGCCCACACCACCGACATCCCCCACCTCGGCATCGACGCCGAACCGCACGCCCCCCTACCGCCCACCGTCCGCGAGGGCATCACCACCCCCGCCGAACGCACCCACCTCAGCCAACTCCTCGGCACCCACCCCGACATCCACTGGGACCGCCTCCTCTTCAGCGCCAAGGAGTCCGTCT
>NZ_KN708638.1:4717816-4721588 GCF_000805335.1 Streptomyces sp. CT34 | reverse complement strand
CCGCCCCCCCCCTCCCCCACCCCACCTGACACCCCCTCACCACCTACCCCGCTCCCCTCACCACCACCATCTCCACCTCCCGCACCCCCGCATCCCCAGTACCGAGGTCTTCTCCCAGGTCTGGTTGAACGCGACCGCCGCCAACGGATCCGCCAGCCGCAACTCCTTGAGCCGCCGCCACTCGTCCACCCGCACCACCCTGATCAAGTAGTCCATCACCACAGCAGCCTCCCAGCCCCCACCCCAAGCCGACTGCCCAACGCAAAAAAGCCCCGCCGGGAACCGAAGTCCCCGACGAGGCTTTTCACAAACCACAAACGCAGGAAGGCCCCGCACCATACGGTGCGGGGCCTTCCCACAAAGATTGTTCGGCGGCGTCCTACTCTCCCACAGGGTCCCCCCTGCAGTACCATCGGCGCTGAAAGGCTTAGCTTCCGGGTTCGGAATGTAACCGGGCGTTTCCCTAACGCAATAACCACCGAAACACTATGAAGATAAACTCCAACCAGCATGGCGAGTTCGTTACTTCAGAACCTACACAGTGGACGCGAGCAACTGAGGACAAGCCCTCGGCCTATTAGTACCAGTCAACTCCAACCGTTACCGGTCTTCCATATCTGGCCTATCAACCCAGTCGTCTACTGGGAGCCTTACCCCATCAAGTGGGAGGGAGCCCTCATCTCGAAGCAGGCTTCCCGCTTAGATGCTTTCAGCGGTTATCCTTTCCGAACGTAGCCAACCAGCCATGCCCTTGGCAGAACAACTGGCACACCAGAGGTTCGTCCGTCCCGGTCCTCTCGTACTAGGGACAGCCCTTCTCAAGACTCCTACGCGCACAGCGGATAGGGACCGAACTGTCTCACGACGTTCTAAACCCAGCTCGCGTACCGCTTTAATGGGCGAACAGCCCAACCCTTGGGACCGACTCCAGCCCCAGGATGCGACGAGCCGACATCGAGGTGCCAAACCATCCCGTCGATATGGACTCTTGGGGAAGATCAGCCTGTTATCCCCGGGGTACCTTTTATCCGTTGAGCGACGGCGCTTCCACAAGCCACCGCCGGATCACTAGTCCCTACTTTCGTACCTGCTCGACCCGTCAGTCTCACAGTCAAGCTCCCTTGTGCACTTACACTCAACACCTGATTGCCAACCAGGCTGAGGGAACCTTTGGGCGCCTCCGTTACCCTTTAGGAGGCAACCGCCCCAGTTAAACTACCCACCAGACACTGTCCCTGATCCGGATCACGGACCCAGGTTAGACATCCAGCACGACCAGAGTGGTATTTCAACAACGACTCCACACCAACTGGCGTTGGCGCTTCACAGTCTCCCACCTATCCTACACAAGCCGAACCGAACACCAATATCAAGCTATAGTAAAGGTCCCGGGGTCTTTCCGTCCTGCTGCGCGAAACGAGCATCTTTACTCGTAATGCAATTTCACCGGGCCTATGGTTGAGACAGTCGAGAAGTCGTTACGCCATTCGTGCAGGTCGGAACTTACCCGACAAGGAATTTCGCTACCTTAGGATGGTTATAGTTACCACCGCCGTTTACTGGCGCTTAAGTTCTCAGCTTCGCCAACCCGAAGGTCGACTAACCGGTCCCCTTAACGTTCCAGCACCGGGCAGGCGTCAGTCCGTATACATCGCCTTACGGCTTCGCACGGACCTGTGTTTTTAGTAAACAGTCGCTTCTCGCTGGTCTCTGCGGCCACCCCCAGCTCAGACAGTAAATGTCATCACCAGAAATGGCCCCCCTTCTCCCGAAGTTACGGGGGCATTTTGCCGAGTTCCTTAACCATAGTTCACCCGAACGCCTCGGTATTCTCTACCTGACCACCTGAGTCGGTTTAGGGTACGGGCCGCCATGAAACTCACTAGAGGCTTTTCTCGACAGCATAGGATCATCCACTTCACCACAATCGGCTCGGCATCAGGTCTCAGCCTCAACGTGTGACGGATTTACCTACCACACGGCCTACACCCTTACCCCGGGACAACCACCGCCCGGGCTGGACTACCTTCCTGCGTCACCCCATCGCTTACCTACTACAAGTCTGGTCCGTCGGCTCCACCACTCCCCTCAACTCCGAAGAGATCAGGGCGGCTTCACGGACTTAGCATCGCCTGATTCAGTACTGGGCGCTTCAAAGCGGGTACCGGAATATCAACCGGTTGTCCATCGACTACGCCTGTCGGCCTCGCCTTAGGTCCCGACTTACCCTGGGCAGATCAGCTTGACCCAGGAACCCTTAGTCAATCGGCGCAAGAGTTTCCCACTCTTGTATCGCTACTCATGCCTGCATTCTCACTCGTGAACCGTCCACAACTCGCTTCCACGGCTGCTTCACCCGGCACACGACGCTCCCCTACCCATCACAACAGGCGTTAGCCCTCATGCTGCAATGACACGACTTCGGCGGTGTGCTTGAGCCCCGCTACATTGTCGGCGCGGAATCACTTGACCAGTGAGCTATTACGCACTCTTTCAAGGATGGCTGCTTCTAAGCCAACCTCCTGGTTGTCTCTGCGACTCCACATCCTTTCCCACTTAGCACACGCTTAGGGGCCTTAGTCGATGCTCTGGGCTGTTTCCCTCTCGACCATGGAGCTTATCCCCCACAGTCTCACTGCCGCGCTCTCACTTACCGGCATTCGGAGTTTGGCTAAGGTCAGTAACCCGGTAGGGCCCATCGCCTATCCAGTGCTCTACCTCCGGCAAGAAACACACGACGCTGCACCTAAATGCATTTCGGGGAGAACCAGCTATCACGGAGTTTGATTGGCCTTTCACCCCTAACCACAGGTCATCCCCCAGGTTTTCAACCCTGGTGGGTTCGGTCCTCCACGAAGTCTTACCTCCGCTTCAACCTGCCCATGGCTAGATCACTCCGCTTCGGGTCTTGAGCATGCTACTCCACGCCCTCTTCGGACTCGCTTTCGCTACGGCTTCCCCACACGGGTTAACCTCGCAACATACCGCAAACTCGCAGGCTCATTCTTCAAAAGGCACGCAGTCACGACGCAAAGACAAAATCCTTGCGCGACGCTCCCACGGCTTGTAGGCACACGGTTTCAGGTACTATTTCACTCCGCTCCCGCGGTACTTTTCACCATTCCCTCACGGTACTATCCGCTATCGGTCACCAGGGAATATTTAGGCTTAACGGGTGGTCCCGCCAGATTCACACGGGATTTCTCGGGCCCCGTGCTACTTGGGTGGTTCTCAAGCAAGCCGCTAACATTTCAGCTACGGGGGTCTTACCCTCTACGCCGGGCCTTTCGCATGCCCTTCGCCTACATCAACGGTTTCTGACTCACCGACCGGCCGGCAGACCGATCAAGAGAACTCCCACAACCCCGCACTGGCAACCCCTGCCGGGTATCACACCAATACGGTTTGGCCTCATCCAGTTTCGCTCGCCACTACTCCCGGAATCACGGTTGTTTTCTCTTCCTGCGGGTACTGAGATGTTTCACTTCCCCGCGTTCCCTCCACACTGCCTATGTGTTCAGCAGCGGGTGACAGCCCATGACGACTGCCGGGTTTCCCCATTCGGACACCCCCGGATCAAAGCTCGGTTGACAGCTCCCCGGGGCCTATCGCGGCCTCCCACGTCCTTCATCGGTTCCTGGTGCCAAGGCATCCACCGTGCGCCCTTAAAAACTTGGCCACAGATGCTCGCGTCCACTGTGCAGTTCTCAAGCAACGACCAGCCACCCACCACCCCAACCCGAAGGCTGAGTTCACTGGGGCCGGCATCGCG
>NZ_KN708638.1:4695316-4715316 GCF_000805335.1 Streptomyces sp. CT34 | reverse complement strand
TGGTGGCCCGCCTGACGGCGGCCGACCCAGCAGCGCATGCATGACCACGGCCGCCGCTTCGGCGGCCGTTCGCGTTTTCTCCTCTCGTAGCCGGCCGGCGCAGGCGGCGGTCCCGATGTGAGAGGGACGGATGAGCGAGTTCGCAGTTGAGGCCGGGCGACTTCCGGGGGCGGGTCGGGCCCGGGTTTTCAGTGGGGTGAAGCCGACCGGGCATCTGACGCTGGGCAACTACCTCGGGGCGATGCGGCGGTGGGCCGCGGCGGACCAGCACCGGTCGGAGGCGCTGTTCTGTGTGGTGGATCTGCATGCGCTGACCGTGGAGCACGATCCGGCGCGGGTCCGGCGGCTCAGCCGACAGGCGGCGACGCTGCTGCTGGCGGTGGGGCTGGACCCCGCGCTGTGCACGGTGTTCGTGCAGAGCCATGTGGACGAGCATGCGCGGCTGGCGTATCTGATGGAGTGCACGGCCGGCGTGGGGGAAATGCGGCGGATGGTGCAGTACAAGGAGAAGGCCGCGCGGGAGGAGGCGGACGGGGGCGGGGTGCGGCTGTCCTTGCTGACATATCCGGCGCTGATGGCGGCGGACATCCTGGCGTACGGGACGCACGAGGTGCCCGTGGGAGAGGACCAGGCGCAGCATCTGGAGCTGACCCGGAATCTGGCGGAGCGGTTCAACCGGCGGTACGGGCGGGTGTTCGTGGTGCCCAGGGCGACGCATCCCCCGGTGGCCGCGCGGGTGATGGACCTTCAGGAGCCCACCTCGAAGATGGGGAAGTCGGCGCAGGTCAGGACGTCGGGGATCGTCTATCTGCTGGACGAGCCGGAGACGGTGCGCCGGAAGGTGATGCGGGCGGTGACGGACGACGGCAGCGACGTCGTGTACGACCGGGGCGAACGGCCGGGGGTGGCGAATCTGCTGGATGTGCTGGCGGCCTGTACGGGGGTGGCCGATCCGGCGGAGTTGGCCGGTTCGTACGGGTCGTACGGGGCACTGAAGAAGGACACGGCGGAGGCGGTGGTGGAGTCGCTGCGGCCGGTGCGGGAGCGGCATGCGGAGCTGGCGGCCGATCCCGGGTATGTCGACGGCGTCCTGCGGGAGGGGGCCGAGCGGGCCCGGGGGATGGCCCGGCCGCGGGTGGATGCGGCGTATGAGGCGGTGGGGTTGATGGCCGTGGGGGGATAGCGGGGGAGGGAGGGCGGTTGCCGGGGGCCCGGTGCCCGTGGGGGGCAGGGCCTTCCGACCCTGCCCGTCAGGGCCTTCCGACCCCGCCCCCACCGGACAGGTTCTAGCCGTTGCCGGAGGCCAGTTCGCGGCTGCGGTCGCGGGCGGCCTCCAGGGCGGCGATCAGGGCGGCGCGCACGCCGTGGTTCTCCAGTTCACGGATGGCGTTGATGGTGGTGCCCGCGGGAGAGGTGACGTTCTCGCGGAGCTTGACGGGGTGTTCGCCGCTGTCGCGGAGCATCACCGCGGCGCCGATGGCGGCCTGGACGATCAGGTCGTGGGCCTTGTCGCGGGGCAGGCCGAGCAGGATGCCGGCGTCGGTCATCGCCTCGACGAGGAAGTAGAAGTACGCCGGGCCGGAGCCGGAGAGCGCGGTGGCGGCGTCCTGCTGGGACTCCGGGACGCGCAGGGTCTTGCCGACCGTGGCGAAGATCTCCTCGGCAAGGGTGAGGTGCGCGGCGGTGGCGTGGGTGCCGGCGGAGATGACGGACATCGCCTCGTCGACCAGGGCCGGGGTGTTCGTCATGACCCGGACGACCGGGGTGTCCGGGGCCAGCTGCTCCTCGAAGTACGAGGTGGGGATGCCGGCGGCGCCGCTGATGACCAGGCGGTCGGCGGGCACGTGCGGGGCCAGCTCGGCGAGGAGGGTGCCCATGTCCTGCGGCTTGACGGTGAGGATCAGGGTGTCGGCGGCCTTGGCGGCCTCCGCGTTGCTGACCGCCTCGACGCCGTAGCGGGTGCGCAGCTGCTCGGCGCGCTCCTGGCGGCGGGCGGTGACCAGCAGGTCGGAGGGTGCCCAGCCGCCGCGGATCATGCCGCTGAGCAGGGCTTCGCCGATTTTTCCGGTGCCTAGGACGGCGACCTTCTGGGTCATGCGTTCACCTCGCCGGTGGGGCCTGTTCGGTGGGGTCGGGTTGCCCGGCCATCCTCGCACCGTCGGCGGGTGGGGGGTGCGGCTGTCCACGGAGCGGGCGGTTCGGGCGGCGGGGCGCCGCGGTGGCGGGCGGCTGCCCGCGGCCGTGCGCGACCGTCGCAAACCGTCCACGTGCGGACGTATACCGCCCATGTCGTGCGGACGCATACCGTCCGTGTACGGATGCCGGCCTTCCGGGTGCAGATGTCTACGGGGTCCGTCGGCGGAGGGTGGCCGCGCCGAGGGTGAGGACGAGCAGCGCGCACGCCGTGACGATGAGGGTGTCGTGGAGGAAGGCGGGGGTGGCGTCGGCATGGTGTCGGACCTGGTCCATACCGTCCACGGCGTAGGACATGGGGAGGACGTCGGAGAGCGCCTTGAGGGCGGGGTGCATGGTGTCGCGAGCGGTGAACAGTCCGCAGAGCAGCAGTTGGGGCATGAGGACCGCGGGCATGAACTGGACGGCCTGGAATTCCGAGGTGGCGAAGGCCGAGACGAACAGGCCGAGGGCGGTGCCGAGGAGCGCGTCGAGGACCGCTACGAGCAGCAGCAGCCAGGGGGACCCGGTGACGTCCAGGCCGAGGAGGCCGATGGACAGGGCGGTGGCGAGGGCGGACTGGACGATCGCCAGCAGGCCGAAGGCGAGGGCGTAGCCGCCGATCAGGTCGGTCTTCCCCAGGGGCAGCGCGAGCAGGCGCTCCAGGGTTCCGGAGGTGCGTTCGCGCAGGGTGGCGATCGAGGTCACCAGGAACATCGTGATCATCGGGAAGATGCCGAGGAGCGAGGCGCCGATGCCGTCGAAGGTGCGCGGGGACGCGTCGAAGACGTAGCGGAGCAGGGCGATCATCGCGCAGGGGACGAGCAGCATCAGGGCGATGGTGCGCGGGTCGTGGCGGAGTTGGCGCAGGACGCGGGCGGCGGTGGCCGCGGTGCGGGCGGCCGAGGCACGCGGCCCGGACGGGCGGCGGGTGCCGGCGGTGGAAACGGTCCCCGCCGGCGCGGAAGCCGTGCCGACGGGGACCGTTTCCACCGCCGTCGCCTCAGGGACCACTGCCGCCTCGGTCGCCTCAGGGGTCGTTCCGGCCTCCGTCACCTCAGGGGTCGTTCCCGCCCCCGGCGCCTCAGGGGTCGTTCCCGCCTCCGGCGCCTCACGGGTGCGGGGGGCTGTGGGCAAGTCGCCAGCGTCCGTGGCCAGTTCAGCGGGGGCTGCGGCCAGGTCGCCAGGGGCCGTGGCCAGGTCGCCAGGGTCCGCGGCCAGGTGGAGGAACGCCTCCTCCACCGTGGCCGCGTGGGTCCGGGCGCGGAGGGACTCCGGGGTGCCCTCGGCCAGGAGGCGGCCGTCGCGCAGGAGGAGGAGCCGGTGGCAGCGGTCGGCCTCGTCCATGACGTGGGAGGAGACGAGGAGGGTGGTACCGCGGGCGGCGAGGGTGTGGAAGAGGTTCCACAGGTCGCGGCGGAGGACGGGGTCCAGGCCGACGGTCGGTTCGTCGAGAACGAGGAGTTCCGGGTCGCCGAGCAGTGCGACGGCCAGCGAGACGCGGCTGCGCTGACCGCCTGAGAGGCGCGCGGCCAGGACGTCGGCGTGCTCGGTCAGGTCGACGTCCTCGATGGCGCGGGTAACGGCCGCCCGGCGTTCGGCGCGGGCGGCCGGGCCCGGGTGGAGCACGGCGGCGAAGTAGTCCAGGTTCTGGCGGACGGTGAGGTCGTCGTAGACGGACGGGGCCTGGGTGACATAGCCGATGCGGGGGCGCAGGCGAGGGTGGCCGGCGGGGGCGCCGAGGACGTCGAGGGTGCCGGCGACCTTGGCCTGGGTGCCGGTGATGGCCCGCATGAGGGTGGTCTTGCCGCAGCCGGAGGGGCCCAGGAGGCCGGTGATCCGCCCCTGGGGGACGTCGAAGCCGAGAGCGTCGAGGACGGTACGGCCGCCGCGGGCGACGGTGAGGCCGTGGGCGTGGACGGCGAGGGAGCGGGCGGTTTCGGGCGGATCGCCGGCGGTGGTGCGGGCATGGTCCCGGGCGCGGTCGCGGGCACGGTCACGGGCCCGTGCATGGTCGCGGACACGGTCGCGGGCGTAATTCATCATGTGATGAATAATGCGCGGGGGGCGGTGATGCGTCAAGACCGGCCGCGGCGGCATGACGCCCCCTCCCTGGCGGGCAGCCATTGCACAGCCCCACGAACTCCGCACACGGCCCCACGAAGTCCCGCACGGCTCCACGAAGTCCGCACGGCCCCACGAACTCCGCGCACGGCCCCACGAAGTCCGCACGGCCCCACGAAGTCCCGCACGGCTCCACGAAGTTCCCGGACGCCGCCACGACGCGTCCTCGCACCCGCTCCACCCCGGCCCCGGCAGAGCCCCCGCCGAGCCCCGCCGCTCGCCCCGCAATGCACGGAAATCGGCCGTGAGCGGCGATACGACGGAAATGCCCGTAGGGTCGGGAATTTGTGTCCGCTTTTCGTCCCCGGCCCTAAGGAGTGCCGTGAACCGTGGCCCCCACCGCTCCCGCGGCGCGATCGCCGCGCTGTCCGTAGCCCTGCTGCTGTCCTCCTGTACGGGTGGCGCGGCGACCGCCAAAGGGGCGGCGGGCAGCAGCGGAGTGGACGACCCGCTCTTCCCGGCGCTCGGCAACGGCGGGTACCACGTCAGCCACTACGGGCTCGACCTCGATTACGACGTCGCCCGGCAGCATCTGGACGCCACCGCCGCGATCACCGCCAGGGCCGGCGAGGACCTGCGGTCCTTCCAACTCGACCTCCAGGGGCTGAAGGTGACCGGCGTGCGGGTCGACGGCCGGATCGCGGACTTCAGCCGCAAGGGGCACAAGCTGACGGTGCGGCCGGCCGCCGGTCTCAAGAAGGGCGCGACGTTCCGTACGACCGTGGCGTACAGCGGCAGACCGCAGGAGATGCAGGACGCGGACGGTGCGTGGGAGGGGTGGGTCAGGACCGGCCACGGCGCGTTCGTCTCCGGGGAGCCCGCCGGCTCGATGACGTGGTTCCCCGGCAACAACCACCCCAGCGACAAGGCCGCGTACGACTTCCGGATCACCGTGCCCAGCGGCTACACGGCCGTGGCCAACGGCGAGTTGCGGTCGAAGCGGGTCACCGGTGGGCAGACCACGTACGAGTGGCACAGCAAGGAGCCGATGGCCAGTTATCTGGCCACCGCCACCATCGGGAAGTTCGACGTCCACGAGTCCCGTACGCCGCAGGGGCTGCCGCTGTACGTCGCGGTGGACCCGACGCAGGCCAAGGCCAGCAAGGAGCCGCTGGCGCGGCTGCCGGAGATCCTCAACTGGGAGACCGGGCTGTTCGGCCCGTACCCCTTCTCGTCGGCGGGCGCCATCGTCGACCACACCCCGCCCCGGATCGACTGGATCGCGCTGGAGACCCAGACCAAGCCGGTCTACGCGGGGGCGCCGCGCGCCATCACCGTGGTGCACGAGACCGCGCACCAGTGGTTCGGCGACTCGGTGACGCCGAAGACCTGGCGGGACACCTGGCTCAACGAGGGCTTCGCGACCTATGCGGAGTGGCTGTGGCAGGAGCACGAGGGCGGCCCGACACCGCAGCAGCAGTTCGACAAGCTCTACGACTCCGACGAGGACGACGAGCGCTGGAACTTCCCGCCGGGCGAGCCGGACGAGGCGTCCGAGGTGACCGCGACGCCCGTCTACGAGCGCGGCGCGATGGTGCTCCAGCAGCTGCGGAACGCCGTCGGCGACAAGACGTTCTTCTCGATCCTCAAGGAGTGGCCCGCCAAGTACCGCCATGCCAACGCCGATACGAAGGACTTCATCGCCTTCTGCCAGGAGCGCACCGACGAGGACCTGACCGATCTCTTCGACGACTGGCTGTACGGGGAGGGACGACCGGACTGGGAGTACTGAGGGCCGGCGGGGAGAGTTGGGGCTCGGAGGGTTGGACGACGTACGGAACGGCGGTGACTCGGAGGGTTGGACGCACGGAACGGCGGTGACTCGGACGGTTGGACGCACGGAACGGCGGTGACTCGGACGGTTGGACGCACGGAACGGCGGTGGTGCGGAGGCCGAGGGGGCATCTCGGGGGCACCGAGGGCCGGTGCCCCCGCTCCCTCACTCCCCGAGTTCCAGGTGCCCCAGCTTCTCCGGGTTGATCACGGCGTCCACCTCCGTGATCCGCCCGTCGTGCACGGTGAAGGCGAGGACCCCGGCCGGGTACTCCCCCGTCAGGTCGGTGAAGACGACCCCGGTCGCACCGTTGACCTCCCGTACCGCGATCCGCATCGTCGCCGCGTCGAAGTTGCGGGTGAGCAGGCCCCATACGTAGCGGGCGACCTTGTCGCGGCCCAGCACCGGGCGGCGGGCCGCGCTGACCTTGCCGCCGCCGTCGGAGCGCCAGACCACCTCGGGGTCGAGGGTCTCCAGCAGCGCCGCGAAGTCCCCGCCCGTCACGGCCCCCAGGAACGCCTCGACGGTGCGCCGGTGTTCGGTCGGGTCGACGGTGCGGCGCGGCGCCTCGGCACGTACCCGCTTACGGGCCCGCGAGGCCAACTGCCGTACCGCATCGGGGGTGCGGCCGACCGCGTCGGCGATCTCCGGGAAGGGCACGGCGAAGACGTCGTGCAGGACGAAGGCGGTGCGCTCGGCCGGGGTGAGCCGTTCCAGGACGGTGAGCAGGGCCATCCCCACGGACTCGTCGAGGGTCACCCTGTCCTGGGGGTCGCCCGGCGCGCCGGAGATCGCGCCGACGCCGAGGGCACCGCCGGGCGCACCGCCGCCGTCCAGCAGCGGCTCCGGCAGCCACGGCCCCACGTACAGCTCCCGGCGGGCGCGCGCCGAGCCCAGCAGGTCGTAGCAGATCCGGCTCACCACGGTGGTGAGGAAGCCGCGCGGGCTCGCGATCGGGGGCTCGTCGGGCAGCGCCTGCCAGCGCAACCAGGCTTCCTGGACGGCGTCTTCGGCGTCGCTGACCGTTCCCATGATCCGGTACGCGACGCCCCACAGCCGGGCCCGCTGCTCCTCGAACTGCGCCAGCCGCCGCTCGTTCCGCGCCCCGCCCGGCATACCGTTTTTCGGCTCCCCCGCCGTACCGCTCCCCTGCTGCTCCACCATCGCGCGCTCCCCGCTCTCCCGTGACGCCTGCCCGGCCACCGCTCCGTTCACGGCGGCCACCCGCCCTTGGGACGACGCGGCGACCCGAGGTGTGACAACCCAGGTTTGGCAACCCGAGGTGTGACAGCCCGAGGTGTGACAGGAGGACGACGCGGCGGCCCGAGAGGTGACAGTACGGCGGAGCCCGGCGGGGGCGGTCGGGGAGGCCCTGCGGGTCGGGGAAGCGCGGCGGGCCGTGGAAGCCCGGCGGGCCGTGGGAGAAATCGGGCCCGCCCCCGATACCGGGAAACCCCTGCCGTTACCGGCGCTTCTTCCCCTTCGGCCGGGATTTCTTCGCCGCCGGGTTGCCCGTACGGGCTTCGCGGCGGCGGGCGTGCCGCTCGCACGCCGCGTCGTATTCGGCGCGGTGGAGCTTTTCCCCCGGCGCCTCGATGAGGCTGCGGCAGAAATAGGCGAGCAGCGAGCCGATGAAACCGATGAGCATCAGGCTCTGGGCGGATTTGTCGGCCGCGCTCTCGGACGCGGGATCGGGCCGCCGCACGAACCCGTCCCAGGTCCGGCGGAAGGCCAGTGCGCTGCACACCGCGAAGCCCACCACGACCAGGATGCTCACGAGCGGGCCGACGGCGGCGGTGTCCAGCCCCTGGAACGCGAAGCGCAGCACCAGCGCGCCGGCCGCGGCGAGCGCCAGCGAGCCGATCGCGACACCGGCCCGGCGCAGCGCGTAGCCGCCGTCGTGGTGGACCCAGGTGGTTCCGAAGAAACGGATCTCCTCCGGCTCCGGACCGCCACCCCCGGGGCCGCGCGCCGGGCCGTCCGGGGACGTCGTCTGCCGCTCGTCGCTCATGGCATCGATTATCCCCGGGCCCGGCGGCGACCCCGAGGGCGGCGGTCCCACCGGCTGCGCTCAGCCCACGCAGCTGGGCGCGACCATGCCGTCACTGCCCGTGTAGACGTAGGTGTCGGAGATGTACTCGCCGGGCGCGATGTTGTCCCAGATGTCGGAGGTGCCGTACGGGCCACTGACCCACTGGCCGTGCTGCTGGCAGCGGATCTCGACCCGGGCGCCCGCCGACAGTCGCCGCACGACCGGGGTGTCGGTACCGGGACCCTGGCGGACATTGACGTGGTACCCCGGCGCGATCGGATACGTCATGCCGCCGGCGAAGGCCGCGCCGACCGGTTCGGCATAGCCCTGGAAGTCCTGCGTGGTCATTTCGTGTTCCCCCCGTTGATGGATGTTGATGAGTGTTGATGGTTGCTGATGACGGTTGTTGATGGATGTTCTTGGCGGATCCGGTGACGGTTCCGGTGAGAGTTCCGGTGAAGGTTCCGTGCCGGATACCGCTGCCTGCCGTTTGACCGGTAGTCATTCGGCAACCGCACCGCGCACGCTAGCAAGTCTTGTTCGGCTCGTACGACCAATGGACTAGGCTCCGCGCGTCGCACCTGCGACCTGATGTGCTGGGGAATGACTCGGGGGTGGAACGATGCCGCCGCTGCGCGATTCCGGGATCGACCCGGAAGCGGAGCGTCCGGAATACGCCGGGCAATACCGCCTGGAGACGCGGCTGGGCGCCGGCGGAATGGGCGTGGTCCACCTTGCCCGCTCGTCCTCCGGACTGCTGCTGGCGGTCAAGGTCATTCACGCCGAATTCGCCCAGGACCCGGAATTCCGGGGGCGGTTCAGGCAGGAGGTGACCGCCGCCCGGCGGGTCAGCGGGGCCTTCACGGCACCGGTCGTGGACGCCGACCCGGAGGCCGAACGGCCCTGGATGGCGACCCTGCACATTCCCGGCCCGACCCTTTCGGATCACGTGAAGCGGAATGGCCCGCTGGCCCCCGCCGAGGTTCGCCAACTGGCCGCGGGACTCGCCGAGGCACTGCGCGACATCCATCGGGCGGGCGTCGTCCACCGCGACCTCAAACCCGGAAATGTGCTGCTGGCCGCCGACGGCCCGAAGGTCATCGATTTCGGCATTTCGCGTCCTTCGGACAGTGAAATGCGCACCGAGACCGGCAAGTTGATCGGTACGCCGCCGTTCATGGCACCCGAACAGTTCCAGCGCCCGCGCGAGGTGGGCCCGGCGGCCGACGTGTTCGCGCTCGGGTCGGTGCTGGTGCACGCCGCCACGGGGCGTGGCCCGTTCGACTCGGAGAGCCCGTATCTCGTCGCGTACCAGGTGGTGCACGACGACGCGGACCTGTCCGGCCTGCCGGAGGAGCTGGTACCGCTCGTCGAGAGATGCCTGGCGAAGGACCCGGCGGACCGGCCGACACCGGGTGCCCTGATGGAACTGCTGCGTATGGACGCGCCGATGGCGCTCCCTGCTGCGGTTCCCGCGGTGATCCCCACGGTGATCCCCACGGCGCTCCCGATGCCGGCTGCAGGCACCGGCGCGACCACCGATGTGTCGACGGACACGGAGCCCGGGACGGACACGGACGCGGACATGGCGGTGTCCGCACCCGCAGCCTCCGTATCCGCAGCATCCGTATCCGCACCCACATCCACATCCGCACCATCGCCCGCGAGCACGAACACCCGAATACCCGGCCGGCGGCTGCCCGTTCGCGCCGCGTCCACCCCGCCACGGGCCGAGACCACCCACGTACGGGCCCGCACGCCGCAAACGCCCGCCACCCCCGAGCCGCCTGCCGAAACCGCAGCACCCGGCGAAACCGCAGCACCCGGCGAAACCGCGGCAGCCGGTAAGCCCACCCCGGCCCCACCCGCCCGCACAAGCAACCTCACCCCCGGCCGCTCCCGCCGCCGCCTCACCTGGGCCGCCCTGGCACTGGCCGTCACCACCGTCGGCGCGGTCGCCGGCGTCCGGGCCCTCACCGCCGACGCCGCCGACGACCCGGCCCTCCAGACCCACGCCCCGAACGCCCCGCGCACCGCCTTCCACCCCTGGCGGACCGCGCTCGTCCAGCGCCCCGCCGGCTACGCCGCCGAGATGCCGTTCTGCACGAGCGGCGCCGGCGGCCTCTTCTGCGGACAGTCCGGGCTGCTCGCCGCCCGCATCGACCCGGACACCGGCACGGTGACCTGGCGGCACAAGGCCGACACCACGCACAAGCCCGCCGTCTCCCCCACCGCACCGGTCCTCTCCGGCGGCCTGCTCTACGTCCACTCCCCCGACTCCGGACAGCTGCTGGCGCTCGACCCGTCCGCGCACGGCAACGGCGCCACCCGCTGGAGCAAGGACGTCTCGTCCTACCAGGGCGGCGCCGCCGTCGTGGGTGACCGCATCCTGCTGTCCTCCGGGGACGGCACGGTCACCGCCCTGGACAGCACCACCCACCAGCAGCGCTGGCACAAGCGCTTCCCCGGGCACCAGCTGCCTGTCTTCACCACCTACGGCGACCCGCACACCGCCTACGCCGCGGAGGCCGTCCCCGACGGCCGCACCCCCACCACCCAGGTCACCGCCATCAACCCCTCCGACGGCACGATCCACTGGTCCCGCCGCCTCCCCGGTTCCCTCGCCCTCGCCGGAACCGGTTCCTCCGGTGCGCTCTACCTGACCGCCACCGACCCCACCTTCGTCAACTCCACCTCCGGCGTGGTCCGTTACGACCCCGGCACCCGGCAGGTCCGCAAGTTCCCGCTCGCCGCGCCGCTGCGCGGGGTGGCCGCCGTCGTCCGCGGCGAAACGGTCTACCTCCTGGCCGAGGGCGGCGCCCTCCAGGCCGTCGGCGAACGCACCTGGGACACCGAGACCTCGGTCAGCCGCGGCTCGGCCCCGATAGTCAGCGGCGACCGCCTCTACTTCACCGCCGCGGACGGCCGCCTGATCGCCGTCGACACCACCTCCGGCGCCCTCCTCGGCCAGACCCCGCCGCGCCTGGCCGCCGCCCGCCACAACGGCTTCCTCCAGGCCCTGCCCGCCCCCAGCCTCGACACCGCCCGCGACCGCGTCTACGCGGCCTCCCCCGACGGCACGGTCTTCGGCGTACCGACGACGGACCCACGGCACTGGTGACCGGCCGCCCCGCTCTCCACGTGACACCCGCAGCCGCACACCTCCCGCCGGACCCCGGGCACCGCGACCGCCTCGACGGTGCCCTGGGTGCACTGCCCATGGCGCCCCGTGTGACACATCGGCGAGATGTACGCGGGCGTGCGATGCCGCGGTAGCCGCACGATCACCGCTCCACCCTTGTCAGGACGGCGGCCAGCTTCCGCGCGGTCTGCGGGTTGCAGCGCCCCAACTCGACCAGCGCAAGCGACCGTTGACCGCTGTACGTCACCGGATCGAGACCGAGCGACGGCAGCACGATGCCGTTCCGCTTCAGCGCGTCGGCCAGCTCGCCGAGCGCCGCTTCCGCGTCGTCGGCGGCCTTCTCCATCGTCATGGGGGTGCTCCTTCTCCCGTTTACCTGCCTGACGCGCCGGAACGTGACTACGGTGGGTGTTCCGGCCATCACGAGAATGGCACCGGAAGTGGGCATAGAACCCGTTTTGCGGGGCGTACTTCTGCGCCCGGAGTCCACTAGTTCAACACCTTCCATGCAGGAGGTCGCCGTGCCGCCGAGAAGGGTCGTCACCGGACGAAGCCAGGAGCCGCGCCAACGGTTCGCGGAGGAGTTGCGACTACTGCGCAGGCAGCGAGGGGAGAGCCTGCGGCAGCTCGGCCAGGCGCTGGGCTGGGACGCGTCCCTCTTCGGCAAGATGGAGAACGGGCAGACGATCGGCGGCCCGGAGGTCGCCGAGGCGCTTGATCAGCACCACGGGACGGCTGGACTGCTGCTGACTCTCTGGGAGTTGGCGGCTGGGGATCCCACACAGTTCAAGGAGCGATACCGGCGCTCTACGTTTCTGGAAAGCGAAGTGCTGAACCCCTGTCATCCCCAGGGCCGCGCGCTCGTTCTCGGCACCGTCGCATGGTCGTCGTTCATCAGCGCCGTCAGTCAGGGCAAGTTCACCGCCTGAGCACAAGTGCCATGCAAGTGTACACTGGATGCATGTCCACTACATATCCCATCGCGGAAGCACGAGGCAGGCTCGGCGACCTTGCTCGCCGAGCCGCGCAGCACGAGCACATCACTCTGACCGATCGCGGTGTCCCCACGGCGGTCCTCGTCTCTCCCGCGGAACTCGAAGACCTTGAGGACGCCCTGGCTCTCGCGCGCCTTGAGCGAGACCGTGCCCTTGGCCGGACCGAGGCCTCCGTGCCTCACAGCGAGGCGCGGCGCGCCCTTCTTGAGGCCGCCGGGAGGGGTGAATGACCTGGCAGGTTCTGTGGGAAGCGGCAGCTCTTAACGCTGCTGCCGGTCACCTCAAGGACGATCCCCGCGGTGTTGACACCCTCCTTCAGGCCACCGACCAGCTGACTGAGAATCCTCGGCCCAAGGAGTCCCTACCATGGGGCACCGAGCGTCGCCGCCTCCGCCATGGGCCCTGGCGCGTTATCTATCGCGTCGATCGGGACGCCCGCACCATCCACATCGAGCACATCGGCCGCACCGGCGCCTGAGCATCAAGGAGCCCCCACTCCCGTAGGAATCGTGGGGGCTCGTGGGGGCCCCTTGGGACGTCACGGGCGTTACGGGTTCGGGGTCACCTCGAAGCCCGCGCCGAAGATGTCGTGCTTGGGGGCGGCGGCCTCGCGGGCGCGCAGGTCGGCCAGGATGTTCGCCGAGCTGGTGTAGTTGAAGGGCGGCAACTGGAGGGTCACCGCCTTGGTGATTCCGGCCCAGGGGCCGGCCGCCTGGAACTTGTTGGCCTGGGACGGGAGATCGGTTCCCGGAACGTGCCAGATGACCGGGCCGCCCGAGTCGCCCGCCTTGTTCGCGGCCGGTGCCCGGTAGATGCCCTTGTCGTTGTTCATGACGGTGCCGTACCACGTACCCGTCTGCCCGGACGTGATGATCTCGTTGTTGCCGGTCGTCAGCAGGCGCTCGGTGTCGCGGGCGGGCTTCAGGGCGTTCGGACTGACCGGCCCCTTCGGGTACTTCAGCACTCCGGTCTGCTTGAGGTGCGGCCCCTGCGAGGAGAGCGTCACCTTCGGCAGCAGCTCGATGACCATGTAGTCCTTGGTGGCGTGGCCCGTCTGCGAACCCTGGGGGTCCTTGAAGTAGCGGACATAGCCGATCGGGCCGTACTTCGGGTCGTTGCGGTCGACGACGGGGATGATGTTGTCCCGGATCTCGTGGTCGGCGTACTTCCCGGACTTGTCGCGGATGCAGTGGCCGGCCGAGATGGCAATCCTCCGCTGGTGGTCGTCGGTTCCCACGGCCCCGATGGTGCAGAAGAGCTTGGTCGGGTTCGGGGGGAACGCGATCTGCATTCCGTTGTAGACGCGTTTGGCCTCGGTCTTGGCCTTGGCCTTGGCTTCGGTCTTGGCCTTGGCCTTGGTCTGCTCGGCGTGCGGAGCGGCGGGCGCGGCGGCGTGTGCGGTGGCGGCGACAGCGCCCAGGGAGCCGGTGAGCGCCAGGGCCGCTACGAGGCCCGGTATTGCCCTGATCTTCCCGGTCTTCTTGCTGGTCTTCCCGGTCACGTGTCGTTCCTCTCTTGCTGGCGGATGGCCCGCCGCCATGCTGAACGACCGGCATGAAAGACCGATGTAATCGCCGTGGCCGATGTAATCGCCGTGGTCGACGTAATCAGCGTGATGCGGTGGGGACTTGGTGCGCCGGTAGCGCGATGGGCCCCGCCCGCCGGACACAGCGGCGGACGGGGCCCATACGGCACTTCCGGGCCCTGGGCTCAGCCCAGCTTGCTCACGTCCCGCACCGCGCCCTTGTCCGCGCTGGTCGCCATGGCCGCGTACGCGCGCAGGGCGGCCGATACCTTGCGGTCGCGGTTCCTCGGGGCGTAGACGCCGCCCAGGGCCTCGCGACGGGCGGCCAACTCCTCGTCGCTGACCAGGAGTTCGATCGACCGGTTGGGGATGTCGATACGGATGCGGTCGCCGTCCTCGACGAGGGCGATGGTGCCGCCGGAGGCCGCCTCGGGGGAGGCGTGGCCGATGGAGAGGCCGGAAGTGCCGCCGGAGAAGCGGCCGTCGGTGACCAGGGCGCACGCCTTGCCCAGGCCGCGGCCCTTGAGGAACGACGTCGGGTAGAGCATCTCCTGCATGCCGGGGCCGCCCTTGGGGCCCTCGTAGCGGATGACGACGACGTCGCCCTCCTTGACCTGCTTGGAGAGGATCTTGTCGACGGCCTCCTCCTGCGATTCGCAGACCACGGCCGGGCCCTCGAAGGTCCAGATGGACTCGTCGACGCCGGCGGTCTTCACCACGCAGCCGTCGGCGGCGATGTTGCCCTTGAGGACGGCCAGGCCGCCGTCCTTGGAGTAGGCGTGCTCGGCGGAGCGGATGCAGCCGTTGTCGGCGTCCACGTCCAGCGACTCCCAGCGTTCGGACTGGGAGAAGGCGGTGGCCGAGCGCCGGCAGCCGGGGGCCGCGTGCCACAGCTCCACGGCCTCGGTGGACGGCGAACCTCCGCGCACGTCCCAGGTCTTGAGCCACTCGGCGAGGGTCGCGGAGTGGACCGAGTGGACGTCCTCGTTGAGCATGCCGCCGCGGTAGAGCTCGCCGAGGATGGCGGGGATGCCGCCGGCGCGGTGCACGTCCTCCATGTAGTACGTGCCGCCGGGGGCGACGTTCGGGGCGACCTTGGCCAGGCACGGGACGCGGCGGGAGACCGCGTCGATGTCCTTGAGGTCGTAGTCCAGGCCGGCCTCCTGGGCGGCGGCCAGGAGGTGCAGGATCGTGTTGGTCGAGCCGCCCATGGCGATGTCGAGGGCCATGGCGTTCTCGAAGGCGGCGCGGGTGGCGATGTTGCGCGGGAGGACGGACTCGTCGCCGTCCTCGTAGTAGCGCTTGGTGATCTCGACGACCGTGCGGCCGGCGTTCTCGTAGAGCGCGCGGCGGGCGGTGTGGGTGGCGAGGACCGAGCCGTTGCCGGGGAGGGACAGGCCGATGGCCTCCGTCAGGCAGTTCATGGAGTTGGCGGTGAACATGCCGGAACAGGAGCCGCAGGTGGGGCAGGCGTTCTCCTCGATGCGGAGGACGTCCTCGTCGGAGACGCTGTCGTTGACCGAGTCGACGATGGCGTTGATCAGGTCGAGCTTGCGGACCGTGCCGTCGACCAGGGTGGCCTGGCCGGCCTCCATCGGGCCGCCGGAGACGAAGACCACCGGGATGTTCAGGCGCATCGCGGCCATCAGCATGCCGGGGGTGATCTTGTCGCAGTTGGAGATGCAGATCAGCGCGTCGGCGCAGTGCGCCTCGACCATGTACTCCACCGAGTCCGCGATCAGGTCGCGGGAGGGGAGGGAGTAGAGCATGCCGCCGTGGCCCATGGCGATGCCGTCGTCGACCGCGATGGTGTTGAACTCGCGCGGGACGGCGCCGGCGGCCCGGATGGCGTCGGAGACGATCCGGCCGACCGGGGCGAGGTGGGTGTGGCCGGGCACGAACTCGGTGAAGGAGTTGGCGACCGCGACGATCGGCTTGCCGATGTCCTCGCTCGCTACGCCCGAGGCCCGCATAAGGGCGCGGGCGCCCGCCATGTTGCGGCCATGGGTAACGGTGCGGGACCTCAGCTCGGGCACGATGGTCACTCCCTCGGGATTCGGGACAGGTCCGTACGGCAGTTGCGCCATACAGCAGCTGGTCCCGAGATTACGCTCTTGATCCAAGATCCGGACACTGACGCCGGTATGTGAGATGCCGGAGCGGGGTGCGGACGGCGGCGTACGGACACCGGCAGGGGAAGGCGTACGACACCCGGCCGGGGAGGCGGTACGGCACCGGTCGCACCGCCCGCCGACCGCCTACGGCCGAGTCAGGTACCGCTGGAGCGTCGGGGCGACCATCGCCACGATCTCCTCCAGGTCGGCGGACGCCATCGGCTCCATCTTGACCACGTACCGCAGCATGGCGATCCCGATGAGATGGCTCGCCGCCAGCTGGACCCGGAACTCCGGGTCGGGGACGTGCAGTTCGCCCGCCACCCGCTGGAGCAGCCGGCGTTCGACCAGCCCGCGCAGCACCGCCGCCGCGGTGTCGTTGGTCACCGCCGAGCGCATGACGGCCAGCAGCGGCGGCCGGCTGACCGGGTTCTCCCAGACGCCGAACATGAAGCGGGCCATCCGCTCGCCCACCCCCGCCTCACTGCCGCCCGCGAGGGCCTCCGGCATGGTCAGCGCGGGCGCGAAGGACAGCTCGATGGCCGCCGCGAAGACCTGCTCCTTGGTGCCGAAGTAGTGGTGCACCAGCGCCGCGTCCACCCCGGCCGCCTTGGCGATCCCGCGGACCGAGGTCTTGTCGTAGCCGCGCTCGGCGAACTCCGTACGGGCCGCGTCGAGGATCTGCTCCCGGGTGCCGGGCCCCTCGGCCGCCCCGGTACGGGCCGGACGGCCCCGGCGGCGGCGCGGGGCGGCGTCCGCGGTGTCGGTGGCGTCCGCGGTGTCCCCGTTCACCGGCCCCGAACCGGTCACTTGCCCGGCACCCACGTCGGCGATGCCAGATGCAGCCGCGTGAAGGCCAGCGCCTCGGCGAGGTCGGCCTCGCGTTCGGCGGCGGACATCGCCCGGCGGGTGTTGACCTCGACGACCACATGGCCGTCGAAGCCGTTGGCGGCCAGCCGCTCCAGCAACTCCGCGCACGGCTGGCTGCCGCGCCCCGGCACCAGGTGCTCGTCCTTGGCGGAGCCGTTGCCGTCCGCGAGGTGGACGTGGGCCAGCCGGTCGCCCATCCGCGCCGCCATCTCCAGCGCGTCATGGCGCGCGGTGGCGGTGTGCGAGAGGTCGACGGTGAAGTGCCGGTAGTCGTCGCTGGTGGGGTCCCAGTCCGGGGCGTACGCCTGCATCTCGCGGTCGCGGTAGCGCCAGGGGTACATGTTCTCCACGGCGAACCGGACGTCGGTCTCGCCCGCCATCCGCCAGACGCCGCGGACGAACTCCCGGGCGTAGTTGCGCTGCCAGCGGAACGGCGGGTGCACCACCACCGTCGAGGCGCCCAGCTTCTCCGCCGCCTGCCGGGCCCGCTGGAGCTTGACCCAGGGGTCGGTGGACCACACCCGCTGGGTGATCAGCAGGCAGGGCGCGTGCACCGCCAGCACCGGCACCCCGTGGTAGTCCGAGAGCCGGCGCAGCGCCTCTATGTCCTGGCTGACCGGGTCGGTCCAGACCATGACCTCGACGCCGTCGTAGCCCAGGCGCGCGGCGATCTCGAAGGCCGTCGCCGTCGACTCCGGATAGACCGAAGCCGTGGACAGCGCGACCTTCGCATCGGGAATGCGCACCACAGGCTCTGTCACGAGGGACAGGGTACGGGCCGGGGCCTGCCGCAGGGCAGGAGGTTCGGGCCGCCGCGGCAGGCCACCGGGGCACTGCCGGGGCAGGTGGGACAGGGGCTAACGGTGTGGCGCGGCCTTCCCGCGGCCTCGATGTGATCTCCGCCGCACTCGGCGGGAACGGCCGGAACGCGACGTCGTGCGGCCGGAGGCGGACGGCCCTCCGGCCGTACCGGCACCGGCCCTGCGCGCGTACGCACACCGCTCCGCCGACCGTACGCACACCGCCTCGCCGGCGTACGGGCACCGGCCCTGCCGTCGTACCGGCGCCGCCCCTCCCGCCGTACGGAGACCGCCCAGCCGGCCGCCGCACGGGCCACCGGCCGCGCCCCACTGCGTACCCGGTGCGCAGACCCGGCCATGCGCCATCGGACCGGGCCTAGGACACCGGCAGATGGTCCAGCCGCCGCAGGATGACGCCCTCGCGGAGTGCCCACGGGCAGATCTCCAGCGTCTCCACGCCGAACAGGTCCAGCGCCGCCTCGGCCACCAGTGCCCCGGCCGGCAGCTGCGGGGCGCGCCCCTCGGACACCCCGGGCAGCGCGGTCCGCTCCCGCGTGGACATGCCGGCCAGCCGCGGCACCCACTCCTCCAGCCTCTTGCGGGTCAGCTCCCGCTGGACGTACAGCCCGTCCGCGGACCGCGCCGCGCCCGCGATCCGGGCCAGTTGCTTGAAGGTCTTGGACGTCCCGACGACCCGGTCCGGGGTGCCGTACCGGGTGAAGTCGCTCACCACGCGGGCGATCTCGGCGCGCACCCGGCGGCGCAGCGCCCGGACGTCCTCCGGGTCCGGCGGGTCGCCGGGCAGGTCGCCGGCGGTCAGCCGGCCCGCGCCCAGCGGCAGCGACACCGCGACGTCCGGGTCCTCGTCCAGGCCGTACGCGATCTCCAGCGAGCCGCCGCCGATGTCCACGACCAGCAGCCGGCCCGCCGACCAGCCCAGCCAGCGGCGGGCCGCCAGGAAGGTGAGCCGCGCCTCGTCCTCGCCGGAGAGCACCTGGAGTTCGACACCGGTCTCCTCGGTGACGTGCCGGAGCACCTCCTCCCCGTTGGTGGCCTCGCGGATCGCGGAGGTGGCGAACGGGAGCACGTCCTCGACGCCCTTGTCCTCGGCGACCTGCATCGCCTCGCGGATGGTGGCCGCCAGGCGGTGCACACCGGCGTCACTTATGGCGCCGCCGTCGTCGAGCAGCTCGGCAAGGCGGAGTTCCGCCTTGTGCGAGTAGGCGGGCAGCGGGCGCGCGCCGGGGTGCGCGTCGACCACCAGGAGATGGACCGTATTCGAACCCACATCGAGGACACCGAGTCTCATGAGGTGAAACCTACTGCCGCGGCAGGGGACACTTGCGGCCCGCCTTACGCTGGATCCGTGGCAAAGACGAAACAGGCGAAGCACCAAAAGGCCCTGAAAAAGGAAGAAAAGCGACGCGCGCAGGCGGCTGCGGCAGCGCGCTCCGGCGGCGGGGCACCGGCCGACGAGGTCGGCCTCGACTTCGCCCGCGCCTGGGTCACCTTCCCCGACCCCGGCGACGACGAGCAGCTCTTCCGCTGCGACCTGACCTGGCTCACCTCCCGCTGGACCTGCATCTTCGGCAGCGGCTGCCAGGGCATCCAGGCGGGCCGGGCGGACGACGGCTGCTGCACCCTCGGCGCGCACTTCTCCGACGAGGAGGACGAGGAGCGGGTCGCCAAGCACGTGGCGCGGCTCACACCCGAGCTGTGGCAGTTCCACGACGTCGGCACCAGCACCGGCTGGACCGAGGAGGACGAGGACGGCGAGCGGCAGACCCGGCGCTGGCAGGGCTCCTGCATCTTCCAGAACCGCCCCGGCTTCCCGGCGGGCGCCGGCTGTTCGCTGCACATCCTCGCGCTGCGCGAGGGCCGCGAGCCGCTGGAGACCAAGCCCGACGTCTGCTGGCAGCTGCCGGTCCGGCGGACGTACGACTGGATCGACCGGCCGGACGACACCCAGATCCTCCAGGTGACGATCGGCGAGTACGACCGCCGCGGCTGGGGCCCGGGCGGCCACGACCTGCACTGGTGGTGCACGTCCGCGACGTCCGCGCACGGCGCGGGCGAACCGGTCTACGTCACCTACCGGCCCGAACTCACCGAGCTGATGGGCAAGAAGGGGTACGCCAAGCTCGCCGAGCTGTGCGAGGAGCGGCTGGCCGCGACGCTGCCGATGGCACCGCACCCGGCCGACCCGAAGCCGCGGCGGGACGCCTAGGCCCTGTCGTCAGACTCCCGTCGTCCGCCCGAAGGGCGGGCCGGGCGGCGTCCGGTGCGTGCTCTCTGCGTACCGGGCGACGGCCCCTGTACTGGAGTACTGGGGTCGTTGCCCGGTGCGGCGAAGGGGGTCCCCCCGCCCGAGCCGTGCGAAGCCGGTTCGAGGGTGGGGGCGCGTGCAGGGCGTCGCCCGGCAGGCGGGAGTCTGACGACAGGGCCTACCCCG
>NZ_KN708638.1:4661020-4695306 GCF_000805335.1 Streptomyces sp. CT34 | reverse complement strand
ACAGGGCCTCCCCCGAGGGGCTAGCCGCCCCGCCGCGGCGCCGGAAGCCGCCCCGCCGCGGCGGGTCAGCGGGGCGGGCGGGGGGTGTGCGACGGCGCGGGTCCGCCCGGCGCCGAGGGGCCGGGCCCGGACGGCTGTCCGGTCGACTGCGCGGACGGCCGCGCGGTCGGGTTCGCCGTCGGTCCCGGGTGCGTCGGCGGCGGGGACGGCGCCGGATGCGTCGGGGTGGGACGGCCGGGGCCCGGCCCCGGGTGCGGGGGTGCCGGGGTGGGGCCGCCGGGCGAGGGGCGGCCCGGCCCCGGAGCGGGCTCGGTCACACCGTGGCCCTCCAGCGCGACGACGGTGCCGCCCGGCTCGATGGCGATCCGGGACTTCCAGTGCCCCTCGGGCTCCCGGTCGTGGTCGACATACACCGTGATCTTCGTGGTCTGGCCCGGTTGCAGCTCCCCCGCCGTATGGCTCATCTGGAGCCAGGGCGCTGCCGCCGCCGCATGCCAGCGCACCGGCGAGCGGCCCGAGGCGCGGATCGTGATGACCGTCGTCCCGGAGGCGGGCTGCGCGTCGACGGTCAGCCGGCCCGGCCCCCGCTCCTCCCGGTCGGCCGGCGGCGTCGGGCCGCTGTCCGGGCCCGCCACCTCGACGGACACGTCGGGCGTCCAGTCGCCGGCCGACAGGCCGCGCCGCGGGGTCGTCGGACGGGCGTTCCCGGCGTTCTCGTAGCGGCGACCGCCGAGCCGGGCGCCGGCGTCCGGCTCGGCGTCGGTGCCATTGGCGGCCACCGTCGTGGCGTCCGTCTCGCCGGTCTCCGGGGCGCCGCGGTAGGCCGCCCACAGGGCGAGCACCGGCGCCGCCAGCACCGTCGCCACGACCGTGGTGGTCAGCGCCCGGCTGCGCAGCCGGCGGCGGCGCGCGACCCGGTCCGTGGGGCCCACCGGGAATCCGTTGCGGCCGTAGCGAGGAGAACCGTTTGCTCCACCGTGCCTGCCGCCGGCCGGCACCGCGGTCGCGCCCGGCACCCCCTCCGCCCGCCCCGACCGGGACTTCAGGGCCGCCGCCAGCGCCTCGAACACCGCCTCGTGCTCGGCGCCGACCAGCGGCAGCGTGCCCTGGTCGGCGGGCGCGGTGCCCGGCCAGGGCCCGGCGGCGGTGGCCCGCTCGGCGGTCCGCCGGCACTCGGCGCAGTCGTCGACATGGCGCACCAGCTCCCGGCGGAGCGCCGCGCCCAGCAGCATCTGGCTGTCCCCGGCCAGCCGCCCCACGTCCGGACATCGCCCGAACTCGACGACGGCCAGCGCCGCCCGGGTCCGCTCGACCTCGCAGGACGCGGCGGCCAGCAGCGCGCGGGTGGCGGCCGGTTCGGCGCCGAGCACCGCGGCGACCTCGTCCGGCGACAGCCGGTGGCGCACCGAGAGTTCCAGCGCCTCGCGCTGCTCGGGCGTGGTCCCGGCGGCCTCCGGCCAGGCCAGCGCGGCCAGTTCGCGCCGGCGCTGCTGCTCCTGCTCCGGCCCGTCGCCGGGCGGCGCCGCGGATTCCTGGCCGGCCTCGGCGAGCCGGCGCAGGCACGCCCAGCGGGCCAGGGCGTAGAGCCAGGGGCCGTAGAGACCGGCGTCGCCGGGGCGCCGGCCGTGCTGCCGCTCGGCGAGCGCCAGCGCCTCGCCGAGCACCGCGGTGGCCGCGTCGTGCTCGCACAGTACGGACAGGCAGTAGGTGAACAGCCCGTCCAGATACGGCTCGTAGCGGTCCTGGCGGGCCTCGTGCCGCCGCCGTGTGTCGCGGTTCCGGAGGATCCCTCGGTCCTGTTCCTCGGGCCGGCGCGGCGCCGTGCCGCGCGACCGGTGTGCGCCGGTGGTGTGCGTAGGGTGCTCGGGCCTGCTGCTCATCACCCCGGCGACGGTAGGCGGATGATGCAGCCGTGCTCGCTTGGCAGGGTCGGTTTTAACCCGTACGGGTGACCATCTCCCTCAAAGGGGGACATGGATCTGCTATTCCGCCCCTGAGCGCGCTCGGCGCACGCCACCCGGTCGGCGCAACCGCCGCCGGCACTGCCCGCTGTCACACCCCGCCGCTACGGTGGCGTCATGGCAACTCGCAAATCGTCGGCCAAGGAGCGCCCCTCGTACCGCTGCACGGAGTGCGGCTGGACCACCGCGAAGTGGCTCGGCCGCTGCCCGGAGTGCCAGGCGTGGGGCACGGTCGAGGAGTTCGGCGGCGCCCCCGCGGTGCGCACCACCGCCCCCGGCCGGGTCACCACCGCCGCGCTGCCCATCGGCCAGGTCGACGGCAGGCAGGCCGCCGCCCGTTCGACGGGCGTGCCCGAGCTGGACCGCGTCCTGGGCGGCGGTCTGGTCCCGGGCGCGGTGGTGCTGCTGGCCGGTGAGCCCGGCGTCGGCAAGTCCACGCTCCTGCTGGACGTCGCCGCCAAGGCCGCCTCCGGCAGCCACCGCACGCTCTATGTGACCGGCGAGGAGTCCGCGAGCCAGGTCCGGCTGCGCGCCGACCGCATCGGCGCCCTCGACGAGGACCTCTATCTGGCCGCCGAGACCGACCTCTCCGCCGTCCTCGGCCATCTGGACACGGTCAAGCCGTCGCTGCTCGTCCTGGACTCCGTGCAGACCGTCGCCTCCCCCGAGATCGACGGCGCCCCCGGCGGGATGGCCCAGGTCCGCGAGGTCGCCGGCGCCCTGATCCGGGCCTCGAAGGAGCGCGGGATGTCGACCCTCCTGGTCGGCCATGTCACCAAGGACGGCGCCATCGCCGGCCCCCGCCTCCTGGAGCACCTGGTCGATGTCGTGCTGCATTTCGAGGGCGACCGGCACGCCCGGCTCCGCCTCGTCCGCGGCGTCAAGAACCGCTACGGCACGACGGACGAGGTCGGCTGCTTCGAGCTGCACGACGAGGGCATCACCGGCCTCGCCGACCCCTCCGGCCTCTTCCTGACCCGCCGCGACGAGCCGGTGCCCGGGACGTGCCTGACGGTCACCCTGGAGGGCCGCCGCCCGCTGGTCGCCGAGGTCCAGGCGCTGACCGTCGACTCCCAGATCCCCTCCCCGCGGCGGACCACCTCCGGGCTGGAGACCTCCCGGGTCTCGATGATTCTCGCCGTCCTGGAGCAGCGCGGCCGGATCAGCGCCCTCGGCAAGCGCGACATCTACAGCGCGACGGTCGGCGGTGTGAAGCTCTCCGAGCCGGCCGCCGACCTCGCCGTGGCGCTCGCCCTGGCCAGCGCCGCCAGCGACACCCCGCTGCCGAAGAACCTGGTCGCCATCGGCGAGGTCGGCCTGGCCGGCGAGGTGCGGCGGGTCACCGGCGTCCAGCGCCGCCTCTCGGAGGCCGCCCGGCTCGGCTTCACGCACGCCCTGGTCCCCTCGGATCCGGGCAAGATCCCCGCCGGGATGCGGGTCCTGGAGGTCGCCGACGTCGGCCAGGCGCTGACCGTACTGCCCAAGCGGGTGCGCCGGGAGGCCCCGCGGGAGGAGGAGGCGCGCCGGTAGACTTTGCCCCGGTCTCGCCCGTCACCACCGTCTCACCGCCGGCTGCGTAGCTCCTGGATACCCTCCTTTGGTACGCACCGCGGCAGCGGCCGGGCGGCCTGCGGACCGACAGATCCTTGCGACGGAGGAGTGCAGTGGCAGCCAACGACCGGGCATCGTCTCCCGGCAGGTCCGGAGGGAGCTCCGGCACCGAGAGCCTGATGCGCGCCTCGCTGAGCGCCGTCGCGCCCGGTACGGGCCTGCGGGACGGCCTGGAGCGCATCCTCCGGGGCAACACGGGCGGCCTGATCGTCCTCGGCTTCGACAAGACCGTCGAGTCGATGTGCACCGGCGGTTTCGCGCTGGACGTCGAGTTCACCGCCACCCGCCTGCGCGAGCTGTGCAAGCTCGACGGCGCGCTGGTCCTCGACAAGGACATGACCAAGATCCTCCGCGCCGGCGTCCAGCTGGTCCCGGACGCCTCCATCCCCACCGAGGAGACCGGCACCCGGCACCGCACCGCCCAGCGGGTCTCCATCCAGACCAACTTCCCGGTGGTCTCGGTCAGCCAGTCCATGCGGCTGATCGCGCTCTACGTGGACGGCGAGCGGCGCGTCCTGGAGGAGTCCGCCGCGATCCTCTCCCGCGCCAACCAGGCGCTGGCCACCCTGGAGCGCTACAAGCTCCGCCTCGACGAGGTCGCCGGCACCCTCTCCGCCCTGGAGATCGAGGACCTGGTCACGGTCCGCGATGTCAGCTCCGTCGCCCAGCGCCTGGAGATGGTCCGCCGGATCGCCACCGAGATCGCCGAGTACGTCGTCGAACTGGGCACCGACGGCCGCCTGCTGGCCCTCCAGCTGGAAGAGCTGATCGCCGGTGTGGAGCCGGAGCGCGAGCTGGTCGCCCGCGACTACGTCCCCGAGCCCACCGCCAAGCGCTCCCGCACGGTCGCCGAGGCGCTGGCCGAGCTGGACGCGCTCAGCCACCCCGAGCTGCTCGAACTCCCCATCGTGGCCCGCGCGTTGGGCTACAGCGGGTCCCCCGAGACGCTCGACTCGGCGGTCTCCCCGCGCGGCTTCCGCCTGCTGGCGAAGGTCCCCCGGCTCCCCGGCACGGTCATCGACCGCCTCGTCGACCACTTCGGCGGCCTCCAGAAGCTCCTCGCCGCCAGCGTCGACGACCTCCAGGCGGTCGACGGCGTCGGCGAGACCCGCGCCCGCTCGGTCCGCGAGGGCCTGTCCCGGCTGGCGGAGTCGTCGATCCTGGAACGGTACGTCTGACGATGACGTCCGACGGCACGTCCAGGGCCTGTCGCGGCGTCCCTACGGCCCGCAGGAGGTGCCGCCTCCCACGGGCCGTAGATGTCAGGTGTCCTCCACAGGCCGCAGGTGTGTCTACGGTGCCGGCTCTCAGCGGCTCCCTCGGCCGCCCAGCACCGCCGCCTCCTTCTCCGCCGGCAGGCCCGGCACCGGCCGGTCCGGGCGCCGCGGCGCCACCCCGCCGATGCTCCGCAGCCACTCCCAGGTGTCGGCCACCGTCTCCGCCACCGGACGGCACCGCAGCCCCGCCGCCAGCGCCTTGGCGACGTCACCGCCGTGCATCACGTCGTGGAGCTGCCCCGGCGGCAACCAGATCGGCAGCTCCGTCCACGGCTCGATGCCCGCCGCGAGGACGTCCTCCGGCGCGGTCCAGCGCAGTTCGGCCGCGGAGCCGGTGACCCGCACACAGCTCTCCAGCAGCTCCCCCATCGTCGTGTGCCCGGACTCGCTCACCAGGTTGTACGGGCCGCCGCGCCCGTCCCGCACGGCGTCCAGGATCCACTCGGCGAGGTCGCGGGCGTCGATGTACTGGAGGGGCAGCTCGCGCGGCCCCGGGGCGAGCACCGGCCCGCCACGGGCGATCCGGCCCAGCCACCACGGAAGCCGCCCGATGTTCTCGTACGGGCCGAGGATCAGCCCGGCGCGCACCAGCAGCGCCCGGTCCCCGAAGGCGTCGGTCGCGGCCACCTCGCCGCCCCGCTTGGCCGCGGCGTAGTCGTCGGCGTCGGTGGCGTCCGGCGAGCCGTCGACCAGTGCTGCCCGCTCGCTGATCCGCCGGGTGGGCGGATAGGCGTACACCGAGCCGCTGGAGACGTACGCGTACCGCCCGGCCCGGCCGGCCAGCAGCCGGGCGGTGTCCCGCACCGCCGAGGGCGCCCCGCTCCAGGTATCGACGACGGCGTCCCACTCGCCGTCCTTCAAGTCGGCGAGCCCGCCCGCCGCCGTCCGGTCGCCGTGCAGCACCGCGACCCCGTCCGGCGCCGCATGCCGCCCGCGGTGGAACACCGTGACCTGCCAACCCCGCGCCAGCGCCGCCTCGGTGACCGCCCGTCCCACGAACTCCGTACCGCCCAGTATCAGTAGCTTCATGGCGGCGACTGTGCCGCAGCGGGCGCGGCCGGTGCCAGCACCGCACGCTCTGAGCGGATTCCCTACGGGCGGAACTTGCGGAACGCGAAGTTCCGCGCCACGGGGAGGGCGTTGGGGGGCAGTGCGCCGGGCCCGCCGCCCGCCGGCCCTTCGGTCGGCCCTTCAGCCATCTCTCCGGCCGACCCTTCGGTCAGTCCTTCGGTCAGTCCTTCGCCAGCACGAACGACGTCCGGGCCGCGGTCAGCCCCGGCACCTTCGCCTCGATGCGATACGTACCGGCCGGCACCGCCGCCGCGCTCGGCGTCGCGCACCGCGGGCCGCTCGCCCGGCGGTCCCACGCGACGGTCCGGGTCACCGAACCGCCGGCCGGCACCTGGAGCCACGCCGGACCGCCGGTCGACGGGCAGTCACCGGAGGACCACACCCGGTCACCGCCCGCACTGTCGCTGATGGTCAGCAGCGCCGCCTTGCGCCCGAGATCCACCTTGCAGGCCGCGTCACCGGAGTTCTCCATCGTCAGCTCGAACTTCGGCCGGTCGTCCGGCGCGTAGGAGTCCTGGACGCTGTGCACGGTCAACTTCACCGCGCCGGACGTGCAGTTGGGAACGGTGGCACCCGCCGCCACGGCATTGCTGCCGGCACCCTCGCCGATCGGCGCCCAGCCGGAACCGGAGCCCGAACCACCCGAACCGGAGCCGCCGCCGGCACCACCGCCGGACCCGCCCCCGGCGGACCCGTCATCGGAACCTCCACCGGCACCTCCACCGGAACCGGAGTCCCCACCCGAACTCCCCCCGGAACCCGACACATCGCGCCCGCCGGGCTTCTGCCCGATCACCGGTCCGGTGGGCGCCGGCCCCGGCGTGATGGACGCCGCAGGGCCCGATCCCGTCGCACCCTTGCCCTCGTTGGCGGTGGTGTTGTCGCCGCCCATCGTGAGGACCCACACGACCAGCGCGACGAGCAGCACGAGGATGGCCAGCGCAACGGCCCTCCGCCGCCAGTAGATGGAGGACGGAAGCGGCCCGATCGGATTGCGCAGTGATCCCACGCGGAAACTCTACGAGAGATCCGCACCCGCACCGGCCAGTACCCGCCGCATCGGGCCGCAACTTTTCACATCATCGGCCCGCCGGGCGCCCCTTACCCCGCCGCACGCCCTCGGTTACGGCCCCCGCAGCCGCCGCACCACCGACCGCCCGGCCGCCCCGCCCTCACGTTCGACAGGTGCACCCGCCCTCATCCCCACACACCCTCCGCCATTCCTGACAGTACGTCAGAAACCATACGCAGGGCGCGATTACGCCCCATCGTCGATATCGTCGATCACGAAACGGAACCGATCCCGCACCGCATCCCCCTGCCCGCGCCACCGATTTCGCACACCCGACGCCTGGCCGGATCCGCACCCCGCGGCCGGTACCGGTACCCCCGGCGGACCGCCGTCCCTGACGGCCGCGGCACCGTCCACGGCGCCCGCCCCGCCCCTGTCCCCGCCCCCAGGGACCGGACTACGCCCGCCACTCCTCCTTGTGACCGAAGCCCCGCCCGTTGTCGATCAGCCGCAGCCAGTCGGGGCGCAGCTCCCACAGCGCGGTCCGCTCCAGGGCCGCGCGCAGCCGGTCGCTCCCTTCGACGAACGGGAAGCGGGCGGTGTAGACGCGCCACCCGGCGGCCCGCTCGGCCCCGCTCAACCGGCGGCACCGGCCCCGCCCCTGAAGCCCGGTCAACGCGCTCCACTCCTGGCCGTCCCGCTGCACCGTGAAGGCCACCCGGGCGCCGGGCCGCGCCAGGGCCCGGCCGTGCCGCGTGGTGTCCGCCGTGACGAAGTACAGCGCGGGCGCCCCGTCCGCGGCCGTCCCCGCCGCGTACAGCACCGCACACGCCTGCGGCCCGTCCTCGTCCGCGTACGCCAGAGTCACCGTCGTGTGCCCGTCCAGCGCGCGCCGGAACGTCGCGGGGCAGCCCGCACCGTCCGTGCCGCCGGCGCCTTCCCCACCGTGCGTCTCCTCCATACCGGCATCCTCGTACGCCTCCGCCGGCCCGCGCGCACCGGCCCGGCGCATACCCGCGGCAGGGCCTGTCCGACGGGTCAGGGCCGGGCAGGCCGCGGCGTCCGTTGCGGCGCGGCTCGGCTCCCGGCGACCACCGCCCGAAGAGCCGGGGCGAGGCCGGGCGAAGCGGGGCGAGGCGAGGCGGAGCGAGGTGAAGCCCAAGGCGCCGGAGCGGCTCGGTAGCGGAGCTGTCGGGACGCCTCGGCAACGCCGCACGGCGCCGCGCCCGGGGGCACCTCGCAGCGGTAGCCGGGGAAGTGCCGTGCCGGACGTCGCGGCCCCGCCCCTGCCCCACCGCCCCGCCGCATACCCGCGGTAGCACCCCCGCCCCCTTCCTGCGTGTGGGTGGGCGCGCGGCGGGGCGGGGCCGGTGCGTTTCCCGGGGGCGCGCGGGCGTGCCAGGATCGGCGGTGCCATGACTTCGACGCCTGCCATTCCCACGCCCATGACCGCCGCCGCCGACACCGCCTCCGCCGCCGTATCGGCCGCGGAGGCCGCGGACGGGACCGGCCTGCACGGCCCCGTCACCGACTGGTTCGCCGAGCACGCCCGCGACCTGCCCTGGCGCCGCCCCGAAGCGGGCGCCTGGGGCGTGATGGTGAGCGAGTTCATGCTCCAGCAGACCCCGGTCAGCCGTGTGCTGCCGGTGTACGAGCAGTGGCTGGCCCGCTGGCCGCGGCCCGCCGACCTGGCCGCCGAGGCGCCGGGCGAGGCGGTGCGCGCCTGGGGCCGGCTCGGCTACCCGCGGCGCGCCCTGCGACTGCACGCCGCGGCCTCCGCCATACAGGAGCGCCACGGCGGCGACGTCCCCCGGGAGCACGCCCAACTGCTGGCGCTGCCCGGCGTCGGCGAGTACACCGCGGCGGCCGTCGCCTCCTTCGCGTACGGGCAGCGGCACGCGGTGCTGGACACCAATGTGCGGCGGGTCTTCGCCCGCGCGGTCACCGGCCGGCAGTACCCGCCGAACGCCACCACCGCCGCCGAGCGCAAGCTGGCCCGCGCGCTGCTCCCCGAGGACGAGGAGCTCGCGTCCCGGTGGGCGGCGGCCACGATGGAGCTGGGCGCGCTGGTGTGCACCGCGCGCAGCCCCGAGTGCCACCGCTGCCCGATCGCCGCGCAGTGCGCCTGGCAGCAGGCCGGGTCGCCGGTCCACGACGGCCCGCCGCGCCGCGCCCAGACCTACGCCGGGACCGACCGCCAGGTGCGCGGCAAGCTGCTGGCCGTGCTGCGCGAGGCGGTCACGCCGGTGCCGCAGGTGGCGCTGGACGCGGTGTGGGACGAGCCGGTGCAGCGGGCCCGCGCGCTCGACGGGCTGGTCTCGGACGGCCTGGTGGAGCCGCTGTCCGGCGGGCGCTACCGGCTGCCGCACGCGTAGCGACCGCCGGACCCCGTCTCCGGTCTCCGGAATCCATCACTGGTTCATGTAACGCGGAGACCGAATTCCGCATCTATACGGGCGTGGCCACTCCGGTGGCCACGCCCGTGTGCATTTCCGTGCGCCATAACCCGGCATATCGGCGACATGGCGTCGCCATAGCGCCATCACAATTCCGGGCAAATGGGGAGAAATACCGCCCAACTCGGCGCTATTTCCGCGGCGTGGGACTTTTGTCCCCCTGGAGCCGGGCCCCCCGTCCGCCGGGAGTATGACCCCGGCAGTGGCCCCGTCCGCCCGAGGTATGACCCCCGGCGGGCTGTTACACAACCGAGTGTTTTCCGTGCACTCCCTGTGGGGCCGACGCACATTACGCCGCAACACCCTCTCCGTAGCGTCATTCCCGTGCTGGAGGTGACCACCGGCACGGTCAACGCGGGGAAACGCAAGCGGATCGGAGGCGTCGGAATGGCGACCAGCGGCGGCAAGGTACTGGACTTCGAGGAGTACGTACGGACTCGGCAGGAGGCACTGCTGCGCAGCGCCCGACGCCTGGTTCCGGACCCCGTCGACGCCCAGGACCTGCTCCAGACAGCCCTGGTGCGTACGTACGGCCGCTGGGACGGCATCGCGGACAAGTCGCTGGCGGACGCCTACCTCCGCCGCGTCATGATCAACACCCGCACCGAGTGGTGGCGCGCCCGCAAGCTGGAGGAGGTGCCCACCGAGCAGCTCCCGGACGCGAGCGTCGACGACGGCACCGAGCAGCGCGCCGACCGCGCCCTGCTGATGGACATCCTCGGCGTGCTGGCCCCCAAGCAGCGCAGCGTCGTCGTGCTGCGGCACTGGGAGCAGATGAGCACCGAGGAGACCGCCGCCGCGCTGGGCATGTCCACCGGCACGGTCAAGAGCACCCTCCACCGGGCGCTGGCCCGCCTCCGCCAGGAGCTGGAGAGCCGCGACATAGACGCACGGATGCTGGAGCGCGGGAACAAGGAGCGGGAGCGGTGCGCGGCCTGACCGGCGGCGCCCCACGGATCACCCCCCTCGGCGGCACATCCGCCGCACCCGCCGGCCACACCGGCGGCACGGCCGCGGCGCGGGCACCGCACCGCGGCGGCAGAACGGGCGTAACGGACGCCACAGCACGGCTCACGGCAAGGCGCGCGACAATCTCAAGAGGAACTTCGGCGCGGTACGCGGCAGCGGCGCGATCGGCGGCAGTGCGAGCAGCACGGTGAGCGGGAGCGGATTGTCCAGATACAGGCCGGGCAGAAGCCTGACCAGGAGCGGTTTGACCAAGGGCGGCGCGGCCACTGCGGGGGTGGCCGCCGTCGGTCTGCTGCTGGCCGGCTGCAACCCCGGCGGCGGGGGCGTCCGCAAGGAAGGCTCCGCCACCCACACACCCGCCCCGCGGGGCGCACTCAGCTCGTCCCCCGCCCCCAGCTCGACCGCCCCCTACAAGAAGGTCAACGCGGTCAAGCTGCTCAAGGACGACCCGAAGGTCAGCGCGGACGTGAAGCGGTCCGTCGCCAAGCCGTGCGCCGCGGACGCGTACCCGGTCGAGGTGACCTACGCCTCGCTCACCGGCGGCTCCGCGCCCGACGTGATCGTCAACGTCATGACCTGCGCGGACTCGGTCGGCCTCGGTTCGTACGTCTACCGCGAGCAGACCGGCGCCCCCGATGGGTATGACAACGTGTACACGAACGAGCAGCCGTCGGTGTACGCCGGGGTGAACAAGGGCGACCTGGAGGTCTCCAAGCAGACCTACGCCACGGGCGACAAGGTGTGCTGCCCCTCGGGGGAGGATGTGATGACCTACCGCTGGGCGAACGACCACTTCACCGAGTTCGACCGGTATCACACCGACTACAGCAAGACCACCGCCGGCGCCTCACCGGACGACGGCACGGGATCGGAGGGCTGAGACCACCGCATGGCCGACACCCATGTCCTCTTCGTCGAGGACGACGACGTCATCCGCGAAGCCACCCAACTCGCTCTGGAACGGGACGGTTTCGTGGTCACCGCCATGCCCGACGGGCTGGCGGGTCTGGAGGCGTTCCGCGCGAACCGCCCCGATATCGCCCTGCTCGACGTGATGGTTCCGGGGCTCGACGGCGTCAGCCTCTGCCGCCGGATCCGCGACGAGTCCACCGTGCCGGTGATCATGCTGTCGGCGCGCGCGGACTCCATCGACGTGGTGCTGGGCCTGGAGGCCGGCGCCGACGACTACGTCACCAAGCCGTTCGACGGTGCGGTGCTGGTCGCCCGTATCCGCGCCGTGCTGCGCCGCTTCGGGCACGCCGGCCAGAACCGCACCGGCGGCGGGCCCGCGGAGGAGGAGGTCCTCGAAGAGACCGTGCTCCGCTTCGGCGACCTGGAGGTCGACACCGAGGGCATGGAGGTCCGCAAGGGCGGCGAGACGGTCGCCCTGACACCGACCGAGATGCGGCTGCTGCTGGAGTTCTCCAACGCCCCGGGTACGGTCCTCTCGCGCGACCGGCTGCTGGAGCGGGTCTGGGACTACGGCTGGGGCGGCGACACCCGGGTCGTCGACGTCCACGTCCAGCGGCTGCGCGGCAAGATCGGCCAGGACCGGATCGAGACGGTCCGCGGCTTCGGATACAAGCTGAGAGGCTGACACCTCCAGTGGTACGGCTGGCCCTGCGAACGGGCCTGAGATGGAAGCTCAGCGCCGCGATCGCGCTCGTCGGGGCGCTGGTCGCGGTGGCGCTGAGCATTGTCGTGCACAACGCCGCCCGCGTCTCCATGCTCGACAACAGCCGCGACGTACAAATAGAGCGCCTCAACTTCACCCAGAAGATCTTCGAGTCCACCAACCGCCTCCAGTTCGGCGCGAAGATCAACGACCCGGCGCTGCCCAAGCCCCTCCGCAAGGAGGTCGCCGAGGGCCAGCGCGCCACCTTCCTCCAGGACACCGGCCAGACCGCCCCCGAGGTGTGGGCCGCCACCCCCCTCGGCAACGGGCGGGTGCTCTCCATCCACGACCGCTTCCCGGACCGCTTCGCCGTCCTCGACGACCTGGACCAGGCACTGCTGATCGGCTCCACGGCGGTGGTGGTCGGCGGCTGCGCGCTCGGTGTGCTGGTCGGCGGGCGGCTCTCCAAGCGGCTGCGGAAGGCCGCCGCCGCGGCCGGGAAGCTGGCCGACGGCGACACCTCCGTCCGGATCCGCGACGAGGTCGGCGGCGGCCGGGTGCGCGACGAGACGGACGATCTGGCATGGGCGGTGGACGCCATGTCGGACGCCCTCCAGCAGCGCATCGAGGCCGAGCGGCGGGTGACCGCCGATATCGCCCACGAACTGCGCACGCCGGTGACCGGCCTGCTGACCGCCGCCGAACTCCTGCCGCCCGGACGCCCGTCGGAGCTGGTCCGCGACCGGGCGCAGGCGATGCGCACCCTCGTCGAGGACGTTCTGGAGGTGGCCCGCCTCGACGGCTACGCGGAGCGGGCCGAGCTCCAGGACGTCTGCCTCGGCGAGTTCGTCACCCGCCGGGTGCGGGCGCTGGACCCGGACGTCACGGTCGAGATCGTGCGGGACGCGGAGGTCTCCACCGACCCGCGCCGCCTCGAACGCATCCTGGGCAACCTCATCGCCAACGCCTCCCGGCACGGCAAGCCGCCCATCCAGGTCACCGTGGAGGGCCGGGTCCTGCGGGTCCGCGACCACGGCGTCGGCTTCCCGGAGGCGCTGCTGCGCGAGGGCCCGAGCCGGTTCCGCACCGGCAGCAGCGACCGTGCCGGTGTCGGCCACGGCCTGGGTCTGACGATCGCCGCCGGCCAGGCGCGGGTGCTCGGCGCCCGCCTCACCTTCCGCAACGCCGACGAGCTGACGGACGGCTCCACCGGCGCCGTATCGGTCCTCTGGCTCCCCGAGAACGCCCCGACCGCGACCGGCAGCTTCCCGGTCATCCAGCTCCCGGACCGCTGACGGCCTCCCGGACGCTGACAGCCTCCCCGGACCGCTGACAGCAACGGCGGCGGGGAGTACCCCCACCGCCGCCTCACCACTCGGTGACCGTTTCCGGCCCGCCCTCAGTGATGGTGGTGCCGGCTCAGCACGAACCAGAGCGTCACCAGCACCGCCACCAGGACGACCGCGCAGGCGATCTTCAACGGGCTGTACGGACGCTCACCGGTGACCTCGCCGGTCTCGGCGTTGACCATGACCTGCCACTGCTTGCCGTTGTAGACGTACGACGCGAACCACACCGGGAGCAGCAGCAGCTTGTACGTCATCGCCCCGTAGCTGGTGTTGACCGCGTGCACCCGCTGCTGGTCACCGCCGATGTCCCGCTTGCAGTCCTCCTCGATGACCTTGGCCATCTTCTGCTGGGCGGTCTGGAAACCCGCTTCCGGCTCGACCTCGTACCGCAGGGTCCTGAACCCCGCCAGATACGCCTCCTGGTACGCCACCGCCTGCTTCAGCGGCCAGGGCTCCAGCGCCGACAGCCGGTTGGTGTCTACGGTCCCGACACCGGGGACCAGGACGTCGTCGAAGAACCGGTTGACCGTGCCGTTGACCCGGTACCAGCGGACCCTGGTCTCCTTGTCGTCGCCGGACCCTACGGTGTACTCCTCACCGCGCTCGCCGCTGTAGGACGACGTGGTCTGGGCGTCGTACGTCCAGTGCGGCACATACGTCCCGTGCAGGGACTCCGCCGAGCCCACCTTCTTCAGGCTGTTCGGCGCGAACCAGCGGGACCGGGCCCACTTGCGCAGGTTCTCGTGCACGTCCCGCTTCTCGACCCGGAACGGCACCACACCCTCGGGCACGATCCGGTCCTCGGCGGCCGAGGCGACCAACGGGGTGGCGCAGAACTGGCAGTTGCCGGAGAGCGCGTCGGTCTGGTTGGCCGCACCGCACCCGGGGCACTTGAGGATCTGCCCGCCCGACACCCGCGGCTTGGGCACCAGCGTCGCCAGCTCCTCCCAAGGGTGCTCCCGCACCTCGCGGTTGAGGGGGACGATGGGCTGCTCGAAGCGGCAGTGCGGGCAGCGCAGGACGTTCGTCCCCGGCGCGTACTCGGAGGTGGAACCGCAGGACTGGCACGCGTAGGACTGCGGCTCGCTCGGCTGCTGCTGCGCGGGCGGCTGCTGACACGCCTGCTGTTGCTGCTGCGGGGGCTGCTGCTGCGGCTGCTGGTACGGCTGCTGCTGGGGCTGCGGATACCCCTGCTGCGGCGGGTACCCCTGCTGCTGCGGATACGGCTGCCCCTGCTGGGGCTGCGGCGGGTACGGCTGTTGCGGCTGTTGCGGATACCCCTGCTGCTGCGGGTAGGGCTGCTGCGGCGGATACGGCTGCCCCTGCTGAGGCTGCGGCTGGTAGGGCTGGTACGGCTGGTAGCTCATGGGTCACCGGCTCCTGGGGGTCGGTTACGCCTGCGGCGGCAGCGGGGGCGGAGTGGCACGGAAGTGCTGGGCGAGTTCCGGCACGTTCTCCACCGGCTGCCAGCCCGCCATCCCGTCCCGCCAGACGAGCATCCCGGCCCGTACCGCTCCCGAGCTGATGTGCCCGGTGAACGTCGCGTGGTCGTACGGACCCTGCTGCTGCCCGTCCACCGCGACGTGCCACTGGTACTGCTGCTGACCCGGCAGCGGCGGCGGCACGGCCCCACCCCCCGGAGCCGGCGCGGCCGGCGAGTAGGACTGCTGCTGGCCCGGCTGGACCTGCTGCCCCGGCTGCCCCTGCTGCTGCGGCGTCGCGAACGCCTGCGCCATCTGCTGCCCCGCGGCCATACCGAGGCCCAGGCCCACGCCCTCCCCGGCGCCGCCCGGGTTGTTCGCCGCGTCCCGCACCGCGTCCGCCGCCTGCATGCGCGCGTAGTTGTCGAGGTTCCCGATGATGCCCATCCGGCTCCGGGCGTCGATGGCCTGCTCGACCTCGGGCGGCAGCGAGATGTTCTCGATGACGAACTTCGGGATCGAGATGCCGTGCGACGCCGCCAGCTCGTCGGTCAGCATCTTGCCCAGCCGGTCGCCCAGCTCGGACTGGCGCGCGGCCAGGTCGAGCATCGGAATGCCCGAACTCCCCAGCAGCGTACCGAGCTTGCCGACGATCAGCTGCCGGAAGTACTCCTCGACCTCCTCGGTGCGGAACATCGGGTCGGTGCCGGCCAGCTCGGTCAGCAGCTTCGCCGGGTCGGTCACCCGCGCCGCGTAGCCGCCGAACGCCCGCAGCCGCACCATGCCGAACTCCGGGTCCCGCACCGTGACCGGGTTCTGCGTGCCCCACTTCATGTCCGTGAACTGCCGGGTGGTGACGAAGTAGACCTCCGCCTTGAACGGCGAGTGGAAGCCGTACTTCCAGCCCTGCAGCGTCGACAGGATCGGCAGGTTGCCGGTCTGGAGCTCGTACATGCCCGGCGCGAAGACATCCGCGATCCGGCCCATGTTGACGAAGACCGCCACCTGCGACTCGCGCACGATGAGCTTGGCGCCCATCTTGATCTCGTTCTCGTAGCGCGGGAAACGCCAGACGATCGTGTCCCGGCTGTCGTCCGTCCATTCGAGGATGTCGATGAACTCGCCGCGTACACGGTCCATGAAGCCCACGAGAAGTCCCCCCGTTCATCCGGGCTGATCCAGCCGAGCCTGGGGTGGCGGCGGCGGAGTCCCTTCGCTTATACGTCCGAGCCATAGTAGGGCCGCGGCCCGGAGGCGCGGCGTGGGGGCTCAGTCGGCCCCCGCCGCCTCGCACCAGACCGTCTTACCCAGCCTTCCCCGACGTACGCCCCGGCGGAGCGCAACGGCAAGGGCGACCGGGCAGCCACCGCCCGCACCGAGACGGCGCGGCACTCGGCAACGGCGCAGGGTCGGAGGGGATGTACCGGAGTGCGCCCGCAGGACCTGGAGCGAACGCCGGGGTATTCCTCATCCACATACCAGATGCGCCCGCGCCGAGGACGTACTTCGGTGCAGCCCCTCCGACCCCCACCCACGGCGCTCAGCCGTCCCTGCCGTCACCGCCCCACCGCCTTGTACAGCACCTCGGCGAGCTTCCGGGCCGTGGCCATATTGCAGTTGCCCAGCGCGACCAGCGGAGGCGGGTAATCCCCCGCGAACGAGGGCATATCGACGCCGAGCGAAGGCAGCGTGATCCCATTCGCCTTCAGCGCGCCCTTGAGCCCTTCGGCGCATTCGTGCACGTCTTCCATGGCCGTTCACCTTCCAGTGCGCATTGTGATGAATCGCTCACAGACTGGCGTCGCGCGCCGTACTTTGGAAGGGAATCGGGCTTTCGTGCCCAACTGACAAGCGGTGGTGGTGAGTCGTGTCTCCCCGTAAGAATCCGGACCCGTCGGCGAGCGTCCCGTGCTTCTACGGCGCCGAGTTGCGCTACCTGCGGGAAAGCGCGGGCCTCACCCTCGACCAGTTAGTGGAGGGCAGCTTCCGCGGAGCACCGCTGCTCAGCCGAATCGAGCGTGGCGAACTGGGCATGCCGATGGATCTTGCGGTCCACGTCGACAAGAAGCTCAAGACGGGCGGCTTCTTCGAGCGGCACTGCGAGAAAGTGCAACAGGCACGCCGCTCCGGCCTCGCCACATACTTCGCGGACGTCGCAGAGATGGAGGTACGCGCGACGACGATCGAAGAGTGGGCACCCGGCGTCATTCCTGGCCTTTTGCAGACCGAAGCCTATGTCCGGCGACTCGCGCAGACGGGAAAGCCCTGGTTGAAGGCCAAGGAAGTCGAAAGGCACGTCGGCGCACGAATGGCGCGCGCCGACTTCTGGAAGTGCGACGGCCACGCCTATTACTGGGGCATCCTGCAAGAGTCGCTCATCCGTCGACCGACTCTGCCACCCGAACAGATGGCTGACCAGCTAGACCACATCGCCGCAGTGATCCGGAGCAGCGAGAGCGTTCTCCAGCTCTTGCCCGAAGCTGCGGCAACAGGCCCCATCATGATGGGCGATCTGCGAGTCATGACCTTTCCCGATGCACCCGTCGTCGCCTACACCGAGAACGCCCACAGTGGCCAAGTCATCGACTTTCCACCGCTCGTGACGGAGTATCGGAGGTCGTACGATCTACTGAGGGCCGCCGCACTGTCTCCCGAGGCGTCCCTGGCCATGGTCGAAGAAGCGGCAAGGGGCTATCGACATGAAGCGCAGCAACAGGATTGACCTGAGCACTGCCACTTGGCGCAAGAGCAGCTACAGCAATGCCGACGGCGGTAACTGCATTGAGGTGTCGGACGACTTCCTCGGCGCTGCCACCTGGCGCAAGAGCAGCTACAGCAATCCCGACGGGGCCAACTGCATCGAGGTGTCCGACAACCTCCCCGACGTCGTCCCCGTCCGCGACAGCAAGAACCCGCACGGCCCCGCGCTCGTGTTCCCGGCCGCCGGCTGGGCGGGGTTCGTCGCCGCCGTGAAGAGCAGCGAACTCCCCACCTTCTGAAGTCCGTTCAGCCCTTCAACACCGCGGCCCCGGCGTACGTGACGTACGTACACCGGGGCCGCTTGCGGTAGGCGCGCCCTCAGACGGCGTCGACGACCACCGCCCGCTCCGCAGGAGCACCCGCACCCGCATCCGCATCCGCCGCGGCCCCCGCCTTCGCGGCAGGGCCACCCCGCAGCGGCACCTCCTTCAGGAACCACGCCGCGACGAAGCCGATGACGCTGATGGCCGCGCCCCACAGGAACACATGGTGCGTACCGGAGGCCACCGCATGGGCGTACGCGTCCTTGACCGGCGCCGGGAGCTTGGCCAGGCCCTTCGGGTCCATCTGGGCGCCGCCGGTGGTCATCTTCTGCGCGGCCTTGCCGAGGCGGGCGACCATCGTCGACTGGACCTCGTTGGTGAAGATCGCGCCGAGGATCGCGACGCCGAAGGAGCCGCCGATGGTGCGGAACAGGGTGGCGGACGAGGAGCCGACGCCCATGTCCTTCATCTCCACGCTGTTCTGCGCGATCAGCATCGTGGTCTGCATCAGGCAGCCCATACCGGCGCCGAGCACCGCCATGTACGCACCGGACGTGAAGCGGGTGGTGCCGGTGTCCATCAGGGCGAGCAGCGCCAAGCCGGCGGTGATCAGCGCGCCGCCGAGGGTCACGAAGATCTTGTACCGGCCGGTCTGGGTGGTGACCCGGCCCGCGATGAGCGAGACCACCATCATCGACAGCAGCATCGGGAGCAGCAGCAGACCGGAGTTGGTGGCCGAGGCGCCCTGTACGGACTGCTGGAACAGCGGCAGGAACGTCATCGAGCCGAACATCACGAAGCCGACCAGGAAGCCGATGACCGTGACCAGCGAGAAGTTGCCGTTGCTGAAGATGTGCAGCGGCAGGACCGGGTCACTGACCTTGCGCTCGACGAAGAGGAAGGCGATCAGCGCGACGACGCCGAGGACGCCCAGACCCACGATCTGGCCGGAGAGCCAGGCGTACTGGGTGCCGCCCCAGGTGGTGATCAGCACGAGCGAGGTGATGCCGATCGTGAGCAGCGCGGCGCCGGCGTAGTCGATCCGGGTGCGCGAGCGCTTCTTCGGGAGGTGCAGCACCGCGGTGACCATGATCAGCGCGATCGCACCGAGCGGCAGGTTGATGTAGAAGCTCCAGCGCCAGCCGAGGTGGTCGGTGATCGTGCCGCCGACGAGCGGCCCGCCGATCATCGCGATGGCCATGACGCCGGCCATCATGCCCTGGTACTTGCCGCGTTCCCGGGGCGGGATCAGGTCGCCGATGATGGCCATGACGCCGACCATCAGGCCGCCGGCGCCCAGTCCCTGGACGGCGCGGAAGCCGATCAGCTGGTTCATGTCCTGCGCCATGCCGGACAGCGCGGAGCCGATCAGGAAGAGCACGATGGACGTGAGGAAGACGCCCTTGCGCCCGTACATGTCGCCGAGCTTGCCCCAGATCGGCGTCGATGCGGCCGTGGCCAGCGTGTAGGCGGTGACCACCCAGGACAGGTGCGCCAGCCCGCCCAGTTCACCGACGATCGTCGGCATCGCGGTGCCGACGATCATGTTGTCCAGCATCGCGAGGAGCATCGCGATCATCAGCGCGAAGAGCACCATCCGTACGCCGGCGGGCTTTCTGCCCGTGCTCTGCTCCGGTATGTCCCCCGTCGGGGCCGCGGTCCGCGACATCCCCATCACTTCCCCATCTTTCTTACTTACTTGCCGCCCGGCTAGTTCGGTACGGTACGTAAGATAGAGAAGCCACTAGCCGGGCGTCAAGTAAGTTTTCGAGGCCCGGCGGATAGCGCCTGACCAGCGGGGCAGTGTCTGCTGGACGGGCAGGCCGTCAGCCGGAACGACACCGCAGTCACCGCAGGAGAGCACCATGGGCACACCGCACCCGCGCAAGGGGAACACCCGTCAGCGCATTCAGGACGTCGCTCTGGAGCTGTTCGCGGAACAGGGCTACGAGAAGACCTCGCTGCGCGAGATCGCCGAGCGGCTGGAGGTCACCAAGGCGGCGCTCTACTACCACTTCAAGACCAAGGAAGACATCATCATCAGCCTCTTCGAGGACCTGTGCGGGCCCATCGACGAGCTGATCACCTGGGCCGAGGGGCAGCCGCGCACCCTGGAGACCAAGCAGGAGCTGATCCGCCGCTACAGCGAGTCGCTGCGCTCCTCCGAGGCCCTTTTCCGTTTCATGCAGGAAAACCAGGCCACCGTGCGGGACCTCACCATCGGCGAGCGCTTCAAGGAGCGGATGCTGACGCTCTACGGGCTGCTCAAGGAGCCCGACGCGGAGCTGGTGGATCAAGTGCGCTGCATCACGGCGCTGTTCTCGATGCATGCGGGCATGTTCGCGATGCAGGACGTGGTGGGCGACCCCGAGGAGAAGCGCGAGGCCATCCTCAGGGTCGCCACCGAACTGGTCACGGCGGCAAACCCGCCGAGCCGCCGGCCAGTCCGGCCGGATTCAGCTCAGACGGCGTCGCCGTGAGCCCGCAGGAATCCGGTCGGTTCGATGCCCGACCCGTAGTTGGGGCCGGTGCGGACCTCGAAGTGCAGGTGGGGACCGGTTGAGTTGCCGGTGCTCCCGGAAAGACCGATCTGCTGGCCGGTGTCGACCTGCTGGCCGACCTGGACCTCGATCTTCGAGAGGTGCGCGTACTGGGTGTACATGCCGTCGTCGTGCTTGATCACGATCGCGTTGCCGTAGGCCGGACCGTCGCCGCCGCCCCACGGACCGGCCTTGACGACGGTGCCCTTGTGCACGGCGTGGACCTGGGTGCCGGTCGGCACGACGAAGTCCTGACCGCTGTGCTTGTGCGCCCAGTGGCTGCCTGCGATGCCGAAGGGCTCTCCGAGGACGTACTTCTCGACCGGCTTCACCCAGGCGTTGGCCTTCTTCGCCGCGTCCACCTTGGCCTTCGCCGCGGCTGCCTTGGCATCGGCGACGGCCTTGGCCTGCGCTTCGGCCTGGGCGCTGACGGCCGAGCCGGTAGCGGCGGTCAGATGCAGCAGCCCGCCGTCCGCGGCGGAGGCGACCCCGGCGCCCAGCGCGGCGGCCATACCGGCACCGGCGGCCACCACGGCCACCCGATTGCGCAGCGCCGACTTCGCGGCCTTGGTGGCCGACTTCGCGACCTCGGTGGACTTCCGGGAATTACGTATCGCGGCAAACTTCGACATGCGGGTTTTCTCTCCAGGGAAAGTGAAGGGGTGTTTTCCCGGCTGCGGTCCGGGAGCGCCATCCCTTGGTAACCCGCGTTCGCCATGACGCCAAGGGGCCCTTTCTACTATCGGAGTCCGTATTCGGGGCTGCCGATCAACGGTGCGGAACCGCCTCCGCCGAGGCGCGCACAAAACACCCCAAACCGACCCGACCGCCCTCCCCACAATGGCCTCTGACCTGGAATTTCTCCATACGCGACCCGAGCGCGCCACGCTCGACGAACCCCCGCTCCGGCACCCCTCCCCACCGGAATCCGACCCCCCGGAACCACCCCGCCCCCATTCCCCTAACACCCCTAGTAGGCCCCAAATCCATGTGCCTCAAGTCACCAGCGAAAAGGGATTCACTGTGACCCGCATTACGCGAAATCCGCCGCGAATGTGACCTGGGTTACCCAATTCCGCCCGACGGTTTCCCGTTCACTGCATTCCCGAAAACACCTGACCGCCACCGGCCCACCGCCCCAACCCGATCCGGAGACGACAGACCCGACAGACACGGCCCCGCGTCAGCACGTCATCACGCCACCTCGTCAGCACGGCGCAGCGTCATCGCAGGAGGCGGGCGGACCGCACGTGGACCCGTCAGCACCCCGCCGCCGCGTCCCAGGGCCCGGCCTCCGCCGTCGTCCGCCGCCTCCTCCTGCGCAGCGGCCTGCGGCGCGAACCCGCCCCGGTTCCGTGGACTTCGTGCGCCGCACCTTGCAGGACTACCTGGGCGCCAGGGCCGTCATCGAGATCGAGGAGGGCGACTTCGGTCCGCTGGTGGACCATGCGGCGGACTCCCGGTGGAAGGACATCGTCCGCATGGCGGTGGCCCACGCCCTCGCGAACGGGCGGACCGGCTACGGGAGTTGATCGCCAAGGGCGACGGACCGGACGACCGGGCCGCGCGCCTGCGCGTCCACTTCCTCTCCGTCGTCTGCCGGAACCACGCGACGGAGCTGGACCTGGCGCTCCCCCGCCCCGCACGTGAGAGAGCCCTCCAACGCAAAGCCGCCCCGGAACCGTGGAATGGTTCCGGGGCGGCTGCGTGGGTCGGGGACTACGCGTCCTTGCTCAGGTTCGGGCCCGAGCCACCCGCCGCGGACTCCACCGGCGGGGCGCTCGGCACCGCCGACTTCTCCTCGCCGCGGAAGGTGAACTTGGCGGTCTCGCCCTCGCCCTCGACGTCGACCACCACGATGTGGCCGGGACGCAGCTCGCTGAAGAGGATCTTCTCCGAGAGGGCGTCCTCGATCTCGCGCTGGATCGTGCGGCGCAGCGGACGGGCGCCGAGCACCGGGTCGTACCCGCGCTTGGCCAGCAGCGACTTGGCCTCGCTGCTGAGCTCGATGCCCATGTCGCGGTCCTTCAGCCGCTCGTCCACCTTGGCGATCATGAGGTCGACGATCTGGATGATGTCGTCCTCGGTGAGCTGGTGGAAGACGACGGTGTCGTCGACACGGTTGAGGAACTCGGGGCGGAAGTGCTGCTTGAGCTCTTCGTTGACCTTGTTCTTCATCCGCTCGTAGCCGGTCCTGACGTCGCCCTGGGCGGCGAAGCCCAGGTTGAAGCCCTTGGAGATGTCCCGGGTGCCGAGGTTGGTGGTCATGATGATGACCGTGTTCTTGAAGTCCACGACCCGGCCCTGGGAGTCGGTCAGGCGACCGTCCTCCAGGATCTGCAGCAGCGAGTTGAAGATGTCCGGGTGGGCCTTCTCGACCTCGTCGAAGAGGACCACCGAGAACGGCTTGCGGCGGACCTTCTCGGTCAGCTGGCCGCCCTCTTCGTAGCCCACGTAGCCGGGAGGCGAACCGAAGAGCCGGGAGACGGTGTGCTTCTCGCTGAACTCCGACATGTCGAGGGAGATCAGCGCGTCCTCGTCGCCGAAGAGGAACTCGGCGAGCGTCTTGGACAGCTCGGTCTTACCGACACCGGACGGGCCGGCGAAGATGAACGAGCCACCGGGACGCTTGGGGTCCTTCAGGCCGGCACGCGTACGGCGGATGGCCTGGGAGAGCGCCTTGATGGCGTCCTTCTGGCCGATGACGCGCTTGTGCAGCTCGTCTTCCATCCGCAGCAGGCGCGAGGACTCCTCCTCGGTGAGCTTGAAGACCGGGATGCCCGTGGCCGTGGCCAGGACCTCGGCGATCAGCTCCTCGTCCACCTCGGCGACGACGTCCATGTCGCCGGCCTTCCACTCCTTCTCCCGCTTCGCCTTCGCGGCCAGGAGCTGCTTCTCCTTGTCGCGCAGGCCGGCGGCCATCTCGAAGTCCTGCGAGTCGATCGCGGACTCCTTCTCGCGGCGCACGTCGGCGATCTTCTCGTCGAACTCGCGCAGGTCCGGCGGCGCGGTCATCCGGCGGATCCGCATCCGGGAGCCGGCCTCGTCGATCAGGTCGATCGCCTTGTCCGGCAGGAAGCGGTCGGAGATGTAGCGGTCGGCGAGGGTGGCCGCGGCGACCAGCGCGGAGTCCGTGATGGACACCCGGTGGTGCGCCTCGTAGCGGTCCCGCAGGCCCTTGAGGATCTCGATGGTGTGCGGCAGTGACGGCTCGGCGACCTGGATCGGCTGGAAGCGGCGCTCCAGGGCCGCGTCCTTCTCCAGGTGCTTGCGGTACTCGTCCAGCGTCGTCGCACCGATGGTCTGGAGCTCGCCGCGCGCCAGCATCGGCTTGAGGATGCTCGCGGCGTCGATGGCGCCCTCGGCGGCGCCCGCACCGACCAGGGTGTGCAGCTCGTCGATGAACAGGATGATGTCGCCGCGGGTGCGGATCTCCTTGAGGACCTTCTTCAGGCGCTCTTCGAAGTCACCGCGGTAGCGCGAGCCGGCGACCAGCGCGCCCAGGTCGAGGGTGTAGAGGTGCTTGTCCTTGAGGGTCTCGGGCACCTCGCCCTTGACGATGGCCTGCGCCAGGCCCTCGACGACGGCGGTCTTGCCTACGCCGGGCTCGCCGATGAGGACCGGGTTGTTCTTCGTACGGCGGGACAGCACCTGCATGACCCGCTCGATTTCCTTCTCGCGCCCGATGACCGGGTCGAGCTTGGTCTCCCGGGCGGCCTGCGTGAGGTTGCGGCCGAACTGGTCCAGGACGAGCGAGGTCGAGGGCGTGCCCTCGGCCGGGCCGCCCGCGGTGGCGGCTTCCTTGCCCTGGTAGCCGGACAGCAGCTGGATGACCTGCTGCCGGACCCGGTTGAGATCGGCGCCCAGCTTCACGAGGACCTGGGCGGCGACGCCCTCGCCCTCGCGGATCAGGCCGAGCAGGATGTGCTCGGTGCCGATGTAGTTGTGGCCGAGCTGGAGGGCCTCGCGGAGCGACAGCTCCAGGACCTTCTTGGCACGGGGAGTGAAGGGAATGTGGCCGGACGGGGCCTGCTGGCCCTGGCCGATGATCTCCTCCACCTGCTGGCGGACCGCCTCAAGCGAAATGCCGAGGCTCTCCAGGGCCTTAGCGGCGACACCCTCACCCTCGTGGATCAGACCCAGGAGGATGTGTTCGGTGCCGATGTAGTTGTGGTTGAGCATCCGGGCTTCTTCCTGAGCCAGGACGACAACCCGCCGCGCACGGTCGGTGAACCTCTCGAACATCGTTAATCGCTCCTCAGAGCGGTCAGGCAGTTAGGGGTCGGTCCCCTCCCTGTCCTTCCGCATGCTAGTCCCGCAGGGCGGGACAGCTCATTCCAACTGCCGACACCCGTCCGGATCACCCCGCTCCGACGGGGAAATTTACTGCCGAACAGCTGACATCTGCTCCAACTCGATGGTGCGAGACGATGTTCCCGCAGGCCAGGCATATACGCCCACCGCCACTACGCCCGTGGCGAACGCGGGCCTGGCCGACACGCCGTCGGCCGCCGGCCGGAGACCGCGGCGAACCGCTTGAGCGCCGGTCACAGCGTCTCTTCCCACTGAGACTTTCTTACCCGCTGCCACTGACACTCCATGCGGCGCGGGCCTTTTCCATCCGCTACGGGCGAACATCCGCACACCACCGGACGCGCCCGCACTCCCCCTGGGTATATACGGAACGCGCCCTTACGTATACCCAACGTAACTTCCCGCGGTGCCGGGAGTTGCACCAGGCATGCCCCGCGCACTTCCGCGACCCCGCTCCCCCCTCTCCGCCGTCCGCCGGTGGTACGAGGAGGAAATGGGCTGGCCGACCACCGGCACGGAGCCGGTGGAACTCCTCACAGGGGCGCGCTTCGACGCCCTGGAGATGCCGGCCGACGCCGGAATCGCCGTGCTGCGGCGGCTGCCGCTCGCGGGGCCGGTCGCGTTCCTCAGGGGCGGACGCGGCGGGAAACACCTCGGGGATCGGCCGAAATTGCTCGTGCTCATCGCGGCCGGCGGCGCCGAGGAACTCCCGGGAATCCTGGAATGGCTGGAGTGGGGAGCACTCGCGGTGGATCTCACGGCACGTGGCGCCGGTGACCGGATGCCCGCGCCGTCGCTCCCCCCGGGGGGCCGGGTGTCAGGCGGATTCGGCGCGCGGGAGGCCGCGGGGTGGGTGCGGCCTCCCCGGCCTGGGTACGAGGTGGAGAATTCCCTGCCCACCACGGGGTTCGGGGCAGGAATCGGGGACGGTGGGGGCGCCCCCGACCTCGTACGGCTCGTGAGCGCGGCGGCGACCGAGTGCCACCGTGCCCGATTGGTACGTGCTCGTAATGCTCAATCGGATCGCGCGTGCGGCGATCAGGCGTTGGCCTTCTCGAATGCCTCGCGGATCTCGGCGGGGACACGGCCGCGGTCATTGACGTTGTAGCCGTTCTCCTTGGCCCAGGCACGGATCTTCGCCGTGTCAGGAGAGCCGGCGGAAGCGGCGCGGACCTTGCCGCGGCCCGCGGAACGGCCACCGGTCTTGCGGCCGGCCTTCACGAAGTCGGCGAGCGACTCGCGGAGCTTGTCGGCGTTGGCGTCCGAGAGGTCGATCTCGTAGGACTTACCGTCGAGCGCGAACGTCACGGTCTCGTGGGCCTCGCCGCCGTCGAGGTCGTCCACAAGAAGAACCTGAACCTTCTGTGCCACCGGGTTTCCCTTTCATCGAATGTGGATTACGACGGAAAGCAAACCGCTTTTCCGGGAAAAACACAAACCCTTGGGTAGGGTTCACTTGCCCAGTGAGCGGGGAACGCATGCTTCCGTAGCCATGAGATAGGGGAGCGATTCGGACATAGAACGCTGATCACAGGTGCAGAAGCATGCGACTGTTACCCAGGGTGTTGGGCTTCACTCGTTCGAGGCCGAGGAACTCCGCAACCCCCTCGTCATAGGAACGCAGCAGTTCGCTGTAGACATCACCGTCTACGGGAGTCTCGCCGATCTCCACGAAGCCGTGCTTGACGAAGAAGTCGACTTCGAAGGTGAGACAGAAAATTCGTCGCACTCCGAGCCACCTTGCGGTACGCAGCAGCTTGTCCAGGACTTGGTGGCCGACTCCGGATCCCTTCAGCTCCGGATCCACCGCCAGGGTGCGGACCTCTGCCAGGTCTTCCCACATGACGTGGAGTGCTCCGCAGCCGACGACCTCGGCGTCTTCGTCACGCTCGGCGACCCAGAACTCCTGGATGTCCTCATAAAGCGTGACGGTGGCTTTGTCGAGCAGGATCCCGTCGCTGGAGTAGGCGTCGATGAGGCGGCGTACGGCCGGGACATCGCTGGTCCGGGCACGGCGGACGGTGAGCCCTTTTGAATGCGCAGGCATGCCCGGACGCTATCGCCCCTTGCGCTCCGCACCCGCTCCGGGTTCATCTCCGTCGCCGGATGCCGGGCCGTCCACAGCTTGTGACTGTTCTTCGCGGGCGGGGGTCTGTTCTTCCTCTGCCGGGCCCGGATCGTCGACCTGCACCATCCGTACGGCATCGCGCAGAGCGTGCCGTTGTTCCGGCGACATCATGCCGAAGAACGCCACAAGAGCGGCAGCGGGGTTGTCACTGGCGGACCATGCTTCGTTCATCAGTGCGGCCGAGTAGGCGGCGCGAGTGGAGACCGCTTCATATCGATAGGCGCGGCCTTCCGCTTCGCGGCGCACCCAGCCCTTCTGATGGAGGTTGTCCAATACGGTCATGACCGTTGTGTAGGCGATCGACCGTTCCTTCTGGAGATCTTCCAGGACTTCTCGAACGGTGACCGGGCGGTTCCACTCCCAGACCCGCGTCATCACCGCGTCTTCCAGATCACCCAAGCGTCTCGGCACACAAGAAGAATAGTGGGAGATGTCGCGAATGCCGGTTGATCTCGTTGCGTTTGGCCCGGAAAAAGGAGGTACGGCCCGGGATGGTCAATCCCGGGCCGTACCGTGTGGACGGACCGCCGGAAATGGCGGTGCGGATCAGGCGCCGAAGGGCTTCGGCTTCTGCCCGGCGGCCTCGGCGCGGGCGAACGCCTCGTCGACCGCCGCGTCTTCCTTGGACTTGTTCTGGCCGCCCTGACTCCTGATCATCGTCACGATCAGACAGGTGAAGGCCACGGCCATCACGACGGGCGGCAGCAGCGCTGAGACGTAATCCATGGCATGGGCCTCCTTATAGGCGCGAGCCCGCGAAAGTACTCAGCCAGAGTACGCAGCGCTCATGCGGAACGGGCCTCGGGGGGCGGGGCGGGCTTCCGCCGCGGCGGGAACACCTCACCCGGGGTCGGGATGGGACGGTCCGGGCGCGGCGCCTTGGGTCTCGGTGAGGGTGCGGGTGCGGGGCGGGGCCGCTCCCGCTGCGGCTCGCGCCGCGGCTCCTGCTGGGGTTCTCGTTCGGGGCCGGGGCCGGAGTCCGGGCCCGGACGCGGCCGGGCACCGGAGCGACCGCCCGGGAGACCGTCCGGGGCGCCGCCCGAGCGCCCGCCCGGCAGCGCGCGCAGCCGCGCCCGCACGGAGTGCTCGGCCAGCCGTTCGCAGTGCCCCAGCAGGGCGCGGCGGCGTTTGCGCTCGGCGGCGCCGGTGGGCCGCGCCAGCAGGGAGCGCAGCGCCGCGAGGTCGTCGGGACCGGGGACGTGGCCGGCCGCCAGCGCCTCCTGGAGCCGCGTGAGGTAGCCGGTGGCGGCGCCGGGCAGGGCGGCGCGGTAGCGGGCGAGGTCGGCGAGGAGGAAGGCGCGCAGGCGGGCCCCTTCGCGGACCGCCTCGTCCACCGCCTCGGCCAGCCGCAGGTATTCCTGGACGTCCTGCGACCGGTCCGGGCCGAGGGCGTCCAGCGGGACGGTGTGGGACATCGACTGGAGGGCATGGGCGAGGGCGCGACGGAGCACACGCAACTCATCGGCGCCGAAGGCCATGCCGCCGCGGGATCCGTATGGCATTGGCATGCCGTGACTTTACGACCGATTCGGACAAAAGCCACTTAATTCGCATACGGTGGCGCGGCAGCGGGCCGCGCGGTCACACGCGCGCACCGGCCGGACCCGCCGCCGGGTCCCGCTACGTGCGGCCGACGTTCCGCTCGTACACCATCCGCAGGCCGATCAGGGTCAGCCACGGCTCGTGCTCGTCGATCACCGAGGACTCGCCGAGCACCATCGGCGCCAGCCCGCCGGTGGCGATCACGGTCACGTCCTCCGGGTCGTCCGCCAGCTCCCGGGCCATCCGGTGCACCACGCCGTCCACCTGGCCGGCGAAGCCGTAGAGGATGCCGGACTGCATCGCCTCGACGGTGTTCTTGCCGATGACGCTGCGCGGCCGGGCCAGCTCGATCTTGCGGAGCTGGGCGCCCTTGACGCCCAGCGCGTCCACGGAGATCTCGATACCCGGCGCGATCACCCCGCCCACGTACTCGCCGCGCGCGCTGACCGCGTCGAAGGTGGTGGCGGTACCGAAGTCGACGACCACCGCGGGGCCGCCGTACAGCTCGACGGCCGCCAGCGCGTTGATGATCCGGTCGGCGCCGACCTCCTTGGGGTTGTCCATGAGGACCGGCACGCCGGTCTTGACGCCCGGCTCCACGAGGACGGCCGGCACGTCCCCGTAGTAGCGCCGGGTCACCTCGCGCAGCTCGTGCAGCACGGACGGCACGGTCGAGCAGATGGAGATGCCCTCGATGCCGTCGCCCAGGTCGTCGCCGAGCAGCGGGTGCATGCCCATCAGGCCCTGGAGGAGCACGGCCAGTTCGTCGGCGGTGCGGCGGGCGTCGGTGGAGATCCGCCAGTGCTCGACGATCTCCTCGCCGTCGAAGAGCCCCAGGACGGTGTGCGTGTTGCCTACGTCGATGGTCAGCAGCATGGTGGTCAGCGGTCCTCGTGATCGCGTGCGTCGGCGCCCTCGTCGGCGTTCCCGCCGTCGCTCTCGCGCAGGTCCAGGCCGATGTCGAGGACCGGCGCGGAGTGCGTAAGCGCGCCCACCGCCAGGAAGTCGACGCCGGTCTCCGCGTACGCGCGGGCGTTGGCGAGGGTGAGCCGGCCGGAGGATTCCAGGATCGCGCGGCCGGCGACCAGGTCGACGGCCTCCTTGGTCTGCTCCGGCGTGAAGTTGTCCAGCAGGATCAGGTCGGCGCCCTCGGCGAGGATCGGCGGGATCTGGTCGAGCCGGTCCACCTCCACCTCGATCGGCACACCGGGGAACTCGGTCCGTACGGCGGTGAACGCGGCGGCGACACCGCCCGCCGCGACGACGTGGTTGTCCTTGATCAGCGCCGCGTCCGACAGCGACATGCGGTGGTTGACGCCGCCGCCGCAGCGCACCGCGAACTTCTCCAGGGCGCGCAGGCCCGGCGTCGTCTTACGGGTGTCGCGGACCTTCGTCCCGGTGCCTTCGAGGACGTCCGCCCACTGCCGGGTCACGGTCGCGATACCGGACATCCGGCCCAGCAGGTTCAGCGCGCTGCGCTCGGCGGTGAGCAGGTCGCGGGTGCGGGTGGTGACCGACAGCAGCTTCTGCCCGGGGGTGACCCGGTCGCCGTCCGCCACGTGCCGCTCGACCTCGAACTCGTCGGTGCAGACGATGGACAGCACCGACTCGGCGACCCGCAGCCCGGCGACCGTACCGGCCTGCCGGGCCGTGAAGTCCCCGGTGGCGACGGCGTCTTCGGGGACCGTCGCCACGGTGGTGACGTCCACGCCCTGGTCGAGGTCCTCCTCGATGGCCAGGTGCGCGATGTCCTCGACCTGTACGGGGTCGAGCCCGGCGGCCACCAGCAGCGCGGCCAGATCGGGGTCGAGCCCGCAGGTCAGCGGGTCGAGCTCGTAACCGGAGTCGTCGCCGGCGCACCCGCAGGCGTCGCCGCAGCCGCCTGCGGCCGGGGCGACGGCTTCGGGCCGGCCGATCTGGAGGAGGGGAAGGCCGTCGGGGGTACCGGGGGTGCTGCTCACGGGGAGGGCTCCGTATCGGGGGTGGGGGCGGGCTGAGGGGTGGTGCCGGCGGTCGGCGGGAAGTCGGCGGTCGCCGTCGTGCGGATGTTCAGGGCGCGGTCCGCGCCGAGGGTGATGCGGAAGTGCCGGCGCCAGGAGGCATCGTCGCGCTCCGGGTGGTCCTCGCGCCAATGGCAGCCGCGGGTCTCCTCGCGGCGCTGCGCGGCGGCGACCAGAACCCGGGCGACACACAGCAGGTTGGTGGCCTCCCATGCCTCCACACCGGGCTCGGGGGCCTTGGCCGAGGCCGGCGGCGCGTCCGCTCCCCCGGCCCCACCGGGCGCCTGCGCCGCCAGGGCCGCCCCGGTCGCCTCGCGGTGCAGGCCGTCGAGGTCCGCGGCGGCGCGGGCCAGGCTCCCGGCGCTGCGCAGGACGCCGGCACCGGCGGTCATGATGCGCTGGACCGCGGCGCGGGTCTCGGGCGCCAGGAGGGGCAGCGCACGCGGCGCCCCGCGCTCCTCGGCGGCGGACGGGACCGGCTCCGGGACGCGACCCGCCGCCCCGTCGGAGGCGATGTCCGCGGCGATCCGCTCCGCGAACACCAGGCCCTCCAGAAGGGAGTTGGAGGCCAGGCGGTTGGCGCCGTGGACGCCGGTGCAGGCGACCTCACCGCACGCGTACAGGCCCGGGACGGTCGTCCGGCCGTGCAGGTCGGTACGGACGCCGCCGGAGGCGTAGTGCGCGGCCGGGGCGACCGGTATCGGCTCGGTGACCGGGTCGATGCCGTGGGCGCGGCAGGCGGCCAGGATCGTCGGGAAGCGGTGCTGCCACATCTCGGCGCCGAAGTGCCGGCCGTCCAAGTACATGTGCTCGACGCCCTGTTCCTGCGCCCGCCGCGTGATCGCCTTGGCCACGATGTCGCGCGGCGCCAGCTCGGCCAGCTCGTGCTGCCCCACCATGAACCGGGTGCCGGCCGCGTCGACCAGATGCGCGCCCTCGCCCCGTACGGCCTCCGAGATCAGCGGCTGCTGCCCCTCCGCTTCCGGCCCCAAATACAGGACGGTGGGGTGGAATTGGACGAATTCGAGATCCGAGACCTCGGCGCCGGCGCGCAGCGCCAGCGCCACCCCGTCGCCCGTGGAGACGGCCGGGTTGGTGGTCGCGGAGAAGACCTGCCCCATGCCCCCGGTGGCGAGCACCACCGCCGGGGCGTGCACCGCCCCGACACCGTCGTGCTGCCCCTCCCCCATGACGTGCAGGGTGACGCCGGCGGTACGGCCGTACGCGTCCGTCAGCAGGTCGAGGACCAGCGCGTTCTCGATGGTGCGCAGGCCCCCGGCCCGCACCGCCTCGACCAGCGCCCGGGAGATCTCCGCGCCGGTCGCGTCGCCGCCGGCGTGCGCGATCCGGCGGCGGTGGTGGCCGCCCTCCCTGGTGAGCGCGATCTCGTCGCTGCCGGGCGCGGTGTCGAAGCGGGCGCCCGCCCCGATCAGCCGGTGGACGGCGTCCGGGCCCTCGGTCACCAGCGCCCGCACGGCCGCCTCGTCACACAGCCCGGCGCCCGCGACGAGGGTGTCCGCCAGGTGCTGCTCGGGCGAATCGCCCTCCCCCAGGGCCGCGGCGATACCGCCCTGCGCCCAACGGGTGGAGCCGTCGTCGAGCCGGGCCTTGGTGACGACGACGGTCCGGTGGCCGGCGGCGGCGCAGCGCAGCGCCGCGGTCAGTCCGGCCACCCCGGAGCCCACCACGACGACGTCCGCCGTGATGGACCAGCCGGGGGCGGGGGCGGTGAGGCGTATGCCGGTGGGGCCGTTGCCGGTTCCGCTAGCGGTCATCGGGTCGCTCCCAGGGGGCCTTGGGGTGGGGTGGAGTTCGGGGACGATACGGGGGATGCCGGGGACTCCGGGGGTGCCGCGGCCGACTGTGGACCGGCCCCCGGACGCTCGGGGTGCTGCGCGGCCACGGGAGCGTCGGCCGGCGCCGCGCCCCCGGGGAACACCAGCCGGATGTTGTCGATCAGCCGCGTGGTGCCCACCTTGGCGGCGACCGCCAGGATCGCCTCGCCCTCGTAGCCGTCCGCGACCTCGGTGAAGTCCCGCGGGTCGACCAGGGCCACGTAATCGAGGCGGAGCGGCGGTTCGAGGTGGGCGGCGTCCGTCAGCACCGCGCGGGCCGCGGCGCGGGCCACGGACGGGCCGTGCGGCGGTCCGGACGCGGCGTAGGCGACGGCGTGCGCGTCGGCGGCGGCGCGGTCCTCCCCCAGGGCGGCCAGCGCCGCGGACCGGTCCTGCGTGGGGTGCCCGCTGGACGCGGCGCGGGCCCGCAGCGCCTCCTCGGCGGTGAGCCGGTCGCGGGCCGCGAAGAGCGCCGCGGAGAGCGCGAGCGCGGTGCGCCGCTCCGGGCCGGAGAGGTAGCGGTTGCGGCTGGAGCGGGCCAGCCCGTCGTCCTCCCGGACCGTGGGGACACCGACGATCTCGACGGGGAAATTGAGGTCGGCGGCCATCCGCCGGATGACCGCGAGCTGCTGGGCGTCCTTCTCCCCGAAGAACGCGACGTCCGGCGCGGTCAGATGCAGCAGTTTGGCGACGACGGTGAGGACGCCGTCGAAGTGCCCGGGGCGGCTGGCTCCTTCGAGGACGGTCCCCATGGGGCCCGCGCTGATCCGGATCTGCGGCTCGCCGCCCGGGTAGACCTCGTCGGCGGACGGCGCGAACACGGCGTCGGCGCCCGCCTCGCCGGCCAGGACGACATCGGCGTCCAGGGTGCGCGGGTAGCGGTCGAGGTCCTCGCCCGCACCGAACTGCAACGGGTTGACGAACACCGTGACCACGACCTGGCCCTCCGGTCCGACGCGCTCCCGGGCGGCCCGGACCAGGGCCGCGTGCCCGTCGTGCAACGCACCCATGGTCATGACAACAGCCCTCGCGCCGCTACGGCGGGGCAGCTCCCGCAGCGCCGCGGCGGTATGCACGAGCTGGGGCCCCGACGCCGGCTGCCGACCGGCTTCCGAGGACGGGCTGACGGGCGAGGAGGTCATGCGTCGCCTCCGGAGGTGCCGGGGTCGGGGGACTCGGGGGGCTCGGGGGGCTCGGGGGTGTTTGGGGTTTCTGGGGAGTCTGGAGGGTTCGGGGTTGCCGGCGTTTCCGGGGTCTTTGGGGATTCCGGAGTTGTTGGGGCTTCCGGAGTTCCTGGGGCTTCCGGAGTTTTTTGGTTCTCTGGAGTTTCTGGGGACTCGGGGGCGGGGGTCCCGTCCCCGAGGAGCCCATCGCCCTCGGGGCGCGCACCCCCCTCCCGGAACGCACTGCTGTCGGGGCGCGCACCCCCCTCCCGGAACGCGCCGCCCTCCGATGCCACGGCACCCTCGGACGCCGGCCCCGCGAGCACGTCCAGCAGTTCCTCGGCCAGTTCCGGCTTGAGCAGACCGCGGGCCAGCGCCCGGTCCGCGGTCGTACGGGCCATCGCCAGATACCCGGCGACGGCCTGCGGCGCATGCCGGCGCAACTCCGCCACATGGGCGGCGACGGTGCCCGCATCGCCCCGTGCGACCGGCCCCGTCAGGGCCGCGTCACCGGACCGCAGCGCATTGTCCAGGGCCGCACCGAGCAGCGGGCCGAGCATCCGGTCCGGGGCCTGGACACCGGCTTTCCGCAGCAGTTCCATCGACTGCGCGACGAGCGTGACCAGGTGGTTCGCTCCGATGGCCAGCGCCGCGTGATACAGCGGACGGGCCGACTCCGCGATCCACTCGGGCTCCCCGCCCATCTCGATGACCAGCGCCTCGGCCGCCATCCGCAGCTCCTCCGGCGCGGTCACCCCGAACGAGCAGCCGGCGAGCCGCTGGACGTCCACCGACGTGCCCGTGAACGTCATCGCCGGATGCAGCGCGAGCGGCAGCGCACCGGCCCGCGTGGCCGGATCCAGCACCGCCGTCCCGTAGCGCCCGGAGGTGTGCACCAGCAGCTGGCCCGGTCGCACGGCACCGGTCTCGGCGAGCCCGCTCACCAGCCCGGCCAGGGCGTCGTCGGGGACGGTCAGCAGCACGAGATCGGCACGGGCC
>NZ_KN708638.1:4658395-4661010 GCF_000805335.1 Streptomyces sp. CT34 | reverse complement strand
CCGGGCGCCCCGCCGCACCGAGGCGTCGGAAACCCCGGAAACGGCGACCGGCCGATGCCCGGCAAGCTGCAGGGACGCGGCGAGCGCGGGCCCGACACGGCCTGCGCCGACGACTCCGACGGTGAGCCGGGCGGGGCGGTCCTGCGCCTCGATGGGCGGGTGTGCATTCACGCGGCGATGGCCTTCCGTTCCAGTCCGCGGGGGGTACCGGACGATTCGTCGCCATGCTACGCGAGTGCCTCCGACGGCCCGGAGAGCTGTACGGAGGGTGAGACGGAGGTCTCGGAGAAGAGCCGACCCGGTGCGGTGAGGGGCGGAGCTGATCGACATCGCGGGTGGAGGGCGCGGCGGGGCCGGTGCGGGTGGCCGGCGGCGGGGTTGGCGCTGTCGCCGGGCCCGCGGCGGGGTTGGCGCTGTCGCCGGGCCGGCCGGCGAACGGACAGGGTGGCGGTCGGACAGGCCGGCGGACGGGCAGGCCGGCGGACGACGGACCGGGGGACCGGCGGACCGGCGGACCGGCGGACCGGCGGACCGGCGGACCGGGGGACCGGCGGACCGGCAGGCGGATGGCTTGCGGACTACGGGGGGGGCTCCCTCCCACGTCCTCCCACCAGCAGTTTTCCACCGAGCCACAGGGCTGCCCGGTGCTCGCCTCTCCCCTCCCTCCGAAAGTTATCCACAGGCCTCGCCGCGTCCCGCCCACCTGCGCCATGATCGACGCATCGCCGCGCACACCGCGCGAAACGCAAGGGGAGGCGGGGGAGATGACGCAGCACGGGACACATCAGACCGAGACACCTCGGGACGGAGCAGCACAGAGCGAGGCACCCGGGGACCGGGCGCCGGCTGTCCAGGAGAGCGTCACCGCACTCGCGCGGCACCGACGGATCACCGCACACCGCGGCTCCGCGCGCCAACTGAGCGGCCCGGCCGTGGAGACGATCCGGGAACGGCTGACGCGCCTGACGGCCGACGCTCCCGATGTGTACAACCTCGACGACTGGACGGATATCTACGGCATCGAGGACAGCATCGTCGGCGAGCTGGAGCGCCGCACCGCCGAGGTGCTGGGCACCGAGGCCGCCGCGTTCTTCCCGACCGGCACGATGGCGCAGCAGGTGGCCCTGCGCTGCTGGGCGGGGCGGACGGGCAGCTCGACGGTCGCCGGCCATCCGCTGTCCCATGTGGAGGTCCATGAGCGCGACGCCTATGCGGTGGTCAGCGGGCTGCGCATGGTGCATCCGACGAACGCCCCACGGCAGCCGACCGCCGCCGAGATCTACGACCTCCAGGAGCCGTTCGGGACCCTGGCCCTCGAACTCCCGCTGCGGGACGCCGGATTCGTCCTCCCGACGTGGGAGGAGCTGACGGCGACGGTGGCGGCGGCCCGGGACCGGGACGCGGTGGTGCACTTCGACGGCGCCCGGTTGTGGGAGTGCGCCCCGCACCTCGGGCGCACCCTCCCGGAAATCGCCGCCCTCGCGGACAGCGTCTATGTCTCCTACTACAAGTCCCTGGGCGGCATATCAGGCGCTGCCCTCGTCGGCACCGAGAGCTTCGTGGAGGAGGCGCGGGCCTGGCGGCACCGGTACGGCGGGCAACTGTTCCAGCAGTGGCCGACGGCGCTGGCCGCCCTGACCGGGCTGGATCGCGAGCTGCCCCGGCTGCCGCAGTACGTGGCACACGCGAAGGTCGTCGCGCGGGCGCTGCGGGACGGTTTGGCGGAGGCGGGCGTGCCGTGGTTCAGGGTGCACCCGGAGATACCGCACACCCATCAGTTCCAGGTGTGGCTCCCGTACCCGCCGGATGTCCTGAACGAGGCGGGCATCCGGCTGGCCGAGGAGACCCAAACCACGCTGTTCCGTACCTGGTTCGAGCCCGGCCCGGCTGGGCCGCCGGGAGTGGCGCAGACGGAGGTGACGGTGGCGTCGTCCGCGATGGACTGGACTCCGGAGGAGATACGCACGGCCGTGGCCGACTTCGTGTCACGTATCGACGGCTGAGGCCACGGGTGGGGTGAGGTTTGGGTTGGGCTGGACTGACCGTGGGCGGGGCTGGGACCGCCGTGGGTCGGGCTGAGTTGACCGCTGGTGTCGGGCTGGCTCGACGAGGACGGGGATGGGCTTGACGTGGGCGGAGTTGGGCCCGACGTGGGTAGGGCCGGGACCTCTGGCGTGGGTGCCGGCTCAACAGGGGTGGGGTTGGAGCACGACGTGGGCGCGGATAGCTCGACGTGGGCACGGACAGACCGGCCCCGGCCCCGCCCCCCGCGCCTGGCCCGTGCCCCGTCCCCGGAGGCCGGCCCCGGCACCCGGCGTCGGACCTGGTCGTGACCGCGCCCGCTGCGAGCAGTCTGGTTCAACGTGGTCGCAGCCGGGCCCGTCGTGGGTGCGGATACGTCGTGGGGGCGGAGCAGCCACGACGTGGGTACCGCTGAGCCTGTCGTGACCGCCGACGCCCTGGCGTGGGCGCGGCCGGAGGTCGCAGTAGGGGCGGATGCCCCGCCGTGGTCACGCTAGCTCGGCGTGCTCGTGGACGGGCCCGCAGCGGGCGCGGTGGTCGACTCAGCGCCAGAGTCTTTTGCGAGGGGGGTGGGGGTGAGGTGGGGCGGGGGG
>NZ_KN708638.1:4654112-4658308 GCF_000805335.1 Streptomyces sp. CT34 | reverse complement strand
CGCCGGGTTTTTGGGGGGGGGGGGGGGGGGGGGGGGGGGGGGGGGGGAGGGGCCCCCGGGGAAGGGAACGCGACGCCGCCCCCACAACCCCCCGTACCCCCCGTATCCGCCATTCACCCCGTACCCCCCACCCGCCCCACCCCACGCGCCGCAACCACCCCGCCCACCTCGACCGCCCCACCCGTGCCCGCCATCGGTCCGCCGGGTCCGTGACCACGGCCTGGAAGCGGCGCCACTGCTGGATTTCACGGGCGACGCGGACGGTGGCCGCGCCGGGTGCGGGCGGGGCGGCCTTGCCCTGCTGAGCTGCGCGGTAGGTGTCGAGGAGGTGCTGCTGCGTGGTGTTCATGTTTCTCACTGTGGGGCCGGCCGGCGGCCGTGGCGCGTCGATTGACGGGAGCCGTCAATCGACGTCGGTGCAGGTCGCGGCCTCGCGCATGATGGGTACATGGCCAACGTCATCGACATCACCGGGCTGCCTCCGGAGCGCATCGTGTTCTCGCCCTCCCCGTTGGCGGAGCTGGGCGCGGCGCTGCACGCGCTGTCCGAGCCGGCGCACCACCCCGGGCTGCACGGCTGGGTCACCGCGACCAACGCGGGGCTGAAGACCGACCTCGCCGACCGGTTGTGCGAGGCGGACTTCCTGTGGCGGTCCGCCCGTTCGGACATCCTGCTGCCCGCCCACCCGGGGTCGACGTTGTCCGAGGACCTCGATGAGCTCGACAAGATCGACGACGAGCGGTTCGTGGCCGCCGTATTCGAGATCACCTGTTCACCGGCGTACACCCGTCTCACGCCGTCGCCCCTGGTCGACGAGGGTGAACGGGCCCGCGTACGGGAGATGGCGGCGGCGCGCGGTCCGCGGCAGGCGGGGTTCACGGACCGGATGCTGACCGCCCCGGACCGCCTCCGGGTGTGGCTGCGGCGCCTGTTCGAGGACTGCGAGGACGCGTTCTTCGGGGACATCTGGCGGCGAGTGGGAATCCAGCTGGCCGCGGACGCCCGGCACAAGACCGAGCTGCTGCGGCACAAGGGGCTGGACGAAACGCTCCGGGCCACCTCGCGGGCGCTTTCGCTGGACGAGGCGCAGGACGGCAGCGGCGGCACCCGGATCCTGGTCGACAAGCTCGCCGTCGGGCGGACGACGGCGTTCGCCAGCCCCGGGGATCCCGGAATCACCTTCCTGCCGACCTCGTTCGGCTGGCCGCATCTGCTGTTCAGCCATGCCGCGGGCTGGCGTCCGGTGCTCCAATACCCGGTCGCCAGCCCGGAGTTGCCCGCCGCCACCACGCTGGAACTCGTTCAGCAGCGGCTGGAGGCGCTCAGCCACCCGATGCGGATGCGGCTGTGCCGGACACTGTCGCGGGGGCCGCACACGACGGGGGAGCTGGCGACCGCGTTCGGCATCACGGCGCCCGAGGTGTCGCGGCATGTCGCGGTACTGAAGAAGGCCGGGCTGCTCCAGACACGGCGGCGCGGTCGTTATGTGCTGCACCAGCTGGACCTCCAGGTGGTGGCCCGACTGGGCAGCGACTTCCTTGAGGGCGTGCTGCGTTGAGGCCGCGCCGCGCCGAGGCCATGACTCGTTGGCGCTCAGCGCGTTGACGCATCTGGTGCACACGCGCAGTGACGCATCTGGTGCGTACACGCATCGACGCACCTGATCCACCGGCGCATCGAGTCACGTAGTGCGTCAGGCAAGTGGTCCATCGGGGCACGTAGTGCATCAACGGCGTACCGCGGTGGCGGACGTTACGGAGTACGGGAAGCCGCCCCAGCCACTCCCCTCGCCCTGCCACGCCCTCCGCCTCCGCATCCCCGTCCCGGTCCCCGCACCCACCCCGCCTCGCGCCTCGCTACGCCCCCGCGCCCCCGGCCCGCACCAGCCCCGTCTCATAGGCGAGTACCACGGCCTGGACCCGGTCCCGCAGGTTCAACTTGGTGAGGATTCGGCCCACATGGGTCTTGACCGTCGCCTCGGACAGCACCAGCCGCGCCGCGATCTCACCGTTCGACAGCCCCTGCGCGACCAGCAGCAGCACCTCCCGCTCGCGGTCCGTCAGCCGCTCCAGTTCGGGACGCACCGGCTCGGCGGCGGTGGCGGGCAGCATCGGTGTGAAGCGGTCGAGGAGGCGGCGGGTGGTGGACGGCGCGACGACCGCGTCGCCGCTGTGCACCGCGCGGATCGCGGCGAGCAGTTCGGCGGGCGGCACGTCCTTGAGCATGAAGCCGCTGGCCCCGGCTTTCAGCGCGGAGAAGGCGTACTCGTCCAGGTCGAAGGTGGTCAGGATGAGGACCTTCGGGGCGCCTTTCTGCTGCCCGCCCGCGCAGATCCGGCGGGTGGCCTCCACCCCGTCGAGCTGCGGCATCCGGACGTCCATGAGGATCACGTCGACCTCGGTCCCGCGCAGCACCTCCAGCGCCTGCGCTCCGTCCCCCGCCTCGGCGACGACCTCCATGTCGGGCTGCGCGGCCAGCACCATCCGGAAGCCGGTGCGCAGCAGCACCTGGTCGTCGACGAGCATCACGCGGATGGTCATGGCAGGGAGATCCCTTCACGGGTCAGTCGGCTGAGAGGGCGGCGAGGGCGGCGAGGGGGTGTGGGAGACGGCGGGCGGGGATGGAGCGCGGTGGGTGGCGGGACGCAGTGGGGTGGCGGGGAGGCGATCACCGCCCCGCTTTGAGGGGCAGCAGGGCGGTGACGCGGAAGCCGCCGCCCGGTCGGGGGCCCGCGTCGAGTATGCCGCCGACCATGCCGACCCGTTCGCGCATGCCGATGAGCCCGTGCCCGAGGCCGTCCGCGCCACCCTCCTCGTAGAGCTCGTGCTGCGCGCCCCGGCCGTCGTCCTCGACGAGGAGATCCACGTCGTCGTCCTGGTAGGTGAGGCGGACGGTGGCGCTGACGCCGGGGCCGCCGTGCTTGCGGGCGTTGGTGAGCGCTTCCTGGACGATGCGGTAGGCGGTCAGTTCGACGCTGCTGGGCAGCGAGCGCGGTTCGCCGACCACCCGGAAGTCGACGGGCAGTCCGGCGCCCCGGACCTGGTCGATGAGGTCGGCGAGCTGCTCCACTCCGGGCTGGGGTACGTACTCGCCGCCCTCGGCCTGTTCGCCGGTGCGGAGCACGCCCAGCAGCCGGCGCATCTCGGCGAGTGCCTGGCGCCCGGTGCCGGAGATCGTCTCCAGCGCCTGCCGGGTCTGGTCGGGCGCGGTGTCGAGGACGTAGGCGGCGCCGTCGGCCTGGACGACCATCACGGAGACGTTGTGCGCGACGACGTCGTGCAGCTCGCGGGCGATCCGGGCGCGCTCGGCGGCGACCGCGATCCGGGCCTGGGCCTCGCGCTCCCTCTCCAGTCGGGTGGCCTTCTCCTCCAGTTGTGCCCAGTAGGCGCGGCGGGTGCGTACGGAGTCGCCGAGCACCCACGCCAGGACGAACGGCACGGTGAGCAGCACCAGGAAGAACAGCGTCGCCCACAGCGGCAGTTTGGCGGGGCTTTCCCGGTAGCGCAGCTGGGCGAGGACGGGGGCGACGAACGCGCCGGCGAGCGCGAAGCGGGAGGCCCAGCGGCGGGCGGACGTCTCGGAGGCGACGGTGTAGATGATCACGAGCATCGCGAAGTCGCCCGGGTTGGGCTTGATGTCCAGGACGAGCTGGCCGACGCCTATGGCGGTGGTCAGCAGCAGCATCTTGACCGGGTACTTGCGGCGCAGCGCGATGACCAGGCAGAGGCCGATGGTGAAGGCCGCGGCGGGGATCTGCTCCCACGGGCCGCGCTGGCTCATGACCCACAGGCCGGCGATCCCGAAGAGGAGGACGGCCCAGAAGGTGTCCACTCCCGTCGGGTGCCTGCGGAGGAAGTCATAGAGGCGCTGCACGTAACCCAGCGTAGGCAGCGTGGACAGGTACAGGAGTCAACCGGAGGGGCGATCCTTTTCCTTGAGCCCTACTCCCCAAGGTGGAGGCCGTATGCGCCATTGTGTCGGCCCTGGGGCCGGCGGGTGGCGGCGCCGCGGAGCCGAACGCCGCTCCGACACCGCGGCAAGCCCCTGACCAGGTATTTCGGCTGCCGCACGGTCTGGGTCGGGTGGCGGCGGCCCATACCGTGGGTTGACAGCCCGTACCGTTGTGCAGTCGGTGCACGGGGAGCGTGCGGAACGAGGAACGTGGGGACGTGGCGGAAGTGGAACGGCGCGGCCGG
>NZ_KN708638.1:4604475-4654102 GCF_000805335.1 Streptomyces sp. CT34 | reverse complement strand
CCGGCCGCCGGCGGCTGGCGCGGCTGGCGGGAGGCGACCGAGCAGGCGCTCTACGGCCCCGGCGGCTTCTACACCCGGCCCGGCGGCCCCGGTCCCGCGGGCCATTTCCGTACCTCCGTCCACGCCTCCCCGCTGTACGCCGGCGCCGTCGCCACGCTCCTTCGCCGCGTCGATGCCGCGCTCGGGCGGCCGGACGAGCTGGCGCTGGTCGATGTGGGCGCGGGCCGCGGCGAGTTGCTGAGCGGGGTGCTGGGCGTGCTGCCCGAGGAGGTGGGCGGGCGGCTGCGCCCGTACGCCGTCGAGCGCGCCGCCCGTCCCGAGGGCCTGGATCCGCGGATCGAGTGGTGTGCCGAGTTGCCGGCGCCGGGCTCGCTCACCGGTCTGCTGTTCGCCAACGAATGGCTCGACAACGTGCCGGTGGACGTCGTCGAGACCGATGCGGACGGCGTTCCGCGCCGGGTCCTGGTACGGGCGGACGGTACGGAGCGGCTCGGCGAGCCGGTCGCCGGACCGGACGCGGAATGGCTCGCCCGCTGGTGGCCGGAGGCCGCGCCGCAGGCCGCCGCCACCGGCCCCTCACCCGGGCTGCGCGCCGAGATCGGCCGCCCCCGGGACGCCGCGTGGGCGCGCGCCGTCCGTACGCTCCGCGCCGGGCTCGCGGTCGCCGTGGACTATGCGCACCGGCGCGCCGACCGGCCGCTCTTCGGCACCCTCGCCGGCTTCCGCGAGGGCCGCGAGGTGCGCCCCGTCCCGGACGGCAGCTGCGACATCACCGCGCATGTCGCGCTGGACGCCTGTGCCGGACCGGGTGCCGAGCAGCTGACCCAGCGGGCCGCCCTGCACGCCCTGGGCGTGTCCGGCCGGCGTCCGCCGCTGTCCCTGGCCACCACCGATCCCGCCGGGTACGTACGGGCCCTCGGCGCGGCCGGTGCCGCCGCGGAGCTGACCGATCCGGCGGGGCTGGGCGGCTTCGGCTGGCTCCTGGAGCCGGTCGGTGCGGCCTGCGCCGGGCTGCTCACCAGGGGCGTCGCCTGACGTTGCGTGCCCCTGGGGGCGGCCGGTCCCATCCCCCTCAGCCGCCGTACCGCGCCCGTGCCCTGCGACACTGTCCCCATGACGGAGACGACGGTCGGCATCGGCGGCGCGGCGGAGAGCACCGACATGGTGCTGAACATCGGCCCGCAGCACCCCTCCACGCACGGCGTGCTGCGGCTGCGCCTCGTCCTGGACGGCGAGCGCATCCAGCACGCCGAGCCGGTGATCGGCTATATGCACCGCGGCGCCGAGAAGCTCTTCGAGGCGCGCGACTACCGCCAGATCATCATGCTCGCCAACCGCCACGACTGGCTGTCGGCGTTCTCCAACGAGCTGGGTGTGGTCCTCGGGGTCGAGCGGATGCTCGGTATGGAGGTGCCGGAGCGCGCCGTCTGGACGCGCACGCTGCTCGCCGAGCTGAACCGCGTCCTGAACCACCTGATGTTCCTCGGCTCGTATCCCCTGGAGCTGGGCGGCATCACCCCGGTGTTCTACGCCTTCCGGGAGCGCGAGGAGTTGCAGACCGTCATGGAGGAGATCTCCGGCGGCCGGATGCACTACATGTTCAACCGCGTCGGCGGCCTCAAGGAGGACCTGCCGGCCGGCTGGCTCGGCCGCGCCCGGCAGGCCGTCGCCGACGTCCGCTCCCGTATGGACGTCTTCGACAACCTGGTCCTGGGCAACGAGATCTTCCGCGGCCGTACCCGCGGCATCGGCGTGCTGGCCCGCGAGACGGTGCACGCGTACGGCGTCTCCGGGCCGATCGCCCGTGCATCGGGCGTCGATTTCGACCTGCGGCGCGACGAGCCGTATCTCGCGTACGGCGATCTCGGGTCCACGCTCAAGGTGGTCACCAGACAGGAGGGCGACTGCCTGGCCCGCTTCGAGTGCCTGCTGGAGCAGACCCACAACTCCCTCGACCTCGCCGACGCCTGCCTGGACCGCATCGCGGAGCTGCCACCCGGCCCGATCAACCAGCGGCTCCCCAAGGTCCTCAAGGCCCCGGAGGGCACGACCTACGCCTGGACCGAGAACCCGCTCGGCATCAACGGCTACTACCTGGTCTCCAAGGGCGAGAAGACCCCGTACCGCCTCAAGCTCCGCTCCGCGTCGTACAACAACATCCAGGCGCTGACGGAGCTGCTGCCGGGCACCCTGGTCGCCGACATGGTCGCCATCCTGGGGTCGCTGTTCTTCGTGGTCGGGGACATCGACAAGTAGGCGTCCGGCCGGCGCGGTTGGCCCGTGCCGGCCGGCCGCGGTCGGCGAACACTTCGGGGCCGTCCACAGGCTGTGGACGGCCCCGAAGTGTGTGCCGCTGTGACGGCGCGCCGGTGCGCCGGTTCCCGCCGTCAGGAGATCGCGGTGCGCAGTTCGGCGAGGTCGAGCTGCTCGGTCTCGTCGTGTGCGGTCAGGTCGATGACCTCGCCGGCGCCATGCGTCGTCGCCCCGTCGGCAGACGCGGCGTCAGCCCCGTCCCCGTCGGCGGGCGGGGCGTCGGCCGTTTCGCCGTCCGTCGCTGCCTCATCGGCCCCGTCGGCGCTGTCCTCCGGACCAGCCGCGTCGCCCGCGTCGCCCGCATCGGCCTCATCCTCGCCATCCGCGGCACCGGCCGTACCCGCCCCCTCCGCGTCCTCCGCAGTGGCCGTGCGGGCCTCGGATCGCGCCGACTGCTCGGCGACCGCCTCGTCGCCGACGACGTCCGCCAGGTCGTCCTCCAGCGGCGCGGTCAGCTGCCGGGGCGAGACGCTCGCGTTGCCGAAGAAGTCGAAGCCGCCCAGGGTGCGGGGCACGGTCGGGCGGGACGGGACGACGGCAGCGGCGGCGGCCGGTACCGGGCGGAGCGCCGGTCCGCCGGGCGTGCCCGTACGGGTGGCCTGCGCGTCGCCCCCCGTACGCTGTGCGACCGCCGCCCCGGGCTTCCCCTGGTCGGCGGCCTCGGGCTTCCCCTGGCCGTTCCCGCCGTCCTGGCCGTCCTTGGCGTGCCGGCCGCCCGCCGCCTTCGCCGGCGCCGGAACCGGGGCCTTCGCCCGGCCCGGCGGCCTGGACTGCGACTGCCGGTTCCGGGCGTCCTCGCGCTGCCGGGCGGCGTTGGTGGCCAGCCGGCACAGTGCGCGGTCCGCCTCCGCGAACGTGGCGGTCCTTCGGGCCCGGGCCCGGTCCGCACCGTCCGGGGACGCGCGCCGGGCCGGGACCAGCCCGCCGCCGGACGCCGCCGGCCCGTCGTCCGCGCCCGTGTCCGCGGCCTCGGCCTCGGCCCGGTCCGCGTCCATGGCACCGTCCGCGGCGTCCGGGGTGCCGGCCCCGATGGCGAGCAGCCGGCGGCCCTCCAGGGCGCTGGCGCGCTCGGTCTCGGCGGTGGCGTAACGGCGCAGCAGCGCGGCGTGTTCGCTGCGGAGCCGGGCCAACTCGGCTCGCTTGGCGCGGAGTTTGGTGTCCAGGGCGGCGCGGATCTCGCGCGACTCCTCGACGTCCGTTTCCAGCTCGGCTATGCGCTCCTCGGTGCGCCACTCGTCGCGCGCCCGGGCACGGGTGAGGTCGGCGACCCGCTTGCCGGCCTTGCGGTCCCAGGTCCGCATGAGTACGGCACCGGTGACCGCGGCAGCCGCGGCACCGGCGGCGAGCACCCGTTGCACGAGGTCGTCGCCGACGAACCACGCGCCCGTGGCGCAGGCAATTGACGCACCGGCGACCGTCGATGGAGGAAGCAGCCGGTGGAGGGGTGGTGAATGGCGGTGGCGTCCTCGTGACATGGCCAGAAACTTACCGTGCGTGCGGGACCTATGGGGCCCCGCATGCCAATCCGTTTCCCGCTGGTTACTTCTTGACCAGCCCCTTGGACTCCAAATATGCCTGCGCTACATCCGCGGGCTTGAGACGCTCGGCATCGACCTTGCGGTTCAAGTTGATCAAGTCCTCGGTCGTCAGCACACCCGTCAGCTTGCCGAGAGCGGACTCGATCTCCTTGCCACCGGCTCTCTTGGCATTCACCACCGGCAGCACATTGTCGGCGTTCTGGAGCTTCTTGTCGTCGTCCAGAAGCACCAGTCCGAAGTTGTCGAGAGTGGCGTCCGTGGTCGTGGTGAGCACCATCTGGTCGGTGCCGTCCTTGACCGCCTGCTTGGCCTGCGTGGTCCCCACGCCCTTGGGGTCGAGGGCCGCGATGTCGATGCCGTAGGTCTTCTCCAGGCCCGGCTTGCAGAACACCCGCGTCTCGCACTCCTCACCCGACGCGAGTTTGATCTTCTGCTGGGATCTGCCGAGGTCGGAGAGGGTCTTCAGCCGGTACTTGGCGGCGAATTCCTTGGTGACCGCGAACGCGTTCTGGTCCGTGGCCCTGCCCGCGGCCAGCACCTTCAGACCGCGCGGCTCGGCGAGAGCCTTGAGCGCGGTCACCGTCTTGCCGATGTCGCTGGACGCGACGGGCTTCGCCTTGGGGCCGTTCTTCTTGGCGTCGAGGAATTCCGCGAGCGTGGAGGCATATTCCGGAACGACATCGATCTGGCCCTTCTCCAGGGCCGGCTCATACAGCTCGCGATTGGCCAGCGTCTGTACGCGTGCGTGGTAACCGGCGTCGTCGAGGATCCTGGAATAGATCTCGGCGAGCACCTTCGACTCGGTGAAACCGGCCGAGCCGACGACGATCTCCCCCTTCCCGCCGCCCTTGCCCCGGCCGCCGCCCTGCTCCTCAAGGCTCTTGCCGCACGCGGCCAGGCCGGCCGCCAGCGCCATCACTGTTCCCGCGACAACCGCGGTACGCGCCGTGCGCGACGTGCTGCTCATGGAATTCACCATTCCGTCCGTTCGAATCCAGTCGGTCGATACATGTCGGTCGGTGCCGGGCCGGCTGCCGGGCCGGCTGCCGGGTTCTGCCTGGCTCGCTGCGACGGCGGGCAACGGGGCGTACGGTGGCCGCCGTTACGGGACGCCGTGGGTGCGGTACGGGCGCCGTGGGACACCGCTACGGGCGCCGTACGGATGCCGCCGCGGCGGGCCGCGACCGCGGCACGGCACACCCGCCGCTCCCCGTCAGGCGGATTTCCGCGCCGCGACCACCTCGCCGCCACCGGCCTGCCGGTCGATGCCTCCGTCACCGTCGGCACCAGCCCCGGCAGCGTCACCACGCCTTGCACCAGGGCCCGTTGGGCCCTCCTCCCCGGAACGCGGGCCCTTCGCCCCGCGCCGCCGCCCCCGCATCGGATCGCAGCCCCGGTCCACCAGCACCAGCGCCCCCTCCACGACCAGCGCGAGCACCGCCACCAGCACCGCCCCGGCGACCACCTGCGCGGTGTCGTAGTTACCGAACCCCGCGGTGATGATGCGGCCCAGCCCGCCACCGCCGGCCAGGGCGGCCAGGGTCGCCGTGGCGACCACCTGGACCGCGGCCGAGCGCAGCCCGGTCATGATCAGCGGGTAGGCGAGCGGTATCTCGACCCGCAGCAGGAGCTGCGGCCCCGACATGCCCATCCCGCGCGCCGCCTCGATCACATCGCGATCCGCCTCCCGCATGCCCAGATAGGCGTTGGTCAGCAGCGGCGGCACCGCGAACAGCACCAGCGCGATGATCGTCGGCCAGTCGCCGTGGGTCCCCAGCGGACTCAGCGTCAGCAGCACCAGGACCGCGAACGTCGGCACCGCGCGCCCCACGTTGGAGAGATTGACCGCCAGCGCCCCGCCCTTGCCGAGGTGTCCCAGCCAGAGCGCCACCGGCAGGGCTATCAGACAGGAGATCAGCAGGCACAGCCCGCTGAGGTGGAGATGCTCGCCGAGGCGGTGCCACACCCCTTTCTCCCCGGCCCAGTTGGCGGCCGTCGTCAGCCACTGCCAGGCGCCCGTGATCGCGTCCATCGCTCACCCCACCGCCTTCGCCGCACCGACCGCACGCCGGAACCGGCCCCCGGCCCGCGCCCGCCCCCGCGTCCACGGCGTCAACAGCCGTTGAAGGCCCATCAGCAGCAGATCGGCCACCAGCGCGAGCAGCACGCACAGCACCGACGCCGTCAGCACCTCGGCCTTGAAGAAGCCCTCCATGCCGCTGGCTATGAGATTGCCCAGCCCGCCGTACCCGACGACCGAGCCGATGGTCGTCATCGCCACCGTCGAGACCGTGGCGATCCGCAGCCCGGCCACCAACGCGGGCAGCGCGAGCGGGAGTTCCACCTCGAACAGCAGCCGCGCGGAGCCGTACCCCATCCCGCGCGCCGCCTCCCGCACCTCGGCGGGGACCGCCTCCAGCCCCGCGAGGATGTTGCGCACCAGGATCGTCAGCGAATACATCACCAGGCCCGTGACGACCACCGCGGGCGAGACGCCGAACACCGGGGTCAGCAGCGCGAACATCGCCAGCGACGGGACCGTGTACAGCACCGTCGTCAGCCCCAGCACCGGGGCCGCGGCGCCCCGCCGGCGCCGGGCCAGCAGCGCCAGTGGAAAGGCGACCAGCAGTCCGATCAGCACGGAGACGACCGTGATGCCGACATGCTGGACCGTGGCGTCCACCAACTCCTGGCTCCGGGTGCGCAGATACTCACCGCAGATCCAGTCGTTCGCCTCCAGGCAGCTCGGCCCACCACCCGGCGCCATGCTCCGCGCACCCGTCAGCACGCCCGCCGCGGCCGTCGCACTCGCCGCTACGTCCACCCGTCGTCACCTCCCCCGCCCTGCTCGCTCACATTTCCGGTGACTGTCTGCGACCCTAACCCCCGGCACTGACAATCGGCCCGGCCCGGTCTCCACTCGCAACACCCCGTTCACGACCGGCCCCGCGCCATCTGTACACAATGGGGCGTCGACACAGGGGGGAACCTTGATCCGCTTCGAGCACGTCACCAAGCGCTACGCCGACGGCACCACGGCCGTCGACGACCTCTCCTTCGAGGTCGCCGCGGGCGAACTCATCACCCTCGTAGGCCCGTCGGGCTGCGGCAAGACCACGACCATGAAGATGGTCAACCGGCTCATCGAGCCCACCGGCGGACGCATCCTCCTCGACGGCGAGGACATCGCCGCCGCCGACCCCGTCGAACTGCGCCGCCGCATCGGCTATGTCATCCAGCAGGTCGGCCTCTTCCCCCACAAGACCGTCCTGGACAACACCGCCACCGTCCCGCACCTCCTCGGCCGCCCCCGCAAGCAGGCCCGTGCCCGCGCCGCCGAACTCCTCGACCTGGTCGGCCTGGACCCGTCGGTGTACGGCGACCGCTACCCCGACCAGCTCTCCGGCGGCCAGCGCCAGCGCGTCGGCGTCGCCCGCGCGCTGGCCGCCGACCCGCCCGTGCTGCTGATGGACGAGCCGTTCGGCGCCGTCGACCCGGTCGTCCGCGAGCACCTCCAGAACGAGTTCCTGCGGCTCCAGTCGACGCTCCACAAGACGGTCCTGTTCGTCACCCACGACATCGAGGAGGCGGTCCGGCTCGGCGACCGCATCGCCGTCTACGGTGCCGGGCGCATCGAGCAGCTGGACACCCCCGCGACCGTCCTGGGCGCCCCGGCCACCCCGTACACCGCGGAGTTCGTCGGCGCCGACCGCGGTCTCAAGCGCCTCTCCGTCACCCCCGTCGAGGCCGCCGACCTCGAAGAGCCGCCGGTGGTCCGCGCGGACGACCCCGCCGACCGGGCCGCCGCACGGCTCGCCGCCGACGACGCCCCCTGGGCGGTCGTCCTGGACGCCGACGACGCCCCGTACGGCTGGGTCCCGGCCGCGGCCCTCACCGGCACCGCCGGGGAGCCCGCCCCGAAGGACGCGACCGTCCGCACACACGCCCACCGGATGGACGCCTGGCTGCCGCTCGGGGCGCCGCTGCGGCAGGCGCTCAGCACGATGCTCCAGCACGACGCCGGGTGGATAGCGGTCCGCGACGGCGACCGTCACCTGGGCGTCCTCACCCCCGCCCGGCTGCACTCCGCCCTGCGCCGCGCCACCACCGCGGACGCCGCCGGCACCCCGCGCGGCGAGGTCGCCCTCGAAACGGTCCCGGCAGCCGGCACGGTCCCGGGGACCTGATCCGGGACTCCGGGGCCCGATCCAGGGCTCCGCCGCCGCGCCGCGGCGATCCGCCCGGCGCGCCGGCGGCAGGGGGTCCGCCCGGTGGGCCGGGCCCTACGCCCGCGCCGCCCCCGGGCCGTCGTCGTCGCCGTCGCCGCCCTCCGGCAGCTTGCAGACCCGCTCCAGGAACATCGCCGCGGCGACCACCGCGACGCCGGCCAGCACCGACAGCCCGGCGTAGACCTCCTGGGCGCGGCGCGGACCGACGTCCAGTCCGGAGGTCAGCAGGAAGACGCCGACCCCGCCGTAGAGCCCGGCGACCAGGGACGCCACCAGGGCGCTCGCCTGGCCGCAGATCACCGCACGGGCGGCCAGCAGCGGATCGACGCCCTTCGCGTCCGGCCGCCGCTCCCGCTGGGCCCGCAGCCCCGACCGGATCGAGACCGCCATGGCGGCCAGCACGACGGCGATCAGCGCCAGCACGATCGGCGCCGCCACCGGCACTCCGGGCAGCGTCCCGAAGGAGTCCCACAGCCGGGCACCCGCCCAGGCCAGGACCCCGGCCACCACGAACAGCCCGACCAGCACCTTGATCCGTAGCTGCTTCACCGAGCGATCGCCCCTCGTACCGTTCCGGCCATCCCTGCCGCGATGGCCCCGTCTGCCGTCTTGGACCACACCTGCCGGCATGGCCGCGAGTCCGTCCCGTACGCGCGCATCGACGCGGCACCGTACCGGGCGCACGCATCAGTAGATCAGCGCACCCCGGCATCCTGCCGCGTCGTCGCCGTACGCGACCGACCCGCAACCCTAACGACTACTCGGGCAGCCGCAGTTCCAGGTCCGTGCGACGGGTCACGCCCTCGCTGCCGACGGCCGACAGCAGCGCGGCCACCGCACCGTGCCCGGGAACCTCCGCCGCCGGGTCGACGTCGTGCCACGGCACCAGGACGAACGCCCGCTCATGGGCCCGCGGATGCGGCAGCGTCAGCCGGGGGTCCTGGGAGACCACGTCCTGGTAGGCGAGGATGTCCACGTCGATCGTGCGCGGCCCCCAGCGCTCGTCCCGCACCCGCTCGAAGGCCTCCTCGATGGCGTGCCCGCGCTCCAGCAGGGACTCCGGCGGCAGCGTCGTCCTGATCAGCACCACGGCGTTGAAATACGACGGCTGCGAACCGGGTTCGACGCCCCACGGCTCGGTCTCGTACACCGGCGAGACGGCCTTGACCCGCAGTCCGGGGGTGTCCTCCAGCGCGTCCACGGCACCCTGGAGGGTCTCCAGGCGGTTGCCGAGGTTGCTGCCCAGCGAGATCACGGCGCGCTTGGGGTTGGAGAGCGTCACATCGGCCGCGTCCACCTTCTCCACGACGGAGGCGGGCACCGGCTGGACGGTCGGGTCGCCGAGGTGGTCGGCGGGGCGGGACGCGGTGGCGCCGCCGGGCGTGGGGGTGGGGTGGCGGGTGGGTTTCATGCTCGACTCCGAGTGATGGTGATGGTCACGTCATCGAAGGGGACGGTGATCGGTGCGTCCGGCTTGTGGACCACCACCTCGACCTCCTGCACCCCCTCGTGCTTCAGGCACTGGTCGGCGATGCGCTCCGCCAGGGTCTCGATGAGGTCGACGGGCTCGCCTTCCACGACGGCCACCACCTCCTCGGCGACGATGCCGTAGTGGACGGTCTTCCCGAGATCGTCGGAGGCCGCCGCTGGGCGGGTGTCCAGGCCGAGGACCAGGTCCACGATGAAGGTCTGGCCTTCCTCGCGTTCCCGGGGGAACACCCCGTGGTGTCCTCGGGCCTTCAGCCCACGCAGCGCGACACGATCCACGCGAATCACTCCCACTGGTCCCGGCACCTCTGGCGCCACTGTTCGTCGGATTCCGGGCAGCCACCAGAGTCGTCGTCCGGCAGCGCTGCCCTGTTCGAAATCTACCTGCGAGCACCGACACTGCCCGCCCATGGGGGCTATGGACAAGGCCCCGTTCTGCTGCTAGGCCGTGTCGCGCGGGCGGCCCGGCGGGGAGAGCGGGAGATCGTCCGCGCGCCTCTTACCCGCGATCTCCCGCCCCACCCCTACCCGTGCGGCACTTGGCTCGAACGGGTGCGCCCAGACCGGCGGGCTGACGCGCGGACGCCGGTGCGCGGCCGGGTCCGGACGCCCGCGCCTGTGCATCCGCTCACATGGCGCCCGCGGGGCCGTTCTCCTCGCTCTCGTCGTCGTCCTCGTCCTCGTCGTCCTCGCGGTCCGCCAGTACCGGCGACCCGTGGTGCGACCACACCCGCCAGCCGTCCTCGGTGCGCTTGAAGACGTTGGTCGCCACGACCAGCTGGCCGATCAGCGGCCCCACCGAGCCGTCGTCCTCGGCCGGGCCGCCGCTGAGGATGTTCTCCGTGCACGTCACCAGCGCGGTGTCGCCGATGACGTCGATCTCCACATCCGTCAGGAAGAACTGGATGTACTCGGTGTTCGCCATGATCAGCGCGTACGAGCGGAGCACCTCCCCGCGCCCGCGCAGCACCGGCCACCCCGGGTGGACCACGCTCACCTGACCGTCCAGCCACAGCTCGGACAGCGCCTCGTGATCGCCGCGCTCGATGGTCTCGTACAGCGTGGTATTCGCCTGCTCGACCAACTCGATGTCCGTCCGTGGGCCCAAGCCGCTCACTTCGTCCCCGTCGTGTCCGCCGTCGTACCGTTCGTCACACCCGCACCGGACGCACCGGTGCCTCCCGCGGCCCCGGCCGCCTCCGCCGTGTCCGCCGCGTTCTCGACAGCGCGGGCCACCCGCACCGCGTCCGCGCTCGCCCTGACCTCGTGCACCCGCACCGCCCAGGCCCCCTCTCGCGCCACGATCGCCGACACCGCCGCGGTCGCGGCATCCCGCTCCCGGGCCGGCGGTGGGGCGGCACCCTCGCCGCCTGCCAGCACCCTGCCCAGGAACCGTTTTCTCGAAGCGGCCACCAGCAGCGGCCGGCCAAGCGCCCGCAGCCGCGGCAGATGGGCCACCAGCGCCAGGTCGTGCCCGGCGTCCTTGGCGAAGCCCAGGCCCGGGTCGATGACGATCCGGTCCGGGTCGACACCGCCGGCGACCGCGCGCTCCATGCTCTGCGCCAGCTCGTCGACGACCTCGCCGACGACATCCGCGTAGATGGCCCGGTTGTTCATGTCGATGGACTGGCCGCGCCAGTGCATCACCACGAACGGGACGTGGTGGGAGGCGACCACCGGCACCATGTCCGGGTCCGCGGCGCCCCCGCTCACGTCGTTGACCAGGCACGCCCCGGCCTCCACGGCCTCCTCGGCGACCGAGGCGCGCATCGTGTCGACGGAGACCACGACACCGGCCGCGGCCAGCTCCCGGACCACCGGGACGACCCGGCGCAGCTCCTCGCCCTCGTCCACCCGAGCCGCGCCGGGGCGGGTCGACTCGCCGCCGACGTCCACCATGTCGGCGCCCTGCGCCACGAGGTCCAGACCGTGTTTGACGGCGAGTTCGGTGTCGAACCACAGGCCGCCGTCGGAGAACGAATCGGGCGTCACATTCACGACGCCCATCACCGCGCAGCGGTCCCAGTCCGGCAGTCCGGCCACCCGGCCACGCAAGGTACTCATGGCACCAGCGTAGGCCGTGTGCCGACCGGCCGGATTGCCACCGCCCGCTGGGCGGATCCCCCCTGGGGCGGGCCCGTCGCACGGGTCGCCCGGCCCGCCGTACGGGACGCGGCTAGGCGACCTTCTCCAGCGCGCCGGCCGCCAGCACGCTCTGCTCCTCATGGGCGCACGGCCGCGGCTCGGGAGCGTTCCTGCGGCGCAGCGCGCGCGGCAGCCCCAGCTCCAGATAGCCCTCGGCCTGAAGTGCCGCGAGACCGATCCGCGGAATGTCCCGGCTGTTGCGGAAGACCACGAAACGCGGCTCCCAGCGTGGCTGGAACTTGTCGTTGAACTTGTAGAGCGACTCGATCTGGTACCAGCGGGACAGGAAGATCAGCATCGCCCGCCAGACCCGGAGCACCGGCCCCGCGCCCAGCTTCTCGCCGCGCTCCAGGGAGGAGCGGAAGACCGCGAAGTTCAGCGACACCTGCTTGATCCGGAGGTCCGGCGCCGCCTGGAGGGCGGCGACGATCAGCAGCTCGTTCATCCCGGGGTCCGCGCCGCGGTCCCGCCGCATCAGCTCCAGGGAGATCCCGTCCCGGCCCCACGGCACGAAGTGCTGCATGGCCTTCAGGTCCCCGTACGGCCCGGCCTCCTCGCCCTCGGCGGGTGCCAGATGCGCGGTGGCGATCACCGCGTCGCCGTCGGTCGCCGCGTCGATCCGGCCCAGCGCCATGGAGAAGCCGCGCTCGGTGTCGGTGTCCCGCCAGGCGTCGGCGGCCTGCTGGATCCGCGCCAGCTCCTCGGGCTCCAGATCGCGCACCCGCCGCACCCGGGTCTCGTAGCCGTTGCGCTCGATGCGCTTGACCATCTGCCGGACGTTGCGCATCGCGCGCCCGGAGAGGGTGAAGCCGGCGACGTCCACGATCGCCTCGTCGCCGAGCTCCAGCGCGTCCATCCCGGTCTCCCGGGTCCACACCTGGCCGCCGGTCTCGCTGCACCCGGTGACCGCCGGGGTCCAGGAGTGCGCCCGCGCCTCCTCCATGAAGCGCTCGATGGCGCCCGGCCACGCCTCGACGTCCCCGATCGGGTCGCCGCTGGCGAGCATCACACCGGAGATCACCCGGTAGCAGACCGCGGCCTTGCCGGACGGGGAGAAGACCGCGCCCTTGTCCCGGCGCAGCGCAAAGTAGCCGAGCGAGTCCCGGCCGCCGTGCCGGGCCAGCAGCTCGCGCAGCCGCTGCTCGTCCTCGTCGGTCAGCCGGGCCGCCGGGTGCTCGGGGCGGAAGGCGAGGTACGCGGTGGTGGCGGCGGTCAGCAGACCGAGTGCGCCGAGGGAGTAACCGACGGTGTAGTCAACGCCGTTGGTGTATCTGACGGGTCCCTCGAAGCCGACGAGGCCCCAGAGAACGTGTTCGGCGCGCTCCCAGAAGGAGGGCGAGCCGACGATCTTGTGCGGGTGGGAGCTGACGATCACCATGCCGATGCCGAAACCGGCACCGCCGAGGACGACGAGGTTGGCCACGGCCTTCCAGCGGCTGCGCGGGTCGGGCAGCGCCGCGAATTCCCGGCGGTGCCACAGCAGGAACACCAGCAGCGCCAGCGAGAGCACCGCTCCGGAAACGGAGTGGCGATACACCAGCTGAGCGGCGATCCCGACGGGGAGCAACGCCACGGCCGCACCCCACGCCCGCCGCTTGCGACGCTTGAGTCCATGGGCCAGAAGGAGCAGGAGAATGCCGACGACGAGAGAGGCGGAGGCGGCCAGCGGGCTCACCGCGCCCGGCAGCACCTCGGCCACCGCGTGCACCCGGCTGTGCCGGAAGCGCGGGAAGATACCGGCCACCAGATTCAGCAGTCCGACCACCACGCCGGCCGTCCCGACGAGACCCGGTACCGTCTCTGGCCGTGGGCCGCGGAGCCAGCGTGGCGCACGCCACGCAACCTTCTCCGACTTTTCGCCATCTAGCCTGTCAGACATCACTTTCCCGTCGCCCCGGTCGAGAGAACGTGCGAGCCTAGTCGCAGCATCTGGACTTTTGCGCCCTGTATGACGGCGTCGCAGGGCTCGGGGTTCCACTTGCGGTACGGATGGCCCGGCCGCCCGGAAGAAAGCACCACATGGGTCTCACCAGCAAGAAAGTGCTGCTTCTTGCCATCCTGTTCGCGGTGGCACTGTTCGCCCTGACGGTCTGGCTGTGGCCGCGACTGTCCAAGGGGAACTGGCGCGCGGTGCTCGGCCGCATCGGGCTGCTCGCCGCCACCCAGATCTCCCTTTTCGCGGCGATCGGCCTGTTCGCGAACAACATGTTCGGCTTCTACGCCTCCTGGGCCGACCTCTTCGGCCAGGAGCAGGAGCCCGGCGTGGTGAAGAACTACAAGTCCGGCCCGAACGGCACCAACCTGAAGCTGCTGGGCAACGAGCGCCTGAGCATCCAGGGCGCCTCGATGCCGACCACCGCCGGCCGGCTCGACAAGGTGCTGGTCCACGGCCAGAAGTCCAAGATCAACACCCCGGCGTACGTGTACCTGCCGCCGCAGTACTTCCAGCAGCGTTACGCGAAGAAGAAGTTCCCCGCGGCGGTGATCCTCACCGGCTACCCGGGCACCGCCGAGGCGCTCTACAAGAAGCTGCACTACCCGCAGACCCAGTTCGACCTGCTGCGGCAGCAGGGCATGCAGCCGACCGTCCTCGTGATGATGCGGCCCACCGTCGCCCCGCCCCGGGACACCGAGTGCGTGGACATACCGCGCGGTCCGCAGACCGAGACGTTCTTCACCCAGGACCTGCGTCACAGCCTCTCCGGCGAGTACCGCATCGGCAAGGACGCCAAGAGCTGGGGCATCATGGGCGACTCCACCGGCGGCTACTGCGCGCTGAAGATGACCATGCGCCACCCCAACGCGTTCTCCACGGCCGTCTCCCTCTCCGGTGACTACAAGGCGCCCATCGACACCACCACCGGCGACCTCTTCGGCGGCAGCGCCCAGCTGAAGCGGGAGAACGACCTCCTGTGGCGGCAGAAGCACCTGCCCGGCCCCCCGGTGAACCTGCTGGTCACCAGCAGCAGGCACGGCGAGGGCAACTACAAGAACACGCTCAGGTTCATCGAGGGCACCAAGTCGCCGTCCCGCGTCGCGTCGATCATCCTCGACAGCGGCGGCCACAACTTCAACACCTGGCGCCGGGAGATCCCCGCCGCCCTCCAGTGGATGGGCAACCGCCTCTCGGTCTGACCCCCACCGCCGGTCCGCCCCGCGGCGGCCGGCCCCACAGCCGAAAGCGGCCCGGTGCCCGCAGCACACACTGCGGGCACCGGGCCGCTTCTCGTTCGCGTCACGGGCCCCGCGGCGGGGCCAGGGGCACCGCCCGCCGGCACGGGGCCGCGGGTCGGCCGTCAGCGCGCCAGTATCAGGCTCATCGCCTCGGCCCGCGTCGCCGGGTCGCGGAGCTGCCCGCGCACCGCCGAGGTCGTCGTCTTGGCACCCGGCTTCCGCACCCCGCGCATCGTCATGCACATGTGCTCGCACTCGATGACCACGATCACCCCGCGCGGCTCCAGGATCTTCATCAGCGAGTCCGCGATCTGCGTGGTCAGCCGCTCCTGGACCTGCGGGCGCCGGGCGAACACATCGACCAGCCGGGCCAGCTTGGACAGCCCGGTGATCTTGCCGTCGGTGGACGGAATGTAGCCGACGTGCGCCACTCCGACGAACGGGACGAGGTGGTGCTCGCAGTTCGAGACCACCTCGATGTCCTTGACCAGCACCATCTCGTCATGGCCGAGGTCGAAGGTGGTGGTCAGCACGTCCTCGGGCTTCTGCCAGAGACCGGCGAACAGCTCCTTGTACGCCCGTGCCACCCGCGCCGGCGTCTCCAGCAGGCCCTCGCGGTCCGGGTCCTCGCCCACCGCGATGAGCAGCTCGCGGACGGCGTTCTCGGCACGCTTCTCGTCAAACGTGCCGATCTTGCTGTCGACGTCCAGCGTCACAGGGTCCGTCATTGGTGCCTCGTTCCTTCTGCGCCCGCTCGAGAAGCGGAGTGCCGCGCCTCCCAGGCTAAACCTGGGAGGCGCGGCACATATTCCGGGCCCGGGGGCGGGCGCCGGGCTCAGCTCTCGGGGCGCCGGTCCTCGGGGGCCTCCGCCTTCTCCGTGGAGACGGTGCCGGACGCGGCCGTCACGGAGCCGTTGGCCGGGGCCAGCTCCTTCGGCGACAGCACCGGCGGGCGGGTCGAGGGCGTACGGCGCGAGGAGCCGGTCCACGCCGGGCGGGCCGGACGCTTGACGACGTGCTTGAAGAGCTCGGCGATCTCCTCCTTGTTGAGCGTCTCCTTCTCCAGGAGCGTCAGCACGAGGTTGTCGAGCACATCGCGGTTCTCGACCAGGATCTCCCACGCCTCGTTGTGCGCGGTCTCGATCAGCTTCTTGACTTCCTCGTCGACCAGCGCGGCTACCTCTTCCGAGTAGTCGCGCTGGTGACCCATCTCGCGGCCCAGGAACGGCTCGGAGTTGTCCGTGCCGAACTTGATCGCGCCGAGCCGCTCGGTCATGCCGTACTGCGTGACCATCGCGCGGGCCGTCGCGGTCGCCTTCTCGATGTCGTTCGCGGCGCCCGTGGTCGGGTCGTGGAAGACCAGCTCCTCCGCCGCGCGGCCACCCAGCATGTACGCCAGCTGGTCGAGCATCTCGTTGCGGGTGGTGGAGTACTTGTCCTCGTCGGGCAGGACCATGGTGTAGCCCAGGGCCCGGCCGCGGGACAGGATCGTGATCTTGTGGACCGGGTCGGAGTTCGGTGAAGCCGCCGCGACCAGGGCGTGTCCGCCCTCGTGGTACGCGGTGATCTTCTTCTCCTTCTCGGACATGATCCGGGTCCGCTTCTGCGGTCCGGCCACGACGCGGTCGATCGCCTCGTCCAGGAAGTGGTTGTTGATCAGCTTCTCGTCGCTCCGGGCCGTCAGCAGGGCGGCCTCGTTGAGGACGTTGGACAGATCGGCACCGGTGAAGCCGGGGGTGCGCTTGGCGACGGCCGACAGGTCGACGTCCGGCGCGACCGGCTTGCCCTTCTGGTGGACCTTGAGGATCTCCAACCGGCCCTGCAGGTCCGGACGGTCGACGGCGATCTGCCGGTCGAAGCGGCCGGGGCGCAGCAGCGCCGGGTCGAGGATGTCCGGGCGGTTCGTGGCGGCGATCAGGATCACGCCGCCCTTCACGTCGAAGCCGTCCATCTCGACGAGGAGTTGGTTCAGGGTCTGCTCGCGCTCGTCGTGGCCGCCGCCGAGACCCGCACCGCGGTGCCGGCCGACGGCGTCGATCTCGTCGACGAAGACGATCGCCGGGGCGTTCGCCTTGGCCTGCTCGAAGAGGTCACGGACCCGGGAGGCACCGACACCGACGAACATCTCGACGAAGTCGGAGCCGGAGATCGAGTAGAACGGGACGCCGGCCTCGCCCGCGACGGCGCGCGCGAGCAGCGTCTTGCCCGTACCGGGCGGACCGTACAGCAGCACGCCCTTGGGGATCTTGGCTCCGACGGCCTGGAACTTCGCCGGGTCCTGGAGGAACTCCTTGATCTCGTGGAGCTCCTCGACGGCCTCGTCGGATCCCGCGACGTCCGCGAAGGTCGTCTTGGGGGTGTCCTTGGTGATCAGCTTCGCCTTCGACTTGCCGAAGTTCATCACCCTGGAGCCGCCGCCCTGCACCTGGTTCATCACGATCAGGATGCCGATGGGCAGAAGGATGAAGGGCAGCAGCGAGATCAGAACGCCGACGAACGGGTTCTGCTTCGACGGGGAGACGGTGTACCCGTCCTTGATCTCGCCGGTCTGGTACTTGGCCTGCAAATTCTTGGCGATGTCGACGCCCTGGTCGCCGATGTAGCTCGCCTGGATCTTGTTGGAGCCGTCGATCTTGTTGTTGCCCGACAGCTCGATCTTGATCTTGTTCTCGTCGCCGGTGGTCAGCTCGGCGGATTTCACCTTGTTGTCAGCGATCGCCTTGACGACCTGACCGGTGTCCACCGTTTTGTAACCGCCGGACGAGCCGACGACCTGCATCAACACGACCACGGCGAGGACGGCCAGCACGATCCACATGACCGGCCCACGGAAGTATCGCTTCACGTCCATCCATACGGAGCCGTGTGAGGCCCCGTCCCTCCTGCCACAGTGAGGCACAACGCCCTCGGGAGGGCTGGTCGTGCGTACGGTGTATTACTGGCCCGAAAACAGACTGCCTTCGGACGGTACCCCAGCATTGTCACCCGGCGCCTGCGCCGACAGTGAACAATGAAGCCGAGGAATCCCCTCTCCCTGCTCCAACGGCGGGAAACCGCGAACGGTTCCCGCCGGGCGGCGCAGGCAGGTCCGGGACCCGACCGGCCACGGTGGCCGGCGAGCGGATGGTGCGCTCTCAGCCGCCGTAGACGTGCGGCGAGAGGGTACCGACGAACGGCAGGTTGCGGTACTTCTCCGCAAAGTCCAGGCCATAGCCGACGACGAATTCGTTGGGAATGTCGAAGCCGATCCACTTCACGTCGATCGCGACCTTTGCCGCCTCCGGCTTGCGCAGCAGCGTGCACACCTCCAGCGAGGCGGGCTCCCGCGAGCCGAGGTTCGACAGCAGCCACGACAGCGTCAGGCCGGAGTCGATGATGTCCTCGACGATCAGGACGTGCTTGCCCTTGATGTCGGTGTCCAGGTCCTTCAGGATGCGGACCACACCGGAGGACTGGGTGCCCGCGCCGTACGAGGACACGGCCATCCAGTCCATCGTGACGGGGGTGGACAGCGCGCGCGCCAGGTCCGCCATCACCATCACCGCGCCCTTGAGGACACCGACGATGAGCAGGTCCTTGCCCGCGTACTCCGCGTCGATCTTCGCGGCCAGCTCGGCCAGCTTCGCGTCGATCTCTTCCTTGCTGATGAGCACCGACTGAAGGTCGGCGCCCATGTCCTTGTCGTCCACCCGTGCCACTCTCGCTCGCTTCGGTGTGCAGATCAGCCGTGAACCTCACGAAGCGGGACCCGGTCGCAAGATCACGGAGCAGGGCGGTCTTCTGCGGCTCAGCCCTGCCGAATGACCAGTCTGCCACCCTGCCGTCGCACACCCACGCGCCCGGGGAGGTTGATGGCGCCCTGCCCGCGCCAAGCGGTGATCAACCGGTCCACTTCTTCGATGTGCCGGGCGAAGAGCGAACCGGCAGGTGAGCCGGCTCCGATGACGGCCCGGCGCAGCACCCGGCGGCGTACCGCGGGCGGCAGCGCGAAGAGGGCGGCGACATCCAGGGTGCCGGCATCGTCCAGCACCGCGCCCTCGGCCTCGGCGGCCCAGGCGTCCAGCGCGTCGGCGTCGTCCCGAGAGAGCTGGGCGGTGCGCGCCAGTGCCTCGACGACGCCCTTGCCGAGGCACTTCTCCAGGGCGGGCAGCCCCTCGTGCCGCAGTCGGGAGCGGGTGTAGGCGGGGTCGGTGTTGTGGGGGTCGTCCCAGACGGGCAGCGCCTGGATGAGGCACGCCTTGCGGGCGGTCTGTCGGTCGAGGTCCAGGAAGGGGCGGCGGTAGCGGCCGTCCGTCCCGGTGGTCGCGGCCATTCCGGACAGCGAGCGGATGCCGGACCCGCGGGCGAGACCGAGGAGCACGGTCTCCGCCTGGTCGTCGCGGGTGTGGCCGAGGAGGATCGCGCTGGCGCCGTGGCGGTCGGCGGCGGCGTCCAGGGCGGCGTAGCGGGCGTCCCGGGCGGCGGCTTCCGGGCCGCCCGCGCGCCCTACGTGGATGCTGACGACGTCGACGGGGTCGAGCCGCAGCGCCCGCAGCCGTACGGCGACCTCGGCGGCGCGGAGGTCGGAACCCTCCTGGAGGCCGTGGTCGATGGTCACGCCCCCGGCGCGGACCCCCAGCTTGGGGGCTTCGAAGGCGAGGGCGGAGGCGAGCGCCATGGAATCGGCGCCGCCGGAGCAGGCGACGAGCACGAGCGGGGCCTCGTGCCGCTCCTGCGCGCAGTGGTGGTTGAGTACGTCGTGGAGTACGCGGCGGACCGCCAGGCGTATCGCGGCGACCGCTGGATGGGGACCCATGTCCGTTTCCAATCATTCAGCTGGGGGACGAGCCTCGGGACGTGGACGGCACTTCGTCACACAGAGTGCCTAGATGGTGACAGAGACGAGCAGTTCCCCGAGCATTGCACGCCTATCCACCGGTCACGGTCCCTCAGACGGGTGATTGGAGGGGCGCGCTACTGCCGCACGGCGTGCCCAGCTCACGCCGTGCGCTTACGGTGCCCCGTCGGCCTTCCGATGCACCCGCGCGACCCAGTCCGCCGGTTTGGCGATCTCCTGTTTCGTGGGGAGGGTGTTGGGCGACGTCCAGACCCGGTTGAAGCCGTCCATGCCGACCTCCTTGACGACGGACCGAACGAACCGCTCCCCGTCACGGTACTGCCGCAGCTTCGCATCCAGCCCCAGCAGCTTGCGCAGCGCCAGGTCCAGCCGGCCCGCGCCGCTGGCCCGGCGCTGCTGGAACTTCTCCCGGATCTCGGTGACCGACGGCACCACCTCGGGACCCACCCCGTCCATGACGAAGTCGGCGTGCCCCTCCAGCAGCGACATCACCGCCGTCAACCGCCCGAGGATCTCCCGCTGGGCGGGCGTCTGCACGAGATCGACGATGGACCGGGTGCCGTCGTCGCCCTCCTCGCCCTCCGGCTTGGCGCCGGCCAGCGACTGGGCCGCCTCCCGCAGCCGCTCCAGCAGCGTCCCCGGGTCGATGTCGGTCTCCGCCAGGAACGACTGGATCTCGCCCTCGATGTGGTCCCGCAGCCAGGGCACGGCGGTGAACTGGGTCCGGTGGGTCTCCTCATGGAGGCACACCCACAGCCGGAAGTCGTGCGGCGCGACGTCCAGCTCGCGCTCCACGTGGACGATGTTCGGCGCCACGAGCAGCAACCGGCCGCCCTGCGCCGCGGCCGGCAGATCGCGCGACGGCGGCGCGAACGTCTCGTACTGGCCCAGGACCCGCGACGCCAGGAACGACAGCAGCATCCCCAGCTCCACGCCGGTCACCTTGCCGCCGACCGCGCCGAGCACCGCGCCACCGGGCACGTTCGAGCGCCGGTCCTCCATCTTGGCCAGCAGGGGCTTCAGAACGGCCCGGAAGCCGGCCACATTGGCCCGGATCCAGCCGGGCCGGTCCACGACCAGCACCGGCGTGTCAGGCGGCACCGCCGGGCCCTCCGCACCCGGCTGCGCCATCCGGGTGAACGCCCGGACGTGCTCCTCGGAGGACTTGGCATGCCTCCGCAACTCCGCGACGATCTCCCGGGCCTCGTCCCGGCTCACCTCCGGACCGGGCCGGACGAATCGGGTCGCGGTCGTAACCGCGAGATTCCAGTCGACCATCTCCGCACCACCGATGCTCGTCATGACTTCACCGTACGGGGGTGGTGCGGTTGCTGGTAGCCGATCCGCCCGTCCGCTGCGCTTGGCCTGCTGCGCACGTTGTCGGCTTTCCCGCCGTGGGGGTGCGGTGGGCTTGCGCCCCCACGTTGTCGGCTCTCCCGCCGCGGGGGTGCGGTGGGCTTGCGCCCGGCGGTGGCGGCTTTCCCGACGCGGGGTGCGGTGGGCTGCGCCCCGCGGGGGTGGCCGCCGTGGGGGTGCGCTTTGCCTCGGGGCGTTGGCGGCTTTCCCGCCGTGGGGGTGTTTGTCCGCTGCGCGGGGCCGTCGGGGTGCGGTGACGGGCCTCCGGGGCGTCCCCTCCCGTGAGTGGCGGGAGAAGAGGCCCGTGCCCCCGTGGGTGGTGGGGATAAGGCCCGTCACCTCCCGTCCGTGGGGGTGGGGAGAAGGCCCGTTCCCTCCCGTGGGGGTGGGTCGGGCCCGTCACCTCCCGTGGGGGCCTCCCGTGGGGGTGGGGCGAAGGGGTCAGCGGCAGCCGCAGTTGGCGAGTGTGGAGGCCATGCGGTCCAGGGCCTGCTGGGCGGCCTGGGCGTCGGTGGTGCCGGTGGTCATGAAGGCGAAGGCGAGGAGGCGGCCGTCGGCGTCGACGACGGTGCCGGCCAGGGTGTTGACGCCGGTGAGGGTGCCGGTCTTGGCCCGTACGGCGCCGGCGCCCGCGGTGTCGCCCACGTAGCGCCCGGTCAGGGTGCCGGTGAACGCCGCCACCGGGAGGCCGGTGACGACCGGGCGCAGGTCCGGCCTGCCGGGGTCGGCGGCGGCCAGCAGGAGGTGCGAGAGCAGGTTCGCGGAGACCTTGTCGTCGCGGTCCAGGCCGCTGCCGTCCTCGAAGACGGCGCCGGCCAGCGGGAGATGCTGGGCGGCCAGGGCGTCGCGCTCTGCCCTGGCGGCGCCGGCGAAGTCGGCGGGCCGCCCGGACGCGCGGGCGGTCTGGCGGGCCAGCGCCTCGGCGATGTCGTTGTCGCTGTTGGTCAGCATCCGCTCCACGAGGGCGGAGAGCGGGAGGGAGTGGACGACGGCGATCCGGTCGGGCCGCTGCGGGGCGGCGGCCTGGCCGGGGTCGCCGTCGACGGTGATACCGCGCTGCCGGAGCAGCCCCGCGAAGGCGCCGGCCGCGTCGCCCGCCGGGTCGGTGGCGCGCGGTGCGGGGCCGTGGTCGCTGCCGTCGAGGCGGGCCTCGTCGGTCATCAGGGCGGTGACCGGGGCGAGGTTCTCGTTGGGGCCGATGGGGTGCTCGGCGGGTCCCGTGTAGGCGGAGGTGTCGTAGCCGAGGCCGACCTTGGTGAGCCCGCGCCGCTTGAGGACCCGGGCCGTGTCGTCGGCGAGGGTGCGCAGGCTGGCGGGCTGCTCCCCGCCGCCCGGTGCGGGCGCCTGGGCGGTGAGGGTCGGATCGCCGCCGCCGACCAGGACGATCCGGCCCCTGCCGCCCATGACGACGGACGTGTCGATGCGGTGGTCGGCGCCGAGTTTGGACAGCGCGGCGACGGCGGTGGCGAGCTTCACCGTGGAGGCGGGGGTGGCTGCCGCGTCCTGTTGGGCGCCGAACACCTGCCGGCCGGACGCGACGTCGAGGACGGACGCGGTGCGCAGCGGGCCGAGCGCCGGATCCGACAGCAGCGGTGCGAGCGCGTCGGCCAGTCCCCCGTAGGTCGGTACGGGTGCCGTGCCGGGCCCCACGGCGCCGTGCGCGGGCCCGCTGAGCGCCGCGAGCACCGGCGGTGCGCTCGGCGCCGGACGGGGCGCCCGGCCGTCATCGTGATGCTCGCCACCTGTCTCCGGTACGCCGGCCGCGGCGGCCCGCTCGGCCGTACGCTGACCGGAGTCCCACGGCCCGGCCGCCGCCACCGCAGCGACCGCGACCGCCAGTCCGGTAGCGGCGGACAGCGCCGTCAGCCGCCAGGTCTGCCGGGTGTGCCGCGGTACGGCCCGCCATGCCTGCCGGGCGGCGTCCGACGCCGCGTACGCAGCGTGGGCGGAACGCTGTGCCCGGCGCGCCGCCACCCGCGCGGAGCGCTGCGCCGACTGCCATCTGACCTGCCAATTTCGGGTCTCGGGCACTTCGGACCAGCCCCTTTCGCCACCACACACCTGCGTGGGGGACACTTAATCACCAGACGTATGTGTTGATCATGGAGGAGCCACCCGTGGAGTTCGACGTCACCATCGAGATCCCGAAGGGTTCGCGGAACAAGTACGAGGTGGACCACGAGACCGGTCGGATCCGCCTGGACCGTCGACTCTTCACCTCGACCAGCTACCCGGCCGACTACGGCTTCGTCGAGAACACCCTGGGCGAGGACGGCGACCCGCTGGACGCCCTGGTCATCCTTGACGAGCCGACCTTCCCCGGCTGCCTCATCAAGTGCCGCGCCATCGGCATGTTCCGGATGACGGACGAGGCCGGCGGCGACGACAAGCTGCTGTGCGTGCCCGCCTCCGACCCGCGCGTGGAGCACCTCCGCGACATCCACCACGTCTCGGAGTTCGACCGCCTGGAGATCCAGCACTTCTTCGAGGTCTACAAGGACCTGGAGCCCGGCAAGTCCGTGGAGGGTGCCAACTGGGTCGGCCGCGCGGAGGCCGAGGCCGAGATCGAGGCGTCCTACAAGCGCCTTGAGGCGCAGGGCGGCGCGCACTGACCTGGCGGGTCGGACGCGGCGCCGTGCGGGGTTCTCCGGGGCCCCGCACGCCCGCGGGCGCGCTCTGATTTTCGTACGCGAACGGGCGGCACCCAGTCGGGGTGCCGCCCGTCGTTCGTGTCGTGGGTCCGCGGGGCGGGCGTCAGGGGCCGGACGTCCCGGCCGCGGAGCGCGGCGGTGCTACGCGGCGGCGGGCGCGAGGGCTGCCACTGCGTTGCCGGCCACCGCCGGGCGCCTGCCGCTCTGGTCGAAGACATAGAGGAGCGCCGGGTGCGTGGCGGCGAAGGCCAGCACGAAGCGGTTGAGCCCCATGAACTGACCGATTCCCAGGTGGAACAGCGTCATCGAGCCGAGGTACGCCTTGGCCGCCGGCTTCGGCAGGACGAAGACCAGCGGGAAGCCGACCTCCGCGGCGACCGTCGTCCAGGTGATGAGCTTGCCCAGCATCGGGTACTTGTGGACGAGCTTGTAGATGTTCGGGTCCCCGTAGTTGTGCGTGCGGATGACGCCGCTGAACGCCTCTCCGCTGAGCCACACCGGGGAGACGAGCTTGACGACACCGGATGCGACGTAGGAGATGGTCGTCTCCAGGGCCAGCGCGCGCATGGCCACGTCGCGGCCCTTGTCGCCGTCCTTGAAGGTGCCGGTCGAGGCGAGGACGACGTTGATGACCTGCTGGAGCTGGTCGGCGCCGTCTCCACCGAAGGGGGTGCGCAGGCGTGATGCCGCGCCCGTCACCGCCAGCACGGCACTGCCCGCCGCGCGTACTCCGCGCTTGTGCGCCCAGATCATCGTGGCGGCGGAGGCTCCCGCCTGAATTCCGTAGAGGGCGACCCCCGCTTTCTTGGAGCTGAGGGCACGGGTCAGTCGGGGAAACCGCTTGGCGAATTCGGGACGTGTGCTCTCCAGTTGGGCACTCAGCAATTCGCCGTCGGCGAGCTTACGGTGCTGGCTCAGCATTTCCAGAGCGGAGACCAGCGTCCCCAGGGAGGCCACTCGGCGTGCCGTGACCTCGGGCGGAGCTTTGAGAAACATGGATGAGTGCCCCCTGTGAGTGGATATGGTTTCGGTGGGTATCAGAAGGCGGGGGCACGGTACGCCCGATACACGTACCGTGCCCCCGCCCTCATCGATCAGTGGCGAGTGACGTCATGCGTGATCATGTTGACCGCAGCGGCGGTCGCCGAGGTGGCCGCGAAGCCGACCGGGGTGGCCTCCGGGGTGGCCAGGGTGGCCAGCGGGGTGATCATGGTCGGGGTCGCCTCGGAGCCGAGACGGCCCGGCTCGACGTCGACCAGCTCGGTGTTGGCGAACTCAGCCAGCACAGACATTTGCTGTCCTCTTTCTGTCGTTTGAGCAAACTCTCCAGCCATTCGGCGGGAGGGCACGGACTCACGCGGCCTGGAGTCATTCCGAGTGAGTTCGCGGCTTCCGGCCGAGAGGGTCACAAAGCCCGCTAGGCGGCTACGGGATAGGGCTCCGGCTGCACAACTCCTTCGTCTTCCAGCGGGAATTCCCTGGAGACGAAGATGGGCTCGATCTGCCGGGCCTCCGGGGCGGCAAGGTACGAGTACATGACCAGGAACTGACTGTGCGAGGCGCCTTCGGCGTGCGGCAGATGGTGCCGGATGTAACCGGAAAGCAGCTGGTAGCCGGACGACTGCACCACGGGCTCCATCGCCGTTCCGTAGGCCGCCGAACGGACATAGACGTCCTGGACCGCGTCGAACAGGGCCTTGGGGGACCGGTTGCGGGCGTTCCAGGCCAGTGCGTACCAGGCCCGGTCGCGGGTGATCGGGATTTCCTGCCACTCACCGGGCTTGCCGTCCGTGACATCCCTGTAGAGCAGATGGTTGTCCTTGACTCCCGGATTCGGCCCGAAGAAACGCCAGTTCGGGGTCGGTATCCGCAGCTTTCCGCGCTTGAGGAGATTGTCGAAGCGCTGCTCGGGCATCTGGGCCACCGCCGTCGCGACGAGCCAGGCGGCGAGGGACGTCGTGACGGCGGCCGTTTTCAGGCGCTCCGTGTTCACCCGCACGGTCACATCAGCTCCTTCTCGCGATCCGCGGCACTCTTGACGGCCGGGCGGGCTCCGGCGGACTTCCGCCGTTCCGCGTCGGCCCGCCCGGTCGGCGGTTCGTCGGCGATGATTTCCGCCACCTGTGCGGCGTGCGGCTGGATGGAGAGCAGCGACTCGTGGTCGGAACCGTCGATGCAGCGCTGCCGAGACCGCTTCGAGAGGGTGGCCAGCTTTGCCTGGACCTTCTGGTGCGCGGCGTTGTCCCCCTTGTTGTTCTCCGCGGTGATCACGGTCAACGGACTGTCGACCGAGGCCAGTTCCGGATACGTCATCGCGTCCCGGTAGTCGCGGTAGGCCAGGGCCCAGGTACGCCGCTGCGCCAGGAATGCCGTGTAACTCCGGTTGATTTCCGGGCGGTAGGTCTTGTGCTGGTTCAGGGCGGGCCGCAGCGCCGAAAGGCCCGCCACGGCGAACACCTGCTCCATGAGCATCGACTGCCGGGACCACCGGTCGATGTCCGCGCGGCGGCTGGAGCGCAGATGAGCCACGTCCGTCGCGTCGATCATGACCACCCCGGTCACCCCTTCCTTCGCCCCGGGGTGGAGCGACGCGTAGGCGGCGACGAAGTACCCACCGAGGGAGTGCCCGGCCAGCACCAGCGGCAGGTCGGCGACGTACGTTTCGCGCAGTTCCTGCAGCAGCGCGAAATGCCGCTCCAGGCCGTAGCGCTTCGAGGGTGTGCTGAGCCCGTAGCCGGGCCGGTTGAACCGCACGTATCCCATGTCCGCGGGAAGTGCTTCGCAGACCCAGTCCCAGTATTCGTGGGTCGTGCCCAGTCCGTTGTCGAGCAGGACCATGCGCCGGGCATTCGGAGGAATATTGACGTCTACCTCTACGAGGCTGCCGTCCGGCCTCTCGTGCGTCAGGTAGCGACGCGCACGTTCACGCTTCCCCGTGAATCGCATTGCTGCACCGGTCAGAACGCTTGCGCCGGCCAACCCAGCGATGCCCACGGCGAACTGGCGCTCCAAAGACGCCACAATTCCTCCCCCGTGATTTCAAGTGGCTGTTACCCCGGACACTAACACCGAATGCCCGGGTAAATTAATGAGTTAGTTGACCCTCCGGACCGGATGAGTCTTCCCGCGAGGGGACGGAACTCGGCCGGGCGTACTCCGCCCATACTTCCGGAGTTCCATATACAGCTCGCCTATTGTGGCCTTCAGCATGGCGTTTTCTTTGGTCAGCTCGGCAATCCGGGACGCCTCTTCGGAGTCCCTTCCGCTCTCGCCGGCCAGGCCGTTACGAGCTCCCTCAATAAATTGTCGACGCCAGTTCGATACGGATTGCTCGGAGACTCCGGCTTCCCGCGCGGCTTCCGCCGCGGTCAGTTGGCCACTCATCACTCTCACCAGGAGACCGAGTTTCTTGTCTGCCGGCAATATCGGCGGTCGTCCCACTGCGACCCCCTTCTGTGATCCGCGTTCCGGTGTGCGCGCTCAGGGCTTGACGTAGCAGCAGGCGAACATGGGTGACTGTTCGTTATAGGGGGTGCCGTCCCACCGCGAAAGACTGGCCTCGGGCTCCAGCCCGGCCGCGCGGGCGTAGTCGTCGATGTCTTCCGGAGTGGTCAGCCGGGTGAGTTCGTTCCCGACCCGGGTGGTGCCGTCGGCCTGGTACAGGATGTGCGAGCAGTGCCACAGGTCGCCGTCGAGCAGCGTGGAATGGGTCTGCACGCCGGTGCCGGGCTCCGGGTAGGGGACGAAGTACGTGGTGCGCCTGCGTCCTTCGTGAAGTTCCAGGATCGGCGGCTTGTTGTGCGTCTCGATCACCAGCCGGCCGCCGGGGGCGAGGAGGTCGGCCGCACACCGGACGGCCCGCTGCTGGTCCTCGCGGGTGTGCAGCAGCGACAGGGTCGCGCAGACGCAATACACCAGCCCGTACCGGGAATCCGAGGTGTAGGTGCGGATGTCCCCGTGGACGGGGGTGACATCGCCGCGGTCCTTCAGCTTGACGCGCATCGCGTCCAGCATCTCCGGTGAGGAATCCACACCGGTCACATGGCCGACGCTCTCGGAAAGCGGGATGGCGATCCGTCCCGTGCCGACACCGAGCTCAATGGTCCCCGCATCGGGAGCGGGATGGAGGGCCAGCAGCCCTTTTACCGCCTCGTCGGTAATCCTGTCGTCCGGTATCAGCCGGTCGTACCAGCCCTCGAACTGTCGCCCATAGCCGATGTCCTCTACCCCGTTAGTCACCGAACTCCCTCTCTTTGTCCCCACAGTCGATCCCGATGGGACCGTCGCGAAGCCGAAGAGCCGGAGCGAGGAAGGACGTTGTACGCCAACACAACTGCACGGAAGATCCGCAGCAGTTCCGCGTGGTTGGTCAGACCAGCAGTTCCTGTCGATCCAGGTAACGCCTCAACGAAGTGTGGGGACTTCAGGTTATGTCGTGTGAGTCCATCATATACACCGAGATGGACTCCAGTGAATATGTGCAGTGCTACGAGGAAGCAAAGCTCCCGGCAGGTGGGATAGCCGGTCCGGCGAAAGCCCTGATTGGAGCACCGCAGGCCCTCTTCGACAACGTCCCGGGCACCACTCGGAGTTCCGCACGGTTTCATCGTAGTTTCATCGCGCCTCACCCGACCCCGCCGCGCACCACCCCGAACACCTGGAGAGTCGGGCATGCGTTGACGCCGGAACGGAAAGGTGTGGCCCGCTTTAGGCGAGGTCGCCGCTCGCGAATGACGCCGACTGCGTACCCACGTTGGGTACGTCACATTTCCCGAAACAATGCCGCAGTGCGGAAACAGCGGCCAGATAGCCGGACATGCCGTGCACACTGGGCCCCGGCGGGGTGGCCGAGGAGCACAGGAAGACGCCGGGCAGCGGTGTGCGGTAGGGATCGATGCGGGGCACCGGGCGCGCGATGCTCTGGTAGAGGGTCATCGCGCCCGAACCGATGTCTCCGCCCACGTAGTTGGGGTTGTAGGTCTCGTACGCGGCGGCGGGCACGGAGCGGTGGGCGATGACCGTGTCCCCGAACCCCGGGGCGTAGCGCTCGATGCGGGCGCGCACCAGCTCGTAGGGGTCGGTGGGATCGCCGTTCGGGACATGCGCGTACGCCCACACGGGGCGCTTCCCGGGCAGCGCGCGACCGGGATCGGTCACCGCGGGGTCCACGAGGAGGACGAACGGCTCCCGGGTCCGCACGCGGCGTGCGTTCCGCGTCTCCTGGCGGACCATCTCGGCGTGAGTGCCGCCCAGATGGACCGTGCCGGCGCGGCCCACCGCGGGATCGGCCCAGGGGATCGGCTCGGAGACCAGGAAGTCGACCTTGGCGGCGCCCGGACCGTAGCGGAAGCGGGTGAGGCCGCGCGCGTAGGAGCGGGGCAGCCGGTCGCCCGCGAGGGCCAGGAAGCCCTTGGGGCTGGTGTCGAGCAACACCGCTCGCGCGCGGCGGAGTTCGGCCAGGTCCGTCACGGGGTGCCCGGTGTGGAGGACGCCGCCGTGCGCCGTGATGTCCTGGGCCATCGCCTCCGCGATACGGGCGCTGCCGCCGCGCGGCAGCGGCCACCCCGTGCCGTGCGCCAGGTGGCCGAGCAGCATGGCCACCGCGCCGGCCGCGAAACTGGGCAGTTTGCCGACCGCGTGCGCGGCGACGCCGGTGAGCAGGGCCGCCGCCTCCTCGCCCTGGAAGCGTGCCGCGCCGAGCCCGGTGCCGTGGACCGCCACCCGGCCGGCCAGCAGCAGGGCGGCGGCCGGGTCCCGCGGCAGGCTGCGCTGCCCGGAGAGGATCAGGTCGACGACGGCCTCGCTGCGCTCCAGCAGCGGGCCCATCAGCCGCCGCCAGCGCGGACCGTCGGGACCCAGGTGCGCGCAGGTGTCAGCCAGCGAGCGGTACGCCAGGGCGGCGCGGCCCCCGTCCAGCGGATGGGCGTAGCTGATCTCGGGGTGCAGCAGCTCGACCCCGCGGGCCTCCAGGTCGAACTCCCGGAAGAACGGGGAGGCGGCGGCCATGGGATGGACGGCGGAGCAGATGTCGTGCACGACACCGTTGTCGAAGAGCGGCTCGGTGCGCAGCCCTCCGCCGATGGTGTCGGCCGCTTCGTAGAGCTCCACTCTCAGGCCGGCTCGGGCCAGCACCACGCCGGCCGCCAGGCCGTTGGGTCCGGTGCCGACGATGGCCACGTCCGCGCTGTTCACCACTGCTCCTCGATCCTGATGGGCCGAAGCCGCACCGTCTGCTCGTTGAGGCCGCTGCCCCACTGGTGCCAGCCGAGCGCGGAGGCGAGCGGACCCGCCCCCGGCTCCCCGCTCACCCAGTGGGTCGCCGTGGCGACCGGAGCCGCCCCGGCGTGCAGTTGGGAGCCCGCCAGCCGCCGGTACAGCTCGTCGTGCTCCATCAGCTCCCGGTGCACACCGGTGGCGCGGACCCGGCCGCCTTCCAGCACCACGATCTTCTCGGCGTCGACCACCGTGGAGATGCGGTGGGCGATGGCGATGACCGCGCACTGCTGGGAGACCCGGCGCAGCACGTCGCGGAAGTCCCGCTCCGAGTCGGAGTCCAGGTTGGAGGTGGCCTCGTCCAGCAGCATCACCGCGGGCTTCTGGAGCAGCGTGCGGGCGATGCACAGGCGCTGGCGCTGCCCGCCGGACAACCCGCTGCCCTGGTCGCCGAGTTCGGTGTCGAGCCCCTTCGGGAGGTTGGCGACGACCGAGGTGAGGCCGGCCATCTCCACCGCCTCCCAGATGTCGTCCTCACTGGCGTGCGGATGCGCGTAGGTCAGGTTCTCCCGGACCGTGCCCCGCATGGTCGCGCTGTCCTGCTGGACGTAGCCGACCAGCCCGCGGACGGTGTCGAGCGGCAGCGTCCCGATGTTCTGCCCGCCGAGCAGGATGACACCGCCGTCCAGCGCGTAGAAGCGCTCGATCAGCTGGAACATGCTGGTCTTGCCCGCGCCCGAGGGCCCGACCACCGCCGTCAGCCCGCGCGCCGGCACGGTGAGCGAGATGCCGTGCAGGACCTGCGTCCGCTCCCCCTCCTCGCCCCGCCGGTACCCGAACCGCACGTCGTGGAACTCGACCGCCGGCAGGTGCTGGGGCAGCGGCCCGATGGGCACGGAACTCCGGGCGGCCTGCGCCCCGTTGCCTTCCTGGGGCATCTGGGCGAGTTCGTCGACCCGCTGGATCGCGGCCCGGCCCTGGATGAACTGGCCCACCCCCATGAAGAACGTCACCAGCGGCGACACCAGCTGGAAGAGGTACATGATGAACGTGGTCAGGTCGGCCATGTTCATCTCGCCGCGGGCCACCCACGCCATTCCGGCGCCCACGACGACGGCCAGCGCGCCCTGCGTACCGACGTTCATGGACGGCATGAACAGGGCGTTGTAGGCGTTGACGCGGATACCCGAACGCCGTGCCCGCTCGGCCAGCCTGCCGATACGGGCGGTCTCCCGCGTCTCGGCCCGGGATGCCTTGACCGTGGGCAGCGCGGCGAGCACGCGCTGTACGGCGGTGCCGAACTCGCCGGTGTCGTCCCGGTTCTGCACGGCAACCCTGCGCAACTTGCGGGCGATGGACAGCGAGAGGAGGCTGGCGACCCCGAGGCAGCCCATGGTGATGAGCATCAGCCGCACGTCGATGAGGAACATCAGCACGACACCGCCGATGACGGTGGCGCCGCTGACGATCAGCTGGGCGAGGCTCTGCGAGAGGGCGATCTTCACCAGCGAGGTGTCGGTGACCGTGCGGGTGAGGATGTCGCCCTGGGGCCGCTTGCCGAATTCGGTGAGGTCGGCGCGGAGCAGCCGCCCGGTCAGGACCTGGCGGACGTCGTAGACGATGTTCTCCCCGGCCCGCCCGATGACGTATGCCTGGAGCGCGGAGAAGACCGCGCCCAGGCAGAAGAGGCCGACGAGCCGGACGATGGGGAAGGCCAGCGATTCGCCCTTGCCCGCCGCCTCGATCAGTTTGCCGATGGCCCACGGCTGGGTGAGCGAGGCGCCCACTCCCAGCAGGCCCAGCAGCACGCCCGTGATCAGCAGCATGGTGTGCTGTCCGGCGACACCCGCGACCGATCCTGCGCCACGTCCGGTATTGCTACTCAGGCTCGCGTGACCGGCATGACTCGCCATGAGTACTCCCCCCGTATTGACGACGGTCACGGCACGTGCGCGACCAGGAACACAGCCCTGTCTCATAGGGACTCGTCGTCAAGGTGTTCGAAGCTAACATGCCGCCCGGCGTAAAGTTATGAGTTAGTTGAGCCGCCGGCACATCACCCCGCGGATCAGCGGCAGGTATATGAGGCCGGGTAAGTTAACTCATCTGTTCTTTACTTGGCGCATATACCGGGGGAACGCTTCGACGGACCGCAGCACGGCGCGCTCCTCCCGGCCGGCAACCAGGAGGAGCGCAGGGGCCGGCGGTTAGTGACCGACCGCCTGCTGTATTCCGATCAGCACCGTCGCATCGGTGAACGTCGGGGTGATGGCGGAGATCTGGGCCTTGGCGCCGCTCAGCGCCGGCACGGCCTGCCCGTTGTCGACCTTCCCGGGAGTGACCTTCGCCAGGTGGTCGTTCGCGTAGGAGCTGATCTGCGTCGGTACCGGAGAGTTCATAGCTGTGCCACCTTCTTCTCGCTGTTCAGGGGCGCCGCGAATTCCACTGGTAATTCGCGGCCGAACGCCATGAACGTAGCGTGCACCACTTCGACTGACAAGGTCGTTCTGACGCGGCACGAAAACTCCGGAGAAGAATTGCTTGCGGCCCGGAGAATTCTCGTGTCGGCCGCACGTCGAAAAGCACGGCCCGGATCACTCGTGGATTTACCGGAGCGGAGAATTCCAGCAACGGCCACCGATGCTCGCCCGGCACTCCGCCCGGCGGCCCGTATCCCCTTTCCCGAGCCGCCGCGGCGCGGCCCTAGAAGCCGCGCGTCCGCTTGGCCGCCCGGCGGCCCGCGCCCGCCTCCGTGATGCCCGGCGCCCGCAGGAACAGCCGCGCGACCTCGCTTCCCAGGTTGACCCCGACGGCGATCGCCAGCGCCAGCGAGGCGGCCCGGATCAGCGACGAGATGCCCTCCAGCAGATTGCCCTGGGCGAAGTTGAGCAGCCCGAAGTACGTCGCACTACCGGGCAGCAGCGGGCCGATCGCCGCGGTGACGTACGGCAGCGCCGAGGCGTAGCGGTACCGGGAGAGCAACTGGCCGAAGAGGCCGACGAGCCCGGCGGCGATGGCCGTGGACGGTACGGCGTTGAAGCCGGCGGTCATGTTGAGCGCCCCGTACACGACCCAGGCGACCCCGCCGTTCATCGTCGCGAACGCGACGGTGTGCCGCTCCTGTTGGAGCAGCACACAGAACGCCAGCGCCAGCAGCATGGACGCGGCGGTCTGCACCAGCGGCTCGTTGTACAGCCGCAGCGCCTGCTCGGGGTTGAGCCGCTTGAGGCCGGGGTCGATCTGGAGCCCGACATAGAGCACCGACAGCACGCCGACGACGATGCCGACGATCAGGTAGCCGACCTCCAACAGCCGGGCGGCGGCGGTGATGTAGTAACCCGTCAGCCCGTCCTGCACACCGGCGACCAGCGCCCGCCCCGGGATCAGCGCGAACAGCCCACCGGTGATCACCGCGGACGCCTGCACATTGGAGTGCGCCAGGCCGAACACGAGCCCTATCGCGGCCGGCGGCATCGCCGCGCACACGAACTGGTAGAACTCCGGCAGCCCGCGGCCGGAGGCCAGCCACGCCAGCCGGTCGCCGAGCATCGAGCCCACCGCCGCCGCCGCGAACACCAGCACCCCGCCGCCGACCAGCATGCTCGCCGCGCCGGAGAGCAGCCCGGAGGCCAGCGTCAGCCCCCAGCTCGGGTACGGGTGGCGGTTCCGCCGGATCTCGGCCAGACCGCGGTACGCCTCCTCCAGGGTGATGCCCTCGGAGGTGATGTCGTCGACCAGCCGGAAGACCGCGGACAGCCGGTTGTAGTCGACCCCGCGCCGCCGCACCGTCCGGCTGGCGGTGACCGGGTCGTCGACCAGCGACGGCTGGTACGAGATCGACAGCAGCGTGAACGTGACGGTCGGCTCGACCCGTTCCAGGCCGTACGCGTGCGCCACGCCGAACATCGCCGCCTCGACGTCCTCCGCGCCCTCGCCGCCGGCCAGCAGGATCTCGCCGATACGCAGCGTCAGGTCGAGCACGCGGGGAACGGCCGGGCCCTCGGTCTCCTCGGCGCGCTCCACCCGTTCGGGCACCGGCCGCTCGTGGATCGGCATCCGGAGCATCGTGCGCATCCGGTCCTGCCACGGCGCCTCCTTGGTGAGGCTGAGGGCCGGGATGCCGTGCGGCGGGGTGAACGCCAGACCGCCGGCCACGGTGCCCGGCAGGGGCGTCTGCCCGCTGGTGCTCCCGGGCGGCACGAACGCCGACCCCTCCTGCTCGGCCGGCGCCTCCGGGCGCAGGCCCTCGGGCAGCGCGAACTCCGAGGTGGGGTGCTCCTCTTCGGGCGGCGGCGGCAGCGGCACACCCAGCGGCGGCGTGAAGGCGCTGTGCGCCTCGTCCGACTGCGGTTTGCGCTCCTCGGGGTGGCCGGACTGCTGCGAGGTCCCGTTCGTGCCGGTGCCGCCGCTGCCCTTGCCCGCGCCGGTGCTGTTGCCGCTACTGCCGCGCTGCCCGCGCGGTGGGTCCGACACCACGTCTCTCCGCTCCTCGTACGCCTCCTGCCGACCGGTCATGCACACGATGCCGCATGCCGGGGCGTGGCGCTTGCCCGGGTACCGGGTTTTCCGGGACCGGGCGGCGCCGGACGCGGCGGCGCGGGAGCGGGCGCGCGGGCGCCGGGGGCGGGAGCCGGGCGGGGTGTCCGGGCCGGGGCGTCAGCGCTTGGCGTGCCGCCCGCGGCGGCCGTCGGCCGGGGCGCCCAGGGGCCGGTCCGGGCCCCCCGCCGGGCGGACGACCGCGCCCGCCGGCTCCTTCGCCGCCTTGCCGCGCGCCCGGAGGTACTCGATGACGATCGGGACCACGGAGACCAGCACGATCGCCACGAGGATCAGCTCGATGTTCTTGTGCACGAACGGGACATTGCCCAGCGCGGCGCCCAGCAGCGTCACCCCGGCGCCCCACATCGCACCGCCGATGAGGTTGAAGGTGATGAAGGAGCGGTAGTTCATCCGGCTCACCCCGGCGATGATCGGCGTGAACGTCCGCACGATCGGCACGAAGCGGGCCAGGATCAGCGACTTCGGGCCGTGCTTCTCGAAGAAGAGATGCGCCTTCTCGACGTTCTCCTGCTTGAAGAGCCGGGAGTCGGGCCGCTTGAAGAGCGACGGGCCGACCTTGCGCCCGAAGAGGTAGCCGGCCTGGTCGCCCAGGACGGCGGCCAGCACCACCAGGAGGCACACCGCCCACAGCGGGGTGTCCAGCTTCCCCGTCGTCACCAGCAGCCCGGTCGTGAACAGCAGCGAGTCACCCGGCAGGAAGAAGCCGATCAGCAGGCCGGACTCGGCGAAGACGATGAACAGGAGGCCGACCAGACCGAATGTCTGAAGGAGATAGTCCGGGTCCAGCCACTGGGGTCCGAGCGCGAGGTTGTTCACGGGGTGAGGGCTCCTGGGTCGAGGGCGCCGGGTCGCGCGGTGCGACGAGCAAAAGCGGGGGTGCAGGCGCGGTGTGCGGCCCAAAGCTATCAACGGACTATGCCGCCTCGTGGTTCCAGCCGGAGGACCAGGAGCCCGCGGAACCCCGGGCTCCGGCGCCCCGCCCCCGCGGATCCGCGCCCGCCACCCGACCGCGCCCGGCCGCTGGCCGCCCCCGCCGTCCCGGGTGATGCTGGCCGCGAGGAGGTGCGGATCATGGGCATCGAGGAGTACGGCGGGGGACAGCAGTCATCGGACGTCCTGGTGGTCACCACGAACGACGTCCCCGGATTCCACGTGACGCAGGTGATCGGCGAGGTCTTCGGCCTCACCGTCCGCTCGCGGCACCTCGGCAGCCAGATCGGCGCCGGCCTGAAGTCGATGATCGGCGGCGAGCTGCGCGGCCTGACCAAGACCCTCGTCGAGACCCGCAACCAGGCCATGGAGCGGCTGGTGGAGCAGGCCCGCTCCCGGGGTGCGAACGCGGTGCTGATGTTCCGCTTCGACGTCACCGAGGCCGCCGACGTCGGAACCGAGGTGTGCGCCTACGGCACGGCCGTGGTCCTGGCCCCCATGAGCTGACCGGACCGTCCGTGGCGGCCGTGCGGGCCGGAGAGCGACACTCCCCGGCCCCCGAGAGCGGCACTCCCGGCCCCGCGAGAGCGGCCCTCCCCGGCCCCGCGAGTGCGGCGCTCCCCGGCCCCCGAGTGCGGCCTCGCCGGCCGCGGAGACGCCCCCGCACTCACCTCACAGGTGCCGGACCGCGTTCGCCAGCATCGCGTCGCGCATGTAGACCGCCAGACCGGGCCGGATCGCCTCGTACGTGGCGGTGAACCGCTCGTCCGCGACGTACATCTCCCCGAGCCCGGTGTGGATCTCGTAGGTGCAGTCGTAGTAGGCGCCCCCGATGAACCGGCGGTGCTCCTCCGCGACGTCCATCGCCGCCTCGGAGTCCGCCGGCACACCCTGCGCCAGCAGGTCGGCCATCTTGCGGTGGATGGCGTCGAACTCCGCCCCCAGCCGCTTCCAGTCGTCCTTGGTGTACGCGGCCGTCCGCCGCTGCGACTCCTCGTAGGCGTCGGTGCCGCCCCAGCGCTCCGCCACCTCCGCGGCGTACCGGTCGGGGTCGAAGTCCCCGAAGACCTCGAACTTCTCCTCCGGGGTGAGCCGTACGTTCATTCTGCGTGCCTCCATCGCGTGTTCGACGGCGGCGGCCATCTCCTGGAGCTTGCCGATCCGCGCGGTCAGCAGGTCGTGCTGGCGCCGCAGGTGCTCCTGCGCGTCCGCGTCCGGGTCGTCCAGGAGGGCCGCCACCTCGTCGAGCGGAAAGCCGAGCTCGCGGTAGAACAGGATCTGCTGGAGCCGGTCCAGGTCGTGGTCGCCGTACCGGCGGTGCCCCGCGTGGCTGCGCTCGCTGGGCACCAGCAGCCCGATCTCGTCGTAGTGGTGCAGGGTGCGCACCGTGATCCCGGCGAAACCGGCGACCTGCCCTACCGAATAGCTCACTTCCGCTCCCTCGTCGGTCGTCGGTACGCGCTTCACGATGGGTCCTCACGCCACGTGAGGTGCAAGCCCGGCCGGCCGTACGGATACGGAAACGGATACGCCGTAGGGATGTGGGGATACCGATACGGATACGGGCGGGCAGCCGGCTGCGGCGGTCCGGATCCTGAAATGCCGGTGAGGCACCGGACACCCGGTGGCATCCTTCCGGCCATGCTCGGAATAACGGATCTGTCCACGTATCTGGCCGGCCTGGCACTGATCATTCTGCTGCCGGGCCCGAATTCGCTCTACGTCGTCTCGGTCGCCGCGCGGCGCGGCCGGCGGGTGGCGTACCGCGCCGCGGCGGGCGTGCTGTGCGGCGACACGGTGCTGATGACGCTGTCGGCGGGCGGGGTGGCCTCGCTGCTGAAGGCCAGTCCGCTGCTCTTCGGCATCGTGAAGTTCGCCGGCGCGGGCTACCTCACGTGGCTGGCCGTCGGGATGCTGCGCGGCGCCTGGTCCCTGTGGCGCGGCGGTCGGGACCGCAGGGCCGCACGGGACGCCGGCACGACCGGGGCCGCGGTGACCCAGGAGGCGGCCGTGGCGACCCGGGACGGCGCGACCACACCCGGCACCCCGACCCCGGCGGCCCCGGCGGCCCCGGCCACAAAGGAGGCCGCCAAGGAGACCGCCGAACGGCCCTTCCGCCGGGCGCTGGTGGTGAGCTTGCTCAACCCGAAGGCGATCCTCTTCTTCATCTCCTTCTTCGTGCAGTTCGTGGACCCGTCCTACGCCCACCCGGTGCTGTCGTTTCTGGCCCTCGGCGCCTGGGCGCAGCTGTTCAGCCTCAGCTATCTCTCGCTGCTGATCTTCAGCGGGACGTTCCTGGCGACCACCTTCCGGCGCCGCAGGCGGCTGACGGCCGGCCTGTCCGCGGGCGCCGGCGCCGCCTTCCTCGGTTTCGCGGCGAAGCTGTCGCTGGCCACCGCGAGCTGAACCGCCGCACGCCACCGGGCCGCACCACGCCCGCACCGGGCCGCACCACCGCGGCCCGCTCACGCACCCTGTGGCCCGGCCGGTCGCGCGCCCCGATGGCACGGCCGGTCGCGTAGCCGGCCGCACGAACGGTCGCGCGGCGCCCGCCCGCCCCTCGCACGCCCCCGCGCTTCCACTGGGCGAACCCTGGAGGCCATACACCCCCTATGCCCCTATTGTCGGGTTCCAGGAGGTGTGCCCATGCCCACGCACGATGTGAACGTCGCGGTCATCTACTACTCCGCGACCGGCACCATCGCCGAGCTGGCCCGCCTGATCGCGGACGCCGCCGAGCACGCGGGCGCCGACGTGCGCCTGCGCCGGACCGCCGAACTCGCCCCCCAGAGCGCCATCGACGCCAACCCGGCCTGGGCCGCGAACACCACCGCCACCGCCGACATCCTGGAGGCGACCCACGAGGACATGCTCTGGGCGGACGCGGTGGTCTTCGGCTCCCCCACCCGCTTCGGCAACGTCACCTCCCAGCTCAAGCAGTTCATCGACACCCTGGGCGGCCTCTGGCAGCAGGGCAGGCTGGCCGACAAGGTCTACAGCGGCTTCACCGCCTCCGCCACCGCGCACGGCGGCCAGGAGTCCACCCTCCTCGCGCTCTACCACTCCGTCCACCACTTCGGCGGCATCCTCGTCGCCCCCGGCTACACGGACCCGGCGAAGTTCACCGACGGCAACCCCTACGGCACCTCGCACGTCGGCGGCCCGGACACCCCGGTCGACGCGAACGCCCGTACCGCCGCCCGGATCCAGGCGGAACGTGTCGTGAAACTCACCAAAGCCATCAAAGCCGGTCTTTCCCCTGCGAGTTGACGGGTATCCCCCTCAGATGACTCTCCACAAAGGCGCCTCCGACCGCGACCGCTCGCGCCAGGCGCGCCCGGTCAACCCCTTCTACGGCGAGGCCGACCCGGTCGCCGGCATGGACACCTCTCCGCCGCGGCACACCCTGCCCGAGGGCCCCGTGGCCCCGCACACCGCCTACCAGTTCGTGCACGACGAGCTGATGCTGGACGGCAACTCCCGGCTCAATCTGGCCACTTTCGTCACCACGTGGATGGAACCGCAGGCCGGCATCCTGATGTCGGAGTGCCGGGACAAGAACATGATCGACAAGGACGAGTACCCGCTCACCGCCGAACTGGAGCGGCGCTGTGTGGCCATGCTCGCCGACCTCTGGCACGCGCCCGACCCGTCCACCACCGTCGGCTGCTCGACCACCGGCTCCAGCGAGGCCTGCATGCTCGCCGGGATGGCCTTCAAACGGCGCTGGTCCCGGCGCAACGCGGACCGCTATCCCGCCACCGCCCGCCCCAACCTCGTCATGGGCGCCAACGTCCAGGTCTGCTGGGAGAAGTTCTGCACCTTCTGGGAGGTCGAGGCCCGCCAGGTCCCCATGGAGGGCGACCGCTTCCACCTCGACGCGGCCTCCGCAGCCGCGCTCTGCGACGAGAACACCATCGGCGTGGTGGCCGTCCTCGGGTCGACCTTCGACGGGTCGTACGAGCCGGTGGCGGAGATCTGCGCGGCGCTCGACGCCCTCCAGGAGCGCACCGGGCTGGACATCCCGGTCCACGTGGACGGCGCGTCCGGCGCCATGATCGCCCCGTTCCTCGACCCCGAGCTGGTCTGGGACTTCCGGCTCCCCCGGGTCGCCTCCATCAACACCTCCGGCCACAAGTACGGCCTGGTCTACCCCGGCGTCGGCTGGGCCCTGTGGCGGGACGAGGCCGCGCTCCCCGAGGAGCTGGTCTTCCGCGTCAACTACCTGGGCGGCGACATGCCGACCTTCGCCCTCAACTTCTCCCGGCCCGGCGCCCAGGTCGCCGCCCAGTACTACACCTTCCTGCGGCTGGGCAGGGAGGGCTACCGCGCCGTACAGCAGGCCACCCGCGACGTGGCCCGCTCGCTGGCCGAACGGATCGCCGCGCCGGGCGACTTCCGGCTGCTCACCCGGGGCGACCAGCTGCCGGTCTTCGCCTTCACGACCGCGGACGGTGTCACCGCCTTCGACGTCTTCGACGTGTCCCGCCGGATGAAGGAGCGCGGCTGGCTGCTCCCCGCCTACACCTTCCCGCCGCACCGCGAGGACCTCTCCGTCCTCCGCATCGTCTGCCGCAACGGCTTCTCCCAGGACCTCGCCGACCTCTTCCTCGCGGACCTGGAGAGCCTGCTGCCCGAACTCCGCCGTCAGCCCGGCCCGTTGAACCGCCCGGAGAACGTCGCCACCGCGTTCCACCACTAGGTCGGGTCAGCAGCGGATCGGGGCAGGCTCTGACACACCCCGCCCGCGTCCTCGTCGCCCCCGGCGCCCCCGGTCTCGCCCCCGATCGCGTACGGGTTCTCCTGCCCCTCCGCGAGCACCCCCCTGAACGGCTCCCCCTCGCCCGCGAAGACATAGGCGCCGCCCTCGATCCGCGCGATCAGCCCCCGCGTCCACTCCGCACCGCTGTCCGCCGAGTGCACCCACATGTTCATGATCTCGCCGATGTGGCCGAGCGGTCCGGTCCCGCCCTCGGGCGTGTAGTACGAGGTGACCGTGGACCGCCACTCGGCAAGCGCCCGCACCCGCTCCCCGAGCAGCGCCACCGCCTCGTCCCGCGGCAGGTCCACCATGAAGCCGAGACCGGCGCTCAGCACATCGGTCTTCGGATCCCGCTGCGCCAGCGCCGCCCGCAGCAGCGTGAAGTACTCGGCCTCGCCCGCCGCGGTCAGCTCGTACTCGGTACGGGGGGGCCCGCCGGCGGTGCTGGGCGCGATGTCATGGGCGCGCAACAGCCCCTGCTTCGCCATCTGCTTCAGCGCGTGGTAGATCGACCCCGGCTTGGCGCTGGACCACTCGTGGGCGCCCCAGTACTCCAGGTCGTTGCGCACCTGATAGCCGTGCGCCCGGCCGTGCTGCCGCACGGCCCCCAGCACCAGCAGCCGGATCGCCGACATCGTCTCCTCAATCCCTCGCGCGCGTCCCTGCCGTCAGCCTAGGACGCCACGCTCCGGGACCGGCGCCCGGCTCTCCCGGGTCGCCCGCACCCGGCCACCGGTACGCGGCTGCCCCGCCGTCCAGGGCTCCCCGATGCCGTCGGCGCGGCGGCCTCAGAGGGGGAAGTGGGACCGCCCGTGCTGGATGGACACCCACTTCTGCGTCGTGAACGCCTCGATCGTGGACTCCCCGTTCAGCCGCCCCACCCCGGAGAACTTCTCCCCGCCGAACGCCACCTGCGGCTCGTCGTGGACCGTCCCGTCGTTGACGTGGACCATCCCGGTCTCTATCCGCTGGGCGATCCGCACCCCGCGCTCCACATTGGCGGTGTGCACCGCCCCGCTGAGCCCGTAGGGCGAGTCGTTGGCGATCCGCACCGCCTCGTCCTCCCCGTCGAACGACACCAGCAGGACGACCGGACCGAAGATCTCCTGACCGTGCAGCCCGGAGTCCGCGGGCAGCCCGGCCAGCACGCTCGGCTCGACGAGGTTGCCGTCCGTACGCCCGCGCAGCAGCGCCGTGGCCCCCTCGGCGACCGCCCGGTCGACCAGCGAGGTCAGCGCCTCCGCCTGGAACCCGTTGATCAGCGGGCCTATCTGGGTCCGCGGATCGCGCGGATCGCCGGTCCGCAGCGCCGCCACCCTGGCCACGAACTTCTCGGTGAACTCGGCCTCCACGGCGCGGTCCACCAGCACCCTGTTGGCCGCCATGCAGACCTGCCCCTGGTAGACGAACCGGCTGAAGACGGCGGCGTCCACGGCGTAGTCGATATCGGCGTCGTCCATGACGATCAGCGCGCTGTTGCCGCTGAGTTCGAGAATCACCCGCTTGAAGTGCCCGGCGCTGACCGCCGCCACATGCCGGCCGACCTTGTCCGACCCGGCGAACGAGATCACCCGCGGCACCGGGTGCTCGATCAACGCGTCACCGATCTCCGCGATGTCCGTGACGAGTACGTTGAGCAGCCCGTCCGGCAGCCCGGCGTCCTGGAAGAGCTTGGCGATCAGCCCGCCGCCGGTGATCGGGGTGTTCTGGTTGGGCTTGATCACCACGGCGTTGCCGAGCGCCAGCGCCGGCGCCACCGACTTCATGGAGATCAGGAACGGGAAGTTGAACGGGCTGATCACGCCGATGACGCCGACCGGCAGGCCGTAGACGCGGTTCTCCTTGCCGTCCACCGGCGAGGGCAGTATCCGGCCCTGGGGCCGCAGCGCGAGCTGTATCGCCTCGCGCACGAACTCCTTGGCGAGCCGGACCTCGTAGGCGGCCTTGCTGCGGGTGCCGCCCAGTTCGAGGACGAGCGCCTCGATGATCTCCGCTTCGCGCTCCTCGATCAGCCGCAGCAGCCGCTCGGTGACCTCTCGCCGCTCGTAGGGATTCCTCCGGGCCCAGTCGCGCTGCGCCCGTTCGGCGGCGCGGTACGCCTCGTCGACCTGGTCCACGCCGGCGACGGTGATCGACGCCAGCTTCGCCTGGTCGTAGGGGTTGAAATCGATGATGTCCCACGAGCCGCTGCCGGCCCGCCATTCACCGTCGATGAACTGGTAGGCCAGGTCTGCGAAGAAGGACATGGCATCCCTACTCTGTGCGGCTCTGCTCTGCGGGGGGCTGATCCGGCGTCATCCTACTGCCGGGTCAAGTGAGTTGGAGTAGACCACGCAGCAGATCCCTGGTCTGGGAGGGGTCCGGGCTGTCCTCCTGGAGCCGCGCCATCGCCCGCTCGTACTGGGCGACCTCCTCCGCCTTGTCCAAGTAGAGGGCACTGGTGAGCTGTTCGAGATAGATCACGTCGGACAGATCCGACTCCGGGAACCGCAGCATGGTGAACGCCCCGCTCTCGCCGGCATGCCCGCCGAAGTTGAACGGCATGACCTGCAACCGCACATTGGGCCGCTCGGAGATGTCGATCAGATGCTTCAACTGGCCCCGCATCACGGCCCGTCCGCCGTACGGGCGTCTCAGCGCGGCCTCGTCCAGCACGCAGTGCAGCTGCGGCGCCCGCTCGGATATCAGCAGCTTCTGCCGCTCCTGGCGCAGCGCCACCCGGCGCTGGATGTCGGCCGCCGGCGCACCGGGCATGCCCCGCGAGACGACCGCGTGCGCATACTCCTCGGTCTGCAACAGCCCGTGGACGAACTGGACTTCGTAGACCCGGATCAGCGACGCCGCCCCTTCCAGCCCCACGTACGTCTGGAACCATCCGGGCAGCACATCGCCGTAACTGTGCCACCAGCCCGCCACGTTGGCTTCCCGGGCCAGTGCGAGCAGCGCCTCGCGCTCCTGCTCGTCGCCCACGCCGTACAGCGTGAGGAGATCTGCGACATCGCGTGCCTTGAAGCTCACTCTGCCCAACTCCATGCGGCTGATCTTCGACTCGGACGCACGGATCGAGTAGCCGGCCGCTTCACGGGTTATCCCGCGCGATTCACGCAGCCGACGGAGCTGCGACCCGAGCAGGATCCGCCGCACCACCGACCCGCTCGACTCACTTGCGGACACCTCTCTGACCCTCCTGTGACCCCACCCCGTCCAACAGTGGGCCGCAGTCTGCCATGTTCAGGCTTCGTTGAGTGCTCATCCGGTTACTGATATGTGCGGCCACCGCAAGCCCTCCACAAGAAATCACGGGAAGAATACGGCGCTTATACGGCCAGCCCTACGCAATCACGTCAGCTGCACGTGCATCTGCCCTTGCATCTGCCCTACGCATTGGGAACCATAGGCGTCGCACGCATGCTCGCTCGTGAAAGATCCGCCAGATCCGGCTGACCGGCCAGGGTCATGACGTCCGCGAACGCCAGGAGTGCCTCGCATGGGGACCAAGGTTATGACCATGCTCGACTTCGAGCCGTTATGGCAGGGCTTTCCTCCCGTCGACCCCTTGGCCGTCTCCGGATCCGCGTCCTGCTCGCTCCCGCCGCGCTACGAATCGGTCCGCGGGGCACGGAAGTTCACCCGCGAAACGCTCTGCGGCTGGGGCCTGGAGGACCTCTTCGACGGGGTAGCCCTAGTGGTCTCCGAGCTCGTGACCAACGCGCTGCGCCACGCGGTCCTCGCCGCCCCGGACCGGACGGTCGAATTCGGCTCGGAATACGCGGAATACACCGCGTACCCAGAGCCGTTGACGCCCGCCCGGCTCCACCTGATGCGCTGGTCCTCCCGGCTCGTCTGCGCCGTACGGGACCCCAGCGACGCCTCGCCCGAGGCCGGCGAGGCGGACTCCGCCGCCGAGTCGGGGCGCGGGCTCTACCTGGTCGACTCGTTCAGCGACAGCTGGGGCTGGCACCGACTGTCCGGGGACCGGCACGGAAAGGTCGTATGGGCCCTCTTCCGGCTGCCCTGAGCGCCGGCCGCCGCGGGCCTGCCGCCACAGCGCCCGCGGCCCACACACACGACGAACGGGCGCCCGTGTGCCACGGGCGCCCGTTCCCCTGTCCGCGCCGCACCGCCCGGCCGCACGGGACCGGCCCGGCCGCCTACGAGGCGATCGCGTACGAGGTGTCAGTCGCGTACGAGGTGGTCGAACTCCCCGTCCTTGACGCCGAGCAGCATCGCCTCGACCTCGGCCGGCGTGTAGACCAGCGCCGGGCCGTCCGGGAAGCGGGAGTTGCGGACCGCGATGTCACCGCCGGGCAGCTTCGCGAATTCCACGCAGGAGCCCTGGGAGTTGCTGTGCCGGCTCTTCTGCCAGGACACATCACGGAGATCCGTTGCGGCCATGCCGTTGTATGCGTGGGGCACAGGGCTCTCCCGGTGGTGAACGCGGTGATAAACGGTGTCAACTGCCCGGGATCATAGCTGCGTTCACATGCGGATGCATTCGCAGATGCACGTGCACGACAGCCCGTGCCGGGACCGTCACCGCCCGTGGAGCGCTCACAGCCCCTGGAGCACCTTCCCCAGACCCTCCGTCACCATCGACCGCCATCCGCCGCCCATGACCTTGTGCGCCCGCACCTGGAACGGGTCGTCCGGGTCGAAGCCTTCATGGACGAGGAAGAGACGCGTACCGCGCCCTTCGGGTTCCAGGGTCCAGGTGATCGTCCAGTCGGCGCGGCTGCCCTGCCCCTCGTCCGCGTCCCGCCAGCGCAGCCGCAGCATCCTCTCCTCCTCGAACGCCTCGACCTCGGCCATGACGGTGCCGGAGAAGTTGCTGTTCGGCCGGGGCAGCGTCCACATCTGGTAGCTGTGGCCGACCTCCAGCCGGAAGTCGCCGGGCATCAGCCACTGGGCGATCAACTCCGGTTCGGTCAGTGCCCGCCAGACCTTCGCGGGAGGGTGCGCCAGGAAGTGCGCGACCCGGATCGTGGTGGGGTCGTCGTCCGGAACTGCGAACGGGTGCGTGGTCATTGCGCCTCGTCATCGGGAACATCGGGATCGTCGGGAACATCGGGAACGCCGGGCATACGGTCGAGCAGCTCGCCGAGGCCCGCGAGCTTCGCGCGCCAGAACCGCTCGTAGGGGCCGAGCCAGTCCTGCACCTCACTGAGTGGCTCGGCCTCCAGGCGGTAGATCCGCTGCCGGCCGGCCCGCCGCTCGCTCACCAGTCCGGCCTGGCGCAGCACCTTCAGATGCTCGGACAGGCTCGGCCGGCTCATCGCGAAGTGCTCGCCCAGCCGCTGGACGGGCTGCGGCCCGCCGTCGCGCAGCAGGCAGAGCACCTCGCGCCGGGTGCCGTTGGCGAGCGCCGCGAAGACGTGGTCCCGGTCCGGTTCGGACAGGACGGCACGCGGCGGTTCAGGAGTGGCGTTCACGTCCCCGAAGATACGTAGGAGGTTCCCTACGCGTCAAACGTAGGGAACCTCCTACGCGTCACCGCGAGGCGTACGGCAGCAGCGCCATTTCCCGGGCGTTCTTGATCGCACGGGCCAGCTGCCGCTGCTGCTGGGCGGTGACCCGGGTGACCCGGCGGCTGCGGATCTTGCCGCGGTCCGAGATGAACTTCCGCAGCAGGTCGGTGTCCTTGTAGTCGATGTACGTGATCCCGGCCGCGTCCAGCGGGTTGGGACGGTTCGCGGGCTTACGGCGCGGATCGGGCCGACGGGGCATGGGCAGGGCTTTCTCGTGCGGGCGGACTTCTCGTGCAGGCGGATGCGGCCGGGTTCCCCACCGGGAAACGGCCGGTTCGACGACGGGCGGAACGGCGGCTTACGGAACGGGAGCTCCCGGAACGGCGCCTTACGGAACGGGACCTTCGGAACGGGGACCTCCGGAGCGGCGCCTCACGACACCGGGTCGAGGAGCGCGTCGAAGGCGGGCGCGAGGCGCTTCCAGGCCGGCGGCCCGCCCGCGTACTCGGCGTCGGTGAGCAGGCAGGACTCCAGGAGGGACCGGAGCCCCTCGCGGTCCAGACCGGGCGAGGTGAAGACCAGGTGCTGGGCCCGGTCGCCATGCTCCGGGTGCCAGTCCAGCGCGGCGGCGGCCCGGCGCACCGGCGGCACCATCTCCCAGGCGGCGTCCGGCAGCGCGGCCAGCCACGGCCCGGCGCTCTCCACACACAGCGCACCGCCCGCCGCGTCCCAGGCCAGCAGCGCGTCCGGCCGGTCGGCCAGCCAGAACCGGCCCCGGCTGCGCGCCGCCGCACAGGTCAGGTCCTCCAGGGCCGCGAAGAGCCGCTCGGGGTGGAAGGGCCGGGTGCGCCGCCATACGAGCGTGCCGACCCCGGCCGCGTCGGCCTCCTGGGGCAGCAGCGCGCACGCCGGATGCTGCCGGGCGGCAGCCGCCTCCACATCGAAGCCGGCCACCGCCGCGGCGGCCAACTCGACGGATCCCACGTCCACTTGGCGCGCCGTCGGGTGCAGCTGCGCCAGCAGCGCGAGATCGGCCTCGTCCGCGGGCTCCTCCCCCGCGGCCAGCGCCAGCACCGGCGCGTACTCCAGCTGCCGCGCCCAGGTGTCGGCGACCGTGCGCTGATCGGAGGCGGCAGCCGCCAGCCCCGCCTCCGCCAGATCGTCGCCACAGCCGAGATACGGCAGCAGCAGCGCCGGGTCGACGGCGGTGATCACCGCGGTCAGCGTCAGGTTCTCGCTGCCGCACGAGGCGATCACCTCGGCCATCGCCTTCGGCTCGACCGAGTCCCACAGCTCCACGACCGCCAGCCGGCAGGTCCGGCCGGCGGCCAGCCGCTCCAGCTCGGGCACCAGGTCCTCGCGCAGCGCACAGCAGGCGCAGTCGTTGACCAGCGGCGCCATACCGGTGTCCAGCGTGCCGCCGGCGTCGCGGACGGTGCGCTCCACGGTGCCGTCGGCGGCCGAGGCCAGGTCGTGGTGGAGGGCGACGCTGCCGGGCACGGTGCGCAGCAGCCGCTCGACCGCGGCCCGCCGGGCATCCGAGTGCAGCCCGCCCACCAGCGCGACGCTCAGCCGCTCCATCAGCGGGCCCCGCGCTTGCCGTAGCGGCGCTCGAACCGCTCGACGCGGCCGGCGGTGTCCAGCACCCGGGCGGTGCCCGTGTAGAAGGGGTGGCTCGCCGAGGAGATCTCGACGTCGACGACGGGATAGGTGTTCCCGTCCTCCCACTCGACGGTCTTGTCACTGGTCATCGTCGACCGGGTCAGGAAGGCGAAGTCCCCGGCCCGGTCGCGGAAGACGACGGGCTCGTAGGCGGGGTGGATTCCGGGCTGCATCGGACCTCAGCGCTCCTCTCGGAAGGTGACGTGCCGCCCGACGACCGGGTCGTACTTGCGCAGTTCCAGGCGGTCGGGGTTGTTACGGCGGTTCTTGCGGGTGACGTACGTGAACCCGGTTCCGGCGGTGGACCGGAGCTTGACGACCGGGCGTATTTCGTTGCGGGCCATGCCCCGTAGTATACGTAAATGGTTTTCGTTTTCAATAAGCCTCCGAGGGCCCCACCACCGAAGGGACCGCACCGTGTCCGCCCACTGCCAGCTGACCGGCCGCAAGCCGGGATTCGGCAAGACCGTCTCCCACTCGCACCGCCGCACCCCGCGCCGCTTCGACCCCAACATCCAGCGCAAGCGCTACTGGCTGGAGAGCGAGGGCCGGCACATCCGCCTGACGCTTAGCGCCAGGGCCGTCAAGACCATCGACGCGATCGGCATCGAAGCGGCCGTCGCCCGCATCCGCGCCCGGGGGGAGAAGGTCTGATGGCCAAGAAGAGCAAGATCGCCAAGAACGAGCAGCGCCGCGCGACCGTCGCCCGCTACGCCGCCCGGCGGGCCGTCCTCAAGGCCGTCATCCGCAGCCCGCACACCCCCGAGGAGGAGCGCACCGCCGCCCAGCGCGAGCTCTCCCGCCAGCCCCGGGACGCCAGCGCCACCCGCGTCCGCAACCGCGACGGCGTCGACGGCCGCCCGCGCGGCTACTTCCGCGCCTTCGGCCTCTCCCGGGTCAACCTGCGTGACCAAGCACACAAGGGCCACCTTCCGGGCGTGCGCAAGTCCAGCTGGTAGCCCGCCGGCCGGTTGCCGTCCCCCGGAACGCCCCCTGGGGGTCGGCAGCCGGGCCGTTCGGGTAATACTGGACAGACTCCGCAGGCACCCCCGACGAAAGCGAGAGCGTCCATGTTCCGCAACGCACTGGAGCCCTGGCACCTGATCCTGGTCGTCGCCGTGCTCGTGCTGCTCTTCGGTTCCAAGAAGCTCCCCGACATGGCACGCGGCCTCGGCCGCTCGATGCGCATCCTCAAGTCGGAGGCCAAGGCCCTCAAGGACGAGCACTCGGCCGAGGCCCCCCGCACGGAACAGGCACCCCGCCCGGAGCAGGCACCCCGCCCGGAGCAGGCCCCCGGCCACTGACCCGGCCGGCGGCCACCGCACTCAGCTGTCGCCGCCCTCCTCGATCAACCGCCGCACCTCACGGTCGATCAGCCCCAGCCGCGCCTCCGCGACCAGCGGCACCGCCCGGCGCTGCCGGCGCGCCTCCGCGAGATCGATGTCCACGGTGACCAGCGCGGGCTCCCACTTGGGCGCCTGCGCCACCACCGCGCCCCGCGGGTCCACCACCCGCGAACCGCCCCAGAACGTCGCACCGTGCTCGTTGCCGACCCGGTTGACGAAGACCACCCAGCACTGGAGCATCTTCGCCGTATAGGACACCAGCGTGTCCCAGTACAGCCCGGTGTCCATCGCCTCCGGATCCAGGCTCGCCGCGCTGTTGGTCGGCACGAACAGCACCTCGGCCCCGTCCTGCACCGCCAGCCACGGCAGTACGGGCTGCCAGGCGTCATTGCACACCAGCGTCGCGCCCCGCCCACCGGTCGTCGACTTCGTCAGCTCGTACGCGCGCAGCGACTGCCCCGGGCTGACGTGCTTACGCTCTTCCCAGGCCAGGTAGTTGGGGAGATAGAGCTTCCGGTGCGCATGCACCAGCGCCCCGTCCGCATAGTGCGCGGAAGTGTTGTACGCGCGCAGGCTGGTGTGCTCGTGGAAGCCGACCAGCACATCCGGCCCCAGGGTGCTCAGCTCCCGCAGCCGCGGATCGCTCACCTCGATGGACTCGTCCCGCTTGAGCGCCCCCAAGTGGTAGCCGTGCAGACTGAGTTCGGGGAACACCACGAGATCGGCCCCCTGGGCCGCCGCCTGCTCGATCTGCTCCCGTGCGATCCGGAGGTTCTCCGGCACATCCCCCAGCACACAGTCCGTCTGCGCCAGCGCGATGAGCATGCCCACTCCCCCTCGATCAATTACCTTTAATACCCTTTATAACCTTTCTTCAATTTTGCCAGAAAAAACCCGCTGGCCGCTGCGTACCCACCCTCGTGCCCGCCGCCACGACCGGCGGCCGGCTCCCCGCCCA
>NZ_KN708638.1:4577240-4604465 GCF_000805335.1 Streptomyces sp. CT34 | reverse complement strand
AACCTTTCTTCAATTTTGCCAGAAAAACCCCGCTGGCCGCTGCGTCCCCCCCCTCGTGCCCGCCGCCACGACCGGCGGCCGGCTCCCCGCACAGGTGGACCCGGCCGCCCGGAACGCCCTCGGTGCCGCGGCCGAGGCCGTCAACGGTGCCGCCTGCCGTTGCCCGAGTGGATCGGAATGTCGTCGATGACGTGCGACAGCACCTCGTCCCCCTTGGCCTGCGTCGAATTCCTGGTGCACTGCTGGTTCTGCGGCGAGGACATCACATTGATGTCCTCGACCGTCACCGGCACGCCCCCGAACAGCGAGCCGACGTCGCCCTTGGCGGGCAGACCGACGCGGAACTCGTTCAGGCTGCCCTGGAGAAGCCCGAGCTGCGTGCTGCGCTTGCCGTGTGTCCTGGAGTTGCCGTACACGCTCTTGGAACCGTTGCCGCTAACGGTGCGGGTGCCGTCCTGACCACCCATCGCCATGGCGTGCGGAGCAGCCGCGGCCGGGAATCCGACGCCCGACGCCGCAATCGCCGAGGCGGCCATCATCTTCCTCATCGTGCAACCCCTCCGGGAGAAGGAACTCCCGGCACGGGAGCCCTGTTTCGGCAACAGGCCGTAGAGATGTAGAGATACGGACTCCGCCCCATCACCCGAAGAGATGGCGACACCTCTCCCAAAACGGCACCACCACGATTTCCGCAGCCCAGAGCAGAACCGCAACCACGACATAAACCGGGCCCGAAAACCCGCACGAAAACCCCTCAGACCCTTTCTCACGAATAACAATCCCACACCCTGCCCGCGACCCGAAAAATAGAATTCGGACCGCCCGGATAGAGGAACTCCGGACGGCCCGGCAATTACATTTCTCACGCGGTCGGCGCCGCTTGCGCTCGCCGTTCTCGGGGTGAATCAGAATGTGGTCCAGGACGCGCGACAGCGACTCGTCACCCTTGGCCTGGGTGGAATTCTCGGTGCACTGCTGGTCCTGCGGCGAGGACCGCACATCGACGCCCTGAACCGAGACCAGGACAAAGCCAACCAGCGACCCGAAGTTCCGGGCCTGTTTCTTTGTACTCGTTCACGCGGCCGAGCCGGCGCCCGATCCGTCGTGCCGACCAGGCGCCCCGCCTGGAATGCCGCACGAAACAACGCGGCTGCGATTCGCCATCCGGACCATGCTGCCGACCGTCCGGTTCCGGCCGGCGCACACGTTGCTGGTCCGGCGGCTGAGGCGTCTCACAGCCGCGCCGATTTCACCGGGCGAACACACAGGAAAGTGAATTTTCCGGGTCGCCGGATGCGTTACTTGGTGACCGGCAGACCGCCGAGCAGCGGACTCTTCTTCTTCGCCTTCTTGTTGGTCCCCGTGGCACCAACAAGAAGCCTCTTCGGTCCGTACTTGACGGTTTCTGCCGTCGTCTTGACGGTGTCGACCAGCGGCGTGATCTGGTGGCCGTCCAGCTGCTTGTTGTGCAGCGCTTCGGCCACTCCACCGTTGAGGCTCGTCTGCGGCGAGCCGTGATTGGCAGCGAAAGCGGGGACGGCCGCACCCAGCGCCATGACAGAACCGGCCACAACCGCGGCAGACTTCGCGTACTTCACTTTCAACTGTCCCTTCTGGGGCGGTGCATGTGGAGATCGCGGCATCAGCGCCGCGTGAGCAATCACTTCGCTGCTCGGAACACCGCTTTTCCCCCTGACTAACGAGTGCCGCCCCCCGGAGAAACTATGGATTTCCGCCTTCTTGGCGACGCCACTCGAAAGCTTCCGGCCGTTCCGATGCCCCGGGCGGCCCGAATGCCGCCGGCCCCGACGCGCAGGGAAGGCGAGCCGGGGCCGGTCACGACAACACAGCTCGAATTTCTTCGACTCAGCGGTTGATGCACTTGTTGCCGAATGCCGGGTTGAGCAGCCCGAGGAAGTCGGCCGTGTTGCCGCAGACGTTGATCGGCACGTGGATCGGCACCTGGACGACGTTGCCCGAGAAGACCCCAGGGGATCCCTTGGCGCCACCCTTGGTACCCGCGTCGGCGAACGCCGGCGCAGCAGCGCCCACGGCCAGGAGCGTACCGGCGGTGACTGCGGCGACCTTTGCGTACTTCACTTTGCGCCCTTCCTGCAGCGGGTCCGTAGCGCACACGACCGTCGTGTCGCACGGGCGCGGATCTGCTCGCCCGTAACTCCGCTGTCGATATTGGTAACGATTTCCCCTCGGCAACGAAACCCTTGCGGAGAAGTTTTCGGAAAAATCGCCCGATCGCCGCAAGGCCATTTCGGACAACATCCCGCACATACGATGCGGAAAGAACACCACAATTCGAACAGGCGGGGCACCTACCGAATATCAATTCCCGCCGATAGGGGGCGGATAATTCCATTCCTATCCTTCGCCACACGGTGCGGCGGGCCGGGGCCGCGGGGAGATCAGGCGGCAGAAACCCGGACCGGCGATGGATGGCCGGCCCAGCGGTTGTGCACGCCGTTGCCCGAGTAGATCGGAATGTCGTCGATGATGTGCGACAGTGCCTCGTCGCCCCTGGCCTGGGTGGAATTCGCGGTGCACTGCTGGCTCTGCGGCGAGGACAGCACATGGACGTACTGAACCGTGACCGGGACGACCCCGGCCAGCGAGCCGACGTCGCCCTTGACGGGAAAACCGATGCACGGCTTGTTCAGCGAGCCCTGGACGAGCTCCAGCTGCGGGCTCAGCTTGCCGTGCGTCTTGGAGTTGCCGAAGACGCTCTTGGCACCGTTCCCGTTGACCGTCGAAGTGCCGTGGTGATCACCGGTCGCCATCGCCTGCGGGGCGACCGTCGCGGAGATACCGACCAGAGACGCGGCCACAGCCGTCGTGGCCAGAACCTTCTTGATCACATTTCACCCTTCCCGAAGCGGAGCGCCCGTGTCCAGAGCGCACTGGTCAACTCCCCTTCGGGGGTGCGGTTTCGCCGATTCACCCGGTTGCCACGCAACCATAAACAGATATCACCGCACCCGGACCTCCGCGCGGCGTGGTCCTCGCCGGGCCGTGCCGAATGCCGTTTCGGGAGAGCGGACCGGCCGGGACACGGCGTGCGGAAGGCCCACCCGGGAGAGGGCGGGCCTCAACCGCTGAGCGGGGATTACTTGTTGATGCAGATGTTGCCGAACGCCGGGTTGAGTACCCCGACGAAGGGGTCGACGGCGTTGCCGCAGACGTTGATCGGGACGTGGATCGGCACCTGGACGAGGTTGCCGGAGAACACGCCGGGCGAGCCCACGGCCTTGCCCGCGGCGAAGGCGCCCTTCTTGTGCTGGTGGTGGTGATGACCGTCGGCGTTGGCCATACCGGCCCCACCGATGACGGCGATGCCCGCGGCGGCGGACAGGGCCACGGCCTTGGAGACAAACTTCACGGTGAACCTCTTCACTGAGCAGCATTCCGGATTCTGTACGCGCCGCCTGGAGCGACAAGCAGTTCAACGCAACAAACCGGGTAAAAGTAGCGGGACCAATCGGGTGATAATGGACGAAAGTGTCGTATGGGACAGCAGTGGCGCCCGCGTCGTGCGCTCAACCGCTTCCGATCCCCGCCGTCCGCGCCATCGTCCCACGTCAGGCGTCACACACGGCCGATTGTCAGTGGCGTCGTGTGCAATGGCGTCATGAAGGTATCCCACGCGCAGGTGCTGACCTGGCGGTCGCGGCAGCAGTGTCCGGCGCCGCGCACCGACGCCCGGCCGAGGAAGTGGTGGCGCGGCTGGCCGGCGTCCAGGCACAGGTCGCCTCCGCCGCCGAACTCGCCGTGATGACACGGCAGATGGCCCCGACGCCGCTGCCGTGCGGCGTGCCCTGGCCGCGCGCGCCCTGGTCAAGACCTGGGCGATGCGCGGCACGTTGCATCTGCTGCCGGCCGGCGGGACGGCCGCGTACCTCTCGCTGCTGGGGGCCGCGCGCACCCGGGAAAAGCCGTCCTGGCAGCGGGCGTTCGGGGTGGCTCCGCAGCAGATGGAGATGCTCGGCGAGGCCGTCGACGAGCTCCTGGACGGTCGGCTGCTGACCCGCCAGGAACTCACCGCGGCGTTGCTGGAGCGTCCCGGGAAGGGCGTCGCCGTCATCGGGGGAGGCGCCCCGGACGGTGCCCGGGGCCGCCGCCACGGATGTGCCGGCGCTGCTCGCAGAGGCACCGTCGGCGACGGAGCCGTGCTCCCGATGCCTCGCCGAGGCCGGCGTCGGCGGCATTGTCAGACCCTGGTGCAAGACTCGGAGCCATGAGATGGGCGGTGGCAGAGACGGACGACGGGGGTGTTCGTCTCTGCCCGCTCACTCAGGACGGGCGGCCCGCCGGTCCGGTGGTGAGCGAGCCCTCGCTCATCGAGGCGGTGCGGTCGCGCCCCGAGGTCGAGCGCTGGGTGTGGCGGTCCACGGCCGAGAGTTACCGGCGCCTGCTGGCCGCCGGGGTGCGGGTCGAGCGCTGCTACGACGTCGAGGCGGCGGAGGCGCTGCTGATCGGCCACGAGGAGGGCCAGTGGGGCCAGCCGCGTTCGCTGGCCGCCGCCTGGGCGCGGCTGCACGGCCTGCCCGTCCCGCAGGACACTCCCGCGCGCGCCGCCGAGACCCAGCCGTCCCTGTTCGAGCCGGCACCCGTGCCACTGCCACCCGGCACGGACGAGTTCACCGCGCTGCTGGAGGTCTATGCCGGTCAGGTGGCGCGTACGGCCAAGACCGAGCAGCCGGAGCGGATGCGGCTGCTGCTGGCGTCCGAGTCGGCGGGCATGCTGGTCGCCGCGGAGATGGCACGGACCGGAGTGCCCTGGCGGGCCGATGTGCACCGGCAGGTGCTGGACGAGCTGCTGGGCGAGCGCTATCCGGGCGGGCTGGAACCGCGCCGTATGGCGGAGCTGGCCGACGAGGTGTCGCGGGCCTTCGGGGAGGGCGTACGGGTCCGTCCCGACCTGCCCAACGACATCATCAGGGCCTTCGCCCGTGCCGGCATCGCCCTGACCTCGACGCGCAAATGGGAACTCCAGCAGATCGACCACCCCGCGGTGGCGCCGCTGCTCGCCTACAAGTCCCTCTACCGTCTGTACACCGCCCATGGCTGGTCCTGGCTCCAGCAATGGGTGCACGACGGCCGCTTCCGCCCCGAGTATCTGCCCGGCGGCACGGTCTCCGGCCGCTGGACCACCAACGGCGGCGGCGCCCTCCAGATCCCCAAGGTGATCCGGCAGGCGGTGCGCGCCGACCCGGGCTGGCGCCTGGTGGTCGCCGACGCCGACCAGATGGAGCCGCGGGTGCTGGCCGCCGTCTCCCGCGACCGGGGCCTGATGGAGGTGGCCGGCAGCGGCAGGGACCTGTACGCGGATCTGGCGGCGCGGGCCTTCGGCGGCGACCGCGACCAGGCCAAACTCGCCCTGCTGGGCGCCATTTACGGCCAGACCTCGGGCGACGCCCTCAAGCACATGGCCGATCTCCGCCGCCGCTACCCGGCCGCGGTGGCGTATGTCGACGAGGCCGCCCGCGCCGGTGAGGAGGGCCGACTGGTGCGCACGTGGATGGGCCGCACCTGCCCGCCCGCGTCCATGGCCACCCCCGACGAGGCGGGCCTGCCCCAGGAGGACGACGCACCCACCGGATACGGCAGCAGCTCCGCGGCCCGCGCCCGCGGCCGTTTCACCCGCAACTTCGTGGTGCAGGGCAGCGCCGCCGACTGGGCACTGCTGATGCTGGCCGCGCTGCGCCAGTCCCTGGCAGGGGCCGAACTCCGCGCCGAACTCGTCTTCTTCCAGCACGACGAGGTGATCGTGCACTGCCCGGCGGAGGAGGCCGGGGCGGTGTCCGAGGCGATCGCGATGGCGGCGGACTCGGCGGGCCGGATCGCCTTCGGGCCGACACCGGTGCGGTTCCCGTTCACGACGGCGGTGGTGGAGTGCTACGGGGACGCGAAGTGAGCGGGCGGTGGCGGGAGCGGGTGGCCGCGCCTCGGGTCGTCCCGGGTGCAGTCCCGCCTCAGGCGCGCGGGGCGTTCGGGCACCGATGCCGGCCGTGCCGCCGTTGAGCCGGATGTGCGACTGCGGGCCACCTGCCGGGCCGCCGCACCGGCCCTGACACGCGCGGCTTTCGCCGTTCCACCGCCGACTGTCGGTGCCGCGGTGCAGAGTGAGGCAGGTGCCTGCGCGCGCCGCGTACGCACGTCGTGACCAGAGGAGAGCGCCCCTATGGCCGTACCGCCCGGAATACAGGTCCACCCCGAACTCGTGCCGTTCCTCAAGGCGTTGCCACCGTATTCCGATCCGTACCAGGACATCGCGGCCACCCGCGAGAGGTTCAACGCGCTGCTGGCGATGCGTGCGGCCGACCGTTCGGGCGTACGCAGCAAGCGCTATGACGTCCCGCGGCCGGACGGCAGCGCGCTGACCGTCGAGGTCTACTGGCCGGAGGACACCGTTGACGCCTCCTCCGCGGCGCCGTTGCCCGCCGTACTGCACTTCCACGGTGGCGGCTATGCCATCGGCCGTTCGCTGCCCGGACAGGACCGCACCGCGCTCGAACTCTGCCGCAACCTGCCCGCCGTCACCATCGCCGTCGAATACCGCCTCGCGCCCGAACACCGCTATCCGGCCGGTGTGGAGGACTGCTACCTCGCCCTGGAATGGACGGCGGCGCAGGCGGCCGAGCTGGGCATCGCCCCGGAACGGATCGCCGTCACCGGCAAGTCGGCGGGCGGCGGACTGAGCGCGGCGGTCGCCCTGATGGCACGCGACCGCGGCGGCCCGGCCATCGCCTACCAGTCGATGTGCATCCCGGACCTGGACGACCGCGTCGCCGATGAGCCCATCCCGGCGGTCACCTCCGACGCCGGGCCGAACCCCCGGGTGAACAGCCTGCGTTCGGTCCACGCGGCGTGGCGCCACTACCTCCCGGAGGGTTATCCGCCGGAGGGGACGGCACCGGATGCCTACGCCTCCCCGGCCCGCGCCTCCGACCTCTCGGGGCTGCCGCCCGCCTACGTCCAGGTCTGCGACCTCGACCCGCTGCGCGACGCGGGCCTGGCATACGCCCGGCGCCTGATGGATGCCGGAGTGCCGGTCACCGTCCGCAATGTGCCCGGCGCCTGGCACGCCTTCGAGCTCTACGCACCCGAAACCCGCCTGGCGAAGGAATCGGCGGCCCACTGGACGGAGCATCTGCGGACGGCGCTGTATCCGGGGCGGTGACTCAGGGGGGAGCAGGTACGGAGGCCCCGGGGCGGGAGGCCGGAGGGAGACCCGGGGCACAGGCCCAGGGCGCAGGCCCAGGGCACAAGGCGGCGGCCCAGGGCACAAGGCGCAGGGGCAGGGCGCAGGGGCAGGGCGGAGCCCAAGACAGGGCCGAGGCCCGGGCGTTCGCCCCCGGGGTTCCGTTTCCGCACCTCCGGCTTCTCCACTCGCCTCGCCCCCACGTCCGGGCTTTCGCTTGCCCGTCCACCTGCGGCTATTCCGCTCGCCTCGCTCACCTGCGGGCTCACCTGCGAGCTCACGTGCAGGCACCTGCGGCTTCTGCGATTGTCCTGCCCAACTCGGGTGTCGCGGCTCGCCTCGTTCTTCTCCGGGGGCGCCGGTCGACTCAGGCTTTCCGCCGCTCCTACGTTTGGGTTTTCCCTCCGCTGGTTTCCCCCCGGCTAGTTTTTCCCCTCCGCCCACCCCCCTTCGGGGGGTGGGCGGGTGTGGAGCAGACGCGGAGCGAACACTGCCAACCAGCCGCTGCCATACGCCCCCTCGGCCGTGCTGCCCCTCAGCCGCGCGCTGCGCCCCCTCAGCCGTACGCCTCCTCAACCGTGCGCCCGCTCAGCCGCCGGAACGCCCCTCCCCCGCCCCCTCAACCGTCGCTATCAAGCCACGCGTGATGCGGGTCATGGTCGCCACCAGCACCTCGCGTGGTTGTTCCGGGCGGTCCAGCCACCACAGGGCAAGCCCGTAGAGCGAGCTACGGATGGCCTCACCGAGGGGTTCCAGCTCGGCCTCCGGGATGCCGGGGACGAACTCGCGCAGCAGGGCCATGTCCGTTTCGCGCTGCCTGCGCTGGAGTTCGCGGTGGAAGTCCTGCACCTCCGCGTCGCCCGTGGTGTCGCGGAACATCATCCGCCAGATGTACGGATGGGCCTGCACATACCCGAACCAGGCGTCGTACATCGCCTCCATACGACGACCCACATCACCCTCGCCATGGAGAAGTTCATGGACGGGGGCGGCGGCCAGCTCGTCTCGGTGCCGCTCCATCAGGGCGAGATGGAGTTCCTGCTTGGAGTCGAAGTGGCGGTAGAGCATCGGCTTGCTCAGGCCGGCCTCGGCGGCGATCTCCCCGATGGTCGTGCCCGCGAAGCCGCGCTCGGCGAACAGCCGGGCGGCCACGTCCTCGATGCGCGTCCTGGCCTCGGCCCGGGCGGCGCGATTCCGGTCGATCTCGCTCATGCGGCGTCCTCGTGCGATGTCGGTGCGGGTGATGGGGTCTGGCTCATTTTTGCCGGGGGATTCCGCTGGCAATTGTCTCTGCGATGAAGGATACTCGATCGTGTACCAATTGGTATACGCATTAGTAACTTACTCGATCGGGCAAGGGAGGCCGCGTGATCGTTTCCGTACATCTCGCCGACGTCGGAGTCCGCTCCGTGCGGGCCGTTCTCAGCCAGTGCCCACGCCCCGGAGCGACTCCCGGCCTGCGCTACGCCGAGACCACCCTCACCGGCGCCATAGCCTCCGGCCTGCCCAAGCTGCACCCCCGCCGGGCCGCGTTGATCGCCTCATGGGAGGACGACGCCGCCCTGGACCACTTCCTCGCCGAAGACCCGCTGCCCCGCCTGCTGTCCGGCGGCTGGCATGTGCGGCTGCGGCCGGTGCGGGTCTCCGGCGCGTGGAGTCCGATGCCGGTCGAGACGGACCCAGACGCCGCGTTGGCGGACGAGGACGGTCCGGTCGCCGTCCTCACCCTGGGGAGGCTGCGGCTGCGCCGGGCGGTCCCGTTCCTGCGCGCCAATTCCTCGGCCGCCGGCCGGGCCGCGGCCGATCCCGCACTGCTCGCGTCCACCGCCCTGGCCAGACCGCCGCGCTTCGTCGGCACGTTCTCCATATGGCAGAGCGTCTCCGCGATGAGCCGCTACGCATACGGCTCCACACAGCCTCAACACAAGGCGGCGGTCCGGGAGCACCGGGCGGCACCGTTCCACCACGAAGCCGCGTTTCTCCGCTGCCGCCCCTACGGCGCCCACGGCACGCTGGACGGTGCCGAGCCGATAACCACGACCGCCGCGACCCGGCCACGCCCTAAACTCGCCGGGTAGCGGGCCGACAGCAGGCGGACGGCCGACATCCGATCCGCGAAGGGACCAGCGTTGACCGACACCGAAGGGGCAGCCGACGCCCCGGTCGCGACTGACGCGCCGGTCACCAAGCTGAGCCCCAAGGACCGCCGCAAGCGGATCACCGACCGGGTGCCGGCCGAGGGCCCGGTCACCATCGAGGACCTGGTCCAGGAGCTCGGCGTCAGCCAGGTGACGGTGCACCGCGTTCTGGACACCCTGGAGCATCAGGTGTGGCCGCGAAAAGTGCGCGGCGGGGCCACGGCCACACCCGGCGCCCTCTTCGAGTCCACCGCGCGCTGGCGCGGCAAAGAACAGGTGGCCGCGAAGGAGGCCGTCTGCGCCGCCGCTCTGGCCGTGGCCGAGCCCGGACAGGCCGTGATCACCGGTGACTCCGGTACGGCGCTGCCGCTGGCCCGTACGCTCTCCTCGCGCGGTGCGTACACGGTCATCGCCAACTCCCTCCAGGTCATCAACGAGCCGGCGGAGAAGCCCGACATCCGGGTGATCGCGCTGGGCGACGAGTATCACGCGGCGTTCAACGCCTTCCTCGGCATGTCCACGGCCGATATCGCCCGAAGCTTCCGCGCGGATATCGCCTTCCTGTCCACCTCCGCGGTCGACAACGCCACTGCTACCACCAGGCGCAGGAGAACGTCTTGGTCAAGCGGCCGACGATGGCCGCCGCCCGGCGCAAGGTCCTGCTCGTGGACCACGCCAAGTTCGGCCGTCAGGCGCTCTACGAACTGGCGCCATTGGCCGACTTCGATCTCGTCATCTCCGATGAACTCCTTCCCCAGGAGGAGCAGGACGCGCTTCAATCCCTGGGGATGCGTTACAAGTTGGCGGCGGAAGGGAGTCGGCGGGGATGAGTGTTGACGGTGGGGAGACGGAGAAGCCGGGCACCGGCGACCAGTACGGCCCGGATGGCCTCCGCGGGCAGCAAAGCAGCGACACTCTCCCGCCCGCCGGCGCCCCCGCCGCCGATGCCGTCGGCAGCCGCGACCTGGAGCGCATCAATCCGCCCCACCTCGCACCGCCGACCGGATTCAGCCACGCCGTCCGCGCCACCGCCCCCGGCACCCTGGTCTTCCTCGCCGGACAGACCGCCCTCGACGGTTCGGGCCGGATCGTCGGGGACGGCATCGTCGAGCAGTTCGAGCGGGCGCTGAGCAACCTCCTGGAGGTGGCAGCCGCCTCCGGCGCCGGCCCGTCCGACCTGGCCAAGCTCACCGTCTTCGCCGTCGACATCGCCGACTACCGCCGGCACGCCCGGGACATCGGACGGGTGTGGAAACGCCTGGTGGGCAGCGCCTTCCCGGCCATGGCCGTCATCGGCGCCACCCGCCTGTGGGACGAGGCGGCCCTGGTCGAAATCGAGGGCATCGCCGTCGTCCGGCAGTGACCAAGGCCCCGAGCCCGGCCCATGCCCCCGCAGCTCTCCGTAGATGAATCATCTAGGCCACGAGATGATTCATCCAGACCACGAACCTCTAAACCCGCTCACCCCCATCCCGCTCCGCCCCCACCCCATACGTCGCCACCAGCGCCTCGGCATCCGCCGGCGCCAGCGTGATCCCGAACTCCGAGTCCAGGAGCCCCGGAACCTCCTCCGGTGCGACCTCCCGCACCTCACGCGACCAGTCCGACCGGATCCGGACGAATTCCCGCCCGACCAGCGTGCGGCGCATATCGGCCAGCGGCAGCTGCACCACGATCTTGCCGGTGAACGGCGACCTCGGATGGGTCGCTATGTAGTGGTTGAAGACGCTGTAGTCGACCGGGAAGCGGCGCTCAGCCCCGAAGGCGTACAGATCGAACCAGCCGTCGGCATGCCGCGAGCGCAGCACCCACGCCTCGGCCTCCTTCTCGTACACGAGGCCGAAGGTCCAGTCCCCTTGCCGGACCTCGACCCCGTCCTGCAACGGGATCGGTGCGAGCAGCGCCTCACCGCCGAAGCCGACGTCGGTGATCCAGTCCGTACCGTCCAGTTCGACCTTCAGCAGCGCGTGCGTGACCGGGCGCACCTTGCGCTCGCCCATCCGGATACGCGCGCCGAGCCCGGTGACGCGGAAGCCCAGGCGCTCCAGGGCGGCGGCGTACAGGAGGTTCTGCTCATAGCAGTAGCCGCCGCGCCGCTGCCGGACCATCTTGGCCTGCAGCGCCGCCAGGTCGAGCAGGATCGGGCGGCCCAGCACGATCTCGATGTTCTCGAAGCTGATCGCGGCGCTGTGCCCGGCATGCAGCCTCCGCAGCGTCTCCAGGGTCGGCCGGCGGTCGCCCTCGTAGCCGATACGCGCCAGATACGCGTCCAGATCGAGTTGCTCGCCGCCCCACTGGGATTCGGTCATGGTGCTCCCCCTCGTCGTGGCGCGCTCCTGCCGAAACCTGGAGGGAGCTTAGGAGACGCCCCGTCCGGCAGGCGATCGGCTCTTCGGCTGACGAGCTGGGGCCGCCGGGCGTACGACGAGGCGGACGCGGGCTGACGGCCTGCGACAGCCGGGGCCCCGGGACCAACGCCCGACCCACAACGGGCGCCACGGACCCGGCCCCCATCCCGCCCTCCCGACCGTCACGTTTCCCGCCATCGCGCTCTCGCCGTCACGTTCCCGCCGTCGTGCTCTGGCCAACGCCCCGCGCACCTCGCCCCTGCACGCTCACCCCCGCGCTCACGCCGGCCCGTTCGCCGCCGCCACCGGCTCCCTCCTGAAGGCCCACGCCATCTTCGGCTCCACCGCGAACCGGAAGATCCGCTGCACCGGCGGCGTACACAGCAGGGTGATCACCGTGCCCGCGATCAGGGTCAGCAGCACCACGCCCCAGGCGGTGTGCAGCCATGCGTGGTGGTACCAGCCCCAGAAGCGCGACCCCTTGGCGAGGAAACCGTGCAGCAGGTAGCCGTAAAGAGTGCCCGCGCCCAGCGCCGTACACCACATCGTGCGGCCCGGCACCCACGAGAAGAAGCAGGCCACCAGCACCAGCGAGCAACCGAACATCGCCGGCGTCATCACCACACCCCACCACCACGGGGCGCCCAATTCCTGTGCGCTGTCGCGGTGGTAGAACCACGCGGCGTTCATCCGGGGCGCGGCCCAGTACGCGACGAGCAGCGCGGCGCCGAGGACCGGGACGGCCGTGATCCGCACCCACCGGCGGCGCACGAGCGCGAAGTGCTCCTGCCGCAGGTTCAGCCCCAGCACGAAGAACGGCAGGAACTGCAGCACTCGTTGGAGATTCAGATCGTCGCCGATCTCCGGCGTGACGGACGCCATCACTGCGATCGTCAGCGCCAGCGGCAGCGGCCGGCGCACGATTTTCCACAGCGGTGTGGTCAGCCGCCAGATGAACAGCGCCACCAGGAACCAGGTCAGATACCAGGGGTTCAGGAAGCTGATCGGGTAGCTCGGAGCGCCGCCCGCCCAGCGTTTGAAGAAGGTGTAGGCGACCTCGAAGATGAGGTAGGGAACCGCGACGCCGGTGATCAGACGCTGCAACCGGTCCCTGCGCATATCGAAACTGCGCGAGAAATAGCCGGAGATGATGATGAACGCCGGCATGTGGAACGCGTAGACGGCGAGATAGAGCGCCGCCGCCGTCCGGCTGCCGAAGCGCAGCGGTTCCCACGCGTGCCCCATCGCCACCAGCACCACGGCGATGTATTTCGCATTGTCGAAGAACGCGTCCCGGGAAGTGCCCCGGACGGCACCGACCGCCGCCCGGCCCGAATCCGTACGGGCTTTCTCCTCAGGGCCGTTGACCGTGCCATCCTGGCTCTTACAGCCGCCGGCCGTTCCGGTACGAACCTGCTGTCCTTCGCCCGTCAGAACACCGTACGACTGGTCGCCGCCCGTCTGCCCATCGGCGAGAATTCCACCCTCCGCCGACGCTTTGGCGTCCGCGATCTCCCCTCCCGTGGCTGCCGCGGAGGTCTCCCCTTCCGCCATTGCCGCGGAGGTCTCCTCTCCCGCGGTTGCCGCGGAGGAGAGCGTGGCCGTCCAAACGCCCGCGCCGTCCGCCGAACCACCCGCGCCCGGCGCGTCATCCGGCATCTGCCGTGGCGTCGGAAACGGTACCCGCCGCTCGCCGGGCGCCGGAACATCGTTCGTCAAAGGCCCTCCTCGTACGCACCCAGAGGACGAGCCGGACGCGGAATCGAACCTGTTCCCGAAAGGGAACCCAAAAGCCAAATCCTGCGCCGCAATTCTTTTACGCGGAGTGTGGCGGCATCGAACACCCCAGGCACCCTAGCCCCGCCACCGGAATCCCGTAAATCCCGCCCTGCCATGCCCTCCCACCATGGCCCCGCTCTCCGCGGCTCCTCCACTCAACATGGAAAAAACGCCGCAAAATATGGACGGCAGAAAAACCTCCACGCGCGCCGACCGCCCGCCCGCAACCCCCGGACGTCCCCAGCACCTCAACACCCCATCCAGTCCTGAACGCGCCTGCGCAGCCCCCGACTTCACTCCCGGACGCCGCAGCACCGCCTCATCCGCCGTCGGTCGCGCCCCCAGCAGCACCCCACGCACCCCACACGTACCGGGAAAGCTCAGCCGATTCCCATAACCAGCGCGACGACGGACAGCAGCAGCGCCCCGCAGCCGCCCACCACCCCGGCGATCCGGGCACTCCGGCGCTCGGTCAATCCCCTCGAATGGGCCCAGGCGGCAAGCAGAAAGGCAATACCTCCGGCCACGAACCACGGTCCCCACAGATACGTGTACCAGCGGCTCACACCCCGTAATTCCGGCGCGAGTTCGACGGCATGCACCTCCACGAGCAGCCCCTGCCCGACGAACAGCGCCCCGTGCCAGACCAGGAGCACCCCCGCGCCCCACGCCAGCAATTGGAGCAGGCAACTCATCCCGCGCCCCCACGCGCGCCGGCGTACCAGCGCCAATCCCAGGAGCCCGCCCACGACTTTGAGTACGCCGGTCAGCCACAACACGGCGATGAATCCGGCGTTCCGCTCCTCCACGAGGTGAACCAGCGACGGCGAAACCGTGGATTGTGCCCCGGTCAGCCCGCCCAGCGCCCAGTAGAAGCTCGGTACGGCGAAAACAAAGCCCCATACGGCGGCGGCCCACCCCGGCCAGGTGACCGGACAACGACTGTCATCAACCCGCACGCCCTCGTCAGCCCGCACGCTCTCCATGGCCGCGATTCTGCCCGCCGTATCACCCACGGATCACCGGTTTACCCAACCCGTACCGAGCGAAGCAAGGCTCAAAGAACGCAACCGGCGAAAAGAACGGCACGGAAACGCCACGCCACGGCACCGGCACCGGCACCGGCACCGGCACCGGCACAGAAAAGAACGGCAACGGAACAGCGCAGCACGGCCCGAACCGGTCCGAACCGACCTGCGCCGAGCCGAGGCCGACCCGCCCTTCCTTCCACCGCCCTAGTCGATAACCCCTTCCACCCCCCGCCCCTGCACCGACCGCGCACTCTCCTTCGCCCCCACGTCCCACGCATAGATCTCCAACCGCCGTCCGTGCGGCCCACGCAGCCGGTGCACGGCCCTGGCCCACTTCGAACTGACCTGAGCGATACGGGGATTGATCTGATCGGCGAAGCGCGCATAACGACGCAGTTTCCTCACCGACGGGGCCCCCAGAATCCCCGTACGCACCCGCGGCTCCAGCCGGTGCACCCGCTTCACGCACCGTACGCAGAAACTCTGCACCACCAGCCGATGGCGGATATGCGCACGGTCCAGCCACCCCAGTTCGCGGAGTTCGCGCAGCGCCTGCGCCTCAACTCCGGGGTATTTCTCGGGTGCTTTGAGTTCCAGCAGCAGCCCCTGCCCATTGCGGTCCAGCCTCCGCAGATAGTCGGCGAGCGTCGGCACCCGCTCCCCCGCGAACTGCTTTCCGAACCAACTCCCGGCATCCAGCCGCGCGATCTCGGCCGCGGTGAAATCCCCCACCCGCCACGGCGCCCGCCCGGGAAACACCTTCGCGGCATTGGTGGTCCGATTGAGCGTGGTGTCATGCATCACCACCAGCTGCCCGTCCTTGGTCCGCTGCACATCGTTCTCGACCCATACGAGCCCGCGGCGGTGCGCCGCATCCACAGCGGCGAGGGTGTTCTCCGGCGCGTAACGGGAGGCGCCACGGTGCGCGATCACAAAGGGCGCCTGATGCCCGGCCCTGATACCCACGAGCGTCCCGCCTCTGGTGGCCAGTTCCGCATGCCCTTCGGGGCCGGACGCCAGCGCGGCCGATGCCATGGTCGCCGTCACCACGAACGCGAGCCCGCCGGCCGCGATCCGCATCGTTCTCCGCAGCATGCGGGGGCCTCCAGGTCGCTCGGCGCAGACGGTGTCACCTGCGTCAGGTACGCCCCCTAGGGCCCGTCCGCTCTCCACGAAGGCGGATGCGCCCTGCGTCCCGACTCTGCCCCCGTCCCCGCATCCCCGCCACGCGAACTCCCGCCCTCCCCGCCGCCCCCGGCGCCCGGCCACGCCGCCTTTCCGCAGGCCGCAGCCCACCCCGGCCACCCGGACCCCATCCGGCCATTCGTGCGAATCGCCTCGCGCCCGCCCAACCCCGACCCGGCACCCCAGGACCAAGGAGCCAGCAGCCAGGAGCCCCCCTCCCGGAGTTCCCGCTCCCTCCCCACATCCCCCACATCCCCTTCCGCTCATCCGCCCCTATCGTTTGCGTCCATGGCGAACCGAACAGATCAAGCCAGCGCACCGGAGCCCCAAGGCCACCGGCGGCACGGCGGCGGCAACGGCAAGCGGCGCCTCATGGACGCAGCCGCCGAAAAAGAGGGCGTGATCATGCCCCGGCTCCGCTTCCGGGACGTCGTCCTGCGCGGCGCGCTCTACGGGACGGCGGCCACCCTGATACCCGCGGTCGTCTCGGTGACCGCGGGCGCCTACACATGGCACGAGCACCGCACCACGTTCCTCGGCGCCATCACCCTCGTGAGCCTCGGCGTCTCCGTCCTCTTCTGGGCGGTCGGCGGCTTCTTCTGGGCCTGCTCCTCCGGCGACATCCGCCGCCTCCGCGACTTCCGCACGGTCAGTGGCCGCTCCGGAGGCGTCCTCATCTGGGGTGCCGCCTACGTCCGCGCCGGCGCCTTCACCCTCACCATCGGCGCCCTCACCTGGCTCCTCACCGCACTCATCGACGCGAGCCAGGGCATCGGCTGGCTGTACGGACGGTACTGAGCACCCACGACGATCAATCCCAACCGCCCCCGCACCCATCCACCCGCACCAGCACCGGCACCGGCACCGGCACCGGCACCGGCACCGGCGATCATCCGACCCCCGGCACGCCCCAACCCGGCCACCCGGCCGGCGACTTACTCCCGGCTGCACCTGGCCACTCCCCGCCGCCCTCCGGGCCCGCTGCCCAGGCAACTACGTCCCGGGCCCCTGCCCCAGCCCCGAACTGAGCCGCCGAAAGCCGCACGTCCCGCACACCCCCGCAGTCGCCACCTCGACGGAACGCAAAACCCCAGGTCAGATAAGTTCTGACCTGGGGTTTCTTGCGGAGCCGCCTTCGGGATTCGAACCCGAGACCTACGCATTACGAGGGGGTGCAAGATCGTGACAGTAGGTGCTGACACCTGACGCGAGATCCAATTTCCCCAGGTCAGAGAGTTGTGCCCTCGATTGCTGTGACGCGCAGTCCGTCAGGTGCCGCACCGTCCGCTCACGCAATGCTCACGCAAGAGCAGCCGAACCCTCAGAGCTTGCGCCGGTCCCTGTGAGGCTCAAGAAGGGTGCTGCCTCCCGCCCACCTCGCTCCGCACACGTGGCAGACCACATACCACTCGTCGCCCACAGCGTTCTCGTCCATGTGCCCATGCTGCCCCGTCCCAGGGCACTCGTCGGTGACTTCTTCTCCTCTGTGCCTGTCGATCAGGCCGCGCGTTCGGCGGCAACAGCGGTAGAGCGGATTGAGTGGATGACGGACACCATGACGTCCACCTCGGCCTCGGGAAAAATCGCCTCGGGACCAGTCGGGGCGATCGCAGTGAACGGCGACTCGTACAGCGCGTCGACGTCTATCGTGCCGTTGCGCGCCAGGTAGTCGATCAGCTCGTTAACGAAGCGGAGTTGGTTAGCTGTGAATGTCTTGCCCTGTTGGAAGGTGTCGAAGGCCAGGGCCGCCGCCTCCCGATCCAAGCCCGTCAGCGATCGCAGGAACAGGCCGAGGCCGCCTTTCGCGTCCTTGATGTAGTCGATGTCTGCAGTGGTGCCAAGGCCGGCCTCGACGAAGATCTGCTCCAGCTCCGACAGGTCCAGGGCAGTGATCTGCTTGTTGCGACGGATCTTCTGGACAGCGAGCTGGTCCTGGTGCGTGTTGAGGTAGATACGGATCTTCTGCTCAAAGCGGGTGAGGTCGGTGCCGATCTCCATGCCGCTGAGCGTGGCAGCGGTCAGCGCGCCGAGCTCGTCCTCGAAGTCGGTGTAAACGATGCCGCGCTTGGTCTTCTCGATCAGTCGGACGAGGCCGCGCAAACGACGACGCATGGTCTCCAACAAGGGCAGCGTTACATCCTGCCACCACTCGTCGCCTGCGACCTCGTCAAGCAGAACCTGCTGGGCCTTGATCGCAGGGATGGTCAGCTGATCAAGCAGGGTGGACGCAATCTCCTGAACCTGATCGCGTAGGCGGGTGAAGCCCGGCTCGCCATTCACGAGGGCGAGCTGGAGACGGAGCGCGAGCAGGTCGAATCGCTTGGCCTCCTCGCCGGTGTCGTCCTTGTCGCGGAAGGCTGTCGGGAGTCCGGCCAGATGATCGATAACCTGGCCGTGCGCGTCGGGCGTGAACGCAAGCCACGCGTCAAAGTCGGCGAAGGCTTCAACCTGCTCGCGGTGCGGGCGGACCAAGAAGTTGTCCGGGTTCATCGCCGTAACCTCGTCGTGCAGCCGGGTGGCGAGGTCCCAGCGCAGGCCGGGCTCGCTGACCGTGCCGTCGGACTCAGGACGTACGGCGGTCTCCGTGGCTTCCTCTTGGTCAGGGCCTGATGCCCCGTCGAGAGCGAGGAGCAAGTCGGCACGACGCTCGAAGATCCGCTGGCTCAGCGAGGGGGCGACCTTGCCTTCGGCACGCATCAGGTTCTGGTTGAAGAACTCGATATTCCGGCACAGGTCGAAGACCAGGAAGCCGTCCTTGCTGCGGTTCGGGCCGAACAGGTCGGGCGCGAGGCGGGTGCCGCGGCCGACCATCTGCCAGAACTTGGTCTTGGAGCGCACCAGCTTGAAGAAGACGAGGTTAACGACTTCGGGGACGTCGATGCCGGTGTCCAGCATATCCACGGAGATGGCGATCTGGGGAAGCTCCGCCGCGTCGGAGAACTTGTCGATCAGGCTCTGGGCGTACTCCTTGCGGTAGGTGATGACCTGCGCAAAGGCACCCTTGAGGTGCGGGTAGTTCTTGTCGAACCGCTCGGCGATGAACTCCGCATGGTGGTTGTTGGCCGCGAAGATGATGGTCTTGCCGAGCTTGTCGTCGCCCTCGACCTTCAGGCCGTGCGTCATGAGGGTCTGCAGGACCTTGTCGACGGTGTCGGCGTTGAAGAGGTACTTGTTCAGTTCCTCCGTGGTGATCTCGTCAGGGATATCACCGTCCTCGCTCCACTCGGTCTCGTCCCACTTCTCCTTGTCCTCAGGGGACAGGTCGTCATACTTGATGCCGCCACGCTGGAACTTCGTCGGGACATCGACGGCACGCGGCGCCACCAGATAGCCCTCGGCCACGGCCTCGTCCAAGCTGTAGACGTCGGTAGGCACGCCGTCTTCGAGTTCGAAGCGCCGATAGGTGTTCCGGTCGATCTCGTCCTTGGGGGTCGCCGTAAGGCCGACAAGGAGTGCGTCGAAGTAGTCGAAGATCGCGCCGTATCGCTGATAGATCGATCGATGCGCCTCGTCAATGACGATCAGGTCGAAGAAACCGGGACCGAAGGGGCGGCGGCCCTCAGCATCGGTCTGGTCGATCAGATTCATCATGGTCGGATAAGTGGAGACAAACACCCGCGCATTGGGGTCCTTCTCTTCCAACAGGTTGACCACCGGGGCGCCGGGCAAGTGCTTCTTGAACTCGTTGGTTGCCTGCTTGACCAGCGCCTTACGGTCCGCGAGGAAGAGGATGCGCTTGGCCCAGTTAGCGCGCATCATCAGGTCGCTGAGCGCGATCACAGTGCGAGTTTTGCCGGAGCCGGTTGCCATCACTAGGAGGGCGTGACGCAGCGAATCCTTCTCGAAGGAGTCGGCGATCCGCCGTATCGCGCGGGACTGGTAGTGGCGGCCGGCGATCTGCTCATTGATCGGTAGCTTGGCGAGGCTGCGACGGCTGGCCCGGCGCTGGACCAGGAGACGCAGCTCGTCCTTGGTGTAGAAACCCTGGACCTCGCGGGGCGGGTAGTTGAGGTCGTCGAACAGGTATGTGCGATAGCCGTTGGTGTAGAAGATCACCGGCCGCTGGTTGAACTGCGCTTCCAGGGCATTGGCATAGAGCGTCGCCTGGTACTTGCCCTGCTTCGGGTCACGCGTGGTCCCCTTGGCCTCGACGACGGCCAGGGGCCTACCGTCGTCGTCCCACAGAACGTAGTCGACCTTGCCCTTACCGGAAGGCGCGGCCGAGGCGGGCAACCCGGTGACCGGGTATTCACGGTCCCTCGGCTGATCGAGCGCCCAGCCGGCCTCCTTGAGAAGAAGGTCGATGATCAGGGTGCGAGTCTCGGCCTCGTTGTAGTCGTGAGTGTCCGGCTGAGCCTCGTTCGCGGCCTTGGCCGCCTTAATCTGCACGCGCAGCTGGGCGATCTCGGCGTCGAGGTCCTGATTCTTCTTCCGCTCGGCGGCAAGCGCAGCATCCTGTGCGGCGTACTTCTCTGCCTGCGCCTTCAGCTCCGCCTGTTTGGCGATCCGCACCTCGGCTGAGACTGGCCGAGGTATCAGCGCCGTGTCGAACGTGAGCGTGGACGTGGGCAGTTGGGCCTGGTCGCGAGTGTAGGTACGGGCCATCCAGTACAGGACGTGGAATAGCTCAGCGATCGTGCGCACCGCATCCTTCGGAGCGACGGGGGTTTTGCGGTGAACGGCGACATTGCCCTGCCGACGAATCACATCCATCTTCGCCCGGATCGCGGGGCCCGCCACCTTCACCAGCGTCGGCTCGGCAATCAGCGCCGCCAGGTCATCGTGGTACGGCAGCTTAAGCACGTCATCCGCCTCGAACAGCCACGTCACCGCGAGCTCCAACACCCGCCGCGCGTAGAACGCGGATGCCCGTGGGTCCGCGTATGCCAGTCGCTCGGCGTGCACTGCCTCGCGTTGAAGCTCAGGCCACTCGGCCTGGAGGAACCCGAAGTTGCTCACGGTGGTGACCTTTCACTGATGCGCGGGTCGGACGACGCAGTATCGGACGGCTACGGGCAACGGCCACCGGTCAGGTGACGGTCGAAGTGCTATCCGGCCATAGACCTCCGCAGAACGCCCGGTACTGGAGCGATGCGAATAGAGCATCAAGTTCAGCGAGATGGCGCTCTTGCTCGGCTTTGGCTTGCCGTACTGCCTGGATTCGCTTAACAAATTCGGCCTGTTGCTCCAAGGGGGGAAGAGTCACCGGGAGCTTCTTAATGATCCCCATATTCAGCCCCGCCATAATTGCCCCCTTGGCGTGCCGCGCTAGATAATCACGCGAAGAAGGATGAATCAGGAAGTAGCTGTGCAGAAATTCAGGCAAGCAGCGAGACTGGTCGAGCGTGATGCAACACAAGTGCTTCGTGTTGATGGCTAGCGGAATATCGTCAGGCACTACAGCGCAGCGCCCACACGTCCCCATGATGGTGATGATGACATCACCCGGCCGCACCGTGTAGCGCGCCAGCTCCATATACTTTTCTTCAGTAACATATCGGCGCTCCCCCCACTTGAATTCATTATCGACCGCATTATCGATACCCAGGACCGCGATACCAGATTCCACAAATTCTTCGTGAAGTAGCTGACTCCCGAAAGGGCCAGTTCGAATTGACCCCTTACCCGCTACAGTCAGGTCCTCAACCGTGACGCACGGCCAATCGTGTCGAGAATTTCCGAACATGTCGAGAAAGATAGACTGCGCGAGTTCGTCAAGCAGGGCGATCGCCTCTCGACGCTTGCCTCGTAGCCCATCTACGTGATCCAGAACCTGAGCGATTCGCCGCTGCTCATGAATGGGTGGCAACGGCATCTTCAGAGTCTTCAGATTGGCGATCGGAAAATTGTCAGCAGTCGTTGCACGCACCCACTGGAGAATCGTTCCGGATCTTTCCTTGATGAAGCGCGCAAGATAGTCAGGGAAGACTGACTGATCACAGATAAGTGCCTTCATGTCCTGATTGATGGCGACGGGACGCCGGTTCATCGCCACCGGCACCGTGTGCTTCAAAACTCCGGAACGAACAACGATGAGCACCGAGCCGCTTGGAACAAGTCGAGCCGCGCTGCCGTCCAGCCCTTGCTGCGTGATGCGAACTTGAGAATCATTGACAATCCAGCGCTTCATATCCTTGGGCGTCACCCACGGAATATCACCGCCATAGAAGGCAGCGTTTCCGCGAGTCGGCGTTCCACCGCCGATAATTCGGGTCACGCTGCCGATGTCAACCGTCGGCCACCCACTCATGCGAGCATCCCCTTGAGCTCGCTCACGCCCTGTTGGATCTCTGCTTCGATACGCGCCAACTCATCCATAATCTCCATCGGCGCCCGATGCTTTACTTCCTCATGGATAATTTCCTTATACCGGTTGACGCTCAGGTCGTAGTCTTGGGCAGCGATCTCTTCCCTGGGAACGCAGAAGCTCTGCTCGGTCCGCGTTCGCGCCTGCTCGCCGCCGTTGCGTCGTCGCCAGCGCGCCAGTACGTCAGGCAGGTTGTTCTTGGCGCGCTCGTCCTTACTCAGCTCACCATCGCCGACGAGTGGGCCAAGCTTGTCCTCCGGCAACAGCGGTGCGCGCTTGTCGTCGAGACTCCAGCCGTCGGCCGTGACCTCGTAGAACCAGACGTTGTCCGTACCGCCGCTGTTGGTCTTCGTGAAGAACAGGATGGCTGTGGAGACTCCCGCGTAAGGCTTGAAGACACCGCCCGGCAGCTTCACTACCGCGTCCAGCTTGTGGCCCTCAACGAGCAGCTTCCGCAGCTCTTTATGCGCCTTGGTGGAACCGAACAGCACCCCGTCCGGCACGATGACCGCCGCCCGACCGCCCGGTTTGAGCAAGCGCAGGAAAAGAGCGAGAAACAGCAGCTCGGTCTTCTTGGTCTTTACGACCTTCTGCAGGTCTGCAGCCGTCGCGTCATAGTCGAGGCTGCCAGCAAAGGGCGGGTTTGCCAGGATGAGGGAGTACCGGTCGGCCTCGCCCGCCGCGCTTTGTGCGAGCGAGTCGCGGTAGCGGATGTCAGGGCTCTCGACCGAGTGCAGCAGCATGTTCATGCTCCCGATGCGCAGCATGGTGCTGTCGAAGTCGAAGCCGTGGAACATGCTCTCGTTGAAGTGCTGCCGCTGGGTCGGCTCGAACAGCGCCTCGCGGTGCGTGCGCTCGACGTACTCGGCGGAGGCGACCAGGAAGCCGGCCGTGCCGCACGCCGGATCACAGATCTCGTCGCCGGGCTGTGGGGCCATCATCTCCACCATCAGCTGGATGATGTGCCGGGGCGTACGGAACTGGCCGTTCTGCCCTGCCGTGGCGATCTTGCTGAGCATGTACTCATACAGGTCGCCCTTGGTGTCCTTGTCCCCCATGTCGATGCCGTTCAGTATGTCGACGGCCCTGGCGAGCAGGTTCGAGGTCGTAATGGTGAAGCGCGCGTCCTTCATATGGTGCGCGTAAGTAGAGTCCTCGCCGCCTAGAGTGCGCAACCAAGGGAAGACGTCGTCGCGCACCCTGGCGAGCATCGTCTCGGGAGACTCGTTGATGAACACCGACCAACGCAGGTCCTGGGTCTCATCCGTGTAGATCGGCTTCTCTATCGGCCGCCCGGTGCGATTGGCCTTGTTCCGCTTGGCCTGCTCAAGGATGTCAAGGCGCCGGATGAACATCAGGTAGGTGATCTGCTCGATGACCTCCAGTGGGTTGGAGATGCCCCCGGACCAGAAGGCATCCCACAGTCGGTCGATCTTGCTCTTCAGCTCACCTGTAATCACGCAGAGGAGGTTAGCGGAGCCCGCCGACAATTGCGGCGGGAAGGTCCAAGCGCACTCGGCCCCACGAACCTGCAAGATCGTGGAGGGTGGCGCCATGCGACTATACCGAGAGCCGTTCTCCCTGGTCATAGGCTTGCTGGCCTGGCTCGTTTGATGCCCAGTGCAACGTCCGCCCTGCCCGCTCACGCGTAGAGGGCCTGACTAACGCAGAGGCACCGGATGCATGTCCGTTCAGCCGTACTCGGTGCAGCTCTGACAGTGGCGTAGGGCGAAGCGTTCCCTGTTCCCTCAGGCGGTCTGCAGAGGGCGGGTCTCTGAGGAAGGCTGTCTCGGGCCCCGAGTGGAGATCATCTTCTGAGAGAGCAGCCCTGCCCCTGTGAGCAGTTCTATGGACTGGCCAGGGCGGCACTCGGGCATGAACCAAGCCATGAGTGGATCGATGGTGGACTGGGCAACGCGCGTGGCGGAAGCGGAGCTGAGTGCGGCGCTTCCTCGACGGTGGGCTCATTCCCTAGGGGTCGCAGGTCGCGCGGACGATCTAGGACGAATCCTCAGGGAGGATGCCGGCCTGCTGGTAGCTGCCGCAGCGCTTCACGATGTCGGCTACGCGCCCCGCCTGGCGGCAACGGGATTTCATCCGCTCGACGGTGCTCGGTTCCTTCGTGATGAGCATGGTGCCGATGAGCGGCTGGTGCGGTTGGTAGCGAACCACTCGTTCGCGTTGCTGGAGGCTGAGGAGCGCGGGCTGCGTGAGGCGCTGGAGGCGGAGTTCCCGTTACTAGAAGAACCGCTGTTGGTGGACGCGCTGGTCTATTGCGATATGACGACAACGCCTGACGGGGAATCGACGACTGCCCAGGAGCGGGTGGCGGAGATTGCGGGCCGTTATGGGGCGCTCAGTGTCGTGGGACGGTTCATCCGTCGGGCATCGCCAGAGATCTTCGCCGCTGTGGAGCGGGTGGACGTGGCGTTGGCGGCTCAGCCGAGGTAGGGGTAGGTGCCGGCGAGGTAGTCGCCGATCTGCTGGCGCATGCTGGGGTGGATGTCGTACCCGTCGAGGTCGTCCGGCTGAACGAAGCGGACGCCGTCGGCTTCGTCGTTGGTGGTGGGCTCGCCGCCGACCGGGCGGCCGATGTAGGTGTTCTCGTACTGCTGGCGGATCTCACCGTCGGTGTAGGCAACGATGTGGTGGGGGTTGGTGTAAACCCCGAGGAAGCCGGTGATCTCAGCAACGATGCCGGTCTCCTCCTGGCATTCGCGCACAGCACACTGCGCCGCGGTCTCCCCGATGTCCTGAGCGCCGCCGGGCAGAGCCCACTGGCCGGTGTCTCTGCGACGCTGAAGCAGGATCGCGCCATCGTCATCAACGACGAGCAGATTGCTGGCAGGGATGAGGGTATTCGCCTTCGGGGCGGTGGGGTCGTTGTAGTACTCAGTCCTGCCCATGGGTGGCTGTCCCCTTCTGGTCGGGAGCCCAGGGCCGCGCGGCGGCCCAGACTGCTTCGAAGCTTTGAGCGTAGTTGTCGAACCACCCTGTGGCATCAGCCCGCTTGAGGTGGAGGAGCGGATTGGCGCTGGCCGGCTGCCCCCAAACGTGCGAGTTGACCAGCAGGTTGTCGTCATAGCGGAACAGGGAGGCGTACAGCGTGGTGTCGTGCAGCCGCACGTCGCACCCTGCCTCGGGGAGTAGGGGGCGGTAGTAGGTCAGGGAGGCGCGGATCTTGGCTGCGAGGGTGTCGCCGATGCCTTCCTCGCGGCCCCGGACGGCGACCGCCTGACCACCCGGGTCGCCGAAGCACAGACGTACCCGGACGCCGACGGCTGCGCGCTCGGCGAGCATCTTGGCGACGTGGGGATTGGACTGGGCGAAGAAGGTCCCGGAGAAGACGAGTACGCAGATCTGCTCCTGGGCCTCCGCCAGCAGTTGGAGCCACATGTCTCGCGGAACGCTGGCCCGGTTCTGGTAGGTGCCGACAAGCTCGGTGCCTAATCCGGCGTCAGGTCGGTTGCCGTGTGGGGGCGGTGTGGGCCACAGGAACGTCTCCTCCACGCGCAGGTGCTGCGCGACGCTGAAGCGGTGCCGGCGGTGAGGGACGCGCCCGCCGAGCCAGCGGCCGACGGTCTTGGGGTCCACTTTGCAGACTTCGGCGAGCGACTCGGGTGAGACGCCACGCTGGGCGAGTACGGAGTGCAGTCGCTCGTTCACGGATGTCATGGAAGTCGAGGCGGCCATGCTCCGGCAAGGACGATTTGGGACGTCTTCCGGAGCCGGGGCTTTGGCCGATCCCTACTCTGGCGGCATGGAGCTCATCGTCCTGTGGGACATCGACCACACGCTCATCGAGAACTCGGGGGTGAGCAAGGAGATCTACGCTGCAGCGTTCTCAGCCTTGGCGGGAGACCCACCCACTGGGCCGGCGCGGACGGAGGGGCGAACGGATCGCCTGATCATGCGGGAACTATTCGTGCGCCATGGCTTGTCCGAGCCGGGCTGGGCTGTCGTCGAGGCCGCCCTCGCCCGTGCCGGTGAAGAGCGCCTTGAGGTTCTCGGTGAGCGCGGGACCGTGCTGCCGGGAGTGAGCGAGGCGCTCAAGGCGGCGTCGGCACATGACGGCTGGATCTCCTCGGTTCTGACGGGCAACATCGCGGCCAACGCACGCGTGAAGCTGTCAGCCTTTCACCTTGATTCCTTGCTGGACTTGCCTGTTGGGGCCTACGGGGCTGATGCGGAGCAGCGCCCTGATCTGGTCAGTGTCGCGCGGGAGCGGGCTCAACGCCTCCGCGGAGTAGGGGATGACGTACACGTGGTGCTGGTGGGAGACACACCCCGGGACGTCGAGGCCGCTCTTGCCACGGGCTCCGGAATCGTGGCGGTTGCCTCAGGAGTTCACAGCCCCGAAGAGCTGGCTGCGGCCGGCGCGGATGTAGTCCTACCTGATCTGTCGGATACGGCGCAGCTACTGCGGATTCTGGAGAGCTTCGCGGCGCGCTGAAAGGTCCCAGGACGTCTTCGAAGGCGTCCGCATAAGGGGTGATGCGGTCCTTGTCTGCTCGGCCACCATCGGGTCTCCAACCAGAGAAATGGCCAAAGGGGGCTCACTCGTGATCGGGCAAGACACCTCGATACGCAAGATCCGGATGCTGTGCGTAGAGCTGCCGCACTGCTACAACGTCGGGTGCTGGAACTGGTTCCACGGCACGCGGCTCCGGCATGCCGTGGACCGAAGCACCGTGGCCGCCCTTTCCAACTGATCTTGGGGGTCGCGTCGTGCTTCTGGAACTGGCCATGCCGTACAGGGTGGTCCCTGGCATCGCCGACTTCGCCCGCGGCGGCCTACCGGCCGCGGCGTCCACCGATGACGGCAACCGGTGGGTCGATGGTTACTGCTGGCTCTACTGCGGCCAGCAGTGGACCCGCGTCCTGTGGATCGGCCCCGTGAGCGTGGCCGGCGCCCAGGCGCCGATGTACGCCTGCGGTCCGTGCATCCGGATACTTCAGGACCAGGTCTGGCAATCCATCCTTCTCAGCGACGGGTCGGCCGGGTCCGCGCAAGTCGAAGTTCCACCTGAAGCAGAGCCGTCAGGCGGACACCGCGGAGGTAGGCACCGAGCGCGCGGCGGATTCCTGCGCCGCCACTGAGCGCTGCCTGCGTTACGGCACCCTGCCCTCGACGTCGCTCACTGCCGCGACACCTCATGCCCACGGGCAAGTCCCCGCCCGCATCACGAGCACCTCCGCACGCCATAAACGTCCCGCCGGAACC
>NZ_KN708638.1:4540137-4577230 GCF_000805335.1 Streptomyces sp. CT34 | reverse complement strand
AGCCCCCCCGCACGCCATAAACGTCCCGCCGGAACCGGCGGGAGACCGGTAGAGGAAGGAGCACGAAGTGGAAGACAAGAAGCCCTCCGTCGAGGCGGGCCTCCTGGTCGCCGTGGAAGTCCTCACGAGCGTCCATGACCGGCACGACAGCAACGCCTCCGACCCCGGGCAGGGCTCGTCGGGTGACGGCCCCTGGCCCGGCGGAGACGGTCTGAACCACGCGGCGTAGCCGCCAGTTCTCCGGCGGAGGGGCAGCGTAGGCGGCCCCTCCGCCTCCCAGGTCCCGTGTCTGACGCAAGGAGGGAGAAGCGAATCGTGGAGCACCGTTTGGTCCGCGCTGTCGAAGAGGCACTTGGGTGGGACGGCCCCGCACCTCTCGGAAGTGAGTTCGCCCGCGGAAGCATCAGCGACCGCGAAGTCGTGGAGAGGCTGCTCACGCCTTCGCGGCTGCTCGACATGGTCATGCGCCGGAGCTTGGCCAACCCGCAGTTCCGGCTCTTCAAGGGTGGCGAGGAGCTGCACCCCGACGCCTATCTGAACCGGCAGGTCACGCCGCGGGGGCAGGCGATACAGATGGCGGACATGCGCCGTGTGGGCAGCCTGCTGCGCGAGGGGGCGACGCTGGTCCTGGACCAGTCGAACGTCTTCGATCCCACGATGGAAGTGGCGTGCCGGGCCATGCAGTGGTGGTCCCGGGAGCACGTGCAGGCAAACGTCTACCTGACCACGAACGACGCGTCCGGCTTCGACCTGCACTGGGACGACCACGACGTCCTCATCGTGCAACTCGCCGGCGAGAAACAGTGGGAGGTACGCGGCGCCTCCCGTCCCGTACCCATGTTCCGGGACGCTGAGCGGAACAACACCCCCAGCGAAGACGTCGTGTGGACCGGCACCATGAGGGCCGGAGATGTGATGCACATCCCGCGCGGCTACTGGCATGCCGCCACCCGCGTAGGCCGAGGAGGCGGCCACAGCACCCACGTCACGTTCGGCTTCGCCAAGCGCACCGCCGTGAGCTGGCTGACCTGGCTCGCCGACTGGTCCCGGCAGGAGGAGGTGTTCCGCCACGACCTCGATCGCTGGGGCAGCCCGGACGAGCAGCAGGCCCAGCGGCTGGCGCTGACCGCCGCGGCCTCTCAGTTCATCGACGCCCGCGATCCGGCAGAGTTCCTTCGGCTCCGTGCGCAGGAAGCTCCTCCCGGGCGCCATGTCCCGTTCCTGGACATCTTCGGCCCGCTTGAAGCCGTGGCGTGTGTCAGCGAGTTCCCGCCCGTGATCACGCAGGACGGAGAGGCAGTCGTCGTGGTGGCTGCGGGCAAGAAACTCACCTTCGCGGCCAAGGCTCTGCCGGGGCTTCGCTTGCTCCTGAGCGGTCACCCCGTGCGGCTGGACGAGGCTGCGAGGCTGGTGGGCTCGGAGGTGGAGGCATTGGCGAAGATCCTGGTGGAGGAGGAGCTGTGCGCGAGCGTGACCCCCGAATTGTTCTCGGGCTACACCGGTCTCGCTACGAGCGCCGGATCCTGACAAGCGCCCTGGAACTCGGTGTCGAAGCGATCGACACCAGCTTCAACTACCACGGCTTCTTGGCCCACACCGCCTTGGCTGCCGCCGGACGCGATCTCCTTTCTCGCTTCCAGATCTCCACCAAGGTTGGTTTCTTCCCGGCCGCCGGCCGAGCCGAGCACTCCCTCGATCCCGATCGTCTCCGGGAAGCCGTGGAGCAGAGCAATCGTGACTTGGGCCGCGCCCCGGATCTGGTGTTCCTCCACAACCCGGAGCGGTCGCTGACCGGCTCGTCGGAAGCCGCCCAGGACAGTCTCGGTACGGCGTGCGCTGCCGTGGAGAGGGCAGCGGCCAAGGGACTGTGCGGAGGCTGGGGCATCTCCTCATGGGACCCCCGCCCATTGCCCGGTCTCGTGGATGCCACCCTGCCCAGACCCGACGCTGTCATGGTCCGTGCAGGACTCCTCGCCGGAATCGATGTCCTGAAAGCCTCCGAAGCGTTGGCGGCCCGCTGGGACCTCAACCCGGCCCAGCTCTGGGGCATGAGCCCCTTCGGAGGCAGTACTACTCAGTCGCTATGGGACGAGCTGGACCCACGGGTGTTCATACAGGAACCACACGACGGCCTATCGGCCGTGCAGGCCACGTTCCGCGTGGCCTACTCGCTGCCACGGGTGGGAAGGATCGCCGTCGGCACGGACAACCCCACGCACCTCCAGGAACTCGTCAACGCCCTGCGGTACGAGGCCAACACAGACATCCTCAGTGCCTACCGTCGCCTTCTCCGTGAACAGCGAGATCGTCAGTCGCTCTGAAGATCCTCCGCGACCTCCTCGGCCATGACGCGTGCGGGTTCAAGGCGAGGGTCCTCGGGATGGGCATCCGGGGCCAGGATCTTCGCGCAGACGAACAAGGTCATCAGCTTGCCGTCCCGGCTCTCCAGATCGCGGCGCCGCTCGTGGCGGACTCGCGCTGCCAAGGCCGGGACGGCGAGGGAGTTGCCCCACAACGACGCGGCATCCAGCCCTTGAGGGGCCACGCCCCAGTCCTCCCAGTCGAACAGGCAGAACTCCGGCCCGGTCATGTTCGCCCAGTTGAGATCCGCGTGTGCCGGCAGCCACTGTTCCACCGTCGTGTCGACACCACCGGGGAGAAAGCGGTGGATCGCCTCGGCGACACCGCTCTGCGTGATCATCACAGTGTCCGGGGTGGCGACGCGGCTCGTATGCTGCTCGGCCAGGGCATCCAGCGACGCATTGAACGCCTGCCACCACTGATCCGACAACACGGGTTCGGTAGCCAGGACACTGCTGCCGATCGGCGCTCCGGGCAGGAGATCCGTTTCGTCGGCCCGCCACATCACAGCGTCCCCAGGCTGTCTCCAAGCGGCACCTCGGTGCCACTGCGGCTTGGCCACTCCCTCCAGGAGGGCAGCGCATTCGGTGCCGTTCCAGCCTTGGCTACCGATCTTGTCGAAGCGACGCCGCTCAGCCCGCACCCACGTACCACGGTCTGTACGCGCCCCCAGCGACCGCCGCTTGCGCACCAGCGTCCCTCTGTCCAACTGCGTTTGAAGGGCACGCTCGACCTCGTCGAGCACACCGTCAACGGGTTCAACCCGCAGATCCGCTGGGGCTCTGGTGGACAGGGAAGACGACACTGGACCTCCTTGGCAACGGACCGAAACTAGCAAGAAATTGGGACAGCGGGCCCGCTTCTCGTCGTGCAGCCCGGGATGCCGAGGTTCATAGCTGGCCCTGGCTGGACGCCTTAACGAGATCAGGCGGTGAGGCGGTTATCGCTCACGTGCCACCGGGCTGTCCGAAGACAACGATTCGGGCGCCGTTTGGTGCTGTGACAGCGATGCGCTTGCGCTCGTCACAGGTTGCGGCAAAGACCACGGCGCCTCCGATCCGGCCGTGCGCCGGACCGGAGGCGCGTCGCTGTACTCGCTAGATCCACGGGTTGCGCTCGTAGCTGGGTTCCTCGTCGGGGAAGTCGTCCGGGAAGACCTCGCTCACGATGTCGCCTCGGAGAATCCGCAGCAGGTAGCTCTCCACCTGGCCCTCGTACAGGTCGTACTCCCTGCCGCGGCCGATGACGGTGAGGACTGCCCACTGCTCGGGGTCCTCGTGCGGGATCAGGAAGCACATGTCCGCGTTGTCCGTGCCGCCCCAGCAGATCAGCTGTGAGGGCTTCACACCGCGCTCTGCCAGTAGTTCCCTGATCGCGTCCCGCGTCACCTCCATGGTGTGCCGCGCCGTGACGGTGTTCGCTACCAGGTCGGCGTACTCGTTCTCGGCACCCGCCCGATACACGCGTAGGAAGTCGTCGAACTTCGCGCCGCCGAAAGCTTCGAGAAACGTTTTGAAGGCAGGTGGAAGGGTGGTGTTCAGGGTTTCCTCGGCGGCCTGCCAGTCGTTGATGACCGGCCCTGCTTCACCAGTTGCGGGGAACGATGCCAGGAGTTCGAGATCAGTCATGGCCGCCTACTTGTTGATGATGGTCTGGTCGATGTGCAGGCCAGGGCCGATGGCCCTGACGTGGACGCCCGTAGGAATGACGTCTCCTGGGTTGGCGTAGACCGGTGCAGCTGAATAGTCCACGCTCCCGCGCTGCTTCACGGTTTCATAGATCTGCTCTTCGAGCTTTTCCATCACCTCGTTGTTCGCTGTCTTGTGCATGATCACGATGTTGGCCTCAGAGCGGCCGTCTCCCCCGAGTGATCGGGCCAGGAGGTGTCCGCGCGTGTGACCGGCCGCTTCGCCTCCCCAGCCTGGGGGCTGCATCCGCCGGGATGCCTTGGTGCCGGTGTCGAGCATGTCTTGCGTGATCCTCGTTTCGACGCCGGTGGCTCGGCCCATGCGGTCCAGTGGCTTGGCATACGGCGGGATTGGCTTTTGAGGTGCCCGGCCTCCCCCTCCACCGCGCTCGGCGCTGCGCATCAGCGGCTGGCCGGTCGGACCGACGGGACCTTCGCCGGCCATCGCCAGCCGCGGGCCGGCCAGGTTGGGCATCGATATCTGGAGGTTGGGGAGTGAGATGTTGAGGTTGCCCAAGCCGTCCAGCTTCATGTTGCCCAGGACGTTCTTGACGCCGCCGGCGTCCACCACCGCCTTGACGCCGCGGGTGGCTCCGCCTGCGGCGCCGCCCATGAGCATGCCGGACACACCGGCGTCCTTGATCTCGGCGACGTTGATTCCGCGCTGGTCCCCGAGCAGGTTCCGACCGCTCTGGGCGACGACCACGTCCACCGTGATCGACCCGATGCTGCCGATGGCGGCCGTCGCCAGCACGGTGCCGGCGATCTCGGCGACGGTTGCCGAGACGGCCACGCCCGCCGTACTGGCAGCGGCGACGATCGCCTCGGTGGCACCCGCAGCGGCCACCTCGCTGAGGCCGCCGGTGAAGATGGCCAGCGCCGTTCCGGCGACCAGGACCGCGCCGGCGATCTCCAGTTCGTGTTCGATCTTCTTCTTCGCCTCGGCGATCTGGTCGGCGAACTTGTCCAGCGCCTTGGCCATGTCCCGCGCGGCGGTGGCAACATCGTCGAGGTAGCCCTTGCCGCCCCCGTGGTACTTCCTCCAGAACGCGCCGAACGCCTCGATGCCGGCGCCCTTGTTGGTGTCGATGACATCCTGGGCCTTCTTGTGGCAGGCCGCCGTGCAGTCCTCTACCTCGTCGGCGAAGGTACGCCAGGCGCGGGCGGCCTCCCGGAGTTCGTCCTCGTCGCCCTCCGGCCACCACATCCCGGTTAAGTCCTGGACGATCTCCTTGGCCTTATCGGCGGCGCCCACTACGCGTCCCCCTTAAAGCCAGACTTGGCCGACCGGTCCGCCTCCTCGTGATTGGCCGCCATGTCGTTCATGGCCTTCGTGATGCTGGACAGCCCCTTGGCCAAGGCCGCGGACGCCTTCTCGATCTCCGCCCGGTGCGGGGCATAGACGTGCTCGAACTTCTTGCCCTGCTCGTCACCGCCCCACGGCTCCCCCAGTCCGTCGAGCGCATGCCGAAGCTTCGCCGTCGCCCGTTCCAGTGCGACAGACCCCCGGTGGAACGTCGGAGCGGCGGTCTTGAGTTGGTCGGTGTCTACGTCAAAGCCGTCGCCGGCCATGCTGTGCCGCCCCCTTGGCCCTGCTGTCGTAATAGGCGCGATCCGCTGTCAGGACTTCCGTCTCACACGTAGCGACCTTGGCATACGGCACTGACAAGCCATCTGGTCAGAACGTGTTTCAGCCACGCTGCAGCGCTGCCCGGATGGCGGAGCCGGGGCGAGATTGCGGCCCCCTGCCAGCCGGATGCTGGTAGGGGGCCGATTCATCGATGGCCTGAAACGAGCGAGGACGCGTTGGGCAACTATCGGCGAGGGCGGTGCTGCTGCTCGGCCGGTGCGGGGGCTGCCGCCGACGCCTGGGCGACGTCGGGCCCACTGGGCGACAGCGAGGCCGTCATGGTCGAGCGTCGGCGGGCGGCTTCCGCCCGGCGGTTGGGTGCAGGGTTACGGCTCGTGTGCTCGATACGAGTGATCAGGACGCGGGCGGGTTGGCGAGCAGTGTCCAGTTCGCGCTGGGCAGCGACTTCCTTGAGGAGTTGGTGGGGTGTGTGGCCGCGGGCTTCGGCGTCGGCGAGGACGGTGGCGAGGGCCGGCCAGCTGGAGTCGGTGAGGATCCGCTCGGCGTGGTCGGGGACAGCTGCTCGTACATCACTGGCGAGCACAAGGCAGGCTCGCTGTTTGGGCGTGCGGGCTTCGAGTTCGGTGAGTATCGGTGTCAGGGCGCAGTCGGCTGCGGCCTGGAGGTGCTGGACGGCCTTGCGGGCGGCGTCAGCCTGGTGAGCGTGGCGCTTCGCTTCGTGCCAGCGGCTGGCGATGATCGCGGCCCAGACGAGTGTTGCGAGCAGGGCAGCGAGGGCGCTGCCGTCGGGGCCGGTGGCGGTGTGGGCGATGTCGCGTGCGGCGTAGCGCAAGGCGTGGGCGGCGCGGTCTTCCGCCCGGATTTGGGAACGCTCTGCTCGGGCGAACGCCTTTGAGGCGGAGCGGAGTTCCATCCGCAGGTTGTCGGGTGCCTTTTGGGCAGTGGCTTCGATCAGTTCGCCGAGGGCGGCGATGTGCGCCTGGGCGTGTGCGTCGTCGGCAAGGTCGGCGTGGAGCGTGTCGAGGGCGGCGGTGGCTTTATGCCAGGGGGTGCTCGGGCGGTTGCGGCGGGCCGTGGGGTGTTCTTCCGGTCGGCTGGATTCGAGGCGCGCCCTGAGTTTGGGCAGGGAGAGGTCGGGGGCGATCTTTCCTCCAGGGTGGAAGATCTGCTCGTCGTCCTCGTTGAGGTCGCCGGGGCGGCCCGCGGCGTAACCGAGGAGGTCTCCCGACGGTCCTCGCTTGGGCTTGATCGCAACGCCGTCGGCTTCGAGGTAGGCGAGGAGTTCTTCGGCGCTGCGGGCGTGGGGGATCGCGGCGCGGATGCGGTCCTGGAGCCATTCCTTGCTGGTCTGTTCCCAACCGAGGCGTTCGGCCTTGTGCATCTCGGCCTGGGTGGGGCGGCGGGCGGCGGTGCCGTCGCCCTTGTTCAACTGGCGGAGGCCGTAGTCCTTCTCGATCTGGCGGCATTCGTCGCCGGCGCGTATGCCGCTGTTGTGCAGTTTGGGGCGGCGGCCGTCTTCGCGGACGGTGGTGGCGAGAATGTGGATGTGGTCGTCGGCGTGGCGTACGGCGATCCAGCGGCAGGCCAGGTCGTCACCGGCTGGGGCGACGCCGGCGGCCTCGACGATGCGCTGGGCGATCTCTCCCCACTCGGCGTCGGAAAGGTAGCGGTCCTCGGGTGCAGCACGGACGGGGCAGTGCCAGACGTGGTCAGTGATCTTCTTGCCGAACTCGCTGTTGCGCAGGCTGACGGGCTCGTCGAGGTGGCGGGCGAGTTCGGTGAGGGTGGCGTTCTCGTCGCGGCCGGGATCGGGCATGCCGAGCATGGCGAAGCCAGCGACGATGTGCGGGTCGAGGTGTTCGTCAGCACGGCCGCGCCCGTAGAGATAAGCGAGCAGCCCACGGGTGTTGGCACCAGGCGCCTTGATGGCGGCGATCACGCGGAGACCTCTTCTTCCGGGATGGCGGGCTGGCGCAGGGCCTCGGCAATCAGGGAGAGCAGGTGATGGAGTTCGTCGAGGCGGTGTCGGATGTCGGGTGGGGTGTGGTCGCTGTTGAGGGCACGGGCGATCTGGTTCACGTTGACGCCGATGCGGTTGAGCTGGCGCAGGACCTGCGCGCGGAAGATGTGGGTGCGGCGGCGGTCCTCGGACAGGGGAAGGTTGGCGGTGAACCGGCCGGTGACGAAGGCCAGGACGACGTCGGCGGCAAAGCCGGACTTGCCTTTGTAGCCGTGTTCGGCGGCTGTCTCCTGGAGGCGGACGTCCTCGTCATCGGTGAAGAGCATGGGGCCGACACGGACGGTGCGTTTGGTGCCGGTGAAGCGGCGGATGGTGGGCTGCGCGCTCTTCACGGTGGGCTCACCGGCCGCGGTTTCGGCGACACGGGAGGAGCGGAGGATCTCGCGCTGGGCGGCGTGGAGGTTGTCCGGGTCGGGGCCACCTCCCGCCCCGCCCTCCTGGTCCTGCGCCCCCTGGCGCTGGGCCGTCTCCGCCACCCCTGGGGCGGAGACCCCCGCAGCCCGGCCTTGAGTCGGACTCGGGGTACTACTGGCTCCGCCAGGGGCAGCCCGTCCGAACGCGCGCCGCAAACGGCCCATCAGCGTAGGGGACTTCGTCAGCGGCAACGGCTCGTCCGGGGAGTCCTCGGGGTGGTGCGGGTCGTGCGTCATGGGTGGTGCTCCGGAGAAGACTGGATGGGCAGACAGATGAGCGGGCCGGTGGGCTGGGCGATGCGGGCATCGCTCTGTCCACAGCTGTGGATTGGCGGGGTGTCGCGCGGGGTGGTGGCCGGGTGACCGGAAGGGGTTCCGGTCACCCGGTGCGGGCGGTTAGCCGCTGGTGGAGACGGCGATCCCGTCGGCTTCGAGTTCCGGCCGGAGGATCTTCATCACCTTCGTCAGGCGTTCGCTGCCGATCGTCAGCCCCTTGTCCTCCACCGCCTCGCGGAGAAGGTCCCGGGTGAGCTTGCGGTGCTCGTAGGCGGCGATCCGGCCGATCTCCGCGAGCTCCTCGATCGTGGCTTTGGGCGGCCGGCCGCCGCGCGACTTGGCCTCCGAAGCCTGGGCCGATGGTTCCGTCGGCTGGGCAGTCGCGACGGGCAGTGAATCGCTAAGGCCGGTGGAAGCGGCTGCGGGTTCCAGCTCCTGGCTGGGAGCGTTCAGTTTCTGAACCGCACCTTCCGTCGGCTGGCCGGAGACAGGTTCCGGCCGGTCGGCGGTCCGGTCGACGAGCTGGTGGATCTGCCGCATCAGGACGGCGAAGGCCAGCATCGCTGCGGTCGGGGGAACCGCGGCGACCACGTAGTCGAGGAAGGGCACGCTGCTGGCGTTGCCTGTGCTGTTTACACCGGCCACGTTGAGCGCGATGGAGCCGGTCGACCCTGCGGCGGTCAGTCCGATCGCCCACTTGTCGGTGACCCGGCGCAGGCCCGCGTGGAGCATCAGCAGCTCTCCCGCGACGATGAAAGCGTCCAGCGTCGCAGGCCAGGCCCAGCGGCGCTTCGGTGAGCTGCCCAGCCCGTGCTGGCCTGCGACCTCGGCCAGGTGCGCGTACGAGAGCCAGAACGCGGCACCAGTCAGGGCCGCAATGACGGCCCCGGCAGTGAGGAGCGCCCACCGCTCGGCATCGCGCTGGCGCATCAGAGGCTTGCCCTCGCCGGACTTGCCGCCCGGTTTCTGGCTATGCGGTGGATGAGGGATGGATAGGGTGGTCAAGCGGGATACTCCTGGAGTCTCGGTGTGGTGCGTCTTGGCCGTCTTGACCGTTGAAAGCGCAGGTCAGAGCGAGTACGGCAATGGCCGTGGCCTTCCGTCTTGGCGGGCGGTGCCGGCGTCTTCACCCCTGCCACGAGGCGACTCACAGCGCCCTCGTGGCGGACTGGCTGCCGGGCGACTGCCGGGCCAGGACGGTGCGGTTGCGTCTTCCGTCCCAGCTGGCAGGGCTGTGAACTGCGGTAATACGGCACGGACGCCAGAGACGGCACAAGACGGATCTGGAGCGGCGTTTTGGCTGGGCAGCGCGCTGCTCATGATCGCGTTGCCGTCTTGACCCCGGCTGCCGTCTTGTCTGCGCCCTCTCTGACCTGCGAGATCACGGCAGGGACGGCAAGGACGGCAACCGGGGCGGTGTGGGGCGATCAGCCCCCGGTGGAGGCGCCGTCGGCGTCGACCGGGTGGACGGTGGGGCAGTAGCGCCGCCAGGCGTCGAGGAACTTGTTGCGCGTGTACCCCTTGCGCTGGGTTCCGTCGGCCATGCGAACGTTGCCGGACTTGATGCCGTAATCCCGCAGCATCGCGCTGAGGTCGCGGGCGGTCAGCCCGCTGCGCCCCCACTCCGCCCACGGGCTTTCCACGTCTTGGCGCAGGTGGTGGAGGAGTTCCTCGGTGCTGAGGCTGTCGCCCTCGCGCTGGGCGACGAAGACCCGGCGGATGTCGGCGAGGATGCGCGCCCCGCTGGGGTGGTCCTCCTCAGCCGCCACTTCCCCAGCGACCATCTGCGCGCACGCCGTCCGTGCCAGGCGGGGCCAGTGGCCGCCGGCCAGGTCGGCGACGATCACCAAGGGCTCCCAGGTGTCGGCGGCACGGTCCTCGACCGGCATCTCCGGCTCCAGGTCCGCGGCCTCGTCCAGCAAGGGCCTGGCCCAGCGGGCGATGCGATCGCGCAGATCGTGCAAGGCCGGGATATCGCGGCGGGAGCGGAAGGGCTTGACCTTCTCACCCTCGGCCCGGCGACGCATCCGGATCACCACCGACCGGTCCATGACCGTGTCGGGCAGGTCCCCGATCCCCGCCAGGGCTGCCATGGCGAACGTGGCGAACTGGTGGGGCGTGTGGTCGTTGCCGACGACTCGGGTGACGTAACGCCCCCGCTGGTGACCGGCGTTGAGCAGGCCACGCATCTCCTCGTTCTTCTCCGCCTGCTTCGGTGTACCGAAGATGGTGTCCGCCTCGTCGACGAGCAGCGTCGGCGGATTCTCCTCGGTGATCGAGCGGAAGATCGCCGCAGGCGTGGTGTTGATGGTCAGCAGAGGCGCGTGAACCGTCTCAGTCAGCACGTCCAGCAGCCGCGACTTGCCGCACCGCTTCGCAGGACCCACCACTGCCAGGCGCGGGGCGTGCTGCCACGCGGGCTGCAGATGCGTCGCTGCCACCCACAGCGTGACCGCGTCCAGCGCCTGCTCGGACGGGAAGATCACGAACCGGGCGAGCTGCGCACGCAGTTCGTCCAGCAGACCCGCGCCTTCGGTTGGCTCGGTGTCGGGTATCTGCATCTCCTCCGACCCGCTCGGCGTAGCCGCTTGCTCAGGACCGTGGGTACCCGCATCGTGGCCATCGCCCCCGGTGGCATCTTCGGCCGACGGGGCGCGCAGGTGAGCGCCAGGCTGACCGGGAATCGCGCTGGCGGGCCAGATGGCCTTGGCGGGTGCGGAATTTGCATCGGGTGTCGTAGGTTTCACAGGGCAGCTCCTCATCTGGCGGTTACGGGCTTGCCCGCCCTTGCCGCCGGGTTGGTTCACGTGAAGCCGTGCAGGGGTGTTGCTTGGGCCTCCGGCGTTGCCCCGCCGGAGGCTCACCCACGTCTCGCGGCTACTCGACCGCGGCGAGGGACCACGGACAGTACGTCCACGCCCTGCCCCAGTCCAGCGTTTCTGTGTCAGCTCAGCGCAGAAGCGTCTGCTACGCGCAGGCGCGGTCATGCGGCCAGGCCGAGCAGGCTCAGCAGGTCGGCCGTCACGACCCGGTACGCCTTGCCCAGCCGCAGGACCTTGCACGGGTACTGGCCCTGCTTCGCCAGCGCATAGCCCTTGCTGCGTCCAAGGCCCAGCGCCCGATTGCCGGTGTCCAGGTCAATGACAGCGGGCAGGGTCAGCAGCTCCTCCCGGGTCATCCCGTGCGGCTTACTGGCGATCTCGTTCTCGCGCATGCGGCGCTCCATCCATGACTGAGCCCTCGGCGAACGCGGCGATCGCGCCCGTCTCCAGGCATGGAAACCACTCTGACCAGAGCTACTGTGTCCTCATGACACAACGCCGTTTCGATGATGGAACTGACCCGGACGACGTGCCCGAGTGGGCGGACCAGGTCATGGCCACCGTGGCCCGCGAAGTCAGACGCCGAAGGAAGGAGCTGGGCATGAGCGCGCAGGATCTGGCCGACAAGTGCGAGGAGATCGGCTATCCGATCCCCCGCAACGTCATCGCCAATATGGAATCCGGCCGCCGCGCCGGCCTCCCCCTGGTCGACGTCATGGTCCTGGCCAAGGCCCTGAACACGCCCCCGATCTGTCTCATCTATCCCGTCGGCTACGTAGAAGGCGTTCAGCAGCTCCCTCTCGAACACCCCACCTCCACCCTGGACGCCCTGAACTGGTTCACCGGCGAGGAGACCGAGCTCGGTGCCGAGGACGACATGCTGCGCTACTTCCGCGCCCACCACGCCGCCGAGAGGACGTTCAAGGCCGCACGGCAAGAGGAGGAGTACGCGCGCTACCACGCCGAGACCGCCCCGAACGCCGACCGGAAGGCCGAGGCCCTCCGCACCCAGGCCCGTGCCGCCCAGGAGGCCGAAGCGGCCAAAGTCCATCTGTGCAGAGTCCGCGCCTTCATCCGGGAGGAGGGCGTCACGCCTCCCTTCCTGTGGCCCAACGTCGCCGCCGAAGTCGACCCGTCCGAAACCGACACCAACCTCACCGAGGAGAACGACCTTTGAAGGGCTCCACCTACCGCCGCTGTTCCTGCCGCGACCCGAAGACCGGCAAGGAACTCGGCACCTCCTGCCCCAAGCGCAACGGCAGGAACCACTGCACGTACTCCATACGGCAGGAGCTGCCGCCCCGTGAGGACGGCAGCCGACGGTCCTTCGCGCGCGGCGGGTACACCAGCCTCAAGGCGGCTCAGGCCGATCTCGACCACGTACGCGCCCTCCTGAGCCTCGCCGAGTCGGACGACCCTGAAGGCACGGAGCTGATCGCCGCCATGCTGTCGGAAGTCAGCAGGGAGAAAACTCCGCTGCCGGATGTCGAGGAGACGAGGCGGCGCCTCAACGCCGGCCAGGACCTCATCGGCAGCCTGACGGTGAGCGAATGGCTCGACCGGTGGCTGGAGGGCAAGCGGATCCGGAAGTCCGGCCTGAACCGCTACGAGACCGACATCCGCGTCCACCTCAAGCCCCACATCGGGCACCGGCGCCTCGACCGGCTGCGCGTGAGCCACCTCAGCGACATGTTCACGGCCATCGCCGACGCCAACGCAGAGATCCTGGAGCAGAACGCCCAACGGCGTGTGGTGGTCGAGGAATTGGCGACCGTGCCGTGGAAGGGAACGGAGAACCGTGCCCGCCGCAAGGCGATGAAGGCTGCGATCGATGCGATGCCGCCCTTCCGCCGCGTCACCGGGCCTGCCACGCGTCTGCGCGTCAAGGCCACGCTGCGGGCCTCGCTAAACGACGCCATCAGCCAGCAGATCCTTACCTTCAACCCGGCCGCCCACGTCGAACTCGACCCCGTACGCAAGCCGAAGGCGCTCGTGTGGACGGACGAGCGGGTAGCCAAGTGGCAGCAGATGGGCGAGAAGCCGTCGCCCGTGATGGTCTGGACGCCCAAACAGACCGGCGCTTTCCTCGACTTCGTCGCCGAGGACCGGCTGTACGCGATGTGGCACCTGATCGCGTTCCGCGGCCTACGCCGAGGCGAGGCATGCGGGCAGCCGTGGTCGGAGACCAATCTCGACACTCACTTCCTCACTGTCTCCTCGCAACTCGTGCAGGACGGTTGGGACGTGGAGACCTCGGACCCCAAGACCGACAGCGGCTTTCGCGTGGTCGCACTCGACGACGACACCGTCAATGTCCTCAAGCGGCACCGCGAACGTCAGGAGGCGGACCGCGAGGAGTGGGGCTCGGCCTGGGTGGAGACCGGTCATGTCTTCACCCAGGAGGATGGCTCCTGGCTGCATCCCGGCAAGGTGACCGACCTCTTCGAGCGTCTCGTCGCCGCCTCCGGCCTCCCGCCGATCCGGCTGCACGACCTGCGCCACGGCGCGGCCACCCTCATGCTGGCTGCCGACATCGACATCAAGATCGTGTCGGACACCCTCGGGCACAGTGACACCCGCATCACGCGGGACATTTACCAGAGCGTCCTGCCCCACGTCGGCAAGAACGCCGCCGAGGCGACCGCCAAGCTTGTCCCCCTCCAGCGCAAGGCCGAGGAAGAGAAGGCGGCGCGGAAGGCCGCGAAGACCGCCAAGAAGACCAAGGGCGAGGCGAAATCCCAGGCCAAGGCCAAGAAGAAGAGCGGCGAGAAGGCCAAGCGTAAGAAGCCCAAGAAGTAGGCCCAGGCGGCGCTCCGCTCACGCATCGCTCACGCAGGCAATCCCACGGCCCCCCAGCCGTGCGCCCCGCCATGCCCCGAGCAAGACAAAACCCCAGGTCACGGGCTATGTGACCTGGGGTTTTCACTGAGCCGCCTTCGGGATTCGAACCCGAGACCTACGCATTACGAGTGCGTTGCTCTGGCCAACTGAGCTAAGGCGGCGTGGTGCGCGGCCCAGTCTACACAGGAGCGGGGGGTGCTTTGTAATCGGTTCGGGGGCTGGTCAGGGGTGTGGGGTGGGTCACGTGCAGCGCTTGTTCTTGGCGGGCGGGGTGCCTTCGAGGAGGTAGGTGTTGATGGCGGTGTCGATGCAGTCGCTGCCGCGGCCGTAGGCGGTGTGGCCGTCGCCCACGTACGTGAGGAGGGTGGCGCTGGAGAGCTGGGCGGCGAGGCCCTTGGCCCAGGTGTACGGGGTGGCCGGGTCGCGGGTGGTGCCGACGACGACGATCGGGTCGGCGCCCTTGGCCTCGATGCGGTGGGGCGCGCCGGAGTGCTTGACCGGCCAGTACGCACAGTTCAGCGCGGACCAGGCGAAGTTGTCGCCGAAGACCGGGGATGCCTTGCGGAAGGCGGGCAGGGCGGCGCGGACCTGGTCGGGGCCGGTGAAGGCGGGGGCGAGGTCGAGGCAGTTGACGGCCGGGTTGGCGTACATCTGGTTGGCGTAGTGGCCGTCGGGGTCGCGCTCGTAGTAGCTGTCCGAGAGGGCGAGCAGCCCGCGGCCGTTGCCGGCCTCGGCCTGGGCGAGGAATTCGCGCAGTTCGGGCCAGGCACCCTGGTCGTACATGGCGGCGATGACGCCGGTCGTGGCGAGGGACTCGGTGAGCTTGCGGTCCTGGCCGGTGTCCTCCGGGTGCTGGTTCAGCTTCTTGAAGAGGGCGGCGAGCCGCTTGCCGGCATCCTCGGGGTTCTTGTTGCCGAGCGGGCAGCCCTTCTTCTTGACGCAGTCGGCGGCGAAGGTCAGGAAGGCGGTGTTGAAGCCGGCGGTCTGGTCGAGGTTGATGGTGCGCGCGTCCAGCGACGGGTTCATGGCGCCGTCGAGGACCAGGCGGCCGGAGTGGGACGGGAAGAGGCCCGCGTAGGTCGCGCCGAGGAAGGTGCCGTAGGAGGCGCCGACGTACGTCAGCTTCTTGTCGCCCAGGACGGCGCGCAGGACGTCCATGTCGCGGGCCGCCTCGATGGTGGAGACGTGCGGCAGCAGCTTGCCGGAGTGGGCCTCGCAGCCCTTGGCGAAGTTGCGGTAGGCGGCGACCAGCTGGTTGACCTCGGTGGGGTTGTCGGGGGTCGTGTCGGTCTGGGTGAAGCGGTCCATCTGCTGGTTGCTGAGGCATTCGACCGGCTCGCTGCGGGCCACGCCGCGCGGGTCCATCGCCACCATGTCGTAGCGCGCGCGGACGGCGGCGGGCTGGGGCGCGTACTGCTGTAGGTAGTCGATCGCGGAGCCGCCGGGCCCGCCGGGGTTGACCATCAGGGAGCCGAGCCGCGTCCCGGGGCCGGTGGCCTTCTTGCGGGCCACGGCGAGCTTCAGGTCGGTGGCCGCACTCGGCTTGGCGTAGTCCAGGGGGGCCTTCATCGTCGCGCACTGGAAGCCCGCCACCCCGCAGTCGTGCCAGCTCAGCTTCTGCTCGTAGTACGGGCGGAGGTCGGCCGGGACGGCGGCGGGCAGCGGCGCGAGAGGCGAACCGTCGGACGACCGGCCCCCGATGCCGGCCTCTTTCGCACCCCCCGGGGAGGCCGCGCCGTCGGGCGACGAACTCCCGGACGAGCAGCCGGAGATCAGCAGGGCGAGGGCCGCGGTGGCAGCGACGGCTGCGGCGGCGGGGGTGCGGAGCAGGCGGCTGGGCTGCATGGGCGGTCCCTGGGGGTGTGTGGCGGTAGTCCTGGGGCGGGGCGGGCGTCCTTCACTCGCGAGTTCTTTACGGAGAGTATCTGGATGGGGACGGTGAGTGCCTACTCGGGGAGGCGGTGGGGGGAGGTGATTCAGCCCGCGCGCAGCGCGGCCGTCATCGCCTCGACCGCGAGCAGGGGGGCGACATTGCGGTCCAGGGCCTCCCGGCAGGCGATGACCGCCTCTATACGGCGCAGCGTGCGCTCCGGCGTGGAGGAGGCGGCGATGCGCTGGATGCTGTCGCGCACCTCGTCGTTGGCGAGCGGGACCGAGGCGCCCATCTGGAGGGCCAGGACGTCGCGGTAGAAGCCGGTGAGGTCGACCAGGGCCAGGTCGAGGCTGTCGCGCTGGGTGCGGGTGGAGCGGCGCTTCTGCTTGTCCTGGAGCTCCTTCATGGCGCCGGCGGTGCCGCGCGGCAGCCGGCCGCCGGTGCCCGCGGCGGCGCCGAGGGCGGCGCGCAGCTCCTCGGTCTCCTTGGCGTCGACCTCCTCGGCGACCTGCTTGGCGTCCTCCCCCGCCGCGTCGATCAGCTCCTGGGCGGCCTTGAGGCACCCGCCGATGTCGTCGATCCGGAGCGGGAGCTTGAGGACGGCCGCCCGGCGGGCCCGGGCGCGCTCGTCGGTGGCGAGCCGGCGGGCCCGGTCGATGTGCCCCTGGGTGGCGCGGGCGGCCCGGTCGGCGGCCTCCGGATCGATGCCGTCGCGCCGTACGAGGACGTCGGCGACCGCGCTGACCGGAGGCGTACGGAGGGTGAGGTGGCGGCAGCGGGAGCAGATCGTGGGGAGCACGTCCTCGATGGAGGGCGCGCACAGGAGCCAGACCGTGCGCGGAGCGGGCTCCTCCACGGCCTTGAGGAGGACGTTGCCGGCGCCTTCGGTGAGACGGTCGGCGTCCTCCAGGACGATCACCTGCCAGCGCCCGCTGGCCGGCGAGAGCGAGGCCCTGCGGACCAGGTCGCGGGTCTCCTTGACGCCGATGGACAGCAGGTCCGTGCGGACGATCTCGACGTCGGCGTGGGTGCCGACGAGGGTGGTGTGGCAGCCGTCGCAGAAGCCGCAGCCGGGGGTGGGACCGGAGGAGCCGGCTCCCGCGCTGTCCGGGCTGACGCACTGGAGGGCCGCCGCGAAGGCGCGCGCCGCGGTGTCCCGGCCGGCGCCGGGCGGGCCCGTGAACAGCCAGGCGTGGGTCATCTGCGAGGTGCCGCCGCGGTCGGCCGGCGGCTGCTCGCCGGCCGCCTGCGCCGCGCTCTCGGCGACCACGATGGCGTCCGCGTCGCGCGCAGCCGCGGCGAGCTGCGCCGTCACCCGCTCCTGGCCGACCACGTCGTCCCATACCGCCATCGCTGCCGCCGTCCTGTCCGTTCCGCCGGTGTACGTTCCGCCTGCCGTGCCGGCGCGGTGGCGCGTCCGGGCGGGTACGCCCGGCGCCTCATCCGCGCGCATCCCATTGTGGTCCACCCCACTGACAACCGGATCCCGGCAGCGGCCGGCGCCCCGCTCCCGCCGCGCCCTCCACGCCGAACGGCCGTGGCCGCAGCGGGAATGCTGCGGCCACGGCCGTTCCGGCGGAGCGCTCCGGTCAGCCGCGCCGGCCGCGGCCCCGGCGGCCCTTGCCGCCCGCGCCGCCTTCCGCGTCGTCGTCACGCGGGCCGAGGAGCTCATCGGCCAGCGTCGGCAGATCGTCCAGCGGGGTCTCCTCCGCCCACTCCGGGCGCGGGCGGTCGCGCTGCCCGTTCTCCACGGGGCGGCCGGTGGCCGGGTCGACCTGCGGGAGTTCGCGGGTCCGCTCCGGGCCGCGCTCGGCCGGTTCGCCATGCGCGGCCCCGCCGTCCTCCTGGAACATCCACGGCGGCACCCGGTCCGCCGGGTCCTCGTCCCGTACGGGCGGCAGCACGGCCGTCTCCTCGGAGTCGGCGCCGCCTCCCTTGCCGGCGTCCCGGACCGGCGGCAGCACCGCCGTCTCGTCCGCCTCCCGCGCCTCGGGCTTGGGCTGCGACGCGGTCCGCTCGCGGTCCGCGTCGGCGCCCGTAGCGGAACCGGAAGATCCGTTCCGGGTAGCGGACCGGGCTTCGTCCTCCTTGGCCACCCGCTTCCGCAGCTGTGTGACGTCCGTCTCCGTGGTCGGCGCCTCGGCGGCTTCGGCCACCTCGGCAGCCGCCTTCGCCTCGGCAGCCGCAGCCGCCTGCGCCGCCTCGATCCGGGCCTGCTCGGCGCGCAGCAGCGCCTCCTCGGCCTTGCGCTGCTTCTCCAGGCGGCGTTCCTCGGCCTCCCGGCGCAGCCGCGCCTGCTCCTCGTGCTGCTTGCGCAGCCGCTCCCGCTCGGCCTGGCGGGCCTTCTCCTCCGCCTCGCGGCGCTGCCGCTCCGCCTCCGCCGCGGCACGGGCCTCCTCGGCGCGCCGCCGCGCCTCCTCGGCCTGGCGGGCGGCCTCCCGGGCCTTGGCCTCCTCGGCCTCGCGGCGCTTGCGCTCCTCTTCCTCGGCGCGCAGCTTGGCCAGCTGCTCCTGGCGCTCGCGCTCCAGACGCGCCTCCTCCGCCTTGCGCGCGGCCTCCTCCTCGGCCTTGCGGCGGGCCTCCTCCTCGGCTGCCTTGCGGGCCTCGGCCTGTGCCTTGAGCTCCGCCTCGGACAGCGGCAGGACCTGGTCGAGGCGGTGGCGTACGGCGGTGGTGACGGCCTCCGGCTCCTGGCCGGCGTCGACGACCAGGTAACGGGCCGGGTCGGCGGCGGCCAGCGCCAGGAATCCGGCGCGTACCCGCTCGTGGAACTCGGCCGGCTCGGACTCCATCCGGTCCGGCGCCTCGGTGAAGCGCTCGCGTGCCGTCTCCGGCGAGACGTCCAGCAGCACGGTCAGATGCGGAATCAGACCATGCGTCGCCCAGCGGTTGATCCGGGCGATCTCCGTGGGCGCGAGGTTGCGGCCGGCGCCCTGGTAGGCCACCGACGAGTCGATGTAGCGGTCGGTGATGACGATCGCGCCGCGCTCCAGAGCGGGCCGGATGACGCTGTCGACGTGTTCGGCGCGGTCGGCGGCGAACATCAGCGCCTCGGCCCGGTCCGACAACCCGGACGTGGACACGTCCAGAATGATCGCCCGCAGCCGCTTGCCGATGGCGGTCGCGCCCGGCTCGCGGGTCACCACGACCTCGTGGCCCTTGCCGCGGATCCACTCCGCCAGCGCCTCGACCTGCGTCGACTTCCCGGCACCGTCACCGCCCTCCAGGGCGATGAAGAAGCCGCTGCCGGCGGGCGCCTGGGCCGGGTCGCCGCCGCGCAGCGCCTCGCGCAGATCGCGCCGCAGCGGTACGCCCTGCCGGTCGTCGGTCTTGCCCAGCACCCAGGCGGCGACCGGCAGCAGCAGCGCGCCGACCAGCATCAGGGTGTACGCGGCGCCGCCGTGCGCGAAGACGAAGGCGCCGCTGCCGACGTGGTGCGGGCCGATGACACCGGCCAGCAGAGGCGCGGCGATGGCGGTCAGCGCGACCGCGAGCCGGACGACGGCGTGCAGATGCTCGGTCGTACGGGCGCTGCGGAAAGCCTCGGACTCCTGGTCCAGCAGCACATGGCCCGTATTGGCGGCGATGCCGGCGCAGACACCGGCCAGCAGCGCGAGCAGCAGCACCGTCGTCGGGTCCGGGACCAGCCCCATCGCCAGCAGCGCCAGGCCGGTACCGGCGACCGCCAGGGCCAGCAGCCGGCGCCGGGAGAGCGCGGGCAGCACCCTGCGGGCGGCGCGGATGCCGATGACCGTGCCGCCGGTCAGCGCGAGCACCAGCAGCGCGTAGGTGGCGGGGCCGGTGGCCAGGTCGAAGGCGTGCAGTACGGAGAGCGCGACGGCCGCGGCGATCGCACCGGCCACCGCCGCGCAGGCCGGCACCAGCAGCGGGATCGCGCCGGTACGGCCCTTGTCGGGCCCGGCGCCCGGCTTGCCGCCGGACTTCGGGCGGCGCAGGCCCTCCAGCGGGGAGCGCGGCCGGGGAGTCTGGCCACCGGGAAGCTCGATGAAGTACAGGATCGACACGGACGCGGCGAACAGGCCGGCGGCGAGGTACGAGCCCAGCGCGGCCTGGTGGAGGTGGAACCACTCGACGCCGGCGCCCAGCAGCTTCCCGATCAGCGTGCAGACCACCAGCGCGGCGGCGGCGATCGGCAGCGAGACGAAACTGGTGCGCAGCGACAGCCGGCGCAGCGCGTCCATGTTGTCGGGCAGCGGCCGGACGGCGGCGCCCTCCGGGGGCGGCGCGGGCAGCAGCGCAGGCGCCGCGCTCTCCTTGGCAACCGTCCAGAAGCGCTCGGCGACGCCGGAGACGAAGACCGTCACCAGCAGCCAGGCCAGCGCGTCGGCCGGCGTCCAGTCGATCCAGAGGGGGGCGATGACCAGCAGCGCGAGCCGCAGCGCGTCCGCGCCGATCATCGTCCAGCGGCGGTCCAGCGGGCCGCCGGGCGCGGTGAGCGCGGACAGCGGCCCCAGGAGGACGGCCCCGAAGAGCAGTGTCGCCAGCAGCCGGACGCCGAAGACCGCGGTGACCGCGAAGGCGGCGCCCCTATAGCCGCCGCCGAAGACGGCATGGCCGCCCAGCGGTATGTACAGCGCCGCCTGAAGGGCGAGCAATACCAGGACAAGCAAGGACAGGGCATCGCCGATACCCCCGACGAACTGGGCGCTCCACAGCCGCTTCAAAGGAGGGAAGCGGAGCAGGGCTCGCACCGCACGCTCGCGGGAGTCCGCTGCGAGCGCGTCCGAAGTGGGGGGCACGACCGTTGGCTGCTCGGCACGCGTCATCCCGCCAGCCTATCGGGACAGGGCACGCTATCGGGCGCCCTGCCCGAACAAATGGGCGGGCTGTCGGATGCGAAGGGGCGGGCCCGGCGAACACGTCCGCCCTGCCCGCCCTTGTACCGCGCCGGTACGAGCCGGCCCGAGCCGACCCGGGGCAGCTCAGTCCTCGGCCGGCGCGGCCGTCTTCTTCGCCGCCGTCTTGGCCGTGGCCTTCTTCGCGGTGGTCGTCTTCTTCGCCGCGGTCTTCTTCGCGGCCGTCTTCTTGGCAGCCGTCTTCTTCGCGGCGGTCTTCTTGGCCGGCGCCTTCTTGGCCGCCTTCTTGGCGGTCTTCTTCGCCGGCCCCTTGGCGCGCTTCTCCGCCAGCAGCTCGTAGCCGCGCTCGGCGGTGATCGTCTCGACGTCGTCGTCCCGGCGCAGCGTCGCGTTGGTCTCGCCGTCGGTGACGTACGCGCCGAACCGGCCGTCCTTGACCACCACCGGCTTGCCGCTCACCGGGTCCGTGCCCAGCTCCTTGAGCGGCGGCTTGGCGGCGGCGCGCCCGCGCTGCTTGGGCTGGGCGTAGATCGCCAGCGCCTCGTCGAGGGTGATCGTGAACAGCTGCTCCTCGCGCTCCAGGGAGCGCGAGTCGGTGCCCTTCTTCAGGTACGGGCCGTAGCGGCCGTTCTGCGCGGTGATCTCCACGCCCTCGGCGTCCGTGCCGACGACGCGCGGCAGCGACATCAGCTTGAGCGCGTCCTCCAGGGTCACGGTGTCCAGGGACATCGACTTGAAGAGCGAGGCGGTGCGCGGCTTGACCGCGTTCTTACCGGTCTTCGGGGTGCCCTCGGGCAGCACCTCGGTGACGTACGGGCCGTAGCGGCCGTCCTTCGCCACGATCTGGTGGCCGGAGACCGGGTCCATGCCCAGCTCGAAGTCGCCGCTCGGCTTGGCCAGCAGTTCCTCGGCGTACTGCACCGTCAGCTCGTCGGGCGCCAGGTCATCGGGGACGTCGGCCCGCTGGTGACCCTCCTCGTCCTTCTCGCCGCGCTCCACGTAGGGGCCGTAGCGGCCGACCCGCAGCGTGATGCCGTCGCCGACCGGGAAGGACGAGATCTCCCGGGCGTCGATCGCGCCCAGGTCCGTGACCAGCTCCTTGAGGCCGCCCAGGTGGTCGCCGTCGCCGTTCCCGGCGTCCGCCGCGCCGGCCTCGCCCGCGCCCGCGCCCTCGCCGAAGTAGAAGCGCCGCAGCCACGGCACGGCCTGTGCCTCGCCGCGCGCGATCCGGTCGAGGTCGTCCTCCATCTTCGCGGTGAAGTCGTAGTCGACCAGCCGGCCGAAGTGCTTCTCCAGGAGGTTGACCACCGCGAAGGAGAGGAACGACGGCACCAGTGCCGTCCCCTTCTTGAAGACATAGCCGCGGTCCAGGATCGTGCCGATGATCGACGCGTACGTCGAGGGGCGGCCGATCTCGCGCTCTTCCAGCTCCTTGACCAGCGTGGCCTCGGTGTAGCGGGCGGGCGGCTTGGTGGCGTGACCGTCCGCGGTGATCTCCCGCGCGGCGAGCGCGTCGCCCTCGGCGACCTGCGGCAGCCGCCGCTCGCGGTCGTCCAGCTCGGCGTTCGGGTCGTCGGCGCCCTCCACGTAGGCCTTGAGGAAGCCGTGGAAGGTGATGGTCTTGCCGGACGCGCTGAACTCGGTGTCCCGCCCGTCGGCGGCCCGGCCGCCGATCTTGACGGTGACGGAGTTCCCGGTCGCGTCCTTCATCTGGGAGGCGACGGTCCGCTTCCAGATCAGCTCGTAGAGCTTGAACTGGTCGCCGGTCAGCCCCGTCTCGGCGGGGGTGCGGAAGCGGTCGCCGGAGGGGCGGATCGCCTCGTGCGCCTCCTGCGCGTTCTTGACCTTGCCGGCGTACGTCCGCGGCTTGTCCGGCAGGTACCCGGCGCCGTACAGCTGCGTCACCTGCGCCCGGGCCGCGGCGACGGCGGTGTCCGAGAGCGTGGTGGAGTCCGTACGCATATAGGTGATGAAGCCGTTCTCGTACAGCTTCTGTGCGACCTGCATGGTGGCCTTGGCGCCGAAGCCGAGCTTGCGGCTGGCCTCCTGCTGGAGGGTGGTCGTCCGGAACGGCGCGTACGGCGAGCGGCGGTACGGCTTGGACTCGACCGAGCGGACCGCGAACTCGGTGTCCGCCAGGGCGGCGGCGAGCGCGCGGGCGTTCGCCTCGTCGAGGTGCAGTACGTCGTTCTTGAGCTGCCCGTTGGGACCGAAGTCGCGACCCTGGGCGATCCGGCGGCCGTCGACGGTGTTCAGCCGGGCGGTCAGGGTCGAGGGGTCGCTCGTGTCACCGGCCCGGCCCGTGGAGAACGTGCCGGTCAGGTCCCAGTACTCGGCGGAGCGGAACGCGATCCGCTCGCGCTCCCGCTCGACGACGAGCCGGGTCGCCACGGATTGCACCCGGCCGGCGGACAGCCGGGGCATGACCTTCTTCCACAGGACCGGCGAGACCTCGTAGCCGTAGAGGCGGTCGAGGATCCGGCGGGTCTCCTGGGCGTCGACCAGCTTCTGGTTCAGATCGCGGGGGTTGGCGACGGCCTCGCGGATCGCGTCCTTGGTGATCTCGTGGAAGACCATCCGGTGGACCGGGACCTTCGGCTTGAGGATCTCCTGGAGGTGCCACGCGATGGCCTCGCCCTCGCGGTCCTCATCGGTGGCGAGGAAGAGTTCGTCGGACTCGGCCAGCAGCTCCTTGAGCTTCTTGACCTGGTCCTTCTTGTCGCTGTTGACCACGTAGATCGGCTGGAAGTCGGCGTCGACGTTCACACCCAGGCGGGCCCAGGACTCGCCCTTGTACTTCGCCGGGACCTCGGCCGCGCCGTTGGGGAGGTCGCGGATGTGCCCCACGCTGGCCTCGACCACGTAGCCAGGGCCGAGGTAGCCCTTGATCGTCTTCGCCTTGGCAGGCGACTCGACGATGACGAGTCGGCGGCCGCCGCCCTCTGCGGTCTCGCTGGTCGGGGACAACTTCGCTCTTCTCTCCGGTCGACGCTGGGAATGCTCCCGGGCCGGACGCCCGGGGCGCACTGCGGTGACGCTTGACGCTGCGGAGTGTGACGGTACCTCCCGCCCCCGTGTCAAACGGAAAAACCCCGCAACGCCACTCGAACGGTAACCCGACTACATGCCTTTGCGCCGCCCCGGCCGTCCCAGCCGCTCTCCGACCGCCCTGCGCGGGCCCGGATGGATCATGGCGGGCCCGCGGGACCGGACCGCGCACCGCCCGGCCGTCCCCGGCGCGGCACCGCACCGGCACCGCGGATGATCTCGCAGAGTAACCGCCCGCCGGGCGGCACCGCGCCCGCCGGGGCACCCGCGGCCGGCCGCGACTGTCACAAGCCGGCGGCGGATACCGTCATCACCTTGATACGTCAGGTGACCGGGCTGGCAGGATGGACGCGGCTCGGCTCACGGTTTGAGCCGAGTACTGCCGTCATCACACATCCTCGGGGGGAAGATCACCCATGGCGAACCAGTACCCCGGACCGCCGCCGGAGCAGCCGCCGGGCCCGCCCGGGCAGAACCCGTACGCCACCCCGGAGCCCGGCCGGCCCGCCGACGCCGGTTACGGCTACCCGCAGGGTGGCCGCCCCGGAGACCCCGGCTACGGCTACCCGCAGGCCGCTCCGCCGCCGCCCGCGCCCGGCTTCGCGCCGCCGCCCGCCCCCGCCGGCTTCCCGGGCCAGCAGCCGCCCCCGGCCGGCGGCGTGGCGATCTCGCTCGGCGATATCGCGGTCAGCGGCGACACGATCATGACGCCGGCCGGGCCGATGCCGCTCCGGGGCGCGGTCTGGACGGCCACCGACATGTCCCGCACGGAGGAGAAGATCCCCGCGCACGCGATCGTCCTCGCCATCGTCTTCTTCCTCTTCTGCCTCCTCGGCCTGCTCTTCCTCCTGATGAAGGAGCGCACCACGACCGGCTTCGTCCAGGTCACGGTGAACAGCGGGGGCCGCCACCACTCCACGATGATCCCGGTGCAGTCGCGCGAGCAGGTCATGTTCGTCATGAACCAGGTCAACTACGCCCGGTCGCTGAGCGTGTGAGCCGCCCCGAGCCCCGGGGGCCCGTTGCACCGCTGCCGCCGGGCGGGCCGGTCCCGCCGGACGCGCCCGACGGCCGCGAAGCCGCGGCCGTCCGCCGGCACACCGTCCGCCGGGCGTCACTCGCGCTCGGCATCGGTGCGCCGGTCGCCGGCTACCTCTGGAACACCAACCCGCACCACCCCGGGCAGCTGTTGCTCCCCTGCCCGTTCCGCTGGGCGACCGGGCTGCAGTGCCCGTTCTGCGGCGGTACGCGGATGGCGTACGACCTGATGCACGGCGATGTCGCGGGGGCCTTCCACGACAACGCCGTGCTGCTCGCACTGGGCGTGCCGACCGTCGCGTACGTCCTGGTGCGCTGGCTGGCCGCCGGGCTCCGCGGGCAGCGTCGTCCGCTGCGGCTGACCGCCAGCGGCAATGCCGTGGCCCTCGGCATCGCCGCGGTGTGGATGGTCGCCCGCAACCTCATCGGCTGACCGCGGAGCCCGCCGCGGTCAGCGGACGGTGACCTTCACCACCGGCGAGACGGTGCTCCCGGCCGCGATACGCAGCTGGTTGACGCCCTTGATGCCGAGCTTCACGCGTATCGCGTAGCCGCCCTTGGCGTTGACCGGCGCCTGGGCCGGCAGCGACACCCACTTCTTGCCCTGCTTCTGCTGGACCGTGACCTTGGTGCCCGCCTTGATGCCCTTGGCGGCACCGGTGATCCGGAACTCCTGCCATGCCTTGACCGTCGTCGCGCTGGCCTTGGCCGTCAGCGTCGCCGTCGCGGGCGCCGTGGCGACGATCGATGCCGACGTGTGGGCGACCTGCGGCGCGGCCATGGCGACGGCCGAACCCCCGGCGAGCAGGGCGACGGTGGCCAGGGCGACTCCGGTGTAGCGAAGCGTACGGTTCATGTCGGATTCCTCACTGATGGGCCAATGAGCCTGTTGGTGACCTTCCTTCTGGAATACGACGGACCGCGGGCGGAGGTTCCCGTTCCGCTCCGCAATCGGCCCACTTCGCCGGATCTGGCCGAATCCGAACGACCGCCCCCGGAAGCACAGTTGCCCCGCCCGCACCACCACCCCGGCAGCCGGCACCCCGTGGCCGCGAGCACCGCCCCGCCGCCGAGGCGCCCTCCGTGCGGGCAGCCCGGCCCGCCCTACGGCACCCGCGTACGGCAGCCGCTGTACGATCAGGCACGCGAACTGCCCCTGAACAGCGTGGCGTTCGCCTCGTTCGCCGCGCGCGGCCCGCGCCCCGGCTCAGCCCACCGGCTCCAGGAACCCCTGCTCGATCAGCATCCGGATCGCACTCGGCGTACGGTCCCGCAGCAGCACCGGGTCCTCACCGACGAGCTGGGCGATGGCGTCCAGGATCCGCCCGGCCGGCAGCGAGCCGTCGCACACCCCGGCGAAGCCGGCGCCGACCGTGTCCACCTTCGTCGCCCGCCGCATACCGCGGTTCTGACGCAGCACCACATGCTCCGGGTCCTCCGCACCGGGCAGCCCGACCTGCTCCTGCACCACCTCGTCGGCGAGCCGGAAGTGCCCGGCCAGCAGCGCCGCGTCGTCCGTGGCCCGCAGATAGTCCTGCCGGTCGAAGTGCCGCAGCACCACGTCCCCCAGCGGCTGTTCCACCGGATGCGGCCATTCCTCGACCGTGATGGACGGGTCCTGCGCACCGGACTTGCGCAGCGTGATCCAGCCGAAGCCGACGGCCTTGGTCTTGCGCGCCTCGAATTCGTCGAGCCAGGCGTCGTACCGCGCGGCGTACGCGTCCTGGCCGGTGCGGTGGTCGCCGGCGTCCCGCAGCCACAACTCGGCGTACTGCGTGATGTCCTGCACCTCGCGCTGCACGATCCAGGCGTCGCACCCCCGGGGCACCCAGGAGCGCAGCCGGTCCTGCCACTCCTCGCCCGCCACGTGCTCCCAATTGGCCAGCAGCTGGCAGTATCCGCCGATGTTGAGATGCGCGGCGGCCTGCTGGACGAGCGTGCGGCACAGGTCGTCGCCGCCCATGCCGCCGTCCCGGTAGGTGAGCCGGGCTCCCTCGGGACGGACCGGGGAGATCACGAACGGCGGGTTGGACACGATCAGGTCGAAGGTCTCCTCACCCACCGGCTCGAAGAGCGACCCCTCCCGCAGGTCGGCCGGCCGCGCCCCGGAGAGCGCCAGCGTCAGCGCGGCGATCCGCAGCGCCCGGGGGTTGAGGTCGGTGGCGGTGACCCGCGTGGCGTGCTGGGCGGCGTGCAGCGCCTGGATGCCGGAGCCCGTACCGAGGTCCAGCGCCTTGGCGACGGGGCGGCGCGCGGTGATCCCGGCGAGGGTCGTGGACGCGCCGCCGACGCCGAGCACCAGCCGGGCGCGGTCGTCCTCCCCGGCGCCCCGGATGCCGCCCGCACCGCCGACCGCGCAGCCCAGGTCGGAGACGATCCACCAGTCCTGCCCCTCGGGACCGCCGTAGGGCCGCACGTCCACCGTGGCGCGCAGCACGTCGCCGTCCCGCACCAGCCAGCCGTCGGCGAGGCAGTCGGCCACCGGCAGCGCCGCCCGGACCCGCGCCTCCGGCACCGGACGCTGCAACAGGAACAGCCGCACCAGGGTCTCCAGCGGGCCGTCGCCGCGGGTCGCCCGCAGCGCGGGGACGGTCTCGCTGCGGGCCAGCGCGGCATACGCGGGCGCGCCGAGCAGGTCCAGCAGCCCGTCGGCGGTGAAGGCGGCGGCCAGCAGCGCCGCGCGCAGCCGGCTCGTACGGGCGCTGCTGTCGGGGTCCTGGTCATCTGCGGTGGGGAGGTGCGTCGTCACCCGTCCATTGTCGGTCCTGCCACCGACAATCGGCGACGGCCCGGCGTCACACCCGTCTCGGGCGCGTCGCCGGGCCGCCGCTCGGACCCGCTCAGGAATCCCGTACTACGCGCTCTTGGACGGCGCGGCGGACGGCGAACCGGACGCGCCCTGGTTCTGGCAGCCCTTCTGCTTGGCCATCGCCTTGCCCACGTCGCCGGCCTCCAGCTTCTTGAACGCCTGCTCGCTCTGCGCGTTGAGCTTGTTGATCCCGTTGGAGAGATTGCGCAGCCCGTCCGCGAACTTCAGCTTGTCCGAGGTGTCCAGGCCGTCGACCTGCTTCTTGAGGTCGCCGTATCCCGTGGAGAGGGAGTTGAGTTCCTTGACCGCGTTCTTCTGCGCGTCGGCACCGCCGTCGCTGGGCGGCGCCCCCGCCTTGTCGAGGGACTTGGCCAGCGCGGCGTAGGCCTGCGAGATCTGCTGGAACGCCGTCGAGTCGGTCTGCTGGACCTTCTTGGAGTCCGTGTTGCCGCTGTCGGCCGTCTGCATGGCCGCGTTGGCGTCCTGGATCTGCTTGAACGGAGCCTGCGCGGGGTCGCAGAACGACTTCGCCCAGTTGTCGAGCTTCTTGGTGTTGTCGCTGCCGCAACCGGTCAGCGCGAGCAGGAGCGCGGCACCGCCGGACAGTGCAGCCACAAGCTTCTTGTTCACCGGATTGGTCCCTTCCATGGCTCTCGGCCCCGGAACATACACGGCCAAACGGCCTGGTCGACGAGACGGGCATCTCCTCCGGCCCGCATTGCAGCCATTTGCACCAAGGACCGCGAGGCCGGCCGGGCACGCCGCGGGCGGGTGTCCGGCGCGCACAAAAGGCGCCGTCCACCCGCCCGTTGAGCGGTTCTCAGGCTGTTCCGCCGACCGCGCCGATCAGGACGCCACGGCCGTTTCGGCCGACTTCGCGACGCTTCCGGACTCCTCCGGGTTGTTGTCTTCATCACCTACGGCGATACCGCGCCGCTTGGAGATGTAGACCGCGCCGATGATGACCATGAGAGCCACCGCGGCTGCCGCGACCCGGATGCCGAGGCTCTTGTCATGGCCGTACGAGAACTTCACCACGGCCGGCGCGATCAGCAGCGCCACCAGGTTCATGACCTTCAGCAGCGGGTTGATCGCCGGGCCCGCGGTGTCCTTGAACGGGTCGCCGACGGTGTCCCCGATGACCGTCGCGGCATGCGCCTCGCTCCCCTTGCCGCCGTGGTGGCCGTCCTCGACCAGCTTCTTGGCGTTGTCCCACGCGCCACCGGAGTTGGCGAGGAACACCGCCATCAGCGTGCCGGTGCCGATCGCGCCCGCCAGGAACGAGCCGAGCGCCCCGACGCCGAGCGAGAAGCCGACCGCGATGGGCGTCAGCACCGCCAGCAGCCCTGGCGTGGCCAGTTCGCGCAACGCGTCCTTGGTGCAGATGTCGACGACCCGCCCGTACTCGGGCTTCTCGGTGTAGTCCATGATCCCGGGCTTCTCCCGGAACTGCCGGCGCACCTCGAAGACCACCGACCCCGCGGACCGCGACACCGCGTTGATCGCCAGCCCGGAGAACAGGAAGACCACCGAGGCCCCCAGGACCAGCCCCACCAGGTTGTTGGGCTGCGAGATGTCCAGGCTCAGCCCCATCCCGCCGGCCGCCCGGCCGATGTCCCGTACGGCGTTGGCGATCGCGTCCCGGTACGAGCCGAACAGCGCGGACGCCGCCAGCACCGCCGTCGCGATGGCGATCCCCTTGGTGATGGCCTTGGTGGTGTTGCCCACCGCGTCCAGGTCGGTCAGCACCTGCGCGCCGTCCCCGGTGACGTCACCGGACATCTCGGCGATGCCCTGCGCGTTGTCGGAGACCGGGCCGAAGGTGTCCATCGCGACGATCACGCCGACGGTCGTCAGCAGGCCGGTCCCGGCCAGCGCCACCGCGAACAGCGCCAGCGTGATGGAGGCACCGCCCAGCAGGAACGCCCCGTAGACGCCCAGCCCGATCAGCACCGCCGAGTAGACCGCCGACTCCAGACCGACCGAGATGCCGGAGAGCACCACGGTGGCCGGGCCGGTCAGTGAGGTCTTCCCGATGTCCCGGACGGGCCGCCGGTTGGTCTCGGTGAAGTAGCCGGTCAGCTGCTGGATCAGCGCGGCGAGCACGATCCCGATGGCGACCGCGACCATCGCCAGAATCCGCGGATCGCCGCTGCGGCCCAGGATCTCCGGGTCGCTGACACCGCTGAGGTCCTTGTAGCTGGACGGCAGGTACGTGAACACCGCGGCGGCCACCAGGGCCAGCGAGATGCCCGCGGAGATGAAGAAGCCGCGGTTGATGGCCGTCATACCGCTGCGGTCCCGGCGCCGGGGCGCCACGACGAAGATGCCGACCATCGCGGTCAGCACACCGATCGCGGGCACCAGCAGCGGGAACGCGAGCCCGGCGTCGCCGAAGGCCGCGGTGCCCAGGATGAGCGCCGCGACCAGGGTCACGGCGTACGACTCGAAGAGGTCGGCGGCCATACCGGCGCAGTCGCCGACGTTGTCGCCAACGTTGTCCGCGATGGTGGCGGCGTTGCGCGGGTCGTCCTCGGGGATGCCCTGCTCGACCTTGCCGACGAGGTCGGCGCCGACGTCCGCCGCCTTGGTGAAGATGCCGCCGCCGACCCTCATGAACATCGCGATCAGCGCGGCGCCGAGGCCGAAGCCCTCCAGCACCTTGGGCGCGTCCACCGCGTACACGAGCACCACGCAGGACGCGCCGAGCAGGCCGAGTCCCACGGTGAACATGCCGACGACGCCACCCGTACGGAAAGCGATCTTCATCGCCTTGTGGGAGACGGCCGTAAGATCCTTTTCCCGGGAATCGCCGTCGCCCGGAGTCGCCTCCCTGGCCGCAGCCGCCACACGCACATTACTGCGCACCGCGAGCCACATGCCGATATAGCCGGTGGCCGCCGAGAATCCGGCCCCGATCAAGAAGAAGGCGCTGCGTCCGGCGCGCTGCGTCCAATTGTCCGCAGGTAGCAACATGAGCAGGAAGAACACCACGACGGCGAATACGCCGAGCGTCCGCAACTGCCGTGCCAGGTAGGCGTTTGCGCCCTCCTGGACGGCCGCCGCGATCTTCTTCATGCTGTCGGTTCCCTCGCCGGCCGCGAGTACTTGGCGGACCAGCACCGCGGCGACGGCCAGCGCGGCAAGGGCGACGACGGCGATCACCAGGACGATGCCGCGATTGTCCGCCGTGAGCGACGGTCCGGCAAGAAATGAGGGGGTGTCCAGCAACTGAGGGGTGTAAGGCCCCGCCATTCGTCCTCCTTGACGTTATGGCACATGGGCGCGCGGAAGCACGCTCAGGCGTCCTGAGCAAGATGTGGACGGATTGTAGGGAGCCGCGGTTGATCAAAACAGGGCGCCTCAAAGGGAATTCGCCTGCTCCGGCGAAGATCAAAAGGCTGGCGGTTCGCCGAATTCGCCCGCACGGGGGAAACCGGCGAAATCACTGACCCCTGACCGATGATCTCGCTTTCCTACTGATTGCCGCTGCTCAAAGACACCACACTGCCCTGCGAGTTGGCTGTGGCCGCCGTGAAACCGGAGGTAATTGAGCCGTCGCCGCGCCACCGCGCGGCCGGCACACGACCCACCCACCACCCGTCGAAACACGGTGATGCACCGTCAGTTCACGTCCGGATCGCACCGCTCCTGGCCGACTCGGGCCTCCTCGGCGGCCGACGGCGGCTCACGGGGGCAGGAGGGAGCAGGAGGGAGCAGGAGCGAGCAGGAGGGGACAGAAGGGGAACAGGAAGGGACAGGACACGATCGGCCACGGACGCCGCAGGACCGGCGGCGCCACGATCGCGAGGCCGGCACGGTCACCCTCAGGGCCGACTCAGCGGGTTCCCGGAGTTGTTCAAGCGGCGACGCGCGCCCCACCGGCTGCGCCAGAGGGCCGACCGGTCCCCGCCGTCGTACGCCCGGACTCCCGCCCGCCCGGTGCTCCCCGGGCTTGCCCTGCCGCCCTACGGCAGGACCGGAGCCGGGTTCGCGGGCCAGCTCATACGGATCAGACCGCCGCTCTCGCCGGAGGTCACCTCGACGTCGTCGACCAGCCCGCTGATGACCGCGAGGCCCATCTCGTCCTCGCCCTCGGTCTCGGCTTCCGCGGCACCCTCGGCCTCGGCGCCGCCCGCTGCGCCGGGGCCGGAGACCCCGTCGCCCACCTCGATCGAGAACGTCTTCTCGTCCTCGATCAGCACGACCCGCACCGGGGCCGCGATGCCGTGGCTTTCGTGCAGCCCCACGGCCCGGCTGCACGCCTCACCCACGGCGAGCCGCACCTCGTCCAGCACGGCCTCGTCCACCCCCGCCCGCCGTGCCACGGCAGCCGCGACCAGACGCGCGGTCCGGACGTGCTCGGGAAGGGCGCTGAAGCGAAGTTCGACGGTGGCCATGCCATCCCCCTAGTGATGCGGGCGTGCGACGCAGGGGGCCGGACTGGTGTGCCCGGAACCCCCCACACTCCTTCCACCCCCGCGCCTGGGCGCGGGGGACCGGCGAACCGTCAGTCGGTGGCTGCGACGGCTTCGTCGACCGAGGTGTGAATCGGGAACACCTTGGTCAGACCGGTGATACGGAAGATCTTGAGAATGCGCTCCTGATTGCAGACCAGGCGCAGCGAACCCTCATGGGCACGCACCCGCTTCAGCCCGCCCACCAGGACGCCGAGCCCTGTGGAGTCGAGGAAGTCGACACGTTCCATGTCCACCACGAGGTGGTAGCTTCCGTCGTTCACAAGCTCGACCAGCTGCTCCCGCAGCTTGGGCGCGGTGTATACATCAATCTCGCCACCGACCTCGACGACCGTACGGTCGCCAACGGTCCGGGTCGACAGGGACAGGTCCACGGATCCTCCAGCACCTTGCTATCGAGCGGTCGCCCCCCTGGGGCCTCCCCACCGAAGGTAGGGGCGGATCGGCAGCCGCGATGGCATTCAATCACTTACCAGCAGGCGTGCACGACGCCTTGTGAGCATTGTCCGTCACTCCGGTGACACACTCGGTGCCGATGGCCTCCAATCGACTCCCGCCGGATCCGGGCACGCGCACTTCCCCAGGCATGATTCTCGACCGTCTCGCCCGGGGCGCGACCCGCGCTGCGCGCATCACTCATACGGAGCACTTGCCCCCGCGCATCGGCAGCCATGCCGACTGGCCGGCATGGATCCGGCCGGAAGTGATCGACGCCATCCGTTCGGCCGGAATCGATCGCCCCTGGGCCCACCAGGCACGGACGTCCGAACACGCACTCCGCGGCGAATCCGTCGTGGTCGCCACCGGCACCGCCTCCGGCAAGTCCCTGGCGTACCTCGCGCCGGTCCTCTCCGCGCTCCTGGACGGCTCCGAGGCGCCCAACGGGCGGGGGACCACGGCCCTGTACCTGGCGCCCAGCAAGGCCCTGGCGGCCGACCAGCGGCGCGCCGTACGCGAACTGGCCGCCCCGCTCGGCACCGCCATCCGGCCCGCGGTCTACGACGGTGACACCCCCGTCGAGGAACGCGAGTGGGTCCGCCAGTACGCCAACTACGTCCTGACCAACCCGGACATGCTGCACCGCGGCATCCTCCCGGCCCACCCCCGCTGGTCCTCCTTCCTGCGCGCGCTGCGCTATGTCGTCATCGACGAATGCCACACCTACCGCGGCGTCTTCGGCTCCCACGTCGCCCAGGTGATCCGCCGGCTGCGCCGGATCTGCGCCCGCTACGGCTCCGAGCCGGTCTTCCTGCTGGCCTCCGCCACCGCCGCGGAACCGGCGCAGGCCGCCTCCCGGCTCACCGGCCTGACCGTGGCGGAAATCACGCAGGACACCTCGCCGCGCGGCGAGTTGGTCTTCGCGCTCTGGGAGCCGCCGCTGACCGAACTGCACGGCGAACAGGGCGCCCCGGTCCGCCGCACCGCCACCGCCGAGACCGCCGATCTGCTCACCGACCTCGCCGTCCAGGGCGTGCGCACCGTCGCGTTCGTACGCTCCCGGCGCGGCGCCGAGCTGATCGCCCTGATCGCCCAGGAGCGGCTCGCGGAGGTGGACCGCTCGCTGCCCGCGCGGGTCGCCGCGTACCGGGGCGGCTATCTGCCCGAGGAGCGCCGCGCCCTCGAACGGGCCCTGCACAGCGGCGAACTCCTCGGCCTGGCCGCCACCACCGCCCTCGAACTGGGCGTGGACGTCTCCGGCCTCGACGCCGTGGTCATCGCGGGCTATCCGGGCACCCGGGCGTCGCTGTGGCAGCAGGCAGGCCGGGCGGGCCGCTCCGGGCAGGGCGCGCTGGCCGTCCTGGTGGCCCGTGACGACCCGCTGGACACCTATCTCGTCCACCACCCCGAGGCGCTCTTCGACCAGCCCGTCGAATCGACGGTGCTGGACCCCGACAACCCGTACGTCCTCGCCCCGCACCTCTGCGCCGCCGCCTCCGAACTCCCGCTCACCGAGGCCGACTTCCCGCTCTTCGGCCCGGAGACCGCCGGGCTGCTGCCGCAGCTGGAGGCGGCGAGCCTGCTGCGCCGGCGCACCACGGCCTGGCACTGGACGCGCCGCGAGCGGGCCGCCGACCTCACCGACATCCGCGGCCAGGGCGGCTCGCCCGTCCAGGTCGTCGAGGCCGGCACCGGGCGGCTGCTGGGCACCGTGGACGCCGCCGCCGCGCACACCACCGTCCACGACGGCGCGGTCCACCTCCACCAGGGCCGCAGCTATCTCGTCCGGCACCTCGACCTGGCGGACAACGTCGCCCTCGTCGAGGAGGCCGACCCGCCCTATTCCACGACCGCCCGGGACACCACCGCGATCTCCGTCCTGGAGACCGACACCGAGGTCCCCTGGGGCGACGCCCGGCTGTGCTTCGGCTCCGTCGAGGTCACCAATCAGGTCGTCTCCTTCCTGCGCCGCAAGCTGATCACCGGGGAGGTCCTGGGCGAGACCAAGCTCGACCTGCCGCCCCGTACGCTGCGCACCCGCGCGGTGTGGTGGACGGTCACCGAGGACCAACTCGACGCCGCCCGGGTCAACCCCCAGCAGCTGGGCGGCGCCCTGCACGCCGCCGAACACGCCTCCATCGGCATGCTGCCGCTCTTCGCTACCTGCGACCGCTGGGACATCGGCGGCGTCTCCGTGCCCCTGCACCCGGACACCCTGCTGCCGACGGTCTTCGTCTACGACGGCCACCCCGGCGGTGCGGGCTTCGCCGAGCGCGCCTTCCACACGGCCGCCGAGTGGCTCACCGCCACCCGCAGCGCCATCGCCGCCTGCGAATGCGAGGCCGGCTGCCCGTCCTGTATCCAGTCCCCCAAGTGCGGCAACGGCAACGACCCGCTCCACAAACGGGGCGCCGTCCGGCTCCTGGGGGAGCTGCTGCGGGGCGCGCCGGAGGCGTAGGGCCCATCCGGCGGGTGCGCGCGGCGCGGGTCGGGCCCGGCCGCCCGGCATACGGAATCCGGTCTGCGGGCCCCAGGCGCCCGCGGTCCCCGGGTCGTACCCCGCAGGGCCCGCCCGCGCCCGGACCCGTGCGGTGAGCGGGCGGCTGCCGGCCTCGGCCGTGACATCGGCGATCAGCGCGGCCACCGAGCACCGCACCAGGCGGGTGTGCTGCCCGGCCGCCACCCGGCGGGCCGCCGCGCAGGCCGTCGCCGGGCCCCGGAGGGCCTGGTCGGCGGCGGCCAGTGCCGCCAGATCCGCTGCGGCGCCCGCCCGGTGCCGGGCCGTGACGGCCTGGCCGACGGCCATCAGCGCCGCGAAGACCGCGCAGAGCGCCGCCGCCACGAAGACCGTCCACACCGTCGCGGACCCCTCGTCACCGCACCGTCTCCTCCGCAAGAGCCACCGCCTCCCCGCCGACCCGCACCGTCATCCGGCCCACTCCAGGCAGGTCGGCCTCGACCCGTACCCGCACCAGGTCGCCCTCCCGCGCCACCGCGATCCGCGCTCCCTTGGGAGCCGCGCCGCGCGCCGCCGTGAGGACCCGCGCCGCCGGCTCCGACCGCGCCGCCGCCCGCGCCCCGGCCCGGGCGGCGTCCACACAGGCGATACGGGCACAGGCCACCATCAGCCCCCAGATCAGCGCCGCCGCGACCGCCACCAGCACCGGCAGCACCACGGCCGTCTCCGCCGTCACGAACCCGGCCTCCGGCACCGGCCGCCCGCCGGCCCGGCCCGGGCCCGCACGGGCCCCGCGGACCGACCCGGAACTCCTCCTCTCAGAACGGCGCATCGAGCGCCCTCTGGACCACCGACCGCAGCATCGACATCACCTGACCACTCGTCAGGATCTTGTAGAGCACCGCCGCGAACGCACACGCCGCGAGCGTCCCCACGGCGTACTCCGCGGTGCTCATCCCGCGGTCCCGCCCGGCCGCACGCACCCGCGCCCAACACCGTCGAAACATCCCAACCTCCTTGAAACAGCCTGAACTTGAACTCGATCTCACCTGCCGGACGCGGGCCCGCCGCTCTCCCGCACCGTCCGTTCAGTCGCGCCCCAGCAACCCGCCGGCCAGCCCGATCAGCACCGGTGCCACACCGAGCACCAGGAAGGCAGGCAGGAAGCACCCCGACAGCGGGAGGGTGACCAGCACCCCCGCCCGCCGCGCCCGCGCGGTCGCCGCCCTGCCCCGTTCGGCGCGGAGCTCGGCCGCGACCCGGGACGCCGACTCGACGGCCGGGGCCCCGGATATCCCGGCGCGCGCCATGCACCGCGCCAGTCCCGCGGCCCCGGGGAGGGCGGCCAGGCGGGGCCATACGGCGGCCGGTTCGCCGCCCAGGCGCAGTTCCGCCGCGATCTGGCGCAGCCGCTCGGCCACCGTCCCGTCCATCGACCGGCCCACCGCCTCGGCCGCCTCCCGCGGCCCGGCTCCGGCCGCCAGACAGGCCGCCAGCAGATCGCCGGCCGTGGCCAGTTCGGCGCCGACCCCGGCCGCCGCCGTCCGGCCGGCCGCCGCGGCGCGCTGCCGGCCCAGCCAGCGGTACGCTCCCCACCCGACGGCGAGTCCGGCCACGAGGCCGGCCACCCCGCCCAGGAGGACGGCCACGAGACCGGCCACCCCCAGGGGCCCGCCCCACTCCCTCAGCCGACCGTCCCGCCGACCTCCCCGCTGCGCCGCCGGTCCGCTCGCCCGGCCGCGGACGGCCGCCCACCACCCGCGGACACCGGCCGCGCCGCCGTACCGGCCGCCGCCCACCGCGCCCAGCACGGCCGGCACCCGCCGCCGTACGGCGCGCCCGCGCCGCGCCGCCCGCACCAGCGGCACCGACCGCAGCACGACCGTCCCGGCCATCGCAGCCGCCACCGCCGTCCCCACCCTGTGGACAACTTCCGGACACACCGCACCCACCCCGCTCACTTCCGTACCTCCGCCGCGTCCGCGACGATCCGGGCCGTCCAGGCCACCCCGCCCCACTCCAGAAGCCCGCCGGTCACCAGGCACCCCCAGCCGGCCGGGGTGTGCAGCAGCACCCCGAGCGGATCGGCGCCGAGGGCGCCGCCCATGAGGAGCCCGCCCGCC
>NZ_KN708638.1:4482910-4540024 GCF_000805335.1 Streptomyces sp. CT34 | reverse complement strand
CCCCCTGCCACCCCGCCGCCATCCCCGTCAGCCCCTCGGCACCCGGCAGCCGCGCCGCCGCCCGCAGCGCCCCGGGAACGTCACCCCCGTACCGCGCCGCCGCCAGCACCACCGCCGCCGCCTCCCCCAGCCCCGGCTCCTCCGCCCCGGCCGCGACCAGGGCCCGGTCCGGCTGCTGCCCGGCCCGCAGCTCCCCCGCCACCGCCGTGCACAGCGCGATCACCGCCGCCGCCCGCCGGTCCGCCTGCCGCCGTATCCCCCGCGCGGCCAACCACCGCCGTACGACGACCACGCCCGCCACCGCCGCCACCACCGGCAGCACCGACCGCCCCAGCAGTCCCAACCCGATGCCCGCCGGCAGGCACCAGAGCTCCGCCCCGACCCCGTCCCGGCGACCGAGCCGCCACCGCCGCCCCGCCGCCCCGTCGACCACCCGACCCGCCCACCACGCGCGCCACCGGGCCCGCCACCGCGCCGCCGAATCGGACACCGCCGCTCCGCCGTCGAGCACCGCAGCCACCCGCCTCCGCAGCGCCGCGTCCCGCCGGCAACCGGCGGCCGCCCGGACCGCGCCCCCGGCACCCAGCACGGCGACCACCACCGGCCCCGCCCCAGCCGTCAGCACCCCTCCCCACCCCTCTCGCACAGCCGCGTCAACCGCCCCCAGCCGCGCGCCTCTTGGAACCCGTCCGGACCCCAGACCGCGGCCGGCACGGTCACCACGAGGCCGTCGCGATCCCGCTCCAGGACATGGACCTCGGCGATCCGCCGCCGGCCGGCCCGGTCCCGTACGAGATGCAGCACGACGGACAGCGCAGCCGCCAACTGGCTGTGCAGCGCCGCCCGGTCCAGCCCCGCGGTCGACCCGAGCGCCTCCAGCCGGGCCGGGACGTCGCACGCGGCATTGGCATGGACCGTCCCGCAACCCCCCTCGTGTCCCGTATTGAGCGCCGCCAGCAGATCGGTCACCTCGGGGCCGCGCACCTCGCCGACCACCAGCCGGTCCGGGCGCATCCGCAGCGCCTGCCGCACGAGATCCCGCAGGGTGACCCGGCCGACACCCTCCTGATTGGCCGGCCGGGTCTCCAGCCGCACCACATGGGGATGGTCCGGCCGCAGCTCCGCCGAGTCCTCGGCCAGCACGATCCGCTCGGCCGGGCCGACCAATCCGAGCAGCGTGCTCAGCAACGTGGTTTTGCCGGAGCCCGTACCCCCACTGACCAGGAAGGACAGCCGGGCCGCCAGCAGCGCCACCAGCAGCCGCTCGCCGCCGGGAGGGACCGTCCCGGCCGCCACCAGCTCCGGCAGGGCGAAGGCCCGGGGCCGCAGCACCCGCAGGGACAGGCACGTCCCGGCGACCGCCACCGGGGGCAGCACGGCGTGCAGCCGGGTGCCGTCCGGGAGCCGGGCATCCACCCACGGCCGGGCGTCGTCCAGCCGCCGCCCGGCGACCGCCGCCAGCCGCTGAGCCAGTCTGCGCACCTCGGCCGCGTCCCGGAACCGGACATCCGTACGCTCCAGTCCGCTGCCCCGGTCCACCCACACCGCGTCCGGAGCGGTCACCAGCACATCCGTCACATCGGGCGCGGCCAGCAGCGGCTCCAGCGGCCCGCTGCCCACCATCTCGGACCGCAACGCGCCCACCACGCCCAGCACTTCGGCGTCCCCGAGGAGCCGCCCCGCCTCGCGCAGCGCCACCGCCACCCGGGCCGGCGTCGCCTCCGCCCCGGCCTCGGCGAGCCGCCGGCGCACCACCTCCAGCAGTTCCTGGCTCATACGAGGACACCGCCCCCGCCGGCAGCCCCGAGCCATCCGGCGCCCGATGAACGGCCGGCACCCCGGCCCCTACGGGACCACCACCCCGCACCGCACCGGAGCCCGTCCCGCCACCAGCCTCCGGACCGGCACCCGACCGCGGCACCACCGGCCCCCGCCGGCCACCACCGCACCGCACCGCGCAGCCGCCGCCTCATACCGGCACACCCCCCTGCGCTCCGCCGGGCCCTGCGTCCCCGCCGGCCGCCGCCCCCGTATCCCCGACGCCGCCGCCCCGCACCCGTCCCCAGAACCCCGCGCAGAACCGCGCCAGCGGCCCCCGCGCGTCCGCCCCCGGCACCGCACCACGCGCCAGGTCCTCCACCACCCCGTCCTCCCAGGGCAGTTCACCCGCCAGCGGCAGCCGCATCAGCCGGGCCACCTCCGCCGCCGGCAGTCCGCCGCCGTACTGGAGCCCGGGGGCACCGCAGGCCACCACCCGCACATCGCGGAGCACCATCCGCACCCCGTCGGCCACCCGCCGCGCCGCCGCCACCGCGCGCAGCTCCGCGGGAACGAGCAGCAGCCCCAGGTCCACCTGGGCCAGCGCCTCCGCCGCCGTGTCGTCGATCCGGCGCGGCAGGTCCACGACCACCGCGCCGCCCCGCCGCCGCGCGGCGGCCAGCACCGCGCGCATGGCCGCGGGCGGGATGGCGACCTCGGCGCCCCGGTCCCAGCTGAGCACCCGCAGGGAGTGCATCCGCGGCAGCGACTCCGCCAGGGCGCCGCCCGCCACCCGGCCGCGCGATTCGGCGAACGCGGGCCACCGCAGCCCCTTCTCCTTCTCGCCGCCCAGCAGCACGTCGATCCCGCCGCCCAGCGGATCGCCGTCCACGAGCAGGGTCCGCTCCCCCGTACGGGCGGCGGTGACCGCCAGCGCACCGGCCAGCGTGCTCGCCCCGGCGCCGCCGCGCCCGCCGATGACGCCGACCGTCAGGGCGGGCGGCCCCACTCCCTCGACCGCGTCGGCGATCCGGTCCACCAGCCAGCGCTCGCCCTCGGGGAGCGCCAGCACCCGCTCCGCCCCGATGGCCACCGCCTGGCGCAGCAGCGCGGTGTCGTCCGCGTCCCGGCCGACGAGAATGACGCCCGCGCGGCGCCCTTCACCGGATAACCGGGCGGCGCAGTCCGCGCCGACGATCAGCAGCGGCGCGGATTCTCCGCCCGATTTACCGACCGGAAGGACGGAACCCACTTCGGGCAGTGCACCGGCCGCCGCGCACAGCCGCAGAAGGTCGTCGAGGAGCTCTTCGTCCTCGGTGATCAGCAGCGGCCCGTCCCGCTCTTCACCACTTCGCACCGGCTGGTCGGAAGTAGATGATCCGGACACGTTCTGTCCCCCTATCGCTACACAACTCACACCTCCGCGAACTCCGCGGACTTTTACGGTGCAGCGATCGGGAAATCTCCGTGGATCTTGACCCAAAACTGTGGACAACTCCGCGGTTGTGAATATCCCTGTCACCTATTCCAGCGACGAACGGGGACTTCTGAGGCGTGAGAGAAGCCTCCGCTGAGCAGTCCGACGACTACGGTGGGTGATGGCGTATGCATGACAAGCGATGCCGCAGGGGTATGCCCGCACGGCCGGTGGATCGGGGGCCCACGACGCAAAAGGCGTCCGGACATGCGACGACCCCCGCCGGGGGGGAGAGCGGGGGTCGTCCCCACGGCCGACTCGGGGGGGGAGGAGCCGGACCGGGTTAGCACGGTCGCGAACGATCCGTGACTTCCATGGTGTACCCGAGAGCCTTCTCAGGCAAACCCACGCGCCACACCTTACGCCGAATGGTGGGCGCCTATGCTCGCCCCGTGGAAAACCACTCCGTGCCTCACTCGACTCCCCGTACTGCCGCGTTCTTCGACTTGGACAAGACCGTCATTGCAAAGTCGAGCACGCTGACCTTCAGCAAGTCGTTCTACCAAGGCGGCCTGATCAATCGGCGGGCCGTACTGCGCACCGCGTACGCCCAGTTCGTGTTCCTCGCGGGCGGCGCGGATCACGACCAGATGGAGCGGATGCGCGAATATCTCTCCTCACTGTGCCGCGGTTGGGATGTGGCACAGGTCCGGGAGATCGTCGCCGAAACACTGCACGATCTCATCGACCCGATCATTTATGACGAGGCCGCCTCGCTCATCGAGGAACACCACGCGGCCGGGCGGGACGTCGTGATCGTCTCGACCTCCGGCGCCGAGGTCGTCGAGCCGATCGGCGAACTCCTGGGCGCGGACCGGGTCGTGGCCACCAGGATGGTCGTCGGCGAGGACGGCCGGTTCACCGGAGAGGTGGAGTACTACGCCTACGGACCCACCAAGGCGGAGGCCGTCCGGGAGCTGGCCGCCTCCGAGGGATACGACCTGCGGCGCTGCTACGCGTACAGCGACTCGGTGACCGACGTGCCGATGCTGGAAACGGTCGGCCGCCCCTGTGCGGTCAACCCCGACCGGGCGCTGCGCCGCGAGGCGGTCGCCCGCGGCTGGCCGGTGCGCACCTTCAGCCGGCCGGTGCCGCTCAAGCAGCGGCTGCCGTCGCTGTCGATGCCCTCGCGGCCGGTGCTCGCCGCCGTCGCCGCGGTGGGCGCGGCTGCCGCGACCGCGACCCTGGTGTGGTACGCGAACCGCCGCAATACCGGAAAGAAACACCGCGTCCTAATGCCCGCATTTGTGGCCAAACGTAAAGATCTGGGGGCTGGGGTTCCGATTGCTCCCCATGAGTAGTACAAAGGGTGTAACGGCCCGCGAGACCAAGGACATCCGAGAGGAACACCTTTAACGCATCAAGGCCCACGGACCGATGCATGAATGCCGAGCACCCACGCGACGCCGACCCGTCGATTACGGGCCAGCCGCACCAGGTAACCGGACAACGATTCCGACCTGATGGGCAAATATCGTGCACGCTTGGTAACTCGGCGGACGTGCCAGCGGCGGTACCTCAGGGTTGGTACCGCCGCAACCAGTTTCAGGGGCGCTGAGCGCCGCTCACGCCGCGCCGCGCTGCAGGGCCTCGCAGACGGCGGTGCTCTCCCGTACGCCCAGCTCGACAGCGCGCCCGCAGTGCGCGATCCACTGCGCGACGCCGTCCGGCGTCCCCGAGGCGTAGCCCTGGAGGGCCGCCGCGTAGGCCGCACTCCCCTGTTCGGCGTGGCCCACCTCTGCCGGGCAGACGGCCTTCGGGTCCAGCCCGCTGCCGACCAGTACGAGGCGCTGCGCCGCCCGCGCGACCAGCCCGTTGTACGAACCGAAGGGCCGCAGCGCCAGCAGTTCGCCGTGCACCACCGCGGCGGTCACCAGGGCCGGCGCCTCGGTGCCCGCCAGCAGCAGCCGCGCCAGTCCGTCCAGCCGCCCGGCGACCTCGTCGGCGTCCGGCAGCTCCAGCTCGACCAGCGGCTCGTCGACCGGCTCGGTGCCCAGCCGGGGCCGGCCCACGGTCTCGTCCGCCGCGCCGCCGCCAGCCGCGACCAGATGGAGCCGCGCCAGCACCCGCAGCGGCGACTGCCGCCACACGCTCAGCAGCTGGCCCGCCTCGGCGGTCAGCCGCAGCGCCGCACCGACCGTCCACGGCTCGCCCGGCACACCGAAATCGCTACGCCGCCGGACCTCTTCGAGCGCCCAGTCGGCCCCCGAGAGAGCCGCGGAGGCACGGGCTCCGCGCAGCGCCGCCTCGGCGGTGATCTCGGTGCTGCGGCGCCGCATGATCCGGTGCCCGTAGACCCGGTCGACGGCCTTGCGTACGGAGTCCACGGCGTCGGTCACGCCGGGGAGCGTCGCCAGCGCCGCGAGCGGATCGGCGCTCGCCTTCGGGGGTTCGGGGGTCGTCCCCCCGGAGATTCCAGCCATGAGGACGACCCTACGCACCACGAGGCCGGACCCCTCGAAGGAGTGGTCTTCTTCACGTAAACCTCTTGCGGAGCGCTATCTCGCACCTACGCTTGGTGAACATGAAGATCGCTTTCGTAGGCAAGGGCGGCAGCGGCAAGACCACCCTGTCCTCGCTGTTCATCCGGCAGCTGGCCGCGGCCCGGGTCCCCGTCATCGCGGTGGACGCCGATATCAATCAGCACCTGGGCGTCGCGCTCGGCCTGCACGAGGCGGAGGCCGCCGCGCTGCCCGCGATGGGCGCTCATCTCCCGCTGATCAAGGACTACTTGCGCGGTGCCAACCCCCGGATCCCGTCCACCGCGACGATGATCAAGACGACGCCGCCCGGCGAGGGCTCGCGGCTGCTGCGGATCTGCGAGGACAACCCTGTCTACGACGCCTGCGCCCGCACCGTGACCCTCGATGACGGAGCCGTGCGGCTGTTGGCCACCGGCCCGTTCACCGAGTCCGATCTGGGCGTTGCCTGCTACCACTCCAAGGTCGGTGCGGTCGAGCTGTGCCTGAACCACCTCGTGGACGGCCGCGCGGAGTACGTCGTGGTCGACATGACCGCCGGTTCGGACTCCTTCGCCTCCGGGATGTTCACCCGCTTCGACATGACGTTCCTGGTCGCCGAGCCGACCCGTAAGGGCGTCGCCGTCTACCGCCAGTACAAGGAGTACGCCCAGGACTTCGGCGTCCCGCTGAAGGTGGTGGGCAACAAGGTCCAGGGCCCCGACGACCTGGCGTTCCTGCGCGCCGAGGTGGGCGACGACCTGCTGGTGAGCGTCGGGCACTCCGACTGGGTGCGCGCCGTGGAGAAGGGCCGCCCGGCCCCCTTCGCGCTGCTGGAGGAGGCCAACCGCCGCGCCCTGGAGGCGCTGCACGACGCCGCCGACGCGTCCTACGAGGGCCGCGACTGGGAGCGCTACACGCGCCAGATGGTGCACTTCCACCTGAAGAACGCGGAGAGCTGGGGCAACGCCCGGACCGGCGCCGACCTGGCCGCCCAGGTCGACCCCGCCTTCGTGCTCTTCGAGGGGACGGCTACCCCGCAACCGGCCTGACCCGGGCCGCCTGCTCCGGGCCGGGCGCCTCGCGGGGATCGGAGAGGTACGCCACCCAGCCCTCCTTCGGCTCCTGACCCACCGGCAGCTCCTGCAACCGCGCCAGCACCTGAGGCTCCTGGGCGTCCAGCCAGTCGCTCAGCTGCTTGAAGCTGACGCAGTGCACGTATCAGATTGCGCTGCCCTTCCAGACAGGGCGCGCGGCCCCCCACCAGTTCCCTGGCGTAGTCGAACGGGAGCGGCGGCTCGTGCCGGAGGCCGGAGTTGGCCTTCCAGTTCCGGACGAAGGACACGGCCTGTTCGATCTCGCTCCGCCACTCCTCCGGTGTCCAGCTGCTGACGCCCCCGTCGGGGCCGCAGAAGTGGCCGTTGAAGTGGGTGCCTGTCTCGTTGCCGTCCTCCCAGGCGCCGCGCAGCTGGGCCACGGTGTCCCTGATCCCCTGGATGTCGTTGAAGCCGATCGCCGAGGTGCCGGGCTCGTGCCGGGGCGGTTCGTAGAGCTCCGCCTTGTCGCCGGGGAGCAGGTAGACGCCGCTGAGGAAGTACGTCATCGTCGCGCCGTACTTCTTGCCGACGGCCCGGAAGTGCGAGAACAGTTTCTGCCCGTCCTCCCCCGCCCCGTCCCAGGAGAAGACCACGAACTGCGGTGGTTTCCCGCCCGGCTCGATGCGCTGGGGCCGCGGCTGGTGCGGCTGCGCCCCGGTGTACGCGGTCGAGCCGTCGCCTATGAGGCGGACCGTGCGGGCGGGGTCCCGGGCGGCTCCGCCCGCCCCCTTCTGGTGCCCTGCGGCGGCCCTCCCCGGGCTGCCCCGGTACAGCCGGCTACCGCCGCCAGCACCACCGCGACCGCAAGGCGTGCCGTCGTCTTCGATATGGCCGCCATCAGCCACCTCATTCCTGGTGCCGGCGCGCCCTCGGGGTGATTTATCGAAAAAACCACTCCTAAATCTCTATATGCCTTGACAAATGAGTAAAGCGGCAAGGCGGCCGTCTCCTTATTCACTCGATAGACGGAACGCGCGACCCGTATGCCCGAAATAGCCGCTCGGAGGCTTTACGCTCCATTACGATTCATTTACCGATGCTTGAGAGTCACCGGCACGTTGCCCATCGCGACGTCCGCCGGCCGGCTCGCGTCCCGCCGCAGTACACCGCCGCCCCACGCCCGCACCCCGCGCGGGCGCGCCGCCCCGGAGGAGACGGGAATGTCGCAGATCCAGAAGTCGCCGCAGCCGCCACGGACCGAGCTCCCTCCCGGGCCCGGTACGCCCGCCGTGCCCGGCCCCCGCCGCCGAGAAGGAGCCCGGTGCGCGGCCTGGCGCGGCGACATCTCCGCCTCCGTCGTCGTCTTCCTGCTCGCCGTCCCGCTGTCGCTGGGCATCGCCCTGGCCACCGGTGCCCCGCTCCAGGCCGGCCTGGTCGCCGCGGCGGTCGGCGGGATCGTCGCGGGCCTGCTCGGCGGCGCCCCGCTCCAGGTGAGCGGCGCGGCCACCGGCCTCCTGGTGGTCACCGCCGACCTCGTCCAGCGCTACGGCTGGCGCGCCACCTGCGCGATCACGGTCCTGGCCGGCCTCGCCCAACTCGCCCTGGGGGCAGTACGGGTGGCCCGCGCCGCCCTGGCGGTCAGCCCGGCGATCGTGCGCGGCATGCTCGCCGGTATCGGCGTCACCATCGCCGTCGGACAGCTCCATGTGGTGCTCGGCGGCGGCCCGGACGGCTCGGCCGTCGACAACGCCGTGGCGCTGCCCGGCCAGTTGACGCATCCGCATGCCGCCGCGCTCGCCATCGGCGCCGTCACGGTCGCCGTACTGGCCGGCTGGCCGCGGCTGCCGGGACGCGTCGGGCGCTGGGCGCGGCTGCTGCCGGCCCCTCTGGCCGCGGTGCTGGCCGCGACCGCGGTCGCCGCGGCGACGGTGCCTGGGGGTACCCCCGGCGGTAGCTGGGGGAGTGTCCAACTGCCGTCCTGGCGGCTGCCCGAGCTGCCGGTGCTGCCGGACGCGTCCGTGGCGGCCGTCGCCGCAGCGGTCCTGACCGTCACCCTCGTCGCCAGTACGGAGTCGCTGCTGTCCGCGGCGGCCGTGGACCGGCTCGCCACCGAACGGCCCGGGGCCCCGGCGGCACGGCCGCAGCTCAACCGCGAGCTGGCCGGCCAGGGGGTGGCCAACATCGTCTCCGGGCTGGTGGGCGGGCTGCCCGTCTCCGGGGGCGCGATCGGCGGTTCGGCGAACGTGCGGGCCGGTGCGGCCACCCGCCGGGCGACCGTGCTGCACGGCGTCTGGGTGCTGCTGTGCGCGGGCCTGCTGGCCGGGGTGCTGGAGCTGATCCCGCTGACCGCGCTCGCCGCGTTGGTGATGGTCGCCGGCGTACGGATGGTGGGTTTCGCGCACCTCCGGCATGTCCAGCGGCACCGCGAATTCCCGGTGTACGCCGCCACGTTGGGCGCGGTGGTGCTCCTCGGTGTGCTCCAGGGCGTACTGACCGGCATCGCCGTCGGGGTCTTCCTGGCGCTGCGCCGGCTGACCCGCACCCGGGTCGCGGTGACGGAGGAGGACGGCGGCCACCGGGTGCGCGTCAGCGGGCAGTTGACGTTCCTGGCGGTGCCGCGGCTGACCCGGGCGCTGGCCCTGGTGCCACCGGGCGCCCACGCCGCCGTCGAGCTGTGCGGCTCGTTCATGGACCACACCGCCTACGAGGCGCTCCAGTCCTGGTCGGCCACCCATCGGGCGAGCGGCGGCCGGGTGAGCCTCGGGGGCCACTCGGGCCGCCCGGTCGCCGAGCCGGCCGGCGCACACGCCTGCCACCCGTGGACGCCCTGGCGCAACCACCACTGCACCCGGCCCGCCCCGGACCGTGCGACGCCCCACGAGAGCAGCGGCAGCCAACTGCTGGGCGGTATCAGCGCGTTCCAGCGGCACACCGCACCGCTGGTGCGCGAGGAGCTGGCCCGGCTGGCCAGGGAGGGGCAGCGGCCCACCCAGCTCTTCCTGACCTGCGCCGACTCCCGACTGGTGACGAGCATGATCACGTCGAGCGGTCCGGGCGACCTGTTCACCGTCCGCAACATCGGCAATCTGGTGCCGCCGCCCGGCTCGGACGCCTCCTGCGACTCGGTGGGCGCGGCGATCGAGTACGCGGTCGACGTGCTGCGGGTCGGCTCGATCACCGTCTGCGGGCATTCGGGGTGCGGCGCCATGGCGGCACTGCTCGGCTCCCCGGCGGAGCCGGCCGCGGCGACCCCGCTGGCCCGCTGGCTGCGGCACGGCCGCCCGAGCCTGGCCCGTATGGCGCGCATCGGGCGGCTGGGCAGGGGCGAAGTCGCCCTCGGCGAACGGCCGGTGGCCGACGACCAGGAGCGGCTGGCGCTGGTCAACGTCCGCCAGCAGCTCGACCACCTCAGGGCGCATCCGTCCGTCGCCCGCCGGATGGCGGAGGGCTCGCTCACGCTGCACGGCATGTATTTCCACGTCGCCGAGGCCCAGGCGTATGTGCTCGACGAGCCCAGCGGGTGGTTCCACGCGGTCCACGCCGATGCGCGGATGGCCCGGGTCTGACCCGTAGGACGGCCCGGCGGACGCCCCGTCGCGCCGGGGTGCACACGCCGCCCCCGAGTGACGCTGTACCAGGCGCGTCGTTAGTGCCAGGATCGATGGGGGTTGACCAACCTCCGCTTGATCATTGAGCATTTGGCCTACCGGCCTATTGGTCTACACCACTGCGTCCTCGGGAGCCGTCGACATGGACAAGCGTCCTTCCATCTCCAACATGCTCAAGGAGGAGCGGCGGTTCGCGCCGCCCGCCGACCTGGCCGCGCACGCCAACGTCACAGCCACCGCGTACGACGAGGCCGCGGCGGACCGGCCCGGCTTCTGGGCCACCCAGGCCAAGCGCCTGACCTGGGCGACCGAGCCGACCGAGACCCTTGACTGGTCCAACCCACCGTTCGCCAAGTGGTTCGCCGACGGCAAACTCAACGTCGCCTACAACTGCGTGGACCGCCATGTGGAGAACGGCCTGGGCGACCGGGTCGCGATCCACTTCGAGGGCGAGCCGGGCGACACCCGCACGATCACCTACGCCGAGCTCCGGCGCGAGGTGTGCAAGGCCGCCAACGCGCTGACCGCCCTGGGAGTGCGCAGCGGCGACCGGGTCGCCATCTACCTGCCGATGATCCCGGAGGCGGTGGTCGCCATGCTGGCCTGCGCGCGGCTGGGCGCCCCGCACTCCGTCGTCTTCGGCGGCTTCTCCGCGGACGCGCTGGCCACCCGTATCCAGGACGCCGACGCCCGGGTGGTGATCACCGCCGACGGCGGCTACCGCCGCGGCAAGCCGTCCGCCCTCAAGCCGGCCGTCGACGAGGCGCTGAGCCGGCCCGGTACGGAGGACGTCCGCAGCGTCCTGGTCGTGCGCCGTACGGGACAGCAGGACATCGGCTGGACCGACGGACGGGACGTGTGGTGGCACGAGTTCGTCGACCGGCAGAGCGACCGGCACACCCCCGAGGCGTTCGACGCCGAGCACCCGCTGTTCATCCTCTACACCTCCGGGACGACGGGTAAGCCCAAGGGCATCCTGCACACCACCGGCGGCTACCTGACCCAGGTCGCGTACACCCACCACGCGGTCTTCGACCTCAAGCCGGAGACCGACGTCTACTGGTGCACCGCCGACGTCGGCTGGGTGACCGGCCACTCGTACATCACCTACGGACCGCTCGCCAACGGCGCGACCGAGGTGCTCTACGAGGGCACTCCGGACAGCCCGCACCAGGGCCGCTGGTGGGAGATCGTCCAGAAGTACGGCGTGACGATCCTGTACACCGCGCCCACCGCGATCCGTGCCTGCATGAAGTGGGGCGACGACATCCCGGCGAAGTTCGACCTGTCCTCGCTGCGCGTCCTGGGGTCGGTCGGCGAGCCGATCAACCCCGAGGCGTGGATGTGGTACCGCAAGCACATCGGGGCGGACACGGCACCGATCGTGGACACCTGGTGGCAGACCGAGACCGGGGCGATGATGCTCAGCCCGCTGCCGGGCGTGACGGACACCAAGCCCGGCTCGGCGCAGCTGCCGCTGCCCGGTATCGCCGCGACGGTCGTCGACGACGACGCCAACGAGGTCCCGGACGGATCCGGCGGCTACCTCGTGCTGACCGAGCCGTGGCCGGCGATGCTGCGCACCATCTGGGGCGACGACCAGCGCTACCTGGACACGTACTGGTCCCGCTTCCCCGGCAAGTACTTCGCCGGGGACGGCGCGAAGAAGGACGAGGACGGCGACATCTGGCTGCTCGGCCGGGTGGACGACGTGATGCTGGTGTCCGGCCACAACATCTCCACCACCGAGGTGGAGTCCGCGCTGGTCGCGCACCCGAAGGTGGCCGAGGCCGCGGTGGTCGGCGCCACCGACCCGCAGACCACCCAGGCCATCTGCGCCTTCGTCATCCTGCGCGGCGGCGCGGCGGAGGACGCGGGCCTGGTCGACGAGCTGCGCGCACACGTCGCCCGGCAACTCGGGCCGATCGCCAAGCCCAAGCGGATCCTGCCGGTCGCGGAGCTGCCCAAGACCCGCTCCGGCAAGATCATGCGGCGGCTGCTGCGCGATGTCGCCGAGAACCGCGACCTCGGCGACGTCACCACGCTCACCGACTCCTCCGTCATGGACCTGATCCAGGCGAAGCTGCCGAGCGCGGCAAGCGAGGACTGAGCTGTCCGAGCTGCCTCCCTGCCTTCACGGAGGGGGCACCGGCCGTCGCGGCCGGTGCCCCCTCCGGCGTTTGTGGGCCACCGCCCCCGGCAGCCCGCCCGAAATACCCGTAAAGTTAACCCCACGCCCTCACCCCTTGCACCCGGCCGGTAAAGTGGGCACCGCGTCAATGACGCGCTAAGAAACTCTGGGTGCGCCGGGAAGTCTGGTCGGCAACTGCTACTGCCGTTCACAGCTGCCGGAGGTCAACCGCGTGACTGCGCCCAGCAACCGCCGCTCCATATTCCTCGGCCGGATGCCGCTGCCCGAGCGGAACTTCATCGCCGACGCGCTGCGCGCCGAGACCGTGGGCGGGGTCCTGCTCCTCGTGGCCGCCGTGGCGGCGCTCATCTGGGCCAACACCCTCGGCGGCAGCTACGAGGCGGTCCGCGGCCTGCACATCGGCCCGGCCTCGCTCGGCCTGGACCTCTCGCTCCAGCACTGGGCCGCCAACGGACTGCTCGCGGTCTTCTTCTTCGTCGCCGGCATCGAGCTCAAGCGCGAACTGGTCGCCGGCGAACTGCGCGACCCCAAGGCCGCCGCCCTCCCCGTCATCGCCGCCATCTGCGGCATGGCCACGCCCGCCGTCGTCTACTTCACCGTCAACGTCATCGGCGGCGGCTCCCTCAAGGGCTGGGCGGTCCCCACCGCCACCGACATCGCCTTCGCGCTCGCCGTCCTCGCCGTCATCGGCACGTCCCTGCCGTCCGCGCTGCGCGCCTTCCTGCTCACCCTCGCCGTCGTCGACGACCTCTTCGCGATACTGATCATCGCGATCTTCTTCACCTCGAAGATCAATTTCCTGGCGCTCGGCTTCGCCGCCGTCGGCCTGGTGATCTTCTACCTGCTGCTACGCAAGGGCATCCGCGGCTGGTACGTCTACGTCCCGCTCGCCGTGGTGATCTGGGCCCTGATGGAGAACAGCGGGGTGCACGCCACCATCGCCGGCGTCGCCATGGGCCTGATGCTGCGCTGCCACCGCCGCGACGGCGAGACGCAGTCGCCCGGTGAGCACATCGAGCACCTGGTGCGCCCGCTGTCGGCCGGCCTCGCGGTGCCGCTCTTCGCGCTGTTCTCCGCCGGGGTGTCGATATCCGGCGGCGCGGTCCACGACGTCTTCACCCGGCCCGAGACGCTGGGTGTGGTGCTCGGCCTGATCGTGGGCAAGGCGCTCGGGATATTCGGCGGTACGTGGTGCACCGCCCGCTTCACCAAGGCCGAACTCAACCCCGACCTCAGATGGCCGGACGTCTTCGCCGTCGCTTCCCTGGCCGGCATCGGCTTCACCGTCTCCCTGCTCATCGGCGAGCTGGCCTTCGCCAAGAACCCGGCACTGGCCGACGAGATCAAGGCATCGGTCCTGATCGGCTCGCTGCTCGCGGCCCTCCTCGCCGGCATCCTCCTCAAGATCCGCAACAACAAGTACCGCCGCCTCTGCGAAGAGGAGGAGCGCGACGAGGACCAGGACGGCATCCCCGACATCTACGAACTCGACAAGCCGGAGTACCACCTGCGGATGGCCCAGATCCTCGAAGCCAAGGCCGCGGAGCACCGGCGTCTGGCCGAAGTGGCCTCCGGCGCCCGCGCCGTGGACGATGGTCCGGCATGATCTGAGAGGCTTTGCATCCAGGTGAAGAGAAGAGGGAGACGGCGATGAGCGCAGCCGACGACAGTGCGGAACGCGGCCTCGGGCAGCTGGTGGCCACGGCGACCGCCGAGATGTCCGCGCTGGTGCACGACGAGATCGCACTGGCCAAGGCCGAGCTGCGGCAGGACGCCAAGCGGGCGGGCATCGGCAGCGCCGCGTTCGTCGTGGCGGGCGCGCTGGCGCTGTTCGCGCTGCCGGTACTGAGCTTCGCGGCGGCGTACGGCATCCACAACCTGGGGCTCGGCCTCGCCTGGTCGTTCCTGATCGTGGGCGGCGCCTTCCTGGCCATCGCCGCACTGCTGATCCTCATCGCGCTGGCCAAGCTCAAGAAGATCAAGAAGCCGGAGAAGTCGATCGCCTCCGCCAAGGAGACCGCGGCCGTCCTCCAGAAGGCGAAGCCGCACCCCCGCGAAGAGCTCCCGGACCACCCGGTCCTGGAGACTGTGACACGCTCGTAGTCATGACAGCCCCTGACAGCACCGCCTCGGTCGTGCAGCTCGACGTCCCCGGTGAGCGCGAGGTGACGCACCGGGACGTCGCGGCCAACGGCGCGCGCTTCCACATCGCCGAGATGGGCGACGGCCCGCTGGTGCTACTGCTGCACGGCTTCCCGCAGTTCTGGTGGACCTGGCGGCACCAGCTCCCGGTGCTGGCCGACGCGGGGTTCCGCGCGGTCGCCATGGACCTGCGCGGCGTCGGCGGCAGCGACCGCACCCCGCGCGGCTACGACCCGGCCAACCTCGCGCTCGACATCACCGGCGTCATCCGCTCGCTCGGCGAGCCGGACGCCGCGCTCGTCGGCCACGACCTGGGCGGTTACCTGGCCTGGACGGCCGCGGTGATGCGGCCCAAGCTGGTGCGCCGGCTCGCGGTGGCGTCGATGCCGCACCCACGGCGGTGGCGCGCCGCGATGCTCGCCGACGTCCGGCAGAGCGCGCGCAGCTCGCACATCTGGAGCTTCCAGCGGCCCTGGCTGCCGGAGCGCCGGCTGCTGGCCGACGACGCGGCGCTGGTCGGCCGGATGATCCGCGACTGGTCCGGCCCCCGGCTCCCGGAGGACGAGACGGTCGCGGTCTACCAGCGGGCGATGAGCATCCCGTCGACCGCGCACTGCTCGATCGAGCCGTACCGCTGGATGGTCCGCTCGCTGGCCCGCCCCGACGGCATCCAGTTCAACCGCCGGATGAAACTGCCCGTACGGGTCCCGACCCTGCATCTGCACGGCTCGCTGGACCCGGTGATGCGCACCCGCAGCGCCGCCGGATCCGGCGAATACGTGGAAGCCCCCTACCGCTGGCGGCTCTTCGACGGCCTCGGGCACTGGCCCCACGAGGAGGACCCGGCGGCCTTCTCCACGGAGCTGGTCAACTGGCTCAAGGACCCGGAGCCGGACCGCTGACGGAGCCCGCCGGGTCCGCCGGGCGAACGCCGGGAACCGCTGAGCGAACACCCCGCCGGAGCGCCGCGAACGTTCGTCTGACGAACAGCCAATTGCCTCGCGCATAGGCCGATTGGCCCCCTCCGAGGCGGTTACGGACCATGGGCCACGGGCAGAGTCGAAGGTATGGGCTGGACGCACGACTACCGTGACGTGGCACGCAACCGCCGCAGCAGTGCCGCTGCAGTGGGCACTCAGGACAGGGGCGCCCCGGACCTCAGGTCAGGTCCGTCCCCCGACCCGGCGCACCCGATGGGCATCCCGCGCATCCTGCGCCGCAGAGCACGCTGGATGAGCGCGCGGCTGCGGCATCCCCGCAGCTGACCCGCGCCGGCGCGCGCCGCGCGAGCGCCGCCCGCAGCGGGCCGCGCCCCGTCCCCACCGGATCGGTTCGCGGCCCCGGCCCCGGCCTCAGATCGCGCAGCCCTCCGTGTCGACCTGCCGGGTCGCCCGACGCCCCTTGGCGATGTCCTGGCGGACCTCGTCGGCCGTCAGCGCGTAGCCGGTGTGCGAGTCGTCCAGCGACTTCGCGAAGACCACGCCGTAGACCTCGCCCTTCGTGGTGAGCAGCGGGCCGCCGGAGTTGCCCTGCCGGACCGTGGCGTAGAGGGAGTAGACATCGCGGCCGATCGTGCCGCGGTGGTAGATGTCCGGGCCGTTGGCCTGGATACGTCCGCGGATCCGGGCCGGGCGGACGTCGTAGGAGCCGTTCTCCGGGAAGCCGGCGACGATGGCGTTGTTGCCGGTGGCGGCGTCCTTCGTGGCGAACTTCAGCTCCGGGGCACGCAGATGCGGAACGTCCAGAACGGCGATGTCGCGCTCCCAGTCGTAGAGCACGACCTTGGCGTTCAGCGGCAGCCCCTCGCCGCCCACCTGGACCTTGGGATCGCTGACCCCGCCGACGACATGGGCGTTGGTCATCACCCGGTGCGGCGCGAACACGAAGCCGCTGCCCTCCAGGACCTTGCCGCAGCTGGGCGCCTTGCCGACGATCTTGACGATGCTGTGCTTGGCGTCCGCCGCCACCGGGCCGTTGGCCAGCTGCGGGTCGGGCGCCGGGACGGAGGTGATCGGCTCGTTGGAGAACGGCGTGAAGACCTGCGGGAAGCCGTTCTGCGCGAGCGCCGAGGAGAAGTCCGCGAACCAGGTGCTGGCCTGCGGCGGCATGACCCGGGAGACACCCAGCAGCACCTTGGAGTTGCGGACCTCCTTGCTGAGCGTCGGCAGGGACGTCCCGGCGAGGGCGGAGCCGATCAGCCAGGCGACCAGCAGCATCGCCAGGACGTTGACCAGCGCGCCGCCGGTCGCGTCCAGCGCCCGCGCCGGTGTCCACGTGATGTGGCGGCGGAGTTTGTTGCCGAGGTGGGTGGTGAGCGCCTGGCCCACGGACGCGCAGACGATCACGATGGCGACCGCCGCGATGGCCGCGAAGGTACCGGGTTTGGCGTCGCCGGTGACCTCGTTCCAGATCACGGGCAGCAGATACACCGCGATCAGACCGCCCCCGAGGAAGCCGATCACGGACAGGATGCCGACGACGAAGCCTTGCCGGTATCCGACGATCGCGAACCACACAGCCGCGATCAGCAGCAGAATGTCCAGGACGTTCACGCCGGACACCGTCTCACGAGCGCCAGTCGAGCGGGACCTGCTTGTCGCGGTCCCATGCAATCTCCCAGCCCGCGTAGTGCAGGATCCGGTCGATCACTCCGGCGGTAAAACCCCAGACCAGGGCGTTCTCGACAAGAAACGCCGGGCCGATGTGGCCGCTGGGGTGGCGCGTGGTGACCCGATGCGCCGGATCCGTGAGATCCGCCACGGGAACCGTGAAGACCCGCGCGGTCTCCGCCCGGTCCACCACACCCACCGGGCTCGGCGTGCGCCACCAGCCCAGGACGGGCGTCACGACGAAGCCGCTGACCGGGATGTAGAGCCGCGGCAGCACCCCGAAGACCTGGACCCCGGACGGATCGAGGCCGGTCTCCTCCTGGGCCTCCCGCAGCGCCGCCCGCACCGGGCCGGGCCCCTCCGGGTCGCCGTCCTCCGGGTCGAGCGCGCCGCCGGGGAAGGAGGGCTGGCCCGCATGGGAGCGCAGGGTGCCGGCCCGCTCCATCAGGAGCACCTCCGGCCCTCGGGCGCCGTGGCCGAAGAGGACCAGCACGGCGGACTGCCGGCCGCCGTCCTCCGGCGGCAGGAAGCGGCTGAGCTGGCGCGGCTCCATCGTGGCCGCCGCACGGGCCACCGGGACCAGCCACTCGGGCAGGCCCTCGACAGTGACCGTGGCCTCCCGGCCGGCCGCCGCGCGGGCCGCTGCCGACTCGCCGTACTGCTCCCGTGCACTCGTCACACGCGCCCCCTCAGGCATCGCGTCGATGGTCGGTGTCCCCTCGTGAAGCGGACCCCGCGGTCCCTGCGGTCATGGCGCTCGGTCATGGCACGCGCCGTTACGCGCTCGCCAGCGGGGGCGCGGGCTGCCCCGGATAGCCGGCCGGCGGCTTCAGCCGCTGTCCCGGCTGGCCGCCCAGCTCGTACTTGAGCAGCTTCTTCGCCTTGTCCGGGTCCGTCTCCCCCTCGCCGTACGCGGGGCACAGCGGGGCGACGGGGCAGGCCCCGCAGGCGGGCTTGCGGGAGTGGCAGACGCGGCGGCCGTGGAAGATCAGGCGGTGCGACAGCATCGTCCACTCGCTCTTGGGGAAGATCGCGGCGACATCGGCCTCGACCTTCTCCGCGTCCTGCGCGGTCGTCCAGCCGAACCGGCGCGCCAGTCGGCCGAAGTGCGTGTCGACGGTGATCCCGGGAACGCCGAAGGCATTGCCGAGCACCACATTGGCGGTCTTGCGGCCGACCCCCGGGAGCGTGACGAGATCCTCCAGGCGGCCCGGGACCTCGCCGCCGAAGCGGTCGCGCAGCGCGGTGGAGAGTCCGATCAGGGACTTCGCCTTGGCACGGAAGAAGCCGGTCGGGCGGATCAGCTCCTCCAGCTCCTCCGGGGCGATCGCGGCCATGTCCTCGGGCGTCGGGCAGACGGCGAACAGCCTCGGGGTGGTCTGGTTGACCCTCAGGTCGGTGGTCTGCGCGGAGAGCACCGTCGCGACCAGCAACTCGAAGGGGTTGGTGAAGTCCAGCTCCGGATGGGCGTACGGATACAGCTCGGCCAGCTCGCGGTTGATCCGGCGGGCCCGCCGCACCATCGCCACCCGCGACTCCGGCTTGCGCGCGGCGGCCTTCCCGGCCGGGGCCGCGGCGCCCGCGGCCTTCCTCGCCGCCGTCTTCTTGGCGGGCGCCGCAGCCTTCTTCGCCGCAGCCTTCTTGGCGGGCGCCGCGGCCGACGCCGCGGCCTTCTTCGTGGGCGCCTTCTCGGCCGCGGCCTGCTTCGCGCCGGCCTTCCTGGCCGCTGCCGACTTCGCGGGGGATTCCTTCACGACCGTCTCCTTCGCCTCGGGTTGCGACGCGCCGGACCGGCGCTCCGCCGGCCTACGCCCGGTCGTCACCCTGGAGGGCGATTTGTTACTTTTATCTGTATTCAAGACGCCTGTGGGCCGGTGTTCGCCCACAGCGGAATCGCGTCCTGGGCTCACTCCGTCGGCCCCCCAGTCCTCTGCTCTCACCGGCGTATTGGACACTCGGCCAGACTAAGGCCACCCACTGACATCCGACCCGATCACCAGGATTCGTGACCCCAATCGGCCCCCTGCCGTATGGCTTGGGCCACGGGTCCGGCAAACTTGTGATTGATCGCACTGTTTTGCATTCCGGCATGATGGGGACCACAGTCCCCCGGAGCATGTCGACAAGGAGAGATCTCGTGGACGACGTTCTGCGGCGCGCCCCGCTCTTCGCGGCGCTCGACGACGAGCAGGCGGCCGAGCTGCGCGCCTCGATGGGAGAGGTCACGCTCGCCCGCGGCGACGCCCTGTTCCACGAAGGGGACCCCGGCGACCGCCTCTACGTGGTCACCGAGGGCAAGGTGAAGCTGCACCGCACCTCCCCGGACGGTCGGGAGAACATGCTCGCCGTGCTCGGCCCCGGTGAGCTGATCGGTGAGCTCTCGCTCTTCGACCCGGGCCCGCGTACGGCCACCGCCTCCGCCCTCACGGAGGTCAAGCTGCTCGGCCTGGGCCACGGCGACCTCCAGCCCTGGCTCAACGCCCGCCCCGAGGTGGCCACCGCTCTGCTGCGCGCGGTCGCCCGGCGGCTGCGCAAGACCAACGACCAGATGTCCGACCTGGTCTTCTCGGACGTGCCGGGCCGCGTGGCGCGCGCCCTGCTCGACCTGTCGCGCCGCTTCGGCGTGCAGTCCGAGGAAGGCATCCATGTCGTGCACGACCTGACGCAGGAGGAGCTGGCCCAGCTGGTCGGCGCCTCCCGGGAGACCGTCAACAAGGCGCTCGCGGACTTCGCGGGCCGCGGCTGGCTGCGCCTGGAGGCGCGCGCCGTGATCCTGCTGGACGTCGAGCGGCTGGCCAAGCGCTCGCGCTGACGCCTCCCGTCCACGCCACCACACCAAGGGCCCCGCTCCGGCAGGGCCCTTGGCCGTACGCGCGCCGGATAATGCGCTCGCGGCCCGCCGCGCCGCCCCGCCATAGTGGCGGCCATGGATGGCGGCAGGGGCCCCCACGGCCCGGGACTCGACCAGGACGGCTGCTTCGTACGGGAAGGGGACCTGGACCGGGTGCCGGCAGAGTTCGCACCGGTGGTGGCGGAGCTGACCGCGCGGCTGACCGCCCGCTTCCCTCCCGGAAGAGTGGTCAGCAGCTATCTCTACGGCAGCATCCCGCGCGGCACCGCCGTCCCCGGGGTGTCCGACCTCGACGCACTCCTCGTCCTACGGGACGAGCCCGGCGACGCCGATCGGGCCGCCGCCCGTGCCGTCGAGGCGGAACTGGACGCCGCCTTCCCGCAGATCGACGGAGCCGGGATCCTGCTGATCGGGGCGGACCGGCTGCTCGGCGAGCAGGAGCGGTACGACATGGCCTGGTTCGTGGCCTGCCTGTGCACCCCGCTCAGCGGCCCGGACCTGACGGCCGGGCTGCCCCGCTACCGCCCCACCTCGCTCCTCGCCCGGGAGACCAACGGCGACCTCTTCCGCCGGCTGCCCGGCCTGCGCGAACGGGCCGCCGCGGTCGCGTCCGAGGAGGAACGCGCCCGGCTGACCCGTGGGGTGGCCCGGAACCTGGTACGGACCGGGTTCACCCTGGTGATGCCGCGCTGGGGCGGTTGGACCAGCGACCTCACCGAGTCCGCTGAGGTGTTCGGCCGCTACTACCCGGCGCACGCCGAGCAGATGCGCGCCGCGGCACGCGCCGCCCGGACGCCCGCCGCGTACCCGGGGCTGCTGACCGAGCTGCTCTCCGGACTCGCCCCCTGGCTCGCGGAGGAGTACCTGGCCGTCCACGGTGCGAAGACCCCCCGCCCGCAGGCGCCCTGACGCGGCCTCCGCCCCGGGCTCACGCCCCGAGGCGAACGAAACGGGAGGCTGCGGGCCCGCAGGCTGCCCCCGGACACCACGCCCAGGTCCTGTCGTCACACTCCCGTCGTCCGCCCGAAGGGCGGGCCGGGCGGCGTCCGGTGCGTGCTCTCGGCGTGCCGGGCGACGGCCCCTGTACTTGGCGTACTGGGGTCGTTGCCAGGTGCGGCGAAGGGGGTCCCCCGCCCGAGCCATGCGAAGGCGGTTCGGGCGGGGGCGCGTCCGGGGCGCCGCCCAGCAGGCGGGAGTGTGACGACAGGACCTAGATCAGCCCGTGCTCGTCCAGGTAGTCCAGCTGGGCCCGCACCGACAGCTCGGCGGCCGGCCACAGGGAGCGGTCGACGTCCGCGTACACGCTCGCCACGACCTCGGCGGGGGTACGGTGGCCGGCCTCGACCGCGGTCTCCACCTGGGCGAGCCGGTGGGCCCGGTGCGCCAGGTAGAACTCCACCGCGCCCTGGGCGTCGTTCAGCACCGGCCCGTGGCCCGGCAGGACCGTGGAGACGCCGTCGTCGACGGTGAGGGAGCGCAGCCGGCGCAGCGAGTCCAGGTAGTCGCCCAGCCGGCCGTCGGGGTGCGCGACCACGGTGGTGCCGCGCCCCAGGATCGTGTCGCCCGTCAGGACCGCGCCGTCGGCGGGCAGATGGAAGGAGAGCGAGTCCGCGGTGTGCCCCGGGGTGGGCACCACCCGCAGCTCCAGGCCCCCGGTGGTGATGACATCGCCCGCTTCGAGCCCCTCGTCCCCCAGGCGCAGCGCCGGGTCCAGCGCCCGTACGGAGCTGCCGGTCAGCTCGGCGAAGCGCGCGGCCCCGTCGGCGTGATCGGGGTGCCCGTGGGTGAGCAGGGTCAGCGCGACGCGCTGCCCGGCCCGTTCGGCGGTGTCGATGACGGCGCGCAGGTGCCCCTCGTCGAGCGGCCCGGGGTCGATGACGACGGCGAGGCCGGAGTCCGGCTCGGCGACGATCCAGGTGTTGGTGCCGTCCAGCGTCATCGCGGACGGGTTCGGGGCCAGGACGCAGTACGCGCGCGCGGTGGCCCGGCCCGAGACGACTCCGCCGCGGGGCTGGCCCGGGAGGGCGGCTGCTTCGGTCATGCGGGGGTTCCTCCCGAGGGGCCGTTGGTGGATGACGGCCCGTCGTCCGTCGTCGCGATGTGCTTGGTGAACTCGTCGTGTCCCGGCCAGCTCAGCACGATCTCGTCACCCGCCAGCCGGGCCTGCGCCAGCACCGGCGTCAGGTCCTGCGCCGCCGCCGCGGCCAGCGCGTCCGCGGCGGCGGCGTACGGCTGGAGCGAGCGCAGCGTGGAGATGGTCGGCGGCATCATCAGCAGCTCGCCGCAGTCGTAGCCGGCGGCGGCCTCCCCGGGCCGGATCCACACCGTGCGGTCCGCCTCCGTGGACGCGTTCCGGGTGTGCTGGCCCTCCGGGAGCACGGCGACGAAGAAGAACGTGTCGTAGCGGCGCGGTTCGAACTCCGGGGTGATCCAGCGCGCCCAGGCGGCCAGCAGGTCGGACCGCAGGACCAGCCCGCGGCGCCCCAGGAACTCGGCGAACGACAGCTCGTGGGCGACCAGCGCCGCGCGGTCCGCCTCCCAGTCCTCGCCGGTGGTGTCCGCGACGACCGTGGTGGCCGAGTCCCCGGCGAGCAGCACGCCCGCCTCCTCGAAGGTCTCGCGCACCGCGGCGCACACGATGGCCTGTGCGGTGGCCGGCTCGACGCCCAGCCGCACCGCCCATTCGGCGCGCGAGGGCCCCGCCCACTCCACGGGGCGCTCGTCACGCGGATCGACGGAGCCGCCCGGATAGGCGTACGCGCCTCCGGCGAAGGCCATGGAGGCGCGTCTGCGCAGCATGTGGACGGCGGGGCCGCCGGTACCGGTGTCCCGCAGCAGCAGGACCGTGGCGGCCCTGCGCGGCGCGGGCGGGGTCAGCTCGCCGTTGGCGAGCGCCCGGATGCGGTCCGGCCATTCCGGCGGATACCACTGGCCATTGGTCGTCGACGACATGGCCGGATGCTATGCGCTCGCGCGCGGATGTTCGAGTGCCCCTCGGGGGCGAGGGCGGCATCCGGACGCGAGCGCACCACGGGCGAACCGCCAGGGCCTTTCCGGCCCTGGCCCGCCGGAGCAGGCCCTAGTCGGCGATCTCGACCTGGATCTCCACCTCGACCGGCGCGTCCAGCGGCAGCACCGCCACACCGACCGCGGAACGGGCGTGCACGCCCTTGTCGCCCAGGACCGCGCCGAGCAGCTCGCTGGCGCCGTTGACGACGCCCGGCTGCCCGGTGAAGTCCGGCGCGGAGGCCACGAACCCGACGACCTTCACGACCCGCACGATCTTGTCGAGGTCGCCGATGACGGACTTCACGGCGGCCAGCGCGTTCAGCGCGCAGGTCGCGGCGAGTTCCTTGCCCTGCTCGGGGCCGACCTCGGCACCGACCTTGCCGGTGGCGAGCAGCGCGCCGGCCACCATGGGCAGCTGGCCGGAGGTGTGGACGTACGCGCCGGAGCGCACCGCGGGCTGGTACGTGGCCAGCGGAGGCACCACCTCCGGCAGCTTCAGGCCCAGCGACGCGATCTTGTCCTCTACGCCGCTCACGCCTTCTCCCGCTTCAGGTAGGCCACCAACTGCTCGGGGTTGTTCGGGCCGGGCACGACCTGGACCAGCTCCCAGCCGTCCTCGCCCCAGGTGTCCAGAATCTGCTTGGTCGCGTGCACGAGCAGCGGCACGGTTGCGTATTCCCACTTGGTCATGGGCCGAGCGTAATGCCTGTACCCGGCCGCGACGCCGCCGCCCGACCCCGGCCGCGGCGCCCGCCCGTCCCCGCCCCGCCCCCGGCCCGACCGCGGAGCCCCTAGGGCACATCCCCGACGCCGTCCCCGACAGGCCCGCGGCGGATCTCCGGGTAGTCCCAGGCGTATCCCGTGCGTAGCCGCGACGCGGACTGGTTAGGCTCCTTGGCGTGAGCAGGCTCCATGTCGTCAGCGGCAAGGGCGGCACCGGCAAGACCACGGTCGCCGCTGCCCTCGCCCTCGCCCTGGCCACCGAAGGGCGCCGTACCCTCCTGGTCGAGGTCGAGGGCCGGCAGGGCATTGCCCAGCTGTTCGAGACCGAGGCGCTTCCCTACGAGGAGCGCAAGATCGCGGTGGCCCCGGGCGGCGGGGAGGTGCACGCCCTCGCGATCGACGCCGAGCGCGCCCTCCTGGACTACCTCCAGATGTTCTACAAGCTGGGCAGCGCCGGCCGGGCCCTGAAGAAGCTCGGCGCGATCGACTTCGCCACGACCATCGCGCCCGGCCTGCGGGATGTGCTGCTCACGGGAAAGGCGTGCGAGGCCGTCCGCCGCAAGGACAAGAGCGGCGCGTTCGTCTACGACGCGGTGGTGATGGACGCCCCGCCCACCGGCCGGGTCACCCGGTTCCTGAACGTGAACGACGAGGTCGCCGGCCTGGCGAAGATCGGCCCGATCCACAATCAGGCGCAGGCCGTGATGCGGGTCCTCAAGTCGCCCGAGACCGCGGTGCATCTGGTGACCCTCCTGGAGGAGATGCCCGTCCAGGAGACCGCCGACGGCATCGCCGAGCTGCGCACCGCCGGCATCCCGGTGGGCGGCGTCGTCATCAACATGACCCGGCCCGCCCTGTTGGACAACGGCGACCTCGACATCGCCGCCCGCGGGGCCCGTACGGGCATCGCCAAGGCGCTGTCCCAGGCCGGGCTGGGCGGCGCCCGCCGCGGCGGTCTCGCGGAGCGTCTGATCGACCCCCTGCTGGAGCAGGCGCGCGAGCACGCCGAGCGGGTCGAGCTGGAGCGCGCCGAGTACGCCGAGCTGACCGCGCTCGGCCTGCCCACCTACGAGTTGGGGCTGCTCCCCGAGGGAGTGGACCTCGCCGGGCTCTACGGCCTGGCCAGAGACCTGCGGAGACAGGGGCCCATATGACCTCGGACGACACGACGCTGGACGCCTCGGCCCCGTGGCTGGAGGTCGACGCCGTGATCGACGATCCGCGCACCCGCATCGTGGTGTGCTGCGGCTCGGGCGGCGTCGGCAAGACCACCACCGCCGCGGCGCTGGGCGTGCGCGCCGCCGAGCGCGGCCGGAAGGTCGTGGTGCTCACCATCGACCCGGCCCGGCGGCTGGCACAGTCCATGGGCATCTCGGAGCTCGACAACGTCCCGCGCCGGGTCAAGGGCGTCGACGAGGCCGCGGGCGGCGAACTGCACGCGATGATGCTGGACATGAAGCGCACCTTCGACGAGATCGTCGAGGGCCACGCGGACGCCGAGCGGGCCCGCGCCATCCTGGAGAACCCCTTCTACCAGTCCTTGTCGGCCGGTTTCGCGGGCACCCAGGAGTACATGGCCATGGAGAAGCTCGGCCAGCTCCGCGCGAACGACGAGTGGGACCTGATCGTCGTCGACACCCCGCCGAGCCGTTCCGCGCTGGACTTCCTCGATGCGCCCAAGCGCCTGGGCTCCTTCCTGGACGGCAAGTTCATCCGGATCCTGATGGCGCCCGCGAAGGTCGGTGGCCGGGCCGGCATGAAGTTCCTCAATGTCGGCATGTCGATGATGACCGGCACCCTCAGCAAGCTGATGGGCGGCCAACTCCTCCGCGACGTCCAGACGTTCGTGGCCGCCATGGACACCATGTTCGGCGGCTTCCGCACCCGCGCGGACGCCACCTACCGGCTGCTCCAGGCGCCCGGTACGGCGTTCCTGGTGGTGGCCGCGCCGGAGCGGGACGCGCTGCGCGAGGCGGCGTACTTCGTCGAGCGGCTGGCCGCCGAGCAGATGCCGCTGGCCGGTCTCGTACTGAACCGGGTGCACGGCAGCGGCGCGGCCCAGTTGAGCGCCGAGCGCGCGCTGGCCGCCGCGGAGGCCCTCACGGAGACGCTGGTCGCGGACGGGGACGCGGACGGTGACCCGCCCGCGGATCCGGAAGCCGCGGAAGCCGGCCCGCCCTCCGGCGAGTCCGCCCCCAACTCCCCTCCCGACGACCCGAGTTCCCCGGCCGGCGAAAATCTTGAGCCGGGCGGCATTGTGGATCTCGGCGGCGGGAAGAATGGATCACGTACCGCCGGCGGCCTCTCCCCCGCTGCCGCGGCGGAGCACGCGTCATCACCTTCGGCCTCGGCAGCGCAACTGGCCGCCGGGCTGCTGCGGTTGCACGCGGAACGTATGCAGGTCCTCGCGCGCGAACGGCGCACCCGCGACCGCTTCACCGCGCTGCATCCCGAGGTCCCGGTAGCGGAGATCGCGGCGCTGCCCGGTGACGTCCACGACCTCGCGGGCCTGCGTGCGATCGGCGACCGCCTGGCCCTGCGGCCCGACGACGCCGACGCCTGACCGCAGCGGCGATCGGCCGCGGCGGTGACGTGCGGACCGCCCGAGCGGTCCGGCGGGCGGCCTATCCGACCGCGGCGTACTCGTCGTCGAACACCTCGTCCTCGCAGTCCACCGGCAGGATGCCGGTGCTGCGCTCGTATTCCGTACGTGCTGTCTCCAACAGGCGGCGCCATGACGTCACGGTCGGGCGGCGGCGCAGCAACGCCCTCCGCTCGCGTTCGGTCATTCCGCCCCACACTCCGAACTCCACCCGGTTGTCCAGGGCATCGGCCAGGCACTCCGTGCGCACCGGACACCCGGTGCACACCGCCTTGGCGCGGTTCTGCGCCGCCCCTTGCACGAACAGTTCATCCGGATCGGTAGTGCGGCACGCTGCCTGTGCACTCCAGTCGGTTACCCAGCCCATGCTGGCGCCGTCCTCTCCCGAATCGAGGCTCCCCCACGGCCCAAACGGCATATTCACCGTTGCCAGTTGAGGACGTTACGGAAGGCAGGGAGGGCGCAACACCCCCTTCGGGCCCAATCTTGAATGGCCCGAACGGACTATGCGTACGCGGCAGATCACCCAACGGAGTGACCGCACGACATACGTCACTTACCTCCCAAGCGGGACACTTCGCTGTGATGGCAAGGGATTTCTGGCACACAGCGGGCATGTGGGGCACAGCCCGAGGGAGGAGTAGGGGTTGACGAACTGCGATGTGGCCGTTCCGCTGTGGCGGATGGGAACAGGCTAAACGAACAGGTGCGCCCCTGTCCGGCGATTGAGAACGTAGGCTGCACCTCATGGCTAAGAAGCGCGTGGGCGGGGGGCGGTCCAGGACCCAGCAGGCCGCCAAGTTCCTCGGTGTCAGCGTCCTCGCCGGAGCGGTACTGGCCGGCATCGCGCTCCCGGCGGCCGGCGCGCTCGGCCTCGCGGCCAAGACCTCCGTCCAGGGCTTCGACGACATCCCGGCCGACCTCAAGACGCCGCCGCTCAGTCAGCGCACCACCATCCTGGACGCCGACGGCGGCGAGATCGCGAAGGTCTACTCCCGCGACCGCACGGTCGTCGGCCTCAAGGACATGTCGCCCTCCATCCAGCAGGCGATCGTCGCGATCGAGGACGCCCGCTTCTACAAGCACGGCGCCGTCGACCTCAAGGGCGTCCTGCGCGCGGTCAACAAGAACGCCCAGTCCGGCAGTGTCGCCCAGGGCGCCTCCACGCTGACCCAGCAGTACGTGAAGAACGTCTTCATCGAGGAGGCCGGCGACGACCCGGACAAGGTCGCGCAGGCCACCCAGCAGACGATCGGCCGCAAGGTCAAGGAGCTGAAGTACGCGATCCAGTTGGAGGAGAAGCTCGGCAAGCGCAAAATTCTCCAGAACTACCTCAACATCACCTTCTTCGGTGAGCAGGCGTACGGCATCGAGGCCGCGGCCCAGCGCTACTTCAGCAAGCACGCCAAGGACCTGAACCTGGAGGAGTCGGCCCTGCTGGCCGGCATCGTGCAGTCGCCGAGCCGCTACGACCCGGTCAACCACCTGCACGAGGCGACCGTGCGCCGCAACACCGTGCTGCGGCGGATGGCCGACCTCAAGGACATCACCCGCGCGCAGGCCGTCGCCGCCGCCGCGAAGCCGATCCAACTGCAGGTCAGCCGCCCGCAGAACGGCTGCATCACCGCCGGCGACGGCGCCGGCTTCTTCTGCGACTACGTCCGCGAGGTGCTGCTCAACGACAAGACGTTCGGCAAGACCCGCGCGATCCGCTCGCAGCGCTGGAACGAGGGCGGGCTGACCATCCGCACCACCCTCGATCCGCAGACCCAGAAGGCGATCCAGGCGTCGCTGAGCAAGCACGTCCACGACGACGACCCGGTGGCCGCCGCCGCGACCGTCGTCGAACCGGGCACCGGCAAGATCCTCGGCATGGGCCAGTCCCGGCCCTACGGCTTCGGCCGGAACCAGACCCAGATCAACCTCTCGGTCAACCACAGCATGGGCGGCGGCGCCGGCTACCAGCCCGGCTCGACCTTCAAGCCGGTGATCGCGGCGGCGGCCCTGGAGCAGGGCACCAGCCCGTACCAGGAGTACCCCTCGCCGTACAAGATGCCGTACCCGAGTCCGGTCCAGACCTGCACCGGCGAGTGGCAGGGCCACGACGTGGCCGAGAACGAGAACCCGCAGGAACACGGCCCGTACGCCATGAAGGAGGCGACCGCGAAGTCGGTCAACACCTACTACGTGCAGCTGATCAGTGACATGGGCGTCTGCCCCGCGGTCAAGATGGCCGAGAAGATGGGAATTCAGCGGGCCGACGGCAGGCCGCTGAAGCAGGTTCCCTCCATGGCCCTCGGCGGCCAGGAGATGTCCCCGCTGACCATGGCCGGGGCGTACGCCACCTTCGCCAACGAGGGCACGTACTGCTCCCCGGTCGCCATCGAGTCGATCACCGACGCCCAGGGCCGGTCGCTGAAGGTCCCGCAGACCAGTTGCCACAGCGCGATGTCCAAGAAGACCGCGGACACGGTCAACGCCCTCCTCAAGGGCGTCGTCGAGGACGGCACCGGCAAGGAGGCCGGACTCAAGGGCCGCGACAGCGCCGGCAAGACCGGTACGACGGACTACCGCTACGCCGCCTGGTTCGTCGGCTACACCCCGAACGCGGCCGGCGCGGTCTGGGTCGGCGACCCGCGGCACCAGCGCCAGATGTACAACATCACCATCGGCGGCGTCTCGCACGACAAGGTCTACGGCGCGGACACCCCCGGCCCCATCTGGCGCGACGCGATGACCGGCGCGCTGGCGGGCCGCCCCGCGCCGGCGCTGCCGATCGCCCCGATCGACGACCCCGGAGGCGGCGACGGCGACAAGAACAAGGGGCAGGACGAGCCCAAGCCCAAGCCGAACCCCGGCCACGGCGGCGACAACAAGCCCGGAGGCGGCTGGCACATTCCGGGCTTCCCCGATATCCTGGGCGGCCTCAACGGAGGCTGGTAACCCACCGGACGGCCCGGCCCTCCTCCGGTACTCCACCACGGCATACAGAAGGGGCGCCCTCATCCCGAGGGCGCCCCTTCCGCTCTTCTCTTCCGTACGGCTCCCGACTCTCGGTCGGCTCTCGGTGGGCTCTCGGTGGGCTCTCCGCTCTCAGCCGGCGAGCAGCTTCTTCACCGCCGCGGCGACCCGGCCACCGTCGGCCCGGCCCGCCACCTGCGGGTTGACGATCTTCATCACGGCGCCCATCGCGCGCGGCCCCTCGGCACCGGCCTCCTTGGCCTCCGCCACCGCCGCGGCGACCAGCCGCTCCAGCTCGTCATCGGTCAGCGGCTTGGGCAGATACCCGGCGAGCACCTCGCCCTCCGCCCGCTCCCGCTCCGCGGCATCGGCCCGGCCGCCCTTGTCGAACGCCTCCGCGGCCTCCCGGCGCTTCTTCGCCTCCCGCGCGATGATCTTCTCGACCTCGCCGTCGGACAGCACACGCGCCTCGGTGCCGGCCACCTCCTCCTTGTGGATGGCGGTCAGCGTGAGCCGGAGGGTGGCGGAACGCAGCTCGTCACGCGCCTTGATCGCGGCGGTGAGGTCGTCCTGGAGCTTGGCCTTGAGCTTGGTCATGCCGTCGAGTATGCCCCCAGCCACCGGCAACCGCCGCGCCTTTCCCCCGCCGCGCCCCCGCACACCGTCCCCCCCCCCCCTCCATCCCCCTTCCCGGCGATCAAGGACCCCTCCCCGCCCCACCGCCACTCTGCGACCATGGACACATGCGCGCGCGATACGGAGTACCCCTGTCCCTGACCGCAGTCGGTGCCGCCGGCCTGGCCTACGCCGCCGGCTTCGAAACCCGCTCCTTCCGCCTGCGGCGCGTCACCGTGCCCGTACTGCCCCGCGGTATGCGGCCGTTGCGCGTCCTCCAGGTCTCCGACATCCACATGGTCAGCGGGCAGCGCAAGAAACAGCGCTGGCTCCAGTCGCTCGCCGGGCTCCGCCCCGACTTCGTCGTCAACACCGGCGACAACCTCTCCGACCCCGAGGCCGTGCCCGAGGCCCTGGACGCCCTCGGCCCCCTGATGGAGTTCCCCGGCGCCTACGTCTTCGGCTCCAACGACTACTACGGCCCCCGGCTGCGCAACCCCGCCCGCTATCTGATCGAGAAGGCCCAGGGCCGGCACGGCCTGAACGGCAACGCGCCCGTCGTCGGCGCCGTCCACAACCCCTGGGAAGACCTGCGCGACGCCTTCGACGCGGCCGGCTGGGTCGGCCTCTCCAACTCCCGCGGGCGCCTCAAGCTGGAGGGCGCCGAGATCGCGCTGACCGGCCTGGACGACCCGCACATCAAGCGCGACCGCTACGCCGAGGTCGCCGGCGGCCCGGAATCCGGCGCCGACCTCTCCCTGGCCATCGTCCACGCCCCGTACCTGCGCTCCCTGGACGCCTTCACCGGCGACGGCTATCCGCTGATCCTCGCCGGCCACACCCACGGCGGCCAGCTCTGCGTCCCCTTCTACGGCGCCCTCGTCACCAACTGCGACATCGACACCCGGCGCGCCAAGGGCCTCTCCAGCCACACCGCCGACGGCCACACCTCCTACCTCCACGTCTCCGCCGGCTGCGGCACCAATCGCTACACCCCCGTCCGCTTCGCCTGCCCCCCGGAAGCCACCCTGCTCACCCTCACCCCCCACGACTGACCACCCCCGAAGGCCGCCGGCCGGGGCCCTCCCGCCACCCCGGCCCCGGCCTCCCCGGAACCGGATTTCACCTACGGGGATCAGTCCGCTAAAGTAGAGCTCGTTGCTTCGGGGTGTAGCGCAGCTTGGCAGCGCGCTTCGTTCGGGACGAAGAGGTCGTGGGTTCAAATCCCGCCACCCCGACTGAAGAAACAACAGGTCAGGGGCCTGATCCGCGAGAGTGGATCGGGCCCCTGACTCGTTTCCTGATCCTCTTGGGAGCCATTTGGGAGCCGACTTCGGAAGCGGCTCCCGGATGGCTCCCACTTCTGTCCCTTCGGAGACTGGGCGCCAGCCCCAAGAGGTGAGTGCCCTGTCACGCCAGGGTGGTCAGGCTTTGGGCGAGGGAGCGGACTTCGGGGGTGAGGCCGTCGAGGATGTCTCGCGCGTAGGGGGTGTCGAGTCGGGCGGCAGGATCTTGGACGGTGGCCCACGTCTCGGCGATCAGCTGGAGGGCTCCTCGCGCTCGGTGGATGGCGTCCTGTCGTTGGGCGAGGAACTCCTCGGCCCGCTGGTGCGCCTGACGCGGGACCGTAAGGCGTTCGGCTCTGTCCCGTAATCGGTGGTGGCCAAGCGTGATCGGGGTCGTTGACATGTCATGCAGGATCTCAACTCCCTTGTGGCAACTGTGTTTTCGGGGCTGTCGGTGCTGGTCGTCGAGGATGTGGCAGACGCAGGCGAGGTGATCCGCCTGTCCGCGCGGACCCCGGAGGTTCCGGTGCCGTGCCCGATGTGCGGGACGCCGACCGCGAGGGTGCATGGTTTCCATGGGCGTACGGTGGCGGACCTGCCGGTGGACGGCCGGCGGGTGGTGGTGTCGGTGCGAGTGCGGCGCCTGGTCTGCCCGGTGCTGGGGTGTCCGAGGCAGACCTTCCGCGAGCAGGTGCCCGGATTGCTGGAGAGATACCAGCGCCGCACTACCAGGCTTCCAGCCAACTCAGCTCTGTTGTCAGGGAATTAGCGGGTCGGGCGGGCGCCCGCCTCTCCCGCTGCCTCGCCTTCGCGATCTCCCGCACGACCGCATCGCGGCTGCCGAGGCGCCGGGCCCTCCCCCCGCCACGCCGTGCCACACCTGGGGCCACTCCGACGACATGTCTTCCGGGCCCGGCTCGTACCGGTCGCCGACGTAGTCGAAGACCAACACCCCGTCCTCGGCCAGCGAATCCGCGATCGCCTTCAGCAAGTGCAGGTGGCCTTCTGGAGCGGTGATGTCGCCGAGGCTGTTGCCGCCCATGAAGGCGAAATCCGCTCCCGTGCGCGGAAGTACTTCGATGGCGTTGCGGACGTCGCCCTGGAAGGCCGCGACCTGTGGGCGCCGCATCGCGGGGACGTTGCGGGCGAGGCCGAGCTGGAGGCTGTGGCCGGACAGGTCCACGGCGATCACCCGCTCCGCGCCCCGTTCCAGCAGCGGGCGCGCATGCCGCAGTGTGCCGCAGCACGGCAGATACGCCAGTGGCGTCAGCGGCCGGTCCAGGACGCGTACCACGGCCTCGGTCTCGGCGTCGCTCAGCTCGTCGTCGAAGTGGATTTCGCCGGCCAGGCGCATCAGCGGCTCATTGTCGTAGTGCGCCGCCACCATCGCGACCAGTTCCTTTTCCACGGTGGCAGGGCTGGTGAGTGGCTGGACGTGCAGGGGCGGCAACCGCACGCGACACCTCCGCGCCGGGTCGGGACGGGACGGGCGCCGGGTACAGGATGCCCGGCGCCCTGTGCCTTAGCGAGGTGGTTTAGGGCCAATGCCAATGCCAGTGCCAATGCCAGTGCCAGTGCCTTTGGCGTCTGTGTGAGGTTTTGACCCAGGGCCTTCCTCCTCGGCTGGTCGACGGGGTGAACGCGGAGCCCCGGTCAGGGCGAACGCGGGCGGCCCGGCAGCGGGAGGCTTCCTCGCCGAGACCCGCCTCGCCCCGACCGCCCAGGGAAGGTGAACCTTGCGGAGGTACGACTGGGGGCAGACATCAGCCGCACCGGACACTCGTGGCCTCGCAGCCAATGACTCAGTCGTCGCTCGTATCGATATCGTCGTCGCCAAAGAGGCTCCCGGGCGCTTGCTCCCGCTTCTCCTCCTTGCTGGGCGCACTCTTTGCCTGGCGCAACCTAGTCGACCTGCCCTTGGGCTCGTGGCCTGCTTCTTCGGCAGCAGCTTCGGACGAACTACGGGACTGGGGGTTGGACGAATCACGTGACTGGCGAGCCATGCCATCCTCCTCGGAGCGGCTGAGGTCCTTGTAGGTCCAGCCTCCCCTTGACGTCCCGGAGCAGCAGCCCCCACTACTCCATACGGGCAAGCAACGGTCCGCTTGCACGCGCGCCATGCAGTCTTGAGCTGCTCCAGACCTCGACGGACCTGACCGACCCCGAGACGCCGAAGTCGGTCATCCACCGCGGATCAGCGGGTAGGGAAGAGAAGCCAGGATCTCGGCGTCCGCCTCGCGGCCGGCCTTGGCACAGCTCGTCGACGGCCAGGCCCATGTACTCCGTGTGCCTCGAGACGATGGCGGTGAGGGCCATAACCCAGTGCCCCGAGCTGGTCTCCAGGGATATCCAGCCGTGAACGAGGTCCCTCGAAGACCCCGTCGGGGGCCAGCGAGCCCGCCCGTGGCGACATTCCCCCGTCCCCGCACCACTACCGCACCAGTAGAGGCGGTCAGCCACGGACAACCGGGGCACAGACGACGGCCCCAACGGGCCGCGCCTGACCGCCCAACGGGCCGCCTACCTGTGGCGACGCACCCAGAGCCCCTATGATTCCCAAGCTCAGAGCGCGGGTTCGATTCCCGTCACCCGCTCCATAGTGAAGGCCCAGGTCGGGGACCTGGGCCTTGTTCGTCGCCCAGGCCCCTCGGGGACCACGTGCCCTCCGGGTCTCCTAACTCGACCGAATACCCAGCTCGATGGGGTCATCGCGGCGCCAACACCAGGTAATCCAGGCCGACTTGCCTTGAATCGTGAGACGCGTTTTACGTGTGGCATCACGTAGTCGCCGTGGGTGGGCGCATTCGCAGACGCCGAGCAGAGGTCTCCCGGCCGACGCGCAGCAGCAGACCATCGCCCGCCACGCAGGCCGGCGTGTTCTTCCTCTGCCGGAGATGGACGATCGTGCCGAACATCTTCTTGGCGACCACCCCGTCAGGCTCCAGCAGCCCCCGGACCCGCTCCGCCCGCACCTCGTCGTACGCCATGACCCCACGCCGACCACCACCCCCAACCCGCGCACGATGCCGGGCCCCACCTCTAGAACATGGTGTTGTCGTTCTTGGAGGTGGGCGGGATGACCTGGAGGACGTCCCAGTGTTCGACGATCTTGCCGTCGGCGTCGAAGCGGAAGATGTCGATGCCGGCGTACTCCTCGTCGGGCCAGATCTGGTGGCAGTGCAGGATGACGTGGTCACCTTCGGCGAAGGCGCGCTTGAATTCGACGCGCTTGCCGGGATGCTCGGCGGCCATGCGTGCGAAGTAGTCGATGAACGCCTGCTTGCCGTCGGCGACGTGCGGGTTGTGCTGGATGTAGGCGTCACCGACGAACTGGTCGATGGCCTCGGCCGGGCGGCACTGGTTGAACATCAGGTGGTAGAAGGCTTTGGCCGCGGCCTTGTTCTTCTCCGGGTCGCTCATGGTGCCACCGTAGGGTCGAGCGCCGAGTGCGGCGCGGTGAGTATGTCGAGCAGGTGGTCGGCGTCGGCGGGGACGGGCAGGGCCCGATCGGCGAGGTCGGTGGGGGTTTCAGGGCGGTCGGGGTTGACACGGACGAGGCGTGCGGCGGGGAAGTGGCGGGTGAGGTGTTCGCCAGGCCATCGGATCACGCCGGGGGTGTTGAACCCGGCGCCGAACTCCAGGATCAGCAGGCGGGTGTCGGCGGGGGCCGTGCCCAGCCAGTCCTGGAGGCGGTGGCCCGCGGGGAGGTAGGGGGTGTCGACGAACTGGGGGCCGATGCGGACGTTGATCTCGGCCTCGCCTTTGCAGTTCGGGCATCGGGGCAGGGCGTCGGGGTCGGTGACGGCGCCGGTGGCCGGGTCGTAGGCGGCGAGGAGCTGACTGACGAGAGGGCGGCTGTCCCAGGTGGTGGGAGCGCAGGGGGTGCTGCACTGGTAGCGGCCGTAGTCGCCCTGCGGGGTGAAGATCCGGTCGGAGGCGAAGCCGGCCCGGGCGAAGAGACCATCCACGTTGGACGTCATCACCCAGTGGTCCTTGCCGTCGACCAGTGCGCGCAGCCGCTGGTAAAGGGGGTTGGGGGCGGTGGAGAAGCGAATGTCGTCGATATGGACGGCCCAGTAGCCCCACAGCAGGGCCGGCGGCAGGGGCACCCCGACCAGGTAGCGGGAGCGCAGGCCGTGGCGGTGCAGGGCGGGGAAGAGCTCCCGGAAGCGGTCTTCGTCGCCGTAGTCGTACCCGGCGGCGGCGCTCAGGCCGGCCCCGGCGGTGATCAGGACGCGGTCGGCCTCGGTGAGCCAGGTGCGTATCGTGCCGACGGCGGCTGCCGGGTCGAAGGTGGGCTGGTTCATCGGGACGGGGTTCCTTCGGTCAGTGCGTGGGTGTAGGCGGCGTGGTCGTCGTCGGCGTACACGTTGAAGATCACGCGGTCCAGGCGTCCGGGGTGGGTCTGGAGCCAGTCGGCCACGGTGTCCAGGGCCGTGCGGGCGGCGGGCTTCTTGGGGTAGCCGAAGACGCCGGTACCGATGCCGCAGAACGCGACGGTGCGTAGGCCGTCGACCTCGGTGGCGAGGTCGAGACAGGCGCGGTACGAGGCCGCCAACGCCCGCTCGTGTGCCGGGCGCAGGGGCCCGTCGACGATGGGGCCGACGGTGTGCAGGACGTAGCGGGCGGGCAGGTGGTAACCACGGGTGATCTTGGCGGTGCCGGTCGGTTCCGGGTGGCCCTGCAGGGCCATGATCGTGTGGCAGTCGGCGCGCAGGCGGGGGCCGGCCGCGGCGTGGAGGGCGTTGTCGATACACGGGTGCATCGGGGCGAAGCAGCCGAGCAGAGCACTGTTGGCGGCGTTCACGACGGCGTCGGCGCCGAGGGTGGTGATGTCGCCCTGCCAGAGCGCCGTACGGTCGGCGGCCCGGTACGTGGTGTGGGCAAGCGTGTCGCGGATGGTGGGCAGCGAGGCGGCGTCGGTGGTGTCGCGCGCCAGGCGTTCGCCGGACAGGAGCGCGTCCAGCACGCGGGCGGTCGCGGTGGGCAGGGGTTCCGGAGCCCAGATGGTCAGCACGGTGCGCAGGAGTCGCCGGGCGGCGGCATCGTCGAGCCGGTCCGCTGCGCCGGGGCGTAGCCCGGCCCGCACTGCCACCGGGTCGTCGCTCAGCAGGTCGAGTGCCTCGCGGACCAGGCCGGCGGACCGCTGATCCGGATCAGGGCCGATGGCGGGCCGGAACGGCTCGTCCAAGGCGACGGCGGCGCGGTAGGCGGCGAGCGGCAGTGCGGTCGCGTACACGGTTGTCCTCCGGGCGGTGGGACACATGACGGGTCGTAGAGGGAGTCGTAGGGGGTACGTCTGCCGCACGGCACGCCGTCGTGCCCGCACCCGTTCGCTGGTGGGGCACGGCGGCGTGGTCAGCGCCTTCAGGCGGGTTCGAGGGTTCCGGTGTGCAGTTCGGCGACGCGGCCGTCGCCTGCCTCGTAGGTCCAGAAGGCGTGGACGGTACGGCTGTTGAGGTTCATGAGGTGGGTGACCGTCATGCCGGACGTCTCGACCCAGCCGAGCATGAACAGGCCGGGGGCCACCTCGGCGGTGTGGAGGGTGACGGTCTCCTCGGCGCCCCTGGTGGGGCCCTCCAGGGTCTCGTAGTGCAGGGTGGTGCCGTCGGCCGCGTAGGTGTTGCGGAAGACGACCCCGTTGTCGACACGGAAGACGAAGGTCTTCCCGGCGTAGGTGAGCTCACTCATCGCGCTTTCCCTTCCCGGTGGCGGTCGGATGTCAGAACAGGCCGTTGGAGTGCGGGAGTTCGGTGGGCACGGGGGCGATGACGTCCCAGTGCTCGACGAGCTTGCCGCCCTGGACGCGGAAGAGGTCGTAGTACGCGACGGGAACGCCGAACTCGCCCTCGGACTGGAGCAGGACGAAGTCGCCCTCGGCGATGACCTTGTGGACGGTCTTGTAGACGAGGTTCTTGCCCTGCTCGGCCCACTTCGCGGCGGCGGCGCCGAAGCCGTCGAGGCCGTCGGCCGCTTCCGGGTTGTGCTGGTGGTAGGTCTCGGTCGAGATGTAGTCGGTCAGCACCGAGTAGTCGGCGCCCTTGAGGACCTTCTCGGCGAACTCCAGGACCAGGGCGCGGTTGGCCTCGGTCTTGTCCAAGTCGGCCGGCTCGGTGGGGCCGTCGGTCTGCGAGCGGCCGGAGGCGGTGTCCTTGACCAGCGGGGTCAGGGCGTCCCAGTGTTCGGCGAGCTTGCCGTCGGCGTCGACGCGGAAGATGTCGAAGGCGACCAGCGGGTCGGGGCCGAAGCCGTGGTACGTGCCGTGCAGGGCGACCAGGTCGCCGTCGGCTATCACCCGGGCGCCCTCGTAGCGGAAGCCCTCCGGCAGGCCGGCGACCAGCCGGCGCAGAGCCTCGGGACCGTCGGCGGCCAGGGCGCTGTGCTGGCGGTAGTCGGCGGCGACCCAGCGGTCCACCGCGCTCGGGTCCTTCTTTCCGAACAGCTCGCCGGCTGCGGTCAGGACGGTGTTCTTGGCGTTGCTCATGACGGTTCTCCTCGCGAGGTCAGGTGTCAGGTCAGGGGTGGGATGGGGGCTTGGGGGATGGTTGTGGTCAGGCGCTGGTCGAGGGCGGCGGTCAGGGAGGCGGCCGTGGAGGCCGCGCCGCCCATCTGGTCGGCGCCGTGTGCGGTGTGCAGCAGCAGCGTCGGGTAGGAGGTGACGCGCAGGCGGCGCAGCGTCCGGAAGTCGGCGTGGGCCTTCACCCGGCCGGCCGGGGACGCGTATGCCGTGGTCACGGCGTCCGCGTCCAGACCCAGCTCGTCGGCTATGTCTCGGTAGACCTCGGCGTCCGACAGGCTGCGGCCGTCGACGAACCACGCGCGCTGCACGGCCTCGACCGCGTCCAGTTCGCTGATGCCTGGCTGGTCGCGCAGCGCGGCCAGCCCCGCCGCCGCGGCGACCGAGTCGAGCACAGCCGTGCCCCGCGCCAGCGCACCGTCGTAGCCCGCGCCGAAGACGACACCGGTCAGCCGCGCTATCCGGCCACGCTCGGCCGGCAGGTGCGGATAGGCCGCCACGGGCAGCGCCCGGGCACCGGTGTGGAGGCCGGCTGAGACGACGCTGAGCCGGATGCGGTGTGCGTTGTCCTCGGCGAAGTCCCGCAGCGCCGGGCCGAAGCCGTAGCACCAGGGGCAGTACGCGTCGAAGGCGTACGTCAGCGAGGCACACTCCACCGAAGCCACCACACTCCTCCTCTCTCACTGCTTTCCGACGTGTCTTACTGCTTTCCGACATCGGCTCGACTTCGGACGAGCTGACACCCCCAAGTTATGGGCAGTGAGAAGGCCGAATCGGATACGCTGGCGACTCACGATGGCCAAAAAGCGACACGATGCCGATCGCGGCATCCCGGAGATCTCCTTCGCCGCGCCCGCCGGCACCCCCACCGGCGTCGAAGTGCTGTCCCTGGCCGACCTGCGCCACCGGGTTCCCGCAGAGCAGCTCGCGGCCCCCCAACGCCCGGACTTCCACCACCTGATCACCCTCACCGGCGGGACCCTGTGGCACACGGTCGACTTCACCGCCTACGCCCTCGACCCCGGCTCCTGGCTCTGGGTACGCCCCGGCCAGGTCCAGCAGTGGGGCGACCTCACCAACGCCGACGGCACCCTGATCCTCTTCCGCCAGGACTTCCTCGACCCGGCCACCACGCACGGCGCCCGCATAGAAGACCCGCACGCTCCGATCCTGCGCCGCCCCCTACCCGACGACGAAGCGGCCCTACGGCTGGCCGCCGACCACCTCACCACCGAGTTCCACGCCCTTGGACGCCTGCCCCTGGAGATCCACACCGCAGCCCTACGCCACCTGCTCGCGGTCCTCGTCCTGCGACTGGCCCACCTCACCGCACCCGCCGGCAGCCCCGCCCCCGAACCCGACGCCGCCTACCTGCGCTTCCGCGATGCCGTGGAAAAGGACTTCCCGCGCACCCGCCGGGTGGAGGACTACGCCGAAACGCTCGGCTACTCGGCCCGCACCCTCTCCCGTGCCACACTCGCCGCCGCCGGCCTCGGCGCCAAGGAATTCATCGACCGCCGCGTCGTCCTGGAGGCCAAGCGCCTCCTGGCCCACAGCGACCAGACCGCCGCCCGCATCGCCGACCGCCTCGGCTTCTCCAACGCGACCCACTTCAGCAAGTACTTCCACCAACGCACCGGCCAGACCCCGATCACCTTCCGCGACACGGTCCGCGGACACACCGCGAAGTGAAACGCGTCCCGCGGCGCCGGAGGGCCGCCCCGACGACTCCGAGCCAGGGGCCGCATCGCCCGCCGTGCCAGTGCCGTGCCAGACAGACCGGTAGACAGCGGTCGCCAAGGGGCAGAAATTCACGTGGGGGAGGGCGAGGGCGCGCCAGGACATCCGCGTCTGCGCGCGGGCGCGTGGTTTCGGTACGCGGTGCGCCCGGGGTGCCCTCGGTGGCGGCATCGGGCGTGGCCCGGCCGCCGGAGAGTGTCGTCGGTTCATGCCAGCCGCGCACGACATCGCCCTCCAAGAGCGCCCCTTGTCGGGGTATGAAGGGCGGTGCCGTGTCGCGCGGCTGGATCGCCGGCACCGCGCCATGCGAATCCGCGGCAGAGGTGAGTCCGCAGCAGAGGTCAGTCCGCAAGGGGCGCGCGGGGCCGCCAGTCAGTCCAGGGAACCTGTCAGTTCAGGGAACCGGTCAGTTCACGGGAGGTGTGCTGCCGCTGCTATTGCTGGCGCTTGACGAACGTCTCCGGAGTCGAGCTGCCGGGCGCCTGGATGAGGACGCGGGCCGGGATGAGGACCATCTTCTGCTTCCGGTGGCCGCTGCCGTCGGTGAAGTCGAGCTTGTAGACGATGTAGCCGATGTACTTGCCGCCGTTGGCACGCCCATCGACATAGCCGGTCACTCCGTCAGGGACGTCGTAGTGGTTGGTCTGCTCGGTCATGGTCGTCCACTTGTTGGTGGTCGTGGTCGACTCGCTGTAGGTGAAGTTGATCTCGGTGCCGGCCTTGCCACCGCCCGGCCCACCGGGCGTCGTCAGTTCCGAGGTGACCTTTCCACCGGCGGACCAGCCACTGGTCTGGCTGGTGTCCTGGCCGACCGTGGCCCCGAACTTGTAGTCGAACGTCGTCTTGCCCATCGACGGTACCGAGTGGTGCATGCTCGGGTACTTCTGCTCCAGCACGCCGACGAAGCCGCAGGGCATCGACTCACCGTCGGGGTGGTGATTGGGCTGGCCGCACATCGACTTGGCGTCCCAGTTGCTCAGCCACGGCTCCTTGTCGTCGCTGCTGCTCTTGCGGATGTCGGGGCCCTCGGTGGGGACGGACGACGGGAGGTTGAATCCGCTGCCCAGCTTGGACGATACGTCCTTCAGCGCCTGATCGTGCGGGTAGACCTTCTCGACATCGTCGAGCTTGACCTTCCCCGAGTCCTGACCGTTGACCGGGTAGCCCTTGATGGCTTCCTTCTGGTTCAAGGGCAGGCTCTTGCCGAGGTAGTCGATGACTTGCTGTTCGGACTTGAAGTAGGTGTTGCCGTCGGCAGCGTGGGCAGGGCTGGGCGAGCCGACCAGCGATATGCCGGTGAGCGTGGTGGTGGCGAGTGCGGCCGCGATCAGAGCGGTCCTCCGTCGGCCTCGACGAGCAGGGGTGGTGCACAGTGTGGTGGACACGCGAATCTCCTTGACTTGTCGGGAACTTGCTGGGAACTTCTCGGGCGTCGGCCGCCTGTCGGCCGCGCCGCTCTTCAGAGGGCTTGTGAGGGCGTGCGAGGGCTTGTTCAGGGGGCTGGTCACGCGCCGCCGGACGCGCAGGCGGGGTGGCTCCCCTGGACTGAAGGGCTCAACTCGCCTGGATCGACCGCAGCATGTTCAGGCGGGCGGCTCTGCGGGCCGGCCAGATGGCGGCCAGGACGCCGATCATCAGGGCCAGGAGCAGGAAGACGGCCAGCCTGTCCCACGGCAGGACCGTCTCGTAGTCGTGCATCGAGGTCGTGGTCAGGCCGCCCGCGGCCCAGGCCAGGAAGGTGCCCGTACCGATCCCGAGGACCGCGCCGAACAGTGAGATGACCACCGACTCCAGCCGGACCATCTGCCGGATGCCGGAGCGGTCGAGACCGATGGCGCGCAGCATCCCGATCTCGCGGGTACGTTCGAAGACCGACATGGCCAGGGTGTTGACGACGCCGAGGATCGCGATGACGACGGCCATGCCGAGCAGCCCGTACATCATGCTGAGGACCGTGGTGACCTCCTCGTTGTTGTCCTTGATCAGCTGCTCCTGGGAACGGACCTTCAGCAGCGGGCTGTCGCCGAGCGCGGCGCGCATCGTGCGTTCAAGGCCGGCGGCCTTGCCGGGCTCGGCCTTGACCAGCACGTTGTCGAACTGCTTGGTCACGGAGTACGGGAGGACGTCGGCGCGCGTGCCCAGGGCGTCGTCGACGGTGCGGGTCTTTGCGTAGATGCCGACGACGGTCAGCTTCCGCTTCGTGGCCTTGCCGCTGCCGCTGTCCATGCCGCTGCCCATCGTGGCGTCGAGGGTGGCGCCGACCTGGAGCCCGGCTCTCCCTGCGAAGTCGTCGGAGACCGCGATCCTGCCGGGGCCGATGTCGTGCAGCGAGCCGGCGTGGAAGTCGAGCCGTGCGGTCTTGCCGAACGCCTCCGGGTCGGTGCCGGTGATGACGGCGTGCTCGCCATGCGTGCCGAACTGCGCCGTGGTGACGGGGGCGGCCGCGGCGACCCCCGGTACCCGGGCGATCTTGCCGACGGCGTCCGCGTCGAGCCCCCGGGTGGTGTTGTAGTTGACCTTGTAGTCGGCGGTCAGGCCCGCGGTGGCCTCGTTGGCCATGGCGTGCTGGGCGGAGTGGGCGCCGACGGTCAGGCCGGTGATCAGGGCGAGCCCGATCATCAGGGCGGATGCGGTGGCGGAGGTGCGGCGCGGGTTGCGCAGCGCGTTCTGCCTGGCCAGCTTGCCGTTGACGCCGAAGAAGCGGGTGGTGACCCTGCCGGCCAGCGTGATCACCGGGCGGGAGAGCAGCGGGGCCAGCACAATCACGCCGCCGAGGGTCAGTACGCCGCCGAGCATCGCGGCCATCAGGTTCGACTCCTTGGTGCCCTTGAGCGTGGAGACGTAGAGCATCACCAGCACCCCGGCCCCGGTGAGCAGCGTGCCGAGCACATTGCGGACCCGTAGGGCGCGGGCGGGCGGTGCCTGGTCGACGCTGCTGAGCGCCGCCACGGGGGCGATCTTCGCGGCCTTGCGGGACGGCAGCCAGGCCGCCAGAACGGTGATGACGACGCCGACCGCGAGCGAGGCCAGCGGGGCCGCGGGCGTGATGACCAGCGGTCCGTCGGGCAGCGCGGCACCGGTGGTGTTGAGCAGTGGGCGCATGGCGGCGGCGATGCCCAGGCCGAGCACGAACCCGCCGGCGGAGGCGACGAGTCCGAGAAGGGCGGCCTCGATGAGGACGGAGCGGACGACCTGGCGACGTGCGGCGCCCACCGCCCGCAGCAGCGCGATCTCCCGGCTGCGCTGGGCGATCAGCATGGTGAAGGTGTTGGCGATGAGGAACACGCCGACGAACAGCGCGACTCCGGCGAAGACCAGCAGCGTCTTGGTCAGGTAACCGGTGTTCTTGGCTATCTGGGCGGACTGCTCGGCGGCCAGTTCGGCGCCGCTGATGGCCCTGGCTCCGTTGCCGGGGAGCAGCGCCCGGACCTGGTCGGTCAACGCATGCTCGTCGGTCCCCGGGGTGGCCGAGACCGTGATCTCGTCGAACTGGCCGGGATGGTGGAACAGTTGCTGCGCGGTCCGGGTGTCGAAGAGGGTGAGGGTGCCGCCGGCGGTGACCTGGGGGTCGTCGGTGGAGACGATGCCGACCAGCTTCTTGGTCAGCGCGGGCCCGTCGGTGGCGAAGCGGACGGTGTCGCCGATGCGGTAGCCGGCCTTCGCGGCGGTCTTGGCGTCCAGCGCCAACTCGCCCTCGGCGGTGGGGCCGCGGCCCTCCTTCAGCGGGTAGTGGCCGTCATTGCCGTCCCGGCCGGGCTGGTAATTGGTGGCCAGCTTCTGCCCGTTGGTGTCGGCGTTGACCGGCCGGCCGTCCTTGCCGGCCAGGGTGGCCTGGCCGTGAACGGTGGGGCGTACCGAGTCGACGCCGGGCAGTTGGCGGATCTTCCGCACCAGCGCGGTGTCGAGGGCGGTGGTCGGCTTGCCGCCTGCCGTATCGGGGACAGCCACGTCGGGAGCGGTGGTGGCCTCATCCGCCCGCACCGAGACGGCCACGCCCTTGAGGCTCTGGGCGGAGGCGTTGCGGAAGGCGTTCGCGGTGGTGTCGGCGAAGACGAGGGTGCCAGCGACGAAGGCGACGCCGAGCAGGACCGCGAGCGCGGTCATGATCAATCGGGCTTTGTGCGCAAGGACGTTGCGCAGGGCGGTACGCAGCATGGTGGTCGGTTCCGTCCTGGGTGCGAGGGGCAGAGCGCGGGTGCGGGTTGCGGGCTACGGGGCGGTGAGCGGCTGCGGGCCGCGTCAGCTCGTCCGCCCCTGGGCGTCGAAGAGCCGCATCCGGTCCAGCACGGTCTCGGGGGTGGGGTCGGACAGTTCGTCGGTGACGCGTCCGTCGGCGAGGAAGACCACCCGGTCCGCGTAGGAGGCGGCCACCGGATCGTGGGTGACCATCACCACCGTCTGCCCCAACTCCCTGACGGAATCCCGCAGAAAGCCCAGGACCTCCGCGCCGGACCGGGAGTCGAGGTTGCCGGTCGGCTCGTCCGCGAAGACGATCTCCGGACGCCCGGCCAGCGCACGGGCCACGGCAACCCTCTGCTGCTGGCCACCGGACAGCTGCGACGGACGGTGCCGCAACCGCCCGGCCAGACCGACCGTCCCCACGATCAGCTCCAGCCACTCCTGGTCGGGCTTGCGGCCGGCGATATCGAGCGGCAGCGTGATGTTCTCCAGGGCGTCCAGCGTGGGCAGCAGGTTGAACGACTGGAAGACGAAGCCGATCTTCTCCCGCCGGAGCCTGGTGAGTTGACGGTCCTTCAGCCCGGACAGCTCGGTGTCACCGATCCGAGCGGACCCGCCGGAGATGGCGTCGAGCCCCGCCATGCAGTGCATCAGCGTCGACTTGCCCGAACCGGACGGGCCCATGATCGCGGTGAACCGGCCCCGCCCGAACTCCACCGTCACCGTATCCAGGGCGATGACGCGGGTCTCGCCCTCGCCGTAGACCTTGGTCAGCCCCGTCGCGCGGGCGGCAACGGACGGGGCGCGGAGGCCGGTGGCGGCCGTGGCATGCTGCGGCATAGGTGCTCCTGGAAGGGGTGCGAACTCCCGACCATCGTGGCCGCGGCACCCACCCGAATCCGTCGCCCTGAGGTCGTGAATACGCCGCCTGTCAACAGGGCAGACGGCCGCCGCTGCCTCGCCCTCGCGGACCACGGCCCCTCTGCCAACAGACAGAGCCGCCTGCTCTGTCTGTTGGCAGAGCAGGCGGCCCCGGCCCGGTGCTTCAGCCCATGAGCCCGGCCGGTGCTTCAGCCCATGAGCCCGGCCTGATGCGCCAGCATTCCCGCCTGCACCCGGCCGCCACACCCCGTCTTCTCCAGGATCGACCGGACGTGGCTCTTGACCGTCCCGACACCGATACCGAGCCGCCTGCCGATCTCCGGATTCGACAGCCCCTCGCCCAGCATGACCAGCACCTCCCGCTCCCGGCCGGTCAGCCCCACAACCCGGCTCTCCGGAGCAGCGGCCCCGGCCCCGCCGCCGCTCAGCATCCGCCGGATCACCATCCCGGTGACACCGGGCGAGAGCACGGCATCCCCCGCGGCCGCCGCCCGCACCGCGCGGATCAGCTCCTGCGAACCCTCGTCCTTCAGCAGGAATCCGGTGGCACCCGCCCGCAGGGCCCGGGTGACGTTCTCCTCGTCGCCGAAGGTGGTGAGCATGACGACCTGCGGCCTGGGATCGAGCGCGATCAGCGGTTCGATGGCCGCCAACCCGTCGAGGACGGGCATACGGATGTCGAGGAGCACCACATCGGGCCGGTGCTCGGCGGCCAGCCGGACCGTCTCGGCACCGTTGACCGCCTCGCCCACCACGTCGATGCCGTCGGTGTGCCGGAGGATCAGCCGGATGCCGTGCCGGATCATCTCCTCGTCATCGGCGAGCAGCACCCGGATCGCGGAACCCGCCCCGGAGCCCGCGGAGTTGGCCTGGTCGGTCATGTGTCCTTCTCCCCTGCGGCGGTTCGGTCACTTCTCCGTGACCATCGGAACGGTGAACCGGTCGATCGCGATCAGCGTGTCGGCCCGGAAGCAGTAGCGGACGATCTCCAGCCGCCCGGCACTGGGCTCGCCGTCCACGTACGGATACAGGCAGTCCGTGGCGGAGGCCGGCCGCGCCGGCTCACGCCCGGCGGCGGCCGCGCGCACCGTACCGGAGTCGAAGGCCACGGCCCGCTCCACCCGCTCCCGTTCCATCCCCACCCGTGGCTTTTCGTTGCTCCGATACTGGGCACCGAGCTGTGCACCGCGTACCAGAACGAGCCCGAACAGCATCATCACGCCCACCCCCGCCAGGCCGACCAGCCCGACGACGGCACCGCCCAGGCGCCGCTGGAAGGCGGTCAGCCCGCGGCCGGACTCCCCGACCGCAGCGCCCGGCGCCTCCTCATACGGCCCGGCCGCCGGGGGCTCCGCACCGGGCGCGGGCTCGGCGGGGATGCCGGCGGTCACGGCGAAGCCGCCACCAGGCGTCCGCCCCGCCTCCAGCTCACCGCCGAGCAGCGCCACCCGCTCCCGCAGCCCGATCAGCCCCCGCCCGGTGCCCAGCCCGGTCACCGCGGCGGTCGCCACGGGCGGCACACCGTTGCGCACCCGCACCTCCACCCGCTCACCTGCGTGGCGGACGGAAACGGTCACATGGGCTCCGACCGCGTACCGGTGGACATTGGTCAGCGCCTCGCGCACCACCCGGTGCACCGCCCGCCGCACCCTGGCCGGCCGCCCATCGAGATCGGGCCCCTCCCAGCAGAACTCGACGGGGATGCCGCCGCGGCGCGACTCCTCGACCAGCGCCTCGACGTCCTCACGCGTACCCGTCGCATCCGTCAGCGCGTCGGCTCCGCTGTCCCGCCCCACCGGGCCCAGGACCCCCAGCACCTCCCGCAACTCCCGCATCGCCTCACGGGCGGCACGGCCCACCACGACGGCCTCGTCCCGCAGCCCGGGCGCCTCCTTGCGCAGCGCCAGCTCCAGCCCGTCCGAGTACAGCGAGACCACGCTCAGCCGGTGCCCGACCAGATCGTGCATCTCCGCGGCGATCCGCGACCGCTCGCGCACCCGCGCCTCGCTGTCCGCCAGTCGCCGCGCCTCCTCCGCGGCGGCCGTACGCTCCCGCAACGCCCGCAACAGCCGGTCCTGCTGCCCCGCGGCGGTACCCACCAGGCCGGGCAACACGACCGTGGTCACCGCGAGCACCGCACCCAGCGCCAGACCGAACACCCAACTGCCCACCCCCAGCACCGGCGCGGACACCGCACACGCCACCATCGCCCCCCCGGCCGCCCCGAGCAGCAGCCCCACCCGCCGCCGCGGCGTCTCCCGCTGGCGGGCCGCGGTGTAGGCCGCCACCGCGGTCAGCAACGCCGCCGCGGGCGCCACCCCCATCAGCGCCGCAAGCCCGACCACACCGACCACCGGAAAACGGCGCCGCACCACCACCAACGCGATGCCGACGACCGCCAGAGCCGGCACCCGACCCGCCAGCCTGGCCTCGATCCACGACTCGCCCAGGTAGGTGAGCAGCACCACCACCGCGGCCAGAACCGCCTCACCCCCAGCCCGCCACGACTGCCACCCCCGCTCATCGGGCCCCGCGAAGGGACCGCGGGCCAGGCGGTTCTCGGCAGCTGGTGATGCGCTGGACGACATGCCGTCGATTATCGGCGGCTTCGTACGGGGATCCCCTGCACCTTACGGACGACCCGCCTCTACCAACAGGCAGAGACCCGCCTCGGGGCACGGGAACGGGTAAGGGCCCCGCCTCCGTCATAGAGCGCCTGGCCGCCTCCCCTCTGGCTGAGTTACTCGGCGCACGGCTCTTCCTCCCTGGCCCGGGATGCGAACGGGTGGCCGAACGCATGGGCCTGGGTTCCGGCGAGCTGCTCGGGTGCGTTGCTCCGGCCGTTCAGCAGGGCGGTGAGCGCCTCGGTGGCCGCGGCGGGGTCCGTGCCCCGCCAGGCGATGATCTGGTCCGGCCTGATGAGCAGGGACTGTCCGGCGGGCAGGAAGTCCACGTCGTGGCGGTGCACGGTGAGGCCGGGGTGGCCGGGATGCCCGGGATTTCCGGGCTTGGGGTGCGGTTGCGGGCTGCGGTTGCCGGTCAGCAGGGCCCAGCCGGGTCCGGCGAGGTCGAGTGTCGACCGGGTGCGGGCTCGGTCGAGCCAGCGGTGGGGTATGCGGGTGCCGACGCGGCCGGCGGGGCTGAACTCGGTGATGGGTTCGGGGTCGTTGGTCTGCTCGGGGGCGCTGAAGAGGGCCCCGTGTGTGTACTGGAATCCGCCCACGGTCAGCACGTAGGGGTGGGCGAGTGCGGGGTCGGGAGCCGACGCCCAGTCACGGAGGTTCAGAGTGCGGCGACTTGACTGGTCGGCGGTGAACCAGCCGGCCGGGCGGCGTTCCGCGTCGTAGCTGTCCAGCAGCGCCGGTGCCGCGTGGCCGCGGAGGACCGCGGCGAGTTTCCATCCGAGGTTGTGTGCGTCGGCGATTCCGGTGTTGGCACCGCTGGCGGCGAAGGGCGGCATGACGTGTGCGGCGTCGCCGGCCAGGTGGACGCGGCCGGCGGTGTAGCGGTCGGCGACGAGCATTTCGGCCTGCCACGGCAGGACGCTGCGGACTTCGAGGTCCGGGGCGGGCACGCCGAGGGCGGCGCGGAGCACGGCGGGCCAGTCCCGGTCGGTGGCGTTGCCGCTGCCCATGAACACCCAGCGGCGCCGGCCGTCGACCGATGCCAGTGCGCCGGGCGCGTCGGGGTGCTCGATCTGGCAGAGGTTGAACTCCCGGCCGCGGACGACCTCGCCGAGGTCGGCGTGGAAGTAGACGTTCACGCTCGGGTCGCCTATGGGCCCGCGGCCCGAGCGGGCGATGCCCAGTGCCTGGCGTATGGGGCTGCGGGCGCCGTCGGCGGCGACCACGTAGCGTGCCCGCAGTCGCGAGCGGTCCCCGTTGCCGCGGTCGAGAAGGTCGGCGGCCACCTCGTCGTCGTGCTGCTCGAAGGCGACCAGCTCGGTGTCGAAGCGCACCGAGGCCCCGGCCTCGGCCGCGGCCTCGCGCAGTACCGGTTCCAGTACGTCCTGGGCGATCAGGCAGGCGCCCTCCGGACTGACGTCGACGACGCCCCCGTTCGGGCCCGCCGGTTGCCACGGCGGCAGTTGCTCGGCCTCGGCGAGTGTCCGTCCCGCGGCCATGCGGTCGTGGCCGGCGAGATCGCGTGCCGCGTGGTGGACCAGCTCGGCCAGTCCGAGTTCCCGGAAGATCTCCATGCTGCGCATGTGGAAGCGGCGGGCCTTGGGCTGCGGCGAGGTGGTCGACCGCTTCTCCACCACCGTCACCGCCACCCCGTGGTGGCGCAGCACCAACGCGGTGGTGAGGCCGACCAGTCCGCCGCCCACCACGAGTACCTCAGAAGTCCGCGTACGAGCCTGTGCACGAGTCTGTGTACGTTGTCCACTCATGGTGGACAACGTACACCAACGGTAGAGTGGAGCACCATGACTTCTTCCGAGCGCCGGCCCGTTCCTGGCGGGCCGGTGTGGTTCGACGAGCCCGCGCCCCCGCGCGCCACCGAGCAGCTCAGCCGTGAGCGGATCGTGAACGCCGCGGTGGAGCTGGCCGACGACCAGGTGCCCGCCGAGATCACCATGCGGGCGCTCGCCGCACGGCTGGGCGTCCGCAGCCCCATGGCCCTGTACCGCTACGTCGGCAGCAAGGACGGCCTGGTCGACCTCATGACCGACCGGGTCTACGGCCAGATCACGGTGCCGCGGGGACACGGCTGGCGGCGCGCGCTCCAGGGACTCGGCCGCACCGGCTGGGACGCGGTGCAGCGCCACCCCTGGTTCGCCCGCCTCGCCTTCAGCCGTCCCCCCATGGGGCCCAACGCCCTCCGCCTCTACGACACCGCGCTCGCCGAACTCGCACCGTTCGGACTCGACGCGACCACCCGCATGGGGTTCGTCAAGACCGTGCTCGGCCACGTCCTGGGTTCCGGGCTCGCGCTGCTGGAGGAACAGACCATGCGCGCCCGGGTGGGCTTCCACTCCGACAGCGACCTGGAGGCCGCCGCGGCCCCCTACATCGAACGCATCGCAGCCGCGGGCGAGCACCCCCACTTCATCAGCTGGGCCACCGATCCGCGGCGCCACGCCCCGGAACCCCAGTCCTTCGAGCAGGTCCTGGAATGGCTCCTCGACGGGCTCGCCACCCTGCTCCCGCCGGAGGGCCGCCCACCGGCCTGACGGCCCCACCCGGCAGCCGCATACCGTCCGTTGGCCCGGTACGTTGGCCCGGTGAGACCTGGGATACGCGAACGGTGGCGGGAGCAGCCGCGGTGGGTGCGCGGAACGCTCGCGGTGTACGGGATCGGCTTCTTCCAGGCCGCCTGCTTCCACATCGTCGGCCTGGCGCGCGACGGGATCCATGGCTATGCGGCCTTCGCCCCGCTCCCGTTGCGGGTGTTCTTCGCCTGCCTGCTGGTCCTCGATCCGCTGCTCGTGGTGCTGGTGGCGCGGGTGCGGCCGGCCGGCGTGCCGCTGGCCGGCGGCGTCATGGTGCTGGACGCCACCGCGAACTGGATCCTCAACTGGCCGCAGGTGCACCGGGATCCGGCGTTGCTGCTGCATCCCGTCGGATTGACCCCCATCACGCTCTTCTGCCTCTTCGTCCTCGCGACGCAGCTGCCGCTGCTGCGCGCCGTCGGAGGGAAAGGACGGCCGCAGCGGCCGAACCGAGCCCCGGGGTAAGCGTGTTGGCCGCCACCGCCCTGGGGCGCCCGCCCGGTGGCCACCCCGGACGGCGCCGCCGTCCCGGCCCACGGGTTCGCTCCGGCCGCCCCCGTCCCGGTGGCCCCGGTGACCCGCGACGCGCCGCCAACTGCCGGTGCACAACCGCCCCACCGGCCGCCGCTCCCGCGCGTAGTGTCGCGTGTCATGACTTCCGCGAAGAGTTCCCCGCCGGCTTCCGCGGCCCCCGCGCCGGCGGGCGCCGATGCCGCTCCCCCGATGCCGAACCCTTTCTTCGTGCCGAGTGAACTTCCCTATGAACTCCCGCCGTTCGCCCGTATCCGGCACGAGCACTACCTGCCCGCCTTCGAACGCGGCATGGCCGACCAGCTGGCCGAGGTCGCCGCCATCGGGTGCGCCGACGCGCCCCCGACGTTCGAGAACACCGTGGAGGCGCTGGAGCGCAGCGGCGCGGTGCTGCACCGGGTGTCGCGGGTGTTCTTCAACAAGGCGAACGCGGACACCGATGACGCCACGCAGGCGCTGGAGGCCGAGATCGTCCCGCGGCTGGCCGCCCATGAGGACGCCGTACTCCTCGATGCCGCCCTGTTCGCCCGGCTGGAGACGCTCCACGAGCAGCGCGACCACCTGGGGCTGGACGGCGAGCAGCGGCGGCTGCTGGAGCGCCACCACACCCTGCGGGTCCGGGCCGGGGCCCGGCTGGCACCCGAACAGCAATGCCGGCTACGGGAGTTGAACGCCGAGATCGCCACCCTGTGTGCCGCGTTCCGGAAGAACCTGCGGGCCGACACCGCGGCGGCGGCGCTGGTGGTGGAACGCGCCGAGGAGCTGGCCGGGCTGCCCAAGGACGAGATCGCCGCCGCGGCCCAGAGCGCCCGGGAGCTCGGCCACGACGGCCACTACGTCCTCGGCCTGCGCAACTTCAGCAACCCGCCGCAGCTCGCCTCCCTGGAGGACCCGGCACTGCGCGAGCGGCTGCTCACCGCCTCCCTGGAGCGCGGTCTCACCGGCAACGGGCCCCTCGCCGTCGCGGTGGCCAGGCTGCGCGCCGAGCGCGCCGCGCTGCTCGGCTACCCGCACCACGCCGCCTGGCAGGTCGCCGACCAGACCGCCGGCACCACCGAAGCCGTCGAGGAGATGCTGGGCAGGCTGATCGGCCCGGCCCTGGCCCACGCCGAGCGCGAGGGCGCCGCGCTGGCGGAGGCGGCGGGCGTGCCGGAGATCCGCGCGGCCGACTGGCAGTACTACGCCGAGCGGGTCCGCAAGGAGCGGTTCGACCTCGACGCCGCCGCGCTGCGCCCCTATCTGGAGCTGGAGAGGGTCCTGCGCGACGGCGTCTTCCACGCCGCCACCCTGGTCTACGGGGTCACCTTCACCGAGCGCCCCGATCTGGTGGCATACCACCCGGATGCCCGGGTCTTCGAGGTGCACAACGCCGACGGCAGCCCCGTCGGCCTGTACATCGGCGACTTCCACGCCCGGGAGTCCAAGCGGGGCGGCGCCTGGATGAACGAGCTGGTGCTCCAGTCCCGGCTGCTGGACCAACGCTCCGTGGTCGTCAACAACCTGAACATCCCCAAGCCGCCGGCCGGCGAACCCGTGCTCCTGACCTGGCCCGAAGTCATCACGCTCTTCCACGAGTTCGGGCACGCGCTGCACGGGCTGTTCTCCGACGTCCGCTACCCGCTGCTGGCGGGCACCAAGGTGCCGCGCGACTTCGTCGAATTCCCGTCCCAGGTCAACGAGATGTGGGCGGAGTGGCCCGAGGTCCTCGCCCATTACGCCCGGCACCACCGCACCGGCGAGCCGATGCCGCCCGAACTGCCGGCCAGGCTGCGCGAGGCGGAACGGTTCGGCGAGGGCTTCGACAGCGTCGAGCACCTGGCCGCCGCGCTGCTGGACTGGTCCTGGCACACCCTCCCCGCCACCGAACTGCCGGACCAGGACGGCACCGCGGCGTTCGAGGCCGCCGCTCTGGAGCGCCACGGCCTGGCCCGGCCCGCGATCCCCCCGCGCTACCGGACCGGCTACTTCGCCCATGTCTTCGGCGGCGACTACGCGGCCGGCTACTACGGCTACCGCTGGGCGGAAGTACTGGACGCGGACACGGTCCGCTGGTTCCGGGAGAACGGCCGGACGGTCCGCGAGAGCGGCGAGATCTTCCGCCGCGAACTGCTCAGCAGGGGCAACAGCGTCGACCCGATGGCGGCCTTCCACTCGGTGGTCGGCCATGCCCCGGACATCGGACCACTGCTGGCGAGGCGGGGCGCTGAGGGGTAGCGGAGGGGAAATAGAGGGAGAGCCGGGGGGGAGAAGGGGGAGAGCCGGGGGGAGTAGGGGGAGGGCGGAGGCGTCGCAGGGAGGCCGGCGGAACGGACCCTTCTACTTTTCTCCCTCTACCTCTCTACCTCTCCCTCTCCCTCTGCTTCTCCTTCTCTTTTCCTTCTCTTTCCGCTACTTCGCGCCGTCCGGTGTCGCCCGCCAGGTGACCGGCTGGTCACCGTCCCCGTTCCCCTGGAAGGTCAGCGAGGCCGGCGGATCGCCCTTCGGCAGCATGTGGATGGTGCACTCGGTCACCGTGGCACCCGGCTTCACCATCTTGTGGGGCGTGGCCTCGGGGCACTGGGCGACCCCGGGGCCGCCGATGTCCAGCAGGATCATCTTCCGCGCCTGCTGACGGCTGACGCTGGTCAGCGTCAGGCTGTCGTTCATGCTCGGCAGCAGGTCGTACTTGCCGGTGTTCCTGTACTCCACCGTCACGTAGTACGGGACGAGCTTCTTCTGGTCCGCGTCCAGGTTGAAGCGGCTCAGATCGGCCAGGGACCCGGCGCGGACGCTCTTCGGGGTGGCCAGGACCGTGACCGTATGCCGTTCGCTGTCCGTCGTGGCCGCGTCGGCGGGCTTGTTGGCGGGCAGCACGCCGGCCGCGCCCCCCTGGGCGCCGCCGATCTGCCACAGCACGGTGTCGCCGCCGTCGTCCTTGTAGGAGACGTTTGCCGGCTTCTGGCCCTTGGACAGCATGAAGATCACGCACTCGGCCGTGGTCTCACCGGCGGCCAGCTCCGCCTTCCCCGGCTCCCGGCACTCAGGCGGCAGGCCGGAGTCGGTGGCCAACGGGTTGGTCCGGAACAGCGAGACCTGCCGGCCGTCCTGGCCGTCCGCCCCGGTGACCGAGATGTTCCGCTCCGGGTACAGCCCCTTCACGGTCTCCTTGCCGGCGTTGGAGTAGGAGAAGGTGAGGTAGTACGGCACCTTCCCCTTGAGGCCGTCGTCCAGCCGGATGTGCGCGAGGTCGGACTGGTCGCCGCGGGCCAGGCGGATCGGCTTGAGCTGCAGCGGGTGCGCCTTGTGGTCGGTATCGGTCCAGGTTGCCGTACGGGCCGCGGACTCCATGGGGAGCGGCTTGGCGGGGACGACGGCGGGCGACGACGCCCCCGGTGCCGCCTTGCCGGCGGACGCGCCGCCGCATCCCGCGGCCAGCAGCATGAGCACGCTCGCCCCCGCGGCACCGGCCATCCCTCTGCGCACGCGCACCTGAACCCCCGTGAAGTCGTCCTTCGGAGCCGTCGTCCGAAGGGGTTGTCTGAAGTGCCCGTCGGCGTCGGCGTGGCCGGCCGCGCAGAGCGGGCACCGTCCTGCGCGCCCTGCCCTGCTGACGGTCCTGCCCCACTCACGGCCGCTGACGGTCCTGCCTCACCCACGGCCCTGATCCGCTGACGGTCCTGTTCCGCTGTCGGCGGCCGGACAAACCCGACCGGGGCGTCCACCACAGTATCCGGCGGGCACCGGAGCAATTCCGGTACCCCCCGGGGGCAGACCACGGGCAGCATCCCGCAGCGCATTCCACCGCCACCGACCACGTCACGAACCGCCCCGCAGAACACGTCACAGAACACGTCACAGAACACGTCGCGAAGCGCATCGCAGAACACGTGGCAGACCGCGTCGCAAACCGCCTCAGACCGCCTTGGTCGCCTTGGTCGCCTTCAGGGAATACATGAGCGGAATGCGGGGCCGGCCCTCCGGAAACCGGTAGAACCCGTCGTCGTCCCTTCGCAGTTCGTCGAACCGCTGAAACATCGTCATGTCGTGCTCATGCAGGAATTCGATACGCAGTCCGGAACCCGCCACCGCGCTGATGACATCCCCGAGCGAATGCTGCCATTCGACGGCCCTGTTGTGGACCGTCACCGCACCGGAGTCCGTGTAGCTGCCAGGAGCGTCCTCGTCCCACGCCTCCAGGCGGAAGTAGTCATGGCTGACCCGCGATCCGGTCTTGTCGTCCAGCACATCGCACAACGGGTGGAATTCGGCGAGATAGAGAAACCCGCCGGGGGCGACCAGCGACGCTGCGGTCCCGGCCCACCGGACCAGGTCCGGAAGCCAGTTCACCGAGCCGATGCCGGTGTAGACGATGTCGTACGCGGCGTCGGGGACGGCTTCCGCGGCGTCATGGACGTCGGCGGCCACGAATGACGCACGGTCCGGGCCGTAGCCGAACTCGGCGGCCAGTTCGCGGGCCGCCTCGATCGCCGGTACCGAGAAATCCAGGCCGACGACGCGGTCCGCCCCGCGATGCGCCCACGACAGCGTGTCCTGGCCGAAGTGGCACTGGAGATGGAGCAGGCTCCGGCCGGTGACGTCACCGACCTCCGCGGCCTCGAAATCGCGAATGACGTCCCGGGTCCGCCGGAACGCGTCCTGGTCGTAAAAGTCGCTCGCGGTGTGGAGAGGCACCCGCTCGTCCCATCTCGCACGGTTCACCTCGCGCCAGTCATCGGGCGTGTGATGTCGCATAGCGCGAAGTTATCCACAGCCTGTCGACCCCGCCAACGCATTTTCTGCGGCGGGCGCAGAATGGCCCCATGACTGACGAGACCACAGGCCCCGGCCACACCCCCGCCGATCCGCCCCCGCCCGCCCCCGATTCCGCCGCCACCGCCGCGGACAGGACTCCGGGTGGCGCCGGCGGCGCAGCTGACGGTTCGACCGGGTCGACCGGTCCGGCCGCCGGCCTGCCGGACTGGGAGAAGCGCTTCCGCGCCCCGCGGATCGGGCTGCCGGAATGGGCCGAGTACGCCCCGGACCGCTCCCTGTTCGTCTCGAACGCCACCGGCACCTTCGAGCTCTACGCCTGGGACCGCACGACCGGCGGCCAGCGGCAGGCCACCGACCGCCCGCACGGCACCACGGACGGGACGCTGTCGCCGGACGGCAAGTGGATCTGGTGGTTCTCCGACACCGACGGCGACGAGTTCGGCGTGTGGATGCGGCAGCCGTTCGCGGGCGGCGCGGACGAACCGGCCGCGCCGGGGCTCGCCCCCTCGTATCCGGGCGGGCTGGCCATCGGCCGCGACGGCACGGCGGTCATCGGCCGCTCCACGGACGAGGACGGCTCGACGGTCCACCTCGTACGGCCCGGGGAGCCGCCGGTGGAGATCTACCGCCACCGCGAATCGGCGGGTGTCGGCGACCTCTCCCACGACGGTTCGCTGATCGCCGTGGAGCACACCGAGCACGGCGATGCGATGCACTCCGCCATCCGCGTCGTCCGCCCGGACGGCTCGACCGTCGCCGAGCTGGACGACACCCACGGCGGCACCGAGGAACTGGGCCTGTCGGTAATGGGGTTCGCGCCGGTGGACGGTGACAGCCGGCTCCTGGTGGGGCATCAGCGGCGGGGCCACTGGGAGCCGATGATCTGGGATCCGCTGACGGGCGTGGAGACCGCCCTGGACATCGACCTCCCCGGCGATGTGAGCGCGGACTGGTATCCGGACGGATCGGCGCTGCTGATCGAGCACGAATACCAGGCCCGCAGCGAACTCTGGCGCTACGACCTGGGCACACCGGGCAGCGCGGACGGCGCCCGGACCGGCGGGCCCGTGATGGCCCGGGTCGAGACCCCCACCGGCACGGTCTCCGGCGCGACGGCCCGCCCGGACGGGACGGTCGAGTTCCTCTGGTCGTCCGCGGCCCGGCCCCCGGAGGTCCGGTCGACGAGCGGCGCCGTGGTCCTGGACCCGCCCGGTATGAAGGCCCCCGGATCGGTCCCGATGACCGACGCCTGGGTGGACGGGCCCGGCGGCCGTGTCCACGCCCTGGTGCAGCAGCCCCCCGGCAAGGGCCCCTTCCCGACCGTCTTCGACATCCACGGCGGCCCGACCTGGCACGACAGCGACGCCTTCGCCTCCTCACCGGCCGCCTGGGTCGACCACGGCTTCGCGGTCGTCCGCGTCAACTACCGCGGCTCGACCGGCTACGGCCGCGCCTGGACGGACGCGCTCAAGCACCGTGTCGGGCTGATCGAGCTGGAGGACATCGCCGCGGTGCGCGAGTGGGCGGTCTCCTCCGGCCTCGCGGACCCGGAGCGGCTGGTGCTCGCGGGCGGCTCCTGGGGCGGCTATCTGACGCTGCTGGGCCTGGGCACCCAGCCGGACGCCTGGGCGGTGGGCCTGGCCGCGGTCCCGGTGGCGGACTACGTCACGGCCTACAACGACGAGATGGAAGCCCTCAAGGCCATGGACCGCACACTCATGGGCGGCACCCCGGAAGAGGTCCCCGAGCGCTTCGAGGCGTCCTCCCCGCTGACCTACGTCGACGCGGTGCGCGCCCCCGTCTACATCTCCGCCGGCGTCAACGACCCCCGCTGCCCGATCCAGCAGGTCGAGAACTACGTCCAGCGCCTGGAGGACCGCGGCCACCCCCACGAGGTCTACCGCTACGACGCCGGCCACGGCTCCCTGGTGGTGGAGGAACGCATCAAGCAGGTCCGCCTGGAACTCGACTTCGCCCGCAGGCATGTGAAGCCGAAGGGGTAAAACCGGGGC
>NZ_KN708638.1:4482677-4482900 GCF_000805335.1 Streptomyces sp. CT34 | reverse complement strand
CCCGCCCCCAAAGCCAAGCCCCATGCCAGCGCTCAGGCCCAGCCCCAGCCCCCGCCCCCAGAGACACCAGCCGCATCCCAGGGGCCGCCAGGCTCCCAGAGTCCCGACCCGGCCCGAGGGGTCAGCCAGGCACCCATGGGCCGGCCCCGTCCCGAGATCGGTCCCGCCCCCAGAGTCAGCCAGGGTCCAGGCTCAGGCGCGAGCCATGGCCTTCTGTCCGTAC
>NZ_KN708638.1:4473755-4482667 GCF_000805335.1 Streptomyces sp. CT34 | reverse complement strand
GGGGGGGGGGGGGCGGGGGCTTCGCCCGTCGCGGCTTCCGAGTTCGCCGCGGCTTCGGACTACGTCGCAGCTGTGGACCTCACCGCGGCTCCCGGGTCCGCCTCATCCTCCGAGCTCGCCTCGGCCTCCGGGTCCACCGCAAACTCCCGACCCACCGCAGCCTCCCGGCCCGCCACAGACTCCCGATCCACCACAGACTCCTGCCCCGCCACAGACTCCCGATCCGCCGCAGCCTCCGGGTTTGCCGCGATGCCTGCCGGTTCCTCCGGCAGGATTCCGAGGGCCGCGTCCTTGGCAGCCTCGGCCTCACGGCGTACGAGGCGGAACCACATGAAGAGGACGAATCCCGCGAAGACGAACCACTCGCCGGTGTAGCCGAGGTTCTGGAACGCCTTCATGTCCAGGCCGCTGCCCTCGGCGGCGGCCGGCGGGACGGCGTGCAGCGGGGCCGGCGGGTCGGTGAGCGTGATCCAGGCGTCGTAGACGCCGTACGGCACGACGTTGACCAGCGAGGCCGCGCTGATCATGCCGAGTTGCCCCTGCGGCAGGCCGCCGCCGGCCTGCACCCCGTCCGTGCCCTGGTTCTCGGACGCCTGCAGCGCGCCGGTGACCGTCACCTCGCCCTTGGGCGGCGCGGGCACCTTCGTCGTATCGGCCGGCACATTCGCGTCGCCGGGCAGCCACCCCCGTACGACCGGGAGGGCCTTTCCGCTGTCCGTACGCAGCAGGGTCAGAACGTAGAAGCCCTGCTGGTCACCGTTCTTGCCCTTCAACGTGCGGCCCGGTACGAGCAGTTGGTGGGCGGTGTCGTAGTGGCCGCGGGCGCTGGCCTGGTGGCCGGAGGTGACCTGGTTGACGGGCAGCAGGCTGTCCAGGGGACGGGCAGCCGCGGCCTTGGCCCGGGCGGATCGGTTCTCCTGCTGCTGGTGCGTGGCGACCCGGGCGTCGAAGCGGCTCAGCTGCCAGCTGCCCATGAAGATGCAGAAGGGGATCGCCAGCACGGCGAAGACGTTGATTCCCCACCACCGCGGGGTCAGCAGGAACCGGTACACCCCACCAACGGTACGGGGCCGGCACCGCGCGGCGGCACCGCCCCCTCCCCGCTGCGACGCCGGCCCCCTGGACCTGCGCCGATGACGACCGACCTGCACCGGGCCGGCAATCACCAGCCATCAACGGCCAGCCATACAGCCATAGCCGTCAACGGTCGGCCGTCAGCCGCGAATGACAATGAAGCGGCCAGCCACCGGCCGAGAACGAACAGCCGACAGCCGACGCCAACCACCCGAATCCACCCCGCGAAGGAGCCGACCCCGCGAAGAAGCCACTCCCACGACCACTACGACGCCGCTACCACTACGACGCCGCCACCGCTACGACGCCGCCAGCGGTGCCGTGCGGTACACCGTCCCCGCGCACGCGTCCGCGATCTTGGCGTTTGCCGCGACCGGTTCGCCGGCCTCCGGGGTGTGGCTGAGGAGCACCCCGCCGCCCGCCGCCCCGCTGCCCCCGGAGCTCTCGCCGCTGCCCGTCTGGCCGCCGCCGGCCCCGTCGGGAGGCGGTGCCGCGGCGGCCGGGGACGCCACGGGCTCCTTGGACGGGTCGGGGGTCGGCGACGGTCTCGGCTTGACGCAGCCGGTCTTGCCGCCGCCCGCCGCCGGGATCCAGGCGAACTTGACCTCGTACGCCTGCCCCGGCTTGAGCACCAGCTGGTCAGGGGTCGTGGCCGGATCCGGCAGCCCGGTGGCGTCGTCGCCCGTCGTGTGGTCGACGACATGGACCTTGTCCGGCTTCGTGGAGCCCTGCGGGGTCAGTTCGACGGTCCCGCCGCCATGCACCGAACAGGCGGAACCGGACGTGTTGACCACCCGGAACGCGCCGTAGACCCGCCCCGCGGAGTCCGCCGGACCGACCGTGCTGGTCCCCCGGCCGAGCTGGTCGCGTCCGCAGGCCGGCGAGGTGACGTCCATGGTCGTGTCCGGGGCGGGCGTACCGATGCCGGCGACCGCGCCCGTGCCGGGCGTTGCGGCGCCCTGGTCCCCGGTGGCCGCGGTTCGGCCGCTGCCGGGCGTCCGGCCGTCGGCGCCGGCCGGACGCGTACTGGCCTGCGCGCTGCCTTCGCCGCGCGTACCCGCGGTGTCGTGATCGGCGCGCCGGCTGCTGGCGGTGTTGGTGGAACGGTCCCCGGAGCCGTCGCCGAAGTCGGCGACATGGACCATCGCCGGGAGCGCCGTACCGCCGAGCAGCAGCACCGCCGCCGCGCCCACGAGGACGTGCCGCCGCCGCTGCCGGCGGGCCGGTACCGCGCGCCGCAGCTGGTCCAGCGCGTCCGGCGCGGGCTCCAGATCGGATACGCGGGACTGCAACAACCGCCTCAGCTCGTCCTCGCCACCGAACCCCTCGCCATCGAAGTCCTCGCCACCGAGACCCCCACCGGCCGAACCACCGACCCCGTCGCCGGAACCGACCCCGTCGCCGGAACCGGGGTCAGAACCGGACCCGGAGTCGGCACCGAAACCGGGGCCGAAACCAAGACCGAAACCGGAACCGGAACCCGAACCGAAGCCCGAAGAGGAAAGATCCCCCTCCGAAGAGGACACGCCCCCCTCGCCGCCCACAGAACCGCCCCGCCCGGCGCCACCACCCCTGCCCGCGCCACCGCTCTCGCAGGCACCGCCAGTCTCATACGCGCCGCCACTCTCGCCGGCACCACCGCTCTCGCCCGCACCACCGTCCCTATACGCACCACCGCTCCCGGCCTCCCGGCCGGTCTCGTCCGTGCTACCGAGCTCGGTCCCGCGCTCGGCTCCTGCTCCACTCACGCCGGAGCCTCCATAGCGACGCGGAGCGCCGCGATACCGCGCGATCCGTACGCCTTGACCGAGCCGAGGGATATGCCCAGCGTCTCCGCGACCTGAGCCTCCGTCATATCGGCGAAGTAGCGCAGCACCAGCACCTCGCGCTGGCGGCGCTGGAGTCCACGCATCGCCTTGATCAACTGGTCGCGCTCCAGCAGGTCGTACGCGCCTTCCTCGGCGCTCGCCATGTCGGGCATCGGCTTGGACAGCAGCTTGAGCCCGAGGATGCGGCGGCGCAGTGCGGAGCGCGAGAGGTTGACGACGGTCTGCCGCAGATACGCCAGGGTCTTCTCGGGGTCGCGGACCCGCCCGCGCGCGGAGTGCACGCGGATGAAGGCTTCCTGGACGACGTCCTCGCAGGAGGCGGTGTCGTCGAGGAGCAGCGCGGCCAGGCCGAGAAGCGAGCGGTAGTGCGCGCGATACGTCTCGGTGAGGTGGTCGACTGTGGTGCCCGCTGCCATCGCGTCGTCAGTGTCCCCACGCTGAGAAGGAAGCTGCGCGGGGCGCGCGGCGGGCCAGGGGGCGATCACCGGCATGCCCCCGGGCACGCGCGGGAGCTGCGGGCGCACTGCCGCGCCTGCCGCACCCGCCGGAGCGATGGTGAAACCGAGTACCTCTGCCACGCCTGTTGGACACGCTTCCCCCCAAAAGGGTTGTACGCGCAAGGCATCGCTTGTGACGATGCGTTAAATGCCCTCATGCGTACCAGCTCTTCCCCAATGTCCCAATCGTCCCGACGTATTCGCCCCGCCACCCAGGACCCTGGAACAGCCCGCAGACACTTCGTACCACCCGCAGGCGGCCGGAGAGACGCCCCCCGTGGGCGCGCGGTTGCAGCGCCCACGGGAGCGATTAATCGAACAGAACATCAGCCCAGTTCAAGTGGTCCGGACCAGCGTCCAGCGCACAAAATCTTCACACGACCTACAAATTATGTCCCAGGCGCCCCGGCCCACGACACCCCATCCGGCCAACTCCCGCCCCGGGACCGGCCGGCACGGAGAACGGGCCCGGCGACCGCGCCGGCCCACCGGATGCCCCCACGCCCGCGGCTCCTCGGACTCCCACTACGCCCGCGGCTCCCCCGCCGCCAGCTCGGCCGCCACCAGCTCCCCGATCTGCGCCGTGTTCAGCGCCGCGCCCTTGCGCAGGTTGTCCCCGCACACGAAGAACTCCAGCGCCCGCGGATCGTCCAGCGACCGCCGCACCCGGCCCACCCACGTGGGATCCGTCCCCACCACGTCCGCCGGCGTCGGGTACTCGCCCTCCGCCGGGTCGTCGCTCAGTACGACGCCGGGGGCCGCCGCCAGTATCTCGTGGGCACCCGCGACCGTGACCTCGTTCTCGAACCGCGCGTGCACGGCCAGCGAATGCGTGGTGATCACCGGGACCCGTACGCAGGTCGCGGTGACCGGAAGATCCGGCAGCCCGAGGATCTTGCGCGACTCGTTGCGGACCTTCAGCTCCTCCGAGGACCAGCCGTCCTCCTGGAGGGAGCCGGCCCACGGCACGACATTGAGCGCGAGCGGCGCCGGGAACGGCCCCAGCGTGTCGCCCACCGCCCGCCGCACATCGCCCGGCGTGGTGCCCAGGTCCGTACCGGACACCGCCGCGAGTTGCGCCCGCAGCGTCTCGGCGCCGGACTGCCCGACCCCCGTCGCGGCCTGGTACGAGGAGACGATCAGCTCGCTCAGCCCGTACTCGGCGTGCAGCGCGCCCAGCGCGACGATCATCGAGAGGGTGGTGCAGTTCGGATTGGCGATGATGCCGCGGGGCCTCATCCGGGCCGCACACGCGTTGACCTCGGGCACCACCAGCGGCACCTCCGGGTCCATCCGGAAAGCGCCCGAATTGTCCACCGCGACCGCGCCCTTGGACACCGCGACCGGCACCCACTGCGCGGCGACCTCGTCGGGCACGTCGAACATCGCGACATCGATGCCCTCGAAGGCGTCCTCGCTCAGCGCGACGACCTCGACCTCTTCGCCCCGCACGGTGAGCTTGCGGCCGGCCGAGCGGGGCGAAGCGATCAGCCGGATCTCGCCCCAGACGTCGGCCCGTTCGGACAGGATCCCGAGCAGGACCGCACCGACGGCGCCGGTGGCACCGACGACGGCGAGATCCGGCCTGGCGGCCGTGCGGGCCCCCGCCCTCGCCGGATCAGCGAAGGACGGACGGCCCGCCTCGGCCGGAATCATCGTCCGGTGCCGCCATAGACGACAGCTTCGTCGCTCTCGGTGTCGAGCCCGAAGGCGCTGTGCACGGCCTGCACCGCTTCCTTGACGTCATCGGCCCGGGTGACGACCGAGATGCGGATCTCGGAGGTCGAGATGAGCTCGATGTTCACGCCCGCGTTGGACAGCGCCTCGAAGAACGTCGCGGTCACCCCCGGGTTGGTCTTCATCCCCGCGCCGACCAGCGAGATCTTGGCGATCTGGTCGTCGTAGCGGAGCGAGTCGAAGCCGACCGCGGCACGGGTCTTCTCCAGTGCCGCGACGGCCTTGCGGCCCTCGTCCTTCGGCAGCGTGAAGGAGATGTCCGTCAGCCCGGTCGAGGCCGCCGACACGTTCTGGACGACCATGTCGATGTTGACCTCGGAGTCCGCGATGGCACGGAAGATGCGCGCGGCCTCGCCCGGCTTGTCCGGGACCCCGACGACCGTGACCTTCGCCTCGGAAGTGTCGTGCGCGACACCCGAGATGATCGCCTGCTCCATCGACCTGTCCCCTTGCGGTTCGTTGCTGACCCACGTGCCCCTCAGCCCCGAGAAGGACGAGCGGACGTGGATCGGGATGTTGTAACGGCGTGCGTACTCGACGCAGCGGTGCAGCAGCACCTTGGAGCCGGAGCTGGCCAGCTCCAGCATGTCCTCGAAGGAGATCTGGTCGATCTTCCGGGCCTTCTTCACGACCCGCGGGTCGGCGGTGAAGACACCGTCCACATCGGTGTAGATCTCACAGACCTCCGCGTCCAGGGCGGCGGCCAGCGCCACGGCGGTGGTGTCCGAGCCACCCCGCCCCAGCGTCGTGATGTCCTTCTTGTCCTGGGACACTCCCTGGAAGCCGGCGACGATGGCGATGTTGCCCTCGTCGACCGAGTCCCGGATACGGCCCGGCGTGACATCGATGATCCGTGCCTTGTTGTGCACGGAGTCGGTGATGACACCCGCCTGGCTGCCGGTGAAGGACTGTGCCTCGTGGCCGAGGTTTTTGATCGCCATCGCCAGCAGGGCCATGGAGATCCGCTCTCCGGCGGTCAGCAGCATGTCGAACTCGCGCCCCGACGGAATCGGGGACACCTCCTGAGCGAGATCGATCAGCTCGTCCGTCGTGTCGCCCATCGCCGAAACCACGACGACCACCTGGTGGCCGTTCTTCTTGGCTTCGACGATTCGCTTGGCAACGCGCTTGATGCCCTCGGCATCCGCAACGGATGAGCCGCCGTACTTCTGCACGACAAGGCCCACGTGCGCTCCTCGCAACTGTCTCTGCGGGAGGGAATCCCTCCCGGACCCCCGGACACGGGGGTACTGCGGTCGGCTCAGTCTAACGAGCGGGCGGCAGGCGCCCCGCTACTACCACATGGTGAGACACAGAACCCACGCCTTGCCCATCTCGCCCACCGACATCACGCCTCGGTGAGCACCGTGAACGCCGCGTCCCTCGGCAGCTCCGCGCGGCGCACCGTCGCACCGGCTCGGCGAGCACCTGCCCGCTCCACACCCGGACACACGGGAACGTAACTCAGGTCACACCGCCACGCCGGCGGAGCCCGGCGGTCACCCGGCGCTCACACCTCGTGCAGCCCCAGCGGCCCGGCGATCTCCGCCGCCATGACCTTGCCGGCCTCCTCGGCCAGCCGGTCCTCGTCCCCGTTGGCGTCGCTGTCGGTGTCCAGGCCGTCCAGCGCGTCCAGCGGCTGGTCGAGGCGTACGTGGGCGACCAGCGACTGGAGGGCGCGCAGCGCGGCCGAGGCGGTCGGGCCCCAGTTGGAGAGGTAGGAGAACTGCCACCACCACAGCGCCTCGGTGACCCGGCCCGCGCGGTAGTGCGCGAGACCGTGCCGCAGGTCGGTGATGATGTCGGCGAGGTCGTCGGAGATCCGCGAGGCCACCGGCTCGCTGCGCGGCACATACGGGTCGAAGACCTCGGAGTACACGTCGACCGGGTCCAGCAGCCGAGCGAACCGCTCGCGCAGCTCGTCCACGTCCGGCTCCGGGCCGGTGTCCGGTTCGTAGCGCTCGTCGGGAACGATGTCCTCATGGGCCCCCAGCCGGCCGCCCGTGAGCAGCAGCTGGGAGATCTCCAGCAGCAGGAAGGGCACCGCGCTGTCCGGCTCGTCGCCCTTGGCGACCTCGGTCACCGCGACGATGAAGCTCTCGATCGAGTCCGAGATCGAAACGGCGAAGTCGTCCGGGTTCTGTGTCGCGTTGTGCAGCGTGGCATCAGACATCGAGAAGTCTCCTCCCTTCGAAGGCCCGCCCGAGCGTGACCTCGTCGGCATACTCCAGATCGCCTCCGACCGGCAGTCCGCTGGCCAGTCGCGTCACTTTGAGGCCCATCGGCTTGATCATGCGGGCCAGGTACGTCGCCGTGGCCTCGCCCTCCAGATTCGGGTCGGTGGCCAGGATCAGCTCGGTGACCGTGCCGCCCGGGAGCCTGGCCAGCAGTTCCCGTATCCGCAGGTCGTCGGGGCCGACGCCCTCGATCGGACTGATCGCCCCGCCGAGGACGTGGTACCGGCCGCGGAACTCCCGCGTCCGCTCGATCGCCACGACGTCCTTGGGCTCCTCCACGACGCAGATGACCGCCGGATCGCGCCGCGGGTCCAGGCAGACCCGGCACTGCTCCTCCTGCGCGACATTGCCGCACACGGTGCAGAACCGGACCTTCGCCTTGACCTCCATCAGCGCGTTCGCGAGCCGGCGGACATCGGTCGGCTCGGCCTGAAGGATGTGGAAGGCGATCCGCTGCGCGCTCTTGGGACCGACGCCGGGCAACCTGCCCAGCTCGTCGATCAGATCCTGGACCACGCCTTCATACACGGAACGTCTTCTCTCTCTTCTGCCGTGCTGCGTACGCTAGTTGGCTACTCCTCAGAAGGGGAGGCCGGGGATGCCACCGCCGCCCAGCCCCTGGGCGAGCGGGCCGAGCTTCTGCTGCTGGAGCTTCTGGGCACTGGCGTTGGCGTCCCGGACCGCCGCGAGGACGAGATCGGCGATGGTCTCGGCGGTGTCCTCCGCGGAGTCGGTGTCGACCGCCTTCGGGTCGATCACCAGCGCCTGGAGCTCACCGGAGCCCGTCACCGTCGCCTTGACCAGGCCACCGCCCGCGGAGCCCTCCACGGGCGTCTCCGCCAGCTCCTGCTGGGCGGCTGCGAGGTCCTGCTGCATCTTCTGGGCCTGCTGAAGCAGCTGCTGCATATTGGGCTGACCACCGGGGATCACGACGTGACTCCTGCCATACGACAACGATTGGTGCGGTAGCCCGAGCCTACGTGTTTCCCGGGCCCCGCGCCCTACGCCGCAGGGAGGAGCGCGGATCTCCCCTCAGGTCCCGCACACCCCGCCCGCCCCGCACCTCAACGGCTCCGGGCAGACCGGGCATATACGGGTCACACAGGGGCCATCCACGGGTCATCCATGGATCGACCACAGGTCATATGCGGCCGAATATGCCCGTACGAAGCGAAACTTCGCGATCACCCACCGCTGCCACTCCCCCTCATCCGTGACTCCGCGTCACTCGTTGTTGAACTCCTCGACGACCGTCGCGCCGAGCTCGCGCACGATCAGCTCATGACCGCTGAGCGCCGAGTCGACGAGGTCCGGATCGTCCTCGGCCGGCATGTCGTACTCGATCGCCATCGGCGGCTCCGGCGGACTGTACGAAGGCTCCGCCGGGGGCCCGCCCTGGCCGCCGCCCGCGGACGCCGGCGAGGTCACCGCCTCCCGGGCCATCCGCGCACCCTGGCTCCCGCCACCGCCCGGCCCGTACTGCCCGCCGGGGGCCTCGGGCGCCGGGGCGCTCGGCCGGGGCGCCGGCGGCGGGGCCG
>NZ_KN708638.1:4399602-4473745 GCF_000805335.1 Streptomyces sp. CT34 | reverse complement strand
CCGCCCCCCCCCCCCCGCCACTGGACCTGGAACCGCTCGGCCAGCACGTCCTTGAGGACGTCCTCGCTGCCACCGTTCGCGAAGCTGTCCCGGGCCCCGGCGTTGGGGAAGCCGATCTGCAGCGTCGTTCCGTCGAACCCGGACACCTGGGCGTTCTGGCTCAGCAGGATCCAGGTGAACCGCCGCCGGTCCTTCACCGCGTCCAGAATCTGCGGCCACATCTGCCGCACCTGCGCGGCCCCCTGCGCCGCCCCGCCCGGAACCTGCTGCTCCGCGGGCGCGGGCGCCCCGGCCCCTGGCCCGGACGCACCGGGCCCGGCCACACCGGGCGCAGACGCACCGGGCGCGGACGCCCCACCGGAGCCGCCGGCCCCGGAAGCACCGGACGCCCCCTGGCCTCCCGCGCCTCCCTGGCCGCCCTGCCCCGGCGCCACGGCCGACGGCCAGCTACCGGGCTGCCGCGCCCCGCCGGCGGCACCGCCACCGCTCCGCTGCGCGCCCCCGGGCCAGGCCCCGGGCCGCCCACCGGCCGCCGGACCGCCCTGCGACCCGCCCGGAGCACCGCCCTGCGGGCCACCCTGCGAACCGCCCTGCGAGCCACCCTGGGCCGCCGCCTGCCCACCGTCGTACGCACCACCGGGCGCGACTGCCGCACCCGGCGCGGCAGCCGGCGGGGCCGCGGCCCCTGCACCAGCACCGGCCCCTGCGCCAGTACCGGCATCGGCGCCACCGCCCGTGCCCACGCCCGTCGCCCCGCGCACCGCGGCCCGCGCCGCGGCGGGCCCGGACGGCCCGGCCGGCATCGGCGTATGCGCCTCCGGCCCCGGCGCATACGCGGCCACGGGTCCGCCCCCGGACTCCACCACCGCCCCGCCGGGACCCACCGGGCCACCGCCGGGGCCGGCCGGTCCGCCGAGGGCCACCGCACCCGCGCCCAGGCCCCGCTCCAGGCGGTCCAGCCGCGCCTGCACCGACCGCTCGTCGTCGTACGCCGCGGGCAGCAGCACCCGGGCGCAGATCAGCTCCAGCTGGAGCCGCGGCGAGGTCGCCCCGCGCATCTCCGTCAGGCCCGCGTTCACCAGATCCGCGGCCCGGCTCAGCTCTCCCGGGCCGAACACCGCGGCCTGCGCCGTCATCCGCTCCACGACATCGGCGGGCGCGTCGATCAGCCCCTTCTCCGCCGCGTCCGGCACCGCCGCCAGGATCACCAGGTCCCGCAGCCGCTCCAGCAGATCCGCCACGAACCGCCGCGGGTCGTTGCCCCCCTCGATGACCCGGTCGACGACCTCGAAGGCCGCCGCCCCGTCCCCGGCGGCGAACGCCTCGACGATGGAATCCAGCAGCGACCCGTCCGTGTACCCCAGCAGCGCCGTCGCCATGGCATACGTCACACCGTCCGCGCCGGCACCGGCCAGGAGCTGGTCCATCACCGACATCGAGTCACGCACCGACCCGGCCCCGGCCCGCACCACCAGCGGCAGCACCCCGTCCTCGACCGGGATCTCCTCCCGCCCGCACACCTCCGCCAGGTACTCCCGCAGCGTCCCGGGCGGCACCAGCCGGAACGGATAGTGGTGCGTACGCGACCGGATCGTCCCGATGACCTTCTCGGGCTCGGTCGTGGCGAAGATGAACTTCAGATGCTCCGGCGGCTCCTCGACGACCTTCAGCAGGGCGTTGAAGCCCGCCGAGGTCACCATGTGCGCCTCGTCGATGATGTAGATCTTGTACCGGCTGCCGGCCGGCCCGAAGAACGCCTTCTCCCGCAGCTCACGCGCGTCGTCGACACCACCGTGGGACGCCGCGTCGATCTCGATCACATCGATCGAACCCCGGCCGTTCCGCGCCAGGTCCACACACGACCGGCACTTCCCGCACGGTGTGGGAGTGGGACCTTCCTCACAGTTCAGACACCGCGCCAGGATCCGCGCACTCGTCGTCTTACCGCAGCCGCGCGGCCCGCTGAACAGATACGCGTGGTTGACGCGGTTGTTCCGCAACGCCTGCTGAAGCGGATCGGTCACGTGCTCTTGCCCGATGACCTCGGCGAAGGTCTCGGGGCGATAGCGGCGGTACAGCGCAAGGGACGACACGCATACGACGATATCGGGCCCCACTGACAACCGGCCCGCCCCGCACAACCGGCTGCCCCGCAAACGCAAGCGCCCCCCACGCACCCGCCAGAGCCGACCTACCCTTGCTGCCTTCCGGCCCTGGGGGAGTTCAGTCAGATAGCGCCACGTGAGGGGCTGCGCTCCACACTAGCGGATCCACCCCCCGGGAAACGACCCGCCCCCGGACCGCACCTCCCCACCGCCCCCCTCCCCCGGATCATGTTCGCGAGCACTGCCCAACGTCTTGTATTGTTTGCGGCGGAGGATTCGCCTAGTGGCCTAGGGCGCACGCTTGGAAAGCGTGTTGGGGGCAACCCCTCACGAGTTCGAATCTCGTATCCTCCGCACTTGCCCACCAGGGCAGACGAGGGCCCCGCTGATCTTCAGCGGGGCCCTTCGTCGTTGTCCTCAGCCGCCGTTGTCCTGGTTTTTGTCCACGGAGGGTGTTTCTGGGGGTCCCCAGATGGCATCGGCGATCTTCTTTGCCACGTCCTTGAGCATGGCGTCCGGCACATGGAGGTACCGCGCCCGCATGCTCGCGGAGGTGCCCGGCTCCCACCCCATGATCTGATCAATGACGCGGTCCGGGACACCCAGCAGCATGAGCACGGTGGCGGCCGTGTGCCGGGCATCGTGCAGCCGACCGTCCCGAACCTTCGCGTCTTCCAGCAGCCGCTTCCAGTCGTGGTAGTCCGTGTTCGGGCTCAGGGGGCCACCCAGCAGCTTGGTGAACACGTAGTCCGACTCGGTCCACAGGTCGCCGGCCGTCTTGCGCTCGCGCTCTTGCGTCTTGGCGTGTGCACGGAGCATGGCGACAAGCGGGCCCGGCAGGGGTACGGCGCGGCGGCCCGCTCGGGACTTGGTGTTCTTGGTCTCGCGCCGGGCCTGCATCTTGTCCGGGCAGTACCCCGCCTTCCGGCCGCACGGTGAGGCTTCCGGGCATCCGTGCTTGTACCTGGGGCGTAGACGGTTCCGGCGCAGCTTCAGGTACTCGTTGTCCAGGTCGACGTCAGCCCAGCGCAGTCCGAGCGTCTCGCCCTGCCGCAGTCCGAGCGCCAGCGCCAGCATCCAACGGGAGCTGTTCCGACGCTTGTTGGCTTCGAGCAGTAGGCGCTGAACCTCTTCCACGGCGTAGGGCTCAACCTCTGATTCGTCCTCTTCCATCCGTGGCGGCTTCGCCAACGCGGCGGCGTTCTTCGCCACGTAGCCGCGCCGTACGGCCTCCCCTAGAGCGGTTCGGGCGGTGCGGTGAGCCTGGTGAGCCGTACCGGCCTTGCGCGCACCGTTCGCCTGCATACGGCGATACAGGCTCTCCAGGTGCTCGGGCTGCAAGCGGTCAAGGCGGTGCTTGCCGACACCAGGCACAAGGTGAACGCGAACGGCGACCTCGTAGCCGTCGTAGGTGTTCTCGCTGACGGTCGGCTTGGCGATGTCCTCAACCCAGTGCCATAGCCACTTCTCAACCGTCCACGGCTTGCCGGGTTGACGCGCCGAACCCGCGTCGCGCTGCTTCTCAAGGCGCCGGACTTCGTCAACCAGTTCCTCGCGCGTCGGGCGCGTCACGTGTCGGCGGTACGGCTCCCCGTTGTCCTTGTAGCCCATCGGCACACGGGCGTGCCAACGGCCGTCTTTCCCGAAGTAGATCGCGGATTCGCCGTTGGCGCGGCGGGTGCCTTTCTTCTTTTTCTCTGCCACGGGCAGACTCCTGTTTCTTGGTGTCGGGATGGGGACCGGGGCGGCGGGCTGTCCTTGTCCGGGAGTGCCGCCGCCCCGGGCGTCGTCAAGCGGCTCGTTTGGCCGCGCGCCGGCGGGCGAGGTACGCAGCCGGGGCATCAGCGGGGACGCGGCGGAGACGGCCAACGTCGATGGACTCCAGCTCTCCGGAGCGGATGAGCCCGTAGCACGTGGTCCTGCCGATACGGAGTCGGCGGGCGGCCTCTTCGACAGTGAGTAGGACGAGGGTGGAATCAACAGCGGCGATGTCTGCCGTGTCCATGTAGAGATCCCCTTCGATCAGGGCGAGCTGTCCGAGGTGCGGGATTCTGCGTCACCGCGTCATCTGCGTCATTCGTGTTCCTGACCTGCGGGTATGGGTGACGCAGAGGTTTTGGGGTGCGTCACCTGGTGACGCTGGCGTTCGTCACCAGGTGACGCGGGTGACGCGGGGTGACGCAGCCACGGCCGTCCTGCGTCACCGCTGTAGCAGCAGGTCAGGGGCCGGTTTCTACCCTTGGGTGACGCAGGTGACGCAGCGTCTCTTCTCTTAGGAAAAGAGAAGGGGGTGTCTGTTGTTGTGCGCCTCAAAGGCGTGAAGAAGGAGCCGCTTCGCGGCGCGACCATCGGGGCGGCGCGTGGCGCCGAACAGCAAGAGGAGCACCCCCGCGCGTCGTGCGGGGTGGTGCTCTTCTTGCTTGTCCCGGCAGCTGGTTCGCCGGTCAGAGCATCGGCTCTTGCTGATGTGGCGGCGGGGTCGGGCGCCGGGTCATCTCGATGTAGCGGCCCTCTTTGGTGCGGCCCCAGTCGATCAGGACGCCCCGGGCGGCGAGGGTCGGCTGAAGGCGCTTGAGGCGGTCGGAGAGGACTTTGCCCGTGGTGGGCCAGCCCTTCGGCAGCGGACGGCAGTCATCCCCGGTATACAGGCCGGTGAGGCAGTGCAGCCACTCGGATGACGTCATCCGCGTTTGATCGCCCGGGGTGAGGCCGGCGGCGTGCTTGAGCACGGTCTGCGCCAGGAGGTCGCCCTCGATGACGTCGTCGTTGAGGTCATCCAGGCTGGTCCGGTAGGCGTTGAGAGCTCCGAGACCAGTCGCCGCGTCGAGCTGCGCGCACAAGTGCGCGAAGTCGGCCATACGTAGATCCGTGGGGATGTCTGCCTCGGCCGCACGGATCTTGACGGTGAGGTCGAGGAGGGAGCCAAGGATGACGGGCAGCGCCTCTTCGAAGTCGCGCCACAATTCGGCCTCGGTCCGCCGGACGCCGGGGCGTTCCAGGCGGAGCGGGAGGAGGCGTTCGGCGAGGTCGGGTCGGATGACGCCCACGTCGATGCCGGTTAGCAGCAGGGGGCGGCGGTAGCGGGCGCGGACCACGTCGCCGTCGGTGTACAGGGCGCGCTTGATGGTCTCGGCGCCGGTGACGATGCAGCACATGAGGTCGGACAGGTCCGGCGCCAGGTGGGACAGGTTGTCCAGGGCGGTGACCCATCCGGCGGCCACGGCCGCGATCAGGTTCTCTTCGTCTTTCGGGGCGCGGCGCAGGTCGCCGCTCATGCCCTCGATGATCCGCACGAGCATCCGGCCGCCGGTGGACTTGCCCGCGCCCTGAGGGCCGGTGAGGAAGGGGGCGGGGACGGGCACGGACGGGCCGAGGCAGCCAATGAGCCAGGCGATGGCCAGGCATTCGGTCTCCGCGGTGGCGAAGTTGCACAGCCTCAGCAGCAGATCGATGCCCTTGCCGTCGGTTTCCTTGGCCGGCAGGGGAAGTTCCCCAGTGAGCTGGGTGCGTCGCCAGCAGACCTCCTTCGGGTCGGGGGTGAGGATGTCCCAGCCGGTGGGGTGGATACGAACCGACTGCCCGTCGCTGCGCCCCAGGTCGAGCCATGTCGCACCGTCGAAGCCCGGTGCGACGCGGATGTGGACGGGCTGTACGTCCTGGGTCATCGCCAGTGCCTCGATCAAGTCCAACGCCTCCTTGAGGGCGGTTCCGTTGAACACGCCGTGTCCGTCGTGGAAAAGGCCGATCATGAGTTCCTGCCGGTGGCTGCCCGAGGTGCCCTGTGAGCGGATCGGACGCGCCACCGGGTGGCCGTTCTGCTGCGCGAACACCGTTCCGTCAGCGGTGCGGAAATACCGGAAGTGCGCTTGCGCGTAGTCGGTGATGACCTCGCGGGCCGGAGTCTTATCGTCGTCGGACATGGCTACAGCCCCAACCGTGTACGGGCATTGGCCCAGGCATCCGTGCAGTGCCGGAGCGACTCCCCCTTTGCCTGAGCGGCGGTGAACAGTCGCGCGAGGTGCGCGTCGGTGATGCAGCCGCACCGGCCATGGGCGGACAGTACGGCGAGGAACGTCCGGTAGACGGTGGTGTGGACCGCGCTGCGGGCCTCGGTGATGCGCTGCTCAGCCATGGCGATGCCACGGTCCAGGTAGGCGGGCGTGCGATGACGGCACTCCCCGCCGCCGGCGAGCGCGGGCACGGTGACGACAGGCTGTGCAGGCCGGGCAGTGGAGGGCTTCTTGACGGCCAGCGCGCGCACGGCGTCGGGCAGATCGGTCATGGTGCCGGTTCCGGGGCCGAGCCAACGGGCGTAGGACATGAGCGACTTGATGTCGACGCCGGACCGCACAGCGTTCGCGGACTGCATCGCACCCCGGTAGATCCAGTGCTCGCCCCGCGTCGTCGGTACCGTGCGGGTGGCGGGCAGGGCCTCACGTGCCCATGCGACGGCTGCCGCGTCGTCCAGGTCGACCACCGTCAGCCCCGCCCCACCGGGGTGGTAAGCGACGGCCGCTGCCTCACGCCACACGGACGCCCATGCCGGCGAGGTGAGGACGCGAGGGTCGGTGGTGGCTGCGGCCCAGGCATGACAGACGCCGGCGCACTCACAGGGACCGGCGTTCTTCATGTTCGGCCGCCCGCCGCAGACGCCGCCCTTGCACGCGCGGCAGTTGCCGAACGGGACCTTGCCCGCCCGCAGGGGCAGGACCGGGACGCCGGCCGCCGCGAGGTGCAGCGCGGCGTGCAGGTAGCTCCCGTCCGGGTGATCCCTGTCGACGGGGCGTCGAGCCTTGCAGTCAGGTGTCATGCTGTAGGTCTCCTGTTCTGCTACGTCGGGATTGGAGACCGTGGGCGGCGGGCTGTCCTTGTCCGGGAGTGCCGCCGCCCTCGGGCGTAGCTAGCCGTTGAAGTGGTTGCGCTTGAAGATGGCCCGGCGGATGTGGAACGTGATCCCGCTCTTGGCGTCGTTGGGCTTGAAGATCTGGACCGCGACGAACCCGCCGAAGCAGATGGCGGCGAGCGTGATGAGCTGTGTGATCAGCGCTGTCAGCGCGGTGACGAAGGCGGTCAGCAGGAACAGCCCGCCGCACACCGCGCCGAACCCGAGGCCCCCGAGGGCGACGTTCACCGCCGCGCGGGAGACCGGCGGCTTGGCGACGACCGGTTCGGGCTTGGCGGGTTCGATGGCGTAGCCGGTGACAATGCGGCCGTCGGGCAGGACGATGCTCGCCACCGCCGGAACGCTGCTCGGCTGCACCGCAACGACCGGCGCCGGTTCGGCGACGACGGGCGGGAGCGGGGCGGGCTGGTGGACTTCCACGGCCCGCTGTACGGGCGGGCGGTGGGGGTGATCGGGGTACATGCGGAATCCCTTCCGGTGCATGGTCAGGGAGGCAGAGACACCCCCCTCGGGGTGCCGTGTGGAGGGGGCTTTCGGGGGTCTGACCTGCGCGCCTCCCTGACTCCCTGAACGATCATTTGTGCAGGTCAGATCCAGGGAGGAGGGTCAGGGAGGCGTTCAGGGAGTTCTCCCTGCCTCCCTGACCCGTCGCGGGTCGGCTCCCTGTCATCCGGCGGCAGAAGCGGAACCCTCTCTGTCGCGATTGGCGAGGGCGCGGGCGACCCGGTCGCGGGCGACGACCATGACGCCGTCGGACTTGTACGGCTCGGCGTCGGCGTCGTCCAGGACGCGCTTGAGGTCGATGAACGACCAGCCGCCGTAGGCGTCCGCGTTCCGCGTGGCGAGTCGCGCCAGCACGTCCTTGGTCCGCACGCGGGGTGCGTCGCCGACGACGGCGGCGATGTCGGCAAGCGCGTCGTGCTCTTCTTCTCGCTCGATGGCGTGCAGGGTGGTGACGCCGTCGCGCAGGGCCTTGGCCCGGTCGGTGATGGCCTCGGCTGCGTCATCGTCGATGTAGTGCGTGCGCACCGTGATGGACGACTGCCCAGCCGGGATGATGATGCCGTCGGAGGCAACGACCAGGGTCCCCCGGTCCAGCCCCGGGCGCAGCAGGTTCGGAGCGGCGCCGCCGTCGACGGCCTTGTCCCCGAGCGCCATGCGGGCCTGCGACTCGGTGCCCAGGGCGAGGGAGGCGCGGGTGTGGGCACCCTCGCGGACCAGCTTGGGAAGGTTCTCGTTGGTCGGGTCCTGGGTGCCCTGCCACATCAGCACGTTCACGGCCCGCCCCTGATTGTGGATCTTCCGCACGGCCATGAAGTACCGGGAGTTGGCCTTCGACCCGCCGTACGGCCGCTTGTCCTCATCCTTGGCCGGGCACATGAACGCCACCTGCGCTTCGTCGACCAGCACGATCAACGGCGGGAACACCGTGCCGGGCGGGGCCTGGATGCGGCGGTTCATCTCGTCCACCGCGCCCTCGACCATCTCGGTCACCTGGATCACGTGCTCATCCGTCGGCCCCTGGATCAGCGTGGTGGCAAGGCCGTCGAACATGGCCCAGTCGCCGACGCCCTTGAGGTCGCCCATGAGGAACTGCACCGACCTGTCGAGCGCGAGCCACAGGGCAAGGGAGCGCAGGGCGACGGTCTTGCCCTGGTTGGACAGGCCCGTGATGAGCAGGTGGCGCTGATACAGGCTCAGCGCAGCAGCGTCGCCGCGCAGGTCCTGGCCCCAAGGGGCGCGGCCCTTGGCGTAGTCGGCGGTCATCGTGTCGTCGGTGACCAGCGGAGACGGACCGATCGGCTCGTCCAGCGCACCCGAGTCGGCCACCCACAGCCGCACCGTCCGGGCCGCCTGCGGGATCGTGATGAACACCTCGTGCTCATGCCGGGTCAGGTTCTCAGCGAGCTTGCGGCGCTTGCCCTGCACCTCGTTGGTCGACACCCCGGAGGGAAGGGTCACGTCGACTTCCACGCCGCATCCGGCGATCCGGATCGGTCCCAGCATGGACGCGCCGGCGTCGCCCATCTCCTTGATGGCTCGCGCCAGGGCGGGGACGCCGAGATCACGCAGGGCCTTGACCACGATCGACGGCGTGATCGGCTCACCCTCACCGTTGCGGACATTCGCGGGCAGTGCCCAGGCGGGGGCGGCGTGCTGCTTGCGGCCGACCGACCACAGGGCAAGCAGGGCCAGGAACGGGCCGATCGCCAGCGCCGGACCCCACACGACCGGCACGATCCGAATCAGCAGGGCAATGAAGTCGATGGTCGCCGTGAGCGGGGTGATGACGTCGCCGACGTGGCCCGTGTTGAGGGCCATGACGACGCCAAGGGCGACCAGGACACCGATGCTCATGCCAGCGCCGACGGCCACGCCCTTGGCGGCTTCGACGGGCGAGTGCAGGAGGTCCATGCGGCGGTGATGGCGGGCGGCACGGAAGCGCTGCAACCGCTCCTCCCACTCTTCGGCCGCCTCCAGGTTCCCCGCGGCTTCCGCCGCCCGGATCATCCGCTCGTAACGGGACCCGGTACGGCCATCCCAGGCCCGACGGGCCACGATCCGGCCGCCGTTGAAGGTGTAGAGGCTGTGCCGGGCCACCGCGCGGACCGTCGCCCGCGTCGACTCGTGCGTGGCGGCCGTCTTCACCGCACGTCCTGAGCGCACCCACAGCGGCACGGACCGCGCCGGCGGCGCGTCGGGGACGACCGTGAGGACGGTGGGGGCGGTGTCCGGGGTCGGGGGGACGGTGGGCTTGTGGAGGTGGACGACGTTCTCAGACATGCTGGAAGTGCTCCTGACTGCCCCCGTGGGGGCGGGAGTAAGGGAGAGGGCCGGGGTGGCCGTGTCTGTGGAATGGGGCGGCCACCCCGGCACCGAAATGGGCTGGTCAGAACCAGCCGGACGACTTCTTCTTGGCTTTGTCGCGGGCGGCCTCGGTGATGAGCCGCTGACGCTCGCCGTGCAGGGCGCTCAGCTCCGCGCTCAGCCGCATCTCGGCAGCGCTGCCGGTGGAGTCGATCTGCTCCTCGGCACGGCCCGTGCTGCGGCCCCGGGCCGCACGGTAGGAGCCACCAGCCAGGGCACGGGCCATAGCCCGGCGCTCACGGCCGTTCATCGGCCACGACTCGCCCCGTCGGATCGCTTCCAGCTTCTTCTCGGTGGCCCGGATCTCGCGGTCCAGACGGCGGATGTCGGAGTTGCCCATCAGGTACTCCTAAGCGAGACGGTCGCGTCTGCGGCAGCGGGGCGGGGCATGGCTCGGCACTTCTCGGCGTGGAGCTGAGCCCACTTCGCGGAGTCCTGCTGGGCGGATGCGAGTGCCTTCTGCTCGGCTTCCTCCAGGCTGTACTCGGAGTCGAGGAAGTAGCCGGTGTAGTCGAAGGGCTGGTAGGTGACGTGGCAGCCGGTGCAGGCCGCGTTGACCAAGCACCGCCCCTCGATGACTCGGATGTCGGTGGTGGCGTTGCCGACGGTGAGGTAGCGAGCGATGACGCCCTCGGGCCAAGCGGTCTGGCCGGTGGTGGTGTTCGGCATGGCGGGTCCTCTCAGACGTTGGCGGTGACGGTGGGGCGGCGGGCGGTGTCGGCTGCGGCAACCTTCGCGGCGGAGTGGAACCGGGGGGTGTCACCCTTGCGGCGGCGCGGCGGAACGGGCCGCTTCCTGGCACCCTTGACGGGCTTCTCGGCGGTAGGGGGGACTTGGGTTGCGACCTGCGGCTTTTCGCGGTGGATCGGCACGACGTTGCCGGTGTCGGGAAGCACGAATTGCGGGTGCGCCAGCCCCGCGCGGATACGTCGCGCGACGGCGTCGGCGTCGGGCTTGCGCGCCTCGATCAGGCGGGTCGCGGAGGCAACGCCTCGCTGCTCCAGGCGGGGTGTCATGCCAGGTTCGGTCGGCCCGTGCACGACCTCCCATGCACGCTTCCACGCCTCCTCGGCGGGCAGCGTTCCGAAGGGCGCGGCGGAGACCAGACGTCGCGCGACTCGCAGCACGTCGCGGTGGTGGCGACGGCGGCGGGCCGCGTGACGGTGGCGCTCCTTGGTGTCCTCGTCGCGGGCGGCGAGGGTGGAGACCCACTGGCGGATCTCGAAGACGGCCGGACCCAGGACCGTGACAGCAGCGAGTCCGGTGCCGGCCGCCGCAGCGTTATCCGCCGACAGCCCGTGCGGGCCGTCGGCGAGGGAGAGGCCGTAGCCGTAGTTGATAGACGCCGCGAACCCAGCGCAGGCAGCGACCAGGGCCCGCAGGAGCCAGCGCACCCAGACGGGCGCGGAGCGCGCATCGGCGTAGGCGACACCAGCCGCCATCACCCACGCCGCACTCTCCAGCCCCAGCGGAACGGGCAGCAGCATCACCGAGATCCCGACGAAGTGCACGATCTGCGCGGGCAGCGACGCCAGCCCGGAGGCGACGACCAGGGCGAGCGTGCCGTTGCGGTAGATCCGCTCCGGCGTCCACGCCACCGCCCGACGCTCGGCCTGCTCCCGGCGGCGCGCCTGGCGCTCCGCGCGGTCGGCCTGCCTTTCAGCACGGGCCTGTTCCCGCAGCCGCGCCGCGCGCTCATCGGCCGCCTTCTGGCGCTCGGCCCGACGGTCCTCGGCGGCTGCGGCGTCGATGCGGCGCTGTTCGGCCTCGGCGGCCTGGTCGGCCCTCCGCTCCTGTCGGTAGGTGCTCAAGCTCACGGCGTCTCCTCCCCCGACCCGTTGGGCACGGCGCTGAAGCCGATCAAGGTCAAGCGGACGCCATCGAAGTCGACCGCCGCGCGCAGTACCCGCGTCCGTCCCGCACCCTGCTCCCGGCACGTCACCGACTCGGGAAGGATGCCGAGAGCCTCACGCCATGCTTCGAACGCCCCGAAGTCGTCGTGACTGGCCAACTCCAGCTCGTTCGGGACGACTGTGGACATCACCACGTCCATGGCGGGCAGGCCGGGAAAATCCCAAGCCAGCAGCCGCAGCGCATGCAACGGCGCGGCGAGGTCTTTCATGGTCAGCGCGGTCATGCCGCTGCCCCCGTCCCCGCCCGCTCGCCGCGAGCGGCTCGCATGAACGGCACCGTGCGGGTCAGCGCGTCGGCGTAAAGGGCGTCCCAACCGGCGACCTCGTCACCGGCCTCCGCCGACTCCCGCAGGTCCCGCAGGACTTCGCGAGCCACGTCCCGGCGAGCGCGCCGTTCCTCGGCCGTCTCCTTCTCCAGCGGGCCGCGGAACAGATCGACATCGATGCCGAGCGCCAGCTCAACGAACTCCGCCTCGTCTGCGGCCTCTTGACCGGCGACGAAAGTGCGCATGCGCATGGTGGATCTCTCCTTGTCAGGTACGTCGGGATGGCGCGGGGCGGTCGGCTGTCCTTGTCCGGGAGTGCAACCGCCCCGCGAAGAACCAGGACTTCAGACGGTGGCGATAACCAGCGCGGCGACCAGCAGCCACAGGTGGTGGAAAGACTGGTCAAGCGCGTACGCGCCGGTGCCGATGTGCGGGTTGTCGTCATGGCCGGCGCGCGGAGCACCGAGCCGGTAGAACTCGCCCTTGCCGGTCACCTTGGCCAGCCACGCGAGCGTGCTGCGCCGGTCGGCCCACCAGTGCGTGACGGCGTCGATGCCAAGCCCGGCGACGACGCCGAGCACCGACAGGGACAGCCCCAGCAGCGCGGCGGCCGGGACGAGGACAGCCAGCTTGGTGAGCGTCAGAGTGGCGACATGCCGGGCGTCCGCGAGACGGCCGACCCAGTCAGGACGACCCTTGTGCGCGGACTGGTGTGAGGTCTGCACCCAGTGGTCACCCACGCTGTGGGCGACGTACAGGGCGATGAAGACGGCGGCGAAGGTGGCAGCGTCCACGGTGGCGGACTCCTGTCCGGGAGAAGGGGCGGGCAGCGCGGGAGGGGGGCTAGCTGATCTGGACGTAGCCGCTGGTGACCCGGCGGCGGACGTTCAGGTGCGCCGCGCCCGTGATGCGCGCGCAGCCCGAGGTGGCGTTGACTGTGAGGCGGCCGGTGGCCTGTACCGTCGCGGCCATCCGGACGTTGCCGGAGGTGAGGTTCAGCCGGGCGTCGTGGCCGCTGTAGGCGCCGATGCCGAGGTTGCCGGAGGTGAGGTTGGCGTCCAGCGGGCCGGTGACCTCGTTGACGATGACGCTGCCGCTGGTGGCCGTGACGTCCAGGTCGCCGACGCGGTCAGCGACCAGGGACCCGGAGGTGCCGTCGTACTCCAGCCGGGCCAGCGTGCCCGTGATGACGGTGTCGGCGGTGTGCGTGCTGATCAGCGCCACGGACTTGGCGGGCAGGTGGACTTCGGCGGTGATCGGGGTGGCAGCGTCTCCGGCGGGGCCGGTGGCGGTGACCTCGCGGCCGTTGATGAAGACCTTGCCGCCGCCGTTGCCGGAGACGTAGACGTTGCCACCCACGATCTGCACTCCGCTGCCGCCGGAGAACGTCATGGTGTTGCCGCCCATGCGGATGGTGGTGCTGCCGCTCATGCCGCCGGCCACGTCCGGGACGCGGACCCTGAGGTTCTGCCCGGTGAGGTTCACGGCGGTGTCACGGATCGCGTCGGCAGACGGGCCGCAGGTGGCCTCGGTCTTCAGCACCACGCGCGCCTGCTTCAGCTCCGGGACGACGGCGACGCGGATGCTGCCCGCGTTCATCGCCAGGTCCAGGGCGATCGGGCCGATGGCGTCCACGGGGATCGTGCGCTCGGTCATGGAAGAACTCCTGACTGCGTCGGGATAGAGAGACCGGGCGCGGCGGGCTGTCCTTGTCCGGGAGTGCCGCCGCGCCGGGTGTGAGGGCCGGAACCGCAAGAAGCGGCCGGCCGAGTGCCCCGGCAGGGAGTCGAACCCTGCCTACGACCATCGGGGCGGTGATGCGGTGTCTCCTTCGGGAGCGAGCTCCCGTTTCAGGCATATGGAGACGTGACCTTTCGGTCTAAGCCCTCCCGGATGCAAAGGGCCCGGGGTCCCTCGCCCCCGCCGAAGCGGGGCCTCATGACCCCGCCGAAGCAGGGCCCTTTGGTCGTGCATTTGTGCAGGCCAAAGAAGGCCCGTACGCAGCGACTCCTGCACTCTTGCACTCATGTGCAGGAGCTACATGTAAGAGAGTGCCCAACTCATATACATGAGTCAACCCGCCGCGCGAAATTCGCGCGGCGGGCCAGGGCTCAGGGGGTGGGCCGCTCAGTCGCCCGCAGGGATCCGGTACTCCAAAACGAACTGGTCAGCGGCCATGAAGGTGTCGCAGACCTCGACGACCCGGCCCGCTTCAGATTCCGCGTTCCGAGTCAGGTGGATGATGGGCGAACCGGGGCTGAGGCTCAGTGCGGCGACCTCCTGCTTCGTCGCCAGACGGACGCGGACCGTCTCCGTCAGCTCCTTCAGCGTGTGGCCGTGCTCCTCCAGCCGGGCGTAGATGCCGCCACCGCCAGGGTTCTCCTCGAACAGTTCCGGGATGTCCTTGGCGATGTCCCACGGGAGGTATGAGGTGGCTTCCTCAGTCGGGGTGCCGTCGCTGAAGTAGAGGCGGCGGCGCGCCAGCACCTTCTCTCCGGCCGGAACCGACAGCCTCTCCGCGATCTCTTCCGGCGCTTCGACGGGGCCGACGTACAGGACACTCACGCTCGGCGTACTGCCCGCCTGCTCCGCCTCAGCGAGGTACGCAGCCTTACCTGCCGTCCGGTGCGACCGCCGGAACCGGTCCGAGGACTTTCGGCGCACCGGAGGGCGCCGCTTCACGTACGACCCCTTGCCGTGCCGCGTCTCGATGAGGCCCGTAGCGCGCAGCTCGGCGAACGCCTTGCGAACCGTGCCCTGAGAAGCGGCGTACTTCTTCATGAGGTCCGTTTCGCTGTCTACCTGATCCCCCGGGGCAAGGTCCTTTCCCTTGATTCGCTGGACCAGGTCATCAGCGATCTGTAGGTACTTTGGCTTTCCCGAGTCTCTGGACGACGTGGGCATGTCCTACTGTTCCTCCTAAGCTCCTGTACATAAGCAACGCTACCCGGAGGGCCGCCAATGCCGCTTCACTCGGTCTCGGTCGCTGGCGTGGTCGTACGTGACGACGGCCGCGTCCTGGCGATCCAGCGCGCGGACAACGGCACGTGGGAACCTCCCGGCGGGGTCCTTGAACTGGACGAACGTCCGGAGGACGGTGCCGTGCGGGAGGTGCTGGAAGAAACGGGCATCCGCGTCTCGGTGGAGCGCCTGACCGGCGTCTACAAGAACATGAGCCGGGGCATCGTGGCTCTCGTCTTCCGTTGCCGGCCGGTCGCCGGTACGGAGCGGACGTCGAGTGAATCGACGGCCGTGGAATGGCTCACCCCCGACGAAGTCGAGAAGTGGATGGGCGAGGTCTACGCGGTGCGCGTGCTGGACGCCCTGGGCGCCACGACAGCGCCCCATGTACGCGCCCATGACGGTCGCCACCTGCTCGAATCCGCCTGAGCCATGCCGCACGGCGTACCGCTCGTTGTCTTTATCTTGTTGGTCCCAGCGCAGACCCCGGCAGGTTGCCGCGGGACAGGGGCCGGAACGCCCCCGCTCCGCTCGGGTTGAGGTGGTCTGTACTGCTGGCCATCAGCGAAAAAGGGACACCCCTCGGCATGATGAGTGGCATCCTCTTGTGACGTCACTATGCGACCTCTAACGGTCTCTGCAAGCAAGGGGGCAGTTCATTAGATGGCAAGCGATCAGGGGTTTCACTTTCCCCCCATCTTGAACGGTATGGATTACCTAGCAAGCGCCGTAGAGCAACTCGCTGACGACGAGGAGGAGAATTCCCTAAAGTACGGCGTATTGCACTTGCAGGCCGCAGCCGAAGTCCTTCTCAAAGTAAGACTAGTCGAAGAGCACTGGAGTCTAATCTTCAAGAATCCAGGGCTCGCCAGTCGAGAGAGTTACGATCGAGGAGATTTCGAAAGTTGCACCCTCGAAGGGGCGATCGAGCGCCTCGAAAAGATCTCCGAAATCCCAATTTCGGAGAAGGCAAAGGGGCGCATCAAGAGGCTTTCCAGGCACAGGAACCAGCTACAGCATTACGGCGCGAGGCTGGAGTCCTCGAACGCCGTCCGGGCAGTTGCGGTCGATGTTCTCGATTTCCTCGTAGACTTCATTGTCGGCTGGATCGGGCCGGAGCCGGACAGTGAAGAGTTTGACGATTACCACAACCGCGTAGACGAGATCAGAAAGAATCTCCACCGCGTAGAGGAACTGGTAGATAAACGTTTCAAGCGCGTAACCAAGGACTTGACGGAGAACGACTTCGTCGCTCCGTGCCCGGCATGCGGCAGAATATCCCTAGTCCTTGACGACATAAAAAGCGCTAAATGTCGCTTCTGCCACAGTTTCTGGCCCAACGCAGGCATCAGCCCCCTGGGGGCACTGACACCCGAGAAGATAGAAGAGGCAGAAAATCGATGCCGAATCTGCGGGCGGGTCACATTCCTTCTTGATATATACAGTTCCACTTGGACGCTCGGCAAGGAAGTCACCGAATACGAGGAAATCACCATTGTCGATAGGGCCGAATACTGCCTCAAATGCAATACAGCGATTAATACCCGCTACGTGGCAAACCAGCCATGACGAGTGGCAGGCGTTGCAGATCCGGCAGCGTCTCCGGTGTCCCGTTCTACAGCACAAGTAGCCGCCGATGCCGTGGAGATGAGATCGAGACTGCGTAGCTCTCCGCATTGTCCTGGTTGTTGTCCAGTTCGCCGCTGAACGCTGCCGTTCACCACCGTGCGCACGCCCGTCTGACCTGCCAAGTGAACGCCGGTGAACCACCACGCACGGCAGGATGCACAGTTGGAAAGCGTGTTGGGGGCAACCCCTCACGAGTTCGAATCTCGTATCCTCCGCACTCGCCCGGCAGGGCAGACGAGGGCCCCGACCGAATTCCGGTCGGGGCCCTCGTCGTTGTGTGGTCTCCGTTTTGGTCTCGGTTGCCGCGGGGCGGCCCTGGTTGAGGGCGATGCGGCACAGGTCACGGGGCACAGGTCACGTGTCATGGCCGCATTACGGGGTAGCGCCGCATCAGCCGGTTGCGCCGGCGGCACGGGCCCGCCTCCCCCGGCGGGCATCCGAGCGCGGCGGCGGCAGCTACCGCTCGACCGGCGTGATCACCCTCGGGCGGCCGGCCCTCTTCGTCGGAGTCGGGGACGGAGACGGAGGCGGTGTCGGAGTCGTACGACGATGGCCGCCAGTACGGCGGCGCCGAAGGGGTAGGCGGCGATGAAGCCGTCGTCCGGCAGGAAACCGAGGGACGCGAAGTCGCGCCAGGCCAGGATCGCGGCTGCCGTGAGCACGCCGGCAGCCGTGGGGAGGGCGCGTCTGCCGCCGCGCGCCAGGGCGACGAAGAGGAAGACCGCGAGCAGAGCCGGGGGCGCCAGCCTTTCCACGGACCACAGCACCCCGCCGACGCCTGGCATGTCCCACCCGGTGAGTTGGGGAAAGGAGCCGGACCTCGCGGCCACTTGTGTGGCGAAGACCGTCACGGCCATGACCGCGATCATCGTCCGGTCGCGGCGCGAGACGGCGGGCAGATCAACGGGGCAGGCCAGCAGGATCAGGACGACGCACGTGGGACAGAGGATGTTCACGAGGACGGCCGGCGGGCTGTCGGCGCAGTGGTAGTAGACGAGGTAGCTCCCCATCCCCGCCCACTGCGCGATCTCCTCGGTCACGACACCGAACGCCGCGAGCATCCGCGCCGGACCCCACCGCCCTCCCGCCGCGCACAGCACCGCCGAGGTCAGGGCCAGACCGGTGCCCGTCCCTACGGCCCACGCCCACGCCCCGTTCTGCTGGACCACGGGGTGGGCCGCATTCCTCAGCAGGCGGTAGAGGGCGGGGGCGCACACGACGGCGAGGACGTAGGGCGCGGCGGCGGCCAGGTAACGGCCGGCCGGGTCGGTGGAGGTCAGGCGCAGCCGCACCCGCAGGGCGTGGCCGGTCAGGTCGGCGGCTTCGCGGAGGCGGGCCGGCCTGGTGGCGCCCTGGGTGGCTTCGGCGTAGATGGTGGCGATCTCCTCGCCGTGCTCGCGCCGGTAGTGCGCGGGGTAGAGGCGTAACAGCCGGGTTTCCGGGGCCGGTTCGCCCCGCGTCTCGCTTTCCGGGGCCGGGGGGTGCCCGGCGTTGTGGCGCGGGGAGGGTGCCTGGCTCACGCGGTGGCCCCCTTCGGGCCGGGGCGGTGCAGGCCGAGGCGGCGCTCGGCCTCGGAGGCGGTGGCGTGGAGGCGCTCGGCCTCGGAGGCCAGTGTGGCGCGTCCGGCGGGGGCCAGGGTGTAGGTACGGCGCAGCCGCCCGCTGACGATCTCCTCTCGGTGGACCTGGATCTGCCCCTCGTTGAGCAGGCGTTCCAGTGCGCTGTAGAGAGTGCCGGTGCGCAGCGTGACGCGCCCCCCGGAGATCTTCTTGACCTCCTGAAGGATCGCGTATCCATGGCGGGGCTCGTCCGCGAGGGCGGTGAGGAGAAGCAGGGTGGGTTCCTGCAGGGCACGATCAGAACGATCAGACATGCGAGCAGTATATGCCGCTCGTCGACATATGCTTCTCACCGGCTTACCGAACAAGGCTGCCGCGCCGCCCGGGGCCCGTACGAACACCGCCGGCCCGTCGCGATCCGGTCGGCTCCGGGCCGGGACCGGGATCGCCCGGCAGCGCCGCCCGCCCTCGCGCGCGGGGATGCACCGGTCGCCGCGGTCGCCCACCCCGGCGACGGCGCGCTCTCCCTCCCCGCCGCCCGCCGCGATACGGCGTCCGTAAACCCTTCCGCTTTCACCGGACTTCACGATCTCGTCCTCGCCGAGGACGCCGTGTCCTCCGGCGCCCTGGACGGCATCGAGGCCGGGCCCGAAACCATCCGCGCCGCCGTGCTCGCCCGGCCCCGTATCGTCCTGGTTACCGATCCGGACGTCGCCCCGTCCGGCCTGGCCTCGGAGCGCGAAGCCATCGAACAGCGCGTCCTGGACGAGCACTTCATCCACACAGGCGCCCGGAAGGCCGGCGGCCGTCTTGTGGGGACTTACCGGCGCGCCCGTTGTCCCCGCCCTCATCCGCTGCGGCCGGTGCCCCGCCGCGCGTCGCTCCTTCCGGCTCACGGCGACGACCGACGCGGCTTCATCCTCGACGGCTGCACGGCCGGAACCGACCTGCCCCTCCGTGCCTCCCGGCGCCGGGTCCGCCGGCTGTGCCGCGCGTTTCGACGAGGGGTGTCCCTGGTGTCCGGAGGGCGGCGCCAAGTGCCGGTCGTGCCCGCCGCGTTGGCCCTGTGGTCCGTGTCATGGGGAGCGGCGTCCCGGGTCCGTCGCCACGCGAACCGACCGTCATCGGTCGGCGAGCCGGTAGAGCTGGATGCCGGATCGCTCCCTGACCAGTCGGTAGCCAAGTGAAGAAATCTCCGGTAGACGGGGCAACTCCCATGCGAAGTCGGGCATGCCGCCTCGGGCGGGGTCGCTGACCAGCAGCCACTCCGGCTTGGTGCCGCTGTCCAAGACCTGCGGGAACCGGTAGACGTGGGCCCGCGAAGTGAGCTGCGGTGCGAGGTAGTTGACGGCTCCGATCTCCGCGCCGTCCGGTACGGCGGCCATGACCTCGCGGGCCGCGACAGCCCAGGGGCTGGGCCGCCATGCGGGACCGGCCAGATCCCGCAGGGGAAGGAAGGGAACCGCCAGCAGGCTTGCTGCGACGCTGACGGCCACCGCCCGCGTGACCAGCCGGGGTCGGCGCAGCCTGCCCAGTGCGTCGGCGAAGGCGAGGAAGACGAGGGGCATCAGGAGGGCGCTGTAGTGGTAGTCCAGCCCCCAATAGGCCGGGTTCGTCGACCAGAAGCGCCAGGCGAGCGTGGGCAGCGCGAGGAGGATCAGCGGCGAGCGCAGCGCCAGGAACGCCGTCGGGGCGAGCAGTGCGAGCAGCGTGCCGAGTTTCTGCGGCGGCAGGAGCAGCCGGGTGAGCGGATCGCCGGCGGCCTGGGTGGCGGTGTGGAGGTAGGCGTAGTGGCCGTCGGGGTTGAAGGCCGGGATGACGACCAGCACGATCAGCAGGCCGGACAGCACGCCGTAGGTCAGTACGGCCGTGCCCAGTCGGCGGCGGCCGGACAGCAGGAGGTACAGGCCGATCGCGGTGACGGTCAGCGGTAGGTCTTCCTTGACCAGGACCAGCGGCAGCGCCCAGGCCGCGGCGGTGCGCCAGCGGCGCAGCGCCAGGCTCTCCAGGCAGAAGGCGAGCAGCGGGACCGCGAAGGCTATCTCGTGGAAGTCGAAGGCGACGGCTTTCTGCAGGCCCCAGGACAGGCCGTAGGCGATGCCGATCGCGGTGCCGAGCCGTGGGGTGGTGGTGCGGATCGCCAGCCGGGTGACCGGGACGACGGACAGGGCGAGCAGCGCGGCCTGGGCGGTGAGCAGGGTCAGCGGGGTCGGGAAGAGCCGGTAGAGCGGGGCGAGGGTGGCCAGGATCGGGTGGAAGTGGTCGCCGAGGAGGTTGTAGCCGGCGCCCTTGAGTTCGGAGACGGGGGCGCGCAGCTGGGCGTAGGCGCGGACGGCCTGCTCGAAGATGCCCAGGTCGTAGCCGGTGGAACGGAGCTGGAGGTGCTTGGTGACCGACAGCGCGGTGTAGGCGGCGAAGAACAGTGCCGCGAGCAGGTGGGGGCGGCCGGGGCGTCGCCGGTGGGCCGCCGCGCCGCGGGGCGGCGCCGGGTCCGCGTACGGGCGGGGGCGAGGGCGGGACGGGGCGGGGGAGGACACCGGGCACTCCTGCGGGACGCGGACAGGGGCGTCCACCGTCGTCCGGCCGTCATGAAGCGGCGATGAAGCCGCATGAAGCGATCTTCATGTGGGGATACGCGCCCGTGGCACGATTGCGGCATGCGCGTGCTGGTGGTCGAGGACGAGGAGCGGCTGGCTTCCGTGCTCCGCCGCGGCCTGGAGAGCGAGGGCTACGCCGTCGATGTCTGCCATGACGGCCGCCACGGCCTCTGGATGGCCCGGCAGCAGCCCTACCAGGCGATCATCCTGGACATCATGCTCCCCGGCCTGGACGGGTACCGGGTCTGCGACCGGCTGCGACGCGAGGACATCCGCACCCCGATCCTGATGCTCACCGCCAAGAACGGCGAGTACGACGAGGCGGAGGCCCTGGACACCGGAGCCGACGACTACCTGGCCAAGCCGTTCTCCTACGTGGTGCTGCTGGCCCGGCTACGGGCTCTGATCCGGCGCGGCGGCCCGGTGCGCCAGCCGGCCGTCCAGATCGGAGACCTGCACCTCGACCCGGCCACCCGCCGGTGCCGCCGCGGCGGGACCGAGATCGAGCTGACGGCCAAGGAGTTCGCCGTCCTCGCCTACCTCGGACTCCGGGCCGGAGAAGTGGTGAGCCGCGCCGACCTGCTGGAACAGGTCTGGGACGCCCATCAGCGGGCCGCCAGCAACATCATCGACGTCCACATCAGGGCACTGCGCCGCAAGATCGACATCCCCTTCGGCCGCTCCACCATCCACACGGTGCGCGGCGTCGGCTACCGGCTGGTCGACGATGCTCGGTAAGCGCCTGCCGATCCGCCTCCGCGCCGCCCTGGCCGCGGCCCTCACCGCCGCCGTGGCCTTCACCGCCGGCGCCCTGTGGCTGCGCAACGAGGTCTACGCGTCGAAGATGGGCGACACCCGCAACCGGGCCAGAGCCAGCCTGGACCTCATCGAGCAGCGCTACCAGCACGGCAACACCCAGGCCCTCTTTCAGAGCCCCGACACCTGGGTGATCGTCGACCCCGCGGGCCGGTTCGTCGAAGGCGACCCCGACCTGGCGCCTTTCGTACCCGATCCGCTGTACGGGCTCCCTGAGAGGCCGGGACCGACCGTCCCCATCGAGCAGGACCTGCGCATGGGCAGCGTGAGCGGCGATGCCCGGTCCGGCAGCAAACAACTCGCCGGCCGCGAACTCAGGGTGGTGACCTCGGCCTTCCACGCCCCTGGCCTGCTCGACGGCAGGCCGACCGCCCCCGTCGAGAACCTCACCCTGCACATCCTCGTCACCCCCCAGGACGCCGAGGAGGCCGTCGCCACCGTCGACCACGTGCTGTACGCCGGCCTGCCCGCGGCCGTCCTCCTGGTCGCCCTGATCGTCTGGACCACCACCTCACGGGCCCTGCACCCGGTGGAGGTCATCCAGCAGCGCCTGCGCACGATCACCAGCCGTGACCTGAGCCTGCGCGTCCCCGTCCCGCCCCGCCAGGACGAGATCGCCCGCCTGGCCGCCACCACCAACGACACCCTGGACCGGCTGGAACAAGCCGCCGAGCAGCAGCGGCGTTTCACCGCCGACGCCTCCCACGAGCTGCGCACCCCGCTTGCCGCGCTGCGAGCCGACCTCGAAGTGGCCCTGCACTACCCCGACCGCACCGACTGGCCCGACGTCGTCCGCGGCGCCCTCGGCGACACCGAACGCCTTGAGCAGCTCATCGAAGACCTGCTGCTGCTCGCCGATCTCGACAACCGGTCACCGTCGACCGCCCAGCCCGTCGACCTGGCGGCCCTGGCCCGGAAGGCTGCCGCACAGGCGCGCCGGCACGCCCCCGACTCCGTCTCCGTCTCCGTCTCCGTCCGCGTCGACTGCCCGGCGGGCGGCGGCGTCACCGTCCACGGCGATCCACGGCAGTTGGCACGGCTGCTGCGCAACCTCCTCGACAACGCCGTGCGGCACGCCCGCGGTCGCGTCCTGGTCACCGTCTCCGCCGACGCCGCCACCGCCACCGCCCTGGTCGAAGTCCGCGACGACGGCCCCGGCATCCCGGCCGAGCACCACGAGAAGATCTTCGAGCGGTTCACCCGCCTCGACGCCTCCCGCAACCGCACCAGCGGCGGTACCGGCCTCGGCCTGGCCATCGCGCGCGAAATCGCCCACAACCACCACGGCACCCTCACCCTCGGCGAGACCGCACCGGCCGCCGGAGCCCACTTCGTCGTCGCGCTCCCTCTCCCGGAGGGGCGAGCTCTCCAGGAGGGGCGAACTCTCCCGGAGGGGCGGGCCCCCGGGTCGGCAACTCCTCATGAGGACTCGTAACCTGGAGGTATTCAGCGGAACGGTGAGTTCTCATGGCAGTGGCGTACGAGCGGATCGCGGACGAGCTGCGCACCGCCATCCGCGCGGGTCGGCTCGGGCCCGGTGACCGGCTGCCGGCGGAGACGAAGCTCGCCGAGCGGTTCGGGCGCAGTGTGCCGACCGTCCGGGAGGCGCTGCGTACGCTGCGGGACGAGGGCCTCATCGAGAAGCGGCACGGGGTCGGCAACTTCGTCCGCCGGGAGCGCACCCCCGCGCGGCGGACCAACCTCCGGCACCAGTGGGAGAAGGACCGGGCCCGCGAGCCGGTGGCGCGGCGGGCGCTGACCGGTGCCACCGAGCACGACACCGGGCTGAAGGTCAACGACCTTGTCTTCCGGGCCCGTTATCGCGAGATACCGGCGCGTGCCGAGATCGCCGCGGCGCTCGGCGTGCACGAGGGGGCGGCGCTGCTCGAACGGAGCTACCGGACCCGGCACGCCTCGGAGAGCGCGCCCTTCGGCCTGGTGACCTCCTACCTGGTGCGCGACATGATCGCACCGAACCCCGATCTCCTGGACGAGACCAAGGAGCCGTGGCCCGGTGGCACGCAGAGCCAGTTCCATTCGGTCGGAATCGAGCTGGACCGCGTCGAGGAGCGCGTCACCGCCCGCCCGCCGACGCCCGAGGAGGCCGAGGAGCTGGAGCTGCCGCCCGGGACGTCCGTGCTGGTGCTCCGGAAGGTCTCGTACGCCACCGACGGCCGCGTCGTGGACGTCACCGACGTCATCCTGCCCGGCGACCGTACGGAACTGCTGTTCACCACTCCCCTGGAAAGGTGGTGAGCCGTGCGCCGGCGCATCATCATCGTCACCGCCGTCCACCCGCCCTCCGCGCGGTTTCTGCCGGACGCCCACGCCTCGCTGTGCCGGCAGGAACTCCCCGACGGGTGGGAGTGGCACTGGGTGATCCAGGAGGACGGCACCAGCGACGAGGTCGCCCCGTACGTCCCGGACGACGCACGGGTGACGTTCCGGCAGGGCCGCCCCGGCGGTCCGGGCGTCGCGCGCACCATCGCCCTCGCGCAGGCGGACGGCGAGTACGTCAAGGTCCTGGACGCGGACGACCAGTTGCCGCCCGGCACGCTGGCCCGGGACCTGGCGGCGCTCGAAGGCGACCGCGGTATCGGCTGGGCGACCTCCCGCGCCCTCGACCTCCTGCCCGACGGCTCCACCGCCGGCTTCGACGGCGACCCGGAGCCCGGCCCGATCGAGCGCGGCGCGGTCCTCGACTTCTGGACGGCGCACGACTTCCTCGCCCAGGTCCATCCGGCGACCCTCTTCGTCCGCCGTGACCTGCTTCTCGCCCTCGGCGGCTGGATGGCCCTCCCCGCTTCCGAGGACACCGGGCTGCTCCTGGCGCTGAACGCCGTCAGCCGCGGCTGGTTCTCCGCCGAGGTGGGCCTCCTCTACCGGAAGTGGCCCGGGCAGGTGACCGGGCAGGCGTCCCATACCGACACCGCCGAGCGCGCTGCCCGTATGGCGGTCGTGGAGGCGCGGGCGCGCCGGCTCACCGACCTCAACTGGCGCTATCCCGGGGTGGATTGACCCGAAACGCCCGGAGAAGTCCGCTTGAGAGGGGCGGATCGGCCACGGGCTCACGGCCGGTGGCGAGGGGTGCATCGGGCAGGCCCGGGCGCGAAAACGCCCGATCGCTGGCGACGGGGGATGCACCAGCGATCGGGCTGTGATCAAGCGTAGCAAGGCTGCCCGCGCGGCGGGAGTCAGCTGCCGCATTACGGGGTGGAGTTGTGACCGGGGTCACAACTCCACCCCGGGCCGGACCCCGGATTCATCACTCTTCGCACGGGGTCTCGTACGGGAGATGCGGCAGATACTCGTGCCACTTGTCCGGCGTCAGCACGCCCCGCGTGGTGGAGCAGATACGGCGGATCGCCGTGTCGGTGTCCAGGCTCCACAGCCGGACGGTGCCCGCGCCGCTCGACACCCCCAGCATGTGGCTCCGGGGGCTGAACGACAGGAAGTTGCCCGTCTTGGCGTGGGGGCCGGTGGACTGGCCGATGGGAGTGGCCCGGCCGGGGGCCGCGACGTTCCAGAACCGGACCGTGTTGTCGTTGCCGCCGCTCGCCAGGGTGTGGCCGTCCGGGCTGAACGTCAGGGACACGACCTCTTCGGTGTGGCCGGTGAGGGGCTTGCCCTGCTGGGTCGTCCTGCCGGGGTCGGCGGTGTTCCAGAGGCGGACGGTGTCGTCCGCGCTGCCGCTGGCCAGCGTCCGGCCGTCCGGACTGAAGGCGAGCACGTTGACGGATCCCGTGTGGCCGGTGAGCGGCGCCCCGAGCAGGGTGGCGTGCGCCGGGTCGGCGGTGTTCCAGAGCCGGACGATGTCGTCCGCGCTGCCGCTGGCCAGGGTCCGGCCGTCCGGACTGAAGGCGAGGGTGTTGACGTAGCCCTTGTGGCCGGTGAGGAGGGGGCCGAGCGGACGGGGGCGGGCCGGGTCGGCGATGTTCCACAACCGGACGGTGTAGTCGTCGTAGGCGGTCGCCAGGGTGCGGCCGTCCGGGCTGAAGGCCACGGTGTCGGGGCCCGCGAAGCGGATCGGCAGCGGGAGCGGCGGCCCGTAGGGGACCGGCCGGGCCGGGTCGCCGATGTTCCACAACTGCACGGCGGGGCGGGGGCTTCCGGTGCGCACCGCGAGGGTGCGGCCGTCGGGGGAGAACGCCAGCTTGTACACGTTGGCCCGCCCCGGCAGGAACGGCTCGCCCAGCGCCACCGGCCGGTTGGGCGTCTGCACGTTCCACAGCCGGACCTTGCGGTCGGTGGCGGCGGTGGCGAGCACCCGGCCGTCCGGGCGGAACGCGCCGATCCGGCCGACCATGTTCGACGGCGGGATCGACCACAGCCGCACCTTGCTGTCGCCGCTCCCCGTGGCGAGGGTCCGCCCGTCGGGGCTGAAGCCCACCGCGTACATCTCGCCGCTGCCGCCCGCGAGGGACTCGCCGACCTGCGACGGGTAGGCCGGATCGCTGACGTTCCACAGGCTCGCGGTGCTGTCCGCGCTGCCGGCGGCGAGCGTGTTCCCGTCGGGGCTGAAGGCCACGGACCACAGGGGCCCGGTGTGGGCGGTGAGCGGCGCGCCGAGGGCCGCCGGGTGACCGGGGTCGGCGGTGTTCCAGAGGCGGAGGGTGTTGTCCGCGCTGCCGCTGGCCAGCGTCCGGCCGTCCGGGCTGAAGGCCACGGAGTGCACGGTGGCGGTGTGGCCGGTCAGCACCGTGTCGACCGGCGTCGGATCGGTGCGGTCGGCCGTGTTCCACAGCCTGATCGCGCCGTCGTCGCCACCGGCCGCCAGCGTGTGGCCGTCGGGGCTGAACGCCACCGAGCGCACCGCGGCGGTGGGGCCGGTCAGCGGCGCGCCGAGCGGGGCCGGCCGGCGCGGGTCGGCCATGTCCCACAGGCGGACGGTGTGGTCCTCGTCGGCGGCGGCCAGCGTGTGCCCGTCCGGGCTGAAGGCGAGCAGGTAGATCGTGCCGTCGTGGCCGGTCAGCGGGGCGCCGAGCGGGTGCGGGTGGTACGGGTCCCGTACGTCCCAGAGCCGGATGGCGCCGTCGTCGGAGGCGCTGGCGAGGGTCTTGCCGTCCGGGCTGAAGACCGCGGTGGTCACCCAACTCGTGTGGCCGGTGAGGGGTTTGCCCAGGGGTTTGGGGCGCGCCCGGTCGGACACGTCCCACAGCCGGACGGTCCGGTCGTAGCTGGCGGTGGCCAGGAGCCGGCCGTTCGGGCTGAACGAGGTGAGGTAGACGGCGCCGGTGTGGCCCGTCAGCGGCGTGGCCAGCGGCGCGTTCACGATCGAGATCAGCCGGTTGTCGGCCCCCCGGTCGTCGGGCCGCAGGCGGTGTGCCACCAGGTCGAGCTGCGCCGACAGGGACGGATCGGTGTACTGGGCGCGGTCGGCTTCGGCGAGCACCTGCTCGAAGACGGTGTCGTCCCGCTGCTGCCACGCGACCACGGCCGAGCCGACGGCCAGCATCGCCATGACGACCAGCGCCGCCACCGCGCCGCGGCTGAGCAGGACCGTGCGCCGGCGCAGCCGGACCGAGGCGGCGAGGAACTCCACCGCGCTGCGGGTCAGGAAGGTGTCGCCGGCGGACTCCGCCCAGGTGCGGGCCTGTTCCAGGCGGGACCCCCGGTAGAGCAGTGACGGGTCGCGGTGCGAGCCCTCCCAGGCCCGGCCGTCCTCCTCCAGCCGCTGCCGCAGCAGGTTGCCGTTGCGGTCCTCGTCGATCCAGTCGCGCAGCCGCGGCCAGGCGTGCAGCAGCGCCTCGTGGGTGATCTCCACGGCCTCCGCGTCGAGCGTCACCAACCGGGCGTGCACCAGCGCTTCGAGCGATTCCTCCGTTTTGCCGGGGTCGGTGGACTCCTCCGCGAGCTGGCGCCGCGTCCCGCGCCGGCGGGTGGCCTGGGTGTCCTCGCCGAGCCGGACGAGCCGCAGCAGGAGCAGCCGCGCGGCCGTGCGGCCCGTCGGGTCGAGGCCGGACCAGGCCCGCTCGGCGGTGGCCGCCACCGCTCCCTGGATGCCACCCGCCGCGCGGTAGCCGGCCAGCGTCAGCCGCCCCGCCTTCCGCCGCTGCCAGGTGGCGAGCAGGGCGTGGGAGAGCAGCGGCAGCACGCCCGCGTCGTGCGCCCCGCCGGGGCCGTCGGCGCTCACTTCGCGGGCGATCAGCTCGGCGAGCCCCGGTTCGAGTTCCAGGCCCACGGCCTTGGCCGGGCCGGTCACCGCCTCGCGCAGCTCCGCGGTGGTCAGCGGCCCCAGCACCATGTGCCGGTGCTGGAGGGCGTCGGCCAGTTCGGGATACCCCAGGCACCGCTCGTAGAAGTCGGCCCGTATGCCCAGGATGACGAGCGCCGGGGCCGGGTCGCCCGGATCGTCGGGCGTGCAGGCGGCATGCAGGAGCTGGATGAACGTACGGCGGACCGCCTCGTCGGAGCAGAGGGTGAACGCCTCCTCGAACTGGTCCACGATCACGACCGGGCGGGCGGCGGACGGCGTGTCGCGCCGCGCCCATGCCGTGGTGGCCTCCCGCACCGCGTACGGGTCGGGCGGGGTGCCGGGCCGCTCCGCCGCCGCGGTGACGACGGAGGCGAGCTCGGGTATCCGGCGGCTCAGCTCCGCGAGGGGGTCGCCTCCCGGCACGAGCTGGAGCACTTCCCTGCCCGGGCGGTCCCCGTCGTCCCCCGGGCCGTCCCCGTCGCCCCCGTCGCCGTCGAGAGCACCGTTCTGCAATGCGGGCACCAGTCCGGCATTCAGCAGCGAGGACTTGCCCGCCCCCGAGGCGCCCACCAGCATCACCAGGCCGCCGGTCTTCTCCGCGGCGCGCAGCTGGGCGACGAGCGCCTCCGTGCTCCGCTCCCGGCCGAAGAACCACCGGGCGTCCTGCCGGCGGTACGAGGCCAGCCCCCGGTACGGGCACACCCCGGGGACGGCCGGGTCGTCGGCCGGCGGGCGTTCCTCCTCCTGCCCGGAGGGCGCGGCGCGGTCGCCCGCCGGACCGGCGACCGCGCGCTCCCACAGGCGCTGCCACTGCGCCAGGTCGTACAGACCCGCGGACACCGGCACGGGCCGCAGACGCCGCGCCTGGGGAACGAGGATGTGCAGCACCGCGGCGAGGGCGGCGAACTGCGCGGGCACGTTCCTGGCCCGCCGCCAGTCGCTGATCCGCTGTACGGACACCCGCACCGGCCGCCCGCGTTCGTCGACCCGCTGAAGCCGTACGACCGCCTCGGCCACCTGCTTGAGCGGAGGGTTGCCCGCCTCCTTGTAGAGCAGCGCAAGACGTTCCGCGAAGGCTGTGCGTGCCCCTGAGTCGGAACTCAAGGTCTCCACCCCTTTACTCCCCCGCACTTGGACATCCGGACCGGAAAACTCACCTTAACCGGCTGACCTGCGACGGAGCAGGGGGCCCAGGACCGGAACCTCCTCGGCCGGGGCCTTTGCTGGCAGGATCGCAGCGCGGTGGCACCCGACCGGGCACGACCCGGAGGGCCACCGGCTCAGCGCTCGGAGAGACGACTCCCCCACACGTTCTCGCCGTCGCCTCCGGAGTCCTGCCCCGGTGGTGACGGTCTCGCCCCTGAGGCCGAGGGATCCGTGGAGCCGGTCCCCCCACGGACCGCTCACCACGACCACGGATCGCGGGCCCCGTGCGATCCACGCCACACCGGCGCGGATCGACGTCGCCTGTGCCCTCCGGTACCGGTCCCCACGAGGGGAGGGACCGGTACCGGATGGCACGGCGCGTACCGGCACACGGGCCGCCGCCGACCGCCGGTGCCCGGCCCGTCGCCCTACGGCAGCTCCTCGGCGTCCACCCGCGAGAAGACCAGATCGCTCTCCTCGACGACCGGCCCCCGCCAGCGCACCGGGGCGACCACCGCCCCGCGCACCGCCGCCGGGTAGCTCGCGACGGCGTAGTGGTTCTTCAGCCGGTACGCGTGGAAGCCGTGCTCCCGCATCGTCGCCATGAGCTCGTCGGCCGAGTCCCCCAGCCGCTCCATCCGCCAGGGGTTGATCTCCACTGTGATCTCCGCGTCCGGGCGGAGCTTGTCGAGCATCGGCCTCATGCCCCGTACGACGGCGCCCTCCGCACCCTCCACGTCGATCTTGATCACCCGGGCCGTGGCGATCTCCGCCGGATCGACCACGTCGGGCAGGGGGTACGCCTCGACGTCGAACGTGGCCTCGGCCGGCCCCTCGTAGGGGACGATGCTGGCAGCTCCCATGTTGTCGGAGCTGGCGAGGATGAACGTCAGTGTCCCCGGGGCGTCGGAGACGGCGGCGTTGACCGCGCGGATGTTGGTGCTCCGGTTCAGCGCGGCATGTTGCAGGAGCCTGCTGTGGAAGGCCGGCATGGCCTCGACCGAGACGACCTTGCCCTGCTCGCCGACCAGCCGGGAGGCGAGCAGGCTGAAGTAGCCGATGTTGGATCCGACGTCGACGAAGGTGTCGCCGGGACGCAGCCGGCGCCGGAGCCAGTGCGTCAGGTGCGGCTCCCATACACCGAACAGGTAGAGGTAGCGCTGGATGAGATCCTGCGTGTCGACGGCCATCCGGGCGCCGAAGCGGGTGTGGACGACCCGTCGGCGCGGACGGTCGCGCAGTCGCGGATTCAGGTACCGCTCCGCGAGCGCCACCTTCCCCAGCACACCGGGGGCGTCCCGCAGATAACCGCGGCCGAGGGTGACCAGGGCCTGACTCATGGTGTCGCTCATCCCAACGCCTCTCAGCGGGTCCGGCAACCTCCGTGCCGACGGCCCGCGCCCCCGGCACCCCATCGCGGCCCACGTCGGCACGGACGATGGTCAGACAGCCGCCCGATCACGGTCGAACGGCAGGTCCAGCATACGAATCGCGTTGCCGCGCAGAAGCTTGTAGGCCACGTCCTCCGGGAGGCGGCCGACGTGATCGGCTGCCACGTCCTTCGTGTGCGGCCAGGTCGAGTCGACATGCGGGTAGTCGGTCTCGAAGGTCGCGTTGTCGACCCCCACCGTCTCGATCGCCTCGACGCCGTGCCGGTCGCGGAAGAAACAGCAGAAGACCTGGCGGTAGTAGTACGTCGACGGCGGTTCCGGGATCAGGTCCCGCACCCCGCCCCACGCCCGGTGCTCCGCCCAGACGTCGTCGGCCCGCTCCAGGGCGTACGGGATCCAGCCCATCTGCCCCTCGCTGTAGGCGAGCTTCAGCCGCGGGAACCTCACCAGCACCCCGCTGAAGAGGAAGTCCATCATCGAGGCCATGGCGTTGTTGAAGGAGAGCGACGCCTGCACCGCCGGCGGGGCGTCCGGTGAGGCGGCCGGCATCTGCGACGACGACCCGATGTGCATGTTCACGACCGTCCCGGTCTCCTCGCAGGCCGCGAAGAACGGGTCCCAGTAGCCGGAGTGGATGGACGGCAGCCCCAGGTACGTGGGGATCTCGCTGAAGGTCACCGCCCGCACGCCCCGTGCCGCGTTGCGCCGGATCTCGGCGACCGCGAGCCCGACGTCCCACAGCGGGATCAGGCACAGCGGGATCAGCCGGCCGCCGCTGTCCCCGCACCACTCCTCCACCATCCAGTCGTTGTACGCCCGCACGCAGGCCAGCCCGACCTCCTTGTCCGCCGCCTCGGCGAAGGTCTGACCGCAGAAGCGCGGGAAGGTCGGGAAGCAGAGCGACGCCTCGACGTGGTTGACGTCCATGTCCGCCAGCCGCGCCGCGGGGTCCCAGCAGCCGCGCCGCATCTGGTCCCGGGTGATGCCGTCGAGGGTCATCTCGTCGCGCGAGAAGCCGACGGCCGCGATGATGCGCTTGTACGGGAAGAGCAGCCCCTCGTACTCCCACCAGTCCGTGATCTGGCCGTCCGGATCCGTGGCGAACCGGTACTTGCCGCCCACGTACTTCAGCTCGCCGATGCCGGCGGTGAAGGGCTTGGGGCCCCGGTCGCGGTACTTGGCCGGAAGCCAGGTCTCGAAGAGATGCGCCGGCTCGATCACGTGATCGTCCACGCTGACGATCTTCGGAAGCTCTCCGCTGCCGCTCTTTCCGCTGGTCACGCCGTACCCCCAACTCCCGTGCCGCCGAGTCCCACCGACGGAATCTGACGGTCCATCAGTTACTTCGGGTTCGGAGGCTATGGGCTCGCCCGCACAACCACAAGGGAAGCCCGGCAACTCACCCTCTTGCGCAACCGCGCACCCTCCCACTGAACTGACACACCATCAGCTACGCCGCCCCGCCCCGGAACCGAGAGGAACGGCCCCATGCACACGATCTGGCTCACCGGCGCCGAGTGGTTCGCAGTTCTCCGCATCGGCCTCGGGCTGTGGTGGCTGGAGAGCTGGCGCCACAAGGACAAGAAGAGCTGGTTCGCCGGCGGCGGCATCACCTGGGCCGCGGGCATCGCGGACCGGCACCGCTGGCCGGTGGTCCGCAAGGGCTTCGACCGCGTCGTGAAGCCCCGCCCGCGGCTGATGGCATACGTGGTCGCCTACGCGGAACTGGCCCTGGGACTCGGCCTGGTCGCCGGCCTGCTGACCCCCGTGGCCCTGGTGGCCGGCCTCGCCCTGAACCTGATCTACCTCGTGATGATGATCCACGACTGGGCCGAGCAGGGACAGAACCTGATGATGGCCCTGATCTCCGCCACCGCACTCTTCGCCATGAGCTGGCAATGCTGGTCGCTCGACGCCGCGCTCTTCTAGGCCCCGTCGTCCAACTCCCGTCGTCCGCCCGGCAGGCGGGACGTCGACGACAGGGCCTGGACCGCCCGGCACGCGCACGGCGCCGGCAACGCCCCCCTCAACTCAACCGGTTGACCTACATCCACCCCGCGGCCTCGGCCGCCGCGACGGCCGCCGCCTCGTCCGCGTCCGCCTTGCGGTTCAGCGCCTCGTCCCGGCCCATCGCCGGCTGCGCCGCCGCGTATCCGCCGGCCAGGGAAGCGCTGACGGCGGCGCGGTAGGCGGCGTCCGCGAGGCCGCCGGGGCCCGCGTGGGACTGTGCGACCTTGGCGACAACGGCCGCCGCCGCGGCGGCATTTCGCGCGCAACGGGCGTCCGCCGCCGGGTCGGGGGGAAGCTCCGACGCGTGCGCGAGCGCCTGGGCCGACAGGCGCACCGCGCTGGCCGCCTTCGCCGTCGGGCTCGTCGGCACCGCTCGCGCGTCGTCGTCCCCGATGCCCACGAAGCGGCACAGGGCGCTCGCGCGGTCGATGGCGCTCCGGCCGCGGGCCGCGTGCTGCCTCCTGAGGGCCTCCTCGTGTGATGCGGTCTGCTGCGCACCGCCATGGGGTTCGCTCACGGCCGTCTCCTTGTCGGTCGGTACGTCCACGTCAGCCGGGACATCCCGTCGCCGGCTCACCGGCGGCCCTGGCGACCCGCGGCACGCAGGAGGGCACGCAGGACCAGGGCCGGGCGCCGGGCAGGGTGCCACGTAAACCGCGAACAGACCAGAGCCACCGACGATGAGCCCGGCCACCCGCCGCTCCGCCTCGGCCGGCCTGCGCACGGAGTAGCGCCGCGGTTCCGGACAGTACGGATGGACCGAGCCGCGGCAGCCGGCCCCTGCACACACTCCCGCGGGCATCCCCGGAGCCCACCGGTCATCCAGCCCCCGTTTCCGCGCGCTCGGGCGGAAACGACTCCGTGCGCCGCCCCGGACCCGTCGTACAGTCATGCGATATCCCGGCGTGGTGCGTATCGGACGCACAGTGCACGGGGTACATATGGGGCATGGCCCGTAAATCCGGCCGCTTTTCGTGGTCGCCGTCGCCGGCAGGGCAGCGGCTGCGGTCGGTGGCGGGCTCCCGCAGTGTCGCCGGGCAGATGTTCGTGCTCCAGATCCTCATCGTGGTGCTGCTCGTCGTGGCGGCGGTGGTCACGTTGCTGGTGCAGTCCCGCAGCGACCGGTTCCAGGGGGCGCGGGACCGCTCGCTCGCCGCGGCGGAGTCGTTCGCGCACAGCCCGGGGCTGGTGAACGTCATGCGCGGGCCCGATCCCTCGGCGGTACTCCAGCCGCTGACCGAGGCCGCGCGCAAGCAGGGCGGGGTCGACTTCATCGTCGTCATGAACCGGCAGGGCATCCGCTACACGCACCCCAAGCCGCAGGAGATCGGCAAGCACTTCGTCGGCACCATCGGGCCGTCGCTGAAGGGCCGCATCACCACCGAGAGCGTGTACGGCCCGCTCGGCCACGAGGCGCAGGTGGTGGTCCCGGTCATGGACGCCAGGGGCGCGGTCGTGGGCATGGTGTCGGCGGGCATCAAGGTCAGCCGGGTCAGCAGCGCGATCGACCGGCAGCTGCCGGTCGTCCTCACCGCGGGGGCCGCCGCACTGGCGCTGGCCACGACCGGCACCGCGCTGGCCAGCCGCCGGCTGCGGCGCCAGACGCACGGGCTCGGGCCGGTGGAGATGACCCGCATGTACGAGCACCATGACGCGGTGCTGCACGCCGTGCGCGAGGGGGTGCTGATCGTCGACGCGCGCGGGCGGGTGGTGCTGGCGAACGACGAGGCGCGGCGGCTGCTCGGGCTGGCCGCGGACGTGGAGGGCCGCCGGGTCGCCGAGCTCGGGCTCGCCCCCCGGACGACCGAGCTGCTGGTCTCCGCACGGACCGCGAACGACGAGGTGCTGACGGTCGGGGAGCGGCTGCTGGCGGTGAACAAACGGCCCACCGACCGCCGGGGCGGCCCGCCCGGCAGCGTGGCCACCCTGCGCGACTCCACCGAGCTCCTCGCCCTCGCGGGAAAGGTGGAGTCCGCGCAGAGCCGGCTGCGGCTGCTGTACGAGGCGAGCGTGGCCATCGGCACCACCCTGGACGTGCAGCGCACCGCCGAGGAACTCACCCAGGTCGCGCTGACCTGGTTCGCCGACTACGCCACGGTCGACCTCGCGGAGCCCGTCCTGAGGGGCGAGGAGCCGCCCCCGGGGGCGTACCGCGAGGCGCCGGAGCTGCGCCGGGTGGCGATCGCCGGGATCCGCGACGACCACCCCCTCTACCGGGCCGGCGAGCTCCACCGGTATCCGGCGAGCACGCCGATGGCGACCGGTTTCGTCACCGGGCAGCCGGTGCTCGTCTCCGATCTGGAGGCCGCCGAGGAGTGGCTCGCCCAGGATTACGGGCGCCTGCGGCAGGTGATGAACCACGGATGCCGGTCCCTGATCACCGTCCCGCTCCAGGCGCGCGGCGTCCTTCTGGGGATCGCCAACTTCTGGCGCACCCAGGAGACCCCGCGCTTCGAGGAGGGCGACCTGTCGCTGGCCGAGGAGATGGCGGCGCGGGCCGCCGTGTGCATCGACAACGCGCGCCGCTACGCCCGCGAGCACGCCATGGCCGTCACCCTCCAGCGCAGCCTGCTGCCGCGCGGCCTGCCCGAGCAGAACGCCCTCGACCTGGCCCACCGCTACCTGCCGGCGCAGACCGGGGTGGGCGGCGACTGGTTCGACGTCATCCCGCTGCCCGGCGCCCGGGTCGCCCTGGTCATCGGGGACGTGGTCGGCCACGGGCTGCACGCCGCCGCGACGATGGGGCGGCTGCGCACCGCGGTGCAGAACTTCTCCACCCTGGACCTGCCGCCCGATGAACTCCTCAGCCATCTGGACGAGTTGGTCAACCGCATCGACCAGGAGGCGGCCACCGGCAACGAGGAGGCGGTGGTCACCGGCGCCACCTGCCTGTACGCGATCTACGACCCGTCCAGCGGGCTGTGCAGCATGTCCCGCGCGGGCCACCTGCTGCCGGCGCTGGTCCGCCCCGACGGCACCGTGGAGTTCCCCGAACTGCCCGCCGGACCTCCGCTCGGCCTGGGCGGTCTGCCGTTCGAGGCGGTGAACCTGGAGCTGCCCGAGGGCAGTAGCCTCGCCCTGTACACCGACGGCCTCGTCGAGGGCCGCAACCGGGACATCAGCGGCGGGCTCAGCACCCTCGCGACCGCTCTCGCACAGCCCGGCCGGACGCCCGACGAGACCTGTGACGCGGTGCTCGCCGCCCTGCTCCCGGACCGCCAGCGCGACGACATCGCCCTGCTCGTCGCGCGCACCCGGGTCCTGCGACCGGACCGCATCGCGAACTGGGAGGTCCCCTCCGACCCGGCGGCGGTCGCGGACGCGCGGGCCGCGATCACCCGGCAGCTGGAGGTGTGGGGCCTGGAGGAGGCCGCCTTCACCACCGAACTGGTCCTCAGCGAGCTCATCACCAACGCCATCCGCTACGCCACCGGCCCGATCCGCGTGCGCCTGCTCTACGACCGCACCCTGATCTGCGAGGTCTCCGACACCAGCAGCACCTCCCCGCACCTGCGCTACGCCGCCGACGAGGACGAGGGCGGGCGCGGCCTCTTCCTCGTCTCCCAGCTCACCCAGAACTGGGGCACCCGCTACACCCCGGAAGGAAAGATCATCTGGGCCGAACTGTCGCTGGAGCAGGGCGGGTTGGACGGGTTGTGACACCGGTGTTGTGGCCCCGGTGTCGTGCCCCCGGTGTGGTGCCCCCGGACGTGTCCCGGACCGGGCGGGCGGCGCGTCAGGGACCTGTCCGGGAACCGGTCGCCCGGGAACCGGTCATCCGGAAACCGGTCGCCGGGGAACGGGTCAGCGGGGAACGGGTCAGCGGGAGCGCACCGCCCCGTTCCGTGTCTGCGGGTAGGCCGCGAACAGCGTCGCGTACAGCCCGCTGCGGGCGAGGAGTTGGCGGTGGGTGCCGGATTCGACGAGGCGGCCGTGGTTGAGGACCAGCACCCGGTCGGCGTCGGCCGCGAGGTCCAGGTCGTGGGTGATGACGAGGGTGGTGCGGCCCTCGGCCAGGCGGCGCAGCGGGGTCAGGATGCGCTGCGCGGCGAGGATGTCGAGGCCGGTGGTGGGCTCGTCGAGGATCAGCACGGGGGCGTCGCGGAGCATCGCGCGGGCGATGGCGATGCGTTGCAGCTGGCCGCCGGAGAGGCCGGCGGTGGCGGGGGCGATGACGGTGTCGTAGCCGTCGGGGAGGGCGGTGATGAAGGAGTCGGCGTCGGCCGCCCGGGCCGCGCGGATCACGTCGTCGTGGGTCGGGGCGGGGTCGTCGCGGCCACAGGCGATGTTGTGTTCCACGGTGTCGTGGAGGACCAGGGTCTGCTGCGGCAGCAGCGTGATGTTGCTGCGGAGCTGGGCGAGCGGGAGGCGGTTGACGGGGACGCCGTCGAGGCGGATGGTGCCGGCGTCCGGGTCGTAGAAGCGCAGCAGGAGCGCCGCCAGGGTGGACTTGCCGGCGCCGCTGGGCCCGGTGATGACCAGGAACTCGCCGGGGCCGGTGGCGAAGGAGAGCGAACTGAGGGCGCGGTGCAGGGAGTTGGGGTAGCTGAAGCTGACCCGGTCGGCCTGTAGCGCGCCCCGTGCGCGGTGTGCGAGGCGGGTGGTGGCCCAGGGCGGCGGGTCGGTGACGGAGGGGTCGGCGTCGAGGATCTCCAGCAGCCGGTCGGCGGCGGCGGTCGCGGCGGTGGCGGTCAGGCCGAGGCTGCCCAGGGAGCGGATGGGCGGGTAGAGGTAGCCGATGAACGCGGCGAAGGCGAGCAGCTGGCCGAGGGTCATCCGGCCCCGGGAGATCTCCCAGGCGCCCAGGCCGATGACGGCCAGCACACAGACCGTCTCCAGGACCTCGATGACCTGGCCGTAGAGCGCGTTGAGCCGGGCGCTGGTGACGCAGGCGCGCAGGAAGCGGCCGGCTTCGCGGGCCAGCCGCGCCTCCTCGTCGCGCTGCCGGTTGTACGCCTGGGTGAGCACGACGTTGCCGAGCGCCTCCTCGACGACCGAGGTGACCGCGCCGTCCGCCGCCCGCACCCGGCGGGAGACCGCGCGCAGCCGGTTGGTGAAGCGCCGGGTGGCGCCGAGGAAGATCGGGGCCGCGACGAAGGTGGCGAGCGCCAGCTCCCACCGCAGCCAGAGCGCCGCGGCTCCGTAGAAGAGGGCGCTGAACAGGGCCGTGGAGGCCCCCAGCAGGCCGGAGACGACGAGGCGTTCGATGGCGTCGACGTCGCCGGTCAGCCGCTCGACGAGGTCGCCGCGGCGGTTGCGCTGGAAGAAGTGCGGCGGCAGCGTCTGGAGGTGGGCGAAGACCCGGGCCCGCAGGCGCAGCAGGAAGCGCTCCGCGGTCCAGGCGGCGAGGGAGTTGCCCAGATAGCCCACCAGGGCGCCGGAGACGGCCACCGTGAGCCACTGGCCCGCCGGGGTCCAGAAGGCGCTGACCGACCCCTTCTGGAGGGCGCCGTCGGTGAGCCGGGAGAAGAGCAGGATCGCCACCGTCTCCGCGAGCGCGGCGATGACGGCGAACAGGCCGATCGCCAGCATCCACTTGCGGTCGCCCCGCGTCAGCGGCCAGAACCGGCGGAACGCCTCCGCGGCGCCGACGTGGCGGGTCAGGATCGGGACGTCGGCCGCCGGGTCCGTCGCCCGCGGCACCGGCGGGACGGGCTCCGGTGCGGGCGGGACGGCCTCCGGTGCCGGGTATACGGGTCCCTGGGCCGTCGTCGGCGGTTCAGGGGCCGCCGCCGGCCCTGGACCTCGGCGTGCGCTGCGCAGACGCATGGCCGCTGCGTCACCGGCTCACTGCGGATCCGTCATCGGGGAACTACGGACGGTACGGGCCCCAGGTCAAGAGACGGACCCGCGCCAGGACGCGGGCCTGCCTCTGACTCTGGGGTGCGATCAGAACCGGCCGTAGCCGCCACGGCCGCCGTAGCCACGACCGCCGAAGCCGCCATAGCCGCGTCCGCCATAGCCGCGTCCGCCGAAGAAGAAGAATCCGCCATAACCTCCGCGTCCGCCGCGTCCGTAGCCCCACCAGTCACCTCTGCCTCGGCCTCCGCCTCCGCAGTGGGTGAGTACCCGGAAACTCATCTCCGCCTCCAGTGAATCGGAGCTTCACCGCGGCCCTCCGGGTCGTTTCCGGTCTGCGATCCGAGATCTTTCCGGCCGCGACACCTCCGAGGCTACGTCCCCCAAATAGTCCCAACAAGTGCCATATGTGAAAATTCAGGCAAAAGCATAGATTGCCACAATTCACTTGCCGTGGAAGGGTGTTCACGCGGTGTGGGCACCCCCGGCACACCCCCGTCCCGGTGGTGCGGCAGGCTCCACCGGGACGGGATGCGGGCGGCCGACCGGTGACTAGCCGGCGACGGCGTCCCGGTCGGTGCGGGCGCCCAGCCGGTCCCGCACCAGCGAGATCCCGACCACGATCGCCGCCACCAGCAGCGACAGCAGCACCTGGATGCGTCCGCCGCCGGCGCTGCCGTCGGTGAGCATGTACGCCAGCACGAACGAGATCATCGCGATCGTCGCCCAGGTCAGATACGGGAACAGCCACATCCGCACGACCAGCTTCTCCGGGTTCTCGCGCAGGATGATGCCGCGCATCCGCAGCTGCGAGAAGCAGATGACGAGCCAGACGAAGAGCGCGACCGCGCCCGACGAGTTCAGCAGGAACTGGAAGACGGTGGTCGGCCACAGGTAGTTGAAGCCCACCGCGAGGAAGCCGAAGGCGACCGAGGCCAGGATCGCCGCCTGCGGGACGCCGCGGCCGTTCGTCCGGGCGAAGGCCCGCGGGGCGTCGCCGCGCTGCCCGAGCGAGAACGCCATCCGGGAGGCCGTGTAGAGGCCGGAGTTGAGGCAGGAGAGCACCGCGGTCAGCACGATGACGTTCATGAACTGGCCGGCGTGCGGGATGCCCATCGCGTCGAGGGCCGCGACGTACGAGCCCTTCTTGGCGATCGACGGGTCGTTCCACGGCAGGACCGAGACCACGACCAGGATCGAGCCGAGGTAGAAGACGGCGACCCGCCAGATCACGCTCTTGGTGGCCTTGGTGACCGCCCGCCGCGGGTCCTCGGACTCGCCCGCGGCGAGGGTGACGATCTCGCTGCCCATGAACGAGAAGACGACCATCAGGACGCCGGTGAGGATCGCACTGGGTCCATGCGGCAGGAAGCCGCCGTGCGAGGTGAGGTTGGTGAAGCCGGTCCCGGCGTGGCCCGAGCCGGGCAGCACCCCGGCGAGCGCCAGCCCGCCCAGCACGATGAAGCAGCAGATGGCGACGACCTTGATGCCCGCGAACCAGAACTCGAACTCACCGAACGAGGCGACCGAGGCCAGGTTCGACGCGGTCAGCACGACCATCACGATCAGCGCCCAGGCCCACTGCGGGACGGCCGGGACCCAGCTGGTGAGGATCGCCGCGCCGGCGGTCGCCTCGACGGCGAGCACCACGACCCAGAAGAACCAGTACAGCCAGCCGATCGAGAAACCGGCCCAGCGCCCCAGCGCCCGGTCCGCGTACGCGGAGAAGGACCCGGAGGTCGGGTTGGCCGCCGCCATCTCCCCGAGCATCCGCATCACGAAGACGACCAGCATGCCCACCAGCGCGTACGACAGCAGGATGCCGGGGCCGGCCGCGGCGATGCCCGACGCGGAGCCCACGAACAGGCCCGCGCCGATCACCCCGCCGACGGCGATCATGGACAGGTGGCGGTTCTTCAGGCCGGACTTGAGGCCCGGGGACGCACCGGGATCGGGTGCGGCCGGGCCGCTGTGCGTGCCGTCGCTGAGCGCAGACGCCACGGGGGCAGGGCGAGGTGAGGTCATCTCGACATCCATGAAGTCGTCGGAGGGGCATGCCAGGCGCGAAAACGGCGGCATTCGGGGCCACGGTCTTCGGATACCGGCGCGGTCCCGGCGTTGGCCCCGCGCGAAGCGGTGGCCACGTGGCCCGCGCGTGTGCTCCGCCTCCTTGTGGGAGGTGAGAGCCGCATCACGTCCGGAATGGATTTGCGCAAGCGTATGTGGCGCCGCGCGGCGAGGTATTTGTGCGGGTCGACAAACTCAGCCGCCAGGGCTGTCCGCCCGGCCAATGCACACCGCCCGGCCGCGGGCGGGCGCCGCCGCCCCGGGCCCTCACACCACGACGGCCGCCGCGTCCTTCAGCGCGTCCCGGTGCCCCTGCTCGGCCCAGATGATCTTCCCGTTCGCGGTGTACCGCGTCCCCCAGCGCCGGGTCAGCTGCGCGACGATCAGCAGCCCGCGCCCGCCCTCGTCCGTGGTCCGGGCGTGCCGCAGATGCGGTGCGGTGCTCGCGGTGTCGGACACCTCGCATATGAGGGCCGCGTCCTGGCGGATCAGCCGCAGTGTGATCGGCCCGCTGCCGTGCCGGATGGCGTTGGTGACCAGCTCGCTGACCACCAGCTCGGTGGTGAACACCAGCGGCTCCATCCCCCACGCCGACAGCTGCCGCCCGGCCAGCGCGCGGGCCCGGCCGACCCACGCCGGGTCGGTGGCCAGATCCCACGAGGCGACCTGGCCGGTCCCCAGCGCGCGCGTACGGGCCAGCAGCAGCGCGGCGTCATCCGACGGCGGCCCGGTCAGCAGCGCCGCCACCACGTTCCGGCCGATCTCCTCCAGCGCCGCCCCGGGCACCGCGAGCGCCCGACTCAGCCGGGACATCCCGACCCCGATGTCCCGATCGCCGTTCTCCAGCAGGCCGTTGGTGAACAGCGCCAGCAAACTCCCCTCGGCCAGCTCCAGTTCGGCCGACTCGAAGGGCAGCGCGCCCAGGCCGAGCGGCGGCCCGGCGGGCAGGTCCGGGAACGCCACGGTGCCGTCCGGGGCGACGACCGCGGGCGGCAGATGGCCGGCGCGGGCCATCGTGCAGCGCCTGCTGACCGGGTCGTAGACGGCGTAGAGGCAGGTGGCGCCCATGAACCCCATCGGGGTGGCCGGGGTGGCGTCGTCGCCGGCCGCCGGCCCGCCGTCGCGCCGGGTCTCCATCAGCCCGATGACCAAGTCGTCGAGCCTGGCCAGCAGTTCGTCGGGCGGCAGGTCCAGGTTGGCCAGCGTCCGCACGGCCGTCCGCAGCCGCCCCATCGTGGCCGCGGCGTCGATGCCGTGCCCGACCACGTCCCCGACGACCAGCGCGACCCGCGCCCCCGACAGCGGGATGACGTCGAACCAGTCGCCGCCCACCCCGCTCGGCGCGTCCGCCGGGTAGTACCACGACGCCACGTCCAGCGCGGCGCCGCCGGCCAGCGCGTGCGGCAGCAGACTGCGCTGCATCATCCGGGCCGCGGTGCGCTCCCGGGTGAACCGCCGGGCGTTGTCGATGCACACGGCGGCCCGCGCCACCAGCTCCTCGGCGAGCCGGACGTCGTCCGCCGCGAACGGCCCCAGCCGCCGGGACCGGACGAAGGTCGCCGCGCCGAGCGTGATGCCCCGGGCCCGCACCGGCGCCACCATCATCGACCGGAACCCGAACTCCCGCACCACATCGGCCCGTTGCGGGTCCTCGGTCACCCAGGGGCTGCCGGCGGCCAGCCGCGCCTCCACCACCGGCTCCCCCGACAGCAGACAGCGCGCCACCGCCGACGACGGCGCCCGCTGCACCGCCTCCCCCACCGCCGGCCCCGCCTCCGGGCACCCCGCGCGGACCGACCGCTGCCCCGACCGCCGCATCGTCGGCGTGCTGTCGACCGGCCCCGGCACCGGCTCCTCGCCGCGGAGCACCGAGTCCAGCAGATCGACGGCGGCGAAGTCGGCCAGCGCCGGCACCGCCACATCGGCCAGCTCCTGCGCGGTCCGCGTCACGTCCAGCGTGCTGCCGATCCGGGCGCTGGCGTCGTTCAGCAGCGCCAGCCGCTCCTGGGCCCGCCAGCGCTCGGTGACGTCGATGACCATGTACCAGATGCCGACCTTCCGGCGCTGCGGGCCGGCCAGCCGGAAGAACGACGCGGAATACGCCCGCTCCTGCGTCGGGTCCGCGTAGGTGGGGCTGCGGAACTCGTAGTCCATCACCGGCCGCCCGGTGGCCAGCACCCGCGTCATCCGCTCCTCGAACGCCGCCGCCTCCTCCGGCGGCAGCACCTCCCCGACCGTCCGCCCCAGCCGCCGCTCCAGCGGTATCAGCCGCTCCAGTACGTCGTTGACCCAGACGTAGCGCAGCTCGGTGTCCAGGACGGCCATCCCGACCGGCGCCTGTGCCAGGAACGGCTCCAGCATCAGCTGGTTCACCCCGCCCCCGGGCACCCGCCACTCCTCCAGCGCCAGCACCGCCCACCGCTCGCCGCCCGCCACCACCCCGGCACGAAGCTCCCCCGGACTCCGTCCGGGAGGACCCCCATCGCGCCGCCCCTTCCCGTCTCCGTCATCTGCCGTACCGGCACCGGCCGTACGGGCACCGGCCCTACCGCCACCAGCCGTACCGGCATCCGCCGTGCCCACCACCCTGGACACCTGCACCGCCAGCTGCACCGCGCGCCCGTCCCGGTGGCGCACCGCCACCGACCCGCTCCAGCCGTCCCCCGCCCGGCACCACCGCGCCACCGCCGCGACCCGCGCCGCATCGCCCGCCACGGCCAGCAGCTCCACCGCGCCGCGCCCCAGCACCTCATCCGCGGGATACCCCAGCAGCCGCTCGGCCGCCCGCGTCCAGGAGACCACCGTCCCCCGCCCGTCCAGTTCGGCCACGGCCGCCGTGGCTATGTCACAGGCCGCCCGGTCCCCGCCGTCGCCCACCGTGCCGCCCGCCCCGTCGCCCGGCCGCTCCGGCCGGTCCGTCTCCGAGGTCATCTCATCGCCAGCCCGTTGCAGACCGTTGCCCCAGTGGCGCAAACGCCTACCCCAGTGGCGCAAACACCATGCTCATTCTAGGAGAACCGGCGCCGTCGAGCCGGGGCGTACGGGGTCGGAGCAGGGCGTACGGGCGGCCACCCGGCACCACTGCGCGACACCGTTCACCCCTCCCCCGGCAGCCGCAGCTGGAGCATCGCCAGCAGCCGCTGATCCGGCCGGCTCAGATCGATCCCGGTCAGCGCCTCCGCCCGCCGTATCCGGTACCGCAGCGTGTTCGGGTGCACATGCAGATGCTCGGCCGCCGCCCGCACGTCCCCGAAGGCGTTCAGATACGCGAGCACCGATTCCGCCAACCGCCCCTGGTGCCGCCGGTCGTGCGCCAGCAGCCCGCTCAACCGCGGATCCCGCAGGTCCGGATGGGCGGAGATCAGCGCCAGCACCTCGCTCACCAGCACCTCGGCCTGGATGTCCGGCAGCGCCGCGACGGTGGTGCCGACCCCCGCGCTCACCATCGCGTCCAGAATTCGGTCCGCCTCCCGCCGCGACTCCGGCACCTCGCCCAGCACCGGTACGACACAGCCCACCGAACCGCGCAACTCCAGCCCCAGATGGCGCCGTGCCGCGTCGGCGATCTCCTGCCCCCACCCGCGCAGCGTCCCGACGTCGATGCTCCGCGGCAGCTGCGGCAGCAGCACATAGATCCGCCCCTCGGCCTGGGTCACCAGGGCGCTGCGGTGCCGCGCCGCGGTGTGCACCGAGATCAGATTGCTCACCTCGGCCCGGGTCAGCTCCGACTCGGGCGCCCCGGCGGCCCCGTACGAGAACCCCAGCACCACGGCCGGCCGCGCCACGTCCAGCCCCACCTGCGCCGCCAGCGGCTGCGGCCCGGTGCTCCCGTCCAGCAGCCCCGCCGACAGCGTCCGGGTCAGCGTCACATCCGCGGACAGCTCCCGCCGGCGCCGCACCAGGTGCAGCGCCGCCACCCGCGCCGCCCCGGTCAGCGCCTGCTCCGCCCGCTCGCTCAGCGGCGCCGACCCCTCCTGCACCCAGATCGTCCCCAGCTGCCGCTCCCCGGCCCGGATCGCGACCGCCAGCCGCCGGCGGATGCCCAGCTCGGGATGGCTCTCGATCTGGATCACGTCGTCGGAGGCCCGCAGCCGCTGGAACACCCCCCACTTCCGCAGCCGCGCCAGATACGGCTCCGGCCCCTGCCACCCCAGAATCGACAGCCGCCGCAGATCGTCGACCTCCTCGGAGTCGGCCGACCGGGAGTAGGCCAGCACCCGGTTCGCCACGTCCTCGATGCTGACGATCCCCCCGGTCAGCACCGCCGTCGTCTGCGCCAGCGCGAACAGGTCCCCCTCTTCCCCGCCCTCCGCGTTCCGCCCCGACGCCACGTCCTCCAGCGCCGCCCGGGCCAGCGCGTCCACCTGGTCCCAGCGCGCCTCGCCCCGTACGGACAGCAGCGCCACCCCCGCCTCGACGGCGGTCTCCCGCAGCGCCGCCGCCTGCTCCGGCGTGTCCAGCTTCACCGCCACCGCCGCGGCCCCGTCCCGCCCCCCGGCCCGCAGCGCCGGAAACGCCGCCCGCCCGCGCGCCCCGATGGCCAGCACCAGCTCCCCGGCCCGCGCCACCGCCGGATCCTCCGGATCCAGCAGCGCCACACTCCGGATCACCACATCCAGCCCCGCCGGCGCCGCCTGCAACGTCACCAGCGGCTCCCCCAGCGCCATCAGCAGCTGGCGCAGACTGATCCCCTCACCGCTCGGAGTCCCCGCACCCGCGGAACCTGCATCCATGGTCGGTGCCTTGTTCGTTGTCTTGCTCGTTGCTCGTTGCCTTGTTACGTCGTCGTGCTCGTCGCCTTGTCCGTCGCGTCACGTCGCTCGATCGGATCGGGCCGGACCGCCCCACGACCGATGCTAGCCGCGCAGCCTGCCTCCGAGATCCCCAGCGAGCCCCGGCAACCGACCGCCGTCCTCGAATCCGACGTCCATTTCGGTGGACACCGGGCATCGCGGTCCCGGCCGACTCGCCACCGACAGCACGATCACCGCCCGAGCCGACCACTCCACCCACACCCCACCGCATTCCAGCGCCAGCCCGCACGACTGCAGCGCGGCCACAGCCCCCACCCGCTCATCGCCCTGCTGGACCTCTACGAAGCGACAGAGGAACACCGGTCCGACCTCCTCGCCGTCCAAAGTGGCTCCACGGATCAGGGCTGTTTGCGGCCATATCACTCGGAGTTGCCCGAGGAATACACCGCCTACACCGGCTTCGAGGCGGAGGCTCGCACAGTGCGTAACTACGAGTCGCTCTTCATTCCTGGCCTCGCTCAGACAGAGAGTTATGCCCACGCGGTGATCAAAGGCGTATGGGCAGCAGCCACTGGCAAGGAGATGGAGCAACGTGTCCAAGCACGCATGGAGCGCCAGGCGTTGCTCACCAAAGACCAGCCGATACAGCTCTGGGCAATCGTTGACGAGGCGGCCATTCGACGCACCGTAGGCGGCCCCACGGTGATGCGGGAGCAGGTGCGACACCTGCTCCAGCTCACGGAGGCACCGCACATCACGTTCCAGGTGATCCCCGGCAAAGGGGCACATGCCGGCATGCCAGGGAGCTTTGTCCACATGGACTTTCCAGACCCTGCCGACCCGGAATTGGTCTACCTGGACACACCGGCCGGTGACCTCTTCCTGGAATCCGAAGCGGAGATCCGCCGGTACAAGTCGATGTTCGAGCACCTGCAGGCGGTCGCCCTGGGACCGAACGACAGTGCTGACCTGCTGGCTATGGTTGCAGGGACGAGAGACTGAGAGGAGGTGTGTGAAGTGCAAGACAACCTCTCCCAGGCTGCATGGCGCAAGAGCAGCTACAGCAGCGCAAATGGCCAGTGCATCGAGGTCGCCGACGACTGGCCGGACGCCATATCCATACCCGACAGCAAGACCCCTACCGGCCGTCACCTCTCCCTCGGCTCATCCGCATGGATTGCGTTCGTGGAGACGCTGAAGCACGACGGACCGCGTCCGCCTGAGCCCAGGCCAACGGCAACAGCGAAGAGCCCCCTGATCCCTTGGGCTCGCCCCGGGACTCTTCCTCCACGCCCCTCAGCCCAGCGCCTCCGCCGCCTTCTCGACGAGCGCCCGCGCCTCCGCGCCGTACACGGCCATCTCCCGCAGCTGGTCGAACGCCTTGAGATAGAGCGCGATTTCGTGGGGCTGGGTGATGCTCACCTGGGCCGAGATGGCCTCCACGGAGACCAACGCGTCGTCGTAGACGTGGAACGTCTCACGTGGCCACTGCGTCTGTCGGGGCGTCGCCATAGGAATGACGCCGAACGACATGGCCGGTGAGGATCCAGCGGTCAGCAGACGGTCCAGTTGGCCGGCCATCACTTCACGGTCGCCGATCCGGCACCGCAGGACGGCCTCTTCGACAAGCAGCTCGAAGCGGTGTCCTGGTTCGTGGATCACACCGGACCGCTTGACCCGAGCCGCTGCCGCCTCGGCAACGTCCTTGACGGGCAGTTCCCGGAACTCGGCGACCGCGTTCAGCACCGCGGCGGCGTAGCCCTCGGTCTGGAGTAATCCGGGAACGAGCGTGGACGAGTAGATCCGGAACAGCCTCGTCCTGCCGAACAGCTCAACAAGGCTCTCCTGTAGGGGCTTCAGCCCGTTCTGCATCTGGTGGCGCCACTCCGTGCGCTCCGACGTGACATTCCCGTCACCGGGTGTGGAATTGTCCAACGGCATCGCGTACCTCCGTGATCGGATGAGCCATCCTTGCCCGCCTACAGAGGACAATCTCCACGTGGGCGAGAATCGGCCCAGCGCCTCGATGGACCGCACGATGAGTGCCCGCGCCGCGGCGCCGTACACGGCCATGCTCCGTAGGTCCTCAAACGCCTTGAGGTAAAGGGCGATTTCGCTGGGCTGGGTGATGTTCACCGCGGCCGAGATCGTCTCCACCGCGACCATGGTGTCATCGTGTATGTGGAACGTCTCATGGGGCCACTGCGCCCGCCTCGGTGTCGCCATGGGAATGATCCCGAGCGACACAGCAGGCAGTGAGCCTGCGGTCATCAGGTATCCGAGCTGACCGGCCATCACGTCCGGCTCTGCGACCCGATAACGAAGCACCGACTCCTCAATGAGGAGCACAAACCGGTGACCGGGTTCGTGAATGATCCGGGACCGTGCGACGCGGGCGGCGGCCGCTTCGGCTACGTCTTCAGCGGTCATCCCCCACGGTTTGGCGAAGTAGCCCAGCACGCTGGCAGCGTAGCCTTCAGTCTGCAACATGCCAGGTACCAGAGTGGAGGAGTAGACGCGGAACAGCTGGGTCTGGCGGTAGAAATCGACCACGCTGTCCTGGAGCTTCTTCAGTCCCCCTCGGACCTGCCGGCGCCACTCGCGGTACATCGACTCGGCGTTCAACGACTGAGCAACGATGTCGTCGGCTTGGTCGGCCGCCTCGCATACTCGACACCAGGCCCGGATGTCCTGCGCGGAGGGCGCGGTACGGGCATTCTCGACACGGGACGTCTTCGCGTGGTGCCAGCCGCACCGCTCGGCCAGCTCGGTGACCGTCAGCCCCGCCCTTTTACGGAGCTCGCGTAGTCGCCGCGCGACCATCTCACGAGCCGCCTGGGCGGACGACGACGGTGATATGGGCATGAGCCGGCCGAACGGTGCTTCCTGCTAGCGGATCTGGTACTGGTCGTGCGGGACTGCTCGCGACCATACGGCGTCGAACGCATCCGCGCACAGCTTGGCGGAGCCAGGATCGTCGGTGACCTCCACATCGACCAATCCGCCGTCGCCGGTGAAGTGATGCCAGTGGACCCACTGATCATCGAAAAGCCAGAAGTCGTTGCCCGGCAGGGCAATCTCGGAGGCCCGGCGGCGGGGCAGCCAGCGCACGAGCTCTCCTGCGGCGACGTTGGTGAACGTGCCATCGTGGAGGAACCGGGTGTACTCACTGACGGGCTCGGAGACGATGCGGGCCCGCCGCACCACGACGCCGCGAGACACCGTTTCCTGCATCAGGTCGTGCCACGGCTTCCACCACGAATCCCGGTCGTCGGGATTGCCTCGGAAGCCGTTCTTCCATGCGGCGAACGGCTCCTTCTCATCGTCGACGCCGTAGATGTCGCGCATCTCCAAGTGAACAGCAGAACGAGCACAGTTGGCGATCAGTTCATCGAATGTCGGGACGCTCGACGGCATCGCACGCCTCCCTGATCATGTGCGCCATCCTGGCCGGGATGCGAATGACTGCCTCGCCCTCCGGGATGCCCTTCGCGTGTCCCGGAACCTCGAACGCGGCGCATTCTGCCTCAAGCTGCGTACTCGGCTTCCACCCCTGGAAGACGAGTTCCCTCCTCTCTTGGTCGATCCAGACGGTCGGACTGAACTGACCCCCAGTCTCGGGATCGATCCCGATGAACCGTAAAGCCATACCGGCCTCCCTCTCAGACGGTGCAGAGATGTGCACGGTGCCTCTGTGCACATCAGACAGCGTTGCGCTCCCCGCGTAGCCCCGGCAAGCAACAACCCGCCCTCGTGCACAAAGCTGCACACAACTGGATGTGGCTCACGCCACAGCCCTACGGTCGCGACGAAGCATCCCCATCCGTCCCGCAGAACGGCGCATCTCCGCGCGCTCGGGACGAGCTCTCAAGACTCCCGCCCCGGCCGTCACTCCCTGGCAGGACACGGCCGGAGCGGGTGGGCCCACGGAGGGCCCTCGCAAGTGCACGACGGCGCACGGACAGTCCGTGCGCCGGCCCAGCACCCAGGAGTTCACCATGCGATACCGACCCAACCCGGTCAAGTACAGCGGCGGGGACGAGGACGACGGCGGCGACGCCAACCCCAGCGGAGGCTGCGGCGACGGCGACGGCTGCGGACGCGGCTGATCCGGCAGGCAACGCACCGACCGGCCCCGGAGCCCGGCGGGCCCGGGGCCGCCCACCCACCCGGAGAACCATGACCCCCACCCCCCACCACCACGCCTACCTGTGGCTCGGCCATGGCGACGTTCTCGTCAAGCCCGGGGACGCCCACCGCCGCCCCACACACCCGGAGTTCCGCGCGGCTCAGGTCATGCCGCTGGAGTGCGCGGACTGGCTGCTGAAGCCGGCCGCGCGGATCGAGGCCACGTTCCACACGCCGGAGGACGGGGCGCACTGGTACGCGGCGCAGATCGCCCGGCATGCCGCGCTCTTCGCCGGGACGTACGCCCCGCCCGCCGACCGGCGGGAAACCGTACGGATACTGGCGGCCGGCGAAGACCGGGTCGGCGGCTGGTGGGTGACCGGCAACCGCTTCCTGTCCGTCAACATCGTCGCGTGCAGCCCACACCACATACGGCCCGAGTACGGCTGCCCCCAACAGCAGTAATCCACCGGGTAGTCCGCAACGGAGAGGAGCAGAGCACAGCAGCCCGCAGCACATCCGGCCCGAATACGTATGCCCCCAACGGCAGTAGACGGCAGTAAGCAATCCCAACTCGTCCGCGCTACCGCACCCCCGCACCCCCGCACCAGCCCGCGCTACGCCGCCCCAGCCCCCACCCCCACCGCGATCCGAGCCGCCGACGTGCCCAGCCCCGTCGGACCACCGGTCCACCCCGGGGTGCCGGGGCGGTGTCGCAGGTACTCCTCGCGGTAGCGGCGGGAGTCGCGGTGCCAGGTGAGGGTGCCGGCGAGCCGGTTCTCCAGTTCGCGTACGTAGCCGTCGAGGGCGGTGCGGGCCTCGGCGGAGAGGTTGAAGTCGTCGTAGAGGATGGGGAGTTGGCTGGCCGCTACGTGCTGGAACTCACGCATACGGGAGGTCATCAGGTCGTGGACGATGGCCAGCGCGGTGGGGTGGTCGACGTCGAAGAAGTTCTGCACGACGAGGATGCCGTTGTGCACCTCGCCCTCGTACTCGATCTCCTTCCGGTACGAGAAGACGTCGTTGAGCAGGCCGGTGTAGTCGGCGGCGGCGTTCTCCAGGGAACGCATCGGGCCGGAGCGGTGGATCTCCGGCGGAACGGTCCGGCCGTGGCCGAGGCGGCTGAGGGTCATGGCGAGGCCGGAGCCGGAGGTGGCCCGGCGCATCTCGATGTAGTCGACCGGGTCCGGGATGCGGTGCAGCACCTGGTTGTCGAGTTCCCAGAGCCAGCTCGCGGTCATCGAGTCGATGGCTGCTTTGAACGTGGCGCGTGCGTCGGGGGTCATCGGCTCCGCCGTTCGCGCCCACAGGTCGGCCAGGCCGCGTTCGAGGGCGTTGGCCGGTTCGGGGGTCGGATCGGGGCTCGGACCGGACGCGTCGACGGGCATGAAGGCGGCGAGGCGCTTGGTGGTGGCCAGCGCGCCCACGACATCCCGGGTGCGGCCGAAGACCGCCGGGTAGTAGTCGTCCGCGTACGTGCGCCAGGTCAGCCACTGGGTGCTGAGGTCGAGCTGCTCCGGGGTGGCGTCCGGGTGCAGGCCGGCCGCGGCCAGCGCGAAGTCGAAGCGGACCAGCGCGTCCTCGTCCCAGATGTGGGAGTGCGGCACGCCGGGCTGCGGTTGCAGCAGACCCATGGCATGCGCCCAGGGGACGACGTTGCGCCGGGCCGCCGCCAGATGCGGGCTGAGGGTGGTGGTGAACGGCAGGGAGAAGTCGGGGAGTTGGGAGGGACCGACCTTCTGGTGGGGGAGGTGGGTGTGGCGGCGCACACGCTGGGCGGTGGCTGTCGCCTGGGCGGCGGCAGTCGCCTGGCCACCGGACCTCGTCAGGGCACCGGACGTCGCCTGCGCACCGGCCGCCGACAGGGCCGCCTTCAGGTCGGCGGCGGAGGTGCCCAGGCCGCCGAGGGCGAACGGCGACCAGGACGCCGAGGAGTCGGCCGCACCCGCCCCGCCCCCGTTCATGTACCGGCTGGACCGCAGATGCCACTCGTGCCCGCCGGACTGCCAGTCCTGGAGCCCCTTGGCGTATGCCAGCACCGCGGCGCAGGACACCGCGTCCAGGCCCCTGTCCGCGAAGAGCGCGGGCAGTTCGGTGAAGACGGTGTTCTCGAACTGCTGGAGCCGGGAGGTGATCAGGTCGTTGACCGAGTCCGCGGCCTGCTGCGTGCCGCAGTTCAGGAACGTCTCCAGGACGAGGACGCCGTTGCTCAGCTCCCCCTCCTCCTCCGTCTCCCGCTGGTAGGAGAACAGGTCGTTACGGAGGTGCACCGCGTCCGAGAAGGCGTCCTTGAGCACCCGCAGTGCCCGCGCGTCGGCGACGGCGGCCGGGATCTCGGCGCCGGTCGCGTACTCGACCAGCCCCGCCGACCAGGGCGCGCCGCCCACCTTCCGCCGCATCTCGATGTACTCGACGGGGTTGGGGATCCGGTTGATGTTGATGTTGGAGAGTTCCCAGAGCGATTCGTTCAGCAGATGCTCGGTGCTCTCGGCGAACCGGGCCCGCCACCCCGGCGACATGCTCGGCACGGTGCGCGCCCACAGGTCGGCGAGCCCCGCCTCGACCGGGTTGGTCGGTTCGGGCACCGGCGTGGTCAGGTCCATCGGCATGAAGAGCGGCAGCCGGTCGAGATACGCCTTGCCGCCCTCCCGGTCGAGCGTGCGCTTGAACTTCTCCAGGAAGTGGTCGTCGAAGAAGAAGACCCAGACGTACCAGTCGGTGACGAGGGAGAGCGCTTCCTCGGAGCATTCCGGGTGGGTATAGGCGCACAGCAGCGCGTAGTCATGGGAGTCGAGGTCCCGCTCCTCCCAGATCCCGGAGCCCTCCAGCATCTCCATCCGCCGCGCCCACTGCTTGGAGTGCGCCCGCGCCGCCTCCAAGTGGGGGTTCAGCCGGGCCGGGTGCGGCATGTAGAACTGCGGCAGTTCAAAGGGCTGCGCTGTGGGCCGCGCTGTGGGCTGCGCCGTGGGGCGCATTGTGGGCCGCGCCGTGGGGCGCATTGTGGGCTGCGACTGTGACTGCGTCACCGTTGGTGGCCTCTCCCGATACCGATGCCCCTCCGTACGGACGGGACGTACGGAAGGAGGGCGCGCCGAAGCACACCCGTTGACGGCGGCAGCACTACCCCGGGCGCCGCCGCCCTAGGCTCATCCGGTCGCCTTCCGCCCAACTGGCACTCGTTCGGGTTGGGTTGGGGGTCGGGGGTTTGGATCACGGGTTCGTGGGCGCGGCTCCTGGCGATCACAGGCGTTTGCGATCGGTACGTCGCCTGACACACAGCTACCGTGAAGCGGCCCGATCACCGCTACGGACAGCACAGGCAACCCAGGCAATACGCGCAACGCGGACAGCACGGGCACCACAAGCACCACAAGCACAACAAGCACCATGGGCACAACAAGCACCAACAAGGATGGAGAGGGCCAGCGCATGGGCACCAAGGCCGCACCGTTCGACGCACTGGACCGCAAGATCGTCGCCGCACTCATCGAGAACGGCCGGGCGAGCTTCGCGGAGATCGGCACGGCCATCGGACTGTCCGCGACCGCCGTCAAACGCCGCGTCGACCGGATGCGGGAGAACAACATCATCACCGGCTTCTCCGCCACCGTCCGGCCGGCCGCGCTGGGCTGGCTCACCGAGGCGTACGTGGAGGTCTACTGCGACAGCGCCGCCCCGCCCCGGCGGCTGGCCGAGGTCGTCCGCAACCACCCGGAGATCGCCGCCGCGATGACCGTCACCGGCGGCGCCGACGCCCTGCTGCACGTCCGCGCCACCGACGTCGAGCACTTCGAGGAGGTCCTGGAACGCATCCGGACCGAGCCGTTCATCCGCAAGACCATCAGCTACATGGTCCTCTCGCACCTCATCCCGGACAGCCCGGAGGCCGGCGCCCGCCGCTCCTCCGCACCGGACCACGCAGCGAACCGGCAGTAACCACCACTCATACGCAGCAATCCTGCACCACGACGCAGCACTTGTCGCTTGTGACCGGAATCCGCCGCTCCTTACCGTGTAATGCCCCAGTGACGATCCCTCACGGTCGGTCACGACAGGAAGCGGAGGACCCGTTCCGTGCCCACACCCCGTCCGGCCGGTGCGCCACGCACCGCCGTCCCCCGGCGCTATCTGCTCTGCCGACCCACGCACTTCGACGTCCAGTACGCCATCAACCCCTGGATGCGCGAGGACGCCGAGGTGGACACCGCACTCGCGGCCCGCCAGTGGGAGAACCTGGTCCGCGCCTACCGCGACCACGGCCACACGGTCGAGACCGTGGAACCCACCGCCGGCCTGCCGGACATGGTCTTCGCCGCGAACTCGGCACTCGTCGTCGACGGCCGGGTCTTCGGCTCCCGCTTCCACGCGCCGCAACGCCGCCCGGAATCACGCGAGTACGAGATCTGGTTCAAGGCCGCCGGCTACGACGTCTACCGGCCGGAGTCCTGCTGCGAGGGCGAGGGAGACCTCGTACCGGCCGGCCGCTACCTCCTCGCCGGCACCGGCTTCCGCACCACCCGCGACGCCCACGCCGAGGTCCAGGAGTACTTCGGCATCCCGGTCATCAGCCTCCAGCTGATCGACCCGTACTTCTACCACCTCGACACCGCCCTCTTCGTCCTCGACGACGGCACGACCGGGGGCAGCACCGAAGCGAGCGGGGAATCCGGTGAGTCCGGCCCCGGCCCCGGCCCCGCCACCATCGCCTACTACCCCGGCGCCTTCTCCACCGGCAGCCGCGAGGTGCTGCGCCGTCTGTTCCCCGACGCCGTCCTCGCCACCCGAGACGACGCCCTGGCCTTCGGCCTCAACTCCGTCTCCGACAACCGCCATGTCTTCGTCGCCGCGCAGGCGACCGGCCTCATCGACCAGCTCACCGCCCGTGGCTATGTCCCCGTCCCCGTCGACCTCTCCGAGTTCCGCAAGGCCGGCGGCGGCATCAAGTGCTGCACCCAGGAGATCCGATGACCACTGCGCCCACCCGTACCCGACGCACCTCGGACGACCTCATCCAGGCCGAGGCCCCGGTCCTCGCGCACAACTACCACCCGCTCCCCGTCGTCATCGCCCGCGCCGAGGGCGTCTGGGTCGAGGACGTCGAGGGCCGCCGCTACCTCGACATGCTGGCGGGCTACTCGGCACTGAATTTCGGCCACCGCCACCCCGCCCTCGTCGAGGCCGCGCACCGCCAGCTCGACCAGCTCACCCTCACCTCCCGCGCCTTCCACCACAACCGCCTCGCCGCCTTCGCCGAGGACCTCGCCGAACTCACCGGCCAGGACATGGTCCTCCCGATGAACACCGGCGCCGAGGCGGTCGAGAGCGGCATCAAGGTCGCCCGCAAATGGGCGTACGACGTCAAGGGCGTCCCCGCCGACCGGGCCACCATCGTCGTCGCGAGCGGCAACTTCCACGGCCGTACGACCACCGTCATCAGCTTCTCCGACGACGAGACGGCCCGCGCCGGCTTCGGCCCGTACACCCCCGGCTTCCGCACCGTCCCGTACAACGACCTCGCCGCCCTCGAAGCCGCCATCGACGACACCACCGCCGCCGTCCTGATCGAGCCCATCCAGGGCGAGGCGGGCGTCCTCATCCCCGACGACGGCTACCTCACCGGCGTCCGCGAGCTGACCACCCGCGCCGGCTGCCTCTTCATCGCCGACGAGATCCAGTCCGGCCTCGGCCGCACCGGCACCACACTGGCCGTCGACCACGAAGACGTCGTCCCGGACGTCGTCCTCCTCGGCAAGGCCCTCGGCGGCGGCATCGTCCCGGTCTCCGCGGTCGCCGCCCGCCGCGACATCATGTCGGTCCTCGGCCCCGGCCAACACGGCTCCACCTTCGGCGGCAACCCCCTCGCCGCCGCCGTCGGCTCCGCCGTCATCGACCTGCTCTCCACCGGCGAATTCCAGACCCGCGCCGCGGAGTTGGGCAAGGTCCTGCACGCCGGCCTCGCCGACCTCCTCGGCCACGGCGTCACCGACTTCCGCACCCGCGGCCTCTGGGCCGGCGTCGACATCGACCCCGCCCTCGGCACCGGCCGCACCCTCAGCGAACACCTCATGGACCAGGGCATCCTCGTCAAGGACACCCACGGCTCCACGATCCGCCTCGCCCCGCCCCTGACCATCACCGAGGACGAACTCACCACCGCACTGGCAGCCCTGAAGCGGGTACTGCACCAGCTGAGCTGACTCAGCCAACTCAGCAAACTCAGTCAACTCAGCGAACTCAGTCACTCCTCACGCAGGGAATCCAGCAGGGCGGCGCAGCGACCGAGCAGGTCGACCAGCGCCGCCCTTTCCTCGTCCGTGAACTCCGCGGCCAGCGCCCGCTCCACCCGCACCGCCCGCGCGTCCGCCTTCGCCATCACGGCCCGGCCCTCGTCCGTGAGCCGGATCTCCAGCACGTTCTTGTGCCACTCGTGCGGGGTGCGCTCGATGAGGCCCCGCTCCTGGAGGTTCTTCAGCACCGTGTTCATGGTCGGCGGCGTCACCCGGCACGCCCGCGCCAGCGCGGCGGCCGAGATGCCGGGCTGCTCGGAGCTGTAGAGCAGCGCCGCGTACTGCGGGACGGTCAGCCCGGCAGGCTTCAGCGCCGCGTGCTTGGCACTGTTCAGGGCCTGCTCGGCGCGCTTGATGGAGGAACCAAGCCGCTCGGACACGGGCATCGACGACGTCATCTCCGCATCGTAACGGCCGTATACCAGACAAGCCCTCACCCACTCATGCGAACCCACACAACCATTAGCCCCTTGACGATCATTAGAACTCTAACCTAAGTTCGCATACACTCGACCGCTGGCGGCCCACATCACCCACCGCCGGCGGCATCCACCAACGGGGAGGCACCCACCCATGTCCGGACGCACGCCACGACGCACGCCACGACTCCCGCGCCGCACCCTGGCCACGACCGCCCTCGCCCTGGCCGCCGCCACCGTCCCCCTCACCGTCACCGCCCACGCAACACCACCGACCCCGAAGAAGGCGCTGAAGACCCTCGACCACCGCTCCCCGATCTCCACCGCCTTCACCCTCCCCGGCGACCGCGCCTACCCCGAGAGCATCACCGCCGACCCGCGCACCGGCGACCTCTACATCAGCTCCTACGTCACCGGCACGATCTACCGGGCCACCCCCGGCCATCACACCGCCCAGGTCTTCCTGCCCTCCGGCACCGACGGCCGCACCACCGCCAACGGCGTCAAGGTCGACCGCTCCGGCCGCCTCTGGGTCATCAACTCCACCACCGGCGTGGCCGTCTACGACCTCCACACCCGCCACCTGATAGCCCGCTTCGACGTGGCGCGGACCGGGACCGGGGCTGGGGCTGGGGCTGGGGCGGCCAAACCCTTCGTCAACGACCTGGCCCTCACCCCGGACGGCACCGCCTACCTCACCGACAGCTCCCGCGCCGTCATCTACCGCGTCGCCCCCCACCAACTGGCCCACGCCGCCACCCACGGCCGCCACGCCGCCCTCCCCCCGGCCTACGACCTGTCCGGCACCCTCCCCAAGGACCCGACCGCCGTCTACACCCTCAACGGCATCGCAGCCGCCCCCTCCGGCCGCTACCTCCTCACCGTCGACATGACCGCCGGTACCCTCTACCGCGTCGACATCACGTCGGGCGCGATACGCCAAGTCGCCCTGCACGGCGGCGACATACGCGACGGCGACGGCCTGGAACTACGCGGCACCGCCCTCTGGGCAACGCACAACCGCTCCAACACCATCACCCGCTGGCGGCTCTCCGACGACGACGCCACCGCCCACCTGGAACGCCGCCTCACCGACCCGTCCCTCCAGACCCCGACCAGCATCGTCCACAGCCGCGGCCGGCCCTACGTCACCCGCTCCCAATTCACCAAGGGCGGCCCCATGGGCCAGGGAACCCCGCAGATCCCGTTCACGGTAGCCACGGTGAACGGCATCTGACCTGTGCCGGCTACCCCCTGCCATCGAACTCCCCACCCCTGACGGCCACCACGAACGCCACCCAAGCCTCCGCCGGGACCACCACCACCGGCCCGCGCGGAACCTTGGAGTCGCGAACGGGGACGGCACGGGGGTGGCCGTCGAGGACTTCGAGGCAGTCGGCGCCTTGGTTGTCGCTGTACGACGACTTACGCCAACGGCTTGAGGCAGAGACTATTCGGATGACACGCTCAGTCATGGTGGCCGTACTCCTCCGCTGTCGCCCGCATCCGGGACAGTGACTCCTGCAACGACAGTGCGTCGCTCAGTCCGAGAGCGTAGACGCCCTGCAACTGACGAACCATGTCCGGGGAATCGTGGAGCTGGCTCACGAACATGCCCTCCGTGTAGGCCGCCGGAGGCTGGTCCTCGAACCACAGGAGCTTCAACTGCCCCTGCATGAGCGGATGACCGCCCAGCCCCACGGGCAACACATGCACCCGAATCCGACCACCCTCGACCAAGCGGGCCAAGTGCATGATCTGCTCCGCCATCACCTCCGGCCCACCGACCGGACGGCGCAGCACCGCCTCATCCAGCAGCACCCAAACAACAGGAGTCGACGGGCTTTCGAGGATCTTCGCGCGCCCCAGCCGTGTGCGAACGAGCCTGTCACAATCCTCCTCACCCCACGGCGGGAAGGCCGTACGCATCACCGCCCGCGCGTACCGCTCCGTCTGAAACAGTCCAGGCACCAACGCACTGGCGGACTCCCAGATCGTCTCCGCCTGTTGTTCCAGCTCCAACGCATCCGCGAACCGCTCGGCAACCGTCGGCTCATCCCCCGGCCGGAAGCTACTGAGCACATCTCCCGTGTTCAGCGCAGCATCCAGCCTTCTCGCATCCTCCAGGGACGGAATCCGTCGCCCGGCCTCGATATGGGCGATGTGCGACCGCGTCATCAGGGCCGCATCGGCCAACTGCTGCTGCGTCATCCCCGCCAGCTCCCGTTGCTGCCGCAGCCAATCCCCATAGGTACTGCCCATGTCCGCAACTCCCTCGTGACGAACCAACCGTCACACTCAGCTCATTGCGACCCTACGTGCAGTCACGCAACGCTGGTGAGGAGTTCACGAAAGACCCACGCCCGATGACACGGTGAGGCACCGATGACGTACGACCCGGACAATCCCCAACTTCCCGGCTCCGAAGTCCGCTTGCTCCCCTGGGAAACCTGGGACGGCCGTCCCTGCTACCTCCGCCCCACCGACAACGGCCAGGGCTACCTCTCCCGCAAGGCCGACCGCATGGAAGCCCAACAAATGCGCAACGCCGCCGTCGTACTCACCGACGCCCAAACGACGCTCCGCAACGAAGCTGCGGGCCCGCTCCTCCTCCGCATGATGCTCATCCGCACCACAGCCGCCCTCAACAACATCCTCCGCATCGCCGACAGCAGGCTCGGACGCCTACCGGCACCAGGAGGTCCGGAGGACCCAGCCCCGCACGACAGGTCGAAGAGAACAACGCAGAGCCCATAGAGCGGGCCAAGCGAGAACGGCGCCAGAACCGCGGCAGCCAACCTCACCCTGAACCAACGGCGGTAGTGCTGGTGCTCTCAGTAGTAGTCCACGCCCGCAACAAGGACGGATGTGAATTATAGCGGAAGGCCGTCGGAGTTTCGGGGTACTTCCTGACCTGTTTCGCGGGTGAAGGCCAGGGCGACTGCCGGAATCACAGGATTCTCCGGGTCAGTCTCATCAACCCTGCGATCTCGCTGAGCTTGTTGCCGCAACACTTCAGGAGCCGGGGTATGGAAAACGTTGATGCCGTCGAGTAGGACCCTTACCTCCGGAGCATCCTCTTCAAAGCGCCACAGCTCAACAGCCGTCACAGTGTTTCCGTCTTCAAGGTGAGCAACAATATCCATGCTGCGGTAACTCACCTGGATTTTCACGGTAGATGCATGAGCGAAAGGTCCGGACACACTCGGGGAGCCCCATTCAGAGATCACTTCCAGAGCCCGGTCATAGCTCATCCCGATCTGGAGTGCGGAAACTCCATTCGGCGGGTCGATGATGAAGTCCGTGACACACCTCACTTCAGCAGGTCGTAGTTGACAGTCCCAGCCATGGCGGTTGAGCAGGTTTGAAACCTTGATTTCAAGCCTCGAGCAAACCCTGCCGCTACAGCCGTAGCCGGAACCAATCAGCTAATTACCTGGCGGACGTTGATCGAGCATCTCCATCCAGAAAAGAATTCTGGTTTGTTTGACATCGGCCAAGAACGCATGGAACCCGCCAATACTCGGCCTGACGCTGATGAACGTCAACTCCGAACCCGAATAGTTAATCAAGAATTCGATCAGCGCCGCCGTCTGATCATGCAGGCGAGTTCCCACGTCCGTCCGGCGCAAGCGACGCTGATACATGCGGATCAGAGAATCCCTAGCGACCACTCCTGAAGTGCACTCACATCCGCCCTCCACGGCAGTCACCAGCTCCTGTGGACAGACCCCCTCAATTGCCGCACGCCCCAAGAGGGTTGCTAGCTCGGACTGCTCCATGGCCCTCCGTTCCGGCCTCGCCCCCGCCCCCCACACTGTGGCGCGCCGCAGAGCGGGGCGGCAGCTTCCCCTACACGTTTTCCCCTACACGTCTTCCACTACACGTTTCCCATTACCCGCTCTTCGAGGCCATGGCGAGGGCGGGCAGCTTGCCCCGCGTCTCCTCGTCCGTCGGCATGCACACGAACAACTTCACGCCTGGCGCGTCCAGTGCCGCCAGCTTCACATAGTCGAATGTCAGCGATCCGACCCGCGGATGCCGGAACACCCGGCGGCTGCTGCCGAAGTCCGCAAGGTCGTGCGCCTGCCACCACTCACTGAACTCCGGGCTCACCCGCCGGAGTTCCCGGGTGAGCCGGTCGAATCGCGGATCGTCGAACCGTTCCCGCGCATCGGCCCGGAACTGGGCGACCAGATCCCGCGCCTGCCCCTCCCAGTCGGCCAGCAGCGTCCGCATCGCCGGGTCCGTGAACACCAGCCACAGCAGATTGCGTTCGTCCGGCGCCAGCTCCCCCGGATCGCCGATCAGCCCGGCCTCGGCGCTGTTCCAGCCGACCAGGTCCCAGTTGGCGTCGAGCAGATACGCCGGATGCGGAGCGAGCGCGTCCACCAGCCGCTGCAAGGCGGGACCGGGGCCGCGGACCGGCGGCTGTTCCGGGGGCCGCTCCCCGGCCAGCGCGAACAGATGCCGCAGCTCGACCGAGCTGAGCATCAGGGCCCGCGCCAGGCTCGTCAGGACCTGTCTGCTCACGCTGATGTCGCGCGCCTGCTCCAGCCAGGTGTACCAGGTCACACTGACACCGGAGAGCTGGGCGACCTCCTCGCGCCGCAGCCCCGGCGTACGCCGCCGGGGTCCGGCCACGATGCCCGCGTCCCGAGGCGTGATCCGCTCCCGGCGCGAGCGCAGGAATTCCGCGAGTACGCGCCGCCGGTCCTGGTCGGTCATCGGCTCTCCCGGTGGCGGCGGCTCCCGATGGGGGTAGCGGAAACACCAGCATAATCGGTCTCTGTATGTCTGTTCGGGGCTGTTTGATCGTTACGGCATGACACAGACAACACGCCCGTCGGGTACGGCGGCGGTGCCGCCCCCGGCAGCGCAGCGGAGGCCGAACTCCGCCCGGCGCTCCGGCCGCCAGGCCCCGGTGGCCGCCCCCGGACGGGCCCTCGCCATCGTCCTCGCCGGCGCCTTCATGGCCGTCCTCGACACCTTCATCGTGCTGGTCGCCGCCCCGGCCATCCAGGCGGACCTGCACTCCTCCGCCGCCGACATCCAGCTGGTCCTCGCCGGCTACCAACTCACCTACGCCGTCGCCCTGATCACCGTCGCCCGCCTCGGCGACCGCTTCGGCCGCAAGCGCGTCTTCCTGCTCGGCACGGGGCTCTTCACCGTGTCCTCCGTGGGCTGCGCGCTGGCCCCCGACTCGGGCGCCCTGATCGCCGCCCGGTTCGTCCAGGGGTTGAGCGCGGCGGCGATGTTCCCGCAGGTCTTCGCGATGATCCAGGTGCTGCTCCCGGCGGAGCGGCGCCCCAGGGCGTTCGGCGCGCTCGGCGCGGTCATCGGAATGGCCACCGTCGCCGGGCAGTTGCTCGGCGGCGTGCTGATCTCCGCCGATCTCTTCGGCTCCTCCTGGCGCCCGGTCTTCTGGGTCAATGTGCCCGTCGGCGTGGTGACTTCGCTGCTCGCCGCCCGGTACGTCCCCGAGACGCGCGCCCCGGAGGCCCGCCGCCCGGACCTGCGCGGCGCCGCCGCGCTCACGCTCGCCCTGGTGCTCCTGGTCGTCCCGCTGGTCGAGGGGCGCTCGTCCGGCCGGCCGCTGTGGACCTGGCTCAGCCTGGCCGCGAGCGTGCTGGCGTTCGCCGCCTTCGCGCTGGTGGAACGGCGGGTGGACACCTCGGGAGGCGACCCGCTGGTGCGGCTGCGGCTGCTGCGTGAGCGCCCGTTCGCGATCGGCATGACCCTGGTCCTGCTCACCTACGCGGGCATCAACTCCTTCTTCCTCATCCTGTCCCTCACCCTCCAGGACGGCCTGGGGAAGGACCCGCTCGGCGCCGGTCTGGCCTATACGCCGTTCGCCGTGGTCTTCTTCGCCACCAGCCTGCTCGCCGGCCGGCTCGCCCGCTTCGGCCGCCGCGTCCTCCAGGCCGGCGCCCTGATCGGCGGACTGGGCTTCGTCGTCACCGTCGTCGTGGCCGCCGGCGCCGGCCCCACACTCACCTCCGGGGAACTGACCCCCTCGCTGCTGCTGGTCGGTGCCGGCAACGGCCTGCTGGTCACCCCGCTGCTCAACGCGGTGCTCGCCAACGTCGGCCCGAAGGAGGTGGGCATGGCGTCCGGGGTGCTGTCCACCGGGCAGCAGGTGGGCGGCGCGGTCGGGGTCGCGCTCATCGGCGTGCTCTTCTACGGCGCCCTCGGCACCGCCCCGCACCACGACACCGCCGCCTACGGCCATGCGCTGGCCCTGGCCGTCGCGTTCAACGCCGGGCTCGCCATGCTGATTTCGGTGCTGCTGCCCTTCCTCCCGGACACCGCCCGGCGCCGAGGGTAGCCGCCTCCGGCGCGGTCGACGGCGGCCACCCGCGCACCCAGTCGCTGCCCGCCACCCAGGTCGTCGACCCCGGCGGCATCATCCGCCGGGCCCTCGTCGACGCCGAGCACACCGCCCGCGCCGGACCCGCCGGCACCCTGGCCGCCCTCGGCACCCTGGAGGTTTCGCCCTGACCGCACTCCTCCGCGCAGCGCGGATCCACGCCACCTCATCGGCCCATCAACTCGCCGCCGTCCCGCCATAGGCCCCCGTTCACCGGAGCGCTATCGTCGGATTCCAGGAACGTAACGGGGGGAGGGCAGCCGTCGATGGCGCAGGACGATGCCGTGATCGGCTGTACCGGAGTGCTGCTGATCGGCACTCGCGGGGCTGCCGGACCCGGTGAGGTTCTGGTGCGGGTCCGCGGGGGCTCCGAAGCCTTCCTCGCGTGGTCCGCCGAGCCCCTACCGGTAGGGGCGACCGTGCTCGTGATCGAGTCCCGTGGCAATCGCCAGGTCGACGTCATGGAGTGGGCTGATCCGTTGGACGCGTTGCCCGGCGATGCCGGCGACGCCCGTTGAGGAGACAAACGATGTTCGGTTACCGCGTTCCCGCCCCCGATCAAGCCATGCTGATCTCGGGAGGCAGGCGTGGCCAGGGCGGTGCTCCGTTCCGCGTGGTCACCGGCCACGGCAAGTTCGTGCTGCCGGTCTTCCGCAAGGTGCGCTTCCTGACCCTGGCGATGTGTGAGGCCGAGGTCGCCGAGAAGTGCGTGACCCGGCAGGGCATCGCACTCACGGTCCGCGCCGTGATCGCGTTCAAGGTCGGCAACGACACCGAGAGCATCGTCAACGCCGGTCAGCGGTTCCTGTCCGACCAGGACCAGATGGCGGTGCTCACCGGCCGGATCTTCGCCGGTCATCTGCGGTCCATCATCGGCTCGATGACGGTCGAGGAGATCGTCACCGAGCGGCAGAAGCTGGCCACCGAGGTCCTGGAGACCTCCAAGGCCGAGATGGCCAAGATCGGCCTGATCGTCGACTCGCTCCAGATCCAGTCGATCGACGACGGCGACACCGGTTACATCGAGGCGATGTCCGCCCCGCACAAGGCCGCCATCCAGCAGCAGGCCCAGATCGCCCAGGCCCAGGCCACCCAGGCATCGGTAGAGGCCCAGCAGGAGGCGGCGCGCAACCAGGCCGAGTACCAGCGGCAGACCGCCGTGGTCCAGGCCGAGTACAGCGCCGAGGTGGACCGCGCCCAGGCCCGTGCCGCACAGGCCGGCCCGCTCGCCCAGGCCCACGCCCGGCAGGAGGTGATGGACGCGCAGACCGAACTCGCCGAGCGCGCCGCCAGGCTGCGCCAGCAGGAACTGGTCGCCGAGGTCGTCAAGCCCGCCGAGGCGGAAGCCGAGCGCATCCGGCTGCTGGCCCTGGCCGAGGCCGAACGCATGAAGATCCAGGCCGAGGCCGCCGCCTCGTACGACCGGGTCGCGCTCGACCGGATGCTCATCGACCAGCTCCCGCAGATCGTCAAGGAAGCCTCCGCCGGCCTCGCGGGCGCCAACGTCAACGTCCTCAACGGCACCGACGGCCTCGGCGAGATCGCCGCCGGCCTCGTCGGCCAGGGCCTGACCATCCTCGACTCGGTCCGCCGCAACCTCGGCACCCCCGACGGCTCCGCCAACACCGCGGACAACAACGGCACCCGGGGAAGCGGTACGGGCACCGGCAACGGCACCGGCCACAGCGGTCGCGTGGAGATCGAATAGAGACCGAGTAGAGACCGAACAGCGGAGCCGCCGGCGGGGCGAGGCAGGGGCGGGGGCGGGACCGTCGAGGGTCTGCCCGGTGGGTCGGGCCCGGAAAGGCCCGGAAAGACCTGTAAGGCCCTACGCCCCCCGCCCCCGCTGGCGTGGCTCCTCCGCGTGCCTTTCGCGGACGTAGTCCACCAACCGGTTCAGTACGGCCATCGTGGTGTCGAGTTCGGCATCGTCGAAGTCGCTCAGGGCCTGCCGCAATCCGGCCAGACTGGCCTGCCGGAAGCTGCGCAGGACCGCCGTGCCGTGCGGCGTGATGGCGACCTGGCGGGCGCGGCGGTCGAGGGAGTCCGGGGTGCGTTCGACCAGGTCCTGGGACTCCAACTGGCCGATCTGCCGGGTGACATGCGGCGGTTCGACCATCAGCTGCGCCGCCAGGTCGCCGACCCGGCTGACGCCGCCGCTGTTCTCCAGGGCCATCAGCAGATAGAGGTCGGAGCGCCCGGCCGTGACCCCCGCCTGCAGCGCCTGGCGCTCGTGCGCCCGGGAGCGGGTGAGCAGATAGGACAGCGTGGCCAGCACCTTTTGCAGCGCGGCGAGGGAGTCCTGGTCTCGTACGGGGTCCGGCATGGGGGCACTGTAGCGGGCGCCGGTCCCCGGATCCGCGGCCCTCCGTACCAGGATGTGGCCGGATCTCGCCGTACCCCTGCCGGCAGCACGGCAGGGGCCGGCGCCACTCCCCCTGTTCACACCGTGCGAGGCACGAGCCCTGCATGACTCCCGGTATCACTCCCGGCACGCCTCCCGGTTTGAGTCCGGTTCGCGCCCGGTTCGAGCCAACCTCGTGCCGCCCCGCGATCACCCCTTCCCTCCCCTGCCGGGCGTGAGTTACCGTGACGACAACTTAATTGCTTAACTTAGGTAATTAGGTACCAGCCTGCGGCCCACCGGCCCGGCTACGTCACCAGTACGGGAGTTGCCAACCCACGGCAGTCCGGCAAGCCACCGCAGTGCCGTTGCCGTGTACGAACGCGGAAGGACCACCCGCATGACGACCGCAGAACGTACCGCTTCCCTCGATGCCCTCGCCGTCCCGGCCACCCGCGCCCCGGGCTGCCCCTTCGATCCCGCACCCGGTGTCGCCCGCGCGGTCCACGAGGAACCGGTCACCCGGGCCACCCTCTGGGACGGCTCCGCCTGCTGGCTGGTGACCCGGCATCAGGACGTCCGCCAGGTACTCGGCGACCAGCGCTTCAGCGCCGACGCACACCTCCCCGGTTTCCCGTTCCTCACCGCCGGCGGACGCGAAATCCTCACCGGCGGCACCACGTTCATCCGCCAGGACGACCCGGAGCACGCCCGGCTGCGCCGGATGCTCACCGCCGACTTCATGGTCAAGAAGGTCGAGGCGATGCGCCCGGAGGTGCAGCGCCTCGCCGACGAGCTGATCGACCGGATGACCGACGGCCGCACCTCCGCCGACCTGGTCACCGACTTCGCGCTCCCCCTGCCGTCGCTGGTGATCTGCCTGCTGCTCGGCGTCCCCTACGAGGACCACGGGTACTTCCAGGAGCGCAGCCGGATCCTGCTCAGCCTCCGCTCGACCGCCGAGGAGGTGCGTACCGCCCAGCTGGAGCTGGTCGACTACCTGACCCGGCTCGCCGAGTCCAAGCGGGATCGCCCCGACGACGGCATCGTCAGCCGCCTGGTCGCCCGCGGCGAGCTGAGCTTTTCCGAAATCGCCACCATGGGGCGGCTGTTGCTGGTCGCCGGCCATGAGACGACCGCCAACATGACGGCCCTGTCCACCCTCGCCCTGCTGCGCAATCCCGACCAGCTGGCACGGCTGCGCGCCGAGCCGTCGCTCGTCAAGGGCGCCGTCGAGGAGCTGCTGCGCTATCTGACGATCGTCCACAACGGCGTACCGCGCGTCGCCACCGAGGACATCGAGGTCGGCGGGCGCACCATCCGCGCCGGCGAGGGCGTGCTGTGCACGATCAACACCGCCAACCGCGACCCGGACGTCTTCCCCGGCGGCGACGCCCTCGACGTCACCCGCGACGCCCGCCGCCATGTCGCCTTCGGCTTCGGCGTCCACCAGTGCCTGGGGCAGCCGCTGGCCCGGGTGGAACTCCAGATCGCCGTGGAGACCCTGATCCGCCGGCTGCCCGGTCTGCGGCTGGACATCCCCTTCGAGGACGTCGCGTTCCGCGGCGATATGGCCATCTACGGGGTGCACTCGCTGCCGGTCGCCTGGTAGCGAGCGGCAGCCCGCACCCGACCCCCTTCGTCAACACTCTTGATCCACACCCTTGATCCACACCCTTGGGGAGAACCATGCGCATTCACGCCGACCAGGAGAAGTGCTGCGGCGCCGGAAGCTGTGTGCTGGCCGCACCGGACGTCTTCGACCAGCGCGAGGAGGACGGCATCGTCGTCGTCCTCGACGCGGAGCCGCCCGCCGCACTGCACGACGCGGTCCGCGAGGCGGCGGCCATCTGCCCGGCCGCCGCGATCTCGGTGTCCGACTGACCCCCGTACGGGCCCCGCACGGACGCTCCGCGGGGCCCGTACGCGACCGCCGAAACCCCGCCCCACCGCCGTATCGATACAGCGCCCCTCCTTCGGGTGACGGCGCACATCACCGGACGTCCGTACGGGCAGTGAAGCAGAGCACCATGCCAACCGCCGTGCTCCGTAAGGACGTTCCGCATGCCTCGCCTCCGCCGGGCGCCGGCCGCAGCCGCCGGTTCGCTGGCCCTGGCCCTGGCCCTGCCCACCGCATCGGCCCACGCCGCCACCGGCGACTTCCGCTACGTCTACAAGGACCCGTACCGCGGACCGCGGACGGGTGTCCTCGCCGACCCGCCGAGCCGGAAATGCCTCACCCTCCCCGAGGCGATCCAGGAATACCTGCCGCCCGCGCACTCGCCGCGCAACCACACCACGTCCACCGCCACCGTCTTCACCGGCCCCTTCTGCACCGGCGCCCACTTCACCCTGCGGCCGAACGGCGGCCACGCCTCCGAGCGGCTCAAGCTCCGCTCCGTGGTCTTCTCCTGACCCACTCCGGGGACGGCCCGGCCACGACCCACCAAACCGGCCCTACGCCCCCGGGCCCGCCGCATCCCACAGCCTCGCCGCCAGTGCGCGCAGCGCCTCCGCGGACGGCGAGCCCGGCGCGGCGTGGTGGGTGACCAGCATCTGCTCGGTGTCGTCCGGCACTCCCAGCGACTCGTAGGCGAGGGTCAGCGGGCCCACCAGCGGATGGTTCAGCCGCTTCACGCCGAAGCCCTTGTCCTTGACGTCGTGCCGGGCCCAGAACCGCCGGAACTCCTCGCTGCGGTCGGCCAGTTCGGCGATCAGCGCGGCCAGCGCCGGATCGTCCGGCCGGCGTCCGACCTGCCGCCGCAGCAGGGCGACCAGCACACACGCCTTGCCCTCCCAGTTCACGTACAGCTCGCGCGTCGCCGGGTCCAGGAAGACCTGCCAGGCCATGTTGCGCCGCTCGGGAGGCATGGCCGGGAAGTCGCCGAACACGGCGCGGCCCAGCCGGTTCCAGCCGATGATGTCCAGCCGCCGGCCGACGACGAAGGCGGGGATGTGCTCCATGGTGTCCAGCAGCTCCTGGAGGGCGGGCCGTACCCGCTGCGGCCGGTCGGCCGGCCGGCCCCGGCGGGAGACCGGCCGGACCAGGTGGCTCAGGTGGTCGCGCTCGGCCGGGGTCAGCCGGAGCGCGTCGGCGATCGCCTCCAGTACGGCGGCCGACACATTCCGGCCACGGCCTTGTTCCAGGCGGATGTAGTAGGCGACGCTCACCCCGGCCAGCTGCGCCAGCTCCTCCCGGCGCAGTCCCGGCACCCGGCGCCGCCCGTGCTCCGGCAGCCCGACGTCCCCGGGCCGCAGCCGGGCCCGCCGCGAGCGCAGGAACTCGCTCAGCTCGGTGCGCTGGTCCACCGCCGCGATCCGCGGCCGTGCCGCGGCACCGCGGGGCTCCCCGGGCCGCTGGGTGATTCCGTCAGTAGTAGGCACACCATGCATATGTTCAAGAGTGCACTGGTTAGCCCGGAGGGAATGGCGCAATCTCGGTGGCATGACCCACACCTCTGTCGCCGCGTACGCCGCACCCGCCCCCAAAGCGCCGCTGGAGCGGACCACGATTCCGCGCCGCGAGCTGGGTGCCCACGACATCCTGATCGACATCAAGTTCGCCGGTATCTGCCACTCCGACATCCACACCGTGCGCGCCGAATGGGGCGACGGCGGGAACTTCCCGATCGTCCCCGGCCACGAGATCGCCGGCGTGGTCGCCGAGGTCGGCGCCGAGGTCACCCGCCACAAGGCGGGCGACCGGGTCGGCGTCGGCTGCTTCGTCGACTCCTGCCGCGAGTGCGAGAACTGCCGGGCGGGCGAGGAGCAGTACTGCACCGGCGAGCTCGGCAACGTCGGCACGTACAACGCCGTCGGGCGGGACGGCGCGCCCACCTACGGCGGCTACTCCACCCACCTCGTCGTCGACGAGAACTACGCCCTGCGCATCCCCGACTCCCTTCCGCTGGACGCCGCGGCCCCGCTGCTGTGCGCCGGCATCACGCTCTACTCCCCGCTCGCCCACTGGAAGGCCGGCCCCGGCAAGAAGGTCGCCGTCGTCGGCCTCGGCGGCCTCGGCCACATGGGCGTCAAGATCGCGCACGCGATGGGCGCGGAGGTCACCGTCCTCAGCCAGTCCCTGCGCAAGAAGGACGACGGCCTGCGGCTGGGCGCGGACCGCTACTACGCGACGAGCGACCCGGCCACCTTCGAGGCTCTGGCCGGCACCTTCGACCTGATCGTCAACACCGTCTCGGCCAACCTGGACCTCAACGCCTACCTCGGCCTGCTGCGCACCGACGGCACCCTGGTCCAGCTCGGCGCCCCGGAGAGCCCGCTGCCGATCGCGCCGTTCGCGCTGATCACGCAGCGCCGGTCGTTCGCCGGATCGCTGATCGGCGGCATCCGCGAGACCCAGGAGATGCTCGACTTCTGCGGTGGGCACGGGCTGGCCGCGGAGATCGAGGTGATCGGCGCGGACCAGATCAACGACGCGTACGAGCGGGTGCTGGCGAGCGACGTCCGCTACCGCTTCGTGATCGACACCTCGACGATCTGAGCCACGGCGCGCCGGCCCTCTCCGGGGCCGCCGGCGCACACCGTCCGCCCGGGGCCGCCCCCACAGGCCGCCCCGGGCGTTTGCGCGCCGTGACCCCGGCACGACACGCATCCTACTTGGAAACGACTCCCATTTCCATCCCATTCCCATACAGCCTCCGCTCTCCTGACCGGCGCACCCCCACCCCCCACCCGCGAGCATGCGCACGCGCCCGGGACACCCAACTGTCCCCGACGTACGGGGTGTTGACAGGTCATACCGCTTGACAACCCGTCCCCGGGTGCGGAAACCCGTGCTGCCCGAAGGCGCCCCCGGGGGCGCCGTGCGGCCGACCACACGAACGGCCACCCGAGCACCCCGTCCCGCCCCGCCACCGCGCCACCCTCCGCCACCCCCTCCCCACACCTTTCGGCCAACTCCACGAGCCCCTCCCGCACTTGACCCGCACAACCGCCGAGCAGGCCGCACGCCGCACCACCCCCGCCCCATTCGGCACGTGACGCCCGCACCGCGTTCACCCTCCATTGACCGCACGGCAATCACCTGGTCGAGAATCGTGTACATGCCGTCCCCGAACACCGCCGCCCCCCGCCGCAGCCGCACGCTCGCGGCTCTGTTGCTGGCCGCGACGGCCGTGCTGCCGCTGGCCGCCTGCCGGACCGGCGGCGCCGAGCAGGTCGAACCGGCCTCCTCCGACGTCTCGCCCGCCGCCTCCCCGTCCGCGGACCCCGGCATCTGGGCCGCACCGGGCTCCCCCGGCGCCCGCATCCGGGTCGCCTGCACACCCGACATGCTGCGGTTCCACGCCGGCGCGGAGCAGTACCCGGCCCGGCACATGCTGCTGACCGTCACCAACATCGCCACCCGGACCTGCACCTTCGCCGGCCAGCCGTACCCCCTGCTGCGCCTGAGCGACCGCCACCCGGCCGCCGCCCGGCCCATCACCCGCAGCAGACCGCCCACCCCGGTCGAGCTGGTCCCCGACGCGACCGCGTACGCCACGGTCACCACCGCCGCCCCCGATCGGCCGGGCGGCCGGAGCGCCCCGGGCAGCAAGGCCGAAAGGATCTCCCAGTTCGGTGTCACCCTGGCCGCCCGGAGCGACCCGGCGCAGGTCGGCGTAGACGGCCGCGCCCCGGTCCCGGTCGACCCGGACACCGCCCGGGTCACGTACTGGCAGCGGAGCCTGGCGGACGCCGAGAAGTGGTGACCGGGCGCCGCGCGGTGCCACGGGCGGACGAGCGAGCGGTAGCCCGTTCGTGCCGTATCGGCCAGCTCATCACCCACCAATGATCCAATTTTGCCGCTATTGATCGGCTTTGCACTGGCGCCGCTTGGCTGCGCCCGGTGCCGCATGCCCGGTAGGCTTTCCGTGTGATCTTCAAGCGCATCGGAAATGGGCGGCCGTACCCCGACCACGGCCGGGAGAGCACCCGCCAGTGGGCGGACGTCGCCCCGCGCCCGGTACGCCTCGACCAATTGGTGACCACCAAGCAGCAGCTCGACCTCGAAACGCTGCTCGCCGAGGACTCGACGTTCTACGGCGACCTCTTCGCCCACGTCGTCAAATGGGAGGGCGACCTCTACCTGGAGGACGGGCTGCACCGCGCCGTCCGCGCGGCCCTCCAGCAGCGCCAGGTGCTGCACGCCCGGGTGCTCGAACTCGACGGCTGACCGCCCGCTTTCCAGCGGTTTCTCCGGGCGTTCCGCCGATATCCCCCGGCCCCTCGCGCCCCCGCGATGGCCGGATTCGACCACTCGGGTTCTCCCGTACGCAACGCGTTGATCGTTTAGTAGGCACGGCCGACGGCCCGCACTACGCTGCGGCCATGAGCATGCTGACGCCTCCAGGCATGGGCGGTAAGCGGTACCGCATCACAGGCGACAGGTATCCGCGGATGCGCCGCCCCCGCCACCGTCGCCGCATCATCCTCGGCATCGTGGCCGGGGCCTGCGTCCTGGGGCTGGCCGGCTGGGGGACCATGCAGCTCATCGACGTCTTCGGCGGGAAGGGCAGCACGGCCCAGGCCGCCCAGGACCGGAGACACTGCCCGGAGAACAGCACAGCGGGCCGGTCCGCCGCCCCGCAGCCCGCCGCCGGCAAGTTCCCCGCGCCGGCCGCACTGACCGTCAACGTCTACAACGCCACCGCGCGGGCCGGACTCGCCAAGCACACCGCCGACGAGCTCAAGAAGCGCGGCTTCAAGATCGGGAAGGTGGGCAACGCCCCGGCCGCCTACGACAAGAAGGTGGGCGGCACCGGGATACTGCTCGGCCCCAAGGCCGCCGCCGACGGGCCGCTGAAGGTCCTGGCCACCCAGCTCGCCGGAGCGCAGCAGCAGACCGACGACCGCAAGACCGCCGATCTCGACCTGATCGTCGGCGGCACCTTCACGCAGCTCACCGCCCAGCAGGACGCCGCGAAGGCCCTGGACCGGCTGACCCACCCCGCGCAGCAGCCCGCCGCCAAGTGCTGACCGCGCAGCGCGAGGGCCCCGCACCGGGCGTGGTGCGGGGCCCTCGCGGCGGGCCCGTACGCGCCGGGGCCCTCCGCGTCCCGGGAACCTCGGACGTCACTTGAGGAACACCGACGGCGACCGGCCACCTCCGCGAGAGCGATGGGGGTCCCCCGCGCCTCAAGCGTGGGGGCTCAGCCGCAAGGGGGTGCTCAGCCGGCCGTGCCGTACATCCGGTCGCCCGCGTCGCCCAGGCCCGGCACGATGTAGCGGTCCTCGTTCAGCCGCTCGTCGACCGCGGCGGTGACCACCGTCACCGGCGCACCGGCCAGCTCCCGCTCCATGACCTCGACGCCCTCCGGCGCGGCCAGCAGGCAGATCGCGGTGACATCGTCCGCACCGCGCTTGATCAGCTCCCGGATCGCCGCGACCAGCGTGCCGCCGGTGGCCAGCATCGGGTCGACCACGTACACCTGCCGCCCCGACAGGTCGTCGGGCATCCGCGTCGCGTAGGTGTGGGCCTCGTACGTCTCCTCGTTGCGGACCATGCCCATGAAGCCGACCTCGGCGGTGGGCAGCAGCCGGACCATGCCGTCCAGCATGCCCAGACCGGCCCGCAGGATCGGGACGACCATGGGCCGCGGGTGGGACAGCCGCACCCCGGTGGTCGCCGTCACCGGGGTCTCGATGTCGACCTGGTCGGTGCGCACATCACGGGTGGCCTCGTAGGCGAGCAGGGTGACCAGCTCGTCGGCGAGCCGCCGGAAGGTCGGGGAATCGGTGCGCTTGTCGCGCAGAGTGGTGAGTTTGTGCGCCACCAGCGGGTGGTCGACGACGTGGATCCGCATGACATCGACAGTAACCGAGCCGGAAGGCCCGAGCGCCCGCCGTGCACCCACGGCAATCCGGCACGTGAGCGACATCTCTCACAACGTCCGCACGACGCAGCGCTGAAGACGGCGCGCGAACGCGATGTTTCTGCCACGATTCCGAAGGGGCGGGACCATGGCGTGCAGCGCCGCCCCGCCCAGCCCGGCACGCCTATGACCAGTGGGAGAGTCACGGTGTACTTCGCCGCACTGCTCGCGCGCACCGAAGACGGGTGGGAAGCGAGCGATATGGAGCTCGACAATGTGGAAACGCTGACCGATCTGGCCGACCTGGCCCGAGAGGCGGCGATCGACGACAACACGGTGGTGGCCCTCATCGAGCAGGAGGACGCCTGGTTCGGCGTCGTCCGGGTCGACGGCGAGGAGGACCCCCGGGTCTTCGTCTCCAACGCCGCCAGCGCCGGCAGAAGCTCATACGGCGCGATGCTGACCGACGAGCTCCTCGGCCGCGAGGACAACGCGGACGACGACCTCGACAGCCTCGACCTGGACGGTACGGAGGACGGCGAACCCGAAGCGGACAACGACGTTGATGACGACGACGAGGTCGCCGCGGTGCGCGGCCCGCTCGGCGACGCCGGGCTGCTGAGCGACCTCGGCGTCTCCGAGAAGGAACTGCTCGCCCTCGACGGCGACGCGCTCGGCGAGATCGCCGACGCCCTGGGCTGCACGGATCTCCTGGAAGCCGTGCGCTGACCCTCCCCCAGCCACCCGCTGGGGGAGCCCCCAGCCGGGCCCACGCTCCGCCCCTGGGCCCGGCCCCCGGCCACGTCCCCGACACTGGGGACATGACCGTCCCCCCATCCGCCTCTCTGCCCTCCGCCCCGCCCGACCCGCTGCGCGCCCCCTGGATCGCGCCGATGCGCCAGGCGCTCGCGGAGGCCACCCGTGCCCCCGGGACCGGTGACGTCCCGGTGGGCGCCGTCGTGCTGTCCGCCGACGGCACGGTCCTGGGCACCGGCCACAACGAGCGCGAGGCCACCGGCGACCCCACCGCCCACGCCGAAGTCCTCGCCCTGCGTGCCGCCGCCGGAACCGTCGGGGAATGGCGACTGACCGGGTGCACCCTCGTCGTCACCCTCGAACCGTGCACGATGTGCGCCGGCGCGATCGTCCTCTCCCGCGTCGACCGCGTCGTCTACGGCGCCCGCGACGCCAAGGCCGGCGCCGTCGGCTCCCTCTGGGACGTGGTCCGCGACCGCCGCCTCAACCACCGCCCCGAGGTCATCACCGGCGTCCTCGAATCCGACTGCGCCGCCCTCCTCACCGCGTTCTTCCGCGACCGCTGACCCCGCTCCGGCTCGCTCCCCGCAATCCGATTTCGGCACACGGGCCCCCTTGGGCTAAGCTCTCTCTCGGTAGCGTGTCCGAGCGGCCGAAGGAGCTCGCCTCGAAAGCGAGTGTGGCGCAAGTCACCGAGGGTTCAAATCCCTCCGCTACCGCCATCAACACCCCGTTGATCTGTGGAAACGCAGGTCAACGGGGTGTTTGCGTAGGGCCGCGGCCACCGCACGGGGGTGGCGCACCACCAACTTTCTTCCGGGCCTCGCGAGTTCTCCCCGCCGGCCGGTGAATCACCGGCACCGGAATGCTCACTCATGCCTGCCGGGCATCACGCGGTCACGTCCGGCGGCCGACGGTTCCAAGATCACCGCCAGGGCGCCCGAGAGCACGACCGTGGTGACCAAGGGGGCGGAGCAGACCCTGAGGGTCCACGGTCATCCCGCGAGAAGCGCGCGAACACCGAATGGGTCGGCATCAGGTCGGC
>NZ_KN708638.1:4389024-4399592 GCF_000805335.1 Streptomyces sp. CT34 | reverse complement strand
GGCCCCCGCCCGCCCCCGATACGGATACGGATGCGGATGCGCAACGCGAAAAACCAGTGGCGAAAAGCGAAGGCCACAGCGAAAGCAAAAGGCGAAAGGCCCGGCGCGAAGAGCGAAGCCGCGTACGCGCGTTACTAGCCGCGGCGGCGGAACGCCTTGCGGATGAAGTGCACGATCAGCCAGATCACCAGGATCACGATCACGATGAAGACGATCACGATCACGATGAGGAAGATGCCGAGCTTCTTGAAGAAGCCGGTCTTCTTCTTCGGCTTGCCGGACGAGAAGGACGTCTGGTGCGTGGTGTGGTGGGAGCCGATGGTGCGGTGCGTGCCGTGTCCGCCGTGCCAGCCCATGGGGGACGCGGGGGCAGCTGCGATGCGTACCGAGGCGTCCTGGGCGGCCGTACGGGCCGGTGCCTGCTGGACGGCGGCGGTGGCCGTCCGGGACGCGGCGGCGTCGGACAGGCCGGCTGCCGCGGCCGGACCGGCCGCGGCGGCCAGCAGGCCGAAGAGCATCGCCAGGACGACGGCCGGACGGCGGCGCGCCACGGACCGGCGGGCGGTGGCGCGCGGCGAACCGGACTGCCGGCGCGCGGAGTTCGTGGGCAGGAGTCGCATGGGTGGGTTTCCCCCTCGTTCGGTGCGTTCAGCCATTATGGGCTGCGGCGGACATGGCGGCGGACGGGCCGGTCTCCAGGAGCGAGGCGCTCTGCCGCTCCTCGTCGAAGGCCGCCCGGCCGCCCCGCAGCCCGAACAGCCGCTTGGCGACGGCGATGTAGAGCACCGCCAGGATATTGATGGCCAGGGTGGCGATCTTGAGCCAGCTGACCTTCTCGGTCAGCTCGTAGATCTCCAGCGGCAGGAATGCCGCGGTCGCCACCACCGTCAGATATTCCGCCCAGCGCTTGGCGCGCCACAGCCCGACGCCCTCGACGATCTCCACCAGCGCATACGCCAGCAGCAGTGCGGCCACCAGCACCAGGGTGGAGTGCTTGTAGCCGAAGGTCTTCCGGATGGTGTCGACGATGGGCGAGTGGTCCAGGTCGTAGTGGAAGTGGACGGCCACCGGGCGGATCGCGTCGAGGTTCTTGTCGAAGAACTGCCGGACCGCGTCCTGGCTGTTGCTGAACTTCCAGACGGCGATCGCCGCCAGCACGATGAACACCCCGCGCACCGCCCGCTCGACGGCCAGGAACCGCAGGATGAACAGATCGCGCAGGACCTTGCCGCGCGGGACCAGCGGGGCGTCGGCCGCGGGCCCGGTGCCGTGCGGGTCACCCAGGACGAAGTCGCCGCAGCGCAGGCAGCGCCATGCCTCGCCGTGAGCGGTGGCCGCACGGAGTTTCGCGCGGTGGTGCTCCTCGTGCGGAAGGTAGGTGATGTGCCCGCGCCGTGCGCAGGTGCGCCGGTCCCAGTCGATCTTCATCGTTGGAGCCCCGTTTCCCTTTCGTCGTCCCGCGCGGAACCGCGAGGCGGCCCTCTGCCGCCCGCCGACCGGTCCCGCGCTGTGCCGCGTAACTGTCGCGTACATGATGCAAGCCACGGCGTACGGGGTGGTCTTACAGGGTGAGGGACGAGCAGAACGCTCCGGAGGTTGCGGAAAGTAGGCGGTACGTAGGGCGTATACCGCGCATTCCACCTATGTGGGGCGCGGGTACGGGCCGCCGACGCACGACAGAGCCCCGGCGCCGGGCCGCTCCCTGGTGTTCCCCCGGGGAGGGGCCGGAGCCGGGGCTCGCGGTCGGTCGGGGGAAACGGCCTCGGGGGAAAGCCGCCTCCCCCGGTGAGGACCGAGCCTCGATGCCCGCGCCGCTGTCAGGGGGAATTGCGTGCGGCACGGACCCCGCAGTGAGGCCCTGGTCCCGGGGCCCCGCGGATTCCTGCCAGATCCGCCGGACCACGCTTCCCATCCTGCCTCGCCCGCCCCTCCCAACAGGCGGGCGAAGGACCCCTCTTGGAGGGCCTTTGGTCCATAAAACCGGTGTGAAAGGCGCAGCCCGGCGGCCCGCCACGCCTCCCTCGATCGAACACCTGTGGTTACACTCGCCCGACCGCATCCGGGAGCCGGAGCGGTCGGCGGGGCCACCGGGCCCCGGGGGAAAGCCGCAAGGGACTGCCGTGGGGAGACGGGACTGATGGCGACGGCGAAGAAGGTCGCGTTGTACTTGCTCATCGTTTTCGTGCTCTACACGATCATCGCCACTCCCAAGCGGGCCGCCCAGCTCGTCCAGATAGGCTTCGAGGGCATCTCGTCCGCCGCTCAGGGCGTCGGCGAGTTCATGACCCAGCTGGTCAGCTAGGGTCTACCGGCCGGCCGCAGCGGCTGCGCACCGCCCTGTCGCACGGAGGCCCCTGTGATCCGCCACCTGGTCCTGTTCAAGCTCGACGACGGCGTCTCCCGTGACGAGGAGCGGGTGCGGGCCGCTGCCCGCGCGTTCGCGGAGCTGGAACGGCAGATCCCGGAGCTGGCGTTCTGGGAGTGCGGCTGGAACGTCACCGACCGCCCGATCGCCCACGACTTCGCGATCAACTCGGCCGTCGCCGACACCGATGCCCTCAAGCGGTACCTGGAGCACCCGGCCCACCAGGCCGCCGCCGCGCAGTGGCGCGAATTCGCCACCTGGGTGATCGCCGACTACGAGTTCTGAGCCCCGGCGCCGCCCCGGCCGGCGTACACACTCAGGCCCCCTGCCCCACGGGCGGGGGGCTTCGTCATGTGCCCGCTCCACCGTCAACTCTCGGTTCAACACGGCGTTATGGGGTGCTTGCACACAGTGCACATGTCTTGTGATGCTATGACCGCTTTTGCCGGATACATGCGATACGCGAAACATGCGCGCAATAAGTGCACTGTGAAGGGTGGCGTGACCGTGACGGCCCGTACTGCGCCCAGGGCTCCATCCCGCGAGAGCCGAAGCGCGGACACGCGGGCGCTCACCCAGGTGCTCTTCGCCGAGCTGGCCGGACTCGAACCCGGCACCCCCGAGCACACCCGCGTCCGCGCCGCCCTGATCGAGGCCAACCTGCCGCTGGTCCGCTACGCCGCGGCCCGCTTCCGCAGCCGCAATGAACCGATGGAGGACGTGATCCAGGTCGGCACCATCGGCCTGATCAACGCCATCGACCGGTTCGACCCGGACCGCGGCGTCCAGTTCCCCACCTTCGCCATGCCCACCGTCGTCGGCGAGATCAAACGCTACTTTCGGGACAATGTCCGGACCGTCCATGTCCCGCGCCGTCTCCACGAGCTGTGGGTGCAGGTCAACGGTGCGACCGAGGACCTGACCGTGCTGCACGGCCGCTCCCCCACCACCGCCGAGATCGCCGAGCGGCTGAAGATCGGCGAGGACGAGGTGCTGGCCTGCCTGGAGGCCGGGCGCTCGTACCACGCCACGTCGCTGGAGGCCGCCCAGGAGGGCGACGGCCTGCCCGGCCTGCTGGACCGCCTCGGCTACGAGGACCCCGAGCTCGCCGGCGTCGAGCACCGCGACCTCGTACGGCATCTGCTCGTGCAGCTGCCCGAGCGCGAGCAACGCATCCTGCTCCTCCGTTACTACAGCAATCTGACGCAGTCCCAGATCAGTGCCGAGCTGGGGGTGTCGCAGATGCATGTGTCCCGGCTACTGTCGCGGAGCTTCGCCCGTCTGCGATCCGCAAACAGGATCGACGCCTAACCGGGACGGGCGACCCGTTCCTGCACAGATATGTCGACAAGGCGCTACAGCGTGTTGCCGACATGTGACATTCTGCAGGAACCGCGTTTGCCGTGGTGCCGCCTCCGGTATTCAGGTGGAGGTATGACTCCTCGGTCCGCCCGGGCCGGGGACGCCGCAGCGACCCGTCCGCGACCTCAAGGGGGTGGCATGTCCGTAGAACTGGGCAGCTCAAAGGTGCTTGCCGCGATTCCCGCGCCGGCAGCACACGTGCATGACGACGTCGACGCCATCAACACCCGCTCGCTCTCCCGCTCCCTGTTCCTGCGGCTGGCCACGCTCGACAAGGACTGCGCGGAGCGCGCCTATGTGCGCGACACACTCATCGAACTCAACCTCCCGCTCGTGCGGTACGCAGCCGCCCGCTTCCGCAGCCGCAACGAGCCGATGGAGGACATCGTCCAGGTCGGCACGATCGGCCTGATCAAGGCCATCGACCGTTTCGACTGCGAACGCGGCGTGGAATTCCCGACGTTCGCGATGCCGACGGTCGTCGGCGAGATCAAGCGCTTCTTCCGCGACACGTCCTGGTCCGTACGCGTCCCGCGCCGGCTCCAGGAGCTGCGGCTGGCCCTCACCAAGGCCAGCGACGAGCTCGCCCAGAAGCTCGACCGCTCCCCGACGGTGCCCGAACTCGCCCTGTGCCTCGGGGTGTCGGAGGAGGACGTCGTCGACGGCCTCGCGGTCGGCAACGCCTACACCGCCTCCTCGCTCGACTCGCCCTCCCCGGAGGACGACGGCGGCGAGGGCTCCCTCGCGGACCGCCTCGGCTACGAGGACAGCGCGCTGGAGGGCGTGGAGTACCGCGAGTCCCTCAAGCCCCTGCTGGCCAAACTCCCGCCCCGGGAGCGGCAGATCATCATGCTGCGCTTCTTCGCCAACATGACGCAGTCCCAGATCGGCGAGGAGGTCGGCATCTCCCAGATGCACGTCTCCCGGCTGCTCACCCGCACCCTGGCGCAGCTGCGCGAAGGGCTCATCGCCGACTGAGGAACGGTCCGCCGGGGGACGGCTGCCACCCGCAGCTCCGGGTCGCTCGGCGGACAGCAACGAGAGCGGAAGCGGGCCGGACCGGCCCGGTACGCGGGCCTCAGACGGCGCGTGCGCGACGTTCGCGCGCGACCGCGGGGAAGGGCCGCCGAGCACGCCTCACGACGCCGCAGGGAGCCCCTGGGGCGTTGTCGCACACGCCCCTATACATCTGACATGCCGTCAGCAACACTGTGCCGATGCGACGGACGACTGCTGCCTCCGCCTCGGCGGCCGTGCTCTGCCTGGGCGTCCTCCTCACCGGCTGCGCGGGCGCGGCCGGATCCGGCTATGCCGCGGTGGGCGCGCAAGGCCCCGCCGACGGCTCCGCGCCGAACAGGCCCGTACCGCCCCGCGGCGGCGTCGAACTGACCCCGCTGGACGGCGACGGCGGCCCCGGCGCCGGACACCCCGGCCGCTCCCCGGATTCCGGGCGCCCCGGCTCCCCCGGCAGCCCGGGAACGACCGCCGGAACGCACCCGGCATCCCCCGGCCCGTCCTCCTCGCCCACCGGCCCCGGTGACAGCGCCGGCACCAACACCCCTGCTCCGCCCGGGGATTCCCCCCGGCCGTGGCCGAGCGGCACCGCCACACCCGCGCCGCCCTCGCCCACCGTTCCCGCGGGCCCGGGTGCCCCCGCCGGGCTCCTCGTGGGCAAGCCGGCACTCGCCGCCACGGACGTCCGCTGGTGCCAGCAGGTCACCCTCGACTTCCTCAACACCGGTGACCGCCCCGTCACTTCGGGCACCGTCACCTTCGGCACCCACATCATCGGCGCCCTCGGCATCGACTGGGGCACGGTCGGCTCCGACCACAAGCTCCCGCTGCCGCTCGCCGCGGGCCGACCGGCGACCGGAACCTGGCGGGTGTGCGTGGACGCCTGGCGGGTCCCGCTGGGCATGCACCTCGACACCAAGGACGTCACGTTCACCTGGCGGTGAGTCCGGCGCCCCCGCACGCGACGCTCCCGGAGACGTCCCGGAACTCCCCACCCGAATGGCGATGAGTTCCGCACGGCGCGACGGTCGATACAGAGAGCGGCCGGCTCATCCGGGGCCGTCGCCGCACGCCACACCAGGAGCGCGCCATGCCGAAGATCACTCCCACCCTCTGGTTCGACACCCAGGGCCTGGAAGCGGCCGAGTTCTACTGCTCGGTGTTCCCGAACTCGCGGATCAGGGCGGTCACGCACTACAACGAGGCCGGTCCGCGCCCGGCCGGCACCGTGCTGACCGTCGAGTTCACGCTGGACGGCCAGGACTACACCGCGCTCAACGGGGGCCCGGAGTTCACCTTCAGCGAGGCGGTCTCGCTCTCGGTCACCTGTGCCGACCAGAAGGAGATCGACTACTACTGGGCCAGGCTCTCCGAAGGCGGCGAGGAGGGGCCCTGCGGCTGGCTGAAGGACCGGTACGGCCTGTCCTGGCAGGTCGTACCGGAGGGCATGGCCGAGGTCCTCAACGACCCGGACCGGTCTCGCGCGGCCCGCGCCATGAAGGCCCTGATGGGCATGAGGAAGCTCGACATCGCGGCCCTGAAGGCGGCGGCGGACCAGGGCCTGTCCGGCCCTGGCCCATCGGACCGGCCCCAGCGCCGACGCCCCAACACCGGTCGCCCCGGCGGGACATGACCCGGACCGGCGCCGGGCCGCGTCGGCGGCGGTCCGGCCCGCGGCCCGCGCCGGCGGGCGGTCAGCTCAGCGCGAGCCAGGCCGCCCCCGCGACCACGAGGATCGCGACGATCACGCCGACGACGAGGCCCACGCGGGGGCCCGCCGACTGCTGCGGGGCCGCGGCGCGCCGGCCGCCGGGCTGCGGGGTGCCGCCCTCGTCGACGAAGGCTCGGAACATCTGCGTGCTGCCCGCCGGGTCGTAGTTGCCCCCGGCCTGGTTCTGCGGGTTGGTCGCCATGGGGAAGGACCCTAGCGAACCGGGCGCTCGGGGGCACACCCCTGGGCGCGTATCCTCCGCGCGCGGGGGGAGCCGCGGTCGCCGGCGGGGACGCCCGATGCGTACGCAGCGCGCACGGCGCGGTACGTGACGGGTAGATGATGTTCCGGCGCGGGCCCCGTCCGGGCCGCCGCGAAGGGGCACGGCGCGGCAAAGGGTACGAACCCGGCGCCTTCGATTCGCTTAACTCATCGACCAGCGTCTTTACGCGGTAAATCGACTTTCTTGGCCGGATCACGGCGCTGAATTTGCCATTCCCATGCCCCAGACCCCGTCGAATCGTTTGCCTTCAGCAACCAACAGTGTTTATGGTTGCCCCAAGCAACAAAAGCTGTACGAAGGTGACGAGGCGTGGAGGAGCCGATGGCCGCTCACAGTCAGTACGAAGAGCTGGCCCGGCAACTGAGCGCCATCGGGGCCGTCAAGCGGGAGATGGGGCGGATGCTGCCCCAGGAATGCCCGCCCGCCTCGGCCGGTGTGCTCACGCTTCTCGACCGCCACGGCGAGATGCGGATGAGCCAGCTGGCCGAGCTGCTCGCGATCGACATGTCGGTGACCAGCCGGCACGTCGCCCACGTCGCCGAGCGCGGCTGGATCGAGCGGAAGCCCGATCCGGCGGACAAGCGGTCGCGGCTGCTGCGACTGACCCCGAGCGGCAGGCGGCTCCTGGACGAGCTGGCCGAGCGCTACACCCAAACCCTCGCCCGGTACCTGGACGACTGGACCGACAGCGACGTCGGGCACCTCGTCGAGCTGCTCGCCAGGCTCCGTACGAGCTTCGGCGACTGCCGTACCCGGGCTCACCACGACTCCCCCGCCGACACCCGTACACCCGCAGCAGGATGACAAGGAAGCAAAGGAACCACATGGCCACGACCTCACCAGCCGGTGTGCGGGGCGGGCGCGCCAAGCATGGGGGCGGTCACGGCGCTCCCAGCGGTGCGCCCATGACGCACCGTCAGATCATGGAGGCGCTGTCCGGGCTGCTGCTCGGCATGTTCGTCGCCATCCTGTCGTCGACGATCGTCTCCAACGCGCTGCCGCACATCATCCACGACCTGCACGGCGGGCAGAGCGCGTACACCTGGGTCGTCACCGCCGCGCTGCTGGCGATGACCGCGACCACCCCGCTGTGGGGCAAGCTCTCCGACCTGTTCAGCAAGAAGGCGCTCGTCCAGATCGCGCTGGTCATCTACGTCGGCGGCTCGGTCGTCGCCGGTCTGTCGCAGAACACCGGCATGCTGATCGCCTGCCGCGTGGTGCAGGGCGTAGGCGTGGGCGGTCTGTCCGCCCTGGCCCAGATCGTGATGGCCGCGATGATCTCCCCACGGCAGCGCGGGCGTTACAGCGGCTACCTGGGCGCGACCTTCGCGGTCGCGACCGTCGGCGGTCCGCTGCTCGGCGGTGTCATCACCGACACCAGCTGGCTGGGCTGGCGCTGGTGCTTCTACGTCGGTGTGCCGTTCGCGGTGATCGCGCTGATCGTGCTCCAGAAGACGCTGAAGCTGCCGGTCATCAAGCGCGCGGGCGTGAAGGTCGACTGGGCCGGCTCGTTCTTCGTGGCCGCCGCGGTGACGCTGCTGCTGGTGTGGGTGACGCTGGCCGGCAAGAACTACGACTGGATCTCCTGGCAGACCTTCGCCATGGTCGGCGGGGCGATCGTGCTCGCGGTGATCTTCGTGGTCGTCGAGTCGAAGGCCGCGGAGCCGCTGATCCCGCTGCGGCTGTTCCGCAACAAGACGATCACGCTGGCCGCGCTCGCCTCGCTGTTCGTCGGCGTCTCGATGTACAGCGGCACGGTCTTCTTCTCGCAGTACTTCCAGCTGGCGCACGGCAAGACCCCGACGATGTCCGGCGTCATGACCATCCCGATGGTGATGGGCCTGTTCCTCTCCTCGATGATCTCCGGCCAGATCATCACCCGCACCGGACGCTGGAAGGTCTTCCTCGTCAGCGGCGGTGTGCTGCTCACCGCGGGCCTCGCCCTGCTGGGCACGCTGCGCGCCGACACCCCGTACTGGCACTCGGCGGTCTACATGGCCCTGATGGGCCTCGGCGTCGGCATGATGATGCAGAACCTGGTCCTGGCGACCCAGAACCAGGTCGCGCCGCAGGACATCGGTTCGGCCAGCTCGCTGGTCACCTTCTTCCGTACCCTCGGTGGTGCGGTGGGCGTTTCGGCGCTCGGCGCGGCGCTCGCCAACCGGGTCACGCACTACGTCACCGACGGCCTGACCGCTCTCGGCCCCAAGGCCGCGGCGGCGGCGAGCCACGGCAGCAGCGGCGGCGACGGAATTCCGGACCTGTCCTCGCTGCCCGCCCCGATCCGGTCGATCATGGAGGACGCATACGGACACGGCGTCGGCGATGTCTTCCTCTACGCGGCCCCGTGCGCCCTTCTCGCCCTGCTTCTCACCCTGTTCATCAAGGAGGTCGCCTTGCGCAGCAAGTCCGGTACGGAGCGCGCCCTCGCCGGAGACGGCGACAGCGACGAGTCCCCGGCCCCCGCCGCCGCCCCGGCGCCGGCCCCCCTGGCGGCGTCGGCCGCGGCTCCCGTCGCGGAGCGCGAGCCCGCCCTCGTCGGCGCCGCCCCGTCCCCGTCCGAGGACGACGGTCTGCACACGCCCTCCTGGGCGCAACCGGCCCCGGCGGTCCGGCCCCTGGCGGCGTACGCGTCCGCCGGCGGCGGTGACCCCGTCCCCTCCGGCCCGGCGATCCACGGCTACGTCCGCAACGCCGAGGGCAACCCGGTGCCCCACTCGGCCGTCACGCTGATCTCCCTCGGCGGGCGCCAGTTGGGCCGCGCGGTCGCCCAGGCCAACGGCTCGTACGTGCTGAGCGCCCCCGGCGCCGGCTCGTACGTGCTGATAGCCGCGGCCGACGGCCACCGGCCGCAGGCGTCCACCGTCGTCGTCGGCGACGCGCCGCACGGCCACGACATCCTGCTCAGCGGCACCGGCGGCCTCGGTGGCCGGGTCCGCAGCGCGGTCACCGGCGAGCCGGTGGGCGGTGCGATGGTCGTCGTCACCGACGTGCGCGGCGAGGTGCTGGCGACCGGAACGGCCAACGCCGAGGGCCACTTCTCCTTCGCCGAGCTGGCGCCGGGCACCTTCACCGTCGCGGTGAACGCGGCCGGCTACCGGCCCACCGCGCAGCCCGTCGAGGTCGGCGGCCAGGGCACCACCCGGATCGAGATCGCGCTGCTGTCCGGCGCCCGGGTCCAGGGCGTCGTACGGGCCGGAGCGCACCGCGCCCCGCTGGCCGACGCACGGGTCACGCTGGTGGACGCGGCGGGCAACGTCGTGGCCACCGCCACGACCGGCGCCGACGGCGCGTACGCCTTCACCGACCTGGACGCCGGCGACTACACGGTCATCGCGAGCGGCTACCCGCCGGTCGCCACCGGCCTCGCCGTCGACGCGCACGGGATGGACGGCTACGACGTCCAGCTCGCGCACCCCGGGGACTGACCGGGAACCGGGCCCGTCCGGCACCCCGGCGGGCCCGGGACACCAAGACCCCGGACCGGGGCGCGCGTTGAGCGGAGGCGCGCCCCGGCCCGGACCCCAGGGCTCCGGCCGGCGGCGCTGCGCACAGGCAGGGGACGGCCTGCACGCCGCCGGCCGGGGCCCGACAAGGACGGGGCCGGCCAGGGCCCCGGCACCACACGTGCCGGGTCCCTGCGGAGCCCGGCACTTCCCCACGCTCTCGGCTTCGCCCGTCGAGCAGGGGACCCCATCAGGCAACAAACGGGAGAGGCAATGACTTCGACGGGCGCGGGAGCTGCGGGAGTACGGGCGCAGGTCCGCACGCGGGACGGCTGGGCGGTACAGCACGCCGTACTGACCGTCACCGACATGACAGGCGCGCAGGTG
>NZ_KN708638.1:4376960-4389014 GCF_000805335.1 Streptomyces sp. CT34 | reverse complement strand
CGGGGGGGAGCCGCTGGCCGCCGGCCCGTACACGGTCATCGTGACGGCCGTCGGCTACGCACCGGTCGCCTCCAGCGCGATCGTGACGGCGAGCGGCCGAATGGACGTCGGCACCGTCGTCCTGGCCCGCCAGGGCGGCGCCGAACTGCCGCCGCCCGGCCCCTGGACCATCGACCCCATGCACTCCACGGTCGCCGCGGTCGCCCAGCACCTGGGCATCTCCAGCGTGCACGGCCGCTTCACCGAGTTCGGCGGCCGGATCGACATCGCCGAGGACGTCGAGAAGTCGCGCGTCGAGGCCGTGATCAAGGCCGCGTCCATCGACACCGGCAACGGTATGCGCGACGGCCACCTGCGCAACGAGGACTTCCTCAACGTCGACGTCTACCCCGAGATCACCTACCGCAGCACCGGCCTGGAGCCCGCCGGCCCGGACCGCTGGACCGTCCACGGCGACCTCGCCCTGCACGGCGTGGTCCGCCCCGTGGACCTCGGCCTCAGCTACCTCGGCACCGGCCCCGACCCGTGGGGCGGCGTCCGTGCCGCGTTCCGCGCCACCGCCGAACTGCGCCGCGAGGACTTCAAGATGAACTACAACCAGGTCGTCGCCGCCGGCATCGCCGCCATCGGCACCACCCTCAAGGTCGAACTCGACATCCAGGCAGTCCAGGGGGAGACCTTGCCCATGGGGTGAGCCGGCGGGAGCTCCGCGCCGCTCCCCCGCGGCGCGGCTGCCCCTTCCCCACCCTGCGATCCGGCCCCAACAATGCGACGCGGCCCCACATTTCGACCCAGATCGAAAAGATGGTGCGTCCCCGGCATCCCCGGCAGACTGCTTCTCGCGAGAGCAGCGCGGCACCACGTCCGTCACCGGCCGGGTGCCCGCACCTGGCGCCGCTCGGCCGATGGCCCGCCACGCGACCGGTGGCCCAGGAGTACGGCCAACGAAACACTCAGGGGGAAAAACCATGCGAGGAACGACGAGGGTTGCTCGGGTCGCCACGGCGCTCGTGTTCGCCGTCGGAGGTCTGACGACGGTGGCCGCGACCGGTGCCCAGGCGGCAACCCCGCAGCAGGGATGCCCGGACGGCGCGGTCTGCATCTACCCGCAGAACGCGGGCTGGAACAACGGCCACCCGTCGGACGTCTACTACAGCTTCGGACCGCACAACATCAGCAACCAGACCGGCATACACCGCATCTACAACAATCAGACCGGTAACGCGGGCATGCGCACCTGCACGGGAGCCAACGGCCAGGGCTGCGAAGGCCGGCTGCCGGCCAACAACTACATCGACAAGGACATGACGCCGATCAACTCGATCGTGCTGGAACGGTAAACCGCCCGCGCGCCCATGACGCGGCCCCGTCGTACCGCTGACGCGACCAGCAGCAGCGGGACGGCGGCGCCGTGTCCGTTTCCGCCCGGCCCGGGACATCCCCCAAGTCTCAGGAGTTCAGGACCTCGATCGGTTCCGGGACCGTGGCCGCGCTCTCCCAGACCGTCAGGAAGGCCAGCCGCAGGCACGCGGCCAGGGCCGAGTGCTCGATGACCAGGGCGGTGGTGGAGCCGGCGCCGGCCACCGGGTCGGGCATGTCGCACAGGACCACCGACGCGTCGGCGATGACCAGTTTGAGGGGGAGGTCCGTCGTGAAGCGGGCCTCCTCGCCGGCCTCCCCGAAGCTGCGGACGTTCGCGAGCATGCCGGCGTCCTCCAGGGCGCCGGAGGTGTAGATGGCCCGGACGGTGCCGCCGCCCCGGTGCAGCCGGCGCGCGGCCTTGATGCCCTCGGCGTTCTCCGCGGGGGCGACGAACGGCGGTTTGCAGAAGGACAGCAGCTCGTGCCGGGCCTGCCGCTGGATGTCGGCGAAGCGCTCGGAGATGACCGCCGGATCGCGCAGGATCTCCACATAGTCGAGCGGGTCGGTGTGCCCGCGGCCGTCGGACCACAGCGGCTGGAGCGTGGCGGCCAGGGCGCCGGAGGCGCGCTCCAGCCGCTCCAGGGACTCGCGTTGCAGGGCCATCAGCCGGGTCATGGCCAGTTCGGGGGCGACGGCCGAGTAGGTCGCCACCCGCCCGGTGTGCGCGTTCGCCAGCCGGCGCCGGACCAGCGCGTCCAGCACGTCGTAGACCCGCTGGCGCGGCACGTCCGCCTCGCGGGCGACCTCCGCGGCCGTGTACGACTCGCGCCGGACCAGCGCGAGATAGACCCGTGCCTCGTACCGGGCCAGACCGAGCGCGACGAGGTTGCCGACCGCGTCCTCTTCCAAATCCATGACAGCACAAGGTATATGCCTGCGGCCCCCGCCGACGGACCCCCCGGAAGGCCCTCCGTTCACAGACCATGGAAAGCCTTTGCCGTACTTCGGTAGCCCTTTGACGTTCTGTTCACTACTTTCCTAGGAAGCCACCACTGACCGGGGTGGCATCACCGAGATCACGCGACCCCCACGATCACGCGGTCACGGGATCACCGAGAGCACGTGTGCGACTCGTCCTCGGCAGTACGGGATGGGCGGGCGACCGGATCGGCGGACGGACAGGTGGACGGAGCGACGGGGCATGACATGCGGTGCGGCATGACATGTTCTTGACATCGACTTCGTCGCCCGGCCCTACGGCGTCCGCCGCCCTCCACCCCGTCCGGCGTTCCCCGAACTCCGGGCTGCCGTAACCCCCTTCCCCCCACGGAGGTCATTCCCTTGCGTTCCGAGCGAACGAACAGAGCCGACCGCACGAACAAGCTGGTCCGCCGCGGCGTTCCCGCCCTCCTGTCCGCGGCGACCCTCGTCGTCGGCGGCCTGATCGCCGCCGGCCCGGCCGGCGCCTCGCCGGCGACGGCCGTGACCCACGCGACCCCCACCGCGTCGGTCACCGTCCCCACCCACCGCCTGTGCGCGCACCCCACGCACCCCGGCTACATGGCCTGCAACGCGGTGGCCCGTACGGACGTCAAGCAGCAGCTGTCCCTCAAGCGGAACGCCGCGCCGTCCGGGCTCGGCCCCGCCGACCTCCAGAGCGCGTACAACCTGCCCAAGACGGGCGGCAAGGACCAGACCGTCGCCATCGTCGACGCGAACGACGACCCCAACGCCGAGAAGGACCTGGGCACCTACCGCAAGCAGTACGGGCTGCCCGAGTGCACCACCGCCAACGGGTGCTTCAAGAAGGTCGACCAGAACGGCGGCACCAACTACCCGGCCCCGGACGCCGGTTGGGCCGGCGAGATATCCCTCGACGTGGACATGGTGAGCGCGGCCTGCCCGTCCTGCAAGATCCTTCTGGTCGAGGCGAAGAGCGCCAACATGGACGACCTGGGGGCGGCCGTGAACCGCGCGGTCACCATGGGCGCCAAGTACGTCTCCAACAGCTACGGCGGCGCCGAGGAGTCGGCCGACACCACCTCCGACGCCAAGTACTTCAAGCACCCGGGCGTCGCGATCACCGTCAGCTCCGGTGACAGCGGCTACGGCGTCGAGTACCCGGCGGCGTCGCAGTACGTCACCGCGGTCGGCGGCACCTCGCTCAAGAAGGGCGGCAGCAACGCCCGCGGCTGGACCGAGTCGGTCTGGGGCAACAGCTCGGGCGGCAACGGCGCCGGCTCCGGCTGCTCCAAGTACGACGCCAAGCCGTCCTGGCAGAAGGACACCGGCTGCAACAAGCGCACCGTCGCGGACGTCGCCGCGGTCGCCGACCCGGCCACCGGCCTCGCGGTCTACGACAGCTACCAGTCCAAGGGCTGGAACGTGTACGGCGGCACCAGCGCGTCGTCCCCGTTCATCGCCGGCGTCTACGCCCTCGCGGGCGCCCCGGGCTCGGGCGACACCCCGGCCTCGTACCCGTACTCCCACGCCTCGTCCCTGAACGACATCACGTCCGGCGCCAACGGCACCTGCTCGCCGTCGTACCTCTGCACCGCGGGCAAGGGCTACGACGGCCCGACCGGCCTCGGCACCCCGAACGGCACCGCGGCCTTCAAGAAGTAGCCGCCCGCCGACTCACCGACCGTCGCAGCCCGGCAACCACCCGATGAGCCGCCCTGCGACCCCCACCAGTGGGCCCGGCCCGCACCCGACGGTCCGGGCCCACTGTCCGCATCGGCCGGCGGCGGGCGTCCGGGCCCGTACGAGAGGAGGAACGCGGATGGCTACGCAATGCGCCCCGGGCGCCACCGGGACCGCGCAGCGGGAACCCGTACCGCGGGAGGGCTGCGATGTCTGCCAGGCGCTGCACCGGCAGCGCGAGTCGGCTCGGCGGGCGGGACACCCCCGCACCGTCCACAGCCGCAACGCGGAGATCGCCGCCCACCCGCACGAAGGGGCGGCGTGAGCGGCCGGGTTCGGCGGAGCGGCTGTTGCCGGGCAACCGGCAGGCACGGTGCGCCGATCGGCAGGGACCGTGCGCCGACCGCCGGGGCGTGCCGGGGCGCGCCGGGGCGCGCCGGGGTGCGCCCGGGCTTGATCCGGCAGGAGCGCGAACACGGCGCACGGTGTCGATGATCGCGCTCCCCGGACCGGGCTGAACCGGTGCGGCGCCTCAGCGCCGCTCGGCCCTCGGCTTCATCGCCTCGTTGCCTTTGCTGCCTTTGCTGCCTTTGCTGCCTTGGTTGCGCTTGTTGCGCTTGTTGTGTTCGCGGCCTTCGTTGCGTTCGCAGCCTTCGTTGTCTTGTACGGCGCCGCGGCCTGCTTCGCCGCGTAGATGAGCGCGGGCTTCATCTTCGGCCAGAAGTAGCTGTCCTGGCACGAGAACGCCGGGGTGAACCCGGAGCAGCCGCGGTTGTCGCTGTCGCCTATCTCGATGGTGAGGCTGGCCAGTCCCAGCTTGTCGTACGTCCAGTCGTCGGTGCCGCCGGACGCGTCGTAGAGGATCTCACCGGCCTGCCCTGACTGGTAGTTGGTGAGCTTGCCGAGCCGGCCGGCCAGGGCGCGGAGGGGGGCGTCGTTGCCGGTGTGGATGGTGTGGTCGGCCTCCCAGGGGAGCAGGACCATGCTGGCATCGCTGTGCAGGCTGATCATCAGGCCCTTGGCGGTGACCGGCGCCGGGTCGCTGTCGCCGGTGCCCGTGCGCACGGCCGGGTACAGCTTGCGGAACAGGCCCTCCAGCGCGGTGTTCTCCGGTTCGGAGTCGGCGGCGGGGCCGAGGTAGATCTCGCTGCACGGCTCCTTGGAGGTGCCCAGACCGCCCCAGTGAGTACCCGCGTTGCGGTTGAGGTCCACGCCCTTCTGACCGTCCCCGCCGCACCCGCCGCCCTGGGCGTCATCGGCGTTCTTGCGCTGGAGGATGGGGTTGTCGCCGCCCTGGGCGACGATGTCGACGCCGTCCGGGTTGGCTATCGGGACCACCCACATCTCGGTGGAGTCCATCAGCGCGGTGATGTCGTGGTCCTTGCCGTATTCCTTGGTGAGGGTGTCGATCCAGCGCCAGGAGACCTCACCCGTGGTGAGCTCCCGTGCGTGGATCTGACTCATCAGGAAGAACCGCGGCTTGGCGGAGTGGGGATCGAGCTGACAGTCGCCCTGCTTCATCTTGGTGATGCAGATGGCCTTGAGATCCCGGCCGCCGCGTCCCTTCTGCTTGAGCCAGGACTGCCCGTAGGTGACGACCTTGGCCATGTCCGGGTGCTGGCCGGCGACTTGGTCGAGGTGGGCGTAGTGCGCGTCCACGGTGTGGTAGCCGCCGTCGTAGGTGTCGCCGGTGCCACCGGTCGAGCGGGCCGGGCCCGGCCGGTGGGCGAGCGGCTTGTGCATCGTCTCGACGGCCGTGGGGGCGAAGCCGAGCCGGCGCAGCCCTGCCGCCGTCGACGGGTCGCCCATGACGAACAGGTTGTCGCCCTGGCGCCGCTCGATCAGGTCGAATCCGGCGGATATCAGCTTCTGCGCGTCCCGCCGGTCGTGCGTGGGGACGCGGTAGACGACGACGGTGCGCTCACCGGACGCACCGGACCTGTGCGCCACACCGGCGTGGGCTGACGGCGACAGCGGGGACAGGGCGGTGAGCGCCGCGACCATCGCCGCCGCGGCCGTGGTCATGAGGGTTTTCCGGGGCATACATGGCCTTCCGTGGGGGGTGGGGGGCATCGGCACGCGGACGCGACGCGGACTTCGCCCGCCTCGCCCGCGGCGACTCCCGGAGCGCCGGACCATGCGGCACTCCGGACGCCTTGGCTGATGCCATTGGGCCAATCGGAGGCATGATGCCCATGCACCTGCCCGCTGAGAAGGGGAATTCCCGGACATCCTTGGTTGCGAACCAGCCATGGGAGGAGGGGAGTTGAGCGGGGGCGGGGCGCGGCGGTGCGGGGAGGGCGTCCGCTCACACGAGATGGCCCGGGCGGGCCTTGCCGAGGTAGCACCAGGGGCCGGGAGGTCGTCCGCTCACGCGAGATGGCCGGCGTGAGCGGACGGCCGTCCGTTGCCCGGCGGACCGTTCGGTCAGTCGCCCGTACGGGGTTTGTCCCGGTCCGCCCGCATGGTGTCGGTCTGCACGGTGTCCGCCCGCTCGGAGTCGGTGCGCACGGCGCCGGCCCTCATGGCGTCGATGCCGGCGATCTGGAGGTCGAGGGCGAAGCCGAAGTCGCGGTCGAGCATGTCCCGGGCGCTGTCGCCGCGTTGGGCGTACCCGGCGCGGGTGGAGAGTTCCATGGTCTCGGCGAATTCGGGGCGGTCGGAGATGGCGGCGACGACCTGGCCGAAGTAGTCGTCGAGGCTGATGCCGGCGGCGCGGCAGCGGGCTTCGTGCAGGGCGCGGATGGTCGAGAAGCCGTAGACGAAGTGGAAGATGGACGCCAGGGCGCCGGAGGTCTGCTCGGGGTCCAGGCCGCTGCGCGCCATCACCCGGAGGGTGGCGTTGGAGAAGGCCGTGGAGTGCGGGCCGATGTTGATGAACTCGCCGAGCAGCCGGGCCGCCCACGGGTGGCACAGCAGCACATCGCGGTAGGCGGTGGCGAGGGCGCGGAGCTGGTCGCGCCAGTCGGCGGCCTCCTCGGACTCGTCGGGGAGCGCCATCTCGCCGGCGACCGCGTCCACCGCCAGTTCGAGGAGATCGTCCTTGGTGTCCACGTACCAGTAGACGGACATGGCGGTGACGCCGAGTTCGGCGGCGAGGCGGCGCATCGAGAACTTCGCCAGGCCCTCCGCGTCCAGCAGCCGGACCGTCGCCGCGACGATCTTGTCGAGGTCGAGTCCGGCCGGCTGGTCCGCCTTCCGCTTGAGCGGGGGGCGCTCGGTCAGCCAGACGCTGCGCGGCCGTTTTCCGGCCCGGCCGTCCGTCGCTGCTGCCATGGCGCCCCTCCTCGGTTCGTGCGGTGGTGCCGTCGATGTGCGGTGGTGTCGTCGATGCTATTCCGCGGGTGCCGTGGCGGGTTCGGGGCCGCCCGGCGCCGCCGGAGCGGGCTGCGCCGCGCCCTGCGGACCCGTGCCCGGCTGATCGGCGTCCTGCGGATCCGCAACCCGCTGCTCCGCAACCCGCTGCTCCGCTCCGTCCCGTTCCGCGCGCCGCAGCAGGACCGCGGCGACCAGGCCGCCGAGGAAGACGGCCGCCGCGCCGAACAGTTGGCTGGTGCCGATGCCGTTCGCGAAGGCGTGGTGCACGGCGGTGCGCTCGGCGGCCGTGTGCGTACGGGCCAGGGCCGCCGGGAGGGAGCCCGCGCCCGCGGCGACCAGCGGGAGCAGCGCGACGAAGCGGGAGTTGAGGACCGCGCCGAGGACGGCGACGCCGAGGCCCTGGCCGAACTCCATCAGGGTGCCGTTCACACCGGCGCCGACACCCGCCTTGGCAGGCGGGATCGCGGACATGATGGCGTTGGCCATCGTCGGCATGGCGATCGCGACGCCGATGCCCATGACGATCAGGCCGAGGAGCATACCGCCGTAGCTGTCGCCGCCCAGGAGGGAGATCGCGGCGAGGCCGGCGGCCAGCAGGGTCATCCCGGAGACGATCATTCCGGGGGTGCCGAAGCGGGGTGCCAGGCGGGCACCGAGACCGGTGAAGTTGATCAGTACGACGGTGAGCGCGAGCGGCGCCATCCGCAGACCGGCGTCCAACGGGCCGTAACCGAGCACCAGTTGGAGGTGCTGGGTGAGCAGGAACATCGAGCCGCCCATCCCGAAGGCGACCAGGATGCCGCCGGAGACGGCGCCGATGAAGCGGCGGTTGCGGAAGAAGTGCATGTCCAGCATCGGATGCGGGACCCGCAGCTCCCAGAGGGCGAAGACGGCCAGCCCGAGAACGCCGACGGCGGCCGAGACCAGCACACGGGACGACAGCCAGCCGGTCACCGGGCCCGAGATGATCGCGTAGACCACCCCGACCATGCCGATCATGGACAGCAGCGCCCCCAGCAGGTCCGGGCTCTCGCCGCCGCGGCTCTTGGACTCGGGGACGAGGGTGACCACGGCGGCCAGGGCTATGGCCGCGACCGGGAGGTTGACCAGGAAGAGCGAGCCCCACCAGAAGTGGTCGAGCAGCGAACCGCCGATCAGCGGACCGGCGGCGAAGCCCAGCGAGTTGACCGAGCTCCAGATGCCGATGGCCTTGGGGCGCTCCGCGTCGTCGAAGATCTGCATGACGACGGCGAGGGTGGTGGTCACCAACAGCGCGCCGCCGATGCCCATACCGGCGCGGGCCGCGATCAACTGGCCGGGCGTGTGGGCGAGGGTGGCGCCGAGCGAGGCGGCGCCGAACAGCACCAGGCCGGTGGCGAGCATCTTCTTGCGGCCGTAGCGGTCGGCGGAGTTGCCGGCGGTCAGCAGCAGGCCGGACTGGACCAGCGAGTACGCGTTGATCATCCACTGGACGTCGGCGGTGGTCGCGCCCAGTTCTTCGGTCAGGGACGGGACGGCGACGTTCAGCACGGTGTTGTCGAGGACGACGGTGAGCTGGGCGACGCAGATGACGGCCAGGATCAGCCAGCGGGTGGCGATCCTGCCGGGTGGCTGGAGTGCGGTGGCGGTGGCGTCGGGGGCCACGGTGGGCATGCGAGCTCCCTGTACGGTGCGAGGGGTGGCCTTACACCGTACAGGGAGCCTTATACGCCGTACATTTGTTTTCGGCCGCGGCCCTACGCCTTTCTTCCTTCCTCCCCTCTGCTCCCTGCTCCCTGCTCCCTGCTCCCTGCTCCTTGCTCCTTGCTCCTTGCTCCCGCCCTACGCCTTCTTCTGCGTCAGGTCGTAGAAGGTGGCGCCGCCGACGGTGACCTTCTTGAAGGTCTTCTCGATCCAGGCGCTGATCTTGGACGAGGGGCCCTGGCCGCCGCCCGGACCGCCGGGGAAGCCGCCGGATCGACCGGCCCCGGACGGACCGCCGGCCGCACCCGCAGGCCCAACCGCACCGGCAGGCCCGGCCGCACCGTGCGCGCCGCCGGCCCCGGTCACCCCGGTCGCACCGGTAACGCCGGCCGCACCGACCGCCCCATCCATCCCGGAGGTCCACGATGCCCTGGAAGCCCCCGAGGCGTTGGAAGCCTCCGGGTCATTGGAAGTCCCCGAGACGCTGGAACTCTCCGACGCCCCAGAGATCCCCGGGATCGCCGGGATCGCCGAGGTCCCAGAGACCCCGGGGACCGCCGAGCCCCCCGAGCCCCCCCGTGATCGCCCGACCGCTCACGCCGCGCAACCCGCTGCCTACCCCGCCGGCTTGATCAGATAGCCCGCACCCCGCCGGGTGTGGATCATCGGCTCCCGCCCCGCGTCGATCTTCCGCCGCAGGTACGAGATGTACAGCTCGACGACGTTGGCCTGGCCCCCGAAGTCATAGCTCCACACTCGGTCCAGAATCTGCGTCTTGCTCAGCACCCGCCGCGGATTGCGCATCAGATAGCGCAGCAACTCGAATTCCGTCGCCGTCAGATGGATGTCCTGCCCGTCCCGCCACACCTCGTGGCTGTCCTCGTCCAGCACCAGATCGCCCACCGTCAGCAGCGACTCGCTGCGGGCGGTGGTCGCCCCGGCCCGGCGCAGCAGCCCGCGCAGCCTGGCCACCACCTCTTCGAGGCTGAACGGCTTGGTGACATAGTCGTCGCCGCCCGCCGTCAGCCCGGCGATCCGGTCCTCGACCGCGTCCTTGGCGGTGAGGAACAGCACCGGTACGTCCGGCAGTTCACGCCGCAGCCGGCCGAGCACCGTCAGTCCGTCCATGTCCGGCAGCATCACATCGAGCAGCACCGCGTCCGGCCGCCAGCCGCGGGCACACCGCAGCGCACCCGCGCCGTCCCCCTCGGACCGGATGTCCCAGCCCTCGTACCGCAGAGCCAGGGACAACAGGTCCGCGAGCGAGGACTCGTCATCGACGACCAGCACACGCACCGGACTACCGTCCGCGCGCAGCAGCTCCGGCTGCTTCCCGGGCGCCCCCTTGGAGGACGAGCCGGAGGCCGGCGCACGGTAGGACGCTGAGGACGACGAAGTCAGTGTCATGGCCTGGAGCCTGACCCGCCCCTCTGAGAGCTCCCTTGCCGGTTTCTGTGAATCTCCTGAGAATCCTCCCTGTCAAAGGTCAAGAACCCACCGCCGCACAGACCGCCACCCCGCTATGGCGGACCTGGGCCGCCCCCCGCGCGGCCCAGGTCGATCACCACTTCCCCAGCATCGCACCCACCACTGACAATCGCCCTGACCTGCTATTTCCCGCCCGCAGCCCGACGCGCGCCCCCGCACCTGCCCCCATACGGGCTCCGCCCACCCCCCATACCGGGCCCTTGCCATCCCCAACCCCCCTTACCCGCCCGACAATTAGGGCGATCCGATCATGAAATCCCAGGTCAGAGCGTGTCGCGAAGAGTGCTCCGCAACTTCGCGCCCCCGCCCCAGGGCCCGCTCCTCCCCGACCCGATGGACCGGGCCTCCTGGCAGAAATCAGGCAAGCGCCCGCACACCGAAGCCCCTCAGCCCCCTCCCCCTCAGCCCTCTCCCCCTCAGTCCTCTCCCCTCAGAACAACCCCTCCTGCCCCGCTTCCCCCTCACCCCTCCCCTCCCCCATCTCCCCCTTCGTCGCCGGCCGCACCGGCACCGTCGTCACCGACCCGCGCGCCGCCCCCAGCACCCACCCCGCCAGCAACCGCGCATCCAACACCGCAACCACCCCACCCGTCCCTGCACCACCCATCCCGGAGACGCCCGCCCCAGAAACGCCCGCCTCTGCACCACCGACCCCGGAGCCACCCGTCCCCGAGCCGCCCCGCCCGGCGCCGTCACCCGCACCCCGCCCCTCCGGCCCGGCCTCCCCCGCCAACCGCAGATACACATCCGCCCCCACACCGGCCACCACTTCCGCCACGATCTCCGCCCCCGCCGTCAGCCCGCCCAGCTCCACGACGCCGCCCGCCGGTATCCGCTCCAGCCCGAACAGCTCCGTATGGTCCCCGCAGGCGAACTCCACCGGCTTAAGCGTCTCCGGCCAGCCCGCCAACCTCCGGGCCGCACGGTGCAGTTGGGCCAGCTCACCGGCCCGCTCCGGCAGCGGCGGCAACGCCCCGCGCGCCATCCGCTTCGCCTCCTTCGCGAACCGGTCGGGCACCCCCAGCGCGCTCCCCAGCAGCGCCTCCGCGCGGCGCGCCGCCATCAGCGGCCCGCGCCCCAGCCAGGCGTACGCCACCGCTCCCTGCTCCACCAGCCGCGCCGCCCCGCGCTCCGCGGCCGTGATCCCCACCTTCAGCAGGCCCGGCCCGAAGTACGCCAGATAGACGGCGTACGGGCGCGGATCATCCGCCATGGTGTCCGCCGCCACCGAACGCGACCGGTCCAGCCGCGCACACCGTGCGCACTGGTCCTTCGCCACCGCCCCGTCGATCTCCGCCCCGTACGGGCACACGATCCACCGCCCGCCGCGCCGCACCCCCAGGCAGCGCCGCACCCCCAGCGCCGCGAACGCCAGCTCCTTCCCCGCCGGCAGCAGGCTCTCCCGCTCCTCCCCCCGCTCGGCGCAGTACCAGCCGAGCCGCTGGCCGAACGGCCCCTCCGGCCCGGCCCCCGGCCCGCTGCCCGACCACCGCGGTCCCGTACAACGCCACACACCGTCAGCGTACGACCGCCCACTGACAACGTCCGGTGACAACGTCC
>NZ_KN708638.1:4366600-4376950 GCF_000805335.1 Streptomyces sp. CT34 | reverse complement strand
CCCCGCCCCCGCCCCGCCCCCGCCGCTCCACCCGGCCCCGCCCCCGTACGGCACCCCAGCACTGAACCCCACCGGCCCTGAACCCCCACCGGCCTTCCCCCCACCGGCCCTACACCCCCACCCCCCGGAACGTGCTGCGATAGGCCCGCGGCGAGACCCCCAGCGCCGCATGCAGATGCTGCCGCAGCGAAGCCGCCGTCCCGAACCCCGTCTCCGCCGCGATCCGATCCACCGTCAGCTCCGTCTCCTCCAGCAACTGCCGGGCCCGCTCGATCCGTTGCCGGGTCAGCCACTGGAGCGGCGAGACCCCCACCTCCTCCCGGAACCGCCGGGTGAAGGTCCGTACGCTCATCGTCTCCCGCGCCGCCAGCTCCCGCAGGCTCAGCGGCCGGTCCAGGTGCTCCAGCGCCCAGGCCCGCGCCGCGCTCGTCGACGACAGCTGCGGTTCCGGCACCGGCCGCCGTATGTACTGCGCCTGCCCGCCCTCCCGGTGCGGCGGTACGACCGTCCGCCGCGCGACGTCATTGGCCACCGCCGCCCCGTGATCGCAGCGCACCATGTGCAGACACAGATCCACACCCGAGGCGACCCCGGCCGCCGTCAGCACACCGCCCTCGTCCGTGTACAGCACGTCCGGATCCAGTTCGACGGCCGGGAACATCCGCCGGAAGTCGTCCACCGACCGCCAGTGCGTGGTGGCCCGCCGCCCGTCCAGCAGCCCCGCGGCGGCCAGGACGAACGCCCCCGTGCAGACCGACGCGATCCGCGTCCCCGGCCGGATCCGCGCCAGCGCCGCGGCCATCCCCGGACTCAACCGGCCCCCCGGCTGCCCGTCGAGCTCGTAGTCCACCCCGGAGGCCGGCACCACCACCGTGTCCGCGTCGTCCAGCGCCTCCGGCCCGTGCGCCACGTTCACGGTGAAGTCGCTGTCCGTGGGCACCTCTCCGGGCTCCGGCGTGCACGTCACCAGCTCGTACAGCCGCTCCCCGGCCGCCGACCTGGCCTCCCCGAAGATCCGGTGCACGATCCCGACCTCCATCGGCAGCATCCCCGGCCGCACCAGAACCGCCACTCGGTGCCGCCGCAGCCCCGCCGTCTCCCCCGCCGTGTCCCCCACACCAGCCATGACCCCATCCCCTCCCACGGTCCGCCCGCCCCCCCGATGGCCCGATCCTTGCACATACTGACCTTCCGGCCACTCGTCCCGCCGCCCGTCCGCCCCGGAAGGTGGACGCCATGAAGGTCCTCTGGCTGTTCGCCCACCCCGACCACCGGTCCCTGAGCGGCTCCCTCAAGGCGGAGGGACTGCGCACCCTCGAAGCCCACGGCCACCAGCACCAGGTCTCCGACCTCTACGCCATGAAATGGAACCCGCTCGTCGACGCCGCCGACTACGGCACCCACGACCCTGCCGACCGCCTCCACATCGCCGACGCCTCCGAACACGCCCACGCCGCAGGCAGGTTGAGCCCGGACATCGTCGCCGAACAGGAGAAGGTCACCTGGGCCGACACCCTCGTCGTCCAGTTCCCCCTCTGGTGGTACGGAATGCCCGCCATCCTCAAGGGCTGGTTCGACCGCGTCTTCATCAAGGGCTTCGCCTTCGGCCACAGCGACCCCGCCACCGGCCGCCCGCGCCGCTACGGGGGGGCCCCGCTGGCCGGCAAGCGCGCCATGGTCGTCGTCACCGCCGGCGCCCGCGCCGCCACCCTCGGCCCCCGGGGCGTCAACGGCGACCTCAACGACCTCCTCTTCCCCCTCCAGCACGGCACCTTCTGGTACACCGGCATGTCCGTCGCCCCGCCCCTCCTGATCCCCAGCGCGGACCGCACCACCCCCGACACCTACGAAACCGCCGCCACCCGCCTCCGCGACCGCCTGCTCACCCTCCCCACCACGGAACCGCTCCCCTTCCGCCACCAGAACACCGGCGACTACGACGACGATCTCCTCCTCCACCCCCACCTGACCCCGGTACCCCCCACCGGCCCCGCCGCCCACTACACCTCCCCACCCCCACCGACCCACCCCTGACGCCGACCCGCCCACGCCCCCGACCCACCGCACGCACAAAAAAGCCGCCGCCCCAGCAGATGAGATCAACTCTCATCCACTGGGGCGACGGCGTCAGTAGCGGGGACAGGATTTGAACCTGCGACCTCTGGGTTATGAGCCCAGCGAGCTACCGAGCTGCTCCACCCCGCGTCGGTACCCCCAACCCTACGCGACCCCCGACCCATCACCTAATCCAATACGCCCCCCACCTCCCCCACACCCCAACTACCCCTGATCCCACACCCGTTGAGACACCCCCCAGAGCCCACCCCCTCAAAACCGACCCCACATCCCTACTGCCACCCTTCCCTCATGACGAGTCAGCAGCAGCCCGCACCCCGCCCCCAGCACCTGATCGCGGTCACCGGCAACAGCCCCGGCGTCGGCAAGTCAACGCTCTGCCGTTCCCTCGTCGGCTGGCTCAGGGGGTCCGGTGCCACCGTGGAGCACTTCGAGGAAGCCGACATCCTCACCCACCCGGCGTTCCGCCCCGTGGCCGACGAGTTCGGCGCCGGCGCCCACAGCGTCCGCCCGCAGACCCTGGTCTCCGCCACCGCCGCCTACGTCACCGGCACCCGCACCGCCGGCACCGACTATCTCGTCACCGACGCCCTGCTCCCCTTCATCCCCTCCCTGGTCGCCTGGGGCCACGACGAGCCGGCCATCGCCCGGGTCCTCCAGGACCTCGCCACCGCCGTCCAGCCCACCCGCATCACCGTCCTCCACCTCCAGGACGACCCCACCACCGCGCTCCGCCGCGCCATCGACCGCGAGGGCCCCGCCTGGGAGGACTGGTACATCGCGCGGCTCGCCGGCTCCCCCGGCACCCGCTCCGTCCACGACCTCGCCTCCGCCGCGGCCCACCTCCGCGACGAATCCACCCTCACCCACCGCCTGCTGGCCGCCACCCCCTGGACCGTCATCCCCATAGACGTCACCACCCGGGACTCCGCCGCAACCGCCCGGCACGCCCGCCAGCGACTCACCACAGCCCTGAACCTCACCGCCCCGTAGCCGACCGTCGGGCCGGAAGCCACCGCCCCACGGCCGTCTTGCGCCAACTCACCGTCCGTGGTGCCCTCGATACGAAACGCCCGGCCTCAGGGGTGCTCCGTGAAGGAACAGAAAGCAGAAAAAGCCAGAAAAACTCAGAGAACCGGTCGCCGAACCCTGGACCAGGAGCGGCAAGAGCCGCCGCTACGCCAACCGCCCCGCCCCGAAAGGCGAAGCGGTCACCCAGTACAACCGCCACAACGGCGAACCCCACAGCCTCCTCAAGGAGTTACGCACCACCGCCACCGCCACCGCAAAACTCCCCGAACGGCACCGCACCCCAACCCCGCCCACCACACAAAGAATTCCCCCACGACGGAGGATCGCATGCCCGCTTACGTCATCGTCAACGTCGATGTGCGCGACGAGGAGGCTGCCTTGGCCTACGCACCCGTGGCCCAGCAGTCCGTACTCAGTCACGGTGGCCGTTACCTCGTCGCGGGACCCACCCCGGAGCCCGTCGAAGGCACCTGGGATTCCTCCCGCTTCATAGTCCTCGAGTTTCCCGACATGGACCGGATCCGTGAGTGGTACGACTCCCCGGAATACCGGCACGCCCGGGCGATACGAGAAGGCAAGATTCAGGTAGGGATGCTGTTCGTCGAAGGCACACTGCCCGACGGCCTCTCCGGCCCGGCCTAGGCCCGGCCTAGCCTCCTGGCCAACGCAGTGGCCCACCCGCGAGAACCCCCTCTCACAGCCTGCGTGCTCGCTGCCGCGCACTCCCCACACCGGGTTCCTGCTGCACTCCACCTCTGTACGACACGGCAAAGCCCCCGCCCGGAGAAGGAATCCGGCGGGGCTTTGACCTGCTGTGCGCTCGGCAGGATGCGCACCCACCGCGATGTACCAAGGCCCTGGTCCGCGATGGGTGGCGCCACCGGTTGCGCCACGGGCGGAGGCATGTTGCGTTGGAAGTGACAAGTGCCAGGTGTATATGGTCCAGGGCCGGCCTGCGAGGCCACTTGGTGCCCTGCGACGGCCCCGCACGGATGCCGGAAGCATCGACATCCCGAAGCATCGACATTCCGAAGCATCGGCATTCCCATGTACGCGAAGACCTGGCGATCCGGCCCGATCAGCGTGGGCGGTCACGTACGAGAGGGAGAAAAACCATGAGGACCCAGCATGTAGAGGAAGTACTCGGCATGGCGGCGGCGGAAGTGCCGGAGGGGTGGACGCTCAAGGGATCCGCGAGAGTGGTCGATGGCTGGGTGCGGCTGATACCCGACAAGAGCTGGCAGGTCGGCGCCGCAGTACACAATGCCGAAAGGCTCAGCACAGAGCGCATCACCGCCGAGTTCGAACTCGCGGTCCACGGAGGCCAACTCTCCGACGGAATCGCCATCTACCTCATCGACGGCAAGGCAGCAGCCAGCGCCGACGCGTGGGGTGGCGCTCTGGGCTACGCCGACTTCCACGGGGACGCGGACAGAAAGAAGCCTGGCGTCAATAACGGATACGTCGGCATAGGTCTCGACTGGTACGGCTCATTCTCCAGTCCCGATCACGCCGGCACCGGAGGGCCCGGGAGCCAGCCGAATCACGCGGTCATCCGGGGCGCGGGGAATGCCGGCACCGGCTTCCCCTACCTGACCGCAGCCCCCATGCCACGGCTGGACATGCCCCGGTCGGACCCGGCACGCATCCTGGTGTCGGTCCACAACCGCAAAGTCACCGTCCGGCGACATCACCGGACGACCGGCTGGACCACCCTGATCGACGGCTACCTCCTGCCCGACGGCACCGTGCCCCAGACACTACGCCTCGGCATCTCCGGCTCCTCCGGCCAGCTCTGCGCCAACCAGGAGATCCGCAGCCTGGCGTTCATCCCCACCGGACGCCGGATCCGTGCCGACTTCGCCGTCAAGCCTGCTGAGAGCGAGCGCCTGCGCCTCGAATTCTTCAGGAAGGGGGAAGTCGACGCGAAACTCACCTCAGGTGACCCGGCCCAGGACTTCGGCGTCATGACCGACGTGCCCGTCCAGGTCATCGTCCAGCAGGTCGAGTGGCCCCACGAGGTCGTGGGCAACGGATCCGCGTACTTCCGGTACGACCCCCAGAACGACCAGATCCTCATCGACCCCAAAGCCGGCGAACTTCCCAAGGAACTGACCTTCAACAACCCCGGTCCCAACAGGTACGAGTTCCTGTGGACCAAAGGCTGACCGAACTCGCGGCACACGCGAACCGGACTCCTGAACCCCCTTGCCCTCCCGGCCGGTGACAGGCCGAGAGGGCAGGACCACTCTGCTCTCGCGATCCGCGCAACGACTTTGAGCCGGAGCCGCTTTGGGCCGGAGCCGCTTTGAGCGGGAGCCGCTTTGGTGCGGGTGATCACGGCCCGGTACGCCGGCCCGCGGATCGGGCAGACTTCTGGAGAAAATTGCTACTCAGCGAGGCATGGGACTGTCGGTCGTGACACGAACTTCCCAGCACACACCGGAAGTTCATCCGCCTCCCGGTCGGCCGGGCCAGATCCAGCGAGCGGACCGTCAGCCCCTCCACCGCGAGACCGAGACGGAGACCGAGGAGTCGGAGGAGTCGGAGGAGTCGGAGGAGTCGGAGGAGTCGGAGGAGTCGGACGACTTCTCGCCCCTGCCGGCGCGCTGCCTCGAAGCGCTCCGGATACGTCGCGCCCAGAAGACCGGCGACCGTAAGGCGGCCGACGACCTCTGGCAGGACAGCCACGACCTGATCTTCACGACGAAGCACGGCACCCCGATCGAGCCGGGGAACCTCACCCGCATGTTCACACTGCGCGCCCGCCGTGCCGGGCTCCGGGTCATCCCGCTGCGGAACACCCGGCACACGTACAGCTCGCTCCTGGTCGCCCTGAAGGCTCACCCGAAGGTCGCCCCACGGATCCTCCGGCACTCACCGATCGCGATGACGATGGAGGTCTACGACGACGGGAGGTCTACGCGGAGGCGAGTGACGCAGAGGTGCGCGAGGCGCTGGCCAAGCTGTCCGGTGCCGTGGACGGTAGCGGCTGAGCTGGTTGCTGTACTTCACTGCTGTATCGCACGACAAAGCCCCCGCCCGGATAACCCGGCGGGGGCTTCGACCTGCTGTGCGCTCGGCAGGATTCGAACCTGCAACCTTCTGATCCGTAGTCAGATGCTCTATCCGTTAAGCTACGAGCGCTTGGCTTTCCGGCGGTTTTTCTTGCCGGTCGGCGTTGCGGGAACAACATTACATGACCTGCGCCGCCAGGTGAAATCCGATTCCCGTACCCGACCTGACCTGCGGAAATGCCGTTGGAGGCGACGGGCGAGGGCGGGTGATCCCAGGGGGAGTCGTCGATGATCTGGACGAAGTTCGGGCGGGTGTAGCCCTCTTCGGGGCCGGGTGGGCGGCGACGCCTGTGACGGGGGCCACTTCCAGTTGCCGTGCGGGTGCGGGATCCGGGCGGGCGGAGGGGCGTGCCCAAGCCGTGGAGGGGTTCGTCCCGGCAGTGGCGGTGGTGGAGCACGGGGCCCGGGGCCCCGGGGGCGCTCCCGGGTGGCACCGGCCGCGCCCAGCCCATACGACGGGGCTCGAATCTTGGAATGGCCTGGAATGACCTGGAATGGCCTTGAAACGACTCAGGCCCTGATCGTGAGCGATCAGGGCCCGGAGTGGAAGAAGGAGCGGAGGCGGAGGGATTTGAACCCTCGATGGGCGGTAAGACCCAAACCGCATTAGCAGTGCGGCGCCATAGACCGGACTAGGCGACGCCTCCCCACACCTCACGCGCACAAGCGCGCTGTGGTGTGTCCAGATGATGGCACAGCCCCAGGGGCTGTCTCCAATCGCCCCCTACGGTACTAGGCCCGCGGGCCACCCGGCAAAGACGTTCCTGCGGCGCAACGTCGGGGGCGGCGGTGCGTTAGGAGTGACAGGGCCGTGCGGCGATCCGCGTGTCGTGCGCCCCTGGCGCGTACCGACCGGGTACCGCCCCGTACTCGCCTCCCTGGAGCCCGTGATGCCGTATCGCCGGACGTCGTCCCTCTTCGCCGCGGCCACCGGTGCCGCCACCGCCGCCGTGGCCCTCGTCTCCGCGCTCGCCCTGGCGCCGGCCGCCGCTGCCGCCCCGATCCCGCTGCCGGACCACCACTCCGCGGACGGCCTGACGCGTGCCGGCCACCATGCGCCCGCCGGGGCCCACGGCGGACACGCCGACCACCTCACCGTCACCGTCGCTCACTCCGGCTCGGCCCGTACGGACGGCACCTTCGAGCTGTACTGCCACCCCGCTCGGGGCACCCGTCTCGACGCGGCGCGGGCCGCGCGGGCCTGCGCCGAGCTCGACCGGATGACGCGCTGGGGCCGTGACGCGTTCGCCCCCGTGCCGCAGAGCGCGCGGTGCACGATGATGTACGGCGGTCCCGCCACGGCGCATGTCAGCGGGACCTGGGCGGGACGCCGCGTCAACGCCGACTTCCGGCGTACCGATGGGTGTGAGATCGACCGCTGGGGCCGCTTCGAACCCATGCTCCCGTCGACGGTTTCGTGACCCGGTTCGTGCCGTAGTAGCGCGCCAGGTCAGGACGCGGGGCACATGTCGGGCGTGCGGTGAGTCGCGCAGTGGCGCGGCATAACCTCGCCGTCATCCGCCTCCGCGTCGCCGGGAAGTGCCCGTAGACTCCATCCCAGCGACCCGCCGGGCGGGTCGGCAAGGTGCGGTAACAGGGAGGAAGCGTCGTCGTGAGCAGCAGGCCATCCCGAGGCGCTGCTCGCCTCGCAGCCATACTCGACGCCCTCCCCGACGCGCTGTTGCTCGTGAACTGCAACGGCACCGTCGTCAACGCCAACACCATCGCGCTGGAGACCTTCGAGGCGCCGGGCACCGCCCTCGTCGGGCGCGGGCTGCTCGACCTCCTGCCGTCCTTCGACTCCAAGCGGATCCCCGGCTCCATGCGGCGCCGGGAGGAGGAGATGGCGGACCGGACGAAGCCGACGCGGATGGTGGCGCGGCGTACGGACGGGTCCGAGCTGCTGGTCGAGGTGACCAGCGCCAATCTGGAGGACGGCCGCACCCCGTACGAGTCCGCCTTCGAGGCCGCGTACGCCGACCACCGCAACGGCTACACCGGCGACGAGCTGCTGATGCTCGTCGTGCGGGACCTGACCGGGACGGTGGACACCGAGACCGAGCTGGCCCGCCAGCAGCGGCAGACCGAGATGATCCTGCGGGCCGCGGCGGAGGGTGTCGTCGGGGTCGACTCCGAGGGCAAGGTCGTACTCGTCAACCCGTCCGCCGCGCAGATCCTGGGCTACCGGGCGAGCGAGCTGGGCGGCAAGGAGCTGCACCCGCTGATCCACCACTCGCGGTCGGACGGCTCGGCGCTCCCGTGGGAGGACACGCCGCTCGCCGACACCCTCAAGTCCGGGCGCAAGCACCGGGTGCGCGGGCAGGCGCTGTGGGCGAAGGACGGCCGTTCGGTGTCGGTCGACCTGACGACGGCGCCGGTGCGGGACGGCGACCAGCTCGTGGGCGCCGTGATGACGTTCACCGACCGGCGGCCGTACGACGCGCTGGTGGCACGGCACGCCCAGCTGCTGGCGGTGCTGGGGCAGTCGCTGCGCGGGCCGCTGGAGGAGCTGAGCGGTGAGCTGGGCACCCTGGCGTCCGACCCGGCGGGCCAGCTGTGGCCCGAGGCGAACCAGATCCTGCACCATCTCGCGGCCGGGCACGCCCGGATGACGACGCTGGTGGACAACGTCCTCAGCTACCAGCGGCTGGACTCCGGCAAGGAGAAGCTCAACCGCGTGAGGGTCTCGCTGGACGCGGTGGTCGCGGCCGGTGTGGAGGGCGCGGTCGAGCTGATCGGCCCCGGGCGGGCGCAGTTCGCGGTGCATGCGCCGCCGATAGCGGCGATGGTCGATCCGGAGCGGCTGGCGCAGGCGCTGTCGCATCTGATCGCGGACGTCGCGGGGGTGGACTCCACGGGGCGGATGCCGGTCGGTGCGCCCGCCGTCGGGGCGGGTGGCCGTCCGGGGCCGGTCGCCGGTGACTCGACGATCGTGGTGGCGGCGGCCAAGCGCGGCGAGGTCGTACGGATCGAGGTACGCGGGCCGTACGGGGGCGGCGATCCGGTCCATGAGCCGCTGGTGCGCGGGATCGTCCGGCTGCACGGCGGGCTGATGCAGACACACGAAATGCCGGGGGCGCCGGGCGGGGCCGGCGCGGGCGGCAGCGCGTATGTGCTGGAGCTGCCGGTGCTGGTGGACGACGCGGCGCCGGGCGGCAAGGACGGTAGGGACAGCAAGGACAAGGCGGCGGACGGGGCCGGCGGCGGGGACACCAGCGGGGGCCCCGGTATCCCGGCGACCGCCGCGGGTGCGCCCGGGACCGACGGCCGCGGGCAGCGGGGCGGCACCGGCGGGGCCGGGGAGCAGCTCGCGGGCGCACCGGACACCGCGGGCGCGGCGCAGCCGACCGGGCGCCGGCGGGCCCGGCATTCGGGCGCGGAGCAGGCGCCGGGCAGCAACACGGGCGGGGCTCCGCAGGGGCCCGCGGGAGACGGTACGCAGGGCGCGGGGCTGCCGTCGGGCATGGCGGGGGCCGAGGCGGTACCGCCGAGCGGCCGGCGCCGGGCGCGGCAGGCCCCGGAGGGCCGGGCCGCGCTGCCCGCGCTGCCGTCCGGGGCACCGGCGGCTGCCGGACGTCCGGAGCAGCGGCCGACTGCCGGTCCGGCCCCCGCGCTGGAGCCGGCCGGTGCGCCGGGGCACGGGCTGACGCCGGCGGTGGCGCCGGCGCTCGGGCCGGTGCCGCCGCACGGGCCGGCCCAGGGCCGACTTCCCGGTCAGCCGCAGGGTTCGGTGCCGGCGCAGGCGGCGGGACGGCGGGCGCGCCGGGCGCTGGCCGAGGCACCGGGCCGGGCCGACGCGACGGCCGCGGACCCGAACGCGCCGCAGCAGCCGGGCGGTTCCGCGGCACAGCCGGCCGCCGGGCCGCGTACGCCGTTCGCGCTGCCGCCCGCGGCGGCGGACCGGAACCCGCAGGACCGGGCGGGGCAGCCGGCGCCGGCGCTGCCCGCGGTCGCCGGGCCGCAGCCCGCGCAGCCGGCCGGACCGCAGGAGGGTGCCGGTACGGGGCGCCGCCGGGCGCGCCGTCCGGTGGCCGGCGGACCGGAGCAGGCGCCCGGCGCGCAGCCCGGCAGCGAACCGGAGGCCGCCGCCAACTCCCCTGAGACACAAGGCGATTGGGCCGCCCCACCGGCGGAGCCGACCGGCCGGCGCCGGGGGCGGCGGGCC
>NZ_KN708638.1:4366064-4366404 GCF_000805335.1 Streptomyces sp. CT34 | reverse complement strand
GGGGGGGGCGGGCCGCGGCCGAGGAGCGCGCGGCGGCGGCGATGGCCGACGCCGAGTCGTCCGGCACGTTCGTGGCGGGCCCCGAAGGTCTCGTCGCACAGCCCGCACAAGGGGACACGCCGACCGAGGCGACCGGTACGGCCACCGGCACGGCGCCCGGTATCGCCCCGTCCCCGGACGGCGGCCCCGGCGCCCCCGCCGGGCCTGCCCCCACGGGCCGCCGGCGCGGTCGCCCCAGCCCCGCCGAGGAGGCCGCGGGCCGGCCCGCACCGGGCGCCGCCCCCGTATCCCCGCAGGGCCCGCCGGCCGCCCACCCGCACCGGCAGCCGCTGCCGCCGCC
>NZ_KN708638.1:4326171-4366054 GCF_000805335.1 Streptomyces sp. CT34 | reverse complement strand
CCCGCCGCCCGCCCCCCCGCACCGGCAGCCGCTGCCGCCGCCGGCCGACGCGGACGCCTCGCACGGCCGGGCCTTCAGCGTGCGCACGCTCGGCCAGGGTGTGCCGTTCGCCCAGCAGCTCGCCGACCCGCAGCGCCCGGCGCCGCAGCAGCCCGGCACCGCACCGCAGCCCGGCACCGCACCGCAGCCCGGCGCCACACCGGCGGGCGGTACGCCGCCCGGCGGCACCTCCGCCGGTTCCGGTCGGCGCCGCAAGCTCGCCGCGCCGCCGCGCGACGGCGAGCGCGGTACGCCCGCCGAGGGCACCCCGCGCGAGGCGCGCCCGGCCGCCGGCGGCCAGCCGTCCCACCAGCCCGCCGGGCAGCAGCCGCCGCCCGCCAAGCCGCAGTCGGGGCCGCAGCCGCATCTCATGGACGCCGGCGAGGGCCGCGCCTTCGCGATCTCGGCGCCCGACGAGGGCAGCGAGGGGCCCGAGCCGCTGGACGGCCCGAACGGCGCCATAGAGGTGATGGAGCGTCAGCAGCCGCCGATGGACGACGAGTTGCCGCCGGAGCCGCTGGACAACCCGCGCCGGCTGCTGGTCTGGCCGGCGCCGGACGTCTCCACCCAGCAGGCGCTGAGCGACCGCGGCTACCGCCCGGTGATCGTCAACTCCCGCGAGGAGGTGGACGCGCAGATCGCCGCGTACCCGGCGGCGCTCTTCGTCGACCCGCTGACCGGGCCGATCACCCGTACCGCGCTCCAGTCGCTGCGCCAGGCCGCGGGCGCGGCCGAGGTGCCGGTCCTGGTCACCGCCGGTCTGGGGCAGGCCACCCGGGAGGCCGCGTACGGGGCCGACCCGGCCGTCCTCCTCAAGGCGCTCGCCCCGCGCGACGGCGAGGAGGTTGCGCCGCGGGTACTGCTGATCGAGCAGAACGACGCCATCGCGGGCGCCCTGACGGCGTCGCTGGAGCGGCGCGGGATGCAGGTCGCGCGGGCCGGCGCGGACACCGACGCGGTCACGCTCGCCACGCAGATGCGGCCGAATCTCGTCGTCATGGACCTGATGCAGGTACGCCGCCGCCGGGCCGGCATCGTCGACTGGCTGCGCGCCAACGGGCTGCTCGACCGCACCCCGCTGGTCGTCTACACCTCCGCCGACATGGACCCGGCCCAGCTGCCGCGGCTCGCCGCCGGGGAAACGGTGCTCTTCCTGGCGGAGCGCTCCACCAACGCCGAGGTGCAGGGCCGGATCGTGGACCTGCTGGCCAAGATCGGCACGAACTGACGGTGCGGGGACCGGCAAACTGACGGTGCGGGGACCGGCGGACCGACGGTGCGGGGGCCGCGCGGCCGGACCCCGCACCGCCCCGGAGGGCCGGCTCACCCCAGGTGGGTCACGTCCAGCTCACCGTCCGCGTACTGCCGCCGCAGCACCTTCTTGTCGAACTTCCCCACGCTCGTCTTCGGCACCGACGGGATGACCGCCCACCGCTCGGGCAGCTGCCAGCGCGCGATCCGCTCCCCGAGGAACGCCCGCAGCTCCTCGTAGGTGATCGCCGTACCGTCGGTCAACACCACGGTCGCCAGCGGCCGTTCGCCCCACTTCTCGTCCGGTACGGCCACCACGGCGGCCTCCGCGACCCCGGGGTGCGCCATCAGGTGGTTCTCCAGCTCGACCGACGAGATCCACTCGCCGCCCGACTTGATGACGTCCTTGGCCCGGTCGGTCAGCGTCAGATAGCCGTCCGGGGTGATCGTCCCGACGTCGCCGGTGCGCAGCCAGCCGTCCGGGCTGAACTTGTCCTCGGGGCGCAGCGGTTCGCCCTGCGCACCGCCGTAGTACGCACCCGCGATCCACGGCCCGCGCACCTCCAGCTCGCCGGCCGCGACCCCGTCCCGGGGCAGCTCCTCGCCGTTCGGGCCGATCAGCCGGGCCGCGACGGAGGCCGGGAAGCGTCCCTGGGTGGCGCGGTAGGCCCACTCCTCGTCGCCGCTCACCCCGGCCGGCGGGTGCGAGACGCTGCCCAGCGGCGAGGTCTCGGTCATGCCCCAGGCGTGCACGACCCGGACCCCGTGCCGCTCCTCGAACCCGCGCATCAGGGCCGGCGGGCACGCCGATCCGCCGATGACGACGGTGTGCAGACAGGCCACGTCCCGCTTGTGGGCGTCGAGTTCGGCCAGCAGGCCCTGCCAGATGGTCGGTACGGCGGCGCCGATGGTGGGCCGGACCCGCTCGATCATCTCGGCGAGCGGGGCGGGCTGGAGAAAGCGGTCCGGCAGCAGGAGCGAGGCACCGGCCATGAACGCGGCGTGCGGCAGCCCCCAGGCGTTCACGTGGAACATGGGCACCACGGGCAGCGTGATGTCCCGCGGGGTGAGGGCGAACGCCTCGGCGGTGTTCACCTGCATCGAGTGCAGATACAGCGAACGGTGGCTGTACAGCACGCCCTTGGGATCGCCGGTCGTCCCGGACGTGTAGCAGAGCGCCGCCGCCTCCCGCTCGTCGATCTCCGGCCAGTCGTAGTACTCCGCCCGGCCGGCGATCAGCTCCTCGTAGTCGTGCACCCGGACCCGGGACTCCGCGAGCAGTCCCAGGTCGCCGCCCCCGCCGACGACGACCACGTGCTCCACCCCGGGCAGTGCCGGCAGCAGCGGCGCGAGCAGCGGGATCAGCGTCCCGTTCACCAGCACGACCCGGTCCTCGGCGTGGTGGACGATCCACGCCAACTGCTCGGCCGGCAGCCGCAGATTGAGCGTGTGCAGCACCGCACCCATGGCGGGGATCCCGAGGTACGCCTCCATGTGCTCGGCGTTGTTCCACATCAGCGTGGCGACCCGCTCCTCGCCGGCCACGCCCAGCTCGTCGCGCAGCGCGTGCGCCAGTTGGGCGGCCCGGCGGCCGATCTCGGCGAAGGTGCGGTGGTGCGGCTCGGTCTCGCCGGTCCAGGTGATCACCTGGGCCGTGCCGTGGACCGTCGATCCATGGGCCAGGATTCGCGAGACCGTGAGCGGTACGTCCTGCATCGTGCTGAGCACCGGGTTGCCTCCGCTTTGTTACGGGCGGGTAGTGGTGCTGCGATTGTCGAGGCATACCGACGGGTATGTCACGCCTCTGTGGCGTGTTCTGTACCCCAGGGGCCGGGAATCGGCCGGGATCGTGTCGCTCGAAGGAATGACACCGCGGACGGGCGGCGGGCAGTGCGTACGGGACCGGCGCTGCGCCTCGGGGTGCGGCGCTACGCCTCCGGGTCGGCCGCCGGCTCCGCCTTCGGGGTCTCCGCCTGGAGGACCAGGACCGAGAGGTCGTCCTCCACCGGGCCGGTGCCGAAGTCGTGGGCGGCCCGGCGCACGTGCTCGGCGAGGGCCTTGGCGCCCAGGCCGAGGCCGTCGCGCAGCACCTCGATCAGCCCGTCGTTGTCGTCCAACTGCCAGTTGCCGCACCGGCGTTCGGTGACCCCGTCGGTGACGCAGAGCAGCGTCTCGCCGGGCGCGAGGGTGAAGGTGCTGGCGTGGTACTCGGTGCCCTCGTCGATGCCCAGGAGCATCTGCGGATCGGAGGCGGGCTCGACGGTGCCGTCGGTGAACATGTGCAGCGGCGGCGGATGGCCGGCGCTGGCGACCGTGCAGCGGGCCCCGGGGACGCCGGGGTCGACGGCGAGTTCGCCGTACAGCAGGCTCAGGAAGCGGGAGCTGGCCTGTTCGCCGCCGAGTTCCACCGCCTCGGCGCTCTCCTCGGCCATGGCCAGATTCAGTCGCCCGAGGACCGATTCCACCCCGTGGCCCTCACGGGCCAGCAGGCGCACCAGGTGGCGGGCCAGCCCGGTCACCGACATCGCCTCGGGGTCCTTGCCCTGGACGTCCCCCAGGAGGAAGCACCAGCGGCACTCGCCCATCGGGAAGATGTCGTAGAAGTCGCCGCCGACGGTCTGCCCCTCGCCGTGCGGCTCGTAGACGATCGCGGTGTCCACGCCGACGATGCTGGCCAGCGACGCGGGCAGCTGGCGGCGCTGGAGGGCCAGGCTGATGGTGGTCTGGCGGGTGTACTGGCGGGCGGTGTAGACGGCCTGGGCGACCCGGCGCGCGACGTTCTCCACCATCCGTACGACGGTGTCGGTCATCTTGAGCTGGCCCGCCCGGCCGAGCAGCAGCACGCCCTGCTCGGTGTCGCGGGCGACCAGCGGGAAGGCCAGCGCCGATCCGCCGGCCGGGGCCGCACCGGCGCATTCCGGCCAGGGCCAGGGGGTACCGGCGGTACGGACGAGGTCGGTGGGCGGGTCGCGTTCCAGATCGGCGCGGAGCGGGGCGATCCGCCGCTCGTCGACGTGCCAGACGCGGGAGAGCTGCATCCGGCCGCCCTCGTCGCTCAGCCAGATCGCGCACCAGTCGGCGAGCCGCGGCACCAGCAGCTGGGCGGCGAGCGCGGTGACCATGTCCTGGTCGAGCTGGCCGGCGAGCAGCTCGCTGGTCTCGGCGAGGAAGGACGGGCCGCCGCGGTCGGCCCATTCGGAGGCGTGGCCGTGCCGGGGTCGCTCATGGCCGCGGGGCGGGCTCACCGGGGTCTCGGCCGCGTGCGGGCGGGGCCCGGAGGTGACGTGCTCGATCCCGCGCACGCCCTCGGTGGCCTCCAGGCGGAACCACACCGTCTTGGTCGCCTTGCGGTAGGTCACGCCCCAGGACTCGGCGAGCGCGCTGACGAGTTGGAGGCCGTAACCGGGCTCTCCGCTGCGCGCGTCGACCCCGCCGCGTACCACGCGGGAGGGGTGCCGGTCGGAGACTTCGAGGACGACGGCGACGGTGGCCGGGCCGTCGGCCACGCTCCCGTCGCCCCGCTCCCGCGCGGTGCCGGCGGCCGGCTTGCGCCCGTACTCCAGCCGGCAGGTCACATCGATCTCGGTCCCGGCGTACATGACGGCGTTGGTGACCAGTTCGCTCACCAGGAGCACGGCCTGGTCGATGAGTTCCTGGCTGATGGCCGCGGCGCCCGGTACGGCGTCCGGCGCCGCCGCCCGTTCGGTCAGCAGCGTACGGACGAACCGGCGCGCCCCGGCGGCTGCCAGCTGGTTCGCCGGCAGCCCTTTGCGGGACACCGTTTCGATGTCCTGGGAAGTCGTGGTGTGCGGGGACAGCGGTGCCACTGCGCCCCCTGGCGCGCTGGGGGAAAGTCCAATTTCGAGGCGCTTTATACTATGACATATCTGCCCAATTGGATCAGTTCCGGATCAGCTCGAAGGCTCCTGGCAGGCGCTCCAAGGCCCCCAGCAGGCGAAGGCTCCGCACCGGCTCCGGCTCAGATCGATCTCGACCAGGGGGTGGTGTGCCATGGCGCTCGACCCGACCCGCCCCGGGTCCGCTCCTCCCCCGGCTCCCCGACCGGACGGCGAATGGGTGCGGACGAGCGAGCTGCGCCCCCTGCTCGCCGCCATGCACGCCCTGCGGGACGGCGATTTCACCGCCCAGGTGGAGCGCCCCCAGGACGGCGTGCTCGCCGACATGACCGACGTCTTCTCCCAGATCGTCGCGCGCAACGCGCATCTGGCCGCCGAGATCCAGCGCGTACGCCATGAGGTCATCCGGCAGGGCAGGCTGGACGAGCGGATCAGCGCGAGCCCCGGCCAGGGCGGCTGGACGACCAACGTCGAGGCGGCCAACACCGTGCTGGAAGCGCTGGTGATCCCGGTCGCCAAGGCCACCCGGGTGCTGGACGCGGTCGCGGACGGCGATCTGACCCGGCATGTCGACCTGCACGACGGCAACCGCGAGCTCCGCGGCGATCTGCGCCGCCTGGGCAGCGGCGTGAACCGCATGGTCGACCAGCTCTCGCTGTTCACCGGCGAGGTCACCCGGGTCGCCCGCGAGGTCGGCACCGAGGGCCGGCTGGGCGGCCGGGCGAAGGTGCAGGGGCTGTCCGGCGACTGGCTGCATGTGACCGAGGCGGTCAACACCATGGCGTCGCGGCTGACGGCGCAGGTGCGGGACATCGCGGTGGTGACGACGGCGGTGGCCGGCGGCGATCTGACCCAGCAGGTGACGGTCGAGGCCACCGGTGAGCTGCTGGAGCTGAAGCTCACCGTGAACACCATGGTCGACCAGCTGCGGGCCTTCGCCGACGAGGTCACCCGGGTCGCCCGCGAGGTCGGCACCGAGGGGCAGCTCGGCGGCCGGGCACAGGTCAGGGGCGTGTCCGGGGTCTGGAAGGACCTCACCGACAACGTCAACCTCATGGCGTCCAACCTGACCTGGCAGGTCCGCAACATCGCCCAGGTCACCACGGCGGTCGCCAACGGCGACCTCAGCCAGAAGATCACCGTCGACGCGAAGGGCGAGATCCTGGAGCTGAAGGACACCGTGAACACCATGGTCGACCAGCTCTCCGCCTTCGCCGACGAGGTCACCCGGGTCGCCCGCGAGGTCGGCACGGAAGGCCGGCTGGGCGGCCGGGCACAGGTCAGGGGCGTGTCCGGGGTCTGGAAGGACCTCACCGAGAGCGTCAACTTCATGGCGGACAACCTGACCTCCCAGGTCCGCAACATCGCCCAGGTCGCCACCGCCGTCGCGGAGGGCGACCTCGGCAAGACGATCACCGTCGAGGCCAAGGGCGAGATCCTGGAGCTCAAGTCGACCATCAACACCATGGTCGACCAGCTCTCCGCCTTCGCCGACGAGGTCACCCGGGTCGCCCGCGAGGTCGGCACCGAGGGCAACCTGGGCGGCCAGGCACAGGTCAGAGGCGTGTCCGGGGTCTGGAAAGAGCTGACCGACAACGTCAACTCCATGGCGCTGAACCTGACCTCGCAGGTCCGCAACATCGCCCAGGTCACCACGGCGGTCGCCAACGGCGACCTGTCCAAGAAGATCGACGTCGACGCCCGCGGCGAGATCCTGGAGCTCAAGGACACCGTGAATACCATGGTCAAACAGCTGCGGGCGTTCGCGGACGAGGTCACCAGGGTGGCCCGCGAGGTCGGCACGGAGGGCCGGCTGGGCGGGCGCGCCCAGGTCCACGGCGTGTCCGGGGTCTGGAAGAACCTCACCGACAACGTCAACTCCATGGCGGACAACCTGACTTCGCAGGTCCGCAACATCGCCCAGGTGGCCACCGCCGTGGCCCGCGGTGACCTGTCCAAGAAGATCGACGTCGACGCCCGCGGCGAGATCCTGGAGCTGAAGACCACCATCAACACGATGGTCGACACCCTCTCGTCGTTCGCCTCCGAGGTGACCCGGGTGGCGCGCGAGGTCGGCAGCGAGGGCCAACTGGGCGGCCAGGCCCGGGTCGAGGGCGTCTACGGGACCTGGAAGCAGCTGACCACCAGCGTCAACGAGCTGGCGCTGAACCTGACGACGCAGGTGCGGGCGATCGCCGAGGTGGCCAGCGCGGTCACCCAGGGCGACATGTCCGGGTCGATCACGGTGGACGCCCAGGGCGAGGTCGCCGCCCTGAAGAACAACATCAACCTGATGGTCGCCAACCTGCGCGAGACCACCCGCGCCAAGGACTGGCTGGAGTCCAACCTCACCCGTATCGCGGGTCTGATGCAGGGCCACCGCGATCTGGTCGAGGTCGCGGATCTGATCCTGCGCGAGCTGACGCCGCTGGTGAACGCCCAGTTCGGCGCGTTCTTCCTGGCCGAGGCGGGGGCCGAGCCGGGCGAGGGGCTGGAGCTGATCGCCGGGTACGGGACCGGCCGGCCCGAGGGCCGCCGCTCGCTGCCGCGGCTGCGGATGGGCTCCCCCGGCTGGGGCCTGATCACCCAGGCGGCGATGGAGAAGAAACGCATCCTCGTCGAGGCCGTGCCCTCGGACTACATCACCATCAGCTCCGGGCTCGGCGCGGCGGCCCCGGCCAGCGTCGTCATCCTGCCGATCCTCTTCGAGGACCAGGTACTCGGCGTGATCGAGCTGGCCTCCTTCAGCCGCTTCAGCGATGTGCACCTCGCCTTCATCGACCAGTTCGTGAACACGATCGGCGTCTCCATCAACACCATCATCGCCAACTCCCGTACCGAATCGCTGCTGTCGGAATCCCAGCGGCTGACCGCCGAGCTGCGCCAGCGCTCCGACGAACTCCAGCTCACCAACGCCGAGTTGGAGGAGAAGGCCGCACTGCTGGCGACCTCCTCCCAGTACAAGTCGGAATTCCTGGCGAACATGTCGCACGAACTGCGCACCCCGCTCAATTCGCTGCTGGTCCTCTCCCGCCTCCTCGCCGACAACCCGGAAGGGCATCTCACCCCGCAGGAAGTGGAGTTCGCCGTCACCATCCACCGCGCCGGCTCCGATCTCCTCCAGCTCATCAACGACATCCTCGACCTCTCCAAGATCGAGGCGGGCCGGATGGACGTCCACCCCAAGGCCCTGCCGCTGAAGAAACTGCTCGACTACGTCCGGGCGACCTTCCGCCCGCTCACCGTCGACCGCGGTCTCAGCTTCGATGTCCGGGTCGGCGAGGACGTCCCCGAAGAGCTCTTCTCCGACGAGCAGCGCCTCCAGCAGATTCTGCGCAATCTCCTTTCCAACGCGGTGAAGTTCACCTCCACCGGCGGCGTCGAACTGATCGTGGAACGGGTACCCGGCAGCGATTTCGAGGAGGAGCCGCTGCGCACCGCCGACGCCGTGATCGCCATGTCCGTCAAGGACACCGGAATCGGTATTCCCCCGGAGAAACTCGACGGGATCTTCGAGGCGTTCCAGCAGTCCGACGGCACCACCAACCGCAAATACGGCGGTACCGGCCTCGGCCTCTCCATCAGCCGGGACATGGCCGCGCTGCTGGGCGGCCGGATCAAGGCCGAGAGCGAGGTGGACGTCGGATCGACCTTCACGCTGTATGTGCCCGCGCACTACACCGGGCCGTTCCCGGCGCCCGGTCCGGCGTCCGCGCCCCGGCCGGCGGAGCGCGGTGCGCAGCCGGGCACGGGCGCCGTCGCGGCCGGTCGGGTCGTCGCGGCGGGCGCGGCCGGCCGGGGCGGTGGAACGGCCGGACCGGGTGCCGGAGTCGGAGCCTCCGGTCGCCCGGTACTGGCCGAACAGCTCTCCGGCCCGCCCCCCGCCACCACCCCGCAGCTCGGCGACGTCTTCCCCGCCCAGGAGGGCCTCGGCCCCCGCACGGCCGTCCGGCCCGCCGAGGGCGGCGATGTCGCCTGGCCCGAGACCACCCGGCTCAAGGACTGGCTGAGCGGACGTGCCGGACGCGTCCTGGCCGACCGCCGCATTCTCATCGTCGACGACGACATCCGTAACGTCTTCGCGCTGACGCACGTACTCGGCCGGGTCGGTATCCGCGTGAAATACGCGGAGAACGGCCGCGAGGGCCTGGAAGTCCTGGACCGGGCACCGGATGTGTCGCTGGTCCTGATGGACATCATGATGCCGGAAATGGACGGCTACGAAATGATCCGGGCCATCCGCCGGACACCCCGGTTCGCCGACCTCCCCATTGTCGCGCTCACCGCCAAGGCCATGCCCGGCGACCGCGAAAAGGCCATCGAGAGCGGGGCCAACGACTACATCCCGAAACCGGTGGATGTGGACCGGCTGCTGTCGGTGATCTGCGGGCTGCTGGACCCGGCGAACGACCCGTTCACGGCTCCCCGGCCGGATTCCGGCGTGACCGGGACGGCCGGTATGTCGGCGACCGGGACGGAATCGGAATCCCCCTCCCCCGACACCGCCGCCGGAAGCGACGACGAGGGAACGGCAGGGCAGCAGTCATGACACCACCCCAGGAGACCGCCAACATTCTCATCGTCGACGACATGGAGGAAAACCTGGTCGCCCTCGAAGCCGTACTGGGCTCTCTCGCCACGAAAGTCGTCCGCGCCCGCTCCGGCGAGGAGGCCCTCAAGGCCATGCTCCGCGAGGAATTCGCGGTCGTGCTCATCGACGTGCTGATGCCGGGGATGAACGGATTCGAGACCGCGGCCAATATCAAGGGCCTGGATCAGACGAAAGACGTCCCCATCATCCTGCTCACCGGCGCCTCCGTGGACCCCAATTACGCCTATCGCGGCTATACGGTCGGCGCCGCCGATTTCCTCATCAAGCCCTTCGACCCCTGGCTCCTGCGCACCAAGGTCAACGTCTTCCTCGACCTGCACCGCAAGAACCGCCAACTCGCCGCCCAGGCCGAGCAGTTGAAGCGGCTGCTGACGACGTCCGGGGAACGCCCCGGAGAGCCGGCCGAGTCCGCGCTGCCGCCCACGGCAGCCCCCGCACCGCCGCCGGAGCCCGCACCGCCGGGCGCCGCCCCCCCGCCGCCGGCTCCCGCCGACCCGGGCGAAACCGTCCGTCTCGCCGAGATCGCCAGTCAGCTCGCACAGGTCGAACTCCTGCTGCGGGACGCGAAGGACGCCGGGCAGGCCGGTCTGGCCGACCGCATCACGGCCCTGGAACAGGCGGTGGGGCGGCTGCTGGTGGGCCGCGACACGTAGCGGAGGTGCCGGCGACAGTGGCGGTGCGGCCGGCGGTGGCGGTGCGGCGGTCGCCGGATCCGGGCGGGCACCACGGCGCCGGAACCTTCGGCGGAACGGTTCCGCAGAGCGGTTCCGCAGAGCGGTTCCGCGGAATGGTTCGGCGGGGTCAGGCCCCGAGGAGGGCCAGCTCCGGGTCCTCCCGGAGCTTGGCGAGCGCGCGGGAGACGGCGCTCTTGACCGTGCCGACCGAGACCTCCATGACCTCGGCGGTCTGCGCCTCGCTGAGGTCCTCGTAATACCTCAGGACGACCATCGCCCGCTGCCGGGCGGGCAGCCGCATCACCGCGCGCCACATCGCGTCCCGCAGCCCCTGGAGCTCGGCCGGGTCGGGAGCCGGCGTCGGGTCCGGCTCCGGCAGCTCGTCGCAGGCGAACTCCTCCACCTTGCGCTTGCGCCACTGGGAGGTGCGGGTGTTGATCAGCGCGCGGCGGACATAGCCGTCCAGCGCGCGGTGGTCCTCGATGCGCTCCCAGGCCACGAAGGTCTTGGTGAGCGCGGTCTGGAGCAGGTCCTCCGCATCGTTCGGGTTCGAGGACAGGGACCGCGCGGCGCGCAGCAGCACCGGTCCCCGGGCCCGTACGTAGGAGGCGAACGACGGGAACACAGCGGGGGTCGAGGCGCTGGTGCACACAGACGTGGTCATGGGCTCAACGCTAGAAGCGAAGGCGGTCCCGATGGATCGGCCCCAGGTGCCGAAGCGGCGTCCCCCTCAAGTTGTACGGGTAGGGCCCGCCCCACCTCCTACAGGGGGACCGGAGGGGCCGTCCCCCTAGGGAGCGCCGAGGGTACGGCCGTCCGGCGAGGGTGCCGCAACGGGACCACCACGATCGCCCACGGCGGGGACGGCGGCTGCTCGGGCCCTACCCGCGGCCCAGGACCAGCCCCGAGGTGGGGACGCCCGTACCGGCCGTGACCAGGGCGTGGGCGGGGGTGCCGGCCTGGTTCACGCTCGTGCCGCGGAGTTGCCGCACCGCCTCGGCGATGCCGTTCATCCCGTGCAGATACGCCTCGCCGAGCTGGCCGCCGTGGGTGTTGAGCGGAAGGCCGTCCGCGGCCACGAATCCGGCCGCCTCCCCCGGGCCGCAGAAGCCGAACTCCTCCAGCTGCATCAGCACGAACGGGGTGAAGTGGTCGTAGAGGATGGCGACGTCGACGTCGGCGGGGGTGAGCCCGGACGTGCGCCAGAGCTGGCGGGCGACCACGTTCATCTCGGGGAGGCCGGTCAGGTCGTCGCGGTAGAAGCTGGTCATCTGCTCCTGGGCGCGGCCGGCCCCCTGCGCCGCCGCCGTGATCAGTGCGGGCGGGTGCCGGAGGTCGCGGGCCCGCTCTGCGGACGTCACCACGATCGCCTGCCCGCCGTCCGTCTCCTGGCAGCAGTCCAGGAGGCGCAGCGGCTCGGCGATCCAGCGGGAGGCGGCGTGGTCGGCGAGGGTGATGGGCTTCCCGTAGAAGTACGCGGCCGGATTGCGGGCGGCGTGGCGGCGGTCGGTGACCGCGACATGGCCGAAGGCGTCCGGGGTCAGGCCGTAGGTGTGCAGATAGCGCCGGGCGGCCATGGCCACCCAGGAGGCGGGGGTGAGCAGTCCGAAGGGGAGGTTCCAGCCGAGCGCGGTGCCCTCGGCGGACGGTTCGCGCCGCTGGACGCCGGAGCCGAAGCGGCGGCCGGAGCGTTCGTTGAAGGCGCGGTAGCAGACCACGACCTCGGCGAGCCCGGTGGCGACCGCCAGGGCCGCCTGGAGGACGGTGGCGCAGGCCGCACCGCCTCCGTAGTGGACGCGGGAGAAGAACGACAGCTCACCGATGCCGGCCGCCTGGGCGACGGTGATCTCCGGGTTGGTGTCCATGGTGAAGGTGACCAGGCCGTCGGCGTCGGCCGGGGTCAGCCCGGCGTCGTCGAGGGCGGCGTGCACCGCCTCGACGGCGAGCTTGAGCTCGCTGCGGCCGGAGTCCTTGGAGAACTCGGTCGCGCCGATACCGGCGATGGCGGCCCGGTTGCCGAGCGCGTCGGCGCGGTGGAGGGTCATCGGGTGGCCGCCCGGTCCTCGGCGGCGGGGACGGTGACGACGACGGTGCCGGTGACGTGGTGGCCGAGGCCGTTGGCGCCGGTGACCCGTACGTGGGCGGTATCGCCGTCGACGTCGGTGACCGTGCCGCGCAACACCATGGTGTCTCCCGGGTAGTTGGGCGCGCCGAGCCGGATGGCGACCTTGCGCAGGACGGACCGGGGGCCGAAGTGGTCGGTGATGTAGCGGCCGACCAGCCCGTTGGTGGTGAGGATGTTCATGAAGATGTCCGGGGAGCCCTTCTCCCTGGCCGCCTCGGCGTCGTGGTGCACGTCCTGGTAGTCCCGCGAGGCGATGGCCCCGGAGACGATCAGGGTGCGGGTGAGGGGGACGGTCAGGGGCGGTAGTTCGTCGCCCGGGGCGGCGACGGGCGCGGTGGGGGCGACGGGCGCGCCGGAAGCGGTGGGGGCGACGGGTCCGGCGGGGTCGGCGCTCACGGGGCTGGCCGCGCTCGCCGGTAGGGCGGCGCTCGCGGGGCCAGTAGCGCTCGCATCGGGCGCGCCGCTCATGCCCGTACCGGCGCTCGCCGGGCCCGCACCACCCGGTCCCGTACCACCACTTACGCCCATACCCGCGCTCGTGCCCGTGTCATCGCTCTCGGGGAGACGCACGTCCGCCCCTCCTCCCCCGGCACTCCCTCCGCCCGGGTCCGGCCGGAACACCGGCAGCTCCCACTCCCCGTCCACCGGCAGAAACGCGAGCCGCACCGGCATCCCGATGCGTACCTGGTCGCAGGGCACCCCGATGACATTGCTGACCATCCGCACCCCCTCCGCCAGCTCGATCAGCCCGACCGCGTACGGCGGATCGAAGGCGGGGAAGGGCGGATGGTGCATCACCACGTACGAGTAGATGGTGCCGGTGCCGCACGCCTCGACCGTGTCCCACTCCGCCGCACCGCAGGCGTTGCACCCGGGCAGCCAGGGGAACCGCAGCACCCCGCAGCCGCCGCAGCGCTGGATCAGCAGCTTGCGGGCGGCGACCCCGTCCCAGAACCCGGCGTTGTCCCGGTTGACGACCGGCCGCGGGCGCCTCCCCTGGGGCGGACCGCCCCGGCCCCCCTCGGGCGCCGTCCCCGAGCCCTCGGCCGGCTGCGAACGCCGCGCCGCCGGGGCGTACTTGAGGATCCGGAAGCGGTGCGTCCCGGCCGGTTCGCCGTTCGCGCGGACGTCCATCCGGGTCGTGACGAAGTAGCCGGTGCCCAGCTTCGTGGTCTTCCGCCCCGAGACCGATTCGATCACCGCGTCGAAGGTGATCGCGTCCCCGGGGCGCAGCGGCCGGAGGTACTCCTGCTCGCAGTCGGTGGCGACGATCGAGGTGCAGCCCGCACCGTCGAGCAGCGCGAACAGCTCGTCGTGCGCCCCGCTGCGCCCCTGGTGCCCGGAGAGCCCGCCCATCGTCCACGCCTGGAGCATGGTGGGCGGAGCGACGGCGCCGGGCCCCCGGTAGGCGGGGTGGGTATCCCCCATCGCCTCGCACCAGTGGCGGATCATCGGCTCGTTGACGGGGTCCTTGCCCACCCCGGAGGTGGCGGCGCCCCGTCCCTCGTACGACTTCAGCCGCTCCTCGAAGGCCGCCCCCTCCCGCGCGGCCATCCCAGTCACCCCAGCCGCCTCGTTCACCCCAGCCACCCCAACCACCTCGGTCACCCCAGTCGCCTCGGCCGCCCTGTCTCCCTCGCCCGCCTTGTCGGCCTCGTTTGCCTTGTCCGCCTCCCGCGTCTCGCGCGTCTTCTCCGTCACCGCCGCCCCCTCCGCATCCCCGGTCGCATCGTGGCCACGATCTCCCGCCGGCCCTCGCTCACTCCGCCCCCGAAGGTGCCGATCCGCGCGGCGCGGTACATCCGCTCCGACTCGCCGCGGCCCTCGGCGCCGATCCGACGCAGTACCGCACGCTGCACCGCGGAATCCCCGACGGGTCCGTCCGGCCGCAAATCCCCGACGTGCGTACGGAGTTCGGCACGCAACCGCTGCCGGCGCGAGGTGGCGGCGAGGTGCACGACGGCGGACCTCCCCTTCTGGTGGCGGCCGTGCGCCGGAGACACCGGCGCACCCCGGCGGCCCTGGGCCCTGTCGTCGAACTCCCGTCGTCCGCCAGGCGGGAGCTTGACGACAGGGCCTCGGGACCTCCGGGCGGCTCTTGCGATCCGTCCGGGCACACGAACGAGCGAGCGGGTTCCTGACTGTCCGTCAGAAACCCGCTCGCTGTCAAGGTACGCGCGGCGAACCCCAGAGCAGCCCACTGTCCGCACACGCCGTACCTCGCCTCATCCTCCGGTCGGCCGCCGCACCACGCCGCGGCCGGCCGGGGTCACCAGAGCCAGCCGTCGTGGTCGTAGTCGTCGTCGGCGTTGCTCTGGTCGATGACCGTGATACCGGAGCCGTTCACACTGGCCGTGTTGTTCCGGTTGGACGCCCCGGGGCCGTTGGCCACCTGCTGGCCGCTCGTGGAGTTGCCGTGGTTGTCGTGGCCGACGCCGGTCCCCACCTGGTTCGTGACGGCCGAGCTCGACCCGTGGCTCGCGAAGCCACCGTTGTCGGCCTGTGCCACGCCGGTGCAGAGCGCGGCCGCAAAGGGCAGCGCGAGGGCGACAGCGATGACACGGGCGGTACGGGTGCTTGCCATGTCTCTTCCTCCTACGGAACGCAATCTCTGGCTCTGAACTCTCTGAACTGCTGGTTCTGGTAACCGGATCCGGCCGCGGGACCGTGCGCCGGAACCTGGATCCGACCTCGCGGACCGCGCCCCGGAAACCGGGCCACGACCCACCCCTGCAGCTTGAACTCCGTTTGCCCACCGGGTAGTTGGCCGACCACCGCGGTGCCTGCCTCGACGTCGCGACCTCAGGATTGCCCACCGAATCCCCAGCGAACCCACTGGCAACGGGCGATTCCCTCGCAAGCATGAGGAACACCGGGTAAACCCCGACACCTCCACTTGCACCCTCTGGATGCCCTCGCGACCCACTACCGGCCGCCCGCCCCAAGGGAACAGCACGCCCCCCGGCTCTCCGACCCCCCGGCGCACTCCCCGATCACCCCACACGCCCCCCGATCACCCCTTCCCTTCATCGAACATTCGTACGAAAATAGCTGCATGGCCATGCCCCGACGCCATACCGCACCGAGCACCGGAACACCGGCCGCGGCCGAGATTCCGGAAGACCTCCCCGCCGGCCTCCGGCCCACCCCCGGCGGCACCCCCGCCATCGGGCCGGCGGACGCGCACCGCACCGCCCTCGCGCACGCCCTTCTGGCCGCCGAGCGCGGCTACGCCGTCATCCCGCTGACCCGCACCAAGCTCCCCGCCATCCGGTCCCCGCACCGCGACGGCCACGACCGTCCCGGCACCCCGCCCTGCCGCGGCGCCTGCGGCCGGCTCGGACACGGCGTGCACGACGCGAGCACCGATCCGCTCACCGTCCGCCGGATGTTCGCCGCCGCCCCCTGGGCCACCGGCTACGGCATCGCCTGCGGCCGGCCCCCGCACCACCTCATCGGCGTCGACCTCGACACCAAGAACGGCGCCGACGGCCGCACCGCCCTCCGCTTCGTCGCCGAGGCGCACGGCTTCCCGCTCCCGCCGACCGTCACCGTCCTGACCCCGAGCGGCGGCCGGCACCTCTGGTTCACCGGCCCGCCGGTGCCGCCCGTCGGCAACTCCGCCGGGCGGCTCGCCCCGGGCATCGACATCCGCGGCACCGGCGGCTATCTGGTCGGACCCGGCTCGCTGACCACCCGCGGGCGGTATGTACTCGCCCCGGGGACGCCGCGCCGCCCCGCCCCCGCACCGCGGGCGCTGCTCGCCCTGCTCACGCCCCCGCCCGGCGCCGCCCGCCGCACACCCCCGCACCCCGACCCGTACGCGGACCCCGACACCGACACCGGCACGAGCCCGCAGCAGGCCGCCGCCCTCGTACGCTTCGTCCGCGCCTCCCCCAGGGGGCAGCGCAACGCCCGCCTCTTCTGGGCCGCTTGCCGCGCCTGGGAGTCCGGACTCGGCCCGGAACTCGCCGAACGGCTGCTCGCCGCGGCCCTCCACACCGGACTACCGGCGGACGAGGCCCGCGCGACCCTGGCATCGGCGGCGCGGCATTAGGCGTGCTGCTGGGGGACGTTGGCGACCCGCGTGCGCTCTCCCCTGTGCGCTCTCCCCTGTGCGCTCTCCCCTTACGCTGCCGGCTTCCGCGCCTCGATCAGAAACCGCGTCGTATGCGCCACGAAGGCGCCCTCGCGCCGGATCCGGGCGTCCAACTCCCGCAGCCGGTCGCGGTACCGGTCGACCGTGAACCCCGGCACCATCCACACCACCTTCCGCAGGAAATAGACCACCGCCCCGATGTCGAAGAACTCGGTCCGCAGCGACTCCGCCTGCACATCGACCACGTCCAGCCCCGCCGCCTGCGCATCCCGCCGCGCACTGTCGGGGTGCCGGGCCCGGCGCACCTCTTCCGGCTGCGGCCCCAGGAAGTACTCCACCAGCTCGAACACGCTGTCCGGGCCCACCTGTTGGGAGAAATACGTACCGCCCGGCCGCAGCACCCGGGCGATCTCGTCCCACCACACGGTCACCGGATGACGGCTGGTGACCAGATCGAACGCCGCGTCCCCGAACGGCAGCGGCGGCTCGTCCTCATCGGCCACCACCACCGCGCCCAGCGGATGCAGCAGCGCCGTCGCCTTGGCGATGTTCGGCGGCCAGGACTCCGTGGCCGCCATCAGCCGCGGGAACGCGCCCGCCCCGGCGAGCACTTCGCCGCCCCCGGTCTGAATGTCGAGCGCGGCGGACGCCCGCGCCAGCCGCTCCCCCAACTGCCGCTGATAGCCCCACGAAGGCCGCTGCTCCGTGGCCCGCCCCGCCAGCCAGGAAAAGTCCCAGCCCGCCACCGAAACCGCATCGGCCTCCGCCACCAAGTCCTCGAACGATCGCGCCATACCCATACGATCCCCCGCAGAACGACCGCATCGCCAGCGAATTGCGCGGAGCGCGCTCCGGTCTCGGGATCAGCCACCGCTCCGGTCGTCCGGATCAGCCACCGTTCGGGCCGGCTCCACCGCTCAGGCCGGCTCCACCGAGAGCACCAACTCCACCGGGATCTCCGGCCCCACCGGGAGCGAAAGCTCCGGCCGGTCCCAGGCCACCGCCGGCGGATTCGCCGGCACCGTCCCGATACGCCGCGCCCCCACGCTCCGGTAGAAGCCCTCGGCCGGCGGATGCGAAACGATCCGCACCCGGCCGGCACCGGCCCGCCGCGCCTCGCCCCGCAGATGCTCGATCAGCAGCCGGCCGATCCCCCGCCCCTGCGCCCGGTCCGCCACGAAGAGCAGATCCAGCTCCGCGGGCCCCACCGGATCCACCATCAACGCATAGAAACCCAGCACCTCGCCGTCGCCGCACTCACCCTCGGCGGCCACGAAAACCCGGTGCGCGGAGATGTAGTCGGGCCCCACCCGATACCCGTCCACCATCGCCGCATAAGGCCCCTCGTACGCCCCCGACCTACGCACCATCCGCGTCAGTCGCCCGGCGTCCCGCTCCTCGCCCCGCCGTATCACCACCGCTCCGTCCCGGGCCCCGCCCCGTATCCCGGACCTCCGCGAACCCACTGCCGGCACTCCCCGTCTCCGCACCACCGCGCCGGCAGAACACCGACGCCGCCCGCGGCCCGACCCTCGACCCGTATCGCATCGCCTCCCTGGCGATACCGCTCCCCACACGGTATCGCCCGGCAATCCGCAGTCACCGCCCTACGCCGAGAGCCCGGTGAGCAGCGACACGGAGAGAACGGAGAGAAGCGAATCCGGGAGAGAGGCCGGCCCGGGGCGACCCACCCCGCCACCTCCCAAGATTCGAACGACTGAGCGGTATCCTTCGACTGTGGCTGACAAGCAGAAGACCTATGGCTTCCCCCAGGACCTGCGGGCGGCCCAGTTGGAGCTGCACCAGGTCCAGGCCGCGCTCGCCGCCCTCTACAAGCGGCTGCCGTGGTCGGTCGTACCGCTGCCCGGCTGGACCCACACCAAGGACAACGGTCACTTCCACGAGACCGAGCGGGCCGATTCCCCCGGCTGGAGCGACGCGGAGCGGGCCGAGGTCGACGCGTTGCGCGCCCGCCAACTCGACCTGTCGGAACGCGTGGTCAGCCACGAGTTCTGGACCACCTGCGACGACGCCCCCAACGCCCGCGCCGCCCTCAAGCACCTCCACGACGCCGACGATCCCGCGCCCCAGGAGCAGCAGGGGCAGCAGGCGCAGCAGGACGAGAGCGCCCCGTAACCCGCGGGCCGCACGACCAACGAAAGGCGTTCCTGGACGCCTTACCGCATTCCCGGCCTTTGCGCAGCAGGCGGCGGGCGCTTGAGTGAATGTTGTTTTGGAATGTTCCGCTGTGATATGCGCCGACGTCCAAGTGGTAATCAATGGGACGGCGCTCACCCGTTTCGGGACGCGCCGATCCCAACCGCAGACCGCGACAAAGGAGATGGCATGGCACGGAATATCCAGGCACTGACCGCTGTCATGGAGGACGGACGCTGGAAGCACCTGGCACTGGCCGGTGACGAGTACGTTGTCTTCACGGACGAGGGAATCAAGGACGGTCCGGGGAGCATCGCAAGAAAATGGTCCTTCCTTCCCAATCGTTTTCAATCCAACATCGACGCCGCAGCGGTCGTCGGACAGGACGACGGCTGGCACTACACGTTCATCAAGGGCAATGAGCGGGTCGTCTTCACCGACAAGAAGATCCTGGACGGTCCCAGCAGCGTGACCGACAAGTGGCCTTTCCTCAAGGACTTCCTCCAGGGCGTCTACGCCTAGACACCGCCTCGGGGTTTCCATGCGGCTGACGCGGGACTTCGACGTTCCGCGTCAGCCAGTCCTTGCACCGCACTCCTAGTGGGGAACCCATCGCGATGCCCGACACTCCCCCCGTCCCACTGGCCGCCACCCCGCCCATGGGCTGGAACAGTTGGAACACCTTCCAGTGCAAAATCACCGAGGAAGACGTCAAGGCCGCTGCGGACGCCATGGTCAAAAGCGGCATGCGCGACGCCGGATACCGGTACATCGTGCTCGATGACGGATGGCAGGCACCCCAGCGGGATGCGAACGGACGCCTTCAGGCGCACCACGACCGTTTCCCCGGCGGAATCAAGGCGTTGGCCGACTACGTCCACAGCAAAAAGCTCAAATTCGGCATCTACGGAACTCCGGGAACCAAGACCTGCGCCATGATCTACAACGGATATCCCGGAAAAGGTCTGGGCAGCCACACCCATGAAGAACTGGATGCCCAAACCTGGGCTTCATGGGGAGTGGACCTCCTCAAGTACGACTGGTGCGAGGCTGACAAACAGATTCCAGGGCTGACCGAAAAGACCGCCTTCACCAAGATGAAAGAAGCGCTGAAGAAGACAGGGCGGCCCATTCTCTACAGCATTTCGGAGTACGGTAAGGAACTCCCGCAGAACGGCTGGATGTACAGCGCAGGCGCGAATATGTGGCGGACCACCCCGGACATCAGTCCTTCCTGGCCCTCGATCTCCCAGATCATCGACAGCCAGGCCGGCCTCTACACGTACTCGCGCCCCGGTGCCTGGAACGACCCGGACATGCTGGAAGTCGGGAACGGGATGCCCGATGACCAGGACCGAGCACACTTCGCCATGTGGGCGATTCTGAACGCACCGCTGATGGCGGGAAACGACCTCTCCAAAATGAGCGACGTCACCAAGCGCATCCTGACCAACCGCGACGTGATCGCGGTGAACCAGAACTGGGCGGGCACCCAGGGGCGTCGTCTTTCGTCCACCGACGGCCGGGACGTATGGCACAAGCCCCTGTCCGACGGCTCCATCGCCCTGGTCCTGGTCAACAGGGGAACCGGCCACGGCGAAATTCGCTTCCGGGCGAAATATGTCGGCCTCACCGGTGAGAAGTTCCTCTTCCGCGATCTGTGGTCCGGCGAGACCAGCCTCAAGACCGGCGACCTCTCTTTCACCGTCGCCCCCGGCAGCCACCTCATGTACAAGGCGGCGCGGAAGAGCGGCTGACCCAAGACCCCCCGGGCCGGCCCGAGGTGCTGACCCCGGTCGTCCGCCTACGAGTCCCTTGCCGCCCTGTCCGGCACCGATGCGGGGCGATCAGAACCGGCACCGATGCAGGGCGATCAGAAAAGGAAGCAGAAAAGGAAGCGGCCCCCGACCGGGAGTTCCCGGTCAGGGGCCAACTACCTGCGGAGGCTGTGGGATTTGAACCCACGGTGGCGTCGCCGCCACGACAGTTTTCAAGACTGTTCCCTTAGGCCGCTCGGGCAAGCCTCCCCGCGGCACCGGAGTGCGGTGCCGCGGGGATCAGACTAGCGCGTCACTTGTCGCCCGTGCGCTGCCCCAGGGTGACCTGGGTGGTGTGCTCCTTGCCGCCGCGCTTGTAGGTGAGGGTGATGTGGTCGCCGGGCTTGTGCTGCCAGATCTCGCTGATGAGGGTCGGGCCGCTGTCGATGACGGTGCTGTCGAGCTTGGTGATGGTGTCGCCCGGCTGGAGCCCCGCCTTGGCGGCCGGGCCGTTCGGGGTGACCGAAGGGGAGCCGTTGTTGCCGGTCTGGGCGATGGTCGCGCCGTCGCCGCTCTCCTTCATGCCGACCTGAACACCTATCTGCGGATAGACCGGCCGGCCCGTCCTGATCAGGTCCTGGGCGACCCGCTTCGCCTGGTCGATGGGGATCGCGAAGCCCAGGCCGATGCTGCCGGACTGGCCGGATTCGCCGCCCAGGCCACCGCCGTTGCCGGCCGACTGGATGGCGGAGTTGATGCCGATGACGTTGCCACCGGCGTCCAGCAGCGGACCGCCGGAGTTCCCGGGGTTTATCGAGGCGTCGGTCTGGAGGGCGCTCATGTACGAGGCACTGGTGCCGCCGCCGTCGCTGGAGGCCACCGGACGGTCCTTGGCGCTGATGATGCCGGTGGTGACCGTGCCGGACAGACCGAACGGCGCGCCGATCGCGATCGTGGCGTCGCCGACCTGCACATTGGCGGACTTGCCGAGCGGGAGCGGGTTGAGCGTGGCGCCCGAGGCGTTCTTGAGCTTGATGACGGCGACGTCGTAGCCCTGGGCGTGGCCGATGACCTCGGCGTCGTACTTCTTGCCGTTGGAGAACGTCGCGGTCAGCCGGCCGCCGTCGGCCGCGCTGGCGACGACGTGGTTGTTGGTGAGGATGTGGCCCTGCTTGTCGTAGACGAAGCCGGTGCCGGTGCCGCCGTCGCCGCCGGCGCCCTGCGCCTCGATGGTGACGACGCTGGGCAGCGCCCGCTGCGCTATCCCGGAGACGGAGGTGGGCTTGCGGTTCAGCGCCCCGGAGTCGCCGGACGCGGAGACCGTCGTCGAGGCGTTGTCGTTGCGGCCCGCGGCCCAGTAGCCCACGCCGCCGCCGACACCGCCCGCGACCAGCGCCGCGACCAGCAGGGCGGCGACGAAGCCGCCGCTGCGCTTCGGGGCCGCCGGGTACCCGCCGGGCACGGCCCACGGGTCGCCGCCCTGCGGGGGCGCTCCCCAGCCGCCCGCCGCACCGTGCCCGGCCGCGGCGTACGGGGTGGGGGGCGGCGGCAGCGGCGAGCCCTGGGCGCTGGGCGGCTGCGGCGGCTGGTGGGGCTGCGCCGGGGGCCCGTCGGCGGGCGTCGGCGGCAGCTGCTGCGTACGGTCCTGGTCGGCCGGACCGGCGCCCTCGGGCCCACCGGCCTGCGGGGCGAAGTCCGGCGGCGGGGGCGCCGCGGGGGGTGCGGCCGGGGCGGGCGGGGTGTCCTGAGTCCGGTCGCCGGAGGCGGACGCGGGGGCGCTGTCCGGCTGCGGCCCGGTCGGCGGCTTGGCCTCCGACGGGACGCCGGCTCCCTCGTTCTCGGTGCTCACAGCTCTCTCCTCAGTCAGCTTGCTTCACGGCCTTGCCGGCCCCGGGGGACGGAGCCCGGTCTCCAGCATCCGGGATCCCGCCGCTCCGGGCGAGTCCCGGTCGTCCCGGCCGTCCCGCCCCGCCGCTCCCGGCCCCGGCGCGCGGAGCGGCACCCGGGGTCCGGGCCGGGCCCCGATCGCCGGCCGGTTCCCCGTCACGGCGGCGCCGGAACAGCGCTCCGACCAGCACAGCCGAGTCTCCGTCCCAGCTTTTCCCATCGCCCGTCAGAGCACCGTAAGCCGAGCCTGTGACTTGTCTCCCCGTCCTTTACGCCAGACGTATCGAATCGCCGGCATCACCCCATCGGCAACATTGCCGGCACCAGCGATACAGCAGACATTGCGGGCCTTGCCGACATCAACCATATTCCGCGCGAAAAGTACCCGCGGTCGCGTACGCGCAGGCCGGAGCCCATGCGGACGGGCGGGCCCGCCAGGGTGGATGGCACGATAACGCGGTGAGCTATGCACGCCCCGCCCAGGACGCCCGTTCGAGTCGTCCCGCTATTTCCGTCGTCGCCCATCGCGGCGCCTCCGAAGACGCGCCGGAGCACACCCTGGCCGCCTACCGCAAGGCGATCGAGGACGGTGCGGACGCCCTGGAGTGCGACGTCCGGCTGACCGCCGACGGCCACCTGGTCTGTGTGCACGACCGGCGGGTGAACCGCACGTCCAACGGGCGCGGCGCGGTCTCCGCGCTGGAGCTGGCCGATCTCGCGGCGCTCGACTTCGGGTCCTGGAAGGACGAGCTGGCGGCGGCGGGCCGGGCCGTGGACCCGTCCGAGGAGCCGGACCGGCAGACCGACGACCCCGAGCGGACGTCCGTGCTGACGCTGGAGCGGCTGCTGGAGCTGGTCGCGGACGCGGACCGGCGGGTCGAGCTGGCCATCGAGACCAAGCACCCGACGCGCTGGGCCGGGCAGGTGGAGGAGCGGCTGGTCGACCTGCTCGCCCGCTTCGGCCACACCAAGCCCGGCGCCGGCGCCGACCGGACCTCCCAGGTCCGGGTCATGAGCTTCTCGGCACGCTCGCTGCACCGCGTACGGGCCGCGGCGCCGGACATCCCCGGCGTCTACCTGATGCAGTTCCTCACCCCGCGCCACCGCGACGGCCGGCTGCCGCCCGGTGTGGGCATCGCGGGCCCCGGCGTCCGCATCCTGCGCGCGCACCCCGAATACGTCGCCAAGGCCCACCGGGCGGGCCATCAGGTCCACGTCTGGACGGTCAACGACCCGTCCGATGTCGAGCTCTGCCAGGAGTTGGGCGTGGACGCGGTCATCACGAACCGCCCCAAACAGGTACGAAGGCAACTCGGCCTTGGGTAAGGCCCGTCACAGGGTGTGCTCCGGCGCATTCGGCACGTATGCGCCGGTGTCGAGTGCGTCACCACGTGTCGATTGGCCGGTTTCCGGTCCAGTCCATTGGGGCATTCATCCCGTGGCGTGGGGCAAAGGAGGTCTCGGGGGTGGCGTTGGTGGTGGCACAAGAGGTGCCGACGTCGTCGATCATGGCCGTACCCCATGGTCCAGCGGGTGTGGGCATGGCCAGGCGGCGCATGCGAGAAGAGCTGTTGACAAGTGGAGTTCAGGACACCGTCGTCGATGACGCGGTCCTGGTCCTTTCGGAACTGCTGAGCAATGCCTGTCGGCATGCGCGTCCGATATACGAAGACCGGTCGCCGGAATCCGCACCGGACACCGCGCGGGAACGGTCCCAGGGCGCACCGTCCGCGTCCGTGCGCGCCTCCTGGCGCATCGACGGCCAGGGTCGGCTGATCGTCGCGGTCACCGACGGCGGCGGTCCGACCCGCCCGGTTCCGGCCACTCCTTCGGTCACCGCGCGCGGCGGCCGGGGACTGGCGATCATCCGCTCGCTCGCCAAGGACTGGGGCGTCCGCGACAGCGCGCCGGGCGAGGTGACGGTATGGGCGGCACTCTCGCTTCAGGGTGCCTTCGCTACGCGCGTGGACCTGACGGCCGATCTCCCGCTCTCCCTACGGAAGAACGGCACGAACCGGAACGGCCACAACGGCCTGCCGCCACACCGGACTCCGGGCCTGGCGTTCCCGGACTTCGACGATCTGACGTGACGGCGATCCGGCCCGCCGCCCGGCCGGCATGACGGCGTGACGGGCCCCCGCGAGGGGCCGAATGCGAGGGGCCGGGCCGCCACGGTCGCGGCGCGCCGCACCCGGCCGGCGCCTCCGCCGCACCTGCGTACGCGATCCTCTAGGGTCTGTCCGGTGGGTCAGGGTCGGAAAGGCCGCGGCGGCCGGAGCGGTGCGGATCGGCTTCCGGCGGCCGTCCGAAGAGCCGAGGCGGAGCGCAAGGCGCCGGAGCGGCTCGACAGCGGAGGGCAGCGCGGCGAGCTGCCGTGCCCGACGTCGCGGACCCGGCCACGACCCACCGGACAGACCCCGGGCTCGCGCCGAAACGCGTCCGTACGTGCAGATCGACCAGGAGAGACACCGTCGCCATGGCCAAGAAACGCCGTCCCCAGCCCCAGGCCGCCGCAGCACAGTTCAAGGGCGGCGAGGTGCCCGTGGTCGGCGCCCGGGAACCCTGCCCGTGTGCTTCCGGCCGCCGTTACAAGGCATGTCACGGGCGGCAGGCGGCACATGCCGCGACCGAGCTCGTCCAGCGGCCGTTCGAGGGCCTGCCCGGCGAGTGCGACTGGGTGGCGCTGCGCGAGCTGGTGCCCGCCGCCACCGCCGAGTTGACGCTGAAGGGCGGGCTCCCAGAGGGGGTGCCCTCGGTGACGCTGGCGACCGTGCTCCCGATGGCCTGGCCCGCGCTGCGCCGGGACAACGGCGCGGTGCTGCTCGGCCTCCAGAACGACACCGCGTCGGGGGACATCAGCCGGGATCTCGCCGACACCCTCCAGCGCGCGCTGACCACCGAGCCGGGCAATCCGGTCGCCGCCGGGCGGGCCGCCGCCGACGGGCCGCGGCTCCAGGATCTGCTCGACCTGGACGCGCCTTTTGAGCCGACCGTCCACACCGGCTTCGAGTTCTGGGTGGAGAACGCCGAGAACGCCACCGGCGAGGTCGCCGCCTCTCTGGAACGAGCCAACGCCGCGGCCATCCCGACCGCCCGGATCCCCGGTCTGGAGGGCGCGTACTGGTGCGAGGCCCCGGAGAAGAACCACCTGCGCTGGGTCACCTCGCACCCGGAGGAGAAGCTGCTCGACGCGCTCGCCCGGCTGCACGCGGCCGGCACCGCCTCGCTGGGCGAAGGCACCCGGCTGGTCGGCTCGTTCCGGGCCCACGGCCTGGTCGTCCCGGTCTGGGACCTGCCGTCCTCCATGACCGCCGAGGACGTCACCGCACCGGCCGCGGCCTTCGAGGAGCGGCTGGCCAAGGCGCTCGCCACGGACACCCCGCTGACCCCGGAGGAGCGCCGCTCGCGCGGTGGGCTCACCAACCGTCAGATCACCCTGAGCTGACGGTGACGCGGCGGTGACCACGAAGTGATCATGGAAGTGACACCTGTCACAGCGCCCGCCGTAACTCCCGGTCCCCACCGTTAAATCGGCGTCCGGAATTCCACGATCGAATTTGCGAACCGCCGATCTCTTGTTACGGTTCTAAAAGCCCGGTCGCTGGTGCATCCCCCGTCGCCAGCGACCGGGCGCTTCCATGTCCGGCGCCGGACGGTCCGCCCGGTCGCCGGCCGGGGCCGTCAGTGCCCCGGGCCCTTCCCGCCCGGCCCCGAATCCCCGCCGCCCGGCGCCGAGTTGCCGCCGGAGCGCAGCAGCAGCCGCTCTCCCGCCGCGTCGGAGATCTCCGCCACCGCGCCGTACAGGATCCCCGTCTTGCGGACGGTCGCGCCGCTCGGTGTCTCGCAGACCCCCGGCTCGTCGCCCGCCGGTACCTCGCAGTTCACCTGGACCGTCCGGCCGTCCGGACGCAGCAGCGTCAACACGGTGCGCAGCGGTTCACCCGTCGTGTTCCGGTAGTACGTACGCCCCCAGGTCCGCCCGTTCTCGGCCAGGACGCAGGTCTGGGCCGTGAGGCCCTGCGGGGCGGTGAGTTCGGGGCCGCAGTGGGTGGTGCGGGCGCCGGAGAGGAGCGGGAGGCCGAGCTCGGCGAGCGGGTCGGCGGGGCTCCGGGGCACACCCGCCCGCCGGGCGGCCTTGTCATGGCCCGCCCCGCCCGCGGCCGACGCGGCCTTCCCGGCCGGCCGTTCCGCGGATGCGTCCGGCGCGCCCGAGGTGAACAACGTATCCACCGGTCCCGCCGTCGCGGCGGCCAGAGGAACGACGAGGGCGAGCACGGCGGTGCCGGCGAGCCCGGTGAGGCGGAGAATCCGCGCACGCTGCATGGGACCCACTTGCGAGAGATAAGAGATACGAGGGATGCGGTGAAACGCACAGGACGGCGAGGCAGGTGAAGAAGGTGGAGAAAGTGCCGTCGGCAGTGCCGGACGGTGCGCCGAACCTACCGGGCCGCGGGGGTGGCACCCGGTGCCCGCACACCCATTTCCCGTAGTCGGACGGGTCCCTCACACCCGTACGGATGAATCGGGCCCGTGCGCCGCCCGCAAGGACCCAGTCGCCGCCGTCCCCCCGTACGCCCTCCGCTCAGTACGCGAGCCGGCTGCCGCCGTCCGGCGTGCCGGTGCTCGCCATGACCAGCGCGTCGACGATCGTGGCCACCTTCGGCAGCCAGGGCGCGGCCGGGGTGGCGGCCGGCGGGCGCTCCCAGCGGACCTTCCCGGCGCCGGTCGGGGAGGGCGGGAGCACCAGATAGCCGCCCTCGCCGTGGAAGCGCAGCGAGCTGGGCACCCAGTCCTGGCCGTGCAGCAGCTCGCCCAACTCCGGTAGCCCGTACGGCGATACCAGCAGCGACCAGCGGGTGGGGGTGGCCACCACGGGGCCGGTGCGCACGCCGAAGTGGTCCAGGGCGGCCAGTGCGCGGGCCCCGGCGACGGCCGGGAGGCTGACCGCGCACGGCGCGCGGCCCCCGGTGGCGAGGACGATCGGGGCATCGGGGCGGTTGGCCCACCACCAGCGCACCATCCGGGCATCGGTGGTGGCCGCCAGCAGTCCGGGGTCGAAGGGGTGCGCCCCGGGCACCGCGCAGTCCGGGTCAAGGCAGCTGCACCGGCGGGCGGCCCGCTCGCCGAGGCCGAGCCGGGCACCGCCCGACGGGCGGGCGGGCGGGCGGAGTCCCACGCCCGGGAGTACGGGCCAGTGCCACTCGGTGGCGCAGTGGAGCGCCGCGCCGAGCAGCGCCGACCTGCCGCTGCGCCGGAACAGGGGCTTGCGTCGCCTTCCGAGGATCTCGCGCATGAGCGCTCGTTCCTTTCCGTAAACGCCGAGGGCTGGTCCATCGCACTGCATGCCGGTGCCTGGGCACCGTCGCACATGCCGTTCACATGCCGTTGTGTTGCGTCAGGCCGGTACGTCGTGGTGCTGCGGCCTGGGTCATGCGGTTCGGTCGGCCGACCTGGTTGTGCGACCCGGAGGTCGTTCGCGCATCGATCACCACACGTGGATCCCTGGTCACCCCGTGTACGAGGCAGCGCATCACGCCGTACGCCGAGCGTGGAACGTGGCGGAGGGTGGCGCGCGCATGGCGCTTGCGCTTCCTGAGTGCCATCCCGCCGCTTGGGAGTGCGTCGCGGTCGTCGCCGTATAGGACGCCGGTGCCCGCCGGAGAGTTCCGGTCCGGCTTCAACTGGCCCGGCACCTATCCGAGTACGTACCCGCCACGCTGGATATGACGCGCTGTTGATCGCCGTCAGTCGACCTCAAATTGACGCTCAGGGGGCTGTTTTCAGGCCAATCTACAGACCTCGTTGACACCACAAACCCCATCGGGACAATGCTGGACATCACATCGCTGGTGCGTGTACATGTGGAGGCATTGATAGCGGAGCAGCATGACATGGGGGTTTGCGATGCTATTGAGGAAATTGAGCGGCCGGACGTACCGCACAACATCACTCAACGAATTGCCGCACTCCCTACGAATCTGCGGCCCGACCTGGGGTTTCGTCTGGCGCGACGTGGGTCGTCGGCCATGAGCGCCCCGCACGTACCAAAAGTGGCTGGAATCGAACCAGCTCTTCCCGCTCCCGCGCACACTACCGACCCGCGCGTGACGCGGTCCCCTGCTGACGCCTCTGCCGACAGCCCTTCTGACAGCCCGTCCGACGCCTCCGCGCACACCCCCCGGGACGGCTCCCCCGACCTCTCCCCCGTCGACCGGATCGCCGCCGTACAGGACCGGCTGGCCGGCTGGATCTCCGACCTCAGCACCCTGCACGACCTCACCGAACGGCTCGCCCGCACCCGCACCTTGGAGGACGCCCTCCACGAACTCCTGCGGGCCGGCGCCGCGCTCGTCGGCGCCCGCCGCGGACTGGTCGTACTGGCACCGGCCGACGGGCTCGGCCCCGAAACCACCGTCGGCCTCGGCCTGGGCCACGCCGACATCGGCCACATCGAGACCGTGCCGCGCCGCGCGCTGTCGTACGCGCGGATACTGGACGGCCTCCCCGAACCCGGCGACGACACCGGACCCGACGCCCGTACCGAGATCGCCGAACCGGACATCCCCGGCGAGAAGGACCTCGACCCCCGCCTCCGCGAGGTCGCCGCACGCCTCGGCTACGCCGCCAGCTACGCCGTACCGCTCACCGCCGACCCCGTCGGCCGGACCGGCGCCGTGGTCTGGCTCTACGACGAACCCGCCGAGCCCAGCGCCCGCCAGCGCCACCTCGTCGGCCTCTACCGCGCCCACGCCTCCGAACACCTCGCCCGGCTCCTGGAGCTGCACCGCAGCCGGCGGGCCGCCCGCACCCTGCGCGAGGAGCTGCTGCCCAGCCGGCTGCCGCGGATCCCCGGCGTACGGCTGGCGGTGCGGCACAGCACCGGGCCGCACGGCGGCGGCGACTGGTACGACGCGCTGCCGCTGCCGGACGGCGCACTGGGCCTGGCCGTCGGCTCGGTCACCGGGTCGGGGCCGGGCGCGGTGGCCGCGATGGGACGGCTGCGGGCCTCGCTGCGCGCCTACGCCGTCATGGAGGGCGAGGATCCGGTCGCGGTGCTCTCCGATCTCGAACTGCTGATGCGGCTGACCGAGCCCGCCCGTACCGCCACCGCGCTGTTCGCCTTCAGCGAGCCGCCGGGCGCGGCGCCCGCGTCGCCCCCGCTGCCGGCCGGGGGCGAGTGTGTCGGGGGGCCCGCCCCGCGCAAGCTGCTGCTGGCCGGGGCCGGGCACTGCCCGCCGCTGATCCTCGGCGATCTGCGGGCCGAGTTCGTGGAGACCTCGCTGTCCGCGCCGCTGGGCATGCTGACCTGCTGGGAGGCGCCCAGCGTGGAGATCGAACCGGCCCGCGGCGAAACCCTGCTCCTCTACAGCGACGGGCTGCTGCACCGCACCGGCGAGCCCATGGACCGCGCCTTCGCCCGGCTGCACTCCGCCGCCGCCGGCGTGCCCCGGGCGGTCCGGCACGACCCGGAGGCGGTCGTCGACCACGTGCTGCGGGTGATGCTGCCCCAGGGGCTGGACGATCCGTCCTCGGAAGAGGACGTGGTGCTGCTGGCGGCACATTTCGAGGAGTAGCGGTGCCCGCGGCCGGGGAACCGATGGCCGCAGCGCCGGAGAAGTCACACCTTCATGCCTCTGGACGGTTTTCCGTGCGCACTTACGATGGAATGCGGTTCAGTCCTGAACGCCTTAAAAGGAGGCATGGTGACCGACGAGCTCACACCGGAGACCCCGGACGAGGAAGAGCAGCCGATCAAGCAGCGCAAGAACGGCCTGTACCCGGGCGTATCGGACGAGCTCGCCGCGAACATGAAGAGCGGCTGGGCCGACACCGAGCTGCGCGACCTCCGGCCGATCGAGCAGGCGCCGCACGCCGAACGCCGCCGCGCGGCGCTCTCCGCCCGCTTCCCCGGCGAGCGCCTGGTGATCCCCGCGGGCAACCTCAAAACCCGCTCCAACGACACCGAGTACGCCTTCCGCGCCTCGACGGAGTACGTCTACCTCACCGGCGACCAGACCGATGACAGCGTCCTCGTCCTGGAGCCCCGCGACGGGGCCGGCGGCCACGACGCGACGATCTACCGGCTGCCCCGCTCGAACCGCGAGAACGGCGAGTTCTGGCTGAACGGGATGGGTGAGCTGTGGGTGGGCCGCCGGCACAGCCTGAGCGAGTCCGCGGCGCTGCTGGGCGTCGCCTGCAAGGACGTCCGGGAGCTGACCGGGGCGCTCAAGGAGGCCACCGGCCCGGTCCGCGTCGTCCGCGGCCATGACGCCGGCGTCGAGGAGGCGCTGCGCGACAAGGTGACCGCGGAGCGCGACGAAGAGCTGCGGGTGTACCTCTCCGAAGCCCGGGTGATCAAGGACGAGTTCGAGATCGGCGAGCTCCAGAAGGCCGTGGACTCGACCGTGCGCGGTTTCGAGGACGTCGTCAAGGTCCTGGACAAGGCCGAGGCGACCAGCGAGCGCTACATCGAGGGCACCTTCTTCCTGCGCGCCCGTGTCGAGGGCAACGACATCGGCTACGGCTCCATCTGCGCCGCCGGGCCGCACGCCACCACCCTGCACTGGGTCCGCAACGACGGCGCGGTCCGCTCCGGCGAGCTGCTGCTGCTGGACGCGGGCGTGGAGACCACCACCCTCTACACCGCGGACGTCACCCGCACCCTGCCGATCAACGGCCGGTACACCGACCTCCAGCGCAAGATCTACGACGCGGTCCACGAGGCCCAGGAGGCGGGCATCGAGGCCGTCAAGCCGGGTGCCGCCTTCCGCGACTTCCACGACGCGGCGCAGCGGGTGCTCACCGAGAAGCTGGTCGAGTGGGGCCTGGTCGAAGGCCCGGTCGAGCGCGTCCTGGAGCTGGGCCTGCAGCGCCGCTGGACCCTGCACGGCACCGGCCACATGCTCGGCCTGGACGTCCACGACTGCGCCGCGGCCCGCACCGAGACATACGTCAACGGCACGCTGGAGCCCGGCATGGTGCTGACCGTCGAGCCCGGTCTGTACTTCCAGGCGGACGACCTGACCGTCCCCGAGGAGTACCGCGGCATCGGCGTCCGGATCGAGGACGACATCCTGGTGACCGAGGACGGCAACCGCAACCTGTCGGCGGCGCTGCCGCGCCGGGCCGACGAGGTCGAGGCGTGGATGGCCGGGCTGCTCGGCAAGTAGGACCGCCATGCGGCGCGTAAGGGGCCCGCCCCTTACGCGCCGTTCGTCTTCGTGCGGTACGCGCCCGCCTGTGCCGCCGCCCAGGCGGCGGTGGCCGCGGACTCCGCGAGGTCGGGGTCCACGGGGTGGCGTTCGATCAGGATCCGGTAGTAGAAGGGCGCGCCGAGGGCCGCCATCACGGCCTTCGGGTCGGTGTCCGCGGGCAGTTCGCCGCGGGCGATGCCGCGCTGCACCATCGCGCCGGCCAGCACCAGCCGCTCGTCGAAGAAGGTGCGCAGCGCGGTGGCCGCCTGCGGGTCGCGGGCCGCGGCGGCGACCACCGCCTCGATCAGGCTGCGCATCCGGGGATCCCCGTAGAACCCCGCTATCGCGCGGGCCAGGGCGTGCAGATCGCCGGGGAGGGTCCCGGTGTCCGGCAGCGGCACGCTCCCGCTCAGATCGGTGAGCAATTCGCAGACCAGTCCCTCGACGCCGCGCCACCGGCGGTAGAGCGTCGCGAGGTGGACCCCCGAGCGCTGGGCGACCCGCTCCATGGTGAGCGTGGCGAAGCCGCCCTCGCCCAACTCCGCGAAGACCGCGGCGAGTACGGCCTGGCGGGTGCGGGCCGTCCGGCCTCCGGGGCGGGTCTCGCCCGGGGAGTGGTGCGCGGTCGTCACGGCGGCTCCGTTGTGCGGTGCGTGGTGCGGTCCGTAGTGCGGATTGCAGTGCGGGTTCTGGCCAAGTATTGTCCGACAAAGGTTAACGCGAGCAAGTTCGCGTTAACTCTGGTGCGCGCTGGTCTCGCTGGGCAAGGGGACGCCGCGGGGGAGGTCCTCCCACCACGAGACCGCGCTGCCCACCAGCTTTCAAGGGCGATTTCCGGACATGCCCGTGATCTCCCGGGTTGCCGATGTCCGCCCGGCCTGGCAGGGGCGACCGGCGCGGTACGGCGGCACCCGCAGCCCGACGTGCCGCCGCGGACCGCCCGCCGGCCGTCCCGCCGCCGCTCAGCGCAGCCCGTGCCGCCGCGCCACCATCCGCTCCACCGCCCCGTCGGACAGCAGCCGGCGGAGCAGGAAGACCACGGGGGCGTTGCTGCCGACCGCGTAGTGCGGCTTCGGGCGGGCGGCCTCGATCGCCTTGAGGACGGTCGCGGCGACCCTGGCGGGCGGGATCCCGTTCGCCTCGTTGGCGTTCAGGGCGGCCAGCATCGTCCGGCAGTCGTCCGCGAACGGCGAATCGGCGGCGAGGTACTGGGTCCGCCGCTCGCTGATGCCGGTGGCGATCGACCCCGGTTCGACGGTGGTGACGGCCACGCCGTACGGGGCGACCTCGCGTCGGGCGGCGCTCGCGAAACCCTTGAGGGCGGCCTTGGACGCCACGTACGAGGAGCGGTAGGCGAGCGGGAAGCTGGCCAGCATCGAGCCGACCATGACCACCCGGCCGAAACCGTGCTCCCGCATGCCGGGCAGTACCAGCTGGCTGAGCCGCACCGCGCCGAAGACGTTCAGCTCGAAGAGCCGCCGCACCGCCGCCATGGGCAGCTCCTCGAAGGGGCCGCTCTGGCTCTCGCCGGCGTTGTTGACCAGTACGTCGACCGGGCCCGCGGCGGCGGCGCACGCCTCGATGGCGGCCTCGTCGGTGAGGTCCAGCGCGAGGTAGGAGACACCGGGGACGGGCGCGCGGACCGCCGCCGGGTCGCGGCTGGTCCCCAGCACGCGGTAGCCGCGGGCGACCAGCGCCGCCACCACCGCCGCCCCGATCCCGGAGGAGGCGCCCGTCACCAGCGCGGTCCGGCCGGCCGCCGGCGCCCCGGTCACGCCAGGCTCCGGGCCAGCGCGCGCCCCGCCGCCCGGCCGGAGAAGATGCAGCCGCCCAGGAAGGTGCCCTCCAGCGCGTTGTAGCCGTGCACCCCGCCGCCGCCGAAGCCGGCGACCTCGCCCGCCGCGTACAGCCCGTCGAAGACCGACCCGTCCGGGCGCACCACCTGGGATTCGAGGGTGGTCTCCAGTCCGCCCAGCGTCTTGCGGGTCAGCAGATGCAGCCGTACCGCGATCAGCGGGCCGTGCGCCGGATCGAGCAGACGGTGCGGTCTGGCGACCCGGGCGAGCCGGTCCGGCCAGTACGCCCGCGCGTTGTGCACCGCCATCAGCTGGAGGTCCTTGGAGAAGGCGTGCCCCACCTCCCGGTCGCGGGCCGTCACCTCCCCCTCAACCCGCGTGAAATCCACGGGCGTTGCGGGCTCCAGCGCGTTCATCCCGGCGACCAGCTCGCGCAGGGTGCGCCGTACGACGAAGTCCTCGCCCCGGTCGAGGAACGCCTGGACGGGTCCCGGTGCGCCCTTCTTCACCCGCGACAGCGCGAGCTTGAGGTCCTTGCCGGTGATGTCCGGGTTCTGCTCGGACCCCGACAGCGCGAACTCCTTCTCCACGATGGAGCGGGTCAGGATGAACCAGGTGTGGTCGTGCCCGGTGTGCACGATGTGGCGCAGGGTGGCGAGCGTGTCGTGCCCGGGGAAGAGCGGGGCGGGCAGCCGCCGCCCGGTCGCGTCCAGCCACAGGGACGACGGTCCGGGGAGGATCCGGATGGCGTGGTCGGGCCAGACCGGGTCCCAGTTCTTGATGCCCTCGGTGTAGTGCCACATCCGGTCGCGGTTGACGATCGAGCCGCCGGCGCCCTCGGTGATCTCCAGCATCCGCCCGTCCACGTAGGCGGGCACCCCGGTGATCATCGCCTTCGGCGCCGGCCCGACCCGGTCCACCGGCCAGTTCTTCCGCACGAGTTCGTGATTGCCACCGATACCACCGGAGGTGACCACCACCGCCTGCGCCCGCAACGCGAACTCGCCCACCGCCTCCCGCGACGACGCCACCCCGCGCGGCTCGGCCGAGGGCACCAGCGTCGTCCCGCGCACCCCGACGGCGGCCCCGTCCTCCACGATCAGTTCGTCGACCCGGTGCCGGTGCCGGAAGACCACCAGCCCGCGCTCGGCCGCCGCCCGCACCGGCTCGGCGAACACCCGGACGACCTCGGGCCCGGTCCCCCACGTGAGGTGGAAGCGGGGGACGGAGTTGCCGTGCCCGGTCGCGGTGCCCGCGCCGCGCTCGGCCCAGCCGACGGTCGGCGTCACCCGCAGCCCGAGCCGGTACAGGTAGTCGCGCTTCTCCCCGGCGGTGAAGTCCACGTAGGCGTGGGCCCATTGGCGCGGCCAGTGGTCCTCGCGCTCGCGGTCGAAGCCCGCCGAGTCCAGCCAGTCGGCCAGCGCCAGCTCCTGGGAGTCCCGGATGCCCACCCGCCGCTGCTCCGGGCTGTTCACCAGGAACAGCCCGCCCAGCGACCAGAACGCCTGGCCGCCCAGATTGGCCTCGCTCTCCTGGTCGACGACGATCACCCGGCGCCCCGCGCGGGTGAGTTCGTACGTCGCGACCAGGCCGGCGAGCCCGGCTCCTACGACGATGACATCGGCGTCGTCGCTCATGACGGCTCCTCAGGAAGGTGGCAGCGGCTACGTGGTGGGCGGTCGGTCAGGAGATACGGGCGTGCTGTAGGCATCCAGCACGTTGAGGAAGAGCGCGGCACGGCGCTCACGGACACGCTTCTCGTCCGGCTCCAACAGGACCTGTACGGCGGTCCCGTCGTGGACGGCGACCAGGGCGTGGCCGAGCGCGGCCGGATCGGCGACCCGGCGGCCGGCCCGCTCCAGCGCGGCCACCACCACCGGCAGAACGGTGTCCTGGATGGCCTGTTCACGGGCGACCACGACATGGCGGAGGGACGGATTCCGCAGCGCGTGCGCGGTGAACTCCGCCGAGACCCGGTACCAGGCGTCCTCGACCGGTATCGCCGCCAGCGCCGCCCGCACCGCTTCCCGCGGCGTCGCCGACGGGACCTCCGCCAGCGCGGCCCGCAGGTCGTCGAGCAGCCGCGCCGAACGCTCCTCCCACATGGCGAGGAACAGCTCGTCCAGCGAGACGAAGTTGGAGTAGAACGCACCGCGCGTGAAACCCGCCCGCTCGCAGATCTGCTCGACGGTGGACCGCCCGAAGCCGGTCTCGGCGAACACCTCCAGCGCGGCGTCCAGCAGCCGCCGCCGGGTCCGCCCGCGGCGGGCGGTGACACGCTGCGGAGCGGCCAGCCGCACGCTCGCCTGCTCAGGGGTTGTCGGCATCGGGACCCGTCCTCGTCCGGCGTTCGATACACAAACGTATCCGATGCACGAACGTATCCGATGCATAGACGTATCGACAAGGATGTGGCCGGGTGTGGCGGGTGTGACCGGTGGAACAGGGAGCACCTGGTGGAGCAGAGAGCGACGGATGGAACAGGGGGTGCCGCAAGTACGTGCCGGGTGGGGCGGGGCAGGGCGCGCGCACCGCGCTCGTCCATACACAAGGCGCCGCCCGCGGACCACCCGCGGCGGCGCCCTCACGGCTACGGGCGAAGGCCCCTCACGACGCCATCGGCAGCGCCGCGCCCTCGCGCCACTTGAGGATCTTGTCGAAGCTGACCACGGCGCCGCGTCTGCCCGTGCGGTTGCGGTACTGGACGTGGTCGGTGAGGGCTTCGATCAGAAAAAGCCCCCGGCCGTCCTCGGCGAACGCGGGGGCCTGCGCGGGGGTGGGGACGGGAGCCGGCGTCAGAGCGCGGTCCGTCGCGGTATGGGGAACGGTATGGGGAGGGGCGGTGCGGCGGAAGCCCGGTCCGGAGTCGGTGACTTCGATGCGGCAGGTGTCGCCGTCGATGTAGGCGGTGACGCGGTAGTCGTCGGTGGTGGCGTCGCCACCGTGCTCGACGGCGTTCGCACAGGCTTCGGAGAGGGCGACCGACAGGTCGTAGCTGATGTCCGGGTCGACGCCGGCCGTCTCCATCGTGCCCAGCAGCAGACGACGGGCGAGCGGCACACTCGCGGCCTCACGCCGCAGATGGAGGGTCCACCAGATGCTCATCGCTCCAGCCTCCTGGGCACGGCTCGACATACCGATACCTATTGCCGCGCCGCAAGGTCCGTAAGCATGTCCGGGACGTGATGCCGCTCATTCGGCGGATGCGAAAGGTGAGCGCATAGGTGTAGGCGAGGCGCCGCGTGCGCGCCGTCGCGCGCCCTGGCGGACGCCCTCGACGCCCCGGCGGGCGCCCCCGTGAGCGGTGCCGTGCCGTAGGTGGTGGAAACCCTGCCGTAGGCGGTGGATAAGGGCAGTGGGATGATGGCGCCCGCCATGACTGCCCCGCCCGCCCCCACCGCGCGCGCTGCCGCCGATCTGCGGCTGCTGAGGGCCGCGGTGTTCACCGCGGTCTGCGTCGTGCTGTCCGCTGCCGGGCACATGGCCGCCTCGTTCGCCGCCGTTCCGCTGTGGACGCTGGGCCTGGCCTGCGCCGCGGTGTTCGCGGTGGCGGCCCCGTTGGCCGGGCGGGAACGCTCGCTGCCGGGGATCGCGGCCGGACTCGCGGTGGGACAGCTGGCGCTGCACTCGCTGTTCGCGATGGGGCAGCACCCCATGGCGGCGCGGCCCGCCGGTGTCTCCGACGCGACGGCCGTCGCGCTGGCCCGGCACATGACGTGCGGGCTCGGCGGCGTACGCCTGGACGGCGGCGGGGCCCGGCGGCTGCTCGGCCCCGGCGGCCTGGACATGGCCACGGCGGCCGGGCTGACGGGCTCCGGCGGGCATGCCATGAGCGGTGGCGCGGGCGGCGCCTGGACGATGTCGCACTGTCTGGCGCCGTCGCTGCCCATGCTGCTGGGGCATCTGCTCGCCGCGCTCGCGCTCGGCTGGCTGCTGCGGCGGGGCGAGGCCGCGCTGTGGCGGCTGGTGCGGCTGTCGGCCCCGGCGGCGCGGGAGGTCGCGGCACAGGCGCTGGTCGGCGCGCTGCGCTGGGCGCTCACCCTCGTACGGGCGCTGCTGGCCGGACTCGGCGCGGCGCACGACGACGCGCTGCGCGCCCCCCTTTCGTACGGGGATGACAAACCCGGCCCGCGCGATGCCGCGCTCCACCACAGTGTCGTCAGGCGCGGACCGCCCGCCCCGGCCTGCCTGGCCCTCGCGGCCTGACGCCACGCGCAGCACGCTCCCGGAGGACCGGGGAGGACGGGCCGGCGCGGCGTCGGCGCGCGCCGGCCGGACACCGACCGTCCCCATTTCCCTCCTGTCCTCATGGAGCGTTTCGTCATGTCCAAGTCCCAGTCGTCGCGCCGTGTCGTCCGCCGGCTCCCCGTCGTCGGCACGATCGCCGCCGGCTCCGTCCTGCTGCTCGCCGGTCCGGCCTTCGCGCATGTCACCGTGCAGCCGGGCACCGCCCCCAAGGGCGGCTTCGCCACCGTCGACATCAAGGTGCCCAACGAGAAGGACAACGCCTCGACCGTCAAGGTCGAGGTCTCCCTGCCGACCGACCACCCGCTGGCGTCCGTGATGCCGGAGCCGGTGCCCGGCTGGAAGATCGACATCACCAAGTCCAAGCTCGCCAAGCCGATCGAGATGGAGGGCGAGAAGATCAACGAGGCGCCCTCGAAGATCACTTGGACCGCGGACGGCAAGGGCATCGAGCCCGGCCAGTTCCAGCAGTTCCCGCTCTCCGTGGGGCAACTGCCGAACGACGCCGACCAGCTGGTCTTCAAGGCCCTCCAGACGTACGACAACAAGGAGGTCGTGCGCTGGATCGAGCCGGCGAAGCCGGGCGGCCCGGAGCCGGAGAACCCGGCGCCGGTGCTCAAGCTCACCGCGGCCGGCGCCGACGGCACCGGCCAGGGTTCGGGCGACACCAAGAATGGCACCAAGAGCGGCACCACCGCGGAGGCCGCGGACGCGTCCACGAGTGACACCACGGCGCGGGTGCTGGCCGTCGCCGGGATCGTCGTCGGCATCGTCGGGGTCGCGTTCGGCGTGCTCGCCGGCCGGCGCCGCAACGCCTGACCGCGGCCTCGCACCCCACCGGGAACCGGACCGGCGGCCGGGCCACGCCGGTCCGGCCCGCCCGCCGGCATCCGCCCGGATGCGGAAGCACCGAACCCGGAACGAGCAGCATCAGCAGAACCAGCAGAATTCGCTGAAGTAACAGAAGTAGCAGAAGTAACGGGCTTAACGGAACGACTGGAACAAACGGGATATATCTGTCATGCGTACCTCATCTGCGATGCGCAGAAGGAGCCTGCTGCTGTCCGCCCTCGGGGCGACCGCCGCGCTCACCCTGACCGCCTGCGGGAGCGGCGACGCGGGCAAGCCCGCCGCCGTGGTCTCCGGCGGTACGACGGCGAAGCCGATCCTCACCCTCGACTCCCCGATGGAGAAGCCGGACCTCACCCTGACCGACACCGACGGCAAGCCGTACGACCTGCTGGAGAAGACCAAGGGTCATCCCACGCTGATCTACTTCGGCTACACCAACTGCCCGGACGTCTGCCCGACGACGATGGCCAACATCGCGGTCGCGGTGAAGCAGCTGCCCAAGGCCGAACAGAGCGATCTGCGGGTGGTCTTCGTGACCTCCGACCCGGAGCGCGACACCCCGGCCCAGCTCAAGAAGTGGCTCGGCGGCATCGACCAGGACTTCATCGGCCTGACCGGGAAGTTCGACACCATCCAGAAGGCCGCCCGGAGCGTGAACATCGGGATCGAGAAGCCGGTCATCAAGAAGAACGGCGATGTCGTCTCCACGCACGGCGCGCAGGTCCTGCTGAGCTCCGCCAAGGACGACAAGATCCACTGGATGGGCATGCAGGAAGCCACCTCCGACAACTACACCACCGCACTGCCGAAGATCATCAAGGGACAGAACCCGTGAACCGCCGCACCACCCCCGTCAACCGCCGCATAGCCCTGACCGCCGCCGTCACCCTCACCGCCGGCCTCGCGCTGACGGCGTGCGGCGGCGGGGACTCCGCACCCCAGCTCAAGGTCAGCGACCCGTACATGCCGCAGCCGGTCACCCAGAGCATGGCCGGCGCGTACTTCGTGATCAAGAACAGCGGCGGCACCGCCGACAAGCTCACCTCGGTCACCAGCGACCTGTCGAAGGACATCACGATCCACAAGACGGTCGGCAACAAGATGGAGCAGGTCAACTCCCTTCCGGTGCCGGCCAACGGAGAGCTCACGCTCGGCCCCGGCGGCAACCACCTGATGTTCATGGGCCTGTCGAAGAAGCCCGCCGAGGGCCAGACGGTCACCATCAAGCTGCACTTCGCCACCGCCGCCCCGATCACGGTGCAGGTCCCGGTGAAGGCCACCGGTTACACGCCGAAGCACTGATACGGCCGAAGCACTGATACGCAGGAGCACCCAGGA
>NZ_KN708638.1:4314333-4326161 GCF_000805335.1 Streptomyces sp. CT34 | reverse complement strand
GGGGCCGGCCGGCCCGCCGCGGTCCGGCCCGCGGTCCGGCCCGCGGTCCGCGGGGACGCTGCGGCTGCTGGTCGTCGTGGCGGCGCTGTGCGGCGCGCTGTTCGCGGGCGCCGCACCGGCGTCCGCGCATGCCGCGCTGACCGGCAGCGACCCCGCGCAGGGGTCGGTGGTGGACCGCGCCCCCGAGCAGGTCGCGCTCACCTTCTCCGAAGGCGTCGCGATGGGCGACGACTCCCTCCGCGTCCTGGATCCGCAGGGCAAGCGGGTGGACCGCGGCAAGCTGCGCAACCTGTGCAGCGGCAGCACGGTCAAATACGGGGCGGGGCTGCCGCCGGGGCTCGCCAACGGGACGTACACCGTCGCCTGGCAGGCGGTCTCGGCGGACAGCCACCCGGTCTCCGGCGCCTTCACCTTCTCCATCGGGGCGCCGTCCAGGACCAGCGCCCCGGTGCCCCAACAGGAGGCCGGCGGCGGCCTGGTGGGCGCGCTGTACGGCATCGCCCGCTACCTCGCCTACGCCGGGTTCGTGCTGCTGGCCGGCGGCTCGGCCTTCGTGGTGGCCTGCCGGCCGGCCGCCGCCCGGGTGCGGTCCGTCCAGCGGCTGGTCGTCCACGGGTGGGCGCTGCTGACCGGCACCACGATCGCGCTGCTGCTCCTGCGCACCCCGTACACCGGCTCCGGCAAGCCGGCCGACGTCTTCGACTTCGCCGGCCTCCAGCAGGTCCTGCTGACCAAGCCGGGCGCCGCGCTGGTCTCCCGGCTGCTGCTGCTCGCCGCCGCCGCGCTGTTCGTGGCGGTCCTCTTCGGCGCGTACGCCCGGGCCCACGCGCCGGACGGCGACGGCGGCGAGGGTGCCGGAAGCGGCGAGGGTGCCGGAGTCGACGAGGGGGTGACCGAGCCCTCCGAGGACGCCGGCCCCCCCGAGGATCTCGCCAAGCGGCGCAAGGACCTGACGCTGGGGCTCTCCCTCGGCGGGGTGCTGGTGGCCGCCGGGCTCGCCACGACCTGGGCGATGGCCGAGCACGCTTCGACCGGTCTCCAGCCCGCCGTCGCGATGCCGGTCGACGTCCTGCACCTGCTCGCGGTCGCCGTCTGGCTCGGCGGGCTGGCGGCCCTGGTCGTGTCCCTGTACTGGGGCCCGGCCGTCGAGCGGAGCGCGGTGGTCCGCTTCTCCCGGGTCGCCTTCGGCTCCGTACTGGTGCTGGTGGCCACCGGCGTCTACCAGTCCTGGCGCCAGGTCGGCTCCTGGCGCGCGCTGACCGACACCTCCTACGGGCAGCTGCTGCTGGTCAAGGTGGGCCTGGTAGCGGTGCTCGTGGCCGTCGCGGCGATGTCGCGGCGGTGGACGGCGCGGCTGGGCGAGGTCCGGGAGGCGGCGCGGACCGCCGATCCCGAAGCCGAGACGGAAGCCGGAACCGAGGCGGAGACCGGAACCGGGGCCGAGGCGGAGTCCGCGAGCGGCGCCGGTGCGGCGGCAGTGCCCGTCGTCACCGTCGCCGCGCCGGCCGCGGCGCCCGCGTCCGGTACGCCGGCCGACCCCGCCCGCGCCGTCCAACTCGCCCGTCAGCAGGCCGCGTTGGCCACCGCCCGGACGAAGCGCATCCGCGACGCGGACCCGGTGCGGCTGGGGCTGCGCCGCTCCGTGCTCGCCGAGGCCACGATCGCGGTCGTCCTGCTCGGCGTGACCACCGTGCTGACCACCACCGAACCGGCCCGTACGGCCGAGGCGGTCAAGGCCGCGTCCGCCGGGCAGTCCGCCGACGCCAACCAACCGCGCGTGCTGACCATCCCGTTCGACACCGGCGGCTCGCAGGGCAAGGGCAGCGCCCGCCTCGACCTCGACCCCGGACGCAGCGGCAGCGGCAACGAACTGCGGCTGCGGATCGCCGACCCGTCGGGCAGGACCAGGGACGTCCCCGAGGTGAAGGTCTCCTTCACCCTCGGCGCCCAGAAGCTGGGGCCGCTCCCGGTCGCCCTCCGGCACGTCAGTACGGGCCACTGGACCGCGAGCGGCGTCCAGTTGCCGGTCCCGGGGCAGTGGCAGCTCTCGCTGCTCGTCCGGACCTCCGACATCGACCAGGTGACCGAGACCAGGAACGTGAAGATCGACTGATGAGCAAGCAGACGGACGCCAAGAAGTCCGCCGGGCAGCGCAGGCCCGGCAAGCAGCCGGCCGGCACGAAGGCCGGGCGGCCCGCGGACGCCAAGGCCGTGGGCGAACAGCGGGACGGCCGGCACGAGGCCGGGCCCGACGGTCCCGCCGCCCCCGAGGGCGGCGCCGCGCCCTCCCCGGAGCTCTCCCGCCGCCGCCTCCTGGGGACGGTCGGCGCGGCGGGCGCGGCCGGACTGGTCGTCGGCGGGGCCGGCGGCGCCATCGGGGTCGCGGCGGCCACCGGGGACGCCCCGGCCGCGCTGACCACCATCGGCTCGACCGAGGTCGCGTTCCGCACGGACGGCACCAAGCAGCAGGCCGGGATCACCACCCCGCTCCAGGCCGCCGGGCACCTGCTCGCCTTCGACCTGGCGCCGGGGGCCGGCCGCAAGGAGGCCGCCGGGCTGCTGCGCCGCTGGTCGCGGACGGCCGAGGAGCTGATGGCCGGGCGCACCCCGGACGCCGACACCGGGGTGGCGCTGGACGCCGGCCCGTCCTCGCTGACCGTCACCTTCGGCCTCGGCCACAGCTTCTTCGACCGTACCGGCCTGGCCGCCCGGCGCCCCGTACAGCTCGATCCGCTGCCCGACTTCTCCGCCGACGCACTGGACCCGAAGCGCAGCGACGGCGACATGTGGATCCAGATCGGCGCCGACGACGCGCTGGTCGCCTTCCACGCGCTGCGCGCGCTCCAGAAGGACGCGGCCGGGGCGGCACGGCTGCGCTGGCAGATGAACGGCTTCAACCGCACCCCGGGCGCCACCGCGCACCCCATGACCGCCCGCAACCTCATGGGGCAGATCGACGGCACCAACAACCCCAAGCCGTCGGACGCGACCTTCGCCGAGCGGATCTTCGTCGGGCGGGACGCCCCGCAGGAGTGGATGCGCGGCGGCTCGTACGCCGTGGTGCGCCGGATCCGGATGCTGCTCGACGACTGGGAGAAGCGCTCCCGCAACGAGCAGGAGCGGGTCATCGGGCGCCGCAAGGACACCGGCGCCCCGCTGACCGGCGGCAGCGAGACCACCCCGATGAAGCTGGACGCGACCGGCGCCGACGGGCTGCCGGTCATCCCGGCCAACGCGCACGCCCGGATCGCCGCCCCGGCGTCCAACCAGGGCGCGGCGATGCTGCGCCGCCCGTTCTCGTACCACGACGGGTTCCGCGACGACGGCGCCCCGGACGCCGGGCTGCTCTTCGTCTGCTGGCAGGCCGATCCGCTGCGCGCCTTCACCCAGATCCAGCGGAAGCTGGACCGCGGGGACGCCCTCTCGCCGTTCCTGCGGCACGAGGCGAGCGGCCTGTACGCGGTGCCGCCGGCCCCGGAGGCGGGCGCCTACGTGGCGCAGCCGCTGCTGGAGGGCTGAGCGGACCACCTGACGGAACGGGGCCGCCGGCCACCGGGGCGCTCGGTATCGTGACAGGGCAGGGAGAAGATCGGCGGGTTGCCCCCGCAGTGACGCGAGGGAGTCCTCCAGCCATGTCGGCAAGTCGCTACACCTATCTCGGTCCCGCGGGCACCTTCACCGAGGCCGCGCTGCGCACCCTCCCGGAGGCGGCGACCCGGGAGCTGGTGCCGATGGTGTCGGTACCGGCCGCCCTCGACGCGGTGCGCGCCGGCGAGGCCGCGGCGGCGCTGGTGCCGATCGAGAACTCCGTCGAGGGCGGGGTGACCACCACCCTCGACGAACTCGCCGCCGGCGAACCGCTGATGATCTACCGCGAGGTGCTGCTCCCGATCGCCTTCGCCCTCCTCGTGCGCCCCGGTACGGCACTGGCCGACGTGAAGACGGTGACCGGGCACCCGGTCGCCCAGCCCCAGGTCCGCAAGTGGCTGGCCGCCCAACTCCCGGAGTCCGTCTGGGAGTCGGCCGCCTCCAACGCCGACGGCGCCCGGCTGGTGCAGGAGGGCCGCTACGACGGCGCGTTCGCCGGTGAGTTCGCGGCGGCCACGTACGGGCTGGAACCGCTGGTCACCGGCATCCACGACGCGCAGAACGCCGCCACCCGCTTCGTCCTGGTCGGCCGCCCGGCGCGCCCCGCGGCGCCCACCGGCGCGGACAAGACCTCGGTCGTGCTGTGGCTGGCCGAGGACCACCCCGGCGCGCTGCTGGAGCTGCTCCAGGAGTACGCGGTCCGCGGGGTCAACATGATGCGGATCGAGTCCCGGCCGACCGGCGAGGGCATCGGCCGCTACTGCTTCTCCGTGGACTGCGAGGGCCATATCACCGATCGCCGGGTGAGCGAAGTCCTCATGGGCCTCAAGCGGGTGTGCCGGGACGTGCGGTTCCTGGGCTCGTACCCGCGCGCGGACGAGGTGACCGCGAGCGTCCGGCCGCAGATGACCGACTCGGCGTTCACCGACGCGTCGGACTGGCTGGCGCGCTGCATCGACGGCCGCGCCTGACCGGCCGCCTCTGCCGGTACGTCACGCGCTGCGACCTGCGGCTTTCCGGGGCCGTGGCGATGCCGCCGTTTCCGGTCCGGCCGCCCTCCACGGTTGTCCACAAAGTTATCCACAGGCCCGCTTCTCGACCTGTGGGTAAGTCGACATGAGAGCCGGACAGAGTCGACATATCTCCCTAGTGACCCCACACCCGTCCACAGCCACACACAGTGGATCACCCCGGTTCCCGTCAGCACAATTCCTGCGATCAATCCTTTAGGGCGAGGTAATCCCACACGAAAGAGTGCGTGAACGAGGTTTGGGCCGAGAATCCATAGCCGAGCATTTCGGGTGCAGAATGATCAATTCCGGCTTCCACAGATCTCACGCACAGCCTGTGGATAAGAATCCCCGAACCCCCTGAACCTGTGGACAACGCAGGGGGCAAGCCGTGGACGACGGCGCGAGCCCCGCCGCGAATGCCCCATTTCGGAGAATGCCCGGGAATTCCACAGGGCCTTACGATGCGTTACCCACACGCCCCGAGCGACCTCCGGGCACGATTCCCATCCATGGAATATATAACCCCAAAACGGACAAATTGCCGCGCCCGGGAATATCACGTCGAGTGCCGGCTCCCGGCCCCGGTAGCCTGGTGGGGTGATTGACCTTCGCCTGCTTCGTGAGGACCCCGACCGTGTGCGCGCCTCCCAGCGCGCCCGTGGAGAGGACGTCGCACTCGTCGACGCGCTCCTCTCCGCCGACGAGCGGCGCAGGTCGTCCGGCGTCCGCTTCGACGAGCTGCGCGCCGAGCAGAAGGCGCTCGGCAAGCTCATCCCCAAGGCCGCCGGCGACGAGAAGGCCGAACTGCTGAAGAAGGCCGGCGAACTGGCCGCCGCCGTGAAGGCCGCCGACGCCGCGCAGGACGAGGCCAAGGACGAGACGCAGGCGCTGCTGCTGAAGCTCGGCAACATCGTCCACCCCGACGTCCCGGTGGGCGGCGAGGAGGACTTCACGGTCCTGGAGATGCACGGCACCATCCGCGACTTCGCCGCCGAGGGCTTCGCACCCAAGGACCACCTGGAGCTGGGCGAACTGCTCGGCGCGATCGACGTCGAGCGCGGCGCCAAGGTGTCCGGCTCGCGCTTCTACTACCTCACCGGCGTCGGCGCCCTGCTGGAGCTGGCGCTGGTCAACGCCGCCATCGCGCAGGCCACCGAGGCCGGCTTCACGCCGATGCTGACCCCCGCCCTGGTGCGCCCGCGCGCCATGGAGGGCACCGGCTTCCTCGGCCAGGCCGCCGAGAACGTCTACCACCTGGAGCGCGACGACTTCTATCTGGTCGGCACCTCCGAGGTCCCGCTCGCCGCGTACCACATGGACGAGATCGTCGACGCGGAGCAACTGCCGCTGCGCTACGCCGGCTTCTCGCCGTGCTTCCGCCGCGAGGCCGGCACGTACGGCAAGGACACCCGCGGCATCTTCCGGGTCCACCAGTTCGACAAGGTCGAGATGTTCTCGTACGTCGCGCCGGAGGACGCCGAGGCCGAGCACCGGCGGCTGCTGGACTGGGAGAAGCAGTGGCTGACGGGCCTGGAGTTGCCGTTCCAGGTGATCGACGTCGCCACCGGCGACCTGGGCGCCTCCGCCTCCCGCAAGTTCGACTGCGAGGCGTGGATCCCGACCCAGGGCAAGTACCGCGAGCTGACCTCGGCGTCGAACTGCGACGAGTTCCAGGCGCGCCGCCTCTCGGTCCGGATGCGGGAGACCGTCGACGGCAAGCCGAAGGTCAAGCCGCTGGCGACGCTGAACGGCACGCTCTGCGCGGTGCCCCGCACCATCGTGGCGATCTTCGAGAACCACCAGCTGCCGGACGGTTCGGTCCGCGTCCCCGAGGTGCTCCGCCCGTACCTGGGCGGCCGTGAGGTGCTGGAGCCCGTCGCCAAGTGAGTTCCTCCCCGGCGGGTTCGCCACTGCCGTACAAGCTCATCGCGACGGACCTCGACGGGACGCTGCTGCGCCACGACGAGTCCGTCTCCGAGCGCCCCCGCCGGGCGCTCGCCGCGGCCACCGCGGCGGGCGCGGCGCACATCGTCGTCACCGGCCGGGCGGTGCCCTGGACCCGGCACGTCCTCGACGCCCTCGACTACCGGGGCCTCGCGGTGTGCGGGCAGGGCGCGCAGGTCTACCACGCCGGCGAGCAGCGGCTGCTGACGTCGGTGACCCTCGACCGCCAGCTGGCCGGCCTCGCGCTGTCCAAGATCGAGGCCGAGGTGGGCCCGCTGTTCCTGGCGGCGAGCCGGGACGGCCTGGCCGGCGATGTACTGGTCGGCCCCGGCTACCGCGTCCAGGAAGGCCCGCTGCCCAGCGTCCTGATGGAGGACCCGGCCGAGCTGTGGGCGGCCCCGCTCAACAAGCTCTACGTCCAGCACCCGACGCTGGACGACGACGCGCTGGCGCTGGCCGCACGCCAGGTGGCCGGCGACCTGATCGGCGTGACGGTGGCCGGCCCCGGCATCGTCGAGCTGCTGCCGCTGGGCCTGTCGAAGGCCACCGGGCTGTCGCTGGCCGCCCGCCGGCTGGGCATCACCGCCAAGGAGACGCTGGCCTTCGGCGACATGCCCAACGACGTCTCCATGTTCGCCTGGTCCGCGCACGGCGTCGCGATGGCCAACGCCCATGACGAACTGAAGGCCGTCGCCGACGAGATCACCGCGTCCAACGAGGACGACGGGGTCGCGGTGGTGCTGGAGCGGCTCTACTTCTGACCCTCCTCGGGCGGCGGCAGTTCCTCGGCCGCCTCCTCGCCACGCGCCGCCGGGGTCAGCGGCCAGCAGGCGAACCCCATGGTCAGCGCTATGGCGTGACCGAAGTCGGTGAACGTCGCACCGGTCAGCAGCGGGATGCCGAAGAAGAGCAGCACGCCGGCGAGGTAGCCGTAGCGCCACGGCGACGGCAGCCGGTACGTCAGCACGCCGGCGGCGGCGGCCAGCCCGTAGGAGACGCCGATGTCCACGACATGGGTCATCGAGCGCGGCAGCCGATGGCCCTCGATGGCGAGCAGCACCAGCTCCTGGCTGGCCAGGGTGGCGGCGACATGGGCCGCGCCGACCGTCAGCAGCCAGCGCCAACTTCCCATCCAGCGCTCGACGTTGGCATGTACCAGCTCGAACATCACCGCGTAGACCAGGAACGACCCGGGCCGCTCGATCCAGAAGCCGCTGATCAGGAGCGCGGGGATCGGATGCTCGTTGAGCTCGTGGATGTTGCTGCTGTTGCGGTGCAGCAGGAACTGCTCCAGACCCTCGGAGGCGGAGGCGATGACCAGGCTGGTGACGCCGATGATCAGCAGCCAGATGTGGGTGCCGGGCGTCGACCGCACCCAGTCGACCACCCGGTCCCGCGCCCGGCTCAGCAGGGCGCCGATCGGCGGCGGTGTCATCGGCGGCTCCGGGCGGCGAGGGCGGTCGGGGCGGGGGCGAGGAACGGCCCCGCCCCCTTGACGTGCCGGATGCGCGGCGCGCTCTCCATCGTCCGTACGCCGGGCAGCGCCGCGACCCGGGTCGTCAGATAGCGGTAGAGCTCACCGGTGTCGCGGCACAGCACGGACGCGAAGAGGTTGTGCGGCCCGGTGATGGCGCCGGCGAAGGCGACCTCGGGATGGGCCGCCAACGCCTCTCCGGCGGCGGCGAGTTCGGCGGGCTCGACGGACAGCCAGAGGGCGACCATCACCCCGAATCCGCACTGCCGCAGGTCATACTCGACGTCGTAATACAGCACACCGTCCGCGCGCAGCGCTTCGAGGCGGCGCCGGACGGTGGTGGGCGACCAGCCGCTGGCGGTGGCCAGTTCGGCGAGCGGCGCCCGGCCGTCCCGGGCGAGCACGTCGAACAGCCGGCGGTCGGCGTCGGAGAGCACCACGGGGGCGGGCCGCATCCGGGAGGGGGGCGGGCTCAGCGCCGCGATCTGCTCCGCCGCCAACGCGCCGGACTTGCTGATCAGGCTCTGCGGGCCGCCGTAGAACTCGTGCAGCAGGCAGTGCGCGGTGACGCCCACGACGCTCGGGGTGCGCGGCAGCTTCTGGAGCAGCAGGGCATCGCTGTGCTCGCTGCTCGCCGACCGGCAGATCGCGGAGATCTCGGTGCCGCCGGACATCAGGCCGACCCAGGAGGTGTCCGGCCGGCGGGCCAGCGCCTCCGCCACCGGCAGCGCGGCGTCCGGCGCGCACTGCACCCGGACCAGCCACTCGACCGCGCCCAGCGCCCGGGGCTCGGTCAGACCCAGCACCCGCAGCGCGCCGGAGCCGCGGTGCCGGGTGTAGCGCCGGGCGACGGTCTGGTCCGAGACGCCGAGCACCTCGGCGATCCGGCTGAAGGGGGCCCGGCCGTCGACCTGGAGGGCGTGGATCAGCCGGAGGTCGAGCTCGTCGAAGGCCGCGGCGGCGGTGGGGCCGGCCGCTTTCCGGTCCGCCGCGGGACCCGTCCGGTCGGTTTTCACCATTGGAGGCTAACCCGTGTCGGATTGCGCCGCAGGGAACCGGACGGCTGGGGGGACGAGGGGTGCGGCCCGGAAAGTGGGGCCCTGCGACGGGCGCTGGCCCGGACACCGAGGGGCGAGACCCGGACGCCGACGGGCGCGAGACCTGGACGCCGACGGGCGCGAGGCCCGGACGCCGACGGGCGCGAGGCCCGGACGCCACGAACACCACGGACGAGGACAACGGAGGAATGGTCATGCGGTACCCACCCGAGAGCGGTCCCGGAGAGCGCGGCCGGGCGCCGGGCGGGGGCGGGAAGTGGTGGCCGCTGGTCGCCATCACCCTCGGCAACTTCATGCTGCTGGTCGATGTCACGATCGTGAACACCGCGCTGCCCCGGATATCCGACGGCCTGGGCGCCTCCTTCACCTCCCTTCAGTGGGTGATGGACAGCTACGCACTGGCGCTGGCCGCGCTGCTGATGGCGGCGGGTTCGGCGGCCGACCTCTTCGGACGGCGCCGGCTGTACGTGGCCGGGCTGGCGCTCTTCGCCCTCGCCTCGCTGGCCTGCGGACTGGCTCCCGACGCGGGCGTGCTGATCGCCGCCCGCGCCGTCCAGGGCATCGGCGCGGCGGCGATGTTCGCCACCAACACCCCGCTGCTGATGGCCGCTTACCAGGGCCGGGACCGCGGTGTCGCGTTCGGCATCTGGGGCGGCACCAGCGGGGCGGCGGCGGCCGTCGGTCCCGTACTGGGCGGACTGCTCACCGAATACGTCGACTGGCGGGCGATCTTCCTGGTCAATCTGCCGCTGACCGCCGTCGCCGTGTGGCTCACCCTGCGCCGTGTACGCGAGTCCCACGGGGACCGCGCCGGGCGCATCGACTGGCCGGGCGCCGCGTCCTTCACGCTCTGCGCGGGCCTGCTGACGTACGGGCTGATGCGCGGCGGCGAGCACGGCTGGACGGAGGCCGGGACCCTGGCCGCGCTGGCGGGCGCCGCGCTGGCGCTGGTCGTCTTCGTCGTCGCCGAGCGGCGGATCCGGCAGCCGCTGCTGGATCCGCGGCTGCTGCGCCGGCCGTCGTTCGCGGTGCTGATGACGGCGGCGCTGCTGATGCAGGCCGCGGCGTTCCCGTATCTGACGTTCGTGGGGCTGTGGACCCAGGACGTCCTGGGGCTGAGCCCGGTCCAGGCGGGCCTCGCGGTGACGCCGATGGCGCTGATGTCGCTGCTGGTCGGCGCGCTGGGCGGCCGGTTCCTCCAGCGGCTGGCCCCGCAACTCCCGCTCGGCATCGGCCTGCTGCTGATCGGCACGGGCGGGCTGCTGCACGCCGCGCTGCTCCACGGCGGAGCGGGCTGGGCCGCGCTGGCCCCCGGGCTCGCGGTGAGCGGGCTCGGGATCGGGGCGGCGATGCCGGTACTGGTCTCCGCGGCACTGGGCGCGGCACCGCCGGTGCGGGCCGGTATGGCGAGCGGGGCGGTGAACACCTTCCGGCAGCTCGGCTTCGCGTTCGGGATCGCGGTACTGGGGACGGTGTTCGGCCAGGCGATGCGCGATGCGCTGCACGGCCCCGGGCACGCCACGCCCGCCGCCGCGTACCTCTCCGGGCTGCGCGAGATCACCCTGCTCTCCGGGGTGGTGGCGGTGGCCACCGGGCTGCTGGTGCTCGCGGTGGTCCGGCGCACACCGCGTACGACCGGCGGGCCCGCGGGCGAACGGGACACCGGGGAATCGGGCAGCGGCGAACCGGAGAGCGGGGAACGGCCGCATGCGGAGGCTCCGGCAGGAGCGTGACCGGCTCCGGGCGGTGAGGCCGCACGGGCTCCTCGCGGCACCGCGGGCCCGGGCGGGCCCCCCCGCCGGACCGGGCGGGTCGGCACCGGACGGGTCGGCACCGTTCGGCACCGGACGGGTCGGCACCCGGAACCGTACGGCCGTGGACGGTTCCGGGTTGCCGCCCTGGTCCCGCAACGATCGTCCCGGGGCGGAAACCCCAAGTCAATCCTCGGGTTTCCTTCCAAACTCCTTAGGAATGGCTAGGGTTGGGCAAGTATCGGGGATAGCGTGACCGCGTGACACTCGACGATCTGCGCGCCTTCGTGGCCGTCTGCGAGGCGGGCAGCCTCAGCGCCGTCGCCCGCGACCTCGGCTGCACCCAGTCCGCCGTCAGCCAGCGCATCAAACGCCTGGAACGGGAGGCGGGCATCGGCCTGTTGGAGCGCCGGCCGCGCGGGGTGGCCCCCACCGGGGCCGGCCGGATCCTGCACCGCGCCGCCACCGACGGACTCGGCGCACTGGACCTGGCGCTGCGCCGGCTGGCCGATATGCGCGAGGGCGACGGCGGTACGGTCCGGGTCACCACCGGCGCCACGACCGTCCGGCACTTCATGTCCGACGCGGTGGTCGCCTTCCGCGCCCGGCGCCCGCACGTCAACCTGGAGTTCCACACGGAGAGTTCCAGCCGCCGCTGCTTCGAGGCGGTCGCGGACGGCGGCTCCGAACTGGCCTGGATCACCATCGGCCGGCCCGTCCGCGGCATCGAGCAGCACCCGGTGATCGGCCTGCCCTGGGTGCTCGCGGTGCCCGCCGGCGATCCGCTCGCCACCCGCGAGCGGATCGAACCGGACGAGCTGACCGCCCTGCGCCTCATACAGCTCCCGGAGAACTCCACCTCCCGGATGCGCCTGGACGGCCACCTGGGCCACCAGGACTCCGGCCAGGTTCCGCCGCCGAGCACCACCAGCGTCGCCGACTGGGACACCGCGTTGCTGCTCGCCGAACTCGGCGTCGGCCCCGCCGTCGTCCCCGAACT
>NZ_KN708638.1:4304220-4314323 GCF_000805335.1 Streptomyces sp. CT34 | reverse complement strand
CCTCCCCGGCCGCCGGCCCGCCGCCGCCCCCCCCGGCCTGCGGCTGGTGCCGATCCCGGCGCTGCCGCCGCTGACGACCGGATGGGCGGTACGGCAGTGGGCGGCACTGAGCCCCGCGGCGGTGGAGTTCGCGGAGACGGTGAACCGGTGCCTGGTGGGGAGTCCGGCCGGCCGTACCTGACGCCCCGTCAGCCGAGGGGTCGTCAGGTCGGAGGATCGTTCCCTCAACCGCCCCTGATAGGTAGTCAGTTACGGTCCGGTCGTCACGCCGGCCTGTCGCTCCCCCTCCCGACGACCGGCTCCTGGATCTCGGTCACCCACTTCTCCTGGTCCTCCGGGCACTCCAAAGAGAGCTCCCGGGCATAGCCGGCGGAGCGGTAGCCGTTGGCGTCGATCCAGTGCGCGAGGTTCTGCGCGGTCGGCATGATCCGGCTCATCGGGCCGCGGTGCACGACGGTCGCGGCGAGGTCGAGACCCGGGAGCGTGACGACGTCGAACCCGAGGACGGGGACGGGGGTGGGAGTGCGGCTCGTACCGTCAACCGCGGTGCCGGGGGCGGCCTTTGCCAGCGCCTCCGGAGCGATCACGAAGCCGGCGTGCACGACGATCGCCTCGCCGCCGCCCTGCCTGCCGCCCGCCCCCTGACCGCTGCCACTGCCACCGCCGCCGCGCTGCCCGTCCGGGAACTCCCCGGCGTCCGGGGCGTCTTCGCAATACGCCAGCCCCGGGCCCGAGGGCGTCATCCCGCAGGCCGCCAGCCGGCGGCACAGCTCCTCGTACGGCGGCGTGATGACCGGGCCGATGTCCTGCGGGCCGTAGCCGGCGGCGATCCCGCTCAGCTCTGCGAGCAGGACCGTTTCGGTGCGCTTGAGCACCACGTCGTCGGCGGACATGTGTCCCTCGCTCTCGATCGTGCGGAGCCTCGCCTCGACCTGCGCCAGCCGCGCGCCGGCCGCGCGCCGGCCGCCGCCCGCGCCGCCGCCTGCTCCGCCTGCCGCAGCCGCAGCATGCCGCGCAGCTCCGGCACGCTCACCTGCTCGTCCAGGATCGCCGCCACCTGCTGGAGGCCGAACCCGAGGTCCTTGAGCGCGATGATGCGGTTGAGGCGGGCGAGTTGGGCCGCCTCGTAGAAGCGGTAGCCGCTGACGGGGTCCGTACGGGCCGGGCGCAGCAGCCCGATCGCGTCGTAATGACGCAGCATGCGGGCCGAGACACGGCCGTACCTGGCGAAATCTCCGATGGTGAACATGACGCCTTCCAGTGGAGTGCTTCCCACGGTGTCAAGGTCAAGGGCGGGGGTGGAGGTGGGGTGGGGTGGGGTGCGGGGGGGCGCGCCCGGGGGGACGGCGATGGGGACAGCGCCACGGTCGCCGGGGCGCGTACCGGCGTCAAGATCAGCGGGGGTGGACCACTATCGGCTGACCGGCTCCCGGACCGGACGCGTGCCAGACCGGTGCCCGACCGGCGCCTGCCCGCTGCCGGACCGGTGCGACTGCCGGACCGTGCCCGGGACCGACCTTCACCACGCACTCCACCACGCGCCGACTACGCTCCGCCCGCCACCGTTCACCTCTCCGCGACCGAAATGCACCGCTCAGGTCCGTGCAAGGGCCACCGGCAGCAGCATCGCGTCAAGTGACGTAGACAAGCCGTCAATGATGCGTCAGCGGGCGGCGCTCTGCCCGGAGGACCGGGCATAGCGTCTGTGACGAGCCCCGGCGTACGCGTTTCCACCGGTCCGGGGTCGTCCCGTCGAGGAGCAACGCCGTGTCCCACCGTCTCTACGCGGAAGATCCCGAGCCTTCTGATCGCGTCCCGGCCGGGCCTCTGTTCGTCCCCGTCCGGCCGGGACCCGCGGGCTGCACGACCCGCCTGTTCCGCACCCCGCTCGGCGGCCGAACCGCCGTCGGCTTCACCTCACCGCAGCGGCTGGCCGAGGCCCTCGGCGGCGGTCAGCCCTGGGTACGGCTCTCCGAGCCCGCACTTCGCGCGCTTGCCGAGCCCCTCGGGGCGACGATCGTGACCGTCGATCCGCGGTTCGCCCCCGAAGTTTCCCGCAGGCACCACCTACGGGCCGTCTGAGGAAGGGGCACCCCCCACCATGAGCCACAGCACACTGCCCCAGACCGAGGCACCCCGGACCGATCCGGCACCCGGCGCGGCACCCCAGACCCCCGGGCCGCGCACCGCGACCCGGACCACCGACCGCGCCACCACCGAACGCGCCACCGGCACCTCCGCCGACCCGCTCGCCATCTGGCCCGCGTCCGCCGTCTCCCTCCCCCAGGACGATCTCGCGGTGGGCGGCGTCCCGCTGACCGAACTGGCCGACCGCTTCGGCACCCCCAGCTATGTCCTGGACGAGGACGAGGTGCGCAACCGCTGCCGCGCCTACGTCCGGGCCTTCCCGAACGCCGATGTCTACTACGCGGCCAAGGCGTTCCTGTGCCGCGCCATGGCGCACTGGGTGGCGGAGGAGGGGCTGGGCCTGGACGTCTGCTCCGCGGGCGAACTGGAGCTGGCCGTCACCACCGGCTTCCCGCCCGAGCGGATCGTGCTGCACGGCAACGCCAAGAGCCCCGCGGACCTGCGGGCCGCGCTGCGGCTCGGCGTCGGCCGGATAGTGATCGACAGCACCTCGGAGATCGCCCGGCTGGCCGCCGCGGTCCCGGTGGGGACCCGGCAGAAGGTGCTGATCCGGGTCGTCCCGGGCATCGCCGCGGGCGGCCACGCCAAGATCCGCACGGGAACCGAGGACCAGAAGTTCGGGCTGTCCATCGCCGACGGCTCCGCACAGCACGCCGTCACCCGCGTACTGAGCCAGCCGCGCCTCGAACTGGTGGGCCTGCACTGCCACTTGGGCTCGCAGATCACCACCGTCAAGCCCTACCTCTCGGCCGTGCGGCGACTGGTCGGCCTGCTGGCCCGCATCCGGGAGCAGCACGGCATCACGCTCCCCGAACTGGACCTGGGCGGCGGCCACGGCGTCGCGTACCGTCCCGGTGAGGACGCCCTCGACCTCGCCGGACTCGCCACCAAGATCCGCGCCGAACTGCCCGGCGGCTGCGCGGCGGCCGGCCTGCCGGTACCCCGGCTCGCCGTCGAACCCGGCCGGGCGATCGCCGGCCCGGCCGGTGTCGTCCTCTACCGCGTACTCTCCGTCAAGCGCACCGGCTCCACCACCTTCGTGGCGGTGGACGGCGGGATGAGCGACAACCCGCGGCCCGCGCTCTACGGGGTGCGCTACGCGCCCCTGCTGGTCGGCCGCCGCTCGGGCGCCGCGACCGAACCGGTCACCGTCGTCGGACGCCACTGCGAGGCGGGCGACATCCTCGCCTCCGACGTCCAACTCCCCGGCGACATCCGCCCCGGCGACCTGATCGCCGTCCCCGTTGCCGGCGCCTACCACCTCTCCATGGCCTCCGGCTACAACCTCGTCGGCCGCCCCCCGGTCGTCGCCGTCACGGCAGGCCACGCCCGGCTGCTCGTCCGCCGCGAGTCGCTGGCGGACATCCAGGAGCGCGACATCGGGCTGTAGAACCGGGCCGGGCGAGGAGAGGGGTCTCCCTCACCATCCCTCTCCTCGCCCTGCCCTCTCCCTCTCTGCTCCGTGCCCGTACGGCTCCGCCCCCGCTGCCTCTTGGCGGGTGCGGAGCCGTACGGGCGCCAACACCCGGACCCACGCGCTGATGCCCATCCGCGCACAGTCATCCACGTACGCACGAGCATCCGCATCCATGCATCGTGAAACTGACTTGTAGGATGACCGGGCAACCGTGCCGGCCGGACCGGCAACACCTGACCGGCCGCGACCGAGAACGACGACGACACAGCAGAAAGCGGGACAGCGGCATGGCACTCCAGGCGGCCGGACGGCAGTCCCTGGTCGACACCGTCGTCGAAGCCCTGCGCTCCCAACTGACCGCCGGGGAATGGACGGTGGGGACCCGCATCCCCACCGAGCACGCCCTCGCCGAACAGCTCCAGGTCGGCCGCAACACCGTCCGCGAGGCCATCCGGGTCCTCGTACACGCCGGGATGCTGCGCTCCCGTCAGGGCGAGGGCACCTTCGTCGTCTCCACCGCGGATCCCGCCGAGATCATGCGTGGCGTCCAGCGGGCCGGCATCCGCGACGTCCTCGAACTGCGCATCGCCCTGGAGGCCGAGGCCGCCCGCCTGGCCGCACTACGGCACGAGCCCGCCGACCTGGAGCGCATGCGGGCCGCCCTGGACGCCCAGGCGGAACTGGAGGGCGCCGACGGCCACCCCCGCTCCGGCAGCCTGGAGCTCTACGCCGACCACGACGTCGCCTTCCACCGGGCCGTCGTCGAGGCCGCCCACAACTCCGCGCTGACGGCGACCTATGCGTGGTTCAGCAACTCGGTCCGGGAGGCCCTGGTCACCGCGCTCGACGACCAGGCGATGCCGAGAATCCTGCACGGCGACCACCGCGCCGTCCTGGACGCGATCGCCCACGGCGACCCCGATGCCGCCGAGCGCGCCGCCCGCGACCTCCTGGAGAAGCCCAAACGGGCCGTGGAAGCCCTCTTGGCCGCCACCGAGCCCACCCACTAGGCCGCCGCCGCACCCCATGGCCGCGGGCCGGCCACCAAGGCCCGATCCCTCACCGCTTCATCCACCTTCCCTCGCCTCAGTCCTTCACCTCGCCCTTCACCTCGCCCTTCACCTCGTTCTTCACCTCCGCATTCGCCTCTTCCGCCAACTCCACGTTCGTCTTCCGCCCGCTCTCACCCTCAACTTCCGCACGATTGGCTGGTACGCACGCATGTCTGGGCCCAGGTCCGAAGCCCCCGAAGCCCCCGTTGACGCCTCCTCGTCGATCGACACGATCGACGCCGAGGAGAACCTGGTCGCGACACCGCAGGTCACCGCCGCCCGCCACCGGCCGCGGACGCACCCCGCCCTCCTCCTGGCCGGCATCGTCCTCGCCGCGGTGAACATGCGCGCCGCCCTCGCCGGCGTCTCCCCCCTGGTCGGCGAAATAGCGCACCACTTCCACCTGGCCGCCACCGCCGGCAGCCTGGTGACCACGATCCCGCTGGTCTTCATGGGCCTCGGCTCGATCATCGCCCCGAAAATGGCCCGCCGTTGGGGCACCGAGGCGGTGCTGTGCGGCGCGCTGGTGGCCCTGTGCGGCGGCATCGTGCTGCGCATCGCCCCGCCGGTGGCCGCGCTCTTCGCGGGCTGCGCGGTGGTGGGCGCGTCCATAGCCCTGCTCAACGTCCTGATGCCGGGCCTGATCAAGCGGGACTTCCCGGACCGAGCCGCCGGCATGACGGCGCTCTACTCCACTGCGATGATCATGGGTGCCACCCTCTCCGCCGCCTCGGCCGTCCCCCTGGAGAACGCCCTCGGCAGCTGGCAGGGCTCCCTCGTCTCCTGGGCTCTGCTCGCCGCCGTCGCCGCACTCGTCTGGGTCCCCCAGGCCGTCATCGCACGGAGCGGTGGGGGCACCTCCCATGCCCTTCAGGCCATGGGGGAGCACCACGGCGCGGCGGCGGCAACTCCCGCCCACGGCACCGCATCCGGCCCGAAGCTGAGCCGCTCGCCGCTCGCCTGGCAGGTCACGCTCTTCATGGGCTCGCAGTCGCTGATCGCCTACGTGATCATCGCCTGGATGCCGACGATCTTCAGCGATCACGGCATGGGCAAGAGCGAGGCGGGCCTGGTCTTCGCCTTCAGCACGCTGGTGCAGATGGCCGGTTCGTTCGTGGTGCCGATGCTCGCCGGCCGGATGCGCCGCCAGCGGCTGCTGGGCGTGGCCGTCTCCGCCCTGATGGCCTGTGGCGTCACGGGGCTGCTGGCCGCCCCGGTGGCCGGCGCCTGGCTGTGGGCGGCGGTCCTCGGCATCGGCCAGGGCGGCGCCCTCGGCCTGGCCCTGACCATGATGGTGCTCCGCTCCGGCGACGCGCACACCGCCGCCCGCCTCTCCGGCATGTCCCAGACCGGCGGTTACCTCCTCGCCGCCGCCGGCCCTCTGGCCCTCGGCGCCGTTCACCAGGCCACCTCCGGCTGGACCGTCCCGCTCCTCCTCCTGCTCGCCGTCTGCGCGGGCCTGTCCCTCCTGGGCCTGGGCGCGGGCCGCGACCGCCGCATCGGAGAGGACGCTGAGCGAACCCGCCGAGCGGACGCTCGGCGAACCCCGACGAAAACCACTGAAACCCGCTGAAACTCGCTGAAATCAGTCGAGACCATGCCGCGTCACGATTTAGTCCTGGTGCGTTATGGTCCGGCCACGCCGCATCGCGGTTCAGCGCCAGAGATCCAGCGCTGAACCGCACCACAACCGCACCAGGTCGAACCGCACCCGGTCGCGACTCCGGTGGGCTTTCCGCCCACCGGCGCGTGAGAGCTTCCGGGGTCCGGACAGAGCCCCGGTTACGGGAAGGGCGGGAAGGACGGGACGGCGGAACCCCCACCCGCGCTCCGCGCGCCCGGAAACTCCCACACCCCCGCCGTCTGTCCTACCGTGCCCCCATGAGCGATGTTCAGCACACCGTTCGCCGGCCCGGTCCGCGGCTCTCCCGCACCGGCTGGCTTCTTGTCGTCGCCGTTCTGTGTGTCGTGGCCATCCTCGCCGTACTGATCGTGCCGCGGCTGCTGCGCGAGCGGCAGCAAGGGGAGCTGACGGTCCCGGAAGGGCAGCGGGCCTCGCAGGTCTACGCCGCCGCCGACCGGGCCCTGCACCTGCCCGACGGCACCACCGCGAAGGCCGCCAAGACCGCGCACCTCCCGCTGCCCGCCGCCGCGAACGGCAACGCGGAGGGCTATCTCTTCCCGGCGACCTATCCGGTCCGCTCGGACAGCACCCCGACGTCGCTGCTCACGTACATGGTCAAAACCGCCGACCGGCGGCTCGCCGACGACGGCATCACCGCCTACCGCACCGTCGTGATCGCCAGCATCGTGCAGGCCGAGGCCGACAGCCCGGCAGACATGGGCAGGGTCGCCCGGGTGATAGAGAACCGGCTCGCGAAGCACATGCCGCTGCAGATGGACTCGACGATCAACTACGCGCTGGGCCGCAGCACCCTGCACACCAGCCACTCCGACACCCGCACCGAAAGCCCGTACAACACGTACCGGAACGAGGGCCTGCCGCCCACCCCGATCGACAATCCGGGTGCCGACGCGCTGAAGGCGGCAAGCGCCCCGCCGGCGGGCGACTGGCTCTACTTCGTCACCGTCAAACCGGGCGACACCCGCTTCACCGCCAACTACCAGGAACACCTGCGGAACGTCCGCGAGTTCAACAACCGGCAGAAGCACACCACCGCGAACGCCGGCTAGCCGCCCTCTCGTCCCCCCTCCCCGGACGAGACGGCACCGCTCACGCCGCCCGCTCCGGATCTCCGGATCTCCGGTGCTCCCCGTCTCCCCCGTCTACTCCTCGCCCGCCAGCGTGAGCACCTTCAGCCGCCGTCCCGCGTACCACGTCGCCGCGGCCGTGACGCCGATCAGCAGGCAGATGGCGAGCGGCAGTTGGACGTCCGAGCTCAGCGCGCCCTCGGCGCCGATCTTCTGGCCCACGGCGAGGGCCCACTGCTGGACGCTGAGGGTCCGCGCACCGGGGACGAGGGTCCCCACCAGCGCCTCCCAGACCAGGGCGTAGACCAGGCCGAAGACCACGGCATGCCGGGTGATCGTGCCGAAGAGGAGGAACAGGGCACTGTAGGCGACCAAGGCGACAGCAGCCGCCACCGCATACGCCACGGCTATCTGCTGGCTGTTGCCGTTGAGGACGAATCCGGCCACCAGGACCGGTATCGCCGAGAAGGCGGCCGTCACCCCGATCGCGACCAGCAGCTTGGTGAAGATGATCGTCGAGCGCGGCACCGGCTTGGCCAGCAGATAGACCACCGAGCCGTCGTCGATCTCCGGCCCGATCGCGCCGGTCCCCGCGATGACCCCGATCAGCGGGACCATCGTGCCCAGCGCGAAGCCGCCGAGGATGCCGCTCGCGGTGGTGTCGTCGGCGCCGGTCAGCGCGCGGACGAGGACCGCGATGACCACCAGCATGGCGGGCAGCGCGAAGAGGATCAGGGCGCGCCGCCGGCCGAGCAGGGCGCGGTAGGTGAGCCGGGCGACGGTCGGGTTGAAGAACGCGCCCTTGGGTGCGGCGGCGGGCGCCGGCGGGGCCGTCGAAGAGGTCGCGGACATACTGCCTCAGGGCTCCTTTCTGGCCTCAGGCCGCTACGAGGTAAGAGAAGACGGATTCCAGCGACTCGTCGGAGGGCGAGACCGTCAGCAGGCGGATGCCGTGGTCGCGGGCGACCCGCGGCAGAAGCTCGGTGAACCGGCCGAAGTCGACGGCCTGGATACGCAGCGCGCCCTCGGCGAAGTCCACCTCGATGCCGGCGGTCGAGGGGTCGGCTATGAGCGCCCCGGCCAGTGCCCGGTCGTTGTCGGACCGTACGAGATAGCGGTGCGGGCGGTCCGTCATCAGCCGGCGGATCTTGCGGAAGTCGCCGGAGGCGGCATGCCGGCCGGCCACCACCACCTCGATGTGCGAGGCGAGTTGCTCGACCTCTTCCAGGATGTGCGAGGAGAACAGGACCGTGCGGCCCTCGTCGCCCATCCGTCGCAGCAGCTCCATCAGCTGCATCCGCTGCCGCGGGTCCATGCCGTTGAACGGCTCGTCGAGCAGCAGCACGGACGGGTCGTGGACCAGTGCGGAGGCCATCTTCACGCGCTGCCGCATGCCCTTGCTGTAGGTCGAGATCTTGCGGTCCTGGGCGTACTCCATCTCGACGGTGGCCAGCGCCCGGGCCGCCGCGGCCCGGCCCAGGCCGTGCAACTCGGCGTTGGCGACGACGAATTCACGGCCGGTGAGGAAGTCGTACATCGCCTCCCGCTCCGGCACGATGCCGATGTGGCGGTAGCTGCCCGCGTTGCGCCAGATCGTCGTCCCGTCGAGGGTGACGGTGCCGTTGGAGGGGGCGAGGAAGCCGCCCATCATGTTGATGAGGGTGGATTTTCCGGCGCCGTTGGGGCCGAGTAGGCCGGTGACGCCGGGGGCGATGGTCATCGTGACGTCGTTGACGGCGACGACGTTCCCGAACCAGCGCGAGACATGGTCGATGCGAAGAGTGCTCATGGGCGCAGCCCATTCCTTGAGGGGTGGTGGTCGGGCGACGGCGACAAGAAGAGACAGCGCGAAGCGCTTCGTGCCGGGGTGGTCAAAGGCCCGCCTTGCGGTAGCGCCGCATCAGCAGGGCGTAGCAGCCGGCTATGAGGAGCAGCGAGACGAGGACGTAGACGACTCCGGCGCCGGTCGACGGCGTCTGGCCGTTGGGGAACGAACTGCTGCCGCCCAGGAACGTCGACTGCACACCGTCGATCAGCGTGATGGGGGAGAACAGCCCGAGCCAGCCGACGGCGGCTTCGCTGCCCCGGAAGGAGGCGATCCCCTGGACCGCGCTGACGGCGCCGTACGGGATGGTCAGTACGGCGATCACGGCGGCGACGCCGAATCCGCGGCGCGGGGTGAGCGCCGAGACGAGCAGTCCTATCCCGGCGAACAGCAATGAGAGCAGGGCGCTGGAGACCAGCCCCTGGCCGAACCCCTTGGTCTGGTTGAGGAAGTCCAGCTTCGCCAGCAGCGCCCCGGCGTAGAGGATCACCAGCGGCGTGGCGGTGAGGATGAACAGCGCACTGGCCATCGCCGCGAACTTCGCCATGACGTAGTCGGCCCGCTCGATGGGCCGGGAGAAATACAGCGGAACGGTCTTGAAGCGCAGATCGCGCGAGACGGACTGCGGCGCCTGGGACGCGAGATAGAGACCGATGACGGCTTGGAGGTAGATGGCGTAGCGGGTGTAGCCGATCGGCAGGCTGCCGGCCTTGGTGAACACCGTCACCGCGACCGTGATCCCGGCGGGCAGGCACATCACCCCGAAGAGCAGCATCGGCAGCACCTTGCTCTTCGCGGACCGCCCGAGGCCGTACGCACCGCGCAGGCTCTGCGAGAACAGCGACCGCCGGGCATAGGCGCGGCCCAGACGGGGGCCGTCGTAATGGCGGTAGCCGATGTTGTGGATGTAGGCCCCACCGGGCGTGGTTTCCGTACTCATGCTCCGTTA
>NZ_KN708638.1:4288496-4304210 GCF_000805335.1 Streptomyces sp. CT34 | reverse complement strand
GTAGGCCCCCCCGGGCGTGGTTTCCGTACTCATGCTCCGTTCCCTCCGCCCACGGCGGCGGGGCGCCCGGTGTCCCGCCCCGCCGGCCCGTTTCCTTCCGCTTGCGCATCGGTCCGCGCGTCCGCGTCCCGGAAGACCTCGGCGATCTGGTGCCGCCGCTGCTCCATCCGCACCAGACCGAGTCCCAGCCCGGCGACGGTGTCCCGCACCAGGTCGTGGGTCTGCTCCCCGGCCGCCTCGACGAACAGCACATGCCCGGGGGAGGCGAAGCCCTCGGTGCCGGGGCGGCCGGCGGACACCACCGCGCCCGCGGCGGCCAGGGCCGCCCGCAGCGCCTCGGTGCCGTCCGGGTGCGCGTCGGTGTCCGTGACCTCGACCGCCAGCGAGGCGGTGGCCTTGGTGAACTCGTCCGTGGAGGAGGACCGCAGCAGCTTGCCGCCGTCGATGACGACGACGTGATCGCAGGTGCGCTCCAGCTCGCCGAGGAGATGCGAGGTGACCAGGACGGAGATGCCGAAGTCGGTGTGGACACGCCGGATCAGGCCGAGCATCTCGTCCCGCCCGACCGGGTCCAGGCCGTTGGTGGGCTCGTCCAGGAACACCAGCTGCGGATCGTGGACCAGTGCCTGGGCCAGCTTCACCCGCTGCTTCATACCCGTCGAATAGCCGCCGATGGGGCGGTAGCGCTCCTCGTAGAGCCCTACGTGGCGCAGGGTGTCGGCGGTGCGCTCACGGGCGGCGGTCGGCGGCAGGCCGGACATCCGCGCCAAGTGCACGACGAATTCGGTGGCCGAGACGTCCGGCGGCAGGCAGTCGTGCTCGGGCATGTAGCCGACCCGCTCACGGATGGTGCCGCCGTCCTTGGTGACGTCCAGGCCGAGGACATGGGCGGTCCCCTCGGTGGCCGGGGCCAGACCGAGAAGGATCTTGATCAGGGTGGACTTTCCGGCGCCGTTGGCACCCACCAGGCCGGTCACGCCGGGGGCGATGTCAACGGAGAGCCGGTCCAAGGCGGTCACCCGCGGGTACCGCTTGCTCAGGCTTTCGGTCACGATCACTGTCACGCTTTCGACGGTAGTGGCGCCTGCCACACCCGTCGTCAACCCAGGCGGTGGTATCCGCATACCCCTCCGGTACTACACGCCCGTAGGGGTCTCCTGCTTTCAGCCGCCCCGAAGTCAGGGACATCTACTACTCCGCGGCCGGCGTCGCACGGGCCCGGGACCGGAGCAGCCGCCTCCGGCCGGCCGGAGCGCCGGCCCGGATCGCCAGCCCGGATCGCCGTGGGCTGCGCCTCGTCGGCCGCACACCCCTTGACGTAGCCGCCGACCATTGTCACATTCATCAGTGTCAAGTTACGGGCACGTACCGCGATGCACCGCTTACGGACGGACGGTTGGCGATGGCCCCAGTCACCTCAGCAGCAACGGGAGAACGCACCGCCGAGCTCAGGGGATTCCGGGAGGTGCAGCGGCTCGCCTACGCCTGTGCGGAAGCCGTGGCCGCCCAGCTCAAGCCCGGGGTCACCGAGCGCGCGGCGGCACGGATGCAGCGCGAGTGGCTGCGCGAGCGCGGGGTGCAGGACTGGTTCCATCTGCCCTTCGCGTGGTTCGGCGACCGCACCGCGTTCGTGAACTTCCGCATTCCGCTGCAGTTCTTCCCCACCAACCGGCAGCTGGAGCCGGGGATGCCCTTCATCCTCGACATGGCACCGGTCCACAAGGGGTTCACCGCCGACATCGGCTACTCCGGCTGCCTCGGGCTCAACCCCGTGCACGACCGGCTGCTCGCCGACCTCGAAGCGCACCGCGAACTGATCCTGCGCGAGGTCCGCGAACGGCGCCCTCTGAAGGAGATCTACGAGGATGTCGACCGCCTGATGGTGCGCCAGGGATACGCCAACCGCCACCGCGCCTACCCCTTCGGCGTCATCGCGCACAAGATCGACCGGGTCAAGCAGCGCCGCTGGTCACCGACCCTCTTCGGGTTCGGCACCCAGTCCCTCAAGGGCCTGGCCTCCGACGCGCTGCACGGGCACCGCGACGGCTGGTCCCCCCTGTGGAGCCCGTACACCTTCTCCGACCACCCGCCGCAGCCGGGGCTCTGGGCGGTCGAACCCCACCTCGGATTCCGGGGCACCGGCGCGAAGTTCGAGGAGATCCTGGTCGTCACGGACTCCAAGGACCCGCAGGAAAGCGCCTTTTGGCTGGACGACGATCTGCCGCATGTGCGGCGCTGGCAGGAGGAGAAGGCCGCGTGAACACGGAACGTGGACGGGACGGGCGTCAGGGCCGGCAGCCGGGGCACGGACAGCCGCCGGTGACCGGGGCCGGCCTCCAGGGGGCCAGGGAGCGCCGGGTGCGGACCGGCGGCATCGAGCTGTGCGTGGCCGAGCTCGGGGATCCGGACCGGCCCACGGTGGTGCTGGTACACGGCTATCCGGACAGCAAGGAGGTCTGGTCCGAGGTCGCCGGCGGCCTGGCCGAGCGCTTCCATGTGGTGCTCTACGACGTCCGGGGCTGCGGTCGCTCCACCGCACCGCGGCCGCTGCGCGGCGGCTTCACCCTGGAGAAGCTGACGGATGACTTCCTGGCCGTCGCGGACGCCGTCAGCCCCGACCGCCCGGTCCACCTCGTCGGCCACGACTGGGGCTCCGTGCAGGCATGGGAGTTCGCCACCGTACGCCGCACGGAGGGCCGGATCGCCTCCTTCACCTCCATGTCCGGGCCGTCCCTCGACCACTTCGGCCACTGGATCAAGAAGCGGATGGCGCGCCCCACCCCCCGGCGGGCAGCCCAACTGCTCAACCAGGGCGCCAAGTCCTGGTACGTCTACATGCTGCACACCCCCGTGCTCCCCGAACTGGCCTGGAAGGGCCCGCTCGGCAAGCGCTGGCCGGCCATCCTCCAGAGGGTGGAGAAGGTGCCGGACGGCGACTACCCCACGGCTTCGCTGCCCACCGACGCGGCCCACGGCGCCTGGCTCTACCGCGACAACGTCCGCGCCCGGCTGCGCCGCCCGCGCGCCGACGCCTATGCGCACTGCCCGGTCCAGCTCATCACCCCGACCGGCGACGCGTTCCTCTCCCAGCGGCTGTACGACGACCTGGAGCAGTGGGCGCCCGAGCTCGTCCGCCGCACCCTCCCGGCCAAGCACTGGGTGCCGCGCACCCGTCCCGACCAACTCATCTCCTGGATCGGCGAGTTCATCACCGCCAAGGAAGAAGGCGATCCGGCGAAGAAGGTGGTGACCGCCGGCCCGTATGCCGATCGGTTCGGCGGCCAGCTGGTGCTGGTGACCGGCGCGGCCAGTGGCATCGGCCGGGCCACGGCCTTCGCGTTCGCGGAGGCCGGCGCGCGGATCATCGCCGTCGACCGGGACGCGGAGGGCGCCGCCCGCACCGCCGAGATGGCACGGCTGATCGGCGCCCCGCAGGCGTGGGGCGAGGTCGTCGACGTCGCGGACGAGGCGGCGATGGAGAAGCTCGCCGACAAGGTCGACGCCGAATACGGCACCGTGGACGTCCTGGTCAACAACGCCGGCATCGGCCTGTCCGGCTCCTTCATGGAGACCAGCACCGAGGACTGGAAGAAGGTCCTGGACGTCAACCTGTGGGGCGTCATCCACGGCTGCCGGATCTTCGGCAAGCGGATGGCGGACCGCGGGCAGGGCGGCCACATCGTCAACACCGCCTCGGCCGCCGCCTTCCAGCCGTCCCGGATACTGCCCGCCTACAGCGCCTCCAAGGCGGCCGTTCTCATGCTCAGCGAGTGTCTGCGTGCCGAGCTGGCCGGCCGGGGCATCGGCGTCTCCGCCATCTGTCCCGGGTTCGTCAACACCTCCATCACCAGTACCGCCCGCTTCACCGGCGTCTCCGCCGACGAGGAGAAGCGCCGCCAGGCCAAGGCCGCGCGAATGTACGGGCTGCGCAACTACCCGCCGGAGAAGGTCGCCGACGCGATCCTGCGCGCTGTGGTGCGCAACCAAGCGGTGGTGCCGGTCACCCCAGAGGCACGCGGCGCCCACCTGATGTCCCGCTTCACCCCGCGCGCACTGCGCGCCCTCGCCCGCATCGAGCCGCCGGTATAACCGGTCCGGCCCGGACCGCCCGTCCGAGGCCCCGAAGCCCCACCACGCGGCGTGCCCCGGGCCGACGTCACCCCGGCCCGGCGGCCCGCCCCCACCGAGGCCAGGAGACCGCGCACGTCAGGAGCCGCGCATGAGCACGCCAAGCCCCCAGGAGCACTACACCATCGCGCCACGCCGGGTCGCGTTCGACTGGCGCCGGACGCCGCTGCAGTGGATACCCGACGAACCCACCGCCACCCACGTCATCAACGTGCTGCATCTGCTGCTGCCGGCGGGCGAGCGGTGGTTCGTCAGGGTCTTCAAGGAAGCCCTCCCACTGGTCCGGGACGAGCAACTCCTCCAGGACGTCAAGGGGTTCATGGGCCAGGAGGCCACCCACAGCGTCCAGCACTCCTATGTCCTGGAGCACCTGGCCCATCAGGGCCTCGACACCGCCCCCTACACCCGGCACGTCGACTTCCTCTTCTCCTACCTCCTCGGTGACAAGCCGCCCTTCGGCCTGCCGGTCCCCGAGACGGAGTGGCTGCGCTTCCGGCTCTCCCTGATCGCCGCCATCGAGCAGTTCACCGCGGTACTCGGCAACTGGGTCCTGGACGCCGACGGCCTGGACCGCGCCGGGCCCGACCCGGTGATGCTCGACCTGCTGCGCTGGCACGGCGCCGAGGAGGTCGAACACCGCGCGGTCGCCTTCGACATGTACCAGCACACCGGCGGCGAGGAACCCGCCCGCCATGCCCGCCGCATCCTGGGCATGTCCGTGACGGCCCCCGTGCTGATCTACCTCTGGGCCTGGGGCGCGTCCTACCTCCTGCGGCACGACCCGCAGCTCGCCACCCGCTCCCGCTATTCGCTGCGCGAGCACAACCGCGCCATCCACAAGGGACTGCTGCCCAGCTGGCGTGAACTGGGCGCGGCGATACCCCGCTACCTGCGGCGCTCGTACCATCCCTCCCAGGAAGGCTCGCTCCGCACGGCCGTCTCCTACCTCGCCTCCTCCCCGGCGGCCCGCGCCGCGGCGGGCGCGGTGGGCCGTGCGGCGCTGTCGTGACACCCGGCCGTCCGCCCCCGGCCGGCCCTCCCATGACGCCTGCCGACCGACGGGCACCTCACCCGTCGGCGTCCGCTGATACGGCCCTCCCTCGCGCGCCCCGGCGGCCCGCGCGCCGGATGACCGCCCCAAGATGGCTGCCGAGAGCGGCAGTTGTGCGGTACGGCGGTCGCCTCGCACCACGGCCCGGCGGGTCGCCTCGCCGGGCGGCCGGTCCGTAGCGCGCCCACCCGTAGGGCAGCCGCCCGTGCGGCGGCTACCTTGTCACGCGGCCTCCTCCCCGAGGCGGCCGTCCCGTAAGGAGCACCGCAGTGACCGAGCAGCCGCCGCCGGCCGAGTACCGCATCGAGGACCTGGCCCACCTCAGTGGCGCCACGGTCCGCACCATCCGCGCCTACCAGGACCGGGGGCTGCTCCCGCGCCCGGAACGCCGCGGCCGGGCCAATGTCTACGGTGACCCCCACCTGGCCCGGCTGCGCCAGATCTCCGATCTGCTCGAGCGCGGCTACACCCTCGCCAGCATCAAGGAACTCCTCGAAGCCTGGGACTCGGGGCGTGGCCTCGGTGGAGTCCTGGGCCTGGTCGCCGAGATCGACGGTCCGTGGACCGATGAGAAGGCGGCCCGCATCACCCGTGCCGAACTGGACTCCGCCTTCGGTGGCACCTCCAACGAGAGGGCGGTGGCCGAGGCCGTCGAACTGGGCGTCCTGGAACGCGTCCCCGGCCAGGACGACGCGTTCCTCGTCCCCAGTCCGCAGGAACTCGCCGTCGCCGCCGAACTGCACTCCGCGGGTGTCCCGCTCCTGGCGATCTCCGGTCATTTGCGAGAGGTGCGCGGACAGGTCGAGCACATCGCCTCCCGTTTCCTGGACTTCACCGCCGAGCACGTCTTCCAGCCGTTCCTGGACCATCCCCCCACCGAGGCGGAAGCGGCCGAAGCCGCGGCGCTCGTACGCCGTCTGCGCCCTCTGGCCCAGCAGACCATCGACGCCGAACTCGCCCGTGCCATGCGCACCCTGGCCGCCCAGTACCTCCGACACCACCTCACGGAAGCACTCCCGCTCAGCGGCCGGGAGACGGGCGCGGAAGGGGAAGGGCACGAGGAAGGGGAAGGGCAAGGGGATGAGGTAGGGGGTGGGGCCCGGGGAGAGACAGGGCGAGCGGGCTGCGGGGCCAAGGGCCCGCGTATTCCCCGGCCGTCCCACGCCCCCTCGGCGGCCACCGCCTCTGGGCCCGCTTCCGCCCCCGTGCCTCAAGACGCCACCGGGGCGCCCCCCGGCCTTGAGGCCACGGTGCCCGTCGGGCCGGAGTCCGCCTTCGGGCCCGGCGCGAACCCCCGTTCCGCGCCGGGCTCCGAGGAGGCGGTCCTCCTCCCCGTCGAGGCCGTCCAGGCCGTAAGGGGCTTGGTGGGCCCGGAGAACACGGCCGCCTTCATCGCCGCCGCCGCTCACCGCGAGGTGCAGGCGCGCACCCTGGACGCCCTTGCCTCGGCCGCCCGCGAGGCCCGAGCCGTCAGCGAGGCCCCGGCTGCCGCGGCGCACCGCACCCGGAGCAGCGACACCGGCACCCTCGGTGCCGAGGCTCCCGATGCCCAGGCAGACTCCCCCGGACACTGACCTGTCCACGGTTCACGCCCCCAGGCCCTCTCTCAGCCCCTCCTCATCAGCCCTCCGGGGCGCCTTGGGGCTCCCCGGCCCTTCCCCGTTCTTCCCTTTCTGCTTCTCTCTCCAGTTGTCAAAGACCGAGCCGGGCGCCCCTACCCGGCCACCCTTCCGGGTTGCCTCAACCGGCCGTATCCGGGAGCCAGTTACCGTGGAATCCGTACGGAACACGCTGCGGAAGATGGACCGTGGCGACAGGGTCGGCGGATATGTCCTCGGCGTCGAGGATGACGAGATCGCTGGTATCGGTGGCCACGTCATGGACGTAGGTGATCAGCCAGCCCGGCCCGCCCGGACGGTCGTCCGCGGGGGCGAAGGCCGCCTCTCCCGGAGTGCGCCCCGGGCGGAAGTCATGGCGGACCACCGATCCCGTCTCCAGGTCGTAGCGGAGCAGGGCGCCCGGTATCAGTCCCGTACCGGGCGACTCGCCTGCTGACACATGGCCGAAGCGGGCCCGCTGTCCGGCAAGGCGGTCGTCGATCCGGGGGAACTCGCCTGCCTGGTCGTCGAGTTGCTCCTCGGTCACCGTGCCGGAGGCGAGATCGATCGTCCAGCGCCACAGGCAGGGCGGGGCGGCGCGCCCGTCGAGCGAGGCATAGCGCGAGACATAGAGGACTATCCACTGCTCGCCGTCGTCATGGGCATTAAGGGAGTGGAAGACATAGCAGGGGTCGATGGACAGCCAGCGGACCTCCCCGTACGGATCGTCGCGGCGCAGTACGCCCAGCCGGGCGCCGTACTCCGGATCCCAGCTGTAGGGCATACCGGGGCGGTTGTGGTCATGGACGACCGGCAGGTCCATGAAGACGACGTGGCGGGCCGTGAGGTGGAAGTCGTGCATCATCGTCGCCGCCGGGACGTCGACGGGGCGGCTGACCACCAACTCCCCTTGCGCGTCGGCACGGTGATAGGTCAGGTAGGGCGGTGTCGCGCTGCCGTAGCCGAAAAAGTGCAGCTCACCGGTGGTATGGCAGGTCTTGGGGTGGGCGGTCATGGCGGTGGTGAGCCGACCGCCGAAGTCATGCGGACCGACGGTCTCGAGCTCATGGCCGGGGCGGCAGTCGATCTCGTACGGGAAGGACGACTCGACGAGCGCCAGGGTGCGTCCCGAATGGCGGACGATATGGGTGTTGGCCACACCCGCCGCCAGATGCCTGCGGCCCTGTGCGTCCCTGACCTGGATGCCGTCGGTGAAGGTCGAGGTGCGAACCCAGCGATTGCGATAGGAGACCGCCCGGCCGCCCTCCAGACGCACGCCGTGGACCATGCCGTCGCCGAAGAACCAGTGCGGGCTGGCCGCGTCCCGCGGGTTGGGGCCGTTGCGCAGATACCAGCCGGTGAGCTCCGGCGGGATGGTGCCGGTGACCGGGAGGTCGTAGGCGGTCAGTTCGTCCATGACCGGGGCGAAGTTTCCGGCCAGGTGCGGTGCGGGAGCGGAGGATTCGGATACCGCCGCTGGTGACGTGGTGGTCATGAGGCCAGGCCCTCCTGGGCGTCGAGCCGCGCGCCGGCCTGCTGCCGGAAGCGGGCCCGGGCCCGCTCCGGATAGGTGGCGGTGAAGCGGACGGGAAGAACGAATGAGGCGATCTGGACGAGGATCGAGAAGATCGCGCTCATGCCATAGGCGGCGATGGCGACCTGGGCGATCGCGGTAGCGGTGAAGGACAGCGCCCAGGCTATGGTGATCACGACATTGACCCGGTGGAACAGGGGCACCCGCCAGACCTCGGGCGGGGTCATCCGGCGCGCGATCGCCAGGGTGAAGGGACGCCGAACGGCGATCGACACCCAGGCGATGAGAGCCAGCCAGCCCATCGACAGCGCGCTGCTGTACGTCTTGAGATCGCTGTCGGGGCGGGCGAAGGCCAGGATGGCGAGGCCCGCGAAGTACACGATCGTGCCGTACTCCAGCGGTCGCACTTCGAGCGACAGTCCCGCGGCCCGGTCCAGTATGAGCAGCACCGCCGAGGCCGCCAGGCCGGCGAGTGCGCCCCACTGCCAGCCCGCGGGGGACACCCCCGCGAGGACAAGCCACGGGATGAAGCCCCGCAGATAGTTCATGATTCCCCCCTTTGCTCGCACCCGCTCACGATGGGTCGGCGACAGCACACAACACCAAGGCCGGGCAGCGACCGCAGCACACGATCAGGACCATGGACGGCCCCACCTCAACCACATTCCAACTCTGACATGTCGAAGCCGGAAAGTCCACCATTGACATGTCAGAAGTGGAAGGTAAAGTAATGACCATGAGCTTGAGACATGCCGTTCTGGGCCTGCTGTCCGAATCCCCGGCGAGCGGCTACGACTTGATGAAGCTGTTCAACGCCTCGCTCACCAGCGTCTGGCCGGCGACCCAGAGCCAGGTCTACGGCGAGCTCAACAAGCTCACGACCGCCGGCCTCGTCGAGGTGACGGCCCACGGCCCGCGGGGCCGCAAGGAATACGCGATCACCGAGGACGGTCTGGCCGAGCTGCGCCACTGGCTCACGGACATCGCACCCAGCGGCCCGCAGCGCCACGACGGTCTGTTGCGCGTCTTCTTCCTCGGCATCCTCACGCCGCTCGAAGCGCGCGCCTATCTCCTGACCCAGGCCGACTCCGCCGCTCGTGCGCACGCCACGTACGAGCAGATCGACGAGGTTTCCGACTGGGACGACGAGATGATCTCTGTCTATGGCCGGATAGCCCTGGAATACGGTCTGCGGATGTCGGCGACCCAGGAGGAGTGGGCCCGCTGGGCCGCCGAGGAGGTGACCGGCGCGAAGGCCAGGAAGGCGAGCACACTGGCCCGCGGGAAGCATCCCAAGTCGCCGCAAGGCGGCGGCGGACGGCAGGAGGATGGAGGCGGAGCGAGCCCGGAGCGGCCCGACGGCGAGTGAGCTCGCTCCGCGCCGGCGGGCGCGCCTGTCCGTCAGCTCGTCGGCCATCCGCTCGCCGGCCGTCAGCGCGTCGGGGAATTCGGATGCCGCAGCACCCGCGCCGCAGCATCCTGGAGCCATGAACCAGCAGCGTTCCGTACGCATCTCGAAGTATCTGGCGAAGCATCTGCGCCATGAGCCGGAGCGGATCGGCATCGCCCTCGACGCGCAGGGCTGGGTCCCGGTGACGGAGCTCATCGAAGCGGCCGGGCGGCATGGATTCCCCTTCTCCCGGGCGGAGTTGGAGGCGGTGGTGGCCGGCAGCGACAAGCAGCGCTACGCCCTGGAGGACGGCCGGATCCGCGCCAATCAGGGCCACTCCGTACGCGTTGACCTCGGTCTGCCGCCGGCGGTACCGCCCGACCATCTCTTTCACGGCACGGCGGCCCGCAGTGTGGCCGCCATACGGGAGCAGGGGCTGCGGCCGATGTCCCGGCATGCGGTGCATCTCTCGCCGGACCGGGAGACCGCGACCCGTGTGGGCGCGCGGCGCGGCAAGGCCGTCGTGCTGCCGGTCGACGCGGCGGCGATGCACCGGAGGGGCCACGTCTTCCGCGTCAGCGCCAACGGGGTCTGGCTGACCGACCGCGTGCCGCCGGAGTTCCTCCGCTTTCCCGGCTGAGCCTCGTCCGGTACCCGAAGTCCCGGTCAGAAGTCCCGGTCAGAAGTCCCGGTCAGAAGTCCGGGTCCGAAATCGGGGTCGGCGGCGCCTTCAGAGACCGGGTGCGCCCCACACCGGGAACCACCGCGCCAGATCCTGCTCGATCGACAGATCGTCGCCGAGCATCGCCCGCACCTGGAGTTCGAGCGTGTTGTCCCGCTTCTCGCCACCGCCGGCGTGGGGGGCGAAGGGGTAGAACGTGCCGCGCTTGTAGAGGTACACCAGCGCCAGCGACCGCTGTCGCGCATCGCGGAACCCCAGCAGTGAGCACAGCAACTGCGGGCCGAAACCCGCCTCTTCCAGGGACGTATTGACCGCGTGGAGGTCATTGACCAGCCCCGCGACGTCCTCCGGCGAGTGCGGCACCAGCAGCCACGTATAGCCATAGGAGTCCTGGGTGAACTCCACCGAGCCGTCCAGGAGGGACCGCGCCTCCTCCTGGATCCGCGAGAACGCCCCGCCCTCGACACTCGCGAAACACACCGACCCCAGACCGGTGGGCTCGAAACCGGCCGCCGCCTGGAGGGTGACGGAGGCGGACGGCAGCGCGAAGAGCTGGTCGAGATCGGGGCGTACCGGCTTGCTGCGGCCGAGGATGGCGTCCAGAAATCCCATGCGCGGATTACTCCTTGATCCCTTGCTCCGGTGATGCCGTGCGGTCACCGCCACGCCGGCCGGCCCTGCCGCTCACGGCCGCCCCAGCTCCGCTGCGATCCGGCCGAGCTGGTCGAGCCGCTGCTCCAGCGTCGGGTGCGAGGACAGCAGCTGGCTGAACGTCTCCTTGTTGAACGCCGGCGCGAAGTAGAAGGCGTTGAACGGCTGGGCCTTGCGCAGGTCCTCGGTCGGGATCCGGGCGATCTGGCCGGTGACCTTCGTCAGCGCCGAGGCCAGCGCCGAGGGGCGGCCGGTCAGCAGGGCGGCGGCCCGGTCTGCGGTCAGTTCGCGGTAGCGGGACAGCAGCCGGGTCAGGAGGAAGCTGATGGCATAGACCACCACGCTGACGGCGGTGACGATCAGCACGGCGATCGCCGCGTTCTGGTCCCGGTTGTTGCGCCCGACGCCGCTCCACAGGGCGGCGCGGGTGATGATTCCGGCCAGCACGCCGAGGAACGAGGCGATGGTCATCACCGCCACATCGCGATGCGCGACATGGGAGAGCTCATGCGCCAGCACGCCCTCCAGTTCCTCCGGCTCCAGCCGCCTGAGCAGCCCGGTCGTGGCGCACACCATCGAGTTCTTCTGATTGCGGCCGGTCGCGAAGGCGTTCGGCACATCCGACTCGGCGATCGCGACCCGCGGCTTGGGCATGTCGGCCAGCGCGCACAGCCGGTCCACCGCGCCGTGCAGCTCGGGAGCCTGCTCCGGTGTGACCTCGCGCGCGCCCATGCTGAAGGCCGCGATCCGGTCGCTGTACCAGAACTGCGCGACGAACATGGCGCCCGAGATCAGCAGCACCACCACCCAGGCGCCCTTGAGCAGCACCACCAGCGCGCCGACGACCACGACGTACAGCAGGCCGATGAAGAACATCGTCGTCACCATGCGCGAGGTCAGCCCGCGGTCCGGGGCGAATCGGGTCTGTGCCATGGCTCCTCCACAACGCACCGCACTTCGCGCAGTGTCCCGACCCTGTCGCGCGCCGTCCAGACTTCGCACGCCACGTCCCGCACACTGCGCCGCTGTCCCGATTCTCCCTCTTCGCGGCTATATACGGGGTAAAGCCGGGGCCGGACACCCGGAGAAACCGACCGCGGCACCGCAGGGCGGCCGACGACCGGCTCTAGCGGGCGCCCAGCTGCGCCGGCCCCTCCGTGGCGATCCGCTCGAAGACCGCGGTGTCGGCCTCGAAGACGGAGCCGGCGATCGGCCAGTGGACGACCAGCTCGTCGATGCCCAGCTCGGCGTGGCTGCCGGCGAAGTCCACGAAGGCGTCCAGGGAGTCCAGCGGACGGTCCGGGGAGAAGCCGGTCAGCATGATCTTCCGCAGTTCGCCGGGGTCGCGCCCCAGGTCGGCGCACGTCTTCTCCAGACGTTCGAGCTGCCCGCGGATCGCCTCCCGCGACTCGGCCGGGGTACCACCCGCGTTCGCGACCTTGGGGTCACCGGTCGTCACCCACGCCTGGCCGTAGCGGGCCGCCAGCTTCAGTCCGCGCGGCCCTGTGGCCGCCACGGCGAACGGCAGCCGCGGTCGCTGCACACAGCCGGGGATGTTGCGCACCTCGTCCGCCGAGTAGTGCTCGCCCTGGTGGGAGACGGCGTCCTGGGTCAGCAGTTCGTCCAGCAGCGCCGTGAACTCCGCGAAACGGTCGGCCCGTTCGCGCGGCGACCACGCCTCGTGGCCGAGCGCGGTGGCGTCGAAGCCGTTGCCACCGGCGCCGATACCGAGGGTGAACCGGCCATCGCTGATGTCGTCGAGCGAGATCAGTTCCTTGGCGAGGGTGACCGGGTGCCGGAAGTTCGGCGAGGTGACGAGGGTGCCCAGCCGCATCCGGGAGGTCGCGGCGGCTGCTGCGGTCAGCGTCGGGACGGCGCCGAACCAGGTCTGGTCGCGAAAGCTCCGCCAGGTGAGGTGGTCGTAGGTGTACGCGGCGTGGAAACCCAGCTCCTCGGCGCGCTGCCACACCTCCTTTCCGCCTTCGGACCAGCGGCGGACGGGCAAGATCACAGTGCTCAGTCGCATACCTCCGAGCGTACGGCCGTCCCGGAGCGATCGGATCCGGCCTCGGGAGCGACCCCGGGCGGGCCCGGCAACGGCGCTCCCGCCTGCCCCCGGCCGGCCTCCACGCCCGCCGCAGCGGCTCATCTGCGCCACCCACCGCACGCCTGTGCGTACCGGTACGCGAAGATGGCTCCGTGACTGACCCCTCCGCCACGCCACCCCGCGCGCCCGAGCCGGCCGTGACGCCCCGGCCCACCCGGTTGATCGCCACTGATCTCGACGGCACCCTGCTGCGCGACGACAAAACGGTCTCCGACCGGACGATCGCCGCACTCGCCGCCGCGGAAGAGGCTGGCATCGAGGTCTTCTTCGTCACCGGCCGCCCGGCCCGCTGGATGGACGTGGTCAGCGACCACGTCCACGGCCACGGCCTGGCGATCTGTGCGAACGGTGCGGCCGTCGTGGATCTGCACCGCGGCTACCGGATCGTCGAGGTCAGCCCGCTGGACCGCGCCGTCGCGCTCGATGTCGTCCACGCCGTGCGCGCCGCGGCGCCGGGCACCTCGTTCGCCGTGGAGCGCACCGGTGGCATCCACTACGAGCCGCAGTACCCGCCCTTCCTCCTCGACCCGGCCGCCGCCATCGCCCCGGCGGAGAAGCTCCTCGCCGAAGGCTTCGCCCCGCCGCTGGCTGTGGAGCCGGAGGCAGGCGACGGCGCCGGCACCGACGGTCCGTATTCGTCCGACGCCGATCCGGTCGGGCCGGGCCCGGTGGGCGCCGCCGACAGCGACACCGGCGCCGACCAGCCCGTGCTCAAGCTGCTCGCGCACCACCCCGAGATGGACCCGGACGCCTTTCTCGCGCTGGCCCGTACCGCCGCGGGCCATCTGGCCTCGTTCACCCGGTCCAGCCCCACCGCACTACTGGAGATCAGCGGCCTGGGAGTCAGCAAGGCCGGCACCCTCGCCCGCTGCTGCGCGGTGCGCGGGATCTCGCCGGACGAGGTCGTCGCCTTCGGTGACATGCCGAACGACATCGAGATGCTCACCTGGGCCGGCACCTCGTACGCCATGGCCAATGCGCACCCGGATGTGCTGGCCGCGACCACGCGCCGTACGGACTCCAATAACGACGACGGCGTCGCGGCTGTCATCGAGCGGATTCTCCGGCAGGGCTGAGCCGGTCCGCGCGTCCCGCCCGGCGATGTTTCACGTGCTGCACTGTTTCACGTGAAACGGCCTGCTTCACGGCGGGCTTCGCCGAGGGTGTGCCCTCCCCGCGCACGTTGCTGCACCGTTTCACGTGAAACGGTGCGACGGCTCGCCGCCGGGCCGGCCTTCGGCCCCTCGCACGCCGCTCAGAGCGGCGCCTCCCACATCACCCTCGTCCCGGTGCCGTCCTCGCCCAGCCCCGGGCCGTAGGTGCTCGATCCGCCCAGCGACTCTGCTCGTTTGGCAAGGTTCTTGAGACCGCTGCGGCGTCCTCCCTCCGCGATCCCGACGCCGTCGTCGGTGACCGTCAGCCGGACGCCGTCGGCGCCGTCCGGCAGCGTGACGGTCGCGTCGACCACCACCTCGATCCGCGAGGCTGCCGCATGCCGGAAGGCGTTCGACAGTGCCTCGCGCAGCGCGGCGATCAGGTTCTTGCCGGTCAGCTCCCCGACCCGGGCGTCGACCGGGCCGACGAAATGCGCCGTCGGCTGGAAGCCGAGCGGCACGGCGGCGGTGCCGATCTCGCGCAGCACCCGGGTCCGCAGCCCCGACGGCGCCTCGGCCGGGCCCTGTTCGAGGGCGAAGATCGCGGTCCGGATCTCCTGGATGGTCACGTCGAGTTCGTCGACGGCCTTGCCGACGCCCCGCGCCACCTCCGGCACCTCGGATCGGCGCTGTGCCGTCTCCAGCATCATCCCGGTCGCGAACAACCGCTGGATGACGAGGTCGTGCAGATCACGGGCGATGCGGTCGCGGTCCTCGTAAACCGCGAGCCGTTCCCGGTCGCGCTGGGCGTCGGCCAACACCAGCGCCAGTGCGGCCTGCGCCGCGAACTGGGTGGCGAGCGTCCGCTCGGCGGCGGTGTACCGGCGTCCGCCGCGGCCCCGCGGTGTGGCGAGCGTGCCGAGTACCCGGCCACCGCTCTTGAGCGGCAGCATCATGCTCGGGCCGAAGCGCGGTGCGATGGCCGTGACCATACGCGGATCGCTGGCCGAGTCGTCCACGAACACCGGCTCCCCGGCGAGGAGTTGCTCGGCCACCGGACTGTCGGGCGGGATCTGGGTGCCCATGATCCCGGTGGGGTCGTCCGCCGACACCGCGACGATCTCCAGGCCGCCCTCCTCATCGGGCAGCAGCACGATGCCGGCCGCCGAGTCCGCCAGCTTCCTGGCCTGCTCGGCCACCACCGCGAGCGCTTCGTCGACATCGCTGCCGGCGAGAAGCTCGGTGGTCACCGCCACCGAACCGTCGATCCACCGCTCCCGCTGCCGGGTCGCCGCGTACAGCCGGGCGTTGCCGATCGCGATACCGGCCTCGGTGGCGAGCACCCGCACCATGTGCAGATCCTCTTCGCTGAACTCCCCGCCGCGCTTCTCGGTCAGATAGAGATTGCCGAAGATCTCGCCCTGGACGCGGATCGGCACTCCCAGGAACGTACGCATCGGCGGATGCCCCGGCGGAAAT
>NZ_KN708638.1:4169200-4288486 GCF_000805335.1 Streptomyces sp. CT34 | reverse complement strand
CGGGGAGCCGCAGCGCCCGCGGCTCGTGGATGAGCGCGCCGAGCAGGCCCTTGTGACCATCGGGCAGCGCACCGATCCGCCGGTGCTGCTTCGCGGTCACGCCGTACGTGACGAAGTCCGACAGCCCCTCGCGGGCGTCGTCGATGATCCCGATCGCGGCATAGCGCGCGTCGGCGAGTTCGGCGGCGGTCTCCACGATCCGGTCCAGGGTGATGTGCAGATCCAGCCCCGCACCGACCGTGCGCATCGCCTCCAGCAGCTGCGGCACCCGCGCGGTCAGCTCGGACGACAGCCCCTGGAGGCTGCGGGTGGCCTCGGTGGCGGCGTCCATGGGGTCGGGGCTCGTGTCGAGGTCGCCCAGGCGCACGGGGTCTGACGGGGGTCCTGCCGTGGCTGACATGCCCCGAGCCTAATAAGGTCCCATTTCCGAGGAAAGTGCGCTTATGCGGGTACCGCGGCTTACCGGGCCGGCGCCAGGGAAGCACCGCCCACCGCGGCCCCGGGGGTCTCCGGCGCCACCGTCTGCGGATATGCCGCGTCCATCGCCCGCTCGCGCTCCAACATCCGCCGGAACGGGCCGTCGGTCGCGGCCAGCTCCGCGTATCCACCACGCTGCACGGCCCGACCCCGGTCCAGGACCAGGACCTCGTCGACCGCGTCCAGGCCGGTGAGCCGGTGGGTGATCAGGACCGTCGTACGGCCCTCGGTCGCGGCCAGCAGATCGGCGGTCAGCGCGTCGGCGGTGGCCAGGTCGAGGTGTTCGGCGGGCTCGTCCAGGACGAGCACCGGGAAGTCCGCGAGCAGCGCACGGGCCAGGGCGAGCCGCTGCCGCTGGCCACCGGACAGCCGGGCGCCGTGCTCGCCGACCATCGTGTCGAGCCCGTCGGGCAGCCCGCGCACCCAGTCCGCCAGCCGCGCCCGGCGGAGCGCGTCCCACAGATCCCGGTCATCGGCCGGGCCCCGGCCCGGGTCCCGGCGGGCGAGCCGGAGGTTCTCCCGCAGTGAGCTGTCGAAGATGTGCGCATCCTGCGCACACAGCCCGACCAGCCGCCGCACCGCGTCGCCGTCCAGCGCTCCGGCGTCCGTCCCGGCCAGGGTGTACGTCCCCGACTCCCGGTCCAGGAAACGCAGCAGCAGCTGGGCGAGGGTGGTCTTGCCGGAGCCGGACGGGCCGACCACGGCGAGCCGGCGGCCGGCCGGCAGCGTGAACCCGACACCGTCCAGGGCCGGCCGGTGCTGCCCGGGGTGACGCGCGGTCAGGTCCCCTACGACCAGCGGGAAGGGGGCGTCCGGAACGGAGGCGGGCGCGTCCGGCTCACTGATCGGCGACGGGGCATCCAGCACCTCGAAGACCCGCTCGGCGGCGTGCCGGGTGCGCCGGCGGTACTGCACGGCGAGCGGCAGCCCGGCCACCGCCTCGAACGCGGCGAGCGGCGTGAGCACGATGACGGCCAGCGCCACCCCTTCCAGCCGTCCCGCGTGCACCGCCTCGACGCCGGCCACCGCCGCGGCGGCGACGGTCAGCCCGCACAGCAGCGCCGAAAGTCCGGCGCCGGCCCCGGCCGCCGCCGCCGAGCGGGACGCGATCCGGGTCAGCTCCCGGTCCGCCCGCCGCACCGCGTCCGTACGCGCCCCGATGGCGCCGGCCACCGTCAACTCGGCCGTACCGGTGAGCAGATCGACAACTCGGGTGGACAACACCCCGCGGGACGGTGCCAGTTGGCGCTCCGCCCGGCGGGCCAGCGCGCCCGACAGCGCGGGCACCCCGGCACCCGCGAGCAGCAGCCCGGCCGCGAGGATCGCCCCGGCCTCGGGCAGCAGCCAGGCGGTGAAACCGACCGCGCCCGCACCGACCAGCAGCGCCGCCCCGACCGGCAGCAGCCAGCGCAGGAAGTAGTCCTGCACCGCGTCGACATCCGCCACCAGCCGCGACAGCAGATCGCCGCGGCGCCGTTCCTTGAGGCCGGCCGGGGCCAGCCGCTCCAGCCGCCGGAAGACCGCCACCCGTACGTCGGCGAGCATCCGGAACACCGCGTCGTGCGCCACCAGCCGCTCGGCGTACCGGAAGACCGCGCGCCCGATGCCGAACGCCCTGGTCGCGGTCACCGCCACCATCAGGTACAGCACCGGCGGCTGCTGCGCGGCCCGCGAGATCAGCCACCCGGAGGTCGCCATCAGGCCGACCGCGCTGCCCAGCGCGAGGCTCCCCAGCAGCAGCGCGAGCGCGAAGCGCGCCCGGCGGGCACCGGCCGCCCGCCGCAGCCGGCGCAGCGCCGAACCGCCGCCGGGGCCGGGCAGGGTTTCCCCGCGCACCGCCTCGGGTTCCGCCGCCCGGCCCGGAACGGAACCTGAGCCGGAGCCGGGCCCGGGACCGGAGTCCGGAGCCGCGGCGGTCTCCACCGCGTCCGCAGCCCTGGCACCTGCTAGCCGCACCGTCCGGTCGGCCACCGCCAGCAGCGCCGGCCGGTGCACGACCATCAGGACCGTGCGCCCGGCCGCGAGCCGGCGGACGGCCGCCACGATGGCCTCCTCCGTCTCACCGTCCAGGTTCGCGGTGGGCTCGTCCAGCAGCAGGATCGGGCGGTCGGCCAGGAAGGCGCGGGCGAGCGCGAGGCGCTGCCGCTGCCCCGCGGAGAGCCCGGCGCCGGATTCTCCGAGCCTGGTGGCCAGGCCCTCGGGCAGCGCGTCGACGAACTCCAGCGCGCCCGCGTCCTCCAGGGCGGTGCGCACCGCCGCGTCCTCCGCGTCCGGCCGGGCCAGCCGTACGTTCTCGGCGATGGTGCCGGCGAAGAGGTGCGGGTGCTGCGGCACCCAGGCGATCCGGCCACGCCAGCTCTCGGGGGAGAGGGCCGCGATGTCCTGGCCGTCGGCCAGCACCCGCCCCTCGGACGGTGCGGTGAAGCCGAGCAGCACGCTCAGCAGTGTGGACTTGCCGGCGCCCGACGGACCGACCAGGGCCACGGTCTCACCGGGCCGGACCTCGAACGAGGTCGCCGGGAGCGAGTCGGCGGCGCGTCCGGGGTGCCGGACCACCAACCCGTCGACGGTCAGCGCGGTGCCCTCGGGCGCGGGTGCGGTACCGGGCGTCCGCGGCCGGGTCTCCAGTACGGCGAAGATCTCCTCCGCCGCGGACAGCCCCTCGGCCGCGGCGTGGTACTGCGCACCCACCTGCCGCAGCGGCAGATACGCCTCGGGGGCCAGCACCAGCACCATCAGCCCCGTATAGAGGTCGAGTTCGCCGTTCACCAGGCGCATGCCGATGCCGACCGCGACCAGCGCCACGGAGATGGTGGCGAGGAGTTCCAGGGCGAACGACGAGAGGAAGGCGATCCGCAGGGTGCGCAGGGTCGCCCGGCGGTACTCGCCGGTGATGGCGCGGATGGAGGCCGCCTGGGCCTTGGCCCGGCCGAAGACCTTGAGGGTCGGCAGCCCCTCGACGACATCGAGGAAGTGCCCGGACAGCCGGGCGAGCAGCCGCCATTGGCGGTCCATCCGCGACTGGGTGGCCCAGCCGATGAGGATCATGAAGAGCGGGATCAGCGGCAGGGTGACGACGATCGTCAGCGCGGAGATCCAGTCACCGGTGGCGATCCGGGCCAGCACCGCCACGGGGACCACCACCGCCAGCCCCAACTGCGGCAGATAGCGGGAGAAGTAGTCGTCCAGGGCGTCGATACCGCGGGTCGCCAGGGTGGTGAGCTCCCCGGTGCGCATCTCCGGAGTGCCGTCGTACGCGCCGCTCTCCGCGCTGCCACCCGCGCCGCCGGCCGCCCGGCGAACCGTCGCCCCCGGCCCGAGCAGCGCCGCCCGCTCGATCAGCCGCATCCGCAGCTCGGACTTGACCGCCGCACTGGCACGGTGCGCGGCCAGCTCGGTGAGCCAGGAGACCACCCCGCGGCCGACGGAGACCGCGGCGAGCAGCACCACCGGAGTGGTCAGAGCGCCGAGATCGAGGTCGTGCCGGAAGGCTCCGACCACGATCTCGGCGATGAGCATGGCTTGGCCGACGACCAGGCCCGCTCCGGCAAGCCCGAGCACCACCACCGCGATGAGGAATCCGCGGGTGGCACGGGCGTATCGGAGCAGACGTGGGTCGACCGGTTTCACGTGAAACCTTCCGTTCTCCTGCGATCCGCCGCAGCGGGCGGGGCTCAGCTAGTGGGCTTCGGTGATGTGCTGGGTGCCGATCCGCTTACGGAACACCCAATAGGTCCACCCTTGGTAGAGCACCACGATCGGTGCGGCGATCCCGGCGCACCAGGTCATGATCTTCAGGGTGTAGGGGCTGGACGAGGCGTTGCTGACCGTGAGGTTCCAGCTCTCGTTCAGCGTGGACGGCATGACGTTCGGGAAGAGCGTCAGGAACAGCATCGCGACCGCGGCGGCGATGGTGATCCCGGAGAAGGCGAATGCCCAGCCCTCGCGCCCGAGTTTGTTGGCCCCGAGCGCCGCGACCAGCGCGACCACCGCGACGACCATGGCGATGAGGCTGGTGCCGTCGCCCTTGTCGGCCTGGGTCCAGCCCAGGAAGCCGACCGCGAGCACCGCCGCGACCAGCCCGAGGACACCCGCCGTCCGGCGCGCCCGTTCCCGGATGTCACCGACGGTCTTCAGCGACGCGAACACCGCACCGTGGAAGGTGAACAGCGTCAGCGTGACCAGCCCGCCGAGGATCGCGTACGGGTTCAGCAGGTCCAGGACGCTGCCGACGTACTCCTTGTGCGCGTCGATCCGAACGCCGTGCACGATGTTGCCGAACGCCACGCCCCACAGCACCGCGGGCAGCAGCGAGGTCCAGAAGATCGCCTGCTCCCAGTTGCGCTGCCAGCGCTCCTCGGGCCGCTTGGCGCGGTACTCGAACGCGACACCGCGCACGATCAGGCAGACCAGGATCAGCAGCAGCGGCAGATAGAACCCGGAGAAGAGGGTGGCGTACCAGTCGGGGAAGGCCGCGAAGGTCGCGCCGCCCGCACTGAGCAGCCAGACCTCGTTGCCGTCCCAGACCGGTCCGATGGTGTTGATCAGTACGCGCTTCTCGCTGCGGTCGCGGGCGAGGAGCTTGGTGAGCACGCCGATTCCGAAGTCGAAGCCTTCGAGGAAGAAGTACCCGGTCCAGAGGACGGCGATGAGGATGAACCAGACGTCGTGGAGTTGCACAGCGCCTCCTAGTACGAGAAGGCCATCGGCCGGTCGGCATCTGAGGTGTCGCCGCCGATCTTGGTGGGCGGGTTGAGGTCGGAGTCGGAGAGCTCCTGGGGGCCGGCCTTGACGTACTTCACCAGCAGCTTGATCTCGACCACGGCGAGGATCGCGTAGAGCGTGGTGAAGACGATCAGCGAGGTGATCACCTCACCCTGCGAGACACCGGGCGAGACCGCGTCACGGGTGCGCAGCACGCCGTAGACCACCCAGGGCTGACGGCCCATCTCGGTGAAGATCCAGCCCCACGAGTTCGCGATGAGCGGGAAGCCGAGGGTGACGAAGGCCAGCGACCAGTACCACTTGGACAGGCGGGCGCCGAGCGTCCGGTGCTTGGTGAGGGCGAGGTGCGGTGGTTCCTCGTCGCCGGTACGCAGCGACGGCGCGAGCCAGAACTTCTTCCGGGTGAGCCAGAGTCCGGCCAGTCCGATGACGAAGGACGTCATGCCGAAGCCGATCATCCAGCGGAAGCCCCAGTACGTGACCGGGATGTTGGGCCGGTAGTCGCCGGGCCCGAACTTCTGCTGCTCGGACCTGTTGACGTCGTTGATGCCGGGGACCGGCGACGAGAAGTCGCTGTGGGCGAGGAAGGAGAGCACGCCGGGGATCTCGATGGCGACCTTGTTGTGGCCCTTGGCGACGTCGCCGTACGAGAAGACCGAGAACGGCGCGGGTGCCGCGGTGTCCCACAGCGCCTCGGCGGACGCCATCTTCATCGGCTGCTGCTTGAACATCACCTTGCCCAGCGTGTCGCCGCTGACCGCCGTGAGCAGTCCGGCGATGACGAGCGTGACCAGCCCGAGCCGCAGCGACGTCCGCATGACCTTGATGTGCTTCCTGCGCATCAGGTGGTACGCGGAGATGCCGACCATGAAGGCGGCACCGGTCAGGAAGGCCGCGGTGAGGGTGTGGAAGACGACGACCAGGGTGGTGTCCTGGGTCAGCACCTTCCAGAAGTCGGTCAACTCGGCACGGCCGGTGGCGTGGTTGTACTTGTAGCCGACCGGGTGCTGCATCCAGGAGTTGGCGGCGAGGATGAAGTACGCGGACAGCACCGTGCCGATCGAGACCATCCACATGCAGAAGCAGTGGATCTTCTTCGGCAGCTTGTCCCAGCCGAAGATCCACAGCCCGATGAAGGTGGACTCGAAGAAGAACGCGATGAGGGCTTCGAAGGCGAGCGGGGCACCGAAGATGTCACCGACGAACCGCGAGTAGTCCGACCAGTTCATACCGAACTGGAACTCCTGGACGATGCCGGTGACGACACCCATCGCGATATTGATCAGGAAGAGCTTGCCCCAGAACTTGGTGGCCTTGAGGTACTGCTGCTTTCCCGTTCGCACCCATGCGGTCTCAAGTCCGGCCACCAGAGCGGCGAGGGAGATCGTCAGGGGGACGAACAGGAAGTGGTAGACGGTCGTGATGCCGAATTGCCATCGCGCCATAGTCTCTGGCGCCAGAGCCAGTTCCACGTCGCTTCCTCCTTACGTCGCCGTTGCACTACGGCAATGTCCCTTTTGCGTCACATAAAGCGGTACATACTGGGAGCGAGCTTGTGAACGCGTTCACATTCACAAGCATTATCTCCTATCGCCTTTCGGCCTTGGGGAAGGGGGGTACGTGACTGCGGTCACGCTCGATTCCATGGCGCATGAATGTTTATCCCGAGGTTACGCACGCACCCTTCCCTCGGACTTCAACATATTGTTGAATTCATCGCCATGAAGATCCGAATCTCCTGGCCCGCCGGGCATGTGACCGCCACCCTCGACGACACCCCGACCGCCGCGACGCTGGTCGCCGCGCTGCCTCTCCAGGCCACCGCGCACACATGGGGCGAGGAGGTCTACTTCGACACCGGCCTCACGCCCGCCCTGGAGGCCGATGCCCGCCAGGTCGTCGACCCCGGCACGGTCGCCTTCTGGACCGAGGGCAACGCGCTCGCACTCCCCTACGGCCCCACCCCGATATCCCGCGACCACGAGTCCCGCCTCGCCTCGCCGTGCAACGTCCTGGGCCGCATCGACGGTGACCCGCGCGCACTGGCCACCGTCCGCGGCGGCGACGCCGTCCGCGTACAGCGGGCCTGAGCCCCTGGTCCAGCCGGCGCGGACGACCGGAGGCCGCGGGTCGGCGGACCCACGGCCTCGGTGCGATACCCGCGAGGGCGCCGCGCCCTGCGCCGGCTCACAGCTCCTTGCGGAACTCCTCCGCCGCCCGCAGGAACAGATCCATCGCCGGCTTCTCGCCGATCGTCACCCGCACGCCCTCACCGGGGAACGGGCGGACGACCACCCCGTCCCGCTCGCACGCCGCCGCGAAGTCGGTCGTCCGGTCCCCCAGCCGCAGCCAGACGAAGTTCGCCTGCGACTCGGGAACCGTCCAGCCCTGGCCGACCAGCCCGTCGTACACCCGGGTACGCTCGGCGACCAGCGCCTCGACCCGCTCCAGCAGCGCCTCCTCGCTGCGCAGCGACGCCACCGCCGCGTCCTGCGCCAGCTGGCTCACCCCGAACGGCACCGCCGTCTTGCGCAGCGCGGCGGCCACCGGCTCGTGCGCCACCGCGAAGCCGACCCGCAGCCCCGCCAGGCCGTACGCCTTGGAGAAGGTCCGCAGCACGCAGACGTTGGGGCGGTCCCGGTAGACGTCGATGCCGTCCGGCACCTCTTCGTCGCGGATGAACTCGCGGTATGCCTCGTCCAGCACGACCAGGACATCGCCCGGCACCCGGTCCAGGAAGGACTCCAGCTCCGCCCGGCGCACCACGGTGCCGGTGGGGTTGTTGGGGTTGCAGACGAAGATCAGCCGGGTCCGGTCGGTGATCGACGCCAGCATCGCCTCCAGGTCGTGCCCCTCCCCGGAGGTCAGTGGCACCTTCACGGAGGCCGCGCCGGAGATCTGGGTGATGATCGGGTACGCCTCGAACGACCGCCAGGGGTAGATCACTTCGTCGCCCGGCCCGGCCGTCGCCTGGAGCAGCTGCTGGGCCACCCCCACCGAACCGGTGCCCGTCGCCAGGTGCTCCACCGGCACCGAGAACCGCTCGGCCAGCTCCGCCATCAGTCCGGTACACGCCATGTCCGGGTAGCGGTTGAAGGAGCCCGCAGCCGCCACCACGCTCTCCATGACGCCCGGCAGCGGAGGATAGGGGTTCTCGTTGGAGGACAGCTTGTACGTCACCCGCCCGCCGGTCGGCGCCGGCCGGCCCGGCTTGTAGGTGGGGATGCCGTCCAGCGCAGTACGCAGCTTCGGGGTCTTCTCGCTCACCGCAGGTCCTCCTCAACCGTCCCACTCGTCTCCAATACTGCACACCTTATGAGGATTGCCCTGTCCGGCGGCAGCCCCAAAAAGCAGAGCCGCCCGGCCCCGGCCGCGCCGGGGGTCCGGCGTGCGCCCCCAGGGGCGCGCCACTCGTGATGCCGTGCGCCGGTGGCTCACTCCGTGGCGCGCATCCCTCGTCAAGGTGACTTGAGACCGCTTCGATACCTGGCCCCCTCGGCAGGCAGAGCCGTCGGATCTCCCAGCAAATGATCAGGCGAGACGCCAAGTCCCTCTATTTACAGCGACTTTGACGGGCTATCACCATGCAGAATCGTGACTTCTCAGGGCCACCCGCGGTCACCCGCTAATGGCCGTACCGAGCCCTACTATCGGCTCGCCATGACAGCAGCAGGGAAGCACCAGGTGGGCCGGTCGACCGGTCGCCGACTGGGGCGGGCGGGTATCCGGGACGTGGCCGCCGCAGCCGGTGTATCGATCACGACTGTCTCCGACGCGCTCAACGGCAAGGGCCGGCTTCCGGATGCCACCCGTAGCCATGTCCGCGAGGTGGCCGACCGGCTGGGCTACCGCCCGTCCGCAGCCGCCCGCACCCTCCGTACCGGCAAGTCGGGCCTCATCGGCCTGACCGTGACGACGTACGGGGATGAACCTTTCACCTTCACCGAGTTCGCGTACTTCGCCGAGATGGCCAGAGCCGCCACCTCCGCCGCGCTGGCCCGCGGCTATGCGCTGGTCATCCTCCCCGCGACCTCCCGCCACGACGTGTGGTCCAACGTCGCCCTCGACGGCACCGTGGTCATCGACCCGGCCGACGGCGACCCGGTCGTCACCGAACTCGTCCGGCACGGCATCCCGGTCGTCTCCGACGGCCGCCCCGGGGGCGCCCTCCCGGTCACCGGCTGGGTCGACAACGACCACGAAGCGGCCGTTCTCGGCCTGCTCGACCACCTCGCCGACGCCGGCGCCCGCCGCATCGGCCTGCTCACCGGCACCACCACCGACACCTACACCCGGCTGTCGACCACCGCGTACCTGAACTGGTGCGAGCGGGTCGGCCAGGACCCCGTGTACGAGTCGTATCCCGCGCACGACCCGTGCGCCGGCGCCGTCGCCGCGGACCGGCTGCTGGCCCGCCCGGACCGCCCGGACGCGGTCTACGGTCTCTTCGACCCCAACGGCACCGATCTGCTCGCCGCGGCCCGGCGCTACGGCCTTCGCGTACCCGACGATCTGCTGCTGGTCTGCTGCAGCGAGTCCACCGTCTACGCCACCACCGAGCCGCCGATCACCACGCTCTCGCTCAAGCCGCGCCGGATCGGCACCGCCGTCGTCCAGATCCTGATCGACGCCATCGAGGGACTCGACAACGGCCGCCCCGTCGAGCAGGTGATACCGACGGACCTGATCGTGCGGACGTCCTCCCAGCGGCGTTCCCCGCGCACCACCGTCAGCCCGCCGCGCAGCCCGGCCGGCGACTGAGCGTGCTCCCCGGCAGGAAGGACCGGGCGTACGGGCGAGCCCCGGGCGCCCGCTCCGCCGAGGGAAAAACAGGGCGATCACGGGAGAAATCCATCGCGAACACCGGTCTTGGCAGGATTGATCACCCCCGGGTGCGTCACAACCCGCGAGCGGCGTTCCTATGATGGGCGCACGACACCGCGGATCGCCGTCGACCAGGCAAAGGTCCGAGAGGTGCACGGCGGCGCAACGGTGGAGGGGTCGATGACTCAGGGGGCCAGTCAGGAACCCATGGTGTGGACCATGGGGGCACAACCTCCGGCGTCCGTTCCGCCGCCCGGAGCCCCGTCCGGCAACACGCCCACCGGACCGCCGTCCGTACCGCCGGCCGGTCCGCCGCTGCACCTGCCCGCCGGCCCCCCGGCCGTCGCGCCTCCGGTCGAGCTGCCCGAGGACTACACCCCGACCGCCCGAGACCTCCCCGTCATCGGCCGTACGGACACCCTCATCGACCGCCCGGCGGTGCTGCCGGTCCCCGAGCCCGCGGCCTCTCCCGACGTACCCGGCGGCCTGGGCCCGCTCTATGTCGTCGGCGATGTGCACGGCTACCACGACGAGCTGCGCGAGGCGCTGGCCGCCGAGGGCCTGATCGACGCCAACGGCGACTGGGCGGCGGGCAACGCCCGGCTCTGGTTCCTCGGCGACTTCACCGACCGCGGCCCGGACGGGATCGGCGTCATCGACCTGGTCATGCAGCTCTCCGCCCAGGCCGCGGCGGCCGGCGGCTACTGCAAGGCGCTGATGGGCAACCACGAGCTGCTGCTGCTGGGCGCCAAGCGGTTCGGCGACACCCCGGTCCAGTCGGGCGCCGGCACCGCGTCCTTCCAGGCGGCCTGGCTCCTGAACGGCGGCCAGAAGTCCGACATGGACCGCCTGGAGGACCACCACCTCCAGTGGATGGCCCGCCTGGACGCCGTGATGGAGGAGGACGGGCATCTGCTCGTGCACTCCGACACCACCGCGTACCTCGACTACGGCGGCTCCATCGAGGCGGTCAACGACACCGTCCACGAGGTCCTGACGCGCAGCGACGCCGATGAAGTCTGGGATCTGTTCCGCAAGTTCACCAAGCGGTTCGCCTTCCGCGACGAGTCCGGCTCGCAGGCCGTCCGCGAACTGCTGGACGCCTACGGCGGCCACCGCGTGGTGCACGGCCACAGCCCGATCCCGTATCTGCTGGGCGAGGTCGGCGCGGAGGACGGCGAGGGCGACGGGGTCGCGGTCAACGGCCCGCATGTCTATGCCGACGGCCTGGCCATCGCGATGGACGGCGGTATCACGATGGCCGGAAAGCTGCTGGTCGTCCAACTCCCGCTGAGTGGCTGAGCATTCTCCGGGCAGATCTACGCCAGGCCGGCGGGCGGCCTGGAGGGCGGGATCCGGTCGTGGCATTACTCAAATTCCGCAAACTCTCTGTCACCTCGTGCCGGAGGCGCTCTACCATCGGTCTATCCGTAGCAGGCTCTCCTCCGTTTCCGCCCACCGCCCGGCCCCGGCCGGCCCGTACGGCCCTACGGAGCATCGGGGGATCCACATGAACAGCGCTCCGCACCTGCTGAACGAGGACCGCGCGGAATTCGCGCGCATCCTCGATGAGGCGCTGCGTACCGCGGAATACCGCCCGGACGGCCACACCACCGTCACGGGAAGTCATCTGAACACCGAGCAGTTGCGCTCGATGGCACTCAGTGCGACCACCGCCATCGCCGCCTGCGCCACGGCCGAATACCAACGTTTCGTGCAGCTGCGTGCCGAGTTGCGTGCCCCGGCGTCCGCCGCGTACGGCGTCGGCGCGGCCCGCGCGTCAGTGGACCAGACCTCTGGTGAGCGCACAGGACCGGCCACCGCGGCCGGCGGCGAGTCCACCGAATCGGCCGGCGCCGGACTTGCCGCGATGGCCACCGTCCTCGTCCCGGTCCTCGCCGGTATAGCGGCCGTCCTCTTCCTCCTCATCGGCTATGTGCTGCGCGCCGTCAGCCCCGACCAGGCCGTCGCCCAGCCGCTGATCAGCGTCGGCTGGATCTTCGCCGCGCTGACCGCCGCCGGCGCGCTGGTCGCGATGGGCGGGCTGGTGGTCACCGCGCTGCGCAACGGCGCGTCCTCCCGGGTCGTCAGAGACGACGAGCTGGTGGCCGCCCTGGACGGCGCCCACGACGCCTGGCGGCACGCCCTCCTGGAGCGCGGTCTGCTGCCCTTTCTGCGCGAGGCGCTGGCGGACCCGTCGGCCGACCCCGCCGACGATCCGGTCCGCTACGTCCCCGACCCGGCCCCGGCGCCGCAGCGCCGCATCCCCACCCTCGGCTACACCCGCCCCGACTTCACCAGCCCCGACACCGGCTCCTCCCACTCCCGCCCCCGCTACTCCAGCCCGGACTTCACCAGCCCGGACTACGGCGGGCCGGATCAGCGGCCGGAGTAGCGGCCTGAGTAGCGGACCGCCACCGCAGCGCCACGGGCCCGAAGTCGCCTCCCATGCAAGTGGCTTCGGGCCGGTTTGCGGTTTTTGCGGAGTTCGCCGGGCTCGTGGTGTTCGCGGTGTTCGCCCGGATCAGCCCGCGATCGGCAGACAGACCCGGTTGCCGGTTGCCGGTTGCCGGTTGCCGGTTGCCGGTTGCCGGTTGCCGGTTGCCGGTTGCCGCGAACTCCCGTGGCTTCTCGGCCATTCCGGCCTCGGGGCGATCGCCGGTCGCCGCCGCGCTCGCGGCGGATGCCCTGGGAGATCTTCATCGATGAGAGCCTCCTAGTACAGGGCTCCAGCCACCCCCTCCCCCGGCGCTTGAGCATCGCGCAGAAGACCGTTCAACCGGCGAGCCCGAGGTCCGTCGGCAGCCTTCAGCCGGTGAGTTCGGTCAGCACCCCCTGAAGCGGGTCCGGATCCCCCGTGTCCAGCTCGCGCTCGACGTCCCCGGCCTCGATGCCTCGGCGGAGTTCTACTCCACGATGTTCGGCGTCGAGCCGGCCAAGCACCGCCCCGGATACGCCAACTTCGCCCTCGCGAACCGCCGCTCGTCAGGCTCGTCCTGATCGAGGGGGCGGCCGGCCAGGAGACCCGTCTGGACCGCCTCGGGGTCGAGGTCACCTCCACCGAGCAGGTCACCGCCGCCACCGACCGCCTCAAGGAAGCCGGGCCGGCGCCCTTCGAGGAGAACGACGCCTCCTGCTGCTACGCCCTCCAGGACAAGGTCTGGGTCCACGGCCCCGACAGGGAGCCCTGGGAGGTCTACATCGTCAAGGCCGACGCCGATCAGATGGGCACGTCGCCCGCCCTGGAGAAGGACGCTCGCTGCCCCGACGGCCGGCCCGCGGAATGAGCCCGGCCCGGTGGATGCCGCCGGCGGCGCGCACGGATGCGCCCCGGCCTTGCGGGGAGGGTCGGGGGCATGCGTGCGACAGGCCCGGGTGAGGCGGCAGCAGGAGCCGCAGCTTCACCCGTGCGTGCAACTGTGACGCCGGGCCTCGACAACGGGGCACGGCGTGCGGTCAGTTGTGTGCTGCGGTGCGTGTGGTGGACGCCCCCCACGAGCCGCCACCACACACGCCGTCAGTCGACCGGTCAGTCCGCCAGCGGCAGATAGACGCGGTTGCCGGCCGCCGCGAACTCCTTGGACTTCTCCAGCATCCCCGCCTCGATCTCCTCGGGGGACGAGCCCTCGTCACCGCCGAACTGCTCGGTGATGCTTCGGCTGATCTTCATCGAGCAGAACTTCGGCCCGCACATCGAGCAGAAGTGGGCCGTCTTCGCCGGCTCCGCGGGCAGCGTCTCGTCGTGGAAGGCGCGCGCCGTGTCGGGGTCGAGGGCCAGGTTGAACTGGTCCTCCCAGCGGAACTCGAAGCGGGCGTCGGAGAGGGCGTCGTCCCATTCCTGCGCGCCCGGGTGCCCCTTGGCGAGGTCCGCCGCATGGGCGGCGATCTTGTACGTGATGACGCCGGTCTTGACGTCGTCGCGGTCCGGGAGCCCCAGGTGCTCCTTGGGCGTCACGTAGCAGAGCATCGCGGTGCCCCACCAGGCGATCATCGCGGCGCCGATACCGGAGGTGATGTGGTCGTAGGCGGGTGCGATGTCGGTGGTGAGCGGGCCGAGCGTGTAGAACGGCGCCTCCTCGCAAATCTCCTGCTGGAGGTCGATGTTCTCCTTGATCTTGTGCATCGGGACATGTCCCGGGCCCTCGATCATCGTCTGGACGCCGTGCCGCTTGGCGATGGTGTTCAGCTCGCCGAGGGTCCGCAGCTCCGCGAACTGCGCCTCGTCGTTGGCGTCCGCGATGGAGCCGGGGCGCAGACCGTCACCGAGGGAGTAGGTGACGTCGTAGGCGGCGAGGATCTCGCAGAGCTCCTCGAAGTGCGTGTAGAGGAACGACTCCTGGTGGTGCGCCAGGCACCAGGCGGCCATGATCGAGCCACCGCGGGAGACGATGCCGGTCTTGCGGCGGGCCGTGAGCGGGACATACCGGAGCAGCACACCGGCGTGCACCGTCATGTAGTCGACCCCCTGCTCGGCCTGCTCGATGACGGTGTCCTTGTAGATCTCCCAGGTCAGTTCCTCGGCCTTGCCGTCGACCTTCTCCAGCGCCTGGTAAAGGGGCACGGTGCCGATGGGGACGGGGGAGTTGCGCAGCACCCACTCGCGGGTGGTGTGGATGTTGCGGCCGGTGGAGAGGTCCATGACCGTGTCGGCGCCCCAGCGGGTCGCCCAGGTCATCTTCTCCACCTCCTCCTCGATGGAGGAAGTGACCGCGGAATTGCCGATGTTGGCGTTCACCTTCACCAGGAAGTTCTTGCCGATGATCATCGGCTCGATCTCCGGGTGGTTGATGTTGGCCGGCAGCACCGCGCGGCCGGCCGCGATCTCGTCCCGTACGAACTCGGGCGTGACGTTCTCGCGGAGGGCGACGTACTCCATCTCCGCGGTGATCTCGCCGCGCCGGGCGTAGGCGAGCTGGGTCACCGCGGCGCCGTCCCGGCCGCGGCGCGGCTGGCGCGGCCGGCCCGGGAAGACCGCGTCGAGGTTCTTGAGGCCACCGCGCGGCGAGGTGTGCTTGATGCCGTCGTCCTCGGGACGCAGCGGGCGGCCCGCGTACTCCTCGGTGTCGCCGCGGCCGATGATCCAGTTCTCCCGCAGCGGCGCCAGACCGCGGCGGACGTCGGTATCGATATTGGGGTCGGTGTACGGCCCTGACGTGTCGTAGAGCGTCACGTCCTTGCCGTTGGTGAGGTGCACCCTGCGAACCGGGACCCGGAGGTCCGGGCGCGATCCGGAGACATAGCCCTTGTGCCAGCCGATCTGCGGCTTTTCGCCGTTGTCGGAGACGCTTTCGGGCGTGCGTGCATCCTGCAGAGTCATATAGACCCAACTCCCTACGCCGGCATTACCCGGTAACAGGTTCGGCGGTCGACGCAGCGGCTTCCGTCCGCCGGCGTTTCACGTGAAACGCCGCTGGGACGGAGGTCAGCGCCCTCTCAGCCCGGTGCTCCGAGCTCCCGCGATTGCAAAGGTGGCACCACGGTAGCGGCCGATGCGGCAGTGTGAACAGGGGGCCCCATCGCTTCTTGCGATGATCTGGCGGTGAGCCCTCCCGAGCACCGGCACCACACCGACGCCCACTCGCATTCCCACAGCCATGGGCCTGCGGCACCCGTCTCCCGGCATCTGCGCAAGGTCATCGCGGCGGTACTGATCCCGTTCGCCGCCGCGGTGGCGGTCGGCCTGATCGTGCTGTGGCCGGGCGGCGCGCCGCCGCACAAGCCGTCCGGTGTGGGCTTCGACCAGCCCACCGAACAGGCCGGTGTGATCAAGGTCGAGGAGGTGGACTGTGCGAAGGTGCACGCCGAGCAGCAGCCGCAGCCCACCTCTCCCACAGGGCAGCCGGCGCCCGGGGGAGCGGCGAAGGGCAAGCCCTGCGAACAGGACACGATCAAGGTCACCACGGGGCCGAACGCCGGCCGGACCTTCCGGACGGTGGTGACACCGGACGCCCTGCGGCACTACACCACCGGCCAGACCGTGGTCGTCTCCTACTCCCCCAAGGCGCCGAAGGAATTGCAGTACTCGGTGACCGATGTCGACCGGACCGTCCCGATGTGGGTGCTGGCCGCGATCTTCGCCGCCGCGGTGGTCATCGTCGGACGGCTGCGCGGGGTGCTCGCACTGGTGGCGCTGGCGGCCAGCTTCGGGGTGCTCACACTCTTCATCCTCCCGGCGGTCCTCCAGGGCTCCGATCCGCTGCTGGTGGCGGTGATCGGCGGCAGCGCGATCATGCTGATCGCGCTCTACATGTGCCATGGGCTGACCGCCCGTACCTCCGTGGCGGTGCTCGGCACCCTCGCCTCGCTGCTGCTGATCGGGCTGCTCGGCTCGGTGTTCATCAACTGGGCGCTGCTCACCGGCAATACGGACGACACGACCGGGCTGGTGCACGGCCTCTACCCGAACATCGAGATCCGCGGGCTGCTGCTGGCGGGGATCATCATCGGGTCGCTCGGGGTGCTCGACGATGTGACGGTGACGCAGACGGCGGCGGTCTGGGAGCTCAAGGACGCGGATCCGTCGGCGGGTTGGCGCAAGCTGTACGGCGCCGCGATGCGGATCGGCCGGGATCACATCGCGTCCGTCGTCAACACCCTCGTCATGGCGTACGCGGGCGCCGCACTGCCGTTGCTTTTGCTGTTCTCGATCGCACAGAGCAGTGTCGGTACGGTCGCCACGAGCGAGGTGGTCGCGGAGGAGATCATCCGGACGCTGGTGGGCAGCATCGGGCTGGTCGCGTCGGTACCGGTGACCACGCTGCTCGCGGCGCTGGTGGTCTCGGCGGACCGTCCGGGACCGGACGGCGGCACGCCTGCGCCGCCCACCGGAGCGCGGGGCGGGCGGCGCGCGGCGCACGGGCGGCGCCGCAAGCGGTGACGTGGGCGGGCCGGCGGGTTCGGGTGAAGTGGCGGTCGACTGCGGGCAGTTCGGTGGCGGGCGGAGAGCGGCCGGGGTGCCGGTCCGGCCGTCGGCGATGGACGGTGGACGGTGGACCGGGCGGTCAGCCGGCCGGCGCCTCCGCGAGGATCCGGTCCAGTGCGGCCTCCAGGGTGTCGCAGACCTCTTCCTTGCCGAGCGGCACGAGCCGGTCCGTGCGGTCCAGGAAGGCGATCAGCGGCGGCGCGCTGGCCCTGAACAGGGCCCGCTCGGGGCCGACTTGCAGGCTGATGTAGACATCGCTGAGGTGCTCGGGGGAGGACGGTTCGATCCGTACGTCGCCCTCGCCGGACGGCCGGCCCAGCCCGTCCAGCAGCAGCTCACGCCCGAACGCCCAGGTCACCGGCGCATCACCGGGAAGGTCGAAGGTGAACCGGACCGCGTACGGATCGGCGCTGTCGAAGTCCAGCTCCACCGGGATCCGAAAGGCGAGCTCCTCCGAGACGAGAAAGCTCATGATCACTTCTGCCTGAACCGTGTCGCTCATCAACCACTGCCCCGCACTTGATCGGAGATGGCCGGGAATCATCCCCGGAAGCCGTATGGACGCCATCGTCGGCCACACACAGGCAGATCACAAGGAGTGAGTTTTCAGATACTGATAGAGAAGGCGAGTGTCGTTAGTACCTCCTCCGCCATTTTCCGTAGTCGATCCGTAACCGACCGCAATCGGTGCAGTTCCGTCACGGGGAGAGAGACCGCCAGCGTCGCCGCGGCCGAGCCGACCCGGATCGGAATCGCCGAGCACACCGTGCCCAGGGCATATTCCTGACGCTCGTACGCGACCTGACCGCGACGCACCGTAGCCAACCGTTGCAGCAGCTCGCCCTCGGATCGCACGGAGAAGGGCGTTATCGACCGCACCGGATAGCGCGCCAGATGCTCCCTCCTGGACGCCTCGTCGAGCTGCGCCAGCAGGCACTGCCCGATCGCATGGGCATGGGCGGTGGTGCGGAAGTCGGCCCACTCCTCGACCGGTGGCCGCCGCGGATCGTCGGTTATCGCCACCACCTCCACCTCGCCCTCGCGGTAGACGGCGAAGTAGACGGCGGCGCCCAGTTCGCGGCCCGCCATGGCCAGCACCTCGGAGAGCTGGCGGCGCTGCCGGCGCCTGGCCCCGGCCCGGCCGATGCACTCGGCGCCCTCGCCGACGACGAAGACGCCGTTCTCCCGGAGCAGGTAGCCCTCGTGGGTCAGGGTCCGCAGCAGGTGGTAGGTCGTCGGCAGCGGGAGTCCGGCCTCTCGGGCGAGCTGCTTGGCGGGGGCTCCGTCGGCATGCGCGGCAACCGCCTCCAGCAGCCGGAGCGCCCGCTGCACCGATCCGATCAGGGTGGGGTGAGAGCCGGATTCGCCGTTCACGATCGCCAATGCCGTCCCCCAGGTACGAGCGCCATGGGCCCGTGGCCCAAGTCCCGGGACCCGCTCCCGGGACCGCGCGCGTCTTCGGAGGCATCATCGGCGACGCCCGGTCCGTCCTCGCCCACTCGGTACTTTCCGGAACGTCAGCCTCCGGAAGGCGCCCGCGCACGCACTCTAGCCGCGCGGATCGGGGCCGCGAGCGGAAAGCCGGGGGAGTTGACCCGGCCGGGACCTCCGGCACCCGCCGACGACGCGAGGAGGCCGAGCGCGCGCACCGGGCGAACAGCCGGAATGCCCTCAACACCCTTACTGCGAAGGGTGATCAACTGGCAGGTATCCGAACCCCGTTCGACAGCAGCGGTGGGAGTGTCGGACCGGAGCCGGACCCTCCGGCAGGCGCCCTCCGGAACGCCGGACGCCCTGCCCCCGAGGCGGGGCAGGGCGTCATCGGACGGTGCGGGCCGGACAGTGTCGGTCAGTAGGCCCCGGCCTTACCAGTCGCTCTTCGAAGAGGACGACGAGGATCCGGTGAACCTCCGCACGAGGTAGATGACGCCGGCGATCAGGGCCGCCGCGATCAGGACCTTGAACAGCACGCCGATCAAGAAGCCGAGTGCCGTGGCGAGCAGCCCGCCGAAGACCACGATCAGGATGACGGGCACCACGACCCAGGTGACCCACCACGGAAGCCCTGCGAATATCCCCTTACCAGCCACTGCTCTGCCCTGCTTTCTGTCTCTCTCGCCGATGTCGGTCACTGCCTGCCGCGCCGATGGCACCGTCCGCCTCCGCGCGTCTGCCGGTCTTCCGGCCTTACACCATCGATGCTAGGGCGCCGGGGGCCGCCGCGGGGGCCTGACAGCCCCGGCTCATCCCTGACCTGACCCCTACGGGTTCCGGGGTCCGGCCCTCAGCTCTCGGGCGGAGAGAAGACCACCATGACCCGGAGGTCCTCGCTGATGTGATGGAACTTGTGCGGCACCCCGGCCGGCACATAGACCACACTGCCGCGCGCCACCGACTCCGTCTCCGTGCCCACGGTGATCGCCCCACGGCCGCTGACCACGAGATACACCTCGTCCTGCGCGTGCGGCTGCTGCGGATCGGTGCTGCCGGCATCCAGCGCGTACAGGCCGACCGACATGTTGCGTTCCCGGAGGAACTGCAGATATGCGCCGTCGTTCGCGACCCGCTCTGCTTCGAGTTCATCCAGTCGGAAAGCCTTCATGCCGTTCGCACCCCTCGCTGATTCAGAGTCGTCTGCGACGATCTCACCATGAAGCATTTTCTGGTCAAGACGATCGCCAACGCCGCGGCACTGGCCGTGGCCATCTGGCTGCTCAAGGGCATCACGCTCACCGGTGAGAACACCGGCCGCAAGGTACTGACACTCGTCCTCGTCGCGCTGATCTTCGGGCTGGTCAACTTCATCGTCAAGCCCGTGGTGAAGCTGCTGTCCTTCCCCCTGTTCATCCTCACCCTCGGCCTGATCACGCTCGTCGTGAACGCGCTGATGCTGCTGCTGACCTCCTGGCTCGCCGGCAAGGCCCACCTGGCCTTCCATGTGGACGGCTTCTGGACGGCCCTGGTCGGCGGCGTGATCGTCTCCATCGTCGCCTGGGCGATGCACGTGATCCTCCCCGACGAGGACTGACACTTGTCCACCCCCTATCGCGTCTGCTTCGTCTGCACCGGCAACATCTGCCGCTCGCCGATGGCCGCGTCGGTCTTCCGCACCCGCATCGGGGAGGACGGGCTCGACGCCCTGGTAGAGATCGACAGCGCCGGTACCGGCGGCTGGCACGAAGGCCACGGAGCCGACCCGCGCACGGTCGCCGTACTGCGCGCGGGCGGCTATCCGTGTGCCCACACCGCCCGGCAGTTCCACGCCTCCTGGTTCGCCCGCCTCGACCTGGTGCTCGCGCTCGACTCGGGCCATCTGCGCGAGCTGCGCCGGCTGGCCCCCACCGCCAGGGACGCCGCGAAAATCCGCCTGCTGCGCTCGTACGGCACCGTCCCGGGATCCGGCGCGGACCTCGACGTACCCGACCCGTACTACGGCGGCCCCGAGGATTTCGAGGAGTGCCTGGGCATGATCGAAACGGCCTGCGACGGGCTTCTGGAGGCGGTCCGCGCCGAGGTCACCTCCGGCGCGCCCGACCCCGCCGAGCCCCGGCCGCACCCGCCCCACCACCATAAGGAGAGCGCATGACGGGCGACGGCACCCGCGCCGTACGGGCCGGGCTCCCCGAGTCGGCAGCCTACGAACCGACCCTCCCCGGGCCGGTCTTCGCGGCCCACTACCACCTCCCCGGCGACGCCGCCGGCCCGTACACCTACGGCCGCGACGCCAACCCGACCTGGACCCGGCTGGAAGCCGCCATCGGCGAACTGGAATCGCCGGACCGGCCCGCGCACACCGTCGCCTTCGCCTCCGGCATGGCCGCGATCACCGCCGTCCTCTTCTCCCAACTGCGTTCCGGCGACGCGGTGGTGCTGCCCAGCGACGGCTACCAACTGCTGCCGGCCGTCCGCGCCCGTCTGGAGAGCTACGGCATCGAGGTCCGCACGGCGCCCACCGCGGACGACGCCCAGCTCGGCGTCCTCGACGGCGCCCGCCTGCTGTGGATCGAATCTCCCTCCAACCCCGGTCTCGACGTCTGCGACATCCGGCGGCTGGCCGACGCGGCGCACGCCCGCGGCGCCCTGGTCGCCGTCGACAACACCCTCGCCACCCCGCTCGGCCAGCGCCCGCTGGACCTCGGTGCCGACTTCTCGGTCGCCAGCGGCACCAAGGCACTGACCGGACACGGCGATGTCCTGCTGGGGTACGCCAGCACCCACGACGCCGCGCTCGCCGACGGCGTACGGCTGTGGCGCAAGACCGTCGGCGCGATCCCCGGCCCCATGGAGAGCTGGCTCGCACACCGCTCGCTGGCCACCCTGGCGCTGCGCGTCCGCCAGCAGGCGACCGGCGCCCTGGCGCTCGCCATGGCGCTGGCCGAGCGCCCCGAGGTCACCGGCCTGCGGCACCCCGGACTGCCGTCCGACCCGTCCCATCCGCTCGCCGTCCGGCAGATGCGCTCCGGCCGCTTCGGCTGCGTGGTCTCCTTCACGCTCCCCGACCAGGCGTATGCAGAGCGGTTCCTGGCCGCGCTGACGCTGGTGGACGACGCGACGAGCTTCGGCGGCGTACGGTCCACCGCCGAGCGACGCGGGCGCTGGGGCGGCGACGACGTCCCGGAGGGCTTCATCCGCTTCTCGGTCGGCGTCGAGGAGCCGGAGGATCTGGTCGCGGATGTCCTCCGCGCGCTGGACGCGGCCAATCCGGATCACCATGTCCGGCCGGTCGCCTGAGATCACGACCGGCGACGCCTCGCAGGAAGGTGGCGGCGCACAAAGGGCCGGCAGGGTATCCCCCCTCGTCACCCTGCCGGCCGGCGGTCCGCCTGCACCGGCCCGGATGTTGCACGGACCCGTTGTTTCACGTGAAACGAACCGCTTCAACAAGGCTAGTTGACTGAGCGTCAGTGTCCAATCACGCTAGCGACACAGCCCTATCGACAAATTTATAGTTGGCTCGCGACCAGGCTTCCTAGGGGCGCAGGAGGTACGCGATGGATCTGGCGCTGCTGCGTACCTTCGTCACCGTGCACCGGGCCGGCTCGTTCACCCGTGCCGCGGCGCTGCTCGGCCTGTCCCAGCCCGCCGTGACCAGCCAAATACGGGCCCTGGAACGCCAGTTGGGCCGCCCGCTCTTCCTCCGCTACGCCCGTGGGGTCACCCCCACCACCGTAGGCGACGAACTCGCCCACAAGGTCGCGCCCCACCTCGACGCCCTGACCGAGATCACCGAAGCCGGACTGGACCAGGACTCCGCCACCCGTACCCTGCACCTCGGCGGCCCCCCGGAGTTCACCGCCGAGCGCGCGCTGCCCGCACTCACCCCGCTCATCGCCCAGGGCCTGTCCATACGCACCGCCTTCGGGGCCGCCGACGAGCTGCTCAACGGCCTGGCGGCCGGCCACCACGACCTGACCGTCACCACCGCCCGGCCGCGCGGCGGACTGCTCACCGCCACCCCGCTGTGCGACGAGGAACATGTGCTGATCGCCGCGCCACGCTGGGCGGCCCGGGTCGGCGGCCCCGGCGTCCTCCAGGACCGCGGCGTACGCGTGCTGGACCCGGTACCGCTCGTCGAGGTCCACGAGAGCCTGCCGCTGATCGCCCGCTACTGGTCCGCGGTCTTCGACGCCAAGCCCGCCGCCTCGGCGGCGGTGATCGCCGCCGATCTGCGGGCGGTTCTGGCCTGCGTCGTGGCGGGCGCGGGGCTGGCCGTACTGCCCCGCTACCTGTGCACCGAGGCGCTGGACAGCGGCGCGGTGGTCGCCCTCCTCGAACCGCCGGTGCCCCCGCTGCGCACGTACTTCCTCGCCGTACGGACGGGGACGCTGGGGCTGCCGCACATCGCGCGGGCACACGAGTGGCTGCTGCGCACGGCGGTCGACTGGTGACGTGAGTGGTGGGGCACGGGTTTCACCAGGCGGCGACTGCGGCATCTGTCCCCTATGACCGTACGGCCAGTCGTCAAACGCACCGCCCGCGCGATTCTGCTCGACGGAGCGGATCTCGTACTGATCAAACGCACCAAGCCGGGGCGGGCACCGTACTGGATCACTCCCGGCGGCGGTGTGGAACCCGAGGACGCCACCGTCATCGACGCCCTCCACCGCGAACTGGACGAGGAGCTGGGCGCCAAGATCACGGACGTGGTGCCGGTCTTCGTCGACACCGTCGAGCACTTCAGCGACGGCGGTGTCGACGGCGTCAAGGTGCAGCACTTCTTCGTCTGCCGGCTCGACTCGATGGACCTCTCGCGCCGGCACGGCCCCGAGGTCGATGAGCCGTGCGGGGAGTACGAGGTCGTGCGGGTGCCCTTCACCCGCGTCGGGATCGCCTCCGTCGAGGTCGTACCGCTCTCGCTGCGGCACTACCTCGACGGCAATATCGAAGGCGTGCGCGCGATGCACGCTCCCGATCTGGGCTGAGCGGCCACCGGGCGCGGCCCCTCGCGCCCCGTCTCAGACGTCACGCCGGTCGAACCAGCCGCGGAACTCCGGGGCTTCCTCGGCGGGACCGCGCGGCTGGGCACGTGCCAGCACCCGCTCGACCCGGTCGCGGAACTCCCCGTTCAGCGCCGCCGCCACGTCGTCCCGGGCGAGCGGGGGAGCGGCGCGGGGCGCGCTGCCCGGCGGACGGTACGCCGGGGCATCCCCGGGGACCGGCTCCGCCAGGTCCTCGTGCAGTCCGCCGCGCAGTTGCTCGTTCTTGTGCTGCGGGCGCCGGAAGGGCGGGCGTCCGGCCGCCTCGGCGGCGGCGCCGAAGAAGTCCCCACCCTTGCGCTTGACGTCGTCGGTGCCCCAGGCCCGCGCACCGCGCGCCTGCGCCGGGACCTTCTGCATATGGGGAATGTGCTTGGCGCAGTGAACGTACGCCTCCTCGACCTCGACCGCGACCCACAGCTGCGCCCGCCGGCCGGGGACCGGGTCGACCGGCAGCCCGGGGTGGGCGGCCCGCATCTCCTCGTCCAGCACCACCCGCGCCCGGCCGTTGACGTGCAGCCCAATGCGGTCGCGGGTGAAGTCGATCATCAGGATGCCCAGGCGCGGGTTCTCGGAGATGTTGCCGACGGACGCCATGACGCCGTTGCCGCGGTACTCCGGGTACGCCAGCAGCCGCTTGTCCAGCACCTGCACGAAGCCGGGCGGACCGGCCCGGAAGGTCGCGTCGCACTCGCCGTGCCGGTCGGCGGTGGCCAGGAAGAACATCTCCTGTCTCGCGACGAACTCCCGCATAAGGCCGTTGAGATGGTCGAGAACCTGGTCGTGGTAGAACCGGTCGGCGCGCTCGGTCGTGCCGAGTCTCTGCTGCACCAGGTGCTCACCATCGCTTCCGGGGCGCTCCTCCTGCCCGAGAACGTCCCGTACCTCCCCTGCCCGGCCGTATTCACCGTCAACTGCCAAGTCTTCAGTCTCCTGTCGATACCAGCTCTTCGATGGAGTCGTGCCGTATGCGATCGGACGGAACACCGACCCCCACCAGAGCGTCCACCCCACTGCGTATCAGCCCCGGTGGACCGGACAGATACGCGTCATATTCCCGGTACGGCCCGTATTGCCGTACGGCATCGGGGAGTTGGCCTGTGATGGTGCCGGGCCCGCCCCGTGTCCCGGGCCCGATGGCGACGACCGGGCGGACCGACAGCCACGGGTGGGTCTGGTCCAGCCGCAGCATGGTGTCGATGTCGTAGAGATCGTGCTCGCTGCGGGCGCCGTAGAAGACGTCCACGGGGCGCCGGGCGCCGTGTTGCGCGACGTCCTCGATCAGTGCCTTGATGGGCGCGATGCCGGTACCGCCGCCGACGCACAGCAGGCCGGTGCGGCTGGTGTGGTCGACCGTCATCGAACCGGCCGGGGCGCCGAGCCGGAGCACGTCGCCCGGCCGGGCGCGGTGCACCATCGCGTTGGAGACCCAGCCGGCCGGCACCGCCTTCACGTGGAACGACAGCAGCCCGTCCGAACGCGGCGCGGAGGCGAAGGAGTAGTGCCGCCAGACCCGCGGCCACCACGGCGTCTCCAGGCTGGTGTACTGACCGGCCCGGAAGGGATACGGCTGGTCCGGGCGGACCGTGACCACCGCGGTGTCGGGCGTGCGCAGCTCATGTGAGACGACCTCGGCCTGCCACCAGGCGGGCGCGACGGTCTCGTTCTCGGCCGCCGCGTCGATCATGATCTGCGAGATCGCGGTGTACGCGCGCACCCACGCGGCCTCGGCCTCCGGACTCCAACTGGACGTCGCGTAACGGGAGAGCGCGGCCAGCAGGCATTCACCGACCGCGGGATAGTGGTCGGGCTGGGTCCCGTATTTGCGGTGCCCGCGGCCCAGGTGGGAGAGGTACTCGGTGAGCACCGCGGCGTCGTCGACGTGCTGGGCCGCGGTGAGCAGCGCCTTGAAGAGCCGGTCGCGCTGGGTGTCCATCGAGGCGGGAAACAGCGCCCGCAGGTCGGGATGCCGGACGAACAGCAGCGCGTAGAAGTACGAGGTGACCTTGTCGGCGACCGGCTCGATCTCGGACATGGTGCGGCGGATGAGGATCGCGTCGGGCGAGGCCGGTTCCGTGGCGGAGGCGGAGGCTGCCACGGCGCTGAGGGTGGGCTCCGGAGCGGGCGGGGCCGGGGCTGCCGGCGCCGGAGAGGCCGCGGGGGGCGGCGGTGTCGGAGCGGCTTTCGGGGCCGGCGATGCCGAAGCGGCTGACGGGGGCGATGGTGCCGAAGCGGCTACCGGGGACGGCGGGGTCGAAGCGGCTACCGGGGACGGCGGGGTCGACGTCGTCTGAGTGGTGCGGACGTAGGGGGCGCCGAACGGGTCGAAGGGGTTCCGCACCGGCTCGTGCACGGGCTCCGGCTCGCGCGCTGACTCCGGTTCGTGTACGGGCTCCGGCTCGGCCTCACGGCGCGGAGGGGCGTACGCGGACGCGGGTACTGGAGCGGGGGTGGGAGCGGGGGCGGGGGCGGCCTGCTCGGCATAGGGAGCGGCGGACCGCTCGGCATACGCGGGGTCGCCGGCCTGACGGCCCGGTTCCCGTTGCGGCGCCGGTCCCTGCTGCGGCACCCGTTGCGGCTCCGGCTCGCGCACCCGCTCCGCGGCGGTGCCCACCGGGCGTATCGGATTGACCGGCCGCGTGGGCATCCGTTCCGCTTCGGCACGTTCGTCCCGCTCACCGCGGTCATTCCGGTTGTCCAGGGCCGATTGCCGCCCGTCCCGGGCGTTTTGTCGTGACTGGTTCTCTGCGGAGGATTTCTTCGACGCCGGAGTGAACCAACCCCAATCGCCACTGCTCCCGCCAGAAGAGCCGTTATCGGCCGACGTGGTGGTCGGAGCGTCCATGGTCTGCCTCGCCTCGAACGTCATTCGGTGGTCTTTGCAGTTCCGCTGATCGGAACTGCCCGGAATTCCCCCGCCCTGCCCCGGAATTCTTCATCGACTCAAGCGATTCCGGCAACACCCTTTAAAGCGGACAAATCTCACTTCCCTGCGGCAAGTAGTGCAGATTCCGTCTCGTCAGGATGCCACCCTGGCCGACCGCATCGGACAAATAGCCGGAAGTCCGGGTGACACGGACCGCTGAGCCGCTAGGCTGACGAGCTTTGCCTGCCGTTCGCGCGGCCACAAGACCCTCACCCCGCCAAGCCGGACTCGACCATACCGGCAGTAGTTGAAACCACAAGCCCTGATCTGGGAACACTCCGTGCGGCCCCGCTAATATCAGTGGTCCTCCCCACAGACAGCATTTTCCGCGCACCAAGCGGACGAATCCGCCGCGGAAAGCAGTGAATTACTCGCTGGTACGCACGAGTTCGTATGCCTCCCGCAGATCACGTCCTGTGTAGGCATACGACGCCAGGCTGCTGACATGGTGATCCGCATTCACCGCGACCGACTCCGGTACCACCGCGAAGAGTTCGACATCCGACATGGAGTCGCCGTACGCCACGCAGTCGGCCCGGCTCAGCCCGTACCGCACACACAGCTCGCCCGGGATCCGTACCTTCGCGGACGGCGAGAGGATGCCGGCCGGTTCCAGCGGCTGCCGGATCGGCACGGAGGGCCAGCGGGAACCGTGTGCGGTGTCCGCGCCCCATGCCAGCAGCCGTTCCACGAAGAATCCCGGCGAGAGGGAAATCACGGCGCACCGTTCGCCACGCGCCCGGATATCCGCCCAGACCTCCCGTATCCCGGCCAGCCACGGCGCACCCTCGAAGGCCGCCGTCACCTGAGTCTCGGTCAGCTCGGCGGCCCACAGATCGCATGCCAGCTGCGCGAAGTGCGCCGGCGTCAGCTCACCGGCGGCGAACCGGCACTCCAGCTCGGCGATCTCCCGCTCCACCCCCAGCTGGCGGGAGATCTCGACGGCCGCCGCGGACCCGTGGAGCAGGGTTCCGTCCATGTCGAACAGATGCAGCTTGCTCATGGGCCGGAGCCTAGGGGCTGCCCACCCACAGGCACGGGCGGGGTGGTGCGACGGTTCTCCGCAGGTGCACCGACGACGGCTCCGCGAGGTGCCGCGCCACACCGGGGAACACCGCCCGGAGGGGAGCACCGCCCGGAGTCGATCCGAGTCGGCCGTCGGAGCCAGCCGGACGCGCGTCGCGCGGAGGAGCGTCGCGCGCCGGTCGCGGGCTGCGGGACCGGCGCGGGGCGGGCAGCGGCGGACGGTCCGTCCCTGGTGCAGGCGCCGGGATCGGGCGGTGCCGCCGCCGTCTGCCCGTACTGTCCTCTGCCCTCTGCCCGTACTCAAGCCCGCGTACGGACGGATACTCCCGCCGTCAGATGTCCGGCCGGGCGCCGACCGCCACCGTGGGCGGTATGCAGCTCAGCCGCCCTGCCCGCCGGGCCCTCCTCGTCGTCCATGTCGCCGTGTCCGTCAGCTGGCTGGGGCTGACCGCCGGGCTCCTCACCCTCAGCCTCGCCGGCTTCACGACCGGCTCACCGGAGACGGCCGCGATCGCCTACCGCGCGATGAAGATCTTCGCGGACTGGCTCATCGTTCCCGTTGCCCTGGTGTCACTGGTCAGCGGACTGGTGCTGTCGCTGGGCACCCACTGGGGGCTGCTGCGCCACCGATGGGTCGCCGTCAAGTTCTGGCTCACCGTGCTGACCACTGTGCTGTCGGTCTTCGCGCTCCGCCCCGGTATCGACCACCTGGCGGCCGAGGCCGCGGCCGGCTACCCGGCGCCCGACGTCAATCTCCTCGTGGCGCCGGCGGTCGCCACCGCCGCATACCTCTTCATGACCGCGATCTCCGTCCTCAAGCCGTGGGGGCCGACCCAACGGGGCCGTCGGCTGCGTACGGCGCAGTCGGCCGAGGCCCGGGAGCGCCGCAGGCGCCCGGACCGGGTGAGCGCCCCGGGCGGGTGAACGGCACCCGCTGCCGGGGCGGGCCAGCGCCGTACGGTGCGGCAGCGGTCACCCCCACATCCTGGGGCCGCCGCCCTCCGGGGCAGCGGCCCCAGGAGGCTCAGCTCCGCCCCGCCGATATGGCCTCTTCGGAGACCGCGGCCGGACCGCCCGCCGCCATCACCCGGCCGCGGCCCGTCTGCCGGCGCTCCAGGACCGAGGCCAGGACCGCCACACCGAGCGCCGCGACGGTCATCAGCGCGCCGACCCAGTTGACCGAGGTGAAACCGAGCCCGGCCGAGATGACCAGCCCGCCGAGCCAAGCGGCCAGCGCGTTACCGAAGTTGAAGGCAGCGATGTTGCCGGCCGAGGCAAGCGTGGGCGCGGCAGCCGCCTGGTCCAGCACCCTCTTCTGGAGCGGCGGCACGGTCGCGAAGCCGAAGAACCCTATGAGTGCGACGGTGACGACAGCGGCGATCTTGTTGTGCGCGGTGAAGGTGAACGCGGCCAGGACCAGCGCCAGTCCGGTCAGCGACGCGTACAGCATCGGCATCATGGCGCGGTCGGTGAACCGCCCGGAGAACAGGTTTCCGCCGACCATACCGAGGCCGAAGACAGCGGTCAGCCAGACGACGGAGGAGGCCGCGAAGCCGGTGACCTCGGTCATCATCGAGGCGAGGTAGGTGATCGCCGCGAAGACCCCGCCGAAGCCCAGGATCGTCATCAGCATCGCCAGCCCGACCTGCGGATTGCGGAAGACCGCGAGCTCGCTGCCTATCCGGGCCGCCGCCTTCGCCCGCTGCGCCGGGACGAGCTTGACGATGCCGAGCAGCGCGAGCACGCCGAACCCGGCGATCGCATAGAAGGTGGTGCGCCAGCCGAACTGCTGACTGAGCAGGGTGCCTACCGGCACGCCCACGACAGTGGCGACGGTCAGACCGCTGAACATCAGCGAGATCGCGGTGGCCCGCTTCTCCGGCGCGACGAGATCGGCGGCCACGAGAGCACCGATACCGAAGAACGCGCCATGGGTGAACGCGGAGACGACCCGCCCGGCGAGCACCAACTCGAAGGTGGGCGCGAGGCCGGTGAGCGCATTGCCCAGGATGAAGAGGCCCATCAGCAGCGTCAGCATCTGCTTACGGGTGAAGCGGGTGCCGAGGGCCGTCATCAGCGGGGCTCCGGCCACCACCCCGAGGGCGTAGACCGTGGTCGCGTAACCGGCGAGCGGGATGGAGACACCGAACCCGGCCGCCATGTCGGGCAACAGGCCCATGACCGCGAACTCGGTCGTCCCGATCCCGAAGGCTCCGATGGCGAGTGCCAGGAGAGCGAGAGGCATGACGGATCCCTCCGACTGGTGCGTACGTCCGTTGATTGCGTGCATCACTTACGAGCGTCCACAATAATTGCGGACGCCGAATAATTGCAAGCGCGGGATATTTCAGAAGTGCCCTATCCTGGTGCATACGACGCATGAGGAGGCTTCGATGACGCAGCGGACGCGGGAGACGGCAAAGACCGAGGCGGCTCCTGCCGGGGGCCTCGCTCAGGGCTGGTGCGCGCTCTCCGCCCTGCACGGCCGTATCGAGACGCACATAGAGCGCGCCCTCCAGGCCCAGTACCAGCTCAGCGTCCGGGAGTTCTCGGTCCTCAACGTGCTCAGCGAGCAGCACGACGGGCCGGGCGGCCACCTCCGGATGCACCAGGTCGCCGACTCGGTCGTCCTCAGCCAGAGCGCCACCACCCGCCTGGTCACCCGGCTCGAGGAGCGCGGGCTGCTCTCGCGCTATCTGTGCCCGGACGACCGGCGCGGCATCTACACCGACGTCACCCCCGACGGCCTGCACCTCCTCGCGGAGGCCCGGCCCACGCACGACACCGCGCTGCGCGAGGCCCTCAAGGACGCCGCCAAGCGGCCCGAGCTGGCACCGCTGGTGACCGCGGTCGAGGAGCTGGCACCGCCTGCGTAAACGCCCGGCGGGCCCGGTCCCTCGGGCACCACGCGGGCTCGGCATAAGGTCGCGCCCATGAGCGATATCGAGATTCGCCGGGCCACCGAGGCCGACCTGCCCGCCATCGTCGCCATGCTCGCCGACGACCCCCTGGGCGCCGGCCGCGAATCACCGGAGGACATGACCCCGTACCGCGCCGCGTTCGCGACGGTGGCTGCCGACCCGCATCAGCACCTGGTCGTCGCGGTCCGGGACGGCCGTGCGATCGGCACGCTCCAGCTCACGGTGATCCCCGGCATCTCCCGGCGCGGCGCCACCCGCTCGATCATCGAGGCGGTACGGATCCACGCCGACGAGCGCGGCAGCGGCCTCGGCACCCAGCTCATCGAATGGGCGATCGCCGAATCCCGCTCCCTCGGCTGCCTCCTCGTCCAGCTCACCTCCGACGCCACGCGCGTCGACGCCCACCGCTTCTACGAACACCTCGGCTTCGAGGCGTCCCACCTGGGCTTCAAGCTCCAGCTCTGACCCGGGCAGCTCCGCCCCGGGCCGGGCACGCGCAAAAGCCGACGGAGCGGAAAGGCGCCGGCCAAACCGGAAGGGGCCGACGCGGCCGTTGGGCGGGGCTCGTCCTATTAGGTACGGCCCCGCGCCCGCTCACGCGCCCGGTGGGCCTTCTGCCGGCAGGCGCCTCCGCAGTACCGCGCGGGCCGCCCGGTACGCGCTACCGTGATCGCCTCGCCGCACACCTGGCACCGGGCCGCACCCCCGGCTGCATTCCTGGCCTCGCTCGCGGCCCCGGCCCCACTCTCGTTTCCGGTCGTAGTCCCGGCCCCGCCTCCAGTTTCGTTACGAGTCGGCGATGCGGGCGGGAGTTCCGTTACGGTCGGGGCGGCGCGAAGACCGTCGAGCAGCAGCGCCGTCATCCGGCCCGCCGACGCCGCCCCCGAACCCGCTCCGCCGTCCACCGGGTCCCTCGCCCCCACCCGCCGCCGCTCCATCGCCATACACCCGACCAGCAGCACACGGACATCCTCCAGATCCACATCCGCCCTTACCTCGCCCGCCTGTTGGGCCCGGACCAGCAGGATGCCCAGCGCCGCCACGAAGTCCCGCTCGGGTCTCCTCGACGCCTCGCCCAATGACTCCGGTCCGTCCTCGCCGGCCGCCTCCAGCGCATCGCACAGCGCCCGATTGCGGGCCGCCAGCCGCACGACCGACGCCAGGAAACGGAAGAACACCCCACCGGGATCATCAACCTCGGCCAAGTCCGCTGCGGTATCGACGAAAAGCCGCATCAGGTCCCTGACCGACGCCCTGAACAGGGCGTCCTTGGACGGGAAATGGCGGTACACGGTCCCCGCCCCGACTCCGGCGCGACGCGCGATCTCTCCCAGCGGAACCCGCAACCCCCGTTCCTCGAAGGCCGATCGCGCCGCCTGGAGAACCAGCGCCCGGTTACGTCGGGCATCCGCACGAACGGGCACCGCCCGGCCGTCCGACATCCGCGCGCCTCCCGAAACCATCCGACTCCACCGCATTCCAGACCCGGTATTTAACCGGGCTGATCGTTCCGATTCTACGAGAGCCTTAAAACATGCGTGCGTACCGCCACACTTGAGGGTGTATCCGGCGCCGGCGACGCGGAGGGCACGACCGTGACTCACGGGCCGGAACGGGACGCGGAGACCCATCGGGCGTGATGAGGCGGCGTCGGATTCGCCGGGGCAGCGTTGGCCTTGAGGAGCCGGCGTCGGATCCGGTGGGCGTACGGCGCGATACGAGGACCGCTCCGGGTTGGCGCATGGGGCCGTCCGGCGTATCGCGAGAACCGCCCCAGCGATACAGCGCGAAGACCGTCCGACATGACAACGGGCGCCCCACCTCCCCTCGCCTTTCGTCGTCACCAGCCCCAACAGGCGTACAGAATAGGGAAGTTGAGGTCCGAATGGGTGACGAATCCAAGACCGGGAAAAAGCGCTACGACAAAGGGGTGGGGTCGTGTTTCACGTGAAACACGACCCCACCCCGAGCCCTGCGGTGTGGGTTCCGTAGCGTGAGTTCTGCGGTGTGGGTTCTGCGCTCCCGGTCCCTGTACTGCTCGGACGGGTCGCCGGGCCGGCGCCTATCAGGCCGCTACGAGGGCCTCGTCCCACGCCGTACCTGCCGCAGCGGCAGCCGCATGCTCGTCGACATCGATGCCCAGCGCACGCAGACCGGCGGCCAGCGCCGCCAGCGAGGCGAGCACCACCGCGCGGTCCGCGGCACGGCCGTAGTGGTTCACCCGGATCATCTCCTCGGCCAGCGCGCCCGCTGCGGCCTGCACCGGAACCGAGCTGTCGGCGGCGAGCGCCGCGGACACCACCTCACGGGCGTCCACCTCCGCCGGCGCACGGAGCGTCGTGGCGGCCGGCGCCGCGTCCTCGTCCCGGATCACATACGGCACCGGACCGCCCAGCACCGCCACACCCGCACGGACCACCGCCGCTGCCGCTCGGTGCCGGGCGATGACCGCGTCCAGTCCCTCGGCCTCGACACGGTCCACGGCCTGTTCCAGCGCGAGCATCTCCAGCTGCGCCGGGGCGTGCGGAAGGGCAGTGCGCCCGCCGTCGATCCAGCGCTCCTTCCAGTCCAGCAGGGAGAGATACGAGCGCCGGGGAGCCTGCTCGTTGGCCGCGATGCGCTCCCAGGCACGGGCGCTGACCGACACCGCCGAGACGCCGGCCGGACCGGCGAGCGCCTTGTGTCCACCGATGACGCAGAGATCCACGCCCCACTCATCGGTGAGCAGCGGCTCGGCGCCCACCGATGCGACGGCATCGAGCATCAGCAGCGCCCCGTGCTCCCGCACCACCGCGCCGATCTCGGCAACAGGGTTGGTGTTGCCGGTCGCCGCCTCGGCATGCACCAGGCTCACAAAGTCGATCTCGGGGTGCGCCCGCAGCGCCTCCGCCACCTGCTCAGGTGCTATCGCACCGGTGAAGGGAGCGGTGATGGTGACCACCTCGGCGCCGCAGGAGCGCAGCCAGCCGCCGAACGTCTCGCCGTACGGGCCGGTGATGATGTTGAGCGCGGTGCTGCCGGGCCGGACCGCCGAGCGGATGCATGCCTCCAGGGGCAGCAGCGCCTCGCCCTGCGTCGCGACGACATCGCAGCTGGTGCGCATCAGGGCAGCGACCTTGTCCTCGATCCGCGCGAAACGGGCCGCGTCGAGCGGCGGGAGGTCGAGCAGAACCGGGGCGTCGGAGTGGGCAGTCAGGGCAGTCACAGTGGCCTTCCAGCGGTGGCGAGCCGCGCGGTGCGGCGGCTCCTGGCATATCGCTCGAGGGTACGTCCGCCCCGGACAGCCCGGCCCTACGGGGCCGGGCGCCCGCCATCGGCCTCTATGGGCCCCGCAACCGGGGGCCCACCCGCTCTTCCCCGGGCCGCTCAGAGCCCTCGCCAACCCTCCGGGTCCACCCCTCCCGGAACCGGTTCCGCGGGCGCGTACGGACCTCGGGTGAAGACGAAGGTCCCCAGATCGAGATGGCTGACCGAACCGTCCTCCGCGCGCACCACCCGCAGCGTCTCGCCGGCGTAATAGCCGTCCAGGCCGGTCCAGGTGCCGTCCGGCTCAGGCCGGAAGCGCGAGGTGCGCCCGGTCCCGGACAGCGTCACCAGCTCCAGTCCGCGCCCGTCCCTCAGCCGCAGGGCGAACGGGCTCGCACCCCAGTACCAGGGGCCGGTCAGCGCCAACAGCTCCTCGTCCACCGGTCCGGACAGTGGGCGCCATGGCTCCGGGATTCTCGGTTCGTGCTCCGCGGTGATCTCCACGAGGTCGGTCGCCACCGTACTGATCGCGACCCCCGAGGTGCAGTTCGCCAGGGCGATCCCCGCCACGTCCTCGTCGGCGTCGATCCACAGCGCCGCCAGGAACCCCGGCATCGACCCGGTGTGCCCGGCCAGCCGGCGTCCGCCTCCCGTCGGCTGGCCGCTCACCCGTACCAGTTGCAGCCCCAGGCCGTAGCCCGCGTCCCAGCCCGCCCCCTCCGGTGGCACCGCCGGAATCCGCATCTCCGCGACACCGGACTCACTCAACACCCGGTCGTCGCCCCGCAGCAGAAACGCCGCCCACCGGCACAGGTCCTCCGTGGTGGACCACAACTGACCTGCCGGGCCCATCAGTCCCGTCTCCTCCGCAGGTTCCGGCAGCATCACATCGGCCCATGGATGCACCGCCCAGCCACCCGCATGCGGCATCTCCGGACGCAGCGTCGTACGGCCCATACCCAGCGGTTCCAGTACCTCGCGCCGTAGCACCTCGCCCCATGACTGCCCGTCGCGCAGGTGCTCGACAAGCGAGCCGAGCAGTGCATAGCCGAGATTGGAGTAGTGGTGCCGCCGCCCGGCCACCAGCCGCTGCGGTCGCTCACCGAAGAGATCGGCCCGCTGGGGCCGCAGCTCGCCCGGGGTCCGCTCCCACCACGGACCACGCGCCTCCGCCGCCAACCCCGAGCTGTGTGCGAGCAGTTGGGCGATCGTCGCCTCCGGCACGGAAACGTCCGCCAAGTACGTACCGATCCGGTCTTCCAGCCGGAGCAGTCCCTCGTCCCGCAGCCGGAGCACCATCACGGCCACAAAGGTCTTGGTGAGTGAACCGATCCGGTACTGCACATCGCCGTGCGGTACTTCACCGTCCACCGAGCTCCGGGCACCCGCCCATACCGCTCGCCCGCCGCGCACCACCGCGCCCATCATCGACGGCGCCCGCCCCTCGGCCTGCGCAACCGCCAGCCGGCGCACCAGCGCCCGACGGGTCTGCGGCATCAACTCCCCGTACGCATCGGCCGAATCGACGGACAGCACCCCACGCGGCGCCAACTCTCGCACCTCGCCCTCGCCCTGCTCGGGCTCCTTGGACTCCGTGGACTCCACGACGGTCATGACGCTCCTCAACGCGACGTTCCACCTGCCGAACCGGCTCAGCCAGCCCTGCTCACCCATGAGCTACTGCCCACCGCGCGGCCATCCTGCCCCGACCATCAGTCCCGGCGCCTCCGGGTTTCACGTGAAACGAAGACCCAGCGACTGGCGCCCTGGTGTCAGGTGAAAAGCCACCTCAACCAAGCAGCCCGCCCGCCCACGTTTCACGTGAAACTGATCGCCTCGCGACTCTGCCACGTGAAACAGCCACGCCGGTCTCAACACCCCAGCGCAGCCGCCCCGATCACCCCTCCCAGCGCGGTCTGTTCCTCCTCCGGGAGCCAGCGCGCCGCATGCACCATGTGCAGCGCCCTCCGCAGTCGCACCCGGTCCTCGTCGGTCCCGAGATACCCCAGATACGCCGGGAGCGTCAGCCCCAGCGCCTTGAGATCACCGCGTGCGCACCACCGTGAGAAGAGCTCCTGGACCGGCTCCTTGACGCCCTCGTCGAGGCGCCACCGCGCCGCTGACTCGCTGTCCCCGCCGACTGCTGCCGCAGCTGCGGTGTCCCGCAGGCCGTCCGCGATCGCGATCCGGCTCCAGTCGCCGTACTGTCCCTGCGGCGCATCGGCCACCCGCTCCGCGGCACGGGCGAAATACGCATGCGCCGCGGCCAGTTGACCTAGTTCCCGGTACGCCTGCCCCATGTTCACGTACAGCGACGCGTAGAAGCCCCGCACCCGCTCGTCCCCCACCAGATCGGCGCGGTCCAGACACTCCTGGTTCCAGCGGAGTGTCTCCTCGGGCGAGCTCTGATGCCGCGCGAGATAGTGCGCGGCGATACACGCTTCATAGTCATCGCGGGCACCGTCCCAGGCCCGCTCGAACAGCCCGCGTGCAGCCTCGGGACACCCCTCCGCCTCGGCCTGCATACCCGCTACGCACAGTCGCACCACCGGCAGTTCCGGATCCATGTGCCCACTCCCCTCATCACCCATCCCGCCTCTCCTGGCGCCGTTCCCACCGGCCATCAGCCACGGGTACCTGCACGTACCGGCATCACCAACGTCGTGAAACTCCCCTGATCCGCGGAACGGACCACCACGGGCCGGTCCGCCGCAGCGATCTCCAGCAGCACATCGGGCCCCACTCCGGCCTCCAGCACCGGCACAAACGCCGCCGGATCAAAGGCAATCCGCACTCCCGGCCCCGTGCGGACCGCCCGCAGCCGCACGGGCTCCCGGTCCCCGCCCGCCACCTCCAGCACCTGTGCCGCCTCCGACTGCGCACCATCGCCGGTGTCCGTCGCGCCGACGCCCGACGTCAGCGACACCACCCCGCTCCGACCGGCCACTGCGTCCCGCAGCCCGTCCCGGTCCACGATCAGCCGATGCCGTCCGGTCTCAAGCCCCGCCACCATCAGCCGGTAGTCCGGAAACTCCCCGGGATCCCCCGCCTCGTTCGGCCCGCAGGCGTGGGTCCACTGCGCGACGTCCCCGCGCCCCCCGCCGCTCCGCATCCGGAGCGACACCCCAGCCTGGGTGCCCGCCCCGGCGCCGCACTCCATCTCGACCGCCACCTGGCGCACGGCCCACTCGGCCATCCCCTGTGCCGTCTCCGCGGCGATCAGTACCCGCCCCCCGTCGCCCTCGAAGACCTCCGGCCACAGCACCCGCACCGCCATCCGGTAGCGATCGGTGGCCACCAACCGCACCTCGCCATCGGCGAGTTCGAGCAGTACGCAGCCCAGTACCGGAAACTGCTCCCGCGTGGCGCCGGCCGCCGCCGCGGGCGCCACCTGCCGTACCGCACTGGCGAGTTCCGGACCGCCGACCCGGGCCCGCACCCGGCCACCCCGACCCACCGGTTCCCCGGTCGCCTCCTGGAGGAATCCCTCGACCACCGCCCGCGCCTCGTCCGCCGCCCGCCGGGTGCGCTCCAGGTGAGCCCGCAGTACGCCCCGGGCCGCATCATCGGGTCCGTCCAACACGACCTCGACGTCGACCAACGGCAGCCCCGCCGCGCGCAGTTGTCGCAGCCGCACCGCCCGCGCCACCTGCCCGGCGGCATAGCGCCGGTACCCCGTCGCCGCATCCACCCGTGCCGGGCGCAGCACCCCGCAGTCGTCGTAGAACCGCAGTGCGCTCGGCGCCAGCCCAACCCGCCGGCCGAACGCCCCGATGCTCAACAGTTCCCCGGTGTCGTCCATGACCGCGATTCTCGAGCTTCAAGCAACGTGAAGGTCAAACCCGAGCCAGGCGCTGCCCGAGGGGCCGTCGATGTCGACGGATCCTGCGTCGCGGAGGAACCGGGCGGAGGGTCCGGGAGAAGACCCGGGCCGGTGGTCTCGCCGATGCCCTCCCGAGTCAGAGCGTCTTGACCGTGCCGCCGTCGATGACGTAGTCGGCGCCGCTGATGTTGCCGGTGACGTCGGAGACCAGAAAGGCGATCGAGGCCGCCGCCTGGCCACCGAAGCCGTCGGGATCCCCCCAGTTGGCGGTGCGGACCACCCGCCGGTACACGGTGTTCACGCGTACGCCCCGAGGCCCGAACTCCTCGGCCGGGGACTTCCCCAGCACCGCGAGGGCCGCCTTGGCCGCTGCTGTGGGCGCGATACCGTACGGCGTGACGCCAACAACCCGCCACGGCACCGGCAATGGGTTTTCCGTACGGAACGGACCCGGCAACGGCCGGGAGAACAGCGCACGCGAGAGGGGGTCCGAGACGGACTCACCTCACGTCTGCGCCATATCCACAAACCGCGAATAGTGCCCCTGGAAAGCGACCGTAATCGTCGCCGTAGGACCGTTACGGTGCTTCGCGACAATCAGGTCGGCCTCGCCCGCACGCGGCGATTCCTTCTCGTACGCGTCCTCGCGGTGCAGCAGGATGACCATGTCCGCGTCCTGCTCGATCGAGCCGGATTCACGCAGGTCGGAGACCATCGGCTTCTTGTCCGTACGCTGCTCGGGGCCACGGTTGAGCTGGGAGAGCGCGATAACCGGGAGTTCGAGTTCCTTGGCCAGCAGCTTGAGGTTTCGGGACATGTCCGAGACCTCCTGCTGGCGGCTTTCGGCGCGCTTGGAGCCGCCGGACTGCATCAGCTGCAGATAGTCGATGACGACCAGCTTCAGCTCATTGCGCTGTTTCAGCCGGCGGCATTTGGCGCGGATTTCCATCATCGAGAGATTCGGCGAATCGTCGATGTAGAGCGGCGCGGCCGAGACATCCGGCATCCGACGCGCCAGCCGCGTCCAGTCCTCGTCCGTCATGCTGCCGGACCGCATGTGGTGCAGCGCCACCCGGGCCTCGGCGGACAGCAGACGCATCGCGATTTCGTTGCGCCCCATTTCGAGCGAGAAGATCACGCTCGGCAGATTGCTCTTGATCGAGCAGGCTCGCGCGAAATCCAGCGCGAGCGTCGAGTTGTGCGTGGGGACCATCGACCGCGTGGCCAGATACAGGTGGTCCGGATTGTCCACCTGCACGCAGCGGACCGGGACGCTCTCCACCTCCCGGACGTCGGTGATGAAGCGCTGCGCCGACTCCGGGTCGCCGGGGCGCCGGCGCTCTTCGTGCAGGCGCCGCTTCCGCTCGATGCCGAAGACGTCGTCGGTCGTGGTAAAGGTGACGAGATGGCCGGCGGAGGATTCCCCGGGGAGCCCCCCGGCCTGCTCGGCGCGCACGGCGCAGCCGTGGCCGAGGCCGACCACCAGCTCGCAGAATCCTTCGGCCAGCGCCGTGCCGGCGGCCGTGAACTGCACCGAGCCGGTCTCGGTGACCGTTCCGCGCGCGTCGAGAAGCCCGGCGAGGAGCTCCCTCCGCTGGGCAACGGAAGCGCGCAGATACTCCTGCGGAAGGTGGCCGTTCCCCGGGAGGCCCAGGCTGCGCAGCAGCGGCAGCAGGCCATCGCCCGGGGGCTGGCAGCCTTCCGCGGCGAGCCGCCCCACGACCTCCGGGTCCGCCGGGGCGAACTCCGCGGCATCGTGGTGCCCGGCGCCCAGCCACACGCCGAGGACATAGGGCGGCACCGGCAGATCCCGGTGGGGGAGGTCGAGCGCGCCCGCGTTCCGCACGCTGTGGTGCGGACGCCGGCCGACCCCGATGCCGTGCAGCGTCGCGGCGATCTCCTTGGTCGTCCGGACCGATGCGAGCGCGCGCCCGTCGCCGGAACCGCCGTCCCGGGCCGCCTCATGGGAGTAGCGGGTGTGGGTGAGCCACTGGTGATCGGCGTCGGCGATCACGGACGTGCCGTCGTCGAACGACACCTCGTAGCAGGGTCGCCCCGTCATGACCTCGGTGGCGGCCACCACACGCGTGGGCTTCCCTGCCGCGTCGAGCAGATGGTCACCGGGCCGGACCTCGCCCATGGTGGTCCACCCATCAGGAGTGGGCAGCGGCGTGTCCAGAGCGAGGGCCTTACCCATCGCCGGACGGGCCGCGATCACGATCATCTGGCCCGGATGCAGACCGTTCGTCAGCGCGTCCAGGTCGGTGAAGCCCGTCGGCACACCGGTCATCTGGCCCTGGCGTGAGCCGATCGCCTCGATCTCGTCGAGCGCGCCCTCCATGATGTCGCCGAGCGGGAGGTAGTCCTCGCTGGTCCGCTGCTCGGTGACGGCGTAGATCTCCGCCTGGGCGCTGTTGACGATCTCGTCGACGTCGCCGTCGGCCGCGTATCCCATCTGCGTGATCCGGGTACCCGCCTCGACGAGGCGGCGCAGCACGGCCCGCTCATGGACGATCTCGGCGTAGTACTCGGCGTTGGCGGCGGTCGGGACGGACTGGACGAGGGTGTGCAGATACGAGGCGCCGCCGACGCGCCCGATCTCGCCGCGCTTGGTCAGCTCCGCCGCGATCGTGATCGGGTCGGCCGGCTCGCCCTTGGCGTACAGGTCGAGGATCGCCTGGAAGACCAGCTCATGGGCGGGGCGGTAGAAGTCCTCGCCCTTCAGGACCTCAACGACATCCGCGATCGCGTCCTTGGAGAGCAGCATGCCGCCGAGCACGGACTGCTCGGCGTCCAGATCCTGCGGGGGGACGCGCTCGAAGCCGCCGGACCAGCCACCGCCGTCGTCGTCGCGATCCTGGCGCTCGCCCCGGCCGCGTCCCTTTCCGTCGCCCCGGCGGGAGCGGGCGGCCGGCAGCAGGTCACTCGGACCGGAGTCCGCCCAGGGATCGTCCATGGGCTCGGGAATGCTCACCCCGGCACCTCCTCCCGTCCGCGACGCGGACCTTGCTGTGCTGTTCTTTCTTACGGCACAGCTCTGACATTCGAGACGCCCGACTCCGGTTACGGCGCGTCGAGTTCGGACAAGGTCTCAGGCCGGAACAGGCGGCGGGTGCCGGACCACGGTAGGCCCACCCGCACCGTCCGCCAATCTGGTTATCCACAGGCCGTGTGGATGACTGGCCTACAGCTGTGGAGAAGTCCCCGGATCCTGTGCACGGCACGGGGGAAACTTCTGTGGACAAGCACACAATCACGCCGCCATCAACCCTCTGACCTGCCCTTTTCTCATCCATAGGCTGTGGGGGAGAAAAACTTCGGCAACCTGTTCATGATCGTCGCAAACGGCACAGAGAAGGCACCTCCACACAGCGGAAGGTAAGGACCCCTAGCCGATTGCATCTCTTACCTGTGGAAGATTAGATTGCCCCTCATGACACAGGCTCCCGCGACGCCACGGCGCGCCCACCGCCGCCATGACCGCGAGATCGTCGCGCTGGCCCTGCCCGCCTTCGGCTCGCTGGTCGCGGAACCGCTCTTCGTCATGGTCGACAGCGCCGTCGTGGGCCACCTCGGCACCCGCCAGCTCGCCGGCCTCGGCGTCGCCGCCGCCCTCCTGACAACCGCCGTCTCCGTCTTCGTCTTCCTCGCCTACGCCACCACCGCCGCGGTCGCCCGCAGGGTCGGCGCCGGCGACCTCTCCGCCGCGATACGCCAGGGCATGGACGGCATCTGGCTCGCCCTGCTACTCGGCGCGGCCGTCATCGCCGCCGTCCTGCCCACCGCCCCGTGGCTCGTCGAAGCCTTCGGAGCCTCGCCGACCGCCGCTCCGTACGCCGCGACCTATCTGCGCATCAGCGCGCTCGGCATCCCCGCGATGCTGGTCGTGCTGGCCGCCACCGGCGTCCTCCGCGGCCTCCAGGACACCAGGACCCCGCTCTATGTGGCCGTCGGCGGGTTCTCCGCCAACGCCGCCCTGAACGCCGCCCTGGTCTACGGCGCCGGGCTGGGCATCGCCGGCTCCGCCTGGGGCACCGTCATCGCCCAGTGCGGTATGGCAGCCGTCTACCTCACCGTGGTGATCCGCGGCGCCCGCCGCCACGGCGCCTCGCTCCGCCCGGACCCGACCGGTATCCGCGCCTCCGCACAGGCCGGTGTCCCCCTGCTGGTCCGTACGCTCTCGCTGCGCGCGGTGCTGATGATCGCCACCGCGGTCGCCGCCCGGCTCGGCGACGCCGAGGTCGCCGCCCACCAGATCGTCCTGACCCTCTGGTCCCTGCTGGCCTTCGCGCTGGACGCCATCGCCATCGCCGGGCAGGCCATCATAGGGCGGTACCTCGGCGCCGCCGACCGCGACGGTGCCCGCGCCGCCTGCCGCCGCATGGTCCAGTGGGGCATCGCCTCCGGCGTCGTCCTCGGCGCGCTGGTGGTCCTCGCCCGCCCGCTGTTCATCCCCCTGTTCACCACCGACCCCGCCGTCCAGAGCCCACTGCACACCGCGCTCCTGGTCGTGGCGGTCACCCAGCCGATCGCCGGCATCGTCTTCATACTCGACGGGGTGCTGATGGGCGCCGGGGACGGCCCGTATCTCGCCGGCGCGATGGTCGTGGTGCTGGCCGTGTTCGTCCCAGCGGCGCTGGCGGTACCGGCCCTGGGCGGCGGTCTGGTCGCCCTGTGGTGGGCGATGGCCCTCATGATGACCGTGCGGATGCTGACCCTGTGGCTGCGCACCCGCTCCGGGCGGTGGATTGTGACGGGAGCCTCCCGTTGAATCGCCTCCGGAATTTCCGACCCGCATCGATAATGACCTTGTGCGCTCGCTTGCCAGAAGGTCCGTACTGCCCCTGACGCTGGTCATCGTGGGGGCAGCCGCAGTGGTGGGTTACGCCGCCGAGGAGACCCATACGAGCAGAAACGGCGGTCGCAGCAGCTACGGCAAGTCCGGCGAGCCGGGCCAGGCTCCCGAGGACCAGGACCCCTCGGCGACCGCCCCCGCCCAGGACGGCACCGCGTACACCCCGCTCAGGACCCAGGAGAACGCCCGGATCGGCGCGGTCTTCGAGAAGGACGACCACGGCGCCCACTTCTGCACGGCGAGCGTGGTGCAGAGTAAGGGCCGCAACATGCTGATCACCGCGGCCCACTGCGCCTTCGACGCGGACTCCGGAAAGCCGGTCGACGACCTGGTCTTCGCCCCCGACTACCGCAACGGCGACGAACCCACCGGCCTGTGGAAGGTCAGCAAGGTCGTCGTCGACGACCGCTGGACCGCATCGCAGGACGAGGACCTAGACGTCGCCTTCCTCACGGTCGACCCGAAGGACGGCAAGAACATCCAGGACGTCCTGGGCGGCAACAGCCTCGGCATAGATCGCGGCTTCAACAACGAAGTCAAGATCACCGGCTACCCCACCAGCCGTGACACCCCGATCTCCTGCCAGAACCGCACCACGAAATTCAGCGACACCCAACTGCGCATCCAGTGCACCGACTTCGAGGGCGGCACGAGCGGCAGCCCCTGGCTCGCCGACTACGACCCCAAGAGCCACACCGGCACCGTCATCGGCGTCCTGGGCGGCCACGAAGGCGGCGGTGACGAGGACGACGTCTCCTACGCCGCGTACTTCGACAAAGACATCGCCAAGCTCTACCAGCGCGCCCAGGATGAGGACGGAGACTGACCCCGGCCTCCGCCCCCTCGCACGGCGAAGGGCCGTACCCCGCGACGGGGTACGGCCCTTCTGCGTTGTGCTGCGATTACGCGGCGACGACCTCGACGCCGAGCTTCGCGACGACCTCAGCGTGCAGACGCACGGAGACCTGGTGCGCGCCCAGGGTCTTGATCGGCGAACCGAGCTCAACACGGCGCTTGTCGACGTCCGGACCACCGGCGGCCTTGATCGCCGAGGCGACGTCGGCCGGGGTGACGGAGCCGAACAGGCGGCCCGCGTCGCCGGCGCGAACGGCCAGCTTCACGTTGACGCCCTCAAGCTGAGCCTTGACCTCGTTGGCCTGCTCGATCGTGGCGATCTCGCGGATCTTGCGACCGCGGCGGATCTGCTCGACGTCCTTCTCGCCACCCTTGGTCCAGCGGATCGCGAAACCACGCGGAACCAGGTAGTTACGGGCGTACCCGTCCTTGACGTCCACGACGTCACCGGCGGTGCCGAGGCCAGAGACCTCGTGGGTGAGGATGATCTTCATGAGTCGGTCACCCTTCCCTTATCGCGCGGTGGACGTGTAGGGCAGCAGCGCCATCTCACGGCTGTTCTTCACGGCCGTGGCGACGTCACGCTGGTGCTGAGTGCAGTTACCGGTGACCCGGCGGGCACGGATCTTGCCGCGGTCGGAGATGAACTTCCGCAGCAGGTTCGTGTCCTTGTAGTCGACGTAGGAGATCTTCTCCTTGCAGAACACGCAAACCTTCTTCTTAGGCTTGCGAGCAGGCGGCTTCGCCATTGTCTCTCTCCAGTAAGTTCAAGAAGTGTGTGCTGACGCCCCCAAGGCCCCGGCCGCTCCGGTCGCCGTTTCACGTGAAACACGCGGTTTCACGTGAAACACCGCGGCCCCGGATCGGCTGTACGGACCTAGAAGGGCGGCTCGTCCGAGTAGCCACCGCCGGAGCTACCGCCCCAGCCACCGCCGCCCTGCTGGCCACCGCCGGCAGGACCGCTGGTCGCCCACGGGTCGTCGGCGGGCGCACCGCCGCCGCCCTGCTGACCGCCGCCGGGGCCGCCGCCCCAGCCGCCGCCACCCTGGCCGCCGCCCTGCTGACCACCGCCGAAGCCGCCGCCCTGACCACCGCGACCGCCGGTCTTGGTGATCTTTGCTGTGGCGTTCTTCAGGCTCGCGCCCACTTCCTCGACGTCGAGCTCGTAGACCGTGCGCTTCACGCCCTCGCGGTCCTCGTACGACCGCTGCTTGAGGCGGCCCTGGACAACCACGCGGGTGCCCCGCGTCAGGGACTCGGCGACGTTCTCCGCCGCCTGACGCCACACCGAGCAGGTCAGGAACAGGCTCTCGCCGTCCTTCCACTCGTTGGTCTGGCGGTCGAAGGTGCGGGGAGTGGACGCGACGCGGAACTTCGCGACCGCCGCACCGGACGGGGTGAAGCGCAGCTCGGGGTCGTCGACAAGATTGCCGACAACCGTGATGACGGTCTCGCCTGCCATTAGGGGAACCTCTCGGCGGGTGTGCTGCTGGCTGCTGGTGTTGCTGCTACTCGAACCCGGTTACCGCTGGGCGCTGACGCGCTCAGTGGGTCTCGGGACGGAGGACCTTGGTCCGGAGGACCGACTCGTTCAGGTTCATCTGACGGTCGAGCTCCTTGACGACCGCAGGCTCGGCCTGCAGGTCGATGACCGAGTAGATGCCCTCGGGCTTCTTGTTGATCTCGTACGAGAGACGACGACGGCCCCAGGTGTCGACCTTTTCGACCTTTCCGTTGCCCTCGCGGACGACGGAGAGGAAGTTCTCGATCAGCGGGGAGACAGCGCGCTCCTCAAGATCGGGGTCGAGGATGACCATCACCTCGTAGTGACGCATGGTGAACCCACCTCCTTTGGACTCAGCGGCCACGGTCGTTCCGTGGCAGGAGGGTCGTAATGCGTTCCGCGCTGGCCCGCCGGAGTATCCGGGCAGACATGGGCGCAGACCGTACAGAGTACCTGCCTCCGAGCTTCCGGTTGAAATCCGGTCGTCGCACCCCTCAATCTGGAACACAACGGGTGTGAGCGGCGTTACAGTGCGCCGCCCTGTCCAGTCGGAGGTGCCGTATGGCACAGGCAGCACGGACCCAGCGGAACCTGCTCGCGCTTCTCAACAGCGACGGCCAATCCCATCCCGTCGAGAACACCCTCGCGGTCACCACCCTCGTCCTGGGTGCGATCGCCGTCCTCACAGCTCTCTCGCCCAGCCTGCACCTGGTCAGCTCCTGGGTGGGCCTGATCGGAATCGGAACGGGTCTCTGGGGCCAGTTCATCTCGTCGACGACGGGTGAACGCTTCCTGTTCATCATCGGGCTCGGGGCAGCCGCCCTGGGCTTCTACATCGGCCTGGCACACGGCGGCCTCTTCGGCGGCGTCATCGGTTAGGCGCCGCCGCGCTGCGGCATACGGAGCCCGCCCCCGTACGGCCCAGACGGGGTGCTCCCCGGTCACAGTAGGCTTCGGCGCGAGAGCCGGAGCCCCGACCGAGGGGACACACCAGCCGAGGAGCGCCCCGCATGAGCCTGACCCTGAGGACCATCAGTCGAGAGCAGCATCTGGCATACATCCAGAGCCTGCCCGCGGCGAGCCACATGCAGGTCCCGGCCTGGGCGGACGTGAAGGCCGAGTGGCGGTCGGAGAGCCTGGGCTGGTTCGACACCACCGGCGAGCTGGTCGGCGCGGGCCTGGTCCTCTACCGGCAGCTGCCCAAGATCAAGCGCTACCTCGCGTACCTCCCCGAGGGCCCGGTCATCAACTGGTTCGCGCCGAATCTGGAGGACTGGCTGCAGCCGATGCTCGGCCACCTCAAGCAGCAGGGCGCCTTCTCCGTGAAGATGGGCCCGCCGGTCATCATCCGCCGCTGGGACTCCGCCGCGATCAAGTCCGGCATCCAGAGCCCGGACGTCAAGCGGCTGCGCGATGTCGAGGCCACCCACATCGAGCCGCGCGCCTTCGAGGTCGCCGACCGGCTGCGCCGCATGGGCTGGCAGCAGGGCGAGGACGGCGGCGCCGGCTTCGGCGATGTGCAGCCCCGCTACGTATTCCAGGTACCGCTCGCCGACCGCTCGCTGGAAGAGGTCCACAAGGGCTTCAACCAGCTGTGGCGCCGCAACATCAAGAAGGCCGAGAAGGCCGGCGTCGAGGTCGTCCAGGGCGGCTACGACGACCTCGCCGAATGGCAGCGGCTGTACGAGGTCACCGCGGAGCGCGATCGTTTCCGGCCCCGCCCGCTCGGCTACTTCCAGCGGATGTGGACGGCCCTCAACTCCGAGGACCCCAACCGCATGCGGCTCTACTTCGCCCGCCACAACGGCGTCAACCTGTCTGCCGCGACAATGCTCGTCGTCGGCGGGCACGTCTGGTACTCCTACGGCGCCTCGGACAACATCGGCCGTGAGGTCCGCCCCTCCAACGCCATGCAGTGGCGGATGCTTCAGGACGCCTACGCGCTCGGCGCCACCGTCTACGACCTCCGCGGCATCAGCGACTCGTTGGACGAGAACGACCACCTCTTCGGCCTGATCCAGTTCAAGGTCGGCACGGGTGGGCAGGCGGCGGAGTACCTCGGCGAATGGGACTTCCCACTCAACAAGCTGCTGCACAAGGCACTGGACCTCTACATGTCGCGGCGCTGACCGCTCCACCGCACCGTTCGTACCCCTGACACACCCCAGCCACGAGAAAGGTTCCGGGCCGGCCATGGCGCTCACCCTCTACGTCGACACCGCGCGCTGGCGGGCGCATCAGCAGAGCGTTCTCCAGCAGTTCCCCGGGCTGGTCCCGGTCTGCAAAGGCAACGGCTACGGATTCGGCCACGAGCGGCTCGCCGATGAAGCCACCCGGCTCGGAGCCGACATCCTCGCGGTCGGCACGACCTACGAAGCGGCCCGCATCAAGGACTTCTTCAGCGGCGACCTGCTCGTTCTGACCCCCTTCCGGCACGGCGAGGAGCCGGTGCCGCTGCCCGACCGGGCGATCCGCTCGGTCTCCTCGGTCGAGGGCGTGGGCGGGCTGGTCGGCGCCCGGGTCGTCATCGAGGTCATGAGCAGCATGAAGCGGCACGGCGTCGTACCCGAGGACCTGCCGAAGCTGGCCGCCGCCATCGAGGACGTCCGGCTGGAAGGCTTCGCGATCCACCTCCCACTGGACCGCACCGACGGCTCCGACTCGGTGGAAGAGGTCATCGGCTGGATGGACCGGCTGCGCGCCGACCGCCTCCCGCTGCACACCATGTTCGTCAGCCACCTCAAGGCCGACGAACTCGCCCGCCTCCAGCAGCAGTTCCCGCAGACCCGCTTCCGCGCGCGGATCGGCACACGGCTGTGGCTGGGCGACCACGAAGCGACCGAGTACCGCGGCTCGGTCCTCGACGTCACGTCCGTCAAGAAGGGCGACCGGTTCGGCTACCGCCAGCAAAGGGCGGCCTCGGACGGCTGCTTGGTCGTCGTGGCGGGGGGCACCTCGCACGGCGTCGGCCTGGAGTCGCCCAAGGCGCTGCACGGCGTGATGCCGCGCGCCAAGGGCGTGGCCCGGGCCGGTCTGGCGACCGTCAACCGCAACCTGGCGCCGTACGTCTGGGCCGGGAAGCAGCGCTGGTTCGCGGAGCCCCCGCACATGCAGGTGTCGATCCTGTTCGTGCCGGCGGATGCCCCCGCACCGAAGGTCGGCGAGGAGCTGGTGGCCCACCTGCGGCACACCACCACGCAGTACGACCGCATGGTGGACCGCTGATCCGGGCGGATCCCCCACACACCTGCACCAGGGCCCGGTGCCGCCGGTCAACTCCGCGGCACCGGGCCCTCGTTGTGCGTCCGCAGCGGATCAGTCCTGTGCGACGCCCCAGCGCACCCGTGGCGTCCCCTCGAAGTGCACCGCGTGGCGCGGCGTGTGATGCGCCCGCCCGAGCACCACCACATCGGGACTGCGGTCCAGGACACCCCCGGAGGGGTCGTCGTCCCCGTCCCTGCGGACCACGTCCCGCTCCGGCATCAGGATGTCTCGGATGACCACCGCGCAGAGGTAGAGGGTGGCCAACAAGTGGAGCACGATGGCCAGTTGGTAGCCCTCGGGCGGCAGTCCCTGGTGCTTGTCGCCGCTGCCGGTGTAGGCGAGATACATCCAGATCCCGAGGAAGTACATGATCTCGCCCGCCTGCCAGATCAGGAAGTCCCGCCAGCGCGGCCGGGCCAGCGCGGCGAGCGGAACCAGCCACAGCACGTACTGCGGCGAGTAGACCTTGTTGGTGAGGATGAACAGCGCGACGACGAGGAACGCGAGCTGGGCGAAGCGCGGCCGGCGCGGCGCGTAGAACGTCAGCAGCGCGATGCCACCGCAGCCGAGGATCATCAGCAGCGTCGCATAGAGGTTGGCGTTCTCCAGAGGGTCCCCGGTGCGCTGCGAGATCAGCAGCCAGACGGAACCGAAGTCGATGGGACGCTCCTGGCTGAAGGTGTAGAACTTCGCCCAGCCCTCCCGGATATGGAATCCGGACGCATCATGCATGATCATCACCGGCAGGTTCACTACCAGCCATGAGGCCACCGCACCGGTGACGGCCCTCCCGTACGCGCGCCAGGCTCCAGCGCGCCAGCACAGCACCAGCAGCGGCCCCAGCAACAGGACGGGGTAGAGCTTCGCCGCCGTGGCCAGCCCGATCAGGACTCCGGACGCCAGCGGGCGACTGCGCGACCACATCAGCATCCCGGCGGCGGTCAGGGCGACCGCCAGCAGGTCCCAGTTGATAGTGGCGGTGAGGGCGAAGGCGGGGGCCAGGGCCACCAGCAGACCGTCCCAGGGCCGCCGCCGGTGGGTACGCGCCACGCACACCGCGATGACGGCGGCGCAGACCATCAGCATCCCGGCGTTGACCAGCCAGTAGATCTGTTCGCGGTCCTGGATCGCCCCGCTGTGCGGCGTCATCCAGGAGGCGACCTCCATGAAAAGGCCGGTCAGTACCGGGTACTCCAGATACTGCATATCGCCCGGCAGCCGGTCGAAGTACGGGATCAGCCCATCGGCGAAGCCCCGCCCGGTGTAGAGATGGGGGATATCGGAGTAGCAGGCGTGGACGTACTGGCTGGTGGCGCCGAAGAACCATCCGCCGTTGTAGCAGGGCAGCTTCTGCACCATGCCGAGCGCGAACACACCAATGGCGACGAGCGCGATGAACCGCACCGGCGACATCCAGTTCGCTCCGAGCAGCACCCGCCGCCCGCCCGGCCCGCCGATCAGCTCGCTGCCGGCCGCCGCCACCTCATCCCGTTCCGTCGGCCGTACCGGCTCGTCCTGTCGCAGGCTCGTCATGGCCCCATCCTGCCGTACACGCATGGGACGAACACGACGAAGCCCCCGCCCGGTCGCACCGGGTCGGGGGCTTCGTGGAGCCGTGTTTCACGTGAAACGAGTGCCGTTTCACGTGAAACGATCAGCGGTCCTAGCCACCGGTGGGCCCGCCGAAGATGCCTCCTCCGGTGTTCCCGCCGCTCGTCGGGTCAGGCGTCGGACTCGTACCGCCGGTACCGCCGCCCGGTCCGCCGCCGGTCGTCCCACCGTTCCCGCCGTTCTGCTTGCAGTGGAAGTCCCACGGGGAGCACGACTTGGTCGGGGTGGCCGACGGAGTATTCGTCGGGGAAGCGGACTGGCTGGGTGTCCCGGACGGAGTCGCCGACGGCGTGGCACTCGGCGTCGGGGTCGGCGTGGGAGAGGGCATCCCCTGCTCGTTCTGTACCTGCCCGATCGGCGTGGCTGCCGGGAAGTCCTGCGGGGTGACACCCTGCATCGCCTGCAGCATGTACTGGGTCCACACCTCGGTCGGCAGCGCGCCACCGTGGATCGAGTCGAAGCCGCCGACGCCGTTCATGGACAGCTGACGGGGGTTCTGCGCGTCCTCACGGAACATGCTGATGGCCGTCGAGAGCTGCTTGGTGTAGCCGACGAACCAGGCCGACTTGTTCTCGTCGGTGGTACCGGTCTTGCCGGCGGCCGGCATACCCAGCTTCTTGGCCGTCGTCGCGGTGCCGTTCTCGATCACGTTCTTCAGCACGTCGGTGATGTTGTTGGCAATGTTGGCCTCCATCGCCTGCTGCGGCTTGGGCTTGTCGAAGCCCGGCACATCCTCACCCTGGGACATCACCTTGGTCACCGAATACGGCTCCACGCTCGTACCGGAGGCGGCGAAGGTGCCGTAGGCATCGGCCATGCGAATCGCACTCGGAGTGGAAGTGCCCAGCGCGAAGGACGGGTTGAGGTTCTTGTCGAAGCTGCCCGGCGAGATCCCCGCGGCCTGCGCCATGTCCCGCACCTTGTCCATACCGACATCCATGCCGAGCTGAACGTACGGGGTGTTGACCGACTGCTCCATCGCCTTCCGCAAGGTGATGTAGCCCCAGGGGTAGTTGCTCTCGTTGACCTGATAGAAGGGCGAGTTGTCCTTCTTCAGCACAATCGAACCGTCCGCGTTCTTCACCTTGAGATGGTCATCGCCGTTGTACTTGCTGTCCGGCGAGACCGGCACACCGCTGTGCGCAACGGTCCCGTACTTCATGGCCGCGGCGAGCACGAACGGCTTCCAGGTCGAGCCGACCGGCACCCCGTAGGTATCGGCGTTGTTACTGAAGTGGCCCTTGTCGTAGCCGTTACCGCCGTACAGCGCGACGATCTTGCCGTCTCCCGGCACCACGGAAGCGCCACCGAACTGGACGTACTTGTCCTTATCCGGGCGTTTCGTCGGGTCGATGTAGTGCTTGTCGACCTTCTGCACCGCGGCTGCCAGCTCGTTGGTCTTCTTCTCGTCAAAGGTCGTCTGGATCGTGTAGCCGCCCTTGTCGAACAGGGCCTCGCTGATGTTCGCCTTCCTGAGCACGTACTTCTTGGCCACGTCGATCAAGTACCCGATCTGCCCGCCCTTGCTGGCCACCGGCTTCGGCGCCTTGGGCATCGGGAACTTCGTGTACGTGGCCCGCTCGGCCTTCGACATGAGGTGGTTGGCCACCTCGCGGTCGAGGATCCAGGACCAACGAGCCTTGGCGCGCTGGATGTTCTGCTCGGGGGTGGCGCCGGGGCCGGTGCCACCCGCAGGGTCGTAGAGGTTCGCGCCCTTGAGCAGGGACGCCAGGAACGCGCCCTCGTCCGGCTTCAGCTGGGAGGCGTTCTTCCCGAAGTACGCCTGGGCCGCCGCCTGGATGCCGTAGGCACCGCGACCGAAGTAGCTGGTGTTCAAGTACCCCTGCAAGATACTGGGCTTGTCCATCGTCGAGCCGACCTTGATGGAGATGAACAGCTCCTTGAACTTACGGGTGATGGTCTGCTCCTGGCTCAGCATCGCGTTCTTCACGTACTGCTGAGTGATGGTCGACCCACCCTGGGTGTCACCGCCCTTGGCCATGTTGACCAGGGCGCGGAGGATACCCATCGGGTCCACGCCGGAGTCCGTCCGGAACGAGGCGTTCTCCGCGGAGATCGCTGCGTTCTGCATGGACTTCGGAATTTCGCTTATCTTGATGTTCTGCCGGTTTGTCTCACCGTCGCGCGCCATGACCTTGCCGTCGGCCCAGAGGTAGACGTTGTTCTGCGACGTGGCGGCCTTGTTCTCGTCCGGTACCTGCACCAGCGCGAGACCGACGCCGGCCACGCCGACGATCAGGCCGATGACCGTGATGCACATGGCGGCCACCTGTTTCCAGGACGGCACGAACCGGCGCCATCCGGTGCGGTTGGCACGTGGATAGTCAATAAGGCGCTTCTTGGCGGGATTTCCACCACCGCGACCGCGTCCACGGCCTCCGTCGGCGCCGCCGCCTCCTCCGCCACCACCGCCACGGCGGCCCCCGCCGCCGTAACCGCCGGCGGCGGACCCGCCGGAGGCCATCGCCGCGGAGTCGGACGCCCGTCGGCGTCCGCCGCGCTGCGCGGCCCGCCGGGCCTCGGCACGCCCTCCCGGCGGCCGGTCCTCGGGGGCCTGGGACGTAGAACCCGTAACAGCGCCATGCGGAGGGGCGGCACGCCGCCCTGATGACTGCTGTGCGGCACGTCTGGCCGCGGCACGTCCGCCACCTTGTGGCTGTGGCGGTTTGCGACGGTGCTCGCTCATGGAACGAATACTCCTCGGGCAGGCGCGCTCTCTCGTCGCCTGAAGGCGGCAGTTGTCTTCAGGTCCCCCCGATGCACGACCCGCTCCTGACGCGCGGGCCGCACTACACCGAGGTCAGGGACGCCACGTATCGGCCCACGGTTCCCGGCAGTCTGCATGCCGCACAGACTACGCACGGCCAAAACCTGCCCAGTGTTGAAATTCACTCCAAAACAGTCAGGTTACGTCGCACGAATAAGTGATGTGACGCCGTTCACCGTCCCCACCCTTGTTCCGCCCAGGGTGCCGTTCTATCGTCTGGATGTATCGAGTCGATACATCAGCACGAGATAAAGACCGCACAGGGCCAAGGAGGCGGAGGATGAGCAGGCGTTCCGGCGTCCTCGAATTCGCCGTCCTCGGCCTGCTCCGCGAATCCCCCATGCACGGTTACGAGTTGCGCAAGCGGCTCAACACCTCGCTCGGGGTCTTCCGTGCGTTCAGCTACGGCACCCTCTACCCCTGCCTCAAGGGGCTGGTCGCGAACGGCTGGCTCGTAGAGGAAACGGGCGGCGCCCCGGACGGTGTTCCCGCCACGGCGCTCACCGGGCGCCGGGCAAAAATTGTCTACCGATTGACCGCGGCGGGCAAAGACCACTTCGAGGAGCTGCTCACCCACTCCGGGCCGGATGCGTGGGAGGACGAGCACTTCGGCGTCCGCTTCGCGTTCTTCGGCCAGACGTCGCGGGACGTACGGATGCGCGTGTTGGAAGGCCGCCGCAGCCGGCTGGAGGAGCGCCTCGAAAAAATGCGCACCTCCTTGGCCAGGACCCGTGAGCGGCTGGACGACTACACCCTCGAACTACAGCGGCACGGCATGGAATCCGTGGAGCGCGAGGTCCGTTGGCTGAACGAGCTCATCGAGAGTGAGCGCGCCGGGCGCGATCAGCGCGCACCGGGTCCCACGGAGCGGGACAAGAACACCCCGTCAGGAGATGCGGACGGCCTGCCCCGGCACCGGGGCGGTTCCCGGCCGGATCCGTCCGAATGACACCACCACATGGGGCCCTGCCGTACAGGGCCCCATCGAGAACACAGGGAGCAACCGGAATGGGTTCGGTTCGCGTAGCCATTGTCGGCGTGGGCAACTGCGCCGCCTCGCTGGTACAGGGCGTCGAGTATTACAAGGACGCCGACCCCGACAGCCGCGTGCCCGGCCTCATGCACGTGCAGTTCGGCGACTACCACGTCCGCGACATCGAGTTCGTGGCCGCCTTCGACGTGGACGCCAAGAAGGTCGGCCTCGACCTCTCGGACGCCATCGGCGCCAGCGAGAACAACACCATCAAGATCTGCGATGTGCCGAACACCGGCGTGCAGGTCCAGCGCGGCCACACACTCGACGGCCTGGGCAAGTACTACCGCATGACGATCGAGGAGTCCGCGGAGGCCCCGGTCGATGTCGTCCAGGTCCTCAAGGACAAGCAGGTCGACGTCCTGGTCTGCTACCTGCCCGTCGGCTCCGAGGACGCGGCGAAGTACTACGCCCAGTGCGCCATCGACGCCAAGGTCGCGTTCGTCAACGCCCTCCCGGTCTTCATCGCCGGTACCAAGGAGTGGGCGGACAAGTTCACCGAGGCCGGTGTGCCGATCGTCGGTGACGACATCAAGTCGCAGGTCGGCGCCACGATCACGCACCGCGTGATGGCCAAGCTCTTCGAGGACCGGGGCGTCATCCTGGACCGCACGATGCAGCTGAACGTCGGCGGCAACATGGACTTCAAGAACATGCTGGAGCGCGACCGCCTGGAGTCCAAGAAGATCTCCAAGACGCAGGCCGTCACCTCGCAGATCCCCGACCGCGAGCTGGGCGAGAAGAACGTGCACATCGGCCCGTCCGACTACGTCGCCTGGCTGGACGACCGCAAGTGGGCCTACGTCCGCCTTGAGGGCCGCGCCTTCGGCGATGTCCCGCTGAACCTGGAGTACAAGCTCGAGGTCTGGGACTCCCCGAACTCCGCGGGCGTCATCATCGACGCGCTGCGCGCCGCGAAGATCGCCAAGGACCGGGGGATCGGTGGCCCGATCCTCTCCGCTTCCTCGTACTTCATGAAGTCGCCGCCGGTGCAGTACTTCGACGACGAGGCGCGGGAGAACGTCGAGAAGTTCATCCGGGGCGACGTCGAGCGCTGAGGCACTCGCCGCTCTCCTCGTTCCGCCGGCCTCCGGGTATTCCGCCCGGAGGCCGGTGAGCTGTGTGAGGCTGTGCCTCATGCATGCTGTGCGCGATCTCCGCGTATTACTGCGGCTGCGCGACTTCCGGACGCTGCTGGCCGCACGGCTCCTGTCCCAGGCCGCCGACGGGGTGTTCCAGGTTGCGCTCGCCACGTTCGTCGTCTTCTCGCCCGAAAAGCAGGCGTCGCCCGAGGCGATCGCCTCCGCCATGGCGATCCTGCTGCTGCCGTACTCCCTTCTCGGGCCGTTCACCGGCGTGCTGCTGGACCGTTGGCGCCGGCGTCAGGTCCTGCTGTACGGCAATCTGCTGCGGGCCCTGCTCGCGGTGGCGACGGCCGTGCTGATCGCGGTGAAGGTCCCGGACTGGCTCTTCTACGCCTCGGCCCTCTCGGTCACAGGCGTGAACCGCTTTGTCCTGGCGGGGCTTTCCGCCTCGCTTCCCCGCGTCGTCGGCGGCGAGCAGCTGGTGATGGCCAACTCCCTTGCGCCCACGGCCGGAACGCTCGCCATGACGGCCGGGGGTGCGCTCGCCCTCGCGGTACGGCTGGCCGGCTCGGACGTGGATGCGTTCGTCGTGCTGCTCGCCGCGTTCCTCTACTTCTGTTCCGCCCTCACCGCCCTGCGGATGACGCCGCAGCGCCTCGGACCCGACCCCTCGGTGCTCCAACCGCACCTCGGCGAGGCCCTGTTGAGCACCGTCAAGGGTCTGATGGACGGTCTGCGCCACCTCGCCGAGCGGCCCGTCCCGACCCGCGCGCTGACCGCGATGACGGTGATCCGCTTCTGCTACGGCGCGCTGACGGTCATGGTGCTGATGCTGAGCCGGTACGCCTGGTCCCGTACCGAATCCCAGGGCTTGGCACTGCTCGGGATAACCGTCGCCGTGTCAGGAGCCGGCTTCTTCGCGGCTGCCGTGATCACCCCGTGGGCGGTCGGGCGCCTCACCCCGTTCGGCTGGATCACCCTCTGCGCCGCGACAGGCGCGGTCCTGGTGCCCGCGCTCGGCCTCTTCTTCCATCCGGCGCCCATGCTGGTCGCCGCGTTCGTCCTCGGTCTGGGCACACAGGGGACCAAGATCACCACAGACACGGTGGTCCAGTCGTCGGTCGACGATGCCTTCCGCGGCCGGGTCTTCTCCATCTACGACGTGCTGTTCAACATCGCCTTCGTCGGTGCCGCCGCGGTCGCCGCGCTGATGCTGCCGCCCGACGGGAAGTCAGCCGTACTCATCGTCGTCGTGGCCGTGCTCTACGCCGCGGTCGCCGCGATACTGGCCCGCAAGGGGTTCGGACGCCACTAGGGCTGCCCGGTAGGTCCGGATCGGACAGGCGCTGGCCGTCTCACCCTCACCGATTGGCGCCCCTCGCCCGTGCGGCAGCGCGGGAGCAGATACCGTACGGGCGTCAATTACGCGTCTGGGCACCTCACTTCCGGACACTTCCTTATCGGGGGAATCCCATGACCACGCCGCCTCAGGGCCCGAATCCCTACGGCCAGAGTCCGTACGGCCAGCCGCCATACGGTCAGCAGCCGTACGGCCAGGCCGCCTACCCGCAGGCTCCTCAGGCACCGCAGGCTCCTTACGGTCAGCCTCAGGGTGGATACGCCCACCCCCAGCAGCCGCAGGCACCGTACGGTCAGCCGCCGCAGCAGGGGTATCCGCAAGCACCGCAGCAGCCCTACATGCAGGGCGGAGCGCCCGTACCGCCGCAACCGTCGCGTCCGCAGCGGTCGCCCAAGGCGATCGTGAAGGGCATCTTCGTCGCCGTCGCCCTGATCGGTATCGGGGTGGCCTGGGTGAGCTCGTGGAACGACGCCGACACCGCCAAGGTCGGCGACTGCATGAAGAACAGCGGCAACGAGATCAATCCCGATCTCAAGGTCGTCGGCTGCGGCACCGCAGAGGCCAAGTTCAAGGTGACGGCAGTCCACGCCAACACCACGGACAGGTCTCTCTGCCCCAAGACCGACACGACCTATGCGGAGACCCAGCACCGCCGCCACGGTGGCACCACCCGCTTTGTGCTCTGCCTTCAGGACATCAAGTAGCTAAGAGGCCCCTCCCAGGACACCGCGAGGGCGCTGTTTCACGTGAAACACGGCGGTTCACGACCGGCCGTTTCACGTGAAACAGCGTTCCCGTTCACGTGAAACATCGACGGTTTCACGCTCGCGCGGCCTGAGCGGTCTCAGCCCTGAGCAGCCCACCACTCCTTGAGTGCGGCCACCGCGGCCTCCCGCTCCATGGGGCCGTGCTCCAGCCGCAGCTCCAGCATCTGCTTGTACGCCCTACCGACCTCGGGTCCCGGGCTGATGCCCAGGATCTGCATGATCTCGTTGCCGTCCAGATCCGGGCGGATCGCGTCCAGCTCCTCCTGCTCCTGGAGCCGCGCAATACGCTCCTCCAGCCCGTCATAGGCACGCGACAGGGCCGCGGCCTTGCGCTTGTTGCGTGTGGTGCAGTCCGAGCGCGTCAGCTTGTGCAGGCGCTCCAGCTGCGGGCCGGCGTCGCGTACGTAGCGGCGGACCGCGGAGTCCGTCCACTCACCAGTCCCGTATCCGTGGAAGCGCAGATGCAGCTCCACCAGAAGCGAAACGTCCTTGATCATGTCGTTCGAGTACTTCAGAGCGGACATGCGCTTCTTGGTCATTTTCGCCCCCACCACCTCGTGGTGGTGGAAGGAGACCCGGCCGTCGCTCTCGAAGCGCCGCGTCTTGGGCTTGCCGATGTCGTGCAGCAGTGCCGCCAGCCGCAGCACCAGATCCGGCCCGTTCTCCTCCAGGCCCATGGCCTGCTCCAGGACCGTCAGCGAGTGCTCGTAGACATCCTTGTGGCGGTGATGCTCGTCACTTTCCAGGCGCAGCGCGGGCAGCTCGGGCAGTACCCGGTCCGCCAGCCCGGACTCCACCAGCAGCCGCAGCCCCTGGCGCGGGTTCGCCGCCAGGATCAGCTTGTTCAGCTCGTCGCGCACCCGCTCCGCGGAGACGATCTCGATACGGTCCGACATCGCCTTCATCGCGGCGATGACGTCGGGGGCGACCTCGAAGTCCAGCTGCGCGGCAAAGCGAGCCGCACGCATCATCCGCAGCGGGTCATCGGAGAACGACTCCTGCGGCGTCCCCGGGGTCCGCAGCACACGGGCAGCCAGGTCCTCCAGGCCGTCGTGCGGATCGACGAACTCCTTCTGCGGCAGCAGTACCGCCATGGCGTTCACCGTGAAGTCCCGGCGGACCAGATCGTCCGCGATGGAGTCGCCGTAGGAGACCTCGGGCTTGCGCGAGGTGCGGTCGTACGCCTCGGAACGGTACGTCGTGACCTCGATGTCGAACGATTCCTTCTTGCAGCCGACCGTGCCGAAGGCGATGCCGACCTCCCAGACCGCGTCCGCCCACGGCCGGACGATCTTCAGCACGTCCTCCGGCCGGGCATCGGTGGTGAAGTCCAGGTCGTTGCCGAGCCGGCCGAGCAGCGCGTCCCGGACCGACCCGCCGACCAGGGCAAGCGTGAACCCGGCCTCCTGGAAGCGACGGGCCAGGTCGTCCGCGACGGGGGACACCCGCAGCAGCTCGCTCACGGCACGGCGCTGCACGTGGTTGAGCGCGTTCGTCGGCTGCGGAGCCCGCTCGGACCGCGGGGTGGGGAAGTCATTGTTGGCGTTCGGCACAACAGAAAAGGGTACGTGGCCGCGCCGCGGCCGGCGTCACGTCATGAAAAGGGGACAGGCGTGAGCGGCCCCGGCTTGGCGATCATGTGGAGCACTCCCCGGCACTACGGCGTGCCGGGCCTCGTTACCATTCGTGGACGCACATTCCGACGACCACTGACGACGACGAGGGACGGGCGAGCGCGTGGCCGATGCGGCAGGGTTCCAGGGGACTGAACGGCCGCGTGGTCGATGGCTGCGCAGGACCGTGACACTGCTCACCGGAGTGCCCCTGCTCGTGGGAATGCTGCAGCTCCCGCACCCCCCCTCCGCCCAGGCGGCCCCGACGGGCTCCCGCACGGTCAGCGTCACGATCAACGCGATGTCCCCGTCCGCCCCCGGGAAGGACGACACGGTCACCGTCTCCGGCACGCTCACCAACGACGGCAAGGCCCCGGTCACCGACGCGCATGTCGGACTCCACCGCGGCTCCGCACTCAGCGACCGCAGCTCCATCGAAGCCGTGACACAGCGCACCGGATATCAGCCGGGCGCCGACGGCAAGGAGATCGACGGGCACACCGAGAAGATCGACAAGCTCGATCCGGGCACCAGCAAGCCGTTCACCCTCAGCGTGCCGGTCAAGGACCTCGACCTCGGCAACGACGGTGTGTATCCGCTCGGCGTCACGCTGTCCGGGCACACCCAGAACTCCTCGTACGAGCAGGTCCTCGGCATCGACCGGACCTTCCTCCCCTGGCAGGACGCCGCCCCGGCCAAGAAGACCCAGCTCACGTACCTGTGGCCGCTGATCTCGTCCACGCACCTCACCGCGGAGACCGGCGCCGACGCCCAGCAGACACCGGTCTTCCGCAACGACGATCTCGCGAAGGAGATCGCGCCCGGCGGCCGACTGCACCAGATGGTCACGCTCGGCAAGAACCTCCCGGTGACCTTCGTCATCGATCCCGACCTGCTCGCGACCGCCGACGCGATGACCAAGCCGTACCGGGTGAACGGTCCGGACGGCCCGATGGGCAAGAACCAGGCCGTCGCCAAGCAGTGGCTGAACGATCTCGAAGACGCCGTGAAGGGGCACGAGGTCGTCGCCCTGCCCTTCGGCGACCCCGATCTTGCCTCCCTCGCCCACCACGGCAAGAGCGTGCCCAGCGCGCTCAGCCACCTCGGTCCGGCCACCGAACTCGCCTCGAAGACCGTGGACACGATCCTCGGCGTGAAGCCGCGCACCGACTTCACCTGGCCGGTGAACGGCGCGATCGACTCCTCGGTCGTCGACGTCGCCACGTCGGCCGGTGCACACAACGTCATCACGCGCAGCGACAGCCTGGGCGACAGCGGCCTGCCCTACACCCCGACCGCGGCCCGGCCCATCGGCGGCGGCAACACGGCCATCGTCACCGACGAGCAGCTCTCCCGGGCTTTCGAGGGCGATATGTCGAAGCCGGGGAACGCCGGCCGCGCGATCCAGGAGTTCCTCGCCCAGGCCCAGATGATCGGCCTCCAGGACCCGGAGCAGCAGCGCAGCATCGTCGTCGCGCCGCAGCGGATGCCGTCGGCGAGCCAGGCCGAGACGATGGCCGGCGCGCTGCGGAACCTGGAGTCGGCCGGCTGGACCCAGCCGCTGAAGCTCGGCGATGCGGCCAAGGCCAAGCCCGACCCCGCCGCCAGCCGCCAGATCCCGAGCCGCGCCGCTTACCCGTCCTCGCTGCGCCGCCAGGAGCTCCCCACCGACGCCTTCCGGCAGATCCAGGACACCCAGGCCGCGCTCGACGACTTCCAGGTGATCCTGGCCCAGCCCGAACGCGTGGTCACCCCGTTCGGCAACGCCATAATGCGCGAGATGTCGACGGAGTGGCGGGGCGACCCCAAGGGAGCCGCGAGCTTCCGCGACTCGGTGCGCAGCTACCTCGGCGGTCTGACCAAGAAGGTGCACCTGATCCAGAAGTCGGAGGCGACCCTCTCCGGGCGCAGCGCCACGATTCCGGTGACGGTCCAGAACAACCTGCTCCAGGGCGTCGAGGGCATGACCCTGCGGCTGACCTCGTCCCAGCCCAACCGCCTGGACGTGGGGCCGTCACAGCAGATCAAGGTGGACGGCGGGCACAGCCAGTCCTTCAAGTTCGACACCACGGCGAACGCCAACGGTCGCGCCTGGGTGACGGCCCAGCTCTACACCGCGGACGGCAAGCCCTACGGTGACCCCATGACGTTCCAGGTGAACGTCACGGAGATCACCGCCACTGTGATGCTCGTCATCGCGGGCGGTGTGCTGCTGCTCGTCCTCGCCGGCGTCCGGATCTACCTCCAGCGCAAGCGCGCCGCCACCGAGGACGCCGGGGAAGGACCCGACGACGAGGACAACGACGGTTCCGACGGCGCAGCAGACGCGAACGGCGACAACGGCGGAACGGGCGGCGACAGGCCCGAGCAGCCGAGTGACCGCTCGCCGGACACCGGATCGGAAAAGTCCGGCCCGTCCGGCACAGGTGAGAAAGTGGACCGTTGATACGTGACGGGGCCGGATGGCCGGCGACGGATGAGGTGGGGCAGCGATGAATGCGCCGTATGACGGTGGCCGCGGCCGGGGCGCCCATGGCGATCCCTCGGGGGCGGTCCCTCCGACGCCGCCGTTGCCCGCGGACCAGGACCCTTTTGTCCAGGACTCCTACCGCAACGACCCGCAGCACACGCAGGACCCGACGGGCCAGGATCCGGCGGCTGACGCGTTCTACGACCAGGCCGCATCTCCGCAGGGACAGCCCGCGCACCCCCTCTACCAGCAGCCGCCCGCCCCGCAGGCCCAGACCCAGGCCCAGGCCCACGATCTTTCGTACGGCGATGCCGCCGAGACGATGCAGTTCGCCGGTGGCGAGGAGCTGACCGCCCAGGGCGAGAGCGGGCGTCCCGAGCAGGACGCGTTCGCGCATCTCTTCCGGGATCAGCAGCAGCCCTACGAGGCACCGAGCCCGGCGCCGGCCCCCGCCGCACAGCCGGTGGCCGCCGCGGCGCCCGGTCCGGAGCCCGCACCGCAGCAGGCCCCGGCGGAACCCGAGCCCGCCCCCGTGGCGGCGGCCGGCAAGCAGTCCGGTGGCCGCGCCTCCGGGCTGCTGAAGTCCAGCGCGGTGATGGCCGCCGGCACCATGGTGTCCCGGCTCACCGGCTTCGTCCGCTCGGCGCTGATCGTCGCGGCGCTCGGCGGCGCGGTGCTCGGCGACTCCTGGCAGGTCGCCTACCAGCTGCCGACGATGATCTTCATCCTGACCATCGGCGGCGGCCTGAACTCCGTCTTCGTCCCGCAGCTGGTGCGCGCGATGAAGGAGGACGAGGACGGCGGCGAGGCGTATGCCAACCGGCTGCTGACCCTCGTCATCGTGGTCCTCGGCGCGCTGACGGTACTTGCGGTGTTCGCGGCGCCGCTGCTGGTCAAACTGGTCTCGTTCGACATCTCCCGCGATCCGGCGGCCAACGAGGTCGCCGTCGCCTTCACCCGCTACTGCGTACCCACGATCTTCTTCATGGGTCTGCATGTCGTGATGGGGCAGATCCTCAACGCCCGTGGCCGCTTCGGCGCGATGATGTGGACCCCGGTCCTCAACAACATCGTCATGATCGCCACCTTCGGCCTGTTCATCTGGGTCTACGGCACGGCGAAGACCTCGCACATCGGCGTCACGACCATCCCCACCGAAGGCATCCGGCTGCTCGGCATCGGCACCCTGCTGGGCCTGGTGGTCCAGGCGCTGGCGATGATCCCGTATCTGCGCGACGCCGACTTGAAGCTCCGGCTGCGCTTCGACTGGCGCGGCCACGGCCTGGGCAAGGCCGCCAAGCTCGCCAAGTGGACGGTCCTTTTCGTCCTCGCCAACCAGGCGGGCGTCCTGGTCGTCACCCAGCTCTCGACCTGGGCCGGTAACACCGCCGACCAGCAGGGCCACCCGGGTACCGGCTTCATCTCGTACGCCAGCGCCCAGCTGATCTGGAACATGCCTCAGGCGATCATCACCGTTTCCGTGATGGCGGCACTGCTGCCCCGGCTGGCGCGGTCCGCGCACGACGGCGACACCGGCGCGGTCCGGGACGACATGTCCCAGGGCCTGCGCACCTCGGCCGTCGCCATCGTCCCGATCTCGTTCGGCTTCCTCTCCCTCGGCATCCCGCTGTGCACGCTGGTCTACGGCTCGTCCGGCGCCGGCATCCCGATGGGGTACATGCTGATGGCCTTCGGCGTGGGGCTGATCCCGTTCTCGGTGCAGTACGTCGTCCTGCGCGCCTTCTACGCGTACGAGGACACCCGCACCCCCTTCTACAACACGGTGATCGTCGCCGCCGTCAACGCCGCCGCCTCCGCCCTCTGCTTCCTGGTCCTGCCGGCCCGCTGGGCCGTGATCGGCATGGCGGCCTCCTACGGCCTCGCCTACGTCATCGGCGTCGGCGTGGCCTGGCGCCGGCTGAGCAAGCGGATGGGCGGCGACCTGGACACCGCGCACGTCGTGCGGACGTACGCGCGGTTGGCCGGCGCCAGCATCCCTGCCACGATCATCTCCGGGGCCGTGGTGTACGGCGTCATGCAGGCCCTCGGCAGCGGATTCGTCGGCTCGCTGGCCGGTCTCATCGGCGGTGCCGCCGCACTTCTGGCCGTGTTCTACGTTGCCGCACGCAAAATGCGGATCGAAGAGCTGAATGCCCTGGTCGGCATGGTCCGGTCCAAGCTGGGGCGCTGACGGAGCACAACCATCGACTGCCACCGTGTGTCGTGCATAGTGGCGGACTGTGGGCACAATTGTCTTGGCTCATTGAGCCTGCAACGGATGGGGAGGCAGGAACGACGGTGGCGGAACGGAGCACGGCTGCCGTCGACGTGGCCGACAGGGGCGGCGAGGAGCCGCTGACCGCCAAGGCGGGTCAGGCCACGAGCGACGGCGCGGAGGCCGAGAAGGTATCCGGCAAGGAACAGCACGCCGCGCGCACCGATGAAAAGGGTGCCGAGGCTACCGATTCCAAGCCACCGGAACTGCACAGCGGCCACAAGCTCGCGAGACGCTACCGCCTCGAGGAGTGTGTCACCCGTCTGGACGGATTCAGCAGCTGGCGCGCGGTCGACGAGAAGCTGCGCCGCGCCGTCGGCGTGCACGTCCTGCCCGCCGACCATCCGCGGGCCCGCCCGGTACTCTCGGCGGCCCGGTCCTCCGCGCTCCTCGGCGACCCCCGGTTCGTTCAGGTCCTTGACGCCGTCGAGGAGAACGACCTCGTCTATGTCGTCCATGAGTGGCTACCGGACGCCACCGAGCTGACGACCGTGCTCGCCTCCGGCCCGCTCGAGCCGCACGACGCCTACCAGCTCGTCAGCCAGGTCTCCCAGGCCATGGCCGCCGCGCACCGCGAGGGTCTGGCCCATCTGCGGCTCACCCCCGGCTCGGTGCTGCGCACGGAGTCCGGGCAGTACCGCATCCGCGGCCTCGCGGTCATGGCGGCGCTCCGCGGCATCACGTGCGAGCACCCGCAGCGCACGGACACCGAGGCGATCGGCGCCCTGCTGTACGCCGCCCTGACCCAGCGCTGGCCGTACGAGAACGACGCCTACGGCCTCACCGGCCTGCCGAAGGGCGTCGGGCTGATCGCGCCCGACCAGGTGCGGGCAGGGGTCCACCGCGGGCTGTCCGAGCTCGCCATGCGCGCGGTGAACAACGACGGTGCCACCGCCTCGCGCCAGGAACAGCCGTGCACCACGCCGGAGGAGCTGGCCAAGGCCGTCGCCGCGATGCCCCGCATCCGGCCTCCGGAGACCGCGTTCTCCACCCCGCCGCCGTACCCGCGCAACGGCCACCAGCAGGGCGCGTACGGCCAGTCGTCGACCCGCAGCGGCCAGTCCGGCCGGCCGGCGCAGGCGATCACTCCGCCGCCGCCACCGCTTCAGAGCCGTACCGGCCGGGCGTTGAAGTGGTCCGTCTCCGCGCTGCTCATCGCGGCGCTGGGCCTGGGCAGTTGGCAGCTGGCGGACACCCTGCTGAAGCGGGAGAACGAGGAAGGCCCGGGAACCTCACAGCCGAGCGGCGGCGCGAAGAAGCCCGCGGCAAAGCCCCTCCCAATCAAGGGCGCCACAGAGTTCTCCCCCTTGTCCGCGCCTTTCTCGGGGGAACAAGCGCACAACGCTACGGACAACGACCCAAGTACCGCCTGGGTGACAAAGCGTTTTAAGAGCTGGCCAAACTTCGGAAACCTGCCGTCGCGCGCAGACGGCAGCGGCATCATCGTTGACCTCGGAAGCACCAGGGACATCTCCGAGATACACGTCAGCATGTATCGACCAGGCCAGACTGTGGACATCCGTGCAGCGGCGCCTTCCACAGAGAGCCCGACGAAGCTCAGCGATTTCTCACAACGTCTTTCCAAGTCCCAAAAGGCTGGTGACCGGCTGGACGTGAAACTCGATCAGTCAGTACAGTCTCGGTACGTACTGATCCACATTACGGAACTTCCCACTGATGGAACATCCGATTGGTTCCGGGGCGGCATTTCGGAAATCCAAATCCTCGGCTGACCTTACGGAATATCACCCCAGGGAGCCCATAGAAATCCGACTAGGATTTGTTGATGGATGCTTCATGACAAGCGGCCGGTCAAAGGACGCAACCCGTGGGGCTTGCGTCCGTGAACCGCCCGATACTCCAGTTGCAGTTCGCCATCGCTGCTGGTCAGCATGGAGCTTCGGAGCCTCACGAGATGACGGGGTATCACGTGGGGCGTCCGCGAGGATGCGTACCGACCGGCTCCGCTCGACGAGTTCATCGCCGAAGCCACCCTCGCCCTGCCCCCACCACGGCACCCCGAACCATAAAGGCCACAGCGCTGTTCTATGGTGATCATTAGCGCTCACTGAAATGTGCGCAACCATCAACATTCGCCCGACCGGGCACCTAGGGGAGGCTGTCTTGAAGCGCACTGCGTTTCGCCATGCCGCAACGGCAACTGTGGCCACTACGTTCCTCATCGGCGGGTTGGCAACCGCCACCCCCGCGTCCGCCGCCGGCAACTACAGCTGTGGCAATTGGAAGCAGACCGTCAACTCTTGGAGCGCCACCTGCACCGTCAAGAGCGGCCAGGCGCGCGCCGTCACTGACTGCAGCAACGGCAAGACGATATACGGCGCGTGGATAGGTCGCGGAACGTGGAGGTTCGGGGGCGAGTGCGGCAAGTACTTCGTCGTCGCCCAGGACACTCAGGGACGCGGCTAGCATCACAAGGTGCGATGGCCTTCCGACGAATCGGAAGGCCATCGTTCCGTCCACGAAGACATCAGCTCCAGCACGCAGGTGCACCATTTTCGCACCGGGCAGGAATTCGGATTGAGGTTCTCCCGAGATACGGGAGAGAACTGGCGGCAGGTCAGCCGGAGCTGACAAGAGGAGCTCTGGCCACAGTCGCACCGAGAAAACGCCTCGCTTCGCCACTGCGGAACCTACAGAACTGACTCCCATAGCCCCCTGTGCTCTGGTTCCTATCACCTGAAGTGCTTCATCTTTTTGGACCCAGGGCATGGATGGTTTCCCTGAACAGGTAGAGGAGTCCGGCAAGTTGGTGGCGTCATGCGCCGACCGACATGGCTCCTGGGGCCCACCTCGTGTTATCGGCGGGCGAGGGACATCGCCGCAAGGACACCACCGAACTGGCCGACGTGTCCGCGTGGACCGTGGACCGCACCAAGATTCGGTATGTCGAGTAGTACATCGCCCGCGTCTGACGCGAGGAGAATCTGAAGCCAGGTGTCCGCGGGTGGTCCCGCAGAGCGGCGCCGTGCTGTTGATCGCAACGGCCCGCAAGACCGCTCCGGATCAGGCGATATCGACGGCGCTGTCACCGTGGCACAATCCGCGGGCAGTGCACGATGCGGGCAAGAGCCTGCTGGATGTCGCGCTCGCGGTCGCCGTCGGCGGGGTCTGTCTGGCCGACATGGGCGTGCTGCGGCCGGAAACCGACGTGTTCGGGCCGATGGCCCCGATCCGACCGTCTCCCGGTTGATCGACTCACTCAGGCGGCAAGCGTGCCCTGGCCGCGATCCGCACCGCCCGCGCCGAAGTATGCCAGCGAGTCTGGAAGTTGGTTGTCGCCTCAGCGCCGAACGCCGGTGGGCAGGTGGTCCTGGACCTCGACGGGGTGCTCGTCATCGCGCACTCCGACAAGCAGGAAGCCCACGACCTGAAAGAAGGCCTTCGGCCCCCGCTGATGGGGTTCGTCGACCACGGCCGAGACGGGACCGGAGAGCCAGTGGCGGGACTGCTGTGGCCGGGGAACGCGGGCTCCAACACTGCAAGTGATCACACGCTATCGGCGCGGGCGGCAGACACTCATCCGCTGCGATTCCGGCGGTGGCACCCACCGAGCTCGTAGCCTGGCTCGCCCGGCACCGGCGATGACTGTCTTGGTCGGCATGCCCATCACGGACGCCGCCCACGCCGCAGTCCTGAAGGCCTCGGCCGTCGCACCGGACGGTGAGATCCCCGACGGGACCCTTCACCGATGACGCGGCCGGTTACAAGATCCTGCTCGACCTGCTCGCCGAGTATGGCGACACCGAGGAGAACCCGATCCCGGTCGCCATCGAGACCTCCCGCGGCCTGCTGGTCGCGGTGCTCAGGACCGGCAAACGCAAGGTATTTGCGATCAATCCGATGGCCGCCGCCCGCTACCACGACCGGCACGGCGTCTCGCGCAAGAAGTCCGACTCCGGCTACGCCCCCGTGCTGGCGAACATCCCGCACACCGACATGCACGCCCACCGGCCGCTGCCGCAGGACAGCAACTTGGCCGGCACCGTCACTGTCCTGGCCCGCGCCCAGCAGGACGCCACCAGGAACCGTCAGCAAATCTCCAACCAGCTCCGGTCCCTGCTGCACGAGTACTACTACTACTACCCGACCAAGCTGGCGGCCTTCGAGCCCTGGAACAACGGCCTCTTACCGCCCGGAAGCCCTTGAGGTCCTCAAAGCAGCTCCCACGCCGTCCCGCGCCGCTTCCCTGACACGCACGCAGCCGCAGGCCGCTCTCAAGCGAGCCGGCCGCCAACGCAGCATCGCAACACACAAGCCGACCGGCTTCGGGAGGTGTTCCGCGCCGACTGGGCCCACCAGCCACCCGCGGTCGAAGACGCGCTGGCAAGCAGATGCTCGCATGCTCGCCCTTGTGATCCACCTGGAAGCCGCCTGCACAGCCGCCGAAAACCTGGCCAGGGCGGTGGGGAAGCGTTCCCTCAGCACTCGGACGCTGAGATCATCCTCAGTTTCCCCGGTCCCCGCGTCCAGCTCGGCGCCCGGGTGCTGGCCAAGATCGGCGACGACCGCGCCGGTTCGCGGACGCCCGCGCCCTGAAGGCATACGCCGGCTCCTCGCCCATCACCAGGGCCTCCGGCAAGAAGTCGAGCATCACTCGGCGGTGGGTGAAGAACGACCGGCTCGACCACGCCGGCCACCTCTGGGCCTTCTCCGCCAGCACAGCCTCACCCGGCGCCAAGGCCCACTACCGAGGGCGCCGCGACGACCACGGAGCCTGGCACGCTGCCGCCCAGAGAAACCTCTTCCACCGAATGCTCGACCAGCCCTACCACTGCCTCCAGCACCGCAACCGGTTCGACGAACAAACCGTCTTCCCCGTCGAACTCGCTACCGCCGCTTGACGAGTTGGAACCCTGAGGTGTCTGCTTCGCCACCAACACCAAGAATGTTCCGATCGCGGCGCTGGAGCTGAGGCACAGCCGGCGCGCCCGCTCTGAGCACCGCATCCGCGCCGCACGCGCCCTCGGCCTTAGCAACCTGTCCCTCCACGACGCCGCACAGAAGCCAGACCGGACTGGAGATCGTCCAGTTCGCTCGGACCTACTCGCCTGGATGCCCATGCTCGCCCTCACCGGCAAGGCCCAGACTGTAGGCCCTGCCCTGCGGCTGCGGCTGTTCTCCGCCGCCCGGCTTGTTCACCACCGGACGACGCCGCATCCTCCGGCTCACGAGGCACCGGCCCTGGCCGGACGTGATCACTGACACGACTCGACGCCCTCCCGAACCCTGGCTGACCACCAGCGTCCCGCCCCTACGAGCAGCACCACCCCGGAGCGGTGGAACCCGGCCCCCACCCGACACGACAGCCGGGCCCTCAAACCACCCACAAACAGATTTCTCCTCTCTAAACGAGCAGAAATCGTCCGCCAGAAAGCTAACGGACCCTCATCCAGAATCGAGCTCAGGCGCCCATTCGTCACCAAATCGGGGCACTGCACCCCTTTCGGTCGAGCCTGGTCAGATGCACGGTACTCAATCGGGATGGCGCACGTCGGGAACTCCGCACTAGTGATAGCTCCGGATCGTGCCGGTGAAGTCGTTGTGATTCACACCTGCAGGAATGGAGAAACGCCCTCCAGGTGCAGTTGCCCTTAAGTAAGCGACGGCCGCATATCGGGAGCTCTCATTCTTCATGGAGCGCGCCCCAAAATTAAGGTTGACGCAAACAAGAGGATTATTCATTCCGCACCGTCCCTCACCCTTGTACCAAGTTTGCGAACAGCAGCAGGCCTGCTTGCCTGGGCACTTGAAGTGCGGCCAGAGCTGTCATACCGATCGCAGCCGCCGTAACGAAAACACCCACAGGTCGCGTTGAGTGAGGTTGGATTATTCCGGATCCGCAACGGAGAACGCGACACACGGGCCATTCCGGCCTGCGAGCCAGTCGAAATTGCAACACGAAGCAAATTTCATCGAACAACTTCGGATCTTTGCTAGCCGGGATGGAGTAGAAAGACGAGAATGAGCTGACACTGACGCAATTCTCCTCCCGAGGGTTAAAAGCAGTTACGCACCCTTTAGGGAGCACAGATGGAAGATCACACGTCTACGAATCCATGAGCTCCTAGCAGTCCTCCGCGTCCCTGCCTACCATGAAGAGCGGCGTGTCAGGTTGCTGCAAGCTCGGAGGCCCATAGGTGACGCGGCGACAGGTCGACGATCTTCACCGCGATGTCTTCCGGGGCTCAGCATTTCAAGGATTCCGCCACTGGGCGAGAGGGGGATATGGGTGGGCCTGCTGGACGATTCTAGTGATCAGGACCTCCTCACTCGCCATGTCGCCGGCGACCGCGACGCGTTCGGGGAGATCGTCCGGCGGCATCGCGACCGGCTCTGGGCGGTGGCACTGCGGACCCTCGGCGATCGTGAGGAAGCCGCCGATGCCGTGCAGGACGCGCTGGTCTCTGCCTATCGCGCCGCACACTCCTTCCGCGGCCAGTCCGCCGTGACGACCTGGCTGCACCGCATCACGGTCAATGCCTGTCTGGACCGGGCCCGCAAAGCCGCCTCGCGCCGCACCTCTCCGGTCGCCGAGACCGAGCGCCTGGAGCAGCTTCTCGACCCCGAGGAGTCCGCAGCCCTCCCGGCCGAGCGCCAGGACCTGCACCGGGAACTGCTCAGCGCGCTGCGCACCCTCCCAGAGGAGCAGCGCGCCGCCCTCGTGCTCGTCGATATGCAGGGATACTCCGTCGCGGAGGCCGCCGAGATCCTCGGCGTCCCGACCGGGACGGTGAAGAGCCGATGTTCACGCGGCCGAGCTCGCCTCCTGCCCTTGGTCACCCATCTGCGCGGCGACGACGGGGGTAGCAAGCCCGCGAGCGGGGGAAGGAACCGGGCGCAGGGGACATCCGTCCCACCGACGGCAGGACCGAAGGGAACAGGTGCCGTGAAGGGCGGAGGTGGGCGAGCGTGACGTCGACGACCGGCACGGGTGAGCACCCGGAGGTCTCCGAGATCTCCGATCTCACAGATGGGCTGCTGTCGCCCTCTCGCACCGCGGATCTGCGAGATCACCTCGCGACCTGCGCGCTGTGCGAAGAAGTCTATGCCTCCTTGGAGGAAATCCGGGGGCTGCTCGGCACGCTCCCCGGGCCGATGCGGATGCCGGCCGATGTCGCCGGCCGCATCGATGCGGCCCTCGCGGCCGAGGCTCTGCTGGACTCCACCGCTGCCGGGCCCGAGTCGCTCGTTTCACGTGAAACGTCGACGGTTTCACGTGAAACACCGAAGGCCGCCGTCACCGTTTCACGTGAAACCGAAACGGAAGCGCCCCGACGCGAAACGCCTCCCGCCCGCCCGGCCGGCCGGCCCCGTGGCGCCTCCGGACCGGGCCGTCAGACACCGCGGCGCCCGGCGCGCTCGCGGCTGTGGCCCCGGGTTCTCCTCGGCACCGTGGCAGCAGCAGCAGTGTTCGGCATCGGCGGCCTCCTCATGCAGAGCGCCACTACCAGCGGCACCCAGGCCGGCAAGCAGGGCAGCGTGTCCTCGGCCGGCGCGGCTGGTTCGGGCGGGCTGACCGCCGCATCGCTCGAATCGCATGTCCACGATCTGCTCGCGTCCACGCAGTCGCACAAGGTGCCGGAGATCGGGACCCGCAGCTCTCCCCAAACGCCGCTGCGCGGCGAGGCCAATACCGTCCCGTCGTGCGTGCGTGAGGGCATCGGACGTCCCGAGACCCCGCTGGCGTCGAGCCACAGCATGTACGAGGGCAAGGACGCCTTCCTCGTGGTGCTGCCGCATCCGTCCGACCCGAAGAGTGTCTCCGCCTATGTCGTCACTGCCTCGTGCGTCTCGGCCTCGCCGCCAGCGCCCGGGAAGGTCCTGCTGACCCACTCGTATCGGCGAGACTGAGATACGGGATGTGCGCTGTGGCACTCCGGGAATGCTCGCCCCTTAGGATCCGTTGGGTGGGGTGAGAGTTCCGAGACCCCAGCAAGCCGTCGGCAGAGACAAGGAAGACACCCGTGAGCGACGTCCGCAACGTGATCATCATCGGCTCCGGGCCCGCGGGATATACCGCAGCGCTCTACACCGCCCGCGCGTCCCTGAACCCTCTGGTCTTCGAAGGCGCCGTCACCGCCGGCGGTGCGCTGATGAACACCACCGACGTGGAGAACTTCCCCGGCTTCCGCGACGGCATCATGGGGCCGGATCTGATGGACAACATGCGCGCCCAGGCCGAGCGCTTCGGCGCCGAGCTTGTGCCGGACGACATCGTCTCGGTCGACCTCTCCGAGGAGATCAAGACCGTCACCGACACCGCGGGCACGGTGCACCGTGCCAAGGCAGTCATCGTGGCCACGGGCTCCCAGCACCGCAAGCTCGGTCTGCCCCGTGAGGACGAGTTGTCCGGCCGTGGTGTCTCCTGGTGCGCGACCTGCGACGGGTTCTTCTTCAAGGACCAGGACATCGCCGTCATCGGTGGCGGCGACACCGCGATGGAGGAGGCCACCTTCCTCTCGCGCTTCGCCAAGTCCGTCACGGTCGTCCACCGCCGCGACGCTCTGCGGGCCAGCAAGGCGATGCAGGAGCGTGCCTTCGCCGACCCGAAGATCAAGTTCGTGTGGGACAGCGAGGTTGCCGAGATCCACGGCGAGAACAAGCTCTCCGGCCTGACCCTGCGCAACGTCAAGTCCGGCGAGACGTCCGAGCTTCCGGTCACCGGGCTCTTCATCGCGATCGGCCACGACCCGCGGACCGAGCTGTTCAAGGGCCAGCTGAACTTGGACGACGACGGCTACCTCAAGGTCGAGGCACCCAGCACCCGGACGAACCTGGCGGGTGTCTTCGCCTCCGGCGACGTGGTCGACCACACCTACCGCCAGGCGATCACGGCGGCCGGCACCGGCTGCTCCGCCGCTCTCGACGCCGAGCGGTTCCTCGCGGCTCTCTCGGATGGCGAGGCCACGGCCGAGCCGGACAAGACCCCCTCCGCCTGACTTGCCCACCCTCAGCTTCCCACCACCCACCCCATGAAGGAGATAGCCATGGCCGGCGCCACGGTAACCGTGACGGACGACAATTTCGAAGAGGTCGTTCTCAAGAGCGACAAGCCCGTCCTCGTGGACTTCTGGGCCACCTGGTGCGGTCCGTGCCGCCAGATCGCCCCCTCCCTGGAGGCCATTGCCGCCGAGCATGACGAGATCGTCATCGCGAAGCTGAACACCGACGAGAACCCGGCGACCACCGCTAAGTACGGCGTCATGTCCATCCCGACCATGAACGTCTACAAGGGCGGCGAGGTCGTCAAGACCATCGTCGGTGCCAAGCCGAAGGCCGCCATCGAGCGCGACCTCGCGGACTACCTCGCCTGAGGTACGCCGTCACGTTTCACGTGAAACAGGCCCGCCCCCTCCGTGGGGGCGGGCCTGTTTCACGTGAAACGTGACACGTGGACCATCTCAGAGCGGCCGGAGGGCAGGCTCCTTCTGGACCGCCCCGAGCAGCCGGTCCAATGCAAGCTCCACATCTTCCTTCCACGAGATCGTGCTCCGCAGTTCGAGCCGCAGCCGCGGAAAGCGGGGATGGGGGCGGACGGTCTTGAAGCCCACCGCGAGAAGATGATCGGCAGGCAGCACACAGGCCGGTTCGGTCCAGCGGGCATCGCCGAACGCCTCAATGGCCTTGAAACCGCGCTGGATCAGATCCTTGGCGACCGTCTGCACCATCACCCGGCCCAGCCCCTGCGCCTGGTAACCAGGCGTCAGCCATGCCGTCAGCAACTGCACGGCGTCCGGCGACACCGGACTGGTCGGGAAGGCCAGAGAGCGCGGCACATAAGCCGGCGGGGCATACATGACGAACCCGACCGGCACCTCGTCGACATAGACGACGCGCCCGCAGGACCCCCACTCCAGCAGTACCGCCGAGATCCAGGCTTCTTTCTCCAGCTCCGGCCGGCCCGCCTTTACCGCGGCTTCGCCGCTGACGGGGTCGAGCTCCCAGAAGACGCAGGAGCGACAGCGCTTGGGGAGATCCGGAAGGTTGTCCAGCGTGAGCGGTACGAGCCGACGGCCCATGGAACCAGGTCCTCGCTTCCCTCGCCTGCCGCACCACGCAGCGCAGTCAGCGCCGCCTGCTCCCTGAGCAGACCACCAACGAACCCTCCGATGGCCGCAAGGCCGAAGCCCGCCGCCAGCAGTCCGGTGCGGCTCACTGATCGCATGGCCCTCTCCTCGATGTGAGGTCTCTCCACGTGGATGCGTGCCATACCCGATCGCATCGTATCCACCCTTTACGGGCACGGGTACTGCCGGAAAGCAAAGGGCGGGCCGTGTTCCGGTATCCACTCCGGAACACGGCCCGCCTTGGGGCCGAATGGATCAGCTCACTCTTCTTCGTCGCTCTCCTCGGACAGCGACTTTCCCAGCACCGGCCCCTCGCCGGGAGCGAGGGTGCCGAGGATCCGCTCCAGATCGTCCATGGAGGCGAACTCGACGACGATCTTTCCCTTCTTCTGGCCGAGGTCGACCTTCACCCGGGTCTCGAACCGATCGGATAGCCGGGAGGCAAGACCGGTGAGCGCGGGGGACACCCGGGCGCCGGCCCGCGGTCCCTTCGCCTTGCTCGCGCTCTTGGGATTCGAGCCCATGAGCGTCACGATCTCCTCGACCGAGCGGACCGACAGCCCCTCCGCCACGATCCGGCGCGCGAGCTGGTCCTGCTCTTCCGAGTCCTCCAGGGACAGCAGGGCACGGGCATGCCCGGCGGAGAGCACCCCGGCCGCAAGCCGCTTCTGCACGGCCGGCGACAGCTTCAGCAGCCGCAGCGTGTTGGAGACCTGCGGACGTGAACGTCCGATCCTGTCGGCCAGCTCGTCATGCGTGCATTTGAAGTCCTGCAGCAGCTGGTCGTAGGCGGCAGCCTCCTCCAGCGGATTGAGCTGAGCCCGGTGCAGATTCTCCAGCAGCGCATCGAGCAGCAGCCGCTCGTCTTCCGTGGCCCGCACGATGGCGGGGATCTTCTCCAGCCCAGCCTCACGGGATGCCCGCCAGCGCCGCTCGCCCATGATGAGCTCGTAGCTGCCGGGCGCGATCTGACGGACCACCACCGGCTGGAGCAGCCCCACCTCCTTGATGGAGGTGACCAGTTCCGCTAGGGCATCCTCGTCGAAAACCTCACGGGGCTGCCGCGGATTCGGCCGGATCGCATCCAGCGGCACCTCGGCGAAGTGGGCACCCGCTACCTCTGACGCGGCTTCCGCGGACTTCTCCGCTTCGGCCGGTGCCCCTGTTTCACGTGAAACACCGGGTGTCGGCAGCGAAGCGACCTTGGCAGCCGCTACTCCTCGATCCGTGGCCAGAACCGGTACGGACGACGGTGACGTCGCTCCCCGTCCCCCCGTGGGCCCGGCAGAGTCCGTGTTCTGCGGTGCCGCGGGGATCAGCGCACCGAGCCCACGGCCCAGCCCTCTACGTCGTTCGCTCACTGATTCCCCTCCGAAATGCTGTGCTGTGCTTCGTAGTTCACACTCAGGCCCTGGCCTCCGGTCTGCGGAGCGCCACGCAACGCGATCTCTCTGGCCGCTTCGAGATACGAGAGCGCGCCACTGGATCCCGGGTCATAGGTGAGCACTGTCTGCCCGTAGCTGGGTGCCTCGGAGATGCGCACCGAGCGGGGGATGCTCGTACGGAGCACCTCGCTGCCGAAGTGGCTGCGCACCTCATCGGCGACCTGTGACGCGAGCCGGGTACGCCCGTCGTACATCGTGAGCAGAATCGTCGAGACATGGAGCTTGGGGTTGAGATGCCCTCGCACCAGGTCGACGTTTCGCAGCAGCTGCCCCAGGCCCTCCAGCGCGTAGTACTCGCACTGAATCGGGATCAGGACCTCGGCGCCGGCGACCAGAGCGTTCACGGTCAGCAGCCCCAGCGAGGGCGGACAGTCGATGAGGATGTAATCCAGCGGCTGCTCATACGCCTTGATGGCCCGGTCCAGCCGGCTCTCGCGCGCGACCAGTGAAACCAACTCGATCTCGGCACCGGCCAGATCGATCGTGGCGGGGGCGCAGAAAAGGCCCTCCACTTCCACCACCGGCTGCACCACGTCGGAGAGGGGCTTGCTCTCGACCAGCACGTCGTAGATGGACGGCACTTCGGCGTGGTGGTCGATGCCCAGAGCAGTCGACGCGTTGCCCTGGGGGTCGAGGTCTATCACCAGAACCCGGGCCCCGTGCAGCGCCAGCGAGGCCGCGAGGTTCACCGTGGTGGTGGTCTTGCCGACCCCGCCCTTCTGGTTGGCGACCACCATGACCCGGGTCTGTTCCGGTCGGGGAAGCGCCTCACCCCCGTGGCCAATTGCCTCTACCGCCAGCTGAGCTGCACGACCGATCGGGGTGTTGTCCATCGGGGGCGGCGTTTCACGTGAAACGTCGTCCCCGAACGACTCGCTACGGGGACCGGGGACCGGATCGGTCATCGGTCCCGCGATGTTGGCGTCGGACCGCAAGGATTCACTCTCCTCGACATCAGGCTCGCAATGGTCAGAGCCTGCCATGCTTTCGGCGCCGTGAACCAGTGAGGTCCGTTCTCCTGTGGATGAATCCACATCTGTGGATACTTTCGTGCCCCTTGCGGGTCTCCGGTCGTGCGGCGCGGCAGCCGCACGACCACGGCCGATGATCCCTTGCAGCAGAGAACGACGTTTCACGTGAAACACGATGCCAGCGCCGCGTCCGATTAAGTCGCGACACTCCGTCTTGTGGCTTTTTATGGCGCTTGCGGAATTCGTCCTATCCGCTATTTCGCGGATAGCTACGCCCACCGCATTACAGCCGGCCGGCACCTCTCCGGCGTCCGGGCATCAACGCCGGCGGCCCCTCGCCGCCCGGCTGACACGCGCCGCCTTCGCCCTCTTCGCCGCGAAGCGCACACCGCCGGGGCTCTCGCCCACCTCGACCCGCACCACGGTCGACGGCGGATCAACCACGCCCTCGCCCACCTGCACGATCGAGGTCTCGACCACACCGAGCTTGCTCAGCGCCGCGCGTGCCGCCTTGAGCTCCTCCTCCGCCGTGTCGCCCTTGAGCGCCAGCATCTCGCCGTACGGACGGAGCAGCGGAACACCCCAGCCGGCCAGCCGGTCCAGCGGCGCGACCGCCCGCGCGGTCACCACATGCACCTGCGGAAGCTTGCCCATGACCTCTTCGGCCCGGCCCCGGACGACCGTGACATGGTCCAGCCCGAGCAGCTCGACCACTTCCTGAAGGAAGTTCGTCCGCCGCAGCAGCGGCTCCAGGAGTGTGATCCTCAGGTCCGGACGCACCAGCGCCAACGGGATACCGGGCAGCCCTGCCCCCGAACCCACATCACAGACCGAGACGCCCTCCGGCACGACCTCGGAGAGCACCGCGCAGTTGAGCAGGTGCCGCTCCCACAGCCGCGGAACCTCGCGTGGACCGATCAGCCCGCGCTTCACACCCGCGTCGGCGAGCAGTTCGCCGTACCGTACGGCCTCCGGAAAGCGCTCGCCGAATACCTCCTGCGCCGTTTTCGGCGCAGGAGGGAGCTCCGCTGCTGCCTCCGTCACGGGAACCGCCCTTCCTCTGGGACTGCTTTTCCTGCCGGGCCCCGGGCTGCTCCCGGGGGTATCACAGAAGGCTGACAAGTTTTGGCCCCGCCTGCGAGCAGACGGGGCCAAGAAAGACTGAGCGCTGAGCGATCAGGCCGGAAGGACAACCACTCGGCGCTGCGGCTCCTCGCCCTCGGACTCGCTCTGCAGCCCGGCCGCGGCCACCGCGTCGTGCACGACCTTGCGCTCGAACGGCGTCATCGGGTCGAGCTTCACCGGCTGCCCGGTGCTCTTGGCCTCCGCCGCCGCGTTCGCGCCGATCTTGGTGAGCTCCTCGCGCTTACGCGCCCGGAAGCCGGCGATGTCCAGCATCAGACGGCTGCGGTCACCGGTCTCGCGGTGCACGGCAAGCCGCGTCAGCTCCTGCAGCGCCTCCAGCACCTCGCCGTCCCGGCCCACCAGCTTCTGGAGATCACGGCTGGTCGAATCGCTGATGATCGACACCGCGGCGCGGTCAGCCTCGACATCCATGTCGATGTCACCGTCGAGGTCCGCGATGTCCAGCAGGCCTTCGAGGTAGTCGGCCGCGATCTCGCCTTCCTGCTCCAGGCGGGTCAGGGTGTCGGTGCCCTTGGTGGCAGGGGTCGTGTCCGTCACGGAAGGACTCCTTCTTACTTCTTGGACGGGTGCTTGGGGCGCTGCTGGCCCTTGCGCTGCCCGGACTTGGTGGAACGGGATCCGGAGCCGCCCTTGCCGGGCGTCTCGCCGGTCCCCTCACTGTCCTGCGCGGACGCCTTCGAGGAGCGAGCAGCCGTACCACCCGACGCCGAGCCGGCACGCGTACGGTTCTGCGCGCCACCCGTCGGGGCGCCGGTGCCGGCCTGCCGCTTTGCCTTCGTCTGGCGCTTGGGCTGCTGGCGGTTCTGGCGGGCCTCCTCGGCGGCCTTCTTCGCCTCGATCTCGGCGGGGCTCTCGACGAGCTTGCCCTTGGCGCGCAGCCGCTCCTGACGCTCGGTGAACGCCTTGCTGCCCGGGGTGGGGTTACGGCGGATGACGAACATCTGCTGGCCCATGGTCCACACGTTGGTGGTCAGCCAGTAGACGAGCACACCGACGGGGAAGTTGATACCGAAGACGGCGAACATGACCGGGAAGACGTACATCAGCATCTTCTGCTGCTGCATGAACGGCGTCTTCACCGTGAGGTCGACGTTCTTGGTCATCAGCTGGCGCTGGGTGTAGAACTGCGACGCCGACATCAGGACGATCATGATGATCGTGACGACGCGGACGTCGGTCAGCGAAGCGCCGAGGCTCTGGATCTTCGCCGCGCTGTCCATGAACTTCGCCGCGAGCGGGGCACCGAAGATGTGCGCCTTCTGCGCGCTCGCCAGCAGCGACTGGTCAATGACGCCGACCGTCTTGTTCTGGGCGATGTGGCTGAGGACCTGGTACAGCGAGATGAAGAACGGCGACTGGGCCAGAATCGGGAGACAGCTCGAGAGCGGGTTGGTGCCCGTCTCCTTGTAGAGCTTCATCATCTCTTCGGACTGGCGCTGCTTGTCGCTCTTGTAGCGCTCCTGGATCGCCTTCATCTTCGGCTGGAGCGCCTGCATGTTCCGCGTCGACTTGATCTGCTTCACGAAGAGCGGGATCAAGCAGACACGGATCAGCACCACCAGCGAAACGATGGACAGACCCCACGCAGCTCCACTGTCCCGATCAAAGACAAGGCTGTAGAACGAGTGGAACTGGACGATGATCCAGGAAACTGCGTAATAGAGAGGACCGAGGATCGTGTCCACGAATCAGGCTCCTTGGGCGTTGGGCTGAGTCTCGGGCTGGGCGACAGGCTCAGGGACGGTGGGCCCGCCCAGGCGGCTCCTCAGCCGCTGATGCCAAACCGGACGCTTCCGGGGAGGGACGTGGTCGACGCCACCGAGCGACCACGGGTTGCACCGCAGGATGCGCCAGGCCGTGAGCGCAGTCCCTTTCACCGCGCCGTGCCGGTCGATGGCCGTATAGCCATAGTGCGAGCACGACGGGTAGTACTTGCAGACCGGCCCCAGCAGGGGGCTGATGGTCCACTGGTAAATCTTGATCAAAAGCAGCAGCGGGTACTTCACTGTGCGCTCCCTCCCGGGTCCCGTCCGGGGTTCCGGGGGCCCGCGGCGGAGCCGCCGTCGGTCACAGCCCCTGGGGGATTGCCGCCTTTCGGCGCCTCTCCCAGCAGCCGCGCGAGCGCGGCGTCCAGGTCGCGGGCCAGCTGATCGTGATCCGCGTCCCCCGCGCCGGGCAGGGCCCGTACGACAACCAGGCTACCGGCGGGGAGCCGGTCCAGCCGGTCGCGCATGAGGTGGCGAAGCCTCCGCTTGACCTTGTTGCGAACGACGGCGATACCAACGGCCTTGCTGACGACGAAACCCGCACGCGCCGGGGGAACGCATTCCCCCGCTGCGTGCGGGTCCGTTGCACCGCTACGAAGATGAACGACAAGGAGCGGGCGCCCGGCCCTGCGTCCCCGGCGTACCGCGGTCGCAAAGTCCTCGCGCCGCCTCAGCCGATGTTCGGTAGGCAGCACGTCATGGACCTAGGGTCAGGCTGCTCAGGCCGACAGGCGGGCGCGACCCTTGCCACGGCGGGACGCGAGGATCGCGCGGCCGGCGCGGGTCCGCATGCGCAGACGGAAGCCGTGGGTCTTCGCACGACGGCGGTTGTTCGGCTGGAAGGTGCGCTTGCTCACTCGGGGGCTCCAGGAATCCTTGTTGTCTCTAGGAGACAGATGTGGGGCGTCGACTGGCTGTCACCGTGCGCCCACGAGTAGCTCGCAACGCCCGAGTGCACCGCTACACGATCACTTGAGCGCGATCTTTGCCCATCGGAGGCAGGCGGCAGCAGCCATCGACAACTCGACCTGGTCACGGTACGCGCGGCTACGTCATCCGGTCAAACCGGCTCCATGGCAGCGCGGACGCCCCTCGCCAGGACACACTATGCACAGCCTGTGGACAACAACTTGAATCCCCAGGCCCGCCCTGACTACCGTGACTGAACTCCGATTCCTTCCCGCCCGTCCTGAGAATCACACATTCGTGGGACTGTGAGAGAGCGTGCCCTGTGGCTGATGTACCTGCCGATCTTGCCGCAGTGTGGCCACGCGTACTCGATCATCTCCTCCGGGCCGAGGCCGACGGCCTCAAGCCGAAGGACCAGGACTGGCTCAAGCGCACCCAGCCGCTGGCGCTGGTCGCGGACACCGCGCTGCTCGCCGTGCCCAACGAATTCGCCAAGGGCGTCCTCGAAGGCCGGCTGGCGCCGCTGATCGGGGAAGCGCTCAGCCATGAGTGCGGCCGGCCGATCCGGATCGCGATCACCGTCGACGACTCCTCCGAGGAGCCTCCGGCCCAGCAGTCCGCACCGCAGCAGCCTCAGCACCCGCAGACGCAGCAGCAGCAGCCGCAGCACGATGCGTACGACGGCTACGACGGGCGGCACGAGACCCGGCAGGGCTACGGGCACCAGGGCGACGACCTGCCCTCGGTCCGCCCCGCCTATCCCGATTACCCGCAGCCCCGGCACGAGCCCGGGGCCTGGCCGCAGCACTCCGCCGTCGACGCGGTCGGCCCGCGCGAGGAGTACGGCTGGCAGCAGCAGCACCTCAGCGGTTACCCCGACCGCGAGCCCTCCGCGGAACAGTGGCGCGAGCCGTACACCTCCCCGCAGCCGCCGCACCTCCAGCACCAACAGCACCAGCACCAGCACCAGCAGCCGCAGAACGACTACCGCGCGCAGGCGCCCGACCGCAGTGGGCCGCCGCGGCACGGCGAGGGCCCGCGCTCCCCTTATGACCAGCAGCGCCGCGATCACTCCGAGCTCCCGCCGCCCGGCCCCAACGGCCGGCCGGGCGGCCCCGGCGCCACGCTGCCCGCACCCAGCGGCGCACCCGGGCCGCTCGCCGCGCAGCCCGCACCGGCGACCGGCCCCGGGGAGCCGACCGCGCGACTGAACCCCAAGTACCTCTTCGACACCTTCGTCATCGGCGCCTCCAACCGCTTCGCGCACGCCGCCGCGGTCGCGGTCGCCGAGGCACCGGCGAAGGCGTACAACCCGCTGTTCATCTACGGGGAGTCGGGGCTGGGCAAGACCCACCTGCTGCACGCCATCGGGCACTACGCGCGCAGCCTGTATCCCGGCACCCGGGTGCGGTACGTGAGCTCGGAGGAGTTCACCAACGAGTTCATCAACTCCATCCGCGACGGCAAGGCGGACGCGTTCCGCAAGCGCTACCGGGACATGGACATCCTGCTCGTCGACGACATCCAGTTCCTGGCGAGCAAGGAGTCGACGCAGGAGGAGTTCTTCCACACCTTCAACACGCTGCACAACGCGAACAAGCAGATCGTGCTCTCCAGTGACCGGCCGCCCAAGCAGCTGGTCACCCTTGAGGACCGGCTGCGCAACCGCTTCGAGTGGGGCCTGATCACCGACGTCCAGCCGCCGGAGCTGGAGACCCGGATCGCGATCCTGCGCAAGAAGGCGGTGCAGGAGCAGCTGAACGCGCCGCCGGAGGTGCTGGAGTTCATCGCGTCCCGGATCTCGCGCAACATCCGCGAGCTGGAGGGCGCGCTGATCCGGGTCACCGCGTTCGCGTCGCTGAACCGGCAGCCGGTGGACCTGGGACTCACCGAGATCGTGCTGAAGGACCTGATCCCCGGGGGCGAGGACGCCGCGCCGGAGATCACCGCGACGGCGATCATGGCGTCGACCGCCGACTACTTCGGGCTGACCATCGACGATCTGTGCGGATCCTCGCGCAGCCGGGTGCTGGTGACGGCCCGCCAGATCGCGATGTACCTGTGCCGGGAGCTGACCGATCTCTCGCTGCCGAAGATCGGCGCCCAGTTCGGCGGGCGCGACCATACGACCGTGATGCACGCCGACCGCAAGATCCGCGCGCTGATGGCCGAGCGGCGCTCCATCTACAACCAGGTCACCGAGCTGACCAACCGCATCAAGAACGGCTGACGGGCGGCCCTCGCCGCCGACCGCCACAGGCGCATCCAGGGCGCTCCGGGACCGGTTCCCGGAGCGCCCTTCGCCGTATGGGAGAGCGCGGTGCGTCAGGACGCGGACGGACCGCCTTGCAGGAGCGCCGTTCCGTGGGTGCTCGGGAGACCGCAAGGCACCTTCGAGGTTCTGATGAGCTCCCGCTAGCTCCTGCTGAAGTCCGCCGCGAGGGTTCCGGGCCGGTTTCCGGGGCTGTCCGGCACCGTCCGCCGCCGTCCCAAACCTGTGGAGCGCGCCGTCTCTGTTCGATTCCGGGCCTGGTCACGGCCTCTCTCCACAGATTGGGCGAGAATCTTCCGTCCACACCCTGGGGAGAGGAAAGTTATCCCTGTGGGATCCACAGGTGGATGTTCTGACGAGCCATCGGGCAAGGTCAGCGACGTGTGGAATTGTGGCCAACCGTGATCCACAGGTTGTGGACAGAAATTCCGTCCACAGGGCTGGGGGCAGCTTGTCCACCGGCAACCCACAGGTGAGCCGCGGTTGTCCCCAGTGATCCCCAGCTTCTCCACACCCCTGTCCACTGTTCGGCAACGCAACACCCGGCCTCACCGCGCCGAGTGAAAGCGGTCACACCAAGGTGGTGGGTTGGGCTGTGGGGAACGTGGGTAATCCTGGGGACGGCACTGGGGAGAAGTAGCGCTGCCCTGTGCATCGGGTGTGCAGAACTTCGGGCGGTCCACAGAAGAGGCCGCTTATCCACGGCTGCCGCCCACAGGGGCGGTGGACAAAAAATCCGCGCTGACCTGCGCAAAGGCAGTTGTCCACGGTTTCCACAGGCCCTACTACTACGACCACGGATAGCTACCGGGGAATTCGCTCGGAATCGGGCCCTGTGCACAACTCGCCTCCGGAGCGCCCGGCACCGGTCGAGCCGACTTGACCCCGAGCCGCACCGAGTGTCGGTGGCGTGCGTCAGACTGGTCTCCGGCAACTCAGCCGACGACGAAGAGCCAGCAGGGCGAGAGCCAGCAACAGCAGGAGGCGGTTTCCGGTGAAGATCCGGGTGGAGCGCGATGTACTCGCGGAGGCAGTGGCCTGGGCGGCCAAGAGCCTCCCGGCCCGTCCGCCGGTGCCCGTCCTCGCGGGCCTGCTGCTGAAGGCGGAGGACGGCGCACTGAGCCTCTCCGGCTTCGACTACGAGGTCTCGGCGCGGGTCTCGGTGGAGGCCGAGGTGGAAGAAGAGGGCACCGTCCTCGTCTCCGGCCGGCTGCTCGCCGACATCTGCCGGGCCCTCCCCAACCGCCCGGTGGAGATTTCCACCGACGGTGTACGAGTGACCGTCGTGTGCGGCTCCTCGCGCTTCACCCTCCACACCCTTCCTGTGGAGGAGTACCCGTCGCTGCCCGCGATGCCCACCGCCACCGGCACGGTTCCCGGTGAGGTCTTCGCCGCTGCCGCCGCCCAGGTGGCCATCGCCGCCGGCCGTGACGACACGCTTCCGGTGCTCACCGGCGTCCGGATCGAGATCGAGGGCGACACGGTCACCCTGGCCTCCACCGACCGCTACCGCTTCGCGGTCCGCGAGTTCCTGTGGAAGCCGGAGAGCCCGGACGCCTCCGCGGTCGCGCTGGTGCCCGCCAAGACGCTGTTGGACACCGCCAAGTCCCTGAGCAGCGGCGACACCGTCACCCTGGCGCTGTCCGGCTCCGGGCAGGGCGAGGGCCTGATCGGTTTCGAGGGAGCCGGGCGGCGAACCACGACCCGTCTGCTGGAAGGCGACCTGCCGAAGTACCGGACGCTCTTCCCGACGGAGTTCAATTCGGTCGCGGTGATCGAGACCGCCCCGTTCGTCGAGGCCGTCAAGCGTGTGGCACTGGTCGCCGAGCGGAACACCCCGGTGCGGCTGAGCTTCGAGCAGGGCGTGCTGATCCTGGAGGCCGGCTCCAGCGACGATGCACAGGCTGTGGAGAGGGTGGACGCCGAGCTGGACGGCGACGACATCTCGATCGCCTTCAACCCGGGCTTCCTCCTGGAGGGCCTGTCGGCCATCGACTCCCCGGTGGCGCAGCTGTCGTTCACGACGTCGACCAAGCCCGCGCTGCTGAGCGGGCGCCCGGCCAAGGACGCCGAGGCGGACGACGCGTACAAGTACCTGATCATGCCCGTCCGGCTCTCGGGCTGATCCCTGCGGCGCCGCTTCTTCAGGGCCCTTCTGCCGACCGGCTGACGGGCCCTGATGAGCGGCTGAGCCCACAGCTGTGCACGAGGTCGCGGGCGTAGGCTCGGACTCAGGTACGAACAGCAACGACTACGTGCAAAGAGGGTCTCTGATGGAGCTCGGTCTCGTCGGTCTCGGCAAGATGGGCGGCAATATGCGCGAGCGCATTCGCCGCGCAGGCCACACCGTCATCGGATACGACCGCAACCCCGACCTGGCCGATGTGGACAGCCTCAAGGCGCTTGTGGACAAGCTCAAGGGCCCGCGGGTGGTCTGGGTCATGGTTCCGGCCGGTGCCGCCACCCAGGCGACGATCGATGAGCTGGCGGAGCTGCTCTCGCCCGGCGACATCGTCGTGGACGGCGGCAACTCCCGTTGGACCGACGACGAGAAGCACGCCGAGGAGCTGGCCGCCAAGGGCATCGGCTTCGTGGACTGCGGTGTCTCCGGCGGCGTCTGGGGCCTGGAGAACGGCTACGCCCTGATGTACGGCGGCGGCAAGGAGAACGTCGCCACGGTGCAGCCGATCTTCGACGCCCTCAAGCCCGAGGGCGAGTTCGGCTCCGTCCACGCCGGCAAGGTGGGTGCGGGCCACTTCGCGAAGATGGTCCACAACGGCATCGAGTACGCGATGATGCAGGCGTACGCCGAGGGCTGGGAGCTGCTGGAGAAGGTCGACTCGGTCACCGACGTGCGCGAGATCTTCCGCTCCTGGCAGGAGGGCACGGTCATCCGCTCCTGGCTGCTGGACCTGGCCGTCAACGCCCTCGACGAGGACGAGCACCTGGAGAAGCTGCGCGGTTTCGCACAGGACTCCGGTGAGGGCCGCTGGACCGTGGAAGCCGCCATCGACAACGCGGTACCGCTGCCCGCGATCACGGCGTCGCTGTTCGCACGCTTCGCGTCCCGCCAGGACGACTCCCCGCAGATGAAGATGATCGCCGCGCTGCGCAACCAGTTCGGTGGCCACGCGGTCGAGAGCAAGAAGTAAGCAGCAACCAGCTCGGCAGCCGGGGGAGGTCGGCGCGTAGCTATGCACGTATCGCATCTGTCGCTCGCCGACTTCCGCTCGTACGCCCGGGTCGAGGTCCCGCTCGACCCGGGCGTCACGGCCTTCGTCGGCCCCAACGGGCAGGGCAAGACGAACCTTGTCGAGGCCGTCGGCTATCTGGCCACGCTCGGCAGCCACCGGGTCGCCTCGGACGCGCCGCTGGTGCGGATGGGCGCGGACCGGGCGATCATCCGGGCCGCGGTCGTCCAGGGCGAACGGCAGCAGCTGGTGGAGCTGGAGCTCAATCCGGGCAAGGCGAACCGCGCCCGGATCAACAGGTCGTCGCAGGTCAGGCCGCGCGATGTGCTGGGGATCGTCCGCACCGTGCTGTTCGCGCCGGAGGATCTGGCGCTGGTCAAGGGCGACCCCGGCGAGCGCCGGCGGTTCCTCGACGAGCTGATCACCGCCCGTTCGCCGCGGATGGCGGGGGTGCGCTCCGACTACGACCGCGTCCTCAAGCAGCGCAACACCCTGCTGAAGACGGCGGCGCTGGCCCGCCGGCACGACGGGCGGAGGGGGGCACCTCCCGCGCGAGCGGATTCGAGCGTGGGGGCGGACCTGTCGACGCTGGACGTCTGGGATCAGCATCTGGCCCGCGCGGGGGCCGAGCTGCTCGCGCAGCGGCTCGATCTGATCGCCGCGCTGCGCCCGCTGGCGGACAAGGCGTACGAGCAACTGGCCCCGGGCGGCGGGCCGTTGGGGCTGGAGTACCGCGGTTCCGCGGGCGAGGCGATGGCCGCCGCGGCGAACCGCGAGGAGCTGTACGGCGTGCTGCTGGCAGCGCTGGGCGAGGCCCGCAAGAACGAGATCGAGCGCGGCGTGACCCTGGTCGGGCCGCACCGCGACGATCTGCTGCTGAAGCTGGGGCAGTTGCCGGCTAAGGGCTATGCCAGCCACGGTGAGTCCTGGTCGTACGCGCTGGCGCTGCGGCTGGCGTCGTACGAGCTGCTGCGGTCCGAGGGCAATGAGCCGGTGCTCGTTCTCGACGATGTCTTCGCCGAGCTGGACACACGGCGCCGGGAGCGGCTGGCGGAGTTGGTCGCGCCGGGCGAGCAGGTGCTGGTGACGGCGGCGGTGGACGACGATGTGCCGGGGGTGCTGACCGGGGCGCGCTACGCGGTGTCCGACGGCGTCGTGGAGAAGGTGGACCGGTGACCGAACCGCAGCCGGAGCGGCCCCGGATGCCGGAGTTGTCGGGTGTGGATCTGGCCCGTCAGGCGCTGGTCGCCGCCAAGGAGCAGGCCCGCGCCCGGGGGGCTGCGGCGCAGCAGAAGAAGCAGGCCCGGCGCGGCGGGCTGCGCTCGGGTGCGCGGGCGGACGGCCGCGACCCGCTGTCGCTGGGTGCCGCGATCAACCGGCTGATCACCGAGCGCGGCTGGGAGACCCCGGCGGCGGTCGGCGGGGTGATGGGTCGCTGGCCGCAGCTGGTGGGGCCCGAGGTGGCGCAGCACTGCGAGCCGCAGCGGTACGACGAGGACGCCCGAGTCCTGACGGTGCAGTGCGATTCGACGGCCTGGGCGACGCAGCTGCGGCTGCTGGCGCCGCAGCTGGTGGCCCGGCTGAATCAGGACCTGGGCCATGGCACGGTCAAGATGATCAAGGTGTTGGGGCCCGGTGGCCCTGCCCGCCGGTACGGGCCGCTGCGGGCGCCCGGCAGCAAGGGCCCTGGCGATACCTACGGCTAGATCCCGGCGCGAGGAGATCCCGGCGTGAGGCGGGGGCGGTGTTTCACATGAAACACCGCCCCCGCCTCGCTGTCCGGGCCGTTTCACGTGAAACGGATCGAGCGGCGGGACGGGGCGTAGGGCGCGTGTAAACACGTGTGACGCATGAGACTCCGTAAACGGTAGCCGCCGGTTGACATCCCGAAGCGCTGAGTGCCCGTTTGAGCGTCCTGAGGCCCCTTCTCGCATATGGGGAGTCGGCGGACGTCAGTTCAGGGCGGCACATGACGACTCAGGCGCCTGCAAACCCCCATGAGTGTCCGCGCTACCGGTAGACTGGTAGGCAATCCCGCCCACTCGCGGAACATGTCGAACGACGAGCCGCTCCCGCCTGTCTTCCCAGGGGTCTTCCCCGCAGGTCCGGAAGGGCTCGTGCTGTGCCAGAAAGGGCGCTTCGTGGCCGACTCCGGCGACCTCAACGAGAACAACATGGCTTCTACCGAAGAGGGGGTTCCCGCAGGTGCCGTGGGCGACTCCTCGGTGGAGAAGTCGTACGACGCCAGCGCGATCACCGTCCTTGAGGGCTTGGACGCGGTCCGCAAGCGCCCCGGCATGTACATCGGCTCGACGGGCGAACGCGGTCTGCACCACCTCGTGTACGAGGTCGTGGACAACTCGGTCGACGAGGCGCTGGCCGGGCATGCGGACACCATCGACGTGACGATCCTGGCCGACGGCGGTGTCCGCGTCGTCGACAACGGCCGCGGCATCCCCGTCGGCATCGTGCCGTCCGAGAACAAGCCGGCCGTCGAGGTCGTGCTGACGGTGCTGCACGCCGGCGGCAAGTTCGGCGGCGGCGGCTACGCGGTCTCCGGTGGTCTGCACGGTGTGGGCGTCTCCGTCGTGAACGCGCTGTCGTCGCGGGTGGCCGTCGACGTCCGCACGGACGGCTACCGCTGGACGCAGGACTACAAGCTCGGTGTGCCGACCGCGCCGCTGGCCAAGCACGAGGCCACCGAGGAGTCCGGCACCTCCGTCACCTTCTGGGCCGACGGCGACATCTTCGAGACCACCGAGTACAGCTTCGAGACGCTGTCCCGGCGCTTCCAGGAGATGGCGTTCCTCAACAAGGGTCTGACGATCGCGCTGAAGGACGAGCGCCCGGACCACGTGGACGAGGACGGCAACGCGCTCTCGGTCCGGTACCACTACGAGGGCGGCATCGTCGACTTCGTGAAGTACCTGAACTCGCGCAAGGGCGAGCTGGTGCACCCGAGCGTGATCGCGGTGGAGGCCGAGGACAAGGAGCGGATGCTCTCGGTCGAGATCGCGATGCAGTGGAACACTCAGTACAGCGAGGGTGTCTACAGCTTCGCCAACACCATCCACACCCACGAGGGCGGCACCCACGAAGAGGGCTTCCGTGCCGCGCTGACTGGCCTGATCAACCGCTACGCCCGCGACAAGAAGCTGCTGCGCGAGAAGGACGACAACCTCACGGGTGAGGACATCCGCGAGGGTCTGACGGCGATCATCTCGGTCAAGCTCGGCGAGCCGCAGTTCGAGGGCCAGACCAAGACCAAGCTGGGCAACACCGAGGCCAAGACCTTCGTCCAGAAGGTCGTCCACGAGCACCTCACCGACTGGCTGGACCGCAACCCCAACGAGGCCGCGGACATCATCCGCAAGGGCATCCAGGCGGCGACAGCGCGGGTCGCGGCCCGCAAGGCGCGCGACCTGACCCGCCGCAAGGGGCTGCTGGAGACGGCGTCGCTGCCCGGCAAGCTGAGCGACTGCCAGTCCAACGACCCGACGAAGTGCGAGATCTTCATCGTCGAGGGCGACTCCGCCGGCGGCTCGGCCAAGTCCGGCCGCAACCCGGAGTACCAGGCGATCCTCCCGATCCGCGGCAAGATCCTCAACGTCGAGAAGGCCCGGGTCGACAAGATCCTTCAGAACAACGAGGTCCAGGCGCTGATCTCGGCCTTCGGCACCGGAGTCCACGAGGACTTCGACATCGAGAAGCTCCGCTACCACAAGATCATTCTGATGGCGGACGCCGATGTCGACGGCCAGCACATCAACACCCTGCTGCTCACCTTCCTGTTCCGCTTCATGCGTCCGCTGGTCGAGGCCGGGCACGTCTACCTCTCGCGCCCGCCGCTGTACAAGATCAAGTGGGGCCGGGACGACTTCGAGTACGCCTACTCCGACCGCGAGCGGGACGCGCTGCTCGAGCTCGGCAAGCAGAACGGCAAGCGGATCCGCGAGGACTCCATCCAGCGGTTCAAGGGTCTCGGCGAGATGAACGCCGAGGAGCTGCGCATCACGACCATGGACACCGACCACCGTGTCCTCGGCCAGGTCTCGCTGGACGACGCGGCCCGCGCGGACGACCTGTTCTCCGTGCTGATGGGCGAGGACGTCGAGGCACGCCGTTCGTTCATCCAGCGCAACGCCAAGGACGTCCGCTTCCTCGACATCTGAGCCCTGTCGGCCCGAACAACAGCCGCAGCTCGAAAGGACTTTGAACCACCATGGCCGACGAGAACCCCCCTGTGACCCCGGACGGCGTGACCGCCGAGGGCGCGCCCGCCGCCATCGAAGGCGTCGGGATGCGCGTCGAGCCCGTCGGGCTCGAAACGGAGATGCAGCGCTCCTACCTCGACTACGCGATGTCCGTCATCGTCTCGCGTGCGCTGCCCGATGTGCGCGACGGCCTCAAGCCGGTGCACCGCCGCGTGCTCTACGCGATGTACGACGGCGGCTACCGCCCCGAGAAGGGCTTCTACAAGTGCGCCCGCGTCGTCGGCGACGTCATGGGTACGTACCACCCGCACGGTGACACCTCCATCTACGACGCGCTGGTCCGCCTGGCGCAGCCGTGGTCGATGCGGATGCCGCTGGTCGACTCCAACGGCAACTTCGGCTCCCCGGGCAACGACCCGGCCGCGGCCATGCGGTACACCGAGTGCAAGATGGCCCAGCTCTCCATGGAGATGCTCCGGGACATCGACGAGGAGACCGTCGACTTCCAGGACAACTACGACGGCCGCAACCAGGAGCCGACGGTCCTGCCGTCCCGCTTCCCCAACCTGCTGATCAACGGCTCGGCCGGTATCGCCGTCGGCATGGCCACCAACATCCCGCCGCACAACCTCCGCGAGGTCGCGGACGGCGCGCAGTGGGCGCTGGCCCACCCCGAGGCGTCCAGCGAGGAGCTGCTGGACGCGCTGATCGAGCGGATCAAGGGCCCGGACTTCCCCACCGGCGCGCTGGTGGTGGGCCGCAAGGGCATCGAGGAGGCGTACCGCACCGGCCGCGGCTCCATCACGATGCGCGCGGTGGTCGAGGTCGAGGAGATCCAGAACCGCCAGTGCCTGGTGGTCACCGAGCTGCCCTACCAGGTCAACCCCGACAACCTCGCGCAGAAGATCGCCGACCTGGTCAAGGACGGCAAGATCGGCGGCATCGCGGACGTCCGCGACGAGACCTCCTCGCGTACCGGCCAGCGGCTGGTCATCGTCCTCAAGCGGGACGCGGTCGCCAAGGTCGTCCTCAACAACCTCTACAAGCACACCGATCTGCAGACCAACTTCGGCGCGAACATGCTCGCGCTGGTCGACGGGGTGCCACGCACGCTCTCCCTGGACGCGTTCATCCGCAACTGGGTCACGCACCAGGTCGAGGTCATCGTCCGCCGGACCAAGTTCCGGCTGCGCAAGGCCGAGGAGCGGGCGCACATCCTGCGCGGCCTGCTCAAGGCGCTGGACGCCATCGACGAGGTCATCGCGCTGATCCGGCGCAGCGAGACGGTCGAGATCGCCCGCGAGGGCCTGATGGGCCTGCTGACCATCGACGAGATCCAGGCGAACGCGATCCTGGAGATGCAGCTGCGCCGGCTGGCCGCCCTGGAGCGCCAGAAGATCACCGCCGAGCACGACGAACTCCAGCGCAAGATCAACGAGTACAACGCGATCCTGGCCTCCCCGGAGCGCCAGCGCCAGATCATCAGCGAGGAACTGGCCGCGATCGTCGAGAAGTTCGGCGACGACCGGCGCAGCAAGCTGGTGCCCTTCGAGGGCGACATGTCCATCGAGGACCTGATCGCCGAAGAGGACATCGTCGTCACCATCACCCGTGGCGGCTATGTGAAGCGGACGAAGACCGACGACTACCGCTCGCAGAAGCGCGGCGGCAAGGGCGTACGGGGCACCAAGCTCAAGGAAGACGACATCGTCGACCACTTCTTCGTCTCCACCACCCACCACTGGCTGCTGTTCTTCACCAACAAGGGCCGGGTCTACCGCGCCAAGGCGTACGAACTCCCGGACGCCGGGCGGGACGCGCGGGGCCAGCATGTGGCCAATCTGCTGGCCTTCCAGCCGGACGAGCAGATCGCGCAGATCCTGGCGATCCGCGACTACGAGGCGGCGCCGTACCTGGTCCTCGCCACGAAGGCCGGCCTGGTCAAGAAGACCCCGCTCAAGGACTACGACTCGCCCCGCTCCGGCGGTGTGATCGCGATCAACCTCCGGGAGCGGGAGGACGGCACGGACGACGAGCTGATCGGCGCCGAGCTGGTCTCGGACACCGACGACCTGCTGCTGATCAGCAGGAAGGCGCAGTCGATCCGGTTCACCGCGACCGACGAGGCGCTGCGCCCGATGGGCCGCGCCACGTCGGGTGTGAAGGGCATGAGCTTCCGCGAGGGCGATGAGCTGCTCTCGATGAACGTGGTCCGGGAAGGCACGTACGTCTTCACCGCGACCGACGGCGGCTACGCCAAGCGCACCGCGGTCGACGAGTACCGCGTCCAGGGCCGCGGCGGCCTGGGGATCAAGGCCGCCAAGATCGTCGAGGACCGGGGTTCGCTGGTCGGCGCGCTGGTCGTCGAGGAGTCGGACGAGATCCTCGCGATCACGCTCGGCGGTGGCGTGATCCGTACGCGGGTCAACGAGGTCCGGGAGACCGGCCGTGACACCATGGGCGTCCAACTGATCAACCTGGGCAAGCGCGATGCCGTCGTCGGCATCGCACGGAACGCCGAGGCCGGCCGGGAAGCCGAAGAGGTCGACGGGCCCGAGGGGGCCGACGAGACCGGTGCGGCCGAGGAGGCCGCGCCCTTGGCGGCCGGGGGCGAGCAGCCCGCGGCGGAGTAACCGAGGAGTAGGTCGTGAGTGGAGCCACGGGCGCTGCGGCGGGCGGACCGGGAGTCGGCGAGGACTCCCCGTCGGGACCCGCAACCGTGACGGAAGACGGCGCCCGTGGCTCTTCCATGTCCGAAGGCACCCGGGACGACGGTGCCCACGAGGGGGGAACCATGGCCGATACCCGACAGCCCCAACCACAACCCCAGCCGCAGGCCCGGACCGGCGGCCAGGTGAAGCCGCAGGGCGGCCCACAGGAGCCCTACCAGCCGCCCCAGGCGTACCGCACGGCCGGCGGGCAGGACGGCGCCGGGCAGGCGGTGCGGAAGCCGCGTACGGGTGCCGGCACGGCCCCGAGGACGCGCAAGGCCCGGCTCCGGGTGGCGCGTACCGACCCGTGGTCGGTGATGAAGGTGAGCTTTCTGCTGTCCATCGCGCTGGGCATCTGCACGGTCGTGGCGGTGACGGTGCTGTGGATGGTGATGAACGCGATGGGCGTCTTCTCCACCGTCGGCAGGACGATCAGCGAGGCGACCGGATCGGCGGACGGCGGCGGCTTCGACCTCCAGTCGTTCCTCTCGCTGCCGCGGGTGCTGCTGTTCACCTCCGTCATCGCGGTGATCGACGTGGTCCTGGCGACCGCGCTGGCCACGCTCGGCTCGTTCATCTACAACCTGTCGGCCGGCTTCGTCGGCGGTGTGGAGCTGACCCTCGCGGAGGACGAGTGAGCCCTCGCGCGCGGGCGTTCCCGGGGCCCCGGGAACCGATTTTGGGAACGCCTCTGAAGTGCGCTAATCTTTCGGTGCAGCGAACGAGCGGCTATAGCTCAGACGGTTAGAGCGCTTCCCTGATAAGGAAGAGGCCCCAGGTTCAAGTCCTGGTAGCCGCACCGCAGCATCGGCCCGGCCGGAGAAAACTCCCGCCGGGCCGATGCTTTTTGCCGGGGAGACGGGAACCGGGGGCACGGGCGATTCGTTGTACAGGGGCGGAAGTTGAGGCCCTTCGGCGCCCGGGAACGGGGTGTTGCCGAGTGCGGGCTAGATAACCGATCGGTATCGGCCGGTGTGTATCATCGGCCGACATAGGGTCCCCTACGTCAACGAAAGACGAGGTCGCGCGGTGAAGAAGCTTCTCCTGGTCGCACTGGCCGCCATCGGCGGGCTCCTCGTGTACCGCCAGATCCAGGCGGATCGCGCCGAGCAGGATCTGTGGACGGAGGCGACCGACTCCGTGCCCGCAGGTTCGGGTGTGTGAGACCACACGCACAGCACAGTTTGCGGAGACCCCGGTTGCCGATGAGCGGCCGGGGTTTCGTACGTCCGGGAGCGGACAGGCCGGTCGGTTTGCTATCGCACATCATTGCATTGCAATGGCAAAGTCGATGTCCGGGATGGCGGTGGCTGTGATGTGATCGGCGGGACGCGAGGGGGACGACGACATGGCACGACGACCATCCCGCGGGGCGGTGGCGGCGCTCGGGGGGCTGTTGCTGGCCCTCACCTCGGCGGTCCTCCCGGCCGCGGCGGCACCGCCCGCGGCGCCGGCCGCCGAGGACACCGGCATGACGCACGACGCCCCGGATGCCGGGGCGCTCTCCCGCCAGGTGCAGCGGTCCGGTCAACTCTCCCCACCCGGCTACCAGTTGAGTGGTAAACCGGTCCGGGGCACGGCCGACCGGCAGAGTGCGCCGGTCATCGCGCCGGGGCAGTATCAGGACAGCATCGGCCCCAACGAAGAGCGGTACTACGCCACCGACCTGGACGCGGCGTCGGCGGCGGACTTCTCGGCGACGGCGGTCCCCCAGGCCGGCGCGGCGGCCGACGCCCCGGACGCGCTGCACACCAAGGTCGTGTACGGCACGGACAGTTCCTGCGCATCCACGACCGCGATGTCCGGGCAGCGGGACGGAGCCGCACCGCTGACCTCGGCCGTCAGCCGGATCCCGTCGCAGCACGGCACCAACAGCTGCGACAAGGCGGGCCGGTACTGGCTGGTCGTCCAGCGCACGGCGGCCAAGGCGGCGAGCGCCGCCCGCTGGCCGCTGGAGCTGACGTTTCACGTGGAACCTCCGCTGCCCAAGGGCGTCACTCCCGCCCCGTCCCAGCCGGACTACGGCGCCGGCGGCAAGGACGCCACGCTGCCCACCACCGCTCCCAAGGGGGTCTCCGGCGGCACCGGCTTCAACGACGCCAGCCTGCTGCACCAGGGCGTCTGGCGGGACCGGATCCTTCCGGCCCAGACGCTCTGGTACAAGGTGCCGGTCGGCTGGGGCCAGCAGCTGCGCTACGACGTGGAGTTCGCCAACGAGCCCAAGGCCAAAGGCTCTGTCACCCGGACGTCCTTCGGCAGCACCCAGGTCTACACGCCGTACCGGGCGCCGGTCGGCAACGGCACCGGCCAGTTCATCCCGCAGGTGCCCTACAACGGGCGGGTGGCGTCGCTGAAGATGGGGACCGTGCCGGTCTCCTGGGCCAACCGCTACGAGACCCATCCCGACGTCATCCCCGTCCACGCCAAGGGCGACTTCTACATCGCGGTCACGCTGGGCGCCAGGGCCGCCCAGATCAGCGAGAGTCCGCAGATCGGTGTGGTGCTGCGGGTGGCCGTCCTGGGCAAGGAGAAGGCCGGGCCGGAGGCCGCCGCGACGCCGCTCAACAGCGGTGTCACGGGCGGTGGTTCGGGGTCCGCGGCGGGCACCGGCAGATGGCCCGCGATCCGGGTGGCCGGGGTCTCCGTCGGCGTGGTGGGCGTCCTGCTGCTGGTGGGCCTCGGGACGTCGTACGTCTGGGCCCGCCGCAAGCCGCGGCCGACCGGTGCGGCGGGGGATCCGCGGAAGAGCGGCTCGTGGTGAACCGCCGGGCGGCGGCCCGGGGCTTGGTGGTCCCGGTGGCGCCGGCCGTACCGGTGCTCGCACCGGGCACGGTGGGCGTGGCCGCGGCCGGCGGCGTACCGGGCTGTGCGAGGGCGCCCGACGGCACGGCGGCCACGGGCGGCGCCGCCCCGGCCCGCTGAGCCCGCAGGCCCCGCGTCAGGCGCCGAGCAGGGCCCAGACGCCGACCGCGATGCACAGCAGGGCCACGATGAGCACCGGAACCGCGACCTTCGGGGGCGGCCCGGGTCTGCGGTCCGCGACGGCGGGCTGCGGCGCCGCGGGGGAGCCCGGGGGAGGCGTCGCCGGGGCCTGGGCGGCGCCCGGCGGCCGGCCGGTGAGCGGGGGCTGGCCGTTGGTGTACGGACGGGTCGCTGCGGCCTCCGGGGGGCCGGCGGTGGTCGGCTCGTAGCGGGGGATCGGGGCGGGGGTCCGCGGCGGGGTGCTCGGCGGGGCCGGGATGTTCCGGGCCGGCGGCGGTCCCGGCGGCATCGGCGCCGGGTTCGGCGGGGTGCTCGGCGGCGGCGGGATCTGCGGCTCCGGCGGTGCGAGCTGGAAACTCCCGGTGTCCGACAGGGAGCCGGGCCCGGGCGTGGCCGGCTCTGCGGTCCCGGAGTCTCCGGGGGGCCCGGCGTCCCCGGCGGCAGCCGCTGCCGTGCCGCCGGTCGTGCCCGCGCCGCCGGCGGTGCGCAGCGGCCCGTCCGGGCCGAATCCGGCGGGCAGCGGCCCGATGTGGTCGAAGACCTCGACGACCTCGTCCTCGATCGTCGCCTCGGGCAGCAGCTCGGCCGCCGCCAGCAGCGCCTTCCGGGCCCCCGTCGCGGTCTTGAAGCGGGCGTCCGGGTCCGGGTGGACCAGTGAGGCCAGCACCTGCCACAGCGGTTCCGGTACCCCTTCGGGGGCGTTCGGTATTCCGCCGTGGTCCGCGAAGTGCCGGATCAGCGCCTCCGCGTCCGGCTTGACGCCGGTGAGCAGGGAGAGCGCGACCAGTCCGGCGGCGAACAGGTCGGCGGGGAAGTCCGGTTCGGCGCCCAGCATTTGCTCCGGCGCGAAGTAACCGGGCGTGCCCACCACGTAGTTGGTCTCGGTGAGCCGCGGCTCACCCTTGCGCATCGCGATGCCGAAGTCGGACAGCCGCAGGTGGGGGCGGCCGGTGCCGGTGGCCTCCAGCAGGAGGTTCGCCGGTTTGATGTCCCGGTGCACCACGCCCTCGGCGTGTACGGCGGTCAGTCCGGCCAGCAGCTGGTCCATCAGCATGCAGACCATCCGCGGCGGCAACGGGCCGTAGTCGCCGGACAGATGGGCCAACGAGCCGCCGTGCACCAGATCCATGGTGAACAGCACCTTGTCGTCGTCCGCGGCCCAGCTCGCCGGGGCCAGCACATGCGGGTGATCGATCCGCAGCGCCTGTTCGCGGACGAAGCGCAACAGCGTGTGCGCATCACTCTGCTGGAGCACTTTCGCCGCCACGTAGCGGCGCCGCCGGTGGTCCCAGGCGCGCCAGACCGCGCCCACTCCGCCCCGTCCGATCGGATCCACGAGCTCGTACCGACCGGCGAAGATCTCACCCATTGCGCCCCGTCCGCTCCTGGACCACGAATCCCCTGCGACCGACTCCCGGCTGGCCAACGCTCCCCGGCTAACTCTGGTGCGCCTCGTAATGGGCGACCGCGTCCGCGGTGCGGCCGGCACCGTAGACCCTGAGGAACTCTGCCAGTTCGGGGTGCGTGGGGGCGAGCGTGGTCGCCGCCTCGATGATGTCCCCGGCGTCGGAGACCGACCGCAGCAGCGACTGGATCTCCCGCACCACCCGGCGCACGGTGGTGGCTCCCGTCGAGGACGTGGTCTGCGCGGTGTTGTTCAGCACCGAGCCGCCCGCCGTCTTCTTGATCTCCTCCATCCGGTCGGTGGCCTCGGCGGCGCTGACGCTGCCGTCCGCGACCTGCCCGGCCAGTTCCTGGAGCGCCTGGACCCGCTGTACCACGGCCGGGTTGCCTATCTTGGCGCGCTGCCCGCTCATCAGCTGGGACAGCATCGGCGCGGACAGTCCGAGCACCGAGGCCAGCCGGGCCTGGTTGAGCCCGAGGTCGTCGATCAGCCGGCGGAACAGCGCGCCCAGAGGTTCCCCGTACCAACTGCGCTGGAGCTCCCGGGCCCGCGCGGTGGCTTCCTGCTGTGCTGCGTCCATGCCGTCTCCCCTGTCTCCCCGATCGCGCTTCGCTGCCGCGAATCTCGCGAAGCATCCTACGGAGAGCTACGGTGCGCGGCGATACCCGGTCGGGAAAGGACTCCGACACCGGGTACCCTGTTGCGCGAAGGGGCCTTAGCTCAGTTGGTAGAGCGCTGTCTTTGCATGGCAGATGTCAGGGGTTCGACTCCCCTAGGCTCCACCGAACAGCCCCCTCCGACCTGCGGGTACGCGGTCGGAGGGGGCTTTTTTGTGCGGCCTGTGCCGCGGTCCGGGGCGGTGCCGGCGGACCGGGCGGCCGGCACCGGGTGCCGGCGGGCGAGCGGCAGGACGGCGAGCGCGAGCGGCGGGGTGACGAGGAACACCGGCCGCCGGCCGCCGAGTTCGATCATCCCGCCGCCCGGTACGGGCCCGGCGGCGGCGCCGAGGCCGCTCGGTGCGGTCCGGGCCCCGATGGCGCGGGTGCGCCGGGCAGGGTCCGGGTCGAGGGCGATCAGCAGCGCGAGCGAGGCGGGACCAGCCCGGCGCGCCGACCCGCTGCCGGCGGCCGGGCGCCGGGCCGAGACGTCCTGAGCTGCCGTACGCCACGGGCCGCGCCCCCATGAGGAGCGCGGCCCGTGGTGGTGCGGATCAGGCGGTGGTGTCGCCGCCCCGTTCGCCGTCGTCGGCCTCGGCCTGCTTGGCCTGGACATCGGGGTCGAGCGGGGCGCCCTCGCTGCCGTCGACGGCGCTCAGATGGCCGCGCTCGCCGACCTCGGTGGGGGCCGGCGGCTCGACCAGCCAGTCCGGGTTGGCCTGCTTGTCCCACCACTTCCAGGCGGCGACCGCGCCGGCCACCACGATCCCCAGCAGCGCCAGCCGCTTGGCCGCCTTGCCGCAGGCGGCCCGGCGGTGCTGCTTCTTATGGAGCTTCTCGATCTCCGCGGCGGTCACCTGGCCGCGGAGTGCGGCGAGCGCCGCGGTGCCGCGGGCGAGCGCCTCCTCGCGCACCGGCTCGGCCGCCGCGCGGGCGCTGTCCACGGCGTTCTCCAGCCGCGGGGCGGCGTAGTCGGCGGCCTGGCGGGCGGCCTTGCGGGTGCGGCAGGCGGCCCGGGTCGCCACCGCGTCCACCTTGGGCGGCAGCGCGCCGCGGGCGTGCTCGATACGCGGGTACAGATGGGCGTCGTACTGGGAACGGGCCTGGTGTGCCGCCTCGGCCACCTTGGGGGCCACTCGCGTGCGGGTCTCGTGGGCGTAGTGGACAGCGGCGTCCCTGGCCGTACCGGCATATGGAGCCACCACCTCCGCTGCGTGCCGCACGCTGTCCTTGGCGGTGCCGGTCGCGGCGCGCACGCTGTCCTTGCGGGTCACGGGGATCCTCCTCCTCGGTGGTGTGTCCGGGGTGCGGGGGCTGCTCCCCCGCCTCTGCTGTGTCGCCTGTCCACCCGATTGACGAGCATGCCCGCTCGGGCGTCCTCCGGCATGTGTGAGCGGGCATCCGGGTCATTGGGGACCTTCCGGAGCCTTGTGACGACAATGCCACGCTGCGTCGCATCATGCGCGAGAAATGCGTACGAACACCGTCATGAGGTGGCGGCCGGGCGCGCGGCGGGCGCTTCGTGCGAGGATCAGGGACCGTCAGTGAAGACTATGGAAGGTAGATCGTGGCTGAGCAGCTCTACGCCACCCTGAAGACGAACCAGGGCGACATCGAGATTCGGCTCCTGCCGAACCATGCCCCCAAGACGGTCAAGAACTTCGTCGAGCTCGCCAACGGCGAGCGGGAGTGGACCCACCCGGCGACCGGCAAGAAGTCCACCGACCGGCTCTACGACGGCACCGTCTTCCACCGGGTCATCAGCGGCTTCATGCTCCAGGGCGGTGACCCGCTGGGCAACGGCACCGGCGGCCCCGGTTACGAGTTCGCCGACGAGTTCCACCCCGACCTGGCGTTCAACAAGCCGTACCTGCTGGCCATGGCCAACGCCGGTCCGGGCACCAACGGCTCGCAGTTCTTCATCACCGTCGCGCCGACCGCGTGGCTGACCGGCAAGCACACCATCTTCGGCGAGGTCACCAACGACGCCAGCAAGAAGGTCGTGGACGCGATCGCCAACACCCAGACCAACCCGCGCACCGACCGTCCGGTGAACGACGTCGTCATCGAGTCGGTGGTCATCGAGACCCGCTGAGGCGCGTCTTGTGCCCCGGCGAGGTCCGGGGGAACCATTACGCCCCGCCCGGTCGTACACCGGGCGGGGCGGGTGTGTTCACGCGCTCAGGCGAGAAAGAGGACGAGGGACGATGGACCAGGTGCCAGGCAGCCCACAGGAGCCGCAGGACGCGCAGGGCCGCGCGGGCCTGTCCGGCTGCTACCGCCATCCGGACCGGATGACCGGCATCCGCTGCACCCGCTGTGACCGGCCGATCTGCCCGGAGTGCATGGTCAGCGCCTCGGTCGGCTTCCAGTGCCCGGACTGCGTACGCAACGGCGGCGGCACCGGCCAGGCGCCGGGTGCCAGTGCGCCGCGCACGATAGCGGGCAGCGCGGTCACCGCCGACCCGCGGCTGATCACCAAGATCCTCCTGGGCATCAACGCCGCCGTGTTCGTCGCGGTCCTGGCGGCCGGCAGCGGCCTGGTCGACCGGCTGGACATGCTCGGACTCGCCGTCGACCCGAGCCACTACCAACTCGTCGGCGTCGCCCACGGCGAGTGGTACCGCCTGCTGACCGCGATCTTCCTGCACCAGCAGATCCCGCACATCGCCTTCAACATGCTCTCGCTGTGGTGGCTGGGTCCGCCCCTGGAGGCGGCCCTCGGCAGGCTCCGCTTCAGCGCGCTCTATCTGCTCGCCGGGCTCGGCGGCAGCGCCGTGACGTATCTCCTCGCCGCGCAGAACCAGCCCTCGCTGGGCGCGTCCGGCGCGATCTTCGGGCTGCTGGGCGCGACGGCGGTGCTGATGCGCCGGCTGCGCTACGACATGAAGCCGGTGCTGATCCTGCTCGGCCTCAACCTGGCCTTCACGTTCCTGTGGCCGAACATCGCCTGGCAGGCACATGTCGGCGGGCTGGTCGTGGGCGCCGCGGTGGCGTTCGGGATGGTGCACGCGCCGCGCGACCGCCGGACGCTGGTGCAGGCCGGGACCTGTGTGCTGGCGCTGCTCGCGATCGTCGCGGTGGTGTGGGTACGGACCCTTCAGCTGGTGGGCTGAGGGCCGTACCCACACCACCGCACCGCGTTGTCCACAGTGCGTGGCGGATCTTGTGCATGCTGTGCGGAAGATCCTTCCCGACCCGCCGATCTGCGTTTCCCCAGGAAGGACAGGGGGAGACGCGGTCCGCGAGCGGCTACCGCCGGTCACACCGGCGTCAACCTCCCGAAGGTTATCCACAGATCTTCTGAAGTTTTCCCCGGCTGTGGATAACTGTGTGGATGGCCTTGGGCAGGGCTTGCGCTACTTCCACTGCGTGGAGATGCCGAAGCCCACCGCGATGAAGCCGAAACCGCAGACGATGTTCCAGTTGCCCATCGCCTTGATCGGCAGATCGCCCTCGGACACATAGAACAGCACGATCCACGCCAGGCCGATCAGGAACATCGCCAGCATCAGCGGTGCGACCCAGCCGCGGCCTGAGTTCATCTTCAGGGCGGTGGTCTTCGCCGGCGGCGGCGTGAAGTCGTCCTTCTTGCGGATCCGTGACTTCGGCACGAGGAACTCTCCTGTCGATGTGCTGCTCCCCCGCTCTCCACGGCGAGCGGCGGTGCCCCATCCGTGCGGGGGCGGTACGGAACGGGAGCCAGGGTACGGACACGGTGGGAACGGATTTCCTTCCCGGGCGTCCGTTAGCGTAGTGCTTCCGCGGCGTCGTAAGGAGTAAGGGTACGTTGAGCAATTCCGCTGACTCCCCCGGGCGTCCGCCCCGCCCGCGGCTGCGACCCGTCCGGCTCCTCACCCTCGTCGTCTTCGCACTCGCCGGGCTGCTGTTCTGGCTCAGCTTCGACACCGCCCACGGCACCAATCTCCGCTCCGACGACTCGATGCTGCGGCTCTCCGACCTCATCCAGGAACGCAGCCACAAGAACGGGGCCCAGGACGGCCGCAACGCCGCCCTGCGCGCGCAGGTCGACGCGCTGGCCCGGCGCGAGACCAGCAGTGCCTCCACGACCGAGCAGACCAGGCTCAAGGGGCTGGAGAAGAGCGCCGGCCTGGATCCGCTGACCGGTCCGGGCCTGACGGTCACGCTCATGGACGCCCCGCCGAACGCCACCGCCAAGATCCCGGGCATCCCCGAGCCGCAGCCCAACGACCTGGTCATCCACCAACAGGACCTCCAGGCCGTGGTGAACGCCCTGTGGCACGGCGGCGCCAAGGGCATCAAGGTCATGGACCAGCGGCTGATCTCCACCAGCGCGGTCCGCTGCGTCGGCAACACCCTGATCCTCCAGGGCCGCGTCTACTCCCCGCCGTACAAGATCACCGCCGTCGGCGACCGCGATGCGCTCAACCGGGCGCTGACCGCGTCCCCCGCCATCCAGAACTACCTCCAGTACGTCAACGCCTACGGCCTCGGCTGGAAAGTCGACCAGCACGAGGCGGTGACTCTTCCCGGCTACTCCGGCACAGTGGATCTCCACTACGCACAGCCTGTGAAGCCGTAGCCCGCACCCGCGGGGCGGCGGGGAGGGGCGGTCCGGATGACGGTGCGGTGGATCGTACGGACGGTCAGCGAAGTCTGTGTCACCGTCGGCACGCTGATCGTCCTCTTCGTCGTCTACCTCCTCTTCTGGACCGGCGTACGCGCCGACAGCGCGATGGACGGCGAGATCGGCAGACTCCAGGACCAGTGGTCGGCGGGCCCGGTCACCGCCCCCGCCGGCAGGCCCACGGCCCCGCCCACCGCCCGGCCCCGCCCCTACGACCCCGGCAGGTCCTTCGCCGTCATGTACATCCCGCGGCTCGGGTCGGACTGGGCCAAGCCCGTCCTCCAGGGCACCGGCACCGACGTCCTCCAGCGCGGCCTCGGCCACTACGACCGCACCGCCCGGCTCGGCGAGACCGGCAACTTCGCCGTCGCCGGCCACCGTCGCACCTACGGCGACCCCTTCAAGGACTTCCCCGAACTCCGCCCCGGAGACGCCGTCGTCCTCACCGACGGCACGACCTGGTTCACCTACCGCATCGACAACCGGCCCTACACGACGCTGCCCGACGACATCGGCGTCATCGACCCCGTACCGCAGAAGTCCGGCTACCGGGGGCCCGGACGCTATCTGACCCTGACAACCTGCGAGCCGGAGTGGGGCCACAGCCACCGGCTGATCGCCTGGGCCCACCTGGATTCCACCCAACCCGTCGAGCAGGGAAGGCCGTCGGCTTTGCCCCGCTGACCCACCCGCCGACAGCCTCTCCCCTTACTCTGGTGTCGCAATCGACATCGTCAACGGCATCGGCAAGGGGACAGCGACAGCATGTACGGCTGGATCTGGCGGCATCTGCCGGGCAACACGTGGGTGAAGGCGCTGATTTCCCTGGTGCTCGTGCTGGCGGTCGTCTTCGTGCTCTTCCAGTGGGTCTTTCCGTGGGCGGAGCCGCTGCTCCCCTTCAATGACGTCACTGTCGACCAAGGGATGGCAGCCACCCGATGACCGCACGCATTCTCGTCGTCGACAACTACGACAGCTTCGTCTTCAACCTCGTCCAGTACCTCTACCAGCTCGGCGCCGAATGCGAGGTGCTGCGCAACGACGAGGTCGCCCCGCGCCACGCCCAGGACGGCTTCGACGGCGTCCTGCTCTCCCCCGGGCCGGGCACGCCCGAACAGGCCGGGGTCTGCGTCGACATGGTCCGGCACTGCGCGGACACCGGCGTCCCGGTGTTCGGCGTGTGCCTGGGCCTGCAGTCGATGGCCGTCGCCTACGGCGGTGTGGTGGACCGGGCGCCCGAGCTGCTGCACGGCAAGACCTCGCCCGTCCTGCACGAGGGCGCCGGCGTCTTCGCCGGACTGCCGTCGCCGTTCACCGCCACCCGCTACCACTCCCTGGCCGTCGAGCCGGACACCGTCCCCGACGCGCTGGCGGTCACCGCCTGGACGGAGGCCGAGGACGCCCCCGGCGGCCGGATCATCATGGGCCTGCGGCACCGCGAACTCCCGGTGGAGGGCGTGCAGTTCCATCCCGAGTCGGTGCTGACGGAGTGGGGACACAAGATGCTCGCCAACTGGCTGGTGGAGTGCGGCGACGAGGGAGCGGTGGGGCGTTCGGCGGGGCTGGCGCCGGTGGTCGGCAAGGCCGGCGCGTGACCGCCCTGCGCCCCGAGCGTGACGGCAGATCCTACGACCCGTACGAGCCGGAGCGGCGGGACACGGCGCAGGATCCGTACGGGCCGGGAGACCCCGACGGGCACTCCGACGCGTTCGAGGCGGCGGTACGGCAGCTCAGCGACCCGCTGAACGACCCCCTGCCGGGCCGCCCGGCGCCGCCGCCGGTCCCGTACGAACGGGAGGGGCGGGCGGCCCGGACCGACGAGCAGGGGCCGGGCTCCCCCTGGTTCCGGCCGCACCACGAGCCGCCCTCCCAGAACCGGCCGCCGGCTCAGAACCGGCCGCCGCCCCAGCCCCTGCCGCGGCCGGCCGCTCGGCACCGGAAACCCACGTCCGATGTCACCCCACCTCCCCGGCCCACCCCGCCCGCCCCGCGTCGTCCGAAGTCCTACGGCCCCGAGCGCGACGACTACGGGCAGGTCAACGGCGGCCTGGGCGGCGGCAGTTACGCCGCGCGGACCGAGCCGATACCTCCGCCGTTCACGGTCGCCGAGGCCCTGACGGCGCCGCTCCCCACGATCCCGCCGCTGGTCCCGAAACCCGCCGAACCCGGCGTTCCCGGACCGCAGCCGGACGAGGAGACCATGGCCCTGCGCCAGGCGGAAGGCGACCGGGACGCCGTTTCACGTGAAACCGGCACCGCTACCGTCGTTTCACGTGAAACCGGGTCCGCCCCGGCGCCGGGAGGCCGCGCGGCCCGCCGCAAGGCAGCTCAGCAGGCCGCCCGGCGGGGTGGCCGCCACGGCCGCCACGGAGCCGGAGCAGCCGCGGCCACCACTGCCGCCACCGCGTCGCCCAAGGCCCCCATGACCCGGGTCGAGGCCCGCCGTGCCCAGCGCGCCGCCAAGGAAAGCCCCAGCCTGATCGCCAGCCGCGCACTGGGCGAGGTGTTCATCACCCTCGGCGTGCTGATGCTGCTGTTCGTCACGTACCAGCTGTGGTGGACGAACGTGCGGGCCGGTGAGGAGGCGGGCGGCGCCGCCAACACCCTCCAGCAGCAGTGGGACAAGGGCGGCGGCGAGAAGAAGAATCTCGCGGTCGGTGAACGCTTCGGAATCATGTACATCCCGAAGCTCGATGTGAAGGCCCCGATCGCCGAGGGCATCGACAAGACCACGGTGCTGGACCACGGCATGGTCGGCCACTACGACGCCAGCAGCGGGACCAAGACGGCGATGCCGTGGGACCCGAAGGGTAACTTCGCGGTCGCGGCCCATCGCAACACCCACGGTGAGCCGTTCCGGTACATCAACCGGCTCACCAAGGGCGACAAAATCGTCGTGGAGACGCAGAGCGCGTACTACACGTACGAGATGGAGAGCGTCCTCCCGCAGACGTCGCCCAGCAACACCAGTGTGATCAGTCCCGTACCGCCGGGTTCGGGATTCACCGGTCCGGGTCGCTATATCACCCTGACCACCTGCACCCCGGAATTCACCAGTACCTTTCGGTTGATCGTCTGGGGCAAGATGGTCGACGAGCGACCGCGGAGCAAGGGCAAACCGGAAGCGCTCGCCGGCTGAGCGGAACAAACGAAGGGTGCGACGCGGTGACTGCGAGCGGAATCGACGAGGACAGCGACCGGTCCGCGCGGTCACCGAGCCCGCGCCGGAGGTGGACGGTCTTCGCCTCCGTCGTCAGCGTCATCGGTGAGCTGCTGATCACGGCCGGCGTGATCCTGGGGCTGTTCGTCGCCTACTCGCTGTGGTGGACCAACGTTCTCGCCGACCGCGAGTCGCACAAGCAGAGCGACCAGGTCCGCAGGCACTGGGCGGCGGCGCCGCCCGCCGGCCCCAAGGGACCGGGGGAGCTGGACACCAAGGACGGCATCGGCTTCCTGCACGTACCGGCGATGAACAACGGCGAGGTGCTGGTCAAGAAGGGCACCGACACCGACGTCCTCAACGAAGGCGTCGCCGGCTACTACACCAAGCCGGTCAAGTCGGCACTGCCGCAGGACACCAAGGGCAACTTCGCCCTCGCCGCGCACCGCGACGGCCATGGCGCCAAGTTCCACAACATCGACAAGCTCAAGGACGGCGATCCGATCGTCTTCGAGACCAAGGACACCTGGTACGTCTACAAGGTCTTCGCGACGCTGCCGCAGACCTCGAAGTACAACGTGAACGTCCTCGACAAGGTCCCTGCGGAGTCCGGCAAGCACGCCGCGGGCCGCTACATCACCCTCACGACCTGCACCCCCGTCTACACCTCCGACTACCGCTACATCGTCTGGGGCGAACTGGAGCGCACCGAGAAGGTCGACGCGGACCGCACGCCCCCCAAGGAACTCCGCTAGCCCGCACACCAGGCACCGCCCGCACACGACGGAGCCCCGGACGCCCTCCACGGGCTGCCGGGGCTCCGTCGTACGACGCGGGGCGGGCCGCTAGTTGTTCTTGCCTCCGAAGGCCCCGCCGAAGAGCCCTCCGCCGTTGCCGTTGTCGCCCTGGCCGCCGCCGACGGTGGTCAGCGTCACGGTGGTCGACGCGGGGTCCCCGGGGGTCCCGCCCGCCGGGTCCTGCATCATGACGATGGCCTTGTCGTCCTGCGAACTGCCGCCGGCGAACTGGATGTTGTTGAAGCCGGCCTGCTGAAGCGCCTTCTTCGCGTCCTTCACCTTCTGGCGCATCACGTTCGGCACCGGCGTCTGCGCCGCCGCCTTGCCGACCGTCAGCGTGACCGTGGAGTTCGGCGCCGCCTGGCTGTTGCCGCTCGGGCTCTCCGAGATGACCTTGTTGACCTGCGAGGGGTCGGAGACTTCCTTGTCGGTCCGGCTGACCTGGAAGCCCAGGTCGGTCAGCTGCTTCGACGCCGTGTTGTAGTCCTGGTTCGTGACGTCCGGGACGGTCACCTTCGGGCTCGGCTGCGCGATGGTCAGCGTGATCTGGGTGTCCTTGGCCGCCTCGGTCTGGGGGTCGGGGCTCTGTTCCGTGACGGTGCCCGGCTTGGCGTCGGAGACCTTCTGCTCCTGCTTGACGTTGGTGAAGCCCTTGGCGGCCAGCATCTTCTCGGCCTTGTCGAAGGTGTAGCCCGTCACATCCGGGATGGCGACCTTCACCGCGCCCGAGCACATCGTGACGGTGACCGTGCCGTTCTTGTCGATGTTCGAGTCGGCCGCCGGGTCCTGCTCGGTGACCTGGCCCTTCTTGGCGTTGTCGCAGGCCTTGCTGCCGCCCTGGACGACCTTGAAGGAGCCGTTCTCACCGAATGCCTGGGCCTCCTTCAGTGTCTTGCCGACGAGGTTCGGCACCGGGACCTTGGAGCCCTTGTTGCCGTTGTTGAACATCGCCTTGCCGATGAAGATCGCACCGACCAGGACGAGGATGGCCGCCAGGACCAGCAGGATCGTCGAGACGTTGCTCTTCTTCTTCCCGCCGCCCCGGCGCCGGTCGCCGCGCTCGTCGTAGCCGTAGCCCCCGTCGTCGTCGCTTATCGGCGGCATCATCGACGTCTTCGGGCCGCTGCCCGGGTCCTGCGGGCGCAGCATCGTCGTCGGCTGGTCCTGGTCGTAGCCGACCGCGCCCAGTGCCGCGGTCGCCGCGACCGGCTGGCCGTCCAGCGCCGCCTCGATGTCGGCGCGCATCTCGTCGGCCGACTGGTAGCGGTAGTCCGGGTCCTTGACCAGCGCCTTGAGGACGATGGCGTCCATCTCGGGCGAGATCTCGGGGTCGAAGTTGCTGGGCTTCTGCGGCTCCTCCCGGACGTGCTGGTACGCCACCGCGACCGGCGAGTCACCGACGAACGGCGGGCGCACGGTCAGCAGCTCGTAGAGCAGGCAGCCGGTGGAGTACAGGTCAGAGCGGGCGTCGACCTGCTCGCCCTTGGCCTGCTCCGGCGAGAGGTACTGCGCGGTGCCGATCACCGCCGCGGTCTGCGTCATGGTCATCCCGGCGTCGCCCATGGCACGGGCGATACCGAAGTCCATGACCTTGACCTGGCCGGTGCGGGTCAGCATGACGTTGGCCGGCTTGATGTCGCGGTGCACGATGCCGGCCCGGTGCGAGTACTCCAGCGCCTGGAGGACACCGATCGTCATCTCCAGCGACCGCTCGGGCAGCAGCTTCCGCCCGGAGTGCAGCAGCTCACGCAGCGTCGACCCGTCGACGTACTCCATGACGATGTACGGGATCGAGACCCCGTCGACATAGTCCTCGCCGGTGTCGTAGACCGCGACGATCGACGGGTGGTTCAGCGAGGCGGCCGACTGGGCCTCACGGCGGAACCGGGCCTGGAAGGACGGGTCACGGGCGAGGTCCACCCGCAGTGTCTTCACCGCTACGGTGCGGCCGAGGCGGGTGTCATGCGCGAGATAGACCTCGGCCATGCCACCACGGCCGAGCACCGAGCCCAGCTCGTACCGGCCGCCGAGGCGACGCGGCTCTTCCATAAGCTTCTCCAGCCCTCTCCGTCAGTCCCGACCGCACCGGTGTGTGGTCCGGCGGTGTGCTGTCCGGGCATACCGTACCCGGCACGCCGTACCGGGCCGGGCCGGAGCCGCAACCTGATACGTGACCGGTATGGGCATGACCCGCGTCACTTCTCGCCTTCGATAACTGCCTGCATCACGTTCTTCGCGATCGGAGCGGCGAGCTGGCCACCGGCGATGTCGTCCCGGAGCGTGTCCGATCCCTCAATGACGACGGCGACCGCGACCGGGGTTCCCTTGGCGGTCTTCGCGTAGGAGATGAACCAGGCGTACGGGTTGTCCTTGTTGTTCTCGCCGTGCTGCGCGGTGCCCGTCTTCCCGCCGACGGTGACGCCGGGGATCTGCGCCTTGGTTCCCGTGCCCTCCTTGACCACGGTCTCCATCATGCTCTGGATCTTCTGGGCGTTCTCCGGCTTGAGCGGCCGGCTCATCTCCTGCGGCGTGTGCTGCTGGACGACGTTGAGGTTCGGCGCGACCAGCTGCTCGACCATGTACGGCTTCATCAGCTTGCCGCCGTTGGCGACCGCGGAGGCGACCATGGCCATCTGGAGCGGGGTGGCGCGGTTGGACGCCTGGCCGATGCCGGCCATCGCGTTCTGCGGCCGGTTGTCCTTGGGGAAGATGCTCTCGGCGGCGCGGACCGGAGTGTCGATCGTGTCGCTGTTGAAGCCGAACTTCTCCGCCTCGGCCTTCATCTTCTTGTTGCCGAGATCCGCGCTGATCTTGCCGAAGACGGTGTTGCAGGACCACTGGAGCGCCACCCGCATGCTGGCGTTCTCGCAGGGGATGTCGCCCTCGTTCTTCAGCTGGATGCCGGTGGTGTCGGGGAGCGTGTACGGCACCGGCGAGTCGGTCTTGGCGTCGACGTCGGTGTAGAGGCCGTTCTCCAGGGCCGCCGAGGCGGTGACGATCTTGAAGGTGGAGCCGGGCGGGTAGGTCTGGCGCAGCGCCCGGTTGAGCATCGGCTCGTCCGGGTCGTTCTTCTTCTGGAGCGCGTTGTACGCCGCGGCGTCCTTGTTGCTCATCCCCGCGAACGTGGACGGGTCGTACGACGGGGTGCTGGCCAGTGCCAGGATCGCGCCGCTCTCCGGGTTGAGCGCGACGACCGCGCCCTTGCTGTTGCCGAGACCGTCGAAGGCGGCCTTCTGGGCCTTGGCGTCCAGGGTCGTCACCACGTTGCCGCCCTTCTGCTTGCCGCCGGTGAACATGTCCACGGTGCGGCTGAAGAAGAGCCGGTCGTCGGTGCCGGTGAGGATGGCGTCGTTGAGCTTCTCCAACTGGTTGGAGTCGAACGCCTGCGAGGCGTAGCCGGTGACCGGCGCCCACATCTTGCCGTCTTTGTACGTGCGCTTGTACTTGAAGTCGCCGACGTCGGTGGTCGTCGAGCCGGTGATGGCCTTGCCGTCGACGATGATGTTGCCGCGCGGCGTGCTGTAGCGCTCGATGGCGACCCGGCGGTTGTGCGGGTCGTTCTTGAGCTGGTCGCTCTGCACGAACTGCACCCAGTTCACGCGGATCAGCAGGGCGAGGACGAGCAGGCCGCAGAAGATCGCGACCCGGCGCAGGGGCTTGTTCACGGGCGGACCACCTGGGTCATCTCGGCGTCGGTCGACGGGGCGGGAGTGGGAGCGGGACGGCGCGCGGTGTCGCTGATGCGGATCAGGATCCCCACCAGCGCCCAGTTCGCGATGACGGACGAGCCGCCCTGGGCCAGGAACGGCATGGTCATGCCCGTCAGCGGGATCAGGCCCGTCACACCACCGGCCACCACGAAGACCTGAAGGGCGAAGGCGCCGGTCAGACCGACGGCCAGCAACTTGCCGAACGGGTCGCGGGCGGCCAGCGCCGTACGGATACCGCGCTCGATCAGCAGACCGTACAGCAGCAGGAGGCCCATCAGCCCGGCCAGGCCGACCTCCTCGCCCACCGTGGCGAGGATGTAGTCGCTCTTCGGCGCGATCCCCTGGATCAGCCGGGAGTAGCCCTGCCCCAGACCGGAGCCCAGGAGGCCGCCGGACCCGAACGAGTACATCGCCTGTGCGGTCTCGGTCACACCGCCGTTGACCAGCTCCAGCGGGTTCAGCCAGTTGTGGACCCGGGTCTGTACGTGCGACTCGAAGGTGGCCACCGCGACCGCGCCGCCCGCGCTGAGCAGCAGACCGAACACGATCCAGCTGGTGCGCTCGGTGGCGACGTACAGCATCACCACGAACAGGCCGAAGAACAGCAGGGACGTACCGAGGTCCGTCTCGAGGACCAGGATCATCAGGCTCAGTGCCCAGATCACCAGGATCGGGCCGAGGTCCCGGCCGCGCGGCAGGTACAGCCCCAGGAAGCGGCGGCTGGCCAGCGCCAGCGCGTCCCGCTTCACCATCAGGTACCCGGCGAAGAAGATCGCGATGACGATCTTCGCGAACTCGCCGGGCTGCAACGACCCGAGCCCCGGAATCGTGATCCAGATCTTCGCGCCGTTCACACCGGGGAAGAACACCGGCGCGATCAGCAGCACCAGCGCTGTCACCATCGAGATGTAGGTGTAGCGCTGCAGGACGCGGTGGTCCTTGAGGAGGATCAGCATGCCGATGAAGAGCGCGACCCCGAGCGTCGACCACAGCAGCTGGTTCGGCGCCATCGCCTTGCCGAGCGAAGGCTCCTGGTCAAGACGCCAGATGAAGACCAGACCCATACCGTTGAGCAGCGTCGCCACGGGCAGCATCAACGGGTCCGCGTACGGCGCCCACTTGCGCACGATGAGATGCGTCACACCCGCCAGCAGCCCCAGACCCACCGCGTAACCCAGCGCACCGGCCGGCACCGAACCGTCCTTCGCCAGGCCCACGTTGACATAAGCGAACACCGGGATCAGCACCGCGAAGACCAGCAGCGCCAACTCGGTGTTGCGCCGGCTCGGCGCCGCGAAGGTGCCGATGGTGGTCGTGGTGGTGACGCTGCTCATGGAATCTACGGCCCCCTACGCCCTCACTGGGTGCTGCAATTCTTTTCCAGCTTCTGCTGCTCCTCGGAGGGCGTCTGGCTGGGCGGGGGGGTAGGGGTGGTGGTGGCGGGCGCCGAGAGCGTCCCGGCCAGGCCGCTGCCGGTGCCGGTCTTGCCCGTCTTGTCGCCGGCCGCGGGCTTGCCGCCGGGCTTGCCGGGCTGCGCTTCCTTGCCCTTGGCAGCCGCCGCCGCGCGCTCGGCGGCCTCCCGCTGCTCCTTGGACTGGCAGGCGCTGGCCTGCTTGCCGAGCTCGGTGACCTTCTCGCCGGCCTGGCTGCGGTTGTCGACCGCGATCGTCTCCTTGACCTGGTTCCGCTGGTAGACCGGCAGGTACTTGAGTTCGATCTCGGGGTGGTCCTCGTCGACGGAGTTCAGCTTGATCCAGGCCAGGTCCTGGCTGATGCCCCGGTAGAGCGCGACGTGGTCGTCCTTGGCGCCGACGAAGTACTGGGTCTGCGTCCACTGGTAGCCCGCGTACAGCCCGCCGCCGATCACGGCCAGCGCGAGCGCGGTGAACAGCGACGCCTTGAGCCACCGCCCGCGTCGCCGCGGCTTGAGGAAGTCCTCGTCGGCGTACGCGCCGAACGAACCCTGCGGCATCCCGCCGACCTCCGGGTCACCGCTTCCGGGCGGCCCGAAGGCACCCCCGGGGGCCGGCGGAGCGTCCCGGCGGCCCAGCTCGGCGGCGCGGGCGGCCGGCGTCTGGAGCGTGCTGGGGTCGTTGAGCTGGTGCTGGTTCTCGGCGACGGCGCCCACGATCACCGGGGTGTCGTTGAGCTGGCCGGCCATCGCCTCGTTGCCGTCCACGTCCAGGACGTCGGCGACGATGCAGGTGATGTTGTCCGGACCGCCACCGCGCAGGGCGAGCTGGATCAGCTCCTGGACGGTCTCGTGCGGCCCGTGATAGCTCGCCAGGGTCTCTTCGAGGGTCTGGTGGCTGACCACCCCGGACAGCCCGTCCGAGCAGATCAGATACCGGTCCCCGGCCCGCACCTCGCGGATCGACAGATCCGGCTCGACGTGGTCGCCGCTGCCCAGCGCCCGCATCAGCAGCGACCGCTGCGGGTGGGTGGTGGCCTCCTCCTCGGTGATGCGGCCCTCGTCGACCAGCCGCTGCACCCAGGTGTGGTCCTGGGTGATCTGCGTCAGCACCCCGTCGCGCAGCAGATACGCGCGCGAGTCGCCGACGTGGACGAGACCGAGCCGCTGACCCGTCCACAGCAGGGCGGTCAGCGTCGTCCCCATGCCCTCCAGCTGGGGGTCCTCCTCGACCATCACCCGCAGCTGCTCGTTGGCGCGCTGCACGGCGCTGCCCAGGGAGGTGAGGATGTCCGAGCCCGGGACGTCGTCGTCGAGCTGGACGAGGGTGGAGATCACCTCGGACGAGGCGACCTCACCGGCGGCCTGGCCGCCCATGCCGTCGGCGATGGCGAGCAGACGGGGCCCGGCATAACCGGAGTCTTCGTTCCCCTCGCGGATCATGCCCTTGTGCGATCCGGCGGCGAAGCGCAGCGACAGACTCATGCGCACCTCACCCGTCGGCTCGGGGTACAGCCGGTCTCCTCGAGCCACACTGCCCACCCTCCGGTCGGGAGCACGCCCGGGTCCGCCGAGTGGACCGTCACGGCTCGCTCGCTCCGCTCGCTCATTGTCGTACTACTTCCGCAGCTCGATGACGGTCTTGCCGATGCGGATCGGGGCTCCCAGCGGAATCGGTGTCGCGGTCGTCAGTCGGGTCCGGTCAAGATACGTGCCGTTGGTGGAACCCAGATCCTCGACGATCCACTGGCCGTCACGGTCCGGGTAGATCCTGGCATGCCTGCTGGACGCGTAGTCGTCGTCCAGCACGATCGTGGAGTCGTGCGCCCGCCCCAGGGAGATCGTCTGCCCCTGGAGGGCGACGGTCGTACCCGCCAACGTGCCCTCGGAGACCACCAGTTTGGTGGGGGCACCGCGCCGCTGGCGGTTGCCGCCGCGACCGCCTTCCTGGCGTCGCTGCTGCTGCGGCGGCGCGGACTGGCGCCGGGTACGCGGTTCCCCCCCACGGCGGGCGGCACCGCGCTGGGTGACGCGCGTACCGAACAGGTCGCTGCGGATGACCTGGACGGCCACGATGACGAACAGCCACAGTACGGCGAGGAAACCCAACCGCATGACCGTCAGGGTCAGCTCTGACATTGGCCCCGCTTCACCCTTCGGCTTGCCGGTAAACGATGGTGGTACTGCCCACGACGATCCGCGAGCCGTCGCGGAGATTAGCGCGGGTGGTGTGCTGCCCGTCCACCACGATGCCGTTGGTGGAACCCAGATCCTGGATCGTGGGGGGCGTTCCGACCCGGATCTCGCAGTGCCGCCGGGAGACGCCCGGGTCGTCGATCCGCACGTCGGCGTCGGTGCTGCGGCCCAGCACCAGGGTCGGGCGCGAGATCTGGTGGCGGGTGCCGTTGATCTCGATCCAGCGCCGGGTCTGCGCGTAGGGCTGCGGCCCGGCACCGGGCGCCGCCGTACGGGATGCGGGCGCCGCGCCGCCGGGGGGCGGGGACGTGGGCATGGGGGGCGGACCCACATGACCGCCGCGGGGCGCCGCGGTGCGGGCGGCTGCCGCGGCCTGGCCCGGGTGGTCCTGGGACGTGCTGGAGGCGAGCGTGCGGCTACGGACGCGGTAGAGGCCGGTGTCGAGGTCGTCGGCCTTCTCCAGATGGACCTTGATCGGGCCCATGAAGGTGTACCGCTGCTGCTTGGCGTAGTCGCGGACCATGCCGGAGAGCTCGTCGCCGAGCTGCCCGCTGTAGGGGCTCAGCCGCTCGTGGTCCGGGGTGCTCAGCTCGACGATGAAGTCGTTGGGGACGACCGTGCGGTCGCGGTTCCAGATGGTGGCGTTGTTGTCGCACTCGCGCTGCAGTGCGCCGGCGATCTCAACGGGCTGCACCTCGGACTTGAACACCTTGGCGAAGGTGCCGTTGACGAGACCTTCGAGTCGCTGCTCGAAGCGCTTCAGTACTCCCACGGGGCACCTCCTTCCTCAGTCTTCCTCAGGGTCGTCCTGATACTGCTTACTGATCGTATCCACGCGCCGGGAAATCGGCTGGTTCCCCTTTCCCGCCTGGAGGACGAGTGTCGCCCACCACAGGGTTGCCCGGTGCCCGTCGCCCTCCCTGCCGGCCTCCTCGTCTCGTGTGCACTGCGATCGTAGATGTGCCCCGTTAACAGTGTCCCGCAACCGCCGACCCCTCCGAGGGGGCGGGGGCCGAGTCCGGCCAGCGCCGGGGGTCCTCCCGGCGAACGTACGGGAACGCCGCGGAGTGCCGCCCGGGCCCCGCGGGCCGGGGACCGGGGGAAAGGCGTGTGAAGGCACCCCCGACTGCGTGCTAGTGTTCTGCATGTCGGAAGGCGCTCGCACAAGACCCGGACGGAACAACCCGGATCGCGTGAGAGAATAAACCGACAGCACCCATGCGCGGGTGGCGGAATAGGCAGACGCGCTGGATTCAGGTTCCAGTGCCCGAAAGGGCGTGGGGGTTCAACTCCCCCCTCGCGCACAGATAAGACCCCCGGTCTCCGGAGAAATCCGGAGACCGGGGGTCTTTCGTCATGCCCATGGCCCGCCCCACAGGTCGTGACGGGGCGACTTGAGTCTTACGTCACATTCGCGCCCCTGCCCGGCTGTTCACGGATTCCGGCGGCGCTTCGGTGGCCGCGGTCACCGAAGCGCCGAACGCGCGGCAGACCTGGCTGATGGCGGCGGCGCCGGGCGCCGGGGAGGCCGCCGCCGCGCTGTTCGTGGCGGTGTTCAACGGGGCCATCGCGCTGGGCGCGCTGGTCGGCGGGTGGGCCGCGGACGGCCGGGGGACCGTCGGGGCGCCGGTGCCGGGCGGCGCGCTCGCGGCCGGGGCGCCGGCGACGGTGGCCCTGGGGAGGGCGCCGGGCCGGGAGGGCTGAACCGGGCGCGGACCCGGGGGTGTTGGGGCACGGGCCGGTCGGGCTCGTGGCCGCGGCCCCCGGGGCGGGCGCGCGGTGTCCGGACGGGTGCGCGGTGTCCGGCCGTCTCAGGCGGCGAGGCGCTCGACGAGGGCCTTGGCCCTGGCCGCCGCCTCCTCGTGGGCCCTGTCGCGGGAGGTCTCGTACAGCGGGACGAGCTCGGCCATCGCCGGGTTGGCGGGCGCCATGGTCAGCTCGGGCACGATGAAGTCGACCTCCAGGCCGAACGCGCCGTTCAGCACCGCCTCCAGGTAGTTCTGGACGTACTCGAAGGGCTCGCGCGGGGTGCCCGGCGCGTACGAGCCGCCGCGGCTGGCGACGACGGTGACCGGCTTGCCCTTGAGGGACGAGTTCTCACCGGCCGTACGTCCCATGATGATCGCCTGGTCGAGCCATGCCTTGAGGGTGGACGGGATCGTGAAGTTGTACATGGGCGCGCCTATGACGATCGCGTCGGCCCGCTCCAGCTCCTCGGCGAGCCGGGTGCGCAGCGCGAAGGCGGCCTGCTGCTCGGGAGTGTGCGTGGCGGGGTCGGCGAAGCCGGCGGAGGCGCCGACGCCGTCGAGGTGCGGCACCGGGTCGGCGCCCAGGTCGCGGTGGATGACGGTGCCGTCGGGGTGCTGCTCCTCCCAGGTCTTGCGGAAGGCCGAGGTCACCGAGCGGGAGGCGGAGCCGCCCTCGGGGAAGACGGAGGAGTCGATGAGCAGAAGCGTGGCCATGGGGACCCGTCCTTCGGTAGGCGGCCGGTCGGTGCCCGGTCGCTAGTTGAAATCCGTACGTCACTATTCATAACACAGGGGCTTACTTTTTTTTAGCAGCCAACCGGAGGGCGGTACCCTGGGCTTATGGCGGACCACGGCGAGGCGACGTGCAGGAAGGTCGACGGCGGCATGACGCGCGTCTTCGAACTCTTCGGGAAGCGCTGGACGGGCCTCATCGTGGCGACGCTCATGCCCGGACCCGTGCACTTCGCGGACCTGCGCCGGGCCATCCCCGGCATCAGCGAGCGGATGCTGTCCGACCGCCTGATGGAGCTGGCGGCGACCGGCCTGGTCGTCCGCGAGGTCGACGCCGGGCCCCCGCTGCGGGTCTCCTACCGGCTCACCGAGGCCGGCCGCGCGATGGAGCCCGCCCTCCAGGAACTGGGGCGCTGGGCGGAGACCTATCTGGCCGACGGCGGGCAGTGCCCGGAGCGGTTCCGCAAGTAGCGCCTCGGCTCCCCGGGGCGCGCCGGTTCAGCCGAGCCGCTCCTGGGCGGCGTTGTAGCGCACCAGATAGGACGCGAAGCGGTCGAGATCGGCCTCGTCCCAGTCGGCGAGCCGCTCGTGGAACGCCTGGCGGCGACTGGCGGTGACATTGGCCAGTACCTGGGCGCCTTTCGCTGTGGGGTGCAGTACCTGGACACGGTGGTCGTCCGGGTCCACGCGTCGCTCGACGAACCCGAGCTTCTCCAGGGCGGCGATCTGCCGGCTGACCGTCGACTTGTCCAGGAGGTAGTGCGCCGCGAGGTCGGTGGCACGGCATCCGTGCTGGTCGTCGAGGTGCGCCAGCAGTGTGTAGGAGACCAGGGACAGCTCGGGGTGCATCCGCGCGGCGGTCGCGCGGGCGCGCCGGGCGAAGGCGGTCATCTCCTGCTGGATGGTCTCGACGGAGTCGTCGCGGTGGGTCACGGGGTTGCCTTTCGCCGAAGTAGTTGTATAGTACAACGTGGATTGAGAGTTGTAATAGCCAACTGTGTGGGTTGCGTGTACCGCCTACTGACCGCACACGCCCCGACCCCCGGAGCCGCCGGCCGGCGACAACTCCCCCGACGACCAGACGAACAGCGGAGAGGGCTTGCCCATGAGCGCGGTCCGGCGCACCGACCACCGAAACGACCACCGAAGCGAACGGCGCGGCGCCCAACCGGGCGAGCTGCGGCACATACTGACCCACCTGATCACCCCGCTCCTGATGTGCATCGGGATGGGCCTGGCCTACCTGGGCGCCTTCGCCAACCCCTCGCCGCACCACCTGCCCGTCGCGGTCGTCGGATCCGGCACCCACGCCCAGGTGCTCGCCCAGACCATCAACGACACGGCACACGGCGACCTGGAGGCCCGCACCGTGCCCGACCGCGCCGCCGCCGTCGAGCAGTTGAAGCACCAGGACATCTTCGGCGCGTACGTGATGGGCGGCACCGGCCCCGGCGCCGCCGGCGGAACCGCGGCCTCCCCGGGCGCCGCCGCCAGGCCCGCCCCCGAACTTCTCGTCGCGACCGCCGGCTCCGACACCAGCGCCTCCGTCGTGCAGAAGATCTTCACCCCGCTCGCCACCCGGCAGGGTGCCCCCCTGAAGGTCACCGACGTGGCGCCGACGGCCAAGGACGACCCCACAGGACAGGGCATCTTCTTCCTGCTCGTCGCCATCAGCATCGGCTCGTACGCCTCCGTCGCGGTCATCGGCGGCGCCGGAGCCGCCCTCCCGATGCGGCTACGGGCAATGCTGGCCATCGGCACGTCCTTCGTGGTCGGCATCATCGGGACGCTGTTCGCCGGCCCCGTCTTCCACCTCGTCGACCACGGAAAGTGGGGGCTGTGGGGCATGGCCTGGCTGTACTCCGCGGGCATCCTGCTGATCGGCACCGGCCTGCACACCTTCCTCAAGCGCTGGACGACGCTCGGAGTCATGGCGCTGTTCGTGATGCTCAACTTCACCTCGTCCGGCGGGATCTTCCGGCCCGAGATGCAGAACGGATTCTTCGCCGCCCTCCACTCCTTCTGGAACGGCGCCGGCTTCGTGGAAGGCACCCGCAGCCACATCTACTTCGACGGCTACGGCCTCGCCGGCCACGTCTGGACACTGGTCGGCTGGCTGCTCGCCGGCCTGCTCATGGTCGGCGTCGCCGCACTCACCGAACAGCGGCGGCGCGCGGCCCAAGCGGACGCCGTGGCCAGCGCGACGGCAGTGGCGGCAGCCGCGATCGCCGCAACGGCGCCGGAGCGGGCACCGCGGCGGCCGGCGGCGCGACTGCCGGAACGGGCGGACGCCGAAGAGGAGATGGAGGAGGCGGTGGGGGTGTAGGCCCGGGGCGTGTGAGCCGCGGGTGTGGCCGGGAGAGTGGGGGCGTGGGCAGGGTCGGCTCTCCATCAGGTGCATCAACCGGGCTCTCAACGCGAGGTCTCAGCCCGACTCTCCGTCCGACCTTTCAACCTAACCTCTCACCCTGACCCCACAACTCCACCTTCCGCTCCGCCGTCGACTCCGTCCCTCAACTCCGTATCTCCAACCGGTCATTCGGGTCGTTCGGGTTATTCCGGTCGTTCCGGCTGTTCCGGTTGTTCTGTCGTTTCCGGTCCTGCGGAGAGTTATCCACAGGCCCTGCAGCCCTCGCGTGAGTCTCGGTAACGTCGTGATCGGCGCACCGGAAAAGCCGGTGAGCCGGACGGATGTGGGGGCGCCGGTGTGCCGGGCGTGCCGGGACGCCGTGTGCAGGCAGCGTCGTGAAGGGGGAGGTGGCCCGCAGTGTCGCGTGTGCCATACGTACCGGGGTTCGCCAGGGCGGACGAGGAAACACCATCGGCCAAGGCCAGGGGCCGGGCGCTACGGGAACGGCTGCCGCGCGCCGAACAGGCCGCACTGCGCATCGCGCCCGACCGACCCGACGCCGTGGCGGAGGTCGAGAAGTCCAACGCGGGGCGGCTGCCCGAACTGACACCCATCCGCGTCGGACGGATGGCCGCCAGTCCCTTCGCCTTCCTCCGCGGCTCGGCCGGACTCATGGCGCACGACCTGGCGGCAAGCCCCGTCACCGGCATAGGGGCCCAGCTGTGCGGCGATGCGCACGCCGCCAACTTCGGCCTCTACGGCGACGCCCTCGGCGGCCTCGTCATCGACCTCAACGACTTCGACGAGACCGTGTACGGGCCGTGGGAATGGGACGCGAAGCGCCTCGCGACCTCGATAGTGCTGGCCGGCCGGGAGGCGGGCGCCGGCGAGGACGACTGCCACACCGCGGCACGGGACGCGGCCGGCGCGTACCGCCGCACGATACGGCTGCTCGCGAAGCTCCCGGTGACGGACGCGTGGAACGCGATCGTCGACGAGGAACTGGTGTCGCACACGGACGCCCGGGATCTCCTCGGGACCTTGGAGCGGGTCGCCGCCAAGGCGCGCAAGAACACCAGCGCGCGGTTCGCGGCGAAGTCGACGGAGCAAGGGCCGGACGGCGGCCGTCGCTTCGTGGACGCGCCGCCGGTACTGCGGCGGGTGCCGGACGCCGAGGCGGCGACGGTCGCCACCGCGCTCGCCGGCTATCTGGAGACGCTTCCGGAGGATCGCCACCCGCTGCTCGCCAGGTACGCGGTGCACGACGTGGCCTTCCGGGTGGTCGGCACGGGAAGTGTCGGACTGCGGTCGTACGTCGTGCTGCTGCTCGACCACCGAGGCGAGCCACTGGTGCTCCAGGTGAAGGAGGCACGCCCTTCGGTGCTGGCACCGTTCGTGGCGAAGGCGGGCTTCCCGGTCCCGCCGGTCGCACACGAGGGACGCCGGGTGGTGCTAGGGCAGCGACGGATGCAGGTGGTGAGCGACGTGCTGCTGGGGTGGGCGACGATGCCGGACGGCGAAGGGGGAGGGGGAGGGGACGGTCCGGGCACAGCCTCGGATGGGAGCGGCGACGGTGTTGGGCCGGGTTCCGGGGATACGGGCTTGCCGGACGGCCGGGGACCGGGACGGCCGTTCCAGGTACGGCAGTTCAGGAACCGTAAGGGGAGCGTGGATCCGGCCCGGCTCTCGGCGGCGCAACTGGACGACTACGCCCGGATGACCGGCGCGCTGCTGGCCCGCGCCCATGCCCACAGCGCCGATCCGCGGGTGCTGGCCGGGTACTGCGGCAAGGGGGAGGAGTTGGAAGAGGCGATAGCGCGCTTCGCGGTCGCGTACGCGGACCGGACGGAAGCGGACCATGCGGTACTGGTCGCGGCGGTGCGGAGCGGACGCATCGCGGCGGAGAGCGGCGTCTGAGGGGCGGACGGGGACCGGGGCGCGGACGGGAGAGCGGGGCAGGGGGCACGGGGC
>NZ_KN708638.1:4153139-4169152 GCF_000805335.1 Streptomyces sp. CT34 | reverse complement strand
CCGCCCCACCCCCCACCCCCCACCCCCCACCCCTCAGGCACCCCAAGCGCTCACCCTCAGCGGTCGCCCCCACGCCGTCGCCCGGTGCGGCCCGAGGGCCGGTGCTGGTGGGGGCCGTACGCTGACCGGGTGACGAACTCGCACGCGGAGAACGCGCAGGACGGCCAGGACCGACCGGACGTACCGGGGGCACCCGGTGCCCCGGCCGAACCGCGGGCGGCGGACGCCCGCGGGGAGGCGCGGGGCGAAGAGGGGCGTGATGCGGCGGCTGCCGCCGGCCCGGAGGGGGGCGCTCCGGAGGGCCCGGACGCGGCGGTCGGCGGCCAGGGCGGGCACGACGAGGCCACGCGGCGGCTGGCGAAGGCGGTGCGGGCCGCCGAGCAGGCGTTGATCGAGTTCGAGATCGCGGTGGAGACCTTCCGGGTGGAGGTGGAGAACTTCTCCCGGCTGCATCATCAGCGGCTCGGCCCCATGTACGCGCGGCTGGACGAACTCGATGCGCAGATCGCCGAGGCGGTGGCAGCTCGTACCGGCGACCCCGAGGACATCCGCAAGGCCCGGGAGGCGCGGGCGTCGGTGCTGCCGATGCCGGAGGTGGAGGAGCTGTTCCACGGCTGGCTGGGGTCGGAGGGGCTGTTCCCGGAGGCCCAGGCGATGCTCACGGATCAGCCGGTGCGCCCGCCGCAGAAGGTGCGGCCCAGCGAGGAGGCCCGCAAGGTCTACCACGAGCTGGTGCGCAAGGCGCATCCGGATCTGGCGCGGGACGACGCGGAGCGGGCGCGGCGTGACGGGTTCATCGCGCGGGTCAATGCCGCGTACGGGCTGGGTGACGAGGCGGCGCTGCGGGAGCTGGTGCGGGAGTGGGAGGCCGGTCCGGCGCCGGTCGAGGAGCGGCTGAGCGAGAGCGAGGAGCTTTACGCCCGGCTGGAGTGGCTGGCCCGGCGCAAGGAGCTGCTGGCCGCCGTCGCGGGGGAGCTGGAGGCCAGTGCGATCGGCGCGATGATCAAGATGGCGCCGGAGGATCCGGACGGGTTGCTGGACGAGATCGCCGAGAAGCTGCTCGCCGACGTCGCAGCACGCGAGGCGTACCTCGCGCAGCTGGTCGGGTAGCGTCGGGAGTATGCAATTTGGTTCTCTGCCCACGGTCGGTGTCGATGATCTCGCGCCCGGGGACTTCCTGCTGGACGTACGCGAGGACGACGAGTGGGAGGCGGGGCACGCCGAGGGTGCGCTGCACATCCCGATGAGCGAATTCGTCGCCCGTTACGGGGAGTTGACGGAGGCGGCGCCCGAGGGCGGCAAGGTGTTCGTGCTGTGCCGGGTCGGTGGGCGTTCGGCGCAGGTGGCGCAGTATCTGCTCCAGCAGGGCATCGACGCGGTGAATGTCGCGGGCGGTATGCAGGCGTGGCAGGCGGCCGGGCGTCCCGTGTCGGACGGCCGGGGCGGTGTGGGGACGGTCGTCTAGTCGTCCCGCGGTCGTCCGGCGGGGCAGGGGGGCGGCGCTTCGGCGGGTGGCGTACCGTGCGCCGGACTCGCGGATCGTCTGCCGGCCTTGGCGCACCGGCCCTGGGCCGGTACCTGCTGTTTTCACCGGCTCCGTACCCGCACCGGCGTTTTCACCGTCCAGGCGTCCGCACCGGGCACGGTCGTCCCAGCGCCGGCCGGCGCAGCGGCTTCCGCCGCACGGGGCACCGGCTCCGTCCTTGGGTCGTGGCTCAGCCCAGTGGGTGTGCCGCGAGCAGTTCGCCGAGTGCTTCTTCGTGGGCGGCGGCCGGGCCCAGGGAGAGTTCGAGCTGTTTGGCCCAGGCGTGGTAGCGGTGCAGCGGGTAGTCGGTGTCGGCGCCGAAACCGCCGTGCAGGTGCTGTGCGGTCTGGACGACGCGGCGGACGCCCTCGGCGGCCCAGATCTTGGCGACCGCGATGTCTCCCGCGGGTGGGAGCGGGCCGGCCGCATCGGTGGTGATGCGCCAGGCGGCTTGCCAGAGGGTGGCTTCCATGGCGCGCAGGTCGATGAAGCGGTCGGCGGTCTGGACGGCGACGGCCTGGAAGGTGGCCACGGGGAAGCCGAACTGTTCGCGGGTGCTGGTGTAGTCGCTGGTCATGGTGAGAACGCGTTCGCCGAGGCCGAGTGCGAGTGCGCAGGTGCCGGTGGTGAGCAGGTTGCGCAGTGTTTCCCAGGCGGCCGGGTCGGTGATCGTTTCGTGGGTGCCGATGCGTACGGAGTCCAGCCGGACCTCGGCGTGGCGCTCTCCGTTGGTGGAGGTCTGGGGGGCGAGTGTGACGCCGGGGTGGGTCGGCGGAACGAGTGCGAGGACGGTGTGGCCGTCGGGGGTGTGGGCGGGCAGCAGGATCCGGTCCGCGGTGTGGGCCCAGGGGACGGCGGTGTGGGTGCCGTCGAGGAGCCAGGCGGTGCCGTCCTGGCGGGCGGTGGCGGCGAGTTCGGCGGGGTCGTGACCGGTGCGTCCGGCGGCGGCGGTGGTGATGACGAGGTCGCCGGTGGCGATCTGGGGCAGTATGTCTGCCCGGAGGCCGTCGGTGGCGTGTTTCTGGAGGGTGAGTGCGGCGGCGCCGGACTCCAGCAGGGGTACGCGGGCCAGTACTTTGGCCGACTCGCGCAGCACCAGGCAGAGGGCGATCGGGTCCAGGCCGGAGCCGCCGTGTTCGGGTGTGATGGGCAGGCCGAGGAGGTCGGCGTGGGCGAGTTTGCGCCACAGTGTGCGGTCGAAGTCGTCGGTGACGGCGCCCGGGGTGAGTGCCGGGCTGGGCACGCTGTCCGGTGCGACGCCTGAGAAGACGGCCTTGGCCGCTTCGACGGCGGCCTGCTGTTCCTCGGTGAAGGTGAAGTCCACTGGTCTGTCCTCCCGCACGCCGCTGAATCTGACGAAGCGTCAAGGTAGAACATGTTCCGGGAATGGGGAATGGTGCGGTGGGCGAAGGACGGGGCGTACGGGCCGGGTTGCGGCTGTGCGGGGCCTCCTGTCAGCGGTCGAAGTCCAGTTCGACCTTCTCCGTGACGGGGTGGGACTGGCAGGCCAGCACATAGCCGGCGTCGACCTCGTCGGATTCCAGGGCGAAGTTGCGGTCCATCCGGATCTCGCCGGAGACGAGGAATGCGCGGCAGGTGCCGCAGACGCCGCCCTTGCAGGCGTACGGCGCGTCCGGGCGGTTGCGGAGCACCGCTTCCAGGAGTGATTCGCCGTCGTGCACCGGCCAGTTGCCCGAGCGGCCGTCGAGGGTGGCGGTGACCGTGCTGTGGGCGGGCGCGGTGGCGGCGGGCACCGGGGCCGCGGCGCCGTTGTCTATGTGGAAGATCTCTTCGTGGATGCGGCCTCGCGGCACCTTGAGGGCGCGCAGGGCCCGTTCGGCGCCCTGGACGAGGCCGAAGGGGCCGCACAGGAACCAGCCGTCGACGGATGCGACCTGGAGCAGTGCGGGCAGCAGTGTGAGCAGCCGCTGCTCGTCGAGCCGGCCGGAGGGCAGGCCGGCTTGCTGCTCTTCGCGGGAGAGGGCGTGGATCAGCTGGAAGCGTTCCGGATAGTGGTCCTTGAGGTCGGCCACCTCCTCCAGGAACATCGTCGAGGCCGCCGTGCGGTCGCTGCGGATGAGGCAGAAGCGGGCGTCCGGCTGCCGGGCGAGCAGGGTGGTGACGATGGAGAGGACGGGGGTGATCCCGCTGCCGCCGACGATGCCGGCGAACTGGCCGGGGCGCGGTTCGAGGGTGAAGCGGCCGGCCGGGGCCATGACGTCGACCGTGTCGCCGACGGCCAGTTCCTTGAGCGCGTAGGTCGAGAAGGCGCCGTCCTCGACGAGCCGGATTCCGACCCGCAGTACGGGTTCGCCGGTGGCCGGGGTGCAGATGGAGTAGGTCCGGCGGATCTCCTGGCCGTCGACCGTTCTGCGGAGGGCGATGTGCTGCCCGGGGGTGTGCCGGAATGCCGTGCGCAGCTCGGGCGGGACCGTGAACGTGACGGCCACCGCGTCGTCCGTGAGCCGTTCGATCTCCCGCACCTGGAGCGGGTGGAACATCACAACTCCTTGAAGTGGTCGAAGGGTTCGCGGCAGTACTCGCAGCGGCGCAGCGCTTTGCAGGCCGTGGAGGAGAACCGGCTCAGCAGGGTGGTGTCGGTCGATCCGCAGTGCGGGCAGCGGATCGTGAGGTCGACGGCGACCGGTCCGCCTACCGGGGCCGCGCGCGGTGGGGCGATGCCGAATTCCGCGAGCTTGCGGCGGCCTTCGTCGGTGATCGCGTCCGTGGTCCACGGCGGGCTGAGGACCGTGCGGACCTCGACTTCCGGTATGCCGTGGTCGTGCAGTACGCGTTCTATGTCGGCGGACATCGCCTCGATGGCGGGGCAGCCGGTGTAGGTGGGGGTGAGGCTGACCTCGACGCGGTCCGGGGCGGTGAGCCGCACCTCGCGCAGTACGCCGAGCTCGGCGAGGGTGAGGACCGGCAGCTCGGGGTCGGGAACCGAGCCGGCCAGGGCCAGCAGTTCCGCTTCGAGGGCGGTGGGGGTCACCATGTCGCCCCCGGGTGGCTGCGGTGCAGGTGCTGCATCTCGGCGAGCAGCCTGCCGAACGGTTCGGTGTGCAGGCCCTGGCGTCCCCCGCCGGCGGTCCAGGCGCCGCGCTGGGGGCCTTCGGGGACGTCGAGGGTGGCGCGCTCCAGGAGGGCGGTGATGCGGGCGGTCCACCGGTCGTACAGGGCGGGCCAGGGGACGGTTTCCAGCCCTTCGACCGGTTCGAACAGCTCGCCGGTGAAGCGCCAGAGGGCGTCCAGCGCGCGCTGCATCCGGGCGTGGCTCTCGTCGGTGCCGTCGCCCAGGCGCAGTGTCCACTGCTCGGCGTGGTCGCGGTGGTAGGCGACTTCTTTGACGGCCTTGCCGGCCAGGGGCGTCAACTCGCTGTCGCCGGCGGCGAGATGGGCGTACAGCAGCTCCTGGTAGGTGGAGAAGTAGAGCTGGCGGGCGATGGTGTGGGCGAAGTCGCCGTTGGGCTGCTCGACCAGTTGGGCGTTGCGGAACTGCCGTTCCTCGCGGAGATACGCCAGTTCGTCCTCGTCGCCGGCCAGGGAGAGCAGGACGCGGGCCTGGCCGAGGAGGTCCAGTGCGATGTTGGCCAGGGCGACCTCTTCTTCCAGGACGGGGGCGTTGCCCGCCCATTCGCCCAGGCGGTGGGAGAGGATCAGCGCGTCGTCCCCGAGGGGGAGGGCCGGGGTGGCCGTCAACTGCGTCACAGGTGGTGCACCCCCTCCGGGATCTCGTAGAAGGTCGGGTGGCGGTAGGGCTTGTCGCCGGCCGGTTCGAAGAACGCGTCCTTCTCGTCCGGTGAGGAGGCGGTGATCTGGGCGGAGGGCACCACCCAGAGGGAGACGCCCTCCGAGCGGCGGGTGTACAGGTCGCGGGCGTTGCGCAGTGCCATTTCGGCGTCTGGGGCGTGCAGGCTGCCGGCGTGGGTGTGCGAGAGGCCGCGCCGGCTGCGGACGAAGACCTCCCACAGCGGCCAGTCGGCGGGGCGGGGGGCCGTCTCGGCGCCGGTGTCCGCCGGCGTCGCCGCGGATGCCGCTGCGGCGGACGGCGTCGGGGTGTCCGTGGGGCGTGCTGTCGTCATCGGTTCGCCTCTTCCGTACCGGCCGTGCGGGCCGCGTGCCCGGCTTTCTTTGCGGCGTGTGCGGCGGCTGCCTCGCGCACCCAGGCGCCCTCTTCGTGGGCGCGGCGCCGGCGGCCGATCCGCTCTTCGTTGCAGGGGCCGTTGCCCTTGAGCACCTCGCGGAACTCGGCCCAGTCGATCGGCCCGAAGTCCCAGTGGCCCCGCTCCTCGTTCCACCGCAGGTCCGGGTCCGGGAGCGTCAGTCCGAGGGCCTCGGCCTGCGGGACGCAGATGTCCACGAAGCGCTGGCGCAGTTCGTCGTTGGAGTGCCGCTTGATCTTCCAGGCCATGGACTGCGCGGAGTGCGCCGATTCGTCGTCGGGCGGGCCGAACATCATCAGGGAGGGCCACCACCAGCGGTCGACCGCGTCCTGCGCCATGGCCTGCTGGGCCTCGGTGCCGCGGCTGAGGGTGAGCAGGAGCTCGTATCCCTGCCGCTGGTGGAAGGACTCCTCCTTGCAGACGCGGATCATGGCGCGGGCGTACGGGCCGTAGGAGCACCGGCAGAGCGGGACCTGGTTCGTTATCGCCGCGCCGTCCACGAGCCAGCCGATGGCGCCGACGTCGGCCCAGGTCAGGGTGGGGTAGTTGAAGATCGAGGAGTACTTCTGGCGGCCGGAGTGGAGCTTGTCGAGCAGTTCGTCGCGGCCGGCGCCGAGGGTTTCGGCGGCGCTGTAGAGATACAGGCCGTGGCCGGCCTCGTCCTGGACCTTGGCCATCAGGATCGCCTTGCGGCGCAGCGACGGCGCGCGGGTGATCCAGTTCGCCTCGGGCTGCATGCCGATGATCTCGGAGTGGGCGTGCTGTGCGATCTGCCGTACCAGTGATGAGCGGTAGGCGTCCGGCATCCAGTCCCGTGGTTCGATCCGCTCGTCCGCGGCCACGGTGGCGTCGAACACGGCCTCGCGGGCCGTTTCCTCCGGCGCGATCGTCGTCATGTGCTGCCCCCTCGCTCCCGACCGACCGATCGTTCGGTTCAATCGTGAGTGGCCGGACCGCGGGTGTCAAGCCTGTGGAAAACACGGGGGAGGGTGTGCCCGGTGCGGCGGCATAGGTACGGTTCCGGGGCGGAGTCAGCCGCGGAAAATCTCGGAACGGGGCGGGAATGCAGTCATACGGGGACGAATCGCGGCCACTGGCCGCGCTCTCGCTGCCCTCGCGGATCGTCATAGGCGCAGCGGCTTGCGCCATCGCCGTCGGCGTCGCGCTGCATCTCGCCATGATGTTTCTGCACGTCGCACCGTCGAACACGCTCAGCAAGCAGCAGACCAAGCTGATCAGCGACTACGTCTATCCCGAGTACGAGCAGAACTGGAAGCTGTTCGCACCCAATCCCCTCCAGCAGAACATCGCGGTCCAGGCCCGCGCCCAGGTGCGCACCCAGGACGGCACGGTCCAGACCACCGGCTGGACCGATCTGACCGCCCTCGACGGCCGGGCCATCCTCCACAACCCGCTGCCCAGCCACACCCAGCAGAACCAACTGCGCCGCGGCTGGGAGCTCTTCACGAACACCCATGACGCGCAGGACCGACCGATCGGCAGGCGCGGTGAGCTGTCCGAGCGCTACATACGGCGGATCGTGATGCTCCGGATGTCCGCGGAGTGGACCAGGGGCGGCGGCCGGGTCGAGCAGATCCAGGTCCGGTCGCAGACGACGGCGGTCCGGCCGCCCCCGTGGAGCGACGAGAAGAACGGCGACAAGCCCGTATACCGCGTGCTGCCCTGGTGGCAGGTCACCGCAAACGACCTGCCCGAGGGGGCGACGAACAAGTGACCCCGCCGATGCCGCAGCAGCCGCAGTCCGCCCGGCCGACCCCCGGTACTCCCGAGGACGCCGTCCAGGAGGCCCCTTCCCGGAAGGATCCTGCCTCCTACGAGGAGACCCGCATCGAGCGCGCCATAGGCAGCGGCTTCATATGGGTCACCGGCCGGGCCATGGCCCCGTACCAGACCGCCGTCATCCGGATCGGCTTCGCCGCCACCTGGCTGCTGTTCCTCTTGCGGGAGTGGCCCAACCGCCAGGACCTCTACGGGCCGGGCGGCCCCTGGAACGCCGGGATGGCGCGCGAGCTCCTCCACGGCAACCATGCCTTCTCCGTCCTGCTCTGGTCCGACAGCCAGAGCTGGTTCGAGTGCGTCTACCTCCTCGCCATCGTGGCCAGCGCCCTGCTGATGCTCGGCTGGCGCACCCGCACCATGTCCGTGCTGTTCATGCTCGGCGTGCTCTCGCTCCAGAACCGCAGCGTCTTCATAGGGGACGGCGGCGACAACGTCATCCACCTCATGTCGATGTACCTCGTCCTGACCCGCTGCGGGCAGGTGTGGTCGCTGGACGCGCGCCGCGCCAAGCGGGAGGCCGCCAGGGCGACCGGGGAAGGCTCCGCGGACGCCGCACCGCCCCGCGACCTGCCCGGCATCGTCCTGTGGGCGGTGCTCGGCCTCGGCCTGGCCGTCGCCCAGGCGCAGGGCGGCTACGCGCTCACCTGGTTCGGCCACGGGCCGTTCCCGTACGTCGGCTGGAGCCTGGTGCTGTGGGGCCTGTGGGTGACCCACGGACTGTGGTGGGCGGTGCGGCGCCATGCCCCGGGGGAGCCCCGGATCGTCCTCGACACCCTCGCCAAGCTCGCGCACAACGGCGCACTGCTGGTGATCATGGTCGAGGTCTGCCTGATCTACTCCACCGCCGGCTGGTACAAGATCCAGGGCTCGCGCTGGCAGGACGGCACCGCGGTCTTCTACCCGATGCACCTGGACTACTTCTCCCCCTGGCCGGCGCTGTCCCAGATGCTCGGCAGCAACGGCCTGATGATCATGCTGCTGACCTACGGGACGGTGATCGTGCAGGTCGCCTTCCCGTTCACGCTCTTCAACCGCCGGCTCAAGAACGTGCTGCTGGTCGTGATGATCTGCGAGCACCTCTCGATCGCGTTCCTGCTCGGGCTGCCGTTCTTCTCGCTCGCGATGATCACCGCGGACGCCGTCTTCCTGCCCACGAACTTCCTGACCTGGCTTTCCGGGAAGCTCTCCGGGCTGCGCCGGCGGCTGTTCCCGCGCGTCGCCGGCAACGGGCCGGACACCGGATCCGACGGCGGTGAGCCGGAGGCCCGTACGCAGTCCGCCGGCGGTGGCCATACGCTCGTGGGGTGAGCGGCGAGAACACCACCCCCGCCGAGCCACTCCAGCCCCCCGGTCCGCCGCGGTCCTTCCACCTGCGGCCGCACCTCGGTCCTCCACACCTCGATCGCCTCGTCGTTGTGTTCAATCGCCCGCCGCAGGGGCACCTGCGCGGACCCACGTGCCGCCGCAGCAGCTTCCACCCGCCCTGGATGGTGTACCCGAGGTGTAACATCCGCCCGATCAGCAGCTTGACCCGCTTCAGCGTCCAGCCCTGGAACTCATCGTCCCAGCCATGAGCGAGCGGGCCGCGCTTCAACTCCCGCTCCAGCCGCTCCCACTGCCTGGGGCTCAGCCGCTCCACCGGCGCCGACCCTTTCGAGCGCGGGGCGTCCGCACCGCCTTCCTCCCACGCCCGCCGCCAGCGCCGCACCGAACGTGCGGTCACTCGGAGAGCCCTCGCGGCGGCCTCGCTCTTCTCGCCACAAGCGAACCGCTCGGCCGCCTCCAGCCGCACCCGTTCCTGCTTCCCCCGCCCCTTGGGCGTCAGCCCGCCCCCTGCGCGTACCGCACGACAACGTCGCACCGCAGGGATCAAGAACCGTCACGGGCCCCGGACTCCACGAGTTCAACCGGAGTAACACCCGCGCCGCCCCCGCCGACGGGCTTTCGTAGCGGCTAGCAGCTGTCGGCAGCCCGCTCACGGGCCGACCCGGTGAAACGATGAGCAAATAGGGCATGCAACGCGGCTATTCCCCGGTCGCCCACCGTCACCTCATCAGCGCACGGACACACCAATGAGACCCAACACCGTCCGTCACGCCATGTGCGGTTGCGGCTCCAGTACTCCGGGGAACTGAGCCTTGATTTCCCTGACCTCGCGGATTTCTTGCGCCTTGGCGTTGTAGAAGCAGTACTGCTCGCCCTTGAACATCCACAGGCGCTCCCAGTTCTCGAACCCGAAGGCGTCCAGGCCGGTCTGGAAGGCGGGCGGAATCTTGGTGAACTGCTGCTTCAGCAGATTCTCCGACCGAATCTCATTTTCCTTGGCGTTGTAGAACACGACCCTGTCGCCCTTGACAAACCACATGCGCTCCCAGTTCTCCCACCCGAGGGCATCAACCCCCTTCTTGAACTCGTCCGGCAGCCTGGTGAACTGGTCCTTGATCTTCCGTGACTCGCGAACCTCCTGCGCCTTGGCGTTGTAGAAGCAGTACTCGTCGCCCTTGAAGAACCACAGGCGCTCCCAGTTCTCGAACCCGAAGGCGTCGATGCCGCTCTGGAACTGCTGAGGAATCGCAGTGAACATGTCTCCGATCTTCTTGCGGTCCCGGACGGTCCCCTGCTTGCCGTTATAGAAGATGCATTCCTGCCCGACGAAGAACCACATGCGCTCCCAGTTCTCCCAGCCGAGCGCGTCGACCTTACTGGCCATCGAAACTCCTTTGTAGTCGAGGTGGTCGGATCGGCTGAGACGCCGAGCCGTATTGGATAGTTCTTACACTTCCGACCATTCGCATACGCGGATTCGATGATCTTGACTCGGCTGGCCTAGAGGTTGTCGGGTAGGCCGTTCGGCTCAATGTCTGTCGGCCATCGGGATGAGATTGAATGCCTTCACCTGCGTGGTGTGTTCTCCAACGCGCCACCCAATGATCACGGCAAAGAACGGGCCCGAGTAGAGCTCGTGTCAGGCAACACGCACGCAGCGGCGCCCCGACCGTGACATGCGCGGGGCGCATCCATGGGCGCAGCGCAGAGCGCTGCGCAGCAGCTGGCGCCGACACGGCCCCCAGATCCGCGAGGGACGAAATCCTCACAGGGGCACTTCTGACGAAGTCCCTGGTAACGGCCGCGAGTCGTAGTCTGACGTGGTGAGTGAGGACGAGAAAACGAGAGCCGTACGACAGTGGCGGGACGCTGCACCTGAGATGGTGTTGCTGGACGGGTTCCATGCCTTGAAGCACGCTCTCCGCTTCGGGGCGGACGTCCGCGTAGCGATCTCCAGTGACAAGGGCTCCATCCTGACACTGGCAGATGAGTTGGCCAGCGACCTCACGGACCGGATCGACGATCTTGTGATCGAGGTGTCGGCCGAAACGTACCGGGATCTTGTGCTCAAGGTGCACCCCACGCAAGTGGCCGGTCTGGCTGTTCGACCCGACCCCCAACGCAATCTGGAGAACCTGTCGAGAGCCCCGCGGCCGGCTCCGGTCGTCGTCTTGGAGAACCCCCGAAACCTGGGGAATGTCGGCGCCGTGGTCCGGCTTGCTGCCGGGTTCGGCGCCACCGGCGTGGTAACTACCGGTGTTTTGGACCCGTGGCACCCCAACGTTGTGCGCGCAGCAGCCGGCCTTCATTACGCGACCGCGGTCGAAAGTCTCCCGCTCGACGACCTGCCTCCGGGCCCGGTGTACGCGCTGGACCCGGAGGGAGAAGACATCAGGTCTGTGGCACTCCCTGATGACGCGCTGCTGGCGTTCGGTTCCGAGCGGCACGGGATCTCTTCGGAACTTCGGAAGCGGGCCACCAAGCTCGTAGCCCTCCCGATGAGGCCCCAGGTGTCCAGCTACAACCTGGCTACGAGCGTCGCCATGGCTCTCTTCCACTGGGGAGGCCCGCCCGCTGCGCCGTGAGCAGCCATGACGACGGGCCGCGTTCCACCCCCGTTGTATAGCCGATACCTCAACATCGGCTCTGTCGTACGGACCGCCAACGCCTTCCTGGCCAAGGAGGTTCACATCGTCGGGCAGCGGCGCCGGAACCGGCGCGGTGCGATGGTGACGTGACCGACCGCTAGCAGCACGTCCGCCCCCCCGGACACCGTCGAGCCGACGGCCTGCGCCGCGGCCGAGGGGCTGCCGATCATCGGGATCGACACCCCTCCCCGGCTCCGTCCCGCTGGAGACGACCGAGCTGCCCGGCCGCTGTGTGCTGCTCCTCGGCCAGGATGGGCCGGGGCCCACCGAAGAGGCCCGCCGGCACGCCTCACCGGTCTGCTCGATCGCCCAGTTCGGATCGACCCGCTCGATCAACGCGCGAGCCGCGGCGGCCGTCGCGATGCACGCCTGGATCGTGCGCCACGCCCAGATCTGAGGTCCGCTGCGCGGGACCGCGCGGGGCGGACCGCGGACAGGGACCCGGTACGGTGGAACCGGCCGGGCCCCGGGCTTCACGCCTCCCGCCTCACCTCCACCGTCCGGAAGCGGTTCGCCACGAACGCGCCGTCGCACAGCACGGCGTTGGCCGCCGGATTGCCGCCCGAGCCGTGGAAGTCGGAGAACGCCGCGGTCTGGTTCACATAGACCCCGCCGGTCAGATTCAGCGACAGCTGCGCGCACTCCTCCAGGCAGGCGTCCTCGACCAGCCGCTCCACCTCGGGCGAGGTGCTGTAGGCGCCGACCGTCATGGCGCCCTTGTCGCGGATCGTGCGCCGCAGCAGAGCGACCGCGTCGGCCGCGGAGTCGACGGCCACCGCGAACGACACCGGGCCGAAGCACTCCGAGAGATACGCCGCCTCCGCGTCCGGCTTGGCGCCGTCCAGCTTGACGATCACCGGCGTGCGGACCGTGGCCTCGGGGAACTCCGGATGCGTCACCTCTCGGGACGCCAGCCCCACCTCGCCGAGCCCCGAAGCCGCTTCGATCCGCTCCTTGACCTGCGGATTGACGATCGCGCCCAGCAGCGCGTTGGCCCGCGCGTCGTCGCCCAGCAGGCCGCTCACCGCACCCGCCAGGTCGCTGACCACCTCGTCGTAGGACTTCGGGCCGGCGTCCGTGCGGATGCCGTCCCGGGGGATCAGCAGATTCTGCGGGGTGGTGCACATCTGGCCGCTGTAGAGCGACAGCGAGAACGCGAGGTTGCCGAGCATGCCCTGGTAGTCGTCGGTGGACTCGATGACGACGGTGTTGACGCCGGCCTTCTCCGTGAAGACCTGGGCCTGGCGGGCGTTCTCCTCCAGCCACTCGCCGAAGGCGGTCGAGCCGGTGTAGTCGATGATCCGGACCTCGGGGCGCACGGCCAGCGTCTTGGCCAGCCCCTCGCCCGGCCTGTCCACGGCCAGGCACACCAGGTCCGCCGGGAAGCCGGCCTCGGCCAGCACCTCACGGGCCACCCGGACGGTCAGCGCCAGCGGGAGCACGGCGCGCGGATGCGGCTTGACCAGTACCGGATTGCCGGTGGCCAGCGAGGCGAACAGGCCGGGATAGCCGTTCCACGTCGGGAAGGTGTTACAGCCGATCACCAGGGCGACACCGCGCGGCACGGCCGTGAAGCTCTTGGTCAGCTCCAGCGGATCGCGCTTGCCCTGCGGCTTGGACCAGGCGGCCTTCGCAGGCGTCCGGGTCTGCTCGGCATACGCGTACGCCACCGCCTCCAGGCCGCGGTCCTGGGCGTGCGGCCCGCCCGCCTGGAAGGCCATCATGAACGCCTGCCCACTGGTGTGCATCACGGCCTGGGCGAACTCGTGGGTGCGCGCGCTGATCCGCGCCAGGATCTCCAGACAGACCGCGGCGCGCGCCTCGGGGCCCGCGTCCCGCCATACGGGGATCGCGGCCCGCATGGCCGGCAGCAGAACCGGGACGTCCGGATGCGGATAGGTGATGCCCAACTCCGGGCCGTACGGCGAGACTTCCTCGCCCGTCCAGTCGTCCGTGCCGGGCTGGTCGAGGGTGAAACGGGTGCCGCGCAGCGCCTCGAAGGCGGCCAGACCCTCCGGTGCGGCGTTCTCGCCGTACGCCTTGGGGTGCTCGGGGTGCGGGGACCAGTACTCGCGGGTGCGGATCGCTTCCAGCGCCTTGTCGAGGGTCAGGCGGTGCTTCTCGATCAACGGTGCTGCGGTCGGTTCGGCGGCCATCGGTGACCAACTCCTCGTCGGGTGCTGGGCGGAGATGTGGACAGGGCTGGGAGCTGACAGGGCAGCAGAGTTAGAGTAACCGAACGATCGGTCGGGGCAACAGGGCCCGGCGGACCTGTGGAAAACTCGGTCGGGGAGGATCAGCTGCCATGACGGCAATCGGAACCAGCAGCACGGTTGGAGTGGTCGGCACCGGCACCATGGGGCAGGGAATCGCGCAGGTGGCGCTGGTCGCCGGCCACCGCGTACGCCTCTACGACACCGCCCCGGGACGCGCCGAGCAGGCCGCCCGGGGCATCGGGCAGCGGCTCGACCGGCTGGTGGAGAAAGGCCGGATCCCGGCGGCGGAGCGGGACGCCGCACGCGAACGCCTCTCCCCCGCCGCGTCCCTCGCGGAACTGGCCGACGCCGCGCTGATCATCGAGGCGATCCTGGAACAACTTCCGGCCAAACAGGAGCTGTTCCGCTCCCTGGAGGACGTGGTCGCGGCGGACTGCCTGCTCGCCACCAACACCTCTTCCCTCTCCGTCACCGCGGTCGCCGGCCCGCTGCGCCACCCCGGCCGCTGCGTGGGCCTGCACTTCTTCAACCCCGCACCGCTCCTCCCGCTGGTCGAGGTCGTCAGCGGCTTCGCGACCGACGAGGCCGCCGCCACCACGGCGTACGAGACCGCCGCGGCCTGGGGCAAGACCCCGGTGCGCTGCGCCGACACCCCGGGCTTCATCGTCAACCGCATCGCCCGCCCCTTCTACGCCGAGGCCCTGCGCCTCTACGAGGAGCGGGCCGCCGACCCCGCCACCGTCGACGCCGTGCTGCGCGAGGGCAGCGGCTTCACGATGGGCCCGTTCGAGCTCACCGACCTCATCGGGCAGGACGTGAACGAAGCGGTCACCCACTCCGTGTGGACCGCCTTCTTCCAGGACCCGAAGTTCACGCCCTCCCTGGCGCAGCGCCGGCTGGTGGAATCCGGGCTGCACGGCCGCAAGACGGGGCGCGGCTGGTTCGACTACGCCGAGGGCGCCCGCCGGCCCGCGCCGCACACCGCCGAGCCCTGCCCGGCCCCCGCATCGGTCGCCCTGCACGCCGAGCTGCCCGGCCCCGCCCGGGTGCTGGGCGAGCTGATCGAGGAGGCCGGCATCAAGATCACCCGTGACCGCGCACCAGGGGAGTCCGAGGGCTTCATCCGGCTGCCCGGCGGTGCCCGCCTCGCGATGACCAACGGCCACCCGGCCACGAGCGCGACCCGCGGCGCCGCCATCCACTTCGATCTCTCGCTCGACTACCGGGCCGCGACGCGGATCGCCCTCGCGCCGTCGGCAGCGGTCTCCGAGGCGGACCTCGCGGAGGCCGTCGGGCTGTTCCAGGCGCTGGGCAAAGAGGTCAGCGTGATCGACGACGTCCCGGGCATGATCGTCGCCCGGACGGTCGCGATGATCATCGACTTCGCCGTGGACGCCGCGGCCCGAGGGGTCGCCACCCCCGAGGACATCGACACGGCCATGCGGCTCGGCGTGAACTACCCCGGCGGTCCCATGGAGTGGGCCGGGCGGCTCGGTGCCCGGTGGGTGAGGGATCTGCTGGATTCCCTGCACCACCAGAATGCCGGCGGACGCTATGCAGCGTCCCGGGCGCTACGGCGCCGTGCGGACCTCGAGGAATTGGTGCTCTAATCATGACCATGGCCAAGCGCGACGCCTATACGCCCGATTCGCTGCTCGCGGTCTCCGTCGAGGTGTTCATCGAGCGCGGCTACGACGGCACGTCCATGGAGCACCTGTCCAAGGCGGCCGGCATCTCGAAGTCGTCGATCTACCACCATGTGCGCAGCAAGGAAGAGCTGCTGCGCCGTGCGATAAGCCGCGCCCTGGACGGGCTGTTCGGGGTCCTGGAGGAGCCCGGCGCCGTCCAGGGGCGGGCGATCGAGCGACTGGAGTACGTCACCAGGCGCGAGGCCGAGGTGCTGATGGACGAACTCCCCTATGTGACGCTGTTGTTGCGGGTGCGCGGAAACACGGACACCGAGCGGTGGGCCATGGAGCGCCGCCGGGAGTTCGACCACAGGGTCGCCGAACTGCTCAAGGAGGCCGCCGCCGATGGTGACCTTCGGGACGACGTGGACATCCGGCTGGCCACCCGGCTGCTCTTCGGCATGATCAACTCGATCGTCGAGTGGTACCGCCCGGGGCGCGGCGACCCGGCCAGCCGCGAGGAGGTCGCCGAAGCCGTGGTCCGTACGGCGTTCGGGGGGCTGCGGAGGGCGTGAGGGGCGGGGGTGTGCGCTCGTCCGGGGTGGGGGCTTCTGGGGACCGGTGTCCGGTGTCCGGTGTGCCGGTCGTGTTGTGCGAGACGGTTCGCCTTGTCGATGGCCGTTCGCCCGTGTCGGTGGGGGTGTGGG
>NZ_KN708638.1:4152057-4153129 GCF_000805335.1 Streptomyces sp. CT34 | reverse complement strand
CCCCCCGACCCCCCCCCCCGCCCCTCCCCCGAAGGGGGAGAGGGGGAGGGGCGGGGGAAAGCCCGAGCCCGTCCGGCCCGGCCCCTCACCCCCGCCCTACCCCTCCTCCACCCCCAGATCGGTCTCCTCGAAGACCAGCAAGGTGCGGGTGCTGAGCACCTCCGGTATGGACTGGATGCGGGTGAGGACCAGCTCCCGTAGCTCGCGGTTGTCCTTGGTGTGGACGAGCAGCAGGACGTCGAAGTCGCCGCTGACCAGCGCGATGTGGGCGGCTCCGGGCAGTGCGGTGAGCTGTTTGCGCACGGTCCGCCAGGAGTTCTGCACGATCTTGAGCGTGATGTAGGCCGAGGCGCCCTGACCTGCTCGTTCCTGATCCACGAGGGCGCTGAAGCCACGGATGACGCCGTCGTCGAGCAGCCGGTTGATCCGGGCGTAGGCATTGGCGCGGGAGACGTGTACCTGCTCGGCGACGGAGCGTATCGAGGCCCGTCCGTCGGTGCGCAGCAGGCGCAGGATGGCGCGGTCGATGGTGTCGAGGGGGCGCGCGGCCGGAGAGGGCGGAGCGGGTGTCGCCGGTGGCTGCCCGCCTGGATTGGCCATCTGTTCCTCCGGCATACGGTCCCGCCTCCCCTTTGTGGACGCCCTGTCTTCATCACAAGCTGTGGAGAACCGTTTGTCCACAGGCTGAACCCGCCTGTAGCCAAAATGCATCGGCGACCGAACAATCGGTAGGGAAGGGCTTACCCGCCCCGACCGACTTCATCCTGCCCGTGCGTCGTCCGCCCACCACCCCCTATGAGGCGCCTCGCGCCGCCCCTTCGATCCGAGGAGGTGCTCGTCATGACGGTCCTAGAGCAGCCCGGCAGCAGCAGGCACACGAGCGGGCTGGCCGGACCGCCGCCCGCCTGGCGGCCCCGTGTGGACCCGGCACCCCTCCTGCCCGATGCGGAGCCGTACCGCCTCCTGGGGACGGACGCCGCCCGCCGGCTCGACCCCGGTCTGCTGAAGCGGCTCTACGCGGAGCTGGTGCGGGGCCGCCGGTACAACGGCCAGGCCACCGCGCTGACGCGGC
>NZ_KN708638.1:4131851-4152047 GCF_000805335.1 Streptomyces sp. CT34 | reverse complement strand
GGGGGGGGGGGGGGGGCCCGCCGGTACAACGGCCAGGCCACCGCGCTGACGCGGCAGGGGCGGCTGGCGGTCTACCCGTCCTCCACAGGGCAGGAGGCATGCCAGGTCGCCGCGGCACTCGCGCTCGAAGACCGCGACTGGCTCTTCCCCAGCTACCGCGACACCCTGGCCGCCGTGGCCCGCGGCCTCGATCCCGTGCAGGCGCTGACGCTCCTGCGGGGCGACTGGCACACCGGGTACGACCCGCACGAGCACCGCATCGCCCCCCTGTGCACCCCGCTCGCCACGCAACTCCCCCATGCCGTGGGCCTGGCGCACGCCGCCCGCCTCAAGGGCGACGACGTGGTCGCGCTGGCGATGGTCGGCGACGGCGGCACGAGCGAGGGCGATTTCCACGAGGCGCTGAACTTCGCCGCGGTGTGGCAGGCGCCGGTCGTCTTCCTCGTGCAGAACAACGGCTTCGCGATCTCCGTCCCGCTCGCCAAGCAGACCGCCGCACCGTCCCTCGCCCACAAGGCGGTCGGTTACGGCATGCCCGGTCGCCTGGTGGACGGCAATGACGCGCCCGCGATGCACGACGTTCTGACCGAGGCCGTACGGCGGGCCCGTGAGGGCGGCGGCCCCACCCTCGTCGAAGCCGTGACCTACCGCCTCGAGGCGCACACCAACGCCGACGACGCCACCCGCTACCGCGCCGACGACGAGGTCGAGACCTGGCGGGCGCACGACCCGATAGCCCTGCTGGAGCGCGAGCTGGCGGACCGGGACCTGCTCACCGACGACTTCGTGGCCACCACCCGGGAGAGCGCCGAGCACCTGGCGGCCGATCTCCGGGACCGGATGAACGCCACCCCGCCGCTGGACCCGATGGACCTGTTCGACCACGTATTCACCCGGCAGACCAGCCAACTGCGCGCCCAGGCGGCCCAGTTGCGCGCCGAGCTGGACGCCGGGGCCGAGGGACACACCGAGCACGCAGCGGACGCCGCGGCGCCCGCCCAGGAGGCCAGGCCATGACGACCACCGCTCCGGCGACCGGGCGCAAGCCCGCCACCATGGCGCAGGCGCTGACCCGCGCGCTGCACGACGCCATGGCCGAGGACCCGTCCGTCCATGTGATGGGCGAGGACGTCGGCGCCCTGGGCGGCGTCTTCCGGGTCACCGACGGGCTGGCCGCGGAGTTCGGTGAGGACCGCTGCAGCGACACCCCGCTCGCCGAGGCCGGCATCCTGGGCACCGCCGTCGGGATGGCCATGTACGGGCTGCGGCCGGTCGTGGAGATGCAGTTCGACGCGTTCGCCTACCCGGCGTTCGAGCAGCTGGTCAGCCATGTCGCCCGGATGCGCAACCGCACCCGCGGCGCGGTGGCCATGCCGCTGACCATCCGCATCCCGTACGGCGGCGGGATCGGCGGCGTCGAGCACCACAGCGACTCCTCCGAGGCGTACTACCTGGCCACCCCCGGTCTCCAGGTCGTCACCCCGGCCACGGTCGAGGACGCGTACGGGCTGCTGCGTGCCGCCATCGCCTCCGACGACCCGGTCGTCTTCCTCGAACCCAAGCGGCTGTACTGGTCCAAGGCCGACTGGTCGCCGGACGCGCCGACTCCGGTGGCCCCCATAGGCCGCGCCGCGGTCCGGCGCCGCGGCAGCAGCGCCACGCTGATCACCTACGGCCCGTCGCTCCCGGTCTGCCTGGAGGCCACCGAGGCCGCCCGGGACGAGGGCTGGGACCTGGAAGTCCTCGATCTGCGCTCGCTGATGCCGTTCGACGACGAGACGGTCTGCGCGTCCGTACGGCGCACCGGGCGGGCCGTGATCGTCCATGAGTCCAGTGGATTCGGCGGTCCGGGCGGCGAGATCGCCGCGCGGATCACCGAGCGCTGCTTCCACCACCTGGAGGCGCCGGTGCTGCGCGTCGCCGGGTTCGACATCCCCTACCCGCCGCCGATGCTGGAGCGGCACCACCTTCCGGGTGTGGACCGGATCCTGGACACCGTCGCCCGTCTCCAGTGGGAGTCGGACTGGACCGAGGGACGTGGTGAGTGATGGCCGTGGTCCGCGAGTTCACCCTGCCCGACCTGGGGGAGGGCCTCACCGAGGCGGTGATCGTCCGGTGGCTGGTCGAGGTCGGCGACGTGGTGGCCGTCGACCAGCCGGTGGTGGAGGTCGAGACCGCCAAGGCGATGGTCGAGGTGCCGTGCCCGTATGGCGGTGTGGTCACCGCCCGCTTCGGCGAGGAGGGGGCCGAAGTCCCGGTGGGGGCTCCCCTGGTGACGGTCGCCGTGGGGGCGGCGCCGGACGATCTGGCGCCGGGCGGCGGGGCGGGACCGGACGCTGCGGGCGCGGGGCCGGCAGCAGGGCCGGGCGCGGGGGCGCCCCCGGCCTCCGCCCGAGAGGGCGAGGCGGATTCCGGGTCGGGGAATGTACTGGTCGGGTACGGGACGAGCGCGTCGGCGGCACGCCGGCGGCGGGTCCGGCCCGGGACGCCGGCCGGCCCCGGGGCGCGGGCGTCGGCGAAGGCCCCTGAGGCGCCCGCGCCCGCAGCCGCTGCCCCCGTGCCCACCGGCAGCCGGGCGGAGGCCGCCGGACCCGAGGCCGCCGGCCCCCGTACGGTCGCCGTCATCTCGCCGCTGGTGCGCCGTATCGCGCGGGAACACGGCCTGGATCTGCGGGGGCTGACGGGCTCCGGCCGCGACGGGCTGATCCTCCGTACCGACGTCGAGTCCGCGGTCCGGGCGCTGCGCGAGCGGGAGACGGCCGCCGCCGCACCCGGGGCGGGGACCGCGGCCGTCCCCGGGGAGCAGCGGATCCCGCTCCGGGGGATGCGCGGCGCCGCCGCCGAGAAGTTCAGCCGCAGCCGTCGGGAGATCCCGGACGCGACCTGCTGGGTGGACGCCGACGCCACCGAACTCCTCGCCGCCCGCAGGGCGATGAATGTGCCCGGCGCCCCCAAGGTGTCGCTGCTCGCGCTGCTGGCCCGGATCTGCACCGCCGCGCTCGCCCGCTACCCGGAGCTGAACGCCACCGTCGACACCGCCACCCAGGAGATCGTCCGGCTGCCCGCCGTCCATCTGGGCTTCGCGGCGCAGACCGACCGCGGCCTGGTGGTGCCGGTCGTCCGGGACGCGCAGCGCCGCACCGTCGAGGAGCTGTCCGCCGAGATGGCCCGGCTCACCGAGACCGCGCGCACCGGTGGGCTGTCGCTCGCCGAGCTGACCCACGGCACGTTCACGCTCAACAACTACGGCGTCTTCGGGGTCGACGGCTCCACGCCGATCATCAACCACCCCGAGGCGGCGATGCTCGGCGTCGGCCGGATAGCCGCCAAACCCTGGGTGCACGAAGGCGAGTTGGCCGTCCGGCAGGTCGTCCAGCTCTCGTTCACCTTCGACCACCGGGTGTGCGACGGCGGCACCGCGGGCGGGTTCCTGCGCTATGTGGCCGACTGCGTGGAGCAGCCCGCGCTGCTGCTGCGCGCACTCTGACCGCCGGGCCGGCGCGACCGGTCCGCCCCTGCGGGCGGGCGGTGCGCCGGCTGTGACGGCCGTGACAGCGATGACCGGGTGGGAGGCTGTGTGATCGCGTCACCCCTGGCGATACTCAAGGGATGAGCGACCACACCGTCCACGACGCCATCGTGCTGGCCGGGGGCGCGGCCCGGCGGCTCGGCGGGGCGGACAAACCCGCCCTGTCCGTCGGCGGCCGTCCACTTCTGGACCGGGTACTGGCGGCCTGCCCGGACGCCGCGGTCACCGTCGTCGTCGGCCCCGGCCGCCCCACCGCCCGCGCCGTCGTGCACGCCCTCGAGGATCCGCCCGGTGGCGGGCCGCTCGCCGCGCTGGACGCCGGGCTGCGGCACACCACCGCGGCGACGGTCCTGGTCCTCTCCGCCGATCTGCCGTTTCTGACGGCCGCGACTGTGCGCGACCTCCTCCGGGCGGCGACCGTGCGCGATGCCGCTCCCCGGGACGGTGCGCTGCTCTGCGATGCCGACGGCCGCGACCAGCCGCTGGTTGCCGCCTACCGCGCGGCGCCGGTGCGCCGCCGTCTCGACCTGCTGCGCGCCGAACACGGCACCCTGGCCGGGCTGCCGCTGCGCCGGCTGACGTCCGCGCTGGCGCTCGCGCGGGTCCAGGACGCCACGTCCACGGCCTCCTTCGACTGCGACACCTGGGAGGACCTCAGCGCGGCGCGCGCCCGTATCAGGGAGCATGGAAACGTGTTGGACGAATGGATCACCGCAGTCAAGGCCGAACTGGGCATCGACCTCGATGTCGACACGGCGGCGCTTCTCGACCTCGCGCGCGATGCGGCGCACGGCGTGGCCCGCCCGGCCGCGCCGCTGACGACCTTCCTGGTCGGTTACGCGGCGGCCCAACAGGGCCGGGACGTGGCCGAGCGGCCGCGGCGGGCCGCCGCGCTGGCCAACCGCTGGGCCGCGGAGGCCGAGGCCGAAGAGGCGCAGGCGGCCAAGGCGGCGGAGGCAGGCGGCGCCGGCAGCGAAGCGAAGCCCGCGGAATGACCGACGGGGAGTTCGGCGGCGGGTTCCGCGACGGGACCGGGGACCCGTTCGACGACGCGCTCGCGCTGGCCAACGATGCGGCACCGGCGCGCCTGCGGTCCACCGGCGACGACGGGCCGTTCGGCGACCGCGGCACCGCCTCGTTCGGCGCCGGCGGCGCCCCCGGCACCGACGACGCGGCCGGCCCGCACCACCCCACCGGGCCTGAGCCCGCGGGCGCCGCCCGGCCGCATGCCGGCCGCCCGGCCATCTCCTGGCCCACGGCCCGGGACCGCGCCGTTCGGGCCGTGCCCGAGCCGCCCGGGCCCGGGACGGCCGCACTCGGCGACGCGCTCGGCCGCACGCTCGCCGAGGCCCTGACGGCGCTCACCGACCTGCCGTCGTTCGACACCTCGGCCATGGACGGCTGGGCCGTCTCCGGCCCCGGCCCCTGGCGCGTCGCTCGCCCCGCGGCGGACGACGGCGAGCCCGGCCCGGCCGCCGGCATCCTCGCCGGCGACGCCACCACCGAAGCGCTCCCCGACGGCCATGCGATCCCGATCGCCACCGGCGCCCGCATCCCGCCCGGCGCCACCGCCGTACTGCGCAGCGAGCACGGCGAGGTCCTCGACCTGCCCGACGGACGCACCCGGCTGTACGCGCCGCGCCCGGTGCCGCCGGGCCAGGACATCCGCCCGCGCGGCCAGGAGTGCCGCCGCGGCGACCACCTGCTGCCGGCCGGCGCCGTGGTGACCCCCGCGGTCCTCGGCCTGGCCGCGGCGGCCGGTTACGACGAGCTGGCCGTCTACCCCCGGCCCACCGTCGAAGTGCTGGTCCTGGGCGACGAGTTGCTGCGCCAGGGGCTGCCCGAGGACGGCCGGATCCGGGACGCGCTCGGCCCGATGCTCGGGCCCTGGCTGCGGGAGCTCGGCGCCGAGGCCGCCGCGCCGCGGCAGCTCGCCGACGACGCCGACACGCTGTACGAGGCCATCGCCGGGTCCACCGCCGACCTGGTCGTCACCACCGGCGGCACCGCGTCCGGCCCCGTCGACCATGTGCACCCCACGCTGCGCCGGCTGGGCGCCGAGCTGCTGGTGGACGGCGTGGCGGTGCGCCCCGGCCACCCCATGCTGCTGGCCCGCCTCGCACCGGGCCGGCACCTCGTCGGCCTCCCCGGGAACCCCCTCGCCGCGGTGTCCGGCCTGCTCACCCTCGCCGAGCCGCTGCTCCGCGCCCTCGCCGCCCGCCGGCCCGCCGCCCCGTACCACGCGCCGCTGGCCGCCGCCGTCCACGGCCATCCGCACGACACCCGGCTCGTCCCGGTCGCCTACCGTGACGACGAACGGCACGGACTGGTGGCCACACCGCTGCACTTCCACGGTCCCGCCATGCTGCGCGGCATCGCCGCCGCCGACGCGATGGCCGTCATCCCGCCCGGCGGCGCGGAGTACGGCGCCGAGGTCGAACTCCTCGAACTCCCCTGGCCGGCGAGCTGGTCAGCGGGCTGGACCGCCTCTGACGCGCCGTACGACGCCGCAGGCCCTTCCGGAGGCCCGGCGTGAAGCTCCCGTCCCACGACGCCGCGGCACGTGAGCTTCCCGAGGACCGGTCCCACCGGGTGATCCTGCCCCGTCGCACGCCGAAGGCGCCGATACGGCAGGTCGCCCGCCGACTGCTGATGGCCCTGCTCGTGCTCGTGGCGACGGTCTTCATCGTCTGGATCGACCGCGAGGGGTACCACGACAACGCCGGTGGGCCCCTCGATCTGCTCGACTGCGTCTACTACGCGACCGTCACCCTCTCCACCACGGGATACGGCGACATCGTCCCCTACAGCGCCGGCGCCCGGCTGCTGAACATCCTGCTCGTCACGCCGCTGCGCGTGGTCTTCCTGATCATCCTGGTCGGCACGACCCTGGAGGTGCTGACCGAACGCACCCGTGAGCAATGGCTATTGAAACGCTGGAGAAACTCCTTGCGCGATCACACCGTCATCGTCGGCTACGGGACCAAGGGCCGGTCCGCCGTCCAGACCCTCTGCGCCAAGGGCCTGGCCCGCGACCGCATCGTCATCGTGGACCCCAGCAGCAAAGTGATCGACGCGGCGGTGGCCGAGGGATTCGCGGGTGTGGTCGGCGACGCGACCCGCAGTGACGTCCTGCTGCGGGCCGAGATCCAGCGCGCGCACCAGGTCGTCATCGCCACCCAGCGCGACGACACCGCCGTCCTGGTCTCGTTGACCGCCCGTCAGCTCAACAAGCGGGCCAATATCGTCGCCGCGGTGCGGGAGGAGGAGAACGCGCCGCTGCTGCGGCAGTCCGGTGCCGACGCCGTGATCACCTCGGCCAGTGCGGCCGGCCGGCTGCTGGGGCTCTCCGTGCACAGTCCCAGCGCGGGCACCGTCATGGAGGACCTGATCCAGCAGGGCAGCGGTCTCGGCCTCGTGGAGCGGCCGGTGGTCAAGGCGGAGGTCGGCCGGTCCGTCCGGGAGACCGATGACCTGGTCGTTTCGGTCCTGCGGGGCCACCGGCTGCTGGGGTACGACGACCCGGAGGCGAGCCCGCTGCAGGCCGCGGACCGGCTGATCACCATCGTCCGGGCCGCCCCGGCACAGGAGCCGGACCAGTTCGGCCGGCCGCCCGTCCGCCCCGCCAAGCCGACGCTGCCCGGCACCGGCGTCGCCCCGATGCGCCGGGCGGACGAATAGGGCGCAGCCGGGCGGGCCGGGCAACCGGCCTCTCCGGGGCCCCGATGCGTCCGACCTGCCGCGACGCCGACCCGCACCGTCGCCCCGCGGCCGGTCGGCGAGTAGCCTCGCGCCCATGCGAGCGATCACTATCCCCGAGCCCGGTGGCCCCGAAGCACTTGTCTGGGCCGAAGTGCCCGATCCACAGCCCGCCGAGGGCGAGGTCCTGATCGAGGTCGCGGCCAGCGCCGTGAACCGCGCCGACCTGCTCCAGCGCCAGGGCTTCTACGACCCGCCGCCCGGCTCCTCCCCGTACCCCGGCCTGGAGTGCTCGGGGCGGATCGCCGCGGTCGGCCCCGGCGTGCACGGCTGGGCGGCCGGAGACGAGGTGTGCGCACTGCTGGCCGGCGGCGGGTACGCGGAGAAGGTCGCCGTGCCGGCCGGGCAGGTGCTGCCGCTGCCGCCCGGACTCGACCTCGTCACGGCCGCCGCGCTCCCCGAAGTGGCCTGTACCGTCTGGTCGAACGTCTTCATGATCGCGCATCTGCGGCCCGGGGAGACGCTGCTGGTCCACGGCGGTGCCAGCGGCATCGGCACGATGGCGATCCAGCTCGCCAAGGCGGTCGGCGCCCGGGTCGCGGTCACCGCGGGCGGACCCGAAAAGCTGGCCCGCTGCGCCGAGTTGGGCGCGGACGTCCTCATCGACTACCGCGAACAGGACTTCGTCCAGGAGATCCGCAAGGCCACCGACGGCAAGGGCGCGGACGTCATCCTCGACATCATCGGCGCCAAGTACCTCCAGCGGAACGTCAAGGCGCTGGCGGTCGCCGGGCGCCTCGCGATCATCGGCCTGCAGGGCGGAGTGAAGGCGGAGCTGAATCTCGCCGCGCTGCTCTCCAAGCGCGCCGCGATCACCGCCACCGGCCTCCGCGCCCGCCCGGTGAGCGAGAAGTCGGCCATCGTCGCGGCGGTCCGTGAGCATGTCTGGCCGCTGATCGGCAACGGTCAGGTCCGCCCGATCGTGGACCGCACGCTCCCGATGCCGGAGGCCGCCGAGGCACACCGGATCCTGGAGGCCAGCGCCCATGTCGGCAAGGTCGTGCTGACCGTCTGAACCGACCGCCCGTAGCGCCTGGGGCCGTTGCCGCCCCGTGCCCCTCCCCCTGCCCGCAGGTCACTCGCTCCGACCTGCTCGAGATGCCGCGGATATTCCGCCGTGTGACGCTGGGCACGTCACTCGACGGCTCGGCACGGGAGGGGCACTGTGGTCGTAACAGGACTCCGTTCGCGCATCGCCACCGGACTGCTGGTGGTCGCCGCCGCCCTACCCCTCCCCATGACAGCCGGCACCGCGATGGCCCTGGAGGTCCGCACCACACCGGCCGGCCGCCCCGACGAGCCGACGGACGACTACGCGGTGGCCACACCGATGTCCGTAGGGCACGCGGTGGAGGGCTATCCCGGGCACCGGCGGGTGCCGGTACGCCTGCCGGAGTTCCCCGGCGCCGTCGACCTCCGGGACCTGTCGGACCACCTCTTCGTTCTGCCGGGCTCCCTTCCCGGGTTCCCGCACCACACCAGCCGGCCGTTCCGGTACGCATGGCGCCACCACCCGCATCACCCGTTCGGTCCATACCCACACTGGCCGCGGCGCTTCGCCCCGTACCCCGCCGACCGCGACGCCGACGCCCCGGACACGGACCGCTCCGAGCCCGCCGCCCCGCCCGCAGCCGCCCCTGTCCGGCGCCCGGCCCCCAGCTCCGCCCCCGCGCCACGCCACAGCGCTGCCCCTCGGCAGCCCGGCATGGCCACTGCCCGCCCGGAGCGGCCGGCGCCCTCGCGTGATCGTGATCTCGCTGCTCCGCTCCCGAGCCCCTACCAGCCGCTGCCGTCGCCTGCCCCTGAGCAGGACCCGGGTACCGCCGTCGAAGCGGCACCGGCGGAGAGCCCCTATGCCCTCGATGTCCCGGCGGCCCGCGTCGAGCGGGTCCTGCCGATGGGTGCTGGGATGGCACTCACCGGCCTGGGGCTCGCCTTCCTCGGCCTCCGGCTGCGCCGACGCTGAGCACGTGTTTCACGTGAAACGCGCATGAGATCGCCGTTTCACGTGAAACAGCCCTGACACACCAGGTTCCGCATGAAACCTTCCGTGCTCCGTGGTTTCGCGTGAAACGACGCGAGTTTGCAGGTCCATGCCAAGCAGCACAGTCACGTTGTTTCACGTGAAACGAGGAGAATCCCGTGGTTTCACGTGAAACAGGGCAGCGAAATGACCAGATGAACGCCGATGTCATGCGGTAACGGCGGATTGCCGGCCCCGGAAAGGTGGATCACCTTCTCCCGGGGGCACCACCGTTCTGGACCTGTCGTACGAGAGAATGGCGGCATGGATATGCCGATGAACGAACGGTCGCAGGAGAATCAGCACGTCCTGGTTGTCGGCCCGGACGGCATGGCGCTCGGCAGCGCCGGCGCCGGTGGCGGGGACGAGGGCGAAGAGCCCCGCGAGGTTCCGGTGACGGACATGGTCGAGCAGCCCGCGAAGGTCATGCGAATCGGCAGCATGATCAAGCAGCTGCTGGAAGAGGTGAAGGCCGCACCCCTCGACGAGGCGAGCCGAGTGCGCCTCAAGGAGATCCATGCCAGCTCGGTCAAGGAGCTGGAGGACGGGCTGGCGCCCGAGCTGGTCGAGGAGCTGGAGCGGTTGTCGCTGCCGTTCACCGATGAGTCGGTGCCGACGGAGGCGGAGCTGCGGATCGCCCAGGCCCAGCTGGTCGGTTGGTTGGAGGGGCTCTTCCACGGCATCCAGACCGCACTCTTCGCCCAGCAGATGGCGGCGCGCGCCCAGCTGGAGCAGATGCGCCGCGCCCTGCCGCCCGGTGTCCCGGTCGAAGGTCATGAGGACCACCCCGGTCAGAGCGGTGCGCGCTCGGGCCCGTACCTGTGAGGTCCGGGCGTACAGGACACTCGTAACGGCGGAGGGGCCGGCACGCGGATCACGTGCCGGCCCCTCCGCCGTCTGCTGTCCGCCGCCGTCAGTTGCTGCGGCCGGTCGAGATGGTCAGCTGGATGGTGTCGCCGCTGCTCGGGTCCCACCAGCTGATGGCTGCCGGAGTCTGGTCCGTGACGGTGTTCTTGCCCCAGAGCGAGTCGTTCTCTTCCCGGACGACCTTGTACTTCCAGCCGGCCGCCTGGATGCAGGCCTTGACCGAGTCCAGGTTCTTGTACTTGAAGGACGGGACGAGGATCTTGCCCTTGTCGCTGTAGCTCTTGGCCGGGCTGGTGCACTCGGACGGCTGGATCGTCGCCGTCTTGTCCTCGGGCCGGACGCTGGTGGACGGCGAGGAGTACGGCGTGTAGGAGGACGACGGCGAGCCGCCGCCGTCGTCACCGGAGCTGCCGGCGCTCAGACCGATCCCGATGGCTATCGCGGTGACCACGACGACGCCGACCACCGCCGCGACGATGATCACCGGGCTGTTGTTCTTCCGGGGCCGCGGGCCACCGGTCGACGGCATCGAGGCGGTCACCGGCGGCGCCGGCGGCCCGTTGAACGGCGGCGGGCCCTGGAAGCCGCCGTTGGCGAAGGGCGCGGGGGTCGGTGCCGGGGTCGGGTTCGGGAAGGGGTTGTTCACCGGCGGTGGCGTCGAGGGGCCGAAGGCCGCCTGCGTCGGCTGGTACGGCTGCTGGACGTTCGGCGGGACCGGGGCCTGCGGGTTGCCCGACGCGGTGGGGAACACCGCGGAGGACACCGACGCACCGCTGGTGCGGGCGCGCGGGCCCTCACTGATGATCAGCGGCGTCGCCCCGGACTGGGCGGACCCGGCGATCCGCAGGCACTCGTCCCGCATCGCCTCCGCGGTCGGGAACCGTTCGTTGGGGTTCTTCTTCAGGGCGCGGGCCACCAGCGCGTCCACGGCCGGCGGCAGCGAGCGGTTGATGCTCGACGGGACCGGCGGTTCTTCCTGGACGTGGGCGTAGGCGATGGCCAGCGGGGAGTCCGCGTCGAACGGCAGCTGGCCCGTCAGCAGCTCGAAGAGCATGATGCCGACGGAGTAGAGGTCGGAGCGGGCGTCCACACCGCGGCCCAGCGCCTGCTCGGGCGACAGGTACTGCGGGGTGCCGACGACCATGCCGGTCTGGGTCATGGACGTCACGCCGGACTGCATGGCGCGGGCGATACCGAAGTCCATGACCTTGACGACATTGCGCTTGGTCATCATGACGTTGCCCGGCTTGATGTCCCGGTGGACCAGGCCCATCTCATGGCTCGCCTCCAGGGCGGCGAGCACGTCGGCGGTGATTTTCAGCGCCTTTTCCGTCGGCATCGCGCCGTGCTGGGCGATGTCGTTGTCCAGCTCGGAGCGGAGCGGTTGCCCGGAGACGTACTCCATGATGATGTAGGGCACCATGCCGCCGTCGAGCTCGTCCTCGCCGGAGTCGAAGACCGAGACGATGTTGGTGTGCGTGAGCTTCGCCACCGACTGGGCCTCGCGCCGGAAGCGCTCACGGAACGCCTGCTCGCGGCCGAGCTCGGTGTGCAGGGTCTTGATCGCGACCTCGCGGTCCAGCACGCTGTCGTAGGCCAGGTGTACGGACGCCATGCCGCCCGCTCCGAGAAGATCACGAAGCTGGTAACGTCCACCGCCGACCGAACGGCCCTCGAATTGGCCCTGAGCGCCGTCCTGGCTCATGGTTCCGCTTCCCCCTAGGCGCACTTGCCCACATGTCTGGCGATCAAAATCCGGAATTCCGCAGCCAAGTCTGCCCCAGGCCACGGACACGTCAAGCTGTGTGCCCGTTCCGTGACCAGATGTGCAAGATCCGATCACGGCTGCGAGCGGTTCCGGCGGTCCGGTTACCCCAGGTGAACTTGCCACACTTGGTAGGCGGAGGGTTTGATGGCCGGTCCACGACGGACCGGTGGGTGCCGCGGAACCTGTAGCGTGCTCTAGCGAAGCTCTAGCGAAGACCGAGACCTTACCGCTGTAATGCGGATCGATTCGACGGCGAGGACCGATGGCACCGACGCAGCGCCCCCAGGGGCCGTCCGATCCTGACGCCACCGGCTCCAATGTCCCGGACGCACCGGAGATGTGGGGTAACGGCGGACTGGTCGGCGACGGCCGCTACCGGCTGACGCGCCGGCTGGGCCGCGGCGGTATGGCGGAGGTGTTCGCCGCCGAGGACGTACGGCTGGGCCGTACCGTCGCGGTGAAGCTGCTGCGCGCCGATCTCGCCGAGGACCCGGTGTCCAAGGCGCGCTTCACGCGTGAGGCACAGTCGGTGGCCGGGCTGAACCACCACGCGGTGGTCGCGGTCTACGACTCCGGTGAGGACTTCGTCGGCGGCAACACCGTGCCGTACATCGTGATGGAGCTGGTCGAGGGCCACACCATCCGCGATCTGCTGCTCAACGCGGACGCCCCGCCGCCGGACCAGGCGCTGATCATCGTCTCCGGAGTGCTGGAAGCGCTGGCCTACAGCCACCAGCACGGCATCGTGCACCGCGACATCAAGCCCGCGAACGTGATCATCACGAACAGCGGCGCCGTGAAGGTCATGGACTTCGGCATCGCCCGCGCGCTGCACGGCGCGCAGTCGACCATGACCCAGACCGGCATGGTCATGGGCACCCCCCAGTACCTCTCCCCGGAGCAGGCGCTCGGCAAGACCGTCGACACCCGCTCCGACCTGTACGCGACCGGCTGCCTGCTGTACGAACTCCTCGCGCTGCGGCCTCCGTTCACCGGTGAGACCCCGCTGTCGGTCGTCTACCAGCACGTCCAGGACATGCCGGTGCCGCCCTCCGAGGTCGCCGAGGCGGTGCCGCCGGAGCTGGACGGCCTGGTCATGCGGTCGCTGGCCAAGGACCCCGACGACCGCTTCCAGACCGCCGAGGAGATGCGCGGCCTGGTGCAGTACTCGCTCCAGATGCTGCACGAGCAGGGCGGCCACACCGGCACCTGGAACACCGGCCCGGTCGCGATGCACGACGGTGGTCACACCATGGCCCTCCGTGGTGGCGGCGGTGCCGCGGAGACCGCGGCGCTGTCGCACCCCGACTCCGGCCGGACCGCGGCGCAGCCGATCGTCGAGCCCGGGATGCGGGACGACGACGGCGGCTACGAGGGCGGGCGCCGGCCGGGCAAGGGCGGTCGCGGCAAGGCCTGGCTGATCGCGGTGCTCGCGCTGATCGCCATCGCGGTGGGCGTGGCCTTCGCACTGCAGAACACCAACGGCCAGCACCACAAGCGCCAGCCCCCAGTGGTCCAGTCGCCGTCCGCGTCGCAGTCCGACGAGTCCACGGCGCCGCCGACGGACGAGCAGACCACCCACGAGACGTTCCCGGGCAGTTCCAGCGGCGGCGGGAACACCTACACCCACCGGCCGAGCCACCGACCCAGCAGCCCGCCCTCGTCCGCGCCGCCCAGCTCGGAGCCGCCGACCTCGCAGCCGCCGAGCTCCGAGCCGCCGACCTCGGCGCCGCCGAGCACCGGCGCCGGCGGGACCACGAACGGTGGCACGACGAACGGCGGGACCGGCAACGGCGGTACCACCGGCGGCACCCCCAACGGCGGGGTCAACAACGGCGGTACGACGCTCGGTACGACCGGCGGCTGACCGGGCGGTGACGGGCTGACCCGCGGTCAGCCCGTGAACGCCTTTCGTACGGCCGGGTATTCGCGGGTCCACCACACGGCGAGCGCCGCAGCCGCGGGGAACTGCGGGTCGGTGCGGCGGTCGCCCAACCGGTAGCGCCAGGTGAGCATCCAGAAGTCGTTCAGCCGCTCCCACCACACCCGGTGGACGGCCGCCGCCAGTTCGTCCGCGCCGGCGCCGCAGACGGCCCGGTAGGCGCTCGCGTACGCCGCGACCTTGGCCAGGTCCAGCGTGCCGCAGGGCCGTACAAAGAAGATCGCGGCGGCGCGTACCGCTTCCTCGGCGCGGGGCTGGACGCCCAGCCGGTCCCAGTCGACGATCGCGGCCGGTTCCGTGCCGCGGTAGAGCACGTTCAGCGGATGGAAGTCGCCGTGCACCCAGCCCGCCGGGGGCTGCGCGCCCGGTGGCGGACGGCGGTGCGCCTGCCGGTCCAGCAGGGCCCGGCGCTCCAGGAGCCGGTGCTCGGCGAGTTCGTCGAAGCTGGTGCGGGGGCGGGCGCCGCGGGCCAGGGCCAGCAGCTCGTCGATCGTCTCGAAGGTCCGCTCGGGGTCGGCGGCGGCGTCCGTGCCGGGTGGCCGCGGCGGGGCCGGTTCGTCCGCCATGACCTGCGCCAGCGCGGTGTGGACGAGACCGAGCAGGGCGCCGAGCCGGCGGGACTGGGCGCCGGTCAGCGCGGCGCCGCCCAGGTGCCGGCCCCCGATCCAGGGGTGCAGGGCGTAACAGCGGCCGTCCAGGACGGTGACGGTGCGGCCGTCCGCGTCGGCGACCGGCGGGGCGACCGGCAGGCCGAGTCCGGCGAGCCGGCGGGTGGCGCGGTGCTGGCGGGTGAGGGCGGCGCGGTCGCCGTCGAGGTGGTGCTTGAGGAAGTAGCGCCCGCGGGTGGTGGCGAGGAAGTAGCCGTGGTTGAGCAGGCCCTCGGCGACGGGTTCGCAGGAGAGCGGCGCGCCGGCGTGGTCGTAGTGGCGCAGCAGGGATCCGAGGGTGTCACGGTCGGGCGTCACCGCAGACCGGACTACAGATGAGCGCAGCACGCGCCAGATGTTAGATCAACTTCGCCCACTGGAGTGGGTATACCGGAAAGCCTTACAGAGGGTGTGCATATCGGAAGACCGGTACGTCCGTGAGGTAGTGCATCGTCACGAACTCCGGCTCGATGCGCAGGAAGACCGGCTCGAAGGGCACCCCGTCGGCCAGCCGCGGGGTGCGGCCGAACAGCTCGCGCTCGGCGGGGGTCGGCCGGATGACCCGGGCGGTGCCGGTGAACTGCACGGACCAGGTGTCGGGTTCCCCGCTGTTGACGTTGTCGGCCTCGTAGGCGACGACGCTGCCGTCCAGTGCCCGGTGGTAGTCGTAGCCGCGGTGCAGCCGCAGGATCAGCCGGCCGTCGACGACGATGTGCCGGGTGACGGTGGTGAAGGGGAGCGCCCGACGGCTGGCCGATACGCGCCCGTAGGGGGTGCGGCTGAGCAGCTCAATGGCACGGAAGTCGTCGGTGGGCATGGTCTCAGCCTGCTCGCCGGGCGCGTGCGTGGGTAGGGGCGGCAGCCCCGGAGCCGCGGGACGTTGGTCCCTTTCCCCGGGCGCGGTCTCGTCGGTGCCGCGGCCGGGGCCGGCGCTGATGGCCTGGTCAGCGCCGTTCGGCCTGCATTCGCGCGACATAGGCGGCGGCCTGGGAGCGGCGTTCCATACCGAGCTTGGACAGCAGGCTGGAAACGTAATTCTTGATCGTTTTCTCGGCGAGATGGAGCCGTTCGCCGATTGCGCGATTGGTCAGGCCTTCGCCGATGAGATCGAGGATCTTGCGTTCCTGCTCGGTGAGATTCGCCAGTCGGTCGTCGCCCTTCGCGGCGCTCCCGTCGCGCAGCCGTTCCAGGACGCGGGCGGTGGCCACCGGGTCGAGCAGCGACTTTCCGGCTGCCACGTCGCGTACCGCGGAGAGGAGTTCACTGCCCCGAATGGCCTTGAGGACATATCCGGATGCACCGGCCATGATCGCATCAAAAAGGGCCTCGTCATCGGCGAACGAGGTGAGCATCAGGCATTTGATGTCCTCGTTCTGCGAGCGGATCTCGCGGCAGACCTCGACACCGCTGCCGTCCGGGAGCCGGACGTCGAGCACGGCCACGTCCGGACGCGTTGCAGGGATCCTGACCAGCGCGTCCGCGGCCGTGCCGGCCTCGCCGACGACCTCGATGTCCTCCTCGACCGACAGCATTTCGTGGACGCCCCGCCGGACCACTTCGTGGTCATCGAGCAGGAAAACCGTGATTTTTCCGTCTTCGCGCACCTTCCCAGTCTCACACATCAACCCTTCCCGTGCTCCAGGTCACCGATATAACGTGCCGTTGTCCCGGCGGCCTGCGACGCTGTGACCAGGAGTTGTTCCCGGCCTTCGCGATTTACTTGGAAATCCAAGCAAAATCGCAGGTCAGAGCGGTTTCCACTTACCCATTGGCAATGGGTAACGTGCAATGAGCAGGCCACTCCGGGGCGCTTTGTTCCACCCGGACCCGGCCGCGTTCGCACACACCCCGTGCGCCGTATCGGATACCGGGTGAGCCGCAATACGGCCACCGGCGGACCCCGGGGGCCGGACAGACGGAGGAGCAGCACGTGACCGTGGAAGGCACTGCCGAGCGGAAAACCGCCCGCGGCGGCAGCAAGCGCACCACCGCCAAAAAGGCGACGCCGACGAAAAAGGCGCCGGAGTCCCAGGCCGGGAACAGCGGCCGTCCGGGCGAGGCGGAGCAGGACCAGCTCGTACAACTGCTGACCCCGGAAGGGAAGCGGGTCGAGCACCCGGATTACGCGATCGACCTCTCCGCCGAGGAACTGCGCGGGCTGTACCGCGACATGGTGCTGACCCGGCGCTTCGACGCCGAGGCGACCACGCTCCAGCGCCAGGGCGAACTGGGCCTGTGGGCCTCGCTGCTGGGCCAGGAGGCCGCCCAGATCGGCTCGGGGCGGGCGCTGCGCGACGACGACTACGTCTTCCCGACCTATCGCGAGCACGGTGTGGCGTGGTGTCGCGGCGTCGACCCGACGAACCTGCTGGGAATGTTCCGGGGCGTCAATCACGGCGGCTGGGACCCCAGCAGCAACAACTTCCACCTCTACACCATCGTCATCGGTTCGCAGACGCTGCACGCGACCGGCTATGCGATGGGCGTGCAGAAGGACGGCGCGGATTCCGCGGTCATCGCGTATTTCGGTGACGGCGCCTCCAGCCAGGGCGATGTCGCCGAATCCTTCACTTTCTCCGCGGTCTACAACGCCCCGGTCGTCTTCTTCTGCCAGAACAACCAGTGGGCGATTTCCGAGCCCACCGAGAAGCAGACCCGGGTGCCGCTCTACCAGCGCGCCCGCGGCTTCGGCTTCCCCGGCGTACGGGTCGACGGCAATGACGTGCTGGCCTGTCTGGCGGTGACCAGGGCGGCGCTGGAGCGGGCGCGCACCGGCCAGGGCCCCATGCTCATCGAGGCGTTCACCTACCGGATGGGGGCGCACACCACCTCCGACGACCCGACGAAGTACCGGGCCGACGAGGAGCGGCTGGCGTGGGAGGCCAAGGACCCGATCCTGCGGCTGCGGACGTATCTGGAGTCCGAGGGGTTCGTCGACGACGCGTACCTGGCCGCGATCGACGAGGAGAGCGAGGCCCTGGGCAGGCGGGTCCGCGACGTCGTACGGGCGATGCCCGACCCGGACACCATGGCGATCTTCGAGAACGTCTATGCCGACGGGCATGCGCTCGTCGATGAGGAGCGCGCGCAGTTCGCCGCGTACCAGGCGTCGTTCGCCGACGCCGATGCCATCGCGGAGGGGAACTGACCATGGCCGTCTTCGAGAAGATCACCATCGCCAAGGCGATCAACGCATCGCTGCGCGCCTCCATGGAGGCCGACCCCAAGGTCCTCGTCATGGGCGAGGACGTCGGCAAGCTCGGCGGCGTCTTCCGCGTCACCGACGGTCTGCAGAAGGACTTCGGCGAGGAGCGGGTCATCGACACCCCGCTCGCCGAGTCGGGCATCATCGGCACCGCGATCGGCCTGGCGCTGCGCGGCTACCGGCCGGTCGCCGAGATCCAGTTCGACGGCTTCGTCTTCCCCGCCTACGACCAGATCGTCACCCAGCTCGCGAAGATGCACGCGCGGGCGCTCGGCAAGGTCAAGGTGCCGGTCGTCATCCGCATCCCGTACGCGGGCGGTATCGGCGCGGTCGAGCACCACTCCGAGTCCCCCGAGGCGCTGTTCGCGCACGTCGCGGGCCTCAAGATCGTCTCGCCGTCGAACTCCTCCGACGCCTACTGGATGCTCCAGCAGGCCATCGCCGGCGACGACCCGGTCCTCTACTTCGAGCCCAAGCGCCGCTACCACGACAAGTCGCGGCTGGACACCGAGTCGATCCCGGACCCGTTGCACAAGGCCCGGATCGCCCGCACCGGCTCCGACCTCACCCTGGCCGCCTACGGTCCGATGGTGAAGGTCTGCGAGAACGCCGCCGACGTCGCGGCCGAGGAGGGCAAGTCGCTCGAGGTCGTCGACCTGCGCTCGATCTCCCCGATCGACTTCGACACCGTGCAGTCCTCGGTGGAGAAGACCGGCCGGCTGGTCGTGGTCCACGAGGCGCCGGTCTTCTTCGGCTCCGGCGCGGAGATCGCCGCCCGGATCACCGAGCGCTGCTTCTACCACCTGGAGGCACCGGTGCTGCGGGTCGGCGGCTTTCACGCCCCGTACCCGCCGTCCCGGCTGGAGGACGAGTACCTGCCGGGGCTGGACCGGGTGCTTGACGCCGTCGACCGTGCGCTGGCGTACTGAGGGCTGAGGAGAGTCGTGACGATGACTACAGGAACCCCCGGCGCCGCGAACGCGCAGCGCATCCGTGAGTTCAAGATGCCCGACGTGGGCGAGGGGCTCACCGAGGCCGAGATCCTCAAGTGGTACGTCCAGCCCGGCGACACCGTCACCGACGGCCAGGTCGTCTGCGAGGTCGAGACCGCCAAGGCCGCCGTCGAACTGCCCATCCCCTACGACGGGGTGGTGCACGCGCTGCACTTCGACGAGGGCACCACCGTCGACGTCGGCACCGTGATCATCTCGGTCGACACCGACCCGGGTGCCGGGCCCGTCGCGGGGCAGCGGGAAGAGGCGGCCGCGCCCGCAGCGCCGGACGCCTCCGCCGAGGAGGAGGCCGAGCCGCAGGGCCGGCAGGCGGTGCTGGTCGGTTACGGCGCCGCGCCGGCCTCGACCAAGCGCCGGGCGCGCAAGGCGCAGCCGGTGACCGCCGGGCTCCAGGCGGAGCTGAACGGGCGGGCCGCATCCGCCCCGGCGGGCACTCCCGTGGCCGTCCCCGAGGCGCCCGCGGTGCCCTCGGCACCGGCCGCCGCCGCCCCGTCCGGCGGCCGGCCGCTGGCCAAGCCGCCGGTCCGGAAGCTCGCCAAGGACCTCGGCATCGATCTGGCGACGGTGGTCCCGACCGGCGCCGACGGCGTCATCACCCGGGACGACGTGTACGCGGCGGCCACTCCGGCGGCGGCCCCGCCGGCCGCGGCGCCCGCCGTCGCCGAAGTGAGCGCCCCGGCCGCGGCGGTGCCCGCCGGGACCTTCGACGCGGCGGCCCGCGAGCGCCGGGTGCCGGTCAAGGGCGTGCGCAAGGCCACCGCCCAGGCGATGGTCGCCAGCGCCTTCACCGCGCCGCATGTCACGGAGTTCATCACCGTCGACGTGACCCGCACGATGAAGCTCGTCCAGGAGCTGAAGCAGGACCCGGACATGGCCGGGCTGCGGGTCAACCCGCTGCTGCTGGTCGCCAAGGCGTTCCTGGTCGCGGTCAAGCGCCACCCGGAGGTCAACGCGGCCTGGGACGAGGCGAATCAGGAGATCGTCTACAAGGACTACGTCAACCTCGGGATCGCGGCGGCCACTCCGCGTGGGCTGATCGTCCCCAACATCAAGGACGCGGGCGCCAAGACGCTGCCCCAACTCGCCGCGGAACTGGGCGAGCTGGTGGCGACCGCCCGCGAGGGCAAGACCTCTCCGGCGGCGATGTCCGGCGGCACGGTCACCATCACCAATGTCGGGGTCTTCGGCGTCGACACCGGTACGCCGATCCTCAACCCGGGGGAGTCGGCGATTCTCGCCTTCGGCGCGGTCAAGCTCCAGCCGTGGGTGCACAAGGGCGAGGTCAAGCCGCGCCATGTCACCACGCTTGCGCTCTCCTTCGATCACCGGCTGATCGACGGCGAGTTGGGCTCCAAGCTCCTCGCGGACATCGCGGCGATTCTGGAACGCCCCAAGCGTCTGATCACCTGGGGCTGAGCCGGAGGGTCCGAACAGCTGCGGCAG
>NZ_KN708638.1:4084644-4131841 GCF_000805335.1 Streptomyces sp. CT34 | reverse complement strand
CCCCCCCCGCCCCTGGCCGTTGCTCAGCTGGCCGTTGCTCAGCCCCGGATGATCTCCACGGCGCGACCGAAGTGCGCCACGGGCCCCGTCGGGGCGGACGGATCGGCCTCTGCGGCGCCGCGGGTCAGTGCGGTGCCCGCCCACACGGCGGCGACGATCAGGGCCAGTACGACGGCGTTCCGGGCACGGCGGCCGGTGTTCGTGCTGGGCTGCATGGTCAACTCTCCTTGTCCTGCGGAGCCTCATCGACTCCATGCCTCCATTGACCCACGGGATCCCGGCCCGTCCGTACGCGCCAGGTACGGACTTTCGTCAGCCTTGAGTCGGACCGATGGTCCCCCTGGAGTCCCCCTTCGGCCGGGGGCGGGGGCGGGGGCGGCCGGAAAGGACTTGCCGCCTCCGGTCGGGCTGCTTACGGTCGGCGAAATGAGCAGTCAAACGATCATCCGGCGCTATCGGCCCGCCGATCAGGACGCGGTGACCGACCTGTGGTCCCGTGCTGCACGGCAGACGCATCCGTTCATCGAGGGGGAGGGCGAGGGCGAGCGGGCCCGCCTCCTCCGCGAGATGTATCTCGTCCGGGCCGAGAACTGGGTCGCCGAGCGCCAGGGCGCCGTCATCGGGCTGCTCGGTCCGCTGAGCGCCGAGAGCGGAGACGGCGGCGGTGCCGAGGTCGGCGGGCTGTTCGTGGCGCCCGAGGCGCAGGGCTGCGGCACCGGGCGAGAGCTCCTGGAGCACGCGGCGGCCCGGCACGGCGCGCTGTCCCTGGAGGTCTTCGAGGAGAACGTCCGCGCCCGCCGTTTCTTCGCGCACCTGGGCTTCACGGAACGCGGGCGGCGGACCGACGAGCGGACGGGCCATCCGCGGATCGCCCTGGAGCGCCAGGCGCCGCTGAGGTCGGTGTCCTGGCTGCATGTCCGCGACGGGCGGTTGCTGAGCGTCCGGACGCGGGGGAATGACACCTTCTACCTCCCGGGCGGCAAGTACGAGCCGGGAGAGACGGCCCGCGAGGCGCTGTCCCGCGAGCTGTCCGAGGAGCTCGGCCTGGACGTTCCCGAGCCGGAGCTGACGGAGGCGTTCGTCATCCACGCCGTCGCACACGGCAAGAACGGCCGGCGGCTGCACATGACCTGCTTCACCGGTGGGCCCCAGGACATCGCACCGGTCCCCGGCCGGGAGATCGCCGAGTACGCCTGGTTCGACCGCGAGGGGGCACGGACACGGTGCGCGCCCGCCCATGGGCAGGTGATCGACCGGTTGGTCGCCCAGGGGCTGATGCGCGGCTGAGGTACGGGGCGGCCGGGGACCCTGGCCGCCCCGACCATAACGCTTCTACCAGGACAAACACCCCGATGATCGTCCGTATCGCGGAACGGCGTGACGGTCGCATACCTGTTGTATCTATCCTGTGCGCATGCCATCAGCGTCCACCGCACCCGCAAGGGAGACCGGTCCCGTTCCCGCCAAACAGCCACCCGCCGCCGAGCGGGTCTACGCGCACATCAAGGACGCCGTTCTGGAGCGCCGCTACGAGGGCGGAATGCTGCTCACCGAAGGGGAGCTCGCCGAGGCCGTGGGGGTGTCGCGGACCCCGGTCCGCGAGGCGCTGCTGCGGCTGGAGGTCGAGGGGCTCATCAAGCTCTACCCGAAGAAGGGCGCCCTGGTCCTGCCGGTCTCCGCGCAGGAGATCGCCGACGTCGTCGAGACCCGGCTGCTGGTGGAGAAACACGCGGCGGCCAAGGCGGTACCCGCGAGCGAGTCGCTGATCGAGGAACTCGGCGCGCTGGTGGAGACCATGCGGGAACAGGCCGCGGCCGGCGATCTGGCCGCCGTCTCCGTCACCGACCGCGCCTTCCACGCCGCCATCGTGCGCAGCGCCGGCAACCAGATCCTGGACCGGCTCTACGAGCAACTGCGCGACCGGCAGCTGCGGATGGGCGTCGCGGTCATGCACGCCCACCCCGACCGGATCGCCAAGAACATCGCCGAGCACACGGAAATCCTCGAAGCGCTGCGTGCGGGCGACTCCGACGCGGCCACCGAGGCCGTACAGCGGCACGTCAGCTGGGTCCGCAACCTCGCGCAGGGGGACGAGCGATGAGCGCCGGCACCGACGCGTCCGCAGGCGGTGGCATAGGCGGAGGCGCCTCCCGGCTGCTGCCCTCGGACCCGCCCGGCGGCCGTAAGGCGATGGCCGTCTGGGGCATCGGCGTCGCGGTCTACTTCGTCGCGATCACCTACCGCACGAGCCTGGGCGTGGCCGGCCTGGACGCCGCCGTGCGCTTCCACATCAACGCCTCGGCGCTGTCCACCTTCTCGATCCTCCAGCTGCTCGTGTACGCGGGCATGCAGATACCCGTCGGCCTGCTCGTCGACCGGCTCGGTGCCAAGAAGGTGCTGACCCTCGGCGTCGTCCTGTACACCGTCGGGCAGTTCGGCTTCGCGCTCTCCGCGTCGTACACCATGGCGCTCGGCTCGCGCGCGCTGCTCGGCTGCGGTGACGCGATGACCTTCATCAGCGTGCTGCGGCTGGGCTCCCGGTGGTTCCCGGCCCGCCGCGGCCCGATGATCGCGCAGATCGCCGCGCTCGTCGGCATGGCGGGCAACTTGATCTCCACTCTCGTCCTGGCCCGGCTGCTGCACACCTTCGGCTGGACGACGACCTTCGCGGGCAGCGCGCTGGGCGGGGTCGGCGTACTGGTCCTGCTGCTGCTCTTCCTCAGGGACCACCCCGAGGGCTTCGCGCCGCCGCCCGCGCCCGCCGCGCACAGCGGAGCCGCGTTCGTCCGCCGGCAGATCGCGGACGCCTGGCGCGAGCCGGGCACCCGGCTGGGGATGTGGGTGCACTTCACAACCCAGTTCCCGGCGATGGTCTTCCTGCTGCTGTGGGGGCTCCCGTTCCTCGTCCAGGCGCAGGGCCTCTCCCGCGGTACCGCCGGTGAACTGCTCACGCTCGTGGTGCTCTCCAACATGGGCGTGGGACTGGTCTACGGGCAGGTCATCGCCCGCCACCATGCGGCCCGTACGCCGCTGGCCCTGAGCACCGTCGCCGCCACCGCCCTGCTGTGGGCCCTCACCGTGTGCTGGCCGGCCGCGCACGCCCCGATGTGGCTGCTGGTCGTGCTCTGCCTGGTGCTGGGCGCCTGCGGTCCCGCCTCGATGATCGGCTTCGACTTCGCCCGGCCCGCCAACCCTCCGGAGCGCCAGGGCACCGCCTCCGGCATCGTCAACATGGGCGGCTTCACCGCGTCGATGACGACCCTGCTGGCCATCGGCGTCCTCCTGGACGCCACCGGCGACAACTACCGGATCGCCTTCTCCTCGGTCTTCGTCCTGGAGGCCATCGGCCTCTCGCAGATACTGCGGCTGCGCCGGAGGGCGGCGCGGCGCGAGCGGGAACGGCTGGTCGTCAGCAGGGTGGAGGCGGTGCACGTCCCCGCGTGAGAGGTGCCGGTGCCGTCGTGGGCCGGAGAGCGTAGGAGCGTCATCCGGAGGATGCGCCATCTCCCCGGGAAACGCTGGGAGTTGGCGGACCGGCACCGGCTCCGGTTTCACGTGAAACGCGCAGGCAGTTTCACGTGAAACGGCCAACTCCCCTCGCGCCGCCCGTCCGACGGGCAGTGGCACGGGCACCGTGAGGCCGTGCATGCGCGTTTCTGCGCTTCCGCGTCGCTGCGTCTTGCGGTGGTGTGTGCGCTCGCGTGGTTCGGCGTTTTCGAGGTTCGCGTTTTCGAAAGTCCCGCGGGTCCGCGCCCAGTGGTACGCCCCGCCAGGATGACCCGTTCCCGGCGGGGCGCGCTGCCGGGGAGCCTGCTACGGCGTCACCGCGAAGTTGTCGAGGATGGCCTGGGCCAGCTCGTGGTCGCCGTCGATCTTGATCTGCCCGGCGATGGCCGCCGGGCGGATCCGGCCGCAGGCCAGCCGGTGGAAGGCGTCCCAGTCCATGGCCAGTGTCACCGTCGGGCCGAGCGAGACGCTGCCGTCGATCGTCGCCTTGCCGTCGGCGCCGACCCGCACCGTGCGCATGAACTCCACCGGGCCGGTGATGTCGAAGACGACGGCCGAATCGGTGGGTGCCTGCGCCCGCTTGGCGACGATGCCGGGCAGCGCCCGCACCAGCAGATCGCGGGTCACGTGCGCGCCGGGGGAGTCGGCGTTGCCGGGCTTGCCGAGCGCCCGGCGCAGATCCTGCTCGTGCACCCAGACGTCCAACGCCCGCTGCTCCAGCACGAATTCCAGCGTCCGGTCCTCGTCGAGCGGGCTGCGCACCACGGCGTCCGGCTGGCGGGACTCGTTGCGCAGCTGCCGGGACCGCCGGATGACGGTGTATTCGAGCTCGCTGAGCATCTCCGGTGCGGTGTGGTGCCGGCGGACGTCGACCTGGACCTCCATGCGGCGGGCCGACTCGCTCCGTACGTGGTAGAGGTCGCGCGGCAGGGTGTGGATCGGCCGTGGGTCGCCCAGCATCTCGCATTCCAGGCCGATGACGTGGGAGACGACATCGCGCACGGACCAACCTGGGAGGTCCGTCGCCCGGTTCCACTCACCCTCGACGAGCGGCGTCACCAGCTCGGTTATCGCTTCTATGGAATGCGTCCAGGCATCGATGGAGGACTGAAGGCTGGGATGGACGGTCACGGGACCCCTCGGACGGTTCGTACGCGGGCTGCTGTCTGTGCAGTTAAGTTACTTTGCGCACGGGCACCCCGGCAGTGCTTTCGGGTGACCATCGTAGGTGGATGTTTGACGGCCGGGCCGTTCGAAAGCTTTGGCGGTGGTACTGTGCGCGGTTCGCCGATCCCGAACGGTGCGGAACCGGAGAAAACGGTCAATTCCCTTCGGTGGTAGGGGGCTTGGCCGCCCCGTTCCCACGCCCTCAGCCCTCCCCACGCTCCCGCTCGGCCATCCGGATCACGCACACCGCGATGGCGATCAGCAGCGGCGGATCGGCGTCCTCCCGTACGACATTGACCGCATAGGTGTCGCGTACGGTCAGCCAGCGCCGGGAGATCTCGGCGAGCAGTTCACCGTCGTACTCGACCAGGAACTCCCGGTCCAGGATCTTGCCGCTGACGTCCAGCTCGGTGCCGTCGACCAGCTCGACGCGGTAGTGGTGGCGCAGCAGCGACAGCCGCTTGCGCCTGATCGTGGCCAGCGGCGCGTCGTCCCGCTCGATGGTCATCGCGTCGCGCAGGCTGAGCATCTTCTTGCGGATGGTGATCAGGACCCGCCGCTCGGTGTCCTTGAGTTCGAAGGTCTCCCGCAGGCGCAGCGCCTTCCCGTCCACCAGGAAGGCGTGCCGGCCGTGATCGTCGTCGACCCAGTAGTCCTCACCGATGCCGAAGATCCGGTCGTGCACGAAGTACTTGGCGGGGCGCGGGGAGCGGTCCCCGTGGGATTGCAGCATGGGTGACGTGTTCCCCACGGCCCCTGCGGAATGCGCACGTACGGGAGTGACGTTGAATGTCCACATGGCTTCACGTGCGCGCGTCCGGGCCCCCGAGCTGATCGGCAAGGGCGGCTGGCTCAACACCGGCGGAAATGCTCTCACCCTCTCCGACCTGCGAGGACGCATTGTCATCCTCGATTTTTGGACCTTCTGCTGTGTGAACTGCCTGCATGTCCTGGACGAGCTGCGGGAGCTGGAGGAGCGGCACCGCGACTCGGTCGTGATCATCGGTGTGCACTCTCCGAAGTTCGTGCACGAGGCCGAGCACCAGGCGGTCGTGGACGCCGTCGAGCGGTACGGCGTCGAGCACCCGGTCCTCGACGACCCCGAGCTGGCGACCTGGAAGCAGTACGCGGTGCGGGCCTGGCCGACGCTGGTGGTGATCGACCCCGAGGGCTATGTGGTCGCCCAGCACGCGGGCGAGGGCCATGCGCACGCCATCGGGAAGCTCGTCGAGGAGCTGATCGCCGAGCACGGGGCGAAGGGCACCCTCCGGCGCGGCGACGGCCCGTACGTACCGCCGGAGCCGGTCGCCACCGACCTGCGGTTCCCCGGCAAGGCGGTGCGGCTGCCCGGCGGCACCTTCCTCGTCTCGGACACCACCCGGCATCAGCTGGTGGAGCTGGCGGCCGACGGCGAGCAGGTGCTGCGCCGGATCGGGACCGGTGAACGCGGGCTGGGCCCGGACTCCTTCAACGAGCCGCAGGGTCTGGCGCTGCTGCCCGACGGCACGGTCGCCGTCGCGGACACCGTCAACCACGCCGTCCGGGTCCTCGACCCCCGCAGCGGTGTGCTGGAGACGGTGGCCGGCACCGGAAGGCAGTGGTGGCAGGGCTCGCCGTCCTCCGGGCCGGCCCGCGCGGTGGACCTCTCCTCGCCGTGGGACCTCGCCTGGTGGCAGGACCGGCTGTGGATCGCGATGGCCGGTGTGCACCAGCTGTGGACGTACGACCCGGCGGACGGCACGGTCGCGGTCGCGGCCGGCACGACCAACGAGGGGCTGGTGGACGGGCCCGCGGCGGAGGCGTGGTTCGCCCAGCCCTCCGGGCTCGCGGCGGCCGGCGACCGGCTGTGGATCGCCGACTCGGAGACCAGCGCGGTGCGCTGGATCGAGCGGGCGGCGAACGGCGACGGCCATGTGGTCCGCACCGCCGTCGGCACCGGGCTCTTCGACTTCGGGCACCGCGACGGCGCCGCCGGGCAGGCCCTGCTCCAGCACCCGCTGGGCGTCACCGCGCTGCCCGACGGCTCGGTCGCCGTCGCGGACACCTACAACCACGCACTGCGCCGCTTCGACCCCGCGAGCGGCGAGGTGACGACGCTCGCGACCGATCTGCGCGAACCGTCCGCGGCGGTGCTCGCCGACGACGACATCGTGGTCGTGGAGTCCGCACGGCACCGGCTGACCCGCCTGCGGCTCCCCGAAGAGGCGGTCCGCGTCGAGGCGGTGGCCCACCGCACCCGGCGCGCGGCCACCGACGTCGCCCCGGGCAGCCTCCGCCTGGACGTGGTCTTCCGGGCCCCGGCCGGCCAGAAGCTCGACACCCGCTACGGCCCCTCGACGCGGCTGCTGGTGAGCGCGACGCCGCCGGAGCTGCTCGCCGACGGCGCCGGTGCGGGCACCGACCTCGCCCGGGAGCTGGTGCTGGCGGACGGTGTCACCGAGGGTGTGCTGCACGTCTCGGCGATGGCCGCGTCCTGCGACGACGCCCCGGACATCGAGTACCCGGCCTGCCATGTGCACCAGCAGGACTGGGGCGTTCCGGTCCGGGTCACCGACGGCGGCGCGGCCCGGCTGGGGCTCGTCCTGGCGGGGCTGGACGCGGAGTAGCCCCGGCGCGGGAGCCGGGGCCGCCCGTGTGGGATCAACTGCCGACGCCGGCCTCCAGCTTGGCGCCCGAGAGGCTGCTGTTCCAGTCGCTGACCTTGCTCCGGCCGACGGAGATGACATCGCGCTTCTCGGCGAAGTCGAACGTCACCGGCGACCCGGTGGACCGCGCGAACCGGATGGCCACGTTCTCCTGCCGGGTGCCCAGCGCGGCGGGGGTGTCGGTCGGGATGACCGCGTAGGCGGTGTCGCGGGGGCGGAGGGTGACCTGGTGGTTGGAGCCCGCCCGCACCGGCGGCAGCGGGGTCTTCGCCTGGTTGAAGGACAGCAGCGGTGCGCCGTACAGCGTGCAGCTCAGCGTGCCGGAGGAGTTCCGGTACCGCACGGTGACGTACCCCTTGGGCCCCGTCTGCTGGCCGAACTGGAGCCGGGACGTGGAGAGCGAGCAGTTCGACACATGGCGGTTGCGATGGGCCGTGGTGCCCGCACCGCCGATGACGCGGTGCCTGCTCTTGCCGCCCGCGGAGGACGAGGACGAACTCCGGTGGGTTTTCGAGCCCTTGCAGCCGGTCAGGGCCAGCGGGCCGACGAGTCCGAGGGCCAGCGCGGCGTAGGCGGCGGAGCGGCGGCGGGTGCGGCGTGCGGTCATGAGAGGTTCCCCCTGGGAGTCACGGCGGTCGGGTATCTCCGTCTGTCATGGCATCGCCACGATAGTCACCGGGGCTCAGGTGAACAGGACGGGTGCGCTTCGGGCCGGTATCCGTACGGGGGGACGGGATACGGCCGGACCTTCACGATCCGTCCCGGCAGCGCGGCAGTTGGGCGTTGGTCAGCTGCTCCGGACGGATTCGGATGCCCGGTACCCAGACCTGCCCGCCTCCGTGGTCGACGCGGAACCAGATACTGCTGTGCCCGCCCATCTCATCGGTGACGGTGACACCGTTGGCGACCTCGCAGACCGCGTGCAGCACATCGCCGTGCCAGACATGGTCCACGATATTGGGCGGCAGATACGGCGCGTACGGATCGCGGGCCAGCCCGAGCCCGCAGTAGTCGCTGCGGCTGTGCCGGCAGGCGCGTTCGACGTTGTTGACCGTGATCATGGCGGATCCGGTGCCGGTCGACGCGCTCACCGCGGCCGGTGCCCGGCCGCCGCCCTCCCGCGCACCCCCGCGGTCCGGGCCGGTCAGTGCCAGGACGGCGAAGGCGGCACCGCCGAGTACGGCGGCGGTGCAGAGCGCGGCGAGCAGCAGCCGCAGCCGGCGCCGGGCCGGTGCCGTGCTCGTCCATGCCGGGTCCGTCCGGTCACCGGGCCCCGGCCCGGCCGCGTCGCCGGGTTCCGGGGCGCGCACCGGCGGGACGTCCGCCGCCTCCTGGGCGCGGTGCAGCAGCTCCACCAGCGTGGGCATCCGGTCCTCACCGGTGAACGAGAGCTTGCACCACTGCACCAGCAGCCGCTCGTCGGGCAGGCTCTGGCCGCGCAGATAGCGCGAGAGGGACGACCGGCTGGCGGGCAGCCGTCCCGACAACTCCTGAAGGCTGTAGCCCAGTTCGCCGTGCATCCGGCGCAGGGCGGCGACGAAGTCCCGTACAGGCCCGGAGAGTTCGGCGGGAAGCGGGGCCAGTGGCTTGCGGCGGTTTTTTGCAGCGTCGTTCTCATGGCCAGGCACGTCTCGCATTCCAGCACAGCGGACATGCGCGCGCGAGGGGCACTTCCGCTCCCCTGTGACGGAAGTGCCCCTCGTTACGCGATCCGGAACGAATCCGGACCGCTCTGTGAAGTTGCAACAGATTCCGCGTCCCGGATCCATCCCGGAACGCGCCCCCGAATCGGGTCAGTCGCCGAACTCCACGGGACGGTAGGGCCTGAACCGGGCGTCGCCGCCCGGCAGTCCGTAGGTCAGGCTCCGGTGATCGGTGCCATGGCCACCGCGCTGCTCGAACGCGGTATACGAGGAGTGCGCGGCGTTGTTCCACTTCTCGAAGATCACGACATGCCGGCTGTTGTGGTCGCCGATCGCGTCGATGAGCAGGTCGCCGGGCTTGAGTGCGCCGAGCGATATCGGCCGGGTCAGGCCGCGGTCGGTGGCCAGCCCCACGGTGTTGGTGCCCGGCGCCGGCAGCCCGAGGGCCATCGACGCATAGCCCGAGCAGTCCTGGCGGTAGCCGTCCGTCCAGTACTTGACCTGGCTGTACGGGACCTGGGAGCCGTGGTCGGCGGTCAGCCAGGTCGCGGCGCGCGCCAGCACCTCCTGGCGGCTGCGGCCGGGGTGCGGGGGCGCGCCGCGGACCGGTATGCCCGGCAGCCGGTCCTGCGGGATGGCCACCGAGACCACGCTGAGGAACCCGCTGACCGGTCCGGTCAGATGCGCCAGGTACGTCGAGCAGGCGCTGCCCTCGCACACCCGGTGCCCGGTGTCGACCTGGTAGTCGGCGGTGATCCGGTCCTGGCCCGCCGCGGTCTTGTTGATCATTGCGACCGCGGGGGAAGCGGTGTCGGCCGTGGCGTGCACGATCCATTGGGTGCCCCAGGTCGGAAAGCCGGCGGTGGCGGTTTCCGGGGACGCGGTCTCGCTGCCGTGCGCGACCCCCGCGATCCCGGCGACGCCGATGCCGGCCACGGCGACCGCCGGCAGCGCCCGGCGCACCACGGTCCGGCGGATCGCGGATGCCCTGCCGGCCGCGGGGGTTGTGCGGTCCCCCGGGTACGTGGTGCCGTGCTCGTCCATGCCGGTTCCCTCCGAATCGGTCCGGCCCGGATGGCCGGTTGCGGCGACGGAGACCATGGTGGGGCGGGCGCACGGCACGGGCCCGCCGGTCCGCGTCCCATGGGACGTACCGACCGCCGCGCACCGCTGTGAGCTGCACGGATGCGGCGGGGCGGGGCGGCGATGCGGGACACCGGGCGGGCGTCGTGGGACATGACGGGACAGCCGCCGCCGGTCCGAGGCCGCCCGGCGGCCGGCCGCGAACCGTGCGGTGGCCGCCCGGCCGGCCCGCGCGGCGGCAGCGGAAAGGGCGCCCGCGGGGGGAGTCGCGGGCGCCCTGCTCAAGGGAGCGGCGGATGGCCTGCCAGGAGGCGGGCCGGCCTACCAGGAGGCCGCGTCGCCCGGGTCCGCCTGCCAGTACGACACCCGGGCGCTGTCGTCGAGGTAAGCCGAGCCGCCCGGCAGCGCCACCTTCGCCGTGCCGCCGGTGCCGCCCCCGCCGTCGCGGCCCGCGAGACTGACGGACAGCGAGGTCACCGTGCGGCCGTGCGCACCGCCGTCGGCACCGGACGTCAGCACCCCGGCATAGCCGGACCGGCCCGGCGCGAGGGTGACCACGGCCTGCGGCTTGCTGTCCGGCAGGTCCGGGACCGGCGCCTGCGCGTCGTCGAACCGCAGGAACGGGGCGGCGTGGAGGTCGCAGGTGGTCCCGGAGGTGTTGGTGGCCTCCAGCAGCAGATGGTTGATCGGCCGGGTCAGCGGCTTCGCCACGATGCGGATCCGGGCGGCGTCGCAGGCGATGTGCCCGCCGCCCGCGCCCCGGCCCCGGCCGGCGGTGGACCCGCCCGGTGCATGCGGGCCGCGCTGCCCGGCGGCGCCGGCCGAGCTGTCCGTCACGGTCGCGTTGCCGTCGCGGCCACCGGACGCCTTGCCCGCCGGGGCGCTCTTGCCGCCGCTCACCGAGGCGTTGGCGTCCTGCGTGCCCTTCGCGCCGTTGGCCGCCGGGTCCTTGGAGTCCTGGGGCGCCGGGTTGAACGGCTTGGCGGCGCTGGTCTTCAGCGGGTTGTCCTGGCCGCAGGCGGTGAGCGTGAGCGCGGCGACCGCGGTCAGCCCGGCCGCCGCGACCCGCAGCGTACGGCGGCCGGCGGCACGGGGCGTACGGGCGGTGCGGGTGCGGGCATCGGTGTGCGGCATGTCGGTCTCTCCCCGGTGGGCAGCGCGCCGTGCGGTGCGCTCTGCGGTGCGGCCGGACGCGCCCCGCCCGGCCTGGTTGTCCTGCGGTCCGTCCACAAGACTGCCGCCAGCCGCTGGCGTGCCACTAACGCTTGCCTAACGGCCGCCGTCCGCCGCCGCGGTGCTCAGCCGGCGCCGCCCTCGGCACCCTCGCCCTGCCCGCTCTTCCCACCGCGCCCCTCATCACCCTCACCGCGTTCACCGCGCTCATCGCGCGCGAACAGCTGCGTCAGCGTACTGATTGTGTAGACATCGGTGGCCTCTTCGTCCACCAGATGCATCTCGGCCAGCCGCTCCAGGCCGTCCTGGGTGCGCTCGGGGTCGTATCCGGCGAGCGCCGCCGCCACGGACGCGTTGAGATGGCCGTCGGCGCTGGTCGCCAGCGCGCTCAGCAGCCGGGCGTCATCCGCCGACAGCCGGGCGACCGACATCCGCAGCGCCGCCGCGATCCCGGTGTCCTCCGCCGACAGCAGCGCCAGCCGCCGCCGCTCGTCGCGCAGCGCCGCGGCCAGCCGGGCCAGCTTCCAGCGTGGCCGGGCGGTCAGCTGGGCGGCGGCGGCCCGCAGCGCCAGCGGTAGCCCGTCGCACAGCGCCACCAACTCCTCGGCAGCGGCCGGGTCTTCCGCGACCCGCTCCGGCCCGAGCATGGCGCCGAGCAGTGCCGCGCCCTCCTCGTGGCCGAGCGCCTGGACGCTCACCGGCCGGGCACAGTCCGTGGCGACCAGCCCGTCGAGCCGGCTGCGGCTGGTGACGACCGTGGCGCAGTGCGGGCCGCCGGGCAGCAGCGGGCGCACCTGCGCCGAACTCCGCGCGTTGTCGAGGACGACCAGCAGCCGGCGGTCGGCGACCAGCGAGCGGAACAGCGCCGAGGCGGCCTGCGCGGAGCCGGGCACCCGCTCGGGCGGGGTGCCCAGTGCCAGCAGGAAGTCGCGCAGGATCTCGGCCGGCGCCGCCTCGTCGCCCTCGCCGAAACCGCGCAGGTCGGCGAAGAGCTGCCCGTCGGGGAAGGCCCCGGCATGCAGATGCGCCCACTGCACGGCGCATGCGGTCTTGCCGGCACCGGCCGGTCCGGCGACCACCGCGAGCGGACTCTCGCCGGTCGTACGGTCCGTCAACGCATCGGTCAGTGCGCCGAGTTGGCCCTCCCGGCCCAGGAAGCGGGCGGGCGGCCGGGGCAGCAGCCGCGGTGCCGTACCGGTCCGCCCGGCCCCGCTGCCCGTTCCCGTCGTCGTGGCGTCCGCGGGAGCCGCACCGGCTGCGTCCGCGGACGGCGGCTTCTCCTGCCCGTGTTTCACGTGAAACGACGACCCGCCCGCGGGCGCCGCCTTCCGGCCGCGGCCCGCCGCCTCCGCACGGAGAATCTCCTCGTACGCCTCGCGCAGCCGCTCGCCGGGGTCCACACCCAGCTCCTCGTTGAGCAGCCGCCGGGTGCGGTGGAACCACTCCAGCGCGTCGGACTGCCGCCCCGTACGGAACAGCGCCCGCATCAGCGCCGCGATCAGACCTTCCCGCAGCGGGTGGTTGACGGCCGCGGAGTAGAGGATCGCCGCGGCCTGTTCGTGCTCGCCGAGCGCGCTATGGGCCCGCGCCAGAGCCTCGACGGCGGTCAGCCGGCGCTCCTCCAGCGCATGCGCGGCGGCGGCGAAGGGCGGGCTGGTGACCGTACCGGTCAGCGCGGGCCCGCGCCACAGCCCCAGCGCCTCGCGCAGCAGCGGCACGGCGTCGGCCGGTGCCGCCTCCGGACGTGCCAGCGCCACCAGTTCACTGAAGCGGTGCGCGTCGATCAACTGCTCCGGCAGCCGCAGCAGATAGGCGGAGCCGTGCGTGGCCAGCTCGATGCCGTACGTCTCGGCGCCGCCCGCGGCCAGCGTCGCGCGCAGCCGCGAGACATGCCCCTGGACGACCGTACGGGCGTGCTCGGGCGGCTCGCCCTCCCACAGGGAGTCGATCAACTGCTCCAGCGGAACGGTGGTGTTGGGCTGCAGAAGCAGCAGCGCCAGCACACTGCGCCGTTTGGCGGGCCCGAGCGACAGCTCCCCTGAGCCGGTCGTCACGGCGATCGGGCCGAGCAGTGAGAATTCCAACTCAGCTCTCCAGGAAGGCCGTCAGGGCGTTCGCCAGCAGATACGGGTCCTGGGCGCCGCACAGCTCGCGGGCCGAGTGCATGGACAGGATCGCCACACCGATGTCGACGGTCGCGATGCCGTGCCGGGCCGCGGTGATCGGCCCGATCGTGGTGCCGCACGGCATCGCGTTGTTGGACACGAACGACTGCCAGGGCACACCGGCGCGCTCGCACGCCGCCGCGAAGACCGCCCGCCCGCTGCCGTCCGTCGCATACCGCTGGTTGACGTTCACCTTGAGGATCGGCCCGCCGTTGGGCATCGGTTGGTGCCCGGGGTCGTGCCGCTCGCTGTAGTTGGGGTGGACGGCGTGGCCGGTGTCGGACGACAGGCAGACGGTGCCGGCGAAGGCCCGCGCTCGGTCCTCGTACGCACCGCCGCGGGCGAAGACCGAACGCTCCAGCACCGTGCCGAGCAGCGGGCCGTCGGCGCCGGTGTCCGACTGGCTGCCGTTCTCCTCGTGGTCGAAGGCGGCCAGCACCGGGATGCCGGTCAGTGCGCTGCCGACGGCTGCCGCCGCGGCGAGCGCGGCCGTACCGGCGTGCACGGACAGCAGGTTGTCCATCCGCGGCCCGGCGACCAGCTCGCGGTCGCGCCCCAGATACGCGGGGGGCTCGACGCTGTGCACCATCAGGTCCCAGCCCTTGACGTCGTCCGCCGGGACGCCGATCTCCTCCGCCACGAACGAGATCAGATCGCCCTCGGCGACCTCGCCGAGGCCCCAGATCGGCGTCATATGGCGCTGCTTGTCGAGCTTCAGCCCCTCGGTGTTCACCGAGCGGTCCAGGTGGACGGCGAGTTGCGACACCCGCAGCAGCGGCCGGTCCACGTTGACCAGCCGGTGGCTGCCGTCGCGCAGCGTCACCCGGCCGCTGAGCCCCAGGTCGCGGTCGAGCCAGGTGTTGAGCAGCGTGCCGCCGTAGATCTCCACGGCGATCTGCCGCCAGCCGCGGGAACCGGTGTCCGGGATCGGCTTGACGCGCAGATTGGGCGAGTCGGTGTGCGCTCCGACGATGCGGTAGGGCGTCGCGGCGCCCGCGCCCTCGGGTACGTACCACGCGATGATGGCGCCGCCGCGCAGCACATACTTGCCACCGCTCTCGCCGCCCCACTCGTCGGTCTCCGCCAGCTGCCGGAAGCCGGCCTTCTCCAGCCGCTCCGCCGCGTTCGCCACCGCGTGGTAAGGCGACGGGCTGGCGGCGAGGAAGGACATCAGGTCGTCGGTGTGGCCGCGGTCGAAGCGGGTGGAGTTGGTCATGGATTCAGCATAAGGAGCGAAGTCCGCTAATCCCCGTGCCGCGGGGGCGCGACTCCGTTGCCTTCCGGCCACGATTTCCGCATTCCAGGCCGCGGACCCCACTGGAGCGAATGATTCCGTTTCCGGCCGGGCGCCCCGGCCCCAGCCGGCTCGTCCGCCTCATCCGGTCCGGAACGGCGGTGCCCGCCTCCTCGGGGGAAGGGAGGCGGGCACCGATCAGTCTGGCCGCCGATTCTGAGAGGCGTCTAAGAACGGCGTGACGGTCCGGGAACAGGCCCCGGACCGCCGGGTCTTGACCGCGTTGCTCAGAACGCGGCCTCGTCGAGCTCCATCAGCGACTGGTCGACGGACTCGGCCAGCCCGCGCTGCACCGCGACGCCCGGCAGGACGTTGTGCGCGAAGAACTTCGCGGCGGCGATCTTGCCCTCGTAGAACGGCTTGTCCTTCGAGGACGCACCGGCCAGCTTCCCGGCCGCCACCGCGGCGCCCTTGAGGAGCAGGTAGCCGATGACGACGTCACCGGAGGCCAGCAGCAGGCGGGTGGTGTTCAGACCGACCTTGTAGATGGACTTGACGTCCTTCTCCGTGGCGGCGAGGTCGGTCAGCATGGCGCCGACGATCGCCTCCAGGTCGGCGGCGGCCTTGGCCAGCTCGTCGCGGGCCTGCTCCAGCTCCGGGCCGCCGTCGGCGTCGGCCAGGAACTTCTTGATCGTCTCCGAGAGCTGGGTCAGCGCCGCGCCCTGGTTGCGGACGATCTTCCGGAAGAAGAAGTCCTGCCCCTGGATCGCGGTGGTGCCCTCGTAGAGGGTGTCGATCTTGGAGTCCCGGATGTACTGCTCGATCGGGTACTCCTGGAGGTAGCCGGAGCCGCCGAAGGTCTGCAGCGACTGGGCCAGCTGCTCGTAGGACTTCTCCGAGCCGTAGCCCTTGACGATCGGCAGCAGCAGGTCGTTCAGCGCGTTCTCGGCGGAGGCGTCCTCGCCCGCGGCCTCCTTGATGAGGATCTCGTCCTGGACCGTGGCGGTGTACAGCACCAGGGCGCGCATGCCCTCGGCGTACGCCTTCTGCGTCATCAGCGAGCGACGCACGTCGGGGTGGTGGGTGATGGTGACGCGCGGCGCGGCCTTGTCGGTGAACGCGGCCAGGTCCGGGCCCTGCACGCGCTCCTTGGCGTACTCCAGGGCATTCAGGTAGCCGGTCGAGAGGGTGGCTATGGCCTTCGTGCCGACCATCATGCGGGCGAACTCGATGATCCGGAACATCTGGCGGATGCCGTCGTGCTTCTCGCCGATCAGCCAGCCCTTGGCGGGGTGGCGGTCGCCGAAGGTCATCTCGCAGGTGTTGGACGCCTTGAGGCCCATCTTGTGCTCGACGTTGGTGGCGTAGACGCCGTTGCGCTCACCGAGCTCGCCGGTCTCGAAGTCGAACTCGTACTTCGGCACGAGGAAGAGCGACAGGCCCTTGGTACCGGGGCCGTGGCCCTCCGGGCGGGCGAGGACGTAGTGGAGGATGTTGTCCGCCATGTCGTGCTCACCGGACGTGATGAAGCGCTTCACGCCCTCGATGTGCCACGAGCCGTCCTCCTGCTTGACGGCCTTGGTGCGGCCGGCGCCGACGTCCGAGCCGGCGTCCGGCTCGGTCAGCACCATCGTGGAGCCCCAGCCCTTCTCCACCGCGACCTTGGCGATGTGCTTCTGCTGCTCGGTGCCCTCCTCGAAGAGGACGCCGGCGAAGGCCGGGCCGGAGGCGTACATCCACACGGCCGGGTTCGAGCCCAGGATGGTCTCGGCGAAGGCCCACAGGAGCGAGCGCGGCGAGGTCGTGCCGCCGATCTCCTCCGGGATGCCCAGGCGCCACCACTCGGCGTCCATGTACGCCTGGTAGCTCTTCTTGAAGGTGTCCGGGACCGGCGCGGTGTTGGTGTCCGGGTCGAAGACCGGGGGGTTCCGGTCGGCGTCCGCGTACGAATCGGCCAGCTCGTTCTCCGACAGCCGGGCGATCTCGGACAGCACGCTCTTGGCGGTGTCGACGTCCATCTCCGCGAACGGTCCGGTGCCGTACACGCTGTCACGGCCGAGCACCTCGAAGAGGTTGAACTCGATGTCGCGGAGATTCGACTTGTAGTGCCCCATGGGTACGGCTCCGTAAGGGTTCAGGAGGGCCTCTGTGCGAGGAAGGACCTCGACGCGAGGAAGGGACCTCGATACGCAATACCAGCAAGTAGCCACGATGATGCTACCCGTGGGTAATAAGAAGCAACCCCTACGGGCCGATCTGTGACGAGCGTCCCCCGCGCCATCCCCGAATCAGTACGCTGTGCCGCATGTACGGCTACGACCAGAACGCGGGCGCCGGGCAGCAGCAGTATGGAGCTCCGCCGCCCCCGCCGCAGCAACCGGCCCCCGGGGGCTACGGCGAGCAGCCGCTCTATCCCGAGCCGTCCCCGCCCTCCCTCGCCGACGCGGTGCGCGCCTTCACCACCGGCTCGATGTCGGCCGAGGACTTCCAGGGCATCTTCTCGACCTCCAAGGTCTACTGCCCGCGCGGCGACAACCCCGGGTTCCTGGCACTGCACAACACCCAGCAGCCGGTGATCCCGATGTTCACCTCGCTCAAGGAGCTGCGGCGGTACGCGGGCAAGGAGTCCAAGTACTTCGTGATCACCGGTGCCGAGGTGCTCGACCTGCTGCCGACCGGCTACGGCTTCGTCCTCGACATGGAGGGCGACCACCGGATGGTCTTCGACGCCAAGGCCGTGGAGCAGATGGTCGACTTCGCGATGCGGCGCATGTACGGCTGACCTCGGCCCTCCGTACCTCACCTTTCTTCCGCTTGATCCCGCCTGACCTGCGAAAACGGCGACAGGGCACGGTCGGGAATGCCGCACGCCTTGCAGTTTGTTCAGCATTCAACTAACTTATTGAATCGCGAACGACCGAGGAGGCCGTGATGCCTGCTGTGACCGTAGAGAACCCGCTGGCCCTGCCGCGGGTGGCCGCGCCCGCCGGCGCGCACATCCGACCGGTGCTGACCGTCGCCACCGCTCCGAGCGGATTCGAGGGCGAGGGCTTCCCCGTGCGCCGGGCATTCGCCGGCATCCCCTACCAGCACCTCGATCCCTTCATCATGATGGATCAGATGGGCGAGGTGGAGTACGCGCCCGGAGAGCCCAAGGGCACCCCCTGGCATCCGCACCGCGGCTTCGAGACCGTCACGTATCTGATCGACGGCACGTTCGTGCACCGCGACTCGCACGGTGGCGGCGGTGTCATCAACGACGGCGACACCCAGTGGATGACGGCGGGCTCCGGCCTGCTGCACATCGAGGCGCCGCCGGAGTCGCTGGTGATGTCCGGCGGCCTCTTCCACGGCCTCCAGCTGTGGGTGAACCTGCCGAAGAGCGACAAGATGATGGCGCCGCGCTACCAGGACATCGGCGGGGGCCAGGTGAAGCTGCTGGCCTCCGCCGACGGCGGGGCGCTGCTGCGGCTGATCGCCGGTGACGTCGACGGCCGACGGGGGCCGGGCGTGACCCACACCCCGATCACGATGATGCATGTGACGGTGAACCCGGGCGCCGAGGTGACTCTCCCCTGGCGTGCGGACTTCAACGCCCTCGCCTATGCCCTGGCCGGCCGCGGTACGGCCGGTGCGGAAGGCCGCCCGTTCCACATGGGGCAGGCGGTCGTCTTCGGGGGTGGGGGCACCTCCCCCTCGAGCGGAGCCGGGAGTGGGGGAGACGCGATCACGATCCGGGCGGACGAGAGCCAGGAGTCGCGCAGCCCGAACTTCGAGGTCGTGCTGCTGGGCGGGCTGCCGATCCGCGAGCCGATGATGCACTACGGCCCGTTCGTGATGAACACCCACGCCGAACTGGCCCAGGCCGTCGAGGACTTCCAGGCCGGACGGCTGGGAACCATACCTGCCGACGCGCGCTGAGCGCCCCGCCACGGCAGGGAGTCGGGGGCGGCGTTTCCCGTGAAACGCCGCCCCCGCACGCGAGTTTCACGTGAAACGCCGGTCCGTGCGTGCTGCCCGCGCACCGCTTCCCTCGCGCCCAATACCCGTCAACTGCCGCATCGGCGTGGTGCACTGTCGGGGTGCGAAACGACTCGGATCAAGACCGGGGTGGCGCCGAGCCCGGCCGGCCGCCGCACGACAGGCAGCCGCTGCTGCCCATCGAGGCCCGTCGCGCCGCGGCCTGGTGCGCGACGGTGCTCCTGGTCGCGGCCGTGCTCGGCGTCGGGGTCTGGCTGTGCGTCGAGCTGAGCGCGGCGGTCACGCCCGTCCTGCTGGCGCTGCTCGGCAGCGCACTGCTCGGGCCGCTCTACCGGCGGCTGGTGGCGATAAGACTCAACCGTTCGCTGGCGGCCGGGCTGACCTCCGCCGTGCTGGTGGTCGTGGTCGGCGGTGCCGGATACATCGTGATCAGCGCGCTGGTCGACACCGGTGACCAGATCCTCGCGTCGCTCAAGGACGCCGCGTCGGACCTGTCCCGGCACTTCGGCATGGCCGGCAACTCGCTCAGCGACCTCGCCACCCACGCCAAGAGTCTGGTCACCAAGTTCGGCGGCACAGCGGCCTCCGGACTGCTGGCCGGGGTCAGCATCGTCGGCCAGTTCATCGCCGCGGCGGTGCTGGCCCTGCTGCTGACGTTCTTCTTCCTGCGGGACTCGGACAAGGCCGTCCGCGCGCTGCACGACTGGGCGCCCGGCGACTCGGCGCCGCAACTGGAACGGATGGCCCGACGCGGCTTCCAGTCCATCGAGGGCTTCATGCGCGGGACCACCTTCATCGCGCTGATCGACGCCATCTGCATCACCGTCGGACTGCTGATCCTGAAGGTGCCGGGCGCCCTCGGCCTGGGCGCGCTGGTCTTCGTCGGCGCCTATATCCCCTACCTCGGCGCGTTCATCTCCGGTGCGGTGGCGATCCTGGTGGCGTTCGCGGACCGCGGCATCGTGATCGCGCTCTGGGCGCTCGGCGTTGTCGTGGCCGTGCAGGTGCTGGAGGGCCATGTGCTCCAGCCGATGATCCAGAGCCGTACGGTGCAGATGCACCCGGCGGTGGTCATGCTGGCGATCACGGCGGGGGCGAGCGTCGCCGGCATCATCGGCATGCTGCTGTCCGTACCGCTGACCGCGGCTGCCTCCGGTGTCCTCCACGAGCTGCGCAAGGGCTACGCGGCGGACTCCGGCGCCGGCTCCTCGGGCCCCGGTGACACGGGGCCGGACGGCTCCACCACCAACCCGGCGTCCTCGTAGAGCTCGAACCACGTCGATTTGCCGTCCCCGCGCGGATCCACTCCCCACGCGCCGGCCAGCAGCTCCATCAGCACCAGACCGCGGCCCGAGGACGCCAGTTCGCCGGGCCGGCGGCGGTGCGGCAGCTCGTCGCTGCCGTCGGAGACATCGACCCGGATGCGCCGCCGGCCCCACTCACCGGAGATCTCGGCGACCAGCAGTGCATCCCCGTCGGTGTGCATCAGCACGTTGGTGACCACCTCGGAGACCATCAGCACCGCCGAGTCCACCTGGTCCGGGTCGGCCCAGTCGTGCAGCACCGCGCGGATCTGCCGGCGTGCCTCCGCTATCCGCTCCGGCTCGGCCTGGGCGACGGAGAACACGGTGCGCCGTACGGGCTGCTGCGCCGGCCGTTCGCCGGTGCCCACCCCGCAGCTGCCGCCGTCGCGGGAGAGCAGCAGGACGGCGATGTCGTCCTCACGGCGGTCCACCAGCGGCCCGGTGGTGTGGTGCGAGGAGGGGCCGTGCACGGCCTGGACCAGGGTGTCGGCCAGCCGTTCCAGGCCCTCGCCGCCGGTCTCGTCCGCCCCCGGGGCATGTCCTTCGACGATGTCGCGCAGCCGGGCCCAGCCGGTCTCCAGATCGTGCCCGCCGGTCTCGATCAGCCCGTCGGTGCACACCAGCATGGTCTCGCCGGGTTCCAGGACGAGCCGGGTGGTGGGGTAGTCGGTGTCCGGGTCGATGCCCAGCGGCAGCCCGCCCGCGGTGGGCCGGACCAGCATCGTGCCGTCGGCCATCCGGATCGCCGGATCGGGGTGGCCGGCCCGCGCGATGTCCAGCAGCCCGGTGGCCGGGTCCACCTCGACGTACAGGCAGGTCGCGAAGCGCTGGTCCTCACCGTGGCCCCGGAACTCGGTCTCGTTGATCCCGGCGAGAAAGCGCGAGGCGCGGGAGAGCACCGCGTCGGGGTGGTGGCCCTCGGAGGCATAGGCGCGCAGCGCGATCCGCAGCTGCCCCATCAGGCCCGCGGCCCGCACGTCGTGGCCCTGGACGTCCCCGATGACCAGCGCGATCCGGCCGGAGGGCAGCGGGATCATGTCGTACCAGTCGCCGCCGACCTCCAGCCCGCCGCCGGTCGGCACATAGCGGGCCGCGACCGTCATCCCCGGGATGTCGGGCTGCACCGTCGGCATCATGCTGCGTTGCAGCCCCACCGCCAGTTCGTGCTGCGACTCCTGCACACCGGCCCTGGCCAGCGCCTGGGCCAGCATCCGGGCGATGGTGGTCAGCACCGAGCGCTCGTCGGGGGTGAAGGCGACCGGCTGGGCGAAGCCGGCCATCCAGGCACCGATCGTGCGGCCGGCGTTGACCAGCGGCAGAAACGCCCATGAGGTCCGCTGGAAGCGGGCGGCCAGCGGCCAGGTGGAGGGGTAGCGGCGCCGGTACTCCTGGGGGGTGGGGAGGTAGATGGCCCGGCCGGTACGGATGACCTCGGCCGCCGGATAGTCGGTCTCCAGCGTCATGTCGGAGAACGGCCGCTCGTCGCCGGGACGGTGGCCGTGGTGGCCGATGACCGAGAGCCGGTCCCCGTCGATGCCGAAGACCGCCAGGCCGTCCGGCATGAACCCCGGCATGGACAGCCCGGCCGCGACCCGCAGCACTTCGGCGGTCGACCGCGCCTCGGCCAGCGCCCGGCCCGCGTCCAGGAGGAACGCCTCGCGCGAGCGGCGCCAGTCGCCGGTGATCGGGGTGTGCGCCGCGGACGTGCCGGGCTGCGGTCTGGGGACTTCCTGGAGCGTGCCGACCAGCTCGAAGTCGCCGTCGACGAGCCGGGGCCGGGAGCGGGTGCGCACGATGCGCAGCACCCGCCCGCGCTCGTCGACGATGCGCAGCCGGGCCTCGGCGAGGGTCCCTTCGGAGACCGCGAGCTGGACGACGCCGTTGATCTCGGCGAAGTCCACGGGATGAAAACGGGAGCGCACCGCCGCCTCGGACAGCTCCACCGGCTCGGCGGGAAGCCCGAGGAGCGGGCCCGCCTCGGCGTCGAGGGTCACCCGGCTCGATGCGTTGTCCCAGCGCCACAGGCCGGTCGCGATGGCGGCCAGGAGATCCTCGGTGCGCATTGCATCACTTTATGTGGGTTTGCCGAAGCCCGGCCAACGAGCCGGACGTGACCATCCTCGCAGCGGGGGTGCCCGTCTCCGGCCGGGGAGGGCCTGATGGGGATATGTCAACCAGGTCATGGGAGCCGGGCGGTAACCTGGAGCGGTTATGCCTTTCCTGGGGTGGTCTTCGGGTGATCCACAAGGCGATCGATCGGGTGTTCGAGCCTCGCGTCGCCGCTTCTCTCCCGACAGCTCCCCACCTCGACTCGCGACGACTTGGATGAGCGATGCATCGGTACCGGTCCCATAACTGCGGCGAGCTCCGAGCCGCGGACGTCGACACCGACGTCCGCCTCAGCGGCTGGCTGCACAATCGACGTGACCTGGGCGGCATCCTCTTCATCGATCTGCGCGACCACTACGGTCTCGTGCAGCTCGTCGCCCGTCCCGGCACCCCCGCCAACGAAGCGCTCGGATCGCTGACCAAGGAGTCCGTCGTCCGGGTCGACGGCAAGGTCAGCACCCGCGGCGCCGACAACGTGAACCCCGACCTGCCGACCGGTGAGATCGAGATCGAGGTCACCGAGGTCGAGGTGCTCGGTTCCGCCGAGCAGATCCCGTTCACGATCAACGCGGAGGACGGCGTCAACGAGGAGAAGCGGCTCGAATTCCGCTTCCTCGACCTGCGCCGCGAGCGCATGCACCGCAACATCATGCTGCGCACCGCCGTGATCTCCGCCATCCGCCACAAGATGGTGGCCCTCGGCTTCAACGAGATGGCGACCCCGATCCTGTCCGCGACCTCCCCCGAGGGCGCCCGCGACTTCCTGGTCCCCTCCCGCCTGCACGCCGGCAGGTTCTACGCGCTGCCGCAGGCCCCGCAGCAGTTCAAGCAGCTGCTGATGATCGCCGGCTTCGACCGCTACTTCCAGATCGCGCCGTGCTTCCGCGACGAGGACGCCCGCGCGGACCGCTCGCCGGGCGAGTTCTACCAGCTCGACATCGAGATGAGCTTCGTCGAGCAGGAGGACGTCTTCCGGCCCGTCGAGAAGCTGATGACCGAGCTGTTCACCGAGTTCGGCAACGGCCGCACGGTCACCTCGCCCTTCCCGCGCATCCCGTTCCGCGAGGCGATGCTCAAGTACGGCTCCGACAAGCCGGATCTGCGCGCCGAGCTGGAACTGGTGGATGTCTCCGGCGTCTTCGAGAACTCCGGCTTCAAGGCGTTCGCCGGCAAGCACGTGCGCGCCCTGGCCGTGCCGGAGACCGCGGACCAGCCGCGGAAGTTCTTCGACCAGCTGGGCGACTTCGCCGTTCAGCAGGGCGCCAAGGGCCTGGCCTGGATCCGCGTCGGCGAAGTCCCCCAAGGCCGTGAGGGCCAGGGAGGCGCCCCCATCGCGCTGACCGGCCCGATCGCCAAGTTCCTCACCGACGAGGACGTCAAGGCGCTGGTCGTCGCCCTGGACCTCAAGCCGGGCCACGCGGTGTTCTTCGGCGCCGGTGAGTTCGACGAGGTCTCCAAGATCATGGGCGCGGTCCGCGTCGAGGCCGCCAAGCGCGCCGGCCACTTCGTCGAGGACGAGTTCCGGTTCTGCTGGATCGTCGACTTCCCGATGTTCGAGAAGAACGCGGACACCGGCCAGATCGAGTTCTCCCACAACCCGTTCTCCATGCCGCAGGGCGGTCTGGAGGCGCTGGAGACCCAGGACCCGCTGGACATCCTCGCCTGGCAGTACGACATCGTCTGCAACGGCACCGAGCTGTCCTCCGGCGCGATCCGCAATCACGAGCCGGACGTCATGTACAAGGCGTTCGCCATCGCCGGTTACGACAAGGAGACCGTCGAGGCCGAGTTCGGCGGCATGCTCCGCGCCTTCAAGTTCGGCGCCCCGCCGCACGGTGGCATCGCCCCCGGCGTCGACCGCATCGTGATGCTGCTGGCCGACGAGCCCAACATCCGCGAGACCATCGCCTTCCCGCTCAACGGCAACGCCCAGGACCTCCTGATGGGCGCCCCGAGCGAGGTTGACGAGGCGCGCCTCAAGGAGCTGCACCTGAGCATCCGCACGGGCCCCGCGAAGCCGACGCCGTACAAGCCGACGAAGTGACGCCGAGGACCTGACGGGGGCCGGAACCGCTCGGGTCCGGCCCCTTCGCCTGCCGGCCGCACACACGGCGAAGCCCCCGGACCGAACCCGGCCCGGGGGCTTCGCGCATGCTCGGGGTGCGGCCTACTGCTCCTCGCCGCCGAACCGCTCCCGGTACGCCGCCAGATCATCCTCGGTGATCTTCGCGAACAGCACCGGCGGCACCGTGAACGGCGTCCCGGCGGGAACCGCCGCCAGCGCCTTCGCCTCGTCCTGCGAGACCCATCGGGCGGTGTCGTTCTCCAGCGCGAAGGCGTTCCGCATGGCCTTGGCCGACGCCGGGATGAACGGCTCGGAGACCACCGCGTACAGGTGGATCAGGTTCATCGCGGTCCGCAGCGTCAGCGCCGCCGCGTCCTTGTCGGTCTTGATCTCCAGCCACGGGGCCTTCTCCTCCAGGTAGGAGTTGCCCGCGCTCCACAGCGCACGCAGCGAGGCGGACGCCTTGCGGAACTGGAGCGCCTCCATGTGGCCCTCGTACTCCGCCAGCAGCCCGGCGATCTCCTCGCCCAGCTTCTGCTCGGCGGCCCCGGCCTCGGCGCCGGCCGGCACCTCGTCGCCGAACCGCTTGCGGGAGAACGACAGCACGCGGTTGACGAAGTTGCCGAGCGTGTCCGCCAGGTCCTTGTTGACCGAGGACGAGAAAAGCTCCCAGGTGAAGGAGGTGTCGTCCGACTCCGGGGCGTTTGCCATCAGGAAGTAGCGCCAGTAGTCGGCCGGCAGCAGCTCCAGCGCCGCGTCCGTGAAGATGCCGCGCTTCTGCGACGTCGAGAACTTCCCGCCGTAGTAGTTGAGCCAGTTGAACGCCTTGAGGAAGTCGACCTTCTTCCACGGCTCGCGGGTCCCCAGCTGCGTCGCCGGGAACATCACGCTGTGGAACGGCACATTGTCCTTGGCCATGAATTCCGTGTACCGGACGTCATCGGCCTCGTACCACCACGACTTCCAGTCGCGCTCCTCCGGCGCCTGGTCCGCCCACTCCTTCGTCGAGCCGATGTACTCGATCGGCGCGTCGAACCAGACATAGAAGACCTTGCCCTCGGCGGCCAGCTCCGGCCACACGTCGGCCGGCACCGGGACGCCCCAGTCGAGGTCGCGGGTGATCGCCCGGTCCTGGAGGCCCTCGGTCAGCCACTTGTGCGCGATGGAGGAGGCGAGGGTCGGCCACTCCTTGCTGCCGTTGCCCTCCAGCCAGCCCTCGACCTCGTGCTGGAGCTGCGACTGGAGCAGGAAGAGGTGCTTGGTCTCGCGCACCTCCAGATCACCGCTGCCGCTGATCGCCGACCGCGCGTCGATCAGATCGGTCGGGTCGAGGACCCGGGTGCAGTTCTCGCACTGGTCGCCGCGGGCCTTGTCGTAGCCGCAGTGCGGGCAGGTGCCGACGATGTAGCGGTCCGGCAGGAAGCGGCCGTCGGCGTTCGAGTAGACCTGGCGGATCGCCCGCTCCTCGATGAAGCCGTTCTCGTGCAGCTTGCGCGCGAAGTGCTGGGTCAGCTCCACGTTCTCCGGCGACGAGCTGCGTCCGAAGTAGTCGAACTCCAACCCGAAGCCGTCGTAGATCGCCTTCTGCTTGTCGTGCTGCTCCGCGCAGAACGCGTCGACCGACTGCCCCGCCTCCTTCGCCGCCAGCTCCGCGGGCGTCCCGTGCTCGTCCGTCGCGCAGATGTAGAGCACGTCATGTCCGCGCTGCCGCATATACCGGGCATAGACATCGGCCGGGAGCATGGACCCCACCATGTTGCCCAGGTGCTTGATCCCGTTGATGTACGGAAGGGCGCTGGTGATGAGGTGTCGAGCCATTGCCGGCTGCTCCCAAGTCGCTACGGTGAGTGAGGATTTGCTTTACGGAACGTCAATATCGTACTGGACGGGGTGGGGGCGGTGGCGCGGGGATTTTCGCGGGCGGACGGGGGTCCGGGGCCGGGAATGGGCGGAAATCGCGGGCCGGTCCGTTTCACGTGAAACGCACGCCTGCATCCCCCATCGTCACGCGCACCGCAAGCGATCGGTACGGCGTGTTTCACGTGAAACAGCCCCGGTTTCGCAGTCTGCGGTCCACCGCTCGCCGCGCCGCGCCGCCGGGTGTCAGACTCCCGCCTCCGCCGACTCCGCGCCGTTCGCCGCCCGTGCCGGCCTGCGCTGCGGTGCCTTCCCGTTGACCACCACACCGGCGACGACGGCGGCCAGCAGCATGATCCCCGACCCCACCCCGATCGCCGTGGTGAACCCGTGCACCACCCCGTCCTTCACGATCCCCGCCCGGATCGCCGGATCCAGACCGGGCCGCCTGGTGCTACGGGCTGCGCGCGCCAGATGACCGGCGATATACGTCGCGCTCGTCGACGCCGCGATGGTGTTCAGCAGCGCCGTACCGATCGAACCCCCCACCTGCTGCGCGGTGTTGACCGTCGCCGAAGTGACCCCGGCGTCCTGCGGGGCCACCCCGGCCGTCGCCGTCGCCATCACCGGCATGAAGATCAGGCCCATGCCCAGGCCGACCAGGAGCTCGGCGGGGAGGACATGCGCGGCGTAGGCGGGAGCCGCGGTCAGGAACCTCAGTGTGAACAGCCCCGTCGCCGCGAGCAGCGCACCCGGCACCATCAGCAGTCGCGGTGCGAGCCGGTGCAGCAGCCGCGCCGAGATCTGCGTCGATCCGACGACGATCGCCGCCGTCATCGGCAGAAACGCCAGCCCGGCCTTGATCGGCGAATACCCGAGGACGGCCTGCAGGTAGTAGGTAAGGAACAGAAACATCCCGAACATCGCGATCACGGCCAGTGCCATCGTCAGAAACGCACCGCCGCGATTCCGGTCCCGTACGACCTGCAAGGGCAGCAGAGGGTGCTGTGCGCGGGTCTGCCACCAGGTGAAGGCGCCCAGCAGCGTCACGCCCCACACCAGCATGCCGACGACCAGGCCGTCCTTCCATCCCCGGGATGCCGCCTCGCTGCACCCGTAGACGATCGAGACCAGGCCACCGCACCCCAGCGCCACGCCCGGCACGTCCAGGTGCACCCGCCCGCGGCCACCCCGGTCGCGCAGCAGGACGGCCGCCCCGGTGCAGGCGACCACCGCGACCGGGACGTTCACGTACAGGCACCACCGCCAGTTCAGGTACTCGGTCAGCAGCCCGCCGGCGAGCAGCCCGATCGCCGCACCGCCGCCCGCGATCGCCCCGTACACCCCGAACGCCTTGCTCCGCTCCCGCCCCCGCGTGAAGGTCGTCGTGAGCAGCGACAGCGCGGACGGCGCCAGCAGCGCCCCGAACGACCCCTGGAGGGCTCGGGCCCCGAACAGCATCCCCGGCCCGGTGGCCGCACCCCCGATCCCCGACGCGACCGCGAACCCCACCAGTCCGACCATGAACGTCCGCTTCCGCCCGACCAGATCGGCGATCCGCCCGCCCAGCAGCAGCAACCCGCCGAAGGCGAGCGTGTAGGCGGTGATCACCCACTGCCGGTTCGCGTCGGAGATCCCCAGCGCCTGCTGTGCCGACGGCAGCGCGATGTTCACGATGGTCGCGTCCAGCACCACCATCAACTGCGCCATCGCGATCACGGCGAGCCCCCACCACCGCCGTGGATCGGGCTCGGCGGGCGGGACACCACCGGGGGTACCGGCGCCGGCGCCCGGACGGACTCCGGCGCTGTCCTCTTCACCTTCGCCGCTCGGGTTCCTCATTACGACCCGCCTCGCAACCGGTTCAAACGGAGCGCTTCCAATCAGCGTAGGTAAGGGGGTGAGGAATCGCCCGTTGTGCGGGCCGTGCTGCGATGCGCAGCCGGTGCTGTGCGGGAAAAAACGGCACCGGCCGCGGGCGGGCCCGGTGGGGCCCGGCCGCGGCCGGTGGGATGGCTGCGTGGCGGGTCAGTTGTCCCTGAGGACGCCCGCGATACGGGCCTCGGCGAGCCACTCGGGGAACTCGACCATCAGCTGCTGGTAGAACTCGTCGTGGGAGAGGCTTCGGGGGTCGCGGCCGGCGTGGAAGAAGCCCGCGTTGTCGACGGCGCGCTTCTCAGGGACGGTCAGGTCGTCGAGCTTCCGGAGGAAGTCGAAGCCCTTGGCGTCCGGGTCACCGAAGCCGATGAACTGCCAGAAGACGGGCAGCCCGGCCGCCTCGCACAGCGCCCGCTCGGCGGCCGGCTTGGAGGTCGGCGCGCCGTCGGTCTGGAAGATGACGAACGCGGGGTCGGTGGAGCCGGACTTCTTGTAGTGCTCGACGACGGACTCGATCGCCCAGTGGTAGTTGGTACGGCCCATGTGCCCGAGGCCGGAGTGCAGTTCCTCGATACGGCCCTCGTAGCCGGTGAGGTCCAGTTCGGCGGTGCCGTCGACATCGGTCGAGAAGAAGACGACCGGAACGGTGGCCTTCTCGTCGAAGTGGGCGGAGAGGGCGAGGGCCTGCTCGGCGAGGTGCTGGACCGTGCCGTCCTTGTAGTAGTTGCGCATCGAGCCGGAGCGGTCGAGGACGAGGTACACGGTGGCGCGCTGGGAGGTGAGCTGGTGCTTCTCCAGGGTGGCCGCGGCGGAGTCGTAGAGGGGGAGGAGCGCGGGGGCGGTGGCCGCGAGGGGGCACGGGGCGCCGGGCGCCGGGACCTCGGAGGGGGCCGCGGCGGCGGCCTCGGTCTCCGCTGCGGCCGGCTCGGCGGCCGGCTCCGCCACGGGAGCGTCCTCGGGGGCTTCGGCAGCCGTGACCACGGCCTCGGCCGCAGTCTCGGTCTCTGCCGCCGCCTCGGCCTGGGGCGCCGGCGCAGCCGTGGCCTCTTCGGCCGCGGCCTCTTCGCCCTTCGCCGGCTCTTCCGCGGCTCCGGCTTCCTCGGCCTGCGCCTCGTCCGCCGGCTTCGCCGTCGGCTCGTCCTCGACCGCGTGCTCGGCCTGGTCCTCGACCTCGGTCGTGGACCCGGTCTCGGCCTCGGGTTGCGCCTTCTCGGTCGGCGCGACCCGCGCCGGGGTGTCGAAAGCCCGGCTGACGAGGTCGGAGACCGCCTCGTCCTCGACCGTCTCCCCCGCCGCGTCCCTGGCCTTCTCCGCGGCCCGGTCCTCGGTCTTCCCGGCCGGCTGCACCGCCTCCGGCTCGGCGGCCGGCTCGTCCCGGACGACGCCCTTCTCGCGCACCGAAGGCTCCGGCGCGCGGTCAACCGGGCTTCCCTGCGCCGGCAGTGTGGCCGTCGCCGGCAGCGGTGCCGGTTCGGGGCTCTCGCCCGGTGCCGTACGGGCCGCCGGGACCTCTGCCTCGGGAGCGGGGGTGGCCGGGGTCGGGGTGGACTCCTCGCGGGCCTCCGGGATCGTTGCCGATTCCGGCTTGTCGGCGCCGCTCCGGGCCGCGCCGGATTCGTCGCGGGTCGCCTTGGAGCGACCGAAAGCGTTGCGCAGCAGACTCCGAATGCCCATCGGCGGACCTCTCTTGCGTGTGGTGGGTGCGGCGAATGTCCGTGAAGCGCGGACATGTCCCTGACCAGGACGGATACGTAAGGGTAGCGGCCTGCACCGGCCTCTTCGTGGGAACCCGCGCCTCGCATGGTGGGCCATACGGGCGTGTTGTGCGGGGATGTGGTTTCGGCCAGCGCGTCGTAGGCAGGGAAAGGGAGGTGGTCCGCGGGGGAAATGGCGGGATCGGTCTTGGGGAGAAAGACACGTGATCGTTGATAAAGGACGGTTGTGATCGTTCCTGTGATGGGTCTTGACCCCTTGTGTGGTGCGGTAGTTGTGTGTGGGGCGCTGAATGCGAGGAATGGTGAATGTGTCGGTGATGTCGCCGGGGTGGTGGGGGACGATGCTGACCGTAGCGTCAACTCGCCGGGCATCGGCCCTAGTTCGGAGAGGCGTACCCCTGGTCCGCCGGCGGCGTGCCGACGGCGATCGGCGCCACCGGCCGGTGGAGTTGCCGGTGCCACGTTTCACGTGAAACGTGTGCGCGGTTCTGCCATCTCGCACGTACGTGCCTTCCCCGCTCGCACACATCACGCCGGGGAAACGAACGGGCAAGAGGTCGGTAAGAAGTAAGTCGCGCAGGTATCCGATTCCCGGACGGGCTCGTCTTCTCCGGTGACCATTGTCCTGGGCCGCCGTTGTGCCTCGGGGGCGGCCGATAAGAAGGCAAGAACCCTTTCGAGGGTGACGGGAGATGTGGGCGCATGGGGCTGACCAGTCAGTCGCTCGAAATCACGGTGGTCGTGCTGGCGGTGGCGTCCGTGGCCGCGACAGTGTGGCTCTGGCCGCGGTTGTCGCGGAACGGATGGCGGCAGGTGCTGGGCAGGTTGGGGGCCATCCTGGTGACCCAGGTGGCGATCGTTTCCGCGCTCGCCCTCGCCGTGAATGCGAACTTCGAGTTCTACGGCAACTGGGACGAGCTGCTGGGCAACAACGACCAGGCCCCGGCGTCGGTGAGCCAGGGCGACGGGCAGTACGCCACGGTCGGAAACATGAAGGGCGGGCTGGTCCAACCGGCAGGCCCACAGGGCCTCGACCGGGTCACCGGACTGCCGGAGGGCCCCGCCGACAAGGTGGGCAAGGTCGAGTCCGTACGGATCGTCGGCCGTCGTACACGGGCCATTAACCCGGCCTTTGTCTATTTGCCGCCGCAGTATTTCCAGCAGCAGTTCCACCGGCAACGGTTCCCCGTCATGGTCGTTATCAGCGGCTATCCGGGCGGAATCATGAATCTCGCCCAGCATCTCCAGATTCCGCAGAATGCGGGGCGGTTGATTGCCGACGGCAAGATGCAGCCGACGGTGATCGTGATGGTCAGGCCGACGATCGCGCCGCCGCGGGACACCGAGTGTGTGGATGTGCCGGGCGGACCGAAGGCGGAGACGTTCTTCACCAAGGATCTGCCGGATGCGATGAAGTCGGCCTACCGGGTCGGCCACGACCCCAGTGCCTGGGGCGCGTTCGGGTATTCGTCCGGTGGCACCTGCGCGCTCCAGCTGGCGATGCGCAACCCGAAGGCGTACACCTCGGCGGTCTCGCTGTCCGGTGACTACGCGATCAAGGACGACCTCACCACCGGCAGCCTCTTCGGCCCCGGCCCGGAGGGCGCCCAGCGCGAGCGGGAGCACGACCTGCTGTGGCGGCTGGAGAACCTGCCGGCGCCGCAGATCTCCGCGCTGGTGGCCAGCAGCCGCCGGGGCGAGTCGGATTACGGCGAGACGATGAAGCTCATCCACGCGGCGAAGCCGCCGATGACGATCGACTCCATCATCCTGCCGCACGGCAGCCACCAGTTCGGCACCTGGCGCCGCGAGGTCGTACCGGCCCTGGAGTGGCAGAGCCAGCAGCTGACCTTCCCGCAGGACACGGAGGCGGGTGCCCCGCAGAAGCCGGCGCCGGGGCAGGCGAGGAGCATGCCGTCCAAGGGGCAGCCGCCCGCCGATGACAAGGCGCACAAGCGGGTTGAGGCGGAGAGCCCGCAGGGGTGATGCGTACGCCGTAGCGCGCGGCACAGCGCGAAGGGGGGCGCCGGACCGGGTCCGGCGCCCCCCTTGCGTGTACGGCCGTCGGCCGGGCACGGCCGTACTCCCCGCCCCAACGGGGCCCCGCTCAGGGCCGGTAGACCATCCCCGGCTCCGGCTTCGCCGGGGACAGCAGCTGGGAGACCGTGACGACCGTGTAGCCGCGCTTCTTCAGTTCCTTGAGGATGCCGGGGACGGCCGGCACGGTGCCCTGGTAGATGTCGTGCAGCAGGATGATGCCGTCGCGCTCGGTCTGGTCGAGGACCCGCTTGGTGATCAGGGCCGAGTCGTTGGTCTGGTAGTCCTTGGCGGTCACGCTCCACAGGACCTGTGCCAGGCCGAGGTCCTTGCTGATCTTTGAGACCTCTCCGTCGGTCCTCCCCTGCGGCGGGCGCATCAGCTTCGGCGTCTTGCCGGTGATCTTGCGGACCGCGTCCTGGACGCGGGACATCTCGCGCCTGGCCTCGTCCGGCTTGATCTCCGTCAGGATCTGGTGCGACCAGGTGTGGTTGGCCAGTTCATGGCCCTCGGCGTCGATCCGCTTCACCTCGGCGGGGCGCTCGGCGATGTGGTTCTTGCCGAGCATGAAGAAGGTCGCGTGGGCCTTGTTCTCCTTGAGGATGTCCAGCAGGCGGTTGGTGTTCTCGCTGGGGCCGGCGTCGAAGGTGAGCGCCACGCACTTGGCCTTGCGGCAGTCGACGTCGCTGCCGCCGTCCGCGCCCCGGCCCTTGGCGCCCGCGGCCTTCGTGTCCTGGGCCGTGCTGCCGGACGCGGGGGCGTCGGCCCGTGCGTCGGCCGGCGTGGTCACGTCGTACGAGGCGCAGCCGCTGAGGGCGAGAACCAGGGAGGTGGTCGTCAGCAGCCCGGCGAGGGCGGTACGGCGGGCCGCGGATCTGTGCTTCGGCATGCGATGTCTTTCCTGGGTCTCTTCTCGGGGTTCGTGCGGGCTCTTTGCGGGGCGTTGCGGGCGCGGGCGCCGCGGGTACGTCCGTGACCTGCGCTTTCGGGCATGACGAAGCCGGCACGGACGAGCCGTGGCCCGATGCGCCGATCCGGGGCGTACGGACCCCGGCGACTATACATAGACAGTACACACTGTGCGTATAGATGCAGTGGATACGTGGTGCGAGGCCGGCGACAGCCCGATCGGACGCTCCCCGCGCGACACCCCGCCCGGCCCGGGGTGGACTTCTACCGTGACCGCACCGCCGGACGACTGCCTGGCCCGTAACGACTGGATCTGTGGCGACTACCTGAGCTCCCGCCGGCAGATCCTGCTCGACGCGGTCGGGCAGCACGTCCAGCTGACAGTGGTCTCGGTGGCGCTGGGGCTGGTGATCGCTCTCCCGCTGGCGTTGCTGGCCCGGCGCAGGCGCTGGACGATCGGGCCGGTGCTCGGCATCACCACCGTCATCTACACGATCCCGTCGCTGGCGATGTTCTCGCTGCTGCTGCCGGTCTACGGGCTCTCCGCCACCCTCGTCGTGGTCGGACTCGCCCTCTACTCCCTCACTCTGCTCGTCCGGAACATCCTGGCGGGGCTGGACGGCGTCCCGGCCGAGGCCAAGGAGGCCGCCCGCGGCATGGGGTACGGGCCGATGCGGCAGCTGCTGACGGTGGAGCTGCCACTGGCGGTGCCGGCAGCGATGGCCGGGCTGCGGATCGCGACGGTCTCCGCGGTCGCGCTGACCACGGTCGGGGCGATCGTCGGCTACGGCGGGCTGGGCAACCTCATCTACGCGGGCATGAACGCGTTCTTCAAGGCGCAGGTGCTGACCGCGTCCGTGCTCTGCGTGCTGATCGCGGTGGTCTTCGACGTGCTGCTGCTCGGTGCGGAACGCCTGCTCACCCCGTGGCGGCGGGCGGGCCGAAGGCCCCGGACCGGCCGCGGGAGGCAGCTGCTCGCCCCCGGGCAGCGGGCATGAACACCCTCTCCGCGGTCTGGGCCTGGCTGACCACCGCCGCCAACTGGTCGGGCGAGAACGGCATCGGCCACCGGCTGGAGCAGCATCTCGTCCTCACCTTCGCCTGTCTCGCCATCAGCGCCCTGATCGCGCTGCCGATCGCACTGACGCTGGGACATCTGGGGCGGGGCGGCGCGCTCGCGGTCAACCTCGCCAATGTCGGCCGCGCGGTGCCCACCTTCGCCGTTCTCGTCCTGCTGCTGCTGACGCCCATCGGGCGGCACGGGCAGTGGCCGACGGTCATCGCGCTGGTGCTGTTCGCCATTCCGCCGCTGCTGACCAACGCGTACGTCGGAATGCGCGAGGTCGACCGGGACGTGGTGCGGGCCGCGCGGGGCATGGGGATGACCGGGACGCAGCTGGTGTGGCGCGTCGAGGCGCCGCTTGCCTTTCCGCTCGTGCTGACCGGCGTCCGGATCGCCGCCGTGCAGCTGGTCGCCACCGCCACGCTCGCAGCGCTGGTCGGCGGCGGCGGACTCGGCCGCATCATCACCGCGGGCTTCAACCTGGCCAGCACTCCGCAGGTCGTGGCCGGGGCGGTGGTGGTCGCGGTGTTCGCGCTGCTGATGGAGGCCGTCTTCGAGCTGGTACAGCGGTTCGCGCCGGGGTGGGTGTGGGGGCGGACCCGGTGAGACCGTCCCGTGCGCCGGGCTCGGTGCCCACGGTCCGCAGCGCTCTCCCGGCGGTGCTGCTCGCGCTGGTCGCACTGGCGGGGCTGACGGCGTGCACCGGCGGGCCCTCCCTGGAGAACCGCGGCGCGATCACCGCCTCGCCCGGCAACAGCCGTGATCTGTCCGTCGGTTCGGCCGGCTTCACCGAGAGCGAGCTGCTGGCCCAGATGTACGCGGCGCTGCTCCGCCAGGCCGGCTACCACACCGACATCCTCACCGTCGGCAACCGCGAGCTGTACGAGCCGGCGCTGGAGTCCGGCCAGATCGACGTGGTGCCCGAATACGCCGCCACCCTCGCGGACTGGCTCAACGCCAAGGAGCACGGCCCGAAGGCCACCCCGGTCGCCTCCCCCGACCTCGGCGCGACCATGGCCGCACTGCGCCGACTGGCCACCCCGCGCGGCCTGACCGTGCTCCCGGCGGGCCGGGCCGTCGACCAGAACGCCTTCGCGGTGAGCGCCGCGTATGCCGCCGGGCACCGTCTCAGGACCCTCGGCGACCTGGGCCGCGCCAAGCTGCCGGTCCGGCTGGCGGCGGGCGACGAATGCGTCCAGCGGCCTTTCTGCGCACCGGGGTTGCGGAAGACGTACGGGATCGACATCACCGCCGTCGACCCGAAGGGGGTCGGCACCACGCCCGCGAAGCAGGCCGTGCAGAACGGGCAGGACCAGATGGTGCTGACCACCAGCACGGACGCGACCCTGGACCAGTTCGGGCTGGTGGTCCTCGACGACGACAAGAAACTCCAGAACGCCGACTATGTCGTCCCCGTCGTCAACCGCGCCCGTGCCGGCAGCGCCCGTCCGGCCGCCACGCTCAACCGCCTCAACACCGTGCTGACCACCGCCGATCTGGCAAACCTGAACGAACAGGTCGACAGCTGGCGGCGGCTTCCGGCGGACGTTGCGCACAACTACCTGGTGTCGAAAGGGCTGTTGGGAAAGCACTGACGGGGGTGGGCCGTTGTTTCACGTGAAACAACAGCGATATGCCGGTGTTTCACGTGAAACGGTGCGCCATCCGACACGTTTCACGTGAAACGCCACGTTCCTGCTGTGCGGTGGCGTCCGGTCCGCCTCACTCCGTGGGGACCGAGTCCACCTCTGCCCGCCCTCGCGGCACTCCCCGTTCGTCCGGGGAGATGGTGCGACGCAGCGCCTCGTGGAGGGTGGTGGGGGTCAGGACGCCCAGGAACCGCCGGCCGTCCAGGACCGCGATCCAGCCGGCGTCATGCTTGAGCATCTCGCTGAAGGCCGCCTTGAGGGTGCCGGTCACGGGGACCCAGGCCTCCATCCGCCGGGCGTGGTCGGCGACGGTGCCGCCGGCCCCGGCCAGCTTCTCCGTTGCCACCCAGCCGTGCAGTGCGCCGTCGCTGTCCAGCACCACCGCCCAGCGGGCGCCCTCGGACCGCAACCGGGTCACCGCCTCGGCTGCGGGTTCGGCGAGCCGGGCGAACGGCGGGTGCTCCAGGTCGTCGCGGTCGATACCGGTGACCGAGAGCTGCTTCAACGCCCGGTCGGTGCCGACGAATTCGGCGACATAGGGCGTGGCGGGGGCGCCGAGCACGCTCGCCGGGGTGTCGTACTGCTCGATCCGGCCCTGTCCGTAGACCGCGATCCGGTCCCCGAGGCGGATGGCCTCCTCGATGTCATGGGTGACCAGCAGCACCGTCTTGTGCATGGTGGCCTGGAGCCGCAGGAACTCCTTCTGCAGGCGATCGCGGACGACCGGGTCGACCGCGCCGAACGGCTCGTCCATCAGCAGCACGGGCGGGTCGGCCGCCAGGGCGCGGGCCACACCGACCCGTTGGCGCTGTCCGCCGGAGAGCTGGTCGGGATAGCGCGAGCCGTAGACGGCGGGGTCCAGCCCTACCAGGTCGAGGAGTTCGGCGGCCCGCTCGCGCGCCCGCGTCTTCTTCCAGCCGGTCAGGTACGGCACGGTCGCGGTGTTGTCGAGGACGGTGCGGTGCGGGAAGAGGCCGGTCTGCTGGATGACGTAGCCGATGCGGCGGCGGAGCTTGACGGGATCGACGCCCGCGATGTCCGAGCCCTCGACGAAGATCCGGCCGTGTGTGGGGTCGATGAGCCTGTTGACCATCATCATGGTCGTCGTCTTGCCGCAGCCGGACGGTCCGACGAGAGTCACCAACTCGCCCTCGCCGACTTCGAAGGAGAGGTCGTCGACAGCGGTGGTCCCGTCGGGGTAGCGCTTGGTGACGGACTCGAACCGGATCATTGCGCCATTGAATCCCGCGGTCCGCCGCCGGTCCCGTCATGCGGGCAATCGAGTGGGGAAGCCGAGACGGGACGGGGGCCGTAAGAGTTGCTTCCGAGGCACCGCCTCCCGTCCTGCCGTGTCCGGCCCGGCCCGCGTGCTTACGATCCACCCGGCCTCCTCGGACGGGTGGAAGGGAACGCTGCATGAGAGCCGTAGCAGTCAGCGCATTCGGTGAACAGCCGCAGCTCATGGACCTGCCGCAGCCCGAGCCGGGGCCCGGGGAGGTCCTGGTGCGGCTGGCCGCCGCCGGGCTCAACCCGGTCGACTGGAAGCTGGCCGACGGCATGTTCGGGGACGCCGTGCAGGCCGTTTTCCCCCTGGTCATGGGGACGGATGGAGCGGGAGAGGTGGTCGCGGTCGGGCCCGGCGTACGGCGGTTCACCGTCGGCGACCCGGTGTTCGGCCAGTTCCAGCGGCCGGAGCGGGGCGGCGGCTCGTACTGTGAACTCGCCGTCGCCGACGAGAACTCCGTCGCGCCGGCCGCCCGCAGCGTCACCTACGCGACCTCCGCCGCCGTGCCGACGGCCGGGATGACCGCCTACAACCTCGTCGAGGAGACCCGGATCGGCGAGGGCCGCCGGGTGCTGATCGTCGGCGCGACCGGCGGGGTCGGCACCTTCGCCACCCAGCTCGCGGCGGGCCGCGGGGCCGAGGTGATCGCCACCGCCCGTCCGTCCAAGGCGGAGTTGATGCGCACCCTGGGCGCCACGGAGACCGTGGACCACACCGCGGGCTCGGTCGCCGACCAGGTGCTGGCGGCGCATCCGGACGGGGTGGACGTCCTGATCGACATGACCAGCGGCCCGGAGGAGTTCATCGAGCTGACTCGGACCGTGCGGGACGGTGGCACGGCCGTCTCGCTCATCGGCTCGGCCGACGCCGATGTGCTCACCGAGCACAATCTGCGCGGCTTCAACTTCGTCAACCGCCCGTCCCCGCAGCTGCTGGACATCCTCGCCGGCCATCTCGACGCGGGCCGCCTGACGGTGCTCGTGGGCCGCGAGGTCCCGCTGGAGGAGGCCCCCGAGGAACTGGCGGCGAGTCGCACCGGCCGGGCGCAGGGGAAGACCGTCCTGGCGATCTGAGGCCGGCCTCCCCCCGGTACCGTCAACTCCTCCCACTCTTCGGGGCATTGGGGCGGTCGCACCCAGCACACAGGGCCCCGGTGCGGTGCGCGTTCTGCTCGTCGGTGAGGTGCTGCTGTTCCTCGATGGCGCGGCTGCGGGCGCCGCGGTCAGGAGGACTCGGCGGGAGCGGGCGGGCGGGTCGGTGAGCGGAGTGCGCGGGCGGCCGGCGGGCCCGCGGCGGCGACCGCGATGACGAGCGCTCCGGTGCCGACGGCGCACCACGCACCGGTCCGCAGCGGGTCGGTCAGCGCGTCCGCGTACGCATCGGCGGCCGGCCGGGAGACCGAGGCGGGCAGCGCGTCCAGGATCCGGGTGCGGACCAGCGCCAGCGCCGCGGCCAGCAGCGCACAGGCCACCGTGCAGCCCGCCGCCGCGCAGATCAGCGCCCGGCGCCGGCGCCGCGCCAGGAGCAGCCCGGCCAGCAGGCAGAGCGCGGTGGCCGGTGGCAGCACCAGTGCGCCGGTGCGCGCGGCCTGGAACACCGTGCGGAACCGCGGCACGTCCGGCGGTCTGAGCAGCACGATCGTGGCACCGGTGCGCGGCACCCGGCGGGCGATGTCGATGCCCAGGCCGTTGCCGGACAGCTGGTGCTTGACGCGTGCGAGGACCGGGGTGAGGTCGAGGGTGACGGGGGCGTCGACCGAGGTGGCCAGCGTGCCGTCCAGGGTCTGGTGCGCGGTGCGGTGCACGCCGGTCCAGACGGAGGGGAAGGTGCGGCCGGTGACGACCTGGCGGACCTGTTTGTCGACGAACTCGCGGATGCCGCGGGTGAACTTCTGCCGCAGCGCGGGCCGTTCGGCTCGCGGGACGACCTTGAGCAGCCCGTCGAGCCGGATGTGCGGCATCACGCCGTTGGTGACGTCGTCGACGATGGCGTTCTGGATGGCGCGATTCCCGGCGAGCGGGGCGACCGCGTCCACATAGCTGTCGGTGTCGGTGAGTTCCGCGCGGGCCCATACGGCGGCCAGGCTCAGCGGCAGCAGCAGCGTTCCGACCAGCAGCAGTACCCCGCCGGCCAGCGAGCGTCCGCGGTGCGGCGGCTGCCGAGGAGGGCACCGCGCCGCCGCCACCCGGCCGTCGGCGCGTACGGGTGCGCTCGCTGACATCGCCTCCCGGTCCTTCCTGAAACGGCGGACTACGGCCACGCTCCAGGCAAGTGCGTGGGGCGGCCGGCCGCGAGCGGGGCCGGTGCCAATGGGTGACCGTACGGGTGGACGACCGTCCGGGCTCCCGGACAGCCGGCGGTCGCCGCGGTCAGCCGGACCGCCGGGCCCGGCCGCGCCGGATGGCCTGGACCGCCCCGAGGACGAACAGCGCGCAGATCAGGGCCGCCGCGCCCCGCCACACCCACTGGTCCCGGCGCTCCGGACCGGACCGGGACGTCGGCAGGTCGTCCAGGTTGCCGGAGCAGGCGGTGGGCGCGGCGGACGGTCCGGCGTAGACGCAGACCGTGGAGGCGGCCCGCAGGGTGCCGGGAGCGGCGGTGGTGTCGAGGTCGCGGGGGGCGCCGAGCACCGCGCCCGCAGTGAAGACCTGGATGTCGTGCGCGGGCAGATCGGCGCGCCAGACGACCTTCTGGCGGCCTGTCCCGTGACCGTCGACGGTGCCGCCGGCTGCCGTGGCGGAGACGGTGGTGGCCGGCATCTCCTGCTCGATGCGGGCCCGGTGGACGTCGGCGGCGCCCAGGTTGTGGACGGTGATGCGGTAGTCGAGCCGCCTGCCCGCATCGGCCCGGTCGACCCCGTGGGTCACCGACACCGACACCGAAACGGCGGGCGGGACCGGGGCGGCCGGTGGTGCGGGGAGCGTGGCGGCGTACAGCAGCGCGCAGACGACGGCGGTTCTCATGCCGTCATCCGAGCACCGGGGCCGCCCGGGCCGGTGGCTTGCCGGGCGCTCGCGGGCCCGGGTTCACCCGAGTGAGGGCGGCCCGTGCGGCAGGCTCAGTGCTCGTGCGGTCCCGGGCGGTGCACCGGCCCGTGGGAGTCGTCGCAGTGGCCGGCGGCCGGCTCGGGCCCGGGGCCCGGTCCGAGCGTCAGCAACTCGTCGTCGTCCTGTTCGCCGATGTGGTCGACCTGGAGGGTGGCGTGGGTGATGCCGTACTCCCCGCTCAGCAGCTCCTGGAGATTGCGGCGGACCTTGTGGCAGTCGCCGGCGGGCGCGACCAGGATGTGCGCGGAGAGCGCCGGCTGCCCGGAGGTGATCTGCCAGATGTGCAGGTCGTGGACCTCGACGACCTGGTCGGCGGCGACGAGGTGATCGCCCAGCGCGTCCGGGTCGATCCCGGCCGGGGCAGCCTCCATGAAGATCCGGCCGGACTCCCGCACCAGGCCCGTACCGGCCTTCAGCATCAGCGCGACGACGACCAGCGACGCGATCGCGTCGGCCCGTTCGAAGCCGGTGGTCAGCACGATCAGACCGGAGATCGCGGTGGCGATGAAGCCGAACAGGTCGGTGAGGATGTGCTGGTAGGCGCCCTCCACGTTGAGGCTGGACCGGTTGGCCTTCGACAGGAACCAGGTGCAGATCAGGTTCACCACCACACCGGACAGCGCGGTGACCACCACCAGCCCGCCGGTGACCGCGGGCGGCGAGATCAGCCGCTGGATCGCCTCGTAGGCCAGCCAGAGGGACAGCAGCAGCAAGGTGATGCCGTTGGCCTGCGCGGAGAGGATCTCGGCGCGCTTGAGGCCGTACGTGTATCCACCCCGGGCGGGCTTCGCGGCCAGCCGCATCGCGACCAGCGCCAGCACGATCGAGACCGCGTCGGTGAGCATGTGGGCGGCGTCCGAGATCAGCGCCAGCGACTGCGCCAGGAAGCCGATGGAGACCTCGATCGCCATGTAGGCGGTGAGCAGGACGAGTGCGGCCCGCAGCCAGCGCCGGTCGGCGTCCGGGGAGACGGCGTGCGAGTGGCCGTGCGCGTGGCTGTGGCCGCTGTGGGCGTGCTCGGTCATGGGCGCGCTCCTTCCTGGGTCCTCGCTGCGAAGCAAACCGCACTTCGACAAAAGATCCAAAGGCTGCACCGGTGACCGTTGTCATTACCGTCGAACGGCGTATCTTCCCTGGTCAGAGCGGTGTGGTGGGCCAACGGCACGGACCGCTGCCAAGCGGCGCAGGCCGGCCTCGGCGCGCGGCCGGCCGCAGTTTCACGTGAAACACGCCATGCCGGAGACAACGCCGTCCCGGAAGCGGCGCGCCCACCGCGCCGCGCACCGGGCGCCTGTCATGCGGAGAGCGCCCGCCCCGCCGCCACCGGATGCAGCGCGGCATACTCCAGCGGCGCCGACGGGTCGATCGAGACATCGAGCGGAGCGGGCTCTGCGCCCGCCCGGACGAGCAGATCGCCGACCGCGGCGATCATCGCGCCGTTGTCCGTGCACAGTCGCAGCGGCGGTACCCGCAGCGCGATGCCCGCCGCGGCGCACCGCTCCTCCGCCAGCGCGCGGACCCGGGAGTTGGCGGCCACCCCGCCGACCACCACCAGCGTCCCCACACCGTGCTCGGTGCAGGCGGCCACCGCCTTGCGGGTCAGCACATCGGCGACCGCCTCCTGGAGCGCCGCCGCCCCGTCGGCGACCGGCAGCGGACGCCCCGCGGCGTGGTGGCCCTCCGCCCAGCGCGCCGCTGCGGTCTTCAGCCCCGAGAAGGAGAAGGTGAACCGCTTCTCGGGCGGGCCCGCGGTGAGCGGGCGGGGAAAGGGGACAGCGCGCGGATCCCCCTCGCGCGCTGTCCGGTCAATGGCCGGGCCGCCGGGATAGGGCAGCCCGAAGACCCGGGCGACCTTGTCGAAGCACTCCCCGGCGGCGTCGTCCAGAGTTTCGCCGAGGTGCACGATGCGGTCGCGGGCCAGGTCGCGTACGAGCAGCAGCGAGGTGTGCCCACCGGAGACGATCAGCACCACGCAGGGGTCGGGCAGCGGTCCGTGCTCCAGGGTGTCCGCGGCGACATGCCCCGCCAGGTGGTGCACGCCGTAGAGCGGCACCCCCAGCGCATACGCCAGTCCCTTGGCCCCGGCCAGTCCCACCTGGAGCGCACCGGACAGCCCCGGTCCGGTGGTCACCGCCACCGCCCCGATGTCGGCGGCCCGCAGTCCCGCGTCGGCCAGCGCGCCGCGCACCACCGGGGTCAGCGCGTGCACATGCGCCCGTGCCGCGATCTCCGGCACCACGCCGCCGAACCGGGCGTGCTCGTCCATGCTCGACGCGAGTGCGTGCCCGAGCAGCCGCCCGTCGCGCACCAGGCCGGCGCCCGTCTCGTCGCAGGACGATTCGATGCCCAGCACCACTGGCGAGCTCATGGACCGCACTCCCCTCGCGTCGTGTCCTGTTCGGTGTCCCCGGACAGTAATAGCAAGTAATTGCAACCTATGTGCAATAGGGGCGTTCGGTCGCCCCGCGGACGCGCTGCGGCCTCCCCGCGGGAGGGCGCGGCCCCACCGGTCAGTAGAGTTCGGCACCCGTCCCTTCGCGCCCCTTGAGGTACCGGCAGTGAGCGCCCCACCACCCCTCTCCGTCGTAGGCATCGGGGCCGATGGGTGGGACGGCCTGTCCGCCGCCGCCCGGCGGGACCTGTCCACGGCCGAGGTGCTGATCGGCGGGGCGCGGCAACTCGGGCTGCTGCCCGCAGAGTGCACGGGTGAGCGGGTGCCGTGGCCCTCGCCGCTGCGGCCCGCCGTACCGGGGCTGCTCGCCGCGTACGAAGGCCGCCGGGTATGCGTACTGGCCAGCGGGGACCCGATGTTCCACGGGATCGGCCGGACGCTGACCGAGGTGCTGGCGGAGGGAGCGGCGGCGCCCCGGCCGCTGCGGGTGGTGCCGCATCCGTCGTCCGTGTCCTACGCCTGCGCCCGGCTGGGGTGGGCGGTGGAGGACACCGAGGTCGTCACGCTTGTCGGGCGGCCCGCGGGGAATCTGACGGGTGCGCTCCACGACGGACGGCGGGTGCTGGTGCTGTCGGCCGGGGCCGGGACGCCCGGCGAGGTCGCGGCGCTGCTGCGGGTGCGGGGTTTCGGGCCGACCCGGATGCGTGTCCTGGAGCAACTCGGCGGCGCGCGCGAGCGGATGGCCGAGGGCACCGCCGACGGCTGGGACGCACCGGCCGGCGATCCGCTGAACGTCATCGCGCTGGACTGCGTCCGCGCGCCGGGCGCACTGCGGCTGCCGGCCGTTCCCGGGCTCCCGGACGACGCCTACGAACACGACGGCCAGCTGACCAAGCGTCATGTCCGGGCCGCCACCCTGGCCGCGCTGGGGCCCGCGCCCGGCGAACTGCTCTGGGACATCGGCGGCGGCTCCGGCTCCATCGCCATCGAATGGCTGCGCACGCACCGCAGTTGCCGTGCGGTCAGTGTCGAGCGCGACGCCGAACGAGCGGCACGGATCGGCCGCAACGCGGACACCCTCGGCGTACCGGCACTGCGTGTGGTGCACGGCCCCGCGCCCGCCGCACTGGACGGGCTGCCGACCCCGGACGCGGTGTTCATTGGCGGCGGCCTGACCGCCCCCGGGCTGCTGGACGCCTGCTGGGCGGCGCTGCCGCCGGGCGGCAGGATTGTCGCGAACACCGTGACGCTGGAGTCCGAGGCGCTGCTCGCCGACCGGTACCGGCGGTTCGGCGGCGAACTGGTGCGGCTGGCGGTGGCGCACGCGGTGCCGGTCGGCGGCTTCACGGGCTGGCGGCAGGCGATGCCGGTCACCCAGTGGTCGGCGGTGAAACCCGCACAACCCGGTGCCCGGGAAACCTCCGTGCACCCCGTCCTCCAGGAGACCGAGGAACCATGACCGTCCACTTCATCGGCGCGGGTCCCGGCGCCGCCGACCTGATCACCCTGCGCGGCGCCCGTACTCTCGCCGCCTGCGGCGTGTGCCTGTACGCGGGCAGCCTGGTGCCGCGCGAACTGCTCGCCGAATGCCCGCCCGGGGCCCGGCTGATCGACACCGCGCAGCTCGACCTCGACACGATCACGGCGGAGATGGTGCGGGCGCACCAGGAGGGCCACGACGTCGCCCGGCTGCACTCCGGCGACCCGTCCGTCTTCAGCGCGGTGGCCGAGCAGATGCGCCGGCTGGACGCTGCCGGGGTGCCGTACGAGGTCGTGCCCGGCGTGCCCGCGTTCGCCGCCGCCGCGGCGGCCCTCAAGCGCGAACTGACGGTGCCCACCGTCGGGCAGACCGTCATCCTCACCCGCATCGCACAGCGCGCCACCCCCATGCCCGACGGCGAGGACCTGGCTACCCTGGGGCGCAGCGGTGCGCTGCTGGTGCTGCACCTCGCGGCCCGGTACGTCGACCGGGTCGTGGACGAACTCCTGCCGCACTACGGCGCGGACTGCCCGGCCGCCGTCGTGGCGATGGCCTCCCGTCCCGACGAACTCGTCCTGCGCGGCACGCTCGGCGATATCGCCGGCCAGGTGAAGGACGCGGAGGTGGTCCGGACGGCAGTGATCATGGTCGGCCGCACGCTGGGCGCCGAGCAGTTCCGCGACAGCCACCTCTACTCGGCGGAGCGGGAGCGCCCGCACGCACCGTGCGGAGAACCGGCGGTCGCTGAGGGCGTGTCAGCGCCGTGAGGGGCCCATCGAGCCTGTCCGGCTGATTATATGACCGCATCGGGGTGAATGTCCGTTTCCGTGTTCGGGGCTGCCGGTAAGGAAGCTGCGACACCGGGGGGACCGATGCAAAGGAGCACGCCACGATGCGTACCAAAATGGCCGCGGGCGCGGCCGTCGCCGCGATCCTGCTGTCCCTCTGCGGCACCACCGCCGCCAGCGCCGACGGCAGGGACGACGTCCCCGGGAAGGCCAGGCGCCATCACCCCGAGATGAAGGAAAGCCCGATCAGGATGGCCGCATGTGCCCTCGGGACGGCGCTGGGCGCGCTGACCGGTGGTGATGCCAGCTGCTGGCGGGACCACGGTTACGGACCCATCGGGCACCACGAGAGAAGCGCTCGCCAGCGCACGGACATTGACCGTGAGGGCGATTTCGGGCGTCGGAGCGAGATGTCGCAGTAGTGGCGACGGGCCGCGCGGCGGGGCGCCGGTTTCCGCCGGCGTCCGACCGCCGCGGCGGTTTCACGTGAAACCGTCCGGCAGCGGCCCGTTCAGCCTCCCGGCCCGCGCGGCTCTGCCCGTCCCACCACCAGTCCAGCCCGGTCGATACAGATGACATCGACCGCTACCGGCGCCTCGCGCAACACGGCCAGTGACGCGTCACGTGCCGTGGTCGCCACCAGGTCGCCGAGCGGAACGTCGGCCGCCGCGCACAACTGGAGTGCGGCGAGGCCGGTGTTGGCCTCGGCCACCGCCTCCGCCAGCGCCTCGTCCGCACCGCCCCGCCGGGCCAGCTGGGCCAGGAAGCCCTTGTCCACCTGGGACCGCGCCGAGTGCAGATCCAGATGGCCGGCCGCCAGCTTGGACAGCTTGGCGAAACCGCCGCAGATCGTCAGCCGGTCGACGGGATGGCGGCGGATGTACTTGAGCACCGCCCCTGCGAAATCCCCCATGTCCAGCAGCGCGTCCTCCGGCAGATGGTGCAGCGCGACGACGACCTTCTCCGACGTCGATCCCGTACACCCGGCCACATGCCGCCGTCCCGCGGCGCGCGCCACATCCACCCCGCGCCGGATCGAGTCGATCCACGCGGAGCAGGAGTACGGCACGACGATCCCGGTCGTCCCCAGGATCGACAGCCCGCCCAGGATTCCCAGCCGCGGATTCCACGTACTGCGGGCGATCTCCTCCCCGTGGTCGACGGAGACCTCCACCTCGACGTCCGCCGCGGCTCCCCCGCCGCCGTACCGTTCGGCCACGGCCGCCAGATGCTCCCGGATCATCTGGCGTGGTACGGGGTTGATGGCGGGTTCGCCGACATCCAGCGGCAGCCCCGGCCGGGTCACCGTCCCGACCCCGGGACCGGCCCGGAACACCACGCCCGAACCGGCCGGCAGCGCGCGCACCGTGGCGCGCACCAACGCCCCGTGCGTCACGTCCGGATCGTCCCCGGCGTCCTTCACCACCCCGGCCATGGCGCGGACCGGCCCCGGTCCCGGAGCTGTCAGTTCCTCGACGGCGAGGGCGAAGGACGGCGTCTGCCCCTTCGGCAGCGTGATTGTCACCGGGTCCGGGAACTCTCCGCTCAGCAGTGCCGTGTACGCGGCGCTGCTCGCCGCGGTGGCACACGCCCCGGTCGTCCACCCAGGCCGCAGTCCGGTGTGCGCGAGCTGTGCGTTGCGGCCTCCCGTACCCTTCGGTTGCGCGTCAGCCACGGAGGAACCCGCTACCCATGCCGATGAACGACACCGCCCGCCACGTACTCGTCCTCGGCGGCACCACGGAGGCCCGCCGCCTGGCCGCCGTCCTGGAGCAGGAGCCGGCGGTACGGGTGACGAGCTCGCTCGCCGGGCGGGTGGCGGCGCCGCGGCTGCCCGCAGGGGAGGTGCGCATCGGCGGGTTCGGCGGCCCCGAGGGCCTCGCCCGCTGGCTGCGCGAGCATGCGGTGGACGCGCTCATCGACGCCACCCATCCTTTCGCCGGCACGATCAGTTTCCACGCGGCCCGGGCCGCCGCCACCGCCCATATTCCCCTGCTGGCGCTCCGCCGCCCCGGCTGGGTCCCCGGACCCGGCGACAACTGGCACCAGGTCCCCTCATTGGCCGATGCCGCCCGCGCCCTCCCCGATCTGGGGTCCCGGGTCTTCCTCACCACGGGCCGGATGGGGCTGTCCCATTTCGCCCACCTCACCGACCTCTGGTTCCTGGTCCGCTCCGTCGACGCGCCCGAGCCGCCACACCCACCCCGTATGACGGCCGTCCTGGACCGCGGCCCCTTCACCCTGGACGGGGAGCGGGACCTGCTGCGCCGCCACCGCATCGACGTCCTGGTGACCAAGGACAGCGGCGCGGCGGCGACCGCCCCCAAGTTGACGGCGGCGCGGGAGGCCGGGATCCCGGTGGTGGTCGTCCAGCGGCCACCCACCCCGGAAGGGGTACCGGTGGCCGCGGGGCCGGAGGAGGCCGCGGACTGGCTGCGGACGGGCCTCGGACTGCCGCGCGTCACCCGCCAACTCGGCTGAGAACGAGCAGACTTGGGGATGTTCCACCCCCCCCTGGCCCATCGGGCAGGACCTAGGACTCCGGGTATCTCCGGGGCGTCCACACGGTTTGGGTCCCGTCGTCGCGCCGCACCGCCTGCGTCTGCGACGAGCCGACGAGGAGGATGGTGCGCATGTCGACCTGGTCCGGGTCCAGGTCGGCGAGCGGGACGGTCCGCAGGGACTCCTCCGGGCCGCCGACGTCGCGCGCCAGGATGACCGGGGTGTCCGGCGCGCGGTGCTCCAGGAGGAGTTCGCGGGCCTTGGCCACCTGCCAGGTACGGGAGCGGGAGCCGGGGTTGTACAGGGCCAGGGCCAGGTCGGCGGAGGCCGCCGCACGGAGGCGGGTGGCGATGACGTCCCAGGGCTTGAGGCGGTCGGAGAGTGAGATGACCGCGTAGTCGTGGCCCAGCGGGGCGCCGGCGCGGGCGGCGGCGGCATTGGCGGCGGTGACCCCGGGCAGCACACGCACCGGGACGGAGCGGTAGGGGTCCTGGGAGGCGACTTCCAGGACCGCGGTGG
>NZ_KN708638.1:4007651-4084634 GCF_000805335.1 Streptomyces sp. CT34 | reverse complement strand
CCCCCGGCCCCCCGCCGGCCGCGGCGGGCCAGGTCGAGGGCGAGTTCGGCGCGTTCGGACTCGACCTTGTTGTCGGAGCCGTGGCGGCGCTGCCCGGGGCGGACCGGCACCCGGTCCAGGTACGTGGTGTAGCCGACCAGGTCCTCGGCGGCGGCCAGCGCGCCGCGGGACTCGGGGGTGAGCCAGAGCGGGCCGGCGGGACCGGTACCCACCACGACGACCTCGCCGCGCTCGGTGGCCGGCGGGGGTTGGGTGGCCGCGATCCGACTGGGCACCACCGCGACCGAGAAGTACGGGACGGTGTCGGCGTCGATGGCGGCGAGCCGGTCGGTGCGCTCACCGGACATGGTGGCGCGTTCGACGTAGCGGGCCTCTGCGAGCCGGCCGGAGCGTGCCATGGCGCGGCGCACGGTCGGGAAGGTGCGGCCGAGCTTCATGACGACGGCGGAGTCGGTGGCGGCCAGCCGTGCCGTCAGCTCTTCCTCCGGCAGCGTGCCGGGGAGGATCGTCAGCACCTCGTCGGCCTCGGCGAGCGGGGTGCCCAGACGGGCCGCGGCGGCGCTGAGGGAGGTGACGCCGGGGATGACCTCGGTCGGATAGCGGTCGGCCAGCCGCTTGTGCATGTGCTGGTACGAGCCATAGAAGAGCGGATCGCCCTCGGAGATGACGGCGACGGTGCGGCCGGCGTCGAGGTGGGCGGCGAGCCGGGCCGCCGCGACCTCGTAGAACGCGTCCAGCGCGCCCCGGTAGCCGCCGGGGTGGTCGGTCGACTCGGTGGTGACCGGGTAGACCAGCGCTTCCTCGATGTGGTCGGAGCGGATGTGCTTCGCGGCGATGGAGCGCGCGATCGAGCGTCCGTGCCGGGCGCTGTGATACGCCACCACATCCGCCTGGGCGATGACCTCCACCGCCCGTACCGTCATCAGCGACGGGTCGCCGGGGCCGAGGCCGACGCCGTAGAGACGGCCGGTGGATGGCTCCGGGTGCCGCGCCGGCTGCTGCTCCGGCACACCGTTGCGGGCCTGCTGCTCGCTCACGCTCACTCTTCCTCGCTTGCCAGGGCGTTGATCGCGGCTGCGGTCATGGCGCTGCCGCCGCGCCGTCCGCGCACCACGATGTGATCCAGCTTCGACGGATGGTCGATCAGCGCGTCCTTGGACTCGGCCGCGCCGATGAAGCCGACGGGTATACCGATGACGGCGGCGGGGCGGGGCGCCCCTTCCTCGATCATTTCGAGGAACCGGAAGAGGGCGGTGGGGGCGTTGCCGAAGGCGACCACCGCGCCCTCCATCCGGTCCCGCCACAGTTCGAGCGCGGCGGCGCTGCGCGTCGTCCGCATCCGTGCGGCGAGCTCCGGCACGGACGGGTCGGCGAGCGTGCAGAGCACCTCGTTGTCGGCGGGCAGCCGCTTGCGGGTGACGCCGCTGGCGACCATGTTGGCGTCGCAGAGGATCGGTGCACCGGCGTGCAGTGCGGCACGGGCACGCGCCACGACCCCGGAACTGAACGCCAGATCGCGTACGAGGTCGACCATGCCGCAGGCGTGGATCATCCGGACCGCGACCCGGCCGGCGTCGGCGGGCAGCCCGGAGAGATCCGCCTCGGCGCGGATGGTGGCGAAGGACTGGCGGTAGATCTCCGCCCCGTCCTTTTCGTACTCGAACGCGGTCACTGGGGCCTCGGGGTGGTGGGTTGAGGGGTGATGGGGGTGGCGTGGGACGGATCCGGTGCCGGTGACGTTTCACGTGAAACCGGGTTCGGTGTGGCCGAGTCCCGTGAAACGGCGGGCAGTTGGGCTGTTTCACGTGAAACCGGCGCCAGCCCTGCCGATTCCCGTACAGCGGGGGACGGTGCCGGGTCCTCGGGCCGTATGACGGCGGTGCGGTAGCCGTCGGGTGTCGCGACGACATCGACCCAGGTTCCGTGGGGGTGTCCGCAGCGGCGTTCGCAGCCGGACCAGTGGACGGGGAGGTCGCCGCCTCCCGCGGGGCCGGCGGCACCCTCGGCGAGGGCGGCTGTCACGTCGGCGCGGACATCCGTCAGCGACTTGGCGCAGCCGGGGCGGCCGGTACAGGCGCTGAGGCGGTGCCACGGGGAGGCCGGGTCGGTGATCAGCCCGGCGGCGGCGAGTTCGCGGAGGCGCAGTGGCGCGGTCGCGGCCGGCAGGCCGGGAAGGACGATCCCGCGCCAGGGGGTGAGGCGCAGTTCGCCCGTGCCGTCGTCGGCGGCGATGCCGGTCAGCGCCTGCCACTGGGCGACGGTCAGCCGGCCCAGCGGCGCGAGGACGGCAAGCGCCCGGCGTCCGTCGGCGCCATCGACGAGGCCGGGGGCGCGGGAGTCGGCGTACGGCGGGGCGGTGCGCGGACCGGGGGCCTCGGCGGCATCCGCTGCGCCTTCCGAAGATCCCGCGTATGTCACGTAGTCCACGCCTTCAGCGTGTTCCCGGTACTCCACGTGTTCCCGGTACTCCGCGGCGATGCCCGCTGCCCGCAGGGCTCGGGCCACCTCGCGGGCGGTGAGTGCGCGGTCGGCGGGGAGTTCGCGGATCCGCCAGGCGCCGTTGCCGCTCGCCTCGGCGGCGGTCAGAAAGGTCTCGGCGGCGGTGAGCGCGGCACGCGGCACGTCCTCGCCGGCGATCCGCAGCGCCGCCGGATCGTCGCCGACCCGCAGCAGCGCCCCGTACCCGGACGTGGCATCCGCCCCGCGCCCGGAAGCGGCATCCGCCCCGCCCGGTGCGGCGATGCCCGAACCCGCGATTCCCGATCCGGCGGTTCCCGATCCGGCGGTTCCCGATTCTGCGATCAAGGTCACATCGCCGCCCAGCCCCGCCACATCCCCCCGCCCGTCGTCGAGGACGAAGAGAAACCGGCCCGAAAGCCCCGTCGCGGCCGTGCTCGCGCAGAGCAGCGCGTCCAGGTCGCGAGCCCACAACCGCACGTCAGGCGGGGTGCGCCGGCCCAGCCCCGCCAGTGGCGAGGCCACGATGTTGCGGATCCGCTCATGGCGGACGGAGGGGAGCAGACCGGCGCCGGCGAGCAGTTCCGCGAGCTGCCGGCCGCAGCCGTCGGGCAGTCCGCGGAGTTCGGCGTTGCCGCGGGAGGTGAGCGAGAGGTGGCCGTCGCCGAGACGTTCGGCGGCGTCCGCCAGCGCGGTGGCCTGGCGTACCGTCAAGTCCCCTGCGGGCAGCCGGACTCGGGCCAGCTGTCCGTCCGCGGCGGAGTGCAGTCGCAGGGCTCCCGGGCAGGCGTCACCGCGATCCCGTACGGGCGGTTCGGCCCGGTGGGGCGGCGGTGCGGGGGAGGGCGGCATGGCGGCGAGCATACCTACGCCGGGCCGGTCCGGAACCGGGGGCGCAAGGCCCCGGCGAGCGCCCCCGGAGGCGCGCTCCCGCGGCCGGGACGCAGCCCTTACTATGCAGGTCGGCGGGTCGGCTGACCCGCCGGACGCCAGCGACGGCGCCAAGGGAGGAAGCCCGGTGAGAATCCGGCGCGGTCCCGCCACTGTGAACCCGGCCACCGCCGGGTGAGCCAGGAACTCCCGCCGTCCATACGACCACCCGGGGCGCGGATACCCCGAGGAAGGGCTGCGCCGTGATCCTTCTGCTGTCGACCTCCGACACCGACCTGCTCAGCGCCCGTGCCGCCGCGGGTCCCGTGCCGTACCGGCTCGCCAACCCGGCCCGACTCGACGTCGCCGAGCTGCCCGGCCTCCTCGACGGCACCGACCTCGTCGTCGTCCGTCTCCTCGGCGGCATCCGCGCCTGGCAGGACGGGCTCGACCTGCTGCTGGCCGCGGACCAGCACCGCCCGGTCGTCGTCCTCACCGGCGAACAGGCCCCCGACGCCCAGCTCATGGAGGCGTCCACCGTCCCGGTCGGCATCGCGGCCGAGGCGCACGCCTACCTCGCGCACGGCGGTCCGGCCAACCTGGAGCAGCTGGCCCGCTTCCTCAGCGACACCGTGCTGCTCACCGGCCACGGCTTCGAGCCGCCCGCGCCCGCGCCCTCCTGGGGCCCGCTGGAGCGCGCGGCGCGCGACGTCAGCGGCCCGACGGTCGCCGTGCTCTACTACCGCGCCCACCACATGAGCGGCAACACCGCCTTCGTACGGGATCTGTGCGACCACATCGAGCGGGCCGGCGGTCGTCCGCTGCCGCTCTTCGTCGCCTCGCTGCGCGCCCCCGAGCCGGAGCTGATCGAGGAACTGCGCGCGGCCGACGCGATCGTCACCACCGTGCTGGCCGCCGGCGGCGCCAAGCCGGCGGAGGCGTCGGCGGGCGGCGACGACGAGTCCTGGGACGCGGGCGCGCTGGCCGCCCTGGACGTGCCGATCCTCCAGGCGCTGTGCCTGACCGGGTCGCGGGCCGCCTGGGAGGAGAACGACGAGGGGGTGTCCCCGCTCGATGCCGCCTCGCAGATCGCGGTGCCCGAGTTCGACGGGCGGCTGATCACCGTGCCGTTCTCCTTCAAGGAGATCGACGAGGACGGCCTCCCGGCGTACGTCGCCGACCCCGAACGCGCCGCCCGGGTCGCCGGGATCGCCGTCCGGCACGCCCGGCTGCGGCACATCCCGGCCGCCGAGAAGCGCCTGGCGCTGGTGCTGTCCGCGTACCCCACCAAGCACTCCCGGATCGGCAACGCGGTCGGCCTGGACACCCCGGCCAGCGCCGTCGAGCTGCTGCGCCGCCTCCAGGCCGAGGGCTACGACTTCGGCAGCGAGCCGGTCCCCGGCCTCGCGTCCGGCGACGGCGACGAGCTGATCTACGCCCTCATCGAGGCCGGCGGCCACGACCAGGAGTGGCTGACCGAGGAGCAGCTGGCCCGCAACCCGGTCCGGATCCCGGCCGCCGACTACCGCCGCTGGTACGCGACGCTTCCGGAAGAACTCCGCGGCTCCGTCGAGGAGCACTGGGGCCCGCCGCCCGGCGAGATGTTCGTCGACCGCAGCCGTGACCCCGACGGCGACATCGTGCTCGCCGCCCTGCGCCGTGGCAATCTGCTGATCCTCATCCAGCCGCCGCGCGGCTTCGGTGAGAACCCGATCGCGATCTACCACGACCCCGATCTGCCGCCCTCGCACCACTACTTGGCGGCCTACCGCTGGATCGCCACCCCCGCCGCGGACGGCGGCTTCGGCGCCGACGCGATGATGCACCTGGGCAAGCACGGCAACCTGGAGTGGCTGCCCGGCAAGAACGCCGGACTCTCCGCCGCCTGCGGTCCGGACGCGGCGCTCGGCGACCTCCCGCTCGTCTACCCCTTCCTGGTCAACGACCCGGGCGAGGGCACCCAGGCCAAGCGCCGGGTGCACGCCACCCTCGTTGACCACCTCGTCCCGCCGATGGCCCGCGCGGACTCCTACGGCGACATCGCCCGCCTTGAGCAGCTGCTCGACGAGTACGCCGCGATCTCCTCGATGGACCCGGCCAAGCTGCCCGCCATCCGCGCGCAGATCTGGACGCTGATCCAGGCCGCCAAGCTCGACCACGACCTGGGCCTGGACGAACGCCCGGACGACGACGGCTTCGACGACTTCCTGCTGCATGTCGACGGCTGGCTGTGCGAGGTCAAGGACGCCCAGATCCGCGACGGACTGCACGTCCTGGGCGGTGCGCCGACCGGCGAGGCGCGGGTCAACCTCGTCCTCGCCATCCTGCGCGCCCGGCAGATCTGGGGCGGCACCTCGGCGCTGCCCGGACTGCGCGAGGCGCTGGGCCTGGACGAGTCGGCCGCGACCCGGACCGCCGCCGACGACGCCGAGGCGGTGGCCCGCGGGCTCGTCCAGGCGATGGAGGACGCGGAGTGGGACCCGGCCGCGGTGGCGCGGGTCGCCGACGGGCATCCGGCCGGGGTCGCCGACATCCTCGACTTCGCCGCCCGGCAGGTCGTTCCGCGGCTGGCCGCCACCACCGACGAACTCGACCACGCGGTGCACGCCCTCAACGGCGGCTTCGTGCCGGCCGGTCCGTCCGGCTCGCCGCTGCGCGGCCTGGTCAACGTCCTCCCAACGGGCCGCAACTTCTACTCCGTCGACCCCAAGGCCGTGCCGTCGCGCCTCGCCTGGGAGACCGGTCAGGCGCTCGCCGACTCGCTGCTGGCCCGCTACCGCGACGACAACGGCGACTGGCCGGAGTCGGTGGGCCTGTCCCTGTGGGGCACCAGCGCGATGCGCACCTCCGGGGACGATGTGGCGGAGGCGCTGGCGCTGCTCGGCGTCCGCCCCGTGTGGGACGACGCCTCGCGCCGGGTGACCGGCCTGGAGGCCATCCCGCTCGACGAGCTGGGCCGCCCCCGCATCGACGTCACCCTCCGCATCAGCGGCTTCTTCCGGGACGCGTTCCCGCACGTCATCGGCCTGCTCGACGACGCGGTACGGCTCGCCGCCGGCCTCGACGAGCCCGCCGACCGCAACGTCGTCCGGGCCCATGCCCAGGCCGACCTGGCCGTCCACGGCGACGAACGCCGCGCCACCACCCGGATCTTCGGCTCCCGCCCGGGCACGTACGGCGCGGGCCTGCTCCAGCTCATCGACTCCCGCGACTGGCGCACCGACGCCGACCTGGCCGAGGTCTACACGGTCTGGGGCGGCTACGCGTACGGCCGCGGGCTCGAAGGCCGCCCGGCCCGGGACGAGATGGAGACCGCCTACAAGCGCATCGCGGTGGCCGCCAAGAACACCGACACCCGCGAGCACGACATCGCCGACTCCGACGACTACTTCCAGTACCACGGCGGCATGGTCGCCACGGTCAAGGCGCTCAAGGGCAAGGCCCCCGAGGCGTACATCGGCGACTCGACCCGCCCCGAGACGGTCCGCACCAGGACGCTGGTCGAGGAGACCTCCCGGGTCTTCCGCGCCCGGGTCGTCAACCCCCGCTGGATCGAGGCGATGCGCCGCCACGGCTACAAGGGCGCCTTCGAACTCGCCGCGACCGTGGACTACTTGTTCGGCTACGACGCCACGACCGGTGTCGTCGCCGACTGGATGTACGACAAGCTCGCCCAGACCTATGTCCTCGACCCGGAGAACCGCGCCTTCCTCCAGGAGGCCAACCCCTGGGCGCTGCACGGCATCGCCGAACGCCTGCTGGAGGCCGAGTCCCGCGGTATGTGGGAGAAGCCCGACGCGGAGACGCTGGCCGCCCTGCGGGATGCCTTCCTGGAGACCGAGGGCGAGCTGGAGGCAGAGGACTGAGGCGCGAAGTGGCGTGACGGGGGCGGTGTTTCACGTGAAACGCCGCCCCCGCTCTCCTTCGCCGACCACGGTCCAGACCCTCAACTCCGCGGCCACTCCATCCGCTTGGCGCGGTGCAGCCAGGCCGCCAGGACCACCAGGACCGCGGTCGCCCCGCCCAGCGCCATCACGGTCGACGGCGACGTACGGTCCACGACCATCCCGCCGGTCAGCGCGCCGAGCGACAGCGTCGCCTGGAACGAGGCGGTGAACAGCACCGACGCCGCCTCCGGCGCGGCGGGCGCCGCCTTGGCGAACCAGGTCTGCGACGCGACCGGCACCGCGCCGTACGCGATGCCCCAGACGACCAGCAGCACCAGCGCACCCCGTTCCCCGCGGCCCAGGACCGGAAGCAGCAGCGTGGCGAGGGCGAGCAGCCCCGCCGCGGCCCCGAAGACGGTGCGCGGGCAACGCGCCACCATTCCGCCGCCGAGGAAGTTCCCGGCGATTCCCGCGACGCCGTATGCCAGCAGGAAAACGGTGATCGGCCCGGCGGATGCCACGTGGGTGACCTGCTCCAGGAAGGGCGTCACATAGGTGTAGGCGGCGAAGTGCGCGAGCACGACGAGGAAGGTCATCAGCAGCGCGAAACGGGTATGGACGCCGCGCAGCGTGCCGCGTAGCAGCGCCGCGCCGGTGGCCCGTACGGCGGGAAGCGACGGGCTCACCAGGGCCATCAGCACCAGTACGCCGAGCGACAGCGCCCCCACGACGGCACAGGCCGTCCGCCAGCCGGCGAGGTTGCCGAGGAAGGTCCCCGCGGGTACCCCGATCACCGAGCCCAGCGGCACCGCGGAGAAGATCACCGCGGTCGCCCGGCCCGCTGACTCGGCGGGTACCAGCCGCTCGGCCAGTCCGGCCCCGATCGACCAGAAACCCCCGATGACGACGCCGACCAGGACCCGGGACAGCAGCACCAGCCAGTAGGCCGGGGCGACCGCGGCGAGCAGGTTCGCCAGCGTCAGCAGCGCGAGGAAGGCGCACAGCATCAGCCGCCGGTCGATCCGCGCGGTGGCCACCGTCACGGTCGGCGCGGCGCCGGCGGCCAGCAGTCCGGGCAGCGTCATCATCAGCCCGGCCGTGCCGTCCGAGACGCGGAAGTCGGCCGCGATAGCGGTGAGCAGGCCGATCGGCAGGATCTCGGTGGTGACGATGGAGAAGATGCCCAGCATCACCGCGATCACGGCGAGCCAGCCGTTCAGCGGCGAGCGGGCGAGGGCCGCAGGGACTGCCGGTGCGGCTGCGGGGTCGGTGGCGGTTCGGGCGGCGGTCGGCATGGATTCCGTCCTGGTGAGCGGCCTGTTGCGGTGCTCACCAGTCCAGCAGCCGGCCACCCCCGCGGTCTGGCAGCTTTACGACCTCGCGGTGCGGCGCCGCCGCATACGTCGCAGTGCGCCGCCCCATGACCTCGCGGCCCGACGACCTCGCGGCCCGACGACCTCGCCGCCCGACGACCTCGCCGCCCGCCGGCGAAGCGGCCTCAGCCTGCCGCCTTCTCGGCGGTGATCTCCCCGTTCGAGGTGGTCAGGTCGAGCCGGTAGCGGCCCGCCGGGTCCTGGGTGACGCCGATCTTCTTCGCGCCGTTGTCGGTGTCCGCGGACACCCGGTAGCGGGAGTCCGGCACCGTCACCGCGACCGCGCCGTTGGACGTCTTCGCCCGGATGTCCTGCGGCGTCGTCGCGGTCAGGTCGATCCGGCCGTTCGAGGTCTCGACCGCGGTGCGGCTGCCCGCCAGCCCCTTGCCGGTGACCTCGCCGTTCGTCGTCCGGACGTCCACCGCGCCGGACACCTGGTCCAGGTCGACGCTCCCGGAGCTGGTGGACACCTTCACCGCGCCCACCTTGGACAGCTTCAGCGCGCCGTTGGTGGTCTCGCCGCTGACCGGGACCGTGCCGGGCAGATCGACGGTGTAGCTCACCGAGCATTCGTCGCCGCAGCCGCCGAGCACCAGGGTCCCGCCCTCGACGCGGTGACTGGGGCCCTGCGGACGGTCGCCGTGGTAGGTGACCGACCGGTGGACGGAGACCGTGTCGCCGCCCTTGCCGCCGTGCACCGTCACCGCGCCGTCGCGGTTGTCCACCCGCACGGAGGTGATCTTCTGCGACACCGTGGCGTCGTCCGTGAAGTTCTTGCCGGCCACCAGGCTGCACGCGCCGAGGGTGACCGCCCCGATTCCGGCCAGCGCCACGGCCCCGATGAAGCGGACCTGCCTGCGCATGAATTCCCCCCAGTACGAGATGAGTTGGCCGTCCCCGCGGCGCGTCCCCGGGCGCCGGGCCACCGCCCGCCGCGCGGGCCCGCCCCCACCGGATCCCGGCCCTTCCCGCAGCACATTACGGACCCGGCCGCACGGCTCGCCATGGGGCTATCCCCCCAATTGCCCTGTGGTCAGCCTCCAGATGCGGCCGGTGGGTGCCGGTGCGACGCTGTGGGTGAGGACTGTTCCCAGGGGGCGGAGGGAGGCTTCCGGTGACCGGTACGGGGCGTACGAAGACATGGACCGTCGAGATCAGCATCGTCGAATCCGGCAGCGACGTCCGGGCCGAGGCCCGGCTGCGCGGCAGGGAAGGCGGGCAGATGGTCGGCCAGGGAACCGCCAGATGCAATCCGGCGGACGAGAATGTCCCCGCCATCGGGGACGAGCTGTCGACCGCGCGGGCGCTGTCGGATCTCAGCCATCAGCTGCTCAACCGCGCCGCGCACGACATCGAGGTGCACACCGCCCGCCCCGTCGAGCGGCTGCGCGCCTGACGGGCGGCGGTCGCCCGCCGCGGTGCGCTCCGGTCGGCAGGGGCCGGAGCGCAACTGTTCGGCGGCCGTCAGCTGTTGGCCGTGGTGAAGTCCGGCCCGACGGTCAGCGTCACCGCGCCCGGTGACGCCTGCGCCGACTCCGCGGCCTTGGTGCCCGGCAGCCGGGCGGCGAGCACCTCGCCCTGGGCCTTCAGGGAGGCCGGGTAGCTGATGCTCGTCCTGTCCGTGGTCGGGGCGTTGCCGGTGGCGACGACGGTGAAGCCGAGCTTGCGGAGCTCCTCGGCGGCGGTGGCGGCCCGGCCGGGCGTCCCGGTGCCGTTGAGGACCCGGATCCGGACCGAGTGCGCGGTCACCGGGTTCTTCGCGGCCTCGGCGAACCTGGCCTTCCCGGCGGCGCCGATCTCGCGGTCGTGGGCCAGGTCGCCGAACAGCTCGCCGGCCTGCGGGTACTGCCAGAGCACATTGGCCTTGTCGCTGGGGACGTCCGCCTCGCGCGGATAGGTGGGCACGGTGAGGAAGGTGAGCCGGTCGGAGGGGATGTCCTTGACCGTGGAGGCGAGGTCGTACAGGGGCTTTATCCCGGCCAGATCCTTGTCCGTGGTCAGGGACTTGGTCGCCGAGTCCAGGAAGCCGTAGAGAGCGGTCGGGCTGGTGAGCTTGGACTGGGCCTTGGCCGCGAGCGCCTTCATGAACTCCTGCTGGCGGCCGATCCGGCCGAGGTCGGAGCCGTCGCCGACGCTGTAGCGGGTGCGGACGTAGCCGAGCGCCTTCTCGTCCTTGACGGTCTGGCAGCCGGCCGCCATGTCCAGTTGGGCCTTCTTGTCGTGGATGGCGTGCTTGGGGCAGACCTCGATGCCGCCCAGCGCGTCGACCATGCCCTTGAAGCCCTCGAAGTTGACGGAGACGAAGTCGTCGATCCGCAGCCCGGTGTTCTTCTCCAGCGTCTTGATGCTGCACGCCGCGGCCTTGCCGACGTCGCCGCCGAGCCCGCCGATCGAGAACGCCTCATTGATCTTGAAGTGGTGCGGGGACGACTGGCCGTTGCCCTTGTCGCACGCCGGGATCCGCACCCAGGAGTCCCGTGGGAAGGACACCGCGGTGGCCCACTTATGGTTCGCCGCGATGTGCAGCACCATCAGGGTGTCCGACTGCATCGTGGTCAGGCCGCTGCCGTACTTGCCGCCGGTGCCCGCCCGGCTGTCGGAGCCGACGACCAGGATGTTCTTGGAGCCCGGACTGAGGTTGACCGGCCGGTCGCCGCCCAGCGTGCTGCCGACGTCCGCGCCGGTGATGTTGCCGTCCAGGTGCTGGTAGACCCACGCGCCCACCCCGGCCGTACCGAGCAGGACGACGCCGACCACCCCGCCCGTCCAGGCCAGGGCCCGGCCGCGCCGGGTCATCCGGGTCTTCCCGGCCTTGCGGCGCGCGGCGCGGGTGCCGGCGTCCGCGGCGCGCGCACCGTCGTCCGCCGCGCGCCGCCGGGAGCCCCGCCCGCCCCCGTCGCCGGCGCCCCGCCGGGCCGCCTGCCTGTGCGTCTGCCTGTCATGCACGCCGATGGCCCTTCTGGTCTTTCTGGAGCTGGTCTTGCGGTGAGAGAGGGTGCGCGGAAACGGAGCCGCGCGCGCGTCCGGGTAGGGCCGCGGATCGGGAAAGGAGCGTGTATCCGAGAACGGGCGCGGGTACGGGACAGGGCGTGGATTCCGTGGCCGGGGACGGCAGCGGCGGTGATCCGGGGCGGGGCGGATGCCCCTGCGGGCGGCTCAGGTTCCCGTGGTGGGCAGCAGCCGTACGGACTCCGGGTCGTAACGGAGCCACTGCGGGCCGCTGCCGCCGGGCACCGTGCGCAGCAGGCACCACTCGTCGCCCGCGGGGTCCGTCCACCAGGCGCTGATCCGGCCCAACTCCCAGGCTCCGTCCGGATATCGGACCTCGACCGGCTGATAGACCCATCGCACCTCCGCCTCTGGAGGCGGGCTGTCCCCGGTCGGGGGTCCGCACCTCGTCGCCATCTCCCCCTCCGGCCGCGCCCGTTGCGCATGTCCGGCGCAACACTACCGTCAACTTCTACACCGCTGTAGAAGTTGACCGCTGTGCCGCGGATCACAGAACGGTATCCGTCGCGTGGCGCGCTGGAGAGTCCGGGATCAGTCTGCCCTCACCAGGGCGTTGCCGCCTTCAGAACGAGGAACAGCGCTACCGCTGCGTTCAGCGAGGACAGCGCGGAGGCCGCGGTGCCCGCCGCCGCGACCAGCGCGGCCAGCCCCGCCGGGGTCAGCGCCGGCGGCCAGCCGCGCGCCGGCGGCACCGGTCCGAGCAGCGCCGCCACCCGCCGCGGCACCGGCCCCGGCTCCGCGAACTGCGCCAGCCCCGGATACGGCGCGGGCCGTGCGATCAGCGCCGCCTTGCCCACGGCCCGCGCGGTCAGCCGCCGGTCGCCGACCGCGCGCGCGGCCTCCTCGTCCGCCCAGCGCTCGGTGCTGAACGCGACCGCCGAACGCAGCGGCAGCAGCAGCGGGTTGACGCAGCCGGCGAGCCGTACGGCCAGCAGATGGCGGTGGTGCCGGCAGCGCAGATGCGCGCGCTCATGGGCGAAGAGGGCGCGCTGCTCGCCGCCGTCCAGACTGCGCAGCATGCCCCGCGAGACCGCGATCCGGCCGGGCCGGGCGGGCCGCCCCGGCCGCGCGGGAGCGCCGGGCACGGCATAGGCGTACGGAGCGTCGTCCGGCAGCACCGCGGGATCGGCGCCGGCCGGCAGCACGTCCAGCGCGCGGTGGGTCCGGGCCCGGATGCGGCGGTCGCGGCGCAGCGCGCTGCCGACCGCGGTGAGCGCTGCGGCCAGCGCGAGGATCGCCGCGCTGCCGGCGATCTCCGCGTGCGGCACCGCGGACCGCACCTCCGGGTCCGACCAGCCGTCCGGCAGGGGGTTGCCGGGCAGTTGGGCGGTGCCGACGACCACCAGCAGCCCCAGGCAGAGCGTGCTGCACAGGCCGAGGACCGCGGCGAGCAGGGTCAGCAGGCGGGTGGTGACCCGGGGGTGGAGGTGCTGCTCCGCGAGCCGGGCGATCGGCAGCGCGCTGAGCGGCAGCACGAGCGGCAGGAACACGAAGACGCCCACCGGTCAGCCTCCGCGCGCTTCGTCCGATGGGTGCTCGGGCCTCGCTCCGGGGCCGGGGACCGGTTCGTCGCCGTCCGCACCGCCCGCACCGTCCTCGACGCGGTCCAGGAGGCTGCGCAGCAGCTGCTCGTCGTGTGCCGAGAGCGCGGAGACGAAGCTGGTCAGGACGGCGTCCCGGTCCGGTTCGCCGTCCAGCACCCGGCGCATCCGCAGTGCGGCGAGCCCGGCCTCGTCGGCCGCCGGCGTCCAGAGGTACGCCCGGCCGGCCCGCTCGCGGCCGACCGCTCCCTTGGTGTGCAGCCGGGACAGGATCGTCATCACGGTGGTGTACGCGAGGTCGTCGCCGAGCCGCTCCTGGACCCAGGCGGCGGTGACCGGTCCCGGTGCGTGGTGCAGCGCGGCCAGGACCTGGGCCTCCAACTGGCCCTGCCCGCGCCGGGGTCGCTCCCGCCCGGGGTTCTGGCCGAGGGACTTCCCCAAGGGGGTGCCGCCCATCTCGTCGCCTCCCGTCGCACGGGCGTCCCGCCGGCCGGGACACCGGGGCATTTTACGGCGCGGGCCCGTTCCGGCCAGGGCCCGGCTGCCGGCCGGGGAGCGCGGATCGCGGCGGTTGCGCCGCGCGGCGCAGATCCCCGTCACCGACTTCTACACTCCTGTAGTTTTCCTGGATCACCGCCGGAAAACGGGCAACACCAGCCGGTACCGGCACACCACCAAGCAAACCGGCATCATCTGGAGGGAAGCCATGGGAGTCTCGCTGGCCAAGGGCGGCAATGTCTCGCTGTCGAAGGAGGCGCCCGGCCTGACCGCGGTCTCGGTCGGCCTCGGCTGGGACGTGCGGACCACCACGGGCGCGGACTACGACCTGGACGCCAGCGCGCTGCTGTGCACCGACAGCGGCAAGGTCGCCTCGGACCTGCACTTCGTCTTCTACAACAACCTCAACAGCCCGGACGGTTCGGTGCAGCACACCGGCGACAACCTGACCGGCGAGGGGGAGGGCGACGACGAGACCATCAACGTCAGCCTCAGTGGCGTCCCGGCCGAGATCACGAAGATCGTCTTCCCGGTGTCCATCCACGACGCGCAGAGCCGGGGGCAGAGTTTCGGCCAGGTTCGCAACGCGTACATCCGCGTCGTCAACCAGACCGGCGGGGCGGAGCTGGCCCGCTACGACCTGACCGAGGACGCCTCGACCGAGACCGCGATGGTCTTCGGCGAGCTCTACCGGCACGACGGCGACTGGAAGTTCCGCGCCGTGGGCCAGGGTTACGCGTCCGGGCTGGCGGGCATCGCGGCGGACTTCGGCGTCAACGTCTGAGCGGGTCCGGGCCTGAGCGGGTCCGGGCTGAGTCGGTCCGGGCCTGAGTCGGTCTGGGCCCGAGCCGGTCCGGCCGCGCGGGAGGGGAGCGGGAGCCCGGTGGGGCGCCCGCTCCCGTTGCACGCGGTCAGAGGTCGAACTCGGCCGGGGCGATCCCCAACGCGAAGCACACCTCGCGCACCAGCGCCCGCTCGGTCGCGTCGAAGTCGCCGTCGGCGCCGCCGATGACGATGCCGATCTGGACGACCGCCCGCGCCTCCACCGGCTTCTTCTTCACCTTGCCGACCTCCTGGAGCACCGCGACCCTGCCGAAGTCGAAGTCGGCGGCGAGCTTGTCCAGGTAGCCGTCGAAGCGGCGCTGGAGATCGTCCGCCGGGAAGTTCTGGAGCACCTCGTTGGTGGCGATCAGCTGCGCCACCCGCCGCCGCTCCGAGGCGTCGACGGTGCCGTCCGCAGCGGCCACCAGCGCACATATCGCCATGCTCGCGTCGCGGAAGGCGCCGCTCTTGAGGTCGTTCTTCTTGGCGACGAGCTGGGTCTGCATCGTCTGCGCGGAATCCTTGATCCGGTCCCACAGCGCCATCTGGATCTCCTCGACTGGTCGGGCGGACGGCATCCGGAAGCCAGGCCCACGCAAGCGTCAGGCATGCTTCCGGTATGCGATTGGTCATGCAGCAGTAAAATCTACTGCCGCGTAGAAGATGCGCGAAGGTCGCCCCCCGTCGTCCTGTCCCGCTTTGGTGCGCTATGCGGCATCGCCGCGGAGGACTACCGTGGGAGGCACCGGCGGAATGCGAAGAATGCACAGAAGTGCCGAGAACACCCGGTGGTTTCCGGGAGTATTCGGGTGAGCGCCATGCAGACCTTCTTGACCGTGATCGTGCTGCTGGCCCTGGTCGCGATGGGCGTGCTGTTCATCGTCCGGGTCAACGCCCAGCAGGCCGGACGCCCCAACCCGCACCGCTATGCGCATCTGTGGGAGTCGTTCCGGCAGCGGCTCCACAGCCACCCGCACGGCGCCCACGCCGGACCGCATGCGGCGGGCCCGCCGCCCTCCCGGGACACAGGTCACGACCGGTGACCCCGACCGCCGGCCACGTTCCGTCGGCGAAGGAGTACGACGGGACGTCACCGTTCCCCGATACCGGCCCCGACCCGCGGCCGAGCGGCGGCCGGCGGATGTACGTCACGGTCACCGGCATCATCGTCGTCGCCCCGTTCGTCGGCCTGGCCGTCGCCATACCGCTGCTGTGGGGCAGCGCCGTCCACCTCGCCGATCTGCTGCTGGCCCTCGTCTTCTACGTCGTCACCGGCCTCGGCGTCACCATCGGCTTCCACCGCGGCCTCACCCACGGCAGCTACACCGCGGCGCCCGCGCTGCGCGTGGTGCTCGCCATCGCCGGATCGCTGAGCTTCCAGGGCGACGTCATCGACTGGGTGGCCACCCACCGCCGCCACCACGCCTTCACCGACCGCCCCGGCGACCCGCACTCCCCCTACCGCTACGGCACCAGCCTGCGCGGTCAGCTCCACGGGCTGGTGCACTCGCACATCGGCTGGCTCTTCCGCAACGACCCCACCTCGCACGAGCACTACGCGCCCGACCTGCTCGCCGACCCCGCCATCCGCGCGGTGGACCGGGCGTTCCCCGCGCTGTGCCTGCTCACCCTGGCGTTGCCGTTCGCCCTGGGCTGGGCCCTCGGCGGCACCTGGGTCACCGGCCTGACCGCCCTGCTGTGGGCCGGCTTCATCCGCATCGCGCTGCTCCACCACGTCACCTGGAGCGTCAACTCGCTCTGCCACGTGGTCGGTGCCCGGCCGTTCCGCACCCGGCGCCACGACCGCGCGACCAACCTGTGGCCGCTGGCCCTGCTCTCGTTCGGCGAGAGCTGGCACAACCTCCACCACGCCGACCCGACCTGTGCCCGGCACGGTGTCGACCGCGGCCAGATCGATGTGTCCGCCGCGGTCATCCGGCTCTTCGAACGCCTCGGCTGGGTATGGGACGTGCGCTGGCCGGACCCGGCGCGGGTCGCGGCCCGTCGTGTCAGGAGCCCCGTATGACCACCGCCCCCGGGGGCCGTGCCCCGCGACCCGATCCTCCGCGGCACCATGCGCCGCCGCCCGTCGCCCGGCTGGCCATCGCGCCGCCCAGCCAGGTGACCCGGCGGATCGACGGGGTCTGGTGGCCGCACTCGGCCGACCTGGTCACCGAACTCCCCGAGCTGCTGGCCGCGTTGCCCTTCGACTGGCCGCGGATCACCCATGCCACGGTGAACGGCGCCGGCTGGCCCGCGCTGCCCGGCACCATCCTCGTCTCCGGCCATGTCGTCCGGCTCCGCCGGACCATCAACCGCTCCGGCCCGGACACCGTCTGCCTGGTCTCCACCGGCGTCGGCCGCTGGGACCTGCTGATCATCCCGCCCACGACCCCGGAGCCCACCGCGGTGCGCATCATGGCGGAAATGTCCCGGAGCGGCGAGCGGACACCGGCCTGACACCGTGCGTTTCGCACCCCGCGCGGCCCGCATGACGGGCATACCCCGGGGATCCACCGCGCGCATCCGCTGACGCCCCGCCACGCCCGCCCCGAGCCCCCGCAGCCGCCCGCGCCGGCCCCGTTCGCACCCCTCGGGCCAGGGGTTTCGCGGATCCCGCTACTGCGGACGGGTGGTGTTCATCCGAAGAACGCCGATCCGGGGGCGTCGGTCCGTGAATCCTCCCATTGCGTACTCATCATAAGAAAACGCAACAGAAGGAACGCGTGGATCCCCCAGTGGGGTCCCGACCGAAGGAGAGGGATCATGGCTGCGACCAAGGTCATGAAGTTCTGGGCGGTGTGCCTGGCCGTCCTCGGGAAGCTGCTGGCGTCACTGGGTGTCTCCGCCGCGGCATCCGCGGCCCGCCGGGACGCCGCGATCTACGAGCGCACCCTGGGCAGCGCGAACCCGGCCCCGACGACCCCTGAGGCGGTGCCCGGCAGCGAGCCGGATCACGAACCCGGGACGGTGACCCCTGCCGCGGAGCCGGTCCGGCCCCTCGTGCCGGCCGCGCGCACCGCGCCGCGCTACGGCCAGTCCGGCTCGGTCCGGCTGATGCACCCGCTACCGTCGCTCCCGCCGACCATCAAGCAGCGCATCGGCGCCGAGGCGCACGGAGCCTCGCCCACCTCGCGTACCGCACGGACCCGTGTCTGTGCGCCGGTGTACAGCCTTCCCGTCGATGCCGCGCTCCATGGCGGCGCGGCCACCCCGCTCATCCCGGCGGCCCGCGGCCGTTCGCACTCCGCCCGTGCCGTCTGAGCCGGGCGGACACGTCGCACGCAGGTCAGGACCGCCCGCCGGGGCGGCGGAACGGCGCGTACCAACTCCGGTTCGAGGCCGCACCGTTGACGCTCACCGGCAGCGCCGGACGAGCAGCCCGGGTGGCACCGGCCACAGCATCGGCAGGACGCACGGCAGCACCGACAGCAGCACGCACGGTGTGACGGAGCGCAGCACGTACGGCAGAACTCCGAACACGATCCGCAGCATTACCCACGGCGGTACCCACAGACAGCAGTACCCATAGACTTTGATGTGACGTTGCACAGGACGTCGCGGGCGCGAGGGCAGGACACCGCAGCCATCCGCCGTTTCACGTGAAACGGCCGCCGGCCGGGGTCCGTTCAGCCGCCCGCACCGGGGCCCGGCCCCGGCGCCAGACCCAGATGCGCACGCAGCGCACGGGTGTCGGTCTTTCCGTTCGCGGTGAGCGGGAAGTGGCCCACGACATGGACGGCGTTGGGCTGTTCGTACTCCGCGAGATGCGGGGCGAGCCGCCGGCGCCAGGTGAGCGGGGCCTCGTCATCGGGGTCCGCGACGACGAAGTGCAGCGCGCTGCCCCGGCGTTGGTCCGGGACGGCCAGTACCTTGACCGGCCGGCCGCAGGCCTCGGCACGGCGCTCCAGGCTCTCGGGGTAGAGCGTGAAGCCCAGCCGGTGCACGGCCTGATTGCGGCCCACGACCCGTACGACGCCGTCCGCGTCGATGCTGCCGAGATCGGCCGTCGGATACCAGGCGTCCGGGTCGACCGGTGCCGGTGAGCCGTCCTCCTGGAGGTAGCCCGCCATCAGCCCCGGGGAGCGCACCTCGATGCCGCCGAGTTCACCGGGCGCGGCAGCGGTGCCGTCGGCGCGCAGCACGCGCAGCCGCACGCCGGGCAGCGGACGCCCGCAGCCGTGCGGCGCGTCGGGGGTGGCCAGCGCGACATTGCCGAGTTCCGTCAGGCCGTAGCCGTCCAGCAGCGGGCGGCCCATCGCCGTGCGGAAGGACTCGGCCAGCGGGGCGGGCAGCGGGGCGCCGCCGACCCCCCAGATCCGGACGCCCGCGAGGCCGGCGCGTACCTCGGGGCGGCGGCGCAGCACGCCCAGAAGTGAGTGATACGTGGACGGGGCGGCGTCGACGGCGGTGGCGCCGTGCGCCGCGGCCTGCTGCACGGCCGCGTCGATCCGCTGGTAGGGGGTGACCAGGAGGGTGCAACGAGCCAGCCACCACAGCAGGATGACGGAGAGCCCGTACTGGTGGGAGAAGGGCAGCAGCGGGGCGAGCACGTCATCCGTGCGGTAGCCCATGGCCTGGATGGTGCGCTGCGAGTTGTCGAGCACGGCGCGGCCGGGCTTCACCACGCCCTTGGGGCGCCCGGTGGTGCCCGAGGACCACAGCACCAGTGCGTCGGGGCGGTCGAACCAGCGGGTCAGGTCGACGGTGGCGGGCGGCGGCTGCGGGGCGTCCGCGGCGAGCCGGGGGTAGTGGACGACGCGGTGTGCGGGGAGGCCGGGCAGGGCGGTGGTGGCGTCGGCGGTGACCAGCCGGCGGGCGTGCGCCTGCCGGGCGGCGGCGCCGGCGTCGGCCGCGGAGAGGCGGTGGTCGAGCGGGACGAGGGAGGTGTCGAGGTGCATCAGGGCCAGCAGCGTCACGACGTAGTCGACGCTGTTGTCGCCCTGGACCAGGACCCGTTCGCCGGGCCGGACGCCGAGCTCCCGCAAGGCGTGCGCGGCGGCGTGGACCCGGCGGTCGAGGGTGCGGCCTTCGAGGCGGCGGGTGCCGTCGGCGCCGTCGACGAGGCGGGCGGCGCTGACCGGAGGGGCCAGCGTGGCGGCGATGGTGTCGGTCATGGGTGCTCCGATCCCGTGGGGTCGAGGGGGCGCCGGTCCGGTCCGCGGGGGACGGCGGCGGGGCACAGCAGCGAGGCGGTGGTGGTGGCCACCCAGGTGCCGTCGGGGGCCAGGAACTCGCTCTCCAGCACGAGGAGTTCGCGCCCGGCTAGGGGGGTGCTGCCGGTGATGCGGACGGTGGCGTGGAGGGTGTCGCCGGCGTGCACGGGACGGCCGTGGCGCAGGGTCTGGGCGCGGTGCACGGCGCCGTCGGCGGTGCGACCGGCCCGGTCGCGCAGCAGGCGGTCCTCCGCGTCGGCGGTGAGGGCGGCGAGGTAGCCGGGCGGCGCGACGACGTCCGGGTGGCCGAGTGCGCGGGCGGCGGCCGGGTCGGTGTGCGCGGGGTGGGCGGTGCCGCCGAGCGCCGCGGCGTAGGCGGCGACGTGGGCCCGCTCGATGACGTACGTACGGTGTATGGCCCCGCCCGCCGGTCTCCCGTCCATCGGCGGTCAGTCGCCGATCATGTGGTGGCCGCCGTCCGCGTGCACGATCTCGCCGGTGGTGGCGGGCAGCCAGTCCGACAGCAGCGCCAGGCAGGTCCGGGCGACCGGCTCCGCGTTCTGCGGGTCCCAGCCCAGCGGTGCGCGCGCCGCCCAGTTTTTCTCGAAGGACGGGCCGTCGCCGCCGATACCGCTCGCGGCCAGGGTGCGCAGCGGCCCGGCGGCGACGAGGTTGGCCCGGATGCCCTGGCCGCCGAGGTCGCGGGCCAGATAGCGCGAGCACGCCTCGAGACCGGCCTTGGCGACGCCCATCCAGTCGTAGCCGGGCCAGGCGCGGGAGGCGTCGAAGTCCACGCCGACGACGGAGGAGCCGGGCCGCAGCAAGGGCCGGCAGGCCATGGTCAGCGCCACCAGGGAGTACGTGGAGGTGTGCAGGGCCTGGGCGACATCGCGCCAGGGGGCGGTGAGGAAGCCGCCGTCCAGGCAGCCGGCGGGGGCGTTGGCGACCGAGTGCAGGACGCCGTCGAGCCCGTCGAGGTGGGCGCCGACCCGCTCGGCGAGGGTGCCGAGCTGCGCCTCGTCGGTGACGTCGAGTTCCACGACGGGGGGTTCGTCCGGCAGCCGGCGGGCGAGCCGGGCCACGAGGGACGGCCTGCCGTAGGCGGTCAGCACGATGCGGGCGCCCTCCTGCTGGGCGAGCCGCGCCACGGCGTAGGCGATCGAGCTCTCCGTGATCACACCGGTGATCAGCAGCCGCTTTCCGTCGAGCAGACCGCTCATCGCTCCTCCGTCTGACTCATCCTGACTCTTTCCCGACCTCGAAGTCACCGGACACAACTCAGAATGCGCCCGAATCCAGTGCCATGACGGCAGTCTGACCGGTCGTCAAGCCGATCGTTGACAACTTATCCGACCTCCAGTTGACTACAACAGTCAAGCAGAGTCAAAAGAATGACTGACCCGCGCGGGCCTCGTCACCGCACGGTGACCGCAGCCGTGCGCCCGCTCCGGGTGCGGGCCGCCACCCGCCCTCCGTACGCACCCCCGGGCCGATGTCCCACCCCGTCAAGTCCCCTTCCGCCCAAGAGAGGTGACCGTCATGACACGCGAAGAGATCGTCGCTCAGCTCGCCGAGATCCTGAACGAGGTGGCCGGCGTCGTGCCGGCCGACGTGGCCGAGGAGAAGTCCCTGGTCGAGGAGTTGGACGTGGACTCCCTGGCGATGGCCGAGGTCATCGTCGTCGCCGAGGAGCGCTTCGGCGTCGAACTCCCCGAAGAGGAGATGAAGGACATGCGTACTGTTTCGGACATGGTTATCCGGGTGGAGAAGCGGCTGGCCTCCTGAGTGGCCCCGCCGGCCGCGGCGCTCCGGCCGGGCCCCGCCGGCCGGCCGGAGCGCCCTTTTTCCAAGGGAATTGAATAACAGTCAGTGAATTGCGGGCGACGTTCGGACGGTGCCCGGCCGGTCGTCAAGGCATGACACGCCGTTTCGTGCCCCGGGTTCAAGTTGGCGAAATCTGGTAATCCCAGTCAGTAAACCGAAGTTGATTCTCAGTCGGTACTTGTTGACTCAGGAATGGACCAGGGTTACCTTGAAGATCGCCCGAGAGTAATTGATATCGATTCTGTGCCCTGCTTTCCCGGACGTGACCAGACCGGAGAAAGGAGACAAGGTGCGAGGGGATCTATGCGGGGGGACGAGCCCTTCTGTGGCGCGCATACGCTCGACCGTGCGAACGGACGCACCGACTCCCCCTGGTGGGAGGGCAGTTGGATGCCGGAGCGGCAGCATGAATTAGCCGACGGCTGCCTGCACATATTCTCGCCGGACGCCGTAGATATTCACCGGCCGGCCGCTTTGGCGGATTTTCTGGCGCGATTGCTGCAATGCTCCGCGGACGATATTTCGCTGACCCGCGACGACTTCGGGCGCCCGGTCTCCGCCACGCCGCCCGGGTACACCGGCTGGCCCCCCGGTGCCCGCCTCTGCCTCGCCCTCGGCGACGATCCCGGCCGCCGGCTGCTGGCCCTGGCCCGCGATCTCCCGGTGGCCCTCAGCGTCCATACCGTGCCCCGCGGCCCGGTCAGCGAACTGCTGCTCCCCTTCACCGCGTTGGAGCGCGAGTTCGCCCGCCGGGCCCCGGCCGAGCGGCGGGCGCGGCGGCTGGCCCGGCTGTGGACCCGCAAGGAGGCCGCCCTCCGGCTCACCGGCCGGGGCGGGCTGGCCACCGCGGACGAGATCGACGCGCTGGGCGGGGCGCGGGAGGCGGACGGCACCGTCCCCCTGCCGGCCTCCGTGGCCCGGCCAGCGGGGCCCGGGTACGGCGGTGGCGCCTCCGCAGGCACCGCGCACGGTGGTCTCGCCTACGTACGGGAGCTGCCGGCCGGGCCGGGCCGGGTGGCCTGCGCGGCCACCGCCGCCCCGGTGCCCGGTGTGCGGCTCTGGGGGCCAGCAGTCCTGGACTCGCCGCCCGTTTCTGGCAGTTGAGCCGCCGGCACGGGGCGGCGCGGCGGCCCTACGGCATGATCACCGCATGCGGGTCCGGCCCCTCGCCGGCACGTTCGCCGGCGCTCAGTTCGCGCCAGGTCTCCAGCGCCAGCCGGAACGCGCCGGCCTTCTCGTAGCCCGCCGCGGCGGCCTTGAAGCCGTCCTCGGCGGCTGCCGCGGCGCCGGCGGCGCGGTGCGCGCGGGCCCGGTAGAGCGTGCACCGGGCGCGGTCCAGCGGGGACAGCTCACCGGCTTCGAGGTCGATCGCGGCGGCGTGCCCGGCCGCCGCCGCGGGGTCGCCGTGGCGCAGCGCGGCGGCGGTCTCCAGGACGGCGAGCCAGCTCCGCGCGCCGGGCGTGGCGACCAGCGACGCCGCCTGCCGGGCGCGCTCCATGAGGGCGTCCGCGGCGTCCTCGGGGCCCGCGGTGAGCGCCAGCAGCGTACGGGAGCGGGCCAGCCGGAGCCGGAGCCGTACGCCGTCCGTCTCGGCGATCAGCTCGTCCGCCTGGGCGAGCAGCGCCAGCGCCCGGTCGGGGTGGCCGGCCAGATACTGCGCACCGGCCGCCGCCCACAGGGCGCTCGCCCGCAGTTCGCCCGCGGGCAGCGGCGCGACCTCCGCCCGCAGTGGTGCCGCGAGCTCTTCGGCGCGGCTCCACTCGCCGCTGTCCACGGAGGCGGAGAGCAGCGCGACCTGCGCCTGGGCCCGCTCCGGGCGGCCCGGCTCCAGCTCGCCGGTGACCCGTACGGCCTCCTCGGCGAAGCGGACGCCGTCGGAGAGCCGGCCGGCGGCGCGCAGCAGCTGGGCCAGCTCGATGGCGACCCGGGCGTGCAGGACGGGCGCGGAGCGGGTGAGCGGGTCGTCGAGCAGCCGACGCAGCGCCGCCTCGTGGCGCGCGGGGTCGTCGAGCCGGCCGAGGACCGTGGCCAGTTCCCAGCGGGCCTCCCAGCGGACCTCGTCCTGGTCGGCGCCGTCGGCCTGCTCCACCACGGACTCCAGCTGGCGCAGCGCCGCGGACCAGTCGCCGGCCAGCTGGCTGGCCCGGGCGGCGACCAACTGTCCCACCAGGCCCAGGCGTTGGGCGAGCCGGTCGGCGGGCTGCTCGGTGGCGCTCAGCGCCTCGACAGTGGTGCCGAGCCGTTCCGCGATGGACCGCGCGATCTTGGCGCCGGGGATCCTGCGGCCGTTCTCGACCAGTGAGACATAGCTGGGGGAGAGGTCGTCGCCGGCGAGATCCCCCTGGGACAGACCCTGAGCGCGCCGGGCCTCCCGCACACGCTTCCCGAAAGCAGGCTGCTCAATCGTCAAGAAAATCGCTCGCAGTTGAGTTGGGGGGACGGACGGTGACGGTCGGTGGACGGCGTCACGCAGTGTGGTGACGGTGAGTCTACTCACCGGGCCGCGGCGCGGTGCGGCCCGTGGACCGCCGGGCGTGGACGGGTGGTGCGCCCGGCCGTGGCATCCCTGGCCACCGGTGAGTCATTTTTTGTCACGGAGGTGTGCTGGCGGCGGTCTCCCTGTTCGGCGCGCGAGTGGCGGAACGCGGCCCCTGTCATGGGAGTTCTGTCGCAGCACCTCTTGTCATGTTCTCCGGGTGCCCGCAATGACTCTACTTGACAAGAAATGACAATTGGCTGACGCTGACCCTCCATGGACTACGCCCCGAGGAGGGACACATGAGCTCCGCTCCCGCATGGCCGACCGTGGCCGCCGCGCCGGAGGAGGCCGACCGCACCGAAGGCCGTGGGGAGGGCGGTGTCGAAGGCAGCGACGGGCGCCCGCGGGCGGCGGCGTTACGCCGGGTCCGGGACTTCCTGGTGGCGGACGGCGGCACCGTGCACGAGCTGCTGTGCGAGATCTCCACCCACCGCGCCGCGCGCTACGAGATCGAGTCGACCATCGCCACCCTCGACGGGGCCCTGGACGAGGTGGCCGCCCACCGGCCCGGCCGGGTGCCGCGGCTCGCCGCGTTCATGCCGTCGAACGTCATCCTCTACTCCTACGCCCTCTACCTCCTCGTCCCCGCGCTCTACACCGACGAGCTGGTCTTCCGCCCCTCCAGCCGGGTCAAGGACCAGATGCGGCGGCTGCACGCGCTGCTCGCCGAGCGGCACCGGCTGCCGATCGCCCTCAGCGCCGCCAGCCAGCGGGAGTTCCTCCAAGAGGAGGTGCTGCCCGCCGACGTCGTGGTGTTCACCGGTGCCTACCGCAACGCCGAGCAGATCCGCGGCCGGCTCTCCCCCGGGCAGCTCTTCCTCTTCCTCGGGTCGGGCGTCAACCCGTTCGTCGTCGCCCCCGGGGCCGATGTCGTGCAGGCCGCCCGGGACGCCATCGCCATCCGGGTGCTGAACTCCGGTCAGGACTGCCTGGGCCCCGACCTGTTCACGGTCCACGAGTCGCTGCTCGGCCCGTTCGTCGACGCCCTCGTCGGCGAGTTGAAGCGGCTGCGCTACGGTCCGTACTCCGACCCGGAGGCCGACTTCGGGCCGATCTTCTACGAGGACGCGCTGGCGGAGGCGGCCCAGTTCCTCGCCCGCAACCGGGCCGGCATCGTGCACGGCGGGCATGTCGACTTCCGCACCCGGCGGCTGGACCCCACGGTCGTCGTCGGCGAGGAGGTCGGCCCGCGCACGCACGTACCGGAGTTCTTCGCGCCGATCTTCAACGTCGCCGGCTACCGCGACCAGGACGCCCTGGCCACGACCCTGACCACCGGCATGTTCACCGAACGCGCCCTGGGCTCCAGCGTCTACGGCGACGCCCCCGAACTGGTCGCGGCGCTGCGCCGGCGCACCACCGTCACCGTCGACACCACGCTGCTGTCCATCGACAACGGCAACGCGCCCTTCGGCGGCTACGGCCGGATGGCCAACTACATCTCCGACGGCCAGGAGGTGCGTGCCGAGCCGGTGCTGGTCTCGCGCGCCGTCGCCGCGCACCGCCCGGGAGCCGCCCGGTGACCCCGCGGACCTACCCCGGCCCCTGGGCGGCCGTCGCCGACCACCTGCGCCACCTGGGCACCGGCGCGGTGTTCGGGCTGCCCGGGGACGACATGGCGCCGCTGGCCGAACTGGAGCGCGCCGACACCTCGGTCGTCCTCTGCCGGGATCAACGCAACGCCGTCTTCATGGCGACCGGTTACGCGCTCGCCGCCGGCCGCCCCGGGGTGTGCGTGATCGGCAAGGGCCCGGCGCTGACCAATGCGCTCACCGGCGTCCTGGAGGCGCGCTCGGCCGCCGCACCACTGCTCCTGATCGCCGACGGCACCCGGCTCGACCGGCTCGGCACCGGCGCGTTCCAGGAACTGGACCAGCTCACCGCGGTCCGCCCGTACGTCAAGTGGGCGGCCCGCGTCGACGAGCCCGACCGGCTGCCCGGCACCCTGGAGAAGGCGGTCGCGCTCGCCGTCAACGGCACCCCCGGCCCGGTCTACATCGAGCTCGCCGAACAGCTGGCGGACCGGCCGGTGACCCGTACCGGGCCCTGGCGCGACGCCGCGCCGCAGCGGCCGGCGCCCGACCCGGACGCGCTGGCCGCCACCGCGCGCCGGATCGCCGCGGCCCGGCGCCCGCTGCTGCTGGTCGGCGGCGGCGCCCGGCACCGCAACACCGGCCGCCGGATCGAGCGCCTGGCCGAGCGGCTGGGCGCGGGCGTCTTCTGCACCGCCTCGGGCCGCGGCGCGGTCGCCGAGGACCATCCGCTGTACTGCGGCGTCAGCGGCCTGTACACGGTCGCGCCCGCGGACGCGCTGTGGCGCGAGGCGGATCTGGTCGTCGCGCTGGGCAGCCGGCTGGAGGAGACCGCGACGTTCGGCTGGCCGGGCCCGGAGGAGGGCGAACTCCCCGTCGTCCAGGCCATGTTGGGCGAGGACGGGCTGTCCATGGAGCGGCCCGGGGCGTATGTCCTCGGGGACGCCGGGCGGATCGTCGACGGCTGGACGGGGCTGCTCGCCGGCCACCGGGCGGGCACCGGGTGGCCGGACCGGGTCCGGGAAGTACGGGCCGGACTGGCCCGGCGGGCCGCGGACCGCGCCGCCGAGGCGGAGCGGGCGGCGCCCGAGGGCACCGTGCCGGTGGCGCGGGTGCTGTCCTCCCTGGACCGCGCGGTCCCCGCGGACCGGGTGCTCGTCCAGGAGAACGGCCTCCAGGACATGTGGTCCTACTACTTCCCCCACTGGACGCTCGGTGCGGGCGGTGGGTCGGTGGTGCCCAGCGAGCAGACGCCGCTGGGCTTCGGCGCCGCCGCCGCGGTCGGCGTCCGGCTGGCCGGGCCCGCCGGCCGCCCCGTGGTGGCGCTGGTCGGCGACGGCGCGTTCCACCTCTTCCGGGCCGAGCTGCCCTCCGTCGCCGACGCGCGGGCCGCGGTCCTCTACGTCGTGCTCGACAACGGGGGCTACGGCTGGCTCCAGTCCAACCTGGACCGGGTCTCCGGCGCGGGCTCGCGGTTCGCGTTCACCGCGGCGCGCTCCACGGGTACCGAGGGCCTGGCCGCCGCGTACGGGCTGGGCCACCGGCGGGTGACCGAGGCCGGTGCGCTGGACGCGGCGCTGGCCGCCGCCTGGCAGGACGTCGCCGGCGGCACCTCCTCGGTGGTGGAGGTGGCGGTCTCGCTGGCCGACACCCCGCCGGGGATGGCCGGTTCGGCGGGCGACTTCCCGGAGCGGGAGGGCGCCGAGGAGGAACCGCACAGCGGTTGAGCGCGGCGGCGGGCGGCGCCGGAAGCGCGCGCCCGCCGCGAACGCCGTGCTGCGGCCCGGCGGTGTACGTCGTCCACGTCGTACACCGCCGGGCCCTGTGCGTGCCCCGCCCTTGCCGGCCACGGGGGAAGCCGGGTGGGGGCGGGGCACGTCTTCTTCGTACGGAGGGGGCCACGCCGCGGCGTGCCAGGGGCGGGTGCCGCCGCTCCGTACGGGTCCGGGTCAGGTCTTCCTGGTGAACTTGGCGAGGGCGATCGGGGCGGTGACCGCCGTGAGGCCCACCGACCACAGCACCGTCCAGGTCACCGGACCGGCCACCGGGCCCTCGCCCAGGGCCAGTCCGCGGGCCGCGTCGGCCATGTGCGTCAGCGGGTTGAGGCGGGTGAGGCTTTCCAGCCAGTGCGGCATCGTGGCCGGCGACACGAAGATCGACGAACCGAACTGAAGCGGCGTCAGGAACACCACCGACAGCCCCTGGACGGCCTGGGCGCTGCGCAGCGTCAGCCCCAGGAGCATGAAGACCCACACCAGGGACGTGCCGAACAGGGCGGTCAGCCCGATCGCGGCCAGCAGGCCGGGCCAGCGCCCGGTGAAGTCGAAGCCGAGCAGCGCGGCGACGGCCAGCAGGACCGTGATGGCGACCAGCATCCGGCCGGTCTCCACCACGACCTTGGCGACCAGCACCGAGGAGCGGGCGATGGGCAGGGTGCGGAAACGATCCATCAGGCCGGTGCGGAAGTCGTCGTTGACGCCCGTGCCGACCGCCATCGCGACGGTCATCCCGAGGATCACCATCAGGCCCGGCACCAGGAACCCCAGGTACCGGGTGCGGTCGCCGCCGGCGCCGAGCACGCCGCCGAAGACGAAGACGAACAGCAGCGTCAGCACGACCGGCATCAGCAGCGCGTCGGTCATCGACTCCGGGTTCCGCCGGATCTGCAGGAGGCCGCGGCGGACCAGCGCGCCGGTGTGCCGCAGATGGGACCGCACCGTGATCCGCCCCTCGTCGCGCCGCGGGGCGGCGGGTGCGGGGTGCGGCGGGGCCTCGTACGACGTCATCGCTGCTCCTCCCTCGGATCCGGCGGCCGGTGGCTCAGGCCCCGCGCCGGCGCTCGTCGAGCCACTTCTGCCAGTACGTGCGCCGGTCGCTGCCGGGGTGGGCGACGACGATGTCGCCGAAGACCGCGGAGCCGGTGATGCGCACCAGCGGGGTGACGGACTCCGGGCCGGAGTGCGCCCGGGTCAGATCGCGCAGATCGCCGAAGAGCTTGCTGCAGTTCAGCTCGACCCGGACGCCCTCGGGGAGGAGCAGGTGCACATCGCCGAGCACCGCGCGGGCCGAGATGGTCAGTTCGCCGGTCGGCGGGGCCGGGGAGGAGCACAGGTCGAGGGTCAGATCGCCGAAGACGGCGGTGGCCTCGATGCCGTTCTCCAGAGCGGGGCTGCTCAGCGTCAGATCGCCGAACACCGCCTTGAACACCCGCTGTCCGGCGGAACCCGGCGAGGGCTGCGGTGCGGTGGCGGGCAGATCCTCGCCGACCGACGCCAACTCCTCGCGGGTACGGGCCAGATAGGCCGCCTCGTAGCGCTCGGCCAGCTCCTCCAGCGTCAGCCGGCCTTCCGCGGTGGCCTCCCGCAGCCGCTCGATCATCTCCTCGCGCTCGGCGTCCGAGGCGAGCACCGAGGACTGCCGGGGCGCGGTCGGCACCGGTGCCGATTCCTTGTGCAGATCGGGTCGTTGGGGCTGCGTCATGGGAGGGGCCTCCGCTGGTCGGGCGGTAGTGGTGCGGGCGCCGCAATGCCCCCGCGCGGTCTTATCCGACCACGTCACAGGGGGTGCGGGCATCGGCGTGCGGTACTACATCGAAAGGTGCAGGCGGTGGTTGCGGGTGCCCGGTTCGGCCTGGCCTCCGTCCCGTTCCGTGCGGGGAGCGGTGGGCGCTTCGCCGGGTCCGCCGGCCGCTTCCCGTGGCTCCCCGCCGCTTCCCGTGGCTCCCCGTATTGATCCGGGCACGAATGATCCGGCCCCCCGATCCGGACCCTTCGAAATGATCTCGTCATGGCTTGGTGAAGCCCTGCGTGAAGCCGGGTGAAGAAAATAAAAAGCCTGTCGACTTCTTGTTGACTGCTTGGTAAAGTAGCCCGCGCTCATTGTGACTCGGGGTTTGTCTAGCCGGCCACAGTCATCAAACCGTTCGAATCCGGAGGATTTGTCGAATGCCTGAGCTGGCGGACACCGGGAGGCGAATCAAAGAGCTCCGGGTCGGCGCGGGAATGACCCAGCACGATCTCGCCGGGGCCGACATGTCCTCCAGCTACATCTCCCTTGTCGAACGTGGGAAGCGCATTCCCAGCGGCCGGGCCCTCAAGATCCTGGCCGAACGCCTCGGGGTCGGCGTGACGGAAATATCCGGCGGCACCGACCCGGCTGAATCCACCGGCCGGGTCCGCCGGCTGGACCTGGTCGGCCGATTGGTCGCGGCCCGCCGCCAATGGGAGGGCGGCGATGCCGAGGGCGCGCTCCGGGAATTCCGGGCGCTGGCCGAAACCGAATCGGCCGGCCGGCAGGACGACGTATATACCGAGGCGCAGCTCGCCATTGCCGAAATACTGGGGTCACTGGGCCGCGCCGACGAAGGCGCGGCCGTGCTGCTGCGGATGCTGGACGCGCTGGCCGCCGCCCCGTACGCCGAGGCCCGGCTGCGCGCGCTGATCGCGCTCGCCGACCTGCTGGAGTCGGCGGGCCGCGTCCAGGACGGGCTGCGCCACGCGCTGACCGGCTGGCTGGAGTCCGACCTGGCCCCCGGCACCGGCTTCCACACGCTGCTGGTCCTCGACGTGCTGACCCGCTGCGCCTACTGGAGCGGCTGCGCCCACTGGGCGCCGGCCACCGACCGCGGCCGGCCGCCGGCGGACGGGGTGCTGCCCGGGCCGCGTGCCGGCATCGAACTGCACCGGGCGCTGGACCTGTGGGACCGCGGCGAGGCGGACCGGGCGACGGAGCTGCTGGCCGACACCGTGCGCCGGGTCACCCCGGCCGCCGGATTCCGGCTCTGGGAGAAGATCAACGGCCGCTATGCGCTGCTGCTGCTCGGCCGCGGCGAGCGGAGCGCCGCGCGCAGCATCGTGGAGCGCGGGCTGGTGGTCGCCTCCGTGGCGCAGGAACCGGACTTCCCGCTCTGGCTGACGACCGCGGAGGCGGTCTGCGCGGAGGCCGCCGGCGACCCGGCGCGGGTGCGGGCGCTCGGCGAGCAGCTGGCCGCGCTGCCCGATACCGGCCGCAGCCACGAGAAAGCCGCCGCGCTCCTGGAGATCGCGGCGGCACATGAGCGGCTGGGGGACCGGGAAAGGGCCGCCGGATACTTCCGGTATTCCGCCGAGCTGTTCCGGCGCGCCCAGGCGTACCGGCACGCCGACCGGGCCCGGGAACGGCTCACCGAACTCCTCGAAAAGCGGAACTGACGCCCGCCGGGGAGACGCGCGGTCCCCCCGTGCGGGCGCCGGAGCAGAAACTGCCAAAAGCGCCGGCTGCGCCACAAATGCCGTAATTTCGGCGCTATTTATTCGACTTCTTTCCCAGCCCCAGGAGTGCGAACAGCGCCTCCGCGCCGCCGACGATGGCCAGGACGAGCCCCGCCTTGTGAAGTGAGATGACCGGCGTCTCGACTTCCTTTGTGGTGAGCCACAGGATGACGCCGACGATCGCCAGGAAAATGCCTACGGCGATACCCTTCATGAGTTCCCTCGTCCCTCGTTGGTGGTGCCGGAGCTGGTTGACCGCTCCAGCGTCCCGCCCGGCCCGGGCGATCCGGATCATCCGCAGGTAGGCACTTTCCCCGGCACCTCCTGTCACTTTCTATGTACGCCGGGCCCTACCACCGCTTCTATGTACGCCGGGCCCTACCACCGCCCGGCGCACGGGTGCGTACACGGGGCGCGACGGTGTCGGCGGCCGGCGCACCGTCCTCGCCTGGCGCCCCATCAGTCAAATTTCATGACTCTGATGGTCATGCGGACTCCAGTGTTTCCGCTGATGGGCGAGGTTCTCGCACCCGTTGACCTGCCCAGTCGACTGACTCCGTCATGGCGTAGGTGTTGACAACTCTCTGACTCAGCTGTCATCTTTCTGGTCATGAGGACGCCCCCAGGCGTGACAACGGGGCAGAAAAGTAGGAGGCGGGTTTCATGGAGTTACCGGCAGCGGATCGGCGGCGGGTCGTCGTCACCGGCTGCGGCGTGGTGTCCCCCGTGGGCAACACCACCGCGGACTTCTGGGCCGCTCTCCTCGCCGGCCGCAGCGGCGTCGGCGCCGTGACCCGCTTCGACGCCTCCGGTCTGCCGGTGCGCATCGCGGGTGACGTCAAGGACTTCGACCCGGCCGCGGACGGATCCCTCACGCCCCAAGAGGCCCGCCGCAGCGACCGCTTCACCCAGTACGCGGTGGCCGCCGCCGCCCAGGCGCTGCGCGCCGCCGGCCTCACACCCCCGGACGGCATCGACCCGTACCGCTTCGCCGCGGTGATCGGCTCCGGCTACGGGGCCGCCCCCGCGATCCAGCAGCAGTACGACGTCCTCAAGGAGCAGGGTCCGCGCCGGGTCTCCCCGTACCACTCGGTGCTCACCGCGATCGACCACCCGGCGAGCCTGCTGTCCATCAAGTACGGCATCGCCGGCCCCAGCAACGCGGTCTCCGCGGCCTGCGCCACCGGCGCGGTGGCCATCGGGGAGGCGGCCGAGCTGATCCGGCACGGCCGCGCCGACATCGCGCTGGCCGGCGGCACGGACGACTCGCTGACCGCCGTCGACCTGGCCGGCACCGCCAACGCCAAGGCGCTCTCCCGCCGCAACGACGACCCCGAAGGCGCCAGCCGGCCCTTCGACCGGGACCGGGACGGCTTCGTGATGGCGGTCGGCGCCACCGTACTGACGCTGGAGGAGGCCGGGCACGCCGAGCGGCGCGGCGCCCCGATCCTCGCCGAGGTGGCCGGCTACGCCGCGACCACCGACGCCCACCACGCCACCGCGCCCGACCCCACCGGCGCCGGCGCCGTCCGCGCGATGCGGGCCGCGCTCGCCGATGCCGGCCGGGACCCCGAGGACGTCGGGCAGATCAGCGCACACGGCACCGGCACCGTCCTCAACGACCGCATCGAGGCCGCCGCGCTGCGCGAGGTGCTGGGCCCCGACACCCTGCGGCGCACCCCGGTCACCGCGGTCAAGAGCATGACCGGGCACATGCTCGGCGCCTCCGGGGCGGCCGAGGCCGCCGCCGCGGTGCTCTCGCTGCGGGACCGGGTGATCCCCCCGATCCGCAACTGCGACCACCCCGGGGAACCGGATCTCGACCTGGTCACCAAGGGTGCCCGCGACTGGGACGGAGACGTGGTGCTCAGCAATTCGTTCGGCTTCGGCGGCCACAACGCCGTACTCGTACTGGCCCGCTACACCGGCTGAGGAGGGAACACACCGTGCAGGGACGACTGGTGACCCTGGAATGGCCCGGCGACGACGACTGGGCGGCGATCGCCTCCTGGCTGCGGCCCGGCTCGCCGGCGGCCGTGATGAGCGGCGACTGGGAGCTGCTGGGCGCCGCCGACGTGGAGCAGGCCAACCGCTCCGGGCGGGTCAGCCACATGGTGATCCGTACGCACGACGGCGAACGCATCGGCACCGTCAGCTACCAGCGCACCGGCCGGATCGGCGGCTACTCCGTGGGCGGCGCGATCGGCACCCCGGAACTCTGGCGCCGCGGCTACGGCGCGGAGGCGGTGGTCCTCCTCGTCGACTACCTCTTCCACCAGCTCGACGCGCACCGCGTCCAGGTCACCACCGCCGCCTACAACAAGAGCATCATCCGGCTGATGACCAGGACCCAGTTCGTGGTCGAGGGCATCCTGCGGGACCACTGCTACCTCGACGGCGCCTACCACGACGCGATCGTGTGGGGGATCCTGCGCGACGAGCACTACGCCTCGCTCAAGCCCAGCGCCACCAACCGCGTACTGGCCGTCGGGCTGGCGGACTTCGTGCCCGAGGACGACAAGGTCCAGGCCCGCGAGATCCTCGCCGGGCACCTGGCGGCGACCGGCCGCAGCGCGGTCGCGGCCTTCCTCGACACGGCCGCGCCCGCCGGGAACGCGCGGGGTGCCGCATGAGAGACGGCGCCGAGAGCTTCGCCCTGGCCGACCGCACCTTCTTCGACTGGCCCGGCAACTGGGACCTGGAGGCCACCCGCTTCCCGGCCCCGCCGCTGCCCGAAGGCTGGACGTACGACGAGAACGAAACCTGGTCCGTCTGCCGCCCGCCCGTGGACGAGGAGCGCCAACTCCCCGACCAGGGCTGGAAGATCCACGTCAGCGCGGCCCCCGAGGACGCCGAGCGCACCCTCGCCGACGTCGCCGCCTACTGCGTCCGGCACGGCCTGCTCTTCAAGTACCTCAAGAGCGCCAACGTCCTGCGCGCGCTGAGCCGCAAGTACGCCCAGCGCTCCTCCGCCGGCAAGCTGCTGACCGTCTACCCCGTGGACGAGGCGGACCTGGCCCGCACCCTCGAAGGGCTGGACGCCGTCGTCGGCGGCCGTCCCGGCCCGTACGTCCTGACCGACCTGCGCTTTCGCGAGGGCCCGCTGTACGTCCGCTACGGCGGCTTCCGCGCCCGCTACATGGAAGACGTCGAGGATGGCGGTGATCTCGTCACCGCCGTCCGGCGCCCCGACGGCACCCTGGAACCCGACCGCCGCACCCCGGTCTTCCACACCCCCGACTGGGTCCCGCTCCCGGACGTCCTCAAGGACTCGCTGGCCGCCCGCCAGGCCGTGGACGACTTCCCCTACCGGATCACCGGAGCGCTGCACTTCTCGCACGGTGGCGGCGTCTACCGCGCCGAGCCGGCCGGGGAGCACGCCCTCGGCGCGGGGGCGCGCAGCCTCGTCCTCAAGGAGGGCCGGCCGTACTCCGGTACGGACGGGGTCGGCCGGGACGCGGTCGCCCGGCTCGCCCACGAGCACCGGATGCTGACCAGGCTCGCCGGGCTGCCCGGCATCCCCCGCACCTTCGGCACCTTCGAGGTCCGTGACCACCTGTTCCTGGTCCTGGAGGACATCGAGGGGCAGGACTTCCAGTCCTGGCTGGCCGGCGTCTACCCGCTGACCGTGCCCGAGCCCGACGAGGCGGCGGTGGCCGTCCACCGGGACCGCGCACTGGCCCTGTTCGCCCGGATCGAGGCGCTGGTCGCCTCGGTGCACGGGCGCGGCATCCGCATCGGCGACCTGCACCCGGGCAACTTCATCATCCAACCCGGCGACATCCCGGTCCTCCTGGACTTCGAGGTGGCCGACGCGATCGACCGGGCCACCCCCAGCAGCCTCGGTGCGCCGGGCTTCCACCGGGCCGACGCCACCGGCGCGGACGGCGACCGCTACGCACTCGCCGCCATCGCCCTGTGGCTGTTCCTGCCGCTCGCCGCGCTCGGCGGCCTGTCCCCCGACAAGGCGCCCGCGCTGCTCGACACCGCGGCCCGCCGGTTCGGCCTCCCGGAGGACCTGGTGGCCCGGCTGGCCGGGCGACTCGCCCCGGCCACCCCGGCATCTCCGTCCCCAGCCGCCCCGCCGTGCGCCCTGGTCAGCGTCCCCGGCCCGTTCCCCGGCCCGGACCTGATCGCCTCCATCGGGCGCGGGCTGCGCGACAGCGCCACCCCGCACCGCACGGACCGGCTGCACCCCGGGGACTTCGCCCAATTCGCCGAGGGCGGCGCGGGGTTCGCGCACGGCGCGGCCGGCGTTCTGTGGGCCCGGCACACCGTGCTCGGGGAACGCGACGCGCACCACGTCGCCTGGCTGCGGGCCGCCGCCGACCGGGTACCGGCCGAGCGGATCGGCTTCTACGACGGGCTGCACGGCATCGCGTACGTCCTCGCGGAGCTCGGCGACGAGGAAGGGGCACGGCACGCCCTGGACCGGGCCGGCGGGCAGCTCGCCGTACGGCACTGCCCCAGCCTCTACCGCGGCCTGTCCGGTGCCGGCCTCAACCTGCTGCACTTCGCGGACCGTTGGGCGGACACCACGGCACGCGCGACGGCCCTGCGGCTGGCCGACCGGGTCACCGACCGGCTGGCCGCCGCCCTCCGGGAGCCGGTCGAACGCCGGCGGCGGAGCGGTTCCCGGCACGCCGGCGGACTGATGTACGGCTGGTCGGGACCGGCGCTGTTCCTGCTCCGCGCCCACCAGGCCACCGGCGACCCCGGCCTGCTGGACCAGGCGGTCCGGGCCGTCCACCGCGACCTCGACCGCTGTGCGTCAGGACCGCAGGACACGCTCCAGGTCGACGAGGGGTTCCGGCTCCTGCCCTACCTGGACAACGGCAGCGCCGGCATCGCCCTGGTGGCGGCCGAACTCCTCCGCCACCGCGACGACCACCGGATCCGTGCGGCCCTGCCCGGTCTGCTGCGGGCCTGCTGCTCCGACTTCGTCATCGAATCGGGGCTGTGGGGCGGACGCGCCGGACTGATCGGCACCCTCGCCACCCTGCGCGAGCGGTTCCCGCTGCCCGCGGATGACGCCGAGCGCCAGCTGCACCGCCATCTGGCCAATCTCCAGCAGCACGCCATGCGGCTGAACGGCGCCACGGTCTTCCCCTGCGACGGCCGGGCCCGGATCTCCATGGACGTGGCCACCGGCGGGGCCGGCGTCATGCTCGCCCTCGCCGCTGCCGAACGGGGCAGCCGGCTGCTCCCGTTCCTCACCGACTCGCGGTCCGCCGCGGCCGTTCACCCGGCCGTCCCGGAGCGCGCCCGCGGCGCCCACGGCGCCGCGACCCCCACCGTCCCGTCCGGGCCGGAGGGCACTGCGGACAACGGAAGGGAGGTGTCGTAAATGACCATCATGGACCTTCAGGGCATCGAGGTGCCGGCCGAGCGTGCGGCTCAGGCTCTCGGCTCCACCGTCAGCACCGGCTGCTGACGCGCCGCCAGGTACCCCGCATCGGTACCTGATACGGCACGTCACCACCGTGGCCAACCACCACTGCGACACATCGAAGGGAGGTTTCCGATATGTCGATCATGGACCTTCAGGGCATCGAGGTGCCGGCCGAGCGTGCGGCCCAGGCGCTGGGCTCCACCGTCAGCACCGGCTGCTGACGCCCCGTCCGGTGCCCGCAGAGCACCGGACCCCTCACCGTACACAGCACCACCGCATCGCGGAAGGGAGGTGTCGTAAATGACCATCATGGACCTTCAGGGCATCGAGGTGCCGGCCGAGCGTGCGGCCCAGGCTCTCGGCTCCACCGTCAGCACGGGCTGCTGACACGGCGCCCGGTGGTCCCGCGCCACGGTGCGGGACCACCGGGCTCCTGCGGTTTCCGGGCGGCTCCCGGGGCGCGTTCACGAGAGGCACGGCACGACGGGGAGGACGGCGATGGGCAAGGACCCGCACCACGGCGGGAACACCGGCGCACCGCTCTCCCTCTGCGTCATCGGCTGCGGCCCGCGCGGCGCCTCGATCGTCGAGCGCATCCTCGCCAACGTGCCCGCCCTGTACGGCGACCGGCCGCTGGACCTGCACGTCGTCGACCCGTACCCGCCGGGCGCCGGCCGCACCTGGCGCACCGACCAGCCCGGACTGCTGTGGATGAACTCCGCCGCCGACCAGGTCACCATGTACCCCGACGAGAGCGTCGCCTGCGCCGGACCGCCGCGGCCCGGCCCCACCACCGCCGGCTGGCTCGACGCCCCGCTGCACGACGGCGCCTATGCCGCCCGCCGCGACCAGGGCCGCTATCTGCGCCGGTTCTTCGCCGAGGTGACCGGCGCGCGGCCCGCGTCGGTACGGCTGCACGTCCACCGGGCGCGCGCCGTCGACCTGCTGCGGACCGCCCCGTACGGCCGCCCGGGGCGCCAGCGGGTGGTCCTCGACTCCGGCCGGACCGTCCTCGCCGACCGGGTGGTCCTCGCCCAGGGCCATCCGGATACCCACGCCGCCCCCGCCCCGCCCGGCCTGACCCGGATCGGCCCCGGCCCCGCCGACCCGGAGGCGCTGGACCGCATACCCGCCGGCGCGCCCGTCGTCGTCCGGGGCCTCGGCCTGGTCTTCATCGACTGCCTGGCGCTGCTGACGGAGGGCCGCGGCGGGCGCTTCTCCGGGCCGCCCGGCGGCTCGCTGCGCTATCTGCCGTCCGGCCGCGAGCCCCGCCTGTACGCGGGCTCCCGGCGCGGCGTACCGCTGCCCCCGAAGCCGTCGGCCACCGCGCCCGCGGCGCCGGACGGCGGCCTCCGCTTCGCCACCCCCGGCGCCTGCCGCGCCGCGCTGGCCCGCCCCGGCGCCTCCTTCGGCCGCGACGTGTGGCCGCTGGTGCTGGCCGAACTGGCCTGGCGTCACTACCGCGCCCTGTTCGCCGCCGCGCCCGACCGCACCCGCATGACCTGGCAGGACTTCGACGCCCAGTACGCCCTGCTGTGCACCGACGCCGGCCGGCTGGCCAAACTGGCCCGTGCGGCGGTCCCCGACCCCGCCGACCGCCTCGACCTCGACCGGCTGGCCGACCCGCTGGCCGGTCGCCGCTTCACCGGCGGCGACGACCTCCAGCGGCAGCTGCGCGCCCACCTGGCCGAGACCCTGCGCCGCCGCACGGGACCTGCGGCCGGCCCCGAACTCGCCCTGGTGGACGGCCTCCGCCGGACCGGCGAGGTCGTCGAGGAGCTCTGGCGGTCCGGCGACCTGGACGACGCCTCGGTCACCGACGCACTGCGCCGCTTCGCCCTCGGTACATACCTGAGCTCGGGCCCGCCGCCGCTGCGCGCCCGGCAACTGCTGGCGCTGGCCGAGGCGGGCGTGGTGACGTTCGTGGGCCCCGGCATGCGCGTGGAGACCGGGCCGGCCGGCTTCCGGGCGCTGAGCCCCGCCGTCCCCGGCGCCGTCCACGAGGCGGCCGTCCTCCTGGACGCCCGGCTGGCGCCCGCCGCTGTGGACCGGGTCGCCGACCCGCTGCTGCGCGCCCTGGCGGCCCGCGGCGAGCTGGCACCGGACCCCGCCGGGGAGGGCGGCGGGCAGCCACGGCTGTCCGGTGCGGAGCTGCACCCGGTCGCCGCGGACGGCACCGTGCACCGCGACCGGATCGTGGCCGGCCCGGCCCAGTTCCCCCGCCCGCGGGCCAACGCCGTGGCCTTCCGCCAGAACGACGCCATCGCCCGGCGGCTGCTGGGGCGCGTCCGGCCCTGACCCGCCGGACGGGCCCCGGGCCCCGGCCGTCACCCCCGCAGGGTGATCCCGTGCTGCTGCGCCAGGATCGCCGCCTGCACCCGGCTGCGCAGATTCAGCTTGGACAGGATCCGGCTGGTATGCGTCTTGACGGTGCCCTCGGCCAGATTCAGCGTCTGGGCGATGGCGCTGTTGGCCAGCCCCCGCCCGATGCAGGCCAGCACCTCCAACTCCCGCTTGGTGAGGGTGTCCAGGGACTGCGCGGCACCGTCCGGCACCGAGGGCCCCGACGACGGCGCCTGGAGCGCGAACTCGGAGATCAGCCGCCGGGCGATCGCCGGGGTGAGGAAGCCCTCCCCGTGTGCCACCTCCCGTACGGCGCCGACCAGGACGGCCGGTTCCGCGTTCTTGAGGATGAAGCCGCCGGCCCCGGCCCGCAGCGCCCCGAAGATGTACTCGTTGAGGTCGAAGGTGGTCAGCACCAGGACCTCCGCCAGCCCGCGCTCGACGATCCTGCGGGTGGCGGCGACACCGTTGAGCAGCGGCATCTGCACGTCCATCAGCACGACGTCGGGCCGCAGTTCGGCGGCCATCCGCACCGCCGCCTCACCGTCGCCGGCCTCTCCGACGACCGTGATGCCCGGGTCGGTCTGGAGGACGAGGACCAGACCGGAGCGCACCGCCGCCTGGTCGTCGGCGACCAGCACCCGGATGTCCGGGCGGCTCTCCTCAGGGGCCACCGCACGCTCCGCCACCGGCTTCTCCACCGCATACTCCACTTCTGCTCACCGTCCAGGAAACTCGGAACTCGGAACTCGGACACACAGGGCTCGGGCACACGCGACTCGGACACACAGGGCTCGGATACACACGACTCGGGCACACACGACTCGGGCACACAGGGCTTCGGGTCGCGCTCCCGCAGGCGCGCTCCCGCAGGACATGCCCGCAGGACATGCCCGCCCAGGACGCCGGCCCCGCCCAGGACGCGAGCCCCGCCCCCCGTCGGCATACAGCGGCCCCCGCCGCCCGCCCGACTCCCGCCCGCCCATCAGGAGTTCTGGCCCAGCGGCAGCACCGCGCGGACCCGCCAGCGCCCGGGGGCCGACCGGTCGGGGCCCGCGTCGAAGACGCCGCCGACGAGCGTGGCGCGCTCGGACATCCCGGCGAGCCCGGCGCCCGCCCCGGCGGTCGCCGGATCCCCGGGGCGCCGCTGCCGGGCGGGCACGTCCGGGCGGGCCAGCGGGCTCTCGACGGAGATGGTCAGCTGCTCGGTCCCGGCCTCGCAGCGGATCCGCACCCGCCCGGCCGCGGCGTGCTTGAGGCAGTTGGTCAGCGCCTCCTGCACGATGCGGTACGCGGTCACCTCGATCACCGACGACACCTCGGGGAAGCTCTCGGGGAATTCGGTGTGCAGCGTCAGCTCGGCCGCCGCGGCGGCCGGCCGGGCCTGTTCGACCAGCGCACCCAGCGCGTTCAGCTGCGGCCGGTCCCAGTCGTCGTCCACCGCCCGGTCGGAGCGCAGCAGCACCACCATGCGCCGCATTTCGGCCAGCCCCTGCACGCTGTTCTCGCGGATCACCGCCAGCGCCCGCAGCACCGGATCCGCCTCGTCCGCCCCGGGCTCCGCCCCGCCGCCTTGGTCCGGCCGGCCGCTGCGGGCCTCCTGGAGGGACAGCACCGCGCTGGAGTGGATGGCGATGGCGCTGAGGTGGTTGGCGACCAGATCGTGCAACTCCCGTGCCATTCGCGTGCGTTCGGTCTGCAGTACGGTCTTGCGGTCCAGCTCCGCCAGCCGGTTGATCTGCGCCGCCCGCTGCCGCTCGGCGTCCGCCTGCTCCTTGTGGTTCCGTATCAACACCCCGGTCCACACCGGGGAGATGAGCAGCAGCGCCACGATCAGCCCGGTGGTCACGCCCTCGGACCGGTCGCCGATGAAGAGGAAGACGACGGTGGCGGCCATGGTCGCCGCGACGGTGCCGAACTGGAGCGCCCGGCACAGCCAGGGCGCCCCGTACAGCGCCGCCGCGTACAGCAGATCGGTGTAGATCAGCACCGGCCCCAGCCCGCCGCTGGCCGCCGCTTCGAGGCTGACGGTGACGGTGCCCACGAGCACCGCGACCACCGGCAGCACACTGCGGAAGGCGGTCGCCGCGCACAGCACCAGCACCGGGAGGACGGCCTGCCATACGGGAATCTCGCCCCCCATCACCCGCGGCCCGCCCAGGACGTACAGAATCAGGCAGCCGGCGAAGAAACCCACCGCCATTCTGAGATCACGGAGCGGTATGGGTGCGCGGATCGGTTGCTTGCTTGCGAAATGGCGTAACCACACACCAGGACACTACTTCCGCGTACGGCCCGTTCCCTTGGCCTGGCTGCCGAATTGGATCGCTGCTCCGTACATCGAAGTATGTAGCCGGACATCAGCAAGAGGGATGAGTCGAAGGCTCCGGAGGGCATGCAAACCTTGGGCTGACTGTACCGATCGATGTAGGCGAAAAAGGGGGAGCAGGAGTCGCCCACCGATTGCAGGCTGCCACTCACCGGTGCGGCCGAGCCACCGCTCAACTGTGGAGGACGGAAAGTACGTGGAAACGAACGCCGCTCTTCTCGATCTTGACCAGGAACTCGTCGACGAGGAACTCCCCGGCCAGGACGTCCCCGATCAAGTCCCCGTCTTCGTGGTCCCCGTGGGCGACGACCCCGAAGGAACCGACCCGCCCACCGGGTCCGGCAGCGAGTTGACCGCCGACTGCTGTCCGGCCCTCAACGGCCACACCCGGGCCACCCTCGACGCCGCGTCCCGCGGCTGGCTGCTCGCCCGGCTCCCCGCCCGGGTCCGCGCCACGATGACCGCCGCCGGCCACTGGGAGCTGTACGGCACCCGCGGCCTGCTGGTCGTGGCCTGCGGCGACGGCGCCCGCCAGATGGGCTTCTCCGTCGAATCCGTGCGCCGCGTACGCCAGGAGACCTCCCCGCTGCACACCCCGTACGAGATCCTCACCGCGCGGGAGTCGCGCGCCGCCGCCGGCCGCCCGGCCGCGGAACGCGAACGCCTCATCACCCGCTTCTGGGTGCGCAAGGACGCCGCCCTCCAGGCCGTCGGCCGCGGCCTCTCCCTCGCCCCCGAGCGCATCGAAGCCGGTTTCCCCGCCGATTCCGGAACGGTCACCGTCCCGGGTCCGTGCGGCAGCGAAATCCCGGTCAGCGTACGCAACTTCACCTTCTGCCCGGCGTACGAGTTCGCGGTGGCCACTCCGGAACCGCACTGTGTCACCCCGGCGTTCGCCTATTCCGTCAGGTAAATTCCCGCGGAGACCGCCCGTTTCCACCCCGGCGGTCCGGGGAATGGGAAACGGGCCGATCCGCGGGCGACTTCCGTCGCCGCGGCCGAATTGCCGTAACCCGCCCGACAGGAGGCCCACCCGGGTGAAAATTCCTCCGTCCGGCCTACGCAATCCTGCCGAAAAGCATATTGACGGGTTACCTGGTGCCTGCCCCCAAGTCGTGGCCGGCAGGATGCCGCGACGCCGCCGGAGCACGCAGGAGGAAGTACCGCCATGCCGTCGCCTCTCGCCGTACGCACCGCCGTCGCACTCCCGTCCGCCCTGCTGACCCTGCTCGCCCTGTTAGCCACCGCCGGCAGCGCGGCAGCGGCGGACCCGCCCCCCACGTCCGGTACCGACTGGGAGAAGGTCGCCGCCTGCGAGAGCAGCGGCGACTGGCACATCAACACCGGCAACGGCTACCACGGCGGCCTGCAGATCTCCCGGTCGACCTGGCGGGCCTACGGCGGCGAACGGTTCGCGCCGCGCGCCGACCTGGCCAGCCGCGAGGAGCAGATCGCCGTAGCCGAGCGCATCGTCCAGGACCGCGGCCTGGGCGCCTGGCCCAACTGCGCCCCGCAGTCCCTCACCCGCGACCGCGACGCGGCGGACCGTGGCCTTCTAGGACGGCCGCTGCGGCTGCGTCTCTGACCGGGCGGGCATGCGCCACCGCGACCCGGCCGGCGCGCTCAAAGGGCCGTCACGGTGAATTCGGTGGTCGGACAGGGTGAACGCGGAAGACCGGCCGCCGGCCAGGCTTGGCGGGCATGAGGTCGGCCGGTAGCAAGACTGCGGGGTTTACCAAGGGGTTTACCAACCGCGAGGGGCAGGACCGCACCGTGAAGAAAATGGCACGCATCAACATTCTGCTCGCAGGGGTCGTCGGCCTGCTGCTGGCCGGGAGCGCGGCGTCACCCGCCATGGCCTGGGGGGACGGACCGGGCGACGCCGACGGCGACACCTACATCAGTTTCGACGCCGGATTCAGCTGCGAGGGCCGCACCAGCAAGATCTGTATCAACGGCCCGGTGAACAGTGGGAACGTGAGGAACGCGCAGAATGTCAGCACCACCGGCAATCCCGGCAGCACCGGCAGCCCGGTGTCCAACAGCGGTTCCAACAACAGCGGTTCCAGCGCCACGGGCTCCCAGGCGGGCAGCGGCAACAAGAGCAGCACATAGGTGAGGGCGGCGCCGGGCCGCAGACCTGACCGAAAGCCGGCCCCGGAGCGATCCGGGGCCGGCTTTCGGTGGGCCGGAGCCCGGTCGGTCAGTGACCTCGGGGAAGGACCTTGAGGATCTTGGAGATGTCGTTGCGGCTGTTCCGCTCGGAACCGGTGGCCGAGTTGAGGCTGTTGGTGGAGCCGGCCGCGGTCTCGATGTTGCCGCTGTTCACCGGGTTCCCGCGGTTGAGGTAGTTGTTGCTGTTCTTGCTGTTTCCGCTGTGCACCGGCCCGTTGACGCACGGGTGCGGCGATTTCACCTTGGGGGATCGGTAGTTGAAGTCGACGAGGTGGTTGTCGCAGAGCACTCCGGACATCATTCCGGTCACCGAGGCGAGATCGGCGCCGGCCACCGCGGACAGCAGCGATCCGTTCGAACCCGTCACCGCGGACAGCAGCGATCCGTTCGGAGGGTTCTGCGCGCTCGCGACTCCGGTGCCGAACAGCACCAGACCGCACACCCCGGCGACCGTTCCCGCCTGCACTAGTCTTTTCACGACGCTCCTTGCCTCGTCAGCCTGCTGTCCGGACGTATCGTGCTGCCGTTGTCGGCCCGTGTCGCCGATAACCCGCAGGGAGCCAAACGCTCGCGGGCCATAAATCAGTCGGGTGGCCCAACCGCCCCGGAGGGCGCGGAGCGCGGGGGCTGACCCCACCCGAAGTCTGCGGCCGTCCTCAGGGTCGACTCCGGTGGGGCCAACGACCCTTGGACCATGACGACTTACACGGGGATCCACGACCGGCGGGCGCTGCTGTCCGGTATGGCCGCGGTCGCGCTGTCCGGCCCGGTCGTCGGCTCAGCGGGCCGCCGTTCCGAGCGCATGCCCGGTGGTCGCGTCCACATGGTCCGGGATCTCCTCGTGCCGGTCGCCGACCGTCATCGTGCCGGTGGGCTCGAAGACCAGGATCGAGGCGCCGGACGGGGAGTGCGGCTTGTGCTCGATGCCCCGGGGGACGGTGAAGACCGAGCCCTGGGGGAGGCGGACCGTCCGCTCCCCGGCGGCCTCGCGCAGCGAGATGAACAGCTCCCCCGCCACCACCAGGAAGAACTCGTCGGTGTCGGTGTGCACATGCCAGAGGTGCTCGCCCCGCACCTTGGCGACCCGTACGTCGTAGTCGTTGACCCGGGCGACGATCCGGGGGCTCCACAGGGCGTCGAAGGAGGCCAGTGCGGCGGCGAGGGCGAGCGGCTCGGTCGCCCGGTCATCTGCGTGATCGTTCATGGCCCGATCCTGTCCCGGCCGCGCAGCCGCCGCGAGTGCTAGGAATCGCATATGCCGCAAGGATCCTCGCAACCGGCCGCCGCCCGCCCGCACCGCGTCGTGGTGATCGTCGACGACAACTCCAACCCCTTCGAACTCGGCTGCGCCACCGAGGTGTTCGGCCTGCGTCGGCCCGAAATCGGCCGGGAGCTCTACGATTTCCGGCTCTGCTCCCCCGAGCCGCGGACCCTGATGCGCGACGGGTTCTTCACCCTCACCGGCGTCGCGGACCTGGCCGCGGCCGACGACGCGGACACCCTGATCGTCCCGAACCGGCCGGACGTCGAGGTGCCCCGCCGCCCCGCCGTGCTCGCTGCCGTCCGCCGGGCGCGGGATCGCGGTGCGCGCCTGGTCGGCTTCTGCAGCGGCGCGTTCACCCTCGCCGAGGCGGGCGTGCTGGACGGCCGCCGGGCCACCGCCCACTGGCAGTGGGCGGACGTCTTCCGGGCCCGCTTCCCCGCCGTCCGGCTGGAGTCCGATGTGCTCTTCGTGGACGACGGCGACATCCTCACCGCGGCGGGCAGCGCCGCGGCGCTCGACCTGGGGCTGTACGTGGTCCGCCGCGATCACGGCGCGGAGATCGCCAACGCGGTCGGCCGCCGGCTGGTCTTCGCCGGCCACCGGGACGGCGGCCAGCGGCAGTTCGTGGAGCGCCCGGTGCCGCGCGTCGCCGACGCCTCCCTGGCCCCGCTCCTGGCCTGGGCCCGGGAACACCTGGACGCCCCGCTCACCGTCCCTGGCCTGGCCGCCCGCGCCACCGTCAGCCCGGCCACCCTCCACCGCCGCTTCCGTGCCCAGCTGGGCACCACCCCGCTGGCCTGGCTGACCGGTGAACGGCTCGCCCTCGCCTGCCGGTTGATCGAACGCGGCGAGTCCCGCCTCGACGTCGTCGCCCGGAAGTGCGGCCTGGGCACGGCGGCCCATCTGCGCGCCCTGATGCGCCGCGAGACCGGACTGACACCGTCCGCGTACCGGCGCCGCTTCGGTCCGCCCGCGGTGCCGGGGCCCGCCGCATGACAACCCCCGCCACCCGCCTTAACCTGGGAAAATGGCCGGTGATCTGGTCACAGTCAGTCTCTGCGGCGATGTGATGCTCGGCCGCGGCGTCGACCAGATCCTGCCGCATCCCGGCGATCCCGAGCTCCGGGAGCCGTACGTGGCGGACGCCCGCTCCTACATCGGGCTGGCCGAGGCGGCGAACGGCCCGATCCCCCGCCCGGTCGCCTTCCCCTGGCCCTGGGGCGACGCGCTGGCGGTCCTCGACGGGGCCGCCCCCGCCGCCCGCGTGATCAACCTGGAGACCAGCGTCACCCGGAGCGACACCTTCGCCCCCGGCCGGCAGATCCACTACCGGATGAACCCCGCCAACCTCCCCTGTCTGGCCGCCGCCCGCCCCGACGTCTGTGTGCTGGCCAACAACCACGTCCTGGACTTCGGCCGTGCCGGGCTGGCGGAGACCCTGGAGAGCCTGGCCGGCGCGGGCCTGCGCGCCGCGGGCGCGGGGGCGAACGCGGCGGCGGCGCGGCACCCGGCCGCGGTCCCCCTCGACGGCCGCCGCCGGCTGCTGACCCTCTCCTTCGGGATGCCGTCCAGCGGCATCCCCCGCACCTGGGCCGCGACCGCGCGGCACGGCGGGGTGCACTTCGTCGCCCGCCCGACGCCCGCCGCCGCCACCGAGCTGGTGGCCCGGCTGGGCGCGGAGCGGCGCCCCGGCGACCTGGCGGTGGCCTCGGTCCACTGGGGTTCCAACTGGGGCTACGAGGTCTCCCGCGAGCAGATCGCCTTCGCCCACACGCTCGTCGACGGCGGTGTGGACATCGTCCACGGCCACTCCGCGCACCACCCCCGCCCCCTGGAGGTCTACCGGGGAAAGCTCGTCCTCCACGGGTGCGGCGACTTCGTCGACGACTACGAGGGCATCACCGGCTTCGAGCGCTACCGCGACGACCTGCGCCCGCTCTACCTCGTCTCCCTGGAGCCCGACACCGGCCGCCTCCACGAGCTGCGGATCGTTCTCTTCCAGGCCCACCGGATGCGCCTGCGGTACGCCGGGCCGGACGACTGCCGGTGGCTGGCGGCCCTCCTCGACCGGATCGGCAACGGCTTCCGGCCCTGCGCCGTCCGTACCGCGGAGGCCGCCCTGACCCTCCGTCCGGCACCGGAGGCGCTGTGACGGCCGCCGGTCCACGGCCTCCGGCCTCCGGCCACCGGCCCCCTGCCGTACGCCGCTACCGTCCGGCCACCGCGGCGGCCAGCGCCAGCACCCGCCGGGCGTCCTCCACATGCAGGTTCTCGATCATCCGCCCGTCGACGGTGACCACGCCCCGCCCCTCCCGCCCGGCGAGCTCGAACGCCTCGATGACCTTGCGCGCGTGGGCGATGTCCTCCTCTGTCGGCGCGAACACCCGGTTGCACGGCTCGACTTGGGACGGATGGATCAGCGTCTTCCCGTCGAAGCCGAACTGCCGTCCCTGGACGCACTCCGCCTCGAACCCCTCGGGGTCCCGCACGTCGTTGTAGACCCCGTCCAGGATCGCCTTCCCGGACTCGCGGGCCGCCAGCAGCGCCAGCGACAGCCCGGTCAGCAGCGGCGCCCGGCCCGGCACGTGTTCCGCGTGCAGCTCCTTCGCCAGGTCGTTGGTGCCCATCACCAGCACCGTGAGCCGCTCGCTCGCCGCGGCCACCGCGCGGGCGTCCAGCATCGCCCGCGGCGTCTCCACCATCGCCCAGATCGCCGTGCGGTCCGGCGCACCGGCCGCCTCCAGCGCCCGCTCGACCTCCAGTACGGTCCGTGCGGACTCCACCTTCGGCACCACCACCGCGTCCGGACCGGCCTCGGCCGCCGCCCGCAGATCATCGGCGTGCCACTCGGTCCCGGGCCCGTTGACCCGGATCGTCACCTCCCGGTGCCCGTACGCGCCCGAGGCGGCGGCCGCCGCGACCCGCTGCCGGGCCTCGGCCTTGGCGTCCGGGGCGACCGCGTCCTCCAGGTCGAGGATCAGCGCGTCGGCCGGCAGCGACCGGGCCTTCTCCAGCGCCCGCTCGTTGGCCCCCGGCATGTACAGCACCGACCGCCGGGCCCGCACACCACCGTGCGCCACCGCGCTCCGCGTCACGTCGCTCACCGCTCCTCACCTGCTGTACTCGCCGTGCCTGCCGCGTCGTACGCTGCCCGCAGCTCCGGGTCCCGCGCCGCGAGCGCCTGCGCCAGCTCCGCCACCACCTGGCACTGCTTGAACGTGGCGTCGTCCTGCATCTTGCCGTCGATCATCACCGCACCGGTGCCGTCGCCCATCGCCGCGATCACCCTGCGCGCCCAGGCGACCTCGTCCGGGGCCGGCGAGAACACCTGCTTCGCGATCCCGATCTGCACCGGATGCAGGCTCCACGCCCCGACGCACCCGAGCAGGAACGCGTTGCGGAACTGGTCCTCGCACCCGACGGTGTCCTTGATGTCCCCGAACGGCCCGTAATACGGCAGGATCCCGTGCGCCGCGCAGGCGTCCACCATCCGCGCGATCGTGTAGTGCCAGAGGTCCTGCTGGAACACGGCGCGCGGCGCGTCCGGGCGCTCCCGGTCCGGGTCCTGGCGCACCAGGTATCCCGGATGCCCGCCGCCGACCCGGGTGGTCTTCATCCGCCGGCTCGCCGCCAGATCGGCCGGCCCCAGCGACATCCCCTGCATCCGGGGGCTGGCCCCGGCGATCTCCTCGACGTTGGCGACACCGGCGGACGTCTCCAGAATGGCGTGCACCAGGATCGGCCGCCGGATCCCGGCCCGCGCCTCCAGCTGGGCGACCAGCCGGTCCACGTAGTGGATGTCCGCGGCGCTCTCCACCTTCGGCACCATGATCACGTCGAGCCGGTCCCCGATCTCGGTGACCAGCGTCAGCAGATCGTCCAACGCCCATGGCGAATCAAGGCTGTTGATCCGCGTCCACAGCTGCGTCTCGCCGAAGTCGACACTCCGGGCGACCTCCACCAGCCCCGCCCGTGCCGCCTCCTTGCGGTCCGCGGCGACCGCGTCCTCCAGATTGCCCAGCAGCACATCGACCGTCGGTGCGATGGCCGGCACCTTGGCCGCCATCTTCGGGTTCCCCGGATCAAAGAAATGGATCATCCGCGACGGCCGGAACGGCACATCCCGCACCGGTTCCGGTGCCCCGACCGCCAACGGGCGAAAGAAGTCCTTCGGAGAGCGCATCCACATCTCCCAACTCGGATCGGCATCCCGGCCGCCCCCACCCGCCATCCGCGACGGCGACCGCCGGGGTCACTCTAGGTCCGCGACCGCCCGATATTACCGGGCAGTACGTGTGCCCTTGATCACGCAGTGCGAGAGCCCCGGTCGCCGCGGCGCCGCCCCGCGCACACCGGCCGCTGGAACAGCGCCCCGGACCGCCGGTGCGGCAGGTCCACGATGCGCACCGGCTCGAAGCCCACCGAGCGGTAGTAGCGGTGCAGCCCGGGGTTGTCCTTCCAGGCGTCCAGCCGCAGATACCCCTTCCCGGCCGCCGCCGCCCGGTCCGCGGCCCAGTCCAGCAGCGCGGCCCCGAGCCCTTCGCCCGCGGCCCGCCGGCTCACCGTCATCCGGTGGACGTAGAGCGCCGCGTCCGGCCGGTCGGCGGCGCCCCAGAACTCCGGATCGGCGAAACCGTCGAGCTGGAACGTCCCCACGGGGCGCTGCCGCCGCAGCGCGAGGAACACCTCGCCGCGCCGCACCGCCGCGGTGATCAGGTCGCGGCGCGGCGGATACCGCCACTGGTCGATTCCCCGTGCGGCAAGCCACGTTGCGGCCTCCGTGAACAACTCCTCCACCGCCGCGCGCTCGTCGGGCCGGGCGGCCCTGATCTCCGGATCGCTCATCTCTCCCCGTTCCGGCCCCGGTTGCGGGTGCCCTCCATCCATCGGCCCACGGGCCCGTTTCCTTCCCCGGACTCGGCCGTTGGCCCCGGTACGAAATGTTCGCTCTCCTCACGAAGGGACCATGATGCGTCTGTTCCGCCCGATCACCCTCGGTCTCACCGGGTTCGCACTTGCCGTGACCCTCCCCGCGAGCGCGGCGCACGCCGCCGGCGGGGAGTTCGGCTGGGTGGGGCCCGGAGGCAAGCCGTACTACGTCCGGAACCTGCCGGACAAGAAGTGCCTCGACATGCGCCAGGTGTCCCGCGGCGCCCGCAACGGGACGAAGCAGCCGCTGAGCGTCTACGCCGGCAAGCACTGCAAGGGAGCGGCGACCCGTCTCGCCCCGGGCGCGTCGGCCCCCTCCGGCAAGCGCTTCGCCAGCGTCGTCCTCAACCCGAGCTAGGCCGACGAAGTCCGGGCCGCCCCGTCCGCGGGTCCGGGTCGTCCGGGTGGGCCAGCCCGGTCCGGTAGGCGAGGACCACGAGCTGCGCCCGGTCGCGGGCGCCGAGCTTGGCCATGGCACGGTTGACATGGGTCTTGGCGGTGAGCGGCGTGACGAAGAGCAGCTCGGCGATCTCGTCGTTGGACAGGCCCGCGGCGACCAGGGCGACGACCTCTTCCTCCCGCGGTGTGAGCGCGGCGAGCCCCGGCGGCGCGGTACGGCCGCGCGGCGCCGGCTGGGCGAGGAAGCGGGCGATCAGGGCCTTGGTGGCGTGCGGCGACAGCAGGGCGTCGCCGGCCGCGACGACCCGGATGGCGTCCAGGAGTTCCTCGGGATCGATGCCCTTGCCGAGGAAGCCGCTGGCACCGGCGCGGAGCGCCTCGGCGACGTACTCCTCGTTCTCGAAGGTGGTCAGGATCAGGACCTTCACGCCCGCGAGGTCCTCGTCCGCGGTGATCAGCCCGGTCGCGGCGATCCCGTCGAGGTCGGGCATCCGGATGTCCATCAGCACGAGGTCGGCGCGCCGGCTGCGGGCGAGCGCGACGGCCTCGCGCCCGGTGGCCGCCTCGGCGACGACCTCCATGCCGGGGGTGGAGTCGATCAGCATCCGGAAGGTGCCGCGCAGCAGCGCCTGGTCGTCGGCGAGCAGCACGCGGATCGTCATGGTCAGCCCTTTCGGCCGGTGTGCAGCGGCAGTTCGGCGTGCAGGCGGAAGCCCCCGCCGGGGCGCGGCCCCGCGGTGAGGGTGCCGCCGGCGGCCTTGGCGCGCTCGGCCATGCCGATCATCCCGTGCCCGGTCCCGGCGCCGGGACCGGGCTGCGCACCGCCACCGGCACGGCCGTCGTCCTCGACGGTGAGATGCAGGACGCCGGTGCGGTAGTCCAGGCGGACCCGCGCCGCCACCGGGCCGGCGTGCTTGCGGGTGTTGGTGAGGGCCTCCTGGACGATCCGGTAGGCCGCCAGGCCGGTGATCGACGCCGGCTCGGCGGGGTCGCCGGTGCGCTCCAGGGTGACGTCGAGCCCGCTGTGCCGGAACGAGGCCAGCAGCGCGTCGAGACCGGCGAGGCCGGGTGCCGGCTCGCGGGGCGCGTCCGGGGACTCGCCGTGCCGCAGCAGCCCCACGGTGGTGCGCAGTTCGTCCAGGGCCGTCCGGCTGGTGTCCCGGATCCGTTCCAGTGCCTGGTAGGCGTGGTCGGGGTCGGACCGCATCAGGTGGTGGGCCACGCCCGCCTGGGCGTTGACCAGGGTGATGTGGTGGGCGACGACGTCGTGCAGCTCCCGGGCGATGCGCAGCCGCTCCTCGGTGACCCGGCGGCAGGCCTCCGCCTCCCGCGTGCGCTCGGCGCGGTCGGCGCGCTCCACGGCGGCGGCGAGCAGCCGGCGGCCGGAGCGCACCGCGTCGCCGCTGGCCACCGCCAGGCCCATGCCGGCGAGCACCGCCAGGTACTGCCAGAGGTTGTCCGGGCCCGGGCGCCGGATCACCGATACGGCGAGCAGCACCGCGGTGGCGCCGGCGCCGATGCGCCACGCCGTACGCCGCTCGGTGCGCACCGCCACCGTGTAGAGCGCGACCCCGGTGGCGGCGGGCGACGGCCCCGGGAAGGCGAGGAGGGCGAGCTGGGCGACGTCGGCGGCCAGGGTCGCCGCGACCACGGGGAACGGCCACCGGCTGCGGACGAGCAGCGGCAGGCAGGCCAGCGCCAGGCCGCCGAGGTACCAGGCGGCCGGCGACCGGTGGTAGTACGCGGTGACCACCGCCACCGGACTGGACAGGCCGAAGCAGAGCCCCGCGCCCACCAAGTCCGTCATCCAGGGCCGGGCCCCCGCCCGCCCGGTCCGATCGCTCAACCGCACTCCTCACCGCACTCCCTCACCGTACGCATCCCGCTGTGGACCTGCGGCGCAGCCGTTGCGGCCGGCTACCTCTCCACGGTGATCGCGAGCGCCGGGCAGCTGGCGGCGGCCTCCTCGACCTCGACCAGCCGCGCGTCGGACGGGTCGGGGTCGAGCAGGACGACGACGCCGTCCTCGTCGCGCTGGTCGAAGACATCGTCCGCCGCCAGCACGCACTGCCCGGCGCCGACGCACCGGTCCTCGTCGATGGTGACCTTCACAGGGATCCTCCGTACGGGATGGTGGGATGTTCCGGGGGTGTGGTGTGCTGCCGCGCCGTTGTCGCGCTCACCAGGTCACCGGCAGCTCGTGGACGCCGTAGACGAGCATGTCGTCGCGCATCGGCACGTCCTCCACCGGCACCGCCGGCCGCAGGTCCGGGAACCGTGCGAACAGGGCGGACAGCGCGGCCTTCATCTCCACCCGCGCCAGCTGCTGCCCCAGGCACTGGTGGACGCCGTGCCCGAAGGCGAGGTGCGAACGGCTCGTCCGGCCGACGTCCAACTGCTCGGGCTCGTCCGGGAATTGGTCCGCATCGCGGTTGCCGGACGACAGCACGGCGACCACCAGGCTGCCCGCCGGGATCCGCCGGCCGCCCAGCTCCACATCCTCCAGCGCCGTGCGCCGCACGCCGTACTGCACGACGGTGAGGTAGCGCAGCAGCTCCTCGACGGCGCCGTCCATCAGCGACGGGTCGGCGCGCAGCGCGGCCAGCTGCCCGGGGTTGCGCAGCAGGCACAGGGTGCCCAGCGCGATCATGTTGGCGGTCGTCTCGTGTCCGGCGATCAGCAACAGCCCGCCGACACCGGCCAGTTCGTCATCCGTCAGCTCGCCCGACCGCACCAGCCCGCTGAGGATGTCGTCACCGGGCTCGGCCCGCTTGTCGGCCGCCAGCCGATGGAAGTACGCGTTCATCGCCGCCTGCGCCTGCCGCACCTCCTCGGGGCCCGCGTCGAGCCGGACCAGCGTGGCCGAGTTCCGCTGGAACTCCTCCCGGTCGGCGTACGGCACCCCGAGCAGCTCGCAGATCACCAGGGACGGGATCGGCAGCGCAAAGGTCTGTACCAGGTCGACCGGGCCTCCGGCTGCGGCCATCGCGTCCAGGTGCTCGGCCACGATCCGCTCCACGGCGGGGGCCAGCTGCCGCATCCGGCGCACCGTGAACTGCCCGGTCAGCAGCCGGCGGAACCGGGTGTGCTCCGGCGCGTCCATCATGATGAACATGCCCGGCGCGGGCGGCGGCGCCGGCGCGTCCGCCGGGGGCCCGCCGGTCCGCAACTGCCGCCGGCGGGCGCTGAACCGCGGGTCGGCGAGCACCGCCCGTACGTCCGCGTACCGGCTGCCCAGCCAGCCGGTCGCGCCGTCGGGCAGGGTCACCTCGGCGACCGGGGCCTCGTCCCGCAGCGTGCGGTACTCCGCCGGCGGGTCGAACGGGCAGGTCCGTGTCACCGGCTGCCTCTCGGTGACGTGGGGCATCTGGCTCACGCAGCGGTCCTTTCGCGACGAACGACTGAAGACACGGGAGATACGGAAGACACAGGAGATACGAAAGACATGGGAGATACGGAAGACACGGGAGATACGGAAGATCTCGGCGCTCGGGGCCCTTTCCCGGCGGACGCCGTCCGCTCCGGCCCCCGGCCCTTTCCACCGTGCCGTCCGCCCGGTCCGCCGTCGTCGCCCACCCGCAGACACTTCGTCTGCCGCGGACGCAGTACCCGGCCGGTGCCCGTACCGCACCCGCAGCACCGCGCAGACCGCCAGGCCCCCGCCACGCCCCCCGGCCGCCCAACGGCCCGCCGCACAAGATCGGTTCACGTAGGATCACTTGGCCGTAATTCGTCATGACCGCGCTCCATCAGGGGGAACCCATGCGCCGACGCATATCCGCACTCGCCCTCACCGCCGCCATGGCCGGTGGCGTCCTGCTCACCGCACTGCCCGCCCAGGCGGTCCCCGTCACCGGCGTGCACGCCATGGACTCCGGCAGCACCCAGGTGGCCATCGGCCGGCTGCGCCAGCAGTCCGAGCGGCTGAAGGCCGAGGCCGACCGCCTCGACGGCGCGGGTGACCACGCGGGTGCCGACCGGGACCGCGCCCAGGCCCACGCCATCGACGAGAAGATCCAGGCCCTCCTCGACGCCGAGCACAACAACGGCCCTATCGGGGGCTGGAGTTCGGTCTCGGGCTGACAAGTCGGCCCGACCGCAACGGCGTTCACCCGTCGGCCACCCATCGGGCATACCCGGCAGGTGAGTTGCCGTCCACGCCGGCCCCGCGCAGGTGTCCCCGCCGTTGCCGGCGGGGACCACGCGGGTGTCCGGGTGCTCAGTCGAGCCCCTCCACGACCCGGACGTCCCGCACGGCGCCGCCGCCCAGCACTGCGACGGCCCGCTGGTAGTCCTCGCTCTCGTAGGCCGCGATCGCGGCGTCGTAGCTGGGGAACTCGACCAGGACCGTGCGTTCGGGCACCCCCGCCTCGAACGCGGTCACCCGGCCGCCCCGGGCCAGAATCCGGCCGCCGGCCGCCTCCAGCGCGGGCTTCGCCAGCTTCCCGTACGCGGCGAGCTTGTCCGGGTCGCTCACCGACCGGTACGTCCCGACCAGATATCCCTTTGCCATTCCGATTTCTCCTCGATCTCTTTCTCGATCTCTTTGTCCCTCAGGGAATTCCCCCCGAGCCGGACACCTTTCGTCGCGGTCAGGAAGGGGCCGCCAGACCCCGAACCCGCTCCCGCAACAGCTGTTTCCGCACCTTGTCGGTGGTGTTTTTCGGCAGTTCCCCGAAAAACGCGGTTCCCCGAAAAACACCGTCTTCGGTGCCTTGAAGTGGGCGAGCCGCCCGCGAACGTGCTCGATGATGTCCTCCCCCGTGGCGATCGCCCCCTTGTGCAGGTGCCGTATGCCGCCGGGGTCTCGCCCCCTCGCTCGTCCGGGATCGCGATCACGGCGGCCTCGCGGACCGCCGGGTGATCCATGATGACCCCGCGAGCACCGCGGTCGGCGCCGCGGTACTCCACCACGCCGCCGTCCCGGAATGGCCGAACGGCGACCGGGCGACCAGCAGACCGGACAGCGCGATGCCGGCGCCCGCGCCCGCGAACGTCCATCCCTCGGCGGTCGCACCCGGCATCGTCAGCAGCGAGTTGACCGCGATGACGAACACCACCGCGCCGGCCACCCCGGACAGCGCGCGCAGCAGGAACCACCCACCGAGATCCGTGGTGAGCGGCATACCCGCCCAGGTGACCACCAGCGCGACCAGGCAGGCACGCGGCATCGTCCGGGACCGGAAGGCCACCGGAGCGAGCGCGGTCAGCAGTGCGCCGAGGAAGTAGCCGACGTAGTTCGCCGTGGCCACCAACGCACCGGCACGCGCGGAGAGTTCGGCCCGGGCCTGCATCGTCGGCAGAATGGGGGTGTGGACGAACCGGCCCACCCCCGGACTCACCGCCGGCGCACAGGCACCGCGCCCGATGCCGAGTGTGCTGTTCGACGGCGACCGGGTGTGCGGTGCTGCGTTCATCGGTGTGCCTCCCCCTCGCGGCAAGACGAACGTAGTCAGACCGTTCGAATTTGAGAAATGCCTGGTGTGCCCTGGCCATGCTCCTGAGTCATCGATGTCGAGCTGCGTCATCTGCGCGCGTTCGTCGAGGTGGCTCGACAGCAGTCGTTCACCCGTGCCGCCGAGAAACTGACCATCACCCAGCCGGCGTTGACCCGCGCCATCAAGCAGTTGGAGACCGCGCTGCGGGTGCGGTTGTTCAACCGGAGCTCCCGGCACGTGGAACTGACCAACGTGGGCCACTCCTTTCTCGCGCAGGTGGAACGGGTGCTCAACGAGCTGGACCGGGCGATGAACGCGTTGGGCGAACAGGTCAGCACCCGACATCGCGCTGCTGCTGGTGATACGAGCGGTGATGGGCACCGCCAACGCGTTCATCTCGCCGCTCCTGCTGTCCGGGCTGGCCGACATGGTTCCCCCGCAGCGGCTGAGCCGGTCCCTGGGGCTGCTGGCCAGTTGCCAGGCCGCCGGGCAGTCGCTCTCGCCGCTGCTCGGTGGGGCGGCCGCGGCGGCGAACTGGCGCTGGGCGTTCGTCGGTGTCGCCGCAGCGGCCGAGCTGCTCGTGCTGGCACCCCCACCCGGCGGTGCCCGGCCGGGCGCAGGCCCCGCGCCTGCGCCCGCTGGTGAACATGCGCATGGGCCTGCTGTCGGTGGCCGCGTTCGTCAGCTACTTCGGCGCGGCCGGGCTGCCGTTCCTCGTCTCCCTGCACGCCGAGGAGCACCTCGGCATCCGCCCCGACCTCACCGGGGTCGCGCTGCTGGGCTTCGGCCTGACCGGCCTGCTGCTGGGCGCGAGTTGGGGTTCGCTCGGTGACCGCTTCGGCGCGCGCCGCTGCGGTGCGATCGCCGCCGCGCTGGGACGTCGTTGTGCGGGAGACCGAGGAGTGGGCCGGACAGGGGCGGTCCGCGGTCCCACCGACTTCCCGGCCCGGTTCGGTGCCCTGACTATGCTGGCCACCGCGCGGTGTGTGCGAGACAGTTGCGCCACTCCGGTTGTTCATGGGAGAGGGTGAGGGCGTGGCCAAGCCTGTACGTGCGGCTGTTGGGAATGTGTGGGTCACATGCACGTTCTGTCAGGGCGATCTGTTTCGGGACCGTGAGGTGAAACTCAACAGCTCCGGCATGGAGTTCATGAACTTCGGCTGGGCGAACGAGTCGGCGACCGGGCTGATCTGCTGGAGCTGCGGCTATGTGCACCTGTTCGTGAACAGAGATCTCGAACTGTACAAAGTGAAGAAGAGCAAGGGGTGACGTAGGTTCCCCTCGCAAGCGGTCGGCGAGCGCGGGTCCTGCCGACGGACGTTCGGGGAGCACGTCGATTATTACCCGGCCAACGATGCGCGGTGTCTGCGACGGAGTGCGTTCGCGGTCCGCAGCGCGGACCGCGACCAGATGAACTCCCTTGCCAGGAGCCCGTTTTGCATCCGTAATCTCACGACACCTCAGGCGCAGGTGACCCACGTCGCAGAAATTACGTCTCGCTGTTCGAGAGGACTGACTCCCAAACTGCCTGGCTCGGTACGGGGGTTCGCGAGAATTACGCCTCGGCCGGCAGCTGGGGCTGGTGGAGGGCCCGGTGGCCCGAGAACGGCCTGGACGACAACCAGGGCCCAGGTCGCCGACCTGGGCCTTCGCCATGGAGCGGGTGACGGGAATCGAACCCGCGCTCCGAGCTTGGAGGTCAGGGGGCTTCCGGATGCCTGGCGCCGCCCTGAACCGCGAAGACGCCGCGTCTGGCGTAGCGGCACCCACCGGAATCCCTGCCCCTTGGTGACCGTTGCCTGCCGGTCCCTCTGGCACGACCACGACACCGGGCACGGCGGGCGAGGGGCCCCTGGGCTGGAGCATTTCCGCAGACGAAGGAGCGTTTCCCGCCATGGACACCGCGGCCGACGGGATGCGGACTGCCTGCGTGAAGGACTCTCCCTACCGGGCGTAGGCATGACATGTAGGGCCGTAGCCCCCGCTTCAGGGGTGGGATCGAATCCTTGCCGGGCGGTGCCCGACGCTGCCGCGTGGTGCCGTTCTGCCTGACCAGCGCCGGGCGGCTTCGTGCTCGATCCGGCTCGTGACACCCGGTGCCGGACCGTCCGCCCACGCTTCCAGTGCCTCCGACCAGCGCCGCTCCTGCCAAGGACGGGAGCATAAGGACGGGAGCATTGAGTGCGCCTGACGATGACTTGGGTTTGGCGCGAGCGCGTCCTGCCGTGCATCCGCCTTTCGCGCAGTAACATCGCGTTTGTACCTATTTGGTCGTTTTGTGAAAGTGGCGCTGGGCCGACCGGGCGCACCATTGAACGACGTGCCCCTGGGCGGAGGCCATGAAGATGATCTCCCACGACGAGGCCGCAGCAGGACTGTCGCATGCGGTCTCCTCCACCAGCGCCAAGGATGACGTGACCCCCGTCGCCGCCGTGGTGCGGTCCACCCGGACCCGGCCGCTTGCGCCTGCGCGCTTGCTGGCAGACGCGGTCACCCGGGCCGGGCTCTGGCAGCGGCTCGCCGAGCGCGCGGCCGGTGATCCGGGCGGGTTGGCGGTGATGCTGACGCCGGGGGCATCCGCGTACGGCGATCCGACGACCGCAGTCAGTGCCGTGCTCGTGGAGCAGCTGATCGACCTGCTGTGTGACAGGGGCTACCGGAACATCACCGTCGGCGCTTCCCGCTGCGGTCCGGACGTGTGGCTTGAGGGCCCCGGGCTCCTTCAGACCTGTCGCCGGCTCGGCTACCGCGGACGTACCCAACGGGGCAACGCCTACCGGATCGTGGACCTGTCCGAGGACATCGAGCCGGCCGGGTTTCCCGCTTCCAGTGTGCTGCACGGCAGCGGAATGGCGCGTACCTGGCTGGCGGCGGACTTCCGCATCAACATCGCGAAGAACAGCACCCACCCGGAGTTCGGGTACGCCCTCTGCCTGGCCAATCTGTTGGGCGTGCTGCCGCACGTCGACAAGCACCACCACTACCGGGCACGGCGCGACGGCGGCGAGGTCATCGTGGATCTGCTGCGTACCTACGCACCGGACTTCCACATCATCGACGCGGTGGTGAGCAGTCACGGGTGTGCCGGATCGTACGTGGGCAAGCCGCTGGGAACGGGGACGGTCATCGCCGCACCGGACGGGGCGCTGGCGGACATGGTCGGCGCACTGCTGATGCACGTCGACCCCATCTCGTCGCCGCTCAACGCGCGGGTACTCCGCGACCGCGGGCTGCCGGACGGCTATCACCTCGACGGAGACCTGACGCCGTACCAAGGGTGGCGCAACCCGCCGAGAGCCCTGGTCGAGGCGGTGCGCCGACTCGCCCCGGACGGCCGGGTGCACCGGCTGTTCAGCATTGCCTCCTGGCAGGTGACCCCGGGCACCGCGGAGGTCACCGATCCAGCGCTGGCACGGCTGTCGCGCCTGCTCACCGCGCTGATCCGCGTCGCGGACGAGAACCCGGCGGCGTCCGCCGCCCTCTGCACGGTGATCGGGGCAGCCGCATCCGCGTCCTCCACCGTACGCGCGTGGCGTACCGGGTACGGCAAGGAGAAGATCCGGCGCCGGGACGTCTCCCTCGCCATCGACCCGGAGGCCTACAGCCACGGTGACTTCGACCGGATCAACGGTCTCCTCCAGCCGTTGGAGGAAGTGATCGACGCGCTGCCCGCGGACGCCTGGCTGATGCGGTGGCATCACCTGGGCAACTCGGTCCTCTTCGGATGCGAACGCACCATCAACGCGCCGTACGTGGAGTTCGTGCGCCGGGTGGATATCAGCCAGTCCATCAGCTACATGACCGACTACCTGGGCGGACGGCTCCATGTGGTGTCCCGCGATACGCAGGGGCGGCCCACCCGCCAGATCGAACGCAACCTGTATCTGGCACAGCCGAACTACGTGGCGTTCTACGGCGGCCCGCCCATCGATGTCTGCAAGCTTGAGTCGATCAGCTACGCGGAGCGATCGCAGCGGATCGCCTGGCGCACGGTGCACAGTCCGAACGGCTCCGCCGAGTACGACGACGGTTCGGTGGGTTTCCTCCCCGCCGACGGCGGAAACCGGACCCGGATCGTGGTCCGGGTGCGCCAGCGGTTCACGCTGCCGCTGACCTGGCAGGTGTTCCGTCCCGAAACCCGGCCGAAGCTCAGGGATCCGCTGGTGCAGGACTCCTACCGGCGGTTCTTCACCCGCACGCTCGACAACTTCGAGGCGGAGTACGAGGGGCGGCCTTTCCGGATCGGCCGCGCCTGGGAGGAGGTTGACGACATGCTGGCCGCCGAGTTGCCGACCCAGCGCCTGACCGAGGCCGCCCGGTTTGTACGCAACGTCGCCTCGCAGGCCTTGGCCGTGTCGAGACTGCCGGGACGGCTGGGGCCGGACGGCTTCTGGCATGTTGCGCCCGGTGACGTCCCGTCCCGTTTCGGGCTGCTGGAGGAACTCCGGGAAGAGCTGCGGCCCGCGGTCACCGGTTTCTGGCAGGGGCTGCGCGAAGCCGTGGCCCGGGACAGGCGATTGAGGTAGCCACTGTGAAAGCGAGTGTGACCGGAGCTTCCGGACTTGTCGGTGGCCAGGTGGTGCGTGCCCTGTCGGGCGCCGGACATGAGGTGCGGGCGCTGGTCCGTCAAAGCGGCGACACGCGGCAACTGCACGCGCTGGGCGTCCCCGTGGTCCACGCGGACCTCCGTGCCCCCGCCACCTTGCGGTCCGCGTTCGAGGGCTGCGACACGGTGTTCCACTGCGCCGCCGTCTTCGCGTACTGGGACGTCACGCGGGAGGAACTGACCCGGGCCAACGTGGCGGGCACCCGTGAGGTGCTGCAGGCGGCAGCGGCGGCGGGGGTCCGGCGGGTGGTGGTGACGTCGTCGTCGGTCACCTGCGGCTCGTCCGATGGTCCGGCCTCGCTCGACGAGAACGGGATGCCCGGCGAGGAGTATCTGCCGGACTACTTCCTCACCAAGCTGGAGCAGGAGCGGACGGCGCTCGCGCTGGGCACCGAACTGGGGCTGGAGGTGGTGGCCGCCTGCCCGACCATCGTGGTGGGCGGGCCCGACCGGCGGCTGGTCCCCAGCAACGCACTGCTCACCCGGTATCTGGCCGATCCACTGCGCACCACCTACCCGGGCGGCTGCAACATCGTCTCCGTCCGGGACGTCGCCGAAGGCCACGTACTGCTCGCGGAGCGCGGAACCGCCGGGGAACGCTATCTGCTGGGCGGTGAGAACTGGGCGTGGCGGACCATCCACCAGACCGTCTCGGAGCTGTGCGGGACTCACGGGCCGTGGGCCACCGCCACGCACACCGGCGCGTATGTGTCGGCGACGCTGGCGGAGATCCGGGCGGTGCTCAGCGCCCGGACCCCTGCGACCACCCGCTCCGAGGCCCGGACGATGGGCCGGTACTACTGGTACCGGCATGGCAAGGCCGCTGCTCTGGGGTACACGCCGAGGCCCGCGCGCCAGGCGCTGGCCGAGGCGCTCGGCTGGCTGGTGACCAGCCCGCATGTGCCGGACCGGATCAGGTCCGGGCTGCGGCCGCATCCGGAGGTGGTGGGTACGCGGGAACTGGTTCCCCGGCAGCTGGACGAGGATGCCGGAGCGCTGAGCTGACCGAAGTGCCCGGTGAGGGGGGCGGCGGCGCGGTGGGGCGCCGGTGCCCGTCACCGTACGCAGGCTGCCCCGGAAATCGCCGTCAGCGCTTCGTACCCCTGGAGCGGGGCGGGGGACCGGCCTTGGCGCCCCCGCCTCCGCCGGCCCTGTCGTCCGGCACCGCTTCCGGTGCGGACGCGCGCAACTGCTCGCAGAGGCGCCGTTCGTGCTCCCGGGTCAGCTCCGCAACATTCCGGGCATAGTCGATGCCGAGTCCGCCCAGCGCCGAGGCGAACTTCACGCCCTCGTCGCCGACGAACTGCCAGTACGCCCTGTTGACGTCGCCCCAGGTGGGTTTGCCGTTGAGCAGCCCGGTCATCAACTCCGCATAGTCACCCCACATCGCGGTCTGGAGTTCGGCGATCCGGACGGCTGCGGTCCGGAAGTGCTCCCAGCTTCGCCGGAGTTCGGCGGTCAGCTCTTCGGTCGTCTCGGTGCTCATGAACACTCCTCAAGTGGGGCCCCGGCAGGGGCCGGGACCGGGCTCAGCAGGGTGCTGTGGTGGAACCCCAGCCGGGGATCGGTCCAGACAGGCAGATCGGGAAGGTACGCGCGCAGCTCCGGCATCTCGACCCGGAGCCGCACGGCATTGGCCGGATAGTCGTAGACGGTGATCGTGTTGAGCCCGCGGTTGGCGGTGAACAGCAGCTTCTGGTCGGCGGAGAGCTGGCAGGCGTAGACCGAGTCGATCAGCGTGCCGCGCGTGACGCGCAGCGCGCCGACGAAATGCCTGCTGCTCGGGATGAGGGACCCCCGGGTGAACGCGTCGGTCACCTGCCGGGCGGCCTGCCGGGCGGAGCGCATCTGCGTAGACAGTCTCGGTCGTTCGTCGATGACTCGGTACGAGGTGAAGTCGGCGAGGTCGATCATGACGATGGTGCCGCTGCCGCCGTTGCAGTAGATCAGCTCGCGGTCGGAGATGCACACGTCCGAGTTGATGTGCGCGGGCACGTTCTGACCGCAGGCCCAGTGCCGCAGGATCTGCCCGCTGCCGGCGTCGATCTCGTACACATATTCCTTGAAGTAGGCCATGGCCCATTCGTGCCAGTCCCGGCCGTCCTGAGGATGGACCCGGAAGGACAGTGCGTAGAAGACGTCGTCATGTGGATGGCAGGCGACGTGCCAGCAGGTCGTCGGCAGCGGGATCCGCCGGGCGAGGCGTTTTTCGAGATCGAAGATGCCGACCTCGGCGGCTTCTCCCTGGCTCGGATGATCCATCCCTCCATAGACGAGATAGCGGCCGGAGGCGGTGCGTTTCATGGCGTGCGGAAGTTTGAGCAGGTGGTCGCCGATGCGCTCGGCCTTGGTCGGGTGGTCGAGGTCCACCAGCCAGAAGCCGTCGCCGATGGCCGTGACGCCCTGGGTGTTGTCCAGCCACACCATGTGCGTGCTGCTCTTGATGGACGCATCGGGAGTTTCGAACCGCAGGGCGGAGACCCGCTCGCGCTCCTCCAGCGAATGGACGTCATAGAACAAGAGCTGTTGCCCGGAATTGCCGAGAAACCCGGATTTCCGGTCGGGCGTAATGCTGAGGGCATGGCCACCGGCCACACCGTCGTAGTACTCCACGCGGTAGGCGTACTCGCCGCTGTCCGGGTTGTAGCGGAAGACGCAGACACCCGCCGCACCCTCCAGACCGTTCAAACCGTTGCCGTCGAGGGCGATGTGGAAGGCGTAAGGGTAGCGGTCGGTAGATGTCGCCATCATGGACCGTCCTCCATGTGCTTCAGCCTCCATGGTTCATCGTACGAGGGGTGCGGTCGGGACGCATTTCGTTGCTATCCGGCCGCAGACCATGTGCGGATGTCACCGAGGGTGATCGGCATGGTGTCGGGGACGTCGATGGTGAAGCGGAACACGCTGCGACGGTTTTCCGGGGCTGTGGGTGTTTCCGGCATCGCCGACCATCCTGTGGTTCGAATTACCTGGTGCGGTATCGGAATTCCTGGTGCAGCGCCGTCGCCTCTTTGCGGGTGTGCCTGAATCCACATCATGGACGCGGCGCATAACGGTGGCTCAACGGAGCGGCCGTAAGTCGTCGACGGAATTGGGCATTGGCTGGCTGCATTCATCACTCCGTCGGAGGGACGAATCGGCCGAAGCGTGTGATGGGCAAGCTCGAAGCCCGCGTGAGCCCAGGCTTGATCATCAAACATGGGTGATTATGTACAAGCCTGTGGCATATGTCGAGTTCGTTGGGGGCTCAGGTGCACCTTTGAGTGAACTCCGGTGTCGACGGGATCAGCTGGTGTTATTCGGCCGCCGTCAGGTGCGCCACCGGAGCCATTCCCCTTGAACCGACACTTGGCCAGGCGAAACGGCGAGGGGTGGAGACCCTCACGGAAGCCCGCATCCCCCCATCCCCCCATCCCCTCGTCCCCGCTCGTGCGCCCTCGCGCCCGGTGGCGGCACGGTCGGCTCGTCGCTCCCTCGGCCACCTCGACGGGCGGCAGCAGGAGGTCGCAGAGGGTATCGACGCCACGGTACGCGCGGCGCGCCGCAAGACGGCTGACCGGCGACAGTGGGCACGGGAAGCCCGAGTCCATCCGCGGTGTGGTCTGCGGTTGTTGACGCGGGTGAGAACCGCGGTCCTACGGGCTACGGTCCCGGGCCGTCGCGAACGTCTCGGTGAGGTGGCGGTCACCTTCGACCACGCCTTCCGCAGCTCGTACGGGGTGTGGAAGGCGAGGAACGGGACCGGCGAGCGACTGGCCGGTTGGCAGGTGAGGTGGGTACCAGTGACAGCCGCCTCGGCCACAGTCGACCGAGTTCGTCGAGAGCGCACACCGGGACCGTCGAACAGACGGGTTCCCCTACCGACTCGTATCGCCCGCGCAGGCCGCGAGATGGGTCAGCACGGCCAGGACACGCCTGTTGTTCTCCTGCGCCGCGGTCAGGCCGAGCTTGTCGAAGATGCCGGCGATGTGCTTGGTGACCGCGCTGGTGGACAGGAACAGTGCCGTTCCGATCGCCGCGTTGGACCGGCCCTCGGCCATGAGCGTCAACACCTCCCTTTCGCGCGGGGTGAGACGGTCCAGTGGCTGGTCCCGGGAGCCGCCGGTGACCAGGCGGGAGATCACCTCGGGGTCCATGGCGGTTCCGCCGCCGGCGATCCGGCGCAGCGCGTCCACGAACTCGTCGTCGCTGAAGACCCGGTCCTTGAGCAGGTAGCCGATGCCGCCGGTGCCGTCGGCCAGCAGTTCCCTGGCGTAGAGCGTTTCGACGTGCTGGGACAGCACCAGGACCGGCAGCCCGGGGATCCGGCAGCGTGCGGCGAGTGCGGCGCGCAGTCCCTCGTCGGTGAAGGTCGGCGGCAGGCGCACGTCCACGACGGATACCTCGGGGCGGAGTTCGGTCATCGCCCGCAGCAGTTCGTGCCCGGTGGAGACGGCGGCGACCACCTCGAAGCCGTAGGCGGTGAGCAGCCGGGTCAGGCCGGTTCGGAGCAGGTACTGGTCCTCGGCGAGGACGATGCGCACGGAATCTCCATCGTGATCGTGGTCGGTCCGCCGGGCGGGCTGTGGATTTCCATGGTGCCGTCGAAGGCGGCCAGTCGGCGCAGCACCCCGTGCAGTCCGCCGCCCTGCGCCGGGTCGGCGCCGCCGATGCCGTCATCGGTCACGGTCACCGACAGCAAGTCGCCGATCGAGCTGACGGTCAGCCGAAGCCGGCCTGCACGGCTGTGTTTGGCGGCATTGGTGAGCAGTTCGCAGACGGCGAAGTAGACGGCTGCCTCGATCGGTTCCGGTGGTCGGCCGGGCAGTGTGATCTGCGTGGTGACGGGGAGCGCGGTGTCCAGGGCGAGCGCGCGCAGGGCGTCGGCGAGTCCCCGTTCGGCCAGCACCGGGGGGTGGATACCGCGTACCAGGCCGCGCAGGTCGGACAGGGCGGCCGTGCAGCTGCGCCGGGCCTCCAGGACGAGTTCGCGGGCGGCTTCGGGGTCGCTGTCCAGCAGGTGTTCCACGGTCCGCAGTGCCATGCCGGTCGCGACGAGCCGGCTCTGCGCGCCATCGTGCAGATCCCGTTCGATCCTGCGCAGTTCGGCGGCCTGGGCGTCGGTGGCGTCGGCGCGGGTCTCGGCGAGTCGGCGCACCCGCTGGGCCAGGCGGGCGGCCTGGGTCGGCCCGAGCAGCCGGCTGCTGAAGGCGGCCCAGGCGCGCAGCGTGCCGGGGCCCAGGGCGAGGACCGCACCGCACAGCAACAGGCCGGCGGGGACGGCCAGCCCGGCCCAGGAGCCCAGCGCTGCGGTCGGGTTCATGGCCAGCTGCCAGAAGTTCCGGGGCTGCGGGCCGGTGCTGCCGGTGACCAGGTCCCGCAATCCGGCGATGGTGAGGTAGACCAGTCCGTAGCAGGCGATCGCCAGCGGCGCGGCGGACAGTGCCAGGCCGACGAGCGGGTTGAGCAGCATCCACAGGTGATCCCGGGCGGTGGCCGGATCCCTGAGCAGTGCCCGCAGCCGGATCGTCTCCGGTGTGGTGAAACGGCGAGGCCGCTCGCGGCCCGGCGGCTGGGCGGATGGCTGCGGCATGGGAGCGTAGCGGACTTCGACCGGCGTGCCGGTCAGTTCGCCGAGCGCGGCCCGATAACGGTTCAGCACATGCCGGTTGGCCTCGACGACCGCGGACAGCGCACTGGTGAAGCCGACCAGCAGGCCCGCCAGGGCGACCGCGGTCAGCCCCAACCCCAACCCCATCACCACGGACAGGCCCAGCCACTCGAAACCGATCCGCTGGGCCCGGGCGCCTGCCCGCATCACGGCCCGCCAACGGCCCAGGGAGTCTCCGCAGCTTCGCAACACGCCGGCCAGTCTGCCGAACGGCCCAGGTGCACGACACGGCACCGGCGCGATACGGCAGCTCGGCGCAGGAACGGGGTGGAGGAAACTCCACCCCCATCCGGTACAGAACCGCATTCCGGGCCCGGCAGCCGATTCCTAGCGTCGTGGCCATGCAGACAGACATCTCTGAGGAACGGCGGCCAACGGCCGCGCTGGTGGTGTCCGTTGTGGTCGATGCGGGCATTCCGCTGGCGGCCTACTACGGGCTGCGGGCTGCCGGCCTGAACCAGTGGTGGGCCCTGGCGGTCGGCGGGACCGTCCCGCTGCTGCGCGCCGGCCACAGCATCGTGCGAAGCCGCCGTGTCGACCCGATCAGCGCCTTCGTACTGGTGGCGATGGTGCTGTCCACCGCGATGTCGCTCGTCACCGGAAGCCCCCGCGTGCTGCTGGCCAGGGAGAGCTGGGGCACCGGCGCTTTCGGGCTGTGGATCCTCGGATCGCTGCTGGGGCGTCGGCCGTTCCTGCTGGACGCCACCGCGAAGTTCATGCCGGCCCACGCCGCTCGACGCTGGGAGGACGGCTGGCGCCACGATGTACGGTTCCGCCGCGGGCTGCGGATGGTCACCGCGGTGTGGGGCGGGGCGTTCCTGGTGGACGCCGTCGCCCGAGTGGTGATGGCGTTCACCATGCCCGTGGACAGTGTGCCGATCGCCGGCACGGTACTGCTGGTCGCACTCTTGATCCTGGTGCAGCGAGGCAGCGTGCACTATGTCCGGCGGGCCGCCGCTTTCGCCGGGGTCCGGACCGATGGCGCCGGAGTTCGTACCGATGGCTGAACCTCGTGCCGCAGGAGCGGACCGCCCGGTGGCGGTGATCACCGGTGGCGCCGGTGGGATCGGCTCGGCCATCGCCCACCGGCTGGCAGCGGGCGGGCACCGCGTGGTGATCGCCGACCTGAACAGCGAGGCCGGCCGGGCCGCCGCCGACCAGGTCGGCGGCCGGTTCATCCACACCGACGTCGCCTCCCCGGCCGACAACCAGGCCCTGATCGCGGCGGTCACCGAGCGCTTCGGGCGGCTGGACGTGCTGTGCCTGAACGCGGGGATCCCCGGAGGTACCGCCATCGGCTCCGGCTTCGACCTGGAACGCTACCGGCACAGCATGCGGGTCAACCTCGACGGCGTGGTCCTCGGCACCCAGGCCGCACTGCCCTGGCTCCGACGAGGCGGCGGAGCGATCGTCGTCACCGCAAGCCTCGCGGGCGTCGCGCCCTCGGCCGACGTGTGCTACGCGGCGGCCAAACACGCGGTGATCGGCCTGGTCCGCTCACTGGCCCCGGCCCTGCAACCCGACCACGTCACGATCAACGCCGTCTGCCCCGGCTTCATCGACACCCCGCTGCTCGCCCCCTACCACGCCCACCTGGCGGAGCACGGAATCGCACTGGCCCAACCGGCCCTGGTCGCCGACGCGATCGCTGCCGTTCTGGCCACCGGCACCACCGGCCAGGCCTGGGAAGTCCAGGCACACCGGCCCCTCGCACCGATCGCCTTCCCACAGATAACGATCACCCGGACCTCCGGAGACGGGGGAGCGGGGCCTGCTCACGGCGCCCGATAGCGCGGCTTCCGTGCCCAGAAGCCTGCCCACCGAGGGCGGTTCGCGAAGCGCGCCATGGGCAGACACCTGCCCCCGAAATTGCCCGTATGGCCCCTGGCGAGGAGCAGTTCAAAGGAGAAGAGGGGCGGACGGACTACGGGAAGTCCTGCCGCGGCAGTCGGCAACACATCTCCAACTGGCCTTTTACAGGCGCTACTTCACGCTGTTCATGCTACTGCACCTAACCCGCTACAAATGGCGATGTGGATCACGTGAATTGCGTCTCGCTATCCGAGATGCTTCGCCTGGGGTGGGTTCAGTGGGCGCCCGGATGGGTTCTCCGTGCAGTTGTTTCAGGCGAGTTGGGGCACGTGGCGGGCATGCGGAGCTAGGAGAGGTCTGGACAACAAACAAGGCCCAGGTCGCCGACCTGGGCCTTCGTCATGGAGCGGTGACGGGAATCGAACCCGATGGCTGCTGCTTCGTCGCCCGTTTTCCACCGGTTGGGCTCAGGCTCCGCCTGTTCTCCCCAGCCGGCCAGCTCGTCACCACCGGCCGACGCCGGGTCGAGCAGCAACACCCCGACCGGAGGGTGGAACCCGGCGCCAACCCGACGCGACAGACGGGCGGTCAGCCGGCCCAGCATCAGACACAGAACGCGAAACGGTCTACCGACAGAGTCGGCGGACCGTCATGAAAGATCGAGGCTAGCGGACGCGCATGCTGCTTTGGTGGCCCACACTGTGTTGTCACTCGATCCCATGACCACCCGGCACGGTGGCGAACCTGCCGCCACAAGGGATCACCTGTCACCCCACACATTGCCGTACGCACGGCCGAGGAAACCTACGACTTACGAGTGAGCCTCAAGAGCAGCGGAGACCTTTTCCCTGACCGCTCTTGTTCCTACGACAATGGAGACGGGATCTCCAGGGCCCGACGATTTGATCACGTCAAGCGAGCCCCGATATTTCGAGGTCTTGGGCGCATTCGCGGAGAAGAATTTTACGATCATTGCATCCTTTCCGCAGGAAAGAGATGCCCAAGTGCCGTGTGAACCCTTGGCGGAAGAATTCGAGTAAGGGCCATAGGGGAGGCGTGTGCCCCCTTGGGGGCTGACTTTCGGCCATGCTGTGAGCACGTGGATGGAAAGGTTTCTTTCATCGCCCTCGCGCGTCGTCGCTAGGCCGCATTTCTGCCCTGTTGTGTAGATGATGATTCGGTCGGGCCCGTTGCGAACTTCCCCAATTACCCTGTGTATTCCATCCTGATCGGAAAGCGGGTCGTCCGCCAGGTTGACCACTGGAAGTTGAAGTAGATGTGACGGCTCGGCGGAGGATGGCGAAGGGAGGGCGGAAGAACTGCTTCCACCCTCCCCGGATGCGCATGCCACGCATGCAAGCAACAGGGCAGAGCCGATGGCCGTATGTTGAGTCAGACGCCTCATCGGTGAACCCCTATCGCTCTGGTCGTCAGGTCACTTTGCCCACTGGTTAAAGCATACCCCGACGGGCTTCAGGACCCATCCAGTTTCATCTCCGTCGGTAACGGTGTACTGGTCGTATTGCGCGTATGCCTCGATAGATCCGGTCTTACCCGCGGGCACTTCTGCACGGTGACGGAGCCTTCTGAAGTCTTTCGGTGCCGCAGACCTCTTTAGGTTGGGAGATATCGACATCGTCGGCAGCTTTCAGCTGTGCCTTCAAAGCCGTCGGAGCCTGCTGTGGAACATTGCGCTTGACGACTGTGTTAGCGCCGGGCTTGACGAAGCCGGGAGCAATTGCAGTGTTGGTCCCGGCTCGCTGGCTCCCGGTCCCTTCCCGAGGAGCTGCGCTGGCGGTGCCACTTGCGACGGTGCTCAGCAACACGGCGCCAGCGAGTACACAGATTCCTGTTGTGCGCTTCAAAATTCCCCCTTTTTACAGCGTGCCGTGGTCGTGTCGGCGAATCGAAACTACATGCGCGCTTCGGCCGTGCGGGGCAGTCCAGCCCGAAGGCTCAGCTGATCTACCAGCACTCCAAAGAGAAGCACCAGCGCAAGCTCGCGAAGCGCATTGACGCCGAGGTGCGCCGGCAACGCCGGGACGCGGCCGGGCAGTTCCAGGCGGGGAAGCGGAAGCACTTCGGCTGAGGCGACGGCTTCATGCGTGGTGAAGGCAGGACCGGTCAGCAACACCGGTCCTGCCTTCACCGCGCTGTGCCTCCTTCTGGCGACTGTTCGTGTTGCTCGTAGACCTCGGCCAGGCGATCTCGGAGCCGCGCGTGGCGGAACTGGTAGACCGCGCCGGCCTGGCGTAGTACGCCTCGAGTGCGGGCGTCGTCCAGGAAGGCGTTCACACTCCAGGGGAGGCGTCCTGACAGGGGCAGCCAGAAGCGGACCAGCACCACCCACCGGCCCCACGCGGACAGAGTGCCGACCCCGGTCGCGGACGCGAGTCCGGCCCCGATCCCGGACGGGAGGCCGAGGGTGAAGCCGTTGAAATACGTGATGGCGGTTCCGTATCCGAGCCCGAGGACCAGCCCCACCGCGGCTGCCTGAACGAGCACGATGGTGCGGTTCTTGCGCAACAGGTCCGTCGCGCTGACTGATTCCTTCGGCTTGGCGTCTGTCTCGAGCCAGGCCGCCAGCGCGAGGACGATCCCGATCCCCAGTCCGAGCAGTGGCCCGGCCACGAGCCAGTTCCCGAAGAACAGGGCGACCGACAGCCAGGGATAGGACAGGAACATCGCGTAGGCCGCGGCTCCGCCGCCGTAGACGATCCCGAAGACCAGTCCGCCGGCCAGCCCGCCGCCGACTCTGGGGAGGAAACGCTCCAGCACTCTCCTCGACCTCACCCCCATCGACTCGCCGCCTACCCCGATCTGCATGCGGGACGGCTTGAACGCGCCGCTGGCCTCGATTTTTTCCGACACGAATCCGTGCACGAGCCCGAAGGCCAGCCCGATTCCCAGCATGTCCAGGAACATGTCCATGAGCACGGCCGGGGGGTCGTTCATGAAGACGTTGACGAGTGTGACCGCCATCCCCGATATGAGCCCGCACAGGGCCCCGGAGACGACCATGCGCGCGGGCAGGCTCATGGACGTGCCCAGCTGCCACCACTCGATGTCCTGTGCGTCTGTCTTCTGTTTCTTCAGGTGCGTGGCGAGGTAGCCGAGCCAGCGTCCTGCACGCTCGGCGCTCCAGCGTCGGCGTTTCGGAACGGACGGGTTGAGCCTGCGGCTGTACGCCGTGGGGACGAAGGCGTTCAGGAGACGCGCCTCCAGCGCGTCCCGGGAGCCGGACTCTGCGAGTTCCAGCAAGGATTCAGGCTCGCCGCCGGACTTGTGGAAGGCCTCCGCCATGGTGAGCATCAGGGGAGTGCTCAGTACGGTGGCGAGCAGGGCGGCGGCCGGGTCGCCGGATTGGCTGCCCAACCGGTCCAGGACGCGCGCCCATGTGGTCGAGCCGGCGAGCCGGGCGGAGCAGTCGGCGAGGGTGAGGTCCGTCAGTTCGATCCCCGGAAAGAGCCCTTCGCTTGGCCTGACGCCGCTGAGCGCTTCGGGCCGGCTCGTCAGCAGCAACGGCAGGTTCAAGGCCCCCAGCTGCCGCAGCGCGGGTTCGTAAAATTCCTCCGCCATCTCGTCGAACCCGTCCAGGACCGCCAGCACGTGGCCCCCCACGATCAGTTCAGTGGCCCATGGCTCTTTGTCGAGGTTTCGCCTGGCCAGGAAGGCGTGATCCCGCTCCAGGCGGTCGATCAGCCAGTCCTGCAGGAACGTGACGGTGGGGTCCCATGATCCCAGACTGAAGATCACCGGCACTGGTCCCTTGCCGGTCCAGTCATCGTCCTTCAACCGAGCGTGCGCGAAGCGCCGGATCAGGACGGACTTCCCCGAACCGGGCCGGCCCAGCACCAGCAGTTGGCTGTCCCTTTTCTTCAGGTAGACAGCTGCGATGTTATCCAGCGGACCTGCCAGGTCCAGCGGGGAAGCGTCCGCCAGTGCCGCCGAGGTCTCCCGGGCACCGTTCCTCTGACCGGTCAACCTCTCGGGGGCCGCTCGACAACGCACGGGCAGTGGATGCCCGCTCCGTAATTGCTCCTGGACCTGGTCCTTCCCCAGCTCGGAGAGGACCCTTCGTCTGAGGGTATGGAGGTTCTCGGCCAGCGTGTCCAGGTGGCGGCCTGACCCGTCGCTGCCCCGTTGGGTGCTGATCGGTGCGGTTGGGACGTCGACCAGCTCAGGGAGGCCATCACCGTAACGTTGCAGGAGTATGGCGAACGCGGGGTCGTGGGTGAAGGTACGGGCCGGACAGGCATGCAGGCGGCGGTTCGCGAAGGCGTGGTCATCGTGGATGACGACGCCAACGAGACGTTCTTCGCAGAAGACCGCGCTGCCGGAAGCCCCGGACCACGCCTGCTCGCCGTCCGTACGCATGTCCGGCGCAGACTCCTGGTCCAGGACGTACAGATCCTGGGTGCCGACACCGCCGGCCTGAGGAGGCAGCTTCCCTCTCAGGTGCTCCACCTTGTGCTGCCCACCCCTGAAGGCCGCCGAGGGGTACCCAAGACCTTCATAGGGCAGCGGGGCGTTGCCGACAGGACGGCCCCAGCGCACCATCCCGGGCACGTCGACCTCGTCGTCCAACAGCAGCAGAGCAACATCGCGCCCTTCCGGGGCAGTCCAGCGCACCGATGCCATGCAGCGATGCACGTCGGCGTCCCGGGGGTGCCCCACACGCACGTCGATCTGGGCCCATGGCATGCCCTTGCTCTCCTCGACGACGTGCCGGGCCGTCAGTACCAGGCGAGGCCCGATCAGATAGCCGGTACCGAGGCGGCGGAATCCCGCGGCGTCACCACCACGGACAAGGGCCAGTCTTCGATGGTCCACCTCAGCCCTCGTCGTCCCAGGAGCCGGGCTGCCGGCGGCCGATTTCAGGGCTGGCTCCGCCCGTGGCCCGGTCCTTGACCTGCAGCTTCAGTGTCAGCTTGTGCCCGCGGGCCGAGGAGTGTGATCCGCCCCCGCCTACGCTCGCCACCCCGAACCGCAGCTTCCCTTCGCCCTTGACGTCATTGCGTAGTTCCAGCAGCAGCTCCAGCTCGGCTTCCTCGATCTGAAAGGCGAACTGCTGCTGGGCGCCCTGAGCCTGGGCCTGGTAGAGCTCTTGCCGCAGTTCCTCGATGGCTGCGGCCAACCCGATCGTCGCCATGGCTACTCCCCATCGACTGTGAGGTTCGGAAATGAGTGGTGCCAGCACCGGTGGGTGATCTCAACTTGCCGCGAACGCACGGTGTTTGAGCATGTCCTGGTCCGCACCCGCGTCCGCCAGGCCGGTGACGGTGGCCTCAACCGACGCGGAGTCGGGTCCACGGTGCGGGATCCGGGCGACCGTGCGGCTGTCCCAGCCGCACGGTCGCTCCGGCCGCCTTGCCCTCGGCCCTGGTCAGCACGCCGACGCCGTACGCACCCGCCCCCGCTTCGACTGCAGCACGATCTCGCCAAGCAAAGTGTCGATCTCAGTCAACAGAGGTACCTCCCTCTTCACGCGGATAGTCAACTTTCCGTGGCCGTCCTCGCCCCGGCAGGCAGGCCCCGTGCCTGCCTGCCGCCCTCCTTGAGCCTCCGCTGCACACGCGGTGGTCGTTCACTACGCCTGTCGAACGTATTCGCTGCCGGGCTTCTCGTCGGCCACGACATCGACGTCTCCACCCTGGAGCAAGCCCGCGAGTTGGCTGTCCAGATCGGCGCCGCCGCTGGCCCGCGCGCTGATGCCCTGATGACCGGCCTGGTGTGGAAGATGACGTGCCATCAGGCGATTCCGGCCGTCCGTAACCTTCCGGCCCGTGCTGCCGTGCGACGTTGCCCCACCGTCACACCCTCGACGCTGGGGGGCAGCAGCAATCAAGACCTTCCGGTGGCAACTGACGTCGTCCGTCCCGGCCTTGACGCCTGCGGTAGGCCCGTCAGGCTTCGGGTTGATGTACCGCTGATCCCCTCCGTCATCACCGGTACGGCGGTGGTTCTTCAGCCGCGCGCCGAGGAGGAAGGCGGCGGCGCATGCGACGAGCGCACCCACGGCCAGCAGGATGAGATCCCCAGTGTCCTGGCCGGCGGCCGAGGGCTTGGAGACGATCGTGGGTGTGGTCGACCTCGGAGTCGGATGGGGGGAGTTCGTCACCGGTGTGGGGCTGGAAGCCCTGGGGCTCGGATTGCCGGGCGTGGTCGCGCTGTCCTTCGCGGGCCCGTTGCCCGCCGACATCGTCGGTTTGGGAACGGCAGCGCCCACCGATCCGGTCGTCGGCCGCGGAGTGGCGGTGGCCACCGGTCCGGTCGAATGGCTCGGAGGGGCGGAGGGCGCCGAACTCGGCTTCGTGATGTCGAAGGACGTCACGACATTGCTCTGTCCGGTGTTCAGGGTGCACGGTGCGTCGCCCGCGAGTGTGATGGTGCCGGTCGCGTTCTTCGCGAGGAGGTGGAGGGTGAGGTTGCCGGCGGTGACCGTCCCGTGGCCTGGATGGCTGAAGGTGCGCGTGGTCGCGCCGGCGGTTGCCGTGACGTTGAAGGGACCGGATGCCGGGACGCTGGTCGTGGCCATGTGGAAGGGGACCGTGACGTCGAAGTCATCCTGTGGCGCGGCCACATGGGCCCTCGCGTCCACCGTGCCCCCGAGGGTCTTCATGCCCGCCCTGTTGAGCCACTGGGTGAAACTCGGGCCCACCGTAGCCACCGCGTTGACGGCGATGGGCTTGCTGGGCGCGCCGACCGCGATCGAATTCGGGATGTCCGAGTGGATCTCCGCTGTGAAAGGCTGATCGCCGATCATGCCCGCCGAGCACGTATAGCCGAATGCGGGCGACGGCTGCGCGCCGGCCGTTCCGGCTCCGATGGTGCCCACCACCCCGCTTGCCGCTGTCAAAGCCGTGGCGACCGCAAGGATGATCCTCATCCTTGGCCTGCCGCACCTGGTGATCATGAATTGGCCCCCGTTCGCCGTTCGTGTGTGCGATTACTGAATGGCTCTCATTTCCTAAAGCCCAGCATGCTACTCAGATCGCGTGCCCCTATGCCGGTTCTGTGGCGCCCGGAAGATTTCGATCATCGGGGCACGTGACTTTCCGTGGAAGACGCGGCTTAGGCGGCTCTGGTTGCTCGGACGCGCTCCAAAACACTTTGCTGGGCGGTGACTTCTGGAAATCCCCTTCCTTGCTGACTAAGAGCTTGTCTCACGTGGCGATCTTGGACAGTCTCTTGTAGCAGGTGAGCGCCGCTGCAAGTCCGAGGAAAGCCAGGAAGTGTCTGCCTTTCCGCTCGTATCGGACGGTAAGGCGGCGGTATCCGAAGAGCCAGGAGATCGACCGTTCGATCTTCCAGCGGTGCTTGCCCAGGCGCTCGCTGGTCTCGATGCCGGGACGTGCGATGCGCGGGACGATGCCGCGTTCGCGCAGCCACCTCAGGTGGTCGGCGGAGTAATACGCCTTGTCAGCGCGAAGCTTGCCGGGACGGCGCCGGCGGGGACCGCGCCGTGACCGGATGGCGGGTATGCCCAGGATCAGCGGAAGCAGGGCCTGGCTGTCGTGCACGTTCGCGCCGGATACCCCCAGCGCCAGAGGTAGACCCTGGGCATCGGAAAGGACGTGCAGTTTGCTGCCCTTCTTGCCCCGGTCGACCGGATTGCGTCCGGTCAGCGATCCCCTTTTTTCGCACGGACCGAGGCCGCATCGACGATCGCGGAAGTCCAGTCCAACTCGCCACGGGCACCGAGTTCGTCCAGGACGGCCTGGTGCAGCCGCCTCCACAGCCCTGCCCGTGTCCACGCCGAGAACCGGCGGTGGGCGGTTGCGGGAGACACACCAAACGTCTCAGGAAGGTGTCGCCACGCGCAGCCGCTGGTCAGCACGTACACGACGGCGGTGAACACGGCCCGCTCATCACAAGGGGCCGTCCCTCCACCTTGCGGACGCGACGTGAACGAGGAAGCAACGGAGCCACAATGGCCCAGAGCTCATCAGGAACCAATCGCTGTGACAGACCAACACGCATGACGAACCATCATGCCGCACCGACCTGACGCCACGTGAGACAAGCTCTAAAAATCAGGAAGCGAACATCTGTGCTTTTCGATGTTCGTGCACTGCACTGCACTGCGCCGCCGGTCGGCGGCTCGGACCACTTGACCCTGGTCCTGACGCGGGGGAAGGTCATTTGGCGCGGACGACGGTGGCGATCGCCCTTGGCTGTAGGCACGTTGAGGGAGGCAGCGGCGGTTCGCTGAGAGTGACGAAGATGACGAGGGAGCCGCTGTTGCAGAAGCCGCGCAGCAGGGTCCGGCCCCTGCGGTTTGAGCTCTGGGACATGCGCCCCATGCCGTACTCGCGGACAAGGCCGTCGTAGACCGCTTCTTCGGTGACGGTCCGACCGTCGCGGGTTGCTGCGGAGGCGAACTCCCGCACGGCGCGGAAGTCGGCATAGGGCAGCGGGCGTGCCCTTGTCGCAGGCCCGTTTTGCATCCGCAATCCCGCGACAACTCGGGCGCAGATGACCCAAGTCGCAGAAGATGCGTCTCGCCATTCGAGGCGCTTGGCTCGCAAGGCGCCTGAGTCGGTACGGGAGTTGGCGAAACCTGCCCTTCCGTCAGGCAGATAGGGCACGCGGGGGGGGCGCGCCACCCCGCAATGGGTCTGGACTACAAACAAGGCCCCGGTCTCTGACCTGGGCCTTCGCCATGGAGCGGGTGACGGTAATCGAACCCGCGCTCTGGGCTTGGGAATCAGGGGGGCTTTGGGGGCCTGGTACCTGCCTGACCTGCGAAAACATCCCGACTCGGGGGGGCGTCGATGTGAAACTTTGCCCTCGTTGACCGCGGTTTACGCTCTGGCTGGCTCGCGAGGGGCACGACGGCTCGCGAGGGGAACGGTGCCGCTTCTTGTAGGCCGTGCGTGCGGCTGTCTCCGCTGTGCGAAGACAGCCGCACGCACGCGGGTTGCCGGTGTGAAGGGTAGGTCCGCGGGCTCCGCGCAGGTGAGCGTATGTCTTCCGCGGCACAGTGACCGTTGTTGCCTACGGCGCCGGCTCCGCTCATGCCTCGCCGGACCGGAAACGCACCTTCCATCCCGTTCGATCACGCCTGACGGCTGGGCGTGCGGTTACGGCTGACAGTGACGAAACCCGCCGCCGCGCCCAGCGTCGCCACTGCCTCTGCCACGGCGGACACCGTCTTCTTCGGATACCACGCGGGCTCATGCATGTTGGGCAGCGGCCCCAGGGAGCCCACGTCCACGTACCGGTACAGGAGCACCGCGCCGACCGCCGATGCCGCCACCAGAAAGGCAAACGCCCAGACCCAACGGCTCCTGCCGCTCACCAGCACCAGGACAGCGGCCAGCGCCGCCGCCGCTGCCTGGATGCGGAACAGCGCCCCCTCGCTGACGCCGGCGCCTACCGGGTCGTAGGCACTCGCCAGTTCGGCATGCACGTAGGCGTCGACGACCAGCCCAGCCGCCGTGAGCAGCCGTAGCAACCACATGGTCACACCTCGGGAGCATCGTCACCGGCAGCCAACGCACCCTGTTCGCAGGGAGTCGGCAACTGAGTCTCACCTCACCCCACTTCACTTCACTTCACTTCACTACGACCGTGCCGTGCATGGACGGGTGGATGGCGCAGTAGTAGCTGAACGTGCCGGCGGTCTTGAACGTGAAGGTGTAGGAACCGCCACTGCCGAGCGTCGGCGAGTTCAGCCCACCCGAGCCGGTCACCGTGTGCGGAGCCCGATCCTCGTTGGTCCAGGTCACCGTGGTGCCCTTGCTGACGGTCAAGGTCGATGGCGAGAACGCGAAGCCGGCGATCGTCACATGGTTGGCCGCCGCCGGTGCGCCGGGAGAAGCGGGCGCCATCGCGACCGCGGCCGCCCCTCTCAAGTACCCCTGCTCACCGGAGTACCGGCCGT